>CAVROU010000002.1:0-2278630 GCA_963723045.1 uncultured Solirubrobacterales bacterium | reverse complement strand
CATGTCGAGCGCGCCGCGGCCCCAGATGCAGCCGTCGGCGACGTCACCCGACCAGGGGTCGTGCGTCCACTCGCCCGCGTCCGCTAGCACGGTGTCGACGTGGCCCAGATAGCAAAGGGTCGGACCGGGCTCGCTGCCGCGCAGGCGCGCCACGAGGTTGGGCCTGCCGGGCTCGGCGCCGAGCAGCTCGCACTCGAAGCCCGCCCCGTCCAGCAGGCCCTTGA
This sequence comes from uncultured Solirubrobacterales bacterium, assembly GCA_963723045.1. Taxonomy (GTDB): domain Bacteria; phylum Actinomycetota; class Thermoleophilia; order Solirubrobacterales; family Solirubrobacteraceae; genus Palsa-744. Next base: position 2,278,406 of record CAVROU010000002.1, on the reverse strand, counting down.
GATGCTCCTGCGCCGGGCGCTCGTTGCCCGGCGGATTGACCGTGTCGAAGCGCAGCAGCTCGCTGCAGCAGCTCGCTCGCCCGCTCGGTCAGCCCACTCACGCCACCGATCGTATCTGCCCCGCGCCCAGCGATCCAGCCGCGCCTGCGGCGAGCAGCGCGTGTGTACTCGTGGCGGGGGGCGCCGAAACAGTTGCTCCGTCGGCGCGAGCTCCACCACCCGGCCGGCGCGCATCACGGCGACGCGGTCGCATACTCCGCGCGCGACCAGCAGATCGTGCGTCACGAGCAGGTAGCCCAGGCCTTCCTCTGCCTGCAGCCGGACGAGCAGGTCGAGCACCTGCGCGCGCACGGTCGCGTCGAGCGAGGACACCGGCTCGTCGAGCACAAGCACCTTTGGTTCGCTTGAGAGAGCGCGCGCGATGCCCACGCGTTGGCGCTCTCCGCCCGAGAGCTCGTGCGGGAAGCGGTCGAGGTGCTCGGCGCGCAGGCCCACGCGCTGTAAGAGCTCGGCCGCCCGGTTGCGCACGTCCGCGGCGGGCACGCCGCGTAGCTGCAGCCCCGTCTGCAGGATCCACTCCACACGCCGGCGCGGGTTCAGCGAGGCGTGTGCGTCCTGGAAGACCATCTGCAACTCGCGGCGCACGGGGGCCAGTTGGCGACGCTTGGCCGTCGTGATGTCCTCGCCGCGGAAGGCGATCGTGCCGCCTTGCGGGTCCTGCAGGCGCAGCAGGCAGCGGATCAGCGTCGTCTTGCCCGCCCCCGACTCGCCCACCACGCCGAGGGTTTCGCCCTCGTGCAGGGTGAGCGAGACGCCGTCGAGCGCGTGCACGTCCGTCGGGCGTTTGTCGACCATCGGCACGCTCGCGCGGCCGCGCGCCGCCCAGCGGACTCTGCCACCGGCGTGGAAGCGCACGCGCAGGTCCTGCGCCTCCAGCAGCGGAGCGCCCGGCGCCCGGGGCCCGCGCGGCGCCCGAGGCGCATAGGCCGCGAGCAGGCTCTGCGTATACGGATGCTGGGGGGCATGCAGGATCGCGGTGGCCTCGCCCTGCTCGACCAGCCGCCCGGCGTGCATCACGAGGATGCGGTCAGCCACGTCGGCAACGACGCCGAGGTCGTGCGTGACGAGCAGCATGCCCATCCGCGTGCGCTCGCGTAGCTCCTTCAGCTGCGCGAGGATCTGCGCCTGCGTGGTGACGTCGAGCGCAGTGGTGGGCTCGTCGGCGATCAGCAGCGCCGGCTCGCACGACAGCGCCATCGCGATCATCACGCGCTGGCGCATCCCGCCGGAGAGCTCGTGCGGATAGGCGCGCACGCGCTCGCGCGCGCGGTCGATGCCGACGCGCTCCAGCAGCTCGACCGCGCGCGCCCACGCGACGGCGCCGCCTGCCGAGCGGGTCGTGCGCGCGGATCTGCTCGGCGATCTGCCCGCCGACGCGCTGCACCGGGTTGAGCGAGCTGATCGGGTCCTGGAAGACCATCGCCATGCGCCGCCCGCGCATGCGTCGCAGCTCGGCTCGCTCGGCGCCGATCAACTCCTTGCCCTCGAAGCGCGGCCGCGCCCGGACGTGCGCGCCCCCAGCGGGCGCGTCAGGCCGATCAGCCTCATCGCGCGTGACCGACTTGCCCGATCCCGACTCCCCCACGAGCGCCACGCCTCGCCGCGCTTGACACAAAGGACACGCCGTCCACGGCGCGCACCTCGCCCGCTTCGGTGTCGAAAGACACGCGCAGGTCCGCACGTCGGCAGCCGCGCCCCGACGCACGCCGTGACCCGCGGTGGAGACGAAGGGTCGGCCGCGGCGGCTCGGGTGGCAGACCGCCGCTCACGCGCCAGCCTGATGCGCGGATCCAAGCACCGCGTAGAGGATGTCCACGACCGTCCCCAGTACGACCACCGCGAACGCCACGAACAGCGTCACCACGAGGATCGGCGGCACGTCCAGGCGGCCGATCGATTCGGCCGCGTACTGGCCCACGCCGTGCAGGTCGAACACCGACTCGACCACGATCGCGCCGCCGCCGATCACCGCCGCGAGGTCGAGGCCCCACAGCGAGACGATGCCGATCAGCGAGTTGCGCAGCACGTGGCGCACCATCACGCGCCGCTCGGAGAGGCCCTTGGCGCGCGCGGTGCGCACGTAGTCCTCGCCCATCGTGTCGAGGATCGCCGAGCGCAACACGCGCGAATAGACGCCGATGAAGCTCACCGACAGCACGAGCCAGGGCATCAGCATGTGTGTGAACCAGCCCCACGGGTCGCTCGTCAGCGGCACGTAGCCGCCGAGCGGCAGCACGTTCCACTGTAGCCTGGTAGTAGAGCAGCACGGCGCCCAGGAAGAACGCGGGCGTGGATACGCCTAGCAGCGCGAGCACCGTCAGGCCGCGGTCGAGCGAGCGCCCGGCGTGCACCGCGCTCAGCACGCCGAACGCCACCCCGAACAGCAGCCAGATCGCGCCGGCCCCCAGCGCAAGCGAGAGGGTCGGCGGGAGACTCTGCACGATCTCGTGCTCGACGTTGATCTGCTGCGAGTAGGACACGACCGAGCCGTCGAGCACCTTTTCCATTGTCGTCGACGTACTGCACGTACACGGGCTTGTCGAAGCCCCACTGGCGGCGCACGTCCTGCACCTGCTGGGGCGTCGCAAGGCGCCCGGCCATGCGCAGCGCGGGGTCGCCGTTGGGGATCACCTGGAAGATCAAGAAGGTCATGAGCGAGATCGCGAACAGCACCGCGACCATGCCCACCAGGCGGCGTGCGAGGAAGCGGGCCATCACAACACCTCCGCCACGCCGCGAGCGGCAAATCGCGAGCTGGTTCTTGTGGCTGTCGGCGCGAGGAGGCAGGCCATCAGGGCGCCTCGACGGGCAGCGAAGTCTCCGCCGGCAGGCGCATCAGCGAGCGGCCCACCGCGGCGCCCCGCGCGCGCGGATCCAGCGCGTCGCGCAGGCCGTCGCCGAACACGTTCACGCCGAGCACCGCCACGACAAGCATCAGGCCGGGGGCCAGCACGAGGTGGATCGCGCCCGGCGTCAGGCGGATGCCTTCGGCGAGCATCGTGCCCCACGAGGGGTCGGGGTCCTGCACGCCCACCCCCAGGTAGGAGAGCGCCGCCTCGAACAGGATCGCGTTGGCGAGGATCAGCGGCACGAACACGACGATCGTCGAGGTCAGGTTGGGCAGGATCTCCTCGAGAGGATGCGCACGTGTCCGCGCCCCTGCACACGCGCGGCGTCGACGAACTCGCGCTCGCGCAGCTCAGCACCTGCCCGCGCAGCGGTCGCGCAACGTAGGGCACGGCCACTACGCCGATGATCGCCGCCGGCAACAGCAGCGAGCCGCCCGAGAGCGTCACGACCCCGAGGTTCAGACCGCCAACGGCCAGTGCCACGCCGAGCGCGACCCCGAGCAGCACCGGCGGGAACGCCCACACCACGTCGAGCAGGCGCGAGAGCACGCCGTCGGTCAGCCCGCGAAAATAGCCGGCGCGGTGCCGATCAGCACCGCCAGCAGCATCGTGATCAGCGTCGCCAGCGCGCCGATCTCAAGCGAGTTGCGCCCCCCGTACAGCAGCCGCACGGCCACGTCGCGGCCGTTGGCGTCCGCGCCCAGGAAGAAGCGCGAGTGCCATGTCGGCCCGATCGGCACGCCCGTGGGCGAGACCACTTCCTCGGTCTTGCCGCCCACGTGGATGACTTCGGTGATGTGGTTCTCGTCGGGGCCCGTGTGTGCGCGATGTCGTGCGCGTACACCGGCGCCAGCAGGCACAGCACCACAACCGCCAGGAACAGCCCGCCGAAGGCCAGCGCGGACGCGGCTGCGCGCCAGGCGCCGCCAGGGCGCTACCCGCCATGGGCCCGATGGCTGCTCATTTCAGCTGCAGCGTGCTCCAGTCGTTGCCATACACCGGGTGAAAGACGAGCGCGGGGAAGTTGATCCGTTCCGCGGTGAACTTCGGCGCGTCGTCGTAGCCGAGCACCGCCAGATAGGCCTTCTGCGCGGTGTATTCGTCGAGCGCCTGCCAGCGGCTCGTGACCGTTTCGAGCTTCGAGGAGGGCACCGGCCCGAGCGCCGCGAGTTCACTCTGGATGTGCGGGTCGTTGACCTGACTGAGGTTGTGGTTTTCGGTGGGCGAGATCGATTCGGCGGACAGCAGCTGGTAGAAGTCGATCGGGTTAGGGAAGTCCTGGCTGAAGGCGATCCAGCCGGTCTGCGGGTTGACGTTCTTGATGTTGCCGATCGTCGCCGGATAGGCCGCCGCGGCGACGACCTTCTCGGTGGCCTTGAGCCCGATCTCGTTCAGCATCGAGGTGTAGTAGTCGGCGAATTCCTTGTGCGGCGGGCGGTTCTCGCTCCACACTGTCACGGCGGTGCCCGCCATGCCTGACTGGACGATCAGTTCCTTGGCCTTCGCCACGTTCGCGGCGGTGGCCGCTTCGTTCGGTTGCCCGTAGGGGCACGGTGCGGTCGGGTGCCCGGGCATCCCCAGCGGCAACAGGTAACACGCGGGGGTGAGCATGCCGCCGTCCAGGCGCTGCACCGCGGGGCGGTCGAGCGCGTAGTTGACGGCCTCGCGCGCCAGCTGGCTGCTGAACGGCTTGGCCTTCGTGTTGAGGAAGAAGAACTCCGTGGAGACCGTCGGCTCCTGCGCGTAGCGCGAGGAGGCCTTGGCCTGGATCTGCGGCTGCAGCGCGCCGGGGACGACGTCGTTGTAGTCGAACACGTCGGCGCTGTTGTTCAGCACCTGCTCGGCCTCGGAGGAGGGGTCGCTGACGATCTTCACGTTCACGTTGACGTGGCCCGAGGGCATGCCGGGGATCGCCTGCGCGGCCCACTGCGGGTTGGCGACCATCGCAAAGGACTGGTTGGGCACGACGTTCGTGATCTTGTACGGCCCGACGCCCGGGGGCGGGTCGTTGGGCTGCGGGGTGAGCGGCGTCGAGCTCGGCACGAGCCCCGCAGCGGGGAAGGCGAGCACGTTGAGGAACGGCCCGAACGGCGCAACGAGCTTGACCGTGATCGAGCCCGTGGATTCGCTGGAGGAGATGCCGGAGATCGTGGGCGCCTTGCCCTGGTCATACGCTTCGGCGCCGACGATATTGGAGGTGAGGAACTGCTTGTTACCCCAACCCAGCTTGATCGCGCGCTCGATCGTGTGCGCGAAATCCGCGGCGCGCACGGACTCGCCGTTTGAGTAGTGAAGGCCCTTGCGCAGGGTGAAGGTGTAGGTAGTGCCGCTCGGGGAGATGCTCGGCAGCGCCGCGGCGAGGCCAGGGATCAGCACGGCACCCGCGCTGCCCGAGGCGTGCGCATAGGTGACGAGGCCCGTGTAGACGAGCCACGTGGCCTCATAGGACTGGGTGCTCGCGCCGAGCGCGGGGTCGAGCGAGTCGGGCGGGGTGCCCATCAATACGGTGACGGTAGGGCTCTTGGCGGTGAGCGCTGCGGTGTCGGCGGAGTTGGTGGAGGAGGACGAGGAACCGCACGCGCCCAAGCCAAGGGCAACCGTCGATGCGGACAGCAGGGTAAGCAGCGGCGTGAGCAGACCCAGCGGGCGAGAGCGCTTATACACGTGGACTCCTCCTTGAGAGGCAGTACGGTTTCGGTGTGGACTGACTGCGAGCACGGCAGGGCGGGCGAGTCCCAGTAATTCGCCCGATGCGGTATTCCGTGCCGTTTCGGCAGATCCTTCTTTTGGACAATCCGGATAAAACCGCTTAAGGCAAGGCGACTGGACGAATGATTGACCCACCCGGAGACACGCTGTTCGAGCCCGACCCGGCGGAAGAGGACGCCCGCCGCGCCTCCGACACGCGCGCGCGAGAGAGCAACAGCCGGCGCGGGAGCGCAAACGGGCAGCACACCGGCGCCGACAGCCGCCCCCTCGCGGCGCGCATCCGCCCGAGCGCGCTGGAGGAGTTCGTCGGCCAGGGACACCTGCTCGCGCCCGGCTCGGCGCTGCGCACGGCGCTGGAGCAGGGCAAGGCGCACTCGATGGTCCTCTACGGGCCGCCCGGCAGCGGCAAGACCACGCTGGCGCGCATCCTCGCCGAGCACTCGCAGGCGGTGTTCGAGGAGCTGAGCGCCGTACAGGCCGGACGCGCGGAGGTGCGCGCGGTGCTGGAGCGCGCGGCGCACCGCCACGCCACGAGCGGCGCGGAGACGGTGTTCTTCCTCGACGAGATCCACCGCTTCAACAAGCGGTGCTCAACCGTAACAATGCCAGGATGCCGTAGGACTCGATTCTTCCCCGAACACACCACAGGCGGCCTCAGCCGCCCGTGACTTCAATCTTGCAAGTCTCGCTACTTCGTAAGCGTGACCTCAGCGGCCGGTGACGACTTGCGCGCGCCGTCCGCCGTGGTGCCCGTGACCATAGGCACGTTGCCGTCCTTGGTCTTCTTGGTCCATCGTCCCAAGATTGTCAGCGCCGTTCCGTCCTTGGTCTTGACCTTCGCGCCGACTGCAACGTCCTTCCCGGACTTCGAGGGCCACTCGTGCGTCAGCCGTGGGTGGGGTCCGCCTGCCGTCTTCGTGCTCATGGTGAGGTTCCTTTCTCGGTCGAACGTATGTTCGTTGTTCGACAAATATCAAAGGTTCGTCACGATGTCCACCAAACTTATGATGAAGCCGAGAGTGGACGGCCGGGGAGCGCTTCCGGTTCAGCTTGGCTCTACCCGGCCGTCCGTGGCGTTGCGGGCCACATTCAGCAAGAACCCGCTCGGCCTCTCGTCCTTCCTTCCGCGCGGCCACCAGGACACACGCGGCTGGCGCTGGCCTAGCGCCGGGAAGCTCATTTGATCTTCGCCTTGACTACCGCGTCGCTCTCCTTCGTCGGTACGACGGCGTGCGTGACGACCGGCACGGGCTTGGGCGCGTCCTTGCCCGTGGTGGGGTAGACCTTCACGCTGCCGCCTTCTGCTGGGGCGTCAGTCCAGGGACCGCGCCCGGCTTCGCCCACCGCCCGATGTGGAGCTTCTGGCACCACTTCTTGGGGATCGACTCGGGGAGGGGCTCGCCCGCCTCCTGCATCCTGGCGACCTCGGCTTCGATGGCCGCGTCGATCGCGGGCACGGTGCTGTGGCCGAGGTTGCTGTCGAAGACCGGCACGCGCCTGTCGTGGGGCACCGTCGCCTTCGCGCGCTCCACGATGGCGGTCCACTCGTCCACGGCTTTGTTCTGCCGCTCCTTGTAGGACGCTCCGCCGTCCCCCGCAGCTATCACCTCGCGCAGCGCCTTGAGCTCCTTCGCGCCTGGGATGCGCCGCGTCCCCACCCGGCGCGACGGATCGGCCAGCCAGTCCTTCGCGGCGTGTTCCTCCGCCAGATGCGTGAGGCACAGCTCGGCGGCGTCGATCATGCGAAGGGCGCCAGCCTGTTCGCGGTCCATCCGCTGCGCGAGCTGCGCGCCGAGGTCGTCCCTGCACGCTTCGATGCCCTCGATGAACTCCGCTTTCTCCTGGGCCAGCGCCTCGCGTGCGACCTCGACGTTCCGGGTCGCCTCGTCCAGCTTCTTCGGGCTGGCTTTCGGTGCCGGGGCTGTCCTGCCCTCCCTGAGCGCCTTCGCCGCTTCGTGCGTGTCGATGCGCTGCGCCGACGTGTAGGCCGTCTCGGCCTCCCCGCGCGCCCTCAGCGCGTCCCTGTAGGCGACCTCCAGCGCGTCGATCTTCGTGAAGTCGATCACCGGCATCAATTCCTCCGTATCACTCGCTCCCATTGCGCATCCCCCTGATGAGGTCGTTGATGTCGGCTTTCGGCTCCGGCGCGTTCCCTGCGCCGCGTGAGCCCTGATCCAGACCGGCTTTCCGCTCCGTGAGGTCGGCTTCCCTCGCCGAGAGGTCCCTGTCGTGGCGCTCCAGATCGACCTCCGTCTGCGAGCGCGGCCGTGGACGACCGGCGCGGATCATCTCCGACATCGCCTCACGCTCCGCGCGCAGTCCCTCGCTTCCCGGCCGGTCGTACTTCGCCTGTAGCTGCTGGAACGTGCTCATCAGGCCGGGGGCTGCCCACGCCGGGCAGGATCGGTGCTGGTGCTTGGCGGAAGGCCCTGGCGTCCCGGCGATGCCTGCTGGCCGAGCGGGAGTCCGCCCCTGCTGCCGGTCTCACCGGGACCGCCGTGGTTCATCCGTGATCCGTCGTGCCGTGTCTTGCTACCGGCGACTTTGCGCGACGTTCCGACGCCTCCGGGGTAGGCGCTCTTGCTGCTGCTTGGTGTTGGGTTGCTCAGGGGGTTTCCCATGTCTGTCTCCTTTAGGACTGGGTTCCTGGGATGGTTCGTGTGCCGACGAAGCCGGGGCTCACGCTGCCTTCGCTGCTGACGTTCCCGGCCTGCGCCCTCGTCGCCGTGCCCGCGATGGCCGAGCCGGGGTTCGCGCTGCCACCTTTGACGGTGTTGACGATGGGGTTGGGGTCCGTCGTCGCAGCCGTGAAGCCGAGGCCGCTCGCGTCCTGCTGGTCCTTGTTCTTTTCTTTGGGTTCGAAAAATCCGGTCATGTTCAGCCTTCCGCTGGGGGTTGCCTGGTGCCTACGAAGCCGACACCTTCGATCTGCTTCTGAGGTGTGGATGCACCTTCGTTCCAGGAGACCGCCGATCCGGGGTAGGCGCTGGCTCCTTTGATCGTGTAGCCGATCGGGTTCGGGCCGCTGATGTCTTGCTGACTCTTGTTGCGTGTTTTGGGTTCGAAGAATCGTTCGCTCACTGCGCCTCCTAGTAGATCTGCCAGTCGCGTCCGCGCCTGGCTCCTGGGGGCTCCTCGCCCCGCTCTGCTGCGTCGTCACGCTCGCGCCACTGCTTGCGCGTGAGCGTGACCGCGATCCCGTCGGCTTTGGGCCGCGTGATCCATTCGTCGTCGTTCTCCTCGACGGGCGTAAGGGGCTCGCTCATCAGAACATCACGACCTCTCCGGTCTTGAGCTTTCCGCTGCGGACGCACGTCTGCGCGGCGTCATACGAGAAGGCCAGCGCCCAGAAGTCCGCCGACGCCGATGTGACGGCGATCTTCTCGTCCTCAAGGTCCACGACACGCGCAGACAGGAGACGTTCCCGTGCGCTGTCATCCGGGCACCACACGCGCGGACCCGCTTCGAGGTAGCGCGCGACAATCTCCGGCTCCTCACGCGGCTTGTGTTCGAGCAGTTTCTTCCCACGGTTGAGGTCACGATCCCCAGCCCACCTGTTCGCGTTCGGCAGCCACCGGCCACGGTTGAGCTGCACGGCCTCGACCGTGAACCGGCGCGGCCTCGGAGTCGCCGTGATGATCGACCGAAGCTGGCGCTCAAGTTCAGCGACCGTGCTGTACCTCCCCACGATCCACCCCGCCGAGCTACCGAGCATCGTCGCCGCGATCACGCCGCCGTTGCCCTCGCGCGCAAGACCGAGCGCCACGGGAGTTTTCGCGCTGACCGCTGGAGTCGATTCGAGCAGCCCGTCCGGGAAGGCCGGTCGATCCATCGACGCCTCGCCCTCGCTGGGAATGTTGCACCACACGCGCGCCCAGTACCTCAGCTTCTTCGCGTCATCCACCACCGTCCGCCAGCGCTCAAGGACTCCGTGGCCCGGTGGCGTGCCCGGTGGTGACGCTTCGGCCAGCGCACCGGCCGCGCCCTCCTCCGTCGTCAAGTCCCAACGCGCCGGGTCCGCGCCACGGAAGACGTAGAGGAGCCGGTGCGCTCTCCCGCCGCGTGCCCGTTCGTCCTCCACTTCCGCATACGATCCCGCCGCGCTCTCCCAAGCTGTTGTCGTGCAAAGCTGCCATGAGTCCGCCGTCTTCATCCGGTTCTCGGCCATGACGGACAGCGCTTCGTGCAGACGGTCGGACACCAGCCGGTGCCCTTCGTCCATGCACTGACAGGACGTGTTGATCGCTCCGTCACGCGCGCTTGGTGAGCCGGACACAGGTTCCAACCGGCCGGTGTCGTCGGCTCGCGCGATCCAGTTGTCCGTGATCCTGAATCTGTGGCTGTTGAGTGAACCCTTCGCCACGGCCAGCACGGTCCTGAACGTCACCGACGCGGCCTGATCCTCCGTGAACGCCAGCAGCGGAATGTATGGGTCCACCACCGGATGCCCGTCGAGCCCGCGAACCGGCGCGTCCGGGTCAAGCTCTGCAAGCAGGAGCCACCCCGCAAGCGTGCTCTTGGCCGTGCCCTTGCGCCAGCAGAGGTCCACTTCATCGAACATGCGCGAGCCGTCCGGTTGAAGGGCATAGATCGCATGGACGAGCGCAAGCTGCTCGTCCGACACGCGCGCAGGCTGCCCCCGCAGCGCACCCGGCCCGAAGACGTACCACCTTTCTATGTGCTGCACGACCTGAGCGCCCAGCGATGGCGCGCTCTCCAAGACCTCACGCGGAGGATGGATGAACACGGCATCCTCGCCCGTGTAGAGAAGGTCGAGGTCCGGCACGCGAAGCTCTATGTCCCGTGGCTGCGGGGGCTCCGGCTCCGGCACGTCGGCCTCCACCTTGAGCGGCACCCTGAGCCCGAGAACGCGCTCCTGCTGCTTGATGTCGCGTTCCTGCAACCGGCGCTCGCGCTGGTGGACAAGACCCTCAACGTCATTGATCTGCTCGATGAGGCGTTCCGCAGCCGCGATGTGGTCGCTCTGCCACTGCTGCGACACAGGATTGGCCCACCAACCGGCCCACGTCTCGCGTGACCGCTTGCTCCACTTCCGGGTCTTCGGGATGGGGCAGGTGCTCATGACGAATCCCGGCTCTGCCTGGGCAGGTGCCCAGAAAAAAGGTCACGGCCAGTTCGTCTCTGGTTTTCCGGTGTACTCACCTTGATCGACCTCCGCACACGACGAAGGGTGCCCCGCCCGTCGCTGTCACGCTTTCGTGAACCGATGGTGAACAACACCAGCGCGCAAGCGCGTATGCGTATCAAAGTTTGATATGCAACCGTTCTGGACATTTGTTCGAGATCGACGGCGCTCAGCATCGGACTGATCCTCCCCGCGCTCCGGGGAACGTGGCGTACTTCTCGCGGACCATCACCAGCGCATCAGCCAGCGTCACCTTCATCACGTTGATGCTCACCGTCCGCTCCATCTCCTGCACTCGGTGGTGGACCGGGCACAGGAGCCGGAGGTTATTGTCGGAGTCATCGCCAAGCGGGTCGATGTGATGCAGTTCAAGCCGTCCGCTCGCGCCGCAGTCCTCGCACCTGTTCCCCACCTTCCGCGCGTACCTCGCCCGACGACGGCGCCACGCCGCATCGTAGGTCCGTCCGTCCCTCTCCGGTGCTTCTGTTAGCGGCCTGCTCATCCTCTGCCGCCCTCGCCAGTTGCACGGCTTCTTCCGGTGCTGCCTGTTCGATCATCACTGACCCTCTCGTCTTTGTGAACATTGGGACCAAGAAAAGCGATCACTTGACCGTCTCCCCCGGCCGAATGACCATGACGTATGTCCAGCCGATCTGCCCGCGCTCCTTGTACCTGTGAGCGTGGCCCGCTTCGTAGAGCTTCCTGAGCCGGTTCTTGGCTGTCTGCTCCGACACGCCCATGTGGTCGGCGTATTCCCACGTCTTACACTGTCCGAGAGCGCGCAGCATGTCAAGGTCGCGCGCCTCTTTCTCGTCCGGCGCGATGCGGCGCTCGGCCCATACCGTGAATCCGGGACGTGGCTTACCCATGACTGACCTCCGCTCGCGCGCGCGCGTTGGGTACACACAAGAAACGGGACAACTGCACTATGACTGCACTATCCCGGAGGCCCATAGTGCAGCCCATTCGCCTAGCGTTTGCAGCCCAAACGAAGAATCGCTGTACTACTGCACTATGAGTCGAAACGCCCCGTCTCGCGTGCTCGACCGTATTAGAGAAAATTGAACCTGTCAACTGAGACAGCAAAACATAGTGCAGTAGTACAGCAGTTTCACGAATCGTCAATCTCAGCCTGGGAAAACGGCTTGCACTATCACCAGTTTTGATAGTGCAGTCATAGTGCAGTTTCGCGCTCATAGTGCAGTCACGTCCCACCTGTTCGGTCGGCCGTCCTGCTTGACGAGCTTCAGCGCGCCGTACTTCGCGCCCTTGTTCGCACGGAGCCAGAACTGAAGCTGCTTCTTCACGTCGCTTCGGCTGGCGCGCATGTGTTCCGGCAGCGCGTCGTACAGGGGTCCGCTTGGCGCTGTGCAGAGGTCGGTCAGTTCCTCAAGGGACACAGGGCCGCGCTGTAGCTGGCGCCACGCCTCGAACCACTGCGCGACCTCGCGCTCGTCGCTGCTCATCGCCGTCAGCTTGTCCCTGTTCCCGAGGAACCCCTTGACGCCCGATGCCGCGAGGATGCCCCCGACGACCTCGGCCCACCGCTCGAACGACCCGAGCGTGCGCTCCGCAGCCTGGGGCACGACCGACCCGTCGCTGAGCACGGTCCCGTCCTGCCAGTTGCGGACCAGCGTCAGCGCAGCGTCCACCAGCTTGCCCCGGTTGTCGCGCGCCCACGCCTCAAGGTTCGCGTGCCGGAACGCCTGCTTGGGTCGATCCGACGGCCGCACGTCGCCGGGGTCGAGGATGATCGGCACAGCGCGCCGGTTGTGCTCGCTCGTCAGGCCGACGTTGTTGCCCGTGGCCACCCACACGTTGCGGACGGAGAGCCGCACCTCGCGGCTTTCGCCGAGTTTGCGGTCGGCCCATCGGCCCGTCGTGATCGCGCCCGCGAGGACGCCGCTTGCGATGTCATTGATGTTGTCGAGCACGACCGCCTGGCGGCCCGCGAGCAGAGACGACGTGATCCGCTTCCGCATCTCGTCCTCGTCGTCCACGTTCGCCATCAGATCGACCACGCCGCAGCCGGGGACCAGCGCCGTCCGCGCAAGCAGGGTCTTCCCCGAGCCGACTTCCGGCGCGGTCACAAGGTGCATCGGCGTCGGGTGGTCCCCGATGTACTCGCGCACGAACGGAAGGATCAGGAGCGCGAGGGCGTTGGCCTTCGACGCCTCATCCTCGAAGCCGAAGTCCCCGAGCAGTTCATCCATCAGCAGATCCCGCGCGTACCACACGTCCTCATGCGTGCCGATCGCGCCGACCGTCGCCGGAAGGTCAAGCTCAGGGTCCGGGACGTACAGCACGCGCGATCCGGGGTGGTGTCCGGGGGTGTCGATGAGCCGGCCATCGGAGCCGAGCACCGGAACGTCGATGACCCGATCCACGCGCGCTATCCCTGCGTACTCGCTTGAGTCGCGCGACAGGATCGTGTCCACCACGTCGGAGGGCACCTTGACCGCGACGCGCTCGCCCTCCTTGCCCGTCGTGCAGAAGATGATGATGCGGGATAGCTCGTCGCGCAGGCTGGCTTTCGTGAACGCCTCAAGCTCTCCGCGCTCCGTCCGCCGGATCAGTTCGTTGCCGCGCACCATGATCCGAGGGAACGTCGGATCGTTCCGCGCTGCCAGGGCCGCGACCGCTTCGTCCGCGTGCTCGTGGAGCAGATCGGGCCTGCTTACGTCTACCTCGATCCGTTCTTGATCCTTGGTTGTATTTATCATCGCGTGAACATTATATCCGCCGTTATCTGGCCTTTATGTAGGCACAGCGAAGCCGCCCCGTTAGGGACGGCTTCGCCTGAGATGAGTGATCCCAACCAAGGAACCTATGTAGTTCCGTTGTATCCCGTGGGGCGCTTCGGAACGGTCCATCGAGGACTCGAGTCGGTTCCAGCTAGGTATAAATGCGCCTACTGGATGCCGTCGAGAAGGCGCGAAGGCCGGACCTCAAGTGCGCGTGCCAGCTTGATGATCGTGGCGAGCCTGGGATCGCGCCGCGCAAGCTCCAGTCGGCTGACCTCGGACGTGTTGAGTTCGCAGAGGAAGCCGAGCGCTTCCTGGGACAGATCGAGCCGCAGCCGCTCGCGGCGAAGGTTCTCACCGAAGATCCGGGCGTCATCGTTCACGGCCATGCCGGGATGATCCGAGAGTACGGCCAAAGGCTCAAGGGCCAAAACCTCAAATCGTGGACCTCGTACTGGTACGATGCGACGCGCACGCCCTGGCGCGCTGGATGCCGTCCGGTGTTGAGCCTCATCCCCACAGGACGGCTCCATCGGGCGGCTTCTTTGCTACCGTTCCGCCTTATGGAATCAGCGTCCCTCGCCACGACGCACAGACGGGCCGCAGATAGGGCCGAAAGCTCAAGGAGGGTCCGCCGTCACCCTCTGGACTGGATCAACTCCAGCGAAGCCCACGAAGCCGTGTTCTTCCTCGGCTCGCTGCTCGCCATCGACTTCGGCTTCGTGGAGCTGATCTTGAGGGTGATCGCGCCCGTCTGAGCCGTGCGAGAATCGTCCGAGCGACGATCCCTCGATGTAGTCGATCAACTAGGCAGTGCGTAGTCTCCGCGCCGTCTCGCGCGCCTCAGCGCCGCGTGCGTGGACGGTGGTGTCGAAGTCGTCGTGACCGGCCCACCTGATCGCCACGCGCTGCTCGATCGGCAGGGCCGAGCCTCCCTTGCCCCCGCGCCGGATCTGGACCTCGCTGATGACCTGGCGCGCGAAGGCGCGTTCATCCTCGATGTCCCACTTGTCCCACAGAAGGCTGTCCGGCTCCACGGCCGTCTCCGGGCGGGGGATTCCCGCAAGCGCCCGCTTCATCGAGTCGAGGACGGCCCGGTGGTCGTCCGCCACCTTCGCGTATCCCTCGACGCCGAGGCTGGCCGTCAAGCGCGTGCTGTTCTCCACGACCTCATCGACCGCCCGCTGCGCCTCATCCACGGCATCGCGCGCCCGGTTGTACCTCCTGATCGCGTCGGCCGTCGCCTTCAGGGTGCCGTCCACAAGCGCGGTCGTGATGCACTCCCTCACGTAGTCGTCAACGAGCGCCACCATCCCGGCTGCCGGTGAGGGACACCGACCGGCCGTCGAGTACGCGCGGCAGAAGTACCGGCCCGGCTTGGTGCCGTCTTTGCGTTCCCTCGACCCTCCCACGCTGATCCTCTGGCCGCAGCCGGCGCAGGTGATGATCCGGGTCAGCATCCCCTGTGCCGCGATGCTGCCGTCGTGGATCGGCCTTCCGCCACCGTGCGGCATCTGCGCAGCGTCCCATTCGTCCTGGGTCACGATGGCATCGTGGGATTCGGCGCGTCCCTTCGCCTCGCCGAGATACGCCCGGTTGTGGATGAGCACCCGGAGGCCCGACCTCGACATCTTCACGCCGTTGTCGCGGAGGTAGTCCGCGGTCGCGGCCAGCGTCGCACCCTTGCCGCGCATCCTGAAAGCCTCACGGACGAACCTCCACGTCTTGGGATCGCGCTTGAGCTTGGAGCGCTTCGTCTTGGTGTAGCCGGTGGGAGCGGGGGCTAGGTACGCCCCGTCATCGTGCGCGCGTTCACGCACGCCCGCCCATTCCTCCGTCTGCCGTTCGTGTTCCCACTCTGCCAGCGCCAGGAAGAAGGTCAGCACCAGCTTGCCGGTGCTGGTCGTAGGGTCTATCCCGAGGTCTATGGCCGCGAACTTCCCGCCCGCGTCGTGTATGCGCTTGACGAGCTTCAAGCCGTCCGGCACGCTGCGCCCGAACCGGCTGAGCTTCGCAACCACGATGCCGTCCGATTCGCCGTTCTCGACGCGCGCCATCGCAGCGTCCAACCCCGGCCGGGAAGCCTTCGCGCCGGACACGTCCAGATCCTCGAACGTCTGCCCGACCTCGACGTTGCGCAGTTTCGCCCACGCCGAGATTTCGTCCCTCTGCTTCTCCGGCGACTGGAAGCTCTCCCCCTTCCGACCGGCCACTCTTGAAACACGAATGTATGGGTCCACGACAACCTCCATAGTAACGGATGGTCACCGCTTCAATAAGGCCCAGCAGGACGCGCTCTTGCCCGCGGTCGAGGAGGGGCTCGTGACGCTGATCGGCGCGACAACCGAGAACCCGGCGTTCGAGGTCAACGGCGCGCTGCTCTCGCGCATGCGGATCTATGCGCTGCAGGCACTCTCGGCGCAGGATGTTGAACGCGTATTGCGCCGCGCGGTCGAGCACGAGCAGGAGCAGGGCATCGCGGTCGAGGACGGAGCGATCGAATTCCTGGCCGCCCGCGCGGAGGGCGACGCGCGCACGGCGCTGAACGCGCTGGAGCTGGCGATCGCGACCGCACGCGAGTTGGGCGAGAAGAGCGTGGGCGTGGAGCGCATCGAGGACGCCCTGCAGCGGCGCGCCGTGCTCTACGACCGCAAGGGCGACCGTCACTACGACTACATCTCCGCCTGGATCAAGGCCACGCGCGGGTCGGACCCCGACGCGTCGCTGTACTACCTCGCAGTGATGCTCGAGGGCGGCGAGGACCCCCGCTTCATCGTGCGGCGGATGGTGATCCTCGCGAGTGAGGACATCGGCAATGCCGACCCTGCGGCCCTCTCCGTCGCGACGGCGGCGGCGCAGGCCGTGGAGCACGTGGGGCTGCCCGAGGCCCGCTACGCGCTTGCGCAGGCGGCGATCTACCTGTCGCTGGCGCCGAAGTCCGACGCGGCGGGCCGCGCGTTGAGCGCCGCCCAGCAGCACGTGCGCGACCACGGCGCGGCCCAGCCCCCCGGCTGGCTGCGTCCGGGCGCGCGTCCGGGACAGGAGGTCGGCGGCTACGACAACCCGCACGCCCATCCCGGGCACACATCCCCGCAGGAGCTGCTGCCGGAGAAGGTCGTCGGCGAGCTCTTCTACACGCCCGAGGAGGCGGAGGCCGAGCTCGCGCGGCGGCTGGCCGAGGTGCGCGCGAAACGGGGGAAGTAACGACAGGAAAAGGACCCCACAAGGGGGTCCGCGGGGGCCGCGAAGCGCAAAACAGGAGCGCTCGCCGCCCCCGGGGCTCAGGGAAATCGGCCTGCCGCCAGACCAAAGTCGAGCTGTCGCAGGCGGAAAATCGCCAGGCCGCCCCGCATGGCGCGATAATCGAACCGGTGAGCACTGCGCAGACCGCTTCCAGCCAGAGCGCCCAGCCGGCGAGCGCGACCGTCACCGCGCGCGATCCGGCGACGGGGGCGCGCCTCGGCGAGGTCGCCGCAACGGCGCCCGAGGACATCGAGCAGGTGATCGCCGAGGTCGCGAAGGTGCAGCCGTTGTGGGCGCTGCTGCGCGTGGAGGACCGCGCGCGCTACATGCGCCGCGTCGCGCAGGCGGTGATCGACGAGCTGGACGAGCTGACCGAGCTGCTCGGGCGCGAGCAGGGACGACCGCGCGCAGAGGTGCTGACGTTGGAGCTGCTGCCGGCGATCGACGCGCTGATCTGGATGGCCGAGGAGGGCGGCTCGATCCTGGGCCGCCAGCGCGTGGGCGTACACCGCTCGCTGGGGCCGACCAAGCGCGCGCGCATCGTGCACGAGCCCTATGGCGTGGTGGGGGTGATTGGCGCGGGCAGCGCACCGTTCGCGCAGCCGCTCGCGCAGATCGCCGGCGCGCTGCTCGCGGGCAACGGCGTCGCGTTCAAGCCGGCGCGCCGCGCGTGCCTGGCTGGCGAGCGGATCGCACGGGTGCTGGCGCGCGCCGACCTGCCCGAGGGGCTTGTGCGCTTGGTGCACGGCGGCGCGCAGGTTGGCGTGGCGCTCGCACGGGCGCAGTGCGACAAGGTGCTGTTCACCGGCTCGCCCGCCACGGGGCGCGCGGTGGCGCGCGCGTGCGTGAGCCAGGACAAGGAGGTGACCGTCGAGCTGGGGGGCAAGGACGCGATGCTCGTGCTCGCCGACGCGAACGTGCCGCGTGCGGTGGAGGGCGCACTGTGGGCCGGCTGTGCCGCCGCGGGACAGGCGCGGGGTTCGGTGGAGCGTGTGTACGTCGAGCGCGAGGCGTACGGGCGCTTCGTCGACGGCCTGGTCGAAGGCGCGCGGTCGATGAGCGTGGGCGACCCGGCACGAGCAGGCACGCGTGTGGGACCACTGGCCTCCCAGCGGCGCCTGGAGCACGTGCGCGAGCTTGTCGACGAGGCGGTCGCGCAGGGCGCGCAGGTGCTATGCGGGGGCCCGCTCGCGGTGCAGCCCGAGGGCTGTACCGGTGCCTTCTATGCCCCCACGGTGCTGACGGGCGTCACGCATGCGATGCGCGTGATGCACGAGCCCCTCGACGGCCCAGTGCTGGCGGTGATGAGCGTCGAGGACTCCGCGCAGGCGATCGCGCTCGCCAACGACAGCGACTACAGCCTCGGCGCGTCGGTGTGGACAGCCGACCGCTACCACGGCCTGCGCATCGCGCGCGATTTGAAAGCGGGGATGGTGTGGCTCAACGATCACCTCCCCGGCCCGGCGGTCTCGCGCGGCCCGTGGGGCGCGGCGGCGGGCGGCGGCCTGGGGCGCACACTCGGCGAGACGGGGCTGCGCGGCTGCGCGCAGGAGAAGCTCGTCACCTGGGACCCCCCGCGCATGCGCGGACTGTGGTGGCCGCCCTACGACAACGCCCAGATGGGCGCCGCGCGCGCCGTGGCGCGGCTGCGCTCGGCGCGCGACGCAGACCGCGAGCGCGCCTGGCGCCAAGGCGGGCCGGCGCTCGCGCGGGTGCTGGTGCGCGCGCTCGGACGCCGTAACCTGTAGGTATGCCCGCCCAGGCCTACGCCGGCAAGGAGTGCGTGTGCCAGCTGCGCAGAGGGATCTGCGACCAGAGCTGCGTGCGCGACATGCTCGACACCCCCTTCTACATCGCCTGCCTGAAGCTGAAGGGACGGCGCTGCCTGGTCGTGGGCGGCGGCGAGATCGGGCTGGAGAAGGCCGAGGGGCTGCTCGCGTGCGACGGCGAGGTGACGCTGATCGCGCCCGATGCGGTGCCGGCGCTAGAGGAGCACGCGCGCGAGGGATCGATCCGCTGGGA
Source organism: uncultured Solirubrobacterales bacterium (assembly GCA_963723045.1). Classification (GTDB taxonomy): domain Bacteria; phylum Actinomycetota; class Thermoleophilia; order Solirubrobacterales; family Solirubrobacteraceae; genus Palsa-744. The sequence goes on along the minus strand of CAVROU010000002.1, from coordinate 2,259,633 downwards.
GCGCCGCGCCTACGCCGGGCCCGCGGACCTGGAGGGCGTGTTCATGGCGATCGCCGCGACCGACGACACCGACGTGAACATCGCCGTCTACGACGACGCCGAGCGCCGCGCGATGCTCGTCAACGTGGTCGACGTGCCGCCGCTGTGCAACTTCATCCTCCCTGCGATCGTGCGCAGCGGCCCGCTGGCGATTGCGATCTCCACCGCGGGCGCCTCGCCGGCGCTTGCCAAGCGTATGAAGCGTGAGATCGAAGCCCAGTTCGGCGAGCCCTACGCGCGCCTGGCGGTGCTGCTCAACGAGGTGCGTGGGTGGGCAAAGGGCACGCTGCCCACCTACCAGGACCGCAAGGAGTTCTTCGAGGGGATCGTCAACGGCGAGCCCGATCCGGTGGCGCTGCTGCGCGCCGGTGAGGAGGACGCGGTACGCGAGCTGATCGCGGCGGCGCAGCGCGAGCACGCGGCCGCCGTCGCAAGGGCCTGAGGGTCTGCAAGCCGCGTGCCGCCCCGCTGCCAGCGGCTACGCGGCAAGTGTCCTGGCAGTGATGATCCGCTCGCGCCCGTCAGTGGAGACGAGCACGACCGCGTAGCCCTCATCGAGCGCGCGCGTGATCTCGTGCCCTGCATGAGGCGAGTCGGCATCCACAAACGCTGCGTTCTCGGGATAGGGTGAGCTACCGTCGATCGCCAGGTCAATCGCGCGGTCCATCGCCTTCGCTGTGGGCGACTCGGCGGGGTTCACGTTGCTCGCCATGCGTCGATCATCTCCTTGTAGCCGATGCGTACCGCAGCAATCGCGGCCCGCATTCCTTCCCCAAGAGTACCGGCATGGAACGTCTCCGCCAACGCTTTCCCGCCGCTGCGGTCGTGCCGGTGCATGTCATTGATACCGTGCGCCCCGTCATACACGCGCACGGTCGCCGCCCCGTCATCGTCTTCGACGGTGAGGATCACCGAGTAGTCCACGATCTCGCGGCGGTTGGTCGTGAACCTTACGACGATGCGCGCACCGATCTCGTAATCCAGCACGTCGCGGTAGCGCTGACTCATATCCCAAGGCTGGTCGGCTCGCCCGCCACGCCCTCACCGGCCCCAGCCGGCGCACAGCACACCTCGCCACCGGACGTCAGCGTGTGGGGTCTTCGTGTGTTCTGCGCTCCAGATCATCCGAGCACCGAGACTACCTGCGGCCCCTGACGCTCGTAATCGGGCTCGCCGCCCGCCCTCGATGACCCCTCCGCTGCGCCCTTGCCTCCACTGCGCCCTTGTAATGGCATTACGCAGGCGACGTTGGGAGTGGAGCTACGCCTCATGGCGCTCCGTGGTGACGGACGCAGTGGGCTTGCCGGCCCGCCGTTGCTCGAAACAACGGTCTCGGTCCCGTGTTCGCCGTCGCGGACGCACAGTGCCAAGCGAAGTGGCCGTAAGACGCGAGATTCATCGCGCATTCGCAGGCGACGCGCAGCGAGCATCAACGCGAGAGATTCAACTCGCTCCTGTCTCTCTGAAACCATCGCACACGCACGCCCAAACTCCACGGGAGTCAAAGCAAACAACGAGACCACCCCGACACCGGACCTGTTCGTGCTGGCGCCCAAAAACAAGCGCCTTACGGCAACAACGCCCAGAAGCATGCTACGGCGTCGGCGAACACGGGACCGAAGCCGTCGGCACCACCCTACGGCGTGCCGGCAAGCCCACTACGTCCGTCATCTCCGCGCGCAATGTGGCGTAGCTCTGACTCCTTTATCGAGCCATGTCATAGCCTCATGACAAGACCGTCATGTCCAGCCTCGCTCCCGATCTCCATACAGGCCCCCCCGCTGACAGGGCAGCCGGCCACCCCGCCCTGCACATCGACAGGCTGACGCGCAACTACGGCGAGCGCTCGGCGCTCAGCAACGTGTCGCTGACGCTGCCCGCCGGCGCGACGCTGGTCGTCTTCGGCCCCAACGGCGCCGGCAAGACCACGCTGCTGCGCATACTCGCGACATTGCTGCGCCCACACGAAGGCGAGGTGCGCGTGCTCGGGCGGCCGCTGCCGGCGGAGGGCTGGGCGGTGCGCGGGCGCATCGGGCTGCTGGGCCACGAGCCGCTGCTCTACCGCGAGCTGAGCGCCCGCGAGAACCTTTACTTCCACGCGCGCCTGCACGGCGTCGGGGTCGCGCGTGTGCGGGAGCTGCTGGAGGCCGTCGATATGACCCACCGCGCCGAGGAGCCGCTGCGCGAGCTCTCGCGCGGGATGGTGCAGCGCGTGGCGGTCGCCCGCGCGGTACTTCACGACCCAGAGCTGCTGCTGCTGGACGAGCCCTACGCCAACCTCGACCCTGCGGCCCGGGAGCAGGTGTCCGGCCTGATCGGCCGCGGGAGCAAGCGCACGCGTGTGATCTGTAGTCACGATCCGAGCGGCGGCGTCGCCGAGGCCGACATGGTGCTGGGGCTGCGCGAAGGGCGCACCGCGCTGCTCGCACCCGCGGCAGATGTCGATCAGGGCGAGATCGCGGGGTTGTACCGATGAGCGCCGCTGCCGGCACTCCCATCGGCACAGACGCAGGTCTCACGACGGGCGCCGGCGCCAGCCCTGCGAGCCGGCCCGGCGCAACGGGCACCGTGCCTCCCGCCGGCGAGTCGCGACAGACCCTGCCGAAGCCGCCCGGGACGCTCGCCACCGTCGGCGCGCTGTTGCGCAAGGAGTACCTCGTCGAGCTGCGCACGCTGGAGTCCGTCCCCGGCATGGCGCTGTTCGCGGTGAGCACCTTCGTCGTGTTCCACTTCGCGCTGCATCAGTCGAGCGTCAGCGGCGACGAGGCCGCCGGGGTCCTGTGGGTGACGCTGCTGTTCGCCGCGATGCTGGGCGTCAACCGCCTGTTCGTCGCCGACGCCGAGCAGGGCGGCTTCGACGGCTTCCTGCTGGCGCCCGTGGACCGCACCGCGCTGCTGCTCGCCAAGGCGATCGCGCTGCTCAGCTATCTGCTGGCGCTGGAGGTCGTCGCCGTTCCGGCGTTCGGGCTGCTGCTCGACCCCACGCTGGGACGTGCACTGCCGGAGCTGCTGCTCGTGCTCCTGCTCGCCGACATCGGCATTGCACTGATCGGCACGCTCGTGGCCGCGCTGGCGGTGCAGACACGCGCGCGCGACCTCCTGGGGCCGCTGCTCGCGCTGCCACTGCTCGTGCCGATCGTGATCGGGGCGGCCGGGGCCACCGCACCGCTGCTGCGACTGCCTGCTGCGCAGGCGAGCCCGGTGCGCTGGCTGTTGACGCTTGCCCTCTATGATTTGGTTTTCGGGCTGATCGCCTACGCAGTGTTCGACTTCCTCCTGGAGGACTGAATGGAATCCTCAGTCCGGCGTGCAGCCGGCCTTCGCGAGCAGCACCGCCCCGCGGGCGATGACCGGGCCAGGCCGCTCTATGGCCGGCGCCTCCGTGCGCTGAGCATCGCCACCGTCGTCGCGTTCGTGGTCTCGCTGGCACTCGTCTTCTTCTACGCCCCGCTCGAAGCCGAACAGGGCTTTCTGCAGAAGATCTTCTACGTGCACGTGCCGCTCGCGATCGTCTCGCTGTGCGGCTTCGTGCTCGGCGGCCTGTTCGCGATCCAGCACCTGCGCACGCGCGACTCGCGCTGGGACATGCGCTCGTATGTTGCGATCCACATGAGCCTCATCTTCGGCGTCGGCACGCTGATCACCGGCTCGATCTGGGCGAAGGGCTCGTGGGGGCACTGGTGGGTGTGGAGCGAGCCCACGCTCGTCTCCTATCTGATCGTCTTCCTGCTGTATGCCACCTACCAGCCGCTGCGCTTCTCGATCGAGGACCCCGAGCGCCAGGCGCGCTACGCCTCCGTGTTCGCTGTCACCGCGGGCGCCTTCGTGCCGCTGAACTTCATCGCCGTGCGCATGTCGACCGCCTACCTGCACCCGCGCGTGTTGGGCTCCACCTCCAACTTGCCCGCCTCGATGGGGCTCACCTTTGTCGTCTCGCTCGTGGCGATGGCCCTTCTCTACGCCACCTTGTGCTCCTATGAGATGACCGCCAAGCACACCCGCGGTCAGCTGCGTGCTTTGCGCCGTCGACTCTCGGGCGAAGCGGCCCCGCGCGTACGCAGCGCGGCACCGGCCCCTATCCCCCACGTCGCGGCCCCCGCGGACCCCCTTGCGGGGTCCTCCTCCTCTTCCCTGCCCGCGTCCGGCGCTCGCGGGGCGATCGGCACGGCCCCCACGGCCGTCGGAAGGCCCGGCGCCTGATGCCCGCGCTGCCGCTGCACGAGGCAGGCAAGTACGTCGCGGGCGCCTACGTCGTGCTGTTCGCGCTCGTGCTCGTCTACGTCGCGATCATGGCCATTCGCCTCGGCCGCATGCAGCGCGAGTTGGGTGAGCTGTTGGCACGTGCCGACGCCGCCCCCTCTCAGCCGCGCTCTGAGCAGGCCGATCTCGCCCGGCCGGAGGGTCGGTCATGAGCGGGCCGCGGACGTGCCTTGCCTCGCCGCCGCCGGCGTCCTGGGAGGCTTGCGCATGAGCGAGCTGCTCGCGCTCGGTATCTCGCACAAGACCGCCCACGTCGAGCTGCGCGAGCGCCTTGCCCTCACCGCCACTGCGGCCGTCGAGTTCGGCGGGCTGGCCGTCGAGACCGCGCAGGTGCGCGAGGCTGTCGCAATCTCCACCTGCAACCGCACCGAGGTCTACCTCGTCGTCGGCGACTCTGTGCGCGCCGAGGCCGACGTGCTCGGGTTGCTCGCCCAGCGCGCCGCCATCCGCCCCACCGAGCTCGCTGAGGCGATCTACTCGCCGCGCAACTGCGACGCCGCACGCCAGCTGTTCCGCGTCACCGCGGGCCTCGAGTCGATGATCGTCGGCGAGGCCGAGATCCAGGGGCAGGTCAAGCGCGCCTATGAGGCCGCGCTCGCCGCCGGGCACACCGGGCCGCTCTCCAACCGCCTGTTCGCCGCTGCCCTCACCGCGGGTAAGCGCGTGCGCTCAGAGACCAACATCGGCTCAAGCCGCGTCAGCGTCCCCTCTGTTGCCGTCGACCTGGCCGGGGACGTCCTGGGCAGCCTGAAGGACCGCCACGTCACGATCCTCGGCGCCGGCGAGACCAGCGAGCTCACCGCCCAGGCGCTTGCCGAGCAGGGCGCTGGCACGATCTTCGTCGCCAACCGCCACGCCGACCGCGCGCTCGGCATGGCACGGCGCTTCGGCGGCTCCGTCGTCGGCCTCGACGGGCTGCCCGAGCAGCTCGCCACCGCCGACATCTTCCTCTGCTCCACCGCCTCCCCCCACGCGATCGTCGGCGTCGAGGAGCTCCAGACGGTCGTCGCGCGGCGCGCCGGGCGCCCGCTGCTCTTGATCGACATCGCCGTCCCGCGCGACGTCGACCCGCGCTGCGGCGAGCTCCCCGGCGTCACGCTCTACGACATCGACGACCTCCAGTCCGTCGTCGAGCGCAATTTGTCGACGCGCGAGAGCGAGGTGCCGCGCGCGCAAGAGCTCATCGAGGAGGAGATCCACCGCTTCGCGCGCTGGCTCGGGCAGCTCGACACGCTCCCCACCGTCAGCGCCCTGCACCGGCACGCCGACGAGCTCGTCGAGCAGGTGCTCGCCGAAAACGCCGGCCGCTGGGAGACCGCCTCCCCACGCGACACGGTCCGCATCGAAGCCGTCGCTCGCGCTGTCGCCAAGCGACTCCTGCACGAGCCTACGATCCGCCTGCGCTCGCTTGCCGAGGAGGGCGCGCATGGGGGGACGGGTGGGCACGCCAGTCTTGAGCTCGTGCGCGAGCTCTTTGGGCTGCGCGAGGACGACGCCGGGGAGGAGGAGTCTGCCGAGTCCGGGGCGCTCGCAGAGGTCCACCCCATCCGCCGTCGGCGCTGATGCGCCTGGGGACGAGGGGCTCCGCGCTCGCGCTCGCCCAGGCGCGCTGGGTGGCCGCGCTGCTGGAGCCCCACTCGCCTGCGGTCGAGATCGTCACGATCACCACCACCGGCGACCGGGGCGAGGCCGGCGGCGACAAGTCGCGCTGGGTGCTCGAGTTGGAGACCGCACTTCAGTCCGGCGAGATCGACCTGGCCGTGCACTCCGCCAAGGACGTCCCCGGCGAGCTCGGCGAGGGCCTGGAGCTTTTCGGCGCCCCCGCCCGCGCGGATGTGGAGGACGTGCTGTGCATGGCGGGTGTCCGCACTCGCACAGACGCCAGCGCCGGCACTGGCACTGGCACTGGCACTCTCGATGAGCTGCCCCCCGGCGCGACGGTGGGCACTGGCAGCATGCGCCGCGCCGCGCAGCTGCTTGCGGTGCGCGAGGACCTGCAGATCGTCGCGATCGGCGGGAACGTCGACACGCGCCTGCGCAAGCTGGGCGAGGGGGCATGCGACGCGCTGATCCTCGCCCGCGCGGGACTTCAGCGCCTCGGGCGCGAGGACGAGGTCGGAGCAGTGCTCGACCCCGCGCGCTTCGTTCCCAGCCCCGGCCAGGGCACGCTCGCACTGGAGGGGCGCGCCGACGACGACGCCCCCCGCGCGGCCGTCGCGGCCATCACCGACAAGGACGCATTTGCCTGTCTGCTAGCCGAGCGGGCGCTCGCGCAGGCGCTTGGCGCCTCCTGCCACACGCCCCTGGGAGCCTGGGCGCGGCCCGCGGGCTGCGGCTGTCTTGAGCTGCGCGCCTGGGTCGGGCTCCCTGACGGGTCCGCCTGGGTGAGCGACGAGCTGCTTGGCGGGTTCTATGAGCCACGGGAACTTGGGCATCGGATGGGTGAGCGGATGACGCTGGCCGGAGCCGGGGAGCTGCTGCAGCGCGCGGAGGAGATGGCGCTTGAGCGCGCCTGACGGACCCGAGGGTTCGGGACATGAGGGTTCGCCCGGGGCGCCCTCGCGGACACCGGCGAGCGGGCGCGTCTACCTCGTCGGCGCCGGTCCCGGCGACCCCGGCCTGCTCACCGCGCGCGCGCTGGAGTTGATCGCCGGCGCCGACACGATCCTCTATGACCGCCTGATTCCTGCGCAGGCGCTCGACGGCGCGCGCCGCGACGCCGAGCTGCTGTTCGTCGGCAAGGAGGGCGGGGGGGAGTCCGTGCCCCAGGAGGAGACCGAGGCGCTGCTCGTGGCTCGCGCGAAGGAGGGTCGCCAGGTGGTGCGCCTGAAGGGCGGCGATCCGTTTGTCTTCGGGCGCGGGGGGGAGGAGGCGTTGACGCTGCGCGCGGCTGGAATTCCGTTCGAGGTGGTTCCGGGGATCACCTCAGGTGTGGCCGCACCGGCTTATGCAGGGATTCCCGTCACGCACAGGGGACTCTCCACGGCCGTGGCCCTGATCACCGGGCACACCCGCGCCGACGGGCGGGCGACGAGCGGAGTTGGGACAGCGGCGGACCGTAGAGCAGCCAGCGCAGACGAGGCGAGCGCCGATGGCGAAAGCGATCTCGACTGGCCCGCCTTGGCGGCCTTCCCCGGCACGCTCGTCTTCTACATGGGCATCCGTCAGCTCCCGCGCATAGCGGAGTCGCTGATCGCCGCCGGGCGCCCCGCCGCGCAGCCGGCGGCCGTGGTGGAACAGGGGACGCTTCCCACCCAGCGCACCGTCACCGGGACGTTGAGCACAATCGCACGGCGCGCCGAGAAGGAGGGCGTGAGGCCGCCGTCGATCACCGTCGTCGGGGGTGTCGCCGCGCTGGCCGAGGAGCTCGCCTGGCGCGCCTCCGGACCGCTGAGCGGGCGCACCGTGGCCGTTACTCGCGCGCGCGCGCAGGCCAGCGGGCTGGCGCGACGCCTGGAAGAGCTGGGTGCAACGGTGATTCAGGCGCCGGCGATTCGCGTGGTGCCGCTGCCCGGGCCGGCGCCGGACCTCGCGCGGTATGACCTGGTCTGCCTTACAAGCCCGAATGGCGTGGACGCGCTCTTCAAGCGGCTGCTGGGAGATGACTCCTCTGGCGGTGACGGGGGCGCGCCGCGTGACGCTCGCCGCGGGGCCGCGGGGGCACCACCTGACGCTCGCGCGTTCGCCGGCACGACCGTGGCCGCGATCGGCCAGGGGACCGCACGCGCGCTACGAGCGCATGGAATCGTCGCCGACGTCGTTCCCGAGCGCTTCGTGGCCGAGGCGCTCGTGCGGGCGCTTGCCGACGTGCCCGTGGAGCGCGCTCTTGTGGCGCGAGCGAAGGAGGCGCGCGACGTGCTTCCCGACGCGCTGCGCGCACGGGGGGCCGAGGTGGATGTGCTGGCGCTATATGAGACGCTTGCCGAGCCGCTTTCGCCGCGCGCCTTGGAGGCGGCGCGCAGGGCCGACTACATCACCTTCACCTCCTCATCCACTGTGCGGTTCTTCCTCGAGGCCGCCGGTGGCGACGCCGGGCTCTCGCCCGCAACGCGCGTGGTGTCGATCGGGCCGGTGACCAGCGCGACGCTGCGCGAGCATGGGCTGGGGCCGCACGTGGAGGCCGAGCGCCATGACATCGACGGGCTGCTCGACGCGCTGCTGGCCGATGCGTTGGCCCATGCCGAGTGAGATGGCCGGCGGCTCAGCTACCGACCGTGCCAGCTCCCCTGCGAGACCCACCAATCCAGAGACAGGCCACGCCGACCCTAACGCGACACCCGGCTCACAGCTGGCAACCGCGCTAGGCCATCCTCGCCTGCACCTGCGTAGCACCACATCGACCAATGATCGGGCGCGTCAACTCGCGATCGCCGGCGCTCCGCACGGCACGCTTGTGACTGCCGACGAGCAGACTGCTGGACGCGGGCGTCAGGGGCGGCGCTGGACCGCGCCGTCGGGGAGTGCCCTGCTGATGTCGCTGGTGCTGCGCGGGGCGCCTGAACCGCTGTCGCTGCTGGCGGGCGTTGCTGTCTGCGATGTCGTTGGGGAGGATGCGCGGGTCAAGTGGCCCAATGACGTCGTTATCGAAGAAGGATCAGAGGATCGGCCATCATTGAAGAAGCTCGCGGGGATCCTCGTCGAGGGCCGTCCACAGGACGGGTGGGCGGTGCTGGGCATCGGCTTGAATGTCGCGGTGCTTCTGAGCGATATGCCGGAGGAGCTGCGAGATAGAGCTGCCACGCTCGGTATGTCTCCGGGGGAGATCGTGCCGGTGCTCGCCGCGCTGCTTGGCGCGCTGGAGCGCCGCCTATACGACCGACCCGAGGTGGCGCTCGCCCGTTGGGGGGAGCTGGACGCGCTGCGCGGGCGGGCGGTCTCGTGGGGGGACAAGCTGGACCGCGGGACGCCACACAAGGGCTGCTTCAGCGGACGAGCCGAGGGCATCGACGATGCCGGCCGCCTCATCGTTGTGGTCCAGGCGGGCACCAGAGAGGTGCGGCTCGACGCCGGCGAGGTGCACCTGTCGAGGGAGGTGGCGCGGTGACTAACATCGCGCCACCTCCCATCACGGTCTGGCCGACTCTTCAACGATCTGAAGTAGGTAGCGACGCCGCTAGGTCGCGGCGTCGCCTTCTGTCATTACGTCTCTCCTTCCTTCTATTTTTCGAAGCCAGCCATTTCTTGTGCCGCCGTTTTTCCCGCCGCTTTGCCGGCAGTTTCTAGTGCAAGCCGCCCATTGTATGTAGCAGCCACACCGCCCATCGTCAATCCCGTGACGAACGGAATCTGGGATATTCCATTCCAGTATTGTTGTTTGGCAATCGTTTGCACATTCCCCTCTTCTTTGAAGCCCCATTCTTCGAGACCACCTTTACTGCCTTCGACTCCGACTGTACCTTCCACCGGCAGTTTCACGGTTTCGATCGAACAGGCCGAGCCGTTGCTTTTGATGAACGAGATGACCGCAAACAAACCAGTCGGTAGACTTTCGGCGGTAGACCCAGGTTCTAATTCCTTAGGAGTTAGGATCGAATCCAGTTTTTGCTGATTTCGCGGCGCTTCTTCCAGTTCTTTTTTGATGCCGCCATATTTCCATGTCCCATGGGCAAAGACTTTAACTACGTCATTGCCGTTAACGACAGGCGTGCAATTGGCGATAGCCGGACTCAGCGTCAAACCGTGATATTTTATTTCGAGTTTGCCTTGACATTGATCGGCATTATTGTAGGTGATCCCTTTTACTTGTACACTTGTGGCGATAATTGTCTCGTTAGCGCCGACAATTTTTCCTGCAAATTTCTGTTCTGTTCCTTCGCCTACGACTTCTTCCGGAGAGGCTTCTGTAATCCTTCCGTCGTCTTTACTCGAGCCTTTTTCCCGATGATGGCAATAGGGCCCTTCTCCTACTTCAGCTAGCGCAGGTGTCCCTGCATATGCGCCGATGAGCGCCAAGGCCATCAGACACAGGCTCAAGGCTCTAATGGTGTACCTCGACATGCGATGCTCCCTTCCGCCCCGACACGTCGGGGCGATCTCAATTGCGGGTCGAGAGATTGCCTCAGCCTAACGAGCGAGACGCTCCACCACCCTTCGATAGCCCCCAGGTAGATAGTTCCTACGTGAGATCGGTTCCAACCTACGGGCATCAACAAGCATACTCACGCGCCCTTCAGATCCAAGCGCCACGCACCGCGCGATACCTATATCCCATGATACGGTTGTCTTCCGACCATCAGAAATAGCTCAGGGAGCCATTTCTACCCTGCTATCTTCGAGCGGTGAGCCTCTCGGCCGTCCGAGATATCGTTTCCGACCCGAGACAGCTCTAGTGCTTTCGACGCCTTGCCATCCTGGTCGGCTTCTTCCTCACGCACTTGCCGGCCTTCTTGACAAAGCCTTTCCTGCATTTCACGGGCGGCTGCGTCTTCAGCGGCCTGATCGCTGGAAAGGCCGGAAGGGGCAGCAAGGAAGGCGCACTCGGCTGGACGATGCCGCTGGTGGGGACGACTTCCAGCGGGGAACCGCCTGCTCCAATCGCTTCTTCGACTGGCGGCAGACTCGCGAGCGTCGCAAACTCCTTATCGGGACCAACGACACCGCCGGTCGCGTTCGCGGCCACCAGTGCGTAGTGCACGGTGGTCCCCGCGGGCAGCCCGGCAACGAGCTGTTCGACCGGATAACTCGTGATTTCCTTTCCTTCGTGCGCGACCGCCACTTCATCCGCGTTGAGCTGGGTATAAGCTTCTTCGGTGCTCGATCCGTATGCAGGGGTTAACCCGTATACGAAGTGATAGCGGGTGACTCCGCGACCGGGGCTTATGGCTCCATGGAGAGTTGCTTCATGGGGTGCCACGTCGGTGGCGAACGGCGGCTCGATGTCGACCGTGGGCAGGGCAGGCGGTGTCGTGAACGTACTGTCCTGCCCGGTCGTGACTCCGTGTTCAAAACTAAAGGCGAACAAACGACAGTGATAGGTCGTACCAGCTTCGAGTTCGGCGATAGGCGCCGTCGCTGAAACCTGAGCTTCGGCGCTGCTCAACTCGAATTCACTGAAATGTGTGTATTCCGAGTTGGCAGCGAATTCTTCAGCGGTGGCATATTCGAAATGGTACAGAGTTTCAAAACCTTCCGGTTCGAATACTCCATCCAAGATAGCGCTTACGGGTAGCACACTACTCGCCCTGCAAGCACTGACTCCCGTTACCGCCGGACCGGTCGTGAAGATTGCTTCCTTACCCTGCTTGACCCCGTTGGAGTTGACTCCCACGATCCTGTAATGATATCTCGTTTCCGGCGTGAGACCCGCGAGCGAGGTATTGGCCGGCTCAGATTCGGTACCTGTCGGGTTTTCGAGGGCTTCTTCTGAAGTCTTTTCTGGGAATGGCGATTTCGAACAGGACGTAGGCGACCCGCACGAGCCATATTCATAGAAATAGTGAGCTTCGAGGCCTTCCGGATTGACCGATCCGGCGAGCTTTGCCGTCGTTCCCTTCACAGCGGAGGAGCCTTCCGTCTTGGTCGCCGGCACTGTTACAGGGCCGAACACTAGGACATCATCGTTGCTTAGATCCGAGACATAGACATCGCCGGTGGTGTCATTCACTGCCACGCCCTCCGATGCCCCAACGATTTCCTTCCCGAAATCGTCTACTTCTTCACCCGCTTGGTTATACTCCACAATACGACTATCTTTGGGGACGAATTCTTCTGAACTGTCGTCCACGAATACGTCCCCGGCCGCGTCGACCGCGACACCCCATGAGTTGTCGGTGTCGAGGAACGATTCATGGCCTTCGGGATCGATCTTTACGACACTATGGCTGTAGTTGTTGACATACAAATTGTTGGCCGAGTCCACCGCGACGCCGACAGGGCCTGCTCCGACACCTATGTCGCCGCCCGAAAGCTGCCTAATATCTTGACCTTCAGGGCTAAACTCGGACACCGCACCACTTCCGGGACCAAAGTTCGCGACATATAGATCTCCGTGCGAATCGATTGCAACGCCCGAAGGTTCCTTCCATGAAGGTTCTTCAGTCGGCTTTTCGACGCAGCCGCGTCCATACCCGGTAAACCGGCAAACGTATTCATATTCGCCCGAAACGCTCAACCTGAACTTGTCCACAACCCCGTGTCCCGTATCGCTGACATACAGATCGCCCTTTGAGGGATCTCCAGGTTCGCCCGACTCGTCAATTGCAACTGCCGACTGTTCACCACTAAAATTGAACGGCAGTTCCGAAGGACCCATAAGTGGGGTCAGAATTCCGCTGGGGGTCCCGCCTTCGGCTCCGAATATGTCCACGACGTTTGCCCTGGAGTCGGCTACGTATACGTCCCCAGTGGCCCTGTCTGTAGTCATGTCGACGGGCTTTGTGAATGAACCTGAACCGAAGGAAAAGAGCAGCTTGTGGCCGGTCGCGGCGTCAGCAGACCCCGAGTAGATCAGCAACGTCGCGGCGATGCCAAAGATACAGGCAATGAGACGATAGGTGCGCATCTGTTCGCCTACCTACTTCCTTTGGTCGCCCGAGCAAGGCCCACCAGGCGGGCTTTGTCGGCTCTCCCGCTCGCGTTGGCCTTCTTTGCCTTGGGACAGCGCGCGACGGCGATCTTGGTCGTGCGGATCAGCCGACGCCCGTTCTGTCCGACGATCGTCGTCGGCATCGTGAGGGTCTTGCCGCAGAGGCTGCCGTTGGTCGTGAGGACGGAGTGCGGACCTTCGGGCAGCTGAAGCTCGAAAGTCGAGATTGGGGCATCCGGGATGCTTGCGAACGTGCTGCTGGTGATCCCCTTTCGGCTGATGTCGATCGAGCCGGTCAGATCCAGGCGCACGCCTTCACCCTGGAGGACGATGTCGAGGTCGGGGAACGCCGCGCCACCGTGGGAGACGAGATAGACGGGTCCGACCAAAGCGGCTGCGAGTACCGGGGAGACCGCCTTGGCGACCCCGATCTCCGATACCGGCGGGCACGCCGCGGGGTTTGCATCGAAGGTCGTGTCGCGGCATGCCTGCTGGATCGTCTTGAGCCTCGAGGGAAGCTGCTTGGGCAGCGCCACAGCGACGCTGTGGATGTTCGCCTGCCCGCCTGTCGAGGAGACCTTGACGTCCAGCTCGGCGCCGTCTGACTTGGCGGCCGGCTTGCGCGTGGCGACCGTGAACCCTGGATTGAACGGCAGGTACTTGCAAGCGCCCGCGGCGAACGGCGAGGAGACCTGTGCCGTCGCACCCTGAGCGGAGGCAATCGCACCCGTCACCTGCTGGGCCGCACAGTGGGAGGGATTGAACATGAACTGGGGGCGGTTGATCGTGACAGTGACGGTCTGTACTCGCAGAGGCGTCCCGTCAAGGATCTGGGGCAGCGGATCGCTGGTCACGGTCAGCGCCGCCGTGCTCGGATTGACGCTCAGCGTGGCTCGCGTCACGACCGTCCCGAGGTTGAAGGGACCCGCCTTGGCCGGGAGCACGATCGAAAGCCCGAAGGGCGCTCCCTTATATGGCCCCGTGACGTAGACCTTCCCGGAGACCCAGAAGGGATGTGATCCCGCGCCCGCGCTCGCCGCCGCGGTGCCGATTTCCGACGCGGGCGAGCACGTCCCTAGAGCGGCCCGCGGTTCGGGGCAGAGCGCTACGTGGGAGAGCATCCCCAGCAGTCCGGGCGGCGTCTGCACCTGGATCGCACCGAGATCCTGCATGCGGTCGGTACGGCCGAAGGTGGTGCTGAATTCGGTGTACGCCCCGGCCGCGGTACCCGTCGTCCCGGCCACGAAGGAGGGCGTGAAGGGCGAGCCTCCGCAACCGCTTACCGAGAAGCCGAAGCTCGGGTTGGCGTCCGGCGTTTCGGGGCTGCTCCATGGCGTCATGTCGGCCCGCGCAAGCGCCTCGCCGCAGGACTGGGGGTTCGCCAGCGGCGCCCTGGGACCACCCTTGAAGGCTAACTTCAGGTCACTGACGGGTAGCTGCGGAGTTTCCTTGAAGCTCGCCGTCAACTGCCCCGTCGCGGGGTCGGCCGAAACCTCTCCATGCAGCTTGACTACGATCCCCGAGCCTTCGACCTGCACGTACAGCCCGTACAGGTTCCCGTCGCGCGCGTCCGCTTCGCCGCACGGTTCCTGACCTGCGCCTCCGCACCCCGGCGTCGCCACATAAACACGCCCCTGCACCGGTTCGGAGAGCACCGGCGTGGTGGCTTCCACAGTGCCTACCTGCGAGGCCATTGGACAATGGCCCGATCCCGACTGGGAGAGATTGAACCCTTCCGGACCTTCCGCCGGACACGCTACAAGACCGTCGGCGGCAGCCGGGTCGAGCGACAGACCTGGCGGCAACGTCACCGTCGTGTTCTTCACCGGGGGATTCGCCAAAGCTTCGAGGTTCTGCGGCGCCTGCGGAAAATGCGCGCCAACCGTGTAGCCCGAGGGCTCATCTGCCACCGTGGTTTCGGGGGTAACCGAGATCGACGGTTCGAATCTCAGCAGGTCGCAGCCGGCGACAGGGGTCGCCTCGGCTTCGTCAGGCACCCACTTGCCCTGTTCTTCCCAGGTTTCGACTTCGATCGTCGTCTTAGACGGCTGACCCGAGCAGTCGCTTGGATTGGTGAAAAATGGAACCGCTGAATTCTGACCTCCATCCATACCCTGGGGGTCTCCAAAGAACGTCGCGATCACGCTCGTCACCTCTCCCGCCGTGGGGATGTCGGGCGCGGAAACGTGCAGCCTGTACTCAGGTGGCGGTCCGAGACTCGCGTACAGCAACACCGGCCTGTTGACCGATTCGGCGAACAATCCAAACTCGGCCGGGTAGCCCCGCTCCGGCACGATATTGTATATAGAATATGCACTGTGCTCTTCGCGGAAGAGCCCCTGTGCATAGTTGATGAAGAACGTGCCAACACGGCTGCTTGGCTGACAATGCTTGGCGAACAGGTCCACGATCGTACATCTGGGCGCTGCCTGCGGATTGCCGATCAGCCCGGGGGGCAGTTCGATCTCCATATCCTTCGGCAACTGGACCGGCGAGCCAGGATATGCTTCGACTTCCTGCTGGGGAAAGTCCAGAGCCGTAGTGAACGCAAAGGGATGAGCGCCGGCCTGAGCGTCAGGCATGCCAAAAGCATCGGTCTCCTGACTGGCGAAATCGAGAAACCCATACGGAGGCGTTTCCCCACCAGCTGCCGTCGAGAGATCCGCCGTGGCAACCGGAGCGCCACCACCGGAGACCACGACATGATTGACCAGCTGCAGTCCAGCATCCTGTGCCACAACCGCAACAGGGATGGTAATGACGGGAGACTGTCCCAGCGGTGGCAAATTGCCGGAATATACGCAGCTGACTACGGCGCTGTTCTGGCCGATCGTACATGTCCAGCCTGTGCTGACAAATCCGGTACCTACCGTGACATTGGCGGGAAGCGTATCCGTGAGCGTGATGGGCCCGGTGGATTCCATCTTACCCATATTGGTTAGAACAAGCACATAGCGATCGATAGGTTCGCTTGCATGGCCGCCCGTAATCGCGAGGCTGGTTGGCTGTGCAACAAGGGAGATCTTCCACGCGACACCCGCAGAGGAAGGCGAGGCTACGGCGGAGCCCTGACCCATAGCTAAAATCAACACAGCCGCTATCAAACATGCAGCAGCGCGTCTGCCGGCCCGGCGCACTGGCGGGTTGCTCTTTACACCTACTTCATGAACTTCCATGGCGCGCACCTCCAGCTCTGGCCTTTCGCCCAGCCTTGCTCAGTCGGGGTTTTGCGTGCCTTGCCTTTACTCTTCTCCGCTTTTTCTTTGGGCTGGTTTTCTGCTTAACTTTTACGATGGGCCGGATGGACGATGATTCGACAATGTCTTCTCCCGCCGGCTGGACCGTGCTGCCGACCACGGGAGCGGCCGGTGCAGGTGCGAGCGCGCCCTGGCACCCATCAGCATCACATGTGGGCGGTGCGGCTATCGGTCCGAAGCCACCATCGATACGCGCATCGTAGACATCCACCTGCGTATCGCCGTCCTGCGGCACGAGCTGGTCGGCGGTCGTAAAGAAGATGTCGGTACCCGATTCATCCATTCCCAATAGCGACGTGCTGGAGCCGCCGGTGAAGCCTGAACTGCGATCCTGTCCATCGGAGATCAGGCTGACTTCGCCATCGTGATACTCATACACGTTGCCATAGCCTTCTGCCGCCTGCGAGGTGAGCGCCTCATTACTCTGGAAGACCACGAACGCTCCGTCAGCAGATACCGTGGTGAGCTGAGGGGCCGGGTTCTGATTATCGGTGTAGCTTGGGAAAATGATCCTGGGTGATTCTGCGCTCATATTGCCATCGTCGCTGAACCCAGCCTGCCCCACCGATACTCTCACCAAGGTTGCGTTCTCGGCGTCGTACTCAAATATCTGTGCGACACCGCTCGTATCGTCTGGCGTGAGGTGAGCATAGCTGGCAAAGACCAAGAAGCGTCCTACTTCACATAGATCGGGCTTGCAGCTATTAACATCCGCCGGTCGTTCGTCCTTCGCCTGCCAATTCTGCAGGTCGTTCAGGCCTTTTTCTTCTGGCGTCTTCGCATTCAGACCTCGCGGACACAGCGAATCTGAGACGAGCCCTGACGTTTCGGCGTCCGAGCAGAGGTCGCCGATGAACGCCGTGCGCCCCGTGTTCGTGTCATACACATAGAGATTGTCAGCTCCGGGCAGCGATATGGCGCCCACAGGGTTTGCTTCTTTGGTCAAGACGCCTCGCGCGACGAAATATACGCGCGAGCCATCACCAGCGACACGCGTGACGCCCTGGACTTCGGCAGCTTCACCCGGGTTTGCGTCATGCGAGACCTGCACAAGTCGAGTGACCTCGCTGTGTCCCGATTCCCCACCCACTTCGGCCACATACAGATCGGGGGTTTCGTCTTCATCGGCATTGACCAGCGGCTGGCTGGTAAGGAAGAACACCTTCGATCCGCCTTCCGAGGCCCCCTGAAAGACGCCCGCGCTGCGCGTGTGTCCGTTTTCCTGATTCTCGTCTTCTCTGCACAATCCTGTACATGGTCGCCCTGGAACACCCAGTGCCGGCTCGGAAATCGAGACCGTTTCGAGCCCGTCGATTCGCGCATAGAGTTCATCGGCGCTCGGACCGCGCCCGGTCCCCGCGTCCGTGCACCCATTCCCTTCAGGACCCCGAGTTGCGCCCGCGGCCGTGAAGAAGACATGAGAACCATCCCCTGAAATGGCGTTATAGCTCTCCCGCGCCTGCCAGTAAGTGAACACGCCTTCACGCGGAAAGCCCAAGCTTGTTCCGCACTGGCTGATCAGATGTCTCTCGTTATCCACTCCGACGAGTTCGGGCGTAGAGTTTCTAACACTCCTGTATCCATATAGAGAAAAGAATCCAAATGGGAACCGTCCAGAGCCGGTGTTATCGACTGTTCCATCTCCAGGCCAAAGATAATTGGCGCCATTGAATTCTGTGGTCGGGCCTTCGATCGCGAACAGGACGCTACCCAGATCGGCGGACGCACTTGGCAGACTCAAAAGCCTATCCGCGACGACGGCGCTGAGATTGGATTCTACAGCAGCAGGTGAAAGCATCGGCCCAACCTCGGAAGGACTGCCACTGGGGAGGTCGCGAATATAGAGATTGTGGGCACTCGAAGATGACAGGGGAGCCAGCACGTCTATGCCGCTGTTTAGATCGCTATTTTCGAGCTTGAGATTGCCTTCTCCATTCCCAGCGTTTACGAAGCCAGGCGGTTCGTCGACTGGTGCCGTCAACCATCCGTCATTTGCTGAGCGGCCCGCGTCGTAGAGGTCAAAAACGCTAGCCTGGTTGTTACCCACAAATGAGCCGAAGCTGGTCATGGTGACGTGCGATTCGTTTGCCCTACGTACCTGCACTTCCCATCCGTTCTTGACGACGGGGCTCACGAGCTCGTAGGCACGACAGTCGGGTAATAGGGTAGAACCTAATTCTGAGCGCCGGGTTTCGTTTGGGCAGCCGCCAGCGACTGCAGCTATAGTAGTACTGGCCAACAGAAGGGCGGCCACAGAGCTCGCTAGACATGCAGTCAGCATCCATCTCTTGCGCACACAATATCGCCAATACCCCGTACTCATAGTTTTTGGGATCGTATTAGAGATGCATTCCATATGGACATTTGTTTCTCATTAACAGTAGTTTGCCCTTAGCCAGGCTGCCATAAGACAGAGGAGACTGATGGTGCCGTATCAATACACGACACGGCACCATCGTTAGTTGTTTGATTACTAGACGGCTAGCCTATTTTTCGAAGTAGGCCACTTCTTGTGCGGCTGTTTTGTTTGCTAATTTGCCGGTCGTTTCGATTGTGAATTTACCGTTATAGGTTGACGCGACTCCGCCCAACGTCAGACCAGTCACAAACGGAATCTGAGATGTCCCGTTCCAGTATTGTTGTTTCCCGATAGTTTGGACAGTCTGTGCTTCTTTGGTCGCCCATTCTTCAACTCCACTGGGGCTGCTTTCTACAGCCACGGTACCTTCAACCGGGAGTTTGACTGTTTCGAGCGAACATGCCGAACCATTGCTTTTTACGAACGTTATAGTTGCAAATAGTCCTGTTGGCAATGATTCCACCGTTGACCCTTGTGCCAATTCGGTATTCCCTGGGGTGACTATCCAGTCCAGTTTTTGCTGATTACGGGGGGCTTCTTCTAGTTCTTTTTTGATCCCACCATATTTCCACGCCCGATGTGCATTGACTATGACCGAATTGTTGCCATTGACCACAGGGGTGCAGTTAGCGACAGTCGGGCTGAGTGTTAGGTTGTGGTATTTCTCTTCCAGTTTTGCTTGACATTGATCTGCGTTATTATAGATTATGCCTTTGACTTGTACGCTGGTCGCCAAAATCGTCTCAGTCATCCCAACAATTTTCCCGGCTAGTTTCTGTTCTAGCCCTTCACCCGCGACTTCTTCCGGGGAGGTTTCTGCGATCTTCCCTTCGTCTTTGCCGCCTTTTGCCCGATGGTGGCAGTAAGGCCCTTCGCCTACTTCAGCAAGCGCAGGCGTCGCCGCCAGCGCGCCGACGATAAGCATGGCCAACAGACCAAGCACGCCGACTCTTAGAGTACGTCTTAACATGACACTCCTTCCGCCCCGAAACGGGGCACATTGCTCAGACCCAAGGACCCGCCTCAACGCGGGGTGCGAGGCCCTCAGCGCCCATGGAATGCCCTCTTGGCGACCCGGCCAGCTATGCGTCGATCTCCAACTAACAGAAGACATGGCCGGACATGATGGCCGGATTGCCCCAGCAGTTCAAACAGCCCCGCGCAAGGCCTTCGCGGCACAATCGGTGCTAAATACGGAGGCGAAGGCTGCTAACGCCCAGTTGCCCCGCTTGCCTAAGCCACTCTAAACGCCACGGCACCGATAGTTCGGACGCCGCGCATGTTCTAAATAGTGTTTCCGTCCTACCCAGCAGTGGTGCCGGGGGTTTCCCGCGGCGCCTTCGGACGTCGGCGCTTGTTGCGCGCGCGACGCTTCGGAAAATTACGCAAAAGCTCCCGCGCCAACGCCGGCGGCTTGCGCGCCATCCGAGTCCGCGCCCCCCGCAAGGCCTCTTCAGCCTCCGGCGTGTGCGCCACCGCCGACGCCAACAGCGCAGCGGCAAGCCGCCTGTCCTGTTTACGCGACGCATGGATCAGCCGTCGCGCATTGCGAGCATGCGCACCACCCGAGGAGTTCACCAGCAACCCCAGCAACCGCTTCGTCTCAGGCCAGCGCTGCACCGCATACTCCTCGTGCACTTCGCGCGTGTACTCCGCCAGCCGCCAGATCCACGCCGTCGCCTGGTCGCGGCGGCCGATGCGGCGGTCCACCAGCGCGCGCAGCAGAATCTTCGTAGCCTCGCGCCGCTCGTCCCTGGGCCAGCCGCCGACAACATCAATCGCCGTATCGAATGCATCCGGATCGCGCAGCGTCGTGATCTCGCTCAGCGCGCGCATCCGCAGCAACGGGTTCTTATTCCGCTGAATCGCCGTCACCAAAAAGCGCGCCCGCAGCTCGCCCGTGCGGTCGAACTGCAGCATCGTTCGCACGCGGCGCCAGCTATTCGCCACCACGCGCGCGCCCGCCAGCGCCGCCCACACGTGCTGCTCGCCGTAGTCAAGATTCTCCACATAAATCCGCCACAGCTCGCGCTCGAAGACCTCGAAGCGCCGCTCCTCCTCCGCGCACACCGGCAGCACACGCCGCTCCACGCGCATCCGCCGGCCCCGCCCGCGACGCACCGGGCCGACGACGATCGCACCGCCGCGATACACATCCCGATCCAGCAGCGAGTGCAAAGTGATCACCGGGTCGTCGTTCTTCGTCGCCGGGTGCACGAAGTCCACCACCAGCCCCGCCTCCTTGCCGGGGTGCCGGCGCGTAACACGACCCACCCGCTGCTGGTAGATCCGCCGCGACGCCGTCGGCGCGAGGTGCAGGCACACCGTCGCCCGTGGCGAGTTCCAGCCCTCGGCGAGCAGCTGCGCGTTGATCAGCACGTCCACGTCGCCGCGCTCATAGCGCGCGAGCACGTCCGCCAGTTCGCGCTTGGGCGTCTCGCCCGAAACCGCCTGCGCCTTGATCCCTTCGGCGCGGAACGCCTCAGCGAGATTGTAAGCGTGGCGCACCCCCGCCGCATACACCACCCCCGGCACGCCATTGAAGCGCGTCTTGTAGAGGTTCGCCGCCGCCAGGTTGAAGGGATGATGGTCGAGCACCTTCGCGAGCTCCTCCGGATCGAACTCCGTGTCGACCTCTCCGCGCCGCAGTGGCACCTTCGCGATCGTGCGCACGCCCACCCCCGGCGGGATGCGCACACAGCGCAAGGGCGAGATCACCCCCCGTCGCGCCGCCTGCGCCAGATCGAAGCGCGAGGTCTGCGTCGGGAAGAGGTCGGTCACGTGCCGCGCGATCAGCGCGCCCGTGGCGGTCATGCCGATGAAGATCGGCCCCGTCCACTCGCGGATCGCCGCGCTCGTCTTCTCACCGAGCGCGGTGTGCGCCTCATCGCAGATCACGATCGTGTAGGCGCTGGAGATGCGCCCCGCGTTGCGCACGAACCACTGGTAGGTCTCCACCGTCACCGGCCCCGTCGCCTTGTCCTCGCCCACATACAAGGGCCGCGAGATGCGCCGCGTGTAGCCGCGCTGGCGCAGCTCGCCGTTGAACTGTTCAACGAGGTTGCGCCGGTGCGTGAGGATCAGCACGCCGCCCGTCTGCGAGCCCTCGACGAAGCCGAGCGCCGCGACCGTCTTGCCCGCGCCCGTGGCGTGCTCGAACCAGAAGCGCTTTGCGGCATTCGGATCCTCGGGCTGCTCTGGCAGGGCCTCCTCTTCGTCCTCGTCAACCCAGTCACGCGGCTCCTCGTCCTCCTCCCCATCTTCGTCCTGCGGCTCCTCCGCTTCCTCCTCCTCGTCTGCCGCGAGCTCGTCCTCCTCATCGTCCTCGTCGTCGTCATCCTCCTCATCCTCATCGGGGGCCGCGCGCGCCACCGGTTCGAGGTCCTCGTCCTCGTCCTCCTCGTCGAGATCCTCGTCCTCCTCCTCGTCATCCAGATCGTCATCCTCTTGGCGTTCGTCCTTCTCGCCCCGCTCCGACGCCGATGCCTTCCCGGCCCCGGCATCCCCGGCGCCGTTCGCAGTCGCGGCGCCGTCGCCCTCCAAGCCGAGGATTGCCGCCGAGGCAAGCAGCTCCGGCGAGGCCGCCGCGGCGCCCGCGCGCCCGTTGCCGTTGCCCGCCGAGCGCTGCGCCTCGGCCAGCAGCGCCGTGAGCGTGCCCGACAGCGCGTCGACCTGGTGTGCGGAGAGGACCGTGCCGTCCTTCAGGCGCGGATCCTCCACCGACAGCAGCCGTTCGAGGCCCAGCAGCAGCGAGAAGCTCCGCCGCCACTCCGTCGAGGGGTGCTTGGCCTTGCCCTTCAGCTCCTGCAGCGCCGCGTCCAGCGCGCGGCGGCGGGCGCTGCCTGGTGCGAGCACCGCCGCGGCGTCCTCGCCGTCGTGCACGAACGCCTCGCGCACGAAGCCCTCCGCGCGCTCGATTTCGGCGGTCTTTGGAATGGGCGCGGCCGCGAGGGCCACTGGCGTGGGCTCGGCCATGAAGGCTGTGGACTTCGAGACGGTGGCGGCGGAACGAAGGGTTCCGCGCGACCCAGGTGCCGGCTCCGTACCGACGATGGACCGGGCGCTCAGAGCGACCCGGCTCTGGTACCTCAGGATATAGCATGCGCGGGCGTCCTCGTCGATGGGCGTGTTTACCCGAGGTCTACCTCGGGGATCAAGCCCTTTCGATCGACCTATCCGGACCAGCCCGGCAGTGACGTGGCGACTACGGCGGTCGGCCTAAGCTGCAAGCCTTGACGGAGATGGGATCGAAGCTTCCGTGGATACTCGGCCTGGCGGCGCTCGCGGTTGTCATCGGCGTCGGTGTGGCCGAGCTGCCCGGCGGGGGCGGCACGACTGGCGGACTCAAATCGCTCACAACCGCGCAGGTGCAGGCCGAGCTGAGCGGCTCGCCCGCGCCGCTGGCCGCGCTGCACCAGCGCGCCGGCGCGCTGCTGGAAGGCGGCGCCCCCGCGCTGCACGCCGAGCTCGCCGCGCTGCGCGGACAGCCGCTGGTCATCAACAAGTGGGCCTCTTGGTGCGAACCCTGCCAGTCCGAGCGACTCACCTTCCAGCACGCCGCCGCCGCGCTCGGGCGCCGTGTGGCCTTCCTGGGCATCGACTCCGGTGACAAGCTTCGCGGCGACGCCAGCGCCTTCCTGCGCGCTGTCCCTCCGAGCTACCCCTCCTACTACGACCCTTCGGCCCGGCTCGGCACCGCCGTGACCGACTCCTCATTCATGCCCGTCACCGTCATGTACGACGCGCGGGGGAAACAGTTCATTCATCAGGGCCCCTACCTGAGCCTCGCCGAACTGGAACGCGACGTCCACCGCTACGCTCTGGCCGCATGAGCCCCGACGGCGCGCCGGCGAGCCACTCCGCCGCCGCCTGCCACCGGCGTCCCCAGCCAAACCCGACTACACCGGCGAGCGCGTGAGCCATGCCTGAAATCCGCGTCGATCCGCTCAGCGGGCACCGCTCGATCATCGCCGGCGAGCGCGCCAGGCGCCCGGGCGGCGAGCCGCGCTGCGAGGCCGCCGAGCCGATCGACCCCGCCACCGACCCCTTCGCCGAGGGCCACGAGGGCCGGACCCCGCCCGAGCTATACGCGGTGCGCCCGGGCGGCGGGCCTCCCGACTCGCCGGGGTGGACCGTGCGGGTGGTACCCAACCTGTACCCCGCGCTCACGCCCGCCGACGGCGGTGAGCGCGCGAACGAAGACCTCGGCGAGGAGGGGGACGCGACCGCGGGCGCAGGCACGCGCGCCGCGCCAGCTCCACCCCCGCAGGCGCGGCCGGAGCTGTTCACCGCGCTGCCCGCAAGCGGCGCGCACGAGGTGATCGTCAACGCGCCCGACTCGGTGCTCTCGCTCGCCGAACTCCCCGCCTCCGCAGGTGCAGGCCGCGGCAGAGGTGTGGCGCGAGCGGATGCGCGCGCACGCCGACGCCGCCTACGTGCAGCTGATCGTCAACGAGCGCCGCGAGGGCGGCGCCTCGCTGCCGCACACCCACGCGCAGCTCTATGCGCTCGACTTCGTCCCCGCGGAGGTCGCGCGCGAGCGCGAGCGCGCGGGCGCCTATGCGACGCGCACGATGGGCCAGGATCTGCTCGGGGACCTCGTCGCCGAGGAGGTGCGCCTGCGCGAGCGCGTCGTCGCGATCGACGAGGAGGCCGTGCTGCTGGCGCCCTACGCCTCGCGCGTCCCCTTCCAGCTGATGCTCGCCCCGCGCCGCCCGCGCGCGCGCTTCGAGGACGACGGGCCGCTCGGCGCCGCGCTCCTGCACGACGGGCTCAAGCGCCTGGAGCGCCGCCTGGGGGCAAGCCCGCCGCTGAACCTCTGGGTGCGCACCGCGCCGCTCGGCGCCGAGCGCTTCTGCTGGCGGATCGATGTGCTGCCCCGGCTCACACACCTCGCCGGGCTCGAGCTCTCGACCGGGCTGAACCTGAACATCGTCGCCCCCGAGCACGCCGCGGTGCTGCTGCGCGAATAGTCGGCTGGGCGGGGGCGGGCGGACCCCGACCGAAGGCGCGCGGCCTCGGGGCGAGCGGCCTCGGGGTGGGCTGGCCCCGATAACCTCCGCCGGTGCCGCCCGACCCGCGCCCCACCCCCCGCTTCGTCGCCGAGCCCCCGCAGGAGGCTCTGCCCTACGGCCGCTGGGCCGAGCGCCTGGCGGAGGTCTTCACGCAGGCGCTCGCCGACCTGAAGGACGCGCCCGGGGACATCGGCAGCGTAAGCGAGATCGTCTGGTACCCCGACCGCGGCTGGCACGGGCGCACATACGTCCCGGCGACCGCGCAGAGCAGCGGTGGCTACGAGCTGTTCGGCTACGTCCGCTTCCTCACGCCCACCGAGGACGGCGAGCCGAGCGAGTTCACCGCGCATGCCGACTTCACCGACCAGACCGCCGCGGAGAACCCGCAGTGGAAGATCGACCTCTGCGAGGAGGCCATCGGGCGCTGGCGCGGCGAGGCGGGCGCGGCGGCCACGATGACGCTCGTTTGGGGTCGGCCGCTCGTGCCAAGCGGCGCCGTCGCGACGGCCGAGCTGGGCGAGACGACCGTCGATCAGTGCACGCTCGTGGAGGACCGCTTCACGCTCGTGGCCCCCGACGACTACCGCTATGACCTGCTGGCGGTGAAGCTGTGGGATGCCCGCGGCCGCGAACTGGCCACGGAGTCTTTGTACGAGGGCGAGGAAGAGGAAGGATAAGAGGGAGCCGCCGATCTCTCCGACGTGCGGCGGGGAGACTCAAGGGCGAGCGCGCCACCGAGGCCCGTTCCGCACTGACGCCGCGCAGGGCAGTAAACCGTTTCCCACTCTGAGCCGGCCGGTGCCTTGACAAGCCGCCGAACCCAGGCCCCGCGGGCTCAAGCGTGGCAACGCGCGGGCCGATGGGGCCTGTGATGAGCGCCGTCAAGGAGAGCCCCATACACGCGCACACAGGCGCGCACGAGCGCGAGCGCCGCGCCGAGGCGCTGGCACGCCACCGCGCAGACGCGCACGTGCAGAAGATGGCCTCGGTCGGAGAGCTGGCCTACCTGCGCGCGCAGCTGCGCGTCGCCTCGAGCGTCACCGCCCGGCTGGCGGCGATGCGCGACGTCGACGAGATGGTGCGGCTCGTCGTCGATGAGCTGCACGGCACCTTCGCCTTCTACCTCGCTGCGATCCAGCGCTTTGACGGCGACGGCGTGCTGCGGCTCGTATCCGCAAAGGGGGAGCTGGCCGAGGTGATGGCGGAGTTCCTGCTCGTGGAGCAGTCCGCCGAGGAAGGCATCAACGGGCGTGTGGCGCGCTCGGGGGTCACCGCGTTCGTGCGCGACACGCGCAAGGACGAGGACTATGTGGTGCGCGACCCGCAGACCGACCCGCGCTCGGAGCTGAGCGTCGCGGTTACCGTCGACGGGCGCGTCTGGGGCGTGCTCAACATCGAGGCCGCCGAGCCCGAAGCCTTCAGCGAGGCCGATGCGGTGGTCGTCGAGGCGATCGCCGCGAGCCTCGGCGCCGCGCTGCACCGCGCGGAGCTCGTGGCGGAGCTCGAACGTGCCTTCACCACGACGCTGGCGGCGCTCTCGAGCACCGTGGAGGCCAAGGACGACTACACCGCCGCGCACGGCGAGGACGTCGCGCAGCTTGCCGAACGGGTCGCGCTGCGCATGGATCTGAACGCCACGCGCGCGCGCGACGTGCGCTACGCGGCGATGCTCCACGACGTCGGCAAGATCGCCGTGCCGAGCGAGATCCTGCTGAAGCCCGGGCCGCTCGACGATGCCGAGTGGAAGGTGATGCGCGGCCACGCGGCCGTGGGCGGCGAACTGGTGCAGCGCATCGACGCCTTCGCGCACCTCGCGCCGGCCGTGCGCGCCAGCCACGAGCGCTGGGACGGCGGCGGCTACCCCGACGGCCTCGCCGGCGAGCGGATCCCGCTGGCGGCGCGCATCATCGCCGCCTGCGACACCTATGACGCGATCGTCACCGACCGGCCCTACCGCGCGGGGCGCACTCCCGCCGAGGCGATCGCGGAGCTGCGGCGTGTGGCCGGCACGCAGCTCGACGAGCAGGTCGTGGCGGCGCTGCTGGGCGTGCTAGGCGACGAGCCACAGGTCTGACGGGTTTCCCGGCAGGTACAGATCACAGCCGTAGAGCCCGCCGCTGAACTGACAGTTGGAATACACGGGCGGCTGTACCGGCCAGGCTGCCGAGAAGCCCCGATCAGCGCCCCACGGCGCTAAAGGCGCGGCGCAGCGCCACCGATACAAGCGGCGACCCTCGAAGGATTCATTTGCTGCCAACCGTTCCCACCTCGATCCGCGCCGTAGGCGCCGTGCTGCTCGTCGTCGCGATCCTCTCCGCGGCGCTGCTCGCCACGTCCTCGATCGAGCGCAACGCCGCCAACCGCGGCTACGAGGGCACCCAGACAGCGCAGATGCTGCTCAATGCGATGCTTACCCGCGACACCGAGCTGCGCGGGTATCTGCAGACGGGCAATGAAGCGTTCCTCAGCGGCGAGGACACCGGTGCCGTGAGCTTTCAGACGGCGGTGCGCGGCGCGCAGGGCTACGCGCGCTCCAGCGCCACCGCCGAGGCCGACCTCACCGCCGAGGTGCAGCTCGCCAAGCAATGGCAGGCGGATGCCGAACAAGCGATCGCGCTGATACGCCACGGCGGCGTGCACGACACTTCGCTCTCGGGCGCGCTGGCTCGTAAGCGCGTGATGGACGCCTTCCGCGCCGCCAACAGCCGCTACCTGGCGGTCATGAACTCCCAGCGCATCGCCGACCTCGACCACGCGACGACCTCCTCGACGTGGATCATCGGCGGGCTCTCGCTGCTGTTCGCGCTCACGGGGCTCGCGCTCGTGCGCCTGAACACCCACCGCGAACGCCGCCGCCAGGAGGCGATCCGCGCGGCCGAACTGGAACGCGACGCCCGCGAGCGCGCCTACGTGGAAGCGCGGCGTCACTTCGCCGAGATCGTGCAGGTCTCCGAGACCGAGGGCGAGGCGCGTGAACTGATCAAGCGCCGCATCGAGACGGGGCTGCCCGGGTCCTCGGTGGTGGTGCTCAGCCGCAACAACAGCGCCGACCGACTAGAGGCCACTACGCCGGTCGAGCCCGACTCGCCGCTCCTTGAGACGCTGAAAGGCGCGAAGCCCCGCTCCTGCCTGGCGATCCGCCTGGGGCGCGTGCACGACGAAGGCGACGAGGGCTCAGAGCGCTCGGTGGCGTGTGAGATCTGCGGCGACGTGCCCGGGCGCTCGCTGTGCGAGCCGCTGCTCGTCGGCGGCGAGGTGATCGGCTCGCTCTTGATCGCCCACGAGGGCGAGCTCAAGGATCAGGGGCGGCGGCTGATCAGCGAGACAGTCACCTACACCGCGCCGGTGCTCGCGAACCTGCGCAACCTCGCGATCGCCGAGCGCCGCGCACACACCGACTCGCTGACGGGGCTGCCCAACCGCAGGGCGCTCGACGACACCTTCAAGCTGATGATCGCCCAGGCCAGCCGCGCGCTGACGCCGCTATCGGTGATGCTGATCGACCTCGACCGCTTCAAGGAGGTCAACGACACCTTCGGCCACGACCGCGGCGACGAGGTGCTCGCGGCGGTCGCGACGACGCTCACCGAGTCGGTGCGCACCAGCGACTTCGCCGCGCGCATGGGCGGCGAGGAGTTCCTCGTGCTGCTTCCCAACACCGACCCCCTCACTGCCGGGACGGTGGCCGAAAACGTCGCCCGCTCGCTCGCGGCCACGCGCGTCAACGGCGTCGACCGTCGCGTCACGGCGAGCTTCGGCGTCGCCGGGTTCCCGATGCACGGCGCCGACGGACCGACGCTGCTGCGCAGCGCCGACCGCGCCCTCTACCAGGCCAAGCGCGACGGGCGCGACTGCGTGCGCGTCGCCACCGCGCCCGCCCGGCGCGAGGAGGGCGTGGCGCCCGTCGCGGTCGGGGCCGGGGTCGGCAAGTCGGCGTAGCGACGGGGCGAGCCGGCCTGCATGCGCGGCCCCGTCCCCCAGTCCTGTGAGCCCGAGGTAGCTCGGCTCGAAACCCGCAGGAGGCTCGGCATGAGCGTCAGCTACAGCACAGGCATACGCTGACGTGCAGATGAGAGCACTGGTGCAGCGAGTGACCCGCGCCGCCGTGCGCGTGCAGGACCGCGAGCTCGCGGCAATCGGCCCCGGGCTGCTCGTGCTGCTGGGCGTGACCCACGACGACACACTCGCGAGCGCCGAGCGGCTGGCCGAAAAGGTGCTGGCGCTGCGCGTATTTGCCGATGCCGACGGTCGCATGAACGAGCCGCTCGGCGAGCGCGAAGTGCTGTGCGTCAGTCAGTTCACGCTCTACGGCGAGACCCGGCGCGGCAACCGGCCGAGCTTCGTCGCCGCGGCCGCCGGGGAGCAGGCGGAGCCTTTGTACGAGCGCTTCTGCGAGCTGACGGGTGCTCAGCGCGGGCGGTTCGGCGCGCACATGGAGATCGAGCTCGTCAACGACGGGCCCGTCACGGTGATGCTGGAGGTGTGAGCTCAGCGGTCTTTTCATACCTAACCCAACTCCGCCCTCAGCGCCTGCGCCATCAGGCCAACACGAGCATGCGGATACATCTCGCTGCTGCGCACCCTGATTTCCACGCGATCCGGACAGACGACCTGAACGATCACGCAGACGTCTCCGATCTCGCACTCGTCTCCGTGATCGGCCTCGATGGCCTCCATCTGCTGCTGTACGACGGTTCCGAGCTTGCTCTGGTCGAGCGGCATCGCGGGTCTCCTTTTGGCCGAGGGTGGGGCGCAGGAGTGATGCACATCGCCGCGTGCGCGTCAAGCGGCGCGGCAGACGGATCCCCGCGTGGCTGCCACAACTCGCGAGAACCCCGCAGCGCTCGCTAAGGCGCCTGGGCGCCAAAAGACCGTTTGACCACATATGGAGTTAGCCTGCCACCCATGCGTGGCTTGCCGATCCGCAGAATCCTCCTCGCCCTCCTGGCAGCGCTCGCGCTGGTCGTCGTGGTGCTCAACTGGACCTATGGTCGCCTTCCCGCCGAGCCGCCGCCGAGCGGGTCATTTATCCAGGTGGGCGGACTGCGAATTCACTACATCGAACATCCCGGGAGCGGCACGCCGGTCGTGCTGATCCACGGACTGCCCGGAACGGCCGAAGACTGGAACGAGGTCACGCCGCTGCTAGCGGGCCACCGCACGATCGCGATCGACCGGCCCGGGTTCGGCTACTCCAGCGGCGGGTACGTGCCATTCGCGCGCCAGGTGCAGACGCTTCACGAACTGCTCGCGGCGCTGCACATATCCAGCCCGATCCTCGTCGGGCACTCCTACGGCGGGACGCTCTCGCTGGGGTTCGCCGAGCGCTATCCAGGCGACGTGCGCGGCCTCGTGCTCGTGGACGCCGCCGCCGGCGGAGGACCGCCTCGCAACAACAGCTTCGCGCGGGTCCAGGCTCACGCCCTCCAGATCCTCAACCTGCCCGTGATCTGGCAGCTCGCCGACGTGACCTTCTCGCAGCTTTTGCGCACGGTGTCCGCCGAAATGGCCGACAGCGAAGCGTTCGACCCCCAGTCCGTCGCGGCCGCCCACCGCGAGCGAGTGCTCGCGATCAACATGACCCGCGACAACCTCAAGGCACTCGCGGGCGAGTACCTGGCCGCCGACGGAGTCATCTCGCAGATCAACCGCGGCCTCGGCTCGATACAGGTGCCCAGTGTCGTGATCCAGGGTGAGGAGGACAAGTTCGTCCTGCCCGTCTACGGCCGCCACCTCGCGGCCGAACTGCCGCACGCCCGGCTGGTGATGGTCTATGGAGGGCACATGGCCCCATATACGCATCCGGCGGTGATTGCCGCCGCGGTCAGCGGTGTCTCCGCAGCACAGGCGCATAGGAGCATCAAGCGCCAGCGCAGCGGCAGGGCACCGTAGAGCGCCGTGAAAATGTACGGCGATGGATGCCCTGAGCAGAGAAGCCCGGCTGACCACCGCTCACCGTTATTTCGAAAGCCATTGCTCGTCGCCGCAGTCTTAAGCATCCCTACGACGATCCTGCAGTTCAGTCACGTGAGTGAAACGCTGCACACGCTCGGAGAAGTACTCAACTGGTCGATCTGGCTGGCGTTCCTGCCGAGCTCGTTACGATGCTCGCGCTCACACCCGATCGCGTCCGCTACGTGCTGCTCAATCCGATCGATGTCGCGATCGTCGTGTTCACACCGCCATTCCTCGGCAGTGCGATACAGAGCGTCCGCGTGCTGCGCCTACTGCGCGTACTCCGACTGCTCAGGCTCGCGCCGCTGGCCCGCGTGGTGTTCTCCATGGAGGGCGTCAGAGCGACCGCCGGGCTCGCCGTACTGACGGCCATGGTCGTCGGAGCCGGCTTCGCCGCGGAGGAAGGAATCTCCTTCGGCAACGGCCTCTACTGGGCCATCACCACGATGACGACAGTCGGCAGCAACATCACCCCAGTGACAACCGAGGGCAAGGTCATCGCCGTCGTCGTCATGCTCGTCGGCATTGGCACAGCCACGCTCGTGATCGGCGCAGTCGCGCAGCGCTTTCTCGCGCCCGCAGTCGAACACGTTGAGACGGCCGAGGATGATCTGCTCGTCCAGGTCCGCGAGATCGCCGCACAACTCGGCATGCTGGAACGAGCGCTGCGCGAGCGAACGCAGACCGTCAATAGCAGCTGAAGAGCACCCATGGGACAGTTCTCGATTACGTAGGGGAGCCAGATGCGAGCTGCCGACAGGCGATCGACCCCCTACGAGACGATCGATCGCCTGCTAGGCTGCGCGCCGTGTTGGCCTACGTCCGGCGTCACCACATAGGGCTTATCGCGCTGTTCGTGGCGCTCGGCGGCACCTCATACGCAGCAACGCGGCTGCCGAGCAACAGCGTCGGGAGTGGACAGATCCGGGCGGGCGCCGTCACCGCCGCGAAGATCCGCGACGGAGCGATCACAGCAGAAAAGCTCTCGCCGGAACTCAGGGCACGACTGGGGGTGACGAGGTCGAGCAGACCAACTCCGGTGACAGGACCAGCCACATGGAGAGATCCGGGCATCTTGACCGCGATCGACTCCGCCGGCCAGACGGTCGTCGACCAGAAGATCGTGACAGTGGAGGTGACCGCATCTTGGGTGCCGACGGGTTTATCGATAACCGCCGGACAGCACCTGTGGACCGACACGCGCACCGACGGCAGCTGGAGCGGCAACCCTCAGTTCTTCCCCTTCTCCGACGCGAACGGCCTCGGCCCGTCCGTCTATGAGAACTGCTGGAAGGTCGATGAAAATGCTCCAGTCGAGTCGCTGATCGGTTTCATCGGCGGCTCCCCGGTCAACGTCCCCGAGGGATGCCGGGGTGGGACGACCAATCCGGGGTTCTTCGAGGCGGGCGACACGCTGAAGAACCACATGCCCCAGACGACAGGTCCTATCTGGCTCCGGACCAACGACAACACCAACCACATCTCCAACGTCGGCCAGCAGATCGTCAAGGTCATAGTCACCAGCCCTTGACCTGACGACCAGGCCCTTCTCTGATACTCAGGGCGACCCTGCGGGAGGAGCTGGGACGGCTCAGGCTGCGGCCAGCGCCTCGGCCAGAGCGTCCGGGCCGACAGCCACGTGCTCGGGGACCGTGACGTTGATGGCGTGGTCGCGTTCGAGCAGCCACTTGGCGTTGATGATGGTGAGTCCGATGACCTCGCCGCCGGCGTCGAAGCGCAGGACGTGCCCCTCGGGTGTCTCCTCGCTCCCTGCCGCCTCCTGGGGATCGCCGAGGTGCAG
Source organism: uncultured Solirubrobacterales bacterium (assembly GCA_963723045.1). Taxonomy (GTDB): domain Bacteria; phylum Actinomycetota; class Thermoleophilia; order Solirubrobacterales; family Solirubrobacteraceae; genus Palsa-744. The sequence continues at coordinate 2,227,424 of CAVROU010000002.1, read as the reverse complement.
GTAGAGCACGTCGCCTCGCGCGTCGTAGGAGGCGTGATCGAAGGTCAGGCTTCCGATGGTCACGGTCATAGTCGTGTCGATCCTGGTGGGTCTTTGCGGTTGGCGTATGCGGTAACGATTCGTGCCGGTGTCTCGTTGAATTGTACGACCACGAACAGCCAGCGACTGGGTCCGACATCTCGACTGTAGTAGCGCTCCCGCCCTGGACGGGGATCTGAGCGCCGATGATCTGGAGAGCTAACGGCCGCCATGATCTCCTGGCGGTACGGAGCCAACTCTGGATGCTCATGGAGTATGTGCTCCCAGCCCTCGTCGTCCAGTACGACGGTGCGTCCGTCCGAGTCGGTCGTTTCAGCCAGGACGCTCAAACGGTCAGCCTCGCGGTCCGGGCGGTTCAGCGACCGCCATCTCTATCGTCGGCCGCTCGCCGCGCACTGCGAGGAGCGGCCAAGCGGACGAAGCCCGCTGCCACGGCGCCCTTCTCCAAGGGTCAGGTCAATCGCGCCGGCAAGTTGCTCCTCGACGTGCGAAACACGACGCGGCAGGAAGGCGCCGATGGAGCGATCGAGAAGTTCGGCGCCGCGAAGATCGCCAAGGCGTCCGATGCGGTGGCGTGGTGGCGAACGCTCCACGGCGGCCCGCTGTCCAGTGTCGCCGCGAACCTGCGTTACCACATAGGTAAGGAGGGTGGCCAGGTTGGTGGCCAGATCGAGGTCGCACAGCGCCTGAAGCGGCACGACACGATGATCGACAAGCTCTCACGCGAGCCCACGATGCAGGTCACGCAGATGCAGGACATCGGCGGTGTCCGCGCCGTGCTGCCGAGCCTGCACCACATCTATGCCCTGGATCGCCGCCTGCGAAAGTCGTGGACAGTCATCAAAGTCAGGGACTACATCGCGGATCCGAAGACCTCGGGCTACCGGGCGCTGCACCTGATCGTGAGGCGCAGCGGCTACCCGGTCGAGATTCAGCTCCGCACCGTCCGGCAGCACGCATGGGCCAACCTGGTCGAGGAGGACGGCAGAGAGATGGGCGTCGGGCTCAAGTTTGGCGCAGGCGCGGCCGAGGTCCATGCTTACTACGTGGCTGTGTCCGAAGCGCTCGCGCTCATCGACCGGGGCGAGCGGGCACCCGACAAGTTGCAGGCCGCCATCATCGAACGCTATGCCATCATCAAGGACGTCCTGCCCAGCGACGAGTAGCAGAACCCACCCATGAGCCCTGCCGACATCAAGCACTTCCTCGTCATCTATGACATCAAGGCCCGCCACGCCGAGGTCCGCCCGTTCGGGACGGACTACGACGCGGCACAGGCGGCATACGATCAAGTCGAGCGCGAGACACGCGACCGCTCCGACCTCGACATCGTCCTGCTCAGCGCCGACTCACTGGCGACGATTAAGCGCACGCACTCCAGCTACTTCCAGTCACGCAAGTCCTTCGAAGCGCTCCTCCCCGCTGGAGTCCGCGCCGCTCGATCCCGGCAGCCAAAGCGCACGCTGACAGGCCGCGGCAGCGCGTAGCGGTCGCGATTGACACGCTGGATAACTGGATAGGCAACTCACCTAGGGAAAAAACGTCGAGCTTTGTGCGACGGTCTCGGGCGATAGTGGCCGGAGAGGATGTTGTGATCGTCAACTTCGAGGAAGTCACCAACGTGAGCTATTCATTGCCGACGAGTTCCTTGGCGTGCTGGTTTCCGGGGACGACGAAAGCGGCATCCTCCGGGTCGAACCGGCCAACATGGCCGGCCCAGTCGAGAGAGCAGTGCAGCGCGCGATGAGTCGCCGAAGGGGAGCGCCGATCGCCTGCTGATTGAGGCGTTTCCGCCCCATGCCCCCGCCAGGAGTCGAACCTGGATCCACCGCTTAGGAGGCGGTTGTCTTATCCATTGGACTACGAGGGCTCGAGGCCGCTGGACGGCCCTGCCGCTAAGGCTACCTGCGCACCACCGTGCGGCAGGCCCCGGAGAGCGAAGCGACCAAACCGGGGCGTTCCTGCACACCAGCCCCGCGGCGGAGGTCGACCACTATCTGCAGAGCCCTCACGCGGAGAGCGACGCCGGCAATCCATGTCCACGCCCGACCGCGCCGTCCACGGCGAGGGCTAACCTGGCCGCGTGCTCGACGGATTGTCCACCCTGCTGCGCCTCGCCTCGCGGATCATCTGCCTGATCGTGATCGTCTCCTTCGCGCTGTTTGCCCTCGAACAGACATCCAGCGCCTCCACGCATCAGCAGAACGAGATCAACGAAGACTCTCCCACCTCGCGCGCGCCGGCCCCCAAGGCGAAGACCAAGACCAAGAGCGCCGTGCACAAGACCATCGACGAAGCCTCCTCCTCGCTCACCTCGCCCTTCTCGGGCATCACCGCCGGCTGGACGAACCAGTGGGCGATCCACGGTGTCGACCTTGTCCTCGCGCTGCTCCTCTATGGCTTTGCCCTTGGCTTTCTCGCGCGCACCCTGCGCGTGCGTGTCTAGGCCTGCATCTCGCCAAGCAGGCCTCCGTCTCGCCAAGGGCCTGTCGTGCCTTGCCGAGGGGGTCTCAGGCCCGCCAAGCCATGGGCCTCGACCTCGCCATGCTCGCCACGGCGCCCCGTTCCCCACAACGCGGCCCCCGCCGGACCCCCTTGTGGGGTCCTTTTCCTTCCTTAAGGCCCTGCGTTGCCGCGTGGGCTGTGGCTCCCGCCGCCGCCCTCGAAATACACGTCCACGGACGTACCCAGCTGCACCCACCCGTAGATCGCCGGCGCGTCGGGGATCGGCACGCGCAGGCAGCCGTGGCTTGCCGCATACACCGGCACTTCCGCGTAGCCATGGATCGCGTAGCCGCGGATGAAGTAGTTGGAGTCCACCATCCCCTCGCTGTTCGTCCCCGGCGTCTTTGAGTACACCTGGAAGTGCCCGATCACCGTCGGCGTCGAGGGCTTGCCCGAGCTGATCGTGTAGATCTCCCGCACGCGTCCACCCGCTTCGATCTCGGCGAGCACCTGCCTGGTGAGGTCCGCCTCCACATGGCGCCCGTCCTGCGGGTAGCGCACGTGGAAGGCCCCCGCGTCGTGCTCCAGCAGGTGGAACACCGTCGTGTCGGTGCTCGTAATCCGCGCCAGCCCCGTCTCCTTGCGATACGCCACCACCGCGCGGCCCGTCGCTCCTTCGTAGTCCCCGTTCACCGGCACCGCATAGTGCAATGCCCTCAGCTGGCTCTGCAGCAGCGTCACCGCCGGCCCGCGCGCGCCTTCGTGCATGTCCGCTCCCACGAAGCGCACCTGCCCGCTGGTTGCCGTGAACGCGCCCTCCTGGGCGCTCGCCGTGTGCGCCGCGCGCACGCTCACCACCCCCGCCGTGCTCGCGCCGTAGGACACGTGGAACTGGCCCGCGCCGTTATCCAGCGAGCTCACCCCCACCGTGCGCGTCTGCGCGAGGCGCCCGTCGAGGTAAAAGCGCACCGTCACCCGCTGGTGGGCCACATAGGGCTCCACCACGCCGCGCACCACCACGCTCTCGCCCATCAGTGCGACCGCCGGGCGCCCGTGGGCCTTCTGGATCACGAGCCTCATGTGCCCCGCCACGGGGGCCGGGGGCGTGACCGGAGTCGGGGGCGGCGCGGGTATCACCTGCCAGATCTTAGGGCCTGGCTCGGAAGGGCCGGCGGGATGGCCTCAGGGTGCCAGGACGACAGCCGGCGGACCAGCCACGTCGTCGGGCCCCCCCGGCGGCCGCACCGGCTCCTCGCCGATCACCCCCATGCGCCTCGCCGCCAGCACCAGGGCGAAGATCGTCGCGAGCGACAGCGCCATCAAGAGCGGCGTCTGCCAACCCCAGCCCTCCAGCTCGCCGAAGGCGAACGAGTTATTCAGCGCGTGCGCCGCGATGCACGGATACAGCGACCCCGTGTAGCGGTAGAGCGCGCACAGCGCGAACCCCAGCGCCGCCAGCGGCACCAGATCGACGACCGGCGCCGAGCCTGCGTGCACGCCCCCAAACACCACGCCTGTTATCAGCGCTGCCGGCAGCCACCCCTTCCAGTTGTTCAGCGCCACGAAGAAGTACCCGCGGAACAGGATCTCCTCGCAGATCGGCGCCATCACGCACGTCAGCGCCGCGCTTGCCACCAGCAGCGCCGCGCTTTCGTTCGTGCCCAGCTGTTCCAGCAGCTTCTCTCTGGTGCTCACTTCCACCGCGCTCGCCCAGATCGCGCTGAAGATCAGGAAGCCGAGCAGCGTGAGCGCCATTGCACCGAACGCCCTCTTCAGCGCCGCCGGGCGCAAGCCGAGCTGCCACGCACGCACCGTGCGCCCCCCCAGCGACGCGAAGAACACCACCGACATCACGAACGCCGCGTCCTGCACGAACGTGTCCGCCACCGTCAACCCCGCCGGCAGCGACGAGCTGCCGCTGACCTTCACCCCGAACAGCAGCGCCGCCGGCACGTCCACCACCAGGCCCCCCACCGCCGCCAGCACGAGGCCCGCCGCAAGCGCCGCCGGCGCCGTCCACGGGCGCCACGCCGCCCCCCGGCGCCCCGGCTTCTGGCCGAAGCCGTCCGCGCTCGCCTCGCCGGCGAGCTCGCCGGCGGCAAACGGCTCCGTTCCAGGTGGCTGCACGGGGAACATCATGGCTGGTCGCGCCCGCCCTCCGTCTCAGAGGAGCGCCGGCAGCTCAGCCAGCGAGTGGATCCTCGGCACGCCCTCGATCCTTTGCACGCCGTCTCGCCCGCTTGCCCGCCGGGCCTGCTCGCGGTTCAGCCACACCGCGCTCACGCCCACCGCGCGCGCCCCGGCGACGTCGTGCTCGAGCGAATCCCCCACGTGCAGCGCCCACTCAGCGGGAACGCCCGCCAGAGCGAGTGCCACCCGGAAGATGCGCGGATCGGGCTTGGCTGCCCCAACCTGTGCCGAGGTCACGATGCCGTCGATCTTTCCCTCGCTCTCGCCCAGCCCCGCCTCGCGCAGCACCCCGGGCAGCGCAGCGTCCCAGTTGCTCACCACCACCACGCGCATCCCGCGCGCCTCGAGCGCCGCGAGAGCGCCCGGCACGTCCGGGTACACGCCGAAGCGCAGCGCCCCAAGCATCGCCCGCTCCAGCTCGTGCGCCCCGATCGCCGAGGCGACCTGGGGAGGCAGGGCGCCATGCAGCACCCCCGCGCAGCGGCGCCGCAGATCGGCCAGCGAGTGCGCGTTGCAACCCTCGAGGTGGTGTGCGCGGTAGTAGACGATCTCTTTTCCGAATGCCTCCCTCGCCGCGTCCGCCGACAGCTCGATCCCATGCTCGTCCCGCAGCGCCGCCGCCAGCCGCGGCCCGGGGGGCTCCAGTTCGAGCAGCGTCCCCAGCGCATCCAGCAGCACCGCCCGCGTCATGCCACCCAATGCCACGTGGCGAACTGCCCCACGAAGCACACCATCGCCAGCGCCGACACCACCACCGTCGCGCGTGCCAGGCGGGGCCGCGGGGCGAGCCACGCCGCCAGCCACATCGTCAATGGGAACAGCACGAGCAGAAAGCGCGGCAGCGACATCAGCGGCTGCGAGGTCACCGGGTAGGAGAGCGGTAGCGCTAGCGCTACCACCACATAGGCCCCATAGGCCAGGGGCAGCCGCCGCAGCACCCCCACGAGGCAGGGCACCGCCAGGATCAGGAAGGCGAACAGCACCGTATTGTGCCCCGCCGCCACCGTCGGGCTGCCGGGAGCCGCCGGGAAGTACACGTGAGTGCTCTGCCCCGAAAGCAGCTGGCGCACCCCCTCGAAGGCCGCCCGCGCGCCGTCCCACACGCCCACAAAGGGCCCCGCGAAGTGCCTGCTCCAGACCTGCTGCGCGCGGAAGGGCAGCAGCGCATCGCCCCCCGCCTGCGCGAGGTGCGCCATGTAGAGGGCCACGCCCGCCGGCACCAGCCCCAGCCACAGCACCTCCCGGCGGGGGCGATAGCGGATCATGGAGCGAGCAGCCCGCGGAAAATCGGGGAGGCGGTCCTCGCGCGGCCCGTGGAAGTAGAGGATCAGCGCCGGCACCAGCAGCAGCACCCCCGTCGAGCGCGTCGCGCCGGCGAGCGCCCCCAGTACGCCCACCCAGACCCAGCGTCCCTGACGCGCGCACCAGAAGAGGCCCACCGACAGCGCCAGGTAAAGCGCCTCGGAGTAGACCGCCGAGAGAAAGAACGCCATCGGCGCAAACGCGCTCAGCAGCACCGCCAGGCGCGCCACCGCCGGCCCCTCGCCCGCCCGCGCGAGGACGCGTCGGGGTCGGGCCTCGCCAGAGCCGGCAGCAATGGCCTCATCGCGGCCACGAGCATCGCCGCGCTCCGCCTCCAGCATCGTCAGCCGGTGGATCCCATACAGCGCCAGCGCCAGCGCCGCGACCGACAGCGCCACGCCCGCGAGCACCGGCGGCAGGCCAAGCTCAGAGAGCCCCCGCAGGCCCAGCGGGTAGAGCGGGAAGAACGCCGCCCGCGAGGCCGTGAACGCGCCCAGGTCCGGCCGATAGCCATAGTGCGCGATCACCAGATACCACGACGCATCCCAGCGGGCCGCGGGCGCCGCCAGCAGGTCGCCCAGCGCGCCGAACCCGCGCGTCACCCCCGGAGGGTTGAAGGCCCCGCGCACCGGACCCCAGCCGAACACCAGCACCGTGCCCATCCCCGCGGCCCACACGAGCAGTCGCGAGAGCCACAGCGCCCGCCACGCCTCGCGCACGGCAGCATCCGTGCAGGGTCCTCGCGCAGGCGCGCAAGCCAAGAGGAGGCGCGCGCACCCGGATCGTCCCAGTTTTGAGAGGGGGTGTCGCGCACGGCGATTGCTCTGTCGGCGGCCATGCAAGCGCAGGAAATCACACCCAAGGGCAGTAATCTCGGTAGTCGATGTCCCGACACGCAAGACAGCGCCGCCAGCGGCACAACCGCACCGGGCCGGCGCGCATGCTGCTCATCGGCTTCGGCGTGATCGCCAGCGTCCTCACGCTGGGCGTGCTCGGCGCGATCGGCTACGTCCTCTCCGTCGCCCAATCGGCGCCCACGCTGAGCGAGCTTCACCCGATCGTCAGCGGCGCCTCCTCGCAGGTATTCGCCGCCGACGGCACCTCCCTGGGGTACATCCAGTCCGATGAGCTGCGCACGCCGATCGCCTACGCGCGGATGCCCGTGCAGCTGCGCAACGCCACGGTCGCGATCGAGGACCAGCGCTTCTACCAGAACGACGGCGTCGACCTCACCGGGATCTTCCGCTCCGCGGTGAAGGACGCGCTGCACGGCGAAGCGCTGCAGGGCGCCTCCACGATCACGATGCAGCTCGTGCGCAACCTCTACCTCGGCAACGACCTGCACACCTTCAAACAGAAGATCACCGAGGCCAAGCTGGCGATCGAATACAACAAACACCACGCCAAGCGCGCGATCCTCGCGGGCTATCTCAACAGCGTCGCCTACGGCACCGTCGGGGGACAGACCGCGATCGGCGTGCAGGCCGCCTCGCGGATCTTCTTCGACCGCCCCGCCTCCCAGCTGAACCTGCAGCAGTCGGCGCTGCTCGCCGGGCTGCCCCAGGCGCCCTCGGAGTACAACCCCTTCCTCTACCCCTCAGCCGCGCACAAACGCCGCAACGAGGTGCTGGCGAAGATGGCCGAACTGCACTACATCACCGCCGCGCAGGCCGCCTCGGCCGAGCACCGAGCCGCTGGAAGTGAAGCACGGCGACTACTACTCCCAGCGCCGCGAGGACTTCTTCTTCGAATACGTCCGCGCGCAGCTGATCCACCGCTACGGACGCGCCACCGTCGCGCAAGGCGGGCTGAAGGTCTACACCACGATCGACCTCAACATGCAGCGCCAGGCGCGCGGCGCGATCGCTCACATCCTCAACGAGCCCGAAGACCCGGCCTCGGCGATCGTCACGATCAACCCCCACGACGGCCACATCGAAGCGATGGCCGAGTCACAGAGCTACGAGAAAAGCCAGTACAACCTAGCCGCCGACGGCCACCGCCAGCCGGGCTCGACGTTCAAGGCGATCGACCTCGCCGACGCCCTCACACGGGGAATCGACCCGAATAGCACCTACTACCTCTCACACACGCTTGCCCCCGGCTGGCTGCCCGGATATCCGGACCTATGAAGTGAAGACCTTCGAGGGCACCTCGCTGAACAAGTCGATCAACCTCGTGCAGGCCACGCTCGCCTCCGACAACACTGTCTATGCGCAGCTCGCCGCCGACCTGGGTGAGAAGACCGTCACCGAAATGGCCTACAAGCTCGGCGTCACCACGCACCTTTCCAGCTACCCCGCCGAGGCGCTCGGCGGGCTCACGCTGGGCGTCACGCCGCTGGAAATGGCCAACGTCTACGCCACGCTCGCCGACGGCGGCTAGCGCAACACGCCGATCGCGATCACCCGCGTGGTGTTCCCCGACGGGCACGTCGACACCAACTGGGGCCACGACCACCGCGTGCGCGCGATCTCCAGCGCCGTCGCCGCCGAGGAGACCTCGATCCTCGAGCAGAACGTGCAGAGCGGCACCGCCGTGCGCTCCGCCATCGGCTGCCCCACCGCCGCCAAGACCGGCACCACCAGCGAACTGGTCGACGCCTGGCTTGACGGCTACACCTCCCGCTACTCCACCGTCGTCTGGATGGGCTACCCGAGCCGCCGCGTATCGATGACCGACGTCCACGGCGAGCCCCAGCAGGGCGGCTACCTGCCGGCGGAAATCTGGCACGCCTACATGACCGAAGTCGTGGGCTCGCACTGCGTGCCCTTCCTCTCCGCCGGCGAAGCGCCCTCCTACCAGCCCTTCTTCGGCAAGTACGCCTCCACCGGACGCTCCGGCGAACCGGGCACCTCGGAAGAATCGAGCACGGAAACGAGCACGACAGGCGGCAAGGAAAAGCCCAAGCCCTCGACCAAGCCACACGCCGTGGCACCCCACGGAGAAGCCGGCGGGGGTGGACCCACCGGCGGTGGCGCCCCGACGGGCGCTCCCACAGGAGGCGGTCCCACCGGCGCGGGCCCTCCGATCGGTAGAGGCGGGCCCGCGGGCGGCGGCGGTCCGCGCATCACCGAACAGGCCCCACAGGCGGGTGCCGGCGGAGGGACGACCGCCCCGCACGGGTGATTAAAGAGGGGCCCGGCCGGCCGGCCGCCGGCCGGCCGGCCACCCTCTAGAGCTGGTAGTTTGAGCAGCGGAAAAACCCCACACCGTGAGGGTTGCGCAGCCAGCCGCGACTGGTGAGCAAGCCCTCGTATCGATTCAAACGAACGGAAGCCAGTGGCAAAGGAAGACAAGGTCGAATTCGAGGGCGAGGTGATCGAGGCGCTGCCCAACGCGATGTTCCGCGTGAAGCTCGACAACGATCACGTCGTGCTGGGCCACGTGGCGGGCAAGATGCGCCGCTTTCGCATCCGCATCCTCCCGGGCGATCGCGTGCGCTGCGAGCTGTCGCCATATGACCTCGACCGCGCCCGCATCGTCTACCGACACCGTTAGGGCATCCCCGAGCGCTCTCTGATCGAGGCCATTGCGGCCGAGCTGGCTCAGACGTACGGAGCCAACGTGGTACGGGGCATCGGCGACGATGCGGCAGTCGTGCGCGCCGGGGCGGTCTGTGTGACCTCTGTGGACGCAATGGTCGACGGCGTCCACTTCCGCCTGGCGGACGGCACCGATCGAGACGCGCGACACGACGAGCAGCGCCCCGCTGAGGGACCCGTGGGCTGGGCGACGCCCGCGCAGATCGGCTGGCGGGCGCTCGCGGGCGCGCTCTCCGACCTCGCCGCGATGGGTGCGCGCGCCGGCGAGGCATACCTCACGCTGGGACTGCCCTCGGGATTCGGCGAGGCGCAGGCGCTCGATCTGGTTCGCGGCGCACGCGAGCTTGCTCTGCGAACGGGCACCTCGCTACTCGGGGGCGACGTTGTGAGCGCGCCCGCGCTGACGGTCGCGGTCACGGTGATCGGCTGGGCCGATTCGGCAGAGGAACTCGTGGGTCGCGATGGGGCGCAGCCCGGAGACGTGGTCGGAGTCACCGGCCGTCTCGGCGGGGCCGGAGCCGGACTGGCCATCCTCGACGGACGGGCGATGGGCACCGCCGTCGAGCAGACAGGCTCGGCGATCGAACGCGTGCACCGCCCTTGGCCGCGCCTAGACGAGGGCCGCGCGCTGGCCCAGGCAGGGGCGCACGCGATGATCGACCTCTCCGACGGGTTGGCGAGCGACGCCGGGCACATCGCCCGCGCGAGCGGCGTGCGCATCGAGGTGGATCTGAACGCGCTGCCCCTCGATGAGGGGGTAGCCGAGGCGGCCACCGAACTGGGGATCCCGCCGTGGCAGCTGGCGGCCGGCGGCGGGGAAGACTACGAGCTGTGCGTCTGTCTAGCCATGGAGGACCGCGAGCGCACCGAGCAGGCCCTTGCGCAGGCTGGCGATACAGGCATCACATGGGTGGGGCGGGTGGTACCGGCCCCACCAGGCGACCCAACCGAGCCGCCCTCGCCCCCGACAGGGCCTACGTCGGGGCAGCCTGACTCGGGGCGGCCCGAGTCAGGGGCAGTGCTGCTGGAGGACGGCCAAGAGCGCCGCCTGGAAGGGTTCGAGCACCGCTGGTGAGCCCCTCCCGCGCGGCGCCCTCGGGGGTCACGGCGGTGAGTCGCGCGTACACCAACAGCCGCTTTTCGGCGCTGAAGAGCGGCGTGCAGGCCGACAGCACGAGGCGGCTGTAGCCGACCGGGTCGACCGCGGCGGCCACATCTGTGGGGAGCACCACACGGCTGCGCATCACCGTGTAGGTGAAGTGCGCGTAGGGCATGTCGAGCAGGATGCGATCGCCAGGCCCCAGCGCGTCGATGTGGCGGAAGGGCGCCAGGTAGGTCGTGCGATGGCCAGCGATCGCGGTCGTGCCGGGAATGCCGGGGAAGCGCGTTTCGGGGTAGACGCCCGGGCCCTTCTCCAGTTCGGAGACGCCCGTGCCCTTGACGACGACGAAGTCGGCGTGGATGTGGGGGATGTGGATGCTTCCCACCGGCGACCCCGTGCTGGCATGGCGCTGTAGTTCGCGCGCGAGGAAGGCGATGCGGCCCGCCTCGCTCGGCAGGTGCGCGAGCTGCCGGCGCTCCACCGGCGTGGGGGCCGCGCGTTCCAGGCCGTGCAGCGTCCCGCTCAGCTCGTCCTGCTGGATGCGCGCATACAGCGCCGACAGCGGCTCCTGCCAGAGGAGCGTCACGCCCGCGTCGGCCAGCGCGAGGCAGCCGAGCACGATCAGCGTCCACGAGAGCACCCGCCAGATACGGCGGGGGCGCCGGGGTCGGCGCGAAGAAGGGCCCAGGCCCTGCGCCGAGGAGCCACGCACCGAGGTCGGGCGCAGAAGACCGAAGTCGGGTTCCAGCGGGTGGATCAAGGGCCCCCTCCCGCGGTCTGCATGACCGCCGGCACGGGTGAGCTCGGGATTCGAAGTCGGAATGTCAGACATGGCTGCTGAAAGCCTCGCGGCGGGGCTCAGCGGCGCAGCGCGGATTCCGTGCCGCCAAGCGAACCTGGTCCAGCGTAGGACATGGGACCGCGCACGGTGATCGCGAAGTGCTCGTCCTCCGCCTCGCCGGGGTGGGTGGGTCCCATTCCGCCGGGCGAGGAGAGCGCCACGAGGGTCATGCCCGCCACACAGCCAAACGCCAGCGACCACAACACGAGACCCACAGGCGAGACGTACCCCCCGGCCACCAGGAGAACCGCGGCGTGCGCGAGCTGGGCCGCATCGAAGCCGAGATCGCGCGCGTAGAAGGCCAGCAGCAGCGCGAGCGGGATCAGGCCGAGCGCCACGATCGCCAGTGCCCGCAGGCGATGGGCCCAGCCGCCGCGAGCCGGGCCGCCCGGCATCTGGCCCGGAAATCGCCCCCCCCGCGCGCCGCGTCCGCCGGCCATGCGCCACTCGGGCGAGACGACGAGCAGCCATAGGTGCAGCGCCGGCACCAGCAGAAGCGCGGCGTAGGGGTTCACGAGCCACACCACAGCGGCGAGCACCAGCAGCAAAAACAGCACGGCCAGCCCCGCCGCGTCGGAGTCCGCCCGGACGGGCAGCCCCAGCCGGCGCATCACCGGTGCCCAGCAGAGCCACGCAACGGCCAGCACGAGCACGGGCGCGAGGACGGTCTCCCAGGCGGTGCTCCCACCTGGCAGGACACCCGCCGGGACCAACCCGGCGGGTGCGGCGAGCGCGCCGCTGAGAGCGAGCAGACGGGTAAACAGCGCGCACAGCAGGAATGGGACCGCACACGCCGGCGCCCACGCCAGCCAGCGCGCAAGCGACACCCGCCGGCGGCGCAAGCGCGCGAGGCCGTCGACCGCCACCAGCAGCACGGGCGCGATCAGCGCGGCCAGCAGCAGGCGCACGGCCCACTCGGGCAAGATCTTGCGCTGCAGCGGCACGCCCGACTGCGCCCGCGCCGCGCCCCCCTGCAGGTCGGGCGCTCCGTCGAGCGCGTAGACGGCGCTGAGGATCGCGCGCCCGAAGTTCTGCAGGCGCGTTTCGCTGACTGGCTCGCGCGCGGAGGGGCCGCGTTCGCCGCTGACCTGCACGAGCACCGCGGGGGTGCCCGCCGCATTCAACGGACCCTGCTCGCCGAGGGTGAGCGGGAATGTCAGGTGGGCCAGCTGAGCGAGCGTGCCGGGAGTTCCGGGGTCGGTGCCGACCTCCTGGGCAAGCGCGCCGGCGACGGTCCGCTGGAGGACCACCGACGCGCCGCCGACACCCGCGGAGAAGGGCACGACAAACGGCTTGCGCGCCACCGTGCCCGCCAGATCGCCCAGCACCAGCGCCGCGTCGGGCGCGAGGCCGCCGTGCGCTGCATAGTCTGCGGCACCGGCGTCGCCGCCGCTGCCACCACTGGTTGAGACGAGCACGATCGTGCGATGCGTCTCGCTGCCGGCAAAGACGCGCGCGAGCTCCAAGAGCACCGCCGTGCCCGACAGTTCCGCGCGCGCGCCCTCGCCCGCGGCGTCGCGGTGGGCGAGCAGCACGAGCGGACTGGCGCCGGTCGTGCCGGGGCGCGTGGCGATAACCGTCGTGAGCGTGCGTTTCCCGTCGATCGTCTGGGCGGCGACGGTGCGCGTCTGCACGGAGAAGCCTCCCGCGGCGTTGCCGCCGAGCCCGCGCAGCGTCTGCGCGATGTAGGCGGCTAGCCGCGCGTCGCCTTCGCTGCCCGCTCGCCGCTGGGCAAAGCGCGTGGCCAGGGACTGCAGTTCGGCGTACGCGGCCTGCCCGTTGAAGGCGTCGGGCGCGAGCGTCGAGCTGTACGTGCCGGCCCGCCCGCTCAGCGAGAACGCGGCGATCGCGACAGCGAGCAGCACGGGGACGAGGGCGGCTCGGTAAAGGCGACCGTTGAGCACCGCGAAAGACCATAGCCCGCGGGACGGCCGATGGACACATCTCGAAGGCCAACGCCACTCGACCAGCCCCCGGTTCGCCCCGGCGTCCAGGCTCACGCCCACCGGCGTAGCCGCTTGACGCCCCATATGGATATCGTGCGCGCGTGCTCCAGCCCGTCGCCGTAGGAACGAAGTCGCTCACCGACTACACCCACATTTGCGGGCGCGGGCTGATCGACGAGATCCGCGAGCTCGCCGAGCCGCTGAAGGGCAGGCGCGTCGTGCACGTGAGCGCGACGGCCTTCGGAGGCGGGGTCTCAGAGATCCTCTACACGCTGATCCCGCTGATGCGCGACGTGGGATTGGAGTGCGAGTGGCAGGTGATCTACGGGCGCGAGGAGTTCTTCAATGCGACCAAGCTGATGCACAACGCGCTGCAGGGCGCCCCGCAAGATCTCGATGAGGAGCAGTGGAGCACCTGGGAGAGCTACAACGAGATGAACGCGCGCGAGCTGAGCGGCGGATGGGACGTGTGCCTGATCCACGACCCCCAGCCCGCGGCGCTGCACAAGCTCGTGCCGGAGAAGGCGGCGGGGTGGGTGTGGCGCTGCCACATCGATCTCTCGACGCCCAACCCGGCGACGATCGAGCGGCTGCTGCCCTACATCACGACCTACCCCGAGTCGCTGTTTCACATGGCCGACTACGTGCCCGCGGGGATGGGCGGCCACGTGAACATCGTGCCCCCGGCGATCGACCCGCTGGCGCCGAAGAACATGGCGCTCTCGCCCGAGGACGCCTCCTATGTGTGCAGCCAGTTCGGCATCGACATCGACCGCCCGCTGATGTGCCAGGTCTCGCGCTTCGATCCCTGGAAGGACCCGCTGGGCGTGATCGACGCGTATCGCACAGTCAAGGAGACGCTGCCCAACGTGCAGCTGGCGCTGGTGGGCTCGATGGCCAGCGACGACCCCGAGGGGTGGGACTTCTTCAACGCGACGATCGCGCACGCCGATGGCGACCCGGACGTGCATATCCTCAACAACTTCAACAACGTCGGCGCGATCGAGGTCAACGCGTTCCAGTCGCACGCGGATGTGCTGATCCAGAAGTCAACGCGCGAGGGCTTCGGACTGACCGTCTCGGAGGCGATCTGGAAGGCGCGGCCGTTTATCGGCGGCAACGTGGGCGGCATCCCGCTGCAGGTGCAGGACGGCGTGACGGGGTTCCTCGTGGAGAGCGTCGAGCAGTGCGCGGCGCGCTCGCTTGAGGTGCTCGAGGACCCCGCGCTGGGTAAAACGCTAGGTAGGCGCGGTAAGGAGCACGTGCGCACGCACTTCCTGACGCCCCGCTATCTGCGCGACTACCTGAAGATCTTCACGGAGCTGCTGGCGTGAGCGCCCAGCCGGCACACGGGGGCCCGGCGACCTCGCCGGCGGTCCTCTCCGCACCCCGGAACCTCCCGGACCCCACCGAGACGGCGACGTGAGCGAGACACCGGCACAGCGTGCGCCGCTCGTGCTGGTGTCAAACCGCGGGCCCGTGACGTTCGGCCCCGGCGGGGAGGTGCAGCGCGGCAGCGGCGGCCTGGTGACGGCGCTGACCGGACTAGCCTCGCACCGCGAGGCGGTGTGGATCGCCTCGGCGATGAACGAGTACGACGCCGAGGTCAGTCGCGGCCACGGCGAACGGGCGTTCCCCGTGCGAAGCCCCGCCGGCGGCGAGTACCAGGTGCGCCTGGTGGTGAGCGATCCGGACGCATACGACCGCTTCTACAACGTGTTCGCGAACCCGATGCTGTGGTTCATCCAGCACTACCTATGGGACCTCTCCAACGCGCCGGACATCCGCCGCGAGGAGATCGAGGCGTTCGAGTTCGGCTACAACGCCGTCAACGAGGACCTCGCGAAAGCGGTGGTGGAGGAGCTCGAGGGCAACGAGGAGCCGGTGGTGATGGTGCACGACTACCACTTCTACACGCTCCCCGACCTCGTACGCCGGGCGCGACCGGACGTGTTCCTGCACCACTTCATCCACATCCCCTGGACACAGTCGGACGCCTGGCGGGTGCTGCCGACGCGCATCCGCGAGGAGATCTTCACGGGGCTCTTGGCGAACGACATCATCGGCTTTCACACGCGCAGCTACCGGCGCAACTTCCTGCAGTGCTGCCGCGATCTGATGGACCTCGAGGTGGACTTCGAGCGCGGCCTCGTGAAGGTGGGGGAGCGCGAGGTGTGGGTGCGCGCCTACCCGCTGCCGATCGACCACGAGGCGGTGCGCCGCCTCGCGCAGGGGGAGCAGGTGAAGCGCTTCGAGCAGGAGCTCCTGCGGCGCCGGCGCGACTTCCTGATTCTGCGCGTGGATCGCGCGGATCTGAGCAAGAACGTGCTGCGCGGGTTCTCGGCGTTCGACATGTTCCTCGAGCAGCACCCCGAGTTCCGCGAGCGGGTGACGTTCATGGCGCAGCTGATGCCCTCGCGCACCGACGTCCCCCAGTACGCGGAGTACCTGGAGCGGATCGAGGCGTTGGTGGCCGTGGTCAACCACCGCCACGGCACGCCCGACTGGATGCCGATCCAGCTGAAGCTGCGCGACGACCTGCAAGAGGCGATGGCCGCCTACCGCCACTACGACGTGCTGCTCGTCAACGCGATGTTCGACGGCATGAACCTGGTGGCCAAGGAGGGGCCGATCGTCAACGAACGCGAGGGCGTGTCGATCCTCTCGGAGAACACCGGCGCGCACGAGGAGCTCGGCGAGTACGCGCTGTCGGTGAACCCCTTCGACATCCAGGAGCTCGCCAACTCGATCTACGCGGCGCTCGCGATGGCGCCGCAGGAGCGCCGCCGGCGCGCGCAGGGGCTCAGGGAGATCGTCACCTCGCGCGACCCCGGGGACTGGATCGACGAGCAGATGGCCGACATTCGCGCGAAGGGGCGGGGCCGGTAGGCCTATCGGGCCGAGCGGCCGACTAAAAGGAAAGGCTCCGCCCCCCAAGGGGGCTCCGCATGGAGCCGCTTGGAGGCGTAACGCCTCGCAGCGCCCCTGGGTCCGAGGACCCAGGGTGCCAGGCGCGGGCGGGCCGCACGGCGTCGTAATACCTCGCGGGGGGTCGGCGCCGATGGGGCCAGGAGGCGAGCACTGGTATCATCCCGCGCCGCATGACGCTGCCCGCACCCACGTACGACCTGATCCTGATGCTGGACACCCAGTCCGATGCGGGCGCCCGCGAAAAGATCGTGGCGGACGCGCGCGCGGCGATCCAGGCGCAGGGCGAGCTGGTGCGCGACGACGAGTGGGGCACGCGCGCGCTGGCCTACCAGATCGAACACAAGACCGACGCGGAGTACCACCTGCTGCAGTTCCACGCCTCCACGCCCGAGCTGCTGGCGAGCCTGGAGCGCTCGCTGCGTATCGCGGACGAGGTGGTGCGCTTCCGGATCGTGAAACTGAAGCCCGGCACGCCCGAGGCGCCAGACATGAAGTCCAGTGCTGTGCCCTCACGCCACGAGCCCACGCCCGAGGCGCCGAGCGCCCCCGAGACAGTGGTTGAGGTCGAGGCCGTCGAGGTCGAGGCGGTCGTCGAGGTCGCCGAGCCCGCTCAGGCCGGCTGAACAGCGACCTGCGCACAGCCGCGCGGGACGGCTCCACTCGGCGTTAGGGCAAACCGAGCCGGGGTAATACACTCGGACCATGGCCAGGGCCGATGTCGGCGAGCAACCGCTGAGCAGAACCGACGTGCTGCGTGCCTCGCCGCGCATGTTCGAGTCGCGCGTGCTGGACGCGCTCTCGCGCGTGCACCCGCTCGTGCCCGTGCTGATCTTCGTGCCCGCGGTCGTCGTGCTCGCGGCGTGGAGCCTCTCCAAGGTGAGCGTCCTGGGCACGGCGGGCCTCGCGGTGGGCGGCTATGCGATGTGGACGCTGTTCGAGTACTGGCTGCACCGCGTGGTGTTCCACTTCGAGCCCGAGAAGGGCCTGGGGGCGCGGCTGCACTGGATCATCCACGGCATCCACCACGAGCACCCCAACGACCCGATGCGCCTGGTGATGCCGCCGTCGGTGAGCATCCCGCTGGGGGCGCTCGTGTTCGGCGCCATGTATCTGGTGTTCGGCGAGCGCTATGCACCCGGCCTTGGCGCGGGGTTCTTCGCGGGGTACCTGGTGTACGACATGCTGCACTACTACCTGCACCACTTCCGCCCGCGCGGGCGCCTGGGCAGGATGCTGCGCGAGCGCCACATGCGCCACCACTTCCAGGACGACACGCGTGGCTTCGGGATCAGCGCGCCGTACTGGGACGAGGTGTTCCGCACCTCCCCGCGCGTCAAGCGCTGAGGTCGTCCCCGCAATGGACTGGGGTCCCGCCAGACCCGGGACCCAGCCGGCCTCCTCCTCTTTGAAGACCGTAATCCCGCAAAGTGCGGGGTGGCACCAAAGTTGGCGCCCGCACGCAGGTCTAGACTCGGCGAGACCAATCTGAGAGACACAGCCGGCCCCCGAGCGGGGCCGAGGAAAGGAAGACGACGTGGCCGCCACCAACATCAACCGGGTAGTGATGACCGGCAACCTCACCGCCGATCCGGAGCTGCGCTCGCTGCCGAGCGGCATGTCGGTGTGCAGCCTGCGCATCGCCTGCAACACCCGCCGCAAGGACGGCGCGAGCGGCGAATGGGTCGACAAGCCCAACTACTTCAACGTCACCGTGTGGGGCGCGCAGGGCGAGAACGCCGCGCGTTTCCTCTCCAAGGGTCGCCCCGTCGCGCTCGACGGACGGCTGGAGTGGCGCGAGTGGGAGGCACAGGACGGCACAAAGCGCCAGGCAGTCGATATAATCGCCGACTCGGTGCAGTTCCTGGGCTCGCGTGATGACGCTGCAGGTGGCGGCAGGTTCGTGAGCAACGGAACTCAGGGCAGTGACGTCCCGGTCGACAACCAGGACTTCCAGCCCGCGCCGGTCGGCGTCGGATCCCCCGGCGACGACGATATTCCGTTCTAGCTGAGAGGTCTAAGTGGCAAAATCGCGCGGTCGCGGCAAGCCAGTCCGCCGTCGAGACAGAAAGGGCGCCCCCGGCTCGGGGCGCCGCAAGCCGTGCCAGCACTGCCGCGACAAGGTGGAGCAGGTCGACTACAAGGACGTCACCTCGCTGCGCAAGTTCATCTCCGAGAAGGGCAAGATCCGCTCGCGGCGCATTACCGGCGCCTGCCGGCGCCACCAGAGCCAGATCGCCAGCGCGGTGAAGCGCGCGCGTGAGCTGGCGCTGCTGCCCTACGTCAACGAGGGCGGTCGCGACGACGCCCCCCGGCGCGGTGGCGACCGCGGCGACCGGGAACGGTAGACGGGCCGCGGAC
This sequence comes from uncultured Solirubrobacterales bacterium, assembly GCA_963723045.1. Taxonomy (GTDB): domain Bacteria; phylum Actinomycetota; class Thermoleophilia; order Solirubrobacterales; family Solirubrobacteraceae; genus Palsa-744. Next base: position 2,208,725 of record CAVROU010000002.1, on the reverse strand, counting down.
GATGCCTGAAGCGATTCTTCTCAAGGACGTCGAGGAGCTCGGCGAGCAGGGCAAGGTCATCGAGGTCAGCAAGGGGTACCTGCGCAACTACCTCATCCCCCGCAAGCTCGCCCAGCCCGCCACGCGCGGGGCGATGGCCGCGGTGCAGCAGCGCCTGCAGGCCGCCGAACGGGCCGAGCGGGAGTTCGCCGCGCGCGCCGTCGACAACGCCGCGCTGCTCAACAAAACGGTGCTCACGATCACCGAGCAGGCCAGCCCCGACGGGCGCCTGTTCGGCTCGGTCAGCGCCCAGGACGTCGCCGATGCGATCCGTGAGGCGCGCGGGCTGCGCCTGGACCGCCAGAACGTGCACCTGCCCGAGGCGATCAAGAACGTCGGCACCTACATGGTCGTCGTCGACGTCGTCGAGGGCGTCACCGCGACCGTCAAGACAATGGTCGTGGCGCGTAAGTAATAACGCGGGTGGGGGCCCTGGGGGAGGGCCTGCCCTCCCCCAGCTCTATGGATGGTCGTGGCGCGTAAGTCATAGCTCGGGCCTCCATCCTGTCGGCCCCCTGAGAAGGTCGCGGGCCATCCAGGCCCGCGAAACCGCGGACCTGCGGTCCGCTTCCGCTGCGAACATGAGTTCGTGCGGACGTATTTCCTCCGAGATAGCGGGTTGGCTCCTCAGGCCGAGGCAGGCGTCGATCTAGACTCGCGCGAGCCATGAGCGCGGTCCAGACCACCAACGGCTCCAACGGCGCGAGCGCCCCCTCGGGCGCGATCGCCCCGCCGCACAACCTCGACGCCGAGCAGTCGGTGCTCGGCGCGATCCTGCTCTCCGATCGCTCGCTGTATGCGCTGGTGATCGAGGAGGGGCTGCGCCCCGAGGACTTCTACCGCGAGCGCCACGGGCTGATCTACCAGGCGATGCTGGCGCTCTACAACGAGAGCGAGCCCGTCGACGTGCTCACCGTGACCGACCGCCTGCGCCAGCAGGGCAAGCTCGAGCAGATCGGCGGGGCGGCCGCCGTGGACGAGCTCAGCGGTGTGGTACCCGCCGCCGGGCACGCGCGCCGCTACGCGCAGATCGTGCGCGAGAACGCGCTCTTGCGCCGCCTGTTGACGAGCACGTACGAGATCCAGGCGAGCGTGCTCGAGCACCAGGCGCCCCCGCGCGAGCTCGTGGAGCAGGCCGAGAAGGCGATGCTCGAGGTCGCCCGCGACGACCGCCAGCAGGACTTCCGCGCGATCGAGGAGGTGCTGCACGAGGAGCTTGACAAGCTGCACCGCCTCTCGCTTGAGGGCACCTCGCTGACGGGCACCCCTTCGGGCTTCAAGGACCTCGACGAGATCACCGGCGGCTTTCAGCCCGGCAACCTGATCATCGTCGCCGCGCGCCCGGCGATGGGCAAGAGCGCGCTGGTCTGCAACATCGCCGAGAACGCCGCCGTCGAACACGGCAAGCCGGTCGCGCTGTTCAGCCTGGAGATGGCAGAGGCCGAGCTGGCCCAGCGCTTCGTGGCCTCCCAGGCGCGCATCAAGGGCGAGGAGCTGCGCAAGGGGCGCGTCTCCGAGCAGCGCTGGCCGAAGATCCTCGCGGCCTCCCAGCGCCTGGCGAGCGCGCCGCTGTGGGTGGACGACTCGAGCGACGTCGGCATGCTCGAGATCCGCGCCAAGGCGCGCCGTCTGCACAGCCAGTGCGAGGGCGGGCTGGGGCTGATCATCATCGACTACCTGCAGCTGATGCGCACCGACAGTCGCTACGACAGCCGCGTCACGGCCGTGGGTGAGCTCAGCCGCGGCCTGAAGATCCTGGCGCGCGAGCTCGGCGTGCCCGTGATCGCGCTCTCGCAGCTCAGCCGCGCCGTCGAGCAGCGCTCGCCCAAGAAGCCCCAGCTCTCGGATCTGCGCGAGAGTGGAAACCTCGAGCAGGATGCCGATCTGGTGATGTTCATCTACCGCGACGAGTACTACGAGCCCGAGTCCGAGCGCCCCGGCGAGGCCGATCTGATCATCGCCAAGCACCGCAACGGCGCCACCGGCGAAGTGACGCTGACCTTCCAGAAGGAGTACCCCAAGTTCATGAACTACGCCGGCGAGCGCTACGCGGCATGAGCCAGGATCTCGACAAATGCCCCTTGGGTCTGTGCGACGGCAGCGGTTTCATGGTCGATGAGGCCACGAATACCGCGTCGGACTGTCAGTGTCGGGCGGGGCAGATCGCCAGGATGCGCGCCCGCGAGCTGGCCGGCCGCGTCCCGCGTAGGTACCGCGGTGTCTCATTTGATCGCCCCCCAGTCAGCGACATCGCGCGTGTGGCGCCTGACCAGGTTAGGGAGATTCGCCGCTACGTGCAGCGCATCGATGAGAACCTGGACGCCGGGCGTGGCCTATGGCTGTGGGGCGAAGTCGGGACCGGCAAGACAACGCTCGCGATGCTCGCCTCCCAGGCGGCCCTGGAGGCGGGGCGCTCGGTCGTGATCCACTCGCTCCCTCGCCTGCTGAACCTGATTCGCAACGCAATCGAGACTGAAGGTGGCATGGTGGGCTTTCTGGAGCGCCTGACGGCGGTGGACCTGTTGCATATCGACGATCTGGGAGCCGAGAACACGACCAACTGGGTGCTGGAGCAGCTGTATTCGATCATCAACACCCGCTACGAGGACGAAAGGGCGATGATCGTAACGACCAACCTCCAATTCGAGGAACTGAAGGAGCAGTTGGGCGAGCGCACCGTCTCACGTCTGGTTGCGATCTGCGGCGATCCGATGATCCTCCATGGCAGCGACAGGCGGCGGGAGCATCCCGTACCCGCACAGCCGCCTCCCGTTTCTGCACAGCCGGCCTGAGCCGCGCATCCCCGTAGACTTCAGTGCAAGATGCCAGGCATAGTCATCGTGGGCGCCCAGTGGGGCGACGAGGGTAAGGGCAAGATCACCGATCTGCTTGCCGAACACGGCGATGCGGTGGTGCGCTTCCAGGGCGGCAACAACGCCGGTCACACGATCGTGCGCGAAGGGGTCGAGTGGAAGCTGCACCTGATCCCCTCCGGCATCCTCTATCCGGGCAAGTGCTGCGTGATCGGAAACGGCGTCGTGATCGACCCTGGTGTGCTGATCGACGAGCTCGACGCCCTGCGTGCACGTAGGGTCGACGTGAGCGGGCTGCGCATCTCATCCAACGCACACCTGATCATGCCCTACCACCTGCTGCTCGACTCCGCCGGCGAGGCGCGCCTCGGCAGCCAGCAGATCGGCACCACCCGCCGCGGCATCGGCCCCTGCTATGCCGACAAGGCGGCGCGGCTGGGGATCCGCGTACAGGACCTGCTCGACGAGAAGATCCTCAAGAAGAAGATCGTCGCCGCGATGGAGCCTAAGCGCCTGTCGCTGCGCCCCTACGAGAAGGACCCTTCGCTCGATCTGCACACGATGACCGAGGAATACCTCACCTACGGGCACCGCCTGGAGCAGCACATCGCCGACACCTCGCGGCTGATGTGGGACCTCCTCGACCGCGGGCAGAAGATCATCTTCGAGGGGGCACAGGGCGCGATGCTGGACATCGACCACGGCACCTATCCGTTCGTCACCTCCTCCAACCCACTCTCCGGGGCGGCCTGTGTGGGCGCGGGCGTGGGACCGAAGAACATCGATGAAATCTGGGGCATCTCCAAGGCCTACACCACGCGCGTGGGCGCGGGACCGTTCCCGAGCGAGCTGCACGACGAGATGGGTGACCTGATTCGTGAGCGCGGCGGCGAGTTCGGCACGACCACCGGGCGCCCGCGGCGCACCGGCTGGCTGGACCTCGTGGCGCTGCGCTACGCCTCACGCCTGAACACGATGACGGCGCTCGTCATCACCAAGCTCGACGTGCTCTCAGGGCTCGATCGCATCGGAGTGTGCACGAGCTATCGCGGCGCCGAGGGCGCCGAGTTCGACGACTTCCCCTACCACCAGACGGTGCTCCACCACACGACCGCCGAGCTGACCGAGCTGCGCGGCTGGAAGGAGGACCTCGGCGAGTGCCGCACGCTCTCGGATCTGCCCGAGGCCGCGCGCGAGTACCTGCTGTTCATCTCAGAGCACGTCGGCGCGCCCGTGAGCATGATCGGCGTGGGACCGGGACGCGAGCAGGTGATCTGGACCGACGCCGGCCACCAGACGCTGATTGGCCGCAACGGCGCCTCGCCGGGGTAGGGCGGGAGCCTACCTGGCAGGGCCGGGGGCCTACCTGGCGCCCGCGACCGGCAAGCGGCGCTCGCTGACGTCCTCATCTGGCGCCGGCGAGCGGCCCTCGCTGGCCCTCGCGGCGGTGAGAGGAGTCGGGGTCGGTACGCCGGCCGGTGCCCCCTCCTCGACATGCTCGTAGCGCCCACCGCGCATCAGCGAGGCGCCCGCGGCGACCAGACAGGCGAGGATCGCAAAGGCGAACGCCTCGTGCAGACCGCTGCGAAACGGCGCGGAGATCAGGTGCGGGAAGAACGAGCGCCCTGTCAGCGCCGCCCGCTGGGACGCGCTGAGCGCCGCGAGTGCGTGCGGCCCGAGCAGGTGTTGAATCGGGTTGTAGCCGAGGAACGCCGCGAACAGGATCGAGATCGGCGGCAGGCGCCCGACCGTGTGCGCGGTGCTCGCGATGACGCCGTGCGCCTCCAGGCCACTGCTGAGCGTCTGCGGGAGCGTCGCGGCCAGGCCGGCGATCATCAGCGTGAAGAAGATCCCGATCGAGAGCACCTGCGCGGAGTTCTGGAAGGTCTGGTTCATGCCGCCGCCGGCCCCGCGGTCGCCGGGCGGCAGGCTGTTCATGACCGCCGCGCGGTTGGGTGAGGCGAACAGGCCCATCGAGATGCCGTTGAGCGCCAGCACGGCCGCGAACAGCGGATAGGGGAAGTCGATCGGCAGCAGCGCCAGCAGCACGAAGCTGAGCGCCGCGCCGAGCATGCCGGCCGTGGCGAACCAGCGCGCGCCGAAGCGGTCGGACAGCCAGCCGGAGGTCGGCCCGGAGACGAGCATGCCGAGCGTCAGCGGCAGCATGTAGATGCCCGCCCACAGCGGCGTGTGGGTGAAGTCGTAGCCGTGCTGGGGCAGCCAGATGCCCTGCAGCCAGATGATCAGCATGAACATCAGCCCGCCCCGCGCCACCGCGGCGAGAAACGTCGAGAGCGTGCCGAAGGTGAACGCGCGGATGCGAAACAGCGGCAGGCGGAACATCGGGTCCCGGGCGCGCCGCTCGATCATCACGAACGCCCCGATGCAGGCGCACGCCAGCCAGCGCAGCAGCACGATCACGCGCGGGCTGCTCCAGCCGGTGGCGTGCGTGCCGTAGGGGCGGATGCCGTAGGTGACCGCCACCATCACCAGCACGAGGCCGAGCGCGAAGGTGACGTTGCCCCACCAGTCGACCGGCCGCCGGCGCGGCGTGCTGCGCTCCTCCAGCTTCAGATACGCCCACACCGTCCCGAACACGCCGACGGGCACGGAGATGAGGAACACCAGGCGCCAGTCGATCGGCGCGAGCAGCCCGCCGAGCACGAGGCCGACGAACATCCCGCTGACGCCCACGATGTTGTTGATCCCGAGCGCCATCCCCCGCTGGTTGGCGGGGAAGGCGTCGGTGATGATCGCCGCCGCGTTGGCCAGCAAGACAGGCCCCGCCGATGCCCTGCACGATGCGAAAGCCGATCAGGTAGGTCGCGCCGGCAGCGCCCGCTCATCCAGTCGAGCGCCAGCAGCGAGCGAGGCGAGCGTGTAGATGACGAAGCCCAGGTTGTAGATGCGCACGCGCCCATACAGATCGCCCAGGCGCCCGAGGCTGACGATCAGCACGCTCGAGACGACCATGTAGCCGAGGATCATCCACAGCAGATAGAGGCTGTTAGCGGGCACCAGCGGATCGAGGTGGATGCCGCGGAAGATCGCCGGCATCGCGATCAGCGTGATCGAGAGGTCGAGCGTGGCCAGCAGCACGCCGAGGGTCGTGTTGGAGAGCGCGATCCACTTGTAGCGATCGGGTTTCGTGACCGTAGCTGCCTCCATGAAAGTTATTATACAGGTTACCTGCATAATCTCGATCCCTTCCCCTACCTTTGCCCTGGGCCCGCTGAGCGTCGGGGTTCCAGCCCCCTGGCCCGGCCTGGCGCCAGCCCTGGACCGATGCCGGTGGCCGGCTCCGGTCTATAGTCCGCGCCATGTCCGCCGAGGTAGACGCCGGGCTGCTGGCCGGCGAGCTGCGGGTGACGCTGGGGGCGCTGACTCGCCGACTGCGCGCCCAGCGCGGCTTCTCGCTCTCGCAGGCGGCGGTACTGGGCCGTCTCGACCGAGAAGGGCCGTGCAGCATCGGCGAGCTCGCCATCGCCGAACGCGTGCGCCCGCAGTCGATGGCACAGACGGTGGCGGGGCTCGAGGCGAGCGGCCTCGCGACCCGCAGCACGGACCCTGCGGACGCTCGCCGCGTGCTCGTGGCGCTCACCGACGAGGGCCGTGCGACTCTGGCAACCGATCGCCGCCAGCGCGAGGGCTGGCTGGCCGATGCGATCACCAGGGAACTCAGCCCCGAGGAGCGGGTGCTGCTGGCGGACGCCGTCGGGGTCCTCAGACGGCTTGCCGACTACTGAACCACAGCTCTCGGCGGTCGCTGCGAGGAGGCGGGGATCTATGGCGTCAACTCCAGCGGCCATACCTCGACGACACCGTGTGCGACCGCACAGGGGGTCTTCGAGGCGACGTCCACCGCCTCCTGCAGAGTGGACGCCTCGATGACCGCAAACCCCGCTACGGGAAGGTCCGAACGCAGGTAGGGCCCTTCGCTGGTGTCCACGCCCGCGCCGTCGTGATTGCGCACCTGCACGGGCCCACCGGCGATACCCATCAGCACCCCTTCCGTGCGCAGACGCTCGTCGTGTCGATGGGCGGCATCGCGCGTCGCCTGGTCGGTTCGGTCATACCCCGCGCGATCTCCATATCCGATGGTCACGAATCTCGCCACGAACACCACCTCCTAGGACGTTTCCCGGTCAGATGAGGTAATACCCGTGTCGGCCGTTTGGTGTCATCGAGCGCTTGGATGGCGAGCATGCCATCCTGGGGCCACGACCGTGATCGGTCCCACCATCGAGGAGGCCACATGGGCTTTGATCAGTACCACGAGCCGGCGCATGAGCTGCCCGCACGGACGCGCACGTTTGCGCGTATGTGCGCTTCGTTGACCGAGGAGGCCGAAGCGATCGGCTGGTACGAGCAGCGCCTCGCCGTCGAGAACGACGCAGAAGCGCTCGCGATCATGCGAGACGCACAGGGCGAGGAGTTCAAGCACTTCAGCATGGACCTCGAGTTTCTCTTACGCCAAACACCGCTATGGCGCGAGATCGCGCAGGGGATCCTCTTCCAATCCGGCGATATCGTCCAGCACGGCGAGGAGTCAGAGGCGCGAGCCACCGACGACGGCACCCCCGTGCAGACAAACCCAAGCCACAAGAGCTCAGGCTCGCTAGGAATCGGCGGCAAGACTGGGAGCATGCACTGATGAACCACCTCCTGCGCCCACACGCACCAATCACGGACCTAGCAGTACCGGCGCGTCATCGAGACCGCCGAGCATGGCGGTCACCTGCTGCTCGACCATCTGCGCAAGATCCTCGACGGTCCGATCGTCTGGGCGCCCGGGCTCATCGGTGCGGTCGTGCTCAGCCAGCGCGGAGGCGACTTCATCCTCGACTGCGGACAGGACCTCGCCATCGGCTACCAGCGACACGACGACCAAGCCGTCCACCTCTACATCGAGGAGAGCTTCTCCTTCCTGGCAGCCAGCCCCGACGCCGCCGTAGCGCTCACGGCATGAGTGTCCTGCACGTAGCGGAGGTGTACGGACGGACCGCGCTCGAGCCGCAAATCGCGTGCGCTTCCAGGCGAACATCGACGACTTGGCAGCGATGAGCGCGAGCGACTCTGAGGACCCAGTCGCTTGGCCGGTGCTCAGTGCTTCGGAGCTCGCGGACAAGCACTTCGAGCACCGACCGGAAAGCATCGGTGCCCAAGACGGGAGCGATGCGCCCAGCTGCGAACCCCGCCGCCCTTCTGGCGCGGCTGCTTGAGGCGCTGATGGAGCCGGTAGGGCGGGAGACGCGTCGCCGCGCGGCGACGACGATCCATGAGACCACGCGAGGCTCTGCATAGCTGCCTGGATACGCGCGAAGCGCACGGGTTCGATGGCGGGAATAGAACGTGGGTTCGGTTCCGGCCGCCCCGACCATCTTGAAGAAGTCGAACTGTCGCGGTCCTTGGGCGGAGACCGGGGACTTTGACGCTTCACCCATGGAACCCGTTGGTGCTCGGCAAACCCTACGGAGGACAGGCAGGATGATCCGGGGCAGACAGAGAGATGGAGTGCAGCTCGCTGGACAGGCGGTATACTACCAAATCGCCGCCTCATCTATTGAATGAGTCGTATATGTCGATGCCAAGTACGGTAGCCTCGTCGCTGAGGGTACGGTCCCCTAGTGGCTAGTGATCGCAATGTCGACCGGAGACGCGAGCAATGACCGAGCTGAACGATAATCTGGAGCACGCTGACCATCGTGCGATTCATGCGGAACGCATGGGCCTTCGGCGAAGGTCACGCGGTTCGGCAATCTGTGTGCTCTTGATATCGGCCATCCTGGCCGCAGGTCCGGTTGTCGGTGCCACCCAAGCGAGAGCGAGCGCCCCACATTTCGGAGCCCATGCGACGACACTTGCGCGTGGCAGTGCGCTTAGCATTCGACTCATCGCGCGGAGTGCACGGTCATGCACGTTCGTCGAGCGAGGGCCTAGAGGCAGGTATCTCAGGCATAGATACGGGTTCACGCCACCAGTCGCGGACTTCACGCTTAAGGCGGGGGCGCACACCGCGCCCGGAGAATGGGTCCTGACGGCGATATGCAGGACTGCGAGGCGACGTAGCCTGCCCGCAACAACGACACGTCTCCGTGTGGTTGGCACGCATGGTTCCGGCATCCTTGGAGGGGCGGACACCTCGCGCTGGCCCGAAGCCTCAACGCCGCAAGTGCGGCCAGTATCTGGGGCCGGCTTCGGTGGTGGCACAATCCCGAACCCGTTCGAATTGGGACAGTGTACCTGGTGGGCGTTTAATGAGCGTCCAGAAGTCTATATCGAATCGGTCGCTGGGGGCGCACCAACGGGCGGCTGGAACGGAGGGCGGTGGGCTCCCTATGCGGCTCAGTATGGTGGCTTTCCCGAGGGAACGACGCCGCAGGTTGGAGCTCTTCTCTCTTATGGCGCGGGCACGAACGACGAACCGGGTCACGTGGCCTATGTCACCCAAGTCGAGGACAGTAATCACTTCATCACGTCGGAGATGAATACCGACGACGCCAATATCGCCACCTACCGGGTCTTTACTCGCTATTACTGGCGAGGCACGCCAGGAAATGCCGGGAGCTATCGCTACAGCCGACAGCTGCCCTCTGATGCCAAGTTCATCTACCGCAAGCCTCTAGCGAGTGCGCCCCTCCAAGGCGGTTCATCCCAAACCCTCCAAGGATCGACGCAACCGATCCAAGGCGGGGGCACTCAGCAGATTCAGAATGGCACCGGCCCGACCGGAAGCGGTGGCACCCCGCCCCCTCCACCTCCTCCACCATCACCATCACCATCACCATCACCATCACCTCCACCTCCACCTCCACCTCCAAAGTCAATTCAAATCGGCTGGAGCGACGCACACCCAGGGTGGATCTGGATGACTCTCAATGGTTTCTCTACTGGATCACACCAATACACCTGTAGTTTCGCCAGCGGTGGTGATGCGACGTTCACGCTGACGGAGACCGCATCGCCGCAAACCTGGGATAACGGGCATACCTGCTACGACTTCGAACATGGAGACACAGTATGGGTAGTAGTCGAAGGCGTCAGTTCCAACTCTATCGGTGTCCCGTAATCGATCGAGCTTGTGTCGCATAAGCGGCATTAGGCAATATATCATTCTGCACTTTCGTGTCTTAAGCATGGATTTCCACGAACGCATCGAGCAGGCGAAGCGTCAAGAGCTCTTGACAGAAAGCGAACACATAGCATCGAAGAGGGTCTTGCACGAATGGTAGCCCGGCACTCGCTCACTCTCCATCTATCTACCCAGTAGGAATCCACGTCGCACAATCGGCGTTGTCTGCAAAGCAAGGTCCGCACTCACAGCGTTCCATGTAAGCGGCTCCACCGCCAAGCGAGCTCCATTGAAAATCCTTGCGTTGAAATGCGCCGGATATACGCTCCGTTCTGCTCTGACTGCACGAAGCCTACAAGCGGCCTTTCAGTCACCGATCCGACTCGTAGAAGGGTCGTCAGCATACGCAACGTGTCCCCATCTTGCCTCCACGTGAGTGTCGTCTCTGCTCCGATCCACGCGGCAAGAGAAGCGCGAAGGCTGTCGTAGTCCTTAGAGAACGCCTCCTCGCGTTGGATGTTGGAGTCATAGAAGCTGCCCCCTGGCAGTACTGTGTAGAGCATGGCGTAGAGCGGTATGAGTGCAACGTAGATAGACGCCCACGTGCGTGGCCTCCGTATGATTTCGACGAGGTCCACAGGACGCAGCGTATCGGCCCCGCACAGTTGGCGTCCCATAACCGGTATTAGGCGACCAGCCCAATCTCTTTGTTTGACCAGCCGTGACGGGTAGGCAATCCCGATCCCCGAAGGGACCGGGATTTTTCATGCGCCCGGATCGTAACTGTGGACGGGTTGGCCCTTTGAAGATTCTCTGACCACTCGCCGCAGAGAGGTTCGCAAGTGATTCGTGTCGTCCGTGCGCGGGGTCGCCGCTATCGCCGCCGACCCCGAACGCGTCGACTACATCAAGCCAGCCTTCGAGCTGGCCAAGAGACCGGCGATCACACCCTCACGACCATCACGGACAACTTGGAGGAAGCAGGTTACGCACCCGAGCCACCCGCGCCCGACCAAGCCGTCCAGTCCCACGCTGTCAGGTGCATCGCATCCTGCGCGATGACTACTACCTCGGCATCGTCACCCGAGGCGGCGTCAAGCGGTGCAGCCGTCACCCGGCTCTGATCGACCAGGAGACCTTCGACCGCGTACAGGAGATCCTGACCGCCAACCGCGCCAGCGACGACCACTCACACAAGCACAACCATACCTCAAGGGAACCATCTACTGCGCCTGCGGCAAGCGCCTCGGATACGGACGGCATCGCGGCAAGTGCGGCGGGGTCTACGAGTACTTCAGCTGTCTCAGCCCGCGTGCAGCGGGGCGAGCGCTGCGCCGCCCCATACTTCCCGGTCGAGCGCACCGAACGCGCCGTCGTCCGCCGCTACAAGCGCGAGACGCTGACCCCGCTCCAGCAGGCCAACGTTCGCCGTGACCTACGCGCCTATGTGGAGATCAAGGCTGACGTCGCCCGGCGCGAGTCCGAGCGCCACCAGCGCCGGTTGCGGGAACTCACCGCCCAACAGCAGAAGCTCGTCCAGCTCTTCTACAACGGCGGGAAGTGCTCAAGGCCGAGCAGGAGCGCATCGCCACCGAGAGCGCCCAAGCTCAACAGTGGGCCGATGCCGCCAGCCGCGAGGTCGAGGACGTCATGCAGGCCCTCGACGATGCGCTCGCCCTCCTCGATGACAACCACGTTCTCTACGAGACCCTCAACACCATCGGCCGGAGACTCTTCAACCATGCCATCTTCCGCCGCCTCATCGTCCATGACCCCGACACCATCGAGGGCGAGCGCACCGCTCTACGACCACATCGCCCAGCTAGCCACACGACCCCAAGGACGCCAAGAAGGCCGCCCAGGAAGGCCGGAAACGGCCCAGGACGGCCGCCGCAGCGCTCACTCGCCTGCAGGTCCGCATCGACTACAGCGCGCGCGAGGACTACGTCTTCTGCTCACGCCTCGGCCGGCGGCTCGATCCTTCCGCCGTCCGCCACCGCTTCAAGGGCGCTCGCGACGCCGTCGGCTTGCGCCCCCCGCGCTTTCACGCCCTGCGCCATACCGCCGGCAGCCTCATCGCGCGGCACGCCGACGCGCGCTTTGTTCAGGAGTTTCTTGGGCATTCACGCATCACGACTACAGAGCGCTACATGCACGCCAAGGCGCGGCCCGAGGATGTTGAACGAGTCAATCTGGCGTTCGCCGTCCACGCGACGAGCGATTTGACAACCAGTTGAAAACCATCCACCCTGGGACGCGGCTACGTGGCACTGTTACTCAGACGGGGCCACGCCCTTTCGATTCCAACTGGGCGGCGTCAACCCGGCATTCGGGCGCCACCGGTGGTACGGTGCCGGGCACGCTTTATGGACAACGTTACGAGGAAGGCGGGGGCGAATGAACTATGAGCAGCCGACGGCTGTAGGGGATTTGCCCGAAAACGCGAACACGCATCGAGGGCAACGGGCGGTGTTGATTGCCATCGTAGTGGTCGCGGTCGCGGCACTGGGGATCGCGATCTTCGCGCTGAGCCGTACTCAAACGACAAGCGTTCGGTCAGCCGCCGCTTCATCGGTGGTGGCGCTGCAAAGAGAAGTGCAGACGCTAAAGACCGAACTCGCCACCGCCCAAGGCGCCGCGGCTAGCGCAAACGCGAAGCAGCAGGCGACCATCTCGAAACTTACGACCTGCGTACCGGAACTGACGGGCCAGATCAATGCCTTGAGCGTAGAAACGAGTACGCTAACGGTCGGTGAAAAAACCCTGCTGACCAGCGCCTATCTGAAGCCGGGCAAACAGGTTTCAACCTACTGCCAATCGACCCTAGAACCTCATCAGACTCCATAGCAGCGAGAGTCGGACAGCCGAAAAGCAGACTCCCCTCAGGTACGTAACCCAGGTGGCGGCGCGGGCGGGTCGCGGTAGGTGGTGGGCGGACGAACGGGCTCGGCACCAGCGACCGCAACCGTCTCCCTGAAGAGACAAAGCGCCTGGCGCTCCGGGCGGGCCGCACTCGGGTAGAGCACACCGCGGTAGCCCTTGCTGTGCAGATTCTCCCCGGCAGCTTGAAACGGCGGCCACGTGCGCCGGCTGGGCGAAGGCATCGGCAGATCCAGCCGGGCGAGCTTCACAGCCGTCGAGAGATCCGCGATGTCGTTCATGGCGACCGTCCAGCGCCATAGATCGCGCGGCATCCCATGGGTCGGCGACAGCGCCAGCTCAGCGAGTACGCGATACCACTCGCCCCACGCCGTGGCCTCCTCGTCGGCAAGGTAGACCGCTGCTACCGTCTCGCCGCGTTGCCAGCGGCCACTGGAGGGCGGTGAGGCCAGCCACAGCGGGTCTGATCCGTGTGGGATTTGCCGCCACCACGACCCGGCGACGGACACACGCTGGACGCGAGCTGCCACCCGATGCGACCTACGAGAAAGGGGCCTCTTCGAGCGCGGAGACCAACTCGGCGACGCGCTTGTACTCCCCGCGCGCTATCAGGTCGATCGGCTTATCATCATCCAGCGCCGGCACGGGCTTGCGCAGCCACACAGCGATGTAGGACGGCTCCATCACTCGCGCCAAGCGTTCCACCAGCGCTGACAGCTCGATCAGCCGCTCGGCCCTCTCGCCCGTGGGAGAGCGCGTGTGAGCCAGCCAGGCTCGCGCCGTGCTGCGAGCCACACCCGTCGCCCGTGCGATGTCAGCGTCAGTCAGCTGGGCAATCTCGTGGAGATAGACCGCCTCGCGGATCAGTGGTTGTGGTGCAATGGCAGGAGACGACACCCGACAAGTGTAGCGCGATTGCAGCAACTCTGTAGTAGATATGCCATTCGCCGTACGTCCTACCTTGCCAGCTACCCCGCCGGTGACTGGGCCCCTCACAAGCCGACCCTCGACCTGCCCCGCACCACCGCCTCCACCTCGTCCCGCAGGAAGATCCACCGCCGCCCGAGCTTATGCCCCGGCAGCAGCCCGCGCCGCGCGTATTGGTACTCGCAAGCGGTACTCGGCGTGGAAACCGCCAAAATATTCGAGAGCGATCCAAAAGAAAAAGCCCCGATTTCTAGGGCTTTCCTAAGACGGGAGCGACGGGACTCGAACCCGCGACCTCCGGCGTGACAGGCCGGCGCTCTAACCAGCTGAGCTACGCCCCCGCGTGGGCACGGGGCCGAGGGCCCGCCACGCGCGTCTGAAGAGTATGCCAAGCCGACGGCCCCACGGCAGCCGACCCTCCTCGGCCGAGGTCCAAGCCGCCGTCATCCGCCCAACCTGGCCAGCCAGCCAAGAGGAGGTGTAGGCTTAGCGCCATGCCCCCCGTCGCAAGCCCGCCGCCGCTGCGTGCGATGAACCCGCTGCTGGCGATCGTCAAGGATCTGCAGGCCGAGCGGGCGGCTGAGGTGCCCTTCCCGCCGGGCGAGACGGACTTCAGCATGGGACGCACGCGGCGCTTCACCGAGGATCCGCTGCCGCTGCTGCTGGAGGCCTACGAGCGCTACGGGCCGGTATTCACGCTGCGGCTGTTTCACGGCAACGTCGTGTTCATGCTCGGGCCGGCAGCCAACCACTACATCACGGTCTCGCACGCCGCGAACTTCCAGTGGCGCGAAAGCCACTTCCGCGACCTGATCTCGTTCCTCGGGGATGGGCTGCTGACGACCGACGGTGCCTACCACCGCCGCTCGCGCAGGCGATGCTGCCGGCCTTCCACCGCGAGCGCATCGCGGCCTCGATCGACGTGATGCTGAGGAGACAGGGGCTGCGCTTGAGGCCTCGCGCCCGAGGCGGTGATCGGCGAGCTTCGCAGACCCCGTGCCGGGCCGAGCAGCCAGACTTCGACCTTTACAAGTGGACGCGCACGCTGGCGCTGCGCATCGCGATGCGCGCGCTCTTCGGGCTTGACCCCGACGGCGCGCAGGCTCGCGCGGTCGATGCCGCGGGGCTGTTCGAGCAGGCGCTCGGCTTCTACGCCACCGACCGTGCCGCTGCGGATACTGCGCGGGCCGGGCACCCCGTGGCACCGCACAGGCGCAGGCCACGCGCAAGCTCAACCGTGTGCTCTACGCCGAGATCGCCCGCCGCCGGCCAGCGGCGAGCGGGGGAAGGACGTGCTCAGTCTGCTGCTCGACGCACACGACGAGCAGGGCGAAGGACTCACCGACGGCCAGATCCGCGACGAGATGATGACGCTGCTGTTCGCCGGCCACGACACGACGACCTCGACGGTGGCGTTTATGTTCTACGAGCTCGCCCACCACCCCGAGGTGGTGGCGCGGCTGGCAGCCGAGCAGGACGCCCTCCTCGCCGGCAAACCGCCCACGGCCGAGCAGCTGATGAGCGGCGAGCTCTCAGAGCTCGAGCAGGTGCTGGAGGAGACCCTGCGCATGTACCCGCCCGCCTGGATCGGCCCGCGCCGCTCGCTGGAGGCATTTGAGTTCGAGGGCGCCCGTGCCGGGCGACACGTTCGTGAACTACTGCTCGTGGGCCAGCCACTCACCTGCCCGGGTGTTCCCCGAACCGGAGGAGCTTCCGCCCGGAGCGCTTTGCGCCGCAGGCGAAGGCGGGCCTTGCGAAGGGCGCCTACATCCCCTTCGGTGGCGGCTCGCGCACGTGCATCGGCATGCGCTTCGGCCAGCTGGAGGTGCGCACGATCGCGACGCTGCTCCTGCAGCACTGCTCACTGCGCCTGCCCGACGACTTCAAGCTGAGCGTCCGCCAGATGCCCACGATCAGCCCCCGGCGAGGGATGCCGATGATGGTAGGCCCGCGCCCGGGTGTGCCCGCCGGGGCGCCGGTCGCCTCGGCCGGCTGAGCCGCGCGGGCCGGATCGCACGGAGAGCGCGGCGCGTCGCGCACGTATGGCGTTAGGAGCCGACGAGCGTTCCGTGCAGCATTACCCGCAGATTGGCCGGGCCGCCCGTGGAGGCGAGCGGTGTGACGTCGACCGTTTCCATACGCAGGCGCGGGTCGGAGAAGATCGTCACAGTGGCGAGGCCCGCAAGCGGCAGCCCCTGCGGTTCGGCGACGAGGCGTCCTTCCTCGGCGTGCACGTCGACCTGCACGGTGGCGCTGACCCCCAGCACGCTGCCGGTGGCCTGTGCAAGCACGTGCCCGCCGGCGTCGGTGAGCGAGTGCACTTCAAGGCCCAGCGGCAGCGTGCCACTTAGATCCGATTCATCGACGGTGCCTTCGACCGTGACCGCCGAGCCGCGCTTGCGCACACTGGCGGCATGCAGCTGAATCCCGTCGATCTGCATCGAGCTGGCGGTGAGCTGCGTGTCGGTGATGCCGCGCGCTTCCCAAAGCATGTCGACGCCCTGAGTGGAGGTGAAGCTGAGCGAACCGGCGGCGACCGAGCCCGAGTCGCCGTGCCCCCAGAGCAGCTCGATCGCGGGGAACGCGCTGACATGCGCGCTCAGCACCGTCCCATAGCGCCCCACCCGATCGCGCGCCCGCCGCGCGGCGATCCCGGGCAGCAGGAGCTGCGCGCCGAGGAGTACCACGACGAGCACGCCCAGAACCCCGAGCCCGATCCGCAACCCCCATCGCCCACCCCCATGCACTCCCCAAGCATGACACGCAGACGCGCGCGCGGTGTGGGGTGGGCGCGAGAGGGAAGGAAAAGGGGGTGGGTGGGATCCCCTATCTGTTGGGCCCGCGGGGGCCGCGTAGCGCGAGTCACCGCGGTCGCCGCACCTGCCTGGCGGTGGCGTCTGCACTGCGAGGCAAAGCGCCTCGCGCGAGCTTTTCCAGCCGCGCAGCGCGAGTCCCCGCGGCTGCCGCACCTGCCTGGCGATGGCGCCTGACCTGGCGAGGTAAAGCATCACGCGCAAGCGTTACCGGCCGCGCCACGCGATTGCCGGCACCTGCTGCACCCACGTGGCCTGGAAAGAGGTGCCCGACTGGATAGGCTTTCTACCCTGACTGGGGCGCGTAGCTCAGTTGGCTAGAGCACCTCGTTTACACCGAGGGGGTCGCCCGTTCGAGTCGGGCCGTGCCCATCGCCAGTCTCAAAGCTCCAAAGCATTCACCACGGCCGCCGGGGGCGGCGCTCCCTCCGATCCCTCGTCCACCGGCCCCTCCCCTCCTTACTTTTCAACGCCATGCCCAACACCGACTCAAAGCCCGTGCGCATCGCCGTGATCGGCTCCGGTCCGGCGGGCTTCTACACCGCGGGGCACCTGCTGAAGGAGTCCACCGTGGAGGTCGACATGTTCGAGCGCCTTCCCACCCCGCACGGGCTTGTGCGCTCGGGCGTCGCGCCCGACCATCCCAAGATCAAGTCCGTGACGCGCGTCTACGAGAAGACCGCCGCGCACCCCCGCTTTCGCTTCTTCGGCCATGTCGAGCTGGGGCGCGACGTGCAGCGCGAGGAGCTGCTCGAGCACTACCACGCGCTCGTCTACGCCACCGGCTCGCCCGCCGATCGCGCGCTGGGGATCCCCGGCGAGTCGCTCCCCGGCAGCTGGCCCGCGACGGACTTCGTGGGCTGGTACAACGGCCACCCCGACCACCGCTCGCTGGAGTTCGACCTCTCCTGTGTGCGCGCGGTGGTGGTCGGAAACGGAAACGTCGCCCTCGACGTCGCGCGCATGCTCACGCTCTCACACTCAGAGCTGGCGCGCACCGACATCGCCGACCACGCGCTCGACGTGCTCGAGCATTCCAGCATCGAGGAGGTCGTGGTGCTCGGTCGCCGCGGCCCCGCCCAGGCCGCCTTCACGAACCCCGAGCTGCTCGAGCTGGGGGAGCTCGACGACGTGGACGTCATCGTCGACGCCGCCGAGCTGGAGCGCGCCCTGGCGGTCGGCGGCCCTGAGCTCGGCGGCGCCACCGCTCGCAATGTCGCCGTACTGCGCGACTACGCCGCGCGACCGGAGCGGGGCCGGCGGCGAAGGATCGTGCTGCGCTTCCTGCTCTCGCCCGTCGCGCTCATCGCGGACGCCGCTGGAGACCTGGCCGCAGTTGAGGCCGTGCGCAACGAGCTCGTCGCCACGCCCGAGGGTGGCCTGCGCGCGCAGGCGGGTGAGGAGCGCGAGACGATCCCCGCGGGCCTCGTGCTGCGCGCGATCGGCTACCGCGGCCGCTCGCTCCCGGGCGTCCCCTTCGACGAGCGCGCCGGCGTCGTCCCCAACGACGGCGGGCGCGTGCTCGACTCCGACGCCGTCCGCCGCGGGGAGTACGTCGTCGGCTGGATCAAGCGCGGCCCCACGGGCGTGATCGGCACGAACAAGAAAGACGCCCAGGAGACGGTCGACGCGATCCTCGCCGACCTCGCGGCCGACCGCCTGCTCACTCCCTCCTCACCGGACGCGAACGCCGTCGAGGAGCTGCTTCGCACCCGCTCCCCGAGCTCGTCACCTACTCCGGCTGGACCGCCATCGACGAGCACGAGCGCGGCCTCGGCGAGCCGGCGGGCCGTCCACGCGTAAAGCTCACGCAGATCGACGAGATGTTACGCGTCGCCTCCGAGCAGAGCTAGAGACGGTCCCTCGACCGCGCGGCCCCTATCGTGCGGCCTCCCATGCGTCACGCCCCAAGGCGGGGCGGGGGCCCTACCACGCACGAGCGGACATGTGGCAGACTGCACCGGCGAGCGCCGCTAGCTCATCGGGTAGAGCACCGGGCTTTAATCCGGCGGGCAGGGTTCGAGTCCCTGGCGGCGCATCTCGACTTTTCCGGCTCCACAGCTTGCTTTAAGCGTATATCGAGCTTCGGACGAAACCCCGGCACTTCTCTAGAGGACTTCTCTAGGGGTCGCTGCACGGTCGGGGACTCGATAAGGGCCTCGTCTCGTACCTGGCGCACGCGCACCGGCGACCTCGGGGGGCCGGCGCGGTCAATTTCGTTGGCCGGTTTTGCGGGTTCGCGGTCAGTAAGAGGCGTGTTGAGCGCTGCGAGTATCCCTGCGGACCTTGCCGGTGGGTCTGCCCGCTACTTGGAGGTGGAGGGCCTCGCGCATGAGCGTGGGGACTACCTGGCCTCCGACGGGCAGATCGTCCGGGCTCCCAGCCGGTGGCTTTCCGATCATGAGACCTTGGAGCGCCTTGGGATCGCGTCGGCTCAATCGGTCGATGGGGAGGATTTCCTGGCGCTGGTGGAGGGTCGTCATCCGGGTACTGGCGAGTGGGTGCGTCGTGGGGGCACGGGTGGCCGCGGTGGCGGCATCTGCTTGACGTTCAGCGCTCCCAGGTCGGCGTCGGTTGTGTGGGGGCTTGCCGACTCCTGGCAGGGCGATGTGATCGAGCGCGCCCAAGCGCGCGCGGTCGAGCGCTCGATGGACCACCTGCGCCGGGAGGTGCCAGTTGTGCGTCGCCGTCTCGGCGGGCCGGTGTTGGAGGAGCCTGCTCGGGATGTGCTCGCGGTGGAGTACACGCACACGGTCGCTTGGTGGGTCACGGGTGCGCCTACGCCGGACCCACATCTCCATAGTCATGTGGTGGTCACAGGCGCCGTTCGCGAGGATGAGCGGATCGTCGCCGTGGCCTCGCGTCCGGTCTTCCGGGCGGCACGAGAGCTGGGCGCGTTCTACCGCTCCGCGCTCGCGGAGGAACTCGCCGGCGAGGGTTATGGGATCGAACGGAGCACTGGGAAGGACGGCCGGTATTTCGAGGTTCTGGGGGTTCCTCGCGAGCTCTGCGAGGCGCTCTCGGGGCACTCCCGGGAGATCGCCCGTGCGGCCGAGCGGTTCCGGGCGCGCTTCGGACGCGCCCCGAGGCAGGGAGAGCTGCGCGACCCCGCGCTTGAGAACGACCATACGCGTACACCGGGCGCCCCGTCAGATCCGAGGGAGGTTTGGCGGGCGACGGCGCATCGCTGCGAGTTCGGCGCCGAGCAGACCGTGCGGCTCATCGCGCTCAGCGAGCCGCAGGCGGGAGAGCACCCGGCTGTGGATCGCATCGAAGCAAAGCTGACCGAGCGGCGCGCGATCTTCGACCCGAAGGACTTGCGCGCGGTCGCACTGGAGCAGACGGCGGGCGAGCTGGGCCCGGCGCGGGCGCTCGGGCTTGCTGGGGAGATGGTTCGAGATCGACGAGTCCTGATGCTCGAGGGTGGGCGGATGACGACTCGCGCGGTTCGTAGACAGGAGCGGGGGATCGAACGCAGGGCTGGCCGTCTGGGTCGGCCCGCTGGGCGGGACGTCGGTTCGCCCGCACGCGAGAGCGCCGCGCGAAAGGTCATGGAGCGCATCGCCTCTCCGCTGAATCCCGAACAGCAACGGGCGCTCGTGGTACTCACTGGTGCCGAGCGAGCCGCCGTGCTTGTCGGGCCCGCCGGGACGGGGAAGGGCATCGTGATTGACGCCGCGATGCGCGCGGAGCAGCTCGCTGGAAGGGAGACGTTCGGTGTCGCGGTGTCGTGGTCGACGGCCGAGCGGCTGGGTGCGGACAGCCCCGCCCTCCAAGGGCGGACGATGGCGCTCGACTCCCTCATCGCCCGCGCCAAGGCCGGGGACGTCGATATCGGGCCGGATACGACCATCGTCTTTGACGAGGCCGGGATGACGGATCACGCCCGCCTCGACGCGCTCACCCGGCTGGTGGAGCGCTCAGGAGCAAAGCTGGTCGCGGTCGGCGACGGTAAGCAGCTCCCCTCGATCGGCCCCGGCGGGATGTTCGACCGGCTCACGAGCCACGTCCCGACCGCTGAGCTTCAGGCGATCCATCGCACCAAGGACCCCGCCGAGCAAGCGGCCTGGCATGCCCTCCGCGCCGGTGAGCCCGAGCGTGCGCTGGCGCACTACGCCTCGCGCGGGGCGCTGCACCTCGCGGACACCCGCGATGAGGCGGCTGAGAACGCTGTCCAGGCGTGGGCACGGCTGGACAGCGAGAACCACGACATCCGTGACATAGCGCTCATCGCCGACGCCTCAAACCAGGAGATCGACCGTCTCAACGCTCGAGCTCAGCACCTGCGTGCCCAGCGCGGCGAACTCGGCCGGCGCGAGGTTCCGCTTCCCCATATGCACTACGGCATCCGCCGGGGGGACCTCATCGCGTTCACACGGCAGCACCGGCCACCTGGGGAGTCCCGCGTCGAGAACGGCAGTCGCGGCGAGATCACCGCGCTCGATCCCAGCGGCGGGGTGACCATCGCGCTCGACGGGTCTGACCGGCGCGTCCAGCTCGCCGCCCGGGACCTCAAGTCGCTGCGCCTTGCGTATGCCCAGCATGTCTACCGCCAGCAGGGAGCGACTGTCGAGCGCGCCGTCGTGCTCACAGGTAGCTGGCAGACCAGCAAAGAGACGGCCTACGTCGAGGCTACGCGTGCGCGCCAACGCACGGACTGGCACATCGCGCGCGAGGACCTCGGTCCGCATGGGCCGGACTCCGAGCGGATCGCGCGCCTCGCCCAGCGCATGGGCCGCAGCCGCGCACACATCCCCTCCAACACGCACCGGGAGGCACCAGGTCCAGACTGGCAGCCCACGCGCGACCCGCTGCACCTGGGAGACCATCTCCCTGGCGTACCCTTGGCCGCCGAGATACCTGGTCGCGACGCGCTCGACCGCGACACCGATCGCGGACGCTGACCAGCGCACCTAGCTCTTCGAGTGATGCCCGTCTGAGTGGGCTTTCTTGAGGTGCACCTTGACAGTCGCGGTCCTGAAAATGTGGTCAGCCGTGCCTGCTGGCGTAAAGAGGATCGTCAGGCGGACCGTAAGTGTCTTGCCGTTCTTCAGGGCGGCAAGAACCTTGCCGCTCGGCTTGATGTGAAGCTTGTAGGTACCTGCTGTGGGGATGGCGCGCTTCACCTGCCCGTAGCGGACAGGGAGGTTGTTCGCGCACCCCTTTCTCTTCTTAACGTGGCGCTTCGCACACGCTCGGCTCTGCTTGTGGCTCTTCAGAGCGTCTCCAGGATTGAGTATGCCAGCTGCCTGAAAGCGCGAGAAGGTAGCTCCGTTTACGACTTCGCCTTTGGCTTCGACGCTGCCAGGCTCAGGGAAGTCGTATTCGAGTGTAATTTCGCCGGTCTTACCGTTGACGAGTGGCTTGCGCTTTGCGGTCAGCGGATTCTTCGGAGGGGTGCCGCTGACAGCCGTGCCGCCTCCGCCAAATATTGGCTGGGGCATGGGAGGAACCGAATATGTGAACGCCTGCCCGGTGTAGTCCACGATCACGCAGAAAGAGGCGGACGGGCAAGACACCGAGGAGAATCCACCGTTGAGCTCAAGCTGACCCCACGCGCTCCAAATGCTGCCGTCGTAGATCGACTCTTCCCCTTCGGGGGCGGCTGCCGCGCAGAAGAACGCGGAGGCGCACGACACAGAGACGACGTCCGACCGACCTCGTTGGGAGTTGAGTTCTATCTTGTCCGGCGCGCTCCAGGTGCTGCCGTCGTAGGTCAGCTCGTACCCGTATATCGGTGACCCTACTACTACTCCCGAGTGCTGTGCCACCGCGGCGCAGAAAGAGGGCGACGGGCAAGACACCGACTGAAGGCTATCTCCGGTGTCTATCACACTCGGAGCGCTCCACGCCCCGCCCTTGTAGGTCACCGCATCGTGAGCACCGACCGCTACGCAGAAGGATGAGGAGGGACAAGACACCGAGCGCAGGGCGCCTTCGGGGTTTATCTCGCTCGGCGCACTCCACGTAGAGCCGTTGTAGGTCAGGGCGTATCCGCGCTCCGTACCTTCCACCGTATGTTCCGCTACCGCGACGCAGAAAGATGGCGAGGTACAAGACACGGATTCGATGTGGCCTTCAGTGTCTACTTCGCTCGGCATGCCCCACGTGGAGCCGTCGTAGGTGAGGGCATATCCGTGCGGGTATCCGCCAGTCGCCGCGCAGAAAGACGCGGACGGGCACGACACCGATCGTAGACCCCCCATGGTGTCTATCTCGCTCGGCGCGCTCCACGTGCTGCCGTCGTAGGTCAGCGCTCTGCCGTTCCCGTCTACAGCCGTGCAAAGGGTGGAGGAGGAGCACGACACTCCAGTAAGTCCTCCACCGCCGACTCTTACTGGGCTCGACCACGTGCCATTGTTGTAGCTGGTCGCGCTCGCGCCGATCGCAACACAAAAGGACTCAGTGGGGCAGGACACAGTACCCGTAGCCGCACTGTCTATCTGGCCCGATGCCGCCCAACTGCTGCCGTTGTAGGACAGTGTTTCACCGCCAGTCGACACCGCGACACAGAAGGATTCCGAGTGACATGAAACGGAGGCGATGATGCCCTCATGGCCGATTTCGGTGGGCTTGCTCCACACGCCGTGGCTGTATGTGAGCTCGTTGCCGAAGTTTCCTACGGTCACGCAAAAAGAGGCAGAAGGACACGATATCGATTGGAAGCTAGCCTCAAATTCGCTGTCGATAAGGTTCGGCGTGCTCCATTCGCTGCCGTTGTAGGTGAGTGCGTATCCGTGCCCGCCGTTATAGGCGCCCACTGCCATACAGAAGGACTCGGACGCACACGACACTGATTCCACTCCGTAAAGACCGAGGTTGCTCAGCGTGCTCCATGCACTGCCGTTGTAGGTGGCGGCGTAGCCACTGCCTCCTACCGCGACGCAAAACGACGAAGAAACGCACGACACCGAGGTGAGAATCGAGCCGATTGCGCTAGGGGCACTCCACGTGCTGCCGTTATAGGTGAAAGCATCGCCGACGCCGTCCGTAGCCATGCAGAAGGAAGAGGAGGGACAGGAAACTGATAAGAGCTGGGCCCTAGTATCAATCAGGCTCGCCTCGCTCCACGTGCTGCCGTTGTAGACTGCGGCTGACCCGAATGAATCCGCAAGGCCCACCGCCACGCAGAAGGAGGCTGAGGGGCAGGACACCGACTGTGCATTGATGGCAGGGTCTACCGGGGCAGGAGCCGACCACACGCCCGCCGCGAGCGCTGTGGATGGACTCATCAACCCCAGCGAGGCTGCGATCACAACCGCTGTGCGAAAGCGCCAGAGGAAAAACGTGACCTTGACTAACTGTCGGAACACGGGTCGAACCATAACGAAACACAACGGTGCCGACTTGTGGTGTCTCTGGGAGAGCGCGATAAACGAGCCTGGCTACTCATCGATCGATGCCGAAGGCATCGTCGAGGCGGTGGCGGAGCTCGATGAAGTCGCGGCCTTGGGTGGGGATGCCCCATAGGCCTGAGGCGAAGTTGTAGATGTCGCCGCCCGCGGGCCGCCCGTCGGGGGTTGGACAACCGAAGCACGCCCATCCCTCCTCTGGCGTCGGGTACACGTGGAGGCTTGGCGTGTCGTCGGCGTGGAAAGGGCAGGCGACTTTGCCGTTGCGGGTGGCGTCTCGGCCTATGAGGTGGCGCACGTAATCTGGAGGGTCGATCCTCTGCAGCGGGTCGCTGCGGCGACTGGACTGCTCACGGCGCCGGACCTGTCGTGCAGCGGGTGCGAGGTTGGGGCTGGGTGGGACCGGCAGGGCGTTGAGGATCTCGACGGGTCGGTAGCGCTTGCCCGAGGTCTCGGCGAGCTCGACGGGGCGCGGCGGCGTGTCCTTGAAGTTGTTTGTGCCTGGCGGTCGCAGGATGCGCGCGGCGTCTGCGCATTTGGGGTCGGCGCCGAGCGCGGAGGCGAGGCGCTGGTTGGTGCTCTCCAGTTCCTCGACTGACAGGCGGCGCGTGAGTGCCCAGTAGGCGTGCGCGTGCTTGTGCTCGGGGCTTGTGCTGCCGGAGTAGACGATCATGTTCGGGGGGCAGGGGAACGCTTTGAGCGCCGCCGCGGCGGCGGGGGTATCGATGTCGGCCCACAGCAGCGGCGTGGGGGCGACGTCCTCGCGGCGACCACGCCGTCGTTGTCTGGGGGCGCAGCCCACGTACACGTCTGTGCGCAGGCCGAGGCGGACGATTGTGCGCGCGTTGTCGGGCTTGTCCCAGTCAAGGAAGAAGCGGCTGAGGCGGTCCTTGGAGGTGCGGTAGCGCACGTCGAGGAGGGTGCCCGGCTGAGCACCCTCCCTGAGCGTCCGCAGGTACCGCTCGGTTTCGAGCAGGCGTATGGCGGACGAGGTACTCATCGTGTCCTCTCCTCAGCCTCGGCGACCTCCGGTGTGTTGAGCGCGAGGAACGCGAACTCGCCCTCGATCAGGGGTACCTCGTGTGGCTGCCGGTGTGCCCAGTCCAATAGCTCGGACCCGGTCAGCCGGTTGCCCCACATTGCCTCCACGCGCTCCTTGGGCGTCATCTCCCAGAGCGCACGGGTCCGCTCGTCGCGTCTGGCGCGCTGAGCCGCCAGGCGCTCCATCATCGCGTCGGTCAGTGTCGTCATGGCGTGCCCCGCAACGGCGCCGCACGACCGGACGGCGCGCAAATGGGGCTAGAGCCCCGCGCACCGCCCGGTGTGTGCGGTCAGGCCGCGGCGGCCTCCTCTCCCGGTCCAGCGTCCTCTGGCTCGTCGAAGGAGTCCTTGGACTCGACGGAGCTGCGTGGGGCGGCGAGGAACTCGACCCTGCCGACGACGTCCCAGTCGCAGCGCTTCTCGCCGTCGTCGGTCTCCCAGTTGGAGTACTGCAGGCGCCCGTCGATCCCGACGAGCCAACCGGTGGTGAGGATCTTGCCGGCGGCTCCGCCGCCGGGGCCGAACGTCGTGACGTTGATGAAGCCGACCTCGCCGCGGGCCATACCGTCGACCGCGATCCGCAGCTTGCACATCGGGGTTCCGTCCGCCAGCGCGAGCAGCTCGGGGTCGCGGACGAGGCGGCCGGTGCCTATGTATCTGTTCATTCTGGGTCCCTCCTTGAGGGGCTGTGGTGGGTCATGTCGCCCCTTACTGACCGCGAACCACCCAAACCGGCCAACGAATTTGCCTCCGTCCCCCGAAGCCCATCCGCCTGGGCTTTCTGCGAAATCCGTTGGCCGGTTCTCGCCCCTGACGGTCAGTAAGGGGGTGACCTCCGGAGGACGCGCATGAGAACCCAGACCCCCAGAGGTGGCCGCCGCATCCGCGTAACGCTGCTGCTCCTGGTCGCCGTCGGCCCCGCCGCCATCGCCAGCGGCGCGCTGCCCTGGCTGCTCGCACAGACAGCCGCCCTCCTCACGCTGCACGCCCCACCACACCTCACGCTCGTCGAAGCCGCGCAGGCGACGTGGCGCCTGCTGCTGCGAGGCGGATGGTCCACACCCACCTCCGCGTTCCCCCGCGCCGCGAGACACGCACTGCCCGGCCTCTCCGGTTTCCTGGTCGCCGCCTGCGTCCTCCTTGCCGCGCCCGTGTTCACGGCATGGTTGTGTTGGTCGCGGCTGCGCCGCTGGGGCAGCGGCTCCCCGCTGGCGCTCGACCCACTCGGGCCGCGCCGGTGGCTGCGAGACACCGGCTGGATACGCCAGCGCACCTGGGCACGCCCATATGACCTGCGACGCCTCTGGATCGACGGGCCAACGCCCGGACGGCCCTACCTCGGATGGATCGGGCGCCCGCCCCGAAGGCGGATGCTGGGCGCCGAGCGAGAGGTGCAGACCCTGCTCGTCGCGCCCCCGCGCTCGGGCAAATCGAGCGGATACATCATCCCGTGGCTGCTCGACCATCGCGGCCCAGCGCTCGTCTCCTCAACCAAACGCGACGTATACGACGCGACCGCCGCCTACCGCCGCCGCCTCGGACAAGTCTGGGTGTATGACCCCTTCGGGCCACAGACATGCTCCTTCAGCCCGCTCACCAACAGCGTCACCTGGGAGGGCGCGCTACGCACCGCCGGCGCCCTGGCATCCGCCGCGCACTCCGAGCCCGCCAGCTCCGCCGAGACGTTCTGGGACCGCGAGGCCGCAATGATCCTCGCGCCACTCCTCCACGCCGCCGCCCTCGCCCACCAGCCCATAAGCCGAGTCCTCTACTGGCTCGATACGAGGGACTTCGACGAGGCCGAACAGCACCTCGAAAGCGCCGGGATGCACGCCGCCGCCGCGCAGCTGCGCAGCGTCCTGATGCGCGACGCGCGCAACCGCGAGACGACCATCATGAGCGCCAGCAGCCTCCTCCACGCCTACCGCTACCCCTGCGTCGCCCAAGCCGCCGCAGACGACCTCACACCCGCCGCTTTCCTCGAAGGGAATAACACGATCTACGTCGTGGCTGCCGCGCACCACCAGCAGGACCTCCAGCCCGTCATCCTCGCGCTTGTCTGCTCCATCTACGAGGGCGCCATCGAGGCATCCCGCCGCAACGGACCATTCCACCCACCGCTCTACCTGCTCCTGGACGAGACCGCGAACATCGCGCCGATCCGCGACCTCGCACCGTGGCTCAGCCAGTGCGGCGACCACGGCATCACGATCGCCACCAGCTGGCAGTCGATCGCGCAAATCGACCACCGCTACGGCAAAGACGAGCGCGACGCGATCCTCGCCGCCTCAACCGCCCAGCTCTTCCTTCCGCCCCTGGCTGATCCCACCACTACTGGCTACATCACAAATCTCCTCGGTGAAGAGCCCGTGACCCAAACGTCCCACAACCGCAGCTCGCCCACGCACGACACGCTCACCGTCAACGAACACAACGTCGCCGCGGCGCCATGGCTGCGTCAAATCCAGCGCGGCCACGCCCTCCTCATCTACCGCGACCTGCCGCCGGCGGTCACGCAGGCGCCCGGCTGGTACGAGGACCCGAGGTTCTCCGAGTACGCCTTCTTCGCCCGCACCGGCACGCGGCCTATCGACAGGGCCCAGACCATTGGCTGAGGCGTTGCTGAGCGTGCGATCACCGCTCACAGCTCCTGTTTGGTTGTCGCCCACCTCCGGAAATGCGTCGACTGCGCCTTGAGTCAAGGGGCGGCTCGGGCATGAAGGAACGCCCGATACTCGCCGCGACGGCGACGCCCGAGGGTCCGCGTGGTTCTCGTCGGACGTATGGCTGATTCAGAGCCTCAGGGTGGATCGCTATCCGCGCCTCGGCCTCGATCGCCCGGAGGAACGGCTCGACCGAGACGAAGAACTTCGCAGAGCCAGGTTGCCCGGCGAGAGCGTTGACCTGGGAGGTCAAGCAGCGAAAGCACGGAGGCGAGCAGGCTCATGCGCGCGCCGGATCATGGCGATCCCGTCGTAGCTCGACGCGGCCGCGTCCTGGACGCCGCGTCTGCGGAACAATTAGACTATTAGCCATGAAGGATCACGGACAAGCAGAACGTCCGGGTCGGCCGACACGAGCCGGGAACCTGCTTGTCGGTCGATACATCTAACGGCTAGGTCGAAGGAAGCCGATGCACGACGCGACAAGGCATATCCAAGGTCTCCGTCTCAGCTTGAGCCAAGATAAGGCGCCGCTTGGCCTCCTGCTCGCCGCTGGGTGCGGCATGTCGGTCGAGGCAGGCAATGGGCCACTGATCCCCGGCATAGCTGGCATGACCGAGATTCTCATGAGCAAGCTCTGTGCGGAAGACTCCGAGCAAAAAGCGGCAATGATCAAGCTTCTGGCCTGCTTGAACGCAGACGGCGTTGCGAACTCCACGGTCGAGGATTGGCTTACGCAGGTCCGCGCTCTCAAGCTCGTCGCAAAGGGCGGTCCGGTGCGGGAACTCTCAATGGTCGAACTCGATGCACTGGAGAAAGGCATCACCGGCGGTATCGTCGGGCTAGTCGAGAGAGACCTTCCTCCTAGCGCGACGCCCTTCCATGCTGTTGCCTCATGGGCCGGTGCGATGGAACGGCAGTATCCAGTCGAGATTTTTACGACTAACTACGACCTGTTGCTTGAGCAAGCCTTTGAGGCGATCCAAGGTCCCTTCTTTGACGGGTTTGTGGGCGTCCGAAAGCCATTCTTCGACAACGCCTCGGTATCGGCCTCGTCTGACGTCCCGATGCCACCGCGCTTCACTCGCATCTGGAAGCTTCACGGGTCGGTCAACTGGTATATGACTATTGACGATCAGGTGACGCGTTCCGAGCAGGCTGACGGACGGGGGCGCCGCTTGATACACCCATCCCATCTGAAGTACGACGAGAGTCGCCAGATGCCCTATCTCGCGCTCCAGGACCGCCTCAGGGCGTTCGTCGACCAGCGAGGGGCGCTGCTCGTCACTTGTGGATACTCATTCGGAGACCGCCACATCAACTCCGTCCTGACGGGGGCGCTCCAGGCCAACCCCACGGCGAGTCTCATAGCGATGCTCTTCGGCCCGCTTGAGGACTATGCCGCAGCGCGTAAGCTCGCCGCCTCACATGCCAATCTGGCGCTGTACGGGCAGAACGGGGCGGTCGTCGGAACCCGAGAGGGTCCGTGGGTTGCTGATGAGAAGACCGCCACCGGCCTGAAGGAGAATGACGCTGACGGTGTCGACGTCCTCCTGGGTGACTTCACCACGTTCGGCGTAGTCCTCGCTGAGATGCTCGATCGCTCTCTATCTCAGCAGTAATGCCGGTCGATCCCACACGATTGGGCACGGTGGAGTCCGTCAGCGGAGCCCAGGTCAGCGTTGCCCTTGAGCCGACCGCTGCCTCGGGCCTGACCTACGTCGGTGGCCAGGGATACAGGGCCGGACAGGTCGGCAACCTCGTCCGTGTTGGTATCGGCCTACTCGACCTTTACGGTGTGATTGCTCAGATAGGTGCTGGAGCGGTCCCGAAGGCTCTTGCACAGGATCAACCGCACGGACATCGCTGGATGACAGTGCAGCTCATCGGCGAGGCGCTACCCGGAGCATCCTTTCAGCGTGGCCTCAGTGAGTACCCGACGATCGGAGACCCCGTCTTCCTGCTCGCCGAAGCCGACCTGCTGCATCTCTATGGCAAGCCCGACGAACTGCGACTGCTACGGCTCGGCCAGCTTGCGGGCGGCAGCTCAGTCCCCGCTCGCGTCAACCTCGATCGCCTCATCACGCGGCACGCCGCAGTCGTCGGCGCGACCGGATCGGGAAAGTCCAGCACTGTCGCGAGGTTGCTCTCTCGCCTAGTCGACACCCACCGATACCCGAGCGCGCGGGTACTGCTCTTCGACCTGCACGGCGAGTACGCCTCGGCACTACGAGATCACGCAACGGTATTTTCCGCCGCGTCTAGTTTGGCGCCGCGGCGAGAGCACCTCTACATTCCGTTCTGGGCCCTGCCGCTCGAGCTTCTGATCGCGTTGACGATGGGGTCGGTGGATGACAAGCAGCTTGGTGCGCTCGGCGAGATGATTCTTAGCCTCAAGCGCGAGGCACTCGCTGCCGGCAACTTCACAGGAGTCGATCCTGATGCCCTAACGGCAGACTCGCCCGTGCCGTTCTCACTGAAGCGACTCTGGTTTGAATTGCATCGCCTTGAGCACGCTACCTACACGGCCACCGGCCCGATCGCGCAGACGGATGCCACGCAGGCCCTCGAGGTAGGTTCGGACGGCGAGCCCGTTCAGAAGGGAAGCATTGAAAAGGTCGTCCCGCCCCGCTATCAACCACAACAGAATCAGCAGATCTATCTGAGCCAGCACGGCCGGCAACTGCGTCGCCAGGTCGATCTCCTCGGTCAGCGCCTGCGCGACCCGCGCTACGCCTTTCTGCTGCGGCCGGGCCCGTTCGAGCCCACGGCAGACGGTAGAGTCGATAGAGACCTTGATGCGCTGCTCGCATCTTGGCTTGGTGGCGACCGCCCGCTCGTGATCCTCGAGCTCACGGCCGTACCCAACGCGGTCCTCAACACGCTGGTCGGCGCGATCGTCAACATCTCCTACGAAGCGCTGGTGTGGGGACGTGGGCTCCCGGAGGGCGGCCGCGAGCGGCCGCTGCTGATGGTCTTCGAGGAGGCCCACGCCTACCTCGCCAAGGACGACGACGGCATCGCAGGCGAGCAGGTTCGACGTCTTATCCGCGAGGGGCGCAAGTATGGCGTCGGTGCGCTCGTCGTTAGCCAGCGGCCATCCGAGCTCGACGCCACGGTGCTCTCACAATGCGGCACGCTAATTGCCCTGCGCCTCGCCAACTCCAATGACCGCCAGCAGATCACCGGAACATCCAGCGATAACTTCGATGGCCTGTTCGCCAACCTTCCGATTCTGCGGACCGGCGAAGCTCTCGTCCTCGGCGAGGCAGTCAGCATTCCTATGCGCATTCAAGTTGATCGCCTGGATGACAACGCACGGCCCGACAGCCATGACCCCGAGGTAATCGCCACGCCGCCTCTACCCGGCGGGTGGACCCGACCTCGACCCAACCAGCCCGACTACGCCAGCATCGTCGCCGCTTGGCGCTCCCAGGACGCCCGCGGTCTCGGCACAAAGGAGATACCAACGATGGAGCGCATTCCTGTAGTTTCACGCAGCCTTGCCGCGGTCGGATATGACGCGAACGGTTCGACGCTCGAGGTCGAATTCAACAACGGAGGCATCTACCAGTACTACGGTGTCTCAGATGCTGAGCACGAAGGTCTCATGAGCGCAGGCTCTCACGGCGAGTACTTCGCCGCCAACATTCGCAACAGCTATCCCTACGCCAAGCTGTAGTCGGCGAGGTGGGGCCACTTCAAGCCGCCGCGGACCGGGGCCAGAGCAAGCCGTCGCGCCCACATCAGACCACACTCCGCGCTCGGCGGGCTCACACCCAACGAGTACGCCGCGGTATGGACCACAACCACAACCAACAAGCAAGATCAACCACCCCCAACACTTTCATAGGCTTGCTTGACCAGATCACCTGGACCACCACGCGGGGGCCGGTCACCTCATAACACCTTGATCTCGAAACGGGGCCGGTCAGCCCCATTCTGTGGCATCGAATGGCGTATCGATACCGTGAAGAGCATCAACATTGCTCTCGACTGCGGCTAGCAAGCTCGCCGCCATGTATCGATTCCAGACCGGTACCTCTGCTACTAGAGCGTGTGCGTTCTCAACGGGACTGTCAGATCGTTTGTGTAAATGGTCGTGGTCACTTGGTTTGGTTTAGTTGGTGGCGAGTCTGTCGCCGTAGTGGATGGTTAGGGTGTTGAGGATGTGCTTCCAGCCGTTGATGCGTCCTGTGAGGTTCTCGCGGTTGGTGCGCCTGGCGGTCGCGACGAGGTAGAGCACTTTCATTGCGGCCTGCTCGTTGGGGAAGTGCCCGCGGTGACGCACAGCCCTGCGGAAGCGGGCGTTCAGCGACTCGATCGCGTTCGTGGTGTAGACGATCTTGCGCAACTCTAGGGGATACTCCAGGAAGGGGGTGAAATCCTCCCACGCGCGCTCCCAGCTGTCGATCATCGCAGGGTAGAGCGGCTTCCATGCCTTTGAGAACTCTGCGAAGCGTGTCTCGGCGGCCTTCACCGTGGGGGCGGTGTAGATCTCCTTCAGGGCGCGCGTGATCTGTGCCCAGTGGCGCTTTGAAGCGTAGCGCAGGCTGTTACGGACGAGGTGCACGACACAAGTCTGCACGGTCGCGTCGGGCCAGGTCACCTTGATCGCGTCGGGGAGGCCCTTCAGGCCGTCGCAGCACACGATCAGCGCGTCGGCGATCCCGCGGTTCTTCAGCTCGCTGAGCATGCTCAGCCACTGCTTGGCGCCCTCCCCACCGGTGGGCCCGAGCCACAGGCCGAGGACGTCGCGCTCGCCGTCCATGTTCACGCCGATCGCGACGTAGACAGGGCGGTTAGCGACTTGGCTGTCGCGGACCTTGATCACTAGCGCGTCGATCAGCAGCACCGGGTAGACACGATCCAACGGGCGTGA
Source organism: uncultured Solirubrobacterales bacterium (assembly GCA_963723045.1). Taxonomy (GTDB): domain Bacteria; phylum Actinomycetota; class Thermoleophilia; order Solirubrobacterales; family Solirubrobacteraceae; genus Palsa-744. The sequence goes on along the minus strand of CAVROU010000002.1, from coordinate 2,176,243 downwards.
CTGCCAGGCGACCATGTCATCGAGGATCTCATCGGTGATCTTGGAGATCGTCTCGCGGGAGATCTGGGTGTCGTAGATCTCAGCCAGATGCGCCTGGATCTCCCCCGTCGTCAGGCCCTTCGCGTAGAGGCTGATCACGTTCGCACCAAACCCCTCGAGCCTGCGCACGTGCTTGGGGACAGTGACCGGCGCAAACGTCCCCTCACGGTCCCTCGGGACACGCAAATCCACCGGGCCGACATCCGTCTTCACCGTCTTCGCGTACGTCCCATTGCGGCTGTTGCCCGACCCACGGCCCGTAGGATCATAGGCCTCATAGCCGAGGTGCTCGACCATCTCGACCTCAAGGCCGGCCTGCAGCACCTCCCTGACCATCGACGTCAAGAGGCCCTCATCGCCCGTCAGCGCGACGCCCTCACCGCGAGCTCGAACACCAGCTCCTGCGCCCACGAACGCATCGCGTCCTGCTCCCCGCCACCGGACACCACCGGCAGCCCCGACTGATCAACAAGCTCCGAACTATTCATCACGCATGGTCCTTTCACGAGGCCCGAGACCACACGGTCACGAGCAATCAGACCACGTCAAATACACAAAGAACCGGACAGACCCTTCTCAACGAAATCCTTGCGCAAACCAAGATCACGGACTACTTGTGCGGTCCGGACAAGTCGCAATATTTCATAGTAGCTGGCGTCCGGCGTATCCAATCGACGGGAACCCTGCTCGACGGTCGCTAACATCTCAAGGCCTGAGGCGTCGCCCCGCTGCGCTAAAACCGGCCCGGCGAAGGTTGCGATCGACACTTTCTGCGTAATAGGCGCGTTGTTGAACATTTTGCTGAGCTTCTTGATGCATATATCGCCAGCGGTGCGGCGATTGATATATCGTCGCCGTGCCAGCTGAAACCGCATCATCAGCTCGTCGATCTGCGCGACTTGATCTTGTGTGTCGCCTCGCCTCTGCGCGTTTAGCAGGTGGTGGATATAGAAAGCATCCTGCACTAATCCTAGATGCAGCAGACCGTGAATGAGGGTACGTGCTGAGCGAGCGTCCCTCGTCAACGCATCCGGCTGGAGTGCGGCAATCCGGAAACCCGCACCCACGCGGGTCAACAATGGGAGTGCTGCATCATCGACCGCAGCCTGCAGCGTATCAACATCGGAATCTAAGTTGTCGGCCGTTGCAACTAAATCCACCCTGCCGTGCTCTCGGAGTAAGAACGGAGCAGAAAGCTCCGGACTGCGAGGTGGGCTAAAGTACACAAAGAAGCATGAGCGAGAGAGGGTGCCCTGTGCTAGATTCGTAGGGGGCGCATAGATGCCGTTGGGTCGACTAGCAGGAAGCCGTGCCCTGTCTGGGATATCGGAGGCTGACACGATCGCAAGACTCCACCGGAGGTGAGGATTGCCAAGACATACGTCGAGGAAATTGTAGAGCGTCGCCGAGACAGCGTCCTTGGTAAGCACTCGTTGGTGATTCTTACACTCGATGAAGAGTGCGTTCTTACCGTCTTCGGCTAGGACGTCGATGCGATGCGGGCCGTTTCGCCCCGCTATGGCCGCATCTCTTTTCGTTCGAACCGAGCCGACCTGGTCAACGAGCGACGCCATGAGATCGCCCGCAATATCGGTGACGTTTTGCTCGTAGTCCTGCCAGCTCACAGATGACATATTGAGGGGTGACCCTTCCGCACGATTGCGTGTATGTAGTCATCTGAGACGCTACGCGATAATTGAATAGGGCCGCGTTTCCTCAATGCACCGTTGAGATGCCAAGCGGCGGAGAGCTTCCCCCAGCTCCAGGCTGCAAATGATTGGTTACCCTCAAACGAGCATGGGCTAAGATGACCTGCAAGTATGTCGATCAACGCCCTGCGAACCAGCGAGGTGGGAAAGTTCTTTACGATTGTAATTAAACTGTTCCGCTCCACTAGGCGCGCCGCCCGAGCCGGCCCCTTTCTGGTTGCACCTCCAATATGGCCGGCTTCCGCCAATGGCCAATAGAGGCACGGTCGGCCTAGGAGCTGAAGGCGGAAGCCTAGGTCGACATCCTCCATATAAGCCACATAGTCATCGTCCAGGAATCCAGCACATCTTATGTCCGCAGTGCGGTAAGTGGCAAGGCATCCCGATGTCGAGAATACCTCACACGGATCGTTCCACGTAGCAATGGATTCACGCCATCCATTATTTGTGGCGAGTCCTGATGTATAAAGACTGTCACCGCAGCAATCGAGAAGGTCTGGAAATCTCAGCGATGTGACTCGACTGGCGAGCGAGCCATACTGCGGATGCTGGTCAAGCGCGTTAACGCTAGCCTCTATCCAGGAGTTTGCGAGCCTGATGTCGTCATTGACGACAGCCACATAACGGGTGTTGACTTGGCGCAACGCGACGTTGACGCCTCTGGTGAAATAGTGACGCGGGCTCAGATACGACACGGTCGCACGATATGCCTTATCCCAGTCATTTCGTCTGAGGGTATCTCGATGATTGTTCACAACAATGTGTACCATCTCTGGTGGGATGGTCTGCGCTCGAAGATCGTGGAGCAGGGGTTCTATCACCTGTGATCTGCCGCTGGTAGGAATGATGATCGTGATTGGAGCGCGCATCAGCTACAGCCTCGGGATACGCCTAACGAGCGAAGTGGGTATCGCGCCGAGTCGTACAGGACGCAGGCGCTGGGTGAGGAGGCAGGGGGCGATTTGACAGAGGATCATGCATGCGCGTGGCAGAGTACGGATGGTTCGACCTATTATGGCTGATCGCCAGCGTCTTGATCAGGTCGGGCAATCCCGATCAAGGCATTGGTTCGGCAGGCTCCTCTGTCGCGCGCTTCGCGGCTACCTGGCGGCCGGTAGGCCGCTCATCCCTACGCTCGCGCGCCCGTGTTGTGGGCAAGCGCTTGCTGGACTGACCAACCGTCGCCGTGCAGGGCGATCACTTTGAGTCGGCGTGAAGGCGCGATGGATCACTGGGCGCTTCTTCGTGTGCAGGCGCCATTGCGTCGACTTGGCTTACCGCCGGTTTGGGCGCCGGCACCACGCGGGTGGCGGGGTGGTGTCGTTGGGCGGGGGGTGATCGACGGTGCTGCGTGTGTGGTCGATGATGGTTTTGAGGTTGAAGAGGGCGCTTTGGAAGGCGAGCTCTTCGCGGGGGTCTTGGGCTTCGGCGTCGATGGCTGCGCGCCAGGTTACGAGGGCGCCGAGGGTCTCTATTCGGTCGGCTCGGATCCACCAGTTGCGCTCAAGGCGTAGGAGCATCGCGGCGTAGCGTTGGCGTAGGGTGAGGATTGCGTCCCATATCTGTGGGTACCAGTCGGGGTCGTTGGGGGGTGGGAGCCATGGTGGGGGGCCTATGGGTGCCTTTGGTGTTGGGGGGAGCTGGCGGGTGGGTGCGGGCTGGGGTGTGGTGTTGGGTTCTTCGAGGGCTTGGCGTAGGAGGGTGGACGCGAGGGCGCTGGGCGGCTCGCCGTTTGCGCTGGCGCGTTGGTGGAGGGCGTTGTGGGTGTCGTCGGGTAGTTGGATCGTGATGTTGTTCATCGTTCGTGCTCCGGTTGTGGTTGGGGGTGTTCGGGGTGTGGCGGTTGGGGCCAGGTGAGGTGTGTTGGGTCGAGCTGGTGTATGGGGTCGGGTAGTTCGTTGTAGGTGAGGCTGGGTGTTTGGGCGCGGGTTTTGCGCATGCGTTGGGCGAGGCGTGTGATGCGGTCGGGGTCTTGGGCGTTGGGGTCGAGGTCGTCGCGGGCGATGTGCCAGTCGGTGCGTTGGCGTGCGCGGGTGGCCTCGACGTAGGCGGTCTCTTTGCTGGTCTGCCAGCCGCCGGTGAGGACGATGGCGCGCTCGACGGTCGCGCCCTGCTGGCGGTAGATGTGTTGGGCGTAGGCGAGGCGGAGCGATTCTGAGGTCGTCGGGGGCGAGGGTGATTCGGCGGTCTGACTCCGTCGAGGGTGATGCTCGACCTGTGCCGTCGGGGTGCATGTGGGTGATTTCGCCGCGGGTGCCGTTCTCGACGCGGGGTGCCTGGGGTGGGCGGTGTTGGGGGTGAACGCGATGAGGTCGCCTTGGCGCATGCCGTAGTGGACGTGCGGGAGTTGGGTTTCGTGGGGGCCGAGTTCGCCGTGTTGGGGCGGAGGTGTTGGGCGCGGGCGTTGAGGCGGTCGATCTCTTGGTTGATGGCGTCGGCGATGAGCGCGATGTCGCGGATGTGGGTGTTCTTGGGTGAGCTGTGCCCAGGCTTGGACGGCGTTCTCGGCGGCCTGGCTGCGGGTGTCGGCGAGGTGCAGTGCGCCGCGTGAGGGTAGTGCGCCATCGCGCGCTCGGGTTCGCCGTTGCGGAGTGCTCGCCAGGCGTGTTGCTCGGCGGGGTCTTTGGTGCGGTGGATGGTCTGCAGCTCGGCTGTGGGGGCGTGGCGGGCGATGCGGTCGAACATGCCGCCGGGGCCGATGGACGGGAGTTGTTTGCCGTCGCCGACCGCGATCAGCTTCGCCCCCGTCCGCTCGACCAGCTCGGTGAGCGCGGTCCAGGCGGGTGTGGTCGGTCATCCCGGCCTCATCCAGGATCGATCGTCGTGTCCGGCCCGACGTGGACGTGTCCGGCTCTCGAGCGCGGGTGATGAGTGCGTCGAGCGCCATCGTCTGCCCGTTGAGGGCGGGGCTGTCGCTGCCGAGGCGCTCCGCGGTTGACCAGGACACCGCGACGCCGATCGTCTCGCGGGCGGCGAGCTGTTCGGCGCGTGCGGCGGCGTCGATCACGACGCCTTTGCCGGTGCCGGCGGGCCCGACGAGCACCGCGACGCGCTCGGGGCCGGTGAGCACCTTCAGGGCCTTGCGTTGCTCGCTGGCTGAGTGGTGCGGCGATGCGCTCGGCGACTTCCTTGGCTGCGTTCTCGCGGGCGACGTCGGCCGACGTCGCGTCCGGCTGGCTGGGCGAGCTGGGCGGCGCGGCGTTCGATTGCCTGCTCTTGCGCGCGGATCGCAAGGGTCGTCATGTGTCCGCCCTGCCAGGTCAGGATGCGGCGGTCGCGGACCATCTCTCTGGCGACGGTGAGGGCCTGGTCGGGTGGCATCTCGCCGGCGGTTTGCTCCAGTGCGACGGCGCGCAGCTCCTTCGCCTCGAAGATCGCCTTGTGCTCGGTCAGCCTGCCCTCGATGCGGTCCTCCACCGGCCGCGTGTGCTGCTGAGGGTCGTTGAACTGCGATGAGCCGCAGCGGCCTCGCTCGGCGCCGAATGGCGTGCTCGTGCCCGGTGTCCCGCCACGCGCGTTCCAGATCAGGGCGAGTCGTGAGGGTCTTGGCGGCGCGGTTCTCGAGCGCGAGGTTGCGCAGCTCCCACGCTCGGGGGCGCGGCCGTAGCGCGCCCGGAAGCGCTCCGCCGCCCTGGCGACCTCCCTGGAGCGCCCGGAGAACGCCTCGCATAGCTCGCGGGGGACACCCTCGATCTCGAAGTACTTGCCGCCCTTCCCGGTGTTCTGCTCGATCCCGTAGCCCTCGTGGGCCAGTTCCTCGGCGAGCGCGGAGCGGTAGAACGCGCCCAGCTCCCGGGCTGCGCGGAAGACCGGGCGTGAGGCGACGGCGACGATCCGGTCGTCCTCGCGGATCGCGCCGGTGATCACGACGTGGCTGTGCAGCTGCGGGTCCGGCGCTTGGCTGGCGGCTGACACCCCGCGCGGTGGTGTGCCGGTACTCAGCGGCGATCACGTCCCGCGCGGGCTCTTCGATCACCTGGCCGCCGTAGCGACGACGCACGACCGGCACCTGCTCCCGTAAGTAGGCATCGAGCGCTGCACTGCGCTGGTGTGGGCCTGCTCGATCCTCTCCCGCTGCCACTGGTCGGAGAGCGCCCACATGACCGACACGGATTTCGGGGCGCTGAAGGTGACATCGATCCCGCCGCCGCGGCCGCCACCCGCGCCCACGCGCACGGACCCACTCGCCGGTGGCGGGGTGGCGGCCCTCCATCAACGCGAGGAAGTCATCGCCGTCCACGACCGGGCCGGTGGTGATCCCCAAGCGCTCCTGGTCTCGGGCTCCGCGAGCCACCGCCCGGCGGGCTCGCGTCATCTCGCCCATCTGGGGTGAGGTAGTAGTCGCCGTGTTCGTGCTCGACGGTCTTTGACTCCAGGTATTGTGCGTAGCCGCTGGCGCGGTCTGCGGGGATGCTGGCAGTGCTCACCATGCCCCTTACTGACCGCGAACCGGCAAACCGGCCAAAGACTTTTGGTTCGGCAGGCAGACAGCGGCTCGCTCGGCGTGCATCTGGTCTGCCGTTGCTTTTGCTGTTGCTGTTCGGCTGTCGTGCTGCGCGATGGCCTCGCGGAGTCGACGGCCCGTTGGCCGGCGTCGCAGCGGACCGGCTCGTCAGAGCCGGTAAGGCCAGGCGGGGAGCGCAGCGCGACAGCCGCGCAAGCCGACCGCAGGGAGGCGCTTCAACGCGGGCGCAGCCCGCGTGCTGACCCGGTCTCCGGACACAGCGCCGGCGGCCAAGCGCCCCCGCGCAAAAGTCGTAAGGATCCGCGCCGTGGACGGCCTGGAACTCGTGATCTTCGACTGCGACGGGGTCCTCGTGGACAGCGAGGTGATTTCCAACGCAGTCCTCGCGCGGATGCTGACCGAGGAGGGCCTGCCGACCACGCTCGCCGAGGCTCGCCGTGACTACCAGGGGCTCCTGCTCTCCGAGGTCGTCTCCCAAGTGCAAGCGAGGCTTGGCCGCTCGCTGCCCGATGGCTGGATCGAGCGCTTCGAGCGCGACCGCGCCGAGGTCTTTCAGCGCGAGCTGCGACCCATCCCCGGAGCTGCGGAGACGGTCGCGCGCCTCAGCGCGGCGGGAGTCGCCGTGTGCGTGGCTTCGCAGGGGAAGCTGGAGAAGACTCGGCTCTCGCTCGGGCTGACCGGCCTGCGTGGCCTGTTCCCCGGTGGAGCACTGTTCTCCGCGTACTCTGTCCCGCGCGGCAAGCCGGCGCCCGATCTCTTCCTGCACGCCGCCTTGAGCATGGGAGCCAGACCCCCAGGCTGCGTGGTCGTCGAGGACGCACCCTCCGGTGTCACCGCTGCGGTGGCCGCGCGGATGCGCGTCTTCGGGTATGCAGCCGACAGCGACGAGATGGCGCTGCGCCACGCCGGCGCAGAGATCCTGCGATCCCTCCACGACCTCCCCGCGCTGCTCGGGCTCAGCTGACCACGCCCGAGCACGATCCGCGCGGCAAGCCTGCTGCGCGGCGGCCCTAGTCGTGAGCCCCGCGCGTCACACCCTGCGCAGTCCAGTACGTTGCGCGCAGGCCAAGGACGACTGCAGCCGCGAGCGGCAAGCAGATAGTCGCCTCGACCCCGACGCCGATCCATGCAGGCGCACTGAGCTGAACTCTTCCAGCTGCGGAGAGTCCGGCGAAGAGAGCCCAGGCGCCCGCGACCGGCAGGAGCAGAAGAGCACTCGTCGCCGCGCCATAAAAGTTTCCTTGGCGGAACGACCACGAGGTGGACAGGCGACTCTGAGCGAAATGCTCGTACCCTGTCTCGGGCTCAACTTGGTAGATCCACTTCGACATCAGAATGACGTAGGACCCAAGCGACACGTGCAGCAACCCCACGCCGAGGCCGAAGATGGGAACGACCAGGACGAGGACGTACTGCTTGCTGCTCAGCGCTAGCCCAACGAGCGCACCGGCACCCGTGACGAGAAGCGTCACGAGCTGGATCTGGTGGGTCATCCGACTAGTCATCTCGTCTCGGAGCTTCCCTACCTCCATGACGATGAAGTCACGATCTCCGGCATCGAGATCGCGCCAAACGTCTGTGCTTTGCTCCGGGAGGGGGGGTCTCGGGGCGGACATAGAAACGCGACTCTAACCCTGTCGATGTCCTTGACGCGCTCCCCCCCTCGATCAGGAAGGCCGTCTCCGACCACCCGCTTCGACGCTCGGCAGACGACCCCTTCGGACGGGCCGCGAAAGCCCGGGTCGGCCTGTGGTTGGCCGCCCCTTTCGACCGGGAGCGGAAGCCGGCTCTGGCTTTGAGTAAGCGGCACTGCATGTAAGCCGACCGCAGGGAGGAGCTTCTACGCGGGCGCCAGCCCGCGTGCTGACCCGGGGGGTGAGAACCCTGGGCGACGCCGCGCGCCCTGGCGGGGATCGGGCTGCCAGGCGGGCTCGTGGGGGGTCTCCGAACTGCGCGCGGCAGGTGCTCTGGAGACGGATTTTGAAATTCGTTGGCCGGTTTGGGGGGTTCGCGGTCAGTAAGGGGCGTGAGCGAGTTCGATCCAGCGGAGCGCCCTTCGGTTGATGGCTCGGGTTTGGGCCGGGCTGGTGGTGTGCGCGTGGGTGTCTATGAGGGCCGGCGGGTGGGTGAGGCCGTCGCAGATGTCAGGCGTCTCGGGCTGCGTCCGGCGGTCGAGCGTCTTGAGGAGGCCGAGCCGCAGATGCACGGGCGGGTGGTCTCGCAGGCTCCGGCGGCTGGCAGCGATGTGCAACTTGGCAGTGCTGTCTCTTTGTTCATCGCGGTGCCGGCCGTCTCCTCGAGCGAGTCGGGCTCGTCGCCTGTTGAGGCGGAGGCAGCCGAGCCTTTGCAGGTTGAGTCGCCTGCCGAGTTGGCGCAGGAGCCGGCGGCTGAGGGCGACTTCGATGTGGAGGACTGGTGGGTCGGGGACGGTTCTTACGCCGACGACACGGTCGAGGTCCACGAGCTCGCGTCTCCGGAGGAGACCGGCGAGCTGTGGGGGTCAGACGCCGATGAGTTTGACGGGCACGACGAGGAGTCAGTTGTAGAGACGGACGAATTCGAGCGGGTCTGGGACGGCGAGCCGGGCGCTCGTCGGGCGCAGCGCTGGACGATCGCCGATGAGTGGGAAGCCGGGCCGCTGATGGTTTGGTGGCGCTCGCTTTCAAGGCCCGTCCGCTGGATGGGTGCGATCCTGGCGGTCGGCCTCGCGGGCCTGACTTTCGTGCTGGTGGCGGGCGGCGCACATCGTGTGACGCACCGTCCGGTCATCGCTCGCCGTCCCATCGTTCGCTCCACGACGCGAGGTCTGTTGCCCGCCGCGCCGCGCCAACGCGCGGTCGCCCCTGTGCGTCGCTCTGCCGCTGCTGCTTCCCGCCCGGCTGGACAGCCGGGTGTGTCCGCAGGGTCGACCCGCGCGCCGCGCCGACGTGTCAGGCGTTCGGTGCGTGTGCCGGTGGCTGTGACACCCGCGTCCGTTCCTGCGCTGCCGCCGGCCCCCGCGCCGGTGCGTGCCCCGGATGCACGGGAAGCGCCGGTGTCTTCGGCGGCGCGGGAAGCCTCGGCTGCTGAACGGGAGTTCTCGCGGCCGTGAGCTTCTTTGTCAACCCACGAGTGAAGGAGTCGATGATGACGTTAATTCGGTCGCGCAGGTGGCCTCTCTGGTTGTTCAAGATGCTCGCGGTCTGTGTAGTCGCGGGGTTTGGTTTAGTGTGTGGTTCCGATGTAGGCGCCCTGAGGGCTGCGGGGTTGGCGGGCGGCTCGGCGATTGGCGGGGTCGCGGGGTTCTTCTCGGCGTTGACGGGGAACCTCGTGTGGCTTGGGGTGACTGTCATCGGGTTCGCGGTCACGTTGATCGCGATCCTTTTCCTCTCGGGTCATAGCCGTGCGCATGACATCGCGTTGAAGGTGGGCATCGGGATTTTCCTGCTGATCGCGGCGCCCGGGATCGTGGCGTGAGATGCGCCCGACGATGTGCAGCCGGTTGTTGTTCGGTGTACCGGCCGTGGCGGGCGGGATCCTCATGGGGGGCCTGCTCGTCGCGGCGCCCGCCGCCGCATCCGGGGGCCCCGTCCCGCCGCTTGGGCTGCTTGGGATCCCCTCGATTCACTCGATCGTTGAAGGGATCGTCAATTTCTTCTTCAGCACGCTCGCGAAGGCGCTTGTCCCTGATTTTTTGAAGGAAGCGTCGGTCGCGACGATCAAGTGGCTTGTCGCGGTGCCCGACCCGTCGACGTGGACTCACGTCGCGCAGCTGCAGGGCGACATGACTTATCTCGCGGTCTCGCTGCTGGGCGTCAGCTTCACCGCGGCGACCGTTCGGTACCTGCTCGTTGATCTGGCCGGGACGGGGCACCCGATGCAGGCGCTCGGGAGCACCGTCGGGTCGGCCGGTGCGCTCATGGTCTACTCGTGGGCTACGCATCAGCTCGTCGCGTTGGTGAACACGCTGACCAACGCGATCCTGAGTTACCCGGTTGTGGGGAACGGCCTGCAGCGAACTGTCGGGTTGATGTTCGGCGGCGCGCTGCTCGTTGGGTCTGGTGGCGTATTCGCAGCGGTCCTGGTGATCGTTGGCGTCGTGCTCGCGACGGTCCTGTTCGCGATGAAGGTGCTCGTCCTGCTCGCCTACTCGCTGCTCTACGTGACCGGTGTGCTGGTGTTGGGAGTGCGTCCTCTGCCGGAGTTCGCGCATCTCACGCGCGCGTGGGGGACCGCGATCGTCGGTGTCAGCATCATCCCCATCGGCTGGACGATCTTGTTCGCCGCGGCGGGCGCTCTCTCGTTGGACGCGACGACGGTCGGCGCGGTCGGTAATACGGGGTTGCTCGGCGGGCTCACCTCACACATCGCCGGCCTGTTTGCTGCTCTCTTGACTTTCTGGCTGGCGCTGAAGCTGCCCCTGGGCGTGATCGGGCACCTACGCGGCGCGCTCGGTAGCGTCGCAGGGCCATCTCGCGCGCCCGCCGGCGGTGCTGGCGGGGGCCTGCCGGGACAGGCGCGGTTGAGTGCGGCGAACGCGCGGCTGCGCGCGGGAACGCTCCAGGCGGGACGCGTCGTTGGCAGCGCGGCTGGCGCGTTGGGCGCTCCACGCGGTGGCGCCGTGGGGGCGGGGATGCGTGCTGGTGGGCGCTTGGCAGCGCCGCTTGGGGCTGCCGCCGGTGTGGCGGGCGCGGTGGCGGCTGGGAAGGCGCAGGGTGTCGCCCGGCGCCTCGCGGGCACTCGGCCCGGCCAGGCGCTTGCCGATTCCCGGTTCGCCAAGGCGGCCACAGGGCGTATGCGCGCAGCTGGCCTCGTGTTGGCCGGCGGTCGAGCGCAGGTACGCGACGCCACACGCCGAGCCACGAGGCAACCCGCTGCGAGCAAGGGCGGCGGCGCGGCGGCGCCCGGGAGAGCGAATGGCACCCAGGGCGGCTCCGGGTCGAAGGGACAAGCGGGGTCCGGGCCGCGCCCGTCATCGAGCCGCGGACGGCGCTCCACACCTCAAGCTAAGAACACGAAAAAGCCCAAGGCGCCAGGCGCCGGGGCGCCGCGGGCAGGCCAGGGGACCGGACGGCCTCCGCGGGATAGGCCTCCGCGTCCCGCGGGGAACCCGCGCGCGGGCCGCCCACGCGGACAGGTCAAAGGCGGGCCGGCAGCGGGGCCAGCACCTGTTCAGCGTCCTGCTGGGCGGCCACGTAAGCCGGGCAGCGTCAGTTACCCGGGGCGCGCGGGTCAGCAGAGGAATCCTGTGCCGCGTAAGGCACCGCCTCGCAAGGCGCCGTATCGCGGACCGAGCAAGCAGCAACGGAAGAAGGGGTGACGGGCGATGCACCGGACCTACCGTTGGCTTGACGCGCCGCCCAAGCTGTTCGGTTTCACGTTCAGCCAGTGGGTCCTGCTCATTCTCGCGGTCGCCGCAGGCTACGGGTGCGTGCGGCTGTTACACGTGCCGCTGAAGGTCGCAGTCTCCGCCGGTGTTTTCGTGATCGGGCTGCCTGCCGCGCTCGTCTACCTTTCCGAAGGTGGGCGGCTGAACCTCGGTGTGCTGTTGCTGGACGCCGTCAGGTGGCAGTTGACCGCGCGGCTTCTAGGCGTTGGCGTGGCCCAGGACTCTCGGGGGCTGCCGACGATGAGCGTGCAGCTACCGCCAGGAGGGGCCGAGCCCAGGGAGGACCAGGAGCGCCCACAGGGCACGCTGGACTGGCTGGTTGGAGAGGAGGGAGAGCAATGAGGCACCGCGCGCCACACGCGGGCGATCTGCTCGACCTCGTCGCGGTGGGCGAGGACGGCCTGGCGATCCGCTGCGACGGCACCTACCTGCGCTATCTGGAGGTCTCCCCGGTCAACCCGCTCGTTGCCGACGAGCATGTGAACGAGCGTGTCGCCGAGGCGTTCGGGAACGTCGCGGCGCGCCTGGAGGGCGGCCAGTCGCTGCAGCTGTATGTGCAGGCCGAGCCGCTCGGGGTAGACGGGCTGCTCGCCAACGAGAGCCGCGCAGTCGCGCTCGCAGCCGGCGCGGCGCACGGGGAAGGCAAGGCCGACCTCGCACAGGCGCTGCGGCGCCTGGGGCTGGTTAGCGAGCACTCGATCCTCACACACTCGCAATCGGTCGCGGCTGTGATGTTGCGTTATCTCGTGGTCGTCCCGTGGCGGGCAGCCGGCGCGCGCAGCAGCCACGGGGGGCGGCTGAGTTTGACGGCTGCTGTTCACGAGCGGGCGGCACGCGACTCGCTGCGCCACATGGACGGCATCCGCAGCGACCTTGAGGCGATGCGCCTCCAGGTCAGGCCGTTGGAGAGCCGTGAAGTCCTCGATCTGTTGTGGGGACGCTTCGACCCCGACGCGGCGGCGGCCGGTGATGCGGCGGCGAGCTTCATGCGCCCCGACGCACTCGGCCTACCTGCCCCCGGCGAGAGCGAGGAACGGGCCGTGGCACGCTCGCGGGCTCTGCGCGAAGCGATCTGCACCGTACCGCTCGATTTCTCCGCCCGCGGGCATCTGCGGGTCGGGTCCTGTCTTGAGCAGGTGTCTTATCTCTCGGGGGTGCCGGAGTACACGTGGCTGGGGTGGCTCTTGCACTACATGCAGGCCCCCCGGCCGTTCGTGCTCGCTGTTCATATACACGCGACGGATCGGTTCAAGGAACGCCAAGCGCAGAAGCGGCGGTGGAAGCGCCTGCGGGGTGTTCGTCTCGGCGCCGAGAGCCACGGTCAGCTCGTTGACCCAGAAGCCCAGGAGCAGGAGCGCGAGGCCGAAGAGCTCGGGCACGACATGGCAACCAGCTCCGGCGCGGGGGTCTACCGGATGAGCCTGTATTTCGCGCTTCGCGAACCCGGACCCGACCCCGATCCTGACGCGCTGCGCGAGTACGCGCAGGCGACCGCACGGGAGGTCACGCTCGTCAGCGACGCGCAGACACAGCCGGGGTGGTTCGCGCAACGCCCGCTATGGCAGTCCTCGCTCCCGCTCGCCCTCGACACGGCCGGGCGGACCCGCCGGTATCTGACGCGTAACGTCGGAGACAGCTGGCCGCTCGTCGGGACGTCATGCAGCAGCCCGACGGGGATCCCGCTCGGGTACGCCCAGCCCGGCCGCACACTTGAGCGCCTGGACCCGTTCGACGCGGAGCATGAGAACCACATGCTGATCGTCAACGGTCGCTCGGGGACGGGCAAAACGATGACGGTGCATATCCTGCTGCTTCGCGCGCTGTGCAAAGGACTGCGCGCCGCGATCATCGACCGCGCGGGGCACTTCGAGTTCCTCGCCGGGCTGATCCCCGGCGCGGTGCAGGTCACGCTCGGCGCGCGGGGCAACCACGAGGCGGTCTGCCCGTGGGATGTGCCGGACCCCGGGAACGTGGAGCAGAGCAAGGTCGATTTCCTGCTCGCGCTGCACGCCCTGCTGCTCGGCCGCGAGCACACCCAGGACGGCCTTGGCGACCTGGAGGAGAACCTGCTGTCTCTCGCGATCCGCGAGGTGTATGCCCGCTGCGCGCTGACGGGTGAGCGGCCGCGCGAGCTGATCTTGCAGGAGGAGCTATGGCGCCGCGAAGCGAGCGAGGCAGCCGCCGGGGCGACCGATGTCTCGGCGACGCTGCGCAACCTCGCACTGCGTTTGAGTAACTACACCGCCAACGGCCCCTACGCGTATCTGACTGATTGGCCGACGACGGTCATGGCCAGCTCGCCGCTGGTGATCTTCGATACCCGTGCGATCCCCGACTCGCGCGCCGCCGCCGCGCTGTTCATCGTCAGCGCGCACGTCACCGAGCGGATCGAACGCGACCGCGCGGCCTATCTCGCCGGTGAGGGGCCTCGTCATGAGTGGGCCGGCAAGACGGCGCTGGTGATCGACGAGGCGTGGAAGCTGATCGAAAAGCCCGCGACCGGACGCTGGGTGAACGAGCTGACACGGCGCTCGCGTCACCTCGCGCTGTGGCTGATCGGGATGAGTCAGCAGCTCAGCGACTTCGACCACGAGCACGGCCGTGCGCTGCTGAAGAACGCCGCGATGAAGCTTTTCCTGCGCCAGGACGCCAAAGAGCTCGCCTACATGCGCGAGGCACTCGACCTCACAGACGAGCAGCTCACGGCGATCAGCACACTGCAGACCTCAAAGCGCCAGTTCGCGACCGCGTTCTTGATGAACGGCACCCGTGGCAGCGCGACGATCTCGATCCGCGTCGCCGACCCCGAGTACTGGATCGCGACCAACGAGCCCATCGCCGACGAGCCGCTGCGCCGCCGCGCGCTGCGCGAGGCCGACGGGGACCGCTGGCAGACACTGCGCCTACTCGCAGACCCCGCCTGGCACACCCACCTCCAAGACGAACAGGAGGCTGCGTGATGCAAGTCCGTATCGCGCTCTGGCTGATGCGCAACCGCAACGCGCGGACGCTGCTCGTGCTCGCGGCGCTCTTCGTCGTCTTCACCCCGGTGCTGTTCATTGCCGCCGCGACCTCGGTGATCTACCAGGCCGCCGCGCAGGCCTGTCAGACACCGGCACCCACACCGACCGGACCGCCAGCCGCCGGCGGTGGGCAGGTCGCCGCCGGACTGTATGCCAAGCCGCTCACCTTGCAGCCGGGGCGCTGGTATGAAGTCGGCGCGACGCAGTACGGCGGCCCCGAAGACCCGACATCCGGGGACTACGACGCGATCCCCGACCAGGCACAGAATTATCTCCCCGCGCATTCTGACTCGTTCGCCGAGCTGTCAGTCAAGAGCACCAATCCAGCGAACCACGGACAGTTCACGTTCGCCGATGCGAACGCACTAAACAACCTGCCGTTTATGACAGCGCTGCGTGTCGCGCACGACGGCCACGAAGCGATCCTCCGCAAGCGTGACATCGGCTATGGCCAAGGACCCGGACAGACGATCGCAAACGGCGAACCGTACCGACTCGACCTCTGGTGGCAGGCCGCGCGCCCCCTCGGGGTCAGCAAGGACGCAGTGCGAATCTCACTCGCACCAGCCACCGGAGCCGCCTCGACGCTGCAGCAGCTCCCCAGCTCTAGTGAAACACTCCCCGGTGCAACCTCCACCGGGTGTCTCGCGGTGGAAGCAGGCGCGGAAATCCCTCTGCCACTCGCGCCTGGGAATAGCACGCAGATCCTGCCGAGCGGCCTCGCAGCGGCCGGCAGCGAAGCACCACAAGCCGTCAAGGACATGGTCGCCGCAGGCAACCGGCTGCTCGGCACGAGCTACCTCTATGGCGGAGGCCACGGAGCTTCTCTCGACACGCTGCAGCCGGCATACGACTGCTCCTCGGCAACGTCCTACCTTCTGCACGCGGGCGGCGTACTCGGCCCCAACGCACTGGACTCGACCGAACTCGCCAGCTACGGGCTTCCCGGACCCGGACGGTGGGTGAGCATCTACGCGAACGCCGCGCACGCCTTCATCTACGTCGGCGGATTGCGCTTGGACACGGTCGAAGACCCGACTTGGGACAGCGGCCCGAACTCCAACAAGCCCGGCGCGCGCTGGCGCGTCTCCCCAACCGTCCCCGACTGGTCCATCTGGACCGTCCGCCACCCACCCGGAATGTGAAAGAGCACACGATGACCCAACGGCCACGCCGAGTATTCACCCTGACACTCACCATCGCGCTCGCGTCATGCCTCGCGGGGTGCAGCAACCCCTACGCTTCGGGTACACCGCAGAGCAAGGCCGACACCGCGCCGAGCCCGCGGGAGCCTCCAGCGCCAGCGCCCCCAACGACCGCCAGCCAGGCACCCGCGCGTGTGCAGAGCACGCCACAGCGAGCGCTCGCGCTCTTCGCCGGGCTGTATACCAACTGGAGCTACCGCACCCTCGCGCAAGATCAACTGACGCTCGCGGCGATATCTGTCGGCACCGCACGACTCACAGAGCGACAGGCCGCTGCCGCAAGCACGACCGATACCACGATCGCACGCGCACGCATCACCAACCACGGGCAGATCATCGCCGTCGCTGAAAACCTCGATCGCCCCGGCACGTGGATTGTTGTCACTCGCGAACAGACAGGCAGCGAGGACAGTAGTGAATACGAAGGCCTCGGCGCGAGCTACCACCTAACCCTCGCCGAAGTCGCCGCAGTTCGGGGCGGCTGGGCGGTATCCGACTGGAGGCCACAGACATGAACACTCGACCAGCACCAACCCCGCTGCACGCATGGCTCGCCACCTACAGTCTGCTGCTCGCCCTCACCATCATCACGGCGCTCGCGGTGGGCGCCATCCCCGGCGCGAGCACACTCGCTCGACACCTCCTGCGCCTCACCCTCACCCCCAGACACAACCCGCCGCCGACCCTCGGCGCGGCCATCTCGATCGCCGAGAACAACACACAACTCTGCATCTGGCCGCTGCTGATCGGTGTTCTCTGCGCTACGCGCCGACGGTTGACCCTCGCCCTCGTCGATATCGGCGTCCTCGCGTTCCTCGCGGGCCCCGCGCTGCTCGTCGGAAGCGCCCTCGGCGCATACGGCCCAAACACCACGCGCTACCTCCCACACCTCCCCCTCGAGTACGCCGGCATCGCCATCGGCGCCGCAGGCTGGCTCATCGACCGCCGCCGGCCACTCACCACACGCCAGCGCATCACCGCACTGGCACTCACTGCCCTCGCGCTCCTCTGCGCAGCCGTCATCGAGACGACCCTCGTACCGCACCGCTGAGCCACAGCACCTCGCCACCGACCCCCCGCCCAGCCAATTGGGAGGGGGGTCGGTACGCCCGCTCGCTCGACATAGAGACATGGAGATGCACGGACGCATCGACGTACCAGGACTACTCGCGCGCTGGCGCACCCACGAGCTGGACATCGCGCACAGCTTCAAAGAGTGCGGCCGGCTGCAGACCACGGACCTCGAGGAAATCCTCGACGCCACCACGTTCGCGCTGCTCGACAAGCAGTACGACACCGAGGAGCACCTACGCGCCGCATTGCACCGAGGAATCAAGATGCGCGCCCTGCGCCTGCACCGCGACCGCATCACCCGCCGACGCGCCCTCCAGCAAGCCACACGACCCGCCGAGGAGACCGCCAAGGCCTGGGAGCAAGACCCACAGCGGGCGCTCGTTGCGCGCGAGGACAGGCTCATTATCCGTGAGTTCCTATCCGAGTTGACACCCCTTGAGCAGCAAGTCTTCGCGCTCGTCGCCGACGGCCGCTCCTGGCGCGCGATTGCCACAGCACTCGGAATGCCCGCCACCCAAGCCCGCAACACGACACGCCAGTGCGAACGCAAACGCGAGCGGTTCTTCATGCTCTACCAGACCGGGCGGCTATGCGGATACCGCTCGCAAACCATCGGCGCGCTGCTGAACGGGAAGCAGACCAGCGACCTTGCGCTCGACCAGGCGCTCGCGCACCTGCACCACTGCCACGTCTGCCAAACCCAATACCACACGACCGAGGAG
Organism: uncultured Solirubrobacterales bacterium; assembly: GCA_963723045.1. Taxonomy (GTDB): domain Bacteria; phylum Actinomycetota; class Thermoleophilia; order Solirubrobacterales; family Solirubrobacteraceae; genus Palsa-744. Next base: position 2,158,638 of record CAVROU010000002.1, on the reverse strand, counting down.
CGGCTGCGCGCCGCGTTCGACCGCCGCGCCCTCGCGCTGCTGCCTGCACCCCCTGTCGTGCACGGCGGCGCAGGGATCTTCGATCGTCTCCACGACCTTCTCATCCGCCATGCCCGTCTGCTCGGCCAACTTCGTGCTTCCCAGACAGGGCTCCGTGAACGCCTCGTCCAGACCATTGCCGGAGCGGGCGCTACGACAAAAATCGCCGTCAGCGTTCTCAGCACAGCCGCGCTCGCCACCAGCACGGTCAATGTCCAGCACCACGGTCATCCCACCGCGATAACTCGTGAGCCTGCACCTTCGTACCTGACGGCTAGTGCCCTATGGCAGTCCGGAGAAGTCATGAGACCAGCGACCAGCCAGGCCAGCCACCCGTCGAGCCAGTCACGTCATCGTGACCACCGCTGGCTCGCATCAGTCTCACATAGTGCGAATGTTCGCCCATACAACTATCACTATGTGCCATTGAAACTTGCAGATATCCACGGTGAGCGTCCTGCAGTTCCTGCGAGCTTGCCGGAGCAGTCGGCGCCCGCCGCCGACGCATCCAAGGCGTCACGAGAGTTCGGCCTGGAGCATAGTTAGGCTCCTCGGGTGATGCCCGAGCCCCTGGAGATTTAGAATGCATCGCGGTGTCCGACCGCGATTCTGATCAGCCTGAGCGGGTCCGTCTGACCCGTAGAGCGGTGCTGTCCGGTGCCGCGATGCTGGGGATCGGCGCGGGCTTGGACCACGTGCTGGCCAAGGAGCCGACGAAGACAGTTGCTGCCCCGTCAGGGCTAGATTCTGAGCCAGTAGCGTTCTATGGACGCCACCAGGCTGGGATCGCGACCGCGGCGCAGGACTACCTGAGCTTCGCCGCGTTCGATTTCACGAGCGACGCTGTAGAAGACCTTCAGAAGATCCTCCAACAGTGGACCGCGGCGGCTGCGGCCCTGACGGCCGGGCAGCCCTACCAGCCCGCACAGCAGGAACCCGCCCAGCCCCCGCTCGATCCCGGCGAGGCTCGCGGGCTCGGCCCCGCGCAGCTGACGATCACGGTCGGGCTCGGGCCGAGGCTGTTCGCTCCCCGCGCAAACGGCGGGCTCGGCCTTCCCGGCAAGCCACCAGCACTGAGCGCTCTTCCGCCTTTCCAGGGCGAGAGCCTGGATCTGAGTATCTCCGGCGGCGATCTCTGCTTACAGGCGTGCGCCGATGACCCACAGGTCGCATTCCACGCGGTGCATCTCCTGGAGCGGCTCGCCAGCAGCGCTGCGACGCTCCGTTGGTCGCAGATGGGGTTCGGGCGGACATCGAGCACCAGCAGCACCCAGACGACACCACGGAACCTCATGGGGTTCAAGGACGGCACGCACAACATCCGCGCAGAGGACACGAGCGCGATGAACGACTACGTGTGGGTACAGCCGGCAGACGGCCCGACATGGATGGCCGGCGGCACGTATCTGATCGCCCGGCGCATCAGCATCCTCTTCGACGTTTGGGACACCACGAGCCTTGAAGGCCAAGAACGCACCATCGGCCGCGTCAAGCTCTCTGGCGCCCCCCTGGGCGAGCGCGGCGAGTATGACCCCGTACAGCTCGACGCGACAAACGGCAGCGGCGAACCGTCGATCCCGCAGGACGCGCACATCCGCCTCGCCAACCCCCAGAACAACAATAGGCAGCGCATCCTCAGGCGCGGCTACTCCTACTCCGAAGGCACAGAACCCGGCACCGGCGAGCTCAATGCCGGGCTCTTCTTCATCGCCTTCCAGCGCGACCCCGCACGCCAGTTCATCCCCCTCCAGCGTCGCCTCGCTGCCTCTGACGCTCTCAACCGCCACACACTGCACACCTCTAGCGCGATCTTCGCCTGCCCACCCGGCGCTACACCGGGAGGGTTCGTCGGGGACGCGCTGTTCGCGTAGCTGCCCAGATCCGACTGGGTGACCAGTTGGGACCTTCAGGTGTCGGCATGGAGGGCTGTGGCTAAAGGTCCGTGAGGGGCGGGGACGATAGATGGTTCGTGAGTTCCGAGGCGCTTCTGGCTAGCTTGCGGGTGGCTGTGGACGCCGCGCCGCAAGACATTGCTCTGCGGCTGCACCTCGCCCAGATGCTCGCGGCCGAGGGCGACCGCAGCGAAGCGGTTCGGCACGCCGCGGTCGTGTTGCAACAAGACCCCGAGAACCAGCTGGCCACGGGACTGATCTCAGGTGCGCCAGCCCGCCGCGTGGCCCCGCCGACTGGGACGGTGCCGTCCTCATCCGACCTGGAAGCCGAGACGCTGCGGGGTCTCGACTCAGAGCTCGCGGACATAGCCCCGCCGATGTACGTCGATTCCAAGGAGGATGGGGATGACGCGGCGGCAGACCACGACATCGAGTCCGTGACGCTCCGCCTGGCGGATGTCGCGGGGATGGCGGAGGTCAAGGCGCGCCTGGACGGGGCGATCCTCGCCCCGATGCGCAACCCCGAGCTGACGCGTCTGTATGGCAAGTCGCTGCAGGGCGGGCTGCTGCTCTACGGCCCGCCGGGCTGCGGCAAGACGTTCATCTCGCGTGCGCTCGCCGGTGAGATGGGCGCCCACTTCCTCGCCGTCTCACTCGCCGACGTCCTCGACATGTATGTGGGCCAGAGCGAGCGCAACATCCGCCGCGTCTTCGACGCCGCGCGCAGCCGCACACCCTGTGTGATCTTCCTCGACGAGGTCGACGCGCTCGGCCAGAAGCGCAGCCACCTACGCAACAGCGCCGCCCGCGGCACCGTCAACCAACTGCTCTCAGAGATGGACGGCCTCACCAGCAACGAGGGCGTGTTCGTAGTCGGCGCGACCAACCACCCCTGGGACGTCGACGTCGCGCTGCGACGCCCCGGACGCTTCGACCGCATGCTGCTCGTGCTGCCCCCCGACGCGCCCGCCCGCGAAGCAGTCATGCGCCACCACCTGCACGGCCGCCCGATCGCAAACATCGACCTCGGCAAGCTCGCCAAGCTGACCGGCGGCTACTCAGGCGCAGACCTCGCCTACGTCTGCGAAGCAGCAGCCGAACGCGCCCTCACGGACTCCGCGCGCAGCGGCACCCCACGCATGATCGACATGGACGACCTGCAAGCCGCCGTCGACGACGTCAAACCCTCGATCGGCCCGTGGCTGCAGACCGCGCGCAACGTCGCCGAGTTCGCCAACGAAGGCGGTACCTACGACGAGCTGCTCGACTACCTCAACAGCAGGCGCGCCGCATGAGCACATCCACCGACGAGACGACCGTCGCCCTGCAGCGCGCCAACGCCCTGTGCGAGTTGCGACGCTTCACAGAGGCAGCCGAGCTGCTGCACCAGACGATCGCGAGCAACCCAGAGAACGCCGAAGCCTGGAGTCTGCTCGCCGCCGCGGAACTGGGCGCTGGCAACGACGAGGCGTGCCTCCAGGCCGCCGAGACGGCGATCTCGCTGGACCCCGAGTCCGAGTGGCCGCACCGGCTCGCCAGCGCCGTCCTCAGACGCATGGACCGGATCGGGGAAAGCATCCACCACGCCCGCGAGGCAGTCCACATCGACCCCAACAGTTGGCCAGCCTTCATCGAGCTCGCCAGGTCGCTGACATACAACAAGTCAGACCTGAACGAGGCACGCGAGGCGGCCGCCCAGGCGCTCGCGCTTGCCCCTGACCGCGCCGCGACACACCTCGCCGCAGGCGTCGTTGCCGCGGCCAGCAAGGACCGAGCAGGCGCCGAAGCCTTCTTCCGCAAGGCGCTCTCGATCGAGCCGGAGAACACCACGGCGCACAACGAACTGGCCCGCATGCAGACGAAGCGCCAAACCCGCATCAACCCCACGGGCCTAGCCAACGCCGCATCCGGCTACGCGACCTCCATCCGCATCGACCCCCAAGCAGACCAAAGCCGACACAAACTCGAACTCGTACTCCGCATGTTCCTCGCCAAGACCTCCTACCTGATCCTCCTCGACGCATACATCGTCGCCCGACTCACCGCGAACTCCAGCACCGCGACCGCACGACTACTGCCAGTGGTCCTCCTCGCCGTGCCCGCCGCATACGCAACGCGATTCGTGACCCGCCTAGACACCAGCCTACGCGCGCACCTCGTGCGGCTACTCACACGCGAGCGCAACATCCGACTCGCCGCGGGGCTCGACACGGTGGCCATCGCCTGCCTGCTCGCCTCAGCCACCGCACCCCAGTTGGCCCGCGCCGCCCTAGCAGGAGCAGCCGCCCTCTCCACACTGATTGCGCGCCTCATCCTCTTGAGTCAGATCCAGCACAGCTCCCGCGCCGCCCGCGGCCTCCCAACCAGCCCAACCCTCTCAACAACAACCCTCGGACTGATCGCGACCGCGCTCATCCTTGCAGCGATCCTGATGGTCTATGCGACGACAACCGCACATGCCGGCGCGGGCGGCATCGTGTTTGCCATCCTATGCGCAGCCGGCTCCGGAGCAATCCTCTACCGGATCAGGCGACGCCAGTCATCGGATGGCCCGATAGCCAGCGAATCGTCGTAGAGATCCCTAACCTGGATTGCCGTCGCGCAGGAATGCGATCCGCAGCTCGGCATCTTGGAGAGTCATCTCGTGCCTACCTCGAAATATCGAATCTAGTCGTTGGGAAATTTTTAGGTTCCTCCGCGTTCTCTGAGTCGCTCTACTTTGGCCCACGATTCTCCCAGATCGTCATTTCTGCAACGGAGTGCTTCCCATCTATCATAGGGACGAAATGAGCGACCTCAGGAGCAGTGTAGTCGCTGCACCGCATGATTTCGACAAGTGCACCACCAGCGAAACTCACCAGCAGACGATCTGGCAGCTCTTGGATACCATCGACAGTTCGTCCGATAAGCTCGCAAAGGGCATCCCGTGACCCAGCTTGTGGGAATTCGTGTCGGATGTCATCTGCAACGAGAACTGGCGGCACATGGCTACGGAGAACAGGGCCGTCGAATTGGAACTCGACAAAATCCCGTACGAAGGCTACGGCGCTAAGCTCAAGGCCCACGAGATCCGCAAGCTCGCGGACGTCCTTCACCATGGTATATGCGCCATGAGATCACTGTTGCTAATAGTCTGACCAGTAAACGGGTTGACCGTCTGGCCCTGGTGGTTCATATAGACAACCCGTGCGGGATTCTGTGGCGTCTCATCCATGATGCGAACGCCCGTCACACGAGGATCCAGCCCATGGCCTCCACTGCCATCAAGATACTGCATCCCGGGGGCCCTTGTGGGAATTGGACCCTCTGCCCCCTCGGGCACTACCGCAGGCGAGCTGTCCGGAAAACCTATGAACGACGTTGCTCTATCAGCCTCCTGCGCAGCATCGTCCGTGCCCTCCACGGCGTCTATTGCGGCTGACTCCTCGTCGCCGGGGGTGAGTATGGCGCCGACGGCTCCGGCGACGGCTCCGCCCTCGTAGGCGCTGGAGGAGAAGTTTGGCTGGGCGAGGCCCATTGCTGAGCGGGCTGCGATGGTTAGGCCGCCTGTGTAGGTGTCGACGGCGCCGACGAACCCGTTGCCTGCTTCTTCCCAGAGGCTTTCGAGGCCGGTGGGGTCGATGTAGCCGATGGGGTTGTCGAGTGCGTACTGGTAGAGGTTGGTGCCGCTGCCGGCCATGCCGGCGGGGTCTTGGCTCGTGAAGCGGGCTGTGGCGGGGTTGTAGTACCGGGCGCGGTTGTATTGGAGGCCGTTTTCTTCGTTGTCGCGGCCGGTGTACTGGTAGGGGTTGGTGCTGGTGGTCCCGCTGCTGGTTGTTTCGCCGAACGGTCCGTAGGTGTATTCGGTGCTGGGGGCGCCGCTGCTGCCCGTGAGCGCGATTGTGCTGCCGAGCTGGTCGGTGAGGTAGCTGCTGGTGCCGCTGGTGGTGGTGCGGGCGTAGCGTTCGTCGGGGCCGAGGCCGTTGAGGAGTTCTGTGGTGCTGCCGCTGGTGGTTTCGGTGAGGGGGTTTTCGCCTTGGTAGAGGTAGGTGGTCGCGGTGCTGTTTTTGGTCTTGGTGGTGCGTCGTCCGAGGGGGTCGTAGGCGTAGTCCCAGGTGTTGGTGCCTTGGGTGAGGCCGGTGAGCTGGTTGCGGTCGTTGTAGGTGTAGCTGGATGTGGCGTCGCTGGTGAGGTTTCCGTCGGCGTCGTAGCTGTGGGTGTGTCCGCCGAGGGAGGTGAGCTCGTTCGCGGCGTCGTAGGAGGTTTCGCTGATCGCTTCGGGGAGGTTGGTGCGGGCCTCGCTACCCGAGAGGGTGGTGACGCGGCCTAGCGGGTCGCGGGTGTAGCGCAGGTCGCCGATCTGTTCGCCGCCGGAGCGCTTGTAGTCGATCCCGGTGAGCTGGGAGGCGGTGTCGTAGGAGTAGTTTTCGCTGTCGCCGTTGGGGAGCGTCGTCTTTGCTGTGCGCCCGTCGGTGTCGTAGTTGAAGGCGACGTCCCCGTGGGGGCCGTCGATGCTCGTGAGTGCGCCGTCTGGGTTGTATTCGTAGCTGGCGGCCGTTTCGCCACCGATCGTGGTGCTGGTCGGCTGGCTGTCTGGGTTGTAGGTGTAGCCGACGGTGCCGTTGGGGCCTTCTTCGCTTGTGAGGCGCCCGAATGCGTCGTAGCCCATCGTGTAGGTACCGGCGCGGGAGTCATCGGCGGAGGTCAGGTCGCCTGCTTCGTTGTAGCCGTAGGTGATGCTGCTCGAGGGCGAGCCGCCTTCGACCGCGCCGAAGGCAACGGATTCCAGGCGGTCCAGAGGGTCGTAGGTGTAGCTCGTCTTCTGGCCCTTGGGGTCGGTCGTGCTCGTCAGCTGGCCCATGCCGTCGTAGGTGTAGGACGTGGTGCGTTCGAGGGCGTCCGTCCACGATTCGAGCTCGTCCATTGCGTTGTATGTCGCGGTCTGGGTGTGCCCGCGTGGGTCGGTGACGCTCGTGAGGTCCCCGTCCGCGTCGTAGCTATAGCTCGTGGTGTCCCCGGCGGGGTCCTTTTCGCTGGTCAGCTCGTTGTCGCGGTCATACGCGAGTTCGGTGACGCCGCCTTCGGCGTTCCTGATCGCCGTGGGGCGCCCGACGCTGTCGTAGGTGACTTTCGTTTCGTGCCCGAGGGGGTCGGCGCTAGAGACCTGATTGCCGTTTTCATAGTCGTAGCTGGTGGTGTTCCCCTCAGGGTCCATAGCGGAGGTCAGCTCGCCTTCTGCGTCGTAGCCGAAGCTCGCATGCCTTCCCATAGGATCGCTCACACCGGTGAGGTTCCCGTTGGTGTCGTGGCTGTAGCTCGTCGTGCGTCCCATCGGGTCAGTGACACGCGTCGGCTCAGACAGTTCGTTGTACGCGATGCTCGTGGTCAGCGGTGAGAGAGCGCCGGCTTCCTGCTTGATCGACGTGACATCGCCGACCGAGTCGTAGGTCAGTTCGGTGGTTCTCTTGGAGCGGTGCTCGTCGCTTCGGACGTACCCGCTTTCGGTGTACGTTTCGCCTTCTTCGGTGATGCTGGTGATGTTGCCGCTGTCATAGGCGTCGCGGCCGAAACTGCGGCGGAGTCTCGGCGAGGCTTCGGGGTTTAGTTCTTCCCACTTGAGCTCCCCCCGTGTCAGATGTGTGTCATATGACGGGCCTTCCTCGCCGACAAACGCGTATGCGCGGCGCTGCCCCGTCGGGGTTATCACGCGCGTCGGCACATTCTGACAATCAACTATCGCGCCGAGGTAGCTGCGGCAGTCTTCGTAGCCGTAGGTGAAGTCGTAGGTTCCGATGCCGCCGATTGTCTGGCTTTCGACGAGACCGTCGTTGTAGTGGTTTGCGATGAGGACGTGTCCGCGGGCGTCGGTGACGCTCGTCATGTCGCCGAGTGAGTCGTCGTAGGCGTAGCGCGTGACGTGTCCTGCGGGGTCGGTGACCTGAATGAGGCGGCCGCTGCTGTCGTATTCGTAGTGCACGGTCTGCCCGGCGCTGTCTGATGCCTGGGTGATGCGGCCGTAGCTGTCGTAGGTGAGGTCGATCCCGCGGTTGTGGGGTGTGCGGATCTCTGTGATCGGGCCGTCCGCGCTGCCTTCGCGGACGAGAGTTATGCGGTCTCCGTCGCGGTTTTCGATGCTCTGCAGCGGCGTGTAGATACCGAACCCGAACTTCATCCCGTCGCGTCTACGCAGCACCCAACTCCCCGTGGACGTGTCCCAGCTCAGCGTGGTGCCCTCCCATGCCCCCGTCGTTTCCCTCGCTTCATAGACCGCTTCGACATAGCCGGTCCCTGCGGAGGTCCTGACGAGCTTGATCTTCCCGCCGTCGGGCAGCACGACGTATGCCGTGCGGTAGTTTTCGTTTGCCCATAGGTGCAGGTCGAACGGGCTCTGGGTGCCGATCCCGAATTCGTAGGAGTTTTCGTCGCGGGGCCGGTAGACGCGTGTCAGTGCTACGGGCATCAGGGAGTCTGGGACCTGCAGGTCGGTGTGCTGGTAGACGAACAGGCCGCTGTAGAGGTCCACGGGGTCCCCGGCGGTTGTGCTTTCTCCGTTCAAGGGTCCGCTTGCGGGTGGTGCGTGGCTGCTGGTGATCATCGCGCCGGTGAATTCCCAGATCCGTACGCTGGGGTCGGGGATTACCTGCTTGCCGTCAGGGCTGACACTGCCCTTGCCGTAGACGTACCAGCCCTTGTCGGTGGGGTCGTAGTTCCAAAAGTCCACGCGCTGGCGGGGCGGGAGGTGCCCCCAGTTGGGGTAGACGATCTCAGCGCCCTTGCTGAGATACGCCCCACCGGGCTGCACCGTGAAGTACGTCGGGATGCCCGTCACGAACAACGGGAGCGGGAACGGTGTGCGGTCCAGTGGGATCGCCGTCATGTTGAGGTGTCGCACGACCCCACCCGTCGCGCTACGCACCGTTGTGCCGGCGGGCAGGCGCACTTCAAGGCCGGGGATCCGCGGATTGCTCAGCACCGTTTCGTGCTTGATGACCGCCGGGATCGTCTTATTCCCGGCAGGATCGAGCGGCGTCATCCAGATCGTGTAGCCAAGCGGCGTCGTCTTGCCCTTCACGAGGTCCACACCGGCCGAGAACTGCCCGTAGTGTTCGCCACGGCGGTCCGCGGTCTTCCCGTCGATCAGCAGCACCTGGTGGCCTGCCGGGACACCCGTGAGCAGGAACCGGCCGGTCCTATCGGTCCTCACGCTCACCGTGGTCCCCTTCAGCGCGAGAGTGGCGTTCGCGAGAGGCAGCCCGTTGGCGAGCAGCACCTGGCCGCTCAGCCCCGTCTTCGAGCGCGGCGCAGAGAGCTCCGGCAGACCCGCCCACGGCGACACGGACCGTCCACTGAGCCAGTCCCCATCGCGCCTGTTCTCCGAAGTGGGGTTCCACGCCGCCGACTGCACAGGCCGAAACGCCGCGACGGCCGCGGGAACACCCGCGACGCCGCTCACGGCGGGCTGGGTCCAGAGCGACCCGCGCCGAGAGCGGAACGCCTTCGCGGGTGCACGGTTTGAGCTGGCCTTGCTCGCAGGATCCGTGCTGACGCGCGCCACCACGGTCGTCGCGGACACCGATTTGGCGGCTCCCGCGCCTCCGGCGGACCTGGCGCTAGATGCCGTGGTTGCGCTTGCGGCGCGTGCGAGCGGGGCGAATCTCCTCATCGCCATCCCGAAGGAGCCTTCTTCGACGGTGAAATCGCCCGTGCTGGTCGCCGAGTGCCCCGACACCGTCACGGTGATCGTGCCGGTGCTTGCGCCTTCTGGGACCGTCACGACGAGGTCCGTCGCGCTGGCTTCTTCGACGGTAGCTTCGACACCGTTGAAGCTGACTTCGTCGTGGGAGGCTTCGGGGTCAAAGCCCGTGCCGGTGATATCGACGGGTGTCCCGGCCGGACCACGCTCCGGGGAGAACGCGAGCAGCGAGACCGTGGTGTCGCTGACGCGTTCGATGCCCGTCAGGTTGCCGTCCGCGTCCCAGTGGTACACGGCGGCGCCCTGCGTCGGATCGTCCACGATCGACAAGCGCCCAGCCTGGTCATACAGGTAGCGGATACTAGACCCCGACCCCGCGGCGATCACCGCCGTCGCGGGCGAGGTCGCGCTCGCGGACCCTTCGCTGTCGGTCGCGGTCACGACGACCTTCAAGGTCCCGCCGATATCGCCAGACGCCGGGGCATAGCTCGCGGAAGTAGCACCTGAGATGTTCGCGCATTCCCCTCCGCTTGAGTTGCACTGCTGCCACTGGTAGCCATAGGAGATCGGAAGGGCCCCACTCCACGAACCCGGGTCCGCATTCAACGTGCTACCGACATCCGGGGTACCCCCGGCCGCGGGGAGCGAGAGATCACCGAGCGTGTCCGACACCACGGTCGCCGTCGCACCGGAGGACGCTGAAGCGCTGCCCGCAGGGTTCGTCGCGGTCACATCGGCCCGCAGGGTATGCCCGATATCGCCGCTCGCCACCGCGTAGGTCGAGCCGGTCGCTTCTTCGATGCTCGAGCAGCTTTCACCGGACGTGTTGCACCGCTCCCACTGAAACGCATAAGTGATGGGCGAGGCGCCCGACCAACTGCCCGTGTTCGCGCTGAGGGTCCGCCCCTCGATCGCATACCCCGTCACCGCGGGCGAGGTCGTGCTGCTCGGCGCGGCGTTTTCGACGGTGAAGGACACCACTGCGGTCGTATAGGTGTTCCCGGCGTTATCGACGATCGCCGCGCGTAACTGATATGTGCCGTTTTCAAGTGCGCTAGCGTCGACTTCGCACCCGTACACCGCACCATAGGCCGGCATGTGCTGCGTCGTGCACGCTTCACTCCACGTTTCGCTGCCCGTCGGCGCCATCTGCAGCGTCCAGCTTTCAACGCCCGACCCGGCATCGGAGGCGTACCCCTGTGCTTCGAAGGTCCCGGTGACGTGGTGCGGTGGCGCATACAGTGACCCCACGGGCGGGGTGTTGTCGATCGTGACCGTCGTCGGCGTAGTCGCGAACACGTCGCCTTCGCTGTCGGTCACGAGCGCACGCACCTGGTAGATGCCGTCCGTGAACGAAGTGCTCGTCATGTCACAGCGATACGTACTGCCGCTCACAGGCGTCGTCTGTTCGGGGCAGGCGTCACCCCACGAGTAACCCCCAGCTGGTGTGATCTGCACCGCCCAGCTTGCGACGCTCCCACCTGAGGCCGTTCCCGTGCCTTCCAGTTCGACCGTCCCCGCGTCAAAGGCATGGGGTTCCACGAGGCTCCCGCCGGGCCTCGTGTTGTCAATCTGGAGAGGCTCGGTCGAAGTCGTGTGGGTGTTCCCTGCGTGGTCGGTGATGATCGCGCGCAGTTCATACGCACCGCTTCCATAGGTGCTCGTCGTGACCGCACACCCGTATTCGCTGCCGCTCAACGCGTTGGTCTGCGCCGGGCAGGCGTTCGTCCATTCGCTGGAGCCTTCGTGCGCGATCTGCAGCTGCCACGACGTGACACCGGACCCGCTATCGCTCGCGGTGCCCGTGATCGTCGCGACACCACCCACACCATGAGTCGCCGGCGCCGTAACAGACCCAGTGGGGGCCGTGTTGTCGACGACGACCGTCATCACGGGGGTAGTCACCGTTTCCGGGGACGCTGCTTCGCCTTCGAGCTTCGCGCGCAACTCATACGTGCCATCGGAGTAGCTCCCGCCCGCGGTCGCCCAACTACAACCGAACGCCCCCGACGTTTCGGGCGTCAGTGACCCGCACAGCGCTTCCCAGGTCCCTCCGCCCCCATGCGCGACTTCGATCTTGGCGTGCGTGAACGTCCCGTCATACGCGCTTTCGCCCTTCCCCCCAACCGCGACGGTGCCCGACACATATGGGTGCAGCGTGCTCAGGCTCCCAGTCAGGCTCGCGCGGACCCAGACCACCGTCGCATACGTGATCCGCGCTTCGAGGATCGACCCATCGACAACGACAAACGTCCCACCCGTCAACACAATCGGCCCACCCACCGCCAACCAATCCCCGTGCGACGGCTCACCGGACACACCACCACCGCTGAACTTCGCGCTGCCGGTCGCGACGAACAACAACCCCTGGTTACTGAACGGCACCGACACCGCCATCGTTTCGCCGCCATCATCAACATTGAACGTACCAGTGTTACTCATCGCGGGCGTCGCGCCGTAGCCATTGTTCTGGATCGCCGCCGTGTTACTACCCGGGACACACGACGCCGCATAAGAATCAGCATTGAACGTACCCGCGTTCTGCAACTGCGCGCCCTCTTCCATATCCAGCTGGCCGCTCTGGCCACCACTCGCGCCGAGCGTGACAGTCCCTTCGTTCACGAACGTCACACCAACCAACGTCAATAGCGAGCAAGCCGTGCTATCGACAGTACCCGTCGCGCCGGAGGCGACGACAAACCTCCCAGACCCATCGACCGTCGGGCTGCCACTGGAGGAGTAAGCGCCAGATATATCGAGTTCCCCCGTTATATCCAAGGTGGCGCTGCTGGACTGGGTAAGCGTGCCGAGAGTAGAGGAACCAGACCCGATATCAAGAGCGCCGCCGCTGAGCGAGAACTTCGCGCCCGATGCAGCAGCTTCCGTCAACGTGTACGAGCCAGTCGTGAAACTCACGACGGTCCCGCTCGCCGTCGTCCACGTCCCGCCCGACGTCGAACCGCTCCCACCAACCGGCCTCAACGTACCACTCGCGACATGCACCGCTCCCCCATTGCTGAACGGCACCGATACCGCAGCCGTATTCGAGGAGCCAACATTCACGTTGAACGCCCCGGTATTACTCAGCGCTGGCGTGGAGCCATACCCATTATCCTGGATCGCCGCCGTGTTGCTGCCCGGCACACAACCATTCGCGTAGGAGTCCGCGTTGAACGTCCCCGCATTCTGCAGCTGAGCGCCACCTTCCATATCCAGCTGGCCAGCCTGCCCACCGCCCGCGCCGAGCGTGAGCGTCCCTTCGTTCACGAACGTCACACCGCTCAACGTCAACAACGAACAAGCCGAGCTATCGACCGTGCCCGTCGCGCCTGATTCGATCACGAGTCGCCCAGCGCCGCTGACCGTCGCGTTGCTGGTCGAGGAGAACGAGCTGGCGACCTTCACTTCACCCGCGACCGCCAGGGTGCCTCCCGTGAGCGAAAGGGTGGAGATGCTGGTCGTCGATCCACTGGGGATCGTCAAAGACCCACTGCCCACAGCCACCGCGGTCCCGCTCGCATCCAGGTGAGCTGCCGTCACCGTGGCGCCCGCCACATGGATCGTGCCGGACCCCGACCACGTATCACCAGTCAACGAGAACGTCCCGCCGGCCCACGACAAAGCCGCGCCAGAATCGACCGACCAGGCGCCGCTTTCCTCCGAGCCGCCACCCGACATTTGCAAAGTCCCGCTCTGCACCGCCACCGCTGCCTGGTTACTGAACGGCACCGACACAGCAGCCGTATTCGAGGAGCCGACGTTCACGTTGAAGGTCCCTGTGTTACTCAGCGCTGGCGTGGAGCCGTACCCGTTGTTCTGGATCGCCGCCCCGTTGGCGCCCGGCACACAACCATTCGCGTAGGAATCGGCGTTGAACGTCCCCACGTTCTGCAGCTGAGCGCCGCCTTCCATATCCAGCTGGCCAGCCTGCCCGCCGCCCGCGCCGAGCGTGAGCGACCCTTCGTTCACGAACGTCACACCACCCAACGTCAACAACGAACAGGCCGAGCTATCGACCGTGCCCGTCGCGCCCGAGGACAGCACAACCTTCCCTGACCCATCGATCGTGGGGCTACCACTGGAGGAATAGGAACCCGATACGTGCAGTTCGCCTGACACGTCCAGGGTGCTGTAGCCACCCTGTGTAAGCGTGCCGAGCGTGGACACACCGGAAGCGATGTCCAGCGCGCCGCCGCTGAGCGAGAACTTCGCGCCCGATGCAGCAGCTTCCGTCAATGTGTACGAGCCAGTCGTGAAACTCACCGCCGTCCCGCTCGCCGTCGTCCACGTCCCGCCCGACGTCGAACCGCTCCCGCCGACCGGCGTCAACGTGCCGCTCGACACATGCACCGTCCCCCCGTTGCTGAACGGCACCGATACGGCAGCCGTATTCGAGGAGCCAACATTCACGTTGAAGGTCCCGGTGTTGCTCAGCGCTGGTGTGGAGCCGTACCCATTGTTCTGGATCGCCGCCGCGTTGCTGCCAGGGACGCAGCCTTCCGCGTAGGAGTCGGCGTTGAACGTGCCGGCGTTCTGCAGTTGCGCGCCGCCTTCCATATCCAGCTGCCCAATCTGCCCACCACTCGCACCAAGCGTCACAGTCCCATCGTTGACGAACGTCACACCACTCAACGTCAACAGCGAGCAAGCGGCACTATCGATCGTACCCGTCGCGCCCGATTCGACCACAAGCTGCCCAGAGCCGCTGACCGTCGCATTGCTGCTGGAGGACAACGAGCTCGCGACCTTCAATTCACCCGCAATCGCCAAGGTGCCACCCGTGAGCGCCAACGTCGAAAGACCAGTCGTCGATCCGCTCGGGATCGTCAAAGACCCGCTGCCAACCGACAGCTTGGCGCCGCTCGCGTCCAGATGAGTCGCCGTCACCGAGGCGCCCGCCACATTGATCGTTCCAGACCCCGACCACGTATCCCCAGTCGAGGAGAACGTCCCGCCCGACCACCTCAGAATCGTCCCAGAATCCGTCGACCACCCACCGTCTTCTTCCGAGCCTCCGCCCGACAACTGCATAGTCCCCGTCTGCACAGCGACCGTCCCCTGGTTACTGAACGACACCGACACCGCAGCCGTACTCGATGACCCGACGTTCACGTTGAACGTCCCCGTATTGCTCACCGCCGGTTCCGAGCCACCGTAGTTGCGCTGGATCGCCGCCGTGTTGCTACCGGGAACGCAGCCTTCCGCGTAGGAGTCGGCGTTGAATGTGCCCCCGTTCTGCAGTTGCGCGCCGCCTTCCATATCCAGCTGCCCAATCTGCCCACCACTCGCACCAAGCGTCACAGTCCCATCGTTCACGAACGTCACACCACTCAACGTCAATAGCGAGCAAGCGGCACTATCGATCGTCCCCGTCGCGCCCGATTCGACTACAAGCCGTCCTGAGCCGCTGACCGTCGCATTGCTGCTCGACGAAAACGAGCTGCCAACCTTCAATTCGCCCGCAATAGCCAGCGTACCGCCCGTCAAACTCAAACTGGCTATTTCCGACGCATCGCTGGTGCTCTGAAGTTCAAGCTCCCCACTGGACAACACCAGGTCACCTTCCGCCTGCACCGACCCCACCGTCGCGCTCCCGCTGACCCGAACCGTCACACCAGAGCCGATACACGCCACATCACCCGATCCAGGGACCCCACCCGACCAGTTTTCCGATGCCGCCCACGATTCGCTACCAGCGCCACCCGTCCAAGAATCAGTACACGCCGCCCCAGCCAGCGAACCCGTCGGCCACGCAAGCGCCCCCAACGCCGCCACAAGCACCAACGCGCCACAGATGGCCAGCCTAAACCACCGACTTTGCGTCAACACCCACCCCATGAACGACACGGCTCCTCCTCAAACTCACCTGACATTGTCGCAATCCGCACACTAACGGCTCTCTCAGGCGCTCCCTGCCGACTCATCTCAGTCCGCCGCCCCGGCGAACCGTCATCCGAGCCATCGTCGACTCTTATGGATAACCATGCTGTTGGGACCCTAGCGAACTATCGGAGTACTGTCAAACGGGATGGACAGGCTCTGATTATTTGGGATATTGTGATAAACTGATTAAGATTCCCGCAAAATGCGGAATTAAGACTGTGCTTGTGACGCAGAGACGCACACGCGGAAGCTAGTGTCAGGTTGCTCTCGGTCCAGCCATTCGCTGGCTTGGGAGAACGCTTCGGCTGCGCGTCCTGCCTGGATCTGTGCTCCGCTGCGCAGCAACGGCAGGGGCTTCGCGGGGATGGTGATGGTGCTGCTCACGTCGATTCCTCCTTTGTAGGTTGAAGGCCCCATGAGAACTGCTCTTGCAAGGAGTCCACCGACCCGCTACGGGTAGGCGTCTCCGTGCCGGGAGCCTAGAACTCTCAGCGCCGGGCGCCCAGATGTGCAACCACCGCGGATGCCACAATGGCGAGGAGCAAGGTTTGCCGCCGCGCGGGCGTTGACTACGGGCGGTCCAAGAGGCGGTTCGCGCGTCTTGCGATCATCTGTGAGCTTGGGATGAGTCAGGGTCCTGTCACTCCGCGCCGCGGCTATCCCCGCTGGCACTACACGCCTCGGGGGACCTGGGATGCCGAGGGTATCGTTGCCGCTTTGCAGGGATGGGCGAAGGAGACCGGCGCTCCACCGCTCTCGTGGGAATGGTGTCCTGGCGCGGCGCGCAGCGCCGGTCTAATGAGCGACGCCGAGAGCAAGTGGGAGCGCGAGCATCCACGCTGGCCAGGCAACACAACCGTGTACCGCTACTTTCACTCCTGGCCCGCCGCGCTGCACGCCGCCGGGCTATCACCTCCCACGACCGAGCAGCTTCCCATGGACGAGCGGGTCGCGCGCGCCAACGCGATGGCCACCGGGGGCGTCTCGGCGCGTGAGATCGCCCGCGAGCTCAGTGTGACCCCCGCGACTGTCTACAGGTACCTGAAGGCGCACCCCTGCTCGACGTGCGGCGGGCCGGTCGTCGGCGACGGGTCGCTGTGCCAGCGCTGCACGATCCACCGCTCCAACCCCAAACGATGGTCCGCCCAGGAGCTGCTCCTTGCGGTGAGCGCGTGGGAGGAGCTGGAGGGGCGCCCACCCGCACAGATCGAATGGCGGTCCTCCACGACGGGGCGCCCCAACCGCTGGCAGCGCGAGTTCCCGCGCTGGCCGCCCGCAAGCGCCGCACGAGTCGTCTTCGGCAGCTGGACAGAGATGATCCTCATCGCCGGCTACCCCCCTTACAACCTCCCTTGGAGTCGTGACGAGGTGATCGACGCGCTGCCAGGCATGGCTCACGAGCTTGGTCGTGCGCCCACCAAGGAGGAGTGCGACGAATCGCCCGACGGCTGCCCGTCGGCATCCACCGTCAAGCGCCGGTTCGGCTCGTTCACGGCGGGCATCCGGGCCGCCGGGTTGGAGCCCGGCAGGGGTGGCCGTAAGCCACGTCACGCGATCCACTGAAATTCGTTGGCCGGTTTGGGCTTCTCGCGGTCAGTAACCCCATGAACTCGACACCAGACACCACCACATCGAACATGCTGGCCGACGGACCTCTCCTGCGCCCCGAGGAGGCCGCGGACCTGCTCGCCGTCAAGACGAGCTGGATCTACGACGCCGTGCGCACCGGTCGCCTGCCCTGTATTCGCGTTGGGCGCCACATCCGCTTCACGCGCCACATGCTCCAAGAGTGGCTTGCCGCGCAGGCCGCGCGCTAGTGGTCTCCCTCGCGAGTTCGCGCACGTATCCGGTGTGCCGGACACGCTCGCGTCGCCCGCGAAGCGGCTATGCCGCACTGGAGGCCGGTGTGCCGTGGTCGGGCTCCAACGGTTAGCCCCCCGGCAGGAGAGACAGTCGCTGATATATTGCCGCGATGGCAAGGTCCTTGCCCGTATACCGGTACAGGCCGGGGTATCGGTATCTGTCTAGCTGGGTTTGCGCGGTATTTGCTTGGACCGCAATTGGCCTGATCTTTGCCACGGGTGGTCTGGCCGGCCCGTTGGAGCGTCGTCCGCTGCAGGCCGTCGCGGTGGTGAAAAAGGGCGTCGTCTGGTTCGATGAAGGACCTGTCTTCTTTGAGCGCTTCGGGTCTGAGAAGGTGCGTCTCGGCCCAGGTCGTCTGCGAGTGCTCACCCGTGGGCCGGCCGTTTCCTCGGCCCGAGATGTGGTCGTCGGCGGAGGCCAGAGAGAAAGCGCCGAAGAAGGCGATTCGCGCTATCTCGTCAGCGTACTGCCGGGGGACCTTGAGGCAATCCGCTACCCGCCGCTGTTCGGTGACGCTGGGTGCAAAGGCTGGGAACCCAGCGGTCCTCGAGTGCTTGGCGACGACGAGCTGGTCGTGGCCGGCAAGTGCTCATGGGAAGACCCCTCCCCCCGCCAGCCGCTGTTTGCCAGGAGCCTGCACGGAGGCCGCTGGCACGTGCTGCGCTGGCTCAAGGGTGAATACGAACCGGTACTCGCTGCCGAAGGTTCACTGCTCGCAGTTGGCGTGCAGCACTCGCTAGCGCAGATGAAGGTGTCGATCCTCGATCTGCACGACGGCCGAGTCCATGCTCACTTCACGCTACCGGATGGGTATCTGAGCTTCGCCTCGCGCGATCGCCTCGTGCTCTCCTCACCGACGATCCCTACGAAGGGCGTGTGTTTTCCTCTGAATGAGGGGCCGTGTGGGCCATACCGGAGCGCCCTGTACTCCACCCATGGGCAGCGCATCGCCGAACTGGGCATATCACGAGAACCCCCGCTCGTCTCAGACATGCACCTCCTCACCGACGAATACCGCGAAGTCCCAGGTGGTGGCGAATACCAGACCCTCTCGGTTCGCAGCCTGGCAGGCGGTCCGTCGGGCGGCGCGCCGAGAAGCGTGATCGGCTACAACTCGCCCGCCCGAGCGCTGGACGCATTCGCTTT
This sequence comes from uncultured Solirubrobacterales bacterium, assembly GCA_963723045.1. Lineage (GTDB taxonomy): Bacteria > Actinomycetota > Thermoleophilia > Solirubrobacterales > Solirubrobacteraceae > Palsa-744. The sequence goes on along the minus strand of CAVROU010000002.1, from coordinate 2,140,143 downwards.
CCGTTGGCCCGCACTGGCCGTGGTCGAGACGACAAGCACCCCGCTGCTGCCCAGCGAAGTCCGCTGCTGGAGCGGCAACTACGGCCCGGCGGGCAAGCCATTCCTCCAGATCTTCGACCTCGCCCGCAACGAAGCGTTCCGACCAGCACCACCCATCATCCACGTGCAACCAAGCCAACCCCTCACAAACTGCGGGGCGCCGCCACGCTGACACACGCCCACGACACCCGACGCCAACCTCGATCGTCAGGCCGCCATAAGGCGCTCTTCTGGCGTGGCCTCAGGTGGGGTCTGCCCGTGTTCGGCGCCTGTCGATGAGCGGTCCTCCGCCGGATCCAAGCCCGGGGGATCCAGCGCACGAGCCAAGCGCTCGGCAAGGTCAGGCTGGGGGGCGTACGCCAAATACTGTTCGGTCGTCGTCAGACGATCGTGGCGCATCAGGGCCTGGATCGTCCGGATGTCCACGCCACCGCTTGCGAGGCTGGTGCCGAACGAGTGGCGCAGGTTGTACATGCGTATCGGCTTCAGCCCTGCCGTCAAGTGCGCGAGCTTGAACGCTGCTCGCATCTGCTTCTCGCCGACAGGCCGGCCCCGCCGGTCGCGCGTGAACACGAAGTCGTCGTCGGCGGTGGCCCAGCCCCGCAGCTTGAGCTGCGCGAGAGCACGCTTCAGCCGTGGGGTCATCGGCACCGCAACAGAGTCCGAGGTCTTGGTGTCGTCAGGCGCATTGCGCACCCAGTTGTCGTAGGGGCGTATCACACCAGCCTTGAAGTCGACCGCGCCCCAGCGGAGCCCCTGGGCCTCGCCGGGGAGACGGAAGCCCGCGTGAGCGCCGCATAGCCAGAACGCTTCCTCCAGCACTCCGGGCGCGTGCTCCAAGAGGCGGCGGACTTCCTCGGGGTCGTAGAAGTCGTCCCTGCGCAAGATGCGTTCCCGCACCCGCTTGGTGTTCGTGCGACCGACCCCGGCCAGCGGATTGCTCTCGATCCAGCCCTGAATGACGGCGTAGCCGAGGGCTGCCGCCAGGATGTCGCGGTACTTGTTGCGCGTCTGCGGGGCGGCAGGCTTGCGCAACACCCAACGCTTCGTCGTCCGCCGGCTTATGCTCCAGCCTTCTGACTCCAGCTTTTGGGCTGTCGACCAGGAGACACGACGTGCTCGGTGCACGCCGGGCGGCCGTACTCGGTACGTGCACTGCCCGCAGCGCTTCCACGTGCCGCCTATCGCAGCTGCCATACGCACCGCCTCTCCCCTTGCGCGGACCTCAACCGGCTCGCTTCCCGGCGCCCTCGCTATCCACCGCTGAACCGGAACCTCCCGTACGTCCAATCCTTCGGTAAGCGCCTTCTGGGCAGCCGCCTTGGGCAACACCCGTTCCGCCTTGAAATCCGTGAAGTAGGCCTCGAGGCGTTCATCCGTCAGCTCTGCGACCGCGGTTTCGGCACCGAGATCCCGGTAGAGGCGCTCGAACATCTCCTCGTAGTCTTCAACCGTCGAGCGCTTCAGATCCTTCTCGCGCCGGCGCTTCGCCAACCATCCCTCAAGAGCCTGACGCAGCGACCCCGTTGGCTTCTTGGCCGTCGAGGCCTCAGTGGGCGCCTCGGCCGCCGCAAGGATCTCGGCCAAGCGCGCCTCCGCGTCCTGGGGCGTCAGGTGCTCGGGGGTCGGCCTCGGGCCGTCTCCAGCGCGCCAGATCACTGCGCCGCGGGGCGTCCTGCGGCCTGAGTCCTTGACGTGGGCGCGCCCGAGGCACTTTGCGTGCTTGCCCGTGGCGTCTTCCCAGAACGCGTGGTAGGAGCGCGTGCGGCCGTTCTTGTCCGGCCTGACTTGAAGGTGGCCTGTCGATCTCGTTGCATTGCTCATGGGTATCAACCTCCCTATAGCTCATTCCGACAAACAAGCTTGGAGGGGACACTCGGGACTTCTCCAGGACTTCTAGAAGCGCCTGAGCGAACCACGGTCAGCCGAGTTAACTACGCCAGATTTGGCTTTCTAGAGCCAACTCGATGTTCTGTCCCAGACCTTTTAATCCGGCGGGCAGGGTTCGAGTCCCTGGCGGCGCATCTCCAAAAGTCCCATTCCACAGCCATTTAAGACTACCGCTATGGCCGAACGCCCGGGCTATATTTCCCCAGAGCTTCCCCAGCGGTCGCCTCGGAGTCGCCGGGGGTCTGGGACAGTCAGTCAGAGCCCTTCACGCCGGTCAGGCCGCGATCTCGACATGCGGCAGAGGGAGCATCCCCAGGAACTCCAACGGCAGCCGCTCACAGCGTCCCTGCAGCTCAACTAGTCGTTGCCACACTCATCCGTGCTCGCGCCATGCACGAAACGACTATCTCTCTAAGCGCAGGCGGGGCTTGACGTACAGGCCGGTATTGTCGGAGTCTCTATTCGTCGACATGCTGGTCGTCCACTGGCTCGTGCTGCACAAGGACGACCCCGAGGAACTCCTGCACGAAGCGAGCGTCGACGTGCCGTGCGACGAGGCGGCGTGCGCAAACGCGGCGACTCCTCCCCACCGGCGCTCAATCCCGGCCGCCGACAGCAGCCATGCTCGCGGCGACCTCCTCGCGGCCGACCTCCGTCATCGCTTCCATCAGCCAGAAACGCACTTTGAACACCCAGTTGGACGAGGCCCCTGCCACCGGGTCCGCCATGTTGGCGGCGAGATGCTCGAGCGCCTCGCCAGTGGCCTCGACCCATTCGCGCCTGTGATCCAATCCCGCGTCGGTGAGAAGTGCCCGCGCGTACGCCTCGCCGGAGAGGCGCCAGCGCGCCGCTGCACACCAGCCGCGGATGCGCCACGAGTCCTGCCTTTCATCCCCACAGGACGCCACCGACCAAGGAAGCGCGTTGACTATGTCCACAACGCCCGCCCAGTCCCCTTCCTGCCCATACACCTCACAGAGGGCCGCATCGATGCGCAGCTTGACGACACGGAACAAGTTGATGGCAGGGGTCAGTTGCTCGGTGGCACTGTTCAACGCCTCCCGCGCGTTCGCGTACTGTCCAAGCGCGATGTGGGCGTGGGCAAGCGCCACCTGTGCGGGAACGAACTGTTCGGAGTCCGCGGCCCGCAGCGCGATCTCCAGACACTCATTGGCGACCGCGAGCGCTCTCTCGCCATCGCCTGACCACGCGAGCGTTTTAGCCAACAAGACACGCAGAGGTGCCAACAGTGGCAGATCATAAGGTGCCCCACCCTCGATTTGGTGGCGCAGCGCAAGTCGATATGCCTGTGCCGCCTGGCCATAGCTCCCGGCGTGGAGAGCCAGATGCGCCAGCCTTTGCGCATAGCGGGCGCCGCCTCGTTCGACGAGGGTCTCGGCGACAGGGACCGCTTCGCGGCCCTCGGCGCGGGTGTGTATCCCGTCGAGCGCCTGGTCGGCCGCATCCAGGTCGCCCTGGGCGAGCAGCTCTGCCGCGTTCTTCGGCGAGACGGCGTCCTGCTCTACGGCGAAGGTGGAGCAGGGCAGCTTGGGGACTGGGACTCGAAGGTCTTCGAGCCCGGCGAGGTCCGCCTCCTCGAATGCGAGCTCTTCGAAGGCGATCCGTGCGACCTGTGCGGTCTCCGCAGCGCGTCCGCGCTCGGTCGCGCACCTGATCATCTCCCACAGCAGGGATCGCACCTTGTCGGTCATCGTGAATCCGGCGAGCACATTGGCGCCGGCCAGCACCTCCGCGAGGCTCACGAGCACCGAATCGTGCTGGCCCGCCGGTGTCAGAATCGGTGCGACCGACCCCGGCTCAGCGAGCTCCGCGCATACACCTTCATAGGCCAGTTCGATCGCCTCGGCGTAACACTCGGCCTGCCACGCCTGCTGGGCCTTGAGTGCAAGCGCGAGCGGCAGTGTGGCGTCGAAGACAGCCAGTGCGCGGTCGCCGTCGCCGGCTTTGTGCCAGGCGTGCGCCGTGTCGTCCAGCAGCTCCAAGTCCACGCTCTCACCCAGCTTTGCGTGGGTCGCCACCGCGAGGTCCATGAGGCGCGCCGCTCGCAGAGGATCGCTAGTGGAGAGGAGCGCCGCCAATATGCGGTACACCCTGACGGCGAGTGGGATCGCCTGCTGCGGCATCCGTTCCTCCAGCAACGCCTCGGCATGGCGCATGACAGCGGTGCGCGCGTGGAAGGACGTCCGCTTGGGGAGCGAGAGCGCCTGCTCGACGGCGGCGACCACGAGGCGGTCGCGAGCGCTCTCGATGAGCGCTCCGGCGTTGTGCTCCGCCATCTCGCGACGATCGACCTCGGCGAAGCGCAGGCTGCGGGCAGAGTCGTAGGGGTCGAGGATCGGGACCATCCAGCCGAGGCGCAGGGTTTCCTCGACGCTGCGCTTCAGCGAGGAGCGACCGGCGCCCGAGAGCGCGTGCAACCCGCCCATCAACATGCGCTCGTCGATCGGGCTACCGAGCGCGGCGGCGATCTCGAGCACGCGCTGAACCCTGTCGGGCAGGATCCGCTCCCATTCCTCTCGCAACAACGACACCGGATCCCGTGGCAACGCTTCGAGGTCGGCAATGTCCTGCGGGCGCAGGGCCAGCCCATTGCGCGAAGCCAGCTTCAGCAGACTTGACAGCATCAGGGCGTTGCCATTTGCGCGCTTAGCCATCGTCAACGCCGCCTCACGATCGACGCTGCCCGCCGCCGTTGCGCTCAACGCGGCGCTCGTGGCGATGTCCGCCAACGTTGCCGGCGAGAGCGGGCTCAGATGGAGCGTCTGCACCTGGTGAGTTGCCGCGACGCGTTCCCGCCAGGCTCCGAACCCGCGGCCCTCGTCGCACTGACGGACGAGCGCGGTCGGCCAGCTCGTCGTGATCACGAGCACCCTGCGGGGAGAGCTGAGCAGGCGCTCGACGGCCGCCAGCGTAGCCGGGTGGGCGTCATGCGCGTCGTCTACTACGACCACCATCGGAAAGCCGTCGGCATCGATCAGGTCGGCTACCTCCAGCACCGCCCGCACGAGGCTCTCCTCGCTGTAGCTGCCCTCGTGGTCGCCTGCTCCGGCGTGGAGGGCGGCGATGATCTCCTTCGTCTCCCGCGCATCGCCGAACAGCTCGATGAGAGTCCTGACGAGGCCTGCGCCGAGTAGCTCGCCAATCGCGCCCGCCGCTTTGATCGCAGCCTGCTTGGCCGCGATCTCACGCTGTCGGCGAATCAGCAGGCCGCGGGCATGGACCCGCAGCTGATAACGGAGGGAGTCATCCAGCACGGGTGCTGGAGAGCCATTGCCCGCCGGGTAACAGGACAGCCCCATCCAGTAGAAGCGGGGCGCACCATCCCATCGCTCGCGGAGTGGAACGACCGCTTTGCGCTGATTGAAGTCGACGAGCGCCGTGGGCCAGTATGGATCGCGAGCGGCCAGGCGTCGATACAGTTCCCGCACCACCAGCGTCTTTCCCAAGCCCGTGTCGCCCAGCAGATCGAACCTCGCCGGCCGCCGCGAAGCGATCACCGCCTCGAAGCAGGCTTCGAGCTCGGCCAGGGCCGCCGTGGCCGCCTCGCCATGCAGGGGCACATCGCTCAATGGGTCGTCGTCGGCACGCTTTGTGCGCGCGAACCGTGACCTGTCGACTATGAAGTCGGGGGAGTGCCGTGCAGCGATGGCCGCAAGTTAGTCCTACTGCGGCGCGCACTGCACACCACGTCTCTCTTTGAGCGGCTCGAACATCGGATGGAAAATGCGCAGGGTCGTATCCACGTCTCATCCCCAAGTGGGCGGTTTGTCGCAGCCGAGGCACCAGCTCGGGGAGCCCGGCCCACACGGCGCCCCAGCTCCGGTGCCGAAATGAGCGGCCCCCAACGGCAACGCGAGCAAGATGGCACACGGTCGCTCACGAGACGGCCGCGCGCAATCTCAGCCTACAGGTGGTCTCGAGAAGGACTATCACGCGCAGCAGCATCGCGACCGAAAAGTGGGAGCGACGGGATCGACCTATTCCGTTGCTGCGCCAGTAGAGGCACGGCGAAGGGCACCTCCGCCCGGCTATGCGTCCAGCAGCCCCAACGCTTTGCGCCGTTGCTCCCGTCCCAGCGGCTCCAGCAGGACCCTCACCAAAGCCTCAACCTGTGCCTGATGGTTTCTTTCGCGTCCCAGTCGCCGCATTTTCAGCAGGCTGAATGGCTCATCGAACCATCTTGCGAGTCTGTTGATAGCTTGATGTCATGGCCCACCACAAGCGAAGGCGCCCCAAGCAGCGTCGCGCCGGCTGTCTTGTCTGCAAGCCACAGAAGCTGCCATCGCTGAAGAAGGCTGAGCGCAGACTCGGCCTTCGCGACGCGCTCCTTCACGAGCTCCGCGCCGTACAGAAGCGGACCCAGTAGCGGAACAAGCGCTCAGCATGGCAGCACCGAACCGCCCGCACTGACCTTGCACAGCGTCCTGAAACCAGGACCCGAGCATATGTTCGTATCCGATCCTACTGTCAGTATCGAGGGTCATGAGCTTGAGGGTCCTCCCGGTCGTCAAGGCCTACCCAGTCATCGATCCTGTCTCCCAGACCGAGGCCGTCTGTGTCGCGGGGATCTCGATGGAAACGCCACACCGATGGATCCGGCTGTTCCCGCTGGACTACCGCGGGCTCGTCTATGCGCAGCGCTTCAAGAAGTACGAAGCAATCGAGCTCAAGGCGAGCAAGAGCACCAAGGACTCACGACCGGAGAGCTTTACGCCGGTCCTCGATTCGATAATCCTCGGCGAGTTCATCGACACCGACAACGGGACGTGGCGACGCCGGATCCCGTTCTTTGACGCCGTGGAGGATCAGTCGATGTGCGAGATCCAACGTCAGCAGAAGACAGAGCGCAAGTCGCTAGGCATCTTCCGTCCGCTCGAGGTCACCGATCTTAAGGTCACCGCCGCCGAGGAGGGGTTTGCGGAGGCGCAACGCGCTCTACTCAACCAAACCTCGCTGTTCGGAGATCGCGCTGGGGACGACACCCGCGCGGCCCTCGAACCACTGCCTGTCAAGGCGAAGTTCACGTACCGCTGCTCAGACCCGGCGTGTCTGGGACACGAACAATCCCTCATCGACTGGGAGCTGGGAGCGCTGTACCGGAGTCTCGACGAGAAGGGGGACGACGAGACAACAATCCATGCGAAGATCCGCCAGAAGTTCTTCGAGCAGTACTGCAGCGACCGCTACGACACGCGCTTCATCACCGGGAGCATGCTGAGGCATCCGGGCTCGTTCCTGATCCTCGGACTCGTGCACCCAAAGCGAGCAGCGCGCGTCCAGGAGGCGTCGCTCTTCTGATGTCGAATATGCCAGCCATGACGCCGGAACTCTTTACGGTCGGGTACGAGGGGCGCTCACTCGACGAGCTAATCGCCGAGCTGCTCGACGCCGGCATTGACCGGCTCATCGACGTCCGCGAGCTACCGCTGTCGCGACGGCGCGGGTTCTCGAAGACCGCGCTGAGCGACGCCCTGCGCGAAGCTGGCATCGAATATGTCCACGTCAAGGCACTAGGCAACCCAAAGCCAAACCGTGAGCGCTACTGGGCAGGCGACATCGAGGGTGGCGCAGCTGTCTACCGCAGACATCTCAACAACGGATCACGATCCGCTCTCATTGAACTCGCTGACAGCCTCGGCGAGGATCCAGCATGCCTCCTCTGCTTCGAGCGCGACCACACCGAGTGTCACCGAGATGTGATCGGCGAGGAACTCCAAGAGCTGCGACCCCAGCTCACAATCAACCACCTGTAAGCGCTTCGCGTTCAACGAGACGTAACAGCGGCGAATATCTCGAAGCCGTGGCTCCATCACTACAGAAGCGGTGATGTGCTGTATCTCATCCTCGCAACGCCTGAGCGCTCGCCGCCGGGCCTGCCTACCCACCGGGTCCATGAGGTCCTCGAGGGAGGCTATCTGGGTTCCGACGTTGTCCCCGACGCCGTATTTCCGGGGGCCGATTGAGCCGTCGCGCAGAGCGCAATGGCAGACGATTCATGCGCTATACACCAAGCAGACAGGCGCCGGGCGATCACGACTTGCATGATCACCGCCTCAGCTGCAAGGCTGGCAGCAAGGAGACTCGGTTCCCTCCGATGCTTGACCTCATGACCTTGTGCATATGCCGCGCGGAGAATCTTGCGGACATGTGCGAACTGCTCTCCCGGGACGGTAGCATTGAAAAAGAACTCAAGACGCGCTTTGGCATCCTTCGTACTGGGCATGACCGTGTCAGGGGGCAAATGCCGCACCGGCTCGAATGCAGCCAGACTTAGCTTCTCCAGCACAGCGATGCACTGAAGCCCTATGGCCCTGAAATCGTCCGGGTTGCGCGCCTCGTGCAGTCGTGTGCGTAGATTCTCGACTGCTCGGTCAACGTCTTCCCATCCGGTTTTGGGAGCAGCAGCGAGAGCGGTTTGCCCATCACACGCGCGGGCGTGTAGGGAGCCCTCAAGGGTAAGAAAATATGTACGACCAAGTCTGCCAGTGAGGTTTGGTATCTCAAAGATGAGACCTCCTGACAGAAGCGCTCGAATATCGTCAGGAGAAGCGCGCTCTGCAAACTTCGGGCCGACTAGCTCGAGGCCATCGAATAACACTCCACCTTGGCCCCTACCAAGCGCGTCGTAGGTATCACCACTTGCTAGTGCATTTGCCATCATCATGACTAATCGCTCTTGCTGCCAAGACAGCTCATGGGGTCCGCTATTGGCTTCCAATTCAGGTCTATCTTCTTCCAGAAATGTCGACCTCGGCGGCAGAGGCGGCCCTGCAACCGAAAGATTCTCATGACGCTTGTGGATATCGACCGCCGTGACAGCACATGCGTTGCATATATACACTTCGTCTCCGCTGACGAGCAATGTGCTCGATTGATGTGCGCCGCAGAACGAACAGCGGGCCGGTGGATCGGAATTGCGTTCATCCGAGATTGGAGCAGCTGCTGGCGCACATTGCGAGCTGGCGCGAGAAGCTAAGGCAGATCTCGGCCACCTCATGGCTGCTTTCGCCCCATATAACCGGCCAATTCCTCGATATCGGCCGCCCTGGCTAGCATACTCATATCCGCGCACTGCTTTGCAGATCGGCAAGCGCGCTGCCGACGGGCGTTTGCCGACTCGTAGACGTAATCCATACATAAAGCATCCCCAACGCTCCGGTCATATTGGTCTTGCGATCCACAAGGCCCATATCAGTCCCGTCATCCGTGCGCGCAAGAACACAAGCAACTCGACAGGAGCCCCGACGCACTCCAGTTCGAGCGTCACGAAACCGCCGCGCAGCAAGCCCTCGCGCTCCTCGCCGGACTATCCAAGGATGAAGCTAACGACCTTCTGGTCGGCACCCGTCGCGAGCCATGAACAATCCCACCTGGAGCCGCTAGGGGCCAGAGCAGTCGCGCGCTCAGATATCCAGCAATGCGATCAGCTTCTGCCGCTGCCTCCGCCCCACCGGCTCCAGGAGCAACCGCACCAAAGCCTCAACCTGTTCTTGACTGTTTCTTTGAAATCCCACCTGCCGCATCCCGACTTTCCGGCTCCACAGCTTGTTTTAAGCATATAGGCCACTTCAGACGAACCCGGGACGTGCTCGACGACGAAGTTGGTGCCCGCATCGTAGTGGAGTTCACGACGCGCGGCCGTGAGCGGCTCATCACCGCCAAGACGCTCGCTGCAGGTAGCTGACGAGCGCGGGCTGCGGGACCTACGTGGCCGCGCGTCGAGCGGAATGCAGTAGCGTCAGCACTCGGCGCGCTTGACGAACTACTCGGCTGAGCGTGAGGCGTTCTGACATCACAACCGAAGATCCTCGTCCCGAGGCCACCACCGAACCTGGATCACTTGGCCGGGAAGCAGTGTCCCAGGAAGTTCCACCCGCTTGCCCGGGACGGTCTCTTCAACTTGGTTTCCTGCTCGGTTGCCAAACATGACCTTCCAGTCAATCTCGTCCGGCGCGTTCACGGTGACTCGGGGATTGACCGAGGCCGGGCCAACGAGGGTCAGGATGTAGACGTCGCTCTTGCGGCGCGTCTCTTCCGCCTGCGCAACAACGATCATCTTCTTGTCAGACCCAAGGCTCTTGCCGCTGGCTTCGGCCACGAGATCGAACCCGTGGCCTGGAATCAGCTTGTGACCGTAGGTCTTCCCGTCTTGCGTGCATTGCAGTGAGATCACCCGCGAGGGGCGCCCCGCGTGGAACCACTCGTCCACTTCAAACGTCCGCGCGTCGTCCGTCTCGGCAGTAACCAAGGCGATATTCCGCACCTCGCGTTCCATTTCGACATGCAAGCCGAATAGCTCGGTATCGTCGATCGGCGTGAGCGTAAGAACCAGCTCGTGCCGCTCCGCCAGTAGTTGTTGTTGGTAGACCCACGCAAGCTCCTCCTTGAGCTCGGGGGGCAGCAGATAGCCGAACAGCTCCTTGAAAGAGTCCTGCAAGAGCTGCTTCTTTAGCCACAGGTCAACGCTCACAGCAAGCAACGCGGCGACGAGCAGGGCCGTCCCGAATGCCGTAGTCAAGTCGTTGACGGTGTGGGACTCGTGAATGACTGCCGGACTCGCGAGCAGTAGGGCCCCGACCACCGCCAGGATGCCCACCACAGTCCGGAAGGCCAGGTTGCGAGACTTCTTCATAGCTAGCTCATCGGCGGTCTGGGCATCGGGGTCAAGGCTTGGCCCGTAGTCCCAAAGCCTCACTTCGTTTGCCTCTCAGTTTCGTACTACAATTGCTCCGTGGAGATCCATCCGTCGGCGCGCAAGCATGGTATTGCCGACGAGGACATCGAGCACGCCGCAGAGCACGCAATGACGATCGAGGATCAGGGATGACGACACCCGCCTCTACCTTGGCCCGGCGCGTAGCGCGGCACTGCTGGAGGTCGTCACGATCAGGCGAGACGACGGGTCGGAGTTGGCGATCCACGCAATGCCGATGAGAGCAAAGTATCAGCGACTGCTGACGGGAGGCTGAGCGTGACGAAGAAAACACATGGAAGAACGGCGAGTGGAGCCCCGATCACTGATGATCTGGTCGGCAAGCTCGCCGAGAAGGCCGAGGCTGGCTACGACGTCGAGGAGATCCTTCGCCGACGTGGCGGGCGCCCACTACTCGGCTCTGCGGCTGCCAGTGTGGAGTCCGTGCGGCTTGAGCCGGAGTTGCGCCAGGCACTGGCCAGCCGAGCCGAGCGCGATCACGAGACGACTTCTTCGGTGATCCGCAAGGCGCTGCGCGAATATCTCAAAGTCGCCTGATCGCCCCCGCTGCCCAGTCAGCTCTGGCCAAATCGCTCCATGAGATCCTCTAGTAGTAGGTCCGGGTTTCGACGTTGTCCCCGACGCTGCATCTCTCGTTCCAATCGCCGTGGCATCACACGATGTGCCGCAGGAGCATGCTGGTGGATTGCTCACATTCCTTCGCCACCCTGGCGGCACTCGATATGAGACCGCCGACACCGGCAAGCTCCTACCGTCGCCCCTTCGTCAGCCGCTCGAGCTCACGCCCGAACGCCTTCTCCACCTCGCGCGTCATCGTCAGCTGATAGGAGGCCAGCAGCGCGTGTGAAGAGAGCGGTCGCAGGCGCTCGATCGACTCGGTGACCTCTGCCCAGCGCTCCTGCGGATAGCCCGCTGCGGCAAACGGCTTCCACAGGTCCTCCAGGAAGAGGCGCACGAACTCGCGCGCCACCACCTTGCACTGGTCCTGCAGCTTGGCGACCACCGTCAACGCGTGCGCGAGGGGCACGCCGCGCGCGACGACCTCCTCGGCGGCGTCGAGCAGCGAGGGCAGCGGTGCCTCGTAGCGCTCCTCCCCCAGCGCCACCAGCAGCCCGATCTTCTGCGCGCGCGCGAGCGTCTGCGCATCGGCCTGCTCCCCGAAGCGCCGGCGCAGGTCCTCCAGGGTGAACACGCGCGGCTGCTCGGTCTCGAAGGGCACGCTCACGGCCTCCCTGAGGCTGAGCAGCTGCTCGGGAGCGCCCTGTGTCTCCTCTAGCAGTCGCTGGATCGCGCGCAGGTTGAAGCCGTCGGCCTGCATCTGCTGGATTAGCCTGAGCCGCGCGAGGTGCTCGGGTCCGTAGTAGCCGACTCGCTCGCGCACCTCCGGCGCCGGCAGCAGGCCACGCGCGCGGTGCGCGCGGATGTTGCGCACCGTCATCCCGCTCTCGCTCGCCAGCTGCTCGATCGTGAGCGTCGCCAGGGCTGCCTCCGGCCCTCGCCCGATCGACTCCCGCTCGCCCTTTGACGCGGTTAACGCGCGCGTGGAAGAAGCTGACGGCACAGCGCGGAGGCTATCGCTCGACACCGGCCGAGACTACCACCAAATAACGTGACATCAGATGGTGTAACATCAATCCATGTGAGGTCCGCAGGGTCGATTGAAGTCCCCCAGCCGAGAGGAGCAGCCATGTCAGCAGCCACCGCGACACCGCCCGTCACGCCCGTCGCAGTCAAGCCTGACCACGCCAGCCCGCCACCGGCGGGGTCCCACACCCTCCCGCCCGGCCCACGACTGCCCCTGCAGCTGCAGACGCTGCTGCTGTGGAAGCGCACGCTGCCCTTCCTCGCGCGCGGGCGCCGCCGCTACGGGCCGGTGTTCACGATCCGTGCGATGCCCTGGGGCACGGCGGTGGTCATCAACGACGCCGCCCTGGTCAAGCAGATCTTCACTGGCGACGCCGACGTGTTTCACGCCGGCGATGGCAACTCGATGCTCGCCCCCGTCCTCGGCGAGCGCTCGGTGCTGGTGATCGACGAGGACGAGCACCTGCAGGCACGCAAGCGCCTCTTGCCGCCCTTCCACGGCGAGGCCGTGCGCCGCTATGGCGAGATCGTCGAGCGGATGGTCGCCGAAGAGGTGGCCCGCTGGCCACTCGGGGAGCCCTTTCCCCTGCACCCGCGCATGCGCGCGATCACTCTCGAGGTGATCCTCGAGGCCGTGATCGGCGTCAGCGATCCGGTGCGCCTGCGCGGGCTGCGCGAAACGCTTCCGGCGATCGCCGAGATCGACTTCCCGACGATGACCATGTGGGAGTTCCCCGCGCTGCGCCACTTCGGCCGCTGGCGGCGCTATCTGCACACCGTCGAGCGCGCCAATACGCTGCTGCGCGAGGAGATCGCCGCGCGACGCCTCGCGCCCGATCTGGCCGAGCGCCAGGACGTGCTCTCGCAGCTCGTCCACGCCGGTGAGACCGACGACGGCGAGCTGCGCGACCAGATCGTCACGCTCCTGATGGCCGGCCACGAGACCACCACCACCGGCCTCGCCTGGGCGCTCGAGCGCCTTCTGCGCCACCCCGCCGCGCTTGCCCGCGCGCGTGAGGGCGAGGATGCCTACCTGGATGCCGTCGTAAAGGAGACCCTGCGCGTGCGCCCCGTGATCCCCGCCGTGCTGCGCCGGCTCACCCAGCCGGTAAAGCTCGGCGGCTGGAGCCTCCCGGCGGGCGTGACGGTGATGCCCGCGATCACGCTCATGCACGCGGATCCCGCGCTGTTCCCCGAACCGGCGCGCTTTCGCCCTGAGCGCTTCCTCGAGGAAGACCAGGGCTCCACCTACACCTGGATCCCCTTCGGCGGCGGCCGGCGGCGCTGCCTGGGCGCCGCCTTCGCCTCCTTTGAGATGCGCGTGGCGCTGCGCACGATCCTGCGCGACGCCACACTACGCGCGGCCGACTCGCGAGACGAACGCACCCGCAGCCATCACATCACGCTCGTCCCCGCGCGCGGCGCGCGGGTTGTAAGGGATGCGTGAGGGCGATAGCCTCGCCCCCAAGCAACCCGAGGAGCCACGCATGAGCCGCACCCCAGCCGCACCCTTCGACGTAAACGGCCGAACCGTCTTCATCACCGGCGCCGCGCGCGGCATCGGCGCGGGCACCGCCGAGCGCCTATACGCCAAGGGCGCCAACGTCGCGCTCGTGGGCCTGGAGCCCGAGCGCCTCCAGGACCTCGCCGCCCGCCTGGGCGATCGCGCCGCCGCCTTCGAGGCCGACGTCAGCGACTACGACGCGCTAGAGCGCGCCGTGCGCGCCACCAACGAGCGCTTCGGGCCAATCGACGTGGCTATCGCCAACGCAGGCGTCCAGTTCATGGGCACGCTGGCCAACTCCCCGATCGAGCACGTGGAGCGCACGCTGGCGGTGAACTTCCTCGGCGTCTGGCGCACCGACCGCGCGGTGATCGCTCAGGTGATGGAGCGCCGCGGCTACCTGCTGAACATCGCCTCGCTGGCGGCCGCCATGCACGGCCCGATGATGGGCGCCTACACCGCCTCCAAGGCGGGCGTGGAGGCGCTTACCGATGCGCTGCGCCAGGAGACATACCCCAGCGGGGCGCGCGTGGGGTGCGCGTACTTCGGTTTCATCGACACCGACATCGTGCGGGGCAGTTTCGCCCATGCGTCGACCAAGTCCATGCTGGGCCGCGTGCCGGGGCGCTTCAGCAAGCCCGTCCCCGTCACGCACGCGATCGACGCGATCGAGCTGGGGGTACAGCGCCGCTCCGCGCGCGTGTGGGCGCCGCGCTGGGTTGGCCCGGTGCTGGCATTGCGCGGACTCATGCAGCCGCTGACCGAACGGCGGGTGCTGGCCGATCAGGCAGGCCTGGCGGAGGGCATGCGCCTGGCCGACCCCGCCTCGGGAGCGGCGTCTGAGGAAGACATGTTGTTGGGAGTCGCCGCAAAGGCCCTCTGAGGGCCGTGGGTTATTCCGCCTGCGAGAACTCGACGATGGCGATGCTCAACATCGCCAGGCCCAGCAGCGCAACGACGGCGGCCTCCAGCAACGAGGGGACATGCCAGCCCCACCACGTGACCCCCGGGTCGAGCGCGCGGCGCGCGAGCGGCGAGATGTTCAGGTGGGAGAAGACGAGGCGCCGCATCGGGTCGACCGCATAGGTGAGCGGATCGAGGCGGTTCAGCACCGCCAGCCACGGCGGCAGGTTCGAGACCGGGAAGAGCGCGCCGGAGATGAAGAACATCGGCAGGATGACCATCTGCGTGAGCGCCATGAAGGACTGCATCTGCGACATGCGCGCGGCGGCCATGACCCCGAAGGCGGTAATGCTGAAGGCCAGCAGCAGCTGCAGCGCAAAGACTGCGATCACCAACTCCACCGTGAAAGGGACGCCCACGAGCGGCCCGATGGCGATCACGATGGCGCCCTCGAAGGCCGCCACGGTGGTACCGCCAAGGCACTTACCAAGCACCAACGATGAGCGCCGCACCGGCGCGACCATCATCTCGCGCAGGAAGCCGAACTCGCGATCCCACACGATCGAGGCCGCCGAGAACATCGCGATGAACATGACGGCCATGCAGAGCACGCCGGGGTAGACGAAGGTGCGGAAGTTGACACCGTGCGTGCCGGCGGACGCGAGACGCGAGAGCCCGGTGCCGAGCACGAACAGGAACAGGAACGGCTGCACCAGCGCGGTGATCAGGCGCATGCGGTCGCGCGAGAAGCGGATCAGCTCGCGCCGCCACACCACGGCGATCGCACGCAGCTCGCTGTGGAGGGTGCGAGTGGGGACGCGCACGCGCGCCAGCGCATGGGCAGCGTCCACGGTGCCCGCGGTCCTCGCGCGCGTCGGACTTTCCGTCTGACCGGTGGGCGCCTGGCCCTCGCTCTTCGCATCGGATCGCGAAGGGGTCACGGCCATCGCTTCAGCGCCCCATCATCCGTGCGACGTTGCGCAGGTGATCGGCGCCGGGGGTCTGCTCGGCGTCGCGGATCGTGCTGCCCGTGTAGGACATGAAGACATCGTCCAGCGATGGCCGCGAGACGCTGACCGAACGGATCGGCACGCCGAGCTCAGCAAACAGGCGCGGCACGAACTCCTCGCCGAGCGCCACGCCGAAGGTGACGAGTTCCTCGGAGACCTTGGCCTCGATCCCGAAGCGCTCTCTCAGCGCGGTGATCGCGGCGGCGTCATCGTCGGTGTGGATCTGCACGCGATCCTTGCCCACGCTCTCCTTCAGCGCCTCGGGCGTGTCGAGCACGATGATCTGGCCCTGATCGATGATCGCGATGCGCTCGCAGTACTCGGCCTCCTCCATGTAGTGCGTGGTGAGGAAGATCGTGATGTCCTCGGCCTCACCGAGTTCGGAGATGTAGCTCCAGATCGAGCTGCGCGTCTGCGGATCCAGGCCGATCGTCGGCTCGTCCAGGAACAGCACGCGCGGGGAGTGCAGCAGCCCGCGCGCGATCTCAAGGCGGCGCTTCATGCCACCCGAGAAGGTATTCACGAGGCCCTTGCGCCGCTCCCATAGCCCCACCATCTCCATCACCTGCTGCATGCGCGGCGCCACCTGCTCGCGCGGCACCCCATAGAGCTCCGCGTGCAGGCGCAGGTTCTGCTCGGCCGTCAGATAGCCGTCGAGCGTGGTGTCCTGGAAGACCAGGCCGATGTTGCGACGCACCTCGTCGCGTTCACTCGCCACGTCGTGTCCGGCGACCGTCGCCGAGCCGCCACTGGGCTTCATCAGCGTGCAGAGCATGTTGATCGTCGTCGACTTGCCCGCCCCGTTGGGCCCCAGGAAGCCAAACGTTTCGCCCGTCGCAACCTCGAACTCGATGCCGCGCACGGCCTCGAAGTCGCCGAAACGCTTGACGAGACGGTTGACTGCGATCGCGGGCGGAAGACCGTTGGATGCAGCGGCGCCGTCGGCGGGTGAGGAACCTCCGGGGCGCTCAGTGGCGGAAGTGTCGAACACCAGTAGCCACCATAGCGGCGCCTGCCGCGTCGGTGGCCGCGACGACCGCCTCGTCGCGCACCGAGCCGCCGGGCTGCACGATCGCGGTGACGCCCGCCCGCAATGCGAGTTCCGGACCGTCGGGGAAGGGGAAGAAGGCGTCGCGAGGCCAGTGACGCGCCAGCCAATTGATTGGAGCCCACCCCCCCCTGGGACTCCTGCGCCTTCTCGACGGCGATTCGCACGGCGTCCACGCGGCTCATCTGCCCCGCGCCGATCCCGATCGTGGCGCCCCCGCGCGCGATCACGATCGCATTGGAGCGGACGTGGCGGCAGACGCGCCAGGCGAACAGCAGGTCCCGCCACTGCTCCTCGCTCGGCGCAGTGGCGCCCATCACGTTCATCTGCTCGCGCGTCTCTGAGACAACATCGCGGGTCTGCACGAGCTGGCCGCCGAGCACCGGCTTGCCTTCGACCTCGCGACTTGGCGCGGACCAATCGGGCAGCTGCAGCAGACGCACGTTCTTCTTCTCCGTGAGCACCGCCAGCGCGTCGGTGTCGAAGCCGGGAGCCAGCAGCACCTCGATGAACTGCCCGGCGAGCGCCCGCGCGCACTCGGCATCGACACGCCGGTTGAGTGCGATCACCCCGCCGTAGGCGCTCTGCGGGTCGCAGGCAAAGGCGCGCGTGTAGGCGTCGAGGATGCTCTCGCCGGTGGCGGCGCCGCAGGGGTTGTTGTGCTTGACGATCACGCACGCCGCCGGACCGGGCGAGGGCGTCGATCCCGACGTCGGCACAGACTCGCCGGGCGCCGATGTCAATCCGGGCGCGGGCTCAGAGAGGTCCTCGACGAGTTCGCGCGCCGAGTTCAGGTCGAGCAGGTTGTTGAAGGAGAGCTCCTTGCCATGCAGCTGCTCGACGCCCTCCAGCAGGTGCGTGGGCGAGCCCACGCGCGCGTAGAAGGCGGCCTGCTGGTGCGGGTTCTCGCCATAGCGCAGGTCCGAGACCTTCTCGTAAGCGTCGCGCCAGTGCGGCGGGAAGGTCCCCTCGTGGGTGCGCATCGCAAACCAGGTGGAGATCGCGGCGTCATAGCGCGCGGTCGTCGCGAACGCGCTCGCCGCGAGGTGCTCGCGCGTGGAGGGCGACAGATGGCCTCCGTGCTCGCGCAACTCTCCCAATACCCTCCCGTAGTCCGCGGGGTCCACCACGACCGCCGCGAACAGGTGGTTCTTGGCCGCTGCGCGGATCATCGTGGGCCCGCCGATGTCGATGTTCTCGATGACCTCCTCCGCCGAGACCCCTTCGCGCGCGACGGTCTCCTCGAAGGGGTACAGGTTGACGCACACGAGGTCGACCGGTTCGATGCCCTGCTCCGCTGCCGCGCGCAGGTGCTCGACGTCGTCGCGCCGTGCCAGCAGCCCGGCGTAGAGGCGCGGGTGCAGTGTCTTCACGCGACCGTCCATGATCTCGGGGAAGCCGGTGAAATCCTCGATCGAGCGCACCGCGATGCCGGCCTGCGAGAGAGCGCGCGCGGTGCCGCCCGTCGAGACGATCTCCACCCCGAGCTCCAAAAGGCCGCGCGCGAAGTCCACGATCCCCGCCTTCTCGGACACCGAAAGCAGCGCGCGCCGCACGCGCACCTGCCCAGGCTCCGCCCGCTCAAGTCCGGCGTGGGGCTCGCTCATCTGCGGGGCTTCCGAGGCCATGCCAGGAGCCTATCCATCGACCGCGGCCCCCGGCTCTGAGGGCACCGCCGCGGGCGCAAGGAGCACCCGGCGCGGATTCTCGCTATCCATGCGCACGGCGCCGCGCGCGAAGAGGCGCACCACCTCGGGGAGCAGCGCGTGCTCCAGTGGCCGCAGCGCCGCAAGCACCTCTCCCGGCTCGCGCGCGTCGGGCAGCTCGAGCGCCCGCTGCAGGATCACAGCGCCGCTGTCGACCCCCGCGTCGACGAAGTGCACAGTGACGCCGAACACCTTCACCCCGTAGGCGAGCGCCTGCTCGATCGCTTGCAGCCCAGGAAAGCTCGGCAGGAGCGAGGGGTGCACGTTTATCACGGCGTCGGGAAAGCGCTCGAGGAACGCCGGGCTGAGCAGCTCCATGTAGCCCGCGAGGACGACCAGGCGCGCGCCTCGCTCGATCAGCCAGGCGGCCATCGCCTCGTCGCGCGCCTGCCTGTCAGCGTGGTCCGCGCGCGGGAAGACGGCCGTCGCCACTTCGCGCTCCCGCGCGCGCCCAAGCGCCAGGGCGGTGACCGCGTTGGAGGCCACCGCAACGACCTCGGCCTCGTGCCCGTGCACGGTATCGAGCAATGCCTGCAGGTTCGTGCCCGTGCCCGAGGCGAGCACGGCGATTGGCAGGCGACTGGCCATTCGGGGACCGTATATGTCTTCTCCGCCGAAGGAGTCGGCGCTATATATCCAGCTCCGAGACGATGATCTCCTCAATACTCTCGGAGATGTCACTTCGTCCACTGCTCCCCGCCGCGGCGGCCTGCAGCCGGCGTGAAGGTCCTTCACCCGCAAGGGCCAAATCGGTCTGCCCAAAATCCTCGCCTTTGAACAGAAGTGGCTCACCCGTGGTCGCTGCCAGCGCGTAGGCAAAGCAATCGCCGAAGTTGAGACCCGCGGGATGGCGACCCTTGCCGAAGCGCCGCCAGGCCGAGCGCGCAACCTCCACTTGATCGGTATCGACAGGGACCACCTGCACCTCGGCGCGGCGCAGCAGTAAATCGAGCTCGCGGCCCGCCGCCTCTCCATGCCGCGCCTCCACGACCAAGGCCGCCTCGAGCAGATTGGCCGAGGACATAAGCCTGCGAGGATCGCTCTCAATCGTGGCCGCAAACGCGGCGCTCTCCTGTTCGTGAAAGAGGATTGCGAGAACTGCCGAGCTGTCCAGCACCATCAGCTCGGCAGACCCTGCTCGTCGTAGCCCAGGATCTCCTCTTCGGGGCGCTCGTCCAGCACCGGCAGGGCGGCACAGCGCAGACCGATCGCTTCCAGCTCTGCCGCCAGCCCCAGGGAGGGACGCGCGGCGCTCGCCAGCTTCTCCTCGACGGCCTCACGGATCAGAGCGCCCATCGAGATGCCGCGCTGCGCGGCGGTCTCGCGCAGGCGCCGGTGCAGCTCGTCATCCAGCAGCAGCTGGGTACGACGGTTCAGCGCTGAAATTGACATACACCTACATTAGCACATGTGCAGCACTACCTGCACATGTGCAGGTCAGGCGCGCACGAGCGGCAGCGAGCCGTCCTCCAGCGAGTACTTCCCCCCGGCCTCCTCGACGGTCCCCTCCAGCGGGTAGCGCCCGCTGAAGCAGGCGTCGCAGTGCGTGGCGGACGTGGCGCCGACCGCCTCATATACGCCCTCGAGCGAGAGGTAGTGCAGCGAGTCGCAGCCCAGCTCCGCGGCAACCTCCTCGGTGGTGCGCCCGTGCGCGATCATCTCCTCGCGCGTGGACATGTCGATGCCGTAGTGGCAGGGGTGCTTGATGGGCGGCGCGCTGATGCGCATATGCACCTCGGCGGCGCCCGCGTCGCGCAGCATCTGCACGATCTGGCGGGTGGTGTTGCCGCGCACGATCGAGTCGTCCACCACGACCAGGCGCTTGCCCGCGATGACCTCGGGGAGCGGGTTGAACTTCAGGCGCAGCCCGTGCTTGCGCAGCTCCTGACCGGGCTGGATGAAGGTGCGCGCGACGTAGCGGTTCTTGACGAAGCCGTCGTCCTGGGGGATGCCGCTGGCGCGCGCGAGGCCGCGCGCGGCGGCGTTGCCGGAGTCGGGCACCGCGATCACGAGGTCGGCCTGCACGGGCGCCTCGCGCCAGAGGATCTCGCCCATGCGCCCGCGCGCGACCTGCAGGACCTGCCCCTGCATGCGCGAGTCCGGACGGGCGAAGTAGATGTACTCGAACACGCAGAATGCGCGGCGCTCGTTGGGCAGGACCATGCGACTCTGCACGCCCTCCTCGCCGAACGTGACGACCTCTCCCGGCTGGACGTCGCGCAGGTGCTTGGCGCCGATGATGTCAAGCGCGCAGGACTCCGAGGCCACACAGTGGCGCACGGGATCCCCGCCCTCACCGCCGCCCCCATCTCCCATCCGCCCCCCGCACCGCCAGGCTTCGAGCGCGCCCAGCGCCAGCGGCCGCAGGCCGTGGGGGTCGCGGAAGGCAACGACGCGGTCCTTCGTCATGACGACGATCGAGAAGGCCCCGCTTCAGGCGAGGCAGCACGTCGGCGATCGGCGTCCTCGATGCGCTCCGCCGGGTGGGTGGCGAGCAGCGCGGCGATGATCTCCGAGTCCGAGGTGGAGCTGAAGGTGACGCCCCTGCGCGAGCAGCTCGTCGTGCAGTTCCACGGCGTTGATGAGGTTGCCGTTGTGCGCCAGCGCAAGCTCGCGCGAGGTGCCGTTGCGCCCCGCGCTGCGCTGCACCGGCTGGGAGTTCTCCCAAGCGTTCGAGCCCGTGGTGGAGTAGCGCACGTGCCCGATCGCCAGATCGCCGGCGAGCGTGCGCAGGTCGTTGTCGGAGCTGAACACCTGATTGACGAGGCCGAGGTCGCGGCGCGTGATGATGTGACCGCCGCGTTCGGCCGAGGCGATCCCGGCCGACTCCTGCCCGCGGTGCTGCAGCGCGTAGAGGGCGAAATAGGAGAGGCGCGCGACATCGTGGCCGGGTGCGTAAACGCCAAAGACACCGCACTCGTCGCGCGGTCCATCGCGAGTAGAAGTGCTCGTGCCGGCATCAAGCCGGCCCTCCTGATGGTCACGGTCGCCCTCCGGGCGCCCATGACCGAGCCTCACGGCCCTGCGCGGGGGCACAGGCCTCACCCCACCAAGCTAGCAGCCGCAGTCATGGGAACAACCCGGCCAGGGCGGCGTGAGCACGGGCGAGCTCGTCGAGTGAGACCTCGATATGGCTCTCGCCCAGAGCGATGCGCAGCGAGTCCCCACCGACGGTGCCGATCACGTGCGTGGGGGTGCGCCGGCCGAGCGAGCGCACCCCGCTGGGGGTGCCGCTCACCAGAAAGCCCCCGGGCGCCTCGCCGAAGAGGGCCGCGAATGGATCGTCGGGCTCATCCAGCCGCACGTCCACCCCCAGCCCCCCCGCAAGACAGCACTCGGCGAGCGCGACGGCCAGGCCGCCCTCGGCGATGTCGTGGGCGCTGCAGAGCGCGCCGGCGCGCACGGCGCCGCGCACGGCGAAGTGGGCATTGCGCACCGCGCCCACGTCGATCGCGGGCAGCCGGGGAGGCAGCTGGTGTCCCCACAGCTTCGCCAGCTCGCTCGCGGGAAGCGCTGGTGCGAAGGGACCGACGAGCGCGACGGTGTCTCCCTCTCTTGCCCACCCCAGGCGCCCCGCTCGGGAGGCGTCGGGCAGGCGACCGACCATGCCCACGACGGGCGTCGGGTAGATGGGGCCCGCGGGACCCTCGTTGTAGAGGGAGACGTTGCCGCCCACGATCGGGGCCTCGAGCGCCCGGCAGGCGTCGCCCAGGCCGCGCACGGCCTCCGAGAGCTGCCAGGCGACGTGCGGACGCTCGGGGTTGCCGAAATTGAGGTTGTTGGTCGTGCCCAGCGGCTCGGCGCCGACACAGGCGAGGTTGGCAGCGCACTCGAGCACCGCCTCGACCGTGCCGCGGTAGGGATCGGCGGCGACACGGCGGCCGTTGCAGTCGATCGAGACGCCCAACGCGGAGCCGTCGGGCAGCTGTAGCACCGCGGCGTCGGCGTCCTGCGGACGACGCACCGTGCGCGACTGCACGATCGAGTCGTACTGCTCGAAGAGCGGCCGCCGCGAGGCGCAGTTGGACGAGGAGAGCAGCGCCAGCAGCGTGTCCGCCAGGGCAGCGTCCTCGGCAAGCACCCGCGCGGGCGCGGGATAGATCGGCACGGCAGGCGGCGAGGGCGCGAGGTCATACAGCGGGCAGTCGTCGACGAGCGCACGCACGGGCATGTCCCCGACGAGCTCCTCACCCGCGAACACGCGCAGCCGCCCGGAGGCGGTGACCGAGCCGATCGCCGAGCCGCCGACCTCCCAGCGCTCGCACAAGGCGAGCACCGCCTCGACATTCCCAGGCGCGACGACGCAGAGCATGCGCTCCTGGGACTCGGAGACCATCACCTCGAAGGGCTCGAGGTCGGCCTCGCGCAGGGGAACGCAGGCGACGTCGATGTCAAGCCCCACCTCGCCCTTGGAGGCCATCTCGGCCGCCGAGGAGGTCAACCCCGCGGCACCGAGGTCCTGCAGCGAGACGAGCAGCCCACGCTCCAGGAGCTCCAGGGAGCACTCCAAAAGCTTCTTCTCCTCGAATGGATCGCCGACCTGCACGGTGGGCCGCTTGTCATCCCCCTCGCCCAGCTCGGCCGAGGCGAGCACCGAGGCACCGCCGATCCCGTCGCGCCCGGTGGAGGCGCCGAACAGCACGAGCACGTTGCCGGGCCCGGCGGCAGCGGAGCGCACCAGGCGCTCGCGTGGCGCGAGCCCGAGCGCCATCGCGTTGACGAGGCAGTTGTGCTCGTAGGGCCCCTCGAAGTAGACCTCCCCGCCGACGGTGGGCACCCCGATTGAGTTGCCGTAGTGGCCGATCCCCGCGACGGCCCCGTCGAGCAGATAGCGCGCGCGGGCGAAGGACGAGGAAGGAGAAGGGCTCCGCCCCTGACGGGGCTCCGCCGCGATGGCCGCGTCGCCCGAGTCGACCGGGACTGCCGAACCCGCATCGTCACCCCCGCCGACCTCGCGAAAGCGCTCGTCTTCACCGCCCCCACCGCCGCCCACATCGCCGCCGACGCCGACCTCACCGAAACGCAGCGAGTCGAGTACAGCGATCGGACGGGCGCCGATGGCGAAGATGTCGCGCAGGATGCCGCCGACCCCCGTGGCGGCGCCCTGGAAGGGCTCGACGGCGGAGGGATGGTTGTGGGACTCGACCTTGAAGGCGCACACGAGTCCGCCGCCCACGTCGACCGCGCCGGCGTTCTCGCCAGGCCCCATGACCACGTGCGGCCCCTCGGTGGGGAGGGTGCGAAGGAGCTTCTTGGAGTGCTTGTAGGCGCAGTGCTCGCTCCACAGCAGCGAGTACATCGCCAGCTCGACCTGGTTGGGCGCACCGCCCTGCTTCTCGCAGACGAGGTCGTACTCGGCGCTAGTGAGGCCGAGCGCGATGGCGTCCTCGATGGTGGGAGCGCCCTCAGACACGCGCGCCCTCCACGGCGAGGCGCATCGACTCGAAGATGCACAGCCCGTCGGTGGAGCCGGTGAGCTCGTCGACGGCGTGCTCTGGGTGGGGCATCAGCCCGAAGACGTTGCCCTCGGCGTTGCAGACGCCCGCGATGTCGCGCAGGGAGCCGTTGAAGTTCTCGCCCGGGGCATAGCGCAGCACGACCTGCCCGGCAGCCTTCGAGCTCATCGAGCGTGGGCTCGTCGGCGTAGTAGCGCCCCCAGGAGTGCTTGGCGGGGATGCTCAGGAGCGGCGCCTTGGCAGCCCCGGCGCCGGAGGGATCCCTTGCCGGGTCCTCTGCGGCGGACGGCAGGCAGGCACTCGTGAAGCTGGTGTTCCCCCGCACGACCTCCAGGCGCACCTGGCGAAAGGTGAAGCGCCGGTTGGCGTTTGGCAGTAGTGCGCCGGGGAGCAGGTGCGCCTCGCAGAGAACCTGAAAGCCGTTGCAGATCCCCAGCACAAGCCCGCCCTCGTTGGCGAATTCGATCACGGCCTCCATCGCCGGCGCAAAGCGCGCGATGGCGCCCGCGCGCAGGTAGTCCCCGTAGGAGAAGCCCCCAGGCACGACAACCGCATCGACGCCCTTCAGGTCGCGCTCGCCGTGCCACAAAAGCTCGGCCTCGCCGACGCGCCGCGCGGCGAGCAGCGCGTCGACCTCGTCGCAGGAGCCCGGGAACTGGAGGATGCCGAAGCGCACGTCAGTCGGAGGGGCCGAGCAATTGGACCTCGTAGTCCTCGATGAGCGGGTTGGCGAGCAGCTTCTCGCACATCGCCTCCAGCTCGTCGGGGTCGTCCACCTCCAGCTCCACCAGCCGCCCGATGCGCACGTTGGAGGCGCCGGCGAAGCCGAGCGCGGGCAGCGCGCGCTGCACCGCCTCGCCCTGCGGGTCGAGGATGCCGGCCTTGGGGCGGATCAGCACGCGGGCTCTCATCGAGCCGGCTTCCGCGCGTTCGCTGCCCGCCGCTGGTGCACGTCTCGGGTCGGTAGATCGCACATCGTGAGGTGGCCCGAATGCGAGCGACCCATCAGGAAGCGGTCCGGTCGAGCCATGCCTGGAAGGGCTCGCCGGCGATGCGCTCATAGGCCTCGACGTAGCGGGCCCGCGTGCCCGCCACCACGTCCTCGGGAATCGCGGGCGCAGGCGGCTTCTTGTCCCAGCCGCTACCCGCGGCCCAATCGCGCACGTACTGCTTGTCGAAGCTCGGCTGACCGCGGCCCGGCTCGTAGCCATCGACCGGCCAGTAGCGCGAGGAGTCGGGTGTGAGCACCTCGTCGCCGACCACCAGCTCGCCGCCGGAGTCGAGGCCGAACTCGAACTTCGTGTCGGCCAGAATCACCCCGCACTCGCGCGCGTGGGCGGCCGCGAACGAGTACAGCTCGACGGAGACATCGCGCACACGCTCCATCAACCCCTCGTCGCCCACGAGCTCCGCGGCGCGGGCGAAGTCGATCGCCTCGTCGTGGCCCACATCGGCCTTTGTCGAGGGCGTGAAGATCGGCTCAGGCAACTGCTCTGACTCGCGCAGTCCGGCGGGCAACTCGATCCCCGAGACCGCTCCGGTCGCCTGGTAGTCCTTCCAGCCCGAGCCGGTGATGTAGCCGCGCACGACGCACTCCACGGGCAGCATCTCCAGACGCCGCACCAC
This sequence comes from uncultured Solirubrobacterales bacterium, assembly GCA_963723045.1. Taxonomy (GTDB): domain Bacteria; phylum Actinomycetota; class Thermoleophilia; order Solirubrobacterales; family Solirubrobacteraceae; genus Palsa-744. Next base: position 2,114,643 of record CAVROU010000002.1, on the reverse strand, counting down.
GAGGCCCCTGCCGAGCGCCTCCGCGGGAACGCCGTCGGTCGCCGACAGCAGATGGTTGGCGACGATGTGGCGCGTCTTCTCAAACCAGAACACCGACAGTCCGGTGAGCACCTTGCCCTTGTCCGGGATCGGCGTGGGGTGCACCGCGTCGTAGGTGGAGATGCGGTCGGAGGCGATCATCAGCAGCCGCCCACCTGCCTGCCCACCACCGTCCTGCGGCCCGCCGACGCCACCCTCCAGCGCATACATCTCGCGCACCTTCCCACGGGCGATCAGGGGCAGGTCGGCGAGGGCGCTCACGTGGCGCGATGCTACCAGCGAGGCCGGGCGCGACGAGTGGCGACGGGACGACCGGAGATGGCCCTTACAGGAGCTCAGGCGACCTTCGGTCCGCGCGTGCCCGCTCTGCGCCGTCAGGCGATCTCGTCAAGCCGCGCGACGATCTCCCGCGCGTGGCGCGTGTACTGCCCGTAGTCGAAGATCGCATCGAGGTCGAGCTCCGCGCCCACCGGGTCGTCCTCGAGCAGCTTGCGCAGCGGTGTGCGAGCGTCCCACGCCTGCTGCGCCACACGCTGCACGCCGTAGTAGGCGTCGTCGCGGGTCATGCCCGACTCCTCCACCAGCGCCAGCAGCAGGCGCTGGGAAAACAGCGCGCCGTAGGTCAGCTCGAGGTTCTCGCGCATCCGCTCCGCGTCGACCGTCATGCCCTCAACGAGCGCGGTGGCACGGTGCTGGAGGTAGTCGAGCAGGATCGTCGAGTCGGGCAGCACGACGCGCTCCACCGAGGAGTGTGAGATATCGCGCTCGTGCCACAGCGCCACGTCCTCCAGGCCCGCCTGGGCGTTGCCGCGCAGCACCCGCGCGAGCCCCGCGATTTGCTCGCTCTTGATCGGGTTGCGCTTGTGGGGCATCGCGCTCGACCCCTTCTGCCCGCCGCGGAAGGGCTCCTGCACCTCGCGTACCTCCGTGCGCTGCAGATGGCGCACCTCCGTGGCGAACCGCTCCAGGCCCGCGCCCGCGAGCGCGATCGCGCTGAGCAGCTCGGCGTGGCGATCGCGCGCGACGACCTGTGTGGAGACCGGCTCGCTCTTCAGCTTCAGTCGCTCCAGCACGCGCGCCTCGAACTCGGGTGAGGTCGCGGCGTAGGTCCCCACCGCGCCCGACACCGCGCCCACCGAGGCCTGGATGAAGGCGCGTTCCAGGCGCCGCGCGTTGCGGTCTGCCTCGAAGGCGAACCCCGCGAGCTTGACCCCGAAGGTCGTCGGCTCGGCGTGCATGCCGTGCGTGCGCCCCACGCACAGCGTGTCAACATGCTCGCGCGCGCGTGCGATCAGTGCGGCGCGCAACTCGTGCGCGCCCGCCACGACGATCTCGCCGACCGGCGCAGCTGCAGCGCGAGCGCCGTGTCGAGCACGTCCGAGGAGGTCAGCCCGAAGTGCATCCAGCGCCCCGCCTCGCCCGCCGACTGCGCGAGCACATCCACGAACGCCGCCACGTCGTGGTCGGTCGTCCGCTCGCGCTCGTTCACCGCCTCCACCGTGAACGTGGCGGCGCCGATCGCCTTCAGGTCCTCCGGCGTCGGCCCCTTACCTTTGCCGAGCAGCGCCGGCAGCTCCATACAGGCGGCCACCTCGACCTGGCGCCAGCTCTCCATGCGCGCCTCGTCGGTCCACAGCTGGCCCAGCTCGGGGCGGGTGTAGCGGGGGATCACGCCTCGATTATCGCCGTCGCGGAGGATTGGCGGCGCGCTCCTGCGCCCTCGGCTCTCCGGCGTCCTCGAACGAACGGGGCACGCGGAGCGGGAATGCGCGCCGCGCCGCCCGGCGCGCGAGCCGCTGTCCGAGCGCTAGGCCCCAAGGATGCGCGCGGCGAGAATCGCCGCGTTGCGGGGGTTGTCGAGCCCCACGCACGCCACGGGCACGCCCGGTGGCATCTGCACGATCGAGAGGATCGCGTCGAGCCCGCCCGCCGCGCTGAGGCGACTCGTCAGCGGCACGCCGATCACAGGAATGTCGGTGTGCGCCGCCACCGCGCCCGGCAGCGCCGCGGAGATGCCCGCGCCCGCGATGATCACGCGCAGCCCGCGCATCCGTGCGTTCTTGGCGTATTCGGCCACCAGATCGGGCTCGCGGTGGGCCGACATCACGCGCAGCTCGTGCATGATGCCGCGCTCGGTTAGCTCCGCCCCGGCCTTTTCCATCGCCTCCATGTCGCTCTTGGAGCCCATCACGATGCCCACCAGCGGCGTGTCCACGTCGAGCTCGGAGAGCGTCGACTCGACCTCGGTGAGGGGCGTTGATATCTGGGAGACGTCGCCCATCTTCAGAGCACCGTACCCGTGACCGCCGGTCCGGTATCCGCCGCGTCGCCGCGTCGCGCGCCCGCCGGCTCCGGCTCCTCAGCGCCGGCGGCGATGTCGCCGCGCATCTGCATGCCATCGAAGGAGATCATCCGTGCGCCAGCATACGCCGCCGCGCGGGCGGAGCCAAGGTCGGCGCCGAGCGCAGTGACGTTCAGCACGCGCCCGCCGGCACTCACCACGCCGCCATTCTGGGCCGCGGTGCCGGCGTGGGTGACCTCCACCTCGCCGGGCACATCGTCCAGGCCCCCGATGAGATCCCCGCTGGAGGATCCCGCCGGGTAGCCGGCACTCGCCAGCACCACGCTCACCGCGGGCCGCGGCGACCACTCCGAGCTCGATCCCTGCCAGTCCCCCCGGCCGCGAGGCCGCCAGCAGCAGCTCGAGCAGATCCGAGCGCAGCCGCGGCAGCACCGCCTGCGTCTCGGGGTCGCCGAAGCGCACGTTGAACTCCAGCACGCTCGGCCCGCTGGGCGTCAGCATCAGACCCGCGTACAGCACCCCGCGAAAGGGCGTGCCCCGCTCGCGCATCAGGTCCACCACCGGCTGGTGCACGGCTGCCGCGATCTCGCGCACCCGCTCGGCGTCGAAACCGGCCACGGGGAGTAGGCGCCCATCCCGCCGGTGTTCGGCCCACTGTCGCCCTCGCCGATCCGCTTGTAGTCGCGCGCGGGGGCCAGCGCCAACGCGCGCTCCCCGTCGCATACAGCCAGCAGCGACAGCTCCGGGCCCTCCAGGCGCTCCTCGACGACGGCCGCGGGGCCTTCTCCGGACAGCCCCGTCTCGCCGCTGACCGACGCAGCGGTGGCGGCGGGCGGCGCAGCCCCGAAACGCCCCTCCACGAAGATCTCCTCCAGTGCCACCCGCGCCTGCTCGGCGGTGTCGGCGACCGTCACCCCCTTTCCAGCGGCAAGCCCATCGGCCTTGACGACCACGCCGGGGGCGGCCAACTCGTCCACCGCCTCGACCCCCTCGGCCAACGACTCCACGCGCCGCCAGCGCGCCGTCGGCACCCCCGCCTGCTCCATCGCCTCCTTCGCGAACGCCTTGGACCCCTCCAGCTGCGCCGCCGCGGCGCTAGGCCCAAACGCGCTGTGGCCGCGCTGGGCGAGCGCATCCACCAGTCCCGCCACCAGCGGCGCCTCCGGACCGATGACGGTGAAGTCGACGCCCTCGCGCTCCACGACCGCCACCAGGCCCGCGACATCATCGACGGCCACGTCCAGCATCCGCGCGTCGCGCGCGATCCCGGCGTTACCAGGAGCGCAAAGCAGCTCCGGCTGCTGCGGCGAGCGTTTCAGCGCGCGCACGAGCGCGTGCTCGCGCCCGCCCGCTCCGACAACTAGGACTCTCACGACAGCCTCAACGGGCTGTGAGCCGTGGATCGTCGCGGCTGGCAAGGAGCGCGATCGGGGACAGTGCTGGGCACGGCCCCAATCGTGGCGACGCAGCCAGGCGCAACGAGGCGCGGCTCACAGGGACGAGATGAAGTCGTCGACAGGGATCGCCGCGAGCGTCTCGTAGCTCACGGTCCCGCGCGACCCCAGCTCCAGCGACACACGCGCCATCGTCTGCTCGTCGGGCGCCTCCACGATGTTCACGAAGTCGAAGCGTCCCAGCGTCGCCCACTGCGCCTTCACCGACGCCCCCAGCTGTTCCACCTCCTTGTTGACCTCGCGGATGCGCTGCGGGTTGTTCTTCACCGTCTGCACGCCATCAGGGGTCAGGTTGGCGAGCATGATGTAGGTCGGCATGAGGAGCCCTCCGTCGGTAGCAATCGAATCGCGCGCGCGATTGCGCGCGCCTGGCTTGGTTTTACCCGATCAAAGGAACTCGTACAGTCCGGGTTGCAAGAACACTCCTGCCGTGCCGGGCACGACCTCGATCAGGCCGCTGTCGCGGCGGCCCGATCCGCGACCTTCAACACCAGCTCGCCGCCCTCCGCATCAACCGTGACGCTGTCCCCGGTCGCGCAGGTCCCCCTGTAGCAGCGCCAGCGCGAGGCGGTCGGTCAGCTGCTTCTGAATTACCCGTCGCAGCGGCCGCGCCCCGTAGGCGGGGTCGTAGCCGAGGTTGCCGATCAGCGTGCGCGCGTCGTCGGTCAGCGTCACCTGCACGCCGCGCTCGGCGACGCGCTCAGTCACGCGCTGTACCTGGAGGTCCACGATCTCTGAGATCTGCTCGCGCGTCAGCGCGTGGAAGCGCACTATGTCGTCCAGGCGGTTGATGAACTCGGGCTTGAAGTGGCCCAGCAGTTCCGAGCGCAGCTGCGACTCATCCGCCTGTTCGCTCACCGGGAAATTCGAGGTCATGATCAGCACCGGTGTTCTTGAAGTCCACCGTGCGGCCCTGGCCGTCGGTCAGGCGCCCGTCGTCCATCACCTGCAGGAGCGTGTTGAACACGTCGGGGTGGGCCTTCTCGATCTCGTCCAGCAGCACCACGCTGTAGGGGCGCCGGCGCACCGCCTCGGTCAGCTGGCCGCCCTCTTCGTAGCCCACGTATCCGGGGGGCGCTCCGACCAGGCGCGAGACGGAGTGCTTCTCCATGTACTCGCTCATGTCGATCCTGACCATCGCGTCCTGCGAGTCGAACATGAACTCCGCGAGCGCGCGCGCCAGCTCGGTCTTGCCCACTCCGGTGGGGCCGAGGAAGAGAAAGGTGCCGATCGGACGGCCCGGGTCCTGCAGCCCTGCGCGGCGCGGCGCAGCGCGGAGGCCACCGCCTCGATCGCCTCGTCCTGGCCCACGACGCGTTCGTGCAGGCGTTCCTCCATGTGGATCAGCTTCTCCACTTCGCCCTCCAGCAGGCGGCTCACGGGGATGCCCGTCCAGCGCGCCACGACCTCCGCGATGTCGTCGGCGTCGACCTCCTCCTTGAGGAACACCGGGGCCTCGGCCTGCGCTGCGTCCTCCCCGCCCTGCGCGCCGTCCTCGCCCACTCACACCGCTCCCGTCGCGCGCTCGTGCCCGCTCCTCGCGGTCCTGCGCGTCCTCCGGGCCACTACGCGACCCCCCGGCGCCGCCCTCCAGGGCAGCCAACTCCTTTTCCAGATCGGGTATCTCGCCATAGCGCAGCTCCGCCGCGCGCTGCAAATCGGCGCGCGCTCGGCCTTCTCGGCCTCCACGCGCGCCTCCTCCAGGCGCACCTTCAGATCGCGCACGCCCTGGATCGCCTGCTTCTCCTTCTCCCACTGCTCCTTCATCTCCGCGCTGCGCGCCTTCAGCTCGGCGAGCTCGGTTTCGATCGCCTCGCGGCGCTGCGCACTGGCCTCGTCCTTCTCCTTGCGCAGCGCTGTCAGCTCGATCTCCAGCTGCATCACGCGGCGGTCCACCTCGTCGATCTCCGTCGGCAGCGAGTCGATCTCGATGCGCAGCTTGCGCGCCGCCTCGTCGATCAGGTCGATCGCCTTGTCGGGCAGGAAGCGGTCGGCGATGTAGCGGTGGCTGAGCGTCGCCGCGGCGATCAGCGCGCTGTCCTGGATGCGCACGCCGTGGTGCACCTCATAGCGCTCCTTCAGCCCGCGCAGGATCGCGATCGTGTCCTGCACGCTCGGCTCGCCCACGTTCACCGGCTGAAAGCGTCGCTCCAGGGCCGCGTCCTTCTCGATGTACTTGCGGTACTCGTCCAGTGTCGTCGCGCCCACGCAGCGCAGTTCCCCGCGCGCGAGCATCGGCTTGAGCAGGTTCGCCGCGTCCACCGCTCCCGGCGCCGCGCCCGCGCCGACGATCGTGTGCAGCTCATCCAGGAACAGGATCACTTTGCCCTTCGCCTCGCTCACTTCCTTCAGCACGCCCTTCAGCCGATCCTCGAACTCGCCGCGGTAGGCCGCTCCGGCGATCAGCGCGCCCATGTCGAGCGCGATCACGCGGCGTTCGCGCAGCGAGTCGGGTACGTCGCCGCTGACGATCCGCTGCGCCAGGCCCTCCACGATCGCGGTCTTGCCGACGCCCGGCTCGCCGATCAGCACCGGGTTGTTCTTCGTGCGCCGGCTCAGCACCTGGATCACGCGGCGGATCTCCTCGTCGCGGCCGATCACCGGGTCGAGGTTGCCCTGCTCGGCCAGCTCGGTCAGGTCGCGCCCGAAGCGCTCCAGCGGGCTTCTGCTCCTCCTCGGGCTGGGCCTGTTGGGGTTTGGCCCGGGCCGGTGGGGTCATTTTCTGCCTCCTCGAAACCGCAGCAGCGCGGCGGCGGCCGGGGCATCGGCTGTGAGCGTGTGGGTTGTTTGTCTATTTTTCATTTATGCTTGCAATAGTATTTACGGTAGAAAAATTGGTGACTCCCGCCGTGCTCCGCCCCTGGGGAGGGGAACGGCGAGCGCACATCGGCCGCGCGCACCAGCTCGGAGCCGTGACCGCCGCCGTAGGGCACCAGCTCCGCGCGGAAGCTCCGCCGCACCTCCTCCAGCTTCTCGGCCAGCTCGACCTGCGCGCGCGCCGAGACCGCCTCGAGCTCTTCGATGCGGCCGTTGCAGCGCCTCGATCTTCTCCTCCAGGTCGAGTACCCGCTCGACCCCCGCGAGGTTCAGCCCCAGCTGCGCGGTCATGCTCTGGATGTGGCGCAGGCGCTCGACGTCCTCCTGCGAGTACAGCCGCGTGCCCTTCGGCGAGCGCTTGGGCTCGATCAGCCCGCGCGCCTCGTACACGCGCAATGTCTGCGGGTGCATCTCCGCGAGCTCCGCCGCCACCGAGATCATGAACACGCCGCGGTCGCTTGCCACGCGCACGTGCGTCACTTCGCGCCGGGCCATCACGCGCCGCCCCTCGCCTAGGGGCATGCGCCGTGCTTCGCGTAGGGACATGCGCCGTGCTTCGCGTAGGGGCATGCGCCGTCCCATCCGACGAGCGGCCATCACGCGCCGTCCTTCGCGTCCGCATCCGACGTAGCGCCGCCCGTTGCCCCAGGGCGGGTGGGGATCCCATCAAACAGCCGCGCGCGGGGGTCGCCGTTCATCACCTTCGACAGGCCGCTCCACCGCCTTGCGCTGCTCGCTTGTCAGCTCCTGCGGCACGTCGAGCACGAAGCGGTAGTGGATATCGCCGCTCTTCGTGGAGCCCCCTTTCCGACCACTGCCGGGCTTGGGCGGCCCCTCGCCGCGCAGGCGCTGAACGGTGCCGTGGGCCGTTCCCGGCTTCACGCGCAGCGTCTTGCGTCCCGCTCGAGCGTCGGCACCTGCACCTCCGCGCCGCGCAGCGCCTCGGGGATGCTGAGCGGCACCTCGACCTCGAGGTTCTCGCCCTTGCGCTTGAACACCGGCGAGGGCGTCACGTGGGTGGTCACATACAGGTCTCCGGGCGGCCCGCCGTTGCGCCCCGGCTCGCCCTTGCCGGGCAGGCGGATGCGCGAACCCTCCTTCACGCCCGCGGGGATGTTCACGCGGTAGCGCTTCATCGTCCGCACCGCGCCGCTGCCCTGACAGGTGGGGCAGGGGTCGTCGATCACCGTGCCGCGCCCGCCGCACTGCGAGCAGGGCTGGCTGATCGAGAACATCCCCTGGCCCTGCGTCTCGATGCCGCGCCCCTGACAGCGCGGGCACACCTTCGGCTGCGTGCCGGGCTTCGCGCCCGTGCCGTGGCAGGTCGGGCACGTCGAGGCGCGTCGACACCTGCAGCGGCACCTGCCCGCCGCGAGACGGCCTGATCGAAAGAGATCCGCACCTGCGCCTCGAGGTCCGCGCCGCGTTCGCGCGCGCGGCTTGGTGCGCACCTTGCGCCCGCTCGCCGAGCCGCCGAACAGGTTCGAGAGGATGTCGCCCATCGAGGAGCTGTCGAAGTCGAAGTTGCCAAAGCCCCCGAACCCGGCGCCGCCGCGACGAGGCGAACGCGCCCGTACCGCTGTCGTACTGCTTGCGCTTCTCCGGGTCGCCCAGCACGTCGTGCGCCTGGGCGATCTCCTTGAAGCGCGCCTCGGCGTCCTTGTCGTCGGGGTTGCGATCGGGGTGGTACTTTCGCGCCAGCTTGCGGTAGGCCTTTTTGATCTCCTCCGGGCGTGGCCTTCTTTTCGACCCCCAGGGTCGCGTAGTAGTCGGGGCGAGTCGCCATCGCTCTGATCCTCCCCTGCCTACGCGGCCACGAGCACGCGCGCGGGTCGGATCACCGTTGCGCCCGAGCCGGAGCCGCTCCCTTGCCGGCACTGGCTCCACCGCCGCCCTTGGTGGCGCCGACGATGCGGTAGCCGGTCTGGTAGACCTCGGCCACCGTCCCACTCTCGGCGCCCTCGACAGGCTGCTGCGCGACGGCCTCGTGCTCGTTGGGGTCGAACACCTCGCCGACCGGCGCGAATGCCTCGATGCCCACGCGCGCGAGCGCGGCCCCCAGCTCGGAGCGCACGAGCCGCACGCCGTCGAGCAGCGGGTCGTCCTGCGCCGCGCCCTCCAGCGCCCGGTCGAGCGAGTCGAGCGCGGGCAGTAGCTCCTTGGCGAGCTTCACCACCCCGCGCTCGTGCGCCGTCGCCGAGTCGCGCGCCACGCGCTTGCGGTAGTTCTCGAAATCCGCCTGCGTGCGCTGCGCGAGCGCCAGGTACTCGTCGCGCTGGGCGGCCTTGGCTCACGAGCTCGTCGATGTCCCCCTCGACCTCGCTGGCCTCTGGGCCTCCCCGTCCGCGATTGCCTCGTCGTCGTCGGACTCGACCCCCGGCACGACCCGACCCTCGCCGTCCGCGGCGCCCGCCCCTGGGGGCAGATGCCGCGTCGGGGAGGGCGCGTCGCGCGTCTCCTCATACGCCTCCGTGTCGGCCATGTCAGACCTTCGGCTCGTCGACGACCTCTGCGTCCACCACGTCCTCCTCGGACGCGCCGTCCGCCGAGCCCTCGCTATCGGCGGCGCGCCGCCATTGCCACCGCTGCGCCGCGGCCTGCTCCTGGGCGCGCTGGTACATCGCCTCGGAGATCGCGTGGAACGCGCTCTGCAGGGCCTCGGTCTTGGCGTTGATGTCGGCGGGGTCCTCTGACTCCAGCGACTCGCGCACCTCCTTGATCGCCGCCTCGATGCGCCCCTTGGAGTCGCGCGTCGACCTGCTCGCCCAGGTCGACGAGCTGGCGCTCGGCCTGGTAGGCGGCGTTCTCGCCGTTGTTGCGCGCCTCCGCGAGCTCGCGTGCCTTGCGGTCCTCCTCGGCGTGCGTCTCGGCGTCGGAGACCATGTTCTTGATCTCCTCGTCAGAGAGCCCCGAGCCGGCCTTGATCTCGATCTTCTGCTCCTTGCCCGTACCCAGATCCTTCGCGGAGACGTTGAGGATGCCGTTGGCGTCGATGTCGAAGGCCACCTCGATCTGCGGGATGCCGCGCGGCGCCGGCGGGATGCCGGTGAGCTGGAACTTGCCGAGCGACTTGTTGTAGTTGGCCATCTCGCGCTCGCCCTGCAGCACGTGGATCTCGACCGAGGGCTGGTTGTCCTCGGCGGTCGAGAACACCTCGCCCTTGCGCGTGGGGATCGTGGTGTTGCGTTCGATCAGCTTCGTCATTACGCCGCCCTTGGTCTCGATGCCGAGGGTCAGCGGGGTGACGTCGAGCAGCAGCACGTCCTTGACGTCGCCCGCGAGTACGCCCGCCTGGATCGCGGCGCCGACGGCCACGACCTCATCCGGGTTGACGCCGCGGTGGGGCTCCTTGCCGGTGAGGTCCTTGACCTTCTCCTGCACGGCGGGCATGCGCGTCATGCCGCCGACGAGCACCACGTGTTCGATCTCCTTGACGCCCTTGTCCTTGGCGTCGTCGATCGCCTGGCGCACGGGGGCCACCACGCGGTCGAGCAGATCGGACGTCAGCTCGGAGAGCTTGGCGCGCGTAAGGCGCGTGTCGAGGTGCTTGGGGCCTGAGGCGTCGGCGGTGATGAAGGGCAGGTTGATCTGCGTCTCCTGCGTCGTCGAGAGCTCGATCTTCGCCTTCTCGGCGGCCTCGTACAGGCGCTGTAGCGCCATCGGGTCGGCTGACAGGTCGATCGCCTGCGCACGCTTGAAATCGGCGACGAGCCAATCGACGATCGCCTTGTCGAAGTTGTCTCCGCCCAGGTGGTTATCGCCGGCGGTCGACTTCACCTCGAAGACGCCGTCGCCGATCTCGAGCACCGACACGTCGAAGGTGCCGCCGCCGAGGTCGAACACGAGGATCGTCTGATCGGACTCCTTGTCGAGGCCGTACGCCAAAGAGGCGGCGGTGGGCTCGTTGATGATGCGCCGCACGTCGAGTCCGGCGATCTTGCCGGCGTCCTTGGTCGCCTGGCGCTGGTCGTCGTTGAAGTACGCGGGCACCGTGATGACGGCGCCGTCGACCGATTCGCCCAAATAGGCTTCCGCGTCGGCCTTCAGCTTCTGCAGGATCATCGCTGAGATCTCCGGCGGGGAGTGCTGTTCGCCGCCGACATCGACCCGCGCGTCGCCGTTGGGCCCGGAGACGACCTTGTAGGGGACGATCGACTCCTCCTCGCGCACCTCCGCCTCCTTGCGCCCCATGAAGCGCTTGATCGAGAAGACGGTGTTCTGCGGGTTGGTGACGGCCTGGCGCTTGGCGACAGTGCCGACGAGGCGCTCGCCTGAGGCGGTGAAGGCGACAACGGACGGCGTCGTGCGCCCACCCTCGGCGTTCTCGATGACGGTCGGCTCACCGCCCTCCAGGACGGCCATGCACGAGTTGGTCGTGCCCAGATCGATACCTATGGTCTTGCCCATGTGTGAAGCTCCTTATACGCGGCTGTGGAAATCTGCGTGGGAGTATGGCAGATTTTCTGCGGATGTCAAGGCACGCAAAACCGCGAGCCCTCAGGGCGACGTTACCCGGCAGGCTCGCCGTGCATGCAGGCGGGCAAAGACATTTTTAAGAGGAGGGGCCGGTCCGCGCGGGACCGGCTGGCGTGGACCTGCGGTAGTAGTGCGCGGCTCAGGCCGAGGTCATTGCCTGCGCCACGACCAGCTCACCGCGCGGCGTAAGCACCCAAGCGTTGCGCGCACCGCGCGCGTGACCCTCGCCCACGTTGACGACCAGCCTCAGGTCTTCAAGGCGCGTGAGCAGCTTCGAGGCCTGCCCCTGGTCGACGATCTCCGCAGCCGCTGAAACCTGGCGGTTGCTCGACCCGGGACGAGCGGCGATCTCCGAGAGGACGCGCAGCGTGCGATAGGTCAGGCGCATGTTCAGGCCCGCGAGCGGGTCGCCGAGCTCGCCCAGGCTCGGCGCGGTGGGCGGCGCCGGCCGGTTCAGCTCCTTCTGCGCCGCGGCCTTGCCGGCGTAGGGAAGCACGATCATCCCCATCAGCTCGCCGAGCAGATCACCAAGCGGCGGCCGCCGGCCAGCCTCGGGGCCGCGCAGCAGGCGCGTGTGCAGCACGGCGAACACGGCCCCCACGACCCCCTCCGCGGTGAGGGGCGGCGGCTCCACCTGCCCCCGCCCGGCCTTCAGCTCCTCGCGCCCACCGTCGACGGCGGCGATCAGCACGGCGAGCACCCGCGCCCGGTGCTCCAGCGCGCGCGGCCCCGCGCCGAGCGCCTCCACGACCGCCAACCTCGCCATCAGCGGCTCGGCGTCGAGGAACGCGAGCAGCGCCGCGAGCCCCGCCCGAGTCCGCTCGCGCCAGCCTGCCCGCCCCCCGCGATGGGAAGTCCCCGACCGGGGCGGGACCTCGCCCTCGTATGCCGGGACGACGCTCGCCGCGGCACGCGCCACGGCCTGGTCGAAGGCTGCGACAAAGCACGCCTCGCGGTCGGCGAACAGCTCATAGAACGTGCGCCGCGAGACCCCGGCGCGGGAGACGACGTGCGCGACGCTCGCGTTAGTCGCCCCCCGTTCCACCGCCACGGCCGCCATCCCCGCGAGCAGCCGCTGGCGCTGGATCTCGGTGACCCCGACCGAAGCGCGAGGGTCGGGCCCCAAGGCCCGGCTCCGCGCCCCGGCCATGCCGTTACGAGCGCTCATGGCAGCGGCCCGCGCCGCCTCACCGCCCCCGCTTGCCGAGGCTGCCCTTCTTGGCCTTGGCTTTGCCGTGCGCGCTTTGGGTGTGCTTCTTGCCCTGCGCCCTTTGGGTGAGCTTGCTCTTCTTTTTTGCCTTGGGGCAGCCGGTGACGGCGATCTTGGTGCTCTGCTTGATCTGGGCGCCATCCTGGCCAGTCATCGTGGTGGGCATCACCAGCGACTGCCCACATAGGCTGCCCTTGGCTTTCGCCGGGAGAACCGCGGCGAGGCCGGAGTGCGGCCCCTCGGGCAGGTTGAGCTCGAACGAGCTGATGGGCGCGTCGGGGATGGCGGCGAACGTCGAACTGGTAATGCTCTTCTTGATGTCGATGCTGCCGACGAGTTCGAGCTTCACGCCTTCTCCCTGGAGGATCAGCACAAGGTCCGGGAACGACGCGCCGCCGTGGGAGACGAGGTACGCCGGACCGCTCACGGGGTTCGCCAGCACCGGAGTGCGCGCTGTGCCGATCCCGATGTTCGCGCCCGCCGGGCACGAGGCGGGATTGGCGGCGAACGTCGCTCCGGGGCAGGCCTGCTGGATCGTCGTGAGCCGCGAGGGCAGCTGCTTGGGCAGCGTCACCGCGACGGAGTGGAGGTTCGTCTGAGCCCCCGCGGGGTAGCCGACCTTGACGTCAAGGCTGGCGCCGTTCTTCTTGTTCGTGCGCGCCTGCGTGGAGACCGTGAACGAGGGCTTGAACGCAAGCGCCCCGCAGTTCGCGGCCTGGAAGCGACTCGACAAGCTCGCGCTCGCGCCCTGCGTGCTGGTGAGCGTCCCGCCCACGCTGAGCGGATCACAGTTCGTCGGGTTGAACGTGAAACCCGGACGGTCGATCGTGACGTTCACCTTCTTGATCGAGAGCGGAATGCCCTGCAGGATCGTGGGCAGCGGATCGCTCGTGACGGTGATCTGCGCGGTGTGCGGATCGACGTTGATCGCAGCCCGCACAACGACGGTGCCAAGATCGAACGGGCCGGCGACCGTGGGCACGACGATGCTCAACCCGAACGGGACGCCCTTGTAGGGGCCGGTCAGGAACACCTGGCCACCGACGCTCACCGGATCGGGCCCGGCGCCCGCCGAGGCGGTGGTGTGCCCGACCAGGCTGCCAGCGCCGCACGCGCCCTGGCTGGCCTGCGGTTCGGGGCACTGTTCCACGCTCTTGAGGATCCCCAGCAGCCCCGGCGGCGCCTTGACCGTCACCCCACTGAGATCCTGTTCGCCGTCCTGGCGGGAGAACGTCGTGGTGAACGCGCTGAAGGAGCCCGCCAGGTTGCTCACCGTGCCCCCCGCGAAGGACGGCGCGAACGGCTGCGGGCTGGTGCAGCCCTGGTCGATCGCGAAGGTGCTCGAGGCTTCGACCGGTGCTCCGCCGCTGTAAGGCGTGAGTTGCGCGCCGGCCGTGTAGGAGCCGCACGTGGGGGGATTGACGAGCGCCGCCCTCGGACCGCCGAAGAGGCTCAGCTTGAGCTCGCCGAAGGGCTGTTGGGGAATATTGTCGAACGTCGTCGTCAACTGCCCCGTGCTGGGATCGAGCGATACCTGCCCCGCCAGCTTGATCCGCACCCCGCTGCCTTCGGCCGCGACATACAGCGCGATCAGCGACCCGAATGGGTTCTGGTTCTGCTGCGCCACATACACCGAGCCCTCCAGCGGCTTTTCCAGCGCCGGTGAGAGGACTTCCACCGTGCCTTGCTTCGAGGAGTCCGGGCACGACGCTGGTTCGTTGTTGTTCAACCCGATCTCCGCGGAGGTGCACGCCCCCAGGCCGTTCGCGGCCGCGGGGTTGACCGCCATCCCCGCTGGGAGCGTCACGACCGTCTTTTTCGGCAGCGCCTCGGCCAACCCCTGGGGGTCTTCGTTCTGCGGCATGTGTAGGTCGAAGGTCAACCCGGTCGGCGCGCCCGCGACCCGGCTTTCCGGCGCGATTGTGGCCGTTGGGCTGAAATCAAGACGACCACAACCATCAAGGCCGGTCGGCGTAGTCGACCCTTCCGAGAGGAACACACCCGGGTTCTCCCACGAATCGACCTGCAACTTCGTCGCGACCGGCCCACCACACACATCTGGCAACGTCAACAACGGCTTCGGCGATAGGCCACTCGGGCATTCCCCGTTGGATCCGCCCGAGAACTCGCTCAGGCAGGTCCCACGGAACGCGTCGTGCACCGGGTCCGCCGGGACACCCCACAACGTCACCGTGCCGCCCGCCAACGACAGCCCCTGTGGAATATCGCTCGTGACCGCCGTCAACCCATAACCACCACCCGGCCGAACCGACAATTCGATCGTTACCGCCTCGAACACGGCGATGAAACCGAACTCCGCGGCGACCCCGGGCGGGGGCACGAGGTTATACACCGGGAGGTGCAGGTTGATGAACGGGTTCGACCCGTGCAGCGTGAACGTCCCCACGACCGTGCTGTTTGGGCAGCTACCCGTCGTCCCGAACTTGAAGTTGTAGTACACGCTCGACGGGCAACGAGCCGTCGCGAACGGGTCCCCCGTAAAACCTGGCGGCTGTTCAAAGATCGTGTCCTTCACCTGGCCATCCTCGATCCGCTGCCCGTTGAAGTCCGTTGTCTGGTTGAGCTTGAAGTCCGTGGTCTGCGCGAACGGGTGCGAGCCAGCCTGCGTGTCCGGCGAACCGTCCTGGTTTTCAAACGACACGCTGAAACCACCCGGCACGGTCCCGAAATCCGCGCTTGCGCCAGCGGGCACCAGCAACACCAGCACCACCAGCACCGCCCCCAACAACAACCCCACCCGCACCCGAACACCACGGGCACCGCTGCGCATTCTCCCTATAGAACCCACCACAATCACCCGTTGCCCTTCTGACTCGAGTTTGCCTTCCCAGCCCTACCACGCGCCTTACCGGCCTTGCGACCGCGCTTGACTTTGACCTTTCGCTTCTTGCGCTTCACGGTCTTGTGCTTCACGGTCTTGTGCTTCACGACCGTCTTTGGCGCACTCGCGAGAGGATTACCCGGGCCGCTGAACGTCGCGCTGGCCGCACCCGGCAACCCCGGCGGCGAACCCAACGCTTCACGACAGCTGTCACCCGTGCACGGTGCGCTCACCAGCGCAGCCGGGAACCCGCCTCCGATACGCGCGTCATACAGGTCCATGCTGTTGTCCTGATCCTGTGCGACCAACTGCGAGCGAGTCAAAAAGAACACGTCGCCGCCATTCGCGGTCGCATCGACGAACGTCGAATCGTCACCGCTCGTACCGGTCGAGATCAGGTACTGCTTCCCGTTCTCGTACTCGTATACATCCTGCTTGCCGTTGCTATCCCGTGGCGCCAACGCGTCGCGGGTGTCGAAGAACAGTCGACTGCCGTCGTCGGACAGGTACCGCGGCTGGTAGGTCGCCTGCTCTTCATTGTTGTTCCTGACCTCCGGGTCGGCCCACGTCGGGATCGTCGAGCTCCCGATGGGGCGCGCACCACTGGGATTACACGATGGGCAACTGAGCCGATTCGCGCCGGCGTCATACAGGAAGACCTCTGTGCACGCCGGACCCGCCAGTTCCGACACTTCGACTTCTGGGGGATTAATTTCGCCGTTGTAATGAGGATCGCTGCCGCAGCTCACGCGCGTCGCGACGGTGTTGTCATAGCCCGTCAGGCTCGCGTCCGACATGAATGCCACATGAGCGCCATCGGGCGTTACCCGCGCCGTGCGCTGTCCGAGATCACCGCTCCAGTCGCCAATCGTCCCGATCCAGGCAGCTTCTGCTCGCTGTTCTGGCACAGCCCCTCCATCGTCCTTGCTCAGCGTCGCGATGAACGTGATCGCCCCGTTGCGCACGACATACAGGTTGTTCGCGCCAGCCTGGGCGACCTGCCCGCGGCTGCTCGGGGTGCTCGTCAGAACTCCGGTCGCGACGACGTATACGGTGGACCCGTCCTGGCTCTCGCCGAGGACACCCACCACCCCGGCCGGACCGCCACTGTCAGGCGTAAGATCGACCAGCCGGCCACTGTTCACATTGAACTGATACAGGCCACCCCCATTGTCTCCCGGTTCGTTGGTCAACGCCGTTTCGTCCATGAAGATCACCTTCGACCCATCAGGAGTCGCACCCCGAAAGAATGCCCGCTTATCGCCGAGCGAAGGGGTACGCTGCGACGCGTTCACCTTCACGGTGCTCGTACCGTTCTCGCGCACATATAGATCACCGCCAATTTCGTCACGGCCAGAAAAATTGGATGTGCGGGCCGTCCAGAAGACGCGCGAACCATCAGCGGACACCGCGTTTTCGACGTCACCGCCAGAATAGAGGTACCGGCTGCCATCCCCGATCCCGGCTACCCACCCTTCTTCTTCCGCCGTCTTGCCATTGGGCAACACAGCCACCGGGGTCAACTGGCCACCGAACCATTCATAAACATCAGCCAGGCTGCCGTGGGCGTTGGCCTCGAAGACGATATGGCTGAAATCGGCTGACGCACCCTCAAAAGTCGCATATCTGCTCAGCCCGTAGCCGCTGGTCTGTGCCGCCGGGCCAGACGTCAACAACTGGTATGTCCCATCGGCGTTGTCCCGGCGATACATGCTCACTGCGTTCGCCGACGCTTCAGGCGCCAGCGGCGGGCCGATCGTCGACAACACCCCCACCGACAGATCGCTCGAAGAACGCAACGAATGGCGACCAGTCACCAATCGTGAGATTCTGCTGGAAGGGTTCCTCCGGCGGTGAGATCGCGCGCACCGACCAGCCACCCGTGCCACGCGAAGCGAGATACGCGCTCAACGCATACGCGCTCGGCTCACCAGCGAAGCTCCGCAACGATGTGAACACCACACCGTTGCCATCAGCCGCAGCCTGCTGCAAATGTGGACCTTCATGCAAATCGGCCGGGAACGCACCGATATCGCCACCCAGCTTGTCGACCGCCGAGACCAGCTCATACCCCCGGTCGTCTGGCAACCCGGACGACACCGATGACCCAAACGTCGTGAAGGTGCGATCCGGCCCAATCACCGTACCCACGCTGTTAATCGCGACAACGCGGTAGTGATAAACCGTTTCCGCCGCGAGTTCGTGAAGGTGAGCGCCCGCGGTCTGTTCGGCGAGCCCCGACCCAAGGTCACCGTTTGGAACCGGGGCGCTCGCCCCATATGTCGCCGTCGTTCCGTATTCGAAGCGATACGTCGTGTCGGCATTTCCCGGGTTGATCTGCGCCCGCAGATCCGCACTGCCAGTCGTCACATTCGCGGCCCACTCACCGGCGACCAGCGGTTCCGCTGCGGGCGTGCTTACGGTCTGATCCGTTCCCTGCCCCCCACCGGCTTCGTTTTCAGCGCTCAGCCGGAAGTGATAGGTCGTGCCCGGTGAGAGCCCCGTCAGCGGCGCGCTGACCGCCGCTGCACTCGACCCCGACCCAATTTCCGCGAACGTTTGCGAGCACGGCACACTCGCCCCATAGAATTCTTCAGTCCCGTATTCGAACTGGCAGTTCGTGAGCAGCGCGCCACCGGGGTTGACCGTCCCGTTCAACGTCACGGCCGTCGTCGTCACGCCTGATGCGACGCCCGTCACCGCTTCCGGCGCGCTCGCGGCATATGCCGGTGCGCCGAGGAGCGCGAGGCTCCCGATCGAAACGCACAACGACAAGAGTAAAGCCGGCAGCGGTCTGCGAATACTCATCGAACGATCCCCTCCTCGAACACGGAGGGGCAAACCCCTCGCCAATATGACAACACGCACGGCGACGCCAAGACAACTCCGAGCACTGACTCCCTCATGGTTCCGACTCCCTCTCCGGACATCGCCACCTGTCTCAAGCGGACCCGCGTGGCGGGACAACCCGAGCCAGACCACCTTTCAAAAACAAACGCTCGCGTACTCTAAACATAAACGAGGGTAGATGTCAAGGGGGATTGGGCAAGAGTAGCCTTGCGAGGACGCGTTTGCCTAGCTACCAATCTCCCCTGCGCGATTGCGCGCCGGACCACCGCTGTCTCGCGACGGGCGGCGGGGAGCCGCTTCCGATCCGTTGCGAGCGCTGCCCCTTGACGCTAGAATCCTCGGCATGACAACGCGCGAGAAGCTGATCCGTGCAGTGCTCGATCTACCCGAAGAGGAGCTCGACGGTGCCCTCGAATACGTGGCCTCGCGGCGCGAGGACCCGCTGCTGCATGCGATCGCCAACGCGCCCGAGGACGACGAGCCGTTTACTGCCGAGGATGAGGCCGCAGCCGCCGAGGGACGAGCGGACTTCGCCGCTGGGCGCTCCGTCTCCCACGAGGAGATGCTCCGCAGGTACGGATGAGCGAGGGTGACGGCGAGGCCTGGGCGCTGCATTACGTCCGGCGCGCTGAGAAGGACGTCGCGCAACTCGACCGGCAGGTGAGCCGACGCGTGCTCCTCGCCATCGACCGCCTGGTCGCCGATCCCGACCATGCCGCCGGTGTGCGAAAGCTCACAGGCCGACCCGAGGCCCGTCTGCGGGTGGGCGATTGGCGCGTGGTCTTTGAGGCCAACCGTGAGAGCCGCACGGTTATCGTGCATCGGGTGCTCCCCCGCGGCCGAGCGTACGACCGCTGACTGCCCGTGCCGGTAGTCTGACTTCCGACGCGTGACCCGCCTGGAGCGCAATGCCAACATCACCGCGGTCGTCCTGCCGTTCGTCGGCCTGATCGCTGCCGCTGTGCTGCTGTGGAATCGCCTGCTTGGCCCGCTGGACCTGGCGATCTTCGCGGTGCTGTACCTGACGACGGCGATCGGCATCACGGTCGGCTTTCACCGCCTGCTGACACACCGCGCGTTTCAGACGAAACCGTGGCTGCGCTACACCCTCGCGGTGCTCGGCTCGGCCGCACTGCAGGGCTCGGTGATCGACTGGGTGGCCGACCACCGCAAGCACCACACGTTCACCGACGAGGAGGGCGACCCGCACAGCCCGCACACCGAGCACGGCGCGGGCATCTCAGGGATGCTGCGCGGCCTATGGCACGCGCACGTGGGCTGGCTGTTCACGGTGCACGGCCAGGCCTCCAGTCGGCGCTTCGCGCGCGATCTGGTCGAGGACCCGAAGATGCGCCGCATCAACCGCTCCTTCCCGCTGGATCGCGCTGGCGAGCCTGCTCTTGCCGGCGCTGCTCGGCTTCGTGCTGAGCGGTGGCTCGTGGCTGGCCGCGCTGACGCGCTTACATCTGGGCGGGCCTCGTGCGCATCTTCCTCGTGCACCACGTGACGTGGTCGATCAACTCGATCTGCCACTTCTTCGGCAGCCGCCGCTTCCCCATCGAGGACAAATCGACCAACGTCTTCTGGCTCGCCCTCCCCTCGCTCGGTGAGGCGTGGCACCACAACCACCACGCCTTCCCACGCAGCGCCTTCCACGGTCTGCGCTGGTACGAGCTCGACCCCTCGGGCTGGCTGATCCTCGCCCTCGCAAAGACCGGGCTCGCATGGGACGTGGTGCGCGTCACTCCCGAGCGCGAAGCGGCACGGCTGGCCGGCGAGCAGGCGAAGCTGGCGGCATAGCCGGCGCTCACAGAGCCGCTCTCGGGTCCCGATGGCGGCAAAACTCACTGCACAGCTACACCCGCGCGCTTCCCGCGCCGCTACCGTCTGTGTATGGATGCCGGGGGAATCGGCGCGACCGTCAAGCCTCGCCTGCGCGGGGTCTCACACCAGTACGCCTTCTTCGTCTCGGTCGCCTGCGGCGTGGGGTTGATCCTGGCGGCGTCGGGAGGACGCGCGCGGGTGGCAGCGGCGATCTACGCCGTCGCGGTCTCAGCGCCTGCTGGGGACGAGCGCGCTGTATCACCGCGTGACCTGGCGCCCCACCGCGCGGCGCTGGATGCGCCGCCTCGACCACTCGATGATCTTCGTGCTGATTGCCGGCACCTACACGCCAGTCGCTCTGCTCGCACTGTCCGGTCCGCTGGCGCGCGCGATCCTGATCGCCGTGTGGGTCGGCGCGCTCGCCGGCATCGCCTTCAAGCTCGTCTGGTTCGACGCGCCGAAGTGGCTGTTCGCCGCCGTGTACGTGGCGCTCGGCTGGATCTCCGTCGCCGTGTTCGGCGAGCTGCCCGCCGCGATCGGCTGGCTCGGCTTCGCGGGCTCGCGCTCGGCGGACTGCTCTACACCGTCGGCGCGGTCGTCTACGCCACCGAACGCCCCAACCCGTTCCCCAAGGTGTTCGGCTACCACGAGATCTTCCACGCGCTCGTGATCGTCGCCGCGGCGCTGCACTACGCGGTGATCGCCTTCGCGGTGCTGCCGCGGGGCTGAGCCGGCTTCGCGGTGGCGCGAGGGGACGTCTTCGCCGGGGATTCGACGAACAGACCTCGGCTCGGGCACATACGCGCCAGGGCGCATTCCTCGCACGCGGGCGAGCGCGCATGGCAGGTGCGCCGCCCGTGGCGCAGCAGGTTCACGTGGAACTCCAGCTCCTCGCCCGGCGGCGTGAGCGCGAGCATCGCGTCGTGCAGCTCCTCGAAGGGAGCCCCCGGACGGAAGAGGCCCAGGCGCGTACCCACGCGCGAGACGTGGGTGTCGACCGGGATGTCGCGCAGGCCATAGGAGAACAGCAGCACGCACGCGGCGGTCTTGCGCCCGACGCCCGGCAGCGCGCACAGATATGCGCGGCTCTCGCAGACCGGCGCAGTGCGCATCCACTCCAGCGAGAGCGGATCGTCGGGATCGCGCGGGTCGGACGGGACATATGGATGTTCGGCGATCGCGGCAAGTATCTGCTGGATGCGCTCCGACTTGACCTTAGAGATGCCGCCTGGGCGGATCGCCTCCTCGATCTCGGCGACGGGTGCATCCAGCACCGCGTGGTAGTCGATCCCCTCGCGCCCGAAGCGCTCGCGCAGGCGCAGGAAGGCCACGTCGCGGTTGCGATCGTTGGTGCTCTGCGAAAGCACCGTCAGCACCAGCTCGTCCAGCGGACGCCCATGCGGGGCCATGCGCGGGATGCCATACACCGCGCGCAGGCGATCGCGGATCCGCTTCACGCGCGCTCGCGTGGGGGGCCTCCAGGCGGCAGCGCCGCGAGCAGTATGCACAGGACGTGAGGTAGCGGGGGGCACCGGCCCACGGTAGCCGTCTATATCCTCGCCAGGTGCCCGAGGTCGCAGACCACACCGCCAAACTCGGCGAACTGCCCATCTTCTGGCGCAGCGCACCGCCGCCTGAGGGCACGCCCGCGAGCGTCGCTCCGGCGCTGTACCTGCACGGGGTGCCGACCAACTCGGGGGACTGGGTGGCACCCCGCGAGCACCACGGAGCCCGTCCGCGCTGGCGGCGCTGGTGGAGGCCCGCGCGCAGCGATGACCGGTGGGTGCTGCCGCCGCCGTATGAAGAGGGCTTCCTCGAACGCACCGGCGGCCTCGCGCCGGACCTCCCCGGCTTCGGGCGCTCGGGCAAGCCGGGGTACCTGAAGTACACGATTGAGGAGTACGCGGACTTCATCGAGCGCTTCCTCGACCTCGTGGAAGTCGAGCAGGTGCGGATGCTCGTGCACGACTGGGGCGCCGTCGGCCTCGCCTTCGCCCAGCGCCACCCCGAGCGCGTGGAGCGCCTGGTGGTGACGAACGCCGTGACGTTCCTGCCCGGCTATCGCTGGCACCGCACGGCGCGCCTGTGGCGCACGCCCGGGGTGGGGGAGATCGTGATGGGAGCGACCACGAGGTGGGCGCTGCGCCGCTCCACGCGCGAGGCCACCGCGAGCGGCGAGCCGCTGCCCGAGGCCTTCCTGGACACGGTGCTCGACCATTTCGACCAGGGCACCCAGCGCGCGATCCTGCGTCTGTATCGCAGCTCGCCGAGCGGCGTGCTGGAGGCAGCCGGCGCGCACCTGCGGTCGCTCACGATGCCGGCGCTCGTCGTGTGGGGCGAGCGCGACCCCTACATCCCCACGCGCTTCGCGCACGAGTATGCGGAGGCTCTGGGAACAGTGGCGGCGCCGAGCTCTTGCTGCTCGACGCGGGACACTGGTGGTGGTATGAGCGACCCGAGGCGATCGAGCGCGTGGCCGAGTTCCTCACCGCGGCGTAGGTGGAGACCGAGACTGTTGAGTTGCCAGGCCACCGGCGCGTGTGAGGACGCTTCAGCATAGGTAGCGTCTCGGTATGGCTTCGCCGTCACTAGCCACGAGCCTGCCGCGGGGACGGGCGGCACAGGAATACCGCGACTCCCTGGACCGCCGGGCGCCGTGGCTGCTCGCGCTCGTAACGGCCACGATCCTCTCACTCGCCTACCTGATCGTTAGCCCCCCGGCGGGCGACCTGGCCGCGGCGACGTACCGCAGCGAACTGTTCGCGCGGGTGGGGTTCACGTTGCGTGACAACGGCTGGTACGCGGTGCACGGGCACTACCTGCCGGGCTACTCGCTGCTCTCACCGGCGCTGGGGGCCATGCTCGGCGTGCGCGTGGTGCTGGCGCTCTCGGCGGTCGCGGCGAGTGTGCTGTTTGCGCTGATCTCCGCAAGGGTGTTCTCGCTCCCGGCGGCGCGCGCGGCCGCGGTGTGGTTCGCGGTGACGTTCTGCGTCGGGCTCCTCTCCGGACGCGTGCCGTACGACCTGGGCTTCGCGATCGGGCTCGGCTCAGTGCTGGCGCTGCTCGACGGACGCCTGGCCATAGCGCTCGCCCTCGCCGTCCTGACCAGTGCGGCAAGTCCCATCGCGGGAGCCTTCCTCGCCTTGGCCGGACTCGCCGACGCGCTCGCGCAGGGCAGCCGCTTCGCGGGCAAGACCGGGGAAGCGAACCGGCAGCACAGGAAAGCGCCGGCGCTCGGACGCCGTGGTCTCGCCCTCGCCGCGGCCGCGCTGGCGCCGATCGCGATCCTCACGGTGGCATTCCCCGAAGGCGGCTGGGAGCCCTTTGCACCCTCGGTCTTCTGGTGGGCGGAGGCGGGAATCCTGCTGATCGCGCTGCTTCTTCCGCAGGGGCCGCTGACACCCCGAGGACGCCAGGCTGTGCGCATCGGCGCCGGTCTATACGCGGTGGCGATGGCAGGAGCCTTCGTGCTGCACACGCCCGTCGGCGGCAACGCGGCGCGCCTGGGCGCAACGCTTGCGGGGCCGCTGCTGGTGGGAGTGCTGTGGGGTAAGCACCGACGCATCCTCCTGGTACTGGCGCCGGTACTGCTCTACTGGCAGCTGGAGACCCCGATCAACGACGTCAGCTCGCTTGTGGGCGACCCGTCGGTGAACGCCGCCTACTATGCGCCGCTGCGCGCGGAGCTGCGCCGATTGGACGGGAACCCCCCCCACTCGCGAACGATCGTGGAGGTGCCGCTGACGGGCGCGCACTGGGAGGCGGCCAACCTCGCGGGCCACGAAGGGATCGCACTCGCGCGCGGCTGGGAGCGCCAGCTCGACACGCGCTATGGAGCGCTGTTCTACCGGCCGGGGCTGACCGCCGCCGCCTACCGCGCGTGGCTGAGCGAAAGCAGGGTCGGCTACGTGGCGCTGCCCGATGTGCGCCTGGACGAAGCCGGGCAGGCGGAGGGCGCGCTGATCTCCCACGGGCTGCCCTATCTGCACGAAGTGTGGCGTTCGCCGCACTGGCGTCTGTACCGCGTCCTCCCCTCCGGCGAAACGCCGGCCCAGCGTGTTGAGGGCCGGCGGGCCCTCAAGGGCTCCTCGGCGAGCAGCGTTGCCGGCGCCCCGGCACGGTAGGCTTCAGATTCGATGGTTGCCCGCCTCCGCCTCCTGCAGGCGCGGGTCCTGCCACACGGTTGGCTGGATGTACTGCGCCAGGTATCGCTGTTCGGTCTCGCCTACCTCGCCTACCGCGTTGTGCGGGGGCTCGTGGAGGGGCGCGCCACGGCGGCCTTCCAGCACGCGCGCGATCTGATCCAAATCGAGCGCACGATGCACTTCTTCGTCGAGCCCTCGGTACAGGCGTGGGCCTCGGGCAGCCATTTCCTGATGGACGTGTCGAGCTGGTTGTACGTCAACGCCCAGACCTCGGTGACGGTCGGAGCGCTCGTGTACCTGTACCTGCGTCACAACCGCTCGTTCTACTTCGTGCGCAACATGTTCATGATCGCGATGGTGATCGCGCTGGTCGGTTACATGGTGTTCCCCACGGCGCCCCCGCGATTCATGCCCGAGTGGGGTTTCATCGACTCGGTGTCGGACTTCACCGGGGTGCGCATCAACCATGCGAGCGCGACGATGAGCTCGCTGACGAACCCCTATGCGGCGGTGCCCTCGATGCACGTCGCCTTCGCGCTGATGATCGGCTGGCCGCTCGCGCGGCTGACGCGTCCGCGCATCGTGCGCGCCGCGTGGTTCCTGTACCCCTTCCTGATGGCGTTCGTGATCGTGGCGACCGCCAACCACTTCATCTTCGACGCGCTGCTCGGGGCGCTCACCGCCGGCATCTCCGCCTACGGGGCGGCCTGGCTGGCGCGCGTACGACCGGCGGTGTGGCGCTTCTCCGGCGCGGGCCCGCAGACAGCCACGGCGCACGTGGCCGGTGCGCGGGTGGGTACCGCCGGCGCTGGTACGAGCGGGTAGCGGGGGCGCGGGCGAATGCCACCGAGACACGCACCGGCCCGCTCCACGCGGCGAGGCGCCCTGCGCGGAGGCGGCGGCGCTCGCGCGGCGCGCGGGACGCGCGCGCCGATCGGCGCCGGGCAGCGGCGCGAGCTGGTGCGAAACCGCCTGATCGAGTCGCGCCTGACGCCGAACACGATCTCCCTCACGGGGCTCGCCCTGAACCTGCTCGCGGCGGGGCTCGTGTGGCAGGAATACTTCTTCCTCGGCGGGATCGCGTTCATCGTAGGGTCGGTGTGCGACACGCTCGACGGGCGCTACTCGCGCATGTCGGGCAAGGGCTCGCCGTTCGGCGCGTTTCTGGACTCGACGCTCGACCGCATCGAGGAGGGCATCGTGCTGACGGCGGTCGCGGCGTACTTCGCCACCCGCGGTGAAGCGGGAGCGGCGGCGGCCGTGGTGGTCGCCGTGCTGGCTTCGCTGATGGTCTCCTACACCCGTGCCCGCGCGGAGGCGCTGGGCGTGGAGTGCAAGGTCGGCATCGCTACGCGCCCGGTGCGCGTCGTGATCATCGCGATCGGCCTGCTCTTCGCCAAGGGCGCCGGACTGGGCAGCTTCGAACTGCTCGCGCCGGCGATCTACGTGCTGGCGGGATTGAGCGTGTTTACCGTCGCGCAGCGTGTGTGGCATGTCCGTAAAGAGTTAGGTCGGGACGGCATCCAGCCGTCCCCCTGAAATTATGAGAGCCCTCCAGGCTCCCTTGACCGGGCCTAACGGCCCTCAGTCGGGACGGCATCCAGCCGTCCCCTTGAAATCGTGGGAGCCCTCCAGGCTCCCTTAACCGGGCCTTCGGCCCTCCCGAGTGTGACCACCCCCGTGCCCTGGGGTACCTCCTCCAGAACGAACAAGCAAAGGACCAGAGCCAACGTGACACCCCCTTCAAATCTCAACGGCGCGGCGACCAACGGCGCCGCCCGCTACCAGTCGGACAAGGTCCGCGTCGCGATCGTCGGCGTGGGCAACTGCGCGAGCGCTTTCGTGCAGGGCGTGCACTACTACGCCGACGCCGACCCCTCCCAGCGGGTGCCCGGCCTGATGCACGTGGGCCTCGGCGGCTACCACATCAAGGACATCGAATTCACGGCCGCCTTCGACATCGACAAGACGAAGGTCGGCAAGGACCTCGGCCAGGCGATCTGGGCGGGGCAGAACAACACGATCAAGTTCGCCAAGGGCGAGCGCGCGGTGCCGAGCAAGCTCGGGGTGCCGGTGTACCGCGGGATGACGCACGACGGTCTGGGCAAGTACCTCAAGCAGAAGATCGAGAAGGCGCCGGGCGAGACGGCGGACATCGTGAAGATCCTCAAGGAGACGCACACCGACGTAGTCGTCTCCTACCTGCCGGTGGGCTCCGAGCAGGCGACCAAGTGGTACGTCGAGCAGGTGCTCGAGGCCGGTTGCGGCTTCGTCAACTGCATCCCCGTGTTCATCGCACGCGAGGACTACTGGGACCGGCGCTTTAAGCAGGCGGGGCTGCCGATCGTGGGCGACGACATCAAGTCGCAGGTCGGCGCGACGATCGTGCACCGCTCGCTGGCGCGGCTGTTCGGCGATCGCGGCGTGAAGATGGTGCACACCTCGCAGCTGAACGTCGGCGGCAACATGGACTTCTACAACATGCTCGAGCGCGAGCGGCTGGAGAGCAAGAAGATCTCCAAGACCAACGCGGTGACCTCGATCATGGAGGACGCGCTGCCCGCCGAGGACGTGCACGTCGGACCCTCGGACTACGTGCCGTGGCTGACCGACCGCAAGTGGGCACACATCCGCCTGGAGGGCCAGGCGTTCGGCGACGTCCCCCTGACGGCCGAGCTGAAGCTCGAGGTGTGGGACTCGCCCAACTCCGCGGGGATCGTGATCGACGCGGTGCGCTGCTGCAAGCTGGCGCTCAACCACGGCCTCGCCGGGCAGCTCGACGGGCCGAGCAGCTATCTGATGAAGTCGCCGCACAACCAGCGCCCCGACGACCAGGCGCGCGCCGACACCGAGAAGTTCATCGCCAAGTACGCGCGCAAGCCGGGGACGCAGCCGAAGGGGCGCACGGCGCCGCGGGCGAAGGTCAAGGCCAAGTGAGGCCGAGAGCGCGCGCCGCGGTACTGAGCTTCATGACCGGCCGGTGAGGGTCCGACGGCGAGGGCTGGAGAGTAAGTCTCAACGAAGCGAGCAGAGGCCCACCGGGCTTCACAGGACGACTAGCGGGTAGCGTGTGACTATGCCCTCCGCCTGGCCTGCGCTTTCCTATGGGCAGTGGAGTGCGACGTGCGACACGCTCCACGCGCACACGCAGGTTCTCGGCAAGCTGGCGACGGTGCTCGCGCCGCCCGAGCCGCAGCTCCAGCACGCGGCTTTGCGTCTAACGGCACGGGGATGGGAGACCGCCCCGCTCGGAGCGCCCGATGGCTCGGGGGTGCTTGTCGTGGCGCTCGATCTGCGAACCCATGAGGCGGTGATCGAGCACAGTCGCGGTGGCGGCGCCCGCGTCGCGCTCACTCCCGATCGGCCCGTGGGCGAGGTCACACGCGAGGTTCTAAACGCTATCGGGGGCCTTGCGGGCGCCGTCGAGATCGACCCAACCCCGCAGGAGGTGCCCTGGAGCGTGCCGCTCGACGAAGACCAGGAGCACGCGCGCTATGACACCGAACAGGTTGCCTCCTACTTTGCCGCGGCGACCCGTGCCGCGCTCGTCCTCGCGGCGTTCCGCGCGCCGTTTCGTGGACGCTCGACGCCGGTCAATGCGTGGTGGGGCTCGTTCGATCTCGCGGTGAACCTGTTCTCCGGCCTCCCCGCCGATCCGCCATCGAACGACTTCATCATGCGCAACGCGATGGATGCGCAGGAGGTCGCAATCGGCTGGTGGCCCGGCGATCCGCGATCGGAGAAGGCGGCGTTCTATGCCTATGCGCACCCGGCGCCGGCGGGGTTTGCCAGCGCGGCGCTTTCCCCCGCCGCCGCGCGCTGGGATGCGGCGCTCGGCGAGTACATCCTCGACTGGGAGGACATCCGCGCCAACCCCAATCCGCATGCACTGGGGCTCGAGTTCGCCCGCTCGGCGTTTGCTCATGCGTGCGTTGTGTGCGACTGGGATCCAGGGCTCGCCGCCAGCGCCGAAGGAAAGCCCCCGCCAGTCGCCTAAACCTGTTTGACGGCGGGCGGTGCGGTCGGGGCGTTCCTGGACTGAGCTGGGAGAGGCGTCTCTGACCTATCCTGCGCTAAGTGTCATTGGAGCGCT
Organism: uncultured Solirubrobacterales bacterium; assembly: GCA_963723045.1. GTDB lineage: Bacteria > Actinomycetota > Thermoleophilia > Solirubrobacterales > Solirubrobacteraceae > Palsa-744. Next base: position 2,086,591 of record CAVROU010000002.1, on the reverse strand, counting down.
TCGCGATCGCCCACGTCAGCCCCTACCCGTGGGAGGCCGAACACTCCGTCAACGACTACGTGCGGCGGGTCGCGGGCGAGCTCTCGCAGCGTGGACATCGCGTACTGATCCTCGCGCCCTCGCGCTCGCCCGAGCGGGTGCGCGAGGACCGTAGGGCATTGCGCACGGCGCGCGAGCAGCCCGACGGTGCGGCGGCGCTGCTGGAGGGGACCGACGGCGGGACACCGCGGGTGATCGCCGTGGGGGAGGTGCTTGATGTGCAGAGCGGCGCCCGCTCAGGGGCACGTGCGGGGCGCCGGCTCGCGGGGGCAGGCGTGGGGTCGCTGCCGATCGACGTGGCGCGGACCATCCAGGAACTGCTGGGGAACATTGAGCTCGACGTTCTGCACGTGCACGAGCCGTTCCCCCCGAGCGCCTCGAGCGCTGCGTTGCGCCACTCGCGCGCGCTGAACGTGGGGAGCTTCCACGCGCCCACCGAGCGACTGCTGACAACGCTGCTAGCCAAGCGCTTCGTGGGCACCTTCTTCGGACGCCTGGACGCGCGCACGGCCAGCCTGCAGGCGACGGCGGAGCTGATGGAAAGCCACTACCCGGCCGACTACCGTCTCGTGCCCGACGGAGCCAGCGCAGTGGGGGCAGACGGGACGAGCGCGGCGGACGCAATGGAAGAGATCTACACGGCGCTAACGGCCCGCCGCCACGACACGACGGGCGACCCGGCGCTGCGCAGGCGCCTGGCGCGCAGGCGGCTGATCGATGTCGATCTACACATGCACACCGACCACTCCGGCGACTGCGCAACACCGGTGGAGGTGCTATTGGCGACCGCGCGCGAGCAGGGGCTCGGAGCGATCGCAGTGACCGACCACAACGAGATATCGGGAGCGTTGGAGGCACGCGCGCAGGCCGAAGAATCCGACCCCCATCCACAGTTGAAGGTGATCGTGGCCGAGGAGATCAAGACGGCCGAGCAGGGCGAGGTGATCGGACTGTTCATCGAGGAGAAGATCCCGCGCGGGCTGACGCTGGCCGAGACGGTCGCGGAGATCAAGCGACAGGGGGGCCTCGTGTATGTGCCGCACCCCTTCGACCGGATGCACGCGGTGCCCGACTACGAGCACCTGTTGACGATTATCGACGACGTCGACGCCCTGGAGGTGTTCAACCCACGTGTGGCGATCGGGGCGTTCAATGAGGAGGCGGCGCGCTTCGCCGCCAAGTACCGCATCGTGGCGGGCGCGGGCTCGGACTCGCACGTGGCGCAGGGGCTCGGCTCGGTGCGGATTCGGATGCGCGACTTCGACGGGCCGCAGGAGTTCATGCAGAGCCTGCGCGACGCGGACATCCTCACGCGGCCGTCGAGCCTGCTGTACGTGCAGGCGCTGAAGTTCCTACAGACGAAGGCCACGCCGGCCCCCGCGCGCAAGGCCAGCAAGGCACGTCGAGTCAAGCGCGCACGCAAGGCTTGATGCACCGGCAAGGAGTAGCCAAGATGTCGTCAAAACCCTGGGGGCCTAGATGCCAGCCACCGACGACGAGATCAAGGAGAAGTACCTCGAGCGCGCGATCCGCGAGCTGAACTCGCTCACGCGCGAGCTGCAGACCTGCGAGCACTGTCCGCGCGGGAACCTGATGCCGGTGCTCGGCTCCGGACACCCCCAGGCGGACGTGATGCTGCTCAAGTACGCGCCGCTGCCCTCGGAGATCGAGGAGGGCGTGGCCTTCTACGGGCGCTCGGGGGGCGCGCTGATGAAGTCGCTCAAGCGCTTGTCGATCGATCCGCTCGCCGTTTACGGCACGCTGTGCGTGAAGTGTCCTTTGAGCGACGCCGCGCTCGCCGACCCCGGGTGCGTGGCCCGGGTGACCGAGGAGATCGCAATCGTGCAGCCGAAGATCGTTGTCGCGATGGGGCCCGACGCCCTGGCCGCCCTCAACGACTTCGACATCCCGCTGGCGCGGCCCCTGCAGGATCAGCTCGGGGTCATCCAGCAGCTGACGCCTTCGATCGATGCTCTCTATGTGCCGAACATCGACGAGGCGCTCGACGAGCAAGACGCCAAGCGGGAGTTCTGGAGCGCGTTCCGCGCCCTCGGCGATTGGTACGCAGCGCAACCTCCATACTGATCCAGACGGTTCTGTTCGGCTCTATCGCCCGGGGGCATGCACACCGCGACGGCGAACACGGGACCGAAGCCGTCGGCACAACGCTACGGCGGGCCGGCAAGCCCACTACGCACTGCAATACACCGCGCCATGAGGCGTAGCTCAATCACAAACAGCCGCCGTATTTATTTCAAGTAGTGAGCACGATCTTGCCCAGCTTGCCGCCTGCCGCGAAGCGATCGTAGGCCGCGGCCGCATCCTCCAACGCGAAGGTCTCGGCGATCGGCACGCGCAGCGCGCCTGACTGAAACAGCGGCAGCACTTCGTGCTCCAGCGCGCGAGCGGCGATGGCCTTTTCCTCCAGCGAGCGGGCACGCAGAGTGGAGCCGTGGATGCGCGCGCGCTTGCCCATCAGCGCCAGCAGGTTCAGCTCGGCCTTGGCGCCCGCCGAGACGCCGATCACGCAGATGCGCCCGCCGGTCGCGAGCGCGGTCATATTCTCCGCCAGATTCGGCGCACCCACCAGCTCCAGGATCACGTCGAACGGACCGTGCTCGGCGAAGCCCTCGGGCGCGATGACCTCCGCGCCGAGCGCGGCGACCTCGGCGCGCGACTCCTCGCGGCGCACGGTCGCGGTGGCGCTCGCGCCGGTCGCACGGGCAAGCTGGATCGCGGCGGTGCCCACTCCGCCGGCGCCGCCGTGCACGAGCAGCCGCTCGCCCGGGTCGCAGCCCCGCCTGCGTGAAGAGCGCGTCGTGCGCAGTCATGAAGACCTCCGGCAGCCCTCCCGCCGCGGACCAGTCGAGCGCAGCGGGTACCGGCATCAGGTGGCGCTCGTGCACGACGGCCAGCTCGGCCTGCCCGCCGCCGCCGACGATCGCCATCACGCGCGTCGCCCTCAGCGAAGCGCTCGGTCCCCGGGGGGTGCAGACCCCAGCCCAACCACCTCGCCCGCCAGCTCCATCCCTGGGATGTCCTGCGGCCAGCCCGGCGGCGCCGGATAAAGCCCTCGCAGCTGCATCATGTCGCCCCCATTGAGCCCCGCAGCGCGCACGCGCACCAGCACCTCGCCGTCCCCCGGGACGGGGTCAGGGTGCTCCTCGATCACGATCTCCTGCTCGCGGATGGTGACGGCGCGCATTGAGCGGATCCTGACAGGAACGAGAGAGACCCGACGAGCGCCCCGCGCCCACTCTCTCCCTCCTGCAAACCCAGCGTTGCATCTCCGGTGATCCGTACGGTGCAGGGCATGTCCCGATTTCCGTCCCTGAAGGCAAAGAAGCTGCTCCGCGTATGCTGCAGGCGGAGCCGCTGCGCTATCGAGTCGTTCGCCAAAATGGCTCGCATCGCAGGTTGGAAGCCCCGGGCCACCCCACGATTTCTTCGCCTTCCATGAAGCCAGACGATCCGGCCCTCGACCGTCAAGGACATCCTGTGCAATCAGGTGGGGCTTCCCGAAAACGACGCCCGAGCGCTGCTCTAAGCTAAGGAGGCAATGGTCGTGCGCATTCTCTACCGCCAAGATGAAGATACGTGGGTCGCCACGTCACCCGACGTGCCGCGCTGGACCGCGGTCGCCGACACGTTCGCCGAGGCGCAGCGTCTCGCGCTTGAGGGCGTGCGCTTCGCGCTGGACCGCGATGATCTGACGATCGAGCACTACGTGCCGGCCGGCGTCCGTCGCAGCGTAGCCGCCAGGCCTTCAGGCGGGCAGGGCAGACTCGACGGGCGGGGCAGTCCCGCCGGCGGGTTCGGCTAGACCCGACCTGCGCGGCGGAGCCTGCGGCTACGCCCGACGGTCCGCTCCAACAGCGCCACGCACTCGACGTGGTGTGTCTGCGGGAACATGTCCACCGGGCGGACCTTGCGCAGTGTCCAGCCCGGCCTCGACCAGCTGCGCGGCGTTTGGGGCGAGGGTCGTGGGGTTGCAGGAGACGTAGACGATCCGCTTGGGGGCGCAGTCGATGATGCGGCGCACCACCTTCTGGGAGAGGCCCGCGCGCGGCGGGTCCACCACCACCACGTCGGGCTTGCCGGCGCGTGCCAACAGCTCGGGCAGCGCCAGGCGGACGTCGCCGGCGAAGAAGTTCGCGCGGATCCCGTTGCGCTGGGCGCCGGCGATCGCGTTGGCGACGGCCTCCTCGATCAGCTCGACGCCCCACAGCTCGCCCGCGCGCGGCGCGAGCGTCATGCGCGATCGTGCCGATGCCGCAGCAGAGGTCGTACACGCGCTCCCAGCCCTCCAGCGCGGCGTACTCCACGATCAGCCCGTAGAGCACCTCCGTCATCTCGGTGTTCGTCTGGAAGAAGGCCTCGGGGGAGATGCGCAGGTCGAGCTCGCCCAGGCGCTCGGGCAGCTCCGCCTCGCCGCTGACTAGCTCCGTCTCGCCGCCCATCGTCGTCTCCGCGAGCTGGCTGGAGCGCGTCCACATCAGGCCCGAGAGACCGTCGCCCAGCGCCGCGCGCAGGGCCTGCTCCAGCGAGTACACGTCCAGCTCGCCGGGGGTCTCACGAGGCGCACCTGGATCTTGCCCGTATGGCGGCCCTCGCGCATGACGAGGTTGCGCAGCAGCGCACGGCCGTCGGGGGCCGGGCCGATGCGCTCGTGAGAGCCCTCGCTCGCATCGCGCGCCTGGCCGCGACGGGTCGGCCGGGTTGGTCGGGTCGACTCCCCGCCGCGACTCCACGCGCCGAGACCCTGCTCACGCGCCCAGCGGGCCGCGGCCTCGCGCGCCAGGTTGCCCTGCTCGGAGGCCAGCAGACAGTCCTCGATCGCCCTCCACGCGATTACCGCCGGCGGAGGCATGAAAGCCGCAGACCAGCTCCTCGGCAGGTGTGTGGGCGACCACATCCCCCCTCCCCTCCTCATTTTCATCCAGATCGGCTCGCATGCCGAACGAGTACTCGAGTTTGTTGCGATAGCGCCACTGCTGCACAGCCGGGACGATCTCCTGCAGCTCGAAATCCTCGAGATGGCCGATGCGCCGCAGCGCATCGCCCACCTGCTGCTGCTTGATCTGCAGCTGGCGCTCGTAGGGCAGGACCTGCCAGGGGACCCCCGGGTGCGCCGCCCTCGGCTCGATCCGCTCGGGGCTCGGCTCCAGCACCTCGACCGTGCGGGCGTGGGCGTAGGAGCGCTTGCGCTTGTAGACCACCGCGCGCACGCGATCGCCCGGCACGGCGCCGGCCACGAACACGACGTAGCCGTGGTCGCCCATGCGCGCGATCGCCCTCGCCGCCGTAGGCGAGCGAGTCGATCGTAGCTCCAGCTCCTGGCCGCGCTCGGGGCGAGCAGCGCGGGCGGGCGCCACGGCCCTGGCTGCCCGGGGCCGGGACGGGTGGTCGTCGGAGACCCAGACTGCTCGGGGCCTGAAGGCACGTCGGCAACCCCGGGGCGGCCGGCACGTCGGCGGCAGCTTGGGTCTCGGGCTTCATCGCACCAGCATGGCAGCCCGTGGCGCCACTCGCGGAATCGGCTCAGTCTCCGGCGAGCAGCAACTCCAGTAGCGCCTTCTGCGCGTGGCGGCGATTCTCCGCCTGATCCCAGATGCGCTGGCGGGGTCCGTAGAGGAGCCCCTCGGAGATCTCCTCGCCCGGATGGGCGGGCAGACAATGCAGGACGATCGCCTCCGGGTCAGCCTGCGCGAGCAGCGCCTCGTCCACCCGGTAGGGCTCGAGCGCGCGGCGGCGCTCCTCGGCGGTCTGCTCATCGCCCATCGACACCCACACATCGGTGTACAGAACGTGCGCGCCCGCCACCGCCTCGCGCGGGTCCTCGTGCACGCTCAGCGCACCGCGCGCCACCACGGGCAGCGGCACCGTGTCGGGGTCGAGCGCATAGCCGGGCGGGCGAGGCAACCGCGACGTGCACGCCCGCAAGCGCACCCAGCACCGCAAGTGAGCGCGCCATGTTGTTGCCGTCGCCCACGTACGCCAAGCGCAGCCCTTCGAGCGAAGGGAAGTTCTCGCGTACCGTCAGCAGGTCCGCCAGCGGCTGGCAGGGGTGGTGCTGCGACGTGAGCATGTTGAAGACGGGGATCGACGCGTACCGCGCCAGCTCCTCCACCAGCTCGTGGGACCCGTGCGCACGCCCACCGCCGCCACGTGGCGCGAGAGCACGAGGGCGGTGTCGCGCGGGGACTCGCCGCGTGCGATCTGCAGCTCCTCGGGGCGCAGCACCATCGGGTGCCCGCCCAGCTCGTGCACGCCCACCTCGAAGGACAGGCGCGTGCGCGTCGATGGCCGCTGGAAGATCAGCGCCACGCTGAGCCCCGCCAGCGCTTGTGAGGAGAGCGGCGCGGCCTTCAGTTCCTCCGCGCGCGCCAGCAGGCCGTCCAGCTCGTCCGCCGTCAGCTCGGCCCCGGTGAGAAAGTGGCGCGCCATCGAAGCGTCAGTCTAGGTTAGGGTTGTATCCGATGACGCGAGGGATCTACCTGGGGCGAGGGATCTGTGCCAGCGCCACCGCGGCGCTGGTGGTCGCGCTCGCCAGCGGCTGTGGCTCGGGTGGCAGCAGCACATCCGAAACGACGACCGTCACCGTCGGCGGGCGCACGAGCACCGTCGTCGTCGGCAAGAGCAGCACGAGCACCAGCAAGACCGGCGGGCTGCAGCCCGCCAGCACGACCCCCAAGTACGCCACGCCCGAAGCCTCCGCGCCCGTGCAGAGCGGTGTGGTGCCGATCGAATACCGCAACATCGCCATCAACCCCGACGCGCTCAAGGTCAAGGTGGGGAGCACGCTGAAGTGGACCAACTACGACCCCGTCGAACACAACGTCACGAGCAAGGGTGGGCCCTCGACGTTCAAGTCGAAGAACTTCGGCGAAGGCGGCACCTTCGAATTCAAGGTCACCAAGACCGGCACGATCCACTACCTCTGCACGATCCACCCCGTCTCGATGAACGGGACGATCGAAGTCGTGAGTTGATCGGCGGCATCCAGCCGGGGCGGGCGGGGACCTCATTAGACGACCGCCATCCAGGCGGCCGTAGCCAGTCCTTCGGCCCTCAGAACTCCGCGCGGCCCGCGTCCGGCGTCGACGCCGTGGCATAGGTGCGCCGGGGGATGCGCCCGGCCCCCGCGGCCAGGCGCCCCGCCTCGACAGCCAGGCGCATCGCGTGCGCCATCGCCACCGGATCCTGCGCGCGCGCAACGGCCGAGGCGGCCATCACCGCGTCGCAGCCCAGCTCCATCGCCAGCGCCGCGTCGGAGGCCGTGCCGATGCCCGCGTCCAGCACCACCGGGACGCTCACCGCTTCGCGCAGCAGCGCGATGTTGTACGGGTTGCGGATGCCCATGCCGCTGCCGATCGGCGCGCCGAGGGGCATCACCGCGGCGCAGCCCAGATCCTGCAGACGCCGCGCCAGCACCGGGTCGTCGGTGGTGTAGGGGAGCACCACGAACCCGTCGTCCACGAGTTGCTCCGCCGCCAGCAGCAGCTCGGGAGCGTCCGGCAGCAGCGTCTCCTCGTCGCCGATCACCTCCAGCTTGATCCAGTCGGTATCGAACGCCTCGCGTGCCAGCCTCGCCGTGAGGACCGCATCGCGCGCCGTGTGGCAGCCGGCCGTATTGGGCAGCAGCTCCACCTCCGCCGCCGCGAGCACGTCGACCAGCGATCCGCGCGCCAACGGATCGACGCGCCGCAAGCGCGACCGTGACGAGTTCTGAGCCGCTCGCGCGGATCGCCTCGTCGAGCAACTGCAACGATGAAAACCCGCCCGTGCCCAGCAGCAGACGCGAGCGCAGCGTGCGCCCGGCGATCACGAGCCCATCGACGACCGGGGCCGTACGCGGCGCTTCCCGGCGGGAGGGCACGCCGACGGTGGAGGGCTCTCCCTCGGGGGTGAACTGGGTGCCCACCGAATCATCCTCCCTGCATCGCCGTCAGCACCTCCACCCGCGCATCCTCCGCCAGCGCGAAGTCGCCCCACTCGCCGCGCGGCACGACGCTGCCCTCGACGGCCACCGCGATGCCGTTCGCGTCGGGCGCCAGGCCCATACGGGCGAGCACGTCAGCCACAGTGTCACCCGCGCGCAGCTCCGACTCGCCGCCGTTGAGATAGATCATGACAGCGCCGCAGTTTCGCTCAAGAGGGCAGTCGCGCCGCCCTGGGCTCCCATCGCGTCGGCCCGCGAGGCCACGGCGGCCCCGGTTAGCTCCCGCGTCACCAACTCCGCCGTGAGCGGCGCCAGCAGGATGCCGTTGCGGTGGTGCCCCGTGGCCCACACAAGCCCCTCCAGCGCACCGGGCCCGATCACGGGCGCATTGTCGGGCGTGCTCGGGCGCAGACCCACGTTCAACTCCTCGATCCGCAGCTCCTCGACACCCGGCACCAGCTCGTGCGCGTCGCGCAGCAGCTCATACACGCCGCCCGCCGTCGGATGCAGATCCTCGCCGCGCTCCTCCATCGTCGCGCCGAGAACATAGCGGCCGTCGCCGCGCGGCACGAGGTAGCCGCCGTGGAAGCGCACCACCCCATTCAGCAGTCCCGGCCCCGCCGGATCGCGCAGGCGCAGGATCTGGCCCTTCACGGGGCGCACCGGGATGGACGCCCCCGTGGGCAGCTCCACACCCGATGTCCAGGCGCCGGCCGCCAGCACCACCTGGTTGGCGCGCACTGAGCCGCCGTCTTCCAGGCGGACTCCGCTGACCCTTTCGCACCCCAGCCGGCCCGGCCCGCCCGCCCCCCGCGATGATGTGGAGTCGCACTCGATGGCGACCACGGGCGTGTGCTCGCACAGCTCGACTCCCTCGATCTCGCACGCGCGGCGCAGCGCGGCGAGCACGAGGCGCGGATCGACAGAGTGGTCGTCGGGAGCCGCGAAGGCCAGGCGCACGGTCGGAGCGAGCGCCGGCTCCAGGGCGCGCGCGGCGCTCGGCAGCAGCCGCTCGGTGGACAGGGCGAGCGAGTCGCGGAAGGCGATCTGGCGCTCCAGCTCGCGTGCCTCGTCGGCGTCGCGCGCCACGACCAGCGTGCCTGTCCGACGCAGCCCCACCCCGACCCCGGCCGCCTCCTCCAGGTCGGCCGCGAAGCGCGGCCAGAGCTCGGCGGAGCGCAGACCGAGGTCGAGCACCCGGCGAGCGGCCTCGCCGAACTCCACCTCGGCGACCGGCGCGAGCATCCCGGCGGCCACGTGCGAGGTCGCTTCGCCGGTGCCCTCGCGCTCTAGCAGGGTTACCGACAGCCCCGCCTGGCGCGCGCGCCAGGCGGCCGCGAGCCCGATGATGCCGCCGCCGACAACGACCACGTCTGACTGGGACATGGCAGTGATGCTAGTCAGTGTCAGACTCCAACCATGCTTGCCCGGGAACGCCACGCCCGCCTGTCAGAGGCGCGTCTGTATCTGGTGTGCGACGCACACCCCGGGGGCCGTGCGCTGCCGGAGGTGCTGGAGGCGGCATTGGCGGGCGGAGTGGACGTCGTGCAGCTGCGCGAGAAGCACCTCTCAGACGACGCCCTGACAATCGTGGCGCGGGAGGCGGGCGTGATCTGCGCGGCGGCGGGGGCGCTGCTGATCGTCAACGACCGCCCTGCGGTGGCGCTGGCCGCACGCGCCGACGGCGTGCATGTCGGCCAGGAGGACATGCCTGTGGCAGAGGTACGCGAGCTGGTGGGCGGGGAGCTGCTGGTGGGCCTCTCCACGCATGCGCACGCGGAGATCGACGCGGCGGGCGCAGCCGGCCATGCGGCGAGCCCACCTGATTACATCGGCGTCGGACCCGTACACGCCACGCCCACCAAGCCCGGGCGCCCGGCGGTCGGGGTCGAGTTGGTGCGCTACGCCGCCGCGCACGCACCCCGCCCGTTCTTCGCGATCGGCGGGATCGATGCGGGTAACGTCGAGGACGTGCTCGCCGCCGGCGCCACGCGTATTGCCGTGGTGCGCGCGATCGCCGAGGCCGCGGATCCCGAAGCGGCCGCGCGGGACCTGCGCGAGACACTGGATGGCGCCATTGTCAGCGCCTAGCCCCCGACCCCGCGTCGAGCGCGCGGTGCGCGAGGAAGAGGCGCGCGCCGCGCTCCGGCCGCTCGCGCCCGACGAGTGGCCTGTGCCGCTCGTGATCGCAATCGCCGTGGCAGCCCTGCTGGCACTGGCCGTCGCGATCAGCACGGCGAGCGTGCACGAACTCAACCGGCACGGCGGCTCGCTCTACGGCGCGGCCTTCCTCACCCTCGTGCTCGTCGGGCTGGCGGGAGGCATGCTGCAGAAGCGCTACTGGGCGGTCCTGGGATTCGAGGCGCTGCTCGCCTTCCAGGTGATCGTCACCTCACTCGCGCTGGTCGTCGCCTCGACACTGCTCGCCGCTGGGCTCTGCGTGCTCAGCATCGGGCTCGGCGGCTGGCTCTTCTGGAAGCTGGTGCGAGTCATGGGGCGCATCCAGGCCAGCGAACGATAGGCTCAGACCAGATGGCTGAGACAGCGTATGACTGTGTGGTGATCGGCTCGGGGCCCGGCGGGTACGTGGCGGCGATCCGCGCGGCGCAGCTCGGCATGAAGACCGCGGTCGTGGAGCGCGACAAGGTCGGCGGGCGCTGCCTGAACTACGCGTGCATCCCCGCCAAGGCAGTCCTACGCTCCGCCGATCTGCTCAGCGAGATACGCGACGCGCACGAGTTCGGTCTGAAAGTGAACGGCGTCGAGGTCGACTACCCAGCGGTGCAAGCGCGCCGTGAAAAGGTCGTCGCGACGCTCGTCGGCGGCGTGAACGGGCTGTTCAAGAAGAACGGCATCGACCTGCTGGAGGCGCACGGCACCGTCACGGACTCTCACAACGTGCGCCTGGGCAGCGAGTTCGATGGCACCGAGATCCAGGCCGGCACCGTGATCCTCGCGACCGGCTCGGTCAGGCGCGCGATCCCCGGCACGCAGTTCGGCGGGCGCGTGATCGGCACCGAAGAGGCCTGGGCGCTCAGCGAGCTGCCCGCGCGCCTGGCGGTGGTCGGGGCGGGGGCCTCGGGCGCCGAGATCGCCTCCGGCTACGCGCGCCTGGGCAGCGAGGTGATCCTGCTGGAGATGCTCGACCGCGTGCTGCCCACCGAGGACGCCGACATCTCGCGGCCGGTGGAGCGCGGCCTCAAGCGCCAGGGCATCCAGGTGCTCACAGGGACGCCCGTCGAGAACGTGAGCGCCACGGGCTCAACCGTCACGTTCACACACGGCGGCGAGAGCGCCGAGGTCGACTACCTGGTGATCGCCGCCGGGCGCGGCGCCGACGTCGAGGCGCTGGGGCTCGACGAGGCCGGCGTCGAGCTAGGTGAGGGCGGCCTCGTGAAGGTCGACGGCGCGCTGCGCACCACCGCCAAGGGCGTCTATGCGATCGGCGACCTCGTGCCCGGTCCCGCGCTCGCGCACAAGGCCTCCGACGAGGGCATTATCGCCGCCGAGGATGCCGCCGGACTGCCGACGCATCCCCTGTCATATGTCGACATCCCGCGCGCGACTTTCTGCACCCCGAACGTGGGCTCGTTCGGACTGACCGAGGAGCAGGCGCGCGAGCAGGGCTATGACGTCGTCGTAGGCAAGGTTCCCTACGGCGCCGTCGGTGGGGGCACCGTCTACGGGGACCGCACCGGGCTCGTGAAGATCGTCGGCGAGCGCAAGTACGGCGAGATGCTGGGCGGCCACATCGTCGGCGCCCGCGCCACCGAGCTGATCCAGGAGCTCGTCAACGTGCGGATGCTGGAGGGCGGCTATGCCGAGGTCGCGCGCATCGTCCACGGCCACCCCACTTTGTCGGAGGCCGTGATGGAGGCAGGGCGTGCGACCGACGGCTGGCTCATCCACGGCTGAGGCCGCCTTCTACTTCGATCTGGGCAGCCCGCTGGCCTACCTCGCCGCCGAGCGCATCCTGCATACGTTGCCAGCCCCTGCGGAATGGCAGCCGGTGCTCGCGCGCGAGCTGCCCGCGGCCGAGTCCTTCGAGGCGTTTCGCTGCGAGAGCGAGGCGGAGATCTTCCGCGCGGAGATCGCGCGCCGCGCGAATGAGCTGGGGCTGCAGCAGCTGCGCTGGCCGGCGGATTTCCCGTTCGATAGCGAGACTGCAATGCGTGCTGCCACATACGCCAAGTCGATCGGACGCACCGTGCCGTTCGCCCAGGCCGCATTCCGCCAGGCGTTCGCGGGAGGACGCAGCCTCGCTCAGACCGACAACGTGCTGATCGCAGCGGCGGCGTGTGAGATGCACCCGGCGGCGGTTCTGAAAGGGACGGAGCTACTTTCGGTGCGTAAGCAGCTGAGCATCGCCACCGCCGCTGCCGCCCGAGCCGGGGTGAGCGATGTGCCGGCGGTGCGAGTGGGCGGGGAGGTGTTCGTCGGCGAGCGAGCGCTTGAGCGGGCCGCGGCGTGCATGATCCGGACGGCGCCGGCGCGATCTGGAGCGCCCTCCAACCGATGAGGGCCAACCGCGCCTACCGCCTGATCGTGCGTCGCGGCGGCTGGATGCCGGCCGCGCTGGCCGACCCCGATCGCGTCGACCACATCGAGGTCGTTGAGATCGACAGTGGCGAGGTGGTGCTGTTCTGGGACTGTCCGCCGCAGATCGCCACGCGGCGCGCGCGGGCCGTGCGGACGGACCTCGCGCAACTCGAGGACCGCGCGTTCCTGGAGCGCTGGAACGGGCTGGGGGAGCCATGAGAGGGAGCGTCCGAACTCGGGGAACCAGCATCGGCTGGGCTACCGTGGAGGGTTGATGGCGCGCACGCTCCCCGACCCCGAGACCGCCGCCGAGTGGCTTCAGACGATGACGCTGATCCGGCGCTTCGAGGAGCGCGCGGGGGAGATGTACGCGCGGGCGAAGATCGGCGGCTTCCTGCACCTCTCGATCGGCGAGGAGGCCACGATCGTCGGCAGCGCCAGGGCGCTGCGCGACGAGGACTACCTGATCTCCACCTACCGCTCGCACGGACACGCACTCGTACGCGGCACCCCGCCCGAGCGGGTGATGGCCGAGCTGTTCGGGCGCGTCGACGGCTGCTGCGGCGGGCGCGGCGGGTCGATGCACATGTTCGACTTCGACCGGCGCTTCATGGGCGGCTATGGGATCGTCGGCGGCAACCTGCCGATCGCCGCGGGCATCGCGCTCTCCAGCGACTACCGCGAGACGGAGGAGGTCACGCTGTGCGTGTTCGGCGACGGCGCCTCCAACCAGGGGACCTTCGGCGAGACCCTGAACCTGGCGGCGCTGTGGCGATTACCGGTAGTTTTCCTCGTCACGAACAACCAGTTCGGCATGGGCACCTCGCTCAAACGCCACTCCGCCGTGACCGACCTGCAGCGCAAGGGCGAGAGTCTGGGGGTGCCGGGCACGCGCTGCGACGGGATGGACGTCGCGGACACCCACGCCGTCGTCAGCGAGGCCGTCGAGCGCGTGCGCTCAGAGCGCTGCCCGATGCTCGTCGAGGCGATCACCTACCGCTTCCGCGGACACTCGATGGCCGACCCCGAGGAGTACCGCACCAAAGAGGAGGTCTCACAGTGGCGCGAGCGCGATCCGCTGCCCGTGTTCGGCGCGCTCCTGGAGAGCGAGGGCGTCGTCGACGCCGCCGCGCGGGCAGGCATCGACGAGCAGGCGATCGCGCGCGTGGACGCGGCCGTGGAGTTCGCCGAGGCATCGCCCTTCCCCGAGCCGCAGGCGCTTTACGACAACGTGTACGTGGTCGACGAGCAGGTGCGGGGGCGCTACCACTGATGGCCGAGCTGCGCCCGCCCGACCCCGCATGCCCGATCGCGCTCCGGCCCGGGCGGAGGCGAGGATGAGCGAGCTGCGCTACCGCGAGGCGCTGAACCAGGCCCTGCGCGAGGAGCTGCGCCGCGACGAGCGCGTCTTGTTGATGGGCGAGGACATCGGCGTGTTCGGCGGCGCCTTCAAGGTCACCGCCGGCCTGCTGGAGGAGTTCGGCGAGAAGCGCGTGCGCGACACCCCGATCTCCGAGAACACCTTCGTCGGGATCGGCGTTGGCGCCGCGATGACCGGCCTGCGCCCCGTGGTGGAGCTGATGACGGTCAACTTCGCGCTGCTCGCCTTCGACCAGATCGTCAACCACGCGGCGCACATCCACTACATGTTCGGCGGGCAGGCGCGCGTGCCGCTGGTGGTGAGAATGCCCCAGGGCGCAGGCCACCAGCTCGGGCCCACCCACTCGCACTGCCTGGAGGCGATGTTCCTGCACGTGCCCGGTCTGCTCGTCGCGACGCCCTCGACGCCCGCCGACGCCAAGGGCCTCTTGAAGACCGCGATCCGCGACGAGAACCCGGTGATCTTCATCGAGCACGAGTCGCTGTATGGGGTGCGCGGCGAGGTGCCCGGTCCGCCGGCGCCCGACGCAGACGGGGACGAGCACCTTGTCGACTTCGGCCGCGCAGCCGTCCGCCGCGAGGGCAGCGACGTGACCATCGTCGGCGTCTCGCGCATGGCGCTCACGGCGGAGCGCGCGGCGGAGCGGCTTGCGAGCGAGCACGGCGTGCAGGCCGAGGTGATCGACCCACGCACGCTGCGCCCGCTCGACCTCGACACGATCCTTGCCTCGGTCGCGAAGACCAACCGCTGCGTCGTCGTCGAGGAGGGCTGGCCGCACGGGGGGGTCGGCGCGAACCTGTCGGCGCTGATCTCAGAACAGGCATTCGATGACCTCGACGCGCCCGTCAGACGAGTGTCGGGGGCGGACGTGCCGATGCCCTATTCCAAGCCACTGGAGGACATCGCCTATCCGCATGAGCCGCAGGTCGTGGCGGCGGCGCTGCAGACCCTCGGCCAGGCCCCGCCGGCAGATGCCGCACCCAACGGCGCCGTGGCGAATCCCCGTTCGGTTACCGCGACGAAGCCAGTGGGGGCCGACTGATGACCGAGATGGTGATGCCGCGCCTGTCGGACACGATGGAGGAGGGCACGATCCTGCGCTGGCTAAAGGCCGACGGCGAGCAGGTCAGGCGTGGCGAAGAGCTGGTGGAGATCGAGACCGACAAGGCGAACATGACCTACGAGTCAGACCAGGAGGGCATCCTTGAGATCGTCGCTCGCGAGGGCGACACGCTGGGCGTCGGTCAGACGATCGCGCACATCGGCGAAACCGCGCCAAATGGCGCGGAGCCGACCGAGGCGAAACCCGTGAAGCCGGCCGAGGAGGGCCCAGCGGAGCCGACCGAGGCGAAACCAAGCAGTCCGGCTGGAGCCGTGCAATACGCGCAAGAACGGATCAAGGCCTCTCCAGTCGCCAGGCGGGTGGCCAAGGAGAACGATGTCGATCTGAGCACCCTCAGCGGTAGCGGACCGGGGGGGCGCATCGTCAAGGCCGATGTCGAGGCGGCCGGCGGGCGGGCATCGGGCGCTGTGCCGCCGGTCGTCACCGCGCGGCCGGAGCAACCCGCCGAGTCCCCCGCGGCGAGCGCCATCGAGGGCGTCGCCTTGGCAAAGGGCGAGAGCACCACCCAGGAGCTCTCCCGCACCCAGCGCACGATCGCGCGGCGCATGGCGGAGTCCAAGGCGACGATCCCCGACTTCACGCTGAGCGTGGACGTGGACATGGAGGAGTGCGTCGCGCTACGCACGCAGCTGAAGGCGCTCGCGCAGAACGCCGGCCCCGGCCCCGGCCAACCGTCGGCTCACCCCGCGCCCACGTACAACGACATGGTCGTCAAGGCGGCCGCGCTGGCCCTGCGCGAGTACCCTCGCGCGAACGCGAGCTACCGCGACGGCGCCTTTGAGTTGCACGCGCGCGTGAACGTGGGCGTCGCGGTCGCGACCGACGACGCGCTCGTGGTGCCCACGGTCTTCGACGCCGACACGAAGTCTGTGGGCGAGATCGCGCGCGAGACACGCGCGCTGGCCGAGCGCGTGCGCGCGGGCACCGTCACGCCGCCGGAGCTAGGAGGCGGCACGTTCACGGTCTCGAACCTCGGCATGTTCGGTGTGAAGACATTCACGGCGATCGTCAACCCCCCACAGGCGGCGATCCTCTCGGTGGGAGTACTTGAGCCGCGGGCGGTCGTGCGCGGCGGCAACCCCGACGGGGGCGCGGGCGAGATAGTCGCGCGCCACACGATGACCGTGACGCTCGCCTGCGACCACCGCATCCTCTACGGCGCCGACGCCGCCCGCTTCCTGGCCCGCATCCGCGAGCTGCTGGAAGCGCCGGCTTCGCTGACGCTGTAATGCTCGGCGCTAGGCTGGTGGGTGGCAGATGAGAACCGCCAATCGATCCTCTTCAGACGAGCTGTGGGTGTGCCAGCTGGGCACTATCCCCTGGCGTGAGGCGCTTGCGATCCAGGAGCAGATCAGGGCGCGGCGACAGGCCGGAGAGCTGCCGGACACGCTGCTGCTGCTGGAGCACCCGCCGGTCTATACGCGCGGGCGCCGCTCGCACCCCGGTGAGCTGACGCTGGACGAGAATTTCTACCGTGCGCGAGGGATCGAGGTCGTGGAGACCAATCGCGGCGGGCGCGTCACCTATCACGGGCCGGGGCAGCTGGTGGGCTATCCGATCATGGGGGTCTCGGACGTGCTCGCGCATCTGCGCACGATCGAGCAGGCGCTCGTCGCCGCACTTGCGCAGGAGGGCATCGCGGCCCGCTCGCGGGTCGATGACGGTCCCGACTACACCGGAGTGTGGGTGGGAGAGCGCAAGATCGCCTCGCTCGGCGTGCACGTCTCACGCGGCGTGAGCACGCACGGTTTTGCCGTCAACGTGAGCAACGACCTGGAGCCGTTCTCGTGGGTCGTCGCATGTGGACTTCCCGACGTGGAGATGACCTCCATTTCACGCGAGCGGACACCGGCCCACACAACCGGAATGGGTTGCTTTCGCAAGCGCGTGGCGTTCCAGTTTTGTCAGGCGCACGGACGTCGCCAGCGGCTCGTCTCGCCGCGGAGGATCGGCGCCCACACACCCGAGGCGCCCGTCGGGTCCACAAGTCGCGTGGCGGTGATGGCGTGAGTCCCACGGAGACACCCACGGCGCCAGCGCCACCCGCGAACCCCACCGAGGCCGCCGACCAGCGCCGGCTCGGGGTAGGCGGGACTCGATCCCGCGCGAACCCCGGCGGCATGGACGTGCTGAAGGTGCTCGGCTCAGAGGTCCGCCCGCTGCGCGAGCGCAAGCCCCCGTGGTTCAAGGTGCCGCCACCCGGCGGCGAGCGCTACCGCGAGCTGACGGAGCTGATCCGCTCGGAGAACCTGCACACGGTCTGCCAGGAGGCGGCGTGCCCGAACGTGGGCGAGTGCTGGGAGCGGGGCACCGCGACGTTCATGATCCTCGGCGACACCTGCACGCGGCGCTGTGGGTTCTGCAACGTGAAGACGGGCAAGCCGACGTGGAACGACCCCTTGGAGCCGGCGCGAGTTGCCCGCTCAATTTCGCGCATGGGCCTGCGCCACGCGGTGATCACCTCAGTCGACCGCGACGACCTGCCCGACAAGGGCGCCTCGGCGTTCGTGGGTGTGATCCGCCAGGTCCGCCGCCAGGCGCCACAGTGCCAGGTGGAGGTGCTGACGCCCGACTTTCAGGGCCAGGAGATGCCGCTGGCGAAGGTGATCGCCGAGCGTCCCGACGTGTTCAACCACAACGTCGAGGTCGTGCCACGGCTGTACTCGATCGCGCGACGCGGCTCGACTTTCAAGCGCTCATGCCGCGTGTTGCGGCTCGCGAAGGAGATGGGCGGCAGCGAGGTCCTCACCAAGTCCGGTCTGATGGTCGGCCTCGGGGAGAGCCACGAGGAGATGGTCGACACCTTCGGCGCCCTGCGCGAGCACGGCGTGCAGGTGCTCACCGTCGGGCAGTACCTGCGACCCTCAGAGCGCCACCTGCCGATCGTGCGCTACTGGCACCCAGACGAGTTCGTCGCGCTGGAAGAGGCTGCCTATGCGCTCGGGTTCGAGCACGTCGCCGCCGGTCCGCTGGTGCGCTCCAGCTACCACGCCGACCAGCACGTGCGACAGACGAGGCCCGGCGTCGGCCCCCTCGCGGCACAGGGGTAGGCCGGCGTCGGGGACCCGCGGAGCGTCGCTGTGGGAATGCTGTCACGCCTGCTACCATGACCGCATGAGACAGGTTACGTTGCGTATGGAGGATCGGTTGGCCGGCTTCCTCAAGCAGGCCGCTGCCGCGCAGAACAAGAGCGTCAACTCTTACGCCCAAACCGTGCTGAGCGCGGCCGTCGATCCGGAGTACGCCGGGGACGAGACGGCACAGCTGCGCGAGCGCCTGGAGCGCGCCGGGCTGCTGGCGCATCCGAAGCCGGTCTCCTACCCCCATCCCGATCCGGCTGAGGTGGCGGCGGCGGGCAAGCGCGCTGCGCAGGGACGGACACTCTCTTCGATAATCATCGAGGATCGAGGCTGAGCGTCTTCGCCGACTCCTCGGCGCTCGTCAAGCTGTACGTGCCCGAGGAAGGCTATGAGCCGGTTCGACGGCTGCCCGTGCCACTCCTCGTATCGGCACTCGCGCGCGTTGAGGTCGCCGCCGCGCTGTGGCGCAAACACCGCATGGGCGAGGTCGACCTCGACGATGCGCTGCTCCTGGGCCGTGCGTTCGCGGCCGACTATACGGGCTCGTCGGACCGCCCGCCGCGCTTCCAGCCCATCGAGGTCACCGACGCGACGATCGAGCGGGCGGTCGAGCTGACCGGGGCGCACGGTCTGCGCGCCTACGACGCCGTGCAGCTTGCCAGCGCACTGGTCACCCGCGAAGCCGACAAGCGCTGCACCACGCTCGCCAGCTTCGACCAGGATCTGGCTCGCGCCGCGGCCGCAGAAGGATTCGCGGTGCTGCCTCCCGCGAAGACGCCCGAGGCTCAGGCTCCGTAGTCGAGTCGCACCGCCTCGAATGCGAGGACTCCGGTCGGTCACCTTCAAAACGACGATCGGCAGGGCAGCGCCTACCCGGCTGCACCGGTGTCAATGCGAACCGCGCTCTCGACTTCCTGCCCGTGCTGGGTGAGGTGCCAGGCGTTGGGAGCGCCCTTGACGTGGCCCTCGCCGTCATTCTCGATCAGGCCGAGGGTGCAGAGGCGCATCAAAAGCTTGGAGACCTGGCCCTGGTCGGCGACGCCCGCGCACTCGGCCACCCGGCGGTTGCTGGCGCCCGGCGCCTGGGCGATCGTCGAGAGCACACGCAGCGTGCGATAGGTGAGGCGCATGTCAAGCCCCTCCAACGCATCGCCCGCGCGTGGTGCGGGGATGCGCGAGCGCCTGGGGGTGGGGCGCGCCAGCTCGCGGTTGGCCGCCGCCGGGCCAAGGTAGGGCAGCACAATCATGCCCATCAGCGGGCCGAGCAGTCCGCTGAGCGATATTGGCCCGCCCCCGTCGCGCACTGACGAGGACCGCGAGGAAGAGCGCGACGCAGGCGAGGAGGAGGAAGGAGAGGGGGAGCCGGTCTGTGCGGCGCCTGCGCCTTCAGGGGCGACCGAAGCTCTCGCCTGGAGCGCACGCGCGTGAATCACTGCCAGCACCGCACCCACGACACCCTCCGCGGCGAGGGGCGGCGGGTCCTTCCTGGCCTCCTTGCGACCTTCGTCCACGGCGGCGATCAGCGCATGCACCACGCGCGTGCGGTGGGCGAGCACGCGCGGACCGGCGCCCAGCGCCTCCACCACGCACACGGCGCGCAGTTCGGGCTCGTCGTCGAGCACGCCGAGCAGCGCGGCGAGACCGGCGCGGACGCGCTCGCGCCAGCCGCTCTCTGGGTCATACGCCTCGGTGAGGATCCGCCGAGCGTGGGCGATCGCGTCGTCGAACGCCGCGATGAAGCAGTCTTCGCGGTTCTCGAACACGTCGTAGAAGGTCTTGCGTGAGACGCCCGCCCTGGCCACAACACGCTCGACCGACATGCGCGCGTAGCCCTCGTGCGCGACCACCTGGCGCGCCGCGAGCAGCATGCGTGCGCGCTGTACCTCGGAGACCCGCTCGCGCGGGAGCGCTTCCGCCCCGGGGCGCCGTCCCGCCCCGGGCTTGTTCGCGTTGCGAGGGATCACGACAGCCTCCACGCCTATTTCTTCCTGCCTTTCACAGTGTGCTTCTTCTTGGCCTTCTTCTTGGCCTTGGCGCAGCCAGTGACGGCGATCTTCGTGTTCTGCTTGAGGACCGCCCCGTTCTGTCCGGTGAGCGTGGTGGGCATCGTGAGGCTTGTGCCGCAGAGGTTGCCCTTGGCCTTGGCGGACAGGACCGCGGCGAGCCCAGAGTGCGCCCCCTCGGGCAGCTTCAGCTCGAACGAGCTGATCGGTGCGTCGGGGACGCTGTTGAATGCGCTGCTCGTGACGCCGTGCTTGATGTCGATGCTGCCTGTGAGTTCGAGCCTGACGCCTTCGCCCTGCAGAATCAGAACGAGGTCGGGGAACGCCGCGCCACCGTGAGACACCAGGTACGCGGGGCCCGTCACGGGATTCGCGAGGATCGGGGTGTTCGCGGTCGCGGTCCCGATCACCGAGCCCGCGGGGCACGAAGCCGGGTTCGCGTCGAACGTCGCCTGCGGACAGGCTTGCTGGATCGTCGTCAACCTCGCGGGCAACTGCTTGGGCAGGGTCACCGCGACGCTGTGGATGTTCGCCTGCGCTCCCTTGGGGTAGCCGACCTTCACGTCGAGGCTCGCGCCGCTCCTCTTACTCGTGCTCGCCTGCGAGGAGACCGTGAACGACGGCTTGAACGCGAGGTTCGCGCAGTTCGCGGCCTGGAAACGACTGGAGACGTTCGCGGTGGCTCCCTGGGCGCTCGTGAGCGTCCCGCCCACCGACAGCGGTTGGCAGCTGGTCGGGTTGAATATGAACCCGGCCCGGTCGATGGCGACGTTCACGGTGCGCACATCCAGCGGGATGCCCTGCAGGATCGTGGGCAGCGGGTCGCTTGAGACGGTGATCTGCGCGGTGTGCGGGTCCACGCCGATCGCGGCCCTGACGACCACGTTACCGAGGTTGAACGGGCCCGCGACGGCGGGCACGACGATCGACAGACCAAACGGGGCGCCCCTGTAGGGGGCGGTCAGGTACACCTGGCCGCCCTGCACCCAGAACGGGTCCGGGCCAGAACCGGCGGCGACGGTAGTGTGCCCGATGAGGCTGTTGGAGCCGCATGCCCCCTGTGACGCCTGTGGTTCGGGGCACCGTTCGACGCTCCTGAGGATTCCCAGCAGCCCCGGCGGGGTCCTGACCGTCACACCGGAGAGGTTCTGATCTCCATCGCCGCGGGCGAGCGTCACCGTAAACGGGCTGAAGCCGCCGGCCTGGTTGCTGACTGTGCCCGCCGCGAACGACGGGGCGAACCCATTCGCGCAGCCGGAGTCGATCGGGAAGCTGTCGGCGGCGCTCGTGGGGGGCCCCGAATCCGGCGCGGACCACGGTGTCAGGGTCGCACTCGTGGGGTATGTACCACACCCCGCGGGTGTCCTCAGCGGCGCGCGGGGACCACCGAAGAGGTGAATCTTCAGGTCGCTGAAGGGGAACTGCGGGGCTTGGTCGAACGTCGCCGTCAACTGGCCCGTCACCGGGTCGGGGTCGATCCGCCCGGGAATCTTCAACAGCACACCCGTGGTGGGATCGTCCACGACGATGTAGCCCGCCAGCAGCGTGTGGAACGGATTTTCGTTCTGCGCCGCGAGATACACCGAGCCCTGCAGCACACCCGCAACCGCCGGCGTGGTGATTTCCACGCTGCCGATCTTCGACGCTTCAGGGCACGCCGGCTGGCTGGCGTCTCCCAGCCCGATCTGCGCCTGCGAGCACGCCTGCAGCCCACCCGCCGCCGACGGATTCACCGCCAAGCCCGCGGGCAACGTCACCACCGCCCTGCGCAGCGGCGGTGTCCCCAGGGTGCCCGGCGTCTGACTCTGGGGGACCTGCAGCTCGACGTCCAGCCCGGACGGTGTCGAGGCCGCGGCCGTTTCCGGGCGGACACCGATCGAGGCGCCGAAGCGCAGCTGATCGCAGCCCGTCACCGCCGGCGAGGACGAAGTCGCGGACGTCCAGCCGGGGTCGGCGAAATCAGGGCTGCCATCCGCGTTGTAGCTCCCCGGGTTCTGCCACGAGTCCATGTGGACCGTCGCGACGCGCGGTTCTCCGGTGCAGTCCGCGGGGTTGGTGAACTGTGCGAGCGCAGTATTCCCGCTGCCGCTGCGCGCCGCGGGATCGCCGTAGAAGTCCGCGACGATATCGGTCAGTGCGATCTGCGTGACGTCAGGGCTCGTCGCGCGCAGCACATAGCCCGCCGGTGTCGGCGCGACACTCGCATAGATCACGTGAGAACTGTGAAACTCATCGAAGAATCCGTACTCGGCTGCCACCCCGCGCTCGGGCACGATGTTGTAGAGGGGGCTGTTTATGGCATCCTGCCCGACCGGTTCGGTCCGGATGAACCCGATCTGGGCCGCGGGCGGACAGTGTTCGGCGGAGGTCAGTCGCGCCAGCGTGCACGTCGACGCCGCGAGCGTGCTGCCGACGAAGCCGAGCGGCAGGTCCAGCACGATGTCCTTCGGATCCCGAACACTGCTATATCCGATACTCCCCTCGGGGATTTGCTGTAGGCTGCTGGCCAGATTCAGGCGCGTTGTGAACTCGTAGGGGTGATCGCCGGCCTGTGTATCCGAAGCGCCGTCCGTACCGGCGACCAACGCGCTGAACGCGCTCATGCCAAACGGCGGCGGCGTGCCGTTCGCGTTCTGCACACGCTCCGTGGCTTGCCCTGCACCGCCACCGGACACGCTCGCCGTGTTGGTGAAAGTGGCCGCCGCGCCCGGTTCCACCATGACATTGATTTTCAATCGCAGTGTTTCATCCGGACCCACCGGGAGCGGGAACTGGCACTGCAGCGGCGTAACTTTGGTTTCGCATAGAAAGCCGATGTCGATGTTTTCCAGACCCGCTTCGCGCGCTCCAGGTCCCGACCACAGGAGTTGGGCCCCGCCGAGTGGCGACACCATCAGGCCCTCCGGGAGCGTATCGGCGATCGTGACTGCGCTGCCATCGGTCGGTCGGCTGCCCGCATTCCTAATCGTTACAGTGAAGGAGTCACACGGATCACCCTTTTCAGCACACGCTGCGTTTTCGGCCTCTGAGAAGCTGCTCGGTATCGCGAGCGAGTCGATAGACCAGCCCGGCCCAGGCGTTGCGGCCAGTGCCGTACATGCAAGCACGCAACAGGAACCCAGCGTGACCGAGAGAATGTACACAAACCCCTTGACCATGATCTACTTCCTCCCCCGCTTGACGTGCTTACCGGACGCCGCTGCCCCGCGTCCCTTCTTGCGTTTGGCCTTGAGCCTCTTCCTGTGCTTGTTCTTCTTGGGCCTGGCCTTACTCTTCGCTTTTATCACCCGCTTGGCCTGAGGCGCAGTCAGATTCCCCGCGCCTGTGAACGTTTCACTTCCGGAGGCGCCAAACACGGGAGCAGCGTTTGGCGCGCCATGACACGCTTCACCCTGACACGGCGGCTCAGGGCGTGCCGGCGCCGCGACACACGGAGCACTTGCAGTGCAGACCCTCGCATCGTAGTAGTCAACCTCCGTGTCCGTATCCTGTCCCACCAGCTGGTCCGCCGTGGTGAAGAACACGTTCGCGCCGGTTGCGTCGCTGCCGACCAGCTCGACGGCGCTCCTTTCGGGAGAAAACTCGTCGGTTTCGGCGAACTGTTCGGTGTCTCGACCGTCGGAAAGTAAATATACGTGCCCTTCGTGATACTCGTACACATTCTCGGCATATATCGGGCCTCCACCGACCCTCGACCCAATCTGCACATCATTGAGCGCTCCGACAGTTAAGCCGTCCGGGCTCTGGAAGAACACGAAAACCCCGTCGTGTGACATCGTCGGATCGGAGCGAGGACCCGCATAGCGAGCCTGATTGCTAACCCATGCGGACACGATACTCGCATCGGCCGCGTTCGCGTTGCCGTCGTCGTTGAAGCCATCGTTGCCGATCGAGATACGCACCAGTTCACCCCGCGATGCGTCGTAGCGGAACACCTGCGCGGCCCCCGTCGTACTTGCATCATCGCGAGTGAGTGCGCCATGACTGGTGAACACCAGGAATCGTCCATCAGGGGTCACATTCGCCAAACGGAGCCCTTCTTCCCATTGCTGTACATCGGAATCAGGCAGTGTCGCTACGAACGCGATATGCCCTCCCGGATTGCCCGAGTCGCGCTCGAACACGTACAGGTTATTCGCACCGGCGCCGGCAGTCTGACCCAGATCGTTGGCCGCCGCGCTCAACACGCCCTTGGCCACGAAATAGACGTGCGACCCATCCGGAGAGACCGCCACGACACCCTGCACCCGCGGGCCGCCACCGCTCGTATCTCCCGTCGAGATCGCCAGCAGATTGTGCCCCGCCGGATTGTCGAAATCGTACTCATACAGATTACATCCATTGGCATCACCAGTTGCTTCTCGGCAATTCCCGAGACCGCTCGCGGTATCCCTGCCTCCCGTCGAGTCCTCACTTGCGCTGTCGGTGAGCTGCTGGGTGTCGGTGAAGAATGCCTTCGAACCGTCCGCCGAGGCACCCACGAAGTTTGCCTCACTCGCAGGCGAACTCAGACACCCGACGCTCGTGCAGTCGAGCGACGAGCGCGCCGATATCGCGACCGTGCGCGACCCGTCGATACGCGCATACAGCGCATTTGCCGGTACCGGAACGCCGGCATTCACACCCGCACCCGAGTCGCAGGCTTCCGCGGTGAAGTAAACGACGCGACCGTCAGCGGACAGGCCATAGGCATACACGCCTTGTCCGCTACTGCCTGCGCCCAGCACGGTCCCACAGGCACTGATCAGGTCGGTGCTGTTCGCACCACCGCTCACACCCACCAGGGCCGGCTGGGCGTTGCCCGCGCCGACGTACTCGTAAAGACTACCAGCCGACTGGTGGCGCGTCGCATCGAAAGGCCATAGGAAGCTATCGGCAGTGGCGTTGTAGACCAGGTGCGAGAAGTCAGCCGTCCCCACCCAACCATAAGACGCACTGCTATCCGCGCCGGCCCCTGGCCAGCTCCCCGGGCCGATATTCACAAACGAGCCATCGAGCCGGCGCACATAGAAATCTTCCTCGCCGACCGGCGGCGTCGCGATGCCAAACAACACAGCACCCGTATCCGCATCTGAGCCCAGGTAGCTGTTATCACCAAACCGCGTCGCCGCGGGCGCCATCGCGTTCGTCACCCAACCGTCCGCCGTACGCGTGAACGCGAACGGCTCACCCGCTCCGGCCCGTGCCCCGATGCACGAACCCGCGCCCGCGAAGCACTGGACACTGTCGAGAATCACGCGCGAGCCGTCTTCTGCGACGACAGCCGGCACACCCCCCGTGAACGGCGTCGCGCCGAGCACGGCCGCGTTCTTGACAGGCGGCGTCACCATCTCATACGCCCGGTTATCCGGCAGGCCGCCGCCGCTCGTGTCATATACGAACGTGTGATCAGCGCTGCGTTCGACGCCAAGCGCGTTGCTCGCCACGACGCGCAAGTGGTAGGTGGTGTTCGGCAAAAGCCCGCTCAGCTGCTGCGTGACCGGGACATCGACCGTGCCCAAGCCGATGTCGCCGTCGGGCACGGGAACGCTGCCGTGGGTGTAGCCAGTGTCGGTGCCGTATTCGAAGCGGTAGGTGGTGTCGTTACCGAGCGGGTCGATCTGGGCGTGCAGCGTCGCGCCGGCGGCCGTGACGTCGGTGATCGTGACGCTGTCGATCCGCGCGGGCGGTTCGGTCGTGAGCGTCTGATCGCTCCCGCTCGTCGTCGCGTCGCCGTTGACGGCGACGACGCGCCAGTGGTAGGTGACGCCAGCGCGCAGGCCGCCGAGTTCGGCGCTCGCCGCCACGTCGCTCGTGCCGGCGCTGAGGTCGGGCGGGGTGCACGGCACGCTGCTCCCGCCGCCGTAGGGATTCGCGGCCGACGCATCGTAGTGCGCAGCATCGACGTATTCGAACCGGCAGGTCGTGTCGACGCCCTCGGGATCGACCTGCGCCTGGAGCGTCGCCGTGGTCTGCGCGACGTTCGCCGACGATTGGCCGTCGATCGCGGGCGGGCCGAACAGCCGATCCTGCCCGGCGTTCGAGCCGTTGGCATTGGCAGCGAGGAGCCGGAAGTGGTAAACGCTCCCCGGCGCGAGCCCCGACACGTCCGCGCTGACCGCGTGGACGCTCGAGTCGGCGGGGATCGCGCCCGCGGCCGGGACACACGGCGCGCTCTGGCCGTAGGTGGTGCTCGTGCCATACTCGAAACGGCAGTCGCTCAGCTGGATGGCGTCCGGGTTGACCGTGCCGTTCAGCGTTAGGCTCCCCGGCTGCACGTTCGACGCTTTACCCGTGCTGACATCCGGGGCCACTTCGCTCGCCCCAAACACATCGACATTCGCAGGTTCGTTGCCGCGAGAATCCCCGACGTAGACGTCGTGGCTGGCTGGGTCGACCGCCACGCTGGTCACGTTCGAGAAGGGGCCTGCGGGCGTGCCGGTCAAACGACCGAGATATTCACCCGAAGCGTCGAACTGGTCCACCATCCCTGAGGCACCGTCATCCGTTACATAGATGTCGCCGTTACCGCCGTCCACGGTCACGCCGCTGAGCTCTTCGAACGAACCCGCCGGTGTTCCCGTCAGCGCCCGCACGAATTCGTACTGGCCGGTGATCGCCGCCGGCCTGAAGATGTCCACGACTCCCCCACCCACGATCAGCACCTCATCATCTGACGAATCCACCGCGACACTGAGGGGTATCCCGGAGAGAACTCCGGTCGATTCGGGGCTCAGCCGCGTGACGTATTCCTCCCCGCCGCCAGCCGCGGGTTTGAAGACGTCCACCGCCCCGCGCTCCGGGTCCGCGACATACACGTCGCCCGCGGCCCAGCTGAGGCTGCCCGAGTTGTCGACAGCCACGCTTCCCCGTCCGGCACATTCAAAACAGTCGAAGCGTTCGCTCTGCGGCCCCTGTTCCCCCGGTGTCCCCTTCCAGATGCTCTGCAGGGCGCCCGCCGCGCTGAACACAGCCACCACTCCCCTGGGCGCGCCTTCGACGCTTTCATCGCCCCCGACATACACCTCGCCTTCGCCGGTCGCGTGCCCCACGGCGACACCCTGATACAGGAAAGAGAGCGAGGGCGCCTGCGAGAACTGCGAGACGAAGGCACCCGAGGAGGCGCTGAAGCTGTCCAGCCTGTATTCGCTGGAGCTGTTAGCGAGTCGTTCGGCGAGAAACACCTCGCCGACGTCGACGGTCATGGCATTGGCGTCGCTCAGCGGGCCTGTTGACGCCGCGCCCGAGCTCGCCGGGACGCCTTCGGAGAGCTTCGCCGAGACTTCAGGAAGATATTTGTGGATCACCGCCGCGCCGGCGGGGGCGCCCGAGAGCGCGCAGACGAAGGCCAGCGCGCACAGCGAGCACGCGAACGCGAGTGTCAGTTTCCTCAACGCGCGCGGGTGACCCTCCCGGCGTCCACTCCCGGGGCGGGTCGCCGCGCCGCGGCGAAACTCAAACCTGGCGGAGAGCCAACCCCGCCAAGAGAGAGAGAGAGAGAGAGAGAGATGCATCAGGATGCTGATGCATCTGATTCCGGCCCTCAGCGGTGCCGTAAAGACCCCTGTCACGTCGCTCCGATGCGAACTCACGCGCTTTCCATCTCCCTCTGTGTGCGAAATCATGTCCCTCTCCCAAGGAAACCTGCCTGCGCTTGCAGCCGGCCGCAGAGGCCTGACCCAAACCCGATCCTATGTTTTTGTCGCGGGCTGCTTGATACCCCGTGACACGGCATACCATACGGACAACCCTAGGGCTTGTCAACCCCTAACCGTGGAGTTCTCATCTCGGCCACCCTGCGGTAGCGCCCACGGCGGTAGAGACCTGGGCCACAGCCGCGATGGGTGCGGCGAGTCGGCGGTCGGAGAACAGTCGGCGTGGGGACCGGGTGTCGGCTTGCGCCGCGCCGCCGCCCAAAGCGATGTACTGGGCGCTGTGGCCCGCAACGTCGTCCTAGCCGTCGCCCTCGTGTTCGTCATCGGCCTGGCCGTGCTGACCCTCGTCACCGTGGGCGAGCATGGCTTTAGTCTTGGCGGCCTCGTCTCGGTGTTCGTCGTCGCCGTGCTCGGCGTGGGGATCTTCGGGGCGCTGCTCGGCCCGCGCAAGTGATGCCCCCTCCCGACCCACACCGCCACCGCTCGCCCTTCCTGACCCCGGCCGGCCGCCCGCGGCGGCGGCCTCGCAGGCGCCGTCGGCGGCCACTGCTCACGCTGGGGGTCGTGCTTGTGCCGCTGCTGCTCGCGCTCGCGCTGCTTGCGCTGTTCGGCCCGCTGCGGTCCGGCTCCTCAGCCGGGCACTCGCCTCTACTCACATTGACCGGCCCGGGCGTTCGGCATACGGGCGCGAGCTCCGGTGGCGCCCGTGGTGCCACCGGTGGTGGGCAGGCGACGGTGGGCGACGCGGCCCTCCTCTCCTTCCATCACCCACCACATGCCGGCATGCTCTTCGATCTCGATACCGGGCGCGTGCTGTGGTCCATCGATCCGACGGCCGTCGTCCCCGTCGCCTCGCTCACGAAGATGATGACCGCGCTGCTCGTCGTCCGTGCGCTCAAGCCCGACGCGTGGGTGCGCGTCAGCCATGCAGCCGTCAACGCCGCCGGGTCGAAGGTCGGGGTGCTGCCCGCCGGACGCAAGGTACGCATGCTCACGCTGCTCTACGGGCTGCTGCTGCCCTCGGGCAACGACGCCGCCGTTGCGCTCGCGCAGGCCGTCGCGGGGTCGATCCCCGCGTTCGTCGCCCGCATGAACGCCGAAGCGCGCCACCTGCATCTGGGGTGTACGCGCTTCGTCTCGCCCGATGGCCTGGAGACCGCCAACCGGTCGTGCCCCGCCGATCTCGCGCGGCTCGCCGCGCTCGACCTCGCGCAGCCGCTGATCGCGCGCGTCGCGGGCACCGCCGCGACCGTGCAGCCGCTGCCGATCAAGGGCGGACGCGTGTGGCTCTACAACAACAACCCTTTGCTCGTCTACGGGTATCCCGGCGCGATCGGCCTGAAGACGGGCGAGACCGAAGCCGCCGGGCGGTGTCTGGTGGGGGCCGCGCGGCGCGATGGCGTGCGGCTGGGGGTGGTCTTGCTCGACTCGCCCGAACTGGGTCGCCAGGCCGCGGCGCTGCTCGACCGTGGGTTCACGGGGGTCTACCGCCTGCCGTCGCTACCCACCCCGCCGATCCCGGCCGGGCGCTGAGCGGTGGCATCTCGCGCCGCGGCGGGGGGTCGCCGGGCGGATGGGTCGGATCCGTAGCGCATCGTGCGTCCAACCCGCCCCACAGATCCCGATCGGGCGGTAGACTGACTGGTCAGTCAACTTAATGAGGAGGCGTCGTGGATCTCGACGACACACCGGAGCAGGCAGCCCATCGCGCCCGCGTGCGCACATGGCTAGAGGAGCACAAGGCAGAGGCCCCGGTGCTGCGCGGGCCCGACGCGCTCACCGACGAGGACGAGATCGTCGCCGCCCGCCGCGTCTGGCAGGGCAAGCTCGCCGAGGCCGGCCTCGCCGGCGTCACCTGGCCCAAGGAGTACGGCGGCCAGGGCCTCGGCCCGATCGAGCAGGTCATCTGTAACCAGGAGATCGCCCGTGCCGGGGTGCCCGGGATTCTCGACGCGATCGGCGTCGGCATGCTCGGCCCGACCCTCATCGCGCACGGCTCCGAGGAGCAGAAGGGGCGTTATCTCGGCGCGATGCTCCACGGCGACGAGGTCTGGTGCCAGCTGTTCTCCGAGCCCGCCGCCGGTTCGGACCTCGCCGCGGTGCAGGCCCGCGCGCGGCTGCAGGACGACGGCTCCTGGCGATTGAGCGGCCAGAAGGTGTGGACCACTAACGCGCAGTTCTCCTCCTATGGGCTGCTCCTCGCGCGCACCGACATGGACGCGCACAAGCACAAGGGCCTCACGATGTTCCTCGTGCCGATGGACGCGCCCGGCGTCACCGTGCGCGGCCTGCGTCAGATCTCCGGCGAGGCCGAGTTCAACGAGGTGTTCTTCGACGATGTCGCCCTGGACGCTGATGCCGTTGTCGGTGGAGTCGGAAACGGCTGGGGCACCGCGCTCACCACCTTGATGTTCGAGCGCGTCACGATCGGCCTCGGCGGCGAGGGGCTCGGGTTCAACTCCGCGCGCTTCGCCGGTGCGATCGCCGAAGACGAGCACGCCAGCAGGGACCCCGAGGTGCGCCACCGCCTCGGTTCGCTGGCCGCGGAAATGCTCGCCGTGCGCTTCACCGGCTATCGCACCCTCACCGCCCTGCAGCGCGGGCAGATCCCCGGCCCGGAGGCCGGTCTCGCGAAGGTGACGATCGTCAACGGCGCGATCAGCGCCGGTGAGCTGATCGCCGACGTCGTCGGCCCCGACGCGCTCGCCGAGGACAGCGAGTGGGCTTACATGATCTCCTTCCTCCCCGGCCTGAAGTCCGCCGGTGGCACCGAAGAGATCCTGCGCAACACAATCGGCGAGCGCGTCCTCGGACTGCCGCCGGAGCCCCGCCTGGACAAGGGCATCCCATTCTCAGAGCTTCGCGCGAAGGAGGCGGCAAAGGTATGAACCTCGCACTCTCAGACGAGCAGGTGTTCCTGCGCGAGGCCGCCCGCGGCGCGCTCTCCCGCTTCAAGACGCTCGAGGCCGCGCGCGACGCGCTCGATGGCAAGGGCGAGCTACCGGATTTATGGCCCGTCGCCTGCGAGGCCGGCTGGCCCGGGCTGCTCGTCGACGACGCACACGGCGGCGCCGGGCTCGATGCGTTCGACGCGATGCTCGTGCTCGGCGAGTGCGGGCGCGTGCTCGCGGGTGTAGCTTTGCTCGGACACCTGCCGGCGACGGCGATCCTCGGCGATTCCTCTGTGCATGCCGCGGACGCTTTGCTGCCGAAGCTTGCCTCGGGTGAGCAGCGTGCCGCGTACCTGCCCGCCTGCCCGCCGAATGACGTGTACGACTCTTGGTGCGTGGATCCCGCGCATGGCTCGGAGCGGCCCGCGCCGCCGGTTGCCACCGCCTCCGGCGAGGAGGGTCATGTGACCGTCAGCGGGCCGTTCGCGTTCGTCCCTGACGCGCCCGGCGCCGACGTGCTCGTGGGCGTGGCGCTGCTCGATGGCAAGGCAGTGGGTGTGGCGATCAAGGGCGCCTCAGAGGGTGTGAGCATCGAGGCGGTGTCTCGCTACGACGCCACGCGCTCGCTTGGGCACGTCACGCTGAAGGACGCCCGCGCTGCGCTGCTCGACGTGAGCGAGGAGTCGCTCGCGGCTGCCTGGTACCTCGCGCAGGCGCTGCTCGCCGCGGAGTCCGTGGGGGCGGTTGAAACCGCGCTTGAGGTCTCCGTTGCGTATGCGAAGGAGCGGCATACATTCGGGCGGGCCATTGGGTCCTATCAGGCCGTGAAGCACTCGCTCACCGAGGTGCTTCGCCAACAGGAGAATGGGCGCTCGCTGCTTTATTACGCCGGCTGGGCGCGTTTGGGCTCGCCGGGGGAGTTCCCGCTTGCCGCATCGGCGGCTCGCTCGGTGGCTGGGCATGCGCTCGATACCGCCGCTCGCACGATGATCTCCGTGCATGGGGGGATCGGGGCTACTTGGGAGCATGACGCGCCGCTTTACTTCAGGCGGGCTCAGCTTTCTCGGCGGTTGCTTGGCGGGACGGCCGGGGCTACGGATCGGGTTGCTGGGGAGTTGCTTACTCAGGCGGCGTAGCGCCGGTTGGGCGGCGTAGTCGCCAGTTGGGTGAACGGCGTTGGTTTCGCGTTCGCGTGGACGCATGAGCTGCTGGGTGGACGACCCTGTGCCCGAGAGGGGAGTCAGAGCTACGCCACATTGCGCGCGGAGATGACGGACGCAGTGGGCTTGCCGGCCCGCCATAGAGTTGTGCCGACGGCTTCGGTCCCGTGTTCGCCGTCGCGGTGTGCATGCTCCTGAGCGCTGTTGCCGTAAGGCGCTTGCTTTTGGGCGCTCGCACGAACAGATCTGGTTAGCCGCGCCGTTTGGCCCGGCTGTGAGCGTGTCCTGTCGACGCGGCCGAAGCCGTTGCGTCCGCTTCGAGGACTGGCGCCCCATACGCCGCATGCACAGCTTCGACAAGCCCCGGTTCGACGCCGCAGTTGATGCAGAACCCGTGCTGGGACCAGCCGATTGCGCGCGCGAGCACCTGATCGGCGTAGGTGACCCCCGCTTCGTCGTGCCCGTAGTAGTCATATGCCGCCCACCACGCCGAGTCGTCCAGCGCCGCGCCCGCCCCGTCTGAGGAGAGCAGCCAGGCGGCGGCCATGATCGCGTCGTAGTCGTCGTAGATCGAGGGGTGCGTGGCCGTCTGTGGTCGTATGCCGCCGGCCGGTGCCGTAGCGGTAGGCATTCGCGACCAGGTCCCAGGTCGTCGGATGCCCGTCCCCCCGTTGGTGACGTTGAACTGCATCGGCCCGCCACAGCAGCCGGCGAAGTTCAGGCCGTGGTAGGTGCGTCGGGGCGGTCGAGAAGGCCGACTCCTGGCGATGGATCGAGGCGAGCAGCAGCCAGTTGACGCCGAAGGCGTGCTGCGCCTGCGCGTAGATCGGGTAGAAGCCGCCCATCCAGTTCTCGGGGATGTGCACCTGCGTGCCTGTCGCCGTCATGTACGCGGCCTCGGCGCGGCGTTTCTGGCGGGGGGTGGCCGCGGGGCGACGAACCGGTGCGGCGGCCTGGCGTCGCCTGACCGCTGGCGGGCGCCGGGGTCGCGGCGACCGTGACGATGCTCGGCGCACCCGACGCCGTCCCGGACGAGTCTTGTGAGCGTTGACCGACCAGCCCGCTGAGCACCGCCACGAGCACGCCAACACTGAGCGCAAGCAGCGTGCCGGCGATCAGCCACGCGCGGCGTTCGGAGGGCGGGTCCGGGATCGGAGCCGCAGCGTGAGGCGTGGATGAAGGTGAATCGACCGTCATGGCAGGTGAGGGGCAACCGTAGCGAGGGCGCCTAAAGCAGCCCTATCGCCTATCGACCAGTCTGCCTCAAACCCCGATGCACGCCGCAGCACCCGATCCAGCACATGATCGGGCAGCAGGCGCTTGAGCCAGGCCATCGCCGTGCGCGTCGATGCCGACGAGATAGCGCGCGCGCATGCGCCTGGCGGCCAGCGCGCCCTCGATCGTCTGCGCGACGCGCTCGGGCGGGATGCCGCGCTTGGCGGTGCTCTGCAGCGTCTTCGCCATCGCGGCGGGCACGTGGCCGTACTGCTGCTGCAGCTCGGCGGCACGTTCGACGCCGTGCGATCGAGCTCCTCGCTGCCCTTGTCCCACATGGGCGTCGCCATCGAGCCGGGCTCGATCAGTGCGACCTGTATGCGCGAGCGCCCAGCTCCACGCGCAGCGAGTCGCCGACCGCCTCCAGTGCGTACTTCGAGGCGCAGTAGGGGGCCATATAGGGCGTGGTGACGAGCCCGCCGATCGGAGGAGACGAGCAGCACGCGACCGCCCGCGCGCCGCAGCGCGGGAATCAGCGCCTGGGTCATGGCGATCTGGCCGAAGAAATTGACCTCGAACTGGTCGCGCAGCTCCTCCATGGGCACCAGCTCCAGCGGACCGCCGAGCGCGACGCCGGCGTTGTTGACGAGCGCGTCCAGCCCGGCGGCGCCGGTGGCGCTCCGCACGAACTCGGCCGCCGCGGCTGCCACCTGGCGGGGTCGGTGATGTCGAGCGCCAGCGGAACCGCCATCCGCCTCGCCCCCGGGCCTCCCCGGCGAGCAGCGCCTCGCCGACGGCGGGATCGCGAACGCCTGCGAGAACGGTCCAGCCCGAGCCCGCCAGGCGCAGCGCGGTGGCTCGCCGATGCCGGTGGAAGCACCGGTGATGAGGCGGTGGGCATTACGCATTGACCCTAACGCAAGGCCCGCTCGCACAGCGTCGTCTGCAGGCGACGCGACACACAGGCAGGCACTCGGGTCTCAGGCTACAGCGAGACCGCTGCGCTTCTGCTCCAACGCCGCAAGAGCCCGCCGAAGGCCTCAGAGAACTTCTCCACGCCCTCGCGCTCCAGTGTCTCGGTGACGTCGTCGTAGTCCACACCCGCGGCTCCAGTTCCTCGATCAGCGCCGCGCGTCGGCTGAGTCCCTCCTCCAGGCGCATCAGCGGGCGACCGTGGTCCTGGTAGGCCTCGATCGTCTCCTCGGGCATCGTGTTGACGGTGTCCGGGCCGATCAGCTCCTCGACGTAGAGCACGTCAGGGTAGGCGGGGTTCTTGGTCGAGGTAGAGGCCCACAGCACGCGCTGCGGCGTGGCGCCCTTGCCGGCGAGGTACTCCCAGCGCGGGCCGCGGAATGTCCGCACTGTAGTGCTGGTAGGCCAGCTTGCGCGTTGGCCACCGCGAGGCTGCCCTTGAGGTGCGGCGAGGAGACGTGGCCGTTCATGGCCGCCCCGGTCTCGGCGTCAGCGCCCAGCCGGCGGTCGCCCTCGGTGTCGATGCGCGAGACGAAGAAGCTCGCCACGGAGGCAACCTTGGTCGGGTCCCCTCCCTCGGCGACGAGGCGCTCCAGGCCGCGCACATAGGACTCGGCCACCTCGGCGTAGCGCCGCAGCGAGAAGATCAGCGTCACGTTTATCGAGCTTGCCCCTTGGCGATCACGTCCTCGATCGCCGCCAGCCCGGGCTTCGTCGCGGGGATCTTGACCATCAGGTTGGCGCGGTCGACGAGCTCGTGCAGGCGCATCGCTTCGCGGAAGGTCGTGGGCCCGTCGTAGGCGAGGCCGGGATCGACCTCGAGCGAGACGTAGCCGTCGCGCCCACAGCCGGCCTCCCAGATCGGGCGGAACAGGTCGCAGGCGTCCTTGATGTCGCGCTCGGCCAGACGCCAGAACAGCTCCTGGCCCTCACAGCCCTCGGCGGCGAGCTGCGCAGCTGCTCGTCGTAGGCGTCGCCGACGGTCATCGCCTTCTGGAAGATGCTCGGGTTGGAGGTGGCGCCGACGACGGCGTCGCGGTCGAGCAGCTCCTGCAGGTGCCCGCCGCGGATCGAGTCGCGCGAGAGGAAGTCCACCCACACGCTCTGCCCAAGCGCGGAGAGGCGGTGAAGGGGGGAGAGGGTCGGGGAGGACATTGGGATCTCCTTAAGCGGGAGGCTTTTGGCGAAGGCGCGGTGCGACTATGCGGATGCCCTGCCGAGCAGCGCCCGCGCACGTGCAGCGATGTTATCGGCGTGAAGCCCAGTTCCTTCAACACTGTGGTACCCGGTGCAGACGCTCCGAAGCGATCGAGACCGATGACGTCGCCCTGGAGGCCCACCCACTTCCACCAGCTCATCGTGGCGCCCGGCTCGATGG
Organism: uncultured Solirubrobacterales bacterium; assembly: GCA_963723045.1. Taxonomy (GTDB): domain Bacteria; phylum Actinomycetota; class Thermoleophilia; order Solirubrobacterales; family Solirubrobacteraceae; genus Palsa-744. The sequence continues at coordinate 2,051,234 of CAVROU010000002.1, read as the reverse complement.
CGAGGCGCGCGGTGAGCGTCGGGCGGCAGCACGGAGTCGCGGTAGTCGGCGGGCTGCGCTTCGAACAGCTCCATGCAGGGCATCGAGACGACGCGCACCGCTGTGCCCTCGCCCGGCGAGCGCGCGGGCGGCGTCAAGCGTGGGCGCAGACCTCGGCACCGGTGGCGATCAGGATCAGGTCGAGTGCGCCAGCAGCGGAGCGAACGCCGGCGCCTTCCCCGGCAGGGCACCGCTGGTCGTGGCGCCGGCGAGTCCCACAGCACATACCCACCTTGCTCCAGCTCGCTCGCCGCACCCAGACCCTCCCCCTCGCGGTCGAACACCGGCGATTCCCTGGCGCGAGAGCAACAGCGCGACGGGCCCGTCGGTGCGCTCCAGCGCCACGCGCCATGCCTGCGAGGTCTCATTCGCGTCGGCGGGGCGCACGACCCACAGCCCCGGGATCGCGCGCAGCGCGGCGTAGTGCTCGACGGGCTGGTGCGTGGGCCCGTCCTCGCCGAGCGCGACCGAGTCGTGCGTCCAGACCCACACCACGGGCAGCCCCATCAGGCGGACAGGCGCACGGAGGCGCGCATGTAGTCGGAGAAGATCAGGAAGGTCGAGCCGTAGGGCTTGACGATGCCGCCGTGCGCGGCGAGGCCGTTGACGATCGCGCCCATCGCGTGCTCGCGGATGCCGAAGGGGACGTTGCGACCGGAGTGCACGCGCGAGAACTGCCCGGCGCCCTCGAAGAGCGTCTTGGTCGACTCGACAAGGTCCGCCGCGCCGCCGACCATCGTGGGCGCATAGGAGCCGAAGGCGGCCATCGCCTTCTGCCCGGCGGCGCGCGTGGCGAGGGACTTGCCGGCGGGGAAAACCGGCAGCGCCTCGCGCCAGCCCTCGGCCAGCTCGCCGGCCCAGGCGCGATCCCAATCGGCGGCGGCGTCGGGGAGTTCGGCGCGCCAGTGCTCGAAGCGCTCCTGCCACTCCCGCTGGAGCTCGGCGCCGCGGGGACGCAGGTCCATCTCTTCATACACGCGCGGGTCGACGGCGAAGTGCGCGTCGGGGTCGAAGCCCATGGCCTGCTTCGTGGCGCGCACCTCCTCCTCGCCGAGCGCCGCACCGTGCGCTTTGGCGGTGTCGATGGCGTGCGGCGCCGGATAGGCGATGTGCGAGCGCACGGCTATGAACGAGGGACGCTCGGTTTCCGCTTGCGCGGCCACGAGCGCGGCCTGGAGCGCGCGAACGTCCTCGGAGTCGGCCACGCGCTGTACATGCCAGCCGTCGGCGGCGAGACGGGCGGTGTGGTTCTCGCCGTCGAAGGACAGCGCGGTGGTGCCGTCGATCGTGATGCGATTGTCGTCGTAGACGACCACGAGCTTGCCCAGCGCGAAGTGGCCGGCGATCGAGGCGGCCTCCTGGCTGATGCCCTCCATCATGTCCCCGTCGGAGCAGATCGCCCAGGTGTGGTGGTCGAGGACCTCCAGGCCCGGGCGGTTGTAGCGCTCGGCGAGAAAGCGCTCGGCCATGGCAAGGCCGACGGCATTGGCGAAGCCCTGACCCAGCGGGCCGGTGGTGACCTCGATGCCAGGCGTGTGTCCGCGCTCGGGGTGCCCGGGACAGCGTGAGCCCCACTGGCGGAACTGGCGCAGATCGTCGAGACTTACATCCCAGCCGCAGAGGTGCAGGAGCGAGTACTGCAGCACGCAGGCGTGCCCGGCGGAGAGCACGAAGCGGTCGCGGTCGGGCCACGCGGGGTCGGCCGGGTTGGTGCGCAGAAGGCGCGTGAACAGCGTGTGCCCGAGCGGCGCGAGCGCCATCGCGGTGCCCGGATGCCCGGAGTCGGCCTTCTGCACGGCGTCCATCGCAAGCCCACGGATCGTGTCGATCGCGAGCGCACGGACCTCCCGATCAGTCTGCGCCGTGGCCACAGGCTGATCCTAGCGAGGTGGGTGGCCACGCGTTTGCGGGGACGTCGTGGTTTTTTAAGAGGCCCCCACAAGGGGGGCCGCGGGAGCCGCGCGTGGCGATTGAGAGCGAAGCGGGCCGGAGGCCGACAGCGGCCCGGGCCGGAGGATCGCGTGGCGACCCTCCGGGCTCTGAGCCCGGCCTAGCCCACGGAGGGCCGCCGGCGTGAGGGTGGCAGCGCCGCCATCGAGTGCGAGCGCCCGCGCGCGCACCAGCAGCGGGGCGGGCGGACCCGCACCAGCCAGTGCATGTCGTGACGGCAGTGCGAGCGGCGGTAGGGCCAGCGGGCGTGCAGACCCCGCAGCATGCGCTGCTCCTGACAGAAATGCGCTCTCATGTATCCAACCTCCCAGCTACCCCCTGCAACCCGACTGCTCGGCGGCCCAAAGGCCCGTTGGCCCGGCGGGCCAACCGACATCCCTCTCTTGCGCCTGAGAGTCACAGCTAATAGTACGTCGCCTACAGAAGCGATGCGTCAGCGCCCCCATGGGCGGCGAGCCTCTCAACCTCCTCTCCACTGCGATCATCCGTGACATAAGAACCCTCTACTTGCTGCTTAGTTGCGTATCGACCCATCAGAGTCCTTTGTCGTGAGCCCAGTCAAACCAAAATAGCACCATGAGCACCTACATATAAATCAGGTTTTACCCAGCCTGTCAAGATGGAGGCGAAAAGGCTTGTCAAGGCCGCCGGCTCTGTTAAGCAAATGGCAGGCCAAGAACGCTCATATAAGGTGGTGCCGTGGAGGCTGGACAGGGAGGTCGCAAGAGGCGCCGAGGACTCCCCCGAGGGCCGCAGGCGCTGCCGCGCGAGCAGGTCGCTGCCGATCAGCGCGAGCGCCTGTTCGAGGCGCTGCTCGAAGTCGTCAACGAACGCGGCTTTGCGGGCACGACCATCTCCGGGCTCGTACAGCGCGCGGGCGTCTCGCGGCGCAGCTTCTACGAGCACTACGAGAACAAGGAGCAGTGCCTGCTGGCCGCCTTCGACGACAGCGTCGAGCGGCTCGCGCGGCGAATGGTGGCGGGCCTGAACCCCGACGCGGACGTGCGCGCGCAGATCGAGGGCCTGCTGCGCGGCCTCTTCGACGCGACCGTCGAGCGCCCGCAGGCGGCGCGGCTGGTGTGCGTGGAGATCGGCGCCGCGGGCGACGCGGGAGCCGAGCGCTGGGCGCAGGGCGCGGCGCGCCTGGAGCAGGTGATCGGGCATCTGTTCGAGCAGGCCCCCGGCGAGGGCACGATCCCTGAGCCGGTCGCCAAGGCGGTCGTAGGCGCGCTGCGCAAGATCGTCTACGCGCGCGTGATCGGCGCGCGCAGCAAGCGCGCGCTGCGGGCCGAACTGAACAGGGCGCTACCCGGACTGGTGGGGTGGATCGTCGGCTACTACCCCTCGCCGCCCGGGATCGCACGCCGGCCGCGGCGGCAACGGAGCGCCGCCGCGCGCCGCGCCGGGGCGGGCAGTCGGGCCGCCGGCGCGCGCGGTGGGACGGCACGCACGGGTCAGCGGGCGGGCGGGCGGGCTCCTGGATCTCTGGTGACGCTGTCCGCCACCGGCGCACAGGCGCTGCCGCGCGGGCTGCCCTCGGGCGAGCACAACCTGCCGCGGAGCTTCGTCGAGCACAACCAGCGCGAGCGCATCTTCGACGCGATCGCCAACCTCACCGCCGTACATGGGTACCCGGCGGTGGGCCTCGAGGACGTCGCCTCGCAGGCCGCCGTGTCGCTGCGCACCTTCTACAGCCACTTCGAGAGCAAGGAGGAGGCGTTCGTCGCCACCTACGAGGTCGGCCATGCGCGCGCGGTGAACGTCTGCATCGAGGCCTTCGCCGCCCAGCCCACCTGGCCGCGGGGCGTGCACGCCGGGCGTGGGCGCGCTGCTGGAGTTCCTCGCCGCCGAGCCCGCCTACGCGCACATGGCGTGCGTGGACGTCGAGATCGCCTTCCCCGAGCTGACCGAGCGCGTGCGCCGGGCAAATGCCGCCTACGCGGGGCTTCTGGAGTTCGGCATCGCCCAGGCGGCTGGACCGGCGGACTCCGACGGGCCGTCGCACATCGTCGGCGAGGCGATCGTCGGCGGCATCTGGGAGCTGCTGCACGACTACGTCGCGCGCGGGGAGGCAGAGCGGCTTGGAGAGCTGACCGACCACGCCACCTACATCGCCCTCACCCCGATCCTCGGCAGCGCGGCGGCGGCGGCAGTGGTGGCGCCCGCGCGGCGGTCCTGAGCCCACGCTCGACCCCACCGCGGGCGGCGGCAGTCGTGGCACCGGCACGGCATTGACTCGTCCGGCAGCTCACCCCCGCACGACGCGGCCCACCGGGCCCCCTTGTGGGGCCTCCTAAAAATTTCTTTCCCCACCACGGCCTAACTATCGAAACTGCCCTGTCACCAGTCCGTCGGGGTGGACAAGAATCAAGAAGCGCGAACACCATGCCGAAGCTCGGAACGTGGTGGCAGCGATCGAATACGAGGGCGCCAACGGAGGCGCGCGGGATCCCTACCTACTGCGCGCGCGGCGCACGGCCGCCTGTACGCGAGCGGTGCTCGGCGTCCTCGGCATCGCTCTGCTGAGCGCGCACGGCTCCACGCTGCTCACCCAACCCGTGCTAGGCACAGTCGGGTTCGCGACGATCCTCCTCAGCGCGCTCGTGCAGCTCTCCGCGCCGCGTGCCTCCTGGCTGCGCATCGAGGAGTCGCTCGCGGGCCTCGCGGCGATCCTGATCGTGGGCGTGCAGGACCAGCGCGTCACGATCCTCTCGGTGCTGTGGCTCGCGGCCGTGGCCAGCGGCGTCGTCGCGCGCGGGGGGCGCGTGCACTGGATCGGACGCACGATGGTACTGAGCGCCCTTGCGCTGCCGGCCGTGCGCGAAGGGCACCTGTCCGCCGACCACGCCGCACTGGGCATTGCCACCGTCGGCCTGCTACTGAGCTGCGGGCGCCTCACGCGCGAGCTGGGCCGGCTGCTGCGCCAGGCTCGCTACGACGCGGACCACGACGAGCTCACGGGGACTCTCTCGAGGGCGGCCTTCCGGGCAGCACTGGAGGATGCCACCGCGGGCGCACGCGAGTCGGCTCCGGTGTGCCTGCTGCTGCTCGACCTCGACGGGTTCGGAGTCATCAACAAGTCACTCGGCCACGCCGCCGGCGACGCCCTGCTCGCCTCCGCCGGCGAACGCATGCTCGGCGTCGCCGGCTCCGCGCGTCCCGTCGGGCGACTCGGCGGAGACGAGTTCGCGGTGATCGTTCGGGTCGAGGACTCAACGACGCTCGCCGCCGCCCTGCTGAGCGCACTGGCGGGGTGCAGCGACGAGACGCGCCGCGTCTCGGCCTGCATCGGCGTCGCCCAGACCCCGCGCGACGGCTCCGACGCCGACGCGCTGCTACGCGCCGCCGACATCGCACTGCGGGTCGCCAAGCGCAGCGGGATGGGCGGCCAGGTCTCCTTCTACGCCGGCGGCCCCCTGAGCGGACAGGGCGCCCACAGCGCCCGCAGCGCGCTCACGCGGCTGATCGGCGGCGAAGGACTGTCGATGGCCGTGCAGCCGATCGTCGACCTGCGCTACGGGCGCCATCCACGCGTATGAGGCGCTCGCGCGCTTCGGTCAGGGCGGCACCGACAGCCCGCTGCACTGGTTTTCGCTGGCGGAGGAGTTCGGCGAGCGCGACGCGCTCGAGCGTGCCTGCCTGCGCGCGGCGCTGGAGCTGCTCGCCGTGCGGCCCGCCGACACGCGCCTGGCGGTCAACCTCTCCGCGCCCGTCCTGCTCGACGAGCGCACGCTGCGCATCCTCGAGCGCCCCGGACGACCTCTCGGGCCTGATCATCGAGGTCACCGAGGAGGCGCTCGTGCAGAGCGAAGCCCAGCTGCACACCGCCATCGCCCCGCTGCGCGCGCGCGGCGCGCGCCTGGCGGTAGACGACATGGGCGCCGGCTACTCCGGCCTGCGCCAGATCACCACCGTCCAGCCGAGCTACCTCAAGCTCGACCGCTCGCTCGTGAGCGGCATCGACGGCGACGGCGACCGCGCGGCGCTGGTGGAGGCGCTGGTGGGCTACGCCGAGCACGTCGGCTCGCTGCTCGTGGCCGAGGGCATCGAGTCGCCCGCCGAGCTGCGCACGCTGCTGGAGCTCGGCGTGCCGCTGGCCCAGGGCTTCTACCTGGGCCGCCCCGCGGTGCCGTGGCCGCAGGTGGAGCTGGGTGCGGCAAAGGGACTGCCGACCGTGGCACCTGTAGCCTCGGTGGAGGCTGACGCTGTAGATCCTCTCGGTGGTCCAGTCGGTCACGAGCAGCGTCCCGTCCGGGGCGAGCATGATCGCCAGCGGGTTGTGCATGCCGGCTAGGACCGGCGTAACCGTGCCGGTATAAGTGGCGCCATTGTCGGTTCTGCAGCCGGTGACAGAGGCGTCGGCGACTGAGGCCGCCTCTCAGCCGCGATGCACAAGACAAGCAATCGATACACTTTGAACATGCTCACTATGGGCGTGATGTTCCTCGGACTGAACGCTGAAGCGTGGGCGGCAATCGGACAGATGCTGCTCGGTGTGGCGGCAGTCGTGGGGGGTGGACGAGCGCTCTACATATACAACCAGTCCCGCAGGCACGAGGCCGCAACCTGGCTTCACGGGATCTACCGGGACTTTTACCTCACCGAGAGTTTCACCAACATACGGCAGGTCCTCGAGTACCGCTATGCCCAGACCGCCCCGCTCCTGAGGAGGCGGATCGAAGATCCCACCGCTCCGACGAACCCCGAGGAGGAACAGCTACTCGGCGAACTCGACATGCTCCTCAACTATTTTGAGTTAGTCCTCTATCTGGAGGATAGGCGCCGCTTCCCCAAGAAAGACCGGCAGGCGATGTTCGACTACTGGCTTGACCTCATGAGCGAACACCACCTTGGGGAGCTGCGGCAGTACGTGGCGAGATTCAAGTTCAGGCGGGTGGCGCGTGCCCTCGAGGCCAGCAGCTCCTAGTTCAGGAGCCCCTTTCGGTGGAGGCGACGCGGTAGACCATCCCAGTAGCCCAGTCGGCCACAAGCAGCGCGCCGCCGCGGGGGGCGAGCGTGAGCGCCAGCGGGTTGCGCATGCCAGTCAGGAAAGTCGTCACGACGCCGGTGTACGTGGCGCCACTCCCGGCGGTGGAGCCAGTCGCAGAGGGACTGCGAGGTGTCGCCGCAGAAGCCCCGGCCGAGGCGGGGGCAGATGTGGGGGCCGATGCGGTGCGGGTGAGCGCCACGCGCTCCACCTTCGCCGACTGCCACTCCGGCACGATTGCCGCGGTGCCCACCGCTGGGCCGAGCTGGCCGGTGAGGATCGCCACGCCGCCGACGGCGGCGTGCTTGTCGAGCACCGCGACGGGCGCGGGCACTCCGGCGCAGGCGGCGCCGCCCTGCCCGTAGCAGCCGGGGAAGCGCCAGTCCTCGCCTTCTGCGACCTGCGCCAGCCAGTCTCCCGGCGTGGCCGGACCGAGGTCGTCGCGCTGGTTCATGCTCACGAACAGGTCGCTCGTGCCAGGGAAGTACGCCAGCCCAAAGGGCGCGCGGATGCGGGCCGCGTAGAGGCGCAGATCACGGCCGTCGGGCAGGAAGGAGACGACCGCGCCCGACCATCTCGACGTGGGTGTGCAGTGGTCGCAGGTCGCGGTCACGCCCATCACGATGCGCCCCGCGGGGCTCAGCGCCATGAGGTTGTTCTCACCTCCGGGTACCGGGCCATGGAGGATCTCGGTGTGCGTTCGAAAGCGCCTGCCGTCGAAGCCGCCATACGCATCCACGCGGCCGACGGACGCCACGTAGAGGCGTCCCTGATGCCACAGCAGGCCGAGCGGATTGTCGAGGCCCGAGACGACCTTCACCGGCCGTGCTCCCGCACCGGCGATCAGGTAGACGCCGTCGTGGACGTGTACTTCAAGGCCCGCCGCGCTTGCCCACAGCCGCCCCTGGGGGTCGAAGGCGAGGTCGGCCACCGTGAGGGGGCCCTTGGCGTAGACACTCGCGTTCAGACCCGCAGGACCGCGCAGACCCGCACCGATCGGCACGAGCGCGGCGGATGCGGCGGATGCGGCGGATGCGGCGGGCGCCTGCGGCGAGGTGGGTGACCCGGACGGCCCGCCGGCGGGCCTCCTCGTCGAGCCGCAGCCCACGAGGCTCCCCAGCAGCAGGCACGCCACGGCTGCGGCGAGCGCATGTGAGCAGGCCCACACTGCGGTCCGCGCGCGCCGCGTGTGGCGGGTCCCTGGCATGGACCCGCCACAGTACAGCTCACCAGAGGACTTTTGCTATCGGCGCCCCATCATCCTCTCCCTCGGCCGCCACACGGATCTTCTCGTGTCCGAGCTGCTCGCGCGTTAGGGCCAGCTCGCCACCGGCCGGCAGTTTCTTTTCGCCGGTGATCGGCGAGTAGTCCTTGCCGTTGACGTAATCGATGAACACACTCGTCCGGGTGTCGCGGAGGTTTGTGACCAGCACGCCCTTGCTGTTGCCTATATCGATGACCACTTTCCCCCCGTTGCTTAGATCGTGGCTGGGCATCGCACTAAACCCGGCCGAGAGTCTGTGACCCCAGATAGGCCGCGACGGGCATCACGTTCACCCCGAGCTGCCGGCTACCAAAGGCGCGTGAGCGCATAGGCGTCGAAAATGGCGTCGGCCGATACCACGGTGGCGCGCTCACAGATCGCCTGTGCCGCCAGCAGCCGGTCGAAGGGGTCGCCATGAATCGGCGGCAGCGTGCGCACAGTCCATGCGTGAACATCGCTGATCGGCAAACGCTCGAAGGCGAACTCGTCGAGGCGCCCGGGCAGGTCCTCAGGAACCCGCAGCTTGCCCAGCGCGCTCTTGATGGCCGCCTCCCATATGCAGACCGCGCTGACCAGCACAGGCGTGCGTGCGTCCTCGATCGCATCGCGGACCCCCTCGACGCGCGCGTCGCCCTCGAGCAGCCACAACAAGGCGTGCGTGTCGAGCAGCAGACTCAGCGGAAATGCTCGGCGAAGTCAGCGGGCAGCTCGTCGAAGTCCTCAGCCAGCTCGATCTGGCCACGCAGCGCCCCGAAAGCTTCGGCCACGGGTCGACGAGGCTGCACTGCCACCAGCCGTGCGGCGGGGCGCCCGGAGCGCTGGATGACGATCTCCTCCCCGCCTTCGGCGAGGCCGACCAAGCGGGACAGCTGGCTCTTGGCTTCGTGCATACCGACGCGGACCATGGCCGTAGCGTAGCACTTGCTTAGCTAGAACAGGCCTGATACGAGCTGTGCTCAGCCGGAACTGAGCTAAGGGGCCGACGCGAGCGGCCCTCTCAGCCGCTGACGAACACGGGAAGCGCCAGGGGTCGCCGACGCCGACGTTCGCACTACAGGGAGGTACATCCCAGAAAGCGAACGACGGAATGGGCCGTGAAGGAATCGAACCTTCAACCTTGGGCTTAAGAGGCCCCTGCTCTGCCAATTGAGCTAACGGCCCGCGAGAACTTCGGCGCGAGACGCCGGTCCGGGATGGGCTCGGAGATTCTAGCCGAGGTGCTCCTCATGGACGGCCCGATCGGTTCATGGCCCCGAGCTCAGACTAGCTGGCGCCTTGGCGCGGTACGGCTCAGCGCGGTACGGCACTCGGCGCGGTACGGAGATCCCCCCCGGCGTCCGAGGAGAACCGCTCGGCCGGATTCAGAACACCACCGTCCGCCCCCCGTCAACCAGCACGCGGTCGTCGAGGTGCAGGGCCAGGGCCCTCGCCAGCACGACCCGCTCGATGTCGCGCCCCACCCGCTCCAGCTCCTCAACGCCCATGCGGTGGTCGACGCGCTCGACGCCCTGTTCGATGATCGGGCCGCCGTCGAGCTCCTCGGTCACGTAGTGGGCAGTGGCGCCGATCAGCTTGACGCCGTGCTCGCGCGCGCGGCGGTAGGGCTCGGCGCCCGCGAAGGCCGGCAGGAAGGAGTGGTGGATGTTGATCGTCGGCGCACCCAGGCGCGCGAGGAAGTCGCCGCTGAGGATCTGCATGTAGCGCGCCAGCACCACCACGTCCACGCGACTGGCGAGCAACTCGAGCATCCGCTCCTCCGCCTCGACCATGCCGCCGTCGCGCACCGGTACGTGGTGGAAGGGCGCACCCGCCGCCTCTGTCTCGCTCCGCAGATCGGGGTGGTTGGAGATCACCGCCACCACCTCCGCGTCGAGCTCGCCGCGACGCTGGCGCCAGAGCAGGTCGATCAGGCAGTGGTCGTGGCGCGAGACGAGGATCGCCACACGGCGGCGCTCGCCCCAGAAACGCAAGCGCCAGTCCATCTGAAAGCGCTCGGCGACCTCCACCCGAAAGCGCTCGCGCAGCTCCTCGCGCGAGCTGTCCCCGGGACCCGCTGCAGACCCAGCCCCCTTGTCCGCCGCCCCGACCGCCGCCGTATGCGCGGCCCCGGGCGCGGGCGGCGCGGTGGACGGCGAATCCCCCTCCAGGAAGAACTCCGTGCGCAGGAAGAACCTGCCCCCCGCTGGGTCCGAGGAGTACTGGTGCGAGGAAACGATGTTCGCGCCGCGCTCGAACAGAAAGCCCGACACCGCGGCCACGATGCCGGGGCGGTCCGCACAGTCGACCAGCAGGCGCCCGGTGTAGCTCGGCCGCCCCACCCCAGCGGGGCCTACTTCTTCGGCGCCGTCGTCGTCGGAGTCGGGGCGGTGCTCGTCGAGGTGGCGGCGCCCTTCGTGAGCGACGAGGTGGGGATCGTCACGCTCTTGCCGCCCGAGCCGGTCTTCAGCGACGAGGAGGGGATCGTCACGGTCTGCGCCTTGGTGGCGCCCTTGCCGAGCTTGGACGCCGGGATCGTCACCGTCGTGTTGCCACCCGCGCCGCCTGAAGTGGTGGCGCCGCTCGTGCTCGTGCCGCTGGACGCCGCCGACTTGCCCGACTTGAGTTCGGCCAGGCGCCCTTCGAGAATCTTCTTGTCCGAGGCGGGTGCCAACGCCAGCGCCTTTGCCGCCGCGCGGTCGCCTTCGCGCTTGTCCTTCGCCTGGTAGGAGAGCACCGCCAGGTCGTAGTACAGCGTCACGTTCGCCGGGCGCCCCTTCATCTCGATCTTCAGCGTCTTCACGGCCTCCGCCGGATCGGTGAGGCCGCCACCGGTGGTGTAGATCCGCATCACCTCGGTCGCAACTTCGGGGTCGGGGTGGTGCGGCTGTAGCTTCAGGTAGTGCTCCCAGGCTTCCTGCACCTGCGCCAGCAGGGGGTGCGCTTTAGAGGTGAAGGCTTCTTCGGTGTTGCTGTAGTTTTCGCCCGAGCCAGCCTGCAGCAGCGTCGCGTGGATCAGCCCGCCCCAGGCGGCCGGGTTGTTGGGCTGGGTTACCGTCAGCTTCTTCGCGGCCTTGACCTGCGCACCGTAGTTTTCACCGCCCCCGCCACCCCCCTTGCCGCCAAAGAGTTCGGCCACCCCGCCGCCGCCGAAGCTACCCACGCCGAAGCCGACGAAGCCCAGGAAGAAGAGCAGCGCAAGGCCCGAATAGACGATCCGCACCGTGCGCCTGCGACCACGGCCTCTCAGGTCGAACAGCATCAGTCGGATCCTCGCAGTGAGCGCGCCCTGCGCGCGCGGGACAGCACTCCGCATCCTCGCCGGTGGCGCAGCATCAGTCGGACAGCTCCGGGTCGGTGTGGTCGATGATCTCCTGCACGCTCTGCTCCATGGTGTGCTCCCCCGCGCCATTTGACTGCGCGACGGTCGTGGTCGTACCCGGCGCTCCCTCCGACGCAGCCTCGCGCCGGCGCTCGCGCCGTGTGACGAATGACGCCAACAGGATACTCGCCTCATACAGGAGATAGAGGGGGATCGTCTCCAGCAGCATCGTCGTGACGTCGCCCGGCAGGAGCGCTGCGACGACGGCGCACGCGACGATCGCGTAGCGACGCCCGCGGCGCAACTGGGCCGGCGTGACGATCCCGGCCCGCACCGTCGCCAGAATCGCGACGGGCACCTGGAAGACCAGCCCCATCGCAAGCAGCGTGGTGGCGGCGAACTTGTAGTACTGGTTGCCCTGCACCAGCACGTTGAACTGTTCGCTGTTGAAGTTCAGCAGGAAGTGCACCGCCGCGGGCAGCACCACGTAGTAGCCAAACGCCACGCCGATCGCGAACAGGAAGGGGATCGCGACCAGCAGCGGCTGCACCGCGCGTCTCTCTCTCGGGCTGAACGCGGGCAGCACGAAGCCGTAGAGCTCGAACAGGATCACCGGCAGCGCGAACAGCAGCGCGAAATACAGCGTCACGCTGAGCGTCGTCGTGAGCGGCTCGCCGATGCCCAACGTCACCGGCTTGTTCGCCGGCGGGACCTTCGGGATCTTCGCCATCTCCGCGCGAAGCCGCGGGATCTCCGCGGCGAGCTGCGCGCGTGTCGTGGGCGACAGTCCGCTGTGTGGCGCACTGAGGGCGGCCGCGATCGCCTCGGTCTCGCCCGCCACCGCCAGCACCCCCTGCTGGGCGAGGTAGGTCTGCCCCTGCGGGCCGTTGCCCTTCTTGGCCTGGCTCACCGTTTCCCGCGCGAACGGCTTGTTGACGAAGTTCAACAGCGCGTGGTTCTGCCAGAAGCAGACGCCGAAGGCCACCGCCAGGGCCAGCGCGCTGATCAAGAGACGCGTGCGCAGCTCATCCAGGTGGTCGACCAGCGAGAGGCGATCCTGATGGCCGACCGTACGTATAGCGCTCGCCATCACTGATTAAGGATAGAGGGGCCCGACCGAAGCCAGGAGACACGCGCCTGCGGCGCGAATCCCCGTTTCGGCCAGCCCGGCCTTACGGCCGGCTGCGCCACCCTCTCGGAATATAGACGCGCGCTGACGGGCGACTACGTACCAACTTCCGCAAAGCTACGTGTTCGTGGCCACTTACTAAAGAGGACCTCATGGCGAGTCGATGACGGTGGGGAAGCCGCCATGTACTCCCAGAACGACAACCACGTAAGCCAAGAGGTGCAGCTGGAGCCCTGGCTGCACGTCTGCACCAGCTGCGGCGGGGAGCTCGTCTACCCGATCGACTGGTCGGAGGAGCGCCCCGGCTACTGGCGCGTGCTGCTGCGCTGCCCGGAGTGCGAGGAGTGCCGCGAGGGGGTCTTCGGGCAGGCCGCCGTGGAGCGCCTGGACGACGAGCTCGACCGCGCAACCGCGGCGCTGCTGAGCGATTTCCGGCGCATGACGCACGCCAACATGGCACAGGAGATCGACTTCTTCGTGCGCGCCCTTGATGCTGACGTGATTGTGCCGTCGGACTTTTAGAGGATCGAGCAAGAGGGGCCCGACCGCTGGCCGGGCGGCGCCACCCTCTAGCGATAGCGCTCGACGACGGCGTCAGCCACCAGATCGAGCAGCCGCGTGCGCCCCTCAGGCAGGTTTGTCGGGAGCGCCGCCTTGGCCTGCGCCACAAGCTCCAGCGCCTTGGCGCGCGCTTGCGCGAGGGCGCCGGTGGCGGCGATCCGCTCGCACAGCTCCTCTGCCTGCTCGGGGCCCCGCAACGAGGCGAGGTCCAGGGACGCCAGCTGCGCGTCGTACTCGCGCGCGAGGATCAGCGGCAGCGTGACGGTCCCGTCGAGCAGGTCCGTGCCGCGCGCCTTGCCCGTGCGCTCCACCGGGCCCGTGATGTCGAGCACGTCGTCGAGTAGCTGAAAGGCCAGCCCGATACGCCGCGCGAAAGCGCCGAGGGCGTCGGCGAGCGTGCGCGAACCCTCCACCGCGACCAGCGCGCCGAGGCGGCAGGCGGCCTCGAACAGCGCCGCGGTCTTCAGCTCGCAGCGGTGCAGATAGCGCTCGACGGCCACCTGTGCCGCGTAGGCGTCCTCGCGCTGCAACAGCTCCCCTTCCGCCAGCGCCGAGCTCGCGTCGGAGAGGGCCTGCAGCTGGGTGACGCTCCCGTTGCGCGCCAACTCGGCAAACGCGCGCGAGAAGAGCAGATCGCCGGTCGCGACCGCCGTCTCGCGTCCCGCCGCGGCGACCACCGTGGGGCGTCCGCGGCGCAGGGGAGCGCCGTCGATCACGTCGTCGTGCACCAGCGTCGCGCTGTGCACCAGCTCGACCGCCACCGCCGCGCGCACGAGCTGGGTCTCGCCCTCCTCGCCCGCGCGGGGCCCGCCGGTGGCCTCGGCGGCGAGCACCACCAGCAGCGGGCGTAGGCGCTTGCCGCCGGCCACTACCGTCGCGTTGGCATGCGCCGCCAGCGGCGCGCCGGCCTCGGTGGTCACCCGCTCCAGATAGGCCTCCGTGCGGGCCATGCGCTCGCGCAGTTCCGCGCCGCCGCTGCGCATGATCGCCTCGACGGCGTCCACGTCGCCCACGCCGTCGACGGTGCTCGCGCTCATCGCTCGCTCGCCGAGAAGTCATAGGTCGCTCGCGGACCGATCATCGGTCGCCTGCCGACCTAACCGTGTCCGGGCGAGCGGACCGTGCCCGAGTGGATCGTGACGATGCCCCCCGCCGTGAGCAGCCAGCGGATCTCCCCAAGGCCCGCCCGCTCCAGCTCGCCGGCCACCGCGGCGGGGGCGGGGAAGCGCTTGACCGATTCGGGCAGGTAGGTGTAGGCGTCGGGGTCGCTCGACAGATGCCCCAGCAGCGGCACGATGCGATCGAACCAGACGCGGTAGAACAGCGACAGCGGCGGGCGCGTGGGGGTGGTGAACTCGAGCACCACCACCCTTCCACCGGGCCGCACGACCCGCACCAGCTCGGCCAGCCCGCGGGGGAGGTCGGCGAAGTTGCGCACCGCGAAGCCGACGGTGGCGGCGTCGAACGAGTCGTCCACGTAGGGCAGCTGCAGCGCGTCGCCCCACTCGAAGCGCACGGGCGTCCCGACTGCCGTCGCCTTCCTCCGCGCGAGCGCGAGCATCTTCTCGGAGAAGTCGCTCCCCACGACCTCCCCGCCCGGGGCGACGCGACGCGCCAGCGCGAGCGCCAGGTCGCCGGTGCCGGTGGCGACGTCGAGCACGCGTGACCCCGGCCCCACGCGGGCCTCCTCGACGGCGCGCGCGCGCCAGCGGTGGTGCAGGCCGGCAGACATCGCGGTGTTGAGCAGGTCATAGACGCCGGCGACGCGATCGAACATCTCGCGCACCTGGGCCGCCTCGGGCGTGCCCGGCGTAGGGGTGGAGCCGCCCGGCGCATTTGGCTCTGTCCGGCCAGGTACGGGCGTCATCGACGGCGGCACATCGGGCGACCCGCCGTTGGCGGCCTCAGACATCGCGCCTGCCGGCTAGAGCCGTGTGCGAACCCGGCGGCACAGGCTCTTACTTCAGCAGCGAGAGGAATTCGACCACCGCGCTGAACTTCTGCGGCGGCAGGTTTCCGAACGAGGGCATCGGTGCGGTGGGGTTCACCAGCGTGCGCGCGATCGCCTGGCGGGGGATGCGCGCGCCGATGTGCGTCAGCTGCGGACCCGGTCCGTCGTTGCCGTTGTCGCCGATCTTGTGGCACGCAAGGCAGCCCGACTGGGCCACCACCAGCTTGCCTTCTTCGTACTTCGCGAGCGTCGTGCCGCCCGCCTTCGTCACCGATGCCGGCGTGGCCATTTCGATCGCCGTCGGCGAGCCCGCGTTGGCGCCCGAGTAGGTGAGGAAGGCCATCGCGGCGATCACCACGATGCCCGTGATCGTGGCGATCGGACGGCGCTCGGGGCGCCGCTCCGGGCCACGGTCATAGAAGGGCAACAGGAACAGCAGGATCATCCCCAGCGTGGGCACGCCAATCGTCGCCAGCGGCACCAGCGAGGGCGGCTTGACCACGCGCAGGACCTCGAACAGGAAGAAGAAGTACCACTCCGGGCGCGGCACGTAGGTGGTGGTCGTGGGGTTCGCCTTGGACCCCAGCTCGGCACCCAACACGAGCGACATAGTGATGATGCACGCCATCACCACGCACGCCATCAGCGCGTCCTTGCCGACGGCATAGGGGAAGAAGGGCTTGCCTTCGCTCTTCAGGACGGAGTATTCGCGGAGGTACTCCTCCTTCTCGCGCTGGTTCATGCGGGCGCTCCCTGCCGCGGACAGGCCGACGGATATGCGCCTACCCGTGGGTCCAGCGCCGGCTTGGAGCTCTGCGTCATCATGCCTCGGCCTTGCGCAGCTCGGGCTCGCCCTCGGTCTTGATCCACGGTGGCGCGGTCGTGCCGAGCTTGGCCACCAGGTACAGATGCGCGCCGATCAGCGCCGCGAGTAGGCCGGGCACGAGCAGCATGTGGATCGCGTAGAAGCGCGACAGCGTCGTCGCCCCGAATTCGGGGCCCCCGCGCAGGAAGTCGCTCAGGTAGGGGCCGAGCAGCGGACCGGTGCCGTTGATGTTGACGCCCACAATCGTCGCCCAGTAGGCGCGCTGGTCAAACGGCAGCAGGTAGCCCGTGAACGACATCACCATCGTCAGGATCAAGAGCACCACGCCGATCACCCAGTTGAGCTCGCGCGGGTACTTGTAGGCGCCGAAGAAGAACGTGCGCCCCATGTGCAGGAACACGAGGATCACCATCACCGAGGAACCCCACTTGTGCATGCCGCGCACGAACTGGCCGAGGAACACTTCGTTGGTGACGTAGCGGATCGATTCGTACGCCCCGCCGGATGGGTCCGGGCGGTAGAACATCGCCAGGAACACGCCCGTAACTGCCTGTGAAAGGAAGGCGAACATCGTCGCCGAGCCCAGCGTGTAGAACCAGTTGGTGCCGCGCGGGATCTTGCGGAACATCAGCCAGCGCGCGCCGCCGCTCAGCGAGGTGCGCTCGTCGACCCAGTCGACGACGCTGATCCCCGCCCCCTTGGCGAGATCCGCGGGGCCGAGCTTGCCATTGCCGTTGCCATCGCCGTTCTCGCCCGGACGGGGCGGCGGGGCCTTCAGTGGGCCAGGGACGGGGGGGGAGCGGGGAGCTTGGGCATCGCGGCTGACTACTTCTGCGCCGAAGGCCGGGATGGATACATGTACTGGCCGAGACCGTCGATCGGCTCGCCCGGGTCGCGCGGGGAGAAACGTTCGAGCTCCGAGTTGACGCTGTAGCGCGCGCCGACCTGCACGTAGGTGCCGTTCACCACGCGCGTGTAGAAGCGGTCGAGCGGGCGCACCGGCGGGCCGCCCACGCGGCGGCCCAGCAGGTCGTACACGCCGCCGTGGCAAGGGCAGATGAAGCGCTCGGCGGCGTCCACCCAGCGCACGGGGCAGCCGAGGTGCGCACAGCGCGAGGAGATCGCGATGAACTGGCTGTCGCGGTCGGTCGGATCGACGTCGATCGCGGCGTTGAACTTGCGGATGTAGACGGTCGTCTTGCCGGCCTCGCCGATGCCGGGGGTCAGCGTGATGACCTCGGGGATGTAGTTGAACTTGGTGAAGTCGTCGACCGTCCCCACGGTCTCCCACGGGTGCGAGGTGGTCTTGAAGATCGGCCCGATCGCAAATCCCAGCGCGGGCAGCAGAAACGAGGCGGCGGCCACCCCGCCGGCCGCCTGGCCGCCGATCGTCATGAAGCGCCTGCGCGTCACCGTCTCGCCCTCGAAGGCGCCGGGGATCTGCCGGTCCAGGGTGTACTTGGACTTGCTCTGGTCGTGCTTGCTTGCCACGGGGCGCCTAAGAATATCGCTTGCCGGCTGGCGCGTATCCCGGTCGTGGGGGTCGTGCCGATCCGAACAAGGCTCAGACGCCGGGGGCGGCGAGCGCTCGCATCGCCTGCATGCCTCGGGCGACCCGGCGCGCGCGAGCGCCTTGGCACGGGCATGCTCCTCGCTGGGGCCCCAGCCGACGGCTCTTGCGCCCGCATCCCAGATGGCCCGCGCCAGATCCCCTTCGCCGGCCCCGTGGGCCAGTGCCGTGAGCGAGATCACGTCCGCCAGCTCGCCCACCGCCGGCAGGTCGCCCAACGCGACCAGGCGCGCCAGGCCGAGTGCGTAGAGGCGGTCTCCCGCCAGCAGCCCCAGGTCGGCCTCAGCGGGGCAAAGCAGGCGAGGAGCGCCGTAGTGCAGCAGATAGCCCTCGTAGACCGCCTCCACCAGCAGCTCGTACTCCTCGGACCCCTCGGCGGTCGCGGGGGCCGGCGGCCGCGAGCTGGGCAGGCCCGCCGCCGTTGGACTCCGGCGCGGCATCCGGGAGCAGGCTCGCGAGCAGCCCGCCCTGCTCGCGCAGCAGGGCATCCAGGCGCTGGAGGGACGAGGGGTACGGATAAGGAAAACCTCCGGGAGGGTGGGGCCCAATCTCTCCGGTCGATGGGTCGCGCGAGGCGGGACCGTCCTGCGAGGAGGCGCCGGCGGTCCTCGCGCCAGCCCCCCGAGAGCCGCGCGAAGCGGGATCGTCCTGCAACGGCGCGTCGCCGGTCATCACGCCACCTCCCGGAAGGCGGCCGCGGCGGCCTCGACTGTGCGCTCGACGTGCTCGGTGGTGTGGGCCAGTGAGGGGAACCAGGCCTCGAACTGCGACGGCGGCGGGTACACGCCGCGCGCCAACAGCGCCCGGCACCACGCGGCGTGGGCCTCCAGGTCGCAGCCCTGCGCGCCGGCCAGGTTCTCGACGGGGCGCTCGCCGAAGAACACCGTCAAGCAGGCCCGGCTGGTGGGCCACCTGGACCGCGCGCCCCGCGTCGGCCGCGGCGGCGCCCAGACCCTCGGCGAGGTGCTCGGTCGTGGCGGCCAAGCGCAGGTACGCGCTCTCGTCCAGCAGCTCCAGCGTCGCCAGGCCGGCAGCCACGGCCAGCGGATTGCCCGACAGCGTGCCCGCCTGGTAGACGCCGCCCGCCGGCGCCAGCAGCTCCATCAGCTCCTCGCGCCCGCCGACCGCCGCCGCGGGCAGACCGCCGCCGAGCACCTTGCCCATGATCGTCAGGTCGGCCTGCACGCCCGTCAGCTCCTGCGCGCCGCCCGCCGCGACGCGGAAGCCCGAGATCACCTCGTCCAGCACGAGCAGCGCGCCGGTCGCGTCCGCCTGTTCGCGCAGCAGCTCCAGGAAGCCCGCCCGCGCGGGGACGACGCCCATGTTGGCCGGCATCGGCTCGGCCAGGATCGCTGCGAGCGAGTGCCCCTCCGTCGCCGCGACCAGCTCATGCGGATCGTTCCACGGCACGATCACCGTGTCGGCGGTGACCGACGCGGGCACCCCCAGGCTCGCGGGCAGCGCCGCTGTCGCCAGTCCCGAGCCCGCCTCTGCAAGCAGCCCGTCGAGGTGGCCGTGGTAGGCACCCGCGAACTTCAGCACCTTCTCGCGCCCCGTCGCCGCGCGCGCGAGGCGCACGGCGGTCATGCTCGCCTCGGTGCCCGAGGAGGTCATGCGCAGCATCTCCACGCTCTCCATGCGTGCCGTGACCTCCTCGGCGAGGCGCACCTCCGCGGCCGTGGGCGCGCCGAAGCTCGTGCCCCGCGCCGCCGCCTCGGCCACCGCGGCGAGCACCGCCGGGTGCGCGTGGCCGTGGATCAAAGGCCCCCACGAGCAGACGTAGTCCACGTAGCGGTTGCCGTCCACGTCGACCATCTCCGCGCCCGCGCCTGCTCGATGAAGAGCGGGTCGCGCCCGATCGCGCGCATCGCGCGCACGGGCGAGTTGACCCCGCCCGGCAGTACCCGTAACGCGCGGCGGTACACTCGGCGGAGTGGGTGTCGGAAAGCGAGGTCATGGGGTCGGCGCCTGTGACGGAGTTAAGCAGCGCCCGAGGATCCGGCGTTCGCCGCAAGGAGTCGGAGTCGTGAGCGATCGCCGACTACGCGTGTCCTAGCGGCGGGAGGCTCGACGAGCGCCGGCCTGCGCCGCGCAGACGAGGGGCCGTGCGCGGCTCCATAGGCCGCCCTCAAAGGCGGCCCTCTCCTCCATACTCGCGCTCCCACTCCTTGAATTCCTCCGTGAAGTACAGCAGCCGGATCTTCTTGAACTCGGTCGAGCTGTACAGCGTCGCGCGCTCGTGGATGCCCGTCTGCTCGGCGATCGCGTCGAGTACCGCGTCGCACTCCTCCTTGGAGCGCCCGTGCGCCATCGTGAAGACGCTGTAGGGCCAGTCCGCGTAGGTCGGGCGCTCGTAGCAGTGGCTGATCCCGCGGAACGCCGCCATCCGCGGGCCCAGCTCGCCGATGCGCTCCTGCGGCACCTTCCACACGCCCATGCCGTTGGCCGAGAAGCCCGCGCGGCGGTGGTAAAGGATCGCCGCGACCCGCCGCAGGATGCCGCGCTCGCGCATGCCCGCATGTGCTCCAGCAGCCCCTCCACCGTCATGCCCAGGCGCTGCGGCCGGCGCGCGTAGGGCTCGGCGGTGACCGGCATGTCGCCCTGCGTCGCGCGAATCACCGCGATGTCCGTCTCGTCGTACTCGACGGCCTGCAGCTCCACCGGCTCCTGCGCCACGCCCTCGCTGGCGAGCGCCTTGGTGTCGCCCTCCATCTCCAGGTCCATGCGGATCTTGAACAGCTTCAGCGTCGGCAGCTGGCGGATCGACTCCGCGCCCGTCAGCTCCTTGAGCACGTCGAGCGTGCCCTCCAGGCCGAGCTTGGAGTCGGGCTCGGTCGCGAGCGTGAACCACATGTTGAAGTCGTGGTTGCGCAGGTAGTTGTGGCTGACACCCCGGGGTGGGAGTTGACGATCTTCGCCGCCCGCCACGGGTGCTCGGGGTCGACCTTGGCGGCGACCAGCATCGAGCAGTAGCCCAGCGCGCGCGTGTCGTAGATCGGGGTCACCTGGCGCACGATCCGCTCGTCCAAGCAGCCGCTGCACGCGGCGCATGCACCTCCTCCTCGGGGATTTCCGCGCGGTCGGCCACCGACGCATAGGGCCGGGGCTCCAGCGGGAAGCTGCCCTGCATCAGGTTCAGCAGCCGGCGGTCGAGGTCGTCCAGCGCCACCGCCGCGCCCTCGTTGCGGCTGCGCGTCTTGGGGATCGCCGCTTGCCCGCGCGGTCGCTCGCGCGGTCCGTCGCGGCGCAGCTCTCGCGCGTCTCCGCGAACCCTCCGCGGGGGCATCCGCCTGCGCGAAGTCTCGTCGGTGCCTCGTGTCAGTCTCTGCTCGGCTAGCCATCTGGCGGCGTCCTTTGCGTGGTAGGTGATGATGACGTCCGCGCCCGCGCGGCGCAGGGAGGTAAGGATCTCCATCGACCGTCGCCCGCTCGTCCAGGTAGCCGGCCGCCGCGGCGGCCTTGACCATCGCATACTCGCCGCTGACGTTGTACGCCGCCACCGGCAGATTCGTCGCCTCCTTGACCGCGCGGATCAGATCGCCGTAGGCCAGCGCGGGCTTGACCATCACCATGTCCGCGCCCTCCCCGACGTCGAGCAGCGCCTCGCGCACCGCCTCGCGGCCGTTGGCCGGGTCCATCTGGTAGCCGCGCCGGTCGCCGCACGCCGGGCGCGGAGTCGGCCGCCTCGCGGAAGGGTCCGTAGAAGGCCGAGGCGAACTTCGCGCTGTAGGCCATGATCGGCGTCTGCGAGAAACCCTCGTCGTCAAGCGCCGCGCGGATCGCCCCCACGCGCCCGTCCATCATGTCCGAGGGCGCAACCACGTCCGCGCCGGCGCGGGCATGGGAGACGGCGATGCGCGCCAGCAGCTCCACCGAGGCATCGTTGTCGACATGGCCGACCTCGCGCAGCACGCCGCAGTGGCCATGCTCGGTGTACTCGCACAGGCACACGTCCGTGATCACCAGCAGCTCCGGCACCGCGCGCTTGATCGCAGCCGTGCACACCTGCACGATGCCCTCGTCGTCCCACGCCGCGGAGCCTTCGGGATCCTTCTCGGCGGGGAGCCCGAACAGCAGCACCGCCGCCACACCCAGCCCGGCCGCCTCTTCGGCATCGGCCACGGCAGCAGAGACGGACAGGCGCTCCACCCCGGGCATCGCCTCGATCGGCTGGCGGCCGGTGCCCGCCTCGGACACGAACAGCGGCAACACCAGCTGTCCCGCGCGCAGCTCCGTCTCGCGCACCAGCCCGCGCAGGGCCGACGTCGAGCGCAGGCGGCGCAGGCGCGTCTGTGGAAAAGCCATCGCTTCCGAGGATAGAGCCCGGCGAGCAAAGCGACGGGCGGGTGCTGGGTGTGTCGTGTGTTTGTATTTTTAAAACTTGATAACCATGGTATATATACTCGTATACACCATGGTTATCTTAACTCAAAAACGAAAACACACAACACCTCCTCCCCCCTCCAATGTGCCCAAAACGTGTCATCGAGGTGTCTCAAGTGCGCCGCAAGCCGGCACGTGCGAGCACGCCGAACAGCAGCGTCAGCACGAACAGGTGCGCAAGCGAGCCACCGAGCGCCGGTTCGGAGCCATTGACCGCCGTATCCAAAGCCTGCAGCGCGGCCTTGAAGGGGAACACCGCCGACACCACACGGATCGCGTCGTACACGCCCGGCGCCACCGCCCCGGCAGGCACCAACGCGAGGAAGGCCAGCGGCAGCGCCAGCAGGAACGCCAGCAACGAGGCCGCGCGGACCTCGCGTGCCACGGCACCGATCGCGACGCCCATCGCGCCGAACGCCAGCGCGCCCGCCGCGAGCGCCAGCACCCACAGCCCGATGCGGCTCCATTCCAGCGCCACGAATGCGCCGATGCCGGCGAGCATCGCGAACGCCAGCACCCACGCGCAGGCGGCGGCGAGCAGCAGCTTCTCCACCACCAGCCCCTCGCGGGAGACGAGCCCGCGCGTGAGGCGGGCGAGTGTGTGATCTTCGCGCTCCAGCGCCACCCCGCCGGCGGCGAGCAGAACGCAGACGAACATCAGCGAGATACCCACCGCGACAACCACCGCGAACGTGTTCAGCGGCGTGCGGCGACCCTGCACGGTCGTGGCGTTCACCCGCACCGGCTGGCCGACGGTAGCCAGCACGTCCTTGCTGATATTGAGGTTCTGGGCCGCGAAGCTCGCCAGCTCGCGCACCTTTTCCAGTTCCTCGCGGTCGTGGCCCGGTGGGGTGCGCGCGATCACGCCACTCAGCGTCTCCGGCACCTGTTCCAGCCCCAGCAGATGCGGCTGGTTGATCCCCAGCTGGCTGAGGTCCCCGCCCTGCAGCAGCAGGTCGATCCCTTTGGAGGCCAGCTGGCGGATCTGCTGGGAGAGTTCGAGGTTGGCCTGCGCGACGGCCGCCTGGATCTTCGACTGCGCGAGGCTCTGCTGCAGCGCGTCGCCGTTGTAGATCACTTCCAGCTGTCCCTGGCTCAGCACGGAGGAGAGCTTTGAGGCGATGTTCGCGGGGATCACCACCGCCGCGAGCGCTTCGCCCGAGCGCACCTTCGCCACCGCCTGCGCGCGCGTTGAGACGGGCAGCGGCTGCACTTCGCTGAAGAGCTGCGAGTAGTAACGCCCCACTTCGACCTTGCTCCCGCCCAGTTCGACGCTCGCCCCGGGTGGCGCGAGGTTAGCGATCGCCACCTTCGGCTTGCCCGGCGAGCGCGAGATCGCCAGGCCGATCAGCAGTGCGATCGCGATCGGGTAGATCACCAGCACCGCCACGAGCACGCGCGAGCGCCGCAGGATCAGCAGGTCCTTGCCGAGCAGCCACCTCATGGGTCAGCCGGCCCTGCCCGGCAGCGAGTCCGCCGCCCGGCCGTGCTCGTGGGCGCGAGCGAGCAGAAACGCCGCAAATGCCTCCTCGAAGTCGATCCCATCTCCCGCCTCGCCGCGTCCGGTGGCCTTCGCCATCAGCGCCTGGGGCGGGCCGTCGAGGAGCAGTCGACCCTCGTCCAGCACCAGCACCCGCCTCGCGTAGCGCTCGGCCTCGGGGACGTTGTGCGTGGAGAACAGGATGCTCGTGCCCTGCGCGGCGAGCCCCTCGATGAACTCCCACAGTCGCCCCCGCTGGATCGGATCGAGCGCCGCTGAAGGCTCGTCCAGCAAGAGGACCTGCGGCTCGGAGAGGAGCCCCACGGCGATGTTCACGCGCTGGCGGTTGCCGCCCGAGAGACGCCCCACCTGCTCATCCGCGCGATCGGCCAGGGCGGTCTGCGCGAGCATGCGCCGCACCGTGTCCTGGGGATCGCCGACGCGCTCCAGGCGAGCCCACAGCGCGAGGTTCTCAGCAACCGTCAGCTTCGTGTAGACGGCGGGCTCCTGCGGCACCCATCCGATCGCCTCCGCGCCGTGCGGGCAGCGCACACCGCCCCGGTCCGCCTTCAGCACGCCCGCGAGCACCGACAGCAGCGTCGTCTTGCCGGCACCATTGGGGCCGATCAACGCCACGAGCTCGCCGGGGCGCATCGCGAAGGAGACCTCGCGCAGCGCCACGCGCTCGCCGTAGCTCCTGGTCACTGCGTCGACGCTGAGGACCGCCTGCGGATCCGTGCCGCCCGCCGGTGCGCTCATCGGCGCTGCACCCCGCACCCGCCGAGCGCCCCCAGTCCGAAGGCCCCCCGCTCACCCCCCTCCCCGCTCACAGCATCCCGCCCGGCGTGCGCTCCCACGGCTCGAGGGTCAGATGGCGGCCGAGGTAGACGACCGTCTCACGCAGGATCGCGAGGATCGGGAGCGCCACCAGCGCACCCACCAGCCCGTATATGTGCAGGCCGAGCAGCAGCGCGAAGATCACCAGCAGCGGGTTGATGCGCAGCGTGTGGCCGAAGATCTGCGGCGCCACCACGTGCCCCTCCAGCTGCTGCAGCCCGACGAACAACAGTCCCACCCACAGCGCGGAGATCGGGTTGGTGAGCAGCGCCACAATAATCGGCGGCAGCGCGCCGAGGATCGGGCCGATGTAGGGGATCAGCTCCATCACCGCGAAGAACACGGCGAACACCACCGCGTACTTGCTGCCTGCGGGGAAGATCCCGAGCACCCCGAACAGGTACAGCGCGATTCCCGCGGTGGTGCCCATAATCACGCTGAACAGCAGCTGCCCGCCGACGTAGCGCGCGACCGCGTTCTGGATCAGCGTCGGGTAGTCGTCGGCGGGGGTGCCATCGCCGGCCGGCATCACGCGGCGCACGAGACGCCCGATGCGCTCGCCGTAGAGGAGCGTGTAGACCGACAGCACGAACACCAGGATCAGGTTGAAGCCGGCGCTGACCACTTCGGTGACCAGCCCGCCGCCGAAGGAAACGATTTCGCTGGAGCTCTTGGAGATCTTTTCCGAGAGTGTCTGCAGTGCCGTCTTGCCCTGCTTGACCAGGTGCACGTGCACGCCGTGGCTGTTGAGATAGCTCTGCAGTTCTTCGATCGTGCGGTTCGCTTCGTTGACTATGTGCGGCAGGTTGTGGGTAAAGGAGCGAACCTGATCGGAGATCGGGTTGGCCAGCAGAAAGCCAATTCCCGCCAGGGTGAGGAAGAATGCAAGATAGACACTCAATACCGCCAGGCCACGTGGAAGGCGCGAGCGCTGGAGGAACGCCACCGCAGGGTTGAGGATCAGCGCAATGACGCCCGCCACCACGAACAGCAGCAGCACCTTGCCCGAGGCCCGCGCGAGCGCCCACAGCGCGAGCAGCGCGATCGGCAGCAGCACGAGCTGCACCCAGCGGGGGACCACCACGCGCGGGGGCTCGATGTGGACCTCGGTCTCCTCGCCCACCACCTCCTGCTCCTCGGAGGTGGGCGGCTCCGCCGGCGCCGTCGTCAGATCCTCGACGCTCATCTCCATCCCGTCATGGGCCCAGTATGGCTGAGGCGCAGGCGAGCATCCTGTTCGTGGGCGATCTCGTCGGCAGTGTCGGGCGGCACACGCTGCTTGAGTGCCTACCCGTTCTGCGCGAGCGCTACGAGCCCACCTTCGTCGTCGTCAACGGCGAGAACGTGGCGGGCGGGCTGGGCATCACGCCGAAGGCCGCGCGGGCGCTGTTCGCGGGCGGGGTCGACGCGATCACGCTCGGCAACCACACCTATCACCGCCGCGAGATCTACCCCTACCTCGATGAGGAGCCGCACATCCTGCGGCCCTTCAACTTCCTGCGCGGGCAGCCCGGCCACGGCACGTGCATCGTCGAGAAGGACGGGGTGCGGCTGGGAGTGGTGAGCCTCAGCGGCAACCTCTACCTGCGCGCGGGGCGCTCGGCGTTCACCGAGATCGACGTCGCGCTGAAGGAACTCGAGGCCTGCGAGCACGTGCTCGTGGACGTCCACGCGGAGGCGACGAGCGAGAAGATCGCAATGGGCTGGCTGCTCGACGGGCGCGTGAGCGCGGTAGTGGGCACCCACACGCACGTCCCCACCGCCGACGGGCGTGTGCTGCCCGGCGGGACGGCCTACATCACCGACGTGGGCATGACGGGCGCGCGCGGCGGCGTGATCGGCGTCAAGCGCGAGCAGGCCGTGGAGGCGCTCGTCACGCAGATGCCGGTGCGCTTTGAGACCTCAGAAGAGGATCCCTGGCTGATGGGCGTCCTAGTCCGCTGCTCGAGAACGAGACAGGCGGACTCGATCGAGCAGATTCTGATGCCCCGTCCCCCGCGATCATAGGCGGACGCTCCGGGTCACTGAGGCGCCCCAACAGCGCGAGCATCACGAGCCCGAAGAACCATGGCACATAGAGGTAGAACCAGTGTTCGACGCCCAGCTGCGTCGCGATCACGATCGCGGCGGCGGCCGCGGCGAGGCCGACTACATCGGGCCGGCGGGGCACCAGCGCGAGGACGACGGCGAGCACGATCGCGGCGATCTCCACGCCGAGCTGCACCGAGCCCAGACCGCCGTAGAGACCCCACACCGAAAAGGGCGAGCCGCGGTTGGCCTGGTAGGCGAGGGTGCGCTCGTAGATCGTGTGCAGCGAGTCGTGCGTGAACGCCGGGATGCTCACGAGGGCGGCGGTCAGCGCGAAGGCGAGCAGGAACGCGCCCAGCGCGCGGGCGCGGGCCAGGCGCACAGCCCATCGGCGATTTGGTGAGCCGACAGCAACGCGGAAGCCCTCGGAGCCCGGCGAACCGTCGGCCCGGGCGGGCGGGGCGAGGGCGGGCGGGGCTTCTATCCCCCGCAGCCCGTGCGTGGCCAGCAGCGGCGCGAGCGCGAGCGGCGCGAACTTCGTGAGTCCCGCGAGCGCCGCGAACACGCCGCGCGCGGGCGCCGAGGTGGCGCACAGAAGCGCCGCGAGCACCAGCACGCAGACGAGCGTGTCGTTGGAGTTCGACTCCAGCGCATACAGCGTGAAGGGGTAGGAGACCCACGCGTAGGCCAGCGCGATGCCGAGTGTCGGCCCGCGCACGCGCCGCCCGAGCAGGAACAGCAGCGCCACCGCCAGCAGGTCGAACAGGATCGCGGCGCCGTGCGCGGCGGGCAGGTCATCCCACTGCCCGCTCCAGCCAAGGATCTGCTGAAAGGGCACGTAGGCCTCGTAGTTCACCGGCCCGTAGGTATCGCCGTGTTCGTTGTCCGCCGGATAATTGCCGTAGAGCGCGCGCCCGTCGGCGATGCGCTGCGCACCGATCACCCCTGCGTAGCCGACGTCGATCACGTTCGAGTCGGTCAGGTTCAGTGCGACGCGGAAGCCGAGCAGGAACAGCACGCCCATCGCCAGCCACACCGGCGGCACGAGCAGGCGCAGACCGGCGCCGCGCGGGAGCGGCGGGACCGATGAGGAGGCCGAGCGCAGCCGGGGTCGCGCGAGCGCGAGCATGCGCGCGAGCAGATAGAGCAAGGGCGGATAGACAAGGGGTACCGAGAGACCGATGCGCGCGTGATTGAAGAACGCGAGCGAGACGCCGAAGAACAGCAGCACCAGCAGGTCGAGGTGCAGCAGCGAGAAGGGCCGGCGCCAGTTGAAGAAGGGCACGAAGAACAGCACGCACAGGGGCAGCCACACGTACAGCGAGTTGACGTGGTGCCCGAACGCGCCCGGGTAGCCGCGCGCCATCGTCCAGGCCACCTGAAAGCCCGTCCACTGCTCGAGCACTCGCCCGCTGGCGTCGGCGATGTAAATCTGCACGATCTCCTTGGCGTGGCGCGAGAAGAAGCTCACCTGCCAGCGGCCCGGGCCCTTCAAATAGGCGCCGCCATAGGCCCCCGGGTTGCGCGCGCGTTCGCGGCGTACGACGGGCAGCGCTTCGGCGATGCGCAGCACTTCGTCGGGGGACATGCGCCGACCCGGGTAGGGGACCTCGGAGGGCGCGACGGGCACGGGCGTGTTGGAGTTGGTGGCCGCTGATGAGGAGGAGAGGGTGCCGGTGGTCGCGGTGCCGGGGGCCGAGGACGCAAGCGTGGTAGCGCTCAGCGCAAGCGCCACCGGCGACGGGAGCAGAACCAAGGCCAGGGCCACAGTGAGCGCGGGCAGGAATCGCAAGGCCACAGTCCCGAGGGTACAGCCAGGACTGGGTCTGATAGAAACAGCGCGGGCGCCATTTCGGCCCCGTGCGCACTGCCCGAACGCCGTGGTCCCAGACACCCCGCAAAAGGGGCGAAGATCGGTGGTTAGCTTGCGGATGTGGGAGCGCCTACGAAGCAGCCGCGAGCGGGGACGCTCGGACAGACGCGCAAACGCCCTCGCCGCCCAGGCGGCGGACGCACTCGCCGCTCGGACGGCGGGCAGGCAGGGGCCGGCCTATCGAAGCCGCTGCACGCGCCGTGGACCGAAGTGGCGTTGGCATTCGGGATCGCCCTGCTCGCGCTGCTGGCGGCTGCGATGCTCCAGGGTCCCAAGCCCTTCTACTACGACGCCGGGCACTATTGGGAACTTGGGGAATCGTTCACCAGGAACGGCCACTTCTCGCTGCTGAACTTCGAAGACTCAGGCCGTGGATATGCGCTGCCGCTGCTCGACCACGTGCTGCAGATCCTCGCGAGAGGCCTCACCTGGACGGAATCCTCGATCGTAAAGCTCTTCAACGTCCTCATCTTTGCCCTGATCGGGAGTGTGCTGGCCCCGAGGCTCGCGGAGACCATCTGGCCGACCCAGCGCTGGGGGCTCTGGCGACGAGTGGCCCTCACGGCGCTTTTGATCGTCTTCTGGGGCGGCTATCTCAACTACCCGCTGAGCGACTTCCCCGGACTGGCGGCGGGCCTGCTGGCGCTGGTGGCTGTCGCAAGCCCCGACAGTCCGGGCTGGATGCTGAGCGCCGGTATCGCAGGCGCCCTTGCGATCGACATACGCGCGGCCTACGTGCTGCTGGCGCCGGCTCTGATCGTGCTGCCCGCGTTGACGTGGTGGCAGCAGCGCGGCGGCGCCCACGCCTCGACCGCGCGCCGAAGCCTCTGCATGGGCCTGCTCGTGACAGGCTTCGTGGCCGTCTCGCTGCCGCAGTCGCTGGCAGAGCACCGGCACTATGGCTCTTTGAGCTTCGTCCCCGGTGCCACCCTCAATACGGGGGAAACGTATCTGACGCGGGGCCTGTCCTTACAGCGGTACGACACCTATGTAGGCCCCGAACTGGCCGCCCAGATGGACTACGAAGACGCCGCCGGTGTGCGACTCCTGCGCACCCAGAAGGACGAAAAGGTCACCAGCGACAGCCAGTATCTGGAGCTGATCGCGAGCCACCCCCTCGCGATGGGCGCCCTGCTCGTGCGGCACGCCATCAACGGCCTGGATGTGCGCTACCGCACGGCATACGTCGAACACGCCGAAGACGGGTCCAATCGCTGGCTGCGGATCGCGGGCTTCGCGCTCGTCTTCCTCGGGCTCGTGCGCTTGCTGTGGCCCACCGCCCGGCGCAGCCTCGGTCCGACCCGGTGGCGCTACCCGGCGGTGCTGGTGGCGCTCTTCATGACGGGCCTCATCTCGTCGGTGGAGGCACGCTACATGCTGCCCGCGTACCTGCTCGCGTACATCCTGGCGCTGGCCCCCGGCTGGCCGAAACCGATCGGTGCGCCCGCGGCGGGCCTGCGCCGCTGGCGCACGCCGGCGGCGCTGCTGGCCGCCGGGATGGTGTTCACGGTCGTGGTGTACCACGTGATCAGCTCCGCCACCAGCCAGTTGCATTTCGGATGAGCACGATGCCAGCGACGCACGCAGTTCCCTTCAACGACCTGCGCCGCGCAGCCGATCGGGTGCAGGCCCTGGCGGCGCTCGAGCGGGTGGCGCGCAGCGGTCGCTATCTGCTGGGAGAGGAGACCCGGGACTTCGAGCGTGAGCTCGCCGGCTATCTGGGAGCGGCACATGCGGTGTGTGTGGGCAGCGGCACGGACGCCCTGGAACTGGCGCTTGCGGCGCTGGTGAGGACCCCCGGCGCAGAGGTGGTGTGCGCCGCGAATGCGGGCGGCTACGGCACGATCGCCGCTCGGCGGCGCAATCTCACCGTCCGCTTCGCCGACGTCGAGGACGGCAGCCTGCTGCTCACCCCGGAGACCGTCGAGCGGGCGCTGACACCACGCACGCAGGTCGTCATCGTCACTCACCTCTACGGGAAGATGGCGCCTGTGGCGGAGATCTACGATCTTTGCCACGCACAGGGAGTGCGAGTACTCGAGGACTGCGCGCAGGCTGCGGGCGCACGATCGGGCGGTCGCCGTGCGGGGAGCATCGGCGACGCGTCCGCGTTTAGTTTCTACCCCACCAAGAACCTCGGCGCGATGGGTGACGGGGGCGCTATCGTCACCTCTGAGGAGGAGATCGCCGGCAGAGCACGCCGGCTGGCGCAGTACGGGTGGAGCGAGAAGTACAGGATCGAGGAAGACGGCGGCGTCAACTCCCGCATGGACGAGTTGCAGGCGGCGGTGCTGCGCACGCGGCTCGACGGGCTTGACCGAAGCAACGCGCGACGGCGGGCGATCGCGCGGCAGTACGCCGAAGCGCTCTGCTCGAGCACCGTGAGGTTCACCCACCGTGGCGGAGAGGACTATGTCGCCCACCTGGCCGTGGTGCGCTCGACTGAGCGCACACGGCTGGCCGCGGAACTCGGCGCGCGGGGGGTCGCCACCGCTATCCACTACCCGATCCCCGACCATCGCCAGCCGGCAATCGGATTGCCCGAGGTGACACTGCCGGTGACCGAGGCCGCCGCGGAGCAGGTTCTATCGCTGCCGTGCTTCCCTCAGCTCGAGGACGGTGAGGTGCAGCGTGTCTGTGCCGCGTTGCGAGCCGCCGTTGAGGCACTGCCATGAAAGCGCTCGCCCTGCGGGACGCTGCGGGAGCACCCCGATGACGGCACCTGCCCTACGGGACGCCGCGGGAGCACCGCGATGACGGCGCCTGTCCTACCAGACGCCGCGGGAGCACCGCGATGACGGCACCTGCCCTACCAGACGCCGCAGGAGTCCCCCGATGACGGCGGCTGCCCTGGCCGAGCCCCGCACGGACTCACGGGAGCAGCGGGAGAACTCGCCGACGGCGACCGTCGTGGTGCCCGTATATCGCAATCACGAGACCCTGCCCGAGCTCGTCAGCCGTTTGGAGTGGGTCTCGGCGCAGATGGACAGCGACCTAGAGACGATATTCGTCATCGACGGCTCACCGGATGAGTCCGGCAAAGCGCTCCGCGAGCTGCTCGAAGACAGCCCTCTGCACTCACGCCTGGCCTGGCATTCGCGCAACTTCGGGTCCTTCGCGGCGGTCCGCACCGGCCTACAGCTGGCGTCCGGCCGCTACATGGCGATCACGGCAGCCGACCTACAGGAGCCCGCCGAGCTGCTGATCGACTTCTTTGCGGCCCTCGCCCGCGGCGACTGCGAGGTCGCGGTAGGTGTGCGCCGGACGCGCCAGGACCCCTGGCGGAGCCGCCTCGGCTCGATGTGGTTCTGGGCGATCTATTGCCGGGTCGTGCAGCCGCAGATGCCGCGCGGTGGGGTCGACACGTTTGCATGCACAGACCGGGTGCGCGATCTGCTCCTGTCGCTGCATGAGACAAACAGCAGCCTCGTCGGCCTGCTCATCTGGCTGGGGTTCCCCCGCGTGGAGATCCCCTACGACCGCGCCGCCCGACCCTCCGGGCGCAGCGGCTGGACGCTGCGCAAGAAGGTGCGCTATCTGTTCGACAGCACTTACTCATTCACCGACCTCCCCATCAACCTCCTGCTCGCGACCGGCATCGTCGGGGTGACGCTTTCGCTGGTCGCGGCGACCGTCGTGCTAGTCGCGTGGATGTTCGCGGGGATCAAGGTAGCCGGCTACACGCCACTGATGCTGACGTTGCTCGGGATGGGATCCCTCACGCTGTCGGGCCTGGGCATGGTGGGGTCGTATGTGTGGCGCACCTACGAGAACAGCAAGGGGCGCCCCGGCTCGGTGTACACGCTTGTCGAGGATTTCGATGCCCGCGACCGGCGCTAGCCATCCGATGCTCACCACCGGCATCAATGGTTCGCCGCTCCGGACCGACATTGGGTACTTTCTGCGCTTCACCCTCGTCGGAGCGGTCAACACGGTCGTCAGCGGCGCGCTGCTGATATTGATCGCCAATTGGGTGGCGGTCGATGTCGCGTACACGATCGTCTACGCGATCGGAATCGCCTTCGCGACGTCTGTCACCTCCCGCTTCGTGTTTCGCCGCCACCCGACGGCGCGCAGCAGGGCTCGATTCATGGTGTGGTACGGCACCGTCTACCTGGTCGGCGTCGCGGTCGTGCGCGTGGCCGGCGCTCAGGCGCACAGCTCCCACGTCGTCACGACAATCGCCGTGCTGTCCGTGACGGTGCCTCTGAACTTTCTCGGTGGACGGCAAATATTCGGCTCAGGCGCCCCCACGCAGCCATGAGCTTGGCAGCCCCGACCGGCCTGAGTCACTTCAGGCACCCGACGAGCATCTGCAAGACCAGCCGGATCGGCCCGAGGACACAGATCTGGGCGTTCACCCACGTGCTCGGCGGCGCGCAGATCGGCGCTGACTGCAATATCTGCGACCACGTGTACGTCGAGAACGACGTGATCATCGGCGACCGCGTGACCGTCAAGTGCGGCGTGTCCATCTGGGACGGGATGCGCATCGAAGACGACGTCTTCGTCGGGCCGGGTGTCACGTTCACCAACGACGCCTTCCCCCGCAGCAAGCAGCGCCAGGCCGGGGAAGTACCTAAGACGATCGTGCGTAAGGGCGCCTCCCTCGGCGCCAACTGCACCATCCTGCCCGGCCTGACGATCGGCGCAAAGGCGATGGTCGGCGCCGGGAGTGTGCTCACCCACGATGTGCCGCCCCATGCGGTCGTGGCCGGCAACCCGGCGCGCATCGTCGGCTACGCCGACACCGACGACCGCGACCGGCTGCGTGCCACACGCGTCGCGCCTCCCTCAGAGCACGCTGCGGAACCGCAGCGGCTGGGCGTACGCGGAGTGAGCCTGTACAGGCTCACTCGTGCCGATGACCTGCGCGGCGCTCTCGTGGCAGCGGAGACGGGCAGCCAGATCCCCTTCGACCCGCAGCGCGTCTTCTGTGTGATGCGCGTGCCCTCCAAGGACGTGCGCGGGGCGCACGCCCACCGAAGGTGCGAGCAGTTCCTGATTTGCCTTGCCGGCAGGGTCGCCGTCGTCGTCGACGACGGAGGGACGCGGGAAGAGGTGATACTCGACGACCCCAGTCTCGGCCTGCACCTGCCGGCAATGACATGGGGGACCCAGTACCACTACAGCCCCAACGCGCTGCTGCTGGTCCTGGCATCGCGACCATACGAGTCGGCCGATTACATCCATGACTACGACGAATTCCTGACCCTCCTCGAGGGCCACGAGGGTGACTGGTGAGCCCTGCGGAGCATCTGTCGCGGACGCCGATACGGGACACGCACGAGGCTCGCGCGGTATTCCACCCCGACGCCAGACCCAGCGCGACGTGGCTGGCCGCGCTGGCGGTGGGAGTCACCCTCGCCGGGACGTGGCTGCTGTCGGGGGTCGGCGCCGGCGAGGCAGCGCGGTACGTCGCCTTCGAAGCCCTCTACTCGCTGCTGCCGGGGTCCCTCCTGTACCTGCTGCTCGGCCGCGGGCGGGGAGGCTGGCCGGCGGTGCTCGCGATTGGCTGGCCTTGCGGCTATGCCCTGGAGGTTGGGTTCTTTGCGCTGACCGCCGCCCTGAACGTGCGGGGGGCCTTTGCACTGCTCCCCCTGATCGCGCTCGCGGCCGCATGCCCCCTGCTGCTGAGACGCGGTCGCGGAGTGAGGCCTGAATCGCGGGCGCCCGTGCCCGGTCGCGAAGCCCTCGCCTTGGCGGCGGCCATTTCCGCCGGGATCGTCCTGCTGGCATTCACCTTCTATTCATCTTCTCCGCTGCCGGCGCACGCGAGCAGCGTCTCCTATAGCGAGGACAACGTCTTTGACATATCGCTGGCCGCGGAGGCGCGCCATCACTGGCCGATCACCGAACCGTGGGTCGCGGGTCTGCCGTTTCACTACTACACGGCCGTCTTCATGCACGCCGCCGCAGCCAACCAGGTCGCGGGTGTCGCCCCCGCGAGCACCATCTTGCGGCTGCTCCCCGCGACGATGCTGCTGCTGAGCGCGCTGCAGCTGTGGTTTTTGGGCCAGTCGCTCGGACGGTCGATGGGACGCCCCCGCTGGACGGGGCCCCTCGCGGCGGCCCTGCTGCTCGCGCTGGCCGACCTGAACCTGGACCCGATCCACATTGACGTGTTTCACATCAGCCCGTTCAGCCAGTTCTCGCTGAGTCCGACGTTTGCGTTCGGCGTACCCTTCTTCCTCGCGCTGCTGGCGGTGGTGCAGACCCGAGCGCTTCCCGACGTCGAAAGGCGGCGCACGCTCGTGCTCGTCGCGCTGCTGGTCATGGGGTGCGGCGCCGCGAAGACCTTCGCGGCTGCTGACTTCATCGGTGGCCTTGGCTTGTTCTGGCTGCTGGCGGCGCTCACCGGCCGGCCCACGCGCACCGTCTTCCTCTGCCTTATCATCTCGGCGATCAGCATCGGCGCCGTGTATCTCGTGATGCTCGCGGGCGGTATGGCCGGCTCCCTGGGAGTGCACCCGTTGGATTTCCTGAACACGGGCGCGAGCCTCGTAAAGGTGAAAGCGCAGCTCCGATCGGTCAGCGGAGCGGGAGGGCTTTGGATCGGCCTGCTGGCGCTCGGCGGCCCGGTGCTGGCGGTCGCCCTGCTTGCACCGCTGCTCGGCGCGCTGTGGCTGCCCAAAAGGCACGGCGCCCTCTCGCCCGCCGCCAAGCTCCTGCTCTGCATGTTCGTGGCCGGAGCTCTGGCCTATGTGATGCTGGGTGCGCCTGGCGGAGTCGAGGGCGTGTTCCTGGTGTACGGCTACCTCGCCGCGCTCCCGGTGGCGGCCCTGGGACTGCTGAACCTGTGGAGTGACATTCCCGTCCGCGCGCGGCGGGCCGTGGTGGGCGCCTGCGGTGGCGTACTCGCGCTCGCGCTCGCGCTGGCGACAGCCGGACAGATCCTGACACTGACCGGCCGCTCACGACAGCTCTGGTACGTAGGCGCCTACGGCCTCCTCGCGGCAGCAGTGCTCATCGCCGTTCTGCGTCTGAGGCCGTCGCTCTCGCCCAACATCCCCTCTGCGGCGGGGCGCATCGTGGCGTGCTGCATCCTGCTGTTCACCGTGCTGGGGTTGACAAAGCCGGCGACGCTGACGGCGGTCGGGGCGTGGAAGACGATCCGCCACGAACCGATCGCCGCCCGGGACTCGGCTGCCGGGTACGGGATGAACGCGACGCTGTACCAGGGACTGCTCTGGGTGCGAGCACACACCACCCCTTGCGACGTGCTGGCCGTGAACAATCACTACAGCGCCGCGCCACCCAGCGAATCGCTGTACTTCTATTACTCCGCGTTCACCGAACGGCGTGTATTCCTCGAAAGCTGGCACTACTCCGCCGAAGGCGCGCAGCGCGCGCAGCCGTTTCCGGCGCGCTATGCGCTCAACACGCAGGGCGTCGAACGGGGAGACCCGGCGGCGCTACGCGCGCTGCACGAAGACGGGGTTGGCTATGTCCTGATCGACAAGACCCACGGCGGCGGCGCGAAGGAGTCGCCGAGCGTGAGCCGGCTCATCTTCTCCAACGGCGCCCTCGACGTCTACCGCCTGCTGGGCGACGCACGCACGTCGCACAGCTGCGGGGCCGTCAGCTGACCGGCTCTAAAGTCCGAAATGGCGCGCGACCAGGCCTGCCACGTCACGGATCGCCCACTGGGCAGGCTCCCCTCCCACCGGGAACCCGACTCCGCACAGCACGAGTGCGCCGAGCGAGTCCTCGGCGTGCAGCGAGCCGTGCGAGCCACCGCCCACATGCGCCTGGCCGCCCCAATCCAGGAACTCATAGCCGGGCGCCGCCGAAAGCAGCACGTCGCCCGAGGTGGGACAGGTCAGCGCCGACCACACACGGGCCAGGGCGTCGGGGTAGGCGGGCGCGTGCAGATGCCCGTCGCGCACGCTCGCCTCCAGCACCTCGAGCTCGCCCTCGATGCTCCACTGGCGCCCGCGCGTGTCCTTGCAGGGACCCTCGGGGGCAAAGCGCAGCTCGCCGACCGACGGGCGGGCGATGACCCCCTCGAGGATCGCTCCCTCCGGCGTTTGCTCCAGCCACATCACCAGATCGACGCCGTCGATCTGCAGCGTGCGCCTGACGATCGATGAGCGCAGTGTGGTGCGGCGGTGCTCGGGCAGCACGTACACCATCGCCGCGCGCTGGGAGGGGCAGACGGCGATATGCGGCTCACCGCGCGCGCGACCCGGCAGCCGTCGGGCGAGCGGGATCGGTGAGCGTCCGCGTGCGGGCTCCAGTACCTCGAGCTCGGTCAGCTCGTCGACGAGCGCGATCGTCTCGCTCACGGGCGCCTGCGCGTGGTCGGCCATCAC
Source organism: uncultured Solirubrobacterales bacterium (assembly GCA_963723045.1). Classification (GTDB taxonomy): domain Bacteria; phylum Actinomycetota; class Thermoleophilia; order Solirubrobacterales; family Solirubrobacteraceae; genus Palsa-744. The sequence continues at coordinate 2,014,743 of CAVROU010000002.1, read as the reverse complement.
AATCACGGCGTGCTCGGCGAGGAAGCGGTCGATCCCGCCGCCCGCCTCGAACACGCGCGCGAGCTGCGCGTCGGCGGCGGCGATCGACTGCACCTGCGCCTCGGGCCCGTCCTTGTGTGAGCGCCAGTCGTTATCCGGGAGGGAGAGCAGCAGGAAGTCGAACAGGTCGTGCTCCACCAGATAGGCGCTCACGCAACCGGAGTGACGATCGCGCACCCCCGGCATCCCTAGCCCCGAGCGACAGCCCGTGGGGCGTGAGGAGAAGATGTCGGCATAGAACAGCTCGCGCGGGCCCAGCACCGGGTGACGCATCAACGTGGAGGCCATCCGCGTGAGCGCGCTGTCGCGCTGGGGCTCATGGCGGTGGCGCCCCCGGTACATCAGGTACGTGGTACCGGCCGTGCGCACGTCGGCATCGTCGAGCGACTCGAACACCGTCAGCGTGTCCGCGGCGAGATGCGCGCGGTTCATGTTGTAGACCGTGTCCGTCAGCTGGCGGGCGATGCCAAAGCGCTGCACCGCGCGGAAGGAGGAGCCGTACTCGACGTAGCGCTCCTCCGCGCGGGAGTACCAGTTCATGCCCGGGATGTGGTGGCGGTCCTGGCCGAGGCCGGTGACGATCGAGGCCGCGCAAACCGGCGTGACGGAGGGAAAGGCGGCCACACAGTCAGACACATAGCGCCCGCGCTCCATCAGCTGCGCGAGCACAGGCGCCTGCCCTTCGGCGACCGCGCGCTCCAGCTGGGCGGGCGCCAGCGCGTCGATCACGCAGAGGACGAGCTTCGGGGGGGTCATCGGTCTGCGCCCCCTCTCGCACGAGCTGCCTGGTGGGCCACGCTCCCCGGGTCCGCCGCCGCGCATCCTCTCGGCGAGCTCACCGCCCGAGGATCCGCAGCCCGGCGTACTTCTCGCCCGTGCGCCGCCGTGCACCGAGCGCGAGCCAGGCGAAGGGTACGAGCGCCACATATCCCAGCGGGTGCAGCGCCGCGACGAGCGCCGCGAGCACCAGCGCCGTGGCGTCGACGTACAGCGTCAGCGCTTCGCGGGCGCCCCGTTCGCTCAGCCGCGCGCGAGCGCGGGCCACCAGCGGGCGCACGCCGGCCTGACCCAGGAGCGCGGCCAGAGCGCCGCCGATCAGCCCCGGCCAGGAGGCGTCGCCGTGCTGGGCCAGCGTGCCGGCGAACAGCAGCGCGCCGATGCCGACGCCGAGACCGGCCACGGCCGCACCCAACGGCCCCGCCTCGAAGCGCTCGGCAGTGAGACGCAGCTGTAGCACCCAGGCCAGTACAAAGAAGACTGTCACGAGCACAAGCCACCAGCCTTCCTGCAGGAAGCCGTATTCGCCGTGCGAGAAGCCCACGCCCAGCGCGCCCGCTGAGCCGAGCGCACCGGCGAGCAGCGCCGGCAGGAAGGGACGCAGGCCGGCGGCCAGGCCGAGCCCGAGTCCAAGTCCGATGTAGAAGACGAGGCCGTTCATGCCGTGACGGGGCGGCGGCGATGCCGCATCTCGTGGGGCGGGGCTGTTCGTGTTCTGGCGAGGTGCATGTCTCAGGCAGGGTGATCGCGGTCCAACACTTGCGCCGGCCCGGCGCCGCTGCGCTACCGTGCGGAGCGTCATGACGATAGAGGACGGGACGCCAGACACCCACCCGCCCCGCGCGCCCGCCCCCACGGCACACCAGCTGGAGCGCTACGAGCGGTTGTTTGCAAAGCGTACGCGGGGGATGCGCTCCTCGGCGATGCGCGAGATGATGGCTCTGACCGAACGGCCCGAGGTGATCTCGCTCGCCGGCGGCCTGCCCGACACCTCGACCTTTCCGCCCGAGGTCTACGCGCAGCTGATGGCGCACGTCGCCGCGACCTCCACCGCGCGCGCGCTGCAGTACGGCCCGACGGAGGGGATGCGCGCGACGATGGACTGCATCGTGCAGGTGATGGCCGCCGAGGGCACCCACGTGGAGCCCGATGACATGATCGTCACCACCGGCGGCCAGCAGGTGATCGACCTGGTCTGCAAGACGCTGATCGACCCCGGCGATGTGATCGTCGCCGAGGCACCCACCTACCCCGGCGCGGTGCCGACGTTCAGCGCCTACCAGGCAGACGTCGTGCAGATCGAGATGGACGCCGACGGGCTGCCGATCGAGGAGCTCGAGGACGTGCTCGACCGCCTGCAAGGCGAAGGGCGGCACCCGAAGTTCATCTACACGATCCCCAACTTCCACAACCCCGGCGGCGTGACGCTCTCGCTGGAGCGCCGCCGCCGGCTCGTGCAGGTGGCGCGTGAGCGCGAGCTGCTCGTGCTCGAGGACAACCCCTACGGCCTCTTGCGCTACGAAGGCGAGCCGCTGCCGACGCTCTACTCGCTCGACGCCGCCGCCGCCGGGCGGGGTGGGGGCTCTGACTTCGTGATCTACCTGGGCACGTTCTCGAAGATCCTCTCCCCGGGCTGCGCCTCGGCTGGGCCGTGGCGCCGCGGCCGGTGCTCGAGAAGCTGAACCTCGGCAAGCAGGGCGCCGACCTGTGCTCCTCGCCCGTCACGCAGCTGTTCGTCGCCGCCTACTTCGCCGAGCGCGACTGGCGCGTGTACCTGGAGCAGCTCAAGGCGCTCTACCGCACGCGACGCGACGCGATGTTGCAGGCACTGGGCGAGCACTTCGGCGAGCAGGCGCACTGGACCACGCCGCAGGGCGGCCTCTTCATCTGGGCGACGCTGCGCGGGGACGTCGACACGAAGGACCTGCTCGCACACGCCGAGGGCGTCGCGTTCGTGCCCGGCTCCGCCGCCTACATGGACGGCCGCCGCGGCGCCTCCTCGATGCGCCTGAACTTCGCCGGCGTGCCCGAGGAGGACATCCGCGAGGGCATCCGCCGCATCGGCGAGGCCGTGGGCGATCAGCTCACACTGTACGGCACGCTGACGGGCACGTCGCCCGCCAAACGCCCCGCGAAGAAGACGGCCAAGAGCGGGGGCGCCGGGAAGATCGAGGCGCAGAGCGAGGCCCCGCCGGCGCCACCTGCCGAGACGTCGCCAGGCGCTGGCGAAGGTGACCTCGCCGACGTCGTCGAGCTGCCGCGGCGCCGCGCCAAGGGCCGATGACGGCCTGCCTGCGATGAAGGTCGCGGTGCTCAAGGGCGGGCGCTCGCTGGAGCGCGCCGTCTCGCTGCGCTCCGGCGCCCAGGCGCAGGACGCGCTGCGGCGGCTCGGCCACGACGCACTGGCGGTCGACGTCGGCCCGGACCTCGTGGAGCAGCTGCTCGCCGCCGCCCCCGACGTGGCGTTCGTCGCGCTGCACGGCCGTGAGGGCGAGAACGGCACCGTCCAGGAGCTCCTGGAGGCGATCGGCCTCCCCTACACCGGCTCGCGGCCCGCGGCCTGCATGCGCTGCACCGACAAGGCGCTCGCCAAGCACCTGATGGGCGAGGCCGGGATCCCCACGCCGCCCTTCCACGCGCTCAAGGAGGACGCGATCAGGGAGCTCGGCGCACAGGCCGCGCTGCCGCGCATCGAGCAGCACCTCGGCTTCCCGCTGGTCGTCAAGCCCGCCAGTCAGGGCTCCGCGCTGGGGATCAAGTTCGCGCGCTCCGGCGCCGACCTCCCGGGCGCGATCGTCGGCGCGCTCTCCTACGACAGCAAGGCCGTGCTCGAGCGCTATGTCAAGGGGCGCGACCTGGCCGTCTCGGTGCTCGACGGCGAGCCGCTCCCGGTCGTCGAGGCGATCCCGCGCGAGGAGGAGTTCTACGACTACGAATCGCGCTATGAGATCGGCATGACAACCTTCGTCTGCCCCGCCGAGCTGCCCGCGGGCACGACAGAGCGCGCGCAGGAACTGGCGCTCGCCGTCTACCGCCTGCTTGGCTGCCGCGGCGTCGCGCGCGTGGACCTGATGCTCGAGGAAGCGACCGGTGAGCTCACGGTGCTCGAGACCAACGTGATCCCCGGACTTACCGAGACGAGCCTCCTACCGCAGGCGGCCGACGCCGCCGGGATCGGCTTCGACGAGCTCGTGAGCAGGATCCTGGCATCCGCCGAGGCCTGAGCGCTCGGCGACCCGCCCTGGGTTCGGCAGCCCTTGCGACTCGTCGTGCTGCGGCTCCCTCGGCCCCCCTTGTGGGGGCCTCCTTCCCATCCCCTCCTAGGAATCTCCCGCCGCGAAGTCCTCGGGGGACACCTCGTCGAGGAACTCCTTGAACTTCTCCACCACGTCCTCGGACTCCTCGATGTTGTGCTCGAACTCGATCGCCGACTCGTTGATGACCTCCTCGGCTGCGAAGATCGGCGCCCCGCAGCGCACGGCCAGCGCGATCGCGTCGCTCGGACGGCTGTCGATCTCAAGCTCCCGCCCGTTCATCGTGAGCGTGATCGACGCGAAGAAGGTGTTCTCGCGCAGCTCCGTCACCGCCACCTGCGTGCACTTCGCCTCCAGCTCCCCCAGCAGGTCGTACAGCAAATCGTGCGTCATCGGCCGCGGCGTCGAGGCGCCCTGCAGCTTCATCAGGATCGACGCCGCCTCCGGATGCCCGATCCAGATCGGCAGAAACCGGTTGCCGTCGACCGTCTTGAGCAGCACGATCGGCTGCTTGCCGACCATGTCGAAACTGACGCCGTAGATGACCATCTCCTGCACGAGCATCCTCCGGGAGGTTGGGCTCAGAGTATAGGTGCCTGCACTGTGCCCGCCACCGATCCGCAGGCGAGCGGACGTGGTGGGTTCTCAGGACTGGCGGGGCTCTCGGGCCGACGCGCGGAAGCTCCAAAGCTTGTTTCCAAGGAAGTTCAGCGGCGTCGAGGCCGCCACCGCCAGCGCCTCGGCCGGCACCTTCGCCATGCCCGCGCTCTCCACCAGCAGCGTCAGCAGCAGGAAGCCGAACACGGCCGCCACCACGCTCACCGCGAAGAAGCGCACTGCCTGAAAGCGCACGCTCCCCGCCGCCGCGTCGAACGTCCAGTGACGATTGAGCAGGAAGTTATTGCTCACCGCCACCAGCCACGCCAGCACGAACGCCACGCGATAGTCGATCGCGGCCACGTGCACGCACAGCGCGTACACGCCCACGTTGACCACGAATCCGGTCCCGCCCACGAGCCCGAAGCGCACCAGCTGCAGCCAGTTCGCCGGGCGGCGCATGCCGTGCAGCAGACGGGTGTGCGGGCGTAGCTCCACGGGCTTATTGGCGGGGGCGTGGCGCAACCCCACCGCGGTAGCCTCATCGTTCATCCGCCCTAGCCTAGCGACCCCGCCCCCCGGAGGTTGCAGCGCGCTTGGCGCCGGACTGTGACGCCCGGCGTGCCTCCGCCGGATTGGGGCTACGCTTTGCTCGGTGAGTTCGCTGCAAGACAGCCCGGCCGGCGTGGGGGCACGTTGGCGGCCCTCGCGCGTCCAGCTGGGCGCCGCGCTGGGCGGCGTTGCTGTGCTGGCTGTGGCCGCCGTCCTGCTACTGAGCGGCGGCGGCTCCGGCCACTCGGGCACCAAGGCTCTAGTGGCCGGCCACGGGACACTCGGCGCCTCGACGAGCCACGCCAAGACGAACCCGCACCTCGCGCCCTCTCTTTCCACCACGCCGGGCTCTTCGAGCGCACCCGTGGCCACGACACCTGCCGCCACCCGTTCGGCCAGCACCACGCCGGCGTCCACCAAGCCCGCTCGCCCGCCGTCCCCGTCCACCTCACCCGCTCACTCGCCGGCCGCGCAGAGCCCCACCGGGGCCGCGACCGCCGGGGTCCAGGCCGTCGGGCAGCGCCGCCTGGCCGCCAACGAGGTGCCCGATCCCGAAGCGGCACGCAGCTACCCCGCGCCCGCCTCCGCGCGCCACAAGACAGCCATCACGCCGAATACCGCCGCCGAAGCAGGCGTCGCCCCGGGCGCACCCTCAGACGCCGAAATCCGCCACGAGCTCGGCCAGATGCGCGCCGCCGAACGCGCCGCGCAGCACCAGACCTTCACGCCCGTGGCCGGCGGGCAGTCGATCGGCGGCAACGGCACGATCACCCCCCCACCCGGCATTCCCGCCGTGATCGCCCGCGTGATCGCCGGCGCCAACGCGATCGCCGACTTCCCCTACGTCTACGGCGGCGGGCACGCCTCGTTCGTCGACAACGCCTACGACTGCTCGGGCTCGGTCAGCTACGCGCTTGCCGCCGGCGGGCTGCTCTCTGCGCCCGAGACCTCAGGCGACCTGGAGAGCTGGGGTGTGCCCGGCCCCGGGCGCTGGATCACCGTCTTCGCGAACGCCGGCCACACCTACATGTACGTCGACGGCATGCTCTACGACACTGCCGGGCGCAGCGGCGTCTACGCCTCGCGCTGGCTCGTCGGCGCCACCGACAACTCCGGTTACGTCGAGCGCCATTACCCCGGGCTGTAGGGACTGGCTGGCCGACGCTTAGCGGTGCAGCACGAACGTGCTCAGCACAGTCGTGCTCTGCGGGTTCTGCGACGCCGCGTTGCGCACCACCAGGCGCAGCATCAGCGACACGCTGTGCACGTGGCGCAGCCGCTTGGTGGTCTGCTTGGAGAACTTGACGCGCACGGCGGAGCGACCGCCCTTGGTGGTGACGAGGATCGCCTGGCCCACCACCAGCGAGGGAGGCGTGCCGGACGGGAGCCCCAGAGCCTTCGGACCCGTGATCCCGAGCTTGCGCGCCATCTGGCTGTTGAGCAGCACCTGGAAGCTTCCCGCCACCTGCTCGTTGACCGTGTAGCCGACGAGCACGCCACGACTCAGCGCCTGGGGGAGCGAGTGGTTGATCGCCGCCGCCGCGGCGACCGGTCCGGGGACCGCGGGGCCGGTGGAAGTGTGGCCCGAGCCGGAGGAGCCCGACGTGCTGCCCGATGACGTGCTGCCCGACGAGGGCGAGGCGCCAGAGCTGCCGGAGCCGGAGCCGCCACCACCGCCGCCGGATGGCGGGGGGGCCGGGGGCGGGGGGCCGTCGACGGTCACTTCGTGAGACACGCTTGTGGTGTTAGCACCCACATCAGCGACGGTCAGCGTCACCTTGTACGTGCCGCCGTACTGGAAGGAGTGGAAGGTGCTAGCGCCGCACGGTTCCAGCCAGGGGGAGTTACAAGTGAAAGCGGAAGGTGAGTTCAGCGTCGGGCTTCCCGGTGCATAGCCGGTCACAGTAGGGGTGCCGTCGCCGAAGTTCCAGGTGTAGAGCGGATAATTGACCTCTTCTTCGCCGCTGGAGTTGTACTTGGTGCCTGCGTCGAGGGTGATATCGGACTCCATGCCGTCGAAGCCCACCAGATCGCCGGCGTTGACCGTGTTGGGCGCAGTGAACTGTGGTTCCTGCCTGATCCCCGGGATGCAAAGCACGCCTGGATAGGGCAGCTTTACGGCAGCCAGGTTGAAGGCCGTATTGAGGTAGTAAGTGCCTCCGCCGAACGTCTGGTTGTAAAGGGTTCCGGCGTCCGTCGGTTCGAGGCCGCGGAGCCGCCGCCGGCGATCGGGGCGAAGAAGTTGCGACACTCATCGGTGGCCTCGTTGTGCTTTGAATCCTGCCATCCGTCCAGCAGCGGATCGGTGGTTGTGTTCTGCTGCTCGACGGCGATCTGGTTGATGATCAGATCGGCCAGCCCCGTATCGTGGAAGCCGTCCGGGCCAGGACCGGTAATAGGCTGGTTGGGCTCCTGCTGGTGGGGTCCTTCCAAAGCTTCTCTTTCTTCCACCTTCTTCTTTTCTTCCCCATTCATCTTCGCTTCTTCTTCTTTTTCCTTTGCGGACTTTTCCTTCGCCTTCTCGCGTTCCTCGATCGGGTGGCTGGAGGGATCGAAGCCGCCATCCTGGCAGTCCTACGCAGTCGTCATGTCTTCGGCGCGGAGGTGACCGTCGGCGAACGTTCCGGCGGTCCACGGGATCACCGCGTACAGGACCGTTTCACCATTGCCCGTGACAGGGCTCGTCGGGCTGATGTCAGAGTGGTAGCTGCAGAAGCTGTTGTTGTAGCTTTCGACCGTTTCGGCGCTATCCGAGCAGCGTCCGGTGGGCCCGCCCGCGTCTAGGCAGACCGTCACGCCGGGAGGAGTCAGCAGATAGTAAATCGTGTTCATGCCCCTCTGAGAGAGTGTGAGTTCCAATGAAGTGTTCGAGCTGCTGCTGGATCTGGTGGTCCGTCAGACAAGTGATGCGGTCGGCGAGCGCCATCGGATGGGGGTCGGTACACGTACCCAGCACGGGATAGGGTTCGGTATCGGTATATGCCCCACGGAACGTCGTCGTGTGGGCGGCGCCCTCGTTGGCCTTGTCGGTGTACTGCTCATCCACGGTGAGTACGTTCGCGAAAGCGCCGCTGGCTGAGCCGAGGTTCGCAAGAAAGCCGTCGATCAGGTTCTGCCAGTCCCCATGGTACTCGTCCTTCGGATCCCAATAGATCGCGTAAACGTTGCTGGCCGGCACCACTGGGTTGCCTTCCACGTTGGCGAAGGTCTTCGGCGTGGTCGAGGCCGTTTCCCGTCCGTCGAGCACGCTCACGCCGTTGCGCGGCTGCAGCCCCACGACCGCCGTGCCCGTTTCGGTGGGCACGCTCGCCACGATCGCCTGCGCCGCAGGCGCCAAGCCAAGCGTCGCGGTAGCCGCGACGGCCACGCCGGCGATCCAGGTGCGCACTGCGCCGCGGGCGGCGTACAAACGGGAGAGATGCCTCACGGACCCCTCTATCGGCAGAGGCGCGCCCGACCCTTAGCCCTGTTCGGCGTTATCCACTGTCGTCAGGTTCGTCGGGAGCAGCGAGCAGTCCATCGACCCACTCCCGCAAATCCGCCACCGCCTGGCGGGCAGCCGCCCGGTCGAGTCGTTCGTCGAGGACATCGTCGTAGCGAAACTCGACGGCCCACGGCACAAGGGCGCGCGCCTCGCTCGCCGAGACTGGCGGCGACAGGCCAACGTCTGCGAGTCGCGCCACCAGCTCTCCGAGGTCGTGTATATGAGGCGGCGCGACCCCGGCGTGAGCCAGCGCCGCCTTCAGCAGCTTCTCCAACCCCTGTTGTGCGTGGAAGCCGATGAGGTCGTCCGGCACTTCGGGATCATCCGTGAGCTTCGCGAGCGCGATCTCATCGCTGCCGGCCTTGCGCGCGAAGCGGGCAGCAAGGTCGTTGAGGTCAGGTTTCGGCGAGGACACGTCCCTCCGTCAGCGCGTCGTGGAGCATCGTCCCTGGAACTTCGCCCCATTCCTCCACGTACTCCCGCGCGAGGACCACAACGTCTGCGGCCACCCTGAGCGGGTCGAGCGCACCCCGCAGACGCACCATCTCCTTCGCCTTGCTGGCAACCGACGGCTCGATCACGAGGAAGTCGAAATCACTGTCGGCCCGCGCATCGCCTCGGCCATGCGACCCAAGAGGATCACCTTCGACTCCGGAGGCGCCGCATCGGCCAGGAGGCGGCCGGCTCTCTCAACGATCTCAGAGGTCGTCATAGCGTCGAAACTACCGTAGCGCGCGGCACGCGGCGAGCCGAGCCCCTATCGATGGGCGATCCAGGATTCGAACCTGGGACCTCTTCCTTATCAGAGAAGCGCTCTAACCAACTGAGCTAATCGCCCGCGAACCGGCGATTCTAGCGCCCACTCCGTCGCGCGCGCAGACGGTGCGCGAGCGCCAGCGCCTCCTCGCGCGAGGCGAAGGCCAACTCGACGCGGTACCCGCCATCGGCAGCGGGACGGACCCCGGCCTCCGAACCAAGCGCCTGCGAGAACGCCTCGGAGATCTCGGCGGCCGCGGCTTCCTGGTCGGGGTGCAGGCGACCCTTGCCACTCGCGCGAGGCCCACCCGTCGACGCGTCGCCGCTCGTCTCGTTGGCACGCCGCGCGCGGTCTTCGAGCACCCGCACCGACCACCCCTCCGCCGCCGCCGCGCGCGCGAGGCGCCGCCGCGCGGTGTGGTCCTTGGCCAGCAGCAGCGCGCGCCCGTGGCCCTCGCTGAGCGTGCCGGCCTCGATCGCCGCAATCGCCTCCTCGGGCAGCTCCAGGAGGCGCAGCAGGTTGGAGACCGCCACGCGGCTGCGCCCCACGCGCACGCCGACCTGCTCGCGCGTGAGCCCGAGCTCCTCGACCAGCGCGATACACGCATTGGCCTCCTCGATCGGGTTGAGGTCCTCGCGCGCCATGTTCTCGATCAGCGCCACCTCCAGCGCCAGCGCGTCGTCGCGAGGACGCACGAGCGCGGGGATGCTCTCCAGGCCGGCGATCTGCGCTGCGCGCCAGCGCCGCTCGCCGGCGACGAGCTCGTAGCCGCCGCTAGGGCGGGGGCGCACCAGCACCGGTTGCAGCACCCCGCGCTCGCCGAGCGACCCGGCGAGCGCGTGCAGCGCATCCTCGTCAAAGCGCCGTCGCGGCTGGCGCGGATTGGGCGAGATCAGCTCAATGGGCACCTCGCGAAGCTCCTCGCGGTCGGAGGCGGCGGTCGAGACCGACAGGATCGCCTCTAGGCCGCGGCCCATGCCACGTTTGGGGGCGCTCACGCCGAGCCCTCCGCAAAGGCGCCACTCGGCACAGATCCACCCATGTCGGCACGTATGGCCATCATCCGCGCGCTGCGACCTCTTTGGCCAACTCGAAGTACGCCTCAGCCCCCGCGCTGTGCGGGTCATGATGAGTGACCGGCAGCCCGTAGCTGGGCGCCTCGCCGAGGCGCACGTTGCGCGGAATCACCGTGTCGAACACGAGCTCGGGGAAGTGCTCGCGCACTTCGCGCTCCACATCGCGTCCGAGGCGCGTGCGGCTGTCGTGCATCGTCAGCAGCATCCCGGCAATCGTCAGCCGCGGGTTCAGCTCGCGCTGGATCAGCGCCAGCGTCTCCAGCAGCCCTGCGAGCCCCTCCAGCGCGAAGTACTCGGTCTGCACGGGCACGATCACCCGGTCGGCAGCCACGAGCGCGGCAACCGTCAGCGGCCCCAACGAAGGTGGGCAGTCCAGCAGGATGTACTGGAAGCGCTCGCGAATCGGCGCGAGGCTCTCGCGCAGGTGGCCCTCAAAGCCCTCGAGGCGGGGCATCTCGACGCTCGCCCCGGCCAACCCGGCACCCGCCGGCAGGATGCTCAGCCGCGGCACGGGTGTCGGCGCCAGTGCCTCCTCCGCCGCGCTCTCGCCCGTCAGCACCTCATACAGGCCGGGCGCATGCGCGCGCCCAAGCCCGAGGCCGACCGTGGCGTTCGCCTGCGGGTCCACGTCCACCAGCAGCGTGTCATAGCCGGCCTCGGCGATACACGCGGCCACATTGACGGCGGTGGTCGTCTTGCCCACGCCGCCCTTCTGATTGGTGATCGCGTAGACGATGCCCACTGGCGGGGACGCTAGCGACCCTCGCCGCTGGATGCGGGGCGATGGATGCCACGGCGGATGCCGAGCGGGCGCTTGCTGGCCATACCCGGCCGGCGCGGATAGCGCCCCGGCGTCTCGGAGACCTTTTCGTAGACGTGCAGGTGGTGCTCGCGAGCCCCGAAATATGGCTCAACCCGGCGGATCTCGACAAGTCGGAGACCCAGCTCGCTGGCCGCGATAGCCGCGTGGCCCTCCTCGGCTTCATCCCTACGCCCCCGCCAATCGACCAGTGTTCCACCCACTCGCAGCAACGGCGCTGCGTACTCGAGCACCACAGGCTGCGCCGCGAGTGCACGGGCCGTGACGATGTCGTTGGCGCCAATCCCCTCCGGCCACTCCTCTGCACGGGCGCACACGACCCGGGCGTTCTCGACACCTGCCGCCATAGCCACGCGCTCGATGAAGGCGCACTTGCGGGCCTGGCTCTCGACGAGCGCCACGGAACACCGGGGCAGGGCAACCCCCAGCACCAGCCCGGGAAAGCCGGCACCCGCACCAAGGTCGGCGATCGTCTGGGCCCCGAGCAGATCCCAGGCAGCTCCAGTGCAACCAGGGCGTCGGCAAGGTGAACCTGAACCGCAGCGTCCCGATCGCGCACCGTCGTCGGGGCATACGGATCGCTCGCCAGCTCCGTCAATATCTGACTCAACTGGACCATCTTCCGCTCCGTAAGCCTGTATCGCTCGATCAGCGCCGCGAGGCGCGCTGTTTCACGTGAAACAGCCACACACAGGGGCCTGTCTGGATGGCCATCGTTTCACGTGAAACACTCACCCGGCGAGCGGCGAGACGACCAGATACCGCTCCGGTTCCTCGCCCTCGGAGTGCGTCTGCACGTCCCCGCGGTCACGCAGGTGCTCGTGCACGACGCGGCGCTCCGATGCGGGCATCGGGTCGAGCTCGACCGGCTGGCCCGCACGCAGCGCCTCCTCGGCTGCGTCGTCGGCATCCTCGCGTAGCACTTGGCCACGGCGCTCGCGGTAGCCGTCGGCGTCGATTACCACTCGGGCGGTGGAGGGACCGCCGCGGAACACGAACCGCTGCGCGAGGTGCTGGACGGCGTCGATCGTCTGGCCGCGGCGGCCGATGAACAGCCCCAGGTCCTCCCCCTCGATGGAGCCGGTCAGGACGCCGTCGGTTTCCTCGACCTCCACGTCGACGTCTAGGCCAAGACCGCCGGCGATCTCCTCGAGCAGGTCCGCAAGCAGGTCGAGTGGGTCGCTCTCGCCAGCGGCGGCGGCGGGCTGCTCGACGGGCCCGTGGACTCGACGCGCTGATTCGGCTCGAACGGCTCGGTGGACTCGCTCATCGCCGCCGCCCTGAGCGCTTCTTCTTCTTACGCGGTGGTGGCGGCGGTGTGGGCGCGCCACTGCTCCCCACGCCCGCAAGCGCGGGCTCGCTCTGCGGCTAGTCCGGGCAGACTCTTCTTGCCATTCGCGGAGCCGCCCCGCCGGCGTCCTTGCGGCGACCTTACCCACGGGCGCGGGTGGCGGCCCGGCGCCGCGCCGCACGAAGTACTGCTGGCCCATCGTCCAGGCATTTGTGGTGATCCAGTACACCAAGCAGGCCGGCGGGGAAGCGGAAGATGAACAGCACGAACACGAGCGGCAGCGCGAGCATCATGCGCCGCTGGTTCTTGTCCGCGGTGGCACTCATCATCAGCGTGGAGGCGAGCTGTGAGCCGATATAGAGCGCCAGCAGCACCACCAGCACGGCGCCCGTCGCCTGCACGGTGATGTCGGGGATGAACAGGAATTTGGCCGAGCCGGGCGCGACCTGGTTACAGCCGATGCTCTGCAGTTCGCTTGGAGTGGTGCGCGGTGATCGCGGCGTTGGTGAGCACGTGGAAGTGCTGGCGCAGCGCCGGACCGCAGATGTCGAGCTTCAGTTCGGTGCGCAGCATGTAGAACAGCGAGATGAAGACCGGCAGCTGCAGCACGATCGGCAGACAGGAGGCGAACGGGTTGACCTTGTTCTCCCGGTAGAAATTCATCATCTCCTGCTGCTGGCGCTGCTTATCGTCCTTGTACTTCTCCTGCAGCGCCTTGATCTGGGGCGCGAGCGCCTGCATCCGCTGCATCGAGCGGAACTGGGTGACGGTGAGCGGCAGCATGATCGCGCGCACGACCACTGTGAGGCCGACGATCGCCAGGCCCCAGCTAACGCCGGTGTGCCCCTGGATGAAGACGAGCACCGACTCGAACACCGCGATCAGCGGCGAGAAGGCTTCCTCGATGATGTTGGCGAGGACTGGCATGTCAGGTGGCCTTGAAGAGGCGCTGGGCCTGCACGGGATCGTAGCCGCCGTGGCTGAAGGGGTTGCACCTCAACAGGCGCCACACGGCAAGCACCGCGCCTCGCAGTACGCCGTAGTGCTCGATCGCCTGCAGCGCATAGCGCGAGCAGGTGGGCTCGTACTTGCAGCGCCGCGGGCAGCGCCGGGGAGAGAACGCGCTGGTAGAGCACCACCGGGGCCTTCGCCGCCGCGCGGGCGAGCGCCTGTGCGCGGGAGCCTGGGTGGAGGTCCGGACTGCGCACCCGCCGGTGGCCTGCGTGCGGCTCACGTCGACCCCCGCAGGCCCGACTTCTCAAGGAGCTCGTCCAGTGCGGGCGCGACCCCGGCGAGGCCCTCGCGCTCGGCGAGCTCGCGCACCTCCGGGCGCGCGACGACGACCACGTCGTGGCCTCCGTTCAGGCCGGGCTCGGCCTGCGAAAAGGCCTCGCGCAGCAGGCGCTTGACGCTTGTTGCGCTCGACGGCGCCGCCCACCTTGCGCGACACCGACAGGCCCAACCGCGGGCGCTCGACGGCGGCGTTCGGGAACGTGTAGAGCACCAGGTGTCGATTAGCAGAGGAGCGTCCCTGGCGGTAGACGCGCTCGAACTCGGCACTGCGCGAAAGACGCCCGCGGCCGGCTCGGGGCTTCATGGGCGGGCGGGTCCTCTACTCATTCAAGCGGACAGGCGCTTGCGGCCCTTGTCGCGCCTGCGCTTGAGCGTGAGACGGCCGGCGCGCGTGCTCATACGCGCACGAAACCCGTGCGTACGGGCGCGCTTGCGCTTCTTGGGCTGGTAGGTGCGCTTCATCGTCGTCCGAGTCTAGAAATTTTAGGAGTGCCGGACAAGCCGGCACGGCGAGCGCCGCTTGGTGGGAGGCTCACTGGAGCGCCGCACACACGTCATCCCGCGAGACGACGGCGACCGTCCGAGGGCTCCAGTATACCGGTGTCGCGTCGCCGCGAGTCGGTGTCGCTTTTTCTCGCCAATTGCGGCCACGCGAACAGCGCGCGTCGTGCGGCTTTGGATATATTCGCTCGCGCCGGACCTGCTGCGCCACACAGCGGCAGATCCTCACTCAATACGTCTTTACTTTCTCCCTGGGAGGGGCGGGTCAACGCTGCCGTGAGCACCGAACTGGAGCAGATCTGGTCGCGCGTGCAAGGCGAGCTTGCCGGCGCGGTTGACGAGGCCACATACCGCATCTGGCTGGAGCCGCTGCGCGCGCTGCGAGCTTGCCGATCAGCGGCTGCTGCTGGAGGCGCCGCCACATGCCTGCGGATGGGTGCGCGAGCGCTTCGGGCGTCTGCTGCAAGCGTGTGCGGCGGCCGTGCTCGGGGCGGACACGACTGTCGACATCGTCGAGCGCAGCCAAGGGGCGGGTAGTCGGCCGTCGCTTGGTGGCCTTGGGCGGGGTGGAGCGGCAGCGGACGCCCGGACAACGCCGGGCGTGGTCGGTAGAGCGGCTCGCAGAGGCTCGGGCACTCGTGAATCAGCACAGTCCAACGAAGGAGTCACGGGCGGCGGCGCCTACGAGGTCGGCGAGCAGGAGTTGCTGGGCAACCCCAAGCTCACCTTCGACCAGTTCGTGATCGGCGACAGCAACCGTCTCGCCCACGCCGCGGCACTGACAGTCGCCGAGATGCCCGCCCAGGCGTACAACCCGCTGTTCATCTGCGGGCCGCCCGGAGTCGGCAAGACCCACCTGCTGCGCGCGATCGCCACGCTGCTTGCCAGCCACAGCCCCGAGCTGATCGTGCGGGCGAGCACGGGCGAGAGCTTTACCAACGAGTTCGTGCTCGCCCTGGGAGCCGGGCAACTCGACCGCTTCAAGGCCCGCTTTCGCCACGTTGACGTGCTGCTGATCGACGATGTTCAGTTCCTCGAGCGCAAGGCAAAGACCGAGGAGGAGTTCTTCCATACCTTCAACTGGCTGCACGACATCGGCAGCCAGGTCGTGCTCACGTCCGACCGGCCGCCACACGACCTACAGGCACTTGAGGACCGCCTACGCGAGCGCTTCGAGGCGGGGCTCGTGGCGGACATCCGCCCGCCTGACCTCAACACTCGCCTGGCGATCCTGCGCAAACGCGCACACCACGACGGCGTCGCGTTCGCCGACGATCGTGCGCTGGGGCTGATCGCAGAACGCGTGACGCTCAACGTCCGCTCGCTCGAAGGGGCGCTGATTCGGATCGTCGCCTTCAGCTCGCTCACGGGGCGGCCGCTGAGCGCCGAGCTCGTCACGGAGGTGCTCGACGGTCTCTACCCGGCCTCGCACGCGCGTTCCCATTCGGTCGCGGATATCCAGTTGGCCGTCAGCGAGCAGTTCGAAGTCTCCGAGCAGGAGCTTCTCTCGAGCACGCGGGTTGCACGGGTGGCCCAGCCCCGGCAGCTGGCGATGTACCTCGCACGCGAGCTCACCTCCGAATCGCTGCCGGCAATCGGGCGCCGCTTTGGAGGCCGCGACCACACAACCGTGCTACACGCCTGGCGGCGTATTGATGAACGTCTCGCAACCGACTCGACGCACCCGTGAGGCTGTGCAAAAGCTGCGTGGTCGCCTGGAGAAGTCACGGTCATGACCGGCGGGCCTGAAACACTTCCTCGGTTCATCGCACTCTCCTCAACAGCCTGAGCGGCTTTGTGTCGTGTATGCGCCCACCTTCCCACAAGTCCACAGCCCCTACTAAGACAATCTTCTCCATCAAGGTGTCATCGCCATCGTGAAGATCTCCCTCTCTACAGCCGATCTGCTGTCGCAGCTGCAAACCGTGACGCGCGTAGCCTCCACGCGCACGGCCGTTCAGGCGCTCTCCGGCGTCAAGCTCGCCGTCACCGACGGAGGGTGCGAGTTGTTGGCCACCGATATGGACGTCGGTCTACGCGTGCCGCTCGCGGCCGAAGTCGAGCGCCCGGGCGAGGCTGTGCTCCCGGCGCGATTGTTGCTCGACGTGGCCCGCGCTCTCCCGGCCGATGTTGTCAGTCTTGAGCTGCGGGCGGCGGAGCAGGATGTGGAGCTGATCTCAGGCCCGGCGACCTTTCATCTGCGCACACTGCGCGTTGAGGACTTCCCGGCGCTGCCGAGCGCCGCGCCCGACACGCAGGTAGCGCTCCCGGCGCAGGCGTTCGTGCAGACCGTTTCTCGCGTGGCTCGCTCGGCCTCCAAGGACGAGACCCGGCCGATCCTCACCGGCATCCTGATGTCCGCCTCAGAGCAGGAGCTGCGGATGGTCGCAACCGACTCCTATCGTCTCAGCGTCAAGCAGACGAAGCTCGACGCGCCGCTGCAGGGGACGCTCGAGGCGAATGTTCCGGCGCGCGCGCTGCAGGAGCTCGTGCGGATCGCCCAGCCGCTCGAGGAGGCCACCCTTGCCGTCAGCGTCGGGCAGAACCAGGTGATCTTCGAGCTCGACGGGGTGACGCTCTCCTCGCGGCTGCTCGACGGGCAGTTCCCCAACTACCGCCAGCTGCTCCCCGAGTCCGTCGAGCACGAACTGCGCCTCGCGACGGGCGAGCTGACGGAGGTGGTGCGGCGTATCAGCCTGCTGGCGCAGAAGAACACCCCGCTGCGCCTGGGTTTCCGTGAGGGCGAGCTGACCGTGTCCGCGCAGACCCCCGACGTGGGCGAGGCGAGCGAGACGATCCCGGCGCCCTTCCACGGCGAGCCGTTTGAGATCGGCTTCAATCCCGAGTTCCTGCGCGATGGGCTGGAGAGCGTGGAGGGTGACGAGCTGGTCCTGAAGCTGATCAGCCCACTGCGCCCGGGATTGATCGAGACGCCTGACAGTGGCGACTTCGTGTATCTCATAATGCCCATAAGGCTTAACGTCGTGAGAGTGCTGAGCGTCCAGCTGCGCGACTTCCGCACGTACGCGCGCGCGGAGGCGCACCTGGGCGAGGGGCTGACGGTCGTGCATGGGCCGAACGGCGCCGGGAAGTCGAATCTGTTGGAGGCGCTCTACTTTGGCTGCACCGGGCACGCCCTGCGGGCGCGCAATGAGCGCGAGCTGGTGCGCTTCGGCGCGCAGGTCACGCGCGTCACGGTGCGTGCCGTTGAGGGCGCGCAGGAGCATGAGTTGAGCGTCGGCTATGGAGTGGCCGGGGAGGGCGAGCGAGCCGCCAAGCGGATGCAGGTCGACGGATCCTCGGTCGAGCGGATGACCGACGTGCAGACGCGACCGCTGGTGAGCGTGTTCCTGCCCGACCGACTGGAGCTCGTGAAGGGAGTGCCCGCGGTCCGCCGCGCGCATCTTGACCAGCTCGTCGCGGCGATCTGGCCGCTGCGCGCCGACACACGGCGTGCCTACGGCCGTGCGCTCGCGCAGCGCAACGCGCTGCTGGCGGCGATTCGCGCGGGCCGTGCGTCGCGTGCCACGCTGCCGAGTTGGGACCGTGAGCTGGCCGTCCACGCCGTGGCGCTGCGCGAGGACCGCGCGGCGACGGTCGAGCTGATTGCTGCACCGTTCGCCGAGCGCGCCGCGCAGCTCGGCCTGGAGGGCGGAGCGACGCTGGAGTACCGCCCCCGCTCGCGCGCCGGCGATGTGGAGGAGTTCGTCGCCGAGTTGCGCGAGCGCCTGCCTGGGGAGCTTGCGCGCGGATTCAGCGCGCACGGCCCACACCGCGACGAGCTGGCTTTTCTGCGCGAGCGCCACGAGCTGCGCACCTACGGCTCGCAGGGCGAGCAGCGCATGGCCCTGTTGGCGCTGCTGCTGGCCGAGCGCTCGGTGCTGGCCGACGAGCGCCGCGCCACCCCGCTGATGCTGCTCGACGATGTGATGAGCGAGCTCGACGCGCACCGCCGCGAGCTGCTCTGCGGCGAGCTGGCGAGCGGCGGGCAGAGCGTGATCGCCACCACGGACTTGGCGCATGTGCCCGGCGCGAGCGCAGCGGGCGTGACGCGTCTGCGTATCTCCCCTGGCGCGGTGCTGCAGGAGGCACTGGCCGCGTGAGGCGCCGTGCCCCCCGGCCTCTGTCGTTCGCAGTGGATGGTTTGACGGCCACGATCGCCCCGGCGACCCCGCTGGCGCGCGTGCAGGGCGTGTGGGATCGGACCGCAGGCGCCGCCGTCGCCCAGGCGGCACGCCCCACCGCCGAGCGCTCCGGCGTGCTGACTGTCACGTGTACCGCCGCCGTGTGGGCGCAGGAGCTAAGCCTGATGGCGAGCGAGCTGATCGCCCGTCTCAACGCAGCGCTCGGCGACGAAGTGGTCCGCGAGCTGCGCTGCCGCACAGGATGATTAAGAAGGCGATGGGCCCGCCTGGGCGGCCGATGGCCGCCTGTGCCACCTTCGTGGCCCATTTTTGGCTTGTTTGCAGGCGATTCGCCCTCCCGCACCGGCGGTTAGGACCCCTGCCTGTGCTATCATCGGTGTCACAAACGCACCCGCCCCGGCCCGCGGTCTTTGCACCGGGAACCGGGGCGTTCTCACGTCATCGGAGGATCATTGGCCACAGGTGAGCAGAGCCCGGACGCGCCCCCGAGCGCGCGCAGCGCGAAGGAGGGAGTAGCCAACACCTCGGCAGGTGTCGAGGCCGGCTATGACGCGCAGGACATCACCGTGCTCGAGGGCCTGGAGGCGGTGCGCAAGCGCCCCGGCATGTACATCGGCTCGACCGGCGTGATGGGCCTGCACCACCTTGTGTACGAGGTTGTGGACAACTCGGTGGATGAGGCGCTGGCGGGCTGCTGCACCGAGGTCGCCGTCACGATCCATCCCGACAACTCCGTGACGGTCGTTGACAACGGCCGCGGCATCCCCGTCGCGATGCACGAGAAGGAGGGTCGCCCGGCGGTGGAGGTCGTGCTGACCGTGCTGCACTCCGGCGGCAAGTTCGGCGACGGCGGCGGCTACAAGGTCTCCGGCGGGCTGCATGGCGTCGGCGTATCGGTTGTCAACGCGCTCTCAGAACTGCTGCGCGTGGAGATTCGCCGCGATGACTATGAGTGGTCGCAGGAGTACTCGCGCGGCGCGCCGCAGGGCGAGCTGCAGCGCGGAGCGAAGCTCGCCAAGGACGCGCCCACCGGCACTACGGTGACGTTCCTCGCCGACGCCGACATCTTCGAGTCGCTGGACTTCGATTTCCACACGCTCGAGGAGCGTCTGCGCGAGACCGCCTTCCTCACGCGTGGCCTGAAGATCTCGATAACCGACGAGCGCGGCGAGGGGCACAGCGCCGAGTTCCAGTACGAGGGCGGCATCGAGGACTTCGTGGCCTACCTGAATGAGAACAAGGACACGGTGCACCGCAAGGTGGTGTTCTTCGAAGGCGAGTCAGACGAGGGCGCCGCGGAGGTGGCGATGCAGTGGAACTCCTCCTACCAGGAGTCGATCCACAGCTTCGCCAACAACATCAACACCCGTGAGGGCGGCTCGCACATGTCGGGCTTCCGCTCGGCGCTGACGCGCACGCTTGAACAAGTACGCCCGCGACAAGGGCCTGCTGAAGGAGAAGGAGGACAACCTCACCGGCGAGGACGTGCGCGAGGGGCTGACCGCCGTCATCTCCGTGAAGCTGCGCGACCCCCAGTTCGAGGGGCAGACGAAGACCAAGCTCGGCAACCCGGGCATCGCCGGGTTCGTGGAGTCGATCGTCAATGCCGGACTGGGCGAGTTCCTGGAGGAGAACCCGAGCGAGGCGCGCGCGGTGATCATGAAGTCCGTGCAGGCCCAGCGCGCCCGTGAGGCGGCGCGCAAGGCGCGCGACCTGACGCGGCGCAAGTCGGCGCTCGAGAACTCGACGCTGCCGGGCAAGCTCGCCGACTGCTCGGTCAAGGACCCCTCGCTCGCGGAGCTGTTCGTGGTCGAGGGTGACTCCGCCGGCGGCTCGGCCAAGCAGGGCCGCGACCGCAACACCCAGGCGGTGCTGCCGCTGCGCGGCAAGATCCTCAACGTCGAGAAGTCGCGGATCGACAAGGTGCTGCAGAACACCGAGGTCCAGGCGCTGATCACCGCGATCGGCACGGGCGTGCGCGACGAGTTCAACATCGAGAACGCGCGCTACCACAAGGTGGTGCTGATGACCGACGCGGATGTCGACGGCGCGCATATCCGCACGCTTGTCTTGACTTTGCTGTTCCGCGAGATGGAAGAGCTGATCAAGGCCGGCTACGTGTACATCGCCAAGCCGCCGCTGTACAAGCTCAAGCAGGGCTCGCGCGAGCGCTACATCGAGCGGGAGTCAGAGCTCGAGGAGATCCTCCTCTCCGACAAGTGGGAGAAGCTCGCGGTGTTCGACCGCCACGGCACGCAGTTCAAGCTGACCGAGAACCGCTGGCAGCGCTTCACGCGGCTGCTCAAGCAGTACGAAGGGTGGGCCTCCTCGCTGCGCGCGGCGCACGGGCACGAGATGGTGCAGTTCCTGGAGGAGTCCTCGCTGCTCGACGAGCAGGTGATGAGCGCCGAGGCGGCGATCGAGCTGCTCTCGCGCAAGGGCATCGACGGCGAGACGCACGCGACGGAGCTGAAGGAGGAGCTCGACCCGCTGGAGCTGCGTGTGAAGGCGATGGAGACGAGCACGGGCTTTGCGCGCACACACCGCATCAAGCGCACACTGTTCGAGTCCCAGGAGTACCGCCAGCTGGCAGCCGTGCATAAGCAGCTGATCGAGCTGGCCGGCACGCCCGCCTTCGACGTGCGCCTCGGCGACGCGCGCGACACGGCCCCCTCCTTCGAGGCGCTGCGCCAGTCGGTGATGGCCGTGGTGCAGAAGGGCGTCAAGCTGCAGCGCTTCAAGGGGCTCGGCGAGATGAACGCCGAGCAGCTGGGCACTACCACGATGGACCCCGCCTCGCGGACGTTGGCGCAGGTGACGCTGGAGGACGCGGCGGCGGCGGACCGCATCTTCTCGATGCTGATGGGCGACCAGGTGGAGCCGCGGCGCGCATTCATCGAGGACAACGCACGCACTGTGGTTAATCTAGATGTGTGACGCCATGACCGGCGCAGCTCGGCGTCCTCACCCTTCGGGTACAGGCGGTCTGCTCGCGTGCAAAGCACGCCACGCGGGGCGGGCGGGCTTTTTATTTCTTGATCTGCTTGGTCCTGACGCCCCATTTGATGATTCCGATTTCTTACAGAAGGTGAGCGATGGCCTCGACTGACGTGATCGGCGGCGGCAACGTCGAACCGCGCGCGCTCGAGGAGGAGATGCGCACGGCGTACCTCGACTACGCGATGTCGGTGATCGTGGGGCGGGCGCTGCCCGACGTGCGCGACGGCCTGAAGCCGGTGCACCGCCGCGTGCTGTACGCGATGAACGAGCTCGGTCTCGGCCCGACCCGCTCCTACGCCAAGTGCGCCAAGATCGTGGGCGAGGTGATGGGCAACTATCACCCGCACGGCGACAGCGCGATCTACGACACGCTCGTGCGCATGGCGCAGGAGTTCTCGATGCGCAACGAGCTCGTCGACGGGCAGGGCAACTTCGGCTCGATCGACGACGACCCGGCCGCCGCGATGCGCTACACGGAGGCCCGGCTGGCGCGGATCGCCACGGAGATGCTGCGCGATCTCGACATGGACACGGTCGACTTCGTGGCCAACTACGACGGCTCGCGTCAGGAACCGCTGGTGCTGCCGGCGCGCTTCCCCAACCTGCTCGTCAACGGCTCCTCGGGGATCGCGGTGGGGATGGCGACGAACATCCCGCCGCACAACCTGCGCGAGACGATCGATGCGACGGTCGCCTACATCGACGATCCCGACATCGAGGTCGAGGGCCTGATGAAGCACATCACGGGCCCGGACTTCCCTACCGGCGGGATCATCCTCGGGCGGGCGGGCATCAGGGACGCGTATGAGACGGGCCGCGGCCGGGTGCGTGTCCAGGCGCGGGCGCACGTCGAGCCGCTCAAGCAGGGCAAGGAGGCGATCGTCGTCACCGAGCTGCCGTTCATGGTCAAGAAGGGCGGCGAGGGCGGGCTGATCCAGAAGATCGCCGACCTCGTGCACGACAAGAAGATCCCCGAGATTTCCGACCTGCGCGACGAGTCCGACAAGCGCGGCATGCGCCTGGTGATCGAGCTCAAGCGCGACGCGATCCCGAAGGTGGTGCTGAACAAGCTCTACAAGCACACCTCGATGCAGTCGACGTTCGGCGTGAACATGGTGGCGCTCGTGGACAACGTGCCGCGCACGCTGAATCTGCGCTCGGTGATCCACAACTACGTGGCCCACCAGCGCGAGGTGATCGTAAGGCGCACCAAGCACGAGCTCTCAGAGAAGGAGGCGCGCGCCCACATCCTCGAGGGACTGCTGATCGCGCTTGAGAACCTCGACGCGATCATCGAACTGATCCGCGCTTCGCGCGACCGCGACGCCGCGCGCGAGCAGCTGGTGGAGCGCTTCGAGCTGAGTCACATCCAGGCGACGGCGATTCTCGACCTGCGCCTCTCCCAGCTGACGGCGCTCGAGGCCGATGGGATCAAGCAGGAGCACGCCGATGTGAGCGAGCGGATCGCAGAGCTGCGCGCGATCCTCGGCGACGAAAGCCGCGTGCTCGCCGTCATCAAGGAGGAGCTGGCGGAGATTCGCGAGCGCTTTGGTAGCGAGCGGCGCAGCGAGATCACGCACTCCGAGGACGAGATCGACATCGAGGACCTGATCGCCGACCAGCAGATGGTGATCACGATCACGCACACCGGCTACATCAAGTCGCTGCCGCTCGCGACCTACCGCCAGCAGCACCGGGGTGGGCGCGGGATCACCGGGATGGACATGAAGGACGGCGACTTCATCGAGCACCTGTTCATCTGCTCGACGCACGACTACCTGCTGTTCATCACCAATCGCGGCAAGATCTACCGATCGAAGGTGTATGAGCTACCCGAGGCCCAGCGCACCGCCAAAGGCCGCGCGCTGGTGAACATCCTGCCGCTGCGCGAGGGCGAGCGCGTGCAGTCGGTGCTCTCCACGCGCGACTTCAGCGAGGGCAAGTACCTGATCTTCGCCACGCGCAAGGGGATGGTCAAGAAGACCGAGTTCCTCGCCTACAACACTCCGATCAAAGCCGATGGGATCATCGCGATCAAGATCAACGATGACGACGAGCTGGTGGCTGCACGGCGCACCAGCGGCGAGGATGAGATCCTGATGGTCTCCCACGACGGCAACGCGGTGCGCTTCGCGGAGTCCGACGTGCGCTCAATGGGCCGCGACACCGCCGGCGTGCGCGGCATGAACGTCTCCTCGAAAAACAACAAGGTGCTCGCGATGGACGTCGCCCGCGATGACCAGGACCTGCTGGTGGTCACCGAGAACGGCTACGGCAAGCGCACGAGCGTGGCCGAGTACCGCAAGACCAAGCGCGGTGCGATGGGCGTCAAGACGATCACGCTGACCGACCGCAAGGGCGGACTCGCGGGTGCGCTGGTGGTGCGTGAGCACGAGGACCTGCTGTTCATCTCCAGCGGCGGCATGGTGCAGCGCACCTCCGTGCGCGGAATCAACCGCTACGGGCGCGCCTCGCAGGGCGTGCGCGTGATGAACCTCAAGGACGAGGACGTCGTCAGCGCCGTGGCGCTCGTGGTGGAGGGCACAGAGGACACCGCCGCGCCGGTAGGTGAGGACGCGGTCGGAGACGCCGCGGCCACCAACGGCGCCCTCGCCCCAGACGCCGAGGAGTAAAGGGAGGCACCCCTTGCCGAACGTCACCTCCATTCGCTACTCTGGCTGAACCAGAGAAAGGAGGTGGTCCAAACGTTGAGTGACAGTTCTTGTGGGACCCTGGAGGTGACCGGCCGCTAGGTCGGCAGGCTGGACCGCGTAGCGGAATCCAACCCGGGACACCCCGAGACGCTTGCCGGAAATGGTCCCTCCGGTTGCAAAGAGAGCGCTTCGGTATTTCCAGTCAGAGCAGCAGCGCGAGGGGCACCGAATGTCTAGTCGAGCGGTGCCCCTCGTCGTTAAGCGGGCCCGCCCACCCTTCGCCGCCAAGCGCGCCATCGCTCTCCGCGCGCAGCTCTCAGCCGCAACCTCTACGGGCTCAGCGCTGTGCTCAGGCGGCAGCGGGTAGGTACTGCCGCCATGCCGCCGGGATCGTCGGCGAGGCGACGTGGATGAAGATCTCCGCGCGCGGGGTGCGCGGCGCGCGCCGCGGGTGCATGCCCGCCTGGCGTGGCAGCCGGTCGCCCTTGCGGCGGTTGCAGGGGGCGCAGGAGGCGACGATGTTCTCCCAGCTGGAGGAGCCGCCCTTTGAGCGCGGGATCACGTGGTCCATCGTGAGATTCGAGCGCGAGCCGCAGTACTGGCAGGTCCAGCCGTCGCGGGCGAATACGGCACGGCGGGTGATCTTGCGCCGGTGAGCGTCACGCGGGACGTGCACGTAACTGACGAGGCGAATCACCACGGGGCGCGCCATCGTGGCGTGCTCGGAGTGAAGCTCCCAGCCTCCTCGCTCGACGACCTCGGCCTTCTCCTTGAGCAGCAGCACGACGGCGCGGCGCACCGTGCAGACGTTGATCGGCGCGAAGGTCGCGTTGAGAACGAGCACCCGGCCACCCTCACGCCCGCGCCGCTGGTGCTCTGAGAGCGGCACGGACCCCACTGAAGCTGGTGGAACTGGGGTATCCATCGCAGCCGGAGTGTAGCGAGGCGGAAACTCGACTCAAGCCGTTGGATAAGAGCCGAGCACACGCACCTCCTGGCAGAACGCGCGCAGCCCCTGCACCGCGCTGGCGACAGGCTCCTGTTCGAGGGAGCCCTGAAGGTCGGCGAAGAACATGTAGTGGCCCATGCGTTCGCGCATCGGCCGCGACTCGATCTTGGTGAGGTTGATCTCGCGGCGCGCGAACTCGTCGAGACAGCGAACCAGCCAGCCCGGACTGTCGGCGCCGGCGCCCCAGAAGACGAGCGATGTCTTCCACCCGACCCCGTTCGAGGACGCCCGCAGCGGCGGCTCATGCTCGGGTTCGCCGGCCCGCGCCAGCCACACAAAGCGGGTGGCGTTGTCGTCGCGGTCCTGGACATCCGCGCGCAGCACCACGGCGCCATAGATCTCGGCCGCCAGTCGCGTTCCCAGCGCCGCCGTGCCGTGCCCGCTGCCACCGGCGACCACCCGCACCGCCTCGGCGGTTGAGCTGGCGGGCAGCACCTCGGCGTGGGCGAGCTCGGCGCGCAGAAAGCGCGTGCACTGGCCGGGGACCTGCGGATGGGAGAGCACGGTGTGGACTTCGCTCAGCTCGATCTGCTCGCCTGCGATCAACGAGTGTCTGACTCCGAGCAGCGCTTCGCCGACGACCTGGAGCGCGGGCTTCAGATCTCCGGCAAGCAGGTCGAGCGTGACGGTGATCGAGCCGTCGAGCGAGTTCTCGATCGGCACGAGCGCCCACTCCACGGCACCCTCGCGGACCGCCGTGACGGTCTCGTAGATGGTTCCCAGCGCTACTGGCTCGACCGAGCCCGGCGTTGCGCTTGTGAGCAGCGCCTCCTCGCTGAAGGTGCCCGCCGGCCCCAGGTAGCCGACGCGCGGAGGCATCTCAGCGGGCGGACTCGTGGACCACACCGTCGGCGGGCGCAGAGAGCGCCAGCTGCACAGCCTCGGCCTCCTCAGGTGAGAGCTCCAGCTCGCTCTGGCCGTGGCGCACCTGCTTGGCGTACACGCGCGCCTGGTCGCGGTGGTGGATGCAGGAGAGCACGATTCCCGAGCGGTTGCCGTCGAGCAGCGCGATCGACATCGACTGCTGCCCGGAGAGCTCGTTGTAGGCGTCGTAGCGCACGAGCGAGCGATGCGAGATCGCGCCCTGCAGCGCCAGCTCGACGGCACCCAGGCGCTCCTCCAGGCCCTCTGCCACATCGCCGAGGTAGTCGCGCAGCGCGGTGAACGCCTCCTGTAAGTCGACGGCGTGGGCGATCACGTCGCGCTGGGACTCCCCCAGGACGAGGCGCTGACCGGCGCGCAGGCGACGCAGGCTGAGCGCCAGGGCGAGACAGCCGAGCAGTGCCACCACGGCCACAGCGGCAGCCGCGATGGCAATGATGCCCTGGGGTTCGCTCAGCGAGGTGGCCATCGCCACAACTTAGAGGGTGGCGCAGCCGACCGCACCCAAAGGGCGCAGGCAGGCAGGCCGGCTGGTCGAAATGGGGATTCACGCCGGAGGCGTGTGTCTCCCGGCTTCGGTCGTGCCCCTCTCCCTTCCCAGTCGCTCGGTGGCGCGACGGACCGCGCGCTATTCGAAGACGACGTCGTAGGTGCCCTTGTTGTTTTCGGTGTCGGTCTCGCCGGGAACGGCGTTGATGTTGACGGTGACGCTGGAGGCGACGTTCAGCGTGACGCCTTCGACGGGGATGTCCACCGGCACGGTCTGGCCCGGTTCGGTCTTGTTGATCACATGGGAGCCCTTGATCTGCTTGCCGCCGCTGGTGACGGTGACTTCGACCTTGACGTTCGTCTCGGCGTTGGAGCCCCCGTTTTCGACCATCACCGTGAAGGTCGGGTTGGCGCCGCCGCTGACGTGGTTGACGGTCGGCGCGGGCTGCAGGGTGGTGGCACCGACGCTCGCGCCGGTAAGGGCGTGCCCGTGGGTGCCGGGCGCGACGGCGCCGCTGGCGGAGCTGGAGCTGTTGCCGCCGGTGAGGCGCGCCATCACCGTCGTCGGTTCAAGCCAGCCGATGTTGGGGAGGAAGTTGCTGGTGGCGGTGGTCTGTTCGTGGATCCCGGCGCCCGTGAGCGTCTGCTGGATCAGCGGCGCGACGCGCTGGGAGTAGAGGACGTCGGAGGCGAGGAAGATCTCCATGTCGCCCGCGACTTCGGTGCTGGCCTGCTTGCTCTGGCTACCCAGCGCGGTGCGCACCTTTTCGGCCACCTTTTCGACCCCTTCGTGGCGCAGGTCGAAGACCAGCAGCAGGTCGTTCTGCGCACCGCCCATTCCCGAGGGCACGCTGAGACCCTTGACGCGCGAGGCTTGGACTTCGGCTTCGTGGATCAGTGGGTTGATCTGGGTCTCGACCTGCAGGGGCGTCTTGCTGGAGGCGCTCGCGAGCGCCGCGAAGAGCGGATGGGAGACCTGCGCTTCGGATTCGCCCACCAGTTCGCTGACGCTGTGGTTGTAGTCCTTGAGCGCCTGTTCCTTGCCGTTCTTCAGGCAGCCGTTGATCAAAAGCACGATCACGATCAGCAGCACCACCCCCACACCGGCGGCGATGCGTCGACGCACGAGCAGCGTATGCCGATCGAGCGACCCGCCCTCGCCCGCTGTCGAGCGCCGCGGACTGGGGCGCGGGGGCACACCGGCACGGGGTGCTCTGGTCGATGGCCGAGGGGCCTCCTCGTCCTCGTCATCGTCGAAGAACGACACGGTTCTGCAAATTCTCGCTCGTGCGGCCTTTTCCTGCCCGCTCGCGGCAGGGAGCCAAGCGAAGGCGGCGAAAAGGGCAAGCCGGTGGACTCGCTTGACACGCTCGTGCTCGCTCGCGCCGACACGCTCGTGCTCGGGCGCTACCGGCTCCTCGAGCGCCTGGGGGCGGGCGGGTTCGGGGTCGTTTGGAGCGCCCACGACGAGCGCCTGCAGCGCGAGGTGGCACTGAAGCGGATCTTCCTGCCCACCGAGGACGACGATTCGATTGCCCAGCGCGCCGCGCGCGAGGCGCAGGCAACGGCCCGTCTCGCGCACCCGGCGATTGTCGCGCTGTACGAAGCGCGACCCGAGGGCGAGGCGTTCTACCTGATCTCAGAGCTCGTGCGGGGCGACACGCTGGCAACGCTGATCGCCGAGGATGAGCTCGGGGACGAGGAGACCCTCCGCATCGGTGTGGCGCTGGCCGGGGCGCTGGAACACGCGCACGCGCGTGGGGTGATTCATCGCGACGTCAAGCCGCAGAACATCCTTGTCCCCGAGGACCCCTTGGAGCAGGCGCCCGCGAAGCTGACCGACTTCGGTGGCGCGCTCCTCGCCGGCGAGGATGTGCTGACGCGCACGGGCGACGTGCTGGGCACGCTCGCCTATATGGCGCCCGAGCAGAGCGAGGGACGCGAGGCGACCACGCAGGCCGATCTGTATTCGCTTGCGCTGGTCTTGTATGAGGCGCTGAGTGGCGTCAACCCGGTGCGCGGTGCGACGCCGGCCGCCACCGCGCGGCGGATCGGCACGGTGCTGATCCCACTGGAGCGCCAGCGCCGCGATCTTCCCCGGGAGCTTGCACGCGCCGTGGACATTGCGCTGGAGCCGGCGCCGGGGCGCCGCGGAACGCTGCCCGAACTGCGCGAGGCCCTCGAGGAAGCCCTGGAGGACGATCTCGCCAAGCGAGCTCCGCCGCGCCGCGTGGCTCACGATGAGGCGGAGACCGTCGCGGCGCACACGGCGCTGCGGCCGCGTGGTCCCCTCGTGCGTGAGCGCGAGATCGATCGTCCCCGCCCTTCCCATCCACATCCTCACGGTGCTCGGCGCTCCGAGAATGTCGTCCGTGCGGAAGCCCAGCATGCAGAGGAGGAGGCCCGCCGATCGGCCCGCCATCTGCTCGTCCCACGCGCGGTATGGGCAGCGGCGAGTTTCGGGATCGCGGCCTGGCAGGTGGCGGTGGGGCGACCGGGGGTGTCGCTGCTGGTGCTCGCGGCGGCGCTGCCGCTGCTTCTGTCGCCCCGCCTGCCACCGTCGGCGCTTGGCGCCGCGGCGGCACCCGTGCTGGGCTTGGTGGGTCTCGCGGGCGTCTACCCGGCGCTCGCCGGCCAGGGGACGCGCTGGTTCGCGCGCGCGGGCATGGGTGCGCTGGGGTACTGGTGGCTGTGTCTCGCCGAGCCGCTGGTGGGTCGGCGCCTGTGGCTGGGCCTGCCCGGTAGCTGGGCGTTCACGGCGGACGCCGCGACCACCTGGGAGGGCTCGTTGGGCGCGGCCTTTCAGCACGTCCTTGTCCCGATGCTGACCGTGGGCATGCTGGCCGGAGTGGCGCTATGGGCCGCCGGCGCGCTGCTTCTGCCGTGGCTCGTGCGTGGGCGCAGCGCGATGCTCGACGTAGTGGTGGCGACCGTCTGGAGCGCCGCGATGCTTACGGCGCTGCCCCTCCTCGAGCGCTCCCTGCCGGGCGCCGGCATCCACCCATCTCCGCGTGGCGCGCTACTCGCGGGGGTGTTCGCGGGCGCGGTCGCGGTAGTGGCCCGTGCATTACGCGGGCCCGTCTGACTAGCATGACTCGCGGGGCCGGCGCCGGGCCGGTTGCGCATGGCCTCCATCGGAATGCTTCCATGAATCCCCTGAAGGCTCTAGAGACAATGCTCGCCAACCTCGTAGAGGGCACGTTCGGACGCCTGTTCCGCTCGGAGGTCCGACCGATGGAGCTCGCGCACAGGCTGGTGCGCGAGATGGATGCGCACCGCACGGTGTCGGTCTCGCGGGTGTATGCGCCGAACGAGTACGCGGTGTGGCTCTCTCCCGACGATCGCGAGGTCTATGCGGGAGTGGAGGGCGATCTGATCGACGAGCTTTGCGCCTATCTGCTCGAGCACGCCCGGCGCGAGGACCTGATGCTTGCCTCGGCACCGCGGATTGCCTTCCATACCGACGAGCGTCTCGCGCTCGGGGAGTTCGGCATCGAGGCGAAGCTGGCCTCGGTCGAGGAGCACGCCGAGCGGGAGGCCGGGAGCGTGGAGGGCCGCCGTGGGGGTAATGAGATCCCCGCCCGCCCGGTCCCCGTCTCCCTCGCCGCTCCCGACGAGGAGGACTCCGAGGAGCACGACGACTGGTTGGCGCCCCTTGCATCGGAGTCTGCATCTCCCCGGAGTGAACTGCCCGCTCCGGTGCCCGCCAAGCACGGTGAGACGCTGATCTACTCGAGCTCCGCTCGCGTCGGAGGGCCGGTCAAGGAGTCGCTCGAGCGACGCAGCTCGCGGGCGATGCTGCTGGTAGGCGAGCGCCGCGTGCTGGTGCCGCCGCCCGGCGCGGTGCTGGGGCGCAGCCGCGAGTGCGACATCGTGCTGGACGACGTGGGCGTCTCGCGCCGGCACGCGGAGATCCGCCCGACGCCCGAGGGCTGGACGTTGACCGACCTGGGTTCGACCAACGGTGTGCGTTTGAACGCTCGCAGGCTGCGGGGCACACAGCCGCTGCAGCTGGGGGACCGGATCGAGCTCGGCACCACCGAGCTGGTGTTCGAGGTTCGCTGATGAGCACCCTGCAGCCTGTATCGGTGGCGCTCAAGTTCGGCTTTCTGGCCGTGCTGTATCTGTTTCTGCTGTGGGTCTCGCGCAGCGCGCTGCGCGATCTGCGAGGCCGATCCGGGTCGGGCTCGCAGGTGGTGTATGGATCGCACCCGTCGGGCGCCGCGAACGCGATCGCACCGGACGCGACGGGCCTGCACTCCGCGTCCTCACTCGGTCCGGTGGACTACACGCGTCGCTCGCCTCGGCTGGTGGTGGAGCGTGCGCCGGGCCACGAACCGGGGATGATCTACGACCTCGACGGCGATATCGTGCTGGGCCGGGGGGAGCGCGCGGAGATCCGTCTGGAGGACCCCTTCGCCTCCTCTAGCCACACGCGCATCTACGAGCAGGGGGGTGCGCTGGTGATCGAGGATCTGGGGTCGACCAACGGCACCTACCTGAATGAGGAGCTGCT
The DNA here is from genome assembly GCA_963723045.1 of uncultured Solirubrobacterales bacterium. Taxonomy (GTDB): domain Bacteria; phylum Actinomycetota; class Thermoleophilia; order Solirubrobacterales; family Solirubrobacteraceae; genus Palsa-744. The sequence continues at coordinate 1,983,607 of CAVROU010000002.1, read as the reverse complement.
GGAGACTGCCCGGCCGCTGCACCCCGAGGACAGGGTACGCATCGGCGACAGCGAATTCGCATTCGAGGTGGATTGATGCTGAGAGTCGCAGAACAGTACGCGGGCAGCGACACGGGGCGCCAGCGGCGCGCCAACGAGGACTCGCTGCTTGCGCGCTCGCCGCTGTTCGTGGTCGCCGACGGCATGGGCGGCGCGCAGGCGGGCGAGGTGGCTTCGCGCCTGGCCGTGGAGTCCTTCGGTGAGGGACTCGGCGGGGGGAACAGCCCGGAGGAGCAGCTCGCCGAGCACGCCCGCGCGGCGAACGCGCGCATCCATGAGCTCTCGCGCAGCAACGCCGAGCAGGCCGGCATGGGCACGACGCTGACGGCGCTGTACGTGGGCGAGCTGGAGGTGGCGATCGCCCATGTGGGGGACAGCCGGGCGTACTGTCTGCGCGAGGGGGAGCTGCTGCGTTTGACCGACGACCACTCGCTGGTGGACGAGCTGATCCGCCAGGGGCGGTTGACGCCCGAGGAAGCCGAGGATCATCCGCAGCGCTCGATCATCACCCGCGCGCTCGGTCCCGAAGAGGTGGTGGAGGTCGACACGCGCTCCTATCGGGCGCGCTCGGGCGACGTGTTCCTGCTGTGCAGCGACGGGCTGACGACGATGGTAGGCGAGGGCCAGCTGGCGGAGCTGCTGCGCGCCCACCCGCTCCTGCGCGAGGCGGGCGAGGCGTTGATCGCGCAGGCCAACGAGGCCGGCGGTCGCGACAACATCACCGTGATCCTGCTGCGCGTCGAGGAGGTGGAGCTGGATGGGGCGGGGTCGGGCGAACAGCAGACCAGAATCAGCGCGCCGGTCACCGAAGACAGGACGAGCACGGGCGGCGGTCAGGCAACGGTGGTGCGACGTCGCCCGCGCGAGCCGCAGGCCGCGGCGCTGGCGCCAAGGCGTTCCCGGGCGCGTCGGGCCGTGGCTCCACTGGTTGGGTTGGGTGTGCTGTGCCTGCTGCTGGCGGGCGCGTATATCGCGTCGCAGTCGGTGTATTTCATCGGGACCAACGGCCGCGGGCTGGTGACGCTCTACCAGGGCGTGCCCTACGAACTGCCCGCGGGGATCAAGCTGTACAGCAGCAGCTACGTGTCGGGTGTGGGTGCGGCGACGCTCAGCGCGGCGCGCAGACACACGCTGCTGGATCATTCGCTGCGCTCGGAAAGCGATGCGACGTCGCTGATGCACAGCCTTGAATTGGGGCAGTTGAGCGAAGGGTGAGCGAGCCAGGCGACAGGCGGGTTTCAGGCGACAGGCGAGGCTCAGGCGACCGAGGTGCGGCGCGCGGGAGGGGCGACCGAGAGCACACGCCGGGCGGGGGCGGGTATCGATGAACCGCCCGATCGTCCGCCTCTATGGCCTGGTGGTAGTGCTGTTCGCGCTGCTGATCGCGTTCACCTCGCGCTGGACGATCTTCGAAGCGGCGTCGCTGCGTGCGAACACGTTGAACAAGCGCGGGCAGCTCGAGCAGGAACGGATCGCGCGCGGTGCGATCGTGGCCGCGGATGGCACGGTACTGGCACGCAGTGTGCGCAGCGCCGAAGGCACATATACGCGGGTCTACCCGAAGGGCGAAGAGTTCGCGCAGGCGGTGGGCTACTCCTACACCAATTACGGGCAGACGGGGTTGGAGCTGTTTCGCAACGCGCCGCTCAGCGGGAGTTCGACAAGCGAACTGCAGGGGATCCTCAACCAGCTGCAGGGAACGAAGCCCAAGGGCGATGAAGTTTTCACCACGCTCGATCCCACCGCGCAGCGGGTGGCGATTGGAGCGCTCGGCGAACACAGCGGGGCGGTGGTGGCGCTCGATCCGCGCACGGGCGCGGTGCGTGTGATGGCCTCGACGCCGGGCTTCGACCCCAACGCGCTGCGCTCACGGGCGCGCTATGCACAGCTGCTGCGCGAAGCGCGCGGGACGCCCCCCTCGCGCTCGCTGGTCAACCGCGCCACCCAGTACGGCTATGCGCCCGGGTCGACGTTCAAGGTGGTGACGGCGACGGCGGCGATCGACTCCGGCAGGTTCACCCCCGAATCGACGGTGAGCGGGCGCAATGGCGTCGTGGTGTCGGGTGTGCCGCTGCAGAATGACAACGGCGAGAGCTTCGGTGCACTGACCCTTACGCAGGCGCTGGCGAAGTCGGTGAACACGGTGTGGGCGCAGGTGGCCGAACGAGTGGGCAAGGCGACCATGGCCCGCTATATGAACCGCTTTGGCTTCGACCGCAAGCCCCACCTGGACTATCCGGCCGGAGAAATGTCGGCGAGCGGCGAGTATCTGGGGACGCACCTGATCTCGCCCGTAAATCCGCGGGTGGATGTGGGGCGCATGGGCATTGGTCAGGACAAGCTGCAGGTGGTGCCGTTGCAGATGGCGGAGGTCGCCGCGGCGGTGGCCAACGGGGGCAGGTTGATGACGCCGCACATCACGGCGCGGATCGTCGACCCCGATGGGCGCACTGTCGAGCAGGTGACCCCGCATGTGCAGTCGGTCGTGATGCGCCCCTCCACGGCGGTGGCTGTGCGGGGCATGATGGAAGCGGTCGTCAACGAAGGCACCGGGACGAGCGCGCAGATCCCGGGGGTGCAGGTGGCGGGCAAGACGGGCACCGCGGAGACGCTGGGCCTCAGCCCGATCAACAACGTGTGGTTCATCGCCTTCGCCCCCGCGGCCCACCCGACGGTTGCGATCGCGGTGACGCTGAAGGGCGTGCCCGGGCAGGGCGCGTCGTTCGCGGCGCCGGTGGCAAAGCAGGTCATGGAAGCGCTGCTGCGAGACGGCCATGGTTGACGCGCTGTACAGGGACGCGCTGTACAGGCACGGGCTCACCGGCCTGAGCATGCCCCGGGCGCTGCACGCGCTGGGAGGGCGGTCGTGATCGAGCAGGGGACGACGATCGACGGCCGCTACACGGTGCGCTCGCGGATCGGCTCGGGCGGGATGGCCGATGTGTATTTGGCCGAGGATCAGCTGCTGGGGCGCGAGGTGGCGGTGAAGGTGCTGCAGCATCGCTTCGCCGAGGACCAGGAATTCGTGGAGCGCTTCCGCCGCGAGGCGTCGAGCGCTGCGGGGCTCTCGCACCCGAATGTGGTGGCGATCTTCGATCGCGGGGAGTGGGACGGGACGTACTACATCGCGATGGAGTACCTGCCAGGGCGCACGCTGAAGGCGGTCGTGCGCGAGGGAGGGCCGATGGACCCGGCGAGTGCGATCGAGATCGTGATCCAGATCCTGCGCGCGGCGAAGTTCGCGCACCGGCGCGGGATCATCCACCGCGACCTGAAGCCCCACAATGTGATCCTCGACGAGGAGGGCCGGGCGAAGGTGACGGACTTCGGGATCGCCCGGGCGGGCGCCTCGGACATGACGTTGACGGGGTCGATCATGGGCACCGCGCAGTACCTCTCGCCCGAGCAGGCGCAGGGCAAGTCGGTGAGCGAGACCTCGGATTTGTATGCGGTGGGGATCGTGCTGTATGAGCTGCTCACCGGGCGGGTGCCGTTCGACGGGGACACGGCGGTGAGCATCGCGCTGATGCAGATCTCCGCGCAGGCGCCGCTCCCGAGTGCGCTGAACGCGGCGGTTGGACCGGCGCTGGATGCTGTGGTGATGCGCTCGCTGGCGAAGAATCAGGCGGATCGCTTTGGGGACGCGGACGAGTTCATCGCCGCGCTGGAAGGGGCACGCGCGGGCGAAGCGCCGCTGAATATCTTCGCGAATGGGGCGCTGCTGCTGCCGGCGGCGAGCGAGGCCGATGGCGAGCATGGCGCCGACGGCGAGGGCCCGTTCTCCAAGGACCGTCGCTGGTGGTGGGCGGCGGGCATCGCGCTTGCCGTGGCGCTGGTGGCGGTTGCGCTCGTGTTGCTGCTGGGAGGCAATGGCGGTGGGGAGGTGACGGTGCCGGCCGTGAGTGGCGAGACCCAGGCGCTCGCCACCTCGCGTCTGCAGCACGCGGGCCTGACGGTGGCGGCGAGCCAGGCGAGTAGCGCGAGTGTGCCGAGCGGCGATGTGATCGGCCAGAGTCCGCACGCGGGCAGCGACGTGAAGAAGGGCAGCCGGGTGAGCATCGTCGTCTCCAGCGGCCCGGCGAGTGTGGCGATGCCGCAGGTGGTGGGCGAAAGCGAAGCGAAGGCCCTGGCGAAGCTGCGGGCGGCGGGGCTTCAGCCCAGCACGCAGAGCCAGCCGAGCGCGAAGGTGGCCCAGGGGGTTGTGATCTCGACCAATCCGACGGCGGGGATCGAATTGCAGGTGAATAGCGGCGTGAGCGTGACGGTATCGAGCGGCCCGCAGCAGGTGAAGGTCCCCGAAGTGACGGGTTCGACACAGGCCGAAGCGAAAGCGGCGCTGACGGCGGTGGGTCTGAAGGTGGGCACGGTCACCCAGCAGGCCGCGGCGGGCAGGCCGGCGGGGACGGTGCTGAGCCAGTCCCCCCAGGCGGGGACGGCGCTGCAGACGGGACAGCCGGTGAATCTGACGGTGGCGCAGGCGCCGAAGGAAACGGCGGTGCCGGAAGTGGTGGGCCAGAACGAGGCGCAGGCCGCGGCGACGCTGGGGCGCGCCGGCTTCAATCCGAAATCGGTCTCGCGCGCGGTGAGCAACCCGGCGCAGGTGGGCGTGGTGCTCAAGCAGAGCCCCGCGGGCGGCCACCCGGCACCCAACGGCGCGACGGTGACGATCGCGGTGGGAGTGCTGGAAGCGACGACTACGGGGACCAGCACGACCACGACGAGCACCAGCGCCAGCACGAGCACGACGACGACGGCGGGGCAGGCCGCCAACCCGCCGGCAGCGGCGCCGTGAACGACCGGCAGCCCACATCGGCGGGCGCGAGTGCAGGCACCGTCGACACCCACAGCCAAGCGGGCGGCGAGCCGGCGGTGTTGAAGGTGGTGGTCCTCGCGGGGGGCGCTCCTCTGAGCACGACGTGTCGCTAGCGTCGGGCGAGGCGGTGCGCGCGGGGCTGCGTGCGGGAGGCCACGAGGTGGTGTGGGTGGAGATCGACCGCGAGGGCGTGTGGCACGCCGATGGCGAGCGGTTGACGGTCACCCCCGGAGGCGGGCTGCTCGGCGCGGACGTGGTGTTCCCGGTGCTGCACGGGGCGTTCGGCGAGGACGGGACAGTGCAGGGCATGCTCGAGACGCTCGATGTGGCCTATGTAGGGGCGGGGGTGGCGGCGTCGGCGGTGTGCATGGACAAGGTGCTGTTCAAGGAGCTGATGAGCACGAGAGGCGTGCCCCAGGTCGACTACCGAGACGTGCGCGCGGAGCGCTGGCGCGCGGAACCCGCGGAGGTGCTGGAGGAGTTGGACGCACTGGGACTGCCGGTGTTCGTGAAGCCCGCGCACATGGGCTCGTCGGTGGGGATCGTCAAGGTCGGCGAGCGGGCGGCGCTCGGCGCGGCGCTTGAGCAGGCGTTCGCCTACGACGCGCTTGTGATCGTCGAGGCGACGGCAACGGGTCTGGAGGTGGAGTGTGGGGTTCTGGGCCGCACCCGGGTTGACCGGGTGACGCAGAGCGGGTCGGCACTGGCCTCTGAGCCGGGAGAGATCGTACTGCCGGGCGGCGAGTGGTACGACTACGAGGCGAAGTACGCCCAGGGCGGGATGGAGCTGGTGGTGCCCGCGCGCATCTCGACAACCGCGCGCGAACGAGTGCGCGAGCTTGCGCTGCAGACGTTCAACCACGCGGGCTGTGAGGGACTGGCGCGCGTGGACTTCTTCGTGGACGGCGAGGAGGTGAAGGTGAACGAGCTGAACACGATGCCCGGGTTCACGCCGACGAGCGTGTACGCGAAGCTGATGGAGGCATCGGGCGTGGGCTACCCGGAGCTGGTGGAACGTCTGTGTCGCCTGGGGATCGAGCGACATGCGACGCGGGGACGGTACCGATTTTGAGTGGGCTGGAGGGCCCCACCGTGGCGAGAGCCGACCTTGGGGACTCTATTTTTTACAACGTCATGCAGATGTATCTACCAAGCGTATATACGATAGAAACCATAAACCAAAAAAGCAATCCCCCAGCCCGCCCCTTTACATTCCGTACACACTGAGCTGAGCGGCTCACCGAAACAGCGTCAACTCGGAGATCGAGGCCGACTGCTGGCCGGGCGGCAGCGTGGTGAGCCAGACGAGGTAGTAGCGAAAACGCTGGCGGGCGGGGAGCGTGAGCGGAAGGTGGTCGTGGTTGTGGATGTCGGTGTCCGAGCCGACGGGCCCGACCCAGCCGCGCGCGGTGAGTGGCGTTGAGTTGCCATACGGCAGCCCCTGCTTGATTTCGTTGGCGACGTAGATCTGCACGGAGAAGCCGGGGGTGGGTGTCTGGATCTCGATCTGGCGCGCGGCGAGGCCGGGGGAGGCGTCGAGATAGAGGCCGACGCCGGTGCCGCCGGCCTTCTTCAGCGTGCCGTCGTAGTAGTGGGCGGTGGACCAGGACGTGGAGGGATCGGAGTCGATCGCTAGGTCGACGCCTTCGGGGTCTTCGGGGCCGGTGCCGAAGGGGTTGTAGTCGTGGGCGGCGTTCTGGGCGAGCGAGACGGCGAGCAGGCCGGGGCGCGCGACGACGCCGGGGGCGGTGCCGGTGCCGCGGCGGGCCTGCTCGCCGGCGGCGATCAGGACGAGGGCGACGATGACGGCGAGCAGTGCGAAGGAGGCGAGCCAGCGTGCGGGGTGGCGCATGCGCCATGGCAGACGCCGTCGGGCGGCACCGGGGAGCGAGCGCAGCACGGAGGTGACCTCGCCGGTGGCCTGGCCGGTGCGGGCGGCCTCGATCGCAAGCGCCTCCTCGAGCTCGCTGAGCATCGCGGGAATGTCGGGGTAGCGGCGCGAAAGGTCATGCGCGGTGGCGCGGTCGACGATGGCGGCGGTGGCGGCAGAGATGTCGGGGCGGCGCGCCTGCACGTCGGGCACCTGCTCGCGCACGTGGCGCATGGCGACCGCGACGGGCGTGTCGCCGGTGAAGGGCACGGAGCCGGTGAGCAGCTCGTAGAGGACGATGCCGAGCGAGTAGATGTCGGACTGGCCGGTGACGGGCTGGCCGAGGGCCTGCTCGGGGGAGACGTAGTCGGTGGTGCCGAGCACGCGGCCGTCGAGCGTGAGGCCGGCCTCGGTGAGCGTGCGCGCGATGCCGAAGTCGGTGATCTTGGCGGAGCCCTCGGGCGTGAGGAGCACGTTCTGGGGCTTGACGTCGCGATGGACAATCGAGCGCTCGTGCGCGGCACCGAGAGCGCGGGCGAGCTCGATGATGTAGGCGAGCGCCTGGGTGACCTTGAGCGGCCCCTCGCGGCGGATGAGGTCCTTGAGCGTCTCGCCGTCGACGTGCTCGAAGACGATGTAGGGGACGCCCATGGCGGCGCCGTTGCCCGAGCCGCCCTCGACGGGATCCTCGCCGGCGTCGATGACGGTGACGATGTGCGCGTGGTTCAGGCGCGCGACGGCGCGGGCCTCGCGACGAAAGCGCTTGAGCTGGTCGGAGTCGGAGGCGACCTCGCGGTTCATCAGCTTGATCGCGACGGGCCGCTCCAACACGGTGTCGAAGGCTCGGTAGACGGTGGACATCCCGCCCTGGCCGATGCGGGCGTCGAGGCGATAGCGCCCGCCGAGAGAGGTGCCTAGCAGTGTGTCGAGCACGTGCCCGTCAGCTTAGAAGCGTGGGGGACGGCCTTTTTTAAGAGAGGCCCCCACAAGGGGGGCCGCGGTAGCCGCGTGCCGCGATTGGGGGCTAGGCACCGCACCCGACTGAACGCCAGGCCGAGGGCGCATGCGTCACTGCCGAGACGCGCGGCGGAGCACGATGCCCGCGAGGGCCGCCCGGTAGAGCGCAAAGGGCAGCAGCGGCCGCCCACGCCCGGGCGCGAGCAGCGCAGAGCAGGCGAGCGTCGATGCGAACGCCGCCCCGGCGCCGGCGGCGAGCGGCGCGCCGAGTCCCGCCGGGGCGCCGTTCTGGGACAGACGCCGGCTCTTGAGGGCGCCAGCGCCGAGCAGCACGGGCAGGCCGGCGCACCAGGAGAGCTTCTGCGAGTCCTCGCGCGCGAAGCCCAATGCGCGCGCCGCGGTGAGCGTGGCGCCGAGGCGCGAGACGCCCGGCGCCAGCGCGAATGCCTGGGCGAGGCCGAGCGCGAGACCGTCGCGCGGGGCGGCGTCCTGCGCTGTGCGCGTACGCGCCCCGACCAGGTCGGCGGCGGCCATGGCGAGGCCGCCGGCGAGCAGGCCGAAGGCGGTGCGCGAGGGGCCCAGGCGACGCTTGGCGGAGCCCTCCAGCAGGTAGCCGGCGAGGGCGGGTGGCGCGAGCGCGAGCGCGAGCACGGACAGGCGGCGGGCGTCGAGGCGAAGCAGCTCCTCGGCCAGCTCGGCGCGCAGCGCGAACACGAGGGCGAGCGCGGCGCCTCCGTGCAGGGCCACCTCCAGCGTATGGGCGGCCGCGGGGTCGAGTTCCTCCGGCCAGCCGGCGAGGTCGGGGAGCAGCGCTGTGTGAGCTGATGAGGAGACGGGCAGCAGCTCGGTCGGGCCATGGACGAGGCCGAGCAGCAGCGCGTGGCGGATGGGCAGGTGTGCGCTCACGGGGTGCGGCGAGTGGACGAGCGGCGGCGTAGAGCGTGGGCCGATGGCGTACACGCGCGAGCGGCGCCGGCTCAACCGACCTCGGCCGCGCCGCGCCGGGCTGCGCGGCGGCGCACGAGCAGGTACACCACCCCGATGACGATCAGCGCCACGAGCGCGTAGTCGAAGTACTCGAAGCCCTTGCGGACGGTCTTCCATTCGCTGCCGAGCGCCTTGCCGGCGAAGGCGAGCCCGACGACCCACGGAATCGAGCCGATCGTGGTGAGCACGGTGAAGCGCCCGAGCGGCATCTTGGCGATGCCCGCGGGCAGTGAGACGAAGGCGCGCACAAGGGGGATCATGCGCCCGAACAGCACGGCGGGGTCGCCGTAGCGCTGGAACCAGCGGTCGGCGCGGTCAATCTGGGCGGGGCCCATGTGGACGAGGTGGCCGTGGCGTTCCATCAGCTCCAGGCGCCCGCCGCGCCCGACGGCATAGGCGATCCAGGAGCCGACGAGCGTGCCGAGCAGTCCGGCGAGGATCACGCCGAGCATCGTGAGGTGGTGCTGGGCGCCGCTGGAGGCGGGGTCGGCGACGGCGAAGCCGGCGAACAGCATCACGACCTCGGAGGGGATCGGGATGCAGGCGGAGCCCAGCAGCATCAGGACGAAGATCGCGGGCAGGCCGGCTTCGCCGACGAAGTGCGAGGTTTCGTTGACGATCGATTCGGTGACCGATGCGAGCACGACGGCGTGGGCGCCGAGGCCCGCAACATGGGCGCCGAGGAAATCGAGCGGAAGGATGGGCAGGCCGAGCACGCCCGGCCAAGATATCGCGCGCACCCGAGTGCGTGTGGAACGCCGCGCATCACCGAGGCGTTGCCCCACGGCCGTGCAGCGCACTGGCTCGTGTGCGCGATGGCGTGGGCCCGCAAGTGCGTGGGGTGGAATACCGTGCACCAGCGCATGCGTGTGTGGATCGACCTGACGAACAGCCCCCACGTGCTCGTCATGCGCCCGGTGATCGACGTGCTGCGCGCGGACGGCCACGAGGTCGAGGTGACCGCGCGTGACTTCGCTCAGACGCTCGGCCTGCTACGTCGCTTTGAGATCCCGCACACCGTGATCGGCCGCCACCGCGGCGAGCGCCTGCACGCCAAGGCGGTGGGACTGGCAGCGCGCTCCTCGGCGCTCACCCGCTGGGCGGCGCGGCGCCACTTCGACATGGCGCTCGGGCACGGCTCCAACGACGTCAGCGTCGCCTCCTTCCTCCTGCGCGTCCCCTCGGCGACGATGTTCGACTACGAGTGGGCGGCCGTGCAGCACCTCGTCAACTGCCGCCTCGCACGCACGGTGGTGGTGCCGGAGGCGATCCCCGCCGAGCGTCTGGAGCGCTATGGCGCGCGCGGCAAGGTGCACGCGTATGAGGGCCTCAAGGAGGAGTACTACCTCGCCGACTTCGAGCCCTCGCCGGGCGTGCTGGAGGAACTGGGCCTCGACGCGGCGCGGCCGATCGTCGTGGTGCGGACCCCGCCGGAGGTGTCGCTGTACCACCGCTTCGAGAACGATCTGTTCGCGGGGGTGCTGGAGCGCCTACGCACTGCGGCGGTCGAGGAGGGGGTGCAGCCGGTGGTGCTCCCCCGCACGGAGCCTCAGCGCGAGCAGCTGCGCGGGGTGGCGGGCTTCACGGTGCCCACGCAGGCGATCGACGCACAGTCGCTGATCGCCTACGCCGACCTTGTGATCTCCGCCGGGGGCACGATGAACCGCGAGGCGGTGGCGCTCGGCACGCCGGTGTACACGACCTTCGAGGGCCGCCCCGGCGCGGTGGACGAGCGCCTGACTGCCGAAGGCCGCTTGCGCCGCCTGAGGGACCCGGCCGAGCTGGACTTCGCCAAGCGCTCGCCTGGGGCGAGCGCCGAGCGGGTGCGCCGCGATCCCCGCGTCCTCGTGGACCTGCTCCTCTCGGCACGTGCAAGGTAGCTCTCAATGCGACCTCCGCGTTGCGCTTTTCGGGTGCCCTACGAGCTTTCGTGCGCGTCTGAGGCAAGCGGTCTGAACCTCGCGGTCGAGCGTCCGTCGTGCCGGACTTTCTCGCACCACATCTCGACGGGCCGAAGCCATAGGTCCGCGGGCTCATCCACGGGGTGGTACACGACGAATCGCTCTTTTGTCTCGGAGTGACGCGCCACGCCCAGGACGCTGTAATCCCTGCCCTTGAAGTGCCGGTAGCGACCGGGGGGCACCTGCTCTGCCGACACGTCAAGTCTTGGGCCGATGCCGTTAGGCGTCGGGCTCCCAGGAGTGGATGTCGCGCATCGCAAAGGAGCGGATCACCCCTTTCTCGACGTCCCAGGCGTCGAGGATCCACTGAGGCTCGCGGTGCCAGTCCGCCGTGCCGAACCAGAGCCGGTTGGGCAGCACCCGGCGATGCGCCCGCTCACCGCGGTAGTTGGTGTAGTCGATCACGATCGTCGTCGGATCGGGGACCGCCTCCGGCGCCACCGGCTCCGCGGGAGATCGAGCAGCTGAGTGGACGGAGGACATAGCCAAAGACTCACAGGAAGACCGGACGCATGTCTAGTCTGCCACGACGATGAGCCCCACGTCCTCAGCACGTCCCCGTATCTTCATCGGCTCCTCCTCCGAGGGCAAGATCCTGGCGGAGGAGCTCCAGGCGCTGCTCGATCCACATGCGCAGCCCACGGTATGGACTCAGGACATCTTCAGGCTCGGCGAGGGTACGCTCCGTAGCCTTCTTGCCGCTGCCGGGAGCTTCTCCTTCGCGGCGTTCCTGCTGACCGCCGACGACACGGTGGTGAAGCGCGGCGCGGCGCACTCGACCGCGCGCGACAACCTCTTCTTCGAGGCGGGCATGTTCCTGGGGGCGCTGGGTCACGATCGGGTGTTTCTCTTAGTCCCCGACGGAGCGGACCTGGAGCTGCCCAGCGATCTGGCCGGTGTGACCGTCGCCACCTGGCGCGCACGCGACGACGAGAACATCAAAGCCGCGCTCGGTCCCGCGTCGCTTGAAATTCGCAAGGCGATTCGCGCTGCCGGGCCGCTCGACGCACCGACCACGGCGGCGACATCGGGCGACCTCTTGCGCTTTGCGCGCGGCGGCTTAGAGGCTCTGAGGACAGGCGCTGCGGGCCTTGGTGTGAGGGTGCTCGACGCCACGGGCCTTTCCAAGTGGACGAGCAACCTGCTCACCACGCTGCTCGTCCTCTTCGAGGATCGCGATGCGGACGACATCTACGCAGCGTGGCTGCGCCCCGACGAGGATCCGCTGCAGCTGCAGGTCGCAGCGAGCAGGAACCTCCCTGCCGACCACCACCATCATCCCTTCCGCCTGGGAGAGGGTCTCGCCGGGCATGTATGGCAGGTGGGTCAGCCGGCGGCGACCTCCGAGCTGCGCCGCCATCCCTGGTGGGAGCCGCGCGAAGGCTGTGAGAATCAGGCCTATCTATGCGTGCCCGTGGGCGCTCCGGGAGGCCGCGGCGGGGTGCTTGCGGTGGGCTCGGACGACGGCTTCGACGTGCGCGACAGCGATCTCCTCACGCTGGAGCTGTTCGCCGGGCTGCTCGCGTTGGCGGTCGTCGAGCAGGTCTCCAATGAGCAGATGCTGCGCGCTCGTGTCGAGACGCTCGCCGAGGGACTGGCCACCCGCCGCGGTGAGGAGGTGGTGGAGAGCACGACCGTGCAGGTTTACAACTCGCACCTCACTCTCGCTCGGACCCTGTGCTCGGAGGACGGCCTGCTCGCCAAGCTGCCCAGTGCCTCGGTACGCAGCACCCGCGTGAGTGGACTTCGTGTGCTGCTGGAGCAGCTCGTACTCGCGCTCAAGGCGTGAGCGGATCGCTGGCGCGTCCGCACCCCCTGGTTTCATGTTTGGCACCTTTACCAAGAGAACGAAGGAGGAAATGGTTGATTTGACGGCAACAAAACGAAACAACGAGTGTCCCTTGACGATATTCATAGCGGTGTCCCGGCGTCAGGCGTCCCCGGAGACACGTGAAGCGACCAGGCGTGCGGTCGCCGCAGTACGCGAGGCCAGCCAGCATGCTGCCTCGCTCGATCCCGATGCGATACGACGTGTGGAGCTATCCGAGAGCTGCTTGGCGCCAGCGGAGGTTGCGGCGGCAAGAAGTCGATCGATCCGGCGCGGGCTCGTGGGCAAGGTTGATGCCGTCGTGGGTTTGTTGGGGGATGCGAGCTTTGACTGCGGGCGAGAGGTCGGATGGGCCATCGAGCTGGACATCCCCACGCTGCTGTTATATCCGCGCGGCGCAACGACACCTCTGCACGTGGGCGGCACGCCCCTGGAGGTGTGCGACGTGCGCGACTATGGCTCCCTCGTCGAGCTGCGCGACCGGGTCCACGATTGGCTGGATCGCAGGAGGGCCGCGATCCTGGCGGGTCCGATGCGCCGCAACCGCCAGCTTGCGACTACCGAACCGCTGCGCAGCACGACTCTGGCGAAGTGGAGGGATGCGGTGCCCGAAGAGCGCCGCCGAGCGAGCGACGCCGTCCAGGCCGGCAGGGGACGGCTGGAAGCGGTGCTTGCCGACGGTCGCGACTTCGCTGCGACGCGCGGGGGCTTGACGCTCGACCTTGCTCGGGAGCTTGGAATCGATGATGCTCCAGCGCGGGGACACTCGCTGCGCGAGTGGCACAGTCGCACCGAGGTGCCGGTGTTGCCCGACGACGCGTGCAAGGGCTTGCAGGATGCGATCGACACGTGGGACTGGGACGGATCGACCACTCGCAGAGCGATCGAACTCGGCTTGCGCAAGCTGAGCCACGACCACGAGGTCGTCATGGCCGGCGGCCGGCAGCGAGCGTCGTCTCTCGGCAACCGCTTTGCGTGGAAGCAGTTGCTGGACAAGGATGCGCGATCGGAGCGGCTGGACAAAGATGCGCGCTGAGGCTGGACGCTTGGCGGATGACCTGGCGATGGAGATTCTCCAGCGCCATCGCATCGAGCGTTCGCCACGCGTGGATCCATGGATGCTGGCCTCTGCGCTGGACGTGCCTGTATTTGACTATGACCTGCCTGAGGATGGACGTGTGATCTGGACCGACGGCCGGCCGGTCGTGCTGCTGGCGCGCGACGCGAGCTTGGAGCGCCGGCGCTTCACGCTGACCCACGAGCTTGGCCATGTCGTGCTGCGTGCCGATCACCTTGCATCGCCGAGAAGGTACGCGACGCAGGCGGCCTTTCACTCTGAGGAGGTACTCTGCGACGCGCTCGCGGGCGCCATCTTGATGCCGCGTCCAATGGTGAAGAGCGCCTTCGCGCGCGCCCCGCAAGACCTGGGGACGATCAGGAGTCTCGCGCGGTCTGCCTGGGTTTCGCTCTCGGCGGCGCTGGTGCGGTTGCGAGAGGTGCACCGCTGGCAGCGCACGCTGCTCCGTTGGCAGTTCGAACGCGGACGCTGGGTATACGACGAAGAGGCCGGCCTTTGGCCTAGCGAACAGGGAGTCATCAAGCCGTCCGAGGAGACCACTTGGGCCCTGAGCGACAAGCGGAGCAAAGGCGTGGTTTCGGGGCAGATCGACTTGCCGCTCCGGATTGGCGGCCGTTACCAGGAAGTCGAGGCCGAGGTCAGGTTTGGGAGGGATCACGCGGTCGTACTGATCGACTCACCGTCGCGTCTGCTGCGCTGAATTGTCCGCTGACGGTCTGTCGCGGTCCGTGTCTCACGGGTTTGGGCAGTCCCGTCAGTTCGCCGCGCAGCGGCCCTGCCGCGTGTCGCACCGCGCCCTTCTTCGGCAGTCCAGCCGGCCCGCCATGCCGCGGCCCTCCCTCTCTTCTCCTTTCTCACCCGTACAATCCCCATGATGCGCCGACGTATTCGCTCGGTGGCCCTCCCCCTGCACCGGCACTCGCTTCCCCAGCTCGCCGTGGACGGGGTGCTGCTCGCCCTCGCCTACTGGATGGCTTTTCAGCTGCGCTTCGACAACGGGCCGCACGGGCCCTATGTGCACTTGCGCGAACGTACGATCTGGTGGGCCGCCGTCGGGGGCGTGACGGTGCTGGCGCTCTCGCGTGTGTATCAGCGTTCGTGGAGCTACTCGGGGCAGCGCGACTACGAGGCGATCTTGCGCGGCGTGCTGATCACGACGCTGCTGCTGGTGGTTGGCGTCGCGGTGCTGCGCCCGGTGCAAATTCCCTCCCACCATCGTACGGTCGCGGTGGGGTTGCCCAACGGCGTGGTGGCGATGTTCTTCCTGCTCGCGCTCGTGGCGCTCGTGGGGGTGCGGGTCCTGGTGCGCACGATCTATGAGCGCCGCCCGCTCGCCGCGCTCGGCGGTGTGCGCGAGGGCCAGCGCTCGGTGCTGATCGTCGGCGCCGGCGACGGCGGGCGCCTGGTGCTGCGCGAGATCGCGCGCAACCGTGAGCTGGGGCTGGTGCCGGTGGGGTTCCTCGACGACGACCCCCGCAAGCGCGGGCTGCGCATCGACGGGGTGCGCGTGCGTGGGGACACCGAGCGCGATCTGCCGCGCATCCTCGAGGAGGCCGAGCCAGACGAGGTGGTGATCGCGATCCCCTCCGCGCCGGGCTCGATGCGCGCGCGCGTTGTGCGCGAGTGCCGCATGCGCTCGATTCCCGTGCGCACGCTGCCGACGGTCTTCGAGCTGTTGCAGGACGGCGGCGGCGTCGTCTACAACCAGGTGCGCGAGGTACAGGTCGAGGATGTGCTTGGTCGCGAGCCCGTCGTCATGGAGCTTGACCGCGTTGGCGCCTATCTGGCAGGCGAGACGGTGCTGGTGACCGGCGCGGGTGGCTCGATCGGCTCCGAGCTCTGTCGCCAGATCGCGCGGGGATTAAGTAGCCCGCCCACCGCCAGCCCGCCCACCGCCCCCGCCAGCCCTCTTTCCGCGCTCGCCTCGGGCTCTGACCCTGGCTCTGCCTCCGACCCTGGCTCTGCCTCCGACCCTGGCCCTGCCCCCGCGGCCCGGCTGATCCTGCTCGACCACGCCGAGGACAACCTCTTTGAAATCCAGCGCGAGTTGCTGGAGGATCGCCACGTGCAGCCCGCGGCACTCGCCGCGGTGCTGGCGGACTGTAAGGAGGAGGAGCGCATGCGCGAGGTCTTCTCCGAGTACGCGCCCACGGTCGTGTTCCACGCCGCCGCCTACAAGCACGTCGGCCTGATGGAGGCCAACCCGGTCGAGGCGGTGCGCAACAACGCGATCGCCACGCGCGTCGTCGCGCACGTCGCGGGCGAGGCGCGTGTGGGGCGCTTCGTGCTCGTCTCCACCGACAAGGCCGTCGCGCCGGCGACGGTCATGGGGGCGTCCAAGGCGCTCGCGGAGTTCGCGCTGGAGGCCGCCACCGCGCGCTGGGCCGGGACTCGCTACAAGGCCGTGCGCTTCGGCAATGTGCTCGGCTCCTCGGGCTCGGTCGTGCCGATCTTCCGCCGCCAGATCGCGCGCGGCGGGCCGGTAACGGTAACCGACGAGCGCATGACGCGCTACTTCATGACGATCCCCGAGGCCGTGCAGCTGATCATTCGGGCGGGATCGCTCGACACCAGTGGCGTACCCGGAGACCTCGGTGTGACGGGCGCGCGTCTCGGTGCGGGCGAGGCTGCCACAGACCCTCCCGACGCGCGTCGCTCCCTTGACGCTCCCCGCGCCGTCGAGGTGTTCGTGCTCGACATGGGCGAGCCCGTGCACATCGTCGAGCTCGCGCGCGCGATGATCGAGCTCTCCGGCCTGGACCCCACGCGCGACATCGACATCGAGATCGTCGGGCGGCGCGCGGGCGAGAAGCTGCACGAGGAGCTGTTCAACGACTACGAGCGTCGCTGCGCGACCGCGGCCGAGAAGATCCTCCTGGCCGAGCGTGCCCCGCTGGGGGTGGAGGCCGTGGAGGCGATGTTCGCGGAGATCAACCTGCTCGTGCTGGAGGGCGATGCGGCGGGCCTCGCTGCGAAGGTCGCCGAGCTTTCGGCGGTGCGCGGGGAGCCGCACACGCACGGGCCCCAGGCAAGTGGCGACAGTGCGCCTGCGCCCCTCATACACTCCCAAAGTTCATGACGGCGCTGCCGCTGGCACTATCCCTGTCGAGCTCCTTTACGCAGATTGGCGCGCTCGTCGCCTTCGCCGCGCTGGTGGGGATCGCGGTGATGTCGCTGCTGTTCTTCTCCCAGGCGCGCGAGCTCAAGCGCCTGCGCGAATGGGCCGACGCCGAGCCCGAGCGCACGGCCGAGCGCGACCAACGGTTGAGCGCCGCCGTCGCGCTGCGCATCCAGCGCGCCACGGCGCAGGTGGCGCGACCCTTGGAGGGCGCGCGTCCGGTCCAGGCCCCGGCTGGAGAGGGGGCTCCGGTGGCCGCGGCGAATGCGGCTGGCGCGGCGACACGGGTCGCCAAGGAGGCGCACGTACTGGCCCTCCTGCCGGCGGCGCCGGCGATCGTCGGGACCGGTAAGGCCACCCCCGAGACCGTGGCCGAGGCCCCTCGGTCCGAGGCGGCCGTCGTGGTTCTTTCACCTGCCGACACACAGGCCGAGCAGGCTCCGCCCGAGCGGGCGCCTGCCGTGGCGGCTGTGGCTGGCAGCGCCACCGCCGTTGCCGCACGTGCGGTTGAGGCACCGCCCCGCTCTCCCGCTCCTCCTCCGCCGGTGGTGCCTGCCGCGCCGCCCCCCCGCCGCTCGGAGCCCGAACGCGCCACCGTCGCCGACCGTGAGGCGGTGCCAGTGGTCGCCGGTCGCGGGGCTGCTCCAGAGGCGCCCCCCGCGCCGCGGCGCACCGCTGAGTCGTCCTCCGCCTCGCGCCGCGCCGCCGAGTCCCCCGCCGCGCCGCGCCGCGCCGCGCCGCGCGAAAAGACACAGGGCTCACCGCCGCCCCGTCGCCGCGGTCGCGGCGGCCCGCCGCCCGGGCCGCCGTTCCTGCGCGAGGAACCGCGCCGTGGCTCGCGCCTGCCGCTGCTGCTCGTGGGTGTCGCGGTGGTCGCGATCGTGGTGTTGCTCGTCGTGGTGCTCGGCTCGGGGGGGAGCTCACCGAGTTCGAGTAAGGGTGCGAAGGCCAACCTCTCGTCCTCCTCGACGCTCACCTCGACCGAATCGCATCGTTCGAGCTCCACGACGACGCAGCCGAGCGAAGCCTCGACGCCCGCGACGAGCCCGTCTGAAACGCACGTCGTGGTCCTTAACTCGACCGAAACGGCTGGTCTGGCGCGCCGGCTTTCGACGAACCTCCAGCAGAGCGGCTACACGCTGGCGAGTGCGCTGGCGGGTAGGCCCTCCGCACATTCCACGTCGGTCGTGCAGTACGCGGCCGGGCACCGCACCGACGCCGAGCACGTCGCGCAGACGCTTGAAATCTCCCAGGTCCAGCCGCTGGAAGCGGCCACGGCGGCGCTCAGCAGCGGGGCCACGGTGGTCGTGATCGCTGGCCAGGACAAGTCATCGGCCCCGTAGAGCCTAGGCTTCAATCCTCCGCCGATCCGCCTGCCCGACCGGCCAGCCCCATCGGAGATAGCCCCATAGCCACCTTCCTCGACACCCCCGAGCGCACCGCCAAGCCGCGCGAGCGCGGGCTCACGCATGTGATCGACCGCGGCCTGTCGGTCGCCGCGGTGGACGGCCTGATGGAGACTGCCGGCCAGGCCGTGGACATCGTCAAGCTCGGCTGGGGCACGGCTGTGGTGAGCGCGAACCTGAAGGTCAAGCTCGAGCGCTATGCCGCGCACGGCGTGCCGGTGGTGCTCGGCGGGACGCTCACCGAGGTGGCGATTCGCCAGGGTCGCGTGGAGGGCCTCGTGAGCTGGCTGCGCGAGCTCGGGCTGCGCCACGTGGAGATCTCCGACGGCACGATCGAGCTCGACCAGGACGAGAAGCACGAGCTGATCGCGCGCCTAGCGAAGGAGTTCACGGTCCTCTCGGAGGTCGGCTCCAAGGACGCCCAGGCGATCATGGCGCCATATGTGTGGATCGAGCGCATCCAGGGCGACCTCGACGCGGGCGCCTGGAAGGTGATCGCGGAGGCGCGCGAGTCGGGCACCGCCGGCATCTTCCGCGCCGACGGCGAGGTACGCAGCGGGCTGATCGACGAGATCGCCCACGCGATCGACCCCGACCGCATGATCTTCGAGGCCCCCCGCCGCGACCAGCAGGCGTGGCTGTTGAAGTTCTTCGGCCCCAACGCCAACCTCGGCAACATCGCTCCCGACGAAGTTCTCTCGCTGGAGACGCTGCGCCTGGGCCTGCGCTCGGAGACCGTCGGCCACTTCGCGCTGGACGGCGGGGATTGAGCGCCCCGGCGGCGTCCGGCACCGAAGGCCCGCCCGCCCCGCCTGGGAGCCGGTCCCCCGCCCGCCCGCGGGGCACGAGAGTCGTGGCGGGGCTTGCTGATCCGCTCGCCGCGTGGGTCTTTGCGGCGCTCGTCGTGGCGTGCTTCGCGGCCTTCGCGATCACCCAGCACCTCAAGCACACCCCGACGGCCGTGCAGGACTTCAAGATGACCCCGCACTTCTACCCCTACGCCGCTGGAGGCCGGCGGGTGGAGCACCTCTCCTTCCGCATCGCCAAGGCCGACGATGTGACGGTCACGATCGTCGACTCAAGCGAACGGGCGGTGGCCACGCTGCTGCTCGATCGCCCGCTCGCGCGCTACCGGCAGTTGTCGCTGCAGTGGGACGGACACCGCGGTCCGACGACGACGCCCGCCCCGGCGAGCGGTACCCCGCACGACCCGCTTATTCCGGTCGGCCACGGGCCGCTCGCGCCGGCGGGGGAATACCGCATGCGCGTGAGCCTGGGCCGGCAGAAGCGCACGGTGCTCTCGCCGCGCAGCTTCACGCTGTCGCTGACTCTGCCCAAGGCGGCGGGTTGAGCACCGCGGAGAAGCTCGCACTCGCGCTGGTGGCGGCGCTGGCGATCGTCGCGGCGCTCGCGCTGTTCATGCGCTCGCGCCCGCAGGCGTTCCCGCTACTGGCGATCTTCGCGCTGCCGTTCCGGCTGCCGATCTCCGCCGATGGGCGTACGGTGAATCTGCTGATCCCGCTGTATCTGGTCGTCGGCGCCGGCACGCTTGCGCATCTGCTGCCGGCTGTACGGCGTTCGTTGGCGGCACGGCGGGCGAACACCTCCTCGCCGTCGACGGCGGGCGATCCACGAGACACGGGGTTTGCCACGCACGCCCCGATTCTGCTCGACTGGCTGCTGCTCGCCGCGGTGGTGCTGTACGCGCTGCAGGCCTCCTACTCCAGCGACCCCGTCAAGGCGCTGGAGAACCTCGCGTTCTTCTATCTGCCCTTCGGGCTGCTGTACGCGCTGCTGCGCCAGGTGCGCTGGACGCGTGAGCTGCTGTTGGCGTGCCTGGGGATCGCGGTGTGCGAGGCGGTGCTGTTCGCGGGCGTGGGGTTCGTGGAGTACGCGCGCAAGGAACTGCTGCTCAACCCGAAGGTGGTGGCGGCGAACGACTACGACAACTATTTCCGCGTGAACTCGCTGTTCTTCGACCCGTCGATCTACGGGCGCTTCCTGGCACTGGTGATGATCGCCGTGACGACGGTCGTGCTGTGGACGCGCGCGCGGCGCGATGTGCTGCTGGGCGGCGCGGTGCTGCTGTGGCTTTTGGCCGGCCTGGTGACGAGCTTCTCGCAGTCGAGCATCGCCGCGCTGCTGCTCGGCTTGGCGGTGCTCGCGGCTTGGCGCTGGGATGTGCGCGCGACCCTCTACGTGTCGCTGGCCGCCGGCGCGATTGCGCTGGTGGTGGCGCTGCTGGCGCCCGCGAGCCTGCATATCGGCCTGAAGGGCGCGGGTGGCTCGGCCAACAACGCCACCAACGGCCGCGCGCACCTCATCTCGGGGGGGCTATCCCTATTCGCGGAAGACCCTCTGCAGGGGCACGGCTCGGGCTCGTTTGAAAAGGCGTACAAAGCCCACAATGCGGGCGGGTCGGCGGCGCAGAACGCGACCTCGGCCTCGCACACGATCCCGATCACGGTGGCGGCCGAGCAGGGGCTGATCGGCCTCGCACTGTATGGGGCGCTGCTGCTGGCGGCCTTCATGGTGCTGTTCTCGGGCGCCGGGCGCTCGCCTCCCAGGATCGCGCTGAGTGCGTGCTTCGCGGCGCTTGTGCTGCACACCTGGACGTACGCCGACTTCCTGGAGGACCCGCTCACGTGGACGCTGCTGGGCATCGGCGTCGCGCTGGCGCTGGCGGCGCGCGCGGGCGAGCCAACGGAGCCGGCGATGAGCACCGAACCGGTGGCAGCTCCGGCCTGAGCGGCCCGCCCGCCCGTGCTCGCCTACCTCAAACGCCTCCTGCGAACCGGCGCCGCCTACCAGGCGGCGGACATCGTCGCCAAGGGCATCGCGCTGGTCACGCTGCCGCTCTACACGCACCACGTCGCGGCTGCCGAATACGGCGCGTACACGACGCTGCTGACCTCGGTGATCCTCGCCTCGATCTTCCTGCGGATGGGCATCGGCGAGGCGTTCATCCGCTTCTACTTCACCGACACCGACGAGGCGCGCCGCGCGCGGATCGCGCGCACTGCGATGGCCTCCGTGGCGTGGACCACCACCCTCGCCGCGCTGCTGGCGGTCGCGTTCGCCGGCCCGCTCTCGCACCTGCTGCTGGGCTTCCGCGACACGGAACTGCTCGACTGCGCGGTGGTCGGGCTGTGGGCGTTCACCAACCTCGAGATGGCCTATGCGCAGCTGCGCGTGGACGAACGCGCGCGCGCGTACATGTTCGCCTCGGGCGCCAACGTGGCGATGACGGTGGTGTTCACCGTCACGCTCGTGGTCCTCGCGGGCGAGGGCGCACGCGGCCTGTTGCTCGGGAACTTCGGCGCCTCCGCGGTGGTGGTGCTCGGCCTGTGGTGGGTGCTGCGCCGGCGCTTCTCGCTGCGCGTGCGCGTGGACGATCTGCGTGCGATGCTGCGCTTCGGGCTGCCCACTGTGCCCGCCGACGCGAGCGTGTATGCGCTGCAGGTGGTCGACCGCCTGTACATCTTCCGCGCCTACTCGCACGCGGCGGGCGGGGAATACTCGATCGCACTGCAGCTCGCGACCGTCGTGTTCGTGTTCGTGCGCGGCTTTCAGTACGCGTGGCCTCCCCTTGCCTACTCGGTGCAGAGTGACCGCGAGGCCTCGCGCCTTTACTCGCTGGTGACCACCTACTTCGTGCTGGGCACGGGGCTGGTCGTGTGCGGCGTGGCGCTGCTCGGGCGCTGGATGGTGCGCCTGCTGGCGGCGCCGGAATACTTCGGCGCGCACACTGCGCTGCCGTGGCTGGCGCTGGGGTGGACGCTGTATGGGCTCTACCAGGTGCTGATCGTGATCACCGGCCGCGCGCAGGTCACGCAGCGCAACCTGCCACCGGCGCTGGCGGGCCTCGCGGTGAACGTGGCATTGCTGCTCGTGCTCGTGCCGTCCTCGGGCGCGGGCCTCGGCATCGCGGGCGCCGGCATCGCGCTGTGCGGCGCTTACGTGGCGATGCTCGCGATCATGCACCTGCTCACGCGCAACGTCTTCACGGTGGGCTTTCAGTGGCGGCGCCTCGCCCAGCTGACGGGGATCCTCGTGGGGGTGGCGGTGTCGGGCGAGCTGTTGCTCCCCACCGCCGGTCTCAGTGGGCTGGTGCTGCGTGCGCTGTGGCTGCTCCTGGTTCCGGCGCTGCTCCTCCTCACGCGCTTCTTCCCGCCGACGGAGCGCGCGCAGGCGCGGCGCCTGGCGATCGACGGCCGCCGCAGGGTCGCGGCGTTCCGCGCGGGCGGCGGCGAGGTCGAGGCCTACGCCGAGGACCCGCTGCGGGATCTGTGAGTGTTGTCGCGCACCTTGGGGCTTGACAACTGCTGCTCAGTCTGCTTATTATGTTCGTAGTTCGGTCCCGCTTGGGATCGGGTGTGCGGTAAGGACGTATACATAGGATCGGGTTTGGGTCTGGCCCCTGCGGCCGGCTTTTCATTCGTTGGCAGGGTTTCTCTGGGAGAGGGACGTGATTTCGAGCTGTGAGGGAGATGTTGTTCGCGTGAGTTCGTTTCGGACAGACGTGTTGAGAGTCTTTACGACGCCGGTTGGGGCCGTAACTAGATGCATCAGCATCCTGATGCATCTCTCTCTCTCTCTCTCTCTCTTGGCGGGGTTCGCTAGCCAGACCGGCTGACAGCGGCGCTTTTTCGGGCGTCGTCGCGTTCTTTCCGCTTCGTACTGGCCGCGTCTTTGGGCGCGGTGTTCGTCGTTCCCCTGTGCTCGTGGGCGCTGGGCTCTCGCGTGCACGTGTGCGCACTGTCATGCAGCGACTGGCCGAGGGGCTCTCCCCTCTTTTCTTGGAGGAGGAGACTCGATGAATGCTGCTCGTAGACTGATCCTGGCGGTTCTCTGTGTGCTGGTCGGCGGGCTGGTGTTCGCGGCCTCCTCAACGCTGGCCGCGGAACAGTATGTACAGGTCTTGAGCTTCGGTTCTGAAGGTACTTTGCCGGCTGAACCGCATGGTGTGGCTGTAGATCAAGGGAGCGGGGAAGTATTCGTCGCTGATGGGGAAAGCGTGCAGCGGTTCGCTCCGGTGGACCGGTCCACTCCGTCGGCTGGATATTCGTCGGGCTCCCCGCTGGTGGGGTCCTTCACGAATGCGCGGGGTGTCGGTGTCGATAACTCCGGTGGGCTCTCCCAGGGCGATGTGTATGTCGTAGAAAATGGCACCACGGTGGATAAGTTCGATGCGTCGGGGTTGCCCGATGTGAGTACTCCGCAGTTCGGGGCGGGTGCGACCCCGTTGGCGTTGGGGGAAGCGATCGGTGTGGCGGTCGACCCGGCCGATGGGGATGTTTACGTCCTCGATCAGGCCAACAGCGTGGTGGACATCTTTACGCCGGCGGGTGAATTCGTGTCGCAGTTCACAACGGAATCCGGGCCGCGGGGCCTAGCGTTCAACTCGCCCGGCAGTGACCTGTACGTTGTGAATGGGGAAGGCAAGGTCGAAGAGTACGACTCCTCGGGTGACCCCGTCGATCAGACGGCAGGGCCGAACGCGGGGACGAATGTCGTGGATAACGGTGGGGAAGCATTCGCTGTGGCTGTCGATACCTCGACGAACGACGTGTATGTATTCGAACGGGGAGCAGGTGTCTTGGTGTACGAATCCTCCGGTGCGCCGCTCAACGAACTGGCGTTCAATACCGGGATCGCCCTGTCTCGGGGGCTCGCGGTGGATTCCTCGACGCATACGGTGTTCATCAGCGAATCGTTTGGCAATGATGTGGTGGATGTCTTCGGGCTGGTGTCGTTGCCCGCTGTGAGCACGGGGCAGGCCACGGGCGTGACGACGACAAGCGCGACGCTCGAAGGGACGGCCAACCCCGAAGGCGTACCGCTCACCTCGTGCCTCTTTGAATACGGCACGAGCGAATCCTACGGGCAGAGCGCCCCCTGTCACCCGGACCCCGCGGAAATCGGGTCGGCCAGCGCACCTGTGCCCGTGAGCGCCGAAATCACAGGGCTCCAGCCGAACACTCTCTACCACTACCGGCTGGTGGCGGGAAACACCAGCGGCTCAACGCAGGGGCAGGACCAGAGACTCTCCACGCTCACGGTGCCGTCGATCCTCGGCGCGTCGGTGAAGGATCTTGGTGCGAGTTCGGGGGATCTCACCGCGCAGATCGACCCCAATGGCGCGGATACCACCTACCGCTTTGAATACGGCACGAGCACCTCTTATGGCACGAGCGTGCCGGTACCTGACGGCGACATCGCCGCGAGCCACAGCGAACAGACCGTCACGGTGCACCTGACGGGGCTGCTGGCGAACACCCTCTACCACTTCCGTGTCGTCGCACAGAACTCCGTGGGCGTGACGACGGGCGTGGACCAAACCTTCCTCTATACCAGCCCCGGCGGGCTACCCGACGGCAGGGTCTATGAGCAGGTCTCACCGGCCGATAAGGACTTCACGGATGCCCTCGGGTATCTTGACCTGGTGCAGGCGTCTCCCTCGGGCGATGGGGTGACGTACTATTCGACTACCCCATTCCCCGGGGTGTCAGGCGCCTCGACTTTCCCGACCTATCTCAGTACCCGTGGAGGGGACGGCTGGTTGACCCAGGGGCTCCTGCCTGAGACTGACCCCGGCTCGATTGCTCACGTGGTGGGTTTGACTGAAGATCTTTCTGAGACGATCGTCGGCACAGAAGAACCTGCGCTTGCGGCGGGTGCGACACCCGGGGTGGTCAACTACTATATCGGCGATAATGCCACTGGTGCCTATCGGCTGCTCGCACACGGCCCGGGCGAATTTAGCTTCGCCGGGGCGTCTGCGGATGGTTCACAGATCTTGTTTGAAGATACCGCCGAAGAACTCGTGCCCGGTGTTCGTGACGAACACGGGGTTCCCTATCTATACGAGTGGGATAACGGGCTGACCACGCCTGTCGGTGTGCTACCCGGTGGCAGCGCGCCCGCGGGAGGCGCGGCTGCGGGTCCGGGTGGTCCTCTGATTGAGCAGGAACAGGGTAGCGGAAATATCGGTGGCGCCGCGGGTCGTTTTTATACGCAGGACACGATCTCTGGGGATGGTTCGCGTGTGTTCTTCAGTGATGCCGGGACGGGCCGGATCTATGTGCGTGAGCCGCAGGCTGGGAAGACGGTCCCCGTCTCGGCAGGGGAGGCGTATTGGCGTGCGGCGACGCCGGACGGCCGGTTTGTGTTCTATACGGAAGGCGAAGGCGAAGAAAGCAATCTCTACCGGTTCGATGTCGAAAGCGAAACACGCGAAGCGCTGACGAGCGGCGACGCCGACGTGCACGGGACGCTCGGCGTCTCTGATGACGGAGGCGTCGTGTACTTCGCGGCGGCCGGAAGTGGAGGTTCAGGTGATCTCTATGAGTGGCACGATGGCGCCACCACCCTCGTCAGCAGCGGACTGAGTGAGACCAACTGGGGCGTAGTCAACGGCGATCAGGGTGCCGGAGAGGCGAAGAGCTCGCGTGTTACTTCCGATGGGATGACGGTGCTGTTCAGTTCGCAGTCGCAGTTGACCGGCTATGACAATGCTGGACACATTGAGCTGTATCTGTTTGATGCCGCGGGTGGCACGCTTACGTGCGTGTCGTGCAACCCGAGCGGTGTCGCCGCGACCAGCGACGCCGAAATCTCGGGTGGCCTGAATGAGATCGGCCCCGGTGGCTTTGAGCCTTTCTTGACGCGTAATCTGTCGGCTGATGGTCGTCGTGTTTTCTTCACGACCGCGGAAGCGCTCGTGCCGCAGGACACGAATGGGCAGCTCGATGTGTATGAGTGGGAGGGCGGCCGGCTTTATCTGATCTCCACCGGACAGAGCACCAGCCAGTCGGATTTCGGTGATGCGAGCGCGGATGGCAGCGATGTGTTCTTCTTCACTCGGCAGGCGCTGGTGGGCCAGGATCAGGACAACAACACCGATATCTACGATGCGCGCGTGGGTGGTGGTATCGCGGCTCAGAATCCCGCGGCGCCCGCGGCGCCGTGTACCGGTGAAGCGTGTCTCGCTGCGCCAGGCGCCCAGCCGGCATTCGGTGCGCCCTCCAGCGCCGCCGCGTTCTCTGGGGTGGGGAATCTCACGCCACCTACCTCGACGCCCGCGGGTAAGCCCAAGGCGAAATCGTTGACGAGAGCGCAGAAGCTCGCGAAGGAACTAAAGACATGTAAGCGTAAGCCGAAGGACAAGCGAGCGGTGTGCAAAGCGCAGGCAAGGAAGAGATATCGCGGCAAATCCAAAGCCAGGAAAGCAGTTGGATCGGCCGGTACAAGCAAGTCCTCGGGGAGGCATCACTCATGATCAGGTTCACAGCGATAAAGCAGGCTCCCCGGGGTTTGCGGATGCTCCTCGCCGCGTCACTCGCCGCGGTAGCGATGGTGTTCGTGCTCGCAGGCACGGCGTCGGCGAGCTTTGGGATCGAAACGTTTGGGATCGCCGCGGTCGCGGGCTCTGAAAATGGTCCGCCTGCGACGCAGGCCGGGTCCCACCCCTACGCGCTGAAGACAACGATCGTTTTGGATCATCACGAACCTAGTCAGACACAGAGGCAGGATGGCCTACCTGGTGAAATTCCTGATGGTGATCCGAAGAATATTTCGGTGAACCTGCCCAAGGGGCTGGTCGTCAACCCCACCGCGACCGAGACAAAATGCACCGAGGGAGAACTCGAGAATGGAGCTCAGTGTCCGAGAACTTCGGCTGTGGGGTTCGCTACCCTAGGGCTTTCGCTGCTCTCGGGTATGGAAGAACCTGTTACGGTCTTCAACATGGTGCCTCCGCCCGGGGTCCCTGCCGAGTTCGGCTTCAACTTCCTGGGTTTCGGGATAATCCTTCACATCGGCGGCGAGGTACGCCCGGACAGCGACCCTAGTGGGGGTGTCTACAAGCTCTCCGCCGGTGTCTCGAACATCCTGCAGAAGGGGGCGGTCTATGGGGCGACGCTCACGTTGTGGGGAGATCCAGCTGGTGCGAGCAAGCCGTTGTTGACGTTGCCGGAGTCGTGCACGGGGGAACCGCTACAGGCGTCGATGTCCGCGGACTCTTGGCAGGAACCAGAAAACATCCTGTCGGCGCAGGCGAACGCCCCGGCGGTCACGGGCTGTGAAAAGCTCAATTTCAGCCCGTCGTTGAGTGTGGCGCCCGATACCGCGGCGGCGGGTGCCCCGAGCGGCCTAAACGTCGATTTGAGTGTCCCGCAGGATGAAAGCTTCACGGAACTGGCGGAGGCGAACCCGCGGGATGTGACAGTAAGTTTGCCTGCGGGGTTGGTGGTCTCGCCGTCCGCCGCCGGTGGTGGGCGTGAGGCGTGCACCCCGGGGGAGATCGGGCTCGGCAACACCGAAGTGCCGTCGTGTCCTGATTCCTCGAAGGTGGGGAGCGTCGAAGTCACGACACCATTGCTGGAAGCGCCGCTGGGGGGGTCGGTGTACCTGGCGCAGCAGGGCAACGCGGGGGCCGCACAGGGCAGCAACCCGTTCGGGAGCCTCGTCGCGCTGTACGTTGTCGTTGAAGGCGATGGGGTGCTCGTGAAGCTCCCGGGTGAAGTGCGCCTGGACCCGGTGACGGGCCAGGTGACGACGGACTTCGGGAATCTCCCGCAGATCCCGTTCGGCGAGTTGAAGCTCACGTTGTTCGGTGGTCCCCACGCGCCGTTGGTGACGCCCACAGTGTGCGGGGCGTATAAGACGAGCTCGCGGTTGACGCCGTGGAGCAGCGAAACGCCCGCTGAACCGAGCAACGCGTTTGAAGTCAACCAGGGTTGTCAGGCCGCGGGGTTCGCGCCGTCGTTCACGGCGGGCACCCTGGATAACCAGGCGGGTGCGTTTAGCCCGTTCATCGTGACGTTCTCCCGCAAGGACGGCGAACAGGATCTGGGCGGTGCGATGGTCACGACCCCCCCGGGCCTTTTGGGGATATTGAAGAGCGTAGAACGCTGCCCCGAACCGCAGGCATCCCAGGGCGCGTGTGGCCCGAATAGCCTGATCGGGCATACGACGGTAGCGGCGGGCCCGGGCCCTGACCCGGTGTATGTGCAGGGCGGCCAGGTGTTCCTCACGGGCCCGTATAAGGGCGCCCCGTTCGGATTGAGCATCGTAGTGCCGGCTGTCGCGGGCCCCTTCAACCTAGGAAACGTCGTGGTCCGCGCGGCGGTCAGCATCGACCCGCATACGGCGCAGATCACCGTTACGAGTGACCCGCTGCCGATGATCTTGCAGGGCATCCCGTTGCAGATCAGGACGGTGAACGTGAGCATCGACCGTCCGGGGTTCATGTTCAACCCGACCAACTGCGATCCCCTCACGGTGGGTGGGTCGTTGACGAGTACTCAGGGCGCTTTGGCTGTGGTGTCGAGTCCTTTTGAGGCCGCGAACTGCGCGAACCTGCCGTTCCATCCGGTGTTCACGGTCTCCTCGCAGGCGAAGACGAGCAAGAAGGACGGGGCGAGCCTGACCGTCAAGACGACTTACCCGGCGGGGACACAGGCGAACATCCGCAGTGTCGCCGTGCTGCTGCCTAAGCAGCTCCCGGCGCGGTTGACGACGATCCAGCAGGCCTGCCCGGAAGCGACGTTCAACGCGAACCCCGCGTCTTGTCCCGCGGGGTCGGATATCGGGACAGGTACCGCGAGCACACCGATCCTCGCGGGCGCGCTGACGGGCCCGGCGTACCTGGTGTCCCACGGTGGCGCGGCGTTCCCCGACGTCGTCGTGATCCTGCAGGGCGAAGGCGTCACGGTGGACCTCACGGGGAGCATCGATATCAAGCACGGGGTCACGAGCAGCACGTTCGCGAGCGTCCCCGACGCGCCGATCAGCTCCTTCCAGCTGACGCTCCCTGAGGGCCCGCACTCCGGCCTCGCGGCGGTCGTCCCCGCGAAGGCGAAGGGCAGCCTCTGCGGCCAGACCCTGAGCATGCCGATCACGATCACCGCCCAGAACGGCGCGGTACTCAAGCAGACCCCGAAGATCGCCGTCACCGGCTGCCCGAAGGCGAAGAAGAAGACCAAGCCCAAGAAGCACGCAAAAGGCAAGAAGAACAAGAAGAAGAAGTAGGGGTGCCGCTCATGTCATCACCCAACGCCAAGGCCGGGTCGCGTACCCAAAGGGCACAGGACAAGCGCCCCGGCCTCGGCGCGGGCCGCAAGAGAAGGAGCAGCGCTGGCAGTGAAAAGGTCAGTGAGATCCAGCGCGCGCGGATCCTCGCGGGGATGACGGAGGTCGCCTCAGAGCGCGGCGCTGGGAACGTGACGGTCGCGCACGTCGTGGCCTACTCCGGTGTATCGCGCCGCACGTTCTACGAACTGTTCGAGGACCGCGAAGCGTGTTTCCTCGCGGCGTTCGACGACGCCGCGCGGCAGATCGAGGCGAGGGTCATCCCCGCGTATGACGGCGAGAAAAGATGGCAAGATCGTGTCCGCGCGGGGCTGGCTGCCCTGCTGGACTTCCTCGACGAGCAGCCCCAGATGGGCCGGTTGTGCATCGTGGAGTCCCTTGCCGCCGGGCCCCGCGCGCTGGAGCGCAGGGCACGTGTCGTGGAGACCGTAAAGCGCGCGTTGGAGGAGGCGCGTGCGGAGAGCAGGGGCACCCGTGAGCTGCCCCCGTTGACCGCGGACGGAGTGGTGGGTGCGGTCTCCTCGGTGCTGCACGCCCGGCTCGCGGGTCTGGCCCCGGACGGTGCCGCCAAAGCGGAGTCGGGGTCCTTCGCCGAGTTGCTGGGGCCCTTGATGGGGATGATCGTGCTGCCCTACCGGGGGGTGGCCGCCGCCACCCGGGAGCTGCAGCGGCCCTGCCCGCCGAGACCCGTGCGTCCCCGCGGCACGGGCAAGGACCCTCTACGGGAGCTGGACATGCGCCTGACTTACCGCACCGTGCGTGTCCTGCTGGCGATATCGCAGTCCCCCGGTGCGAGCAACCGTCGGCTGGCTGACGCCTCGGGCGTGCATGATCAGGGTCAGATATCGAAGCTCCTCTCCCGCCTGCGGGCGCTCGGGCTGATCGAAAACACGGGCGTGGGCCCCGCGCGCGGCGAGCCCAACGCGTGGCGGCTCACCCCCAGGGGCCGGCAGGTCGCCGATGCCCTGCAGGTGCAGACGGCCGGGTAGCGGATCGGATCTATCGCTCGCCGTCGGGTGGCAGCGAGGGACGGTATTTGGCCTCGGGGGCGCTCCCCGCGCGGTTGTACTCCGCCGCGGCCTCGCGCAGCCCTTGGCCCCGCTGGGGGAAGAGCGTCGCGGTGACGTGGCGCCAGTAGCGCCGCGGGGAGTGCTCGGGCAGGACAAGCGCGGCGAGCGCGCGCAGTGCGTACGTCCATGCGGTCAGCCCTCGCACCGCCAGCGCCGCCGCCCGCGAGTGGTGCTTGCGCATGTAGAGGTCGCGATTGCGCGCCATCTCCACGATGCGCCGCTCGGGGACGGCCGATGTGGACAGCTGCTCGTGGTGGATCGCCACGGCAGCGGGCACCCACACGCTGCGCCAGCCCGCGTCGCGCAGGCGCCGCGCGAAATCGACCTCGTCGGAGTAGACGAAGAAGTCGGGGTCCAGGTAGCCGACCTGCTTGGCCGCCTCGCGCCGGACCAGCAGCGCCGCCGACTGGCACCAGTCCACCTCGCGCGTGCGCTCGCCGCGGCTCTGCACGGTGAAGCGGCGGTGCAGGAACAGCGCGCCCGCGAGTGCCGTCAGCGGCGTGGGGAAGCGCCAGGCCGAGGGCTGCTCGGCCCCGTCGGGGCGCAGCAGCTTCGCCCCCGCGCAGGCCGCCTCGGGGTGGCCCTCCAGTGCTTGGTGGAGCGCCAATGTCGCCCCGGCCTGTAGCTCAGAGTCCTCGTTGAGCAGCAGCGCGTAGCGACCGCGCGCTCGGCGCAGCAGCTCGGAGTCGTTCAGCCCCTTGCCGCGGCGTTCGCCCGGCGCGATCACCTCGTCGACCGCGGAGTGCTCGCTGGCGGCCTGCGCGGACCCGTCGCGCGAGCCGTTGTCGAGCACGAGCACCTCCGTCGCAAACGGAACGGCCGCGCGCTCACGCGCGATTGCGTCGAGCCCACGCAGCAGCAGCTCGCGCTGGGAGGTGTTCACGATGCAGAAGCTCAGCTCGGCCGGTCTCGTGGGGGCCTCGGAGCCGTCCTCTCGCACAGGCGCTTTGAGTCCATCCGGTGTCTCGTCGGGCGTCACGCGCCTATTGTCTCGGTCCATGCGCGTGCACGTCGTGGACCCGTCCGCCTACACCCCCCCGTACGACCACGCGCTGTGCCAAGCCCTCGCGCGCGCGGGGGCGCAGGTGCAGCTGATCACGAGTCACTTCGACTACGGACCAGTCGCGGCCGCGGACGGGTACGAGCACCGGGAGCTGTTCTACGGCTTGGCGCACAGGGGCGCCGGGCACGGTCAGGCCGGGAGCCGGACGCCCTCCGCTGGCGCACCGCGTTCGCGCGGGCGGATGGCGCTGAAGCTTGCGGAGCACGTGCCGGAGATGCTGCACTACCGGCGTCTGGCGCGCGAGGCGGACATCGTCCACTTCCAGTGGCTGACGGTGCAGCCGGTCGACGGGCGCCTGTTGCCGCGTCACGGTCGTGCTACGGGCCGTCCGAAGCGCGTGCTGACCGCCCACGACGTGCTCCCGCGCGAGCCGCGGCCGGGCCAGCTGACCGCGCAGCAGCGGTTGTATGAGCGCTTTGACGCGGTCGTGGTGCACTCCGAGCACGGACGGCGGCGGCTGACGCGCGAGCTGGGGATCGACCCCACGCGGGTGCACACGATTGCGCACGGCGCGTTCGCGCACCTCGCCGACGTTCCACCGGTGTCCCCGCCGCACGAGACCGACAAACCGGTGGTCCTCTGCTTCGGCCTGATGCGCCCCTACAAGGGCCTGGACGTTCTGGTCGAGGCGTGGCGGGGGATCGAGAGCGCGGAGCTGTGGATCGCGGGGATGCCGCGCATGGACATTGCGCCATTGCAGGCCGCTGCGCCCCCGAACGTGCGCATCGACGCGCGCTTCATCGGTGACGGCGAGCTGCCCGCGTACTTCCAGCGCGCCGATCTCGTGGTGCTTCCCTACCGCGAAATAGACCAGTCGGGCGTCCTCTTCACGGCGCTCGCGTTCGGCAAGCCGCTGCTGCTGACCGACGTGGGCGGCTTCCCCGAGATTGCCGCCACGGGCGCCGCCCGCACCGTGGCGGCGGGTGATCCGGCGGCTTTGCACCACGCGCTGGTCGAGCTGCTCGCCGCCCCCGAGGACTTGGCGGAGATGGCGAGCCGGGCCAGGGCAGCCGCAGCCGGACGCTACTCCTGGGAGCAGATCGCTCGTGCGCATCTGCGGTTGTATGAGCAGCTGCTGGAGGGGGAGCGGCGGGTCGGGTTGAATCGTGTGCAGCACATGTGATAGTGTGCAGCACATGCCATCGACATCGATGATCCAGGTGCGCAACGTCCCCGACAAAGTGCACCGCACGCTGAAGGCGAGGGCCGCCTCCGCCGGGATGTCGCTGTCCGACTACATCAAGCGCGATCTGGTGCAGTCGGCGTCGGCCCCGAGCATGGAGGAGATCGACGCTCGCGTCCAGGCACGCGGCCGCTCGCAGGTACGGGCGCAGACAATCGTCTCGGCCCTGCGCGAGGTCCGCGAGAACTGAGCCGGT
This sequence comes from uncultured Solirubrobacterales bacterium, assembly GCA_963723045.1. GTDB lineage: Bacteria > Actinomycetota > Thermoleophilia > Solirubrobacterales > Solirubrobacteraceae > Palsa-744. Next base: position 1,950,944 of record CAVROU010000002.1, on the reverse strand, counting down.
GCTCGTCCTCGACGCCTCGGCGCTGGTCGCCTATCTGACGAGCGGCGAGCACGCCGAGGAGGTGCGGAGACACCTGCTGACGCCATACGAGGCGCTGTGGGCGCCCCACCTCATCGATGCCGAGGTGGGCCACGTGCTGCGGCGCAGCGTGCTGGCGGGCGAGCTGGGCGCAGTCGCGGCGCGCGAGGCGCTGGCGGACATGGCCGACCTCCCTCTGCGCCGCGCCGCCCACCGCGGCCTGCTCGATCGCGCGTGGGCGTTGCGCGAGAATCTGAGCTTCTACGACGGCCTCTATGTAGCCTTGGCAGAGCGGCTGCGTGCGACGCTGCTGACGTTGGATGGACGTATGGCCAGCGCGCCCGGAATCAAGGCGAGCATTCTGCATGTGAGTTAGCGCGGCTGCTGGATTTCCTGGACGAGGAGCCGCAGGTGGGGCGGTTGTGTGTGGTGGAGTCGCTTGCTGCTGGCCCCCGTGCGCTGGAGTGCCGTGCGCGCGTCGTGGAAGTGCTCAAGGGCGAGCTGGAGAAGGGCCGTACGGAGGGAAGGGCCATGCGCGAGGCGCAGCCCCTCACCGCGGAGGGCGTTGTCGGCGCGGTGTCCTCGGTGCTGCACGCACGTCTGGCCGAAGCTCCCTCGACTGCCGCCGGGCCTCTCTCGACCGCGCGGGCCGGAGCTGAGTGGGGCAGCTACGCGGAACTGCTGAACCCGCTGATGGGGATGATAGTCCTGGCCTCGCTTGCTCTCCGGCCGACTGGATGGCGTAGTGCGTGAGAATGCCTCCGATGCGAGCCGCCCTGGAGATCGCGACGTTGACGGCGCTTGCGCTGATCGTGTGGACGCAGCTCGGCTACGCCGCGGTGCTGGTGCTGCTTGCGCGGGTATTGCGCGGGCAGGACGACGGCAACGAAGCGGCCCATCGCGGAGCCCCCCCTGGGGGCGGAGCCTCTAAAGATCCTTCTGCATCCGAAGCCGAGCGTGCGGCAGACGCGACGCTGCCCGTCGTCTCGTTGATCGTGGCGGCGCACGACGAGCAGGAGTCGATCGCCGCGAAGGTGGCGAATGCGCTCGCGCAGGACTACCCGCGCGCGCGGCTGGAGGTGGTCGTCGCGTGTGATGGCTGCACCGACGCGACGGCCCAGCACGCGCGCGGAGCGCGGGCCGACCTCGTGTTAGAGCTCCCGCGCGGGGGCAAGATCCGCGCACAGGACGCCGCGGTGGAGGCCTCGCGTGGGGAGTTGGTGGCATTCAGCGATGCCAACTCGCTGTGGGAGTCGGACGCGCTGCGCGAGCTGGTGGGCGCGTTCGCGAGGGACCCGCGCGTGGGGTACGCCTGTGGGCAGGTGCGCTTCGTGCAGGCGGCGCACGGCGCTCAGGCGACGAACCAGGAGGGGGTGTACTGGCGCTATGAGATGGCCCAGCGCGCCGCCGAGTCAAGGTTGCGCTCGATCACGGCGGGCAACGGCGCGATCTACGCGACGCGCCGGGAGAGTTATCTCGTGGTCGACCCGATTATGGGCCACGATCTGTCATTCCCTTTTAACATGGTCAAGCGCGGCTGGCGCGCGGTGTACGTGCCCGGGGCGCGCGCGAGCGAGAAGATGGTCCCCTCGATCGAGGGCGAGCTAAAGCGCAAGCGGCGCATGATGAGCCACACGTGGCCGATCGTGCTGCGCGGGGGGATGCTCGACCCGCACGGCTACGGCCTCGGCTACGCGCTGATGATCCTCTCCCATCGCGTGCTGCGCTACAGCACGGCGTTCCTGCACCTGCTGGCGTTCGCGGCGAACTTTGGGCTCGTGCTCGCCTACCCGCCCGGAACCGCTGGCGGCACGAGCGAGCTGTACATGGTCACGTTCACGCTGCAGGTGCTGCTCGGCGCGTGCGCGGGCCTCGGCGGCCTGATCCGCATCCGCCCGCTGCTGATCGCGCGCTACTACTTCCTCACGACCGCCTCGCTGGCGCTTGGGTTCTGGGATTGGCTGCGCCATGGGACCTCCGCCCAGTGGGAGGCGGCAGAGGGGACTCGGTGAAGGGACCGGCCCGCTATCGACAAAAGTAGCACTGAGGTAGTACCATTACGGATATGCCTGCTCAGAAGCTCTCAATCGCCTTGGAGGAGCCGGTCGCCGATGCCGCGCGCCATGCCGCTCGACGTCGCGGGATCAGCCTCTCGGCCTGGCTGAACGAGGCATCCCGCAGCGCCCTGACGGTTGAGGACGGCCTGATCGCCGTGGCGGAGTGGGAAGCCGAGCACGGACCTCTCTCCACGGAGAGCCTTGCGGGCGCCGACGCGGTGCTTGACGCCGCGGCCATCCGCCGCGCCGCGTGAATGGCGTCACCTACGACGCGGGCGCGCTGATAGCGGCCGAACGCGGGTCGCAGTCGCTGTGGGCACTGCACCGGCGGCTGCTGGAGCGAGGTGTTCGTCCGACCGTCTCAACGGTGGTGCTCGGCCAGGCCTGGAGAGGTGGCCCGCAGGCACAGCTCTCGCGGCTCCTGAAGGGGTGTCGCGTCGACCCGTTGTCCGAGCCGCAGGCACGGTCAGCGGGCGCGGCCTTGGCGGCAAGCAAGGGGAGCGACGTCGTCGACGCGGTCGTCGTCGTGACGGCCCTGGCGCGCGACGATCTGGTTGTCACGAGCGACCCCGAGGATCTGCGGCGCATCGCCACGGCGCTCGGCGGGACCGCCGCTCTGTATGTGGTTTGAGCCGCAGGTGACGTCCACTGCGAGAATGCCCGCGGTGCGCCGCGCGATCGACATAGCTGTGTCCGCGACGGCGCTCGTGCTCAGCGCGCCGATCGTCGCGATCGCGATGCTCGCGATCCGCCTGGAGACCCCCGGCGACCCCCTGTACCGTCAGCGGCGCGTGGGCCTGAGGGGCCGCGAGTTCGAGGTGCTGAAGCTGCGCACGATGGTGAGCGGCGCCGAGCACCAGGGCGCGGGGCTCGCGATCGACGCAGGCGACGCGCGCATCACGCGCGTGGGGAGCATCCTGCGCCGTACCTCCCTGGACGAGCTGCCGAACCTGCTGAACGTGCTGCGCGGCGAGATGTCGCTGATCGGCCCGCGCCCGACCCTCCCCCACCAGGTGGCGCAGTACACAGAGCGCCAGCGCGGGCGCCTTGCGATCCGCCCGGGGATCACGGGCTGGGCGCAGGTCAACGGCCGCGCGGCGCTGCCCTGGAGCGAGCGGATCGAGCTCGACCTCTACTACATCGAACACCGCAGCTGGCGCCTGGACCTCGAGATCCTGCGGCGCACGCCCGCGATGGTGCTGGGCGGGACGGGGCTCTACAAGGGCGAGACGGGAGGGTGGAGCGCGTGAGGCCGGCCACGAACAACATTGAAAGGCTCCGCCCCACAAGGGGGCTCCGCAATGGGCCGCGAAGTGCTCCTCCGAATGGGCCCTCGTGACCCCGGCCGTGCTCCTCACCGGGGTAGGTAAGCGCTACGACATCGTCTCCTGCTTCGCGGCGCTGACGAAGACGATCGCCGCCGACCCCAACCCCCTGGCCCCGGCGCAGTACGCCGCGCACGTGCGCGTGGGGGTGCCGCTGATAACCGACCCCGAGTACGTGCCAGCGCTCGCGGCGCTGTGCGAGGAGCACGGCGTGGGTGCTGTGATCCCGCTGACGGACCTCGACATCGAGGTGCTGGCAAAGGCACGCGAGGAGGGGCGCTTGCCCTCGTTGACGCCCTCCTCGGAGGTCGCGCGGGCGACGTATGACAAATACGAGACGCACCTGCTGCTGGGCCGACTGGGGCTGCCCTCGCCGCCGACGGTGCTGCCCGAGGTGGAGCCCGAGGGCTACCCGGTGATGGTCAAGCCGCGGCGCGGCTCGGGCGCGCGCTCGATCCACCTCGCGCGGGATGCGGCGGAGAAGGATTTTTTCGTGCGCTACGTGAGCGCGCCGCGCGCGGGATATGACAGCGAGCCGGTGATGGTGCAGCGCGCGATGCGCGGGCCGGAGCTGTCGATCGACTGCCTCGGCGATCTGGAGGGACGTTGCTTGAACGTGATCCCGCGCACGATGGAAGAGTCGCGCGGGGGCGAGTCGATCAAGGGGCGCGTCGTACGCGATGAGGAGTTGATCGAGCTAGGACGGCGCGCGATGGAGGCGCTCCAGGTGCGCGGGCCGGCGACGATCCAGGTGTTCCGCGACCCGGAGATCGGCCTCGGCATCACCGATGTGAACACGCGCTTCGGGGGCGCGTTCCCGGCGCTGGCCTATGCGGCGCTGCCTGGGCGCTCCTACCCCGAGCTGATCGTGCGGATGGCGGCGGGCGAGAGCGTGGCGCCGCATGTTGGGGAGTTCGACGCCGGGGGCACGTTTACGCGGTACTACTGGCAGCTGGAGCTGGACGGGGAGATGCGCCCGACGGGGCGTGAGATCGTAAGCGGCGGCTTGCCCTCGCCGCGGCGTTAGACTCGAAGGCGGTGAATCCACTGTTGGCAGACTCGCCCGCGCAGCAGGACTCGCAGCCGACTACGGCAGCCGAGTCGTCGAACGACATGGGGTCGTCGAACGGAGCAGCCTCGGCTGAGCCGCCGAAACTGCCTCCTGTGGAGCGGCATGCATGTAAGAACTGTGGCGCGACGATGGCCGAGGAGCAGGAGTGGTGTCTGCAGTGTGGGGCGGGTGCTCCCGGCACGCTGGCATCCGAGCGCGACTGGCGGCCACTTGTCTTGATCGCGGCCGTCGGCGCGATTCTGCTCGCGGGGGCCGGGACGGCGGCCTACGCGGCGCTCAACCAGACGCCCGTGAAGCCGCCGCCGCATGTGTTGATCGCGCAAGTGGTGCCACCCGCGACGACGCCGCCCTCGACGCTGAGTACGCCGACGACGACGCCCACACCCACGCCGACGACGCCGAGCGGTACAAGCGGCTCGACGCTGGGGCTGCCGCCGAGCACACCCTCAGGGGCGCAGGCGATCAAGCCGCCGAAGCTGCCGGCGACGGTGCCGACGCCCTCGACGGGCGTGCTGAGCCCGACTCACCGGACGACACCGCTGCCGCTGCCCTCGCCCACGCATACGACGACGCCGAGCACGCCGACGAGCACCACCCCCGCGAACACGACGACGGGGAGCACGACGACGCCCGCGGCCTCGACACCGAACCCGATTCTGCTCGACACGGATGCTGCGTCGACGTACAACCCTTCCGGCTACCCCGCCTCCTTCTTCGGCGACCCGAGCCTCGCGATCGACGGCGAACCGAGCACCTCGTGGACGGCGCAGGTCGAACCGAAGGTCGCGCCGCGGATGGCGGCGGGGCTCGCGCTCGACTTTAAGACTCCCACGCAGCTGGGGAGCCTCGAAGTGATCACCTCGACGCCCGGCATGACCGTGGAAGTGTTCGGCGCCAACGGCTCAGCGCTGCCCGCCACGATCACCGATTCGGCCTGGACGCGCCTGAGCCCGCCGCATCTGGTCAAGAAGAAGGATGGCATCGTCAAGTTGCATGCGGTCGGCAAGGGCTTCCGCTTCCTCGTGCTGTGGCTAACCAAAGCGCCCGCTGCGTCGGTGGGCACGCCCGAAGCTCCCGGCCATGTGAGCATCGGCGAACTGGTGCCCTACCCGCCGGCGAAATAACACTGCGTTCGCGTGGCGGGATCGGCTCGCTCGCTCCGGTCCCTCGCGGGCTGTGCGGCGAGGCTCGCGGCTTGGCGAAGTGTTCCCTACTCCTCTAGGAAGCAGTGCCGCTGCGCGCCCGGCGAGCGGCGCGCGGACGGGGCGTCGCCCACACCTCGTCCAGGAACGCCGCGATCTCGTCCGTCAGCCGCTCGGGCGCGAGGCGCAGCTCGACCAGCGAGTCGGCCTGTAGGAGCCGCCCGTTGGGGAGCTCCTCGGCGAGCTGGCCGGCGTCGGAGAAGGGGTGCACTGGGTCGCGGCGGTGGCCGAGGACGAGCGTGCGCGTCTTGATCGTGCGCCGCTCCTCGCGCGGCGGGGCGATACGCCCGAAGAAGAGCCCCTGGATCAGCGCGCCGCCCGGGCCCGGATCCTGACGGACGAGGTCGAGCACGACATTGCCATAGTGAGGCACGAGGCCGCGCGGCACCGCCCGCGCGCCGCGCCCCAGCAGCTTCATGATCGACTCACCGAAGGTGAGCGCGAGCAGGACCGGCGTGAAGGCCAGCGCGGAGGCGGGGATCGCGTTGTCGAGCACGGGCATCTCGATCACCATCGCGCGCAGGCGCTCGGGCGCCTTCGTCGCCAGCTCCAGCGCGGCGTTCGCGCCGAGCGAGGTGCCCATCACGACCGCTTCGGAGAGCTCCAGATGGTCGAGCAAGGCGAGCAGCTGCTCGGCGAAGATGCTCATCGAGTAGCGCCACATGTCGCGTGGGCGATCGGACTCGCCGTGGCCGAGCAGGTCGACGGTGATCACGCGGTTGCCGCGCGCGGCGAGGTCTTCTGCGAGCGGGCGGTGCATCTCCTGGGAGAGCAGCAGTCCGTGCACGAGGATCAGCGGCCGGTCCGCGGCGGGAGAGGTGCGGGCAGTGCGAGCGCGTTTGCCCTGCGCGTCGACGGCGGCCGGTCCGCCGCCGTACTCGGTGTAAGCGATCCGCTGCTTCTGGAAACGGAAGTGCGCCATCTCGCAGACCATATCGGTCGCGCGGGGCGCGAAGACAATGCCCGGAGGCGAGTCTGCACTTCCCTCGTAGGAATCGCGGGGCGACGCCCGGTGGCCCCCTGTTTGGCACTCCCTCGCACCGGCCGCCCCCGCTTGCCGCTCGGTCCGCTGCTCCCCCCGCACACTGACCCGGGCGGTGCCGTGGTCGCCCGGGTCGACGTGTGCCCTCTCCGACGGCTTCCGCAACATCCCCTCGCGGATCAGCCGCTTCTTGAAACCCACAAACAGCCGAGAAGGTGCGGTAGCGTTGACGGACCCGCAATCGGAACGTCGGCTCGCTGAGCGAACTCCGCGAGTCCGAACCAGACCTGGGAGGGACCAGATGGCCAAGCAGCCCCGCATCCTCGCCGGACAGACCGCCGCGATCACCGGCGCGGCGCGTGGCATCGGCCGCGCGACCGCCCAGGCGCTGATGCGCCAGGGGATGAAGGTGGCGATCGGCGACGTGGACCTGCCTGCCGCGCAGGCGACCGCGGCCGAGCTCGGCCCCACGGCGGTGGCGCTCGGACTCGATGTGACCGAGCGCGACTCGTTCGCCCAGTTCCTCGACGCCGCCGAAGCGCAGCTCGGCCCGGTGGACGTGCTGATCAACAACGCGGGGATCATGCCCGTGGGGCGTTTCATCGACGAGGACGATCTGACGGCGCGGCGGATGGTCGACATCAACCTGCATGGTGTGATCCTCGGCATGAAGCTGGCGCTCGCGCGGATGGTGCCGCGCGATCGCGGGCACATCGTGAACATCTCCTCGCAGGCGGGCAAGTTCGGCGCGCCCGGCGGCGCGACCTACTCGGCCACCAAGCACGCGGTCGTGGGGCTGACCGAGGCTGTGCGCGGTGAGCTGCGCCTGATGGACGCGCACATCGACATGAGCTACGTGATGCCATTCGTGGTCAACACCGAACTGGGCTCGGGTCTCGGCGAGGCGCGAGGGCTGCACGTGCTGCAGCCCTCCGAAGTAGCCGACGCGATCGTCGAGGCGCTGCAGTATGGAACGGTCGAAGTGTGGGTGCCGAAGTCGGCGAAGCGCACGAGCCAGCTCGGCGTGCTGCTGCCGCGGCGCCTCTCCGAGGGGATGGCTCGCGCGATGAAGGCCGATCGTGTGCTCGCGGGCGCGGACGTGAATGTGCGCAAGGGCTACGAACTGCGCGCGGCCCGCTCGGAGCCGGCATTGGCTCCCGCGGAGGAGCCGGCGCAGCTCGGGCAGGGCCCCCCCGCCGCCGATTGATCGCTAGCGGTGCCGGTGCCGGGGCGAAAGCGCGGACCGACCGACAGCGAAGCTTGCACTTGCATACAGCGAGAGCGTGCGGCGGCTAGCGGCAATTGCCATACAATGGCATTACGGGGGGTATTAGTCTTTTTAAAACTTGCTTGCTATGGTCTATACAGGTGTAGATACTATTGCAAAACCTATTTTAGAATAGAGCACTTGCCCCCCCCTCGCCTTTACATCCCTTTGACCCCTTTCTCCATCTCATGAGATCAGCCACTCCGCGATCAGACGTCCGATCAAGGGTCCCTGGTCCTCCTGCAGGAAGTGCGAGGCATCGGGGATCGTTGTCGGCTTCTCTCGGCCAATCGCCTCGGCGAAGCGCTCGCCTGTCGTGAGCGGGAGTATGGGGTCCGAATCGGCCCACAGCATCAGTGTCGGCCGGCGATCGTCACGCAGCGCGGCGAGCGTGCGCTGGCCCGCCTCGGCGCCGGGGGCCTCCGGCGTGAGCGGGATCATCAGCGGGAAGGCGCGCGCGCCAGCTTTCGCCTCGGGGCTCGGGAACGGCGCGTCGTAGGCCGCGATGACCCCCTCGCCGGGGTCGTTCTTGCAGGCGCCCTTTACGAGGAAGCCGACGGGGAGATCCTCAGTGCGCTCGACGAAGTCGCGAAAGGCCGTCCAAGCGGCGGACATCGGCTGATGGCCGGTGAACAGCCCGGTGTCGAGGATCACGAGGCGCTCGATCCGCTCGGGGTGCTCGACGGCGAGGCGTAGCCCGATCGGGCCGCCCCAGTCGTGCACGACCATCGTGGCGCCGCGCAGGTCGAGGTCCTCCAGCAGCGTGGCGGTGAGTTCGGTGTGGCGGTCGTAGGTGTACCAGTCGAGGTCGAGGGGCTTGTCCGAGCGCCCGAAGCCGGGCAGGTCGGGCGCGATGCAGCGAAAGCCGGCGTCGCGCACCGGCGGCAGCACCTTGCGCCACAGAAACGACCAGGTGGGCTCACCGTGCATGAAGATCACGGGCGCGCCCTCGCCCTCGTCGAGGTGCGCGAGGCGCAGGCCATCGACCTCGCGGAAGTGCGGCGCAAACGGGAAGTCCGGCAGACCCTGCAGCAGCTCATCGGGCGTGCGGATCGCGTCGGTCATCGTGACGGGTCAGAGCTCCTCGGTGGCGCTGCGGACGATGGGCATCGCGCGTGGAGCATACCCCCGCCCGGCGCACCCGCCATACCCGTCTGACATACCTGCCGCCCCGTCTGGCATACCCCCGCACAATCGGTTAGGCTCGCGCGCACATGCACCTGACACTGATACTTCTGACGACGACCCCACCCACCCCCGCCAAGAGCAAGGTGCCGTTCTACATCGCCGGCGGGCTGCTTGTCGGCTGGGCACTGCTGGTCTCGGTGGGGATCGGGGTGCGCCGGCCGAGCTTCCCAAGCGACTCGGCGGGCGAGCGCCTGTTGATCGCGATCACGGCGTTGCTCGTGGTGGCGGCGGCGGCGACCGCCGTGGCCACCTCCGGCGGCGGCGCGTAGAGTTCCAGCTCGGCGACGCTCGCGGTCCACAGCGCGCCGTCTCGCTCCTGCGCGAGTTGCCTGTCGAAGTGCTCGTCGGCGCGCGCGGCGACGAGGCCGAGCGCGATCACAAACCCGGTTGCCAGGCACATCGCCCCGGCCAGCGGGGCTAGGATGAATATCAACGAACCCATTGCCGCTCAGAGTCCCTCGCGTCGCGGTCACTCCCTCGCATAGCAGGCTCGCAGCACCGAGCGACGCAATCCAGCCCTGCACGCCGTCTTGCCGCTATCTCCGAACAAATCGTCGCTTCGGACCGTCCCCATCAGGCCCTGACTGGGCCGCTCGTCCTCCCCGTCGACTCGCTCCCGGCAGGCTGGAGCTCCGCCAGAGCCGCGAGCTCCTGCACCGCGTAGCGCGTGATCGTCTGCGGGTCGGGCACCAGACCGGCGTCCGTCAACAGGCCGATGGTCACCCAGTCGTGGTAGCTGAAGATGCTGACGGTCATGCCGACGCTGCCCGACACCGGGGCCCACACCAGCACAGCATGTAACGGTGTGCCGGCCAGGTACACCGGTTCGCGCGGACCCGGCACGTTGGTGGTCATGGCGCTGGCCTTGGCGGTGAAGATGTCGATGATGCGGCGCTCCACCCGCCGTGGGGTCAGGCCGATCCCCTTCAGGATCACGTGGGAGACGGGTCCCTCCCGCGAGCTCTTGATGGCGGCCATCCTGCGGCTGAGCTCGCGCAGGCGCTCCCCCGTCCCCGCGATGTCCACAGGCAGCGTCAGGAATACCAGCCCGAAGCGGTTGCCCAGCTCGCGCGGAATCGGCTCGTCCAGCGGGCGCAGGTTAAAGGGCACGAGCGTCCTGACCGCGCGCGGCTTCTCGCCGGCGTCCTGCAGGTGGCGGCGCAGCGCTCCGGTGATGGCGCTCAGCAGCACGTCGTTGACGCTCACGCCCTGGGCACGAGCGGTGGCCTTCACCTGTGCGATGTCCAGTCGCCCGGTCCAGGCCACCTGCTTGCTCAAGCCCAGTCTGCCGCGCAGGGCGGTGCGGGCGTCGGGCGGCGTGAACAGCAGTTTCGCCAGGGCACGCGTGTTGGCCGCCGCGCCGGCTGCGGCCCCGAGCACGCGCTCCCCGCGCCGGTAGGCGCGAACGTGGGAGGTGCGGGCGGCGATCAGGCGATCGAGCTCGGCGGGTGCATCGACGGGTTCCTCGGGCGTGGCGTCGGTCAGTGAGAGCATCACCTGGGCCAGTGCGATCCCGTCGACGAGGCAGTGATGGATGCGCACGACCAGCGCGCAGCCACCGCCGCGGTCGATCAGGTGCATGTCCCACAGCGGCTTCTCGCGCGCCAGTGGCAGGGCGATCAGCTCGCCCACCAGCTTCTGCAACGCCTCCTCGCCCGCAGGGAAGCTCGAGGCGATGCAGGTGCCTGTCCAGGTCGAAGTTGGGGTCCTCAATTAATGAGGGCCCGCCCGCCCCCCGTCTGCCTCGTCGTCCGCGGTTCTCCACTACGAGCTGACGAAAACGCGGGTAGCGCTCCACCAGGCGGGCGTGGATCGTCGCGCGCAATCGCTCTCCGTCCAGCCGCTCGTCGAACAGCATCACAAAGTTGATGACCATCAGATTGGTCGGTCTGTCCATGTGCAGGAACGCCACGTCGGCGCTCGGCAGACGCTGGTGCCCAGTCTCCATTCCCATGACGACCTCCTCCGGTGTGCGGCTCCCCAAGGCCGGGTACTCCCTCCGGCCACTACCCTCCCGGGAGGCTACCATCGGTGGCGATGGCTGTCACCGGCAGCTCCGCCCGGGGGATGGCTCGCTCGTCCACCCGGCGCTCGATGGAGCGCTACCGCACAGGGCGCGAGCGCTCTGAGCAACTGTGGGAGCGCGCTCGCGGCGTGCTGCCGGGCGGGGTGAGCGGAGCGGCGAAGTACTACGCGCCCTTTCCCCTGTTCATCGCTTCCGCCGAAGGCGCGCGCGCGACCGATGTCGACGGCAACGAGTACGTCGACCTGCTGATGGGCGCCGGGCCGATGCTGCTCGGTCACGGTCACCCCCGGGTGCTGGAGGCGGTGCGGCGCCAACTGGGCGAGATGACCAACCCGATGCTGCCGACCGAGCGCTCGCTGGAGCTGGCGGAGCGAATCCGCGGACACATGCCCTACATGGAGCGCCTGCGCTTCGCGAACACCGGCTCGGAGGCGACCCGCTCGGCGGTGCGCGTAGCGCGCGCGATCGCGGGCCCCGCCCGTCCGCTGATCGCCAAGTGCGAGGGCGCTTTCCACGGTTCCGACGATGTGTTCCTCGTGTCCGCCCACGCGCGCGCCAGCCCCGGCAGCGATACGCGCCCCGAGCCGGTGGCGGACTATGCCGGCCTGCTGCCGGGAATCGAGGACGGGGTCGTGCTGCTCCCCTACAACGACCCCGTGGCGGCGGTGGAGCTGATCGCCGAGCACGCGCACGAGCTGGCGTGCGTGATCGTCGAGCCGCTGGCGTTCTCCAGCGGCGGAGGCATGCCCGCGACGCCGGAGTTCGCGCGGGCGCTGCGCGAAGCGACCACCCGCCACGAGGTGCCGTTGATCTTCGACGAGGTCCTCTGCGCCTACCGCATGGGCCTGGGTGGCGCCCCGGCGTGGCTCGGGGTGACGCCGGACCTCGCGGCGATCGGCAAGGCGATCGGCGGCGGGATGGCGCTGAGCGCGTTCGGCGGGCGCGCGGAGCTGATGGAGGCGGCCTTCCGGATGGACGGGGATCCGGCCCACTCCGAAGACTCGCCTCGCCTGGAAAACCCTGTCCACCTCGAAAACTCTGCCCACACAGAAAACCCCGCCCGCTCTTCGCCCGCCATCTTCCAGTCGGGCACCTTTACCGAGAACCCGGTGGCGGTGGCCGCCGGCTTGGCGGTGCTCGATGTGCTCGAGACAGAGCCCGTGCTGGAGCGCGCTGAGCGCACCGGCGAGCTGCTACGCGCGGGGCTGAGAGAGATCTTCGCCACGCGTGGCATCACCGCGGCCGTCGCGGGTGCGGCGTCGATCGCACAGGTGCACTTCGGTGTCGAGCGCGTGGAGAACCGGCGCGACGTGCTGCGCGCCGATACACAGGCCACGCAGGCCTTCCAGCTGGGGATGGTCACCGAGGGGGTGCTGTGGCCCCCCGGGCACCCGGCGCTCACCTCCGGCGCGCACTCGGATGAGGACATCGAGCGGGCGCTGAGGGCAGCCGAGACAGTGCTGTCCCGATGATCGCGCGGCGTCCGTATGCCGGGCCGGACTCCCGCCCGGCGCAGCCGTTAGAGTGGCTCGGCGGATTTCAGTTTGCAACCCAGAGGAGGAAGGTCTGCAATGCGCTCCACCGTCCTGATCTCGGCCCTCGTCGCGCTGGCCCTCGCGGGCTGCGGCGGTGGATCGAGCACGAGCACGAGCACGTCGAGCACCGCCTCCAGCCCGTTTCACCCGGCGAGCGTGAGCATCAACCCGACCACGCCGGCGCCGACCAAGAGCGTGAGCGCGGTGACGTGGGACGAGCCCTACGGCGAACCGCCCTCGCTCGATCCGCTGAAGTCCTATGGAATCCCGGAAAACACGGTGCTCTCGAACGTGTGCGACGCGCTGCTGCGGACCGGTCCTGACCTGAAGCTGCAGGCGGGGCTGGCGACGAGCTGGACGCACCCGACGCCGACGACGTGGGTGTTCAAGATCCGCGAAGGCGTGCACTTCTGGGACGGCACGCCGCTGAGCGCCGAAGATGTGGTGTACAGCCTCAACCGCCAGTTGAATCCGAAGCTCGGCACCTTCTACACCGCGTGGGTGGCCGATATTGCGAGCGTGACGCAGAGTGGTAAGGACGAAGTGACGCTCACGACGAAGGTGCCCGACGTGATCGTCTCGCAGATGATGGCCTCGGGCCTGGGGACGGTGATCGAGAAGAAGTTCGCCGAAGCGAAGGGCAGCGCCTATGGGACGCCGGCCGGGGGAATCATGTGCACGGGTCCGTTCGAGCTGAAGAGCTGGCAGGCGGGCCAGCAGATCGTGCTCACGCGCAACCCGAGCTACTGGGATCCGGCGCTCGAGCCCAAGGTGCAGACGTTCACGTTCAAGTTCGTGACCGACGCGACGACGCTCACCGACGCGCTGCAGTCGGGCGCGATCGACGGGACGTATGAAGTGCCGGTGCAGGCGGTGGCGCGCCTGAAGGAAGCAGGGAACGTGTACTACGGGTTGAGCACCAACCAGGGCATCCTGCAGCCGATCCAGGCGAAGGGGCTCGACACGAACGAGAAGATCCGCGAAGCGCTGTCGCTGGCGATCGACCGTGAAGGGATCGCCAAGACCATCTTCCAGGGACTCGCGGTACCGGAGCTCGCGGCGGTGCCGCCGGACTCGTTCTCCTATGCCACGCAGCAGTACCAGCAGTGGTATCAGAGCGTTGGCACTCCAACCACCCCCAACCTGGAAGCGGCGCGCAAGCTCGTGGCCGAAGCGGGCAGCCCGAAGACGGCGATGACGATCGGCATCCAGCAGGGCGACCCGCAGGCGGCGGCGGTGGCGACGGCGATCCAGTCGGCGGCGGCGCAGGTGGGGTTGAACATGCAGGTCAAGACGCTGCCGACGGCGCAGTACGTGGAACTGGTGTTCTCCGAAAAGGCGCGCGAAGGGATCGACTGGACGACGGGCAACAACAACTACATCGACCAGGCCGAACCGCTGCAGGTGCTTTATTACTGGGGACGCAGCAACAGCCCGTACAACCTCGACGGGTTCGCGAACAAGGAAGTGGACAAACTGTTTGCCGAAGCGCGCGCGCAGAGCAACCCCGAAGCACGCGCGACGCTGGCGATCAAGGCGCTCCAGCTGTGGGTGAAGCCGGTGAACAACATCCCCCTATACATCGCTCCGCAGCGGCTGTTCATGAACAAGCGCATCACCGGCGCGCCGGCGTCGTTCTCGACCTTCCTCTACTACCCGTGGGCAGCTGAGCTCGGCGGCACCTGAGACCCCAACGCCGGAGGTCGTGCCCCTTTTGAGGAGGACCTCCGGCCTGAGGGCCTCCGGCATGAGGGCCGCGATCGGGGTGCGCGTTCTGCGAGCGCTGGCCACGCTCGTGGTGTCCAGCTTTCTCATATTCGCAGCGCTGTACCTCGCGCCGGGCAGCCCGATCGGGTATCTGACACACGGGCACACGCTCTCGCCTGAAGCGGTGCACTCGATCGAAGCGCAGTACCACCTGAACAAGCCGTTCCTGGAGCGCTACTGGCTGTGGCTTACGGGGGTGCTGCAGGGTGAACTGGGGCGCTCGACGATCTCGCGTGAACCGGTGACGAGCCTTTTGGGGCCGCGCCTGGGGGTGACGTTCACGCTCGTGGCGATGGGGGCGCTGCTGATCGTGGTGGGCGGGATCTTCCTGGGCGTCTGGGCGGGCGTGCGCGGGCGGCGCACGGAGGGCGCGATCCTGGTGGCCACGACGGTGGGTATGGCGATCCCGTCGTTTGTGACGGCGACGATCCTGATCAACTGGTTCGCGCTGAAGCTCGGGTGGTTTCCGGTGTACGGAGCGGGCAGCGGGTTCGGCGATCGGCTGTGGCACCTGACGCTGCCGGCGATCTCACTGGCGCTGGGACTGGTGGCGTACGTGGCCTTGATAACGCGTGCGGCGGTGCGCGTGGAGATGGGCAGCGAGCACAGCGACACGGCGCGCGCGCGCGGATTGCGGGAGGGGCTCGTGATCCGCCGCCACGTCGTGCGCAACGCGATGATCCCGGTGGTCACCGTGTCGGGTATCACCGTGGCGAGCCTCGTGGCGGGTGTGGCGGTGGTCGAGACAGCGTACGAACTCCCGGGCATCGGCGCATACCTGGTCCAGTCGGTGAGCAACAACGACTTCCCGGTCGTGCAGGCGATCTGCCTGATCCTGGTCGTCGTTTACGTGGTGGTGAATGCGGTGGTTGATGTGCTCTATCTGCTGCTGGACCCGCGGTTGCGGAGAAGTCGATGACATCCTCTCCATCCCCAGGCCCCGCCGGCTCACAGCCTCCGACCCCCGCCAGTCCCAAATCGTCACTCGCTGACCCTCTTTCCACTGCGTCACGGACGCTGCGCGGCGCCGCGCGGCGCGACAGGCTTGCGGCCGCGTGCGTCGCCTTCCTGGTCCTGGTGGTGCTGGTGGCCATCTTCGCCCCGCTGATCGCCCCGCATAGCCCGACCGAAGTGAACCTCTCAAGCCCCTATCTCGGCCCCTCGCTCGAACACCCGATGGGGACGGACGCGTCGGGGCGCGACATCCTCTCGCGGGTGATGTGGGGCGCGCGCAGCAGTCTGCTGGGGCCACTCGGCGTGATCGCGCTGGCAATCGCTCTCGGCGTGTCGATCGCGCTGGCGGCAGCGTGGTTTGGGGGTTGGGTCGACACGGGACTGTCGGCGGTGATCGACGTGCTGTTCTCCTTCCCGGGCCTCTTGCTGGCGATCATCGCGGTGGCGGTGTTCGGCGTCGGTCTGGCGGCGCCGGTGATCGCGATCGGGATCGCCTACACGCCGATCATGGCGCGCGTGGTGCGCGGCAGCGCGATGCGCGAACGCGAGCTGCCATACATCGCCGCCGCCACGGTGCTGGGGTTGCCGGCGCGGCGCATCGTGTGGCGGCACCTCCTGCCGAACGTGTGGCCACTGATCGTGGCGCAGACGGCGGTGATGTTCGGCTACGCGACGATCGACCTCGCGGCGATCTCGTTCCTCGGCCTGGGCCAGCAGCCGCCCAGCAGCGACTGGGGGCTGATGGTCGCCGAAGGGCGCCCGGCGATCCTCGCGGGCCACTCCGCACAGGCGCTGTATCCGGGGATCGCGCTTGTCCTTGTTGTCCTCTGCGTGATGCTGCTGGGACGGCGACTCGGCGATCGCGCGGGGACGGAGCTGTGAGCGGAAACAGAACCACGCGAGGGGCGTCGCTGCTGGAGCTGGAGCACCTGCGCGTGACGCTGCCGGCGCGCGAGGGCCCGCGGACGATCCTGCGCGACGTGTCGCTGCGGGTGGCCGAGGGCGAGGCCGTGGGTCTCGTGGGAATGAGCGGTTCGGGCAAGACGATGACGGCACGCGCGATCGTGCGCCTGCTGCCGCCGGGTGCGGAGGTGGGCGGGGCGATCCACTTGCAGGGACGCTCGGTGTTCGAGATGGACCGCGAGCAGCTGCTGCGCTACCGGGCCGGCGAGGTGGCGATGATCTTCCAGGACCCCCGCGCGCACATCAATCCCGTGCGGCGCATCGGCGATTTCCTGACGGAGGCGCTGGTGCTGACGCTGGGGATGCCAAGCCCGGAGGCGAGCGCGAAGGTGACTCGACTGCTGAGCGAAACGGGCGTGGATGAACCCGAGCGCCGTCTGCGCCAGTACCCGCACGAACTGTCGGGCGGCCAGCTGCAGCGCGTGATGATCGCCGCGGCCCTGGCCTGCGAGCCGAAGCTGCTGATCGCGGACGAGCCGACGACCGCGCTCGACGTGACGACGCAGTCGGAGGTGATGGCGATGCTCGACGAGGTGCGCCGCGCGCGGGGGCTGGCGCTGCTGTTCATCACGCACGACCTCGACCTCGCGGCGGCGGTGTGCGAGCGGACCGTGACGATGCGCGAGGGGGCGATCGTGGACGAGCGGCCGCTCGCGCGCGGGGATCTGCTGAAGCAGTCGCTTCCATCGTCCACGGCGTCCGCGCCTGAGGCCCCCGTCCTTGAGGTCACGGGCCTGCGCAAGGCGTTCGGCGGGCTCCTGGCGGTCGACGACGTCTCCTTCACGGTCCCGTCCGGCGGGTCGCTGGCGATCGTGGGCGAGAGCGGCTCGGGCAAGACGACGATCGCGCGCATGATCGTCGGCCTGCAGGCCCCGAGTGCGGGAGCGATCACGGTGACGGGCAACCCCCGCAGCCGACCCCCGCGCGGCGCGCGCGAACGCCGAGAGCGCGGGCGCGAGGCGCAGATCGTCTTCCAGGACAACTACTCCTCGCTGGACCCGCGCCAGCGCATCGGCGAGGCGCTGGCGGAGGCGGTGGATCTGCACTTCCATCCGACTCCCGAGGAGCGCCGCCGGCGCGTAAGCGAGCTGCTCGACAGCGTGGGCCTCGACCAGCGCCACGCGGATGCCCGGCCGCGCACACTCAGCGGCGGCGAGCGCCAGCGCGCGGCCCTCGCCCGCGCGCTGGCAGTAGAGCCGCGCCTGCTCGTGCTGGACGAGGCGGTCTCCTCACTGGACGTGGCCACGCAGGCGCAGATCCTTGACCTGCTCGCGCACATCCGCGCGGGCACGGGGACGGCCTACGTGTTCATCTCGCACGACCTGGCCGTCGTGCGCCGCGTCAGCGACGAGACGATCGTGCTGCGCCGCGGGCGCGTGGTGGAGCGTGGCGCGACGCAGCAGATCCTCGACGCACCGGCAGACCCGTATACCCGGCTATTGCTCGACTCGGTGCCACGGCCCGGGTGGAAGCCGCGCCGGCTCGTCGCGGGATGAGCTGATCCTGTCGAAGGGCCGAGCCGGCTCGTCGCGAGATTAATCGAGTATGGGCCGGCCCCTGCTGGGAGCCGGCCCACAGACGGCCTGTTGGACTCTATGAAGACGGGCCGCGAATGCCTACCCCTGTTGTACGCCGACGAGGGTTGCTTCGCCTTTCACTTCGCCTATTTTGTTTTTCAGCGATTTGATTCCACCGAGGGTGCAGGGAGCACCTTTGGCTTCAGTCGTGAGGCCCATTATGTGCAGCTTGGAGAGGAGACTTTCTTCTTCCAGATTTTTGTTTGCAATTTCTTTGAGGTTTTCATTCGCCGCTTCCGGCAGGATGGTGACCGTGCATTCCGTCGCGGTGATGACGCAGCTTTTTATTACTTTACCAAGCGCTGCCGTTTCTTCGCCTTTGATCTTCTCCTGGAGTTCGCATTCGCTGATTTCTGCGGCCCCGAGGCTGGCTTTACAACCTGTCCATCCCGCAGGTTTGCCGGTGGAGGCGTTGATATGAATATTGACGGTTTCCGATGATTCCGTTGTAGGGAGTTTCCAGGTGCCTGTCGCGCTTTCGCATTCGACTGTCGCGCCTTCGTCGGTTATGATTATTTTACCGGTTTTGGCCGTGCCCGAGGTAGATTCCCCATTTGTCGAGTCGAACAGCACTCCACGCCTCTGGTTGGCGGCGGTGAGCAATGACTTGCCGGTGAACGTACCCAGGATGCCGAACTGCGTCAGGCCGCTCAGGCCTATCAACGGCTCGAAGAGCGTGTTCCGGGGCGCCGCTTCGTTGCAGCGGCCGCCCACAGACGCGATTTCGATGCCCAGGATGAGGATTTCACCCGTCCCGGTCCGGAAGAAGTAGGGTCCACCGCTGTCGCCTCCTTCTCCACAGGCGGTGGTTTCGACCAGATGTTCTGTGCGCGAGCCGCTTGTCCTGTTCAGCGCTTTGATCACACCGCACTTTTCGCCGCCGACAACACCCTCGTGGCAGACCGTCTGACCCGACATGACGCTTTCGGGGTTTTCCTGGCCGTTGACGGCGTGCGGTGTGCCTGCATTGGCGAGACCCCATTCGGCCATGACGGCCGGCACCGGTGTGGGCAGCCCTGCGCCAAATGATCCCGTGTCTTTCACTTTCACGATGGCCATATCGCGTTCGGTTTTCTTTACCCACGTGACGCCATTGCCGATTTCCCTGAGGCCTCCGCCGGAGGGATATTCGGACTTCACCGCAATGGTCGTGGAATACCCTCCCATAGGACTGCTGGTGCCGAAGCAATGGCCGGCGGTGAGCATGAACGTTTCGGTTCCCGAGACGAGCATCGGGCCGGCCGAACATTCGGCCCTGCTGGTCTGGCCGATGCCGACGCCCGCGACGATCGTCCGTTCGCAGAAGGCGTTTGCTTTTACAAATTTCGTCGTGCAATTCGCGTTGTCCTGGACGCTGAGCTGCGACGGCGGTAGGACGCCGATCTGGACGTTGACGTTGCCGGCGGTGGCCTCGCTTTCCAGGGCCGCGCGTTCGGCGCTGGGGATCGACGAGCTGAGGTCGATCGCCACGGCGTTGTACTGCGTGAGGATGCCGGTCCTCGCCTGTGAGCCGGCAAGGAGCTTTGCCAGCCTCGCGTTCCACTTCTCCTGGGCGGCGATGAGCTCGCCCCACGTCGAGCGCACCTGCAGTATGACGACGGAGCCGGCGGCGATCTGAGACTCGGCGAGCACCCGTTCTGCCTTGTTGCGGGCGGCGGCGGAGGTGACGCCGATGTAGAACTTGGCCTGCGCCGGCTGAAACCAGACTCCGGCGTAGGAATCTCCGAGCGCGTCGATGATCTTGTTGGCGAGCTGTGTGCTCGCGACTTCGCTCTGCACGGCAATCGCGCGGCCGGCCTGTTCGGGCGATATTCCAATGCTCGCGAGCGCCTCTATCTGGGGGTCGAGGGGCGTCCCGGATGCGGACGCATTCCCGTCGGGTCCGGGGACGTACGCCGTGGTCCAGGCTGCGGCAAGCGCGAGGACCACGATGCCAACGAGGATCCTGGCTCGGGACAGGGCGCGGCCTGGGCCGGCGTCCGGGTCGCCGCGTTGGTTGGCATCTGGACCGTGCCCTTCGTCGTGGTCTGATCGGTGGGTCGGTGCTGCGTCTTTGTCGATCGACATCTTCGGCCTCCTTAGGCATGCGATTTACGCGGCCCGGAGCGGCCGGGCCGCCGATGTACGTATCGATAGTGACTATCTGCCCGAGATCTGCAAACGGACGACGGGTTGCCGCCCTGGGCTACAGGCTCTGGCTCGATCGTGGCCACGCGCAGATGGCCGTCGATGTCTCTGTCTCGAGCCGGGTGTGTAAGGGTGAGGCTTTACCACCACCGCCTGCGCGCCTGTGTGAGCACTTCGCAGCCGTCGTCGGTGATGATCACGTCCTGCTCGAAGTAGGAGGAGCCGAGGCCGGCGCGGGTAGGCATGGCCTCGACGGCGAGGCACATGCCGGGCTGTAAGAGACGCTCCTCGGTGGGGAGGATCCAGGGCCATTCCCAGCCGAGGCCGAAGCCGTGCCCGTGCGGGGGGAAGCCGATGGAAAGGGCGGAGGCGTTCTCCATGTCCATCTCCTCGTCGCCGTCGACGGCGAGCCCGACTCCGAGCAGGTGGTCGTGTACGGCGTGGAACACCGCGCTGGCGGGGACGCCGGGGTGGATTGCGGCGATGCCGGCCTCGACGGCGTCGATCGCGCCCTGGCAGAGGGCGGCCTGCTCGTCACTGGCGGTGCGTTTCCCGTTGCCGATTGCGCCGCCGGCCGGCCCGCCGCCGGCCCGCGCGGCACCTGCGGCACGCTGCCCCCTGCCGCTCGACGCACTCCCGGGCCCTTCCACGACGCATGTGCGCCCGAAGTCGAACAGGTAGCCCTCGACCGCGCCATAGGAGTCCGCATGGAAGAGGTCGCCGGGCTCGAGGATGCGCTGCGACCACGAGGGGAGGTGGTTCCAGGTGAAGTAGTTCGAGTACGGCCCCGAGGCGACGGAGGTATCGAAGAAGTGCACGCCCGCGGCGACGCCCACGCGGTAGCCCTCGGCCGTCGCCTGCGCCTCGGTGACGCGCCCGCCCCCACCCAGCGCGGCCTCCATCATCGCCGTGACCACCGCGTCCCCCACCTCTGCCGCCGCACGAACGCGCTCCAGCTCAAAGGGGCTTTTGATCACGCGCAGCGCTTCGACGAGGTCGTCGGCGTCGAGGAGCTCGCAGCCCGGCAGCGCTTCGCCCAGGAGGCGGGCGACGCGGGCGGACATCACGTTCAGCCCGCACACCCCGACGCGCCCATGCGCGAGACCCCGCTCGCCCAGCGCGCCCGCGACGGCGGCGGGGAAGTCCAGCGCGAAGCGCACGTCCTCGATGCCGAGGAGGTCGCGGCGGTAGTCGGCGCCGTCGACGACGAGCAGCGGCTCGCGGTCGGGGGCGAGCAGCACGGCGGAGTGCGAGCGCCCCACCCAGTAGTCCTGAAAGTCGGGCGTGAAGCCGATGTTGCCGTAGTGGCCGCAGAGGTAAAAGACATCGGCGTATGAGTCGATCGCGGAGGCCCCGCGCGAGACGGCGAGCAGACCGTCGAGGCCGCGCGCGGCGCACTGCTCCAGGGCACGCCGCCAGCGGCCCTCATACTCGCCGGTGGGGACGGGAGTCGGCATCGCGGCGCGCATGTGCCTACCCTACTTCCCAGATGCTTCCCCAACTGCAAGTTGTGTTCCGATGATGCGTATAGGGGTCGATGTGGGAGGCACCTTCACGGATGTGGTCGTGCTCGACGAGGCGAGCGGGTCGACGTCGTGGCTGAAGGTGCCCACCAACGCCCGCGAGCCCGCCAGCGGCGTGCTGGAGGCGATGGCCACCACAGGGGTCGCGCTAAGGGACGTCTCGCACGTGAAGGTCGGCACGACGCTGGGGGTCAACGCGGTGCTGACGCGCACGGGGGCGCGCACGGGGCTGATCACCACGCGCGGGTTTCGCGACGTGCTGGAGATCCGCCGCACGCACCGCTCGCGGCTGTTCGACCTGGACGAGCGGATCCCCGATCCGCTCGTGCCGCGCGACCGACGCCTGGAGGTGACCGAGCGGATCAACGCCGACGGCGAGGTGGTGGTAGCGCTGGACGAGGAGGGTGTGCGCGATGCATGGCGGCGCCTGCGCGGGGCGGGCGTGCGCTCGCTGGCGATCGTGTTCCTGTTCTCGTTCGAGAACCCCGAGCACGAGCTGCGCGCGCGCGAGATCGTGCTGCGCGAGGGCGGCGCGGAGGCGGTGTTCGTCTCCAGTGAGGTGCTGCCGGTGCACCGCGAGTACGAGCGCACCTCCACGACGGCAATGGCGGCGTACGTGGCGCCGGTGATGCGCGCGCACCTGGCCGAGCTCGAGGACCGTCTGCGCCAGCGCGGGCTGGCGCCCGGACGGCTGTCGATCCTGACGAGCTCTGGTGGGGTGCTGGGGGCGGAGGCGATCGCTGCGGCACCGGTGCCCAGCCTGCTCTCTGGACCGGCGGGCGGGGTGGCGGGCGCGCACCGGCTGGCCGGCGAGGCAGGAATCGACGACGTGCTGACGCTCGACATGGGCGGCACCAGCTGCGACGTCTCGGGGATCGTCGCGGGCCAGCCCGACGAACGCCTGGACATCACGATCGAGGGGCTGGCGGTGAGCTACCCGACGTTCGACATCCACACGATCGGAGCCGGCGGTGGCAGCATCGCGTGGATCGACTCCGGCGGGGCGCTGCGCGTCGGCCCGGAGTCGGCGGGGGCGTACCCCGGGCCGGCGTGCTACGGGCTGGGTGGGACCGAGCCGACGGTGACCGACGCGAACCTGATCCTCGGACGCTACGCGCGTGCCGCTCCCTTGGGCGGGATGCTGGCGCTCGCGCCGGAGCTCGCGCGCGAGGCGGTGCAGCGGGTGGTGGCGCGCCCGCTCGGTATGAGCATCGAGGTGGCGGCGGCGGGGATCGTGCGGATCGTCAATGCGCACATGGAGGGGGCGGTGCGCACGATCTCGCTGGAGCGCGGGCGCGACGTGCGTGACTTCACGCTGGTGGCGTTCGGCGGCGCCGGTCCGGTGCACGGCGCGGATGTGGCGCGCGAGCTGGGGATCGAACGCATCCTCATACCCCCATGCCCGGGTTGCACCTCGGCGCTCGGTGCGGTCGCGGCCGACGCGCGCCACGACCTCGTGCGCACGGTCGCGCGCCAGGTGCAGCACGTGCGCGCCGAAGCGTTGCGCGAGACGGTGGAGAGCATGGGCGCCCAGGCGCTGGCGGCGCTCGCGCGCGAAGGCTTCCGTGCGGGGGAGTCGGTGCTCGAGCTCTGGCTGGATCTGCGCTACGAGGGTCAGGCGCACGAGCTCGCGGTGCGCTGCCCCGAGGCGTTCCCGGGTCCGCCCGCGCCGCCACCGGCCTTCGCGAACGTGCTGGTCGATGCGGTGGGCCGCTTTCACCGTCTGCACGAGCAGCTCTACGGGCACTCGTTCGCGGACGTGGAGGTGGAGCTGATCAACGTGCGCGTAACCGGCCACGGGGTGCTGCCGAGCCCGGCGATGTGGTGGGACTGGTCGCGCACGCGCTCGCCGGAGCTGCGCACCGACCGGACGCGGCAGGTGTACTTCCAGGAGGCGGGCGAGTTCCTCGACACGCGCGTGATGCGCCGGCGCGAAATCGAGCCCGAGCAGGAGGTGCAGGGACCGGCGGTGATCCATCAGGTCGACGCGACGGTGCTGGTGGGGCCGGGAATGGTCGCGCTGGCCCATCCGTCGGGGAGCCTGGTGTTGAGCAGATGATGGCCACCGCCTCGAAAGTCCCGCACCGGCGCGATGACGGCAGAGGCAACGCCGGTAGCCTGCCGGCACCCACGGCAGCCAACCACCCAGACGGCCGGGGGGGCGGGCGATGACCAAGGATGAACTGATCACATATGAGGTGATCCGCCACGGCCTCACGGCGATCTCGCGCGAGATGGGGGTGACGCTGCGGATGACGTCGTGTTCGCCGATCTTCAACGAGGGCAACGACTACTCGTGCGCGATCTTCGACGCGCAGGGGCGGCTGGTGACGCACGGGGAGTTCCTGCCGATCCACCTCGGCGCGCTGTCGTTCTCGGTGTTTCACGCGCGCGCGGCATTCACCGAGGAGGGCCTGGAAGAGGGCGACACGGTAGTCATGAACGACCCCTATCGGGGCGGGTCCCACCTGCCCGACGTGACGATGGTTTCGCCGATCGTGCACGAGGGCGAGACGGTCGCCTACGCGGCCAATCGCGCGCACCACCTCGACATCGGCGGGGCGGTGCCCGGCAGCTTCTTCTCGGGCGCGACGGACAACTATCAGGAGGGGCTGCGGATCAGCCCGATGAAGCTGTTCAGGGGCGGCGAGCGCGACACGCACCTGTTGCGCATGCTGACGGAGAACTCGCGGCTGCCGGCGCAGATGCGCGTGGATCTGGAGAGCCAGGTGTCGGCGAACCGCACGGCGATCGAGCGCGTGCGGGCGCTACACGAGCGCTACGGCGCGCAGATGGTGGCAAGCGCGATGCGCGAGGCGCTCGACTACTCCGAGCGGCGCATGCGCGCGGTGCTCGAGACGTGGCCCGACGGCGACTACACGGCCTCGGACTGGCTCGATAACGACGGCGTGCACGACGAGCCGCGCGAGATACGCGTGACGCTGCGGGTGCGTGGGGAGCGCATCGAGGTGGACTTCGCGGGCAGCTCCGAGCAGACGAGCGGCCCGTTGAACAGTGTGCTGGGGTATACGTGCTCGGGCGTGTATATGACACTGCAGGCGGCGACGGACCCGGACATCCCACCCAACGCGGGCTGCCACCGGCCGATCGAGATCGTGGCGCCGGAGGGGAGCATCGTCAACCCGCGCTTCCCCGCGCCGTGTACGGGGGGCAACGAGACCGTGTTCGTCATCTCCTCGGCGATCTTCCGTGCGCTCGCGCAGATCGAGGGGGCGCGCACGATGGCGTGCGACCAGGGGTCCTCCAACAACATGCTGATCTCCGGGTTCGATCCGCACGGCGGTGGGCGCTATGTGCTGTACGAGTACCCCGAGGGCGGCTGGGGCGCAAACGCCGACCGCGACGGGCTGAATGCGGTGTATTCGATCGCGGGCAACACCTGGAATGTCCCGGTGGAGGTCGTGGAGCGGCGCTT
This sequence comes from uncultured Solirubrobacterales bacterium, assembly GCA_963723045.1. Classification (GTDB taxonomy): domain Bacteria; phylum Actinomycetota; class Thermoleophilia; order Solirubrobacterales; family Solirubrobacteraceae; genus Palsa-744. The sequence continues at coordinate 1,925,925 of CAVROU010000002.1, read as the reverse complement.
TCCCCTGCGCGTGGAGCGCTATGAGCTGCGTCAGGACAGCGGCGGGGTGGGCGCGCACCGTGGCGGGCTGGGGATCCGTCGCGACCACCGCATCCTGGAGCACAACGCGGAGGTGTCGATCCTGGGCAATCGCGTGATGGTGCCACCGTGGGGGTTCGCCGGCGGTGGCGAGGGCGGTGCGGCGAAGTACCGGGTGCAGCGGGCGGGCGCGGAGCCGTTCAACCCGGCCCCGCGTTTCGGCTCGAAGGCGTTCGCGGTGCCGCTGCGCGAGGGCGATGTGGTCGTGCAGATGACGGCCGGCGGGGGCGGCTGGGGCGACCCGCACGAGCGCGACCCCGAGGCCGTGGCGCGCGATGTGCGGCTCGGGTACGTCAGCGGCGAGGCGGCCGCGCGCGAGTACGGCAGGCGCGGGGAGGAGGCGGTCGAGGAGCCCCGAGCGCCGGTGGCGCGAGGCGGTGAGGTGCCGTTGAGAATGCCCCGCCCGCCCCGGTGAAGGCCACCTGCCCGATGCCCACCCCGTTCGAGGCACACTCGCCGCGATGAGCCTGTCCGCCCCAAGCGTGCCCCCTGCCTGCGAGGCCCCGAGCCCGCGACCGTGAACACCCCGAGCGAGTACTACGCGCGGATGGCGCTGGTGCGCCACTTCGAGCAGGCCGCCTACCGGCTGTATGAGCGCGGCGAGCTGGAGGGCACCCTGCACGCGTCGGTCGGCCAGGAGGCGGTCGCGGTGGGCGTGGCGGCGGCGCTCGCGGACGAGGACAAGATGCTGAGCCACCACCGCGGACACGGCCACGCGCTCGCGAAGGGGGTGGACCCGGGGCGGCTGATGGCCGAGCTGCTCGGGCGTGCCACGGGGGTGTGCGGCGGCAAGGGCGGCTCGATGCACGTGGCGGATTCGTCCTGCGGGTTCCTAGGGGCGCTCGCGGTCGTGGGCAGCTCGATCCCGCTCGCGGTGGGCGTCGCGCTTGCCGCGCGGCGCGCCGGCAGCGATGCGGTGTGCGCGGTGTTCTTCGGCGACGGCGGAGTGAATCAGGGAGTGCTGTATGAAAGTATGAATCTGGCGGCGGTGTGGCGGCTGGGGGTGGTGTTCGTATGTGAGAACAACTCATACGCGATCACTACCCCGGCCAAAAGGGTGACAGCCGGCGAGGGCGTGCAGGTGCGTGCGCAGGCGTTCGGCGTGAGCGCGCTGCGCGTGGACGGACAGGACGTGGAGGAGGTGATGGGCGCGACACGCACGCTCGTGGCGGAGGCGCGCGCGGGGCAGCCGGCACTGCTGGAGTGCCTGACCTACCGCTTCCTCGGTCACTCGCGCGCGGACCCTGCGCACGGGCACTACCGCACACGCGCGGAGGTCGAGCAGTGGCAGGGGCGCGATCCTCTGGACGTGCTGGCCGAGAGCGCACGCCTGGATACACAGGAATGCGAACGGCTCGACGCCGACGCACAGGGGCGAGTGCAGAGAGCGGTGGAGTTCGCGCGCTCCTCGCCCCGCCCTGATTTCACTGAATTGGCACAGGATGTGTGGGGCGATGAGTGAGCGGAAGTTTTTTAGGAGGAGCGGCCTACCGGCCGCCAGGGAGCCGCGAAGTGCGAGGCGGCCGGGATTGCCGATCACGCCGCGATGGGCAAGCCGGAGAGGTCGCATTAGTGTGATGCCGATCACGCCTCGATGGGCAAGCGGACGGAGAGGTCCGCATTTGTGTGAAGTCGCCGGGATTGCCGATCACGTCACAACGGGTGAATGGACGGAGGACGAGCGGTGAGTGGTGAAACCCCACCGGTGACCTTCGCCGAGGCGGTGAGGTGCGCGCAGGAAGATGCGATGGCCCAGGACGAGTCGATCGTGCTGCTCGGACAGGACATCGGCGCTGGCTTTCCCTTCGGTGCCACGCGCGGGCTGGCTGAGCGGTTCGGGGCCGAGCGCGTGCGCGACACGCCGATCTCCGAGGCGGCCACTATGGGGTGTGCGATCGGCGCGGCGACGATGGGGGTGCGCACGGTGGTGGAGGTCGACTTCGCGGGGTTCCTGCTGCTGGGGCTCGACCAGCTGGTGAACAACGCCGCGAAGCTGCGCTACATGAGCGGCGGACAGCTGCGAGTGCCGCTGGTGGTACGCGTGGGTCAGGGGCCGTTGGGTGGCTTCGCGGCGCAGCACTCGCAGAGCCAGCACGCGTGGCTGGCGTCGGTGCCGGGGCTGGCGGTGGTGGCGCCATGCGATGTGCAGGAGGCGTACACGCTCATGCGCTGGGCGCTGCGTCAGCGCGACCCAGTGGTGGTGATGGAGGACATGCGGCTGTATCGCACGAAGGGGCCGCTGGTCAGGGAGGCCGCGACGACGCTGCTCGCGCCGTCGCTTCGGCCATCGAATGTGGCGTTGGCCGACCCGCCGCCCGCGGCCGACTCTGTCCCCATCCCGTCGCCCCCCGATGCGCCCTGTGCCCGCGTTGTACGGCCGGGCCGCGATGCCACCGTGCTGACGTACGGCTTTGGCGTCGCCCTAGCGCTCGCCGCCGCCGAGGAGCTGGCCAGAGTGGGAGTGGAGACGGAGGTGATCGACCTACGCATGCTCTCGCCCCTCGACGTGCGGAGCATCGGGGCGGCGCGGCATACTGGACGCGTGCTGTGCCTCGGCGACGATCCGCTGCTCGGAGGGATCACCGCGACGCTGGCGGCCACCGTCGACTCCGTTGCACACGGCACGGTCGTGGCGCGGCTCGGGGCGCGGCACTGGCCCACGCCCTTCGCTTCGGAGGCTTACGTGTACCCGTCGACGGAGTCGGTGCTCGCCGGTATGCGGCGCCTGCTTGCCTGGCCCGAGGCGCCGGATGCGGAGATTCTCAACGGGGATTTTCAGATCGCGAGCGCGCCGTGAGGACTGTGCCCGAGGCTCCGGTGCCGTCCCTGACGGCGTGCCGTCCGATCGCGGTGTCTCCACTGCCACGTGCGACTCTGGTCCGTGCGAGGTGATCGGGTGACGATCGTCGAGCCCGGCTACATGGAGGGCACGCGCGGCACGATGGGCGTCGACTGGGAGTCGCGCATCGACATGGCGCGCATGCGCACGGCGCGTCTGGCGCGCGCGCGGGAGGCGCTCGCGGCGGCTGGCTATGACGCGGTGCTGCTGCTCTCCGACCCGAACATCCGCTACGTCACCGCCGTGGCAACGACGTCGGTGTCGGGGGCGGGCGGCTTTCACTACTCGCTGCTCCTCGCCGACGGGCGCATAACCCACTGGGACAGCGCCGACCACGCCGTCCACCAGCGGCGCACGTGCCCGTGGCTGACGGACGTGCGCTATGCGGCGCCCGGCATCGGCATCGTGCCCGCCGCGCTCGGGCCGGGGCCGGCGGCGCAGGCGCTTGAGAAGCAGATGGCCAAGGAGGTCGCCACGGCGCTGTCCGACCACGGCGTCTTGTCGGGGCGGATCGGTCTCGATACGGGCCAGCCGGGGTTGCAGGCACTGCTGGAGCGCTACGGCTACGCGGTCGACGCGGGGGCGGGCGCGGCACTGGCACAGGCGCGCGCGGTGAAGACGGCGGAGGAGGTCGAGTGCCTGCGCCTCAGCGCGGCCGTCTGCGAGGCGGGATTCCAGGCGATGCGCGAGGCGATCCGCCCCGGTGTGCGCGAGAGCGAGGTGTTCGCGCGCGGCGTCGCGCGCATCGTCGAACTCGGCGGCGAACACGGCGGGGGCAATATCTCAAGCGGCCCCAACACCTGGCCCAAGAGTCAGGCCGACACAACCGACCGGATTGTGCGCCCCGGGGACGTGGTGTACTCGGACCTCTACAACATCGGCTTTCACGGCTACCGCAGCTGCTACTACCGCACGTTCAGCTGTGGTCCGCCGCGCCAGGCCACGCGCGACGCGCACAGCCGCGCAGTGGAGAGTCTGTACAGCGTGCTCGACGCGATCGCGCCCGGCGTCGCGACGGCAGAGGCTGCGCAGCGCTTCCCCGACTCCAAGGGCGAGTATTGGGACTATTACGGCGCCACGGAGGCCTGGCAGATGACAACGAATCACTGGGGCCACGGGATCGGACTATCGCTGTACGAGATCCCGCTGACCTGGCGCGGCGCGGCGGCGGAGAGGGCGACGGTGTACGAGGAGGGCATGACGATGGCGGTGGAGACCCAGGACCGCGACGGCCACGGCCAGGGCGTGCGCGTCGAGGAGATGGTGGTCGTGCGCGAGGGCGGCGTGGAATTGCTCACGCGCTGGCCGATCCAGGAGATCACCATTTGCGAGTGAGCGGCTCCGGGGCAGGGTCCGTCGCGTCGGGTCCCCGCGTCCCCGGGTCTGACCCCACGCCCGTCGATCCGACCGCCGAGCCGGTGCCGGTCAGGACCCCCACGCCCGTCGATCCGACCGCCGAGCCGGTGCCGGTCAGGACCCCTACGCCCGTCGATCCCACCGCCGAGCCGGTGCCGGTCAGCACCGAGGGCGCCGACCCACCCGTCGCGATCGTCACCGGCACCTCGCGCGGGATCGGCCTGGGGATCGCCCGCCGCCTCACCGCCGCCGGCACGCGCGTATTCGGGGTGGCGCGCAGTCCCGGCGAGGCCGTGCACATGCAGTGCGATCTCACCGAGCCCGGTGCCGCGGAGCGGGTGCTGGCGGCGGCGCTGGAGGCGCACGGGCGCGTCGATGCGCTCGTGAACAACGCCGGGCTGCTGCTCGAGGGCGACTGCTGGGCGCAATCCGACGCGGACGTGGAGGCGATGGTGGCGCTCAATCTGACGGCGCCCTTCCTGCTCGCGCAGGTCGTGGCGCGACACTGGGTGGGCGAGGCTCCGTCGGACTCGGACGAGGGCGCAACGCCTGGGCCTCACGAGGGAGCCCGCGTGCCCGCGGCGGGTGCCACCTCCGGCACGATCCTCAACGTCTGCTCGGTCGAGTCACAGGTCGGCTGGGCCAGTCCGCCGCACGCCGTCTACGCCGCCACGAAGGGTGGCCTGCTGGGCCTGACGCGCGCGCTGGCGCTGGAACTCGCGCCGCACGGCATCCGCGTAGTGGCGCTCGGACCGGGGCCGACGGCGACCGCGATGACGCCCGAGATGCCGGAGCTCGCGACGGCGATCCCGCTCGGCGGACGCCCGGCGACGCTCGATGAGATCGGCGACGTGGCGGCTTTCCTGGTGTCCGATGCCGCTCGCTACGTGACGGGCGAGATCGTGTATGTCGACGGCGGGTACCTGGCGCGATGACCCCGGCCCTTTCGACGGCGGCGAGCGGCCTGCGATGAGTCGGTCGCCTTCACTGCGCGCCGCCGTCGAGCAGCCACCGCCCCGGCGCTTCGTGGGCCAGCGGGCGCTCGTCACCGGCGCCGCCTCGGGCATCGGCCGCGCCGTTGCGCGCCGGCTCGCCGCGGAGGGTGCCATGGTCGTCGGGCTCGACCTCGACGCGACGGGGTTGCAGGAGACGTTAGCTTCGATCCCCAGCGCTCGCGCGGTGGTGGCGGACATCGCCGACGTCGCTGGGGGTGGCGAGGGTGGCACGGCTGGTGGTGGCACGGATGGCGGCGAGGTACTGTCGCTCGCGGCCGAGACCGACGTGCTCGTCAACGCGGCGGGCGTCTTGGAGCGCCACGACTTCCTGGAGCACCCGCTGGATGCATGGCGGCGCACGCTCGCCGTCAACCTGCTGGCGCCCCAGCGTCTCTCGCGCGCATTCGTGCGCGCGCGTATCGAGGCTGGGCAATCCGCGGAGAGCTCCGACCCGATAGAGAGGGCCCAGCCCATGGAGCGTTCTTGTCCAGGTGCGATCGTCAACGTCTGCTCGATTGAGTCGTTCGTCGCGATCCCCGGTCACGCCGCCTACACGGCATCCAAGAGTGCCCTGCTGCTGCTCACGCGCGCGTTCGCGCTGGAGCTGGCGCCGCACGGCGTGCGCGTCAACGCTGTTGCGCCTGGCGTCACGGCGACCGGAATGAATGCCGCGCCGCGCGCGGACCCCGCGCAGGCGGACGCGCTCCTCGCACGCGTCCCGCTGGGGCGCTTCGCCACGCCCGAGGAGCAGGCCGCGGGGATCTGCTTTCTGGCCTCGCCCGAAGCCTCCTACATCACCGGCGCCACGCTGCCGATCGACGGTGGTTGGCTCACGCAGTGAGTCGGCGGCGGCCGTGGGGGATCGACGGTCGTCGGGGGTTTGCGCTGGGCCGTCAGGCGCAGCAGCGGTCTCCGGTGCCGCGCGGCGGAGCGAGCTCACTCTCGACGGTCGTCGGAGATTTGCGTAGGGTCCTCAGGTGCAGCGGCGGTCTTCGGTGCCGCGGCGGCGGAAGCGAGTTCACTCTCGGCGTGCGGCGGGTGCGGCAGCCGCGTCGGAAACGCGCTTCGCGGCTCCATAGCGGAGCCCCCCTGGGGCGGAGCCCTTTCCTTTCTGCCAACCCGCGGTTCGTCCCTGCCGGCGTGCTCCGCGCTAGTGTTGCCTGCGTGTCCAGCGCCGCTTCCGTGACCGCTTCACCGACCGTCGCCGAGTGTGTGGCGGCACTCGTCGAGGGCAGCACCTCCGCCGCCGAGCTGACCGAGCGCGCGCTCGCGCGCATCCACGCCTCGCAGCCCACGCTCAACGCCTTTCGCGTCGTCTTCGACGACTCCGCGCGCGCCGCCGCCGCCGAGGCCGACCGGCGCCTGGCCGCCGGCGAGCGCCTGCCGCTACTCGGCGTCCCCGTGGCCGTCAAGGACGACTGCGACGTCGCCGGATACCCCACCGCCTTCGGCTGCCCCGGCGAGTTCCCGCCCGCCCCACAGGACAGCGAGCTCGTGCATCGGCTGCGCGAGGCCGGCGCCGTGATCGTCGGCAAGACCAACTCGCCCGAGCTGGGGCTCTACCCCTTCACGGAGGGCTCGGCCTTCGGCGCGACGCGCAACCCGTGGCACCTCGATCACACGCCTGGCGGCTCCTCCGGGGGCTCCGCCGCGGCCGTCGCCGCCGGGCTCGTGCCCGTTGCCACCGGCTCGGACGGTGCCGGGTCGGTGCGCATTCCCGCCGCCTGGTGCGGTCTCGTCGGCGTGAAGCCCCAGCGCGGTCGCATCTCCACCTGGCCGGACGCCGAGGCCTTCAACGGGCTCACCTGCTTCGGTCCGCTCACGCGCACCGTCGCCGACGCCGCGCTGATGCTCGACGTTCTCAGCGGCCCTCATCAGGGCGATCGCCACGTCCCGCCCGCGCCACCCGAGCCCTTCGCCGCCGCTGCAGCGCGCGAGCCCGGCCGGCTGCGCGTGGCGCTCTCGCTGCGCGCGCCCTTCAGCGGCGCCCCCGTGCGCCTGGACGCCGAGATACGCGCCGCCGTCCACCGCCTCGGCGGCGTCCTGCGCGAGCTGGGCCACTCCGTATCCGAAGACGACCCACGCTACGGCCCGATGGGCCTCACGCTCGTCGCGCGCGGGCAGTCCGGGGTGCACGAGTGGTCGCGCCGCGTGCCCGACCGCTCGCTGTTACACCCCGTCACGCGCTCCTCGGCTTCGGTCGGGCGCCTGTTGAAATGGCCGATCCTGGGGATCGCCAGGCGTCTTGAGCCCTTCTTCCAGCGCCACGTCGGTGCGATCTTTCAGCGCGCCGACGTCCTGCTCGTGCCCACCACCGCCGCACCGCCGCTGCCGATCGGCGCCACCGAAGGGCTCTCGGGCTGGTCCACCGACCAGCTCGTCGCCGGCTCCTGCCCCTACGCCTGGCCGTGGAACGTGCTCGGCTGGCCCGGCGTCTCGGTCCCCGCCGGGGTGACCCGTGAGGGGCTGCCGTTTGGCGTGCAGCTGCTCGGTCCCGCGCATTCGGAGGGGCTTTTGCTGTCGCTTGCCGCGCAGCTCGAGCGCGTCGAGCGCTGGCCCGAGCGCGTAGCGGGCTTCGCCGGGAGCCTGCAGAGCGCTCCCGCGTAGAGCCGCAAGGCACCCGTCGCAGGGAACTGGCAGACTGCACGCTCCGTGATTCCGACTGACAGACGGTGCGCCGTGGGTTGGAGTTATGCGGCGGTCTCTCCTTGGCTGCTGGCCTGGATGGTGCCAGTGGCTCTCGTGCTGGTCCTGCTGTGCGCAGGGACTGCCGCGGCGGAGAATGCAAAGGAAGCGCGCGCGCGAGCGGCGACCATCAAGGCAGCGGCGGGGCTCAAGCTCGAACCCGCCGAGCTAACGCTCTCCAACGATCGGGTGTGGCTGAGCTCCGGTGCGAGCGCAACGGTCACGCTCGTGGGGCCCCATGCTGAGCAGTTCGCCGCGCTGGGTGCACGAAAGAAATTCGTCCTGCATAACGCCAACGACCATGAAGTCACGCTGGAACTCAGCGAATTCAAGCTCGCTTCCCGCGGCGTGGCCGAAGCGACACTCGCCCTCGCGAGCAATCCCCCCGCTGGTCGCTACACGGGCGAAGTGACCCTGTTCCCGTTCTCACCCACCGCGCAGCGCCTGAAGCTGACGGTCAACTCTCACCTCCCGCTGTGGCTGGCGATCGTGCTCGTCGCCATCGGTGTGGCGTTCGGTGTGGTGGGGAAGGCCCTATACGCCTTGAAAACACGCAGAGACGTGCTGCTGGAAGCGGTCGAAGAAGTCGAGACTCGCGTCGCGGAAGTTCGTACGGGACTCGGCGCTCAGGCCAGCGTGGTGGCCGCCGTCACTTGGTATCTGGACGATCTGGCGATCGCTGGAACTCCGGGGCCCTCCCAGGCAGCGGCAGCGCCGCTCGGAGTTCTCTCCGGCGTTGACGAACTGCGGAACAGGATCGCCGAAGCCCGCAACGACAAGGACCTCGAAGAGGACACCACGGCGGTCCTCGACGTGGTCGCTCGCGTTCAGCGCTGGCTGCGTCTGGCGCCCGCCGCGTGGCGTCTACAGCTGGTCCTCGAGGAGGGCTGCGAGCCACGATGGCGCGCCTCCAGGACCTGGCGCGACACCCGTCTGCTGCAGGAGCATCTTATGTATGAGCCCCTCACGGTCGACGAAACGGACGATCTGTCGGCGCGGCTCCTGTGGCAGATTCGCTGGCACCACGAGCTCTTCGCGCTGCACATGTGGACGCAGTCGACGGTGGACGCCGGCGCCGAGGGCGACATGAAGCTCGCGGATCACAAGAAGCTGGTCGAAGCACTCGACTTGAAACTGCCCGAGAAGTCCAATGTCCTCGCACGAACGAGTGCAGAACGCGACGAACTGGACTTCGCGCTCGAGCAACTGCGCGACGGACTCCAAGCGCCGCCCTCTGGGGAATTGCCGACCCTCCGGGTGCCAGCCTCGCTCAGCGTCAACTGGCTTGCCACGCCAAACCTGTTCACGGGCTGGGCAACCGTGGACGGGACCAGCTGGTTGAACGTGCACACGCGTGCCGCCGGGCCACCCCGACGCCCCACGCGTCGCGAACGGTCCACTCGTCGCAGGTCCCATAAGGACAGGCGCAAGGATCTGCTCGCGGAGATGGGCTGGTCGGTGGCGCCCCTGATTGCCGCCTCCGTCGTCTATGCGATCACCGTCTATAGCGAAACGTGGGGATCGATGACGGACATCCTGACCGCCCTGGCGGCCGGTTTCGTCGGCAAGGTCGCGGTCGACTTGGCGACCCTGCCGATCTTCCAGTCGCGTCGCCTGCTTGCCGTGGGCAAGGCGGCCGCGCCTGCACCTGCCACGTCGCCTCCGACGGCGTCTCCCGCGGACAAGGCGAACAAGGCGATCAAGACCGCCTCTGGCTGAGCGCTTAGACTCCGCCGCGCGTGCAGAGCGAAGCCAACAGCGAGTCGACGAGCAAGGCTCCGGCGGGACGCGAGGACGCCTACGCCAGCGCCGGCGTGGACTACGCCGTACTCGACGCCGGCAAGCGCCTAGCGATCGATTCGGCGCTTGCGACCTCCTCGCTGCTTACGGCACACGGCGGGCGGGCGCTGGACGATTCCCGCGGCGAGCCCGCCTTTGTGTTCGAGTTCGCCGGCCAGACGCTCGCACTGGTGCTCGAGGGCCTGGGCACCAAGTCGGTGATCGCGCGCATCGTTGCCGAGCAGCAGGGCGCCAACCACTTCCGCGCCGTCGCCGTCGATGCGGTGGCGGCGATCGTCAACGACCTCTGCTGCGTGGGCGCCCGCCCGCTGGTGCTGAACGCCTATTTCGCCACCGGCACGCCGGAGTGGTTCGCCAATCACGATTGGCACGCCGAGCTGATCGCCGGCTGGGCTGCCGCCTGCACCGAGGCCGGCTGCGTGTGGGGCGGCGGCGAGTCGCCCTCCCTCCCCGGGCTCGTGGCGGCCAGGACATCGAGCTGGCGGGCTCCGCCGTGGGCTCGCTGCCCGCGGGGCGCTCGCCCGTGCTCGGCCAGGACCTGGCCGCCGGGCGATGAGATCGTGCTGGTGGCCTCGGCCGGGCTGCACGCCAACGGCTCCTCGCTGGCGCGCATGGTCGCGGGGAGCTGCCCGAGGGCTTTGCCACGGTGCTGCCTGGCGACGGGGCCTCGCAGGTCGGGGCCAGGCCGGTGGACGGCGGCGATACTCCTGGTGGGGCAGTCCCCGAGGGGGCCTCAGGGGCTGGGATCGACGTAGTGCATGGCGGCGGGAAAACTTTTGGCGACGCCCTGCTCGCGCCCTCGCTGATCTACTCACCACTGGTCGAGGCTGTGCTCGACGCCGGCCTGCCCGTCACCTACCTGAGCCACATCACCGGCCACGGCTTCCTCAAGCTGATGCGCCCGGCGCGCGCGCTCACCTACCGGATCACCGAGCTTCTGCCCGTCCCCGAGGTGCTCGCGTTCCTCGCGCGCGAGGCCGGCATGAGCGAGCGCGCGGCCTACTCCACGCTCAATATGGGCTGTGGCTTTGCCGTCTACTGCGCTGCCGGCGCGGGCGCCGCGGTCGTGGACATCGCGCGGGGCCTGGGATTGGAGGCGATCGTGGGCGGGTACGTGGAGGAGGGTCAGCGGCGCGTGCTCCTCGCGCCGCTGGACATCGAGTTCGCCGGTGAGGAGCTGCGGCTCGGGCCCGATGCCGGCCCGAGCCGCAGCGTTTAGCTCGCCGGCGCGCCCGCTCCCAGCTTCCACCTTCCGACGAAAGGTCCCTCATGGACGAGTCCAAGCAGGTCCTCACGCAGTACCTCCAGGAGGCGCACGCCACCGAGACGAGTCTCGTGCGCGTGCTCCAGTCGCAGATCGCGATGGCCCCGCGCGGCAGCTATCGCAGCCGGCTGGAAGGTCACCTCGAAGAGACGCGCAACCACGCGCTCAGCCTCGAGGCGCACATCGGTGACCTCGGCCACGGCGGTCCCTCCCTGCAGGGTCTCTTCGCCTTCGCCGAGAGTGCCGCCGGGCAGCTGCTCGTGCTGGGCAAGGCCCCGTTCGACCTGCTGCGTGGCAGCGGCGGCGAGGAGAAGGTTCTCAAGAGCGCCAAGGACGCCTGCGCCGCCGAGGCGCTGGAGATCGCCACCTACACGGCGCTGGAGCGCCTCGCACGCGAGCTCGGCGACAACGTCACGGCTGAACTCGCCGCATCGATCCGCGGCGAGGAGGAAACGATGCTCGAGTTCCTCCTACGCGAGCTGCCGCGGCTCACCACCGCGGTCGTGCGAGCACGGGTACAGGGCGAACCCTCCTATGACATCGCCGACACAGGCGCCGCCGACGCCGTGCGCGAGGTCGGCGCGGCCGCCAAGCGGGCCGCCGGCAAGGCTGAGGGCCGCGCCCGGAGCGCCGTGCTGGGAGACGAGCCGTGGGCCGGATACGACGAGCACACCGTCGAGGAGATCCGCCAGAGGCTCGCTGACGCCGACGAGGACCGCCTGAGGGAGGTGCGCTCCTATGAGCGTGCGCACAAGAACCGCACCGGCGTGCTGAGCCTCACAGAGCGCGAGCCCGCCCACACCTAGCAGCGGTGACCGTTGCACGGCTTGCTCCGATCGACGCCCAATCCCGTCAACCGTAGGTAAGGAGATGACATGAAGCTCCATCGAAATAGCGAAGAGACCACATCGGACCTCGGCGAGAGCGCCAAGTCGCTCGCCGGGAAAGCCGCCGAAAAGGCGGACATCAAAGATCAGGTGAGTGACGTCAAGGAGCAGGTCGGCGATCTGCTCTCCGAAGCCAAGGACGCCACGGCGCACAAGAAGGACGACCTGATCGGCAAGGCGCGAGACGTCGCCGCCGAATCCGCCAACGCGAGCACGCAACACGCGCAGGAGCTCGCTGCGAGCGTCCAGCGCAAGCGAGTCTCGCCGCTCGGCGTCGGCGGCGTGCTCGCCGTGGGCCTGCTGCTGGGTTGGCTATTGGGGCGGCGCTAGGCTAGGCGCCGTCTCCCCGCTGCGAGGGCGCTCGCAGTGTGCAGCCGCTCTCGCCGCAGGCGCGCTCCAGTCGCCCGGCGGAGAGGGTCTGGAGGAGGCCGGCGATCCAGCACGTGGGACAGCCGCGCAGCGCGACCATGCCGGGGAGCACGAGCAGCAGTGCGCCCGGGCCGACGGCCGGGGTCAGCGCCAGTGCCGAGCCGATGAGCCCAAAGCCGGCCACGCCGCGCGCAAGATGCCGTGTGACAGGGCTCCCCGCGAGCGCGCCGCGCCGGCCGTGCTCATGCATCCTCGGTACCGCCCCCTGCGCCCTGGCGAGGATCTGCGCCCCCGGGCGTTCTTGCGCACGACAGCGGCACTGTGCTCGGGGCTCCGGTCGCGGGGCACGGCGCTTCACCGGGCGCCCTGAGTTGTGAGCGCAGCGTCTCGCGGCCGCGGTGCAGCCGTGACTTCATCGCCGCGCGACTCAGCCCCAGGGCTTGGGCCGTCGCGGCTCCCGAGAGTCCCTGGACGTCGCGCAGTACGAGAACCGCGCGCTGCTCCGGGGGGAGTCCCGCGATGGAGTCGACTATCCGCTCGACCTCCATGCGCGCGAGTGCCGCGTCTTCAGCCGAAGGCTCGACGGCGGCTATGGGAGTCGACCGGCGCAGCGAGGCCCGCGATCTGCGGATGCACTCGTTGCGCACGATCTGAAACATCCACGAGCCGAGCGCCGCGGTCGCACGCAGCGTCCCGATTCTGCGATACAGGACGATCAGGGCCTCCTGCGCGGCATCCTCGGCGTCCTCGGGCGTCGAGCAGAGCGTGCGAGCGAAGCGCCGCACGTGCGCGTGCGAGCCGGAGAGGAGCAGCGCGAGCGCCCGGGTATCGCCCTGCTGCGCGGCGCTGACGATGCGCTCGGCGGGCCACGTGCCGGCATGGGGCGTGTCAATCATCCGAGCGCGCCCTCATGAAGAGGAAGAAGCAGCCGCAGACGACAAGTGCGGCCACGAGGAGATAGACGATGGTCATGGTTTCCTTTTCTTTAGAGATCGAAGATGCGCGAGCTTGCTCGCCGGTCGAGCTGGCCGGCGTGGATAAGAGGCGCGCCGTACCGAAAAGGATTCGCCCTCGACGCCTGTTGGTTGCTCACACTTGCCCGTTGCCCGTTGCCCGTTGCCCGTTGCCCGTTGCCCGTTGCCCGTTGCCCGTGCCTGTTGCCGGGTCGCGGTCGATCGCGCGGCGCCAGGCGTGCGCCTGGATCTCCGTGTCAGCCGGGCTCAGATGGTGGTGGCTAGGCCAATGACCACGTGCAGCGGCAGCTCGGGGGGTGTCTCCCCCGCGCGGACGAGCTCGTCGATCTGGCCAAGCGTCTCCGTGCGCTGCTCCTCAGGCAGCGCCGCCATCCAGCTGATCGAGCCGATGTAGTCGACGAACCGCTCGGGTCGGGCGGGCTGGTCGCCCGACACGCGAATCTCGCGCAGTGCGCTCCAGCCCTCGGCGTCGCGCATCGCGTCCTGCCAAGGTGGCCCGTCGTAGTGCGGGTGTTCTGGGCGCAGGCCCGCCATCAGCGTGCCTACCTCGTGCGCCCACGAGGCGCCGCTCCAGTCGGGCACGGTCGACAGAACCGCAAGGCCGCCGCCCGGCTGGAGCACTCGCCGGATCTCTCTCAGCGCCGGTGCGTGGTCGAACCAGTGAAACGCGTCGGCCACCGTCACCGCCGCAACGGACGCGTCGGGGAGCGGGATCGCCTCGGCCAGACCCTCGAGCACGCGCTCCTCGCCGATGCTCGCCGCGAGGATCTCGCGCAGCGGCGCCTGCGGCTCGACGGCCACGACGTGCAGGCCACCGTCGAGCAGAGCGCGCGTGAGCTTTCCCGTCCCGGCCGCCAGATCGAGCACCGTGGCGCCCGAGGAGATGCGCAACTCGGCGGCGATCGCCCCGACGACGGCGGGTGCGTACTCGGGTCGTCCACGCTCGTATACGTCGGCCACCTCGGCGAATCCCGCGGCGAGTGGATGGAGGGTCATTGGCGTCACCGTAAACGATGGCCCGCCCGGATGGGCGCGGTCGGTCGATCTCAGCCCGCCCGCCGGCGCCCACCAGGGTCAGCCTGCCTGTTGCCGCTGGCCAAGTCGTCTGCCCCGTTCCCGCTCGTCGGGGTCAGGTCGCCCGCAGCGACTCGCCGGGTCAGTGCCCGCGGGCGGCCGCCAGAGTGAAGATCGTTGCAGAACGCACTTCTGTGGGCGGGCGCATTAGGATGGTTCTGCAAGTACGTGGGAGAGAGTCCTGGCGAGTCAAAAAGAGGGAGAGCACATGTCCTACCCCGTCACGTTCGAGGCCGATTATGTCGAGGAGCGCAACCGGCTGACCGCCTTTTTCAGGTTGATCATGGTCATTCCGCTGGCGATCTGGCTGTATGTGTACGCGATCGTTGCCTACGTCGTAATCGTGGTCGCCTGGTTTGCGATCGTCATCACCGGCCGCTATCCGCAGGGGCTCTATGACTTCGTCGCGGGCTTCACGCGCTTTCTCGCCCGCACGACCGCCTATGCGGCGCTTGTGTGCGACCCCTATCCCTCCTTCGGGGGCTCCGACAACCCCGCCTATCCGGTGCGGATGGAGTTCGACGGACCACTGGAGCACTACAGCCGCCTGAAGACGCTGCTTCGCATCATCCTCGCCATCCCGATCCTCATCCTGCGCTATGTGATGAACCTGATGCTCGAGGTCGGCGCCGTGGGGGCCTGGTTCGTGATTCTGGTCACCGGCAAGCTGCCACGGGGCCTGTTCGACCTGATGGTCCTCGCCAACTCCTACACCGCTCGCTCGGACGCCTACCTCGCACTGCTGACCGAGACGTACCCTCCATTCCAGGACGAGCAGACGCGTGCGGCGGGAGCTCCGCCCGAGGTCGCTCCGCAGGCGCCGCTTTCCTGAGCTCCGCGCTCAGGGTCCGTGCTCGGGCGCCGCGGCTCAGCGCCCGAGCTGATCGGGGTCATCCTCTACGACGGTCGACTCGAAGTCGGCCGTCGGCTTCCCCCGGCTGCCGGGCGCTCCACGCTCGCCCGCGCGCCGGCCGGCAGTCGCGACGAAGCCCACCATTCGCCCGAGATAGTGGGCCGATATCCAACGGCGCGTCAACGTCCTGGTGGGCCGGAGCACGAGCAGCGCGCCGAGGACGTCGGTGAGGAATCCGGGGACCACGAGCAGGACACCCCCGAGGAATCCGAGCGCACCGTCGATCGCGGCGCGCGCGGGCGCGCGACGTTCGTAGACCGCCAGCGAGAAGCGTTCGATCGCGGCCTGACTCTGGACTCGCAGAAGCCGCATGCCCAGCAGCGAAGTGCCAAGTAGCAGCAGGATCGCCAGGAGCCAGCCAATCGCGTGGGCGACCTCGACAAAGACGAACAGCTCCAGGATGGGCACAAGGATCAGCGCGAGAACGAACATCGGCTAGGCGGTGGGGCGGTGTCGAGCGGTCAGAGGCACGTGCACAGTGTTCCGCAATGTGCACGTCGGCTCGACTAGGCTTCGCAGCGAAGCTCACGCTGGAAGGGTCGACGGACGTCGCGCGGACGGGCACTATGGTGGGGCGTGTGAGCGATAGGTATGTCCCAGCGGCGGGTCGTGCGGCGCTCACGCCTCTCTACGATGCCGTCAACGCGATTGCGATGCGGCAGGGACGGTGGCGTCCACGACTCGTGGAGCGGGCGCTCGGCTCTGGCTCTCCGACGCGGATCCTGGATCTCGGCTGTGGTACTGGCGAGATGGCGCTCGCGATCGCTCGTGCTTCTCGGGCGGCGACACTGATCGGCGTCGACGGCGACGCCGAGGTGCTGAGGCGGGCAGCCACGAAGGCGCGGGCGGAGGGTGTCGAGCTCGAACTCCACGAGGCGCTGGCCGACCGCATCCCGCTGGCGGACGCGAGCGTCGACTGTGTGGTGAGCACGCTGATGTTTCACCATCTCGGATCCGCCGCGAAGCGTGCGGCGCTCGCTGAGGCGCGGCGTGTCCTAGCCCCCGGCGGAAAGCTCTTAATATGCGACCTGGGCCGCGCTAGCGATCCGCTAATGCGTGGCGCGCTCTTCGCCGTGCAGCTACTCGATGGGTTTGAAAACACGCGCGAGCACGCGCGAGGCATGCTTCCCGACATTGTGTCGCACGCAGGATTCTCGGCCGTCACCGTGTTCGGCCGCTATCGCACGGGCGCAGGCACGCTCGACCTGATCGAAGCGCTGCGCTAGAGCGACGTCAAAGACACGCAGATGGCGCAAGCTCTTGTCGAACACGAAGAGGTCGTCAAAGCGTGGCGCCATCGCGAAAGAAGGATGCCGCACAGGCCGGAGGCTTGAACGCACCGACGGCCGAGGCTTGGGAGGGACGGCCTACCGGCCGCCAGAGAAGTGTGGGGGGCGCGACGAACGCGGGCGTTTGGTGCTCGCGGCGGCTATAGAATCACGTCAATTAGGGCGAGAGAGGAGCTGGCGTGATCTATTCTGGTAGTGAGCTTGAGGCTGAGGTTCCCGATGTTGACGTCGCGAGCTTTGTTCTGCGTCGGGTGGGGGAGTTGGGCGAGAAGCCTGCGCTGATCGATGGTTCGTCTGGTCGAGTGTTGAGCTACGCCGAACTCGCGCGTTCGGTGCGGAGTTTCGCGGCTGGGCTTGCTTCGCGTGGGTTTGGGAAGGGTGACACGTTCGCAATCTGTATGCCGAATGTCCCTGAGTATGCGGTTGCGTTCTATGGTGTGGTTGCGGCCGGTGGGCAGTGCACGACCGTTAACCCGCTTTACACGGCCGGTGAGCTCTCTCGTCAGCTCGTCGATTGCGACGCGAGGATGCTTTTGACGGTCCCACAGTCCCTCGATGTGGTACGCGAGGCGGCCAAGCAGGCAAGGAACTGCGAGGTGTTCGTGCTTGGCGAGACCGACGGGGGCCTGTCGTTCTCTGAGCTGCTCGGCGACCCGGACATGGCACCGAAGGTAAGGATCGATCCGGCGGTCGATATCGCAGTGATCCTGTACTCGAGTGGTACGACTGGGTTGAGCAAGGGTGTGATGCTCAGTCATCGCAATCTCGTCGCGAACATGGTTCAGGCGGTGCCGGCGGTCGCGGTCTTACAGAAGGATGTCGTGATTGCCGTGCTCCCGTTCTTTCACGTGTATGGGCTGTGCGGGATCCTGAGCTTTGGGTTGGTCGCTGGCGCGACGCTCGTCACGATGCCCCGCTTCGAACTCGAGCAGTTCCTGGATCTACTCGAACGCTACCGGGTGACACGTGGGCATGTGGTGCCACCAATAGCGCTAGCGCTCGCCAGGCACCCGGCGGTCGACAGCCGGGACCTCTCGGCGCTGCGGCACATCTTCTGCGGTGCCGCCCCGCTCGGCGCTGATCTAGCTGAGGATGTCGCGCAAAGGATCGGCTGCGGTGTGAGTCAGATCTACGGCATGAGCGAGACAGCCGCGACACATCTCGTGCCGCCGTTTAGCGTAGCGAAGAAGCATGGTTCGATCGGGCCTCCGGTTCCAGGCACCGAGTGCCGCCTGGTCGATTCGGATACGGGCGAGGATGCCCTGCCGGGGGAACGCGGGGAGCTATGGGTACGCGGCCCGCAAGTAATGCTGGGCTACCTGGGTAACCCTGATGCGACCGCCGCGACGATCGACGGTGATGGCTGGCTACACACCGGGGACATCGCGGTCGTCGACGAGGACGGATGGTTTGCGATTGTCGACCGTGTCAAGGAGCTGATCAAGTACAAGGGTTTTCAGGTCGCTCCCGCCGAGCTCGAGGCCATCCTGATCACCCACCCGCAGGTCGCCGACTGCGCCGTGATCGGAATCCCAGACGACGAGGCCGGCGAACTACCGAAGGCGTTCGTCGTGCCCGCGGGCGACGATTTCGAAGGTGATGTGCTCATGGCGTTCGTCGCCGAGCAGGTCGCCCCACACAAGCGCATTCGCGCGATCGAGCTTATGCAGGAGATCCCGAAGTCACCGTCGGGGAAGATCCTCAGACGCCTACTCCGCGAACGCGAACAGATGCACTGACGACGCCAAGGGAGCGCTACGTCTCGCTCGCGTCACCCCACCCAGCCAAGCAAGTCCGGGCTTCACGCTCGCTTCAGTGGGGCTTTGCGAAAGCCCAGATTAGCGCGGTCGGCCCGCTCGCTCGTCGTCCGATTCGACAGTGCCTGACTTGAGGACCGAGACGCCCGCTTTCGACCGAAGTGAGCGCTCCCGCTTGCGACTCATTCGTTCAAGGTGCGGTCGCGAGGCGAGTGGCGCTCCTGACGTGTCAATCTGCGCATGTGCCAGACATCCGACCAGTGGCCACACCGCGCGAGAAGCAGCTGACCCTGCTCGCAGCCGTGCTGGGTACGAGCGTCGTGTTCCTCGACGCGACCGTAACCAGTGTCGCGTTGCCCGCGATTCGAGGCGACCTCGGTGGTGGTCTGGCGGGCCAGCAGTGGGTGACGAACGCGTACCTGCTGACACTCGGGTCGCTGTTGCTAATCGGTGGCTCGCTTGGAGATGTACTGGGTCAGAAGCGTGTGTTCTTGATTGGCGTTGCCGGGTTCGGTCTCACTTCGGTTCTCTGCGCGGTCGCGTCGTCGATCCCGGAGCTATGCGTGTTTCGTTCGATGCAGGGGGTGTGTGCGGCGCTGGTGACGCCTACCGCACTGGCGGTGATCGTCCACGTGTTTCCCGAAGACGAGCGGGCCAGGGCGATCGGGACATGGACCGCGCTCAGCTCGATCGTCGGGGTTATCGGGCCGTTCATCGGGGGAGTGTTGATCGCTGCCGGCTCGTGGCGCCTGATCTTTGTGCTCAATGCGCCGCTCGTACTCGTGACCGTGACGCTGATTGCTCGTGGCGTGCCTGGGGGCGCGAGCGCGGGTATCGGCGGGCGTCTGGACTTCCTCGGGGCCCTCTTGGCGGCGCTCGCGCTCGCGGGTTCGGTGTTCGCTGTCACCGAGGAGCCGGCGCGCGGATGGAGCGCCCTGGTGATCGGCTCGCTCGCGGTAGGGGTCCTGGGAGCGATCGCGTTTGTTGCGCACGAGGCGCGAGCTCGGGCGCCGATGCTCCCGTTGAGCCTGTTTCGTGAGCGCAACTTCACAATCGGAAACGTGGCGACATTGACCGCCTACCTTGGGCTAGGGGGTGTGATCTTTCTGTTGCCGGTGTTTCTGCAGGAGGTCAGCGGCTACAGCCCCGTTCAGGCGGGGCTTGCGCTTCTGCCGGTCACCTCGCTGATGATCGTGCTCTCCCGCCGCTTCGGCGCACTCGCCGACCGCATCGGGTCACGGGTACTGATAAGCCTCGGGGCGCTGGTCGCTGCAGGCGGCCTTTTGCTCTTGGTGCGTGTCGATCAGCGCGCCGATTACGTCAGCGACGTCCTGCCGGCGCTGCTCGTGTTCGGGTTGGGACTCGCGATGCTTGTCGCGCCGTTGACCGCCACGGTCCTCGGGGCAGTGGAAGAGGATCACGCAGGCATCGCCGCTGCTGTGAATACGACGCTCTCACGCGTCGCGCAGCTCTTCGCGGTCGCTGTGCTGGGAGCCGTCGTCTCTCTCGCGTTTGCTAGTCGCGTCGACGCAACGCTACGACGGACCGCGCTTGGGCCCGGCAGCCGCGCGACGATCATCCGCGCCAAGCGACAGCCGCTCGGCCCGCCCAGCCTGATTGGAGTGCCCCCCGGCGAGCGGGTCCTCCTACGAGCGACCTTCGAGGAGGCGTCCGTGCATGCCTTCCGTGTTGCGGACACGATCGCAGCCGTGCTCGTCGCCAGCGGAGGCCTAATCGCGCTCGTCGGGATCCGTAATCCCCGCCGCAGGGTGACCGCCGAGCTGTGTCCAGCCGGGGCGCTCTGCGGAGCCAGCCAAGAACTCGTCAGTACTGGCCCGACTCGAACCTCGGACCGGGGTTTCGTCGACCGTCGGATCACACGTGGTGGCCTATAGCTGTGCCGTGGAACGAGATAGAATCGCCGATCATCGCGGTATCAGCGGTAAACCCTGTTCGTAAGCGGGCATGAGCCCCAACCAGTGGAGGTGGCAGATGGCCGAACTCACACCGCCGGCAGAGGGAATTATGCTGACCCACTTCATCGTTTCGGACGACGTCGAGCGTTCTCGGCGCTTCTACACCGACGTGCTCGGCGGCACGTTGGAACGCTCCGGAGAACCGACCAACGTCGCGCTCGCCAACAGCTGGATCGTCATCAATCGGGGCGGAGGCCCGACCGACGACAAGCCCGCGGTCACGCTGGAGACGCCACCCGACCCCGACCGGGTCAGCAGCTTCCTCAATATCCGGGTCAAAGACATCGAGGCCGTGTACACCGAATGGAGCGCCCGTGGTGCACAATTCCTGACACCGCCGAAGCAGCACCCCTACGAGATCCGCTGCTACATCCGCGACCCCGACGGTCATCTGATCGAGGTGGGGCAAACCACGGACCCAGAGGGGGACTGGACGCCCCCTCAGTGGCTGTCGAGTACAGCCGGCAGGGAGCCCGAGTGAATGCCGAGTTCACCAGCGAGATCCGTCACGCCGACGATAGACGGTCCCGCCGCTCATGCCCGAACGTATACACCCGCCTGCGGGTGCGACGGCCGGGGCAACGTGTGATCAAGACGGTGGACGCCAACCTCTGGCCAGTGTTGTTTGACCCACCTCGATGATGTAGCCGTCGGGGTCGCGGATGTAGCTATACACCCGCCTGCGGGTGCGACGGCCGGGGCAACGTGTGATCAAGACGGTGGACGCCAACCTCTGGCCAGTGTTGTTTGACCCACCTCGATGATGTAGCCGTCGGGGTCGCGGATGTAGCAGCGGATCTCCGTCTCGTGCTGCTTCGGCGGCGTCAGGAATTGGGCGCCTCGCGCGCTCCACTCGGCGTACACCGCTTGGATGTCCGCAACCCGGATGTTGAGGAAGCTGCTCACCCGATCTGGGTCGGGCGGCGCCTCGAGCGTAACGGTCGGCTTGTCGTCCGTGGGTCCGCCTCCGACGTTGATGATGATCCAGCTGTTGGCTAGCGCGACGTACGTCACCTCGTCACCCGCCTCGCCGGAGATGACGGTCTTGCCGCCAAGTACCTCGGTGTAGAAGCGGCGGGAACGCTCGACATCATCTGAAACGATGAAGTGACCCAAGACCATCTGCTCGTCAATGGTGCTCATACTGACCTCCGTTGTTGGAATTGACTCAATACTCAGTGTCCTGCGCTTTGGCCGCCGTCGATGTGCAAGATCTCCCCGGTCACGAAAGGCGCCGACTCGAGATATAGGACTCCACCGACCACGTCCTCGATCTCGCCCACCCGACCGATGGGGTGCAACGCGCCCATCCCCGCGTAGGAGCTCTCTTCATGTACCGCCGTTTTGATCACGCCAAGCGACACGGCGTTTACCCGTATGCCACGTGAGGCGTACTCGATCGCGAGCGATTTCGTGACCGCGACCAGGCCTCCCTTGGTCAGCGTTTGCAGCGCCGCCGGTCTGCTGCTATCCGCCTGCTCGACGAGCGTCGTCGAAACATTGACCACGTGCCCACGGCCCTGGTCGAGCATCTGTTTGATCGTGCGGGTCGTCATGTGAAAGAAGCCGGCGAGGTTGACGGCGATCAGGGCGTTGAAGTCCTCGAGGGTGTAGTCCGTGAAGGGCTTGCCGATGTAGATCCCAGCGTTGTTGATCAGGGTGTCGATCCGACCGAAGCGCTCGATCGCGGCGTCCACGATGCGCTGCGCGGTATCAGGGTCGGCGATGTCGCCCTCGACGGCAACGATGCCAGAGTCCTCTGACGGCCCGATCGATCGAGCGGTGGCGATCACGGCATACCCGAGCTCACGGTAAGCCCTCGTGAGACCGGCGCCGATGCCCTGCGAGGCGCCGGTGACGAGCGCGACTTTCTCGTTGTTGCTCACGACGATGCTGCTCATGTTGGCATCCGCAGGTCGGTTTCGGTTCCTGGCATCGATCCAGCTCGCGCGCATGCCTGGCGAGGTGGCACAAAGCGGGTTGCTTTTTCAGCGTTGCCGGACTCGCCACGCGCCGCGCGGGACGGCCTTGACTTCTGCGCGGATGAGAGGAAAGTATGCGCGACCCGACGGGATCGTGGAGGCGATATGAGCGGTATACAGTCCGGTGAGTTCAAGCTCGAGGTCGTGGTCGTGCCGGTCTCGGATGTAGATCGGGCGAAGGCCTTCTATGAAAGCCTGGGTTGGAGACTCGACGCGGACGTGACTGCGGATGGGGACTTGCACCTGGTCCAGTTCACGCCGCCGGGCTCTGGGTGCTCCATTCAATTTGGCACGAACGTCACCTCCGCCGAGCCCGGTTCGGCCGAGAGCGTCTACCTGAGCGTCTCCGATATCGAGGCGGCGCGTGAGGATCTGCTGGCACGCGGCGTGGAGGTGAGCGAGGTGTTCCACGAGCGCGCGTTGGGCGCTCGGTTCCACGACCCTGGTCGTTTGCCCGGGCCGGCGCCTGACCACGGTACCTACGGCTCGTTCGCGACCTTCAGCGATCCGGATGGCAACGGCTGGCTGCTCCAGGAGATCACGACGCGGCTGCCCGGTCGCTGAAAGGAGAGGCTGATGACCATGGCGTATGACTCCGTCGAGGATCTCGCAGACGCGCTCAGGCGCGCAGCCGCGGCGCACGGCAAGCACGAGGAGCGAACGGGCCAGGCGGATGAGAACTGGCCGGACTGGTACGCGCTCTACATGGTGCGCGAGCGCGCCGGCGAAGAGCTGCCGACATGAGCAGCGACTATGACGTGATCGTGCTCGGCGGCGGCTCACCGGGCGAGCATTGCGCGGGTGCGCTCGCCGAGGGCGGCTTGCGTGTGGCGGTCGTGGAGCGGGAGCTCGTGGGAGGGGAGTGCTCCTACTGGGCTTGCATCCCGTCGAAGACGCTGCTGCGGCCGGGCGAGGCGGTTCATGGCGCGCGCGAGGCCGCCGCGAGCGCTGAGGTCGACGTCGACGCTGCATTCGCTTGGCGTGACTTCATGGTCTCCGACCACACCGACGCCGGCCAGGAGCGCTGGCTGGCCGATCGCGGCATCGACCTGCTGCGCGGCAGTGGGCGGCTCGCCGGCCCGGGCGTCGTCGAGGTCGACGGCGTGCGGCACACCGCCGATCACGTCGTCCTCGCCAACGGTGCCGATCCGGTCGTGCCGCCCGTGCCGGGCCTGCGCGAGCTCGACGGTGTTTGGACGAACCGCGAGGCGACGTCGATGAAGGCGGTGCCGCGCCGCCTGCTGATCCTCGGTGGCGGGCCTGTCGGGGTGGAGATGGCACAGGCCGTTCGCCGGTTCGGTGGCGAGGTGGTCGTGATCGACATGGCCGAGCACGTGCTCGGGCGCGAGCCGGCGCCGCTCGGTGAGGCGCTCGGCGAGGTGCTACGCCGCGAAGGCATCGAGCTCGTCCTGTCCGCGAACGCGAGCGCCGCACGACGCGAGGGCGAGGACTACGTGCTCGAGATCGACGACGGACGCGAGCTGCGCGGTGACCGGCTGCTCGTCGCCACCGGCCGGCGTCCGCGGGTGCTCGGGCTCGGCCTCGAGACCGTCGGCGTCGAGCCGGACGCGCACGGAGTGCCGGTCGACGCGCACCTGCGCGCGGCCGAGGGGCTGTGGGCGATCGGCGACGTCAATGGCCTCTGGCCGCTGACCCACGTCGGCAAGTACCAGGGCGAGGTGGTCGCCGCGAACATCCTCGGCGAGCCGCGGAAGGCCAACTACGAGGCCGTTCCGCGCGTCGTCTACACCGACCCGCAAGCCGCGGCGGTGGGCGCTTCCGCCGGCCGTTTCAGCGCCATGGTCCCGCTGTCGGAGGTGGCGAAGACCGCCACCTACACGCGCGCGTACGCCGACAGCAACGGCTTCCTGACGCTGCTCAGCGACGGCGAGCGGCTGACGGGCGCCTACGCGCTCGGCCCCGAGGCGGGCGAGTGGCTGCAGCAGGCGACGCTCGCGATCCGCGCCCACATCCCACTCGACGTCCTGGCCGACACGATCCAGCCGTTCCCGACGTTCTCGGAGATCTACGTCGCCGCGCTGAAGGCGCTCCGCGGCGAGATCGCGGCGGCGTCCAAGGCCGTCGGCGCGGGACCGCCGATGGCAAGCTGACCAACCAGGAAGGAGCACACCGTGCGCGCTGATATCGCACCCGGCGGGACGTTTCCAGACTACGAGCTGACCGACCACACCAAGACTCGGCGCAAGCTGAGCGAGCTGCAGGGGAACGACCCGATGGTTCTCGTGCTCTCGCGCGGACACTACTGCCCGAAGGACCATCAGCAGCACCTCGAACTGGCGGCCGCCTATCCGAAGATCGCCGTCGCCTACACGCAGCTCGTGACGATCTCCACGGACAACATCGTCGAGTCTCGCGAGTTTCGGGCCTCGGTCGGCGCCCAGTGGACCTTCCTCTCCGATGCCGGACGCAAGGTGCAGAAGGACCTCGACATCCAGGAGTACACCGACCCCCACCACGACCCCATGATCCCGCACACCCTCGTGCTCAAGCCGGGACTCGTCATCCATACTGTGTACAACGGCTACTGGTTCTGGGGCAGACCGTCGCTTGAGGACCTTCGTCACGACCTTCGCGAGGTGACGCGCGAGATCCGGCCCGACTGGGATCTGGCTGCACCCGGCCTCCGCGAGGCGTGGGAGGCGGGCGATCATTCGGCGTTCTATGCCGATGCGGACCTCGACCCCAGTCTCAGGGCGGCATAGGTTCACGTCGGTGGGAATGTGAGACGCTCCTCGGACGCCGTTCACCCCTGAGCTGTTCTCCGCGCCGGTGCTCGGGTGCCACGGGCGGTGGCAAAGACCCGGTCGCCGTCCGCTGCGAAGGGGGTTGCTTGCTTGTGCGCAGCGAGCAGACGGGCCAGCTGGGCGACGAGCGGGATCTCGCGCAGATGAGGCCGAGCATCTCTGAGATGCGTAGGCCGCTGAAGAGGCTGTCGCGACTCAATCGCCGACTTCTCTTCAACCAGCGCAGCGTTCAGTGGCAGGAGTTCGTAGAAGATCGGAAATCCGTAGCGCTCGGGTGCGAGCTTCGATTCTCCTAGGTGGGCATATGGACGCAGCGTACAGATTGGTCACGATGTTTTTCCCTTCTCGAGGGCGCCCGCGGGTGCGATCCAGACGCTCGTGAAGTGAAGGGCCTGCGCAAGGCGGTCGTAATGATGGTCGTAGTGCAGCACGTCGACGCCGGCGTTCTGCGCAGATGCCGCGATCAGGGCGTCCGCGAGGGGAACTCGGTGTTGCCCCGGTCCGGCCGAGGCGAGGTCGCGTAGTGCTCCGATTGCGGCTCGCTGCGCCGAGGTGGTAACGGGCACGTCGCGCAGGAGGGCTTGCTCAGCCTCGACAGTCGTTAGATCCTGTGCGTCGCGAGCGGAGTACAGCAGCTCAAGTGTCACGATCGAGCAGCTAGCGATCTGCCTTCCACGCAGCGCGGCAGCCCATAAACCCCGGACAAGGGGGTGTGAGGCGCGAGCCCAAGCGGAGGTGTCCGCTATCAGGACCTTGCCTCCGAAAGGGGGCTCGTCCCCCACGGTTACCTGCCCCAGGCAAGCTCGTCGATGCGCCGTGCGACATCGACATCGAACCCAGGATCGGCCGAGGTCGAGTGCTCGATCAGGCGCTCGATGCCCTCAGCGTCATGCTGGTGCTCAGCGAGCATCGCCTCGGCACCGCGGATCGCGAGGTCGTGTACGAGAGATGCGGCCGGCCGATCGGGCTCCACCAGGGGCGCTACGCGGTCCAGCGCCTCTGCCAGCGCTGAATCCTTCGTGACGGGTATACGGGCAAAACGTGTGGGCATGACCCCATGGTAGCACCTCGGTGTAACACCAGTCCCTCCCCCATGCAACACCAGTCCCTCCCCCAGTTATCACAAGGCTCAAGTGCCCCTGAAGGGTTTGCACTTGAGCGAGAAATGGAGCTAGGGGACTCGAACCCCCGACCTCCTGGGTGCGATCTGGACGTCAGGAACTCAGCGATTTCCTCGGCTGTGCTCACGCATGCAAGCCTACGCGCGATGCCGGGGCGCAGGGGTGCCCTGCCAAACCCCTCTGACAGCTCCCTTGTCGAGCCTACGGTCGGGTGGCACAGTGGGTTACGGCATGACAAACCCCCACCCACAAGGAGCCTCGAACATGAGCACCGAAAACAGCAGCAGCCGCGTCGCAGTCATCACCGGCGCCTCCTCCGGGATCGGCGAGGCGAGCGCTCGGGCGCTGGTGGCTGACGGGCACCGTGTCGCTTTGCTCGCGCGCCGCGCCGAGCGTATCCAGGCGCTCGCGGACGAGCTCGGGGAGGGTGCGCTGGCGATCCAGGCCGACGTTACCGACCGGGCCTCGCTCGTCGCGGCGGCCGCGCGCGTGCAGAGCGAGCTTGGTGGCGTGGACATCCTCATCAACAACGCGGGTGTGATGCTGCTCGCCCCGTTTACGTCCGAGCAGCAGGCCGAGCATCGTCAGATGCTGGAGGTCAACCTGCTCGGCGCGATCACCGCGACCGAGGTGTTCCTCGACCAGCTACGCGACGGCGACGGCGACCTCATCAACATCTCATCGGTGGCTGGACGCACCGCCCGGGCGGGCAACGCCGTCTACGCCGCTACCAAGTGGGGTATCAACGGGTTCTCCGAGGGCCTGCGCCAGGAGCTTCAGCCTGACATCCGGGTGACGGTGATCGAGCCCGGGGCAGTAGCGACCGAGCTGACCGACCACATCACCGACGCTCAGACCAAGCAGGCGACACAAGAGTTCGTGCGCGACCTCGCGATAACCCCGCAGGACATCGCGGAAGTAATCGCGTTCGCTGTCTCCCGCCCAAGACGAATGACATTGAACGAGATCCTGGTCCGGCCGACAGCGCAGGTCGGGTGAGGAGCACCCGTCGCGCTAGCCAATCTATCTCACGAAAAGGAGCAAGAAATGGAGCATCACCAACTCGGACGCACCGGTGTATCGGTAAGCAAGCTATGCCTCGGCACGATGATGTTCGGCGACTGGGGCAATAAGGACCACGAGGACAGCATCCGGATCATCGACCGAGCGCTCGATGCCGGCATCAACTTCATCGACACCGCCGACATCTACTCACAGGGCGAGTCCGAGATCATCCTCGGCAAGGCGCTCGCCGGCGGGCGGCGCGATGACATCGTGCTTGCGACCAAGGCCTGGGGGCCGATGGGCGAGGACCCCAACCAGCGCGGTGTCTCGCGCCGCTGGATCATCCGCGAGGTCGAGGGCTCGCTGAAACGACTCGGGACCGACTGGATCGACCTCTACCAGATCCATCGCTACGAGCCAGGCGTTGGTATCGAGGAGACGCTCGGCGCGCTCACCGATCTCGTCCACCAGGGCAAGGTCCGCTACGTCGGCTCGTCGGTGTTCCCGCCATCGGCGATCGTGGAGGCACAGTGGATCGCGCGGGAGCGCAACCTACAGCACTACGTATGCGAGCAGCCGCCGTACTCGATGCTCGCCCGCGGGATCGAGGCCGACGTGCTGCCCACCTGCCAGCGCTACGGAATGGGAGTGATCCCGTGGAGCCCGCTCTCCGGCGGTTGGCTGGCTGGGCGTTGGCGCAAGGACGCCGATAACCCGACGCCCACCTCCCCGGCGCGTCAGCGGCTCGTCGAGCGCTACGATCTCTCGCTGCCTGCCAACCAGCGGAAGCTGGACGCGGCCGAGGCACTCGCACAGCTCGCCGACGAGGCAGGAATGTCTCTGATCGAGATGGCGATCGCGTTCGTGACCAACCATCCGGCAGTCACCGCAGCGATCATCGGCCCCCGCACGATGGAGCAGCTGGAATCCCAGCTCCCGGCGGCAGAGATCAAGCTCTCCGATGACGTGCTGGACCGCATCGACGAGATCGCGACGCCCGGCGTAAACATCAACCACGCCGACGGAGGATGGGTCAGCCCCGCCCTGCTGGCGACGGCGCGACGACGGTAAGTTCTCGACACCGGACGGCATACGTACCATCAGGCCACGCATACCGAGGAGACACGACATGCAGATCACCAAGAACTCCATCGACACCGCGACCGGACCCAGCGACTGGTTCACCGGCGCGGTCTACATCGACACCGCCGCCGCCCCCTCAGAGCAGTCGCACCTATCGGCAAGCAGCGTCCACTTCACCCCCGGCGCACGGACGGCGTGGCACACCCACCCCAACGGTCAGACCATCTACGTCACAGAAGGGACCGGCCTCTGTCAGAGTCGCGGCGGCCCGATCGAGATCATCCGCCCCGGCGACCGCGTGTTCTTCGAGCCCGGCGAGGACCACTGGCACGGTGCCGCACCCAACCGCTTCATGACCCACATGGCGATGGTCGAGGTCGATGAGAACGGCAACGCAGCGACCTGGGGCGAACACGTCACCGACGATGAGTACAGCACCGCCCCAGCGTAGTCGCCGCGCAAACGCTCGAGGCGCTCGCATTGCCCGTGTGAGCGGCAGTCGCCACGCCACCCACCGGCCGAAAAGGGGGCGCCTGCAAGGCGGTGGCCAAGCCTCACCGGAAACCGCTGATTTGCAGGGATTTTTAGGTATGGAGCTAGGGGGACTCGAACCCCCGACCTCCTGGGTGCGATGAAGCACTGCGTCGCCCGTGATTTGCCCGTTTCCCCTGTAAACAAGCCAAAAATGGCGCGGACCACGAACGCAGAAACCGGCCGATATTGGCCCGATTCGGGGCTGATTGGGCCAACCATTGGGCCAACGGGCCGGGATCCAGGCGCGTCTGACTACACCGACCCGGGAGGCTGCTCGCCCTCGAAGTAGTCGACGGCGTCCTCCGCGCGGAAGTGGCTGTA
Source organism: uncultured Solirubrobacterales bacterium (assembly GCA_963723045.1). Taxonomy (GTDB): domain Bacteria; phylum Actinomycetota; class Thermoleophilia; order Solirubrobacterales; family Solirubrobacteraceae; genus Palsa-744. The sequence goes on along the minus strand of CAVROU010000002.1, from coordinate 1,896,858 downwards.
AAGCCCGCCGCCCTCGGGGCGGCGCTCGAATACGCCGAGTGTGCCCGAGTCGGGTCGGATCACGATGTCCGGCGCGCCACTCGTGCTGAACGCGAGCATGCGAACGGGCGTGTCGGTGCGGTTGACGATCTGGTGGGCTCCGGCTTCGCCGAGGAGGAATGAGACGATCTCTCCCTCGGGCAGCTCGCGCCAGCCGTCGGCCGTGCGAAGGCTCGGCTGGCCGGAGAGGATCACGATGAGCTCCTCCTCGCCCAGGTGGTAGTGGTAGGGGTACGCGGCCTGCCCTGGTGGAATCTCCCACAGGCTGAGCCCGAGTCGCTCGGTGCCGGCCTGGCGGCCAAGACGTGCGCGGTGGCACTGGAAGCCGGGGTGCTCGCGGTGCTCGTCGAACTCGGGATCGTTGAGATTCGCCACTCGGGGATCCTAGAGAGTGCGAAGGGCCTTGCCGGACGCTGTCTAAGCGTTCGCCTTCGCGCCGGAGGGAAAGACCACGCGGAAAGCCTGAGGCGCCTGAGCAGTAGCGGTTCCCGAGTCGTCTGGCGGTGCCGGCGCTGGCTCGGGGCGCCGATGCCTGGGCGTCTAGGGAAGCAAGGAACTCTTCCAGCGAGCCGATCTCAGGGAGATGCGGCATTCCGCGGTCTCGGATGCAGGCGACCCAGCGGCAGCGTTCGGCGCGCCGCGCCGTCCTCCTATGCGCCGGCGCTGGCTTGTCGTGGTGGCCGTGGGCCTTCTCCTGCGGCTGTTGCTGGTCTTGGTTGCGTCACCGTCGGTGCGTGCGTTGCTGCACATCGGGAGCGGCTACCCGTCGTGCGCGGCGGCGGGCATCAGCACACCAGAGGGCCGTGAGGGGATATGTGCGCGTGGCCTCGGCCTGATAGGTCCGAGCACCGTCTACAACGTCGTCGACCGCGCTCATGTGCTGAGGATGCCTGAATACGAAGCGCGTCTGCTGGGGTCGAGGGTCACCTCGACGCACGTGAGCAATGCCTCCGAGCACGAGGATCTACATCCGGGGGGTCGCGGGCAGCTCGTGTCCTTTCAGGTGATGATCACGAACACGAGCGGCAGGCCGCTGCCGTTCGGGGCGGGAGTTGGCTACGCGCCCATCCCGTCCTACCCTGCGCATCCGCTCATCGAACTCGCACTCCCCTCCACGGCCGAGTCGAGCTCCAACCCGGACACCGACTACCCGGCGATCATCGACGGTCGGGGCGCACCAACGCCTTCGGTTTTCCGCCGGCCGCTTATCGCGCCACGGGAAAGCGTCAGCGGCTGGGCGACGTTCGTGGCGCCTGCGTGGGCACTCGATGTGCTCGAAGCGAGGCCCGCGGACGTTGACTTCTCCCGGGTGAATGGGAGCAGCGACTACGTTGGCCAGATCCGGCTTTGGAAGTAGAGGCGGGCACCGGGTTGGTTGCTGGTTTTGGGGTGTGGCGGCTAATGGAACTGGTCTTGTTGTCCGATTAGGCGGGGGACTGTGACTGTTGAGCGTTTACCGGGGACGCCGTACGCGTCGGGTGAGGGGCGGATCGCCCGCTCGTGGCGTCTGACGCGCGCGGCGTGGCGGGTGGTGGGTTATGACGACACACTGAAGGGGCTTGCAGTCCTCGGCGCCCTCGCGGGTCTCGCTGGCTTCGCTCTGCTGCTGGTACTCGGCGGGGTCTTCTCCGGCGCCAGGGTCTCGCGCGGGCATATTCTGCTGGTGGCTGCGCTGCTGGCCTATCCGTTGACGTTCATCAGCGTCTTCATCAACACCGCGATCGCGGCAGCCGCGGCATCGGTGCTCCAGGGACAGCGGCTGAGCACGAGGCAGGCGCTCGCAGTCGCATATGGGCGTGTAGGGCGGATCGCGGTGTGGGCGCTGATCGCGGCGCTGGTGGGCTTGCTGATCGAGCAGATCGCAAGCCGCCTCCCGGCGGGCGGCAGCATCGTGGCGCGGATCGCGGGCTATGGCTGGTCGCTCGCGAGCCTCTTCGCGATCCCGATCCTCGCGCTCGAGGACTGCTCACCCGTGGACTGCCTGAAGCGCTCGGCCGGTCTGGTACGGGAGCGTTGGGGAGAGGGCATCGCGGGCGGAATCATCATCACCGCCTGGACGACGATCGCGATCCTCCTGCTCGGCGTGGCGGCTGCCGTGGCGATCCCCGCCGCGGGCAGCACCGAAGCGATGATCTTCCTCGCGGTCCTCGCCGGGCTCGCGCTGGTCGCGATCCTCGCGGCGCAGAGCGTCGTACGCCAAACCTTCGTTGTCGCCCTCTACCGCTACGCCACCACCGGAACCGCCGAGGGTCCCTTCACCGAGGAAGACCTCCGCGCACCATTCACCCCAAAGCGAGGACGCTCCCTCTCCTGAGGCGCCTAGGGCGGCCCGGTCGCCCAGGCATGGCGGCGTTGCGGCTAGGTCTGGTCTGGTCTGGTCTGGTCTGGGATCATGGTGTCGTGCGCTTGTCTGTGTGGGCTCGTCGAGGTGTGCCGGTCCTGCTGGTCGCTGTGGGGCTGATGGGCTTGGCTCGGCTAGCGGTCTCGTCGGGCAGCGCGGCTGTCGTGACTCGCGGACACACCGCACGGAGTCCGAGCGCTCGGACTAGCACCGGCGGCGGTCCCGTTGGCTCTGCCGTCGGGGCGTTCGGCCTCGATCTCATGCGCAGGCTAGGCGGCGGGAACCTTGTGTTCTCGCCGGACAGCATCGCCGCAGCGCTGGCGATGGCTGGGAGCGGTGCGGCCGGCCAGACCGCCAAGCAGATAGCTCGCGTTCTGCACCTGCCCTCGCCCGGCGCGTTCGCGGAGGTCGGCCAGTTGCAGAGCTCAATCTCGGCGGCACAGCTCGCCGCGGGGCACGGCGACCCCCAGGCGCCGACACTGGAAATAGCGAACGGACTGTTCGTTCAGCGGGGATTCTCGCTGCGACAGCCCTTTCTCTCAGCGACACAGGAGGGCTTTGGCGCTGTCCCGCAGGCGGTCGACTTCGAACACGGGGGCGCCAGTGCCGTCGGGTCGATCAATGCCTGGGTGAGTGAACACACACGGGGGCTCATCCCGCAGATCCTCGAGTCGATCCCACCGGCGACGGTGCTCGCGCTCGCCAATGCGATGTATCTGAAGGCCGCATGGCTCTACTCCTTCAAGGCATCGGCGACAGCGTCGGGCATGTTCCACGGGCAGCATCAGCTTGGCGCGATGCCGTTCATGCACCAGACCGAGCAGTTGCCCTACAGCCACGGCAAGGGCTACGCCGCTGTGGAGCTGCCCTATCGGGCATCGACGCTCTCGCTTTTGATCGTCCTGCCCGTGGGGCGGAGCATCGCCTCACTCCAGCGGCGCCTCAACCCTGCCGGGCTGGCGCAGATCGTTCGTCGCCTCGCGCCGAAGGCCGTCGCGTTGAGTCTGCCGCGTTTTCAGCTCGCGTTCCGTGGGGCGCTGAACAGCCCTCTGGAGCAGCTCGGTATGACCGACGCCTTCAACGAACGCGCCGACTTCTCCGGCATCGCCACCAGCCCCCCGATGAATATCGGTGTGGTCGAGCACGCATCGACCTTCAGCGTGGACGAACAGGGCACCCTCGCGACGGCTGCGACCACGATCACAATCGAAGCCACCTCGGCGCCCAGCTTCGGACACCCAGTCGAGTTAGACGCGAACAGGCCCTTCCTGTTCTTTCTGCGCGATGACCACACAGGCACCGTCCTATTCAGCGGCAGACTCGCGGAACCCGTCACCCCACCGGCGCCCTAACGATCAAGCAAGTGGCTTGGCTTCAGCCTGGACCTTCTGCTTCGCCTTCACAGGTTTCCCTCGTCGTGCGTGCGCGACTGGCGAGTTTTTCGGTGAAGACGGTTTTGCCGGTGGGTGTGCGAACGAGCAGTTCGTTGGGCACTGTGGGCAGTGCGATGTACGCGAGCACTCCGTGGACGTGGAGGCTGGCTGGGATGCGCACTCGCCGGAGTGGCTGGGGGCGGCCTGAGCTCCGGGCCAGCACGGTGTCAGTGGGGTCCTTCAGGATGCCGTAGAGGATCGCGTATTCGTGGGGCTCGCAGCCTGTCTTCAGCTGAAGGGCGAAGGGCGGGCTGGGCGTCGGTTTGGGCTTGGGCTTGGGCTCCACTCCGACAGCGATGGTGCTATCGCCGCCGATAAGGCCCCCGGCTTCTGCATTGGCTGCGACTTCGACGCCGAGGCCGAAATGTATTTTGCCCGTCACGCTGTAGCGTTCGCCGGTGATCGAGAAGCCTGGTCCTTGTGGCAGGGTGCCGCGAGCGATCGTGCGGTGGCCGCCGGGTAGGAGCTTCGGCCGCTGCTGGACACAAGCGGCGGTTCGTGGGAGCCTCAAGGTCCGCAACACGTTGCCGTGCGCGTCCACTTCGGTGAGCTCGACTGGAATCGGCGAAGAGCCGCGCACCGCCTGATAGTAGAAGCCGGCGGGCCCGCCGAGCTTTGCCGGCACGAGCGCCACGCGCGTGGTGATCTGCCGGCCGTTGCTGAGTCGCAGTCGCACGGTGCGGGTGCGTGGCAGGGTCTGCGCGTCGATCGTCAGCGCGTTGCCGTGGCACTGGACGCGTGGTGCTCCGGGGTGCGAGCGGGAGAGGCACACTTCGTTTACGCCCGTGCCATCTATTTCTTGGCGTTCGCCGCCGTGGATGTCTGCTTCGGTTTCGAAGACCTCCATGCTGAGCGGGCAGCGCGGCGCGTAGGGGCTCGAGCCGGGCTTGGGTTCAAGCCACACGGTGTAGTCGCCTCCGGCCGCCGTCTTGCCGTGTCCGATCTCGACTGAGCCCTTGGGCGGGCCTTCGTGCGCTTCTTTGGTTTCTGGCTGTGTCTCGGTATGGGCTGTCAAGCCGAGTGTGCGTTCCAAATCCATCTTGATGCTGCCGAGGTCCTTGCGGGCGCTCTTCAGATCGGCGGCCAGCACATCGGTCTTCTGCACCAGCGTCTTCTCGCGCGGTCCCTCATAGATCAGTACAGGATCGATCACCAGCGGTTCGCTGCTATGGAAGCTGGCGAGCAGTTCCCTCAAGGCGCGAAAATACTGAATGAGCACTGTTTCCTGTTCACCTATCAGCGTTTTGGTCGCGGGCGAGAGCGTCTTGTAGCCGCTGGACACCCAGGCTTTCATGTCGGCGCACACCTGCGGAGGCGCGCTGCGAACCTCCTCTTCCAGCTCGACCGCGCTCATGTGCTCGAGGACCGTGAGGGTGCTGCTGGTCCAGTGCAGCGACTTCACGGTGCGAGCGTAGGAGAGCGCGGCCTGGCGATCGGAGTCGATCAGCGGTCCGTCCAGGGCGAGGGAGAGCTCACTCTGGAGATCATCCAACTGTCTGCTCTCCCGGTTGGCTTCACCTATCTGCCTCGGGGAGGAGGATCGCAGCGGCGATTCAAAGAGCGTCTTCAGCGTTTCCTGCGGGGCGCCCGCCAGCACGCCAGGGCATTCGCCGCCGAGGGCGCCAACGAACCCTTCCTCCGCCACCACGGAGGCCGGCGCAGCGGCCAAGAGCGCCTGCTCGTACACGTACCTCGCTTCAAGCAGCGCGTGCGTCGCCGCGCGATCCTGCGGCGTCACACGAACGCTGCCGACGGCGCCGCCGGGCGCCGCGATGGCCAGCAGGGAGAACGCCGTGAGCACGGCCCCGAATGCACAACGCACCAGATGTGGCCCCATGGGACCACACCTTGCACGCTCTCGTGGCCGGCGCCAAGGCGTGTCTCCTTCGTGAGTGATGCAAGCCGTAAGCAGACACCGCCAACCCTCCAGGCGGCGTAGGCGCCTGCCCCGTGGTCTGCCACGATGCTCTCCATGAAGCCAGTTGAGCTTTGGCGTCGTGGCCAGACGGGTTGGCCGCGGCGGTTCCCCGTGGCGCAGGCGCCGAACCCGCCGCTGCTCCTCGCGTTCGCGGGGCGCGCTCTGGCGGCTCGCACCACCGGAACCCCACGCAGGGTGGGCCGTGGGGTCGCAACGGCCGGCCTCGCCGTCTGGGCCTGGCAGGAGACGACCGGTGGCGTGAACTGGTTTCGGCGTCTCCTCGGCGCCGGCACACTCGCCCGCCTCGCGCGCGAGATCTCAAGGACCGTTGAGCGACCCGCCGCCTCACAGGCCGAGGACCCGTCAAGATCGCGGGGTGGAGCGAGCGCGGAGGAACATCGAGTGCAAGGCGCGCGACCCGGACCCGGGACGTTCGCTACGCGCGTGTGAGGCGTTGGGGGCGGAGGATCGCGGGGAGATCTGGCAGCGCGACACGTACTTCGAGGTTCAGCGCGGCGGGTTGAAGCTCCGTGAGGAGCGCCCTGGGAGACCCCATCTCATCCAGTTCGAGCGCGCGCGGGAGGCCCAGGGAGCGCGAGAGCCGCTACAGGATCGTCGAGATCGACGACGCGAGGGTACTCCGCGCGGCGCTGACGGCGGCGCTCGGCACGCGCGGCGAGGTGGTAAAGCGCCGCCGCCTGTTCCTGTGGCGGGGCGTGCGGATACATCTCGATGAGGTGAAGCGGCTGGGGAGGCTCATCGAGCTGGAGGCCGTCGCGCCGGCGGACTCCGACCTGACCAACGAGCACCGGCTCGTCGTCGAGTTGCGCACAGCGTTGGAGATCACCGATGAGCGTCTGGTCGCACCGGGTTACGCCGAGCAGCTGCTGCGCGCGCGCGCCCCGACGCGCTGAGCGTGGTCTCGGGCAGTGGCAATGAGGAGGGGCGGCCTACCGGCCACCAGGGAGCCGCGAAGTGGAGAGTTAGGGGGATTGCCGAACACCCAACGCGGCCTGCTCTGAGCTCGCCGGGACGGCGGTATCAAGAGATGTACTTCGCCGCGCGTACGGTTGCCAGCAGGTAGCGAGATGGCCATCAGGCGGCCCTTCGAGTAGCGCCCGACATAACATCGGGCGCTACTCGCGTCGAGCCACGCCGGCGAAGCTTCTATTCGCCCTTTAGATCGACGGCAAATGGATTGGTGAATTTGAGATGTCGACTTTCATCTTCATATGTGAATTCCCAGAACTTGAGGCCTGTTTTGGTGGTCGTCTTTCGATTGACTTCGATGCTACATGGCGCCGTAAACGTTTTCCCAAAACATTTATTAGGGTCTTTTACTTCAAAATCCGTCGGGTCGTTTGTACTCTGGGTGAGCAACTTGACGGCATCACTTCCCGGGACAACCTTGATTTCTAGTTTCTTTGCTTTGGTTTCTTTAGCCGCCCATTTGAGTTCACTAGGAACAAAGGCAAAACCGACGAACCCTCCCCCTTCGCCTTCGCCAAAGATGGTGGTTGATTCTGTTACACCTGATTCGTCTTCCACTTCGAATTTAGCACTGTCGTCCGTTTTGCCAGCGTATTCTACGGTAAACGAACATGATTCGCCGGCAGCGTAAGTTCTCGAGCACCCGGTAAGTTCTTTTGGTACTGGGAGGGTAAATTCTAGCGACAGGTGACCCTCTAGCCTTTTGGGCGTCCCGCTTCCGGAGCCCACATTTTCGACGGTCACGTGCGTTGTGCTTTTCAACCCTTTAAGTGTGGATTTTTCAGGAATAATCGAGAACATGGCGACTTCATTTTCTTCACCTCCTCCTTCGCAGGCCGCCGCGATTCCAGGTGCAGCAGTTGCCGTCGTTAGGGACAAGATTACGCACACTGCAAGCGCGCGTTTGATGCCTAGCGTCAATTGGCGCATAAGTTCCACCTCCTCCTTTGGAGCCACATAGTATGTACCTTCTCTCGTGAATTTGTTTAGAAGACCGTCGGTGCGCCATCAACTGCGGATGGCGGATACTCGGGTCCTGGACACCCTGAGATACCGAGCTTAGGCGATACGAGCACGCACGGAGCGAGATTAGACGGCGGGGTAAAGATTTGTGATAGATATGCGAAGATTTGCGTCAACTCATTGGCCCGAATGTCTCCGACTCGCGGGCTGTGAGCCCAGGCACGACCTACTCTGGCCTAGCCGAAGATGGTGATCGAGAGCCAATGCCTGAGCAGCAGCGCTCGGTCGCTATTGGCGGCAGGGATCTTTGATCTCGACGCCGTGCCGACGGGCTTCGCCTGCTTGGCTGGCGGGGGCGACCGCGATGTTGGAGTGTGTGATGCATGGGGTCGGAGACATCTGAAAGGAAGTCGAGCCGCGCCTGGAGGTTGGTTTCGCGTTGTTTTGCCCGTAAATTGCGGGCCTAGGCGCAGGCAGCGCTGCGGTATCGTCGCTGGGGGCGGCGACGGGCGTAGGGTCTGGTTGTAGGGCTTGGAATCATGCTGATGCCGCATGAAGCCGTACGGCGGGCGTGAATGGCTGAGTAGTTTGTGTCTGGGCAGGTGAGGAGCATTGGACGTGGGACGGGAGTGTTGTGGCAGTGGTGTGGGCTTGGCGATGTTGGTAGCTGGTCAAGACGGGTTGTTCGCGAGCGAGGAGGATCGGGATGGCCCGGCACGAGCGAGCTGTTCGTAGGGCGCAGGCTGCCAGGCGGGCGAGGGCAGCTAGACGGGCGAGGGCGGCTAGACGGGCGCAGGCTGCCAGGCGGGCGCAGACTCCTAGGCGAGTACGGGCTGTCAGATGGGTGCGAGCCGGTTGGCGACGGTCGGCGCCTTGGCTTCGTGTCGGTGGTGTTGGTGCCGTTATGGCCTTGATGATCGTGCTGGTGTTGGTGGTAGCAGGCCAGTGGGGACGCGTTGCTTCAAATTCGAGCGCTGAGAGGGTGGGTATACAAAGGCAGGTGGCGGCGTTGTTTGCCGGTATACCTCAGCACGGAGTGGTCCTCGGGCAGCCGACGGCACCGGTGACGTTGCAGGTGTTCGTCGATCTTGAGGATGTCGATGGGGCTCGCTGGTTCAAAGAAATGTTGCCGCCTATCCTCGAACGATTTGTGCGAACGAATGTTGTCAGGCTGGAATTCCACTCATTTAAGACAAATACGCTTAACCGTCAGCCGTTCTTTGTACAGCAGGTGGCGGCACTTGCTGCGGGCGCTCAGAACAAGTTGTGGAATTATGCGGCCACGTTCCTCGCGGAGCAGGATACAATGTTCACGAACTACGTGAATGAAAAATTCGTTACCGATATCGCGGCCCACGTCCGGGGCGTCAATCTTGCCGAGTGGGAACGATCACGTACTATTGCGTTGGCGAGCATCGTTGCGGCGGATATCAACACCGCACGTGACGCGGGCATCCATGATACCCCTGCGTTCCGCATCGGTCTTACGGGCGGTAAGATGAAAAATCTCAAGGGTCGTAATATCGAAGTTTACCATAAGTATATTGTGAGTAAGAAGCCTTCGGGTGAACGCTACATAGCCGGTATCAGCCCAGAACTGCAGCACCCATTCTGGCTCATTGACGTGGTAGACCTGAAGAAGGCCGTAGCCAAACTGATTTGAGGGCGACCTAAAGAAAGCAATTGACAAACAAACTCGTCATTGGAACAGTCGGGGAAACCGAGCCGGTTGTGTCGCGGCAAGGACCGGCTCCGTCAGTCATTGATCCGGATCGGGCCCAGTGGGTTACTGCAGTGTATTGGGACTTGCACGCGCGCAAAGTCTGGTCACCGAACAAGCCGGTCGGCTACAACCGTGCGGCCCAGGAGCCTCCCGCTGGCCATACCACCCTCCCAGTCTCACACACTTCAGATCGGCAACAGGACAGGCCGCCCGAGTTCGGCGAGACGGCTTGCAGCGTACCAGTCAGAGACGATTATTCCGATCTCCGTTGCCCATCAAGCAGCCGCACATGCCTGCCATTGGGCATGTTCTCGGCCCGCTACGCTTATACGGCTCTTGCGTCTTCCTTTTTGCGCTAATGCCCCTAATCTAGCTAGTTCAGCCCTCCGACAGAACAACGGCAGCGATACGGCGCCGTTAAGCCGTTACACGAGAAGCATAATCATGTTGATTTCGAGACCTCAAAACTACCGCCAGCAAAGGACCTATCAATGGCATTTCTTGAGTATAACGTAAGACTTACACTGGCAGTGATAATGTCAGTAGTTGTGACCATTATGTTCATTGGGCCAGCGATTGCCGCAGCCTGTGAAGGAGGAGGCGAAGAAGGCGAAGGCAAAGGTAGCATTACCGTCAATAAGACGTCCTTCTTTACTAAATTCAAAGGAATCGAAGCAGGAGAAACGCTGCTTTACCAGAACAATACAAGCAGCGCATGGAAACCCGAAACTGACAGTCTAAAAATACTCAAAGGTCCGGCCGAAACCTGGAGCGTGTCGGACAACTGCAAGGGAAAATCGATAGCCGCAAAAGGTGGAACCTGCGAAGTGGAATTTAAAATGAAGCCACCGCACGACAACGAAAAGGACGAAGCGAGATTTGAACTAGAAGGAGCTCCGACTGTCACTGCGGCCGTCGAAAAAATCCCGTAGTCATAATTGTATAGCTCGGTCAGTACGGCTAAGGCAATATGCTCCGGAGGGAGGTACCGGTGCCGCGCAACAGTCATGCTGCGCGGCACTTGGTCAAAACAGCTTGAAGAAGTCTCTCCCGCCCGACTCAAAGCTGGCCCGGGTATCAGCGCGGCGATGAAGCGGGAAGTAACGCGGAGAGTCGTCTGAGGTGGCCTGCAGGCGAGGAGGCCACGGGGTCCGTAATGGTGGCCGCAGAACTTTCCACACCGTTCGGTCCTGGCCTCGGCCCAATCACCGACGGGCCTCGTCGCGAGACGTCCTGCCCCCAACCCAACCCAAGACCTCAAAGTAAGCCAGCCCACCCCAGGCTTGTTGGTTCCCAACGACAAACAGCCGTCGCCGCGCCCGGCTAACAGCAACATTGAGCAGGTTGGGCCGCTGCGCAGCCCAGGCCTTGTCCCCGGTGCGCATAGGGTCCCCACCAAGCACAAGAATGACAACATCCGCCTCTTTCCCCTGCGTGGTGTGGATGGTCCCGGCGGTGATCCCGGGATACGCCCTGCGGTAACTGCTGAGCCGATTGGCGACATCCCGGAAAGGAGCGATCAGGAAGACCTCAGTGAAATCCATGCCGTGCCCGGCGAGTTCAGCGAGCAGCTGCTCCAGGCGCTGGCCCTCCTCAGGCACCCAGTGTCCCTCCGAGCGCGCGCCGGCGACATGAAGCCACGCCGACTCGGGCAGCGCGACCTCCGCCCGCGGGGGAGTGTGGTTGATCATCTGCCCGTCGTATGCGATCTCGTTGACGATCGCGAACATCGGCTCCTCACAGCGGCGGTGGACGTTCAGGGGCGAACCGACCCAAAGCTCCCCGTCAGCCCGGTAGGTCCCAACTGGAGTGACGGCGTCGGCGAGCGACTGCACCGAGCAGTGGCTGGGGAGAAGCGCCTCGGGCACCCCGTGCGCGACCTGCAGATCGCGCTGCGCCCCCAAGGGCAGCGTGACGACGGGCTCCAACTGCAGAGGATCCCCAACGATCACGGCATAGCGCGAGCGCCAGATCGCGCCGGCGGCGTTCTGCGGGGTGCTCTGCCCCGCCTCATCGATCAGCATAAAGCCCAGGGCCTCCGCCTCCAGATGGCGAAAGAGCCGCGCGACGGACGCGAATGTCGTGCTGATGACGGGCACGACGATGAACAGGCACTGCCAGGCGGCAAGCGCGGCGTCGGCCGGAATATCCGAGAGCGACCCGTCGCGCATGACGTCGATCGCGACACGGAGGCTGTGGCGGATCTTCCGGGCAGTGGCGAAGACGAATGCCTGGTGCAGGCGCAGCGCGGCAAGAAAGACCTCTGTCCGCGCCGCGTTCCACGCCTCATCGAGCCAGGGGGCGCGCAGCTCGCGGCGCGCGCGCTCGGAGTCGAGCGCCCACGTCTCGTCGGGGAAGACGGAGCCAGGGAACAGGTCGTCCCACTGTGCGGCGAACGCGGCGATCCGCTCCTCCAGCGCGATGGCCTGTTCGCGCGCCGTCCGCTCGCCCGCCTCGTGATGTCGCACCCGCCTTTCGGCGCCCCCAACCGCGAGCTCGCCGCCGCCGCGCCGCTGTTGCGCATCGGTGAGTGAGCGCTCAGCCTTGGATAGTTGTGCGGCAAGCTCGTAGTCGCGGGCGCGCCACTCGCGCGCGATGCGCCCGAGGCTGAACAGCACTTCGGAGAGGCGGGGGCGCGCAGCGCGGTGACGTTCGAGCGCCTGCAGGCAGAGCGTGTGCTCCCCCTCGCAGCGCGAGACGGGTCGCCGCAACCCGTCGAGCGCGTCCTGTGCGCGCTGAAGACTCGTGGAGGCGGCGGGCAGTTGCGCGGCGTGCTCCTCGGCCTCGCGCCGGGCGGTGTCGAGGTCGGCGAACAGCTGGGCGGCCGCGTCGCGCTGCTCACTGGCGGCGGTGGCGGCGTCGAGCGCGGCGTGGAACTCGGCGACGGCGTCCTGCCAACCCCCGGGCATGGGCTTGTGGTCTTTGAGGATGCGCAGCAGCCCAAGCTGCTCGCCCTCACCCAAATCGCCGTTCGCCGTCCCACGGCCGCGCTGCCCGTTGGTGTCGCCGCGCTGCCCGAACCAGAATGCGGACGCGAAGGCGTTGCAGCGCGTGATCGAGCCGAGGCGCGCGGCGACGAGCGCCCACGCCTCGCGCGGCGCGGCGTCCCCGGAGCCGTTCTTGGCTGACAGGACGTTGGTGGCGATGTCGGTGAAGTAGTCGACGCGGCCGTGCCATTCAGGGGCGATCGCGTCGGCGAGTGGGATCTCGGCGCTGACGTTCTCGGCGGCGGCGTTGGTCGCACACGCGAGGACGATCTCGGCACCAGTGAACTCCCCTTTGAGCTCGTGAACGGTGCGCTGCTGGGTGCCGGCGCGGAAACGGATCGGCTCGGGCTCGAACGCGTCGAGCGGGTCCTCCAGCTCGGCGAGGCGCTGCGCGCGGCCGACGAGCAGCGCGGCGATGAGGTCGCGCAGCATCGTGGTCTTGCCGGTGCCGAGCGGCCCGTTGACGGAGAGCAGCCCGCCGGGCGCCTCCCCGAAGTAGGGGCCGTGGATGACGGTGTTGACGGCGAGCTGCTGGCCAAGGTCCGCCGGCTGGGAAACCGCACGCGGCCAGCGCCCCAGCGGCACACGATCGGGCGCAAGCAGATCGCGCACGACATCCAGATCGCGCTCAACATCGACGCGCCCAAGATCCTCGGCGGGCGCGACCCCGGCGGCGCTGGCGAGGTAGCGCTCGAGCGCGGGCCCATACTCGCCCCGGTCGACGGCGTCGGCGACGCGGCCCAGGTCACGCGCGATGAAGCTGTTCAGGAAGTCCTGGTCGACGGCACGGTAGCGACGGGCGCGACCAACCGGACGGCTCTGGACGCGGATCTCGAGCGCGGAGCGAAGCGCACGACCGCCCCGGGCTGCGCCCCCGCCCCCATCATCCGCCTCGCCACCGTCCTCGACATCGCCGGCCCCAGAGTCCCCCTCGCCGAGCAGGTCCCCGACCAGCGCGCGGATATCACCGAGCAGCTCGTGGTCAAGGATGGCGCCGACGAGGTGCCCTTCCCCCTCGATCTCCGCACCGGCCTCGTCATCGTCGGCCAGGGCCAGGAGCTCGGCGAACGCCTCGACGAACTCCCGCGCGGCGCGCTCGAACCCGTCGAGCCAGCCCGGCGAGGGCGACTCTCCCGCAAACGCGCGGCTGAGCGCCCAGGCACAGCTGGAGAGCGTCTGGGACCCCAACAGAACACGGCCGTCCTCGGCGACAGTGAACACGGCAAGCGCAGAGTGCCCGGCACGCGGCGGATCGCCGTCCACGACCCCGCCACCCAAAGCGCGCCGCAGTTCGGTGTAGGCGGCGTCGAGCGAGTAGACGCCAAGGAAGATGGAGTGCTGCCAGGCGTTGGACTCCCGCAGCCACGCCTCGCCCAACGGGTGCCCCGGCTCCCACGGCAGCGGCGCGCCCTCCTGCACCCGAAACACCCGCTCCCGCGCCCCCAGCTTGGGGACGGACTGCGGGCTGAACAGCTCAACGGCACGCCAGAACGCAAGCACCTGCCCCCGCCCATCAGATCCCCCACCCTCGCCCATACCCAAAGGCCGCACCCGGGGCGACTCAGCGCCCACCGACCCCAACAGGCGAGGCGACAGCAACAGGACACGGGCGCATGGGAGCCATCATATTCACGGGCAGAGGAAATCTGATCGGCAGAACACGCCGAGAACTCAAGGCCAGCCCAACCACCCACTGCACCCGCCGAGCCAGAGCGATGAAAGGAAGGAGAAGCGGCCTACCGGCCGCCAGGTAGCCGCGCCGTGGGGGATCGGATGTGGGAGGCCAGGAAACGCCGTCGGTCCCGTTGCGTTGGCCCGTGTATGGTCGTGTGCCGTCCACAAACTCTCATCCACAATGGCAAAACGCCCGAAACTACAGAAGTTAACAATCTCGCTTCTAAAAGACGATCTCAATCGCCTCGACGCTCTGCGCGAACGAGACGAGCTCGACGGATATCGCGTCCCGACCATTGACAGGAACCACGACACTCTATTCGTCAGGTCGCATCAGCCCCATCGGCCGAGCTGGGATGGATACCTTTCGCCTCATGTCTCGAGGCCAATCGAAGATGCCTATACAGCGTCTTCGTCCGCAGTACTCCTCTTTGAGGCCTCACAGCGACTTTTCGCCGTGACCTTCGGCGGCGGGAGGCACATGCTCCAGCCCGACGCATTTGTACAGGACTTCGGGTTAAAGATTGTTCTGAATACCGTCGCGCCTGACCAGCTAAAGAGCGTTGATGCCAAGACCATCGATGATACAACGGTGCATACACGCCGCGACGTCAGTCGTGACTCCTCTTTAACGGCATTCGGCCTTGACGTTAGCCGCGACCTTCTTCGCGCGGTAACGGGTACACCACAGGATGAAACGTTGGCCCATCGACTAACCGGAGCTGATGCGCTAGGAATCCACACGCGTATACAGGTGCCGGAATTGCCGATGCTTGCGGAACGCCTCCTGATAGCGTACGGGGCGAAAGATTACCAGAAGTATTTTGATTTCATTGACTACTTACGTCCTGAGAAGAGTCGCGAACGCTTGCGAGAACTGGACGCTAAGCTTGTAAAGGCTCTTGCTCACAGGAACATCGACGATGTTCACTTGGCTGCACCCCAGACACTCGACTGGATCGATGTGGATGGCTTCCGATTCTCATCAAGTGAGGGCAACTAGATTGACCGTGATCCGCGAATAAGCACCTATCTCGCCAGTCGGAGGGGCGATGTCCTCGACGTAGGGACACTGCGGCACGATCGCCTAATTGCGGTACGAGCCACCGACGGCGAGGAAATGGAATCTTGGCCAATTTATCGGTGCCTCGTCTATCAGGTCGAGCTGCACGACTATCTATACGTGCTCTCGGCAGGAGATTGGTTCCGTGTGGATCTCGACTATCGCAAAAAAGTCGAAGCGGAGGTCAATGCACTACCCCGTCTCACGGGGCTACCCGATGCTGACCCTGGTACTGACGAGGCTCAATATAACCTCAAGGCGGCGAAGGCTCTCGGCGCCTTGTGCCTAGATAAAAAGCTCATCTATGATGGACCGGACAAGATGGAGATCTGCGATATTCTCACACGCCAAGGCGGCCTGATTCACGTCAAGCACCGCGGCAGCTCGTCGACGCTTAGCCATCTCTTTGCTCAGGGCGTTAACAGCGCGGATCGATTGCTGCTAGACCAAGATTTTCGTGATGAAGCGCGAACGGTCATAAAACGCGAGGATTCCTCATACGAAAACGTGTTGCCTGCTAGTCGGCCTACGCCCAGTGATCACGAGATTAGCTTTGTTGTCATCACGCGCAGCGCTCGCAACACACCCTTGACGCTGCCATTCTTTAGCGTTGTTAGCCTCAGGGCAGCGGCGTCGCAGTTGAAGGGATACGATTTCCGAGTTTCGATCGCCGCAGTGCGAGAGCAGTAACTGACCTAGGCTGCGCCTGTCTGTGCAGCTTGAGCCCTGATGGCGGCTGGTGATCGAAGGTCAATCGGAAAAGGTGTCTCGCCGTATCCAACGATGAGCTGGAGCTGCACGTTGGCCCTCTCGTGAATCTTGGCGTTGGCGAAGCTAGAGATATTGCCTGTTTCGATTGCGGGGGTTCGCTCGTCGACGCTCAGAATGTAAGAGAAGGGCGGGTAAGCTAACTCAAATATCAAATGCTGCTCGACTGGCTTGTCGGTACCGATGTTACGCAACGCGCCTGCGCCGCTGACGTAGCGCACGACAGGACCGGCGTATAGTGCAAGGTATAGCTGTAGCTCGCTGGGCAAACCGGTTGAATCAGGGTCTCGCGCGAATGAGCGCAGATCCGGATGCAGATCTCCCAGCGCAGGTTGGCTCATAGCAAGCAGCATTGTGACCATCTGCTTGACAAAACGGGCAGGACGGCAACTTTTCATCTGGACTTGCGCATAAGCGGTCTGCTCCTCATTGCGAAATCTCTGGCCGCATCCTTTCGGACCAAAAAGGATGTCAGCTCCCATGCGAGTCCAGCGGGTGAACTCGGGCACATACAGCCGACCCGCGAGGTTGTTGCAAGGCTCACATAGCGCATAAGAGCCAGAACCACGCTGCTGGATTGACCGCTTGCCAGCTGGAGCAAGCGGATTCTGGTCTCGAGCGATCCACGACTCGATGCCGCCTATCGTTGCACGGCTCCGGTTGTACGCCGAGCGAGGCGGTATATGCTCGAAAGTCAACGGCCGTACCTCGCCACAGAGACGACAGCGTTTGGGCTCACCATGATGAGGTGGGTGGGTTTGCATGATCGGATGATCTCATGAGGTGGTGACATATCCCCGTGTGGGAGTGCGCACGGGCAAGATCCTGGGCGCCCGCCACAAGGGATCTAACGACGTTCGCGTTGTTGCACTGCCTATGCACAGGTCGCTCTTGCGTCCGCCGTGCCTGATAAACAACAGCCATGTCCTCGGGGGCGCCTACAATCGCCGCAGCCGGCCCGATGGCCGCCGTGATCGCCGTGCTCGGCTTCCTCGCGGTGGCAGCCTGGATCGCCTGGCGCTTCGGCCCGACGCTGGCCCGCGTGAGTGGCTGGGGATCTCTGTGGGTCGCGTGGGCGTGCGGCAGCCAGGGCGGCTACTGGTACTGCGCGGCCTTCCTGGTTTTCGGGGCGCTGGCGTGGTGCGGGGGCACGCTGTGGTGGGCGCGCCGTCGCGGCTACTGGCCCGCGGCCGCTTCGGCGCGGCTGTTCGGACGCGTGCTCGGCGAGCGCGCGGTGCTTTCGCGCACCGCGCTGCCTGCCGTCGTCGTCGTGCCGGGCCGTCGTCATTGAGCGTCGTCCTACTGGCCCTTGTTGGCGATCTTCCACGCGCCTTCGGTGTAGACGGCCCTGAAGACGGTTTCGCTGTTGCCGTAGGCGGCGGTGTTGCCGGTCATTTCGATGCTGGCGCCTGCAATGTAGACGCTGGGCGAGGTGTCGTAGGGGGTATCGGCGAAGAAGGGGGTGCCTTCTACCGCGGCGGTGAGCTTGGTGCAGCGCCCGATCGTCCGGCCATAGTCTTCTTCGAGCAGGTTCGGGGCGAGTAGTTCGCACTGCTCCTTGGCGTTGTGACTCAGCAAGGCCGAGCGCATCGCCTCTCGGAGTGCTTCCACGCCCTGCGAGGAGGGGTCGTGCAGAGCGGAGGGCAGTGACGAGCTGGTGGCGCCGCAGCCGGCGGCGAGTGTGATGCCCGCGAGCAGCGGGAGTGCGGCGAGCTGCAGCGATCGAGTACGCATGGCGAATCCTTTCGTCGTTGACCATGGAGCGCCATCCAATGGACCTATTCGCGCCCTGTTCCTATTCCGACGAGCGCCTCAGGAACGGGACACCGGCCAATGCTCGACGGCTCCGCGCTGTACTCGGCCCCCGGCCCGACCGGAGGCTGCAGCTGCTCGGGTGCCTCGCAGACCTGGGCGCTTGATAGGCGTCCGGCTACCCTTGGGCGCGTGGTGGATGCGGACGACTGGCGCCGAAGGGGACAGGAGAAGGACCTGCGCGGCGGGCGTCTCACCTGGAGGCGCTACCAGGCGCTGAGTGCGGGGTGGGAGCACGAACACTGCGAGTTCTGTTGGGCGACGTTCCTCGACGCGAACTACTCGCCCGCATGCAAGGAGCTGCTGGAGTCAGATCCCAAGGTGCTCGCGGGTGGGTACACCGAGGCACCGGGCGGCATCCAGCCCGCCGGCGAACACTGGGTCTGCAAACCGTGCTTCGAGAACTTCCGCGAGGAGCTCGAATGGGAGCTTGTGCCCTCCGACCCGGAGGCGTGGCCCTACGCGCGACCCGAGCCGCACCCGCGCCCGACACAGGCCGACTTCGACCGCGACGCTGCCCTCAGGCGACCGGCCCAGTAGGCCAGGCCAACCCCCCGCCCCTGAGCCTCGACGCGCCGGAGGCCCAGCGGCTCCCTTCGTGCTTGGCGAGCCAGAGACAAGAGCCGCATCGGCGACTAGATCCACGTATTTTTTCGGATTAGTGGACTACAGGCGATACACGGCCGCAATCGCTGGCGCTGCGCTGGTTGCAGCAGCGAGCGCGTTGCTCATCCCCATGGCGGATATCGCGGTCGCCACGCCTGCTGGGACCATCACCGAGTTCAGCGCGGGACTGAACACGAGCAACACCGAAGGCCTGAGCGCGAGTAGCTATCCGTTCAACATCGTGTCGGGTCCCGACGGCAATCTCTGGTTCAGTGATCTCTTCGGAGCGATCGGGAAGATCACACCCACCGGGACGATCACCGAGTTCAGCGCGGGCCTGCCTCGCGGGGGAATGCGCAAGATAGTGTCGGGTCCGGACGGGAACCTCTGGTTCGCCGACCTTGGCGCGTGGGCGATCGGGCGGATCACGCCGGCCGGGGCGATCACCACGTTCAGCACGATCCCGAATGGGTGCAGCGGGTTCCCTCAGACGATGTGCTACACGGACGAAATCGTATCCGGCCCGGACGGGAACTTGTGGTTCAACGTTGATGGCAGCCCGCCGTCGATTGGGCGACTTACGCCGAGCGGTACGCTCACCGAGTTCAGCCTAGGCTCAGATATGGACGGGGGGCTCTGTTGCGAAATCGTCGCCGGCCCGGACGGGAATCTTTGGTTCACTGCTGACATCGGGGCGATTGGGCGGATCACTTCCAGTGGCACGATCATCGAATTCACCGCGGGCTTGGCCCCGAAGAGTTCGCCGACGGGTCTCGTGGTAGGCCCCGACGGGAACATGTGGTTCACCGACCGTGCTACCGACAGCAGCATCCCCGCTATCGGTCGGATCACCCCGAGCGGCACGGTCACTGAATTCACCGCAGGCCTAGCGCCGAACAGCTCTCCAAATGGTCTCGTGGTGGGACCTGACGGGAACCTGTGGTTCACCGACAGCGGAACTAGGGCGATCGGCAGGATCACCCAAACGGGGACGATCATCGAGTTCACCGCGCCAAACGTCTATCCGGAAGACGTCGTGGCGGGTCCCGATGGAAACCTGTGGTTCACCGACAACGCTGCTCCCAGGGCGATCGGCCGGATCACTCCAGGTGGCACGATCACGGAGTTCAGCGCGGGCCTAAATCCAAGCGCCCTCGCCCATAGTCTCGTATTGGGTCCCGATGGGAACCTATGGTTCGTCGACGATAGCAACAGCACCAAGGCGATCGGCCGGATCACCATGCACGAAACCCCCGAATCGCCTCCCGCACCATCACCAACACCAACCCCAGTCGCAATGCCCAATGCCGCGAGCGTGAGACTCGCCGGCATAAGGCTCGCGGCAAGAGGCGACGGTGTGACCGCGATCAAGCTGACGTGCGCCGGCACGGGAACGTGCTCAGGGGAGTTGACCTTGACCACCAAGACTCGTATAAAGGACAAAAGGAGGAGGTACAAGACGATCGCCATCGGGACGGCCACCTTCTCGATTCCGTCGGGCAAGACGATGACCATCAGCCTCAAGCTCGATGCCGCTGGCAGGGCGCTGCTCAAGACAAATCGCGAGCACTTGACCGCCAGCCTGACGATCTTCAAGTCCTCTCCTGCCCCTCCGCAGACACAGACCAAGAGCGTCCGGCTTGCGCAGCCGAAGAACCCGAGTGTCAAGAAGCCCAGATAGCTACATCAAGATCGGGTCGGTCATCCGCCAGACACTCGCTCTTTATGTCGGGCAAGCGTCCGTGCTGCTGTCTGTCGCGGTCATCTCCTTGGTGCTGCCTGCTGTTGTTGTCGCGGTCGCGCTCATGGTCCTAGTCGGCAGCGTGCATTGGAGCGGTGCGCCGGTGCTGGTGGCCGTCGGCGGGGCGGGCATCCTGTTTTTCGCCATCGCGCTGTTCGCGAGCGTAGTGATCGAACTGGTCTGTGACGTCCATGACGGCAAGAGCGAACTGAGCGTCAGGACGCGCCTGCGGAGCGTCAGCCCGGCGGTGCTGGGCCGGCTGATCCTGGTGGGGATCGTGGCGGGCTCGATCGTCGTCGTGCTGTTCGCGGTGCTGCCCGTCATCCTCCTCCTGCTCTTGATTGGGGCCGTCATCGGAGGCGAGGTCAACCTGATCGGTGTCATCCTCGGCTTCATGACGGGCATGATGGTGCTTGTCATACCGGGCCTCTTCCTGCTCACGATCTGGTCGGTCGCTGCACCCGTCGTCGTGCTGGAGCGCCCGCGTCGCCTGCACGCTCTCGGGCGAAGCAGGGAACTGGTGCGGGGCAACGGCTGGCGGGTCTTCGCGGTGCTCGCGGTCGTCGCGGTCTCCCTCAACATCGCCAGTCGCGGAATCGAAGGGGTGGCCTATGCGCTCGATCGTGGACCGGGTCTAGCGGCCAGCGTGATCATCGCGATCCTCGCCCTGCCCATCCCGCCGCTCCTCGCCGCCGTCCTCTACCTCGACCTGCACCAGGCCACCACCAGCGACCAGCCAGCGGACGCCACACCACCGCAGGCTCCCACCCCGCCGCTGGACATGCCGCTGCCCGGCACGACCGCATCTGACACGGCTTGATCGGATGTCAGTCGCTGGGTCTTTGCTGGCTATGGTGGCCGGTCCACATCGGTCTGAGAGCCAGGGCACACGGCCTACCCTACGAGTCGCTGGAACTCCTCGCGGCTTATACCTGCGGTCCGCAGGATGTTGCCGAGTGTGCCTTTCTTGATCGGCTGGTTGCCGTGTAGGGGCACGGGGATGGCGTCGGGGATGGTGGGGTGGCGCAGGATGTGATGGCTGCCGCGGATGCGCTTGACGTACCAGCCTTGGGAGCCGAGGATCTTGACGAGCTGTTTGCCGGTGACGGCTGGGGTCTGGCTCACGCTGCCTGGACGGCCACGCGCTCGCGGTGCACCGAGGGGATCGGGAGGCCGTCTTCGTGCATGACTTCGAGGTAGCCCTCGATTGCCTCGCGGGCGTTGGCGCGGGCTTCCTCGATCGTCTCGCCCTGCGTGGCGACGCTGGGCAGCTCGGGGACGAGCACGCTGTAGCCGCCCTCCGGCTCGGTCAAGATCACGAGATCGAATTCGCGTTCTACGCTCATAGCTAGAGCACACGATAGCGCCGCCGCAAGCTGCTCATCCAACCCGCCGCCCCTGAGCCTCGCCACGTCCTCGCTGCGCTCGGCCGCGCCCGCCCGAGGCTCAGCGGCTCTGCCGATGATGCCCCCGCCGCGCCGTCCACCGTCGACTCTCCACCGCGCAGGCACCACCCGAAGCCTCCAGCGAACCCTCGGCGCAGCAGGCTTCCCTGCCGCTCCGCATCGCTGCGCTCCGCTGCGCGGCACACAGTTGCACCCAAGGGTTCAGAGGCCTTTGCTAATTTGGCTAACTTTGCTAGTTTGGGCAAAGAGCAAGGATGCTTTCAATCGGCAAGATCGCCCAGGGGCAGCACAAGTACTACGAGCGCCAGGTCGCGCGCGGCGAGGACGACTACTACTCCGGCCGCGGTGAGGCGCCGGGGGAGTGGACGGGCGCGGGCGCGAGGGCGCTCGGGCTCATGGGCCGGGTGAGCGCGGAGCAGTTCAACGCGCTGATCGCGGGCAGCGACCCGCGTGCCCCGGCGACGCGGTTGCGCAGCAGCGCGCAGGACCCGAAGGTGGCGGCGTTCGATTTGACGTTCAGCGCGCCGAAGTCGGTGAGCGTGCTGTTCGCGGTCGCGCCAGAGCACGTCTCGGGCCAGCTCGTGGCGTGCCACGAGGAGGCGGTTCACGCGGCGCTTGAGTACCTGCAGGATGCGGCGGTGCGTGTGCGGCGCCGCAAGGCGGGCGAGCAGGTTGAGCGCGCGGGGGGCTGATCGCGGCGGCGTATCGCCATCGCATGAGCCGCGCGCTTGACCCACAATTGCACACGCATGTCGTCGCGGCGAACCTCGCGTGCGGCCCGGATGGGCGCTTCACGGCGCTGCACAGCAGCAAGCTCTATCGAGAGGCGAAGACCGCGGGGTTCCTCTACCAGGCGCACCTGCGCGCGCTGGTCAGCGAGCGCGTCGGGCTGGAGTGGGGGCCGGTCACAAATGGCGCCGCGGAGCTGACGGGCGTGGCGCGCGGTGTGATCGAGTTCTTCAGTAAGCGTCGCACGGAGATGCAGCGCGCGGCGGCGGCGGGCGGGATCGCTCTGGACAGCAAGGGCGCGGCGGAGAGCGCGGCGCTCGCGACGCGGGAGCGAAAGCAGTACGGCGTGGAGACGCACACGTGGCGCGAGGAGGTGCGGGCCTGCGCGGCCGAGCAGGGTCTCGATGGCGAGGAGGTGACGCAGCTGCTGGAGGCAGGTCTTGAGCATGTGAGCGACCCGACGACCGGCCGGCTCGCCGTGGATGAGGAGGCGCTCGGCGAGCACCTGGCGGGCCCCGCCGGGTTGACGGAGCGCAGCAATACGTTCGATGCGCGCCCGGTACTGCAGGAGTTCGCGGCGGCGGCGCAGGCGGGGGCACTCGTCGGCGAGGTGCGCGATATGGCCCGCCGTTTCACCGCCCGGACGGACGTGCTTGCGACGACGCGCGGGGAGATGACGACCGCGGAGCTCGTGGGGATGGAGAGGCGGCTGATCGCCGCCGCGATGGGTCGCGCGGGCGAGCAATGCTGCGTCGTGGAAGAACAGCTCATCGAGCGCTCGATAGCTGCCGCCGACCGGGTGTTGACGGCCATGCAGGCCAAGGCCGTGCGCGAGGTGACGGGCAGTGGCCACGGGGTGAGCGTGATCAAAGCGCTGGCGGGGACCGGCAAGACCTACACCGCGGGCGTACTGCGCGAGGTGTACGAGGCCGCGGGCATACAGGTGATCGGTGTCGCGCCGACGGGCCGCGCGGCGCGCGAGCTGACCGAGGAGGCGGGGATCCCCGCGCGCACACTCGACCGGCTGTTGACTGAACTGGAGAAGTTCGATCAGGCGCTGCCACAGGGGTGCGTTGTGGTCCTCGACGAGGCGGGGATGGCGGCAACGCGCGCGAGCGCGAAGCTGCTGGAGGCGGCGCAGCGGGCCGGCGCGAAGGTGGTGGCGATCGGCGACCCCGGCCAGCTGGCCTCGGTGCAAGCCGGCGGGTGGCTCGGCAAGGTGGGCCGGCGCCTGCGCGCGGTGCGCCTCACGGAGGTGATGCGCCAGCGCGACCCGGCTGAGCGCCGGGCGCTCGCGGCGCTGCACGACCGCGAGCCCGCCCCGTATCTGGAGTGGGCCGACCAGGCGGGCCGGATCGAGACGTTCGAGGAGCCCGACGCCGCGCGCGAGCAGGCACTCGCCGAGTGGACCACGGCCGCTGCCGAGGTGGGTCCGGCGCAGGCGGTGATGATCGCGCGCGAGAACGAGCTGCGCGACGAACTCAACCACGCGGCACGCGAGCTACGCAAAGAACAGGGCGCCCTCGGCGAGGAGCGCGACTACGGACCCGTCCAGCTCGCCGTCGGCGACCGCGTGATCTGCCGCCGCAACGACCGCGGCGTAGATGTGGACAACGGGATGCGCGGAACCGTGCGCCACCTCGACGCCAACACCGTGACGATCGACACCGACGGCGGCCTGGTGCGCAAACTGCCCGCGGCCTACGTGCAGGAGCACGTCGAACACGCCTACTCCCTGACGGGCCATGGGATGCAGGGCGGCACGGTACAAACGGCGATCGTGGTCGCCAGCCCACGCGACTTGAGCGCGGGCTGGAGCTACACCGCCCTCTCCCGCGCCCGCGGCGAGACACGACTGCTCGTGTATGAGGAGAGCCTTGAGCGCGAGCGCAGCGGGTTCGCGCCGCCCGATGAGACCGAGAAGGCGACGCGGGAGGAACTCCTCGCGCGCACCGAACAACGAATGAGCGAACGCGACGACGAAGACCTCGCGATCGAGCAACTCCCGGCACCAACCGAGAGCGCGGGCCGCCCAGACGACCCCCGCCTCATCCGCCCCAGCACGCTCACCAACGAGCCTCCGCAGGAGCGGGCCGCCACACACGCTGAGCCCAACCAGCCGGAGTCCCCACCAAGCACAGCGCGGCTGGCGGAGCTGCGCGAGCAGATCGAGCAACTGAAAGCACAACAGGCAGCGCTACCCGCACGCGAGCTGCGACGCATCGACGACCTCGAGGCCCGCGCGAACACACTGGAAGCCAAAGCGCGAGCAGCTCACCGAGCGCCTCGCCGCCCTCCCCGAGCCGACACGCCGCTGGGGCCGCGAACACGACCCCCAGGCAGTCGAACGCGCCCACCTCCAAACAGCCCTCCAAGCCACCGAGCGCGACCTGAGAACAACCCTCACCGACCGCGCCCGCCACGAACGCGACCTCGGCGCCAACCCAACCGAAGCCCGCACCGAACGCGACGCCCTCAAACACGCCCTCACCAACCTGACCCGAGAACAACGAACCCTCGAAGCCCAAACCCCCACCGACCGCCACCAAGACTGCCAGCAAGCCACCGAGCGCGACGCCGCCCTCGACCTCGGGCTCTGACGGCAGCCCTTTATCGGCTGTATTCGCGACTAACCATTCAGACCGCAGTTAAAGGCGATGACGGTCAAGGACTGGCTGACCGCTTAGCCGAAGCAAGTTCCGATCGTAGACCTTCGAGGTCGGGCGCCAAGATGGCTGGGTCGCCTCCCCAAAGCTGCAAGCCTTCCGCGGGAATCCTCCGCCCACCTCGGCCGGTCACGGTAATGCTTGACCAAAGGCCGCGGTCTTTGCCAATATCGAAGCTTTCAATATCATCCCACGCTAGACGATGCGTTCTCATTAGATTCACGACGGCTACACCTGACGACGCGACGTCGATTCCGACTTGGAACGCGCGATGAATGCTCGCCCCTCCAAGCAAGAGCACAAAGACACTGAAGCCAACCTGTACGAGGATGGGCCAGTCGTTGGCAAAGGCGCGGTCGACGAAACACGCGGTAAGGATCATAAATGACACTCCATCTACCGCACGTACGAGGGGCCTGTGATAGCTACGGTGCCCTTCGTGTGTAGCCTGATCGGTGCTCAAGACTTATTCCTTTTCGCATTCACATCTACTAGTTTTCGCTGGCGTCACCCGTTCCGTTACGGCGCTTCCTATTAGCGACGAAGCGCCACCATTAAGGCCCCCCAGTAGCCGTAGTGCGTTCCTGCCGCCGAGGGTCTTTTCCAGGAGAGCCTTGCCCTCTCCAGGGATCGTGTTCTCAACGCCCGGAAGCGCAATACTGCCCGCTATCGTGGTACCTGCCCCGAGCACATCGGCGATGCTCTTTTCTCGGTCTTCTGTCGCTCGACAGGGGTTGAGTATTGCATCCACATCGTTGTAGATGACCTTGGTGTCGGTGACAACTAGCTGCTCATTGGCGCATGCCTCAGAACTGCGAAAGCCGCAGAACACGGTAGCCGCGGCAGATTCCAAGAAGCTCACGAGGCCGTCGCCTGAGGGGTCTCCGAATGCCAGCGGGTCGTCTCCAGCGTAGCTGTATGGTTCGCCCGAAACGACCTCGAAGGGGTCCACGCTGAGGAACTGTGCAGTGGTCGGGTCATACTCACGCGCCCGCATGTAGCTCAGGCCGGTGTCTGAGCTCGTGTACTGCCCGTCGTAGCCGAGCGGGGTGGTTGAGGTGCCTTTGGTGGCGGTGGTGTTGCCGTAGGCGTCGTAGGTCATCGAGCCTTCGGTTGCGCCGGTGGAGCCCGTGAGCAGGCGTGTTGAGCCCTGCTGGTCGTGGTGGAGGTAGAGCACTTTGCCTTGGCTGGTGTTGATTTGCTCGATCGGAATGTTACCAGGACCGTAGATGTAGCTGTTGGTGCCGTCGCTGAGTAGCGGTGGGGGGCCTGCTTCGGCCGTGTCCCACGCCATGTAGGTTTTGATTCCGGAGATTGTCTGGGAGGCGCGCAGGCCGTCGCCGTCGTAGGCGTAGGTGTCTTTGATCTGAGGGGTTTTGCCTTCGACGGGTCGTTCGATGGAGGTCAGGTTTCCGGCCTCGTTGTAGCCGTAGGTGGTCGCGGAGCCGCTGGGGGTGGCTTTGGCGCGCTGGCCGACTTCGTTGTAGGCGTATTTGAAGCCGGCGCCGGCTTCGAGCTCGTCAGCGCTGTCGTAGGTGTAGGTGTTGGCGCCGATCGTCGTCGGGTTGTTGGCCGCGTCGTATTCGTAGGTGGTCCCGGCGCCTTTGGTGAGGCGGCTGTTTTCGTCGTAGGCGTATTCGAGGGTTTCTTCGCCTGGCAGTCCTTTGGAGGTGGTCTTTTTCAGCTGGCCGTCGTTGTCGCGGGCGTAGGCGAGTGAGGCGAGGGTTTCGGTGCTCTTGGTCATCCTCGCTTCGCTCATCTGGTCTGCTTCGTTGTAGGCGTATTTGTCTTGGTTGCTGGTTCCCGATGGGAATGTGATCGCTGTTGTGTTGGAGTCTGGGTCGTAGGTGAGTTTGGTCTGGTGTCCGAGCCAGTCGGTGACTGTCTGCAGGCGCCCTGCTTTATCGTAGGCCCGCGTCACCAGGTTTTTGTTGGGGTAGGTGAGTTTGGTTTGCTCGTTGGCGAGGTCGTATTCGAAGCCCACGCTTTCGCCGTGGCCGTTGGTTGTGTGGTTGAGCCGGTCGAGCTGGTCGAAGGTGTAGGTCGATTTTCCGGTGCCGTCGCTCATCGCGGTGCGGTCGCCGTCCTTGTCGTATTCGTATTTGACCTGCGGGGTTTTGCCGTCGGAGTAGCTGAGGAGGATGAGCCTGTTGGCGGGGTCGTAGGTGTAGGTCGTGGTGCGTTTTTCCGGGTCGAGCAGTTTGGTGACGTTCCCTGCCGCGTCGTATTCCTTTGTCGTTGTGCGGGCGAGGGGATCGACTATTTCGGTGACCTGCTCCAGCAGGTTTCGGACGTATTTCGTGGTGTGTTTGTTGCCGTCGGTCTGGCTAGTGATCTGTCCGGCGCTGTCGTAGCCCGTTTCGGTGGAGTTCCCGTTGGGTTCTTCGGTCTTGGTCGGCTCGTTGTCGGCGTCGTAGGTGTAGGTCGTCTTGTGCCCGTTCCCGTCGGTCAGCGTTTCGCGGTTCCCATCGCCGTCATAGGTGTACTTCGTCGTGTGCCCGAGCGGGTCGGTCACTGTGAGTGGGCGGCCCTGGGCGTCGCGTTCGATTGTCGTCGTGTACTTCGCCGGTTCGGCGCCTTTGGCGTTGCCCCTGGGGCTGACCATCGCGATCTGCTGGGAGTCGCCGTTGTATTTCCAGGTGCGCTTGTCGCCTTCGGGGTCGGTTTCGCTTTCCCGGTTCCCCGCCGCATCGTATTCGTAGGCTCGTTCGCGTCCCAGCGGGTCCGTTTCGCTCGTCGGGTCGCCGTTGCTGTCGTATTTGTAGGTCGTCTTCTGGGTCTTGCTGTTCGGGGCGGGGCGTTCGATTACCAGCGGGTTGCCGTGGCTGTCGAGTTTGATCGTGGTCTTCTCGCCCTTCGGGGTCGTGATCGATTCCATCTCGTGCGCGCCGTTGTACGTCCATTTCGTCTGGTTGCCGTTGGCGTCCGTGGCGCTCGTGCGGTCGCCGCCTTCGTCGTAGGTGTAGGTGGTGGTGTGTTTGTCGGGGTCGGTCACGGCGACCTGGTCCAGCGCGCCGTTGTATTCGTAGGTCGTCGTGGCCGCGAGAGCGGTCCCCGAGGCGTGCGTGATGCTCTTCGGCAACTGCTCGGCGTTGAACTGCTCAACGGTGGTGGAGCCATTGGGTTCGGTTATGGTCGTTTCGCTGCCAGATTCGGATTTGGAATAGCTCCATTTGCGTTTGCGTTCCATCGGATCGGTCTGCGCTATCACACGATTACTGCTGTCGTATTCTGAGGTCAAGGCGTGGCTGCGACCGTCGGTCTCCGAGGTCATCTGGTGGGAGGAGTCGTATTCGAACTGCCAACGGGCACTCGATTCGCCGGGCTCCGTCACACTCTTCAGGTCTCCGGATTCATAGGTGTACTTGACAGTGTCCCCCAGGAGGTCTTTGACGCTTTCGACCTGGCCTTCTTCGTTGTAATTGAAGGTGAGTTTGCGCTGGTCGCCGTCCGTGACCGACGTCAGGTCACTTTCGTCTTCGGGGTTGTAGCTCATCGTGAGCGCGTTGCCGTTGCGGTCAGTTTCGCTCATGAGCTGGCCGGCAGTGTCGAAGTCGAGCTTCCTCTGGTCAGGCAACGTGAAGACGTAGCTGCCGCCTTCTTCGTTGAATTTGGCTTGTACCCACTGAGGGGCTCCCCATGGCTCATTATTGAAGCGGCTGAACCTCACGGTGCTCCCATTGCCCTGAGTGACAATTGCCTTACTGAAGCAGTACGCTCCGACGCAGGCTTTTGAGACCGAGAGATGCGCGCTGTAGGGGCCAGTCCAGCCAAACCCGAACGGCGGATGTTCGCTCTGTTTCGCCGCCAGCTGCGAATTGTATGTGCGCGTCAGGCGCAGCCCCGGACCACGTCCCCCGACCGCCAGGTCCGTCTGGGTCTCAAACTGGTTGCCGGTAGCACAGTTGACGGGGCCTCCAGCGCAAGGACGGTGCAGGTTGCGCTCCGCTTCGTTTTCGGGGCCATATTGTTCTTCGGGTTCTTCAGAGGGATACCAGCCGAGCATCCACGCGGCGCCTTCATTGGCTTTTTTGAGGCCTTCGCTCTCGGCGCCAACCGCCGCCACTTCGCCCCCTGCGGACAGCGCGACACTGGTGCCAAACTCCGCCTGATCTTCAAACCCGTATGTCACCTTGGACCCACGCTGAGACCATTCGCTGCCATTTTCCGGACGGGCGTACACCCACACTGCCCCACTCATATGGTTATCGTTGTAGCTGCCTACCAAGGCCGTATTCCCGTTGGCCGACAACGCCACAGAGAGCCCGAGGAACGCGTTCCCAACCGCACCTTCGGGCTTGAGCTTCGGGCTCTGCGCCGTCCATTCCCCACCTGAACGCACATACACCCACGCCGCACCCATGTTTTCGTTGTCCAGCTCAGCGCCCACCAATGCGGTGTTCCCATCGGCAGACAGCGCAACTCCTGAACCAAAGGCTCCGCTCCCGGTCTCTTCCCGTCCGGTCAGATCTTTGCCCTGTTCAGTCCATTTACCTTCCGAGTCCACGAACACCCAAGCCGCCCCAACTCCTTTGTTTGCTTCGGTAACGCCGAGCAGCGCGGTATTCCCTTCTGAGGATAACGCGACGCTATAAGCTTCGTGGCCGCTGCCTCCACCAGGAGCGAGTAGCGGACCCTGGGTCCACGTCGACCCCGAACGCGTGAATATCCACGCGCCGTGTTCAGTTTCAGAAGTACCGCTAAGCAGCGCCGTATTGCCATCGTAGGACAACGCGACAGCGCCACCCACGACGCCACTTTTGGGGCTGAGCGTCGTCTGCTGGGTCCAGGTCGAGCCGGATCGCGTGAATACGACAACACCAGGACCACTGACCAATGCGGTGTTACCTTCGGCGGATAAAGCCACCCTATAGCCGAAATCGCTTTCCCCTTTCTCTTCGCTGTCAGTGAGCTTCGAACCCTGCTGCACCCACGTATTCCCCGAGCGAGCAAAGATCCACGCAGCACCCACATTTTTGTTATCGCCTGGAGCCCCGGCCAAGACGGTGCTTCCATCCGCGGACAACGCGATGCTGTAGCCCATCAGCCCCTGGCCGACCTCGCCGGTGCCCATCAGACGTTCCTGCCCGATCAACGGATCGATCCGTAGCGGGAGCCTCGCCCCACGCGTGTCGACAGACAGCAGCACCCGCCCACCTCTCAACGCGAACCAACTACGCAGCACACGCCCTCGCGCATCCGTGACGGCCAGATCGCCATAGCGTAGAGAAGCCCCACCCGGATGGCTGAACGTCACGCTCTGCCCACCGGCAGCCAGCGAAGCGCGCGCGTCACCGGAGAGCGCCATCGCCAGCGTCAACGGCCCCGTCTCGCCGTCCACCGGCGCGCGCGCGACCGTGAAGCCCTGCTCCAGGCCAAGCGGACCGTTCGAATACCACTCGCTCACCCCACCCCGCGCAGAGACGACACGGTTGGCCCGCACACGCGGAGTGACCCCGCCAAGCGCCGCCAGCGAAGACCCATAGCCCACCGCGATCAGACTCAACCCGAGCCGCGTCGAGCCCGCACCGACCTGCACCCCCGAACGCCCAAAACGCAGACGAAGGCCCTGCGCCGCGTTGGCCGCGCCGAACCCACCCCCCGACGGACGGACACGATAAGCCCCGTCATCCCCACCCAGCACCCCCGAAACCACGCCCCGCGCCGACAATGGAAGCGACGAAAGCCCCATATGGGGTACCGTACGAGCGGACATCGGCGGCCTAGCCAGTGAGTGTGATCGTCTCAGCGGCTGTCGGCCCGCCAAGGTTTGCGAAAACGCCAACCCAAGAAGCAACAACAACGCCATGGCTGTCATAGCGATGCGCCAAGGCACAACCACCCGCGCTCGCGGCACAACCCCGAGCACCGGGATGCCCCCCGTCGTTGACATAGAACCAACTGGTTCAGACATCTAGATCGCCCCCTTCTGTCTCGATCTCTCAGTGGCGAGCCGATGTCCCCACCGGCATAGGCGGCCCTGGCCGCGCTTGCTCTCCTTCAGTAGCAACATGCCGTGACCATAGGCATGACAATTAATTACGTCAAACCGCCAATTTGTCGGCCAGCACCAACACCGCACAAAGCTCTAACGATGTTTCCGACCCCTCGAAAAACCAAAGATCAATGCTCCCAAGGAGCTGCGTGACCTCGCACCTTCTCCTCGATGTCGTCTCGGTCCGTCAGGTGCTGTCCGAGCCGCCAACCAACGTGAAACGCCGGCTAGTTTTGCGGCGCCCACTCATCAACAACCCACCCGCCCGTGCGTCGGATGACCCGAGCAAGCGTTACATGCAGCGAAGAGGGCAGCCCCGCGTAGGCCCCGGTCCCAGTCGTCTGCTCCTGCGTGACGATGACCCAACGGCCGCGCGCGGCCCTCTGCCCGTGCGCGATAGCAACCACGGCCCCGGCGTTCTGCACCCGGTGCGCGACCAGTTCACCACCCCCACCCAACGTGGCGGCGGTCTGTAGCGCGGCGAGCCGAGCGGGACCCACGGCCAGCACAGCGAGCCGATGCTCGTGCGCGACGAGCGCGGCAGCCTGCCAGTTGGTGTAGGCAAGCGCGTAGCGGCGCAACGCGGCTTCGGGAGAGGATGCAGCGGCGCCGGCGGCCGGCGCGTTCTCCCCGCCAGCCAGGCCAGCGGGAATGGTGCCGCCACGCTCGGGGACGGGGTCGCCAGCGGGTGCCGGCGCCTGTCCAACGGGTGGAGCCCCGGCGGCGATCGGCCTCCCCAGCGGCGGTGTGCCCTCCGACCGGGTGTCAGCCCCGCAACCACCAGCAGCGAGCAAGATCGGCAGTAGAAGCAACGCACAGCGCCGTCTCCCCGCCGCACCCTGCCTTCTCATCCCACGACCTCGCCTCACAGCCCGGGCGGGTGTCGAACGACATAGGTGGTGCCGTCGCCGAGGTTGGCGAGTGGTTCGGCGCGCCAGCGCGGCCCGGACCCGGCCGGGATCGGCGGCCCGCCGTAGTCGGCGGTGTCGAGTGCGATTCCCGCCACGACGATCCAGGCGTGCGCGCTGTTGGCGTAGACGGTGATCCACTGTCCGGGGCCGGGCAGACCGTAGGTCTCGAGGCCGGTGGAGTCCAGCGCGCCTGGCCCGAGGAGCCCGGCGGCGTAGAGCACGAAGGAGGTGGCGCCGGAGCAGTCATACGCGGGCCAGAGCGTGGCGAGCGTGCCGTAGTGGACGTCGGGCTGGGGGTAGGGCCGGGTGTGGATTAGGTTGCCGGCGGTGATCGCGTGCTGTACGGCCGCGGGGGCTTGCGCGGGTGCGGTGGCGCTGCCGTCGGGCAGGATGCGCGCGGTTTGTCCGGGCGTGAGCCCGAGTGTCCCGTCGAGCGACGCGGCGGTGCAGCTGGCACTGCCACCAGCTCCTTCGCCCCCGGCCTGGCCTCCCGGGCCGCCTTGCCCGACGGGCACGGGTGCGACGCCGCCGAGCAGGTTCCCGGCGCCGGGGTTCGGCGCGGGCGTGACGGTCACGGTGCGTGCTCCCCAGGCGTTTTGGCTGGCGCGTCCGCGCCAGTCGTAGATGTCGACGTGGTGGCCGAGGATCGCGCCGCCGGTGTCGCCGGTGTAGAACGCGCCGTTCGTGCCGAAGGGGTTGGGCGTGATGTGGACGTAGCTGCGCAGCGCGATGGCGCTCGGGTCGACGGCGACCTCGAGCGCGGGCGGCCCGGCGCTGAGGTCGAGGCCGGTGGCGGTGACACCGTTGCCCTGGATGCCACCCCAGGGTGGGCCGTAGGCGGTCGCGACCCAGCCGCCGGGCCCGCCCGAGCCGCCGGAACCTGAGGCTCCGCCGAGCGCGAGCGAGCAGCCGCCGGCCTGCCCGCCCGAGCCCAGCGCGACGGCGAGCACGGCAAGGCCGATGACGCTCGCGCCAAGCAGGCAGGCGACGGTGAGCAGGATTTTCATGGGTGTGTAGCGGTCGGTTCGTACATGCCACCGGTTTGGCAAACTTTGCCAAGTTGGCTAATTTTGCTAACTTTGCTAAATTGGGTTTTAGCATAACGAACGTTTCCGGATCCAAAACACGGAGGTGATTGGGGATGAAGGCTTTGATGGCCGCAAGCAACTTCACGTTTCAGGTGGCGCCCGACCCGGCCCACGCGCCCGGCGCGGCGGGCATCCAGAGCGCGGTCAACGTGATCGCCGTCTACACGCTGCTGGCGTGCCTGGCGGGGTTCCTGCTGGGCGGCGCGGTATGGGCGGTGGGCGGAAGGATCGGCAACGACCACACCGCGACGAGCGGCAAGATCGGGATGGCGATCGCGGTCGGCGTGGCGTTCCTGACGGGCGCCGCGGCGGCGATCCTGCAGTTCGCCTACGGCCTGGGTTGAGCGATGCGCGACCGTGGCCTATCGACAACAGCCGGGCTCGTCGTGGCGGCGTGCCTGGCGCTCGCGCTCATGCTCGCGCTCGTCCTGGAGCGCGACCACGCGAGCGGCCCGGCGCCGGCGGTGGAACTCGTGGGCGGGGTGCCCGTCGGCGTGCGGCACACTCCGGCGGGCGCGCTCGCGGCGGCCGACAACTACGTGGCGCTGGCGTCGCAGTCGATCGAGCAGGACCCGCCCGTGTTCGACGCGCTCGTCGCGCAGGCATACGCGCCTGGAGCCCGCGCGCGGACGCTCAGCCAGGCGCGGCAGATCCGCACGGCGGACGTGCAGAACATGAAAAATTATGAGGAGGGGGGCCGCGCAGTGGCGATCATCGGCGCGCGCCGACTCGACCGCTACACGCAGACCACGGCGCGGGTGACGAGCTGGCTCGGCGGGTTCGTCTGGGGGCCGCACCTGACACCGCGCCAGACGTGGAACCTCGTCGACACGACGCTGAGCTGGCAGGACGGGCGCTGGCTCGTGGAGTCCTCGAACACCGAGACGACCCCCGCTCCCGTCCCGTCGATCGTGTACCTGAACGGCGCGAACAACCAGACACCGGCGTTCGCGCGCCTGAACGGCATGAGCGCCCCGTTCTACAGCGCGGCGGGGTGAGCGCGATGACCCGCGCGCGAACACGTCCCCGACTGCGCCGCGCCCCCGCTGCTTCTCGTGGCTGCCGTGCTGTCCTAACGACACTCGCACTGGCACTAACTCTCGCGGCGATCGCGCCCAGCGCCGAAGCGATCCCAGCGCCCGCCGGGACCCAGACCGGCCAGCCGGCAAAAGCGGCGGGCGGCGAAGCACACAAGCAGACAGGCAGTTTCCTGTGTGAAGTCGCGGGTGTCGCGGGCGGACTGCTCCCGGTCATCGGCGGCGTGCCGGGTCTCAGCAAGGACCTGTGCGAAACAGCCGGGTCAGTTGCTGGTGGGGCAGTCGGCGGCGCGGTCGGCGCGCTGGGGAACGGGGTTCTCGACACGGTCGCGACGTGGGTGATCGGCGCGGCGACGCAGGTGACGAAGTTCGTCGCGCAGGAGATGCAGCAGAGCACGACACCACAGCTGCGCTCCGCCTGGTATGAGGCGCAGTTCCAGCCGATGGCGGATCTCGGCGCGGCACTCGGATTGCTCGTGGCGCTGGTCGCGCTCGCTTCGGCCGCGGTTCGTCGCGACCCCCAGGCGCTCGCGGCGAGCATCGCGGGGATCGTGCGCGCGGGGATCGGCACCGGCCTGGTCGTGGCGTTGACGGTGATCGGCCTGGAAGTCGCCGACCAGGTCAGCGGCGCGGTCCTCGCGGGCTCCCCACAGGCGTTCTGGGCGAGCGTCGCCACCGCATGGGGCACGAGCGGGTTCGGCGGGTTCGCAGCCTCGGGGCTCGCGACGTTGATCGCTGCGGTCGAGCTGTTCGCCGCCGTGTTCGTCTGGTTGGAGCTGATCGTCCGCAACGCGGCGATCTACATCGCGGTGCTGTTCTTCCCGGCGACGCTCGCGGCGGCGATCTGGCCCGCGCTGGGCGCGTGGCCGGGGCGCCTCGGCCGGCTGCTGCTGCTGTTCGTGATCCTCAAGCCCGTCGCGCTGATCGTGCTCTCGCTCTCAGGCAACGCGGCGGCGGCCGGCCTGTCGTTCGGCAGCGGCGTATCGGGTTCGGTCGGGACGATCCTCGCGGCGACCGTGATCTTCGGCCTCGCGGCGTTCGCGCCGTGGGCGCTGATGTTCATCATCGCGGCGGACACCGAGACGGCGTACCTCGGTGCGGGCATGCGCACGGCCGCGGGAGCGGCAGTCAGCGACAGCGACGGTCCGTCGGTGCGCAGCGCGGGCGGCCTGCGCGACTCCGGCGGCAGCTCAGGCGCGGGCGGCTTTCCGTCGTTCTCTCCGGGCGGCGGTCCTTCAGGTGGCGGCTCCGCAGGTGGCGGCTCGTCACGTGGTGGGTTTCCCGGCGGCGGTTTCCCTTCGGATGGCAGCTCACCCGGTGGTGGCTCCACCCGTGGTGGCTCACCTGCACCGTCGTCAAGCGGCCCATCGCCCGCTCGCACCATGGACTCCGACTCGACCCCCTCTCCAGATGGTGGGCCCGATGGTGGCGAGTCGGCTGGCGGGTCCTCGACGGCCATCGGGTCCGCCGACGGCGGGGGAGTCGCGGGGGCTGGATCGGCGGTCCCGATCGCCGCCGAGACGGTGGCCGTGGGAAGCGTCGGCGCAGCCGCGGGCATTGCGGGCGCGACGCGCTCGGCGAGTACGACCGCGCGCCGACGGGGCGAAGGCTCGGCCGACGCGGATCCGGGCGACGAGGGCGCCTCGCCACAGACCTCCTCGCAGACGTCCCTTCCCGTCGGAGCGCCGTCGAGCGACGGCTCTGGCGGCATACCGAGAACTGCCCCCAACGAGGGGCGCCCAGGCGAGCCACCCGCGCCGCCCGCCGAGCCCACCCCACCCTCGCCGGGCGGCGCTGCGCACTTGCTGCTCGTGCGCGAGGAGCCACCCGGGGAGGACACTGATGGCAAGCGGGACCCCACGGGCCCGGAGGCGGCGTAGATGCCCGAGCGGACCTACCGCTTCGCGCCGCACCCCTCCAGCGGGTTCCTGCTCGGGCTGCGAGTACCGCAGCTGCTCGGGTTCGTCGCCGTCGGCGCGCTCGTGCTCGGCGCGCTGCGCCTCGGCGGCCTGGGCGGCCTCGCGCTCGCACTGGGACTCTTGGGTGCGGCGGCAACTGTGCTCTTGGTGCCGCTGCGCGGTCACACGCTCGAGCAGTGGGCGCCGCTCGCCGCGCGGTTCGTGCTGGCGCGCCAGGGCGGCCGGGCGCGCTGGCACGCCCAGCGCGCGCAGGTGGGCCATCTCGTGGAGCTGCCGGACGGCGGGCTCGACCCCCGTTGCCCGAGCGAGCCATTCTCACTGCCAGCTGAGCTGGAGGACCTTGAGTTCCTGGAGGGCGCGCTCGTGCGCTACGAAGGCGCGCGCTTCGGTGTCGTGAAGGATACGCGCGCACGGACGTTCACCGCGGCGTTGCGGGTGCGGGGTGGCGCGTTCGCGCTGTTGGGGCCGGCGGAGCGCGAGCAGCGCTTGGCGGAGTACGGGGCGGTGCTCGCGGCGCTCGCGCGCGATGACTCCGCTGTGCGCCGTGTGGCGTGGATCGAGCGGACGCTGCCGGCCGACGGCGATCAGCTCGGCGACTATCTCCTGCAGGCGAAGCGGCCTGAGGCGACGCTCGATGATCCGCCTGAGGAGCTGGTGTCCTATCTGCAGCTGCTCGGCCGTGCGGGGGATGTGGCGGAGGAGCACGAGCTGCTGTTCGTGTTGCAGGTCGACGCGCAGCGCGCGGGCGCGCGTAGGGCGATCGGCAGGATGGGCGGCGGCGACCTCGGCGCGCTCGCGGTGCTCGCGGGCGAGGTGGGGCAGCTGATCGAGCTGCTCGACGCCGCCGCGATCACGGTCACGGGCGTGCTGACGCGCCGTGGTCTGGCGGGCGCCATCC
Organism: uncultured Solirubrobacterales bacterium; assembly: GCA_963723045.1. Classification (GTDB taxonomy): domain Bacteria; phylum Actinomycetota; class Thermoleophilia; order Solirubrobacterales; family Solirubrobacteraceae; genus Palsa-744. Next base: position 1,860,151 of record CAVROU010000002.1, on the reverse strand, counting down.
GCGACGCGTATGACCCGTGGGGGCGCCGCGAGCGTCAGCGTCGCCTCGACCACGGGCTGCTGGGCGACGATGGCGTCGCGCCGCACACCGCGGGGCCGGTGGCACGCGAGGAGCACTGGTCGCACTTGGCGACCGACGGCGCGCTGCACTGCACGCTGTGGGCGGCGGAGTGGCCGCGGATCGACGTCCGCGCGCTGTTCCTGCAGCCCCTGTTGATGGACAGCCGTGCGACGCGGAGCATCGCGATGTGCATGGAGCTGGTGGGGCCGAGCAGGGCGATCCGCCAGGCCGAGCGTGCGGCGACGGAGAGCGCGACCGAGCAGAACCTGCGCGCCAGAGTGGGGCAGCGCACGAGCCAGCGCCAGTCCCAGCGCGACCGCGCGACCGGGCAGCGCGAGCGCGAGCTCGCCGAAGGCCACGCCGCGGTGCGCTACGCGGCCTACGTCACAGTCAGCGTCCCCGCCGGCGCTCCGGACGCGCTGGCGGAGCTCGAGAACGATGTCTCGCGCGTGGAGCTTGAGGCCAAGCGCGCGCCGCTGCGCCTGGAGCGGATGTGGGGCGAGCAGGCCCAGGCATTCACGTTCGGACTGCCGCTGTGCCGGGGGCTCAGATGAGGCTCCCGCGCCCGGCCGAGCGCGCGGGACATCAGGTCTCCACGGCGCACTTCCAGGCCGCGTACCCCGCCTCGGCGACCGCGGGTCTCGGCCCGCGCGGCGTGTATATCGGCTCGGATCTGCACGGTGGGTCGTTCGTCTATGACCCGTGGCTGCTCTACCAGCGGGGGCTGCTGTCGATCGCGAACACGCTCGTGCTGGGGATGCCCGACTACGGCAAGAGCTCGCTGACGAAGTGCTGGCTGTATCGCTCGCGCGTGTTCGGCCGTCGCCTCGAGATCGTCGACCCCAAGGGCGAGTACGGGCCGCTCGTGCGCGCCCTCGACGGCGTGACGCTCCGCATCGAGCCGGGAGGCGGCACACGCCTGAACCCGCTCACGCCGATCGGGACACCGGAGATGCGCGAGGGTCTGCTGCAGGCCGTGGCGCGCGCGATGCTCGCCCGCCCCCTCGGTCAGGCCGAGGCGGTCGGCTTGACGGAGGCGCTGGCCGCCGCCGACGCGCACCAGGCCGGCGAGGTGTGCGTCGGACACGTCGTGGAGCAGCTGCGCGACCCGGCAGAACGAACGACTGCGGCACTCGACATGACGCGCGAGGCCGCCAGGGAGCAGCTGCGCGAGGTCGCGCTGGCGCTGATGCGTCTCTGCCACGGCCCGCTGCGCGGGATGTTCGACGAGCCGACCAGCGCCGGGGATGCGTGGGAGGCCCCGGTGCTGTGCCTGGACATCTCCCAGATCGCGGCTGCCAGCAGCGGCTCGGATCTGGCGCTCGCGATCACGATGGTCTGCGCCACAGCGTTCCTCGACGCCCGGCGGATGCAACGCACCGGCCAGGCAATCACGGCGGGCAGCGAGGCGCCGAAGACGATCCGCGTGAATGACGAGGCGTGGCGCGCGCTGCCGATCGAGGGCCTCGGCGAGTACTACCAGGCCGCGTTCAAGCTCGGCCGCCAGACGGGAGTGCAGCACTGGATGGTGCTGCACCGGATCTCAGACCTCGACGCCGCAGGCGACACGGGCACACGTCGCCAGGCGCTCGCGAAGGGACTGCTCGCGGAGACGGGGACGGTGATCGTCTACCGCCAGCACCCCGAGGAAGCGCACCCGACCAGCGCCTCGCTGGGTCTGACCGCGACTGAGGCGCAGCGCATCGCGCACTACCCTCAGGGCGTCGCGCTGTGGAAGATCGGCGGACGCTCGTATGAGGTGCGCCATGTGCGCAGCGCACGCGAGCGGGCGCTGACCGCGACCGACGCCGCGATGGCCAGCCGCGACACGGGAGCACCCGCGTGACTGCCCGTCTCGCGCTCCTTGCCGCCGGTGGGCGGCGCCGCACCGCGCATCAGCTCGCCGGCAACTGGCCGCCGGGCACGCCAACCCACGTGTTCGCCGGCCCGCCCACATCCGTCCTGGCCCTACTGGCAGTCATCGCCGTCCTCGCCGCGACTGCTCTGCTGGTGTCGTGGGCGAGCAGCCGCAACGGTGGCGTGCGCTCCCGCGCGGCGCGCTTCGCCGCGCGCAGCGACCTCGCCGAGCTGCACGTGCGCGGCCCGGAGCCCGGCCGCGTGACGCTCGGTACGCACCGGGGCAGAACGGTCGCGGCGCAGCAGCGCGCGTCGGTGCTGGCGCTCGGCCCCTCCCAGTCGGGCAAGACGACGGGGCTCGTCGTGCCGGCGCTGCTGGAGTGGGGCGGCCCCGCGATCGCAACATCGGTCAAGAGCGACGTGGTGCATGACACCCTCGCCGCGCGCACGAAGCGGGGGGAGGTGCACGTGTTCGACCCGACGGGCTGCACGCAGCTGCCGCACACGCCGTGGTCGCCGGTCGCGGCGGCCGGCTCGTGGGAGGGCGCCCGCCGCACCGCCGCGCGGCTGCTCGGCGTCGGCGAGCAGGGCACGGCGCGCTCGGCCGACGAGTCGTTCTGGCGGCCCGCCGGCGCACGGTACCTTGCGCCGCTGCTGCTTGCGGCGGCGCACGGCGCGCTGACCATGCGCGAGGTCCTCTCATGGGTCGCGACGGTCGAGGAACAGGAGCCGAGCGAGCTGCTCGAGGACTGCGCGGACCCCGGCGCGCAACCCGCACTGGAGGCGCTCCAGTCGGTGTGGGAGGCCGACATCCGCTTCCGCTCCAGCCTCCTGCAGACCGTCGCGACGGCGCTCGACGCGTGGCAGGAGCCCGCGATCACCGCCGCGACGATGGGCGAGTCGCGGATCGACGCAGACTGGCTGCTGGACGGGGAGAACACCCTGTATCTGGTCTCCCCGGCGGACGACCAGCGCCGCCTGCGTGGCCTGTTCACCGCACTCGTCGCGGACATGACCGCGGGCGCGTTCCGGCGCTCCGCCCAGACGGGCCGGCCGATCGACCCGCCGCTGCTGCTCGCGCTGGACGAGGCGGCGAACATCGCGCCGCTGCCGAACCTCGACGAGATCGCCTCGACCGGCCCGGGGCAGGGCGTGCAGCTGTTGACGGTGCTGCAGAACGTCAGCCAGGCAACCGACCGCTGGGGCCGCGACCGCGCGGAGACGATCATCGCCAACCACCGCGCGCGCGTGGTCTGCTCGGGCGTGGGGGACCGCGCGACGCTCGACTACCTGCGCCACACCCTCGGCGAGGAAGAGATCAAGCGCCACTCCACCAGCCGCCAGGGCCCGCTGCGCGGCGCCTCGAAGACGACAAGCAGCGACTTCCGGCCGCTCGCGCCGGCGCACCGCGTGCGCCAGATGCAGAGCACACAGGCGCTGCTTGTCTACGGGCGCCTGCCGCCCGCATGGCTTGAGCTGCGCGCGTGGTACGCGGACCCCGCGCTACGCGCGCTCGCGGCAGGAAAACCAGCAGCGAGTTCGCGGCCGCGGGGGCGCGGCGGTGTGTCTTTTCTTGCCCTGATTTTCCACCGCCGCGGCGCCAGGCGCGCCCGCCGCGCAGCGCCCGCAGAGAGCTCACCCCAGACAGTCCTGCCCCCGACCGCCCCGCGGCGGTGGATGGGGCTGCGAACGACACACCACCGACCCACAAAGGAAGGATCCAAATGAACCTCAACAGAGTCATCCTCACAGGCAACCTGACGGCCGACCCCGAGCTGCGCACGACCGCAAGCGGCACGTCGGTGTGCGATCTGCGCATCGCGTGCAGCACCCGCCGCAAGGACAGCTCAAGCGGCGAGTGGGTGGACAAGCCCAACTACTTCAACGTGGTCGTGTGGGCCGCCCAGGCGGACAACGCCGCACGGTTCCTCACCAAGGGACGGCCCGTGGCGATCGACGGGCGTCTGGAATGGCGCGAGTGGGACACCCAGGACGGCACCAGGCGCCAGGCCGTCCTGATCGTCGCCGACACCGTCCAGTACCTCGGCTCGGCACGCGCCCTCGACACCACCAGCGAGGAGCCCACACCCGAGTCGCGGGAGGCAACGACGCCGACCGCGCCGACCCCACCCAAGACTGCCGCCAACCCGCAGGCGACAGAGCCTCAGACCGCGGAAACGGCGCAGGACGCGCCCGCCGCGGACTGAGCAGCAAAGAGGGGCGCCCGCGACGGACCGCGGGCGCCCCTCCCCTCCACCTCCCTCGCCTCTCAAACCAAAGGAGCGACCCATGAACACCCCAACCCCCAACTTCGCCGACGCGATGATGGAGCAACTGGCCGCCCACAAAGCCAGCCGCGCAGAAGACAGCCGCCTGCTGTGGAGGATGAGCGCCGCCGAGCGCAAGGCCGCGATGTGGCGCGGCGAGCTGACCGGCGCCCAACTGTCTGAGTGGGCCAGACGCGCACCACACGAGGTCCCACTGATCGACGGCGAGTTCGCGTTCATCGCCGCACAGACGCCCGAGGTCGCAGAGGCAGAGCGACCCCTCGCACCAACCACCACCGCCAAGAAGCCATGAGCCCCGCCCCGAAGAGCCCGGTCGAGCTGTACCTGCGGGTGCTCACTGGGCGCGCCGAGCCGAACACGCTGCTGGAGGTGCGCTACCGGCGAAGGAAGACCCCCGGCGACGCGTTCCCCTGGGGCGACTTCAAGCGCTTCTTCATCGACATGCAGACACTGAAGAAGCGGACGAGCGCCGAAGCGGCGTTCCTCGCCTCGATCGGCAGCCGCACCGACGTATACGTGGGCTGCGCCCCACGCCGGCGCTACCGCGGCCGCGGCCAGGACATCGCGCCGGCGGCGATCCTCTGGGCCGACTGCGACACCCCCGAGGCGGTCCGCGCCCTGCAGGCCTTCACGCCGGCGCCCACGATGATCGTGGAGTCCGGCAGCGCGACATACGACGAAGGGCGCCGGCTCGAGCACAAGCACGCCTACTGGGCGCTAACCCATCCGCTCCTCCCGGCGGAACTGGAAGCCGCGAACCGCAGGCTCACCCTGGCGCTCGGCGCCGACCCCAGCTGCGTCGACCCAGCCCGCGTCCTGCGGCTACCGCAGACCCTGAACTTCAAGCACACGCCACCGATCCCAACCAGGCTGCGCACCCTCACCGACACCACCTACCACCACAAGGAAATCCTCGCCGCGCTCCCCGAGCTGCCCGCCTCCTCAATCCACCGGGCAACCCGCCGCTACCGCGACCCCGCAGCCTACGAGGACCTGCTGCAGCGAATCCACCCCCGCATCTACGTGCCCGCCCTAACCGCCCGCGAGCCTGGCCGCAGCGGCAAGATCCACTGCCCCTTCCACGAAGACAGGCGCCCCAGCTTCCACGTCTACAACACCCCCGAGCGAGGCTGGACGTGCTTCGCCTGCACCACCCCCAGCGGCCGGCGCCTGGGCGGCGACATCTACACCCTCGCCAGCCTCCTCTGGAACATCCCCAACCGAGGCCACCACTTCCACGCGCTGCGCACCCGCCTCGACGAGACCTTCGGCATCCACCGCGTCTGAGGGCGAGCTGCACCGACAAGCTCATCCGGAATGGATGTGGCACACTCTTGATATGTCTGCTGGCACGATCTTGCTAACAGAGTGGATTTCGACCACTGCTAGCTGTATCGGGGCAGGAGCGGCCGTTGCGACTTTCGTGATGTCGGCCATAAAAAAAACACTGGAACTGTGACATCGGGCACAGAGAGGGACGTCGCGTTTCTGCTTTAGGTCCCCTCTTCTCCGGTGCACGACGGGCTAACGTAGGCGTCGTGGATCAGCGTGGCCTTATACCAGTGGTAATCGCCATCGACGGCGTCGACGTGCGTTCGGAGACGCGTGTGGCGCCCGGCGGCCCCTACGCGCTGACCCTGTCGAGCGTCCTGCCCGACCAGGCGACCGAGCTGCACTCGACCTACCTGGGCCACGCGGGCGCGCCGACGCGGGTCAGCCATCTGCTACTCGCCCCCGGCGTGGCCGAGAGCGAGGCGATCGAGCGCGACGAGGACTCGGTCCCTGTGACGGTCGCCCGCCGGCGGTGCCTGTATGACCATCTGCAGCATCTCCAGGAGGCCCTTGTGCGGCTGGGTCACGCGAACCCTCAGATCCCGCTCGACGAGGACGCGCTGACCGCCGTCGAGCTGTAGCGCTGACTCAGCTACCGAACCTAATGCTCGACCCCGAACTCGATCGCGGCGCATGTCCTCTGCGCTTCACACGAAGCCGATGTGCTCTGCTGGCGAACCGGAACGCTTGCGCGAGCAGGAGTGCTTTCGCTCACCGGGGCGCTGTGTATGACTGCCTCGGCCGTGGTGGTCCTCGGGCGAGCGCTCTATTCAGTCCGATGTCGTGGCCGCGCCTGCGCGGGCGACCGGCTCCCACGACTGCCTGACGAGCCCCGGGACCGTGTCGCCTGCGGTGGCGAGGTGCTTTCCGAGGCGCCGGTCGGCGTGCTCGCGATCGCGAAGGAACCGCCTTGCTGGGTTGCGGCTCCGGGCGACCCGTGCATGAACACGCCACCGGCGAGCACGAAAGCCAACGCGGTCACCGTCGCTGCTCCTACGGCAGCGATGGCGGCCGAGCGTCTTGACCTCCTGACTGCGGGGCCAGAAAGCGTGGCCGCGGATGCGGTGTCTGGCGCTGAATCCAGCGGCGCCCTGCGGCGAAGCAGTGGCTCGCCGGTGGGCGGGTCCCATACGGAGTGTTCTTCTTCCGGTGGGTCGGGCGCGTCACTCGAGGGTGGTTCGGGTGGCTTTGCTCCGCGGCGGCGCAGCGGAATGATGCGTGCGAACAGCTCGTCCTTGTTGGTGTCGGCGGAGTCCGTTCCGTCGTTCATGATTCCTCCTTGAGTTTGAGCCAGCGCTATCCTTATGCCATAACATCCTTAAATCACTCTAAACAGCACTATTTTTGCCATCTTTGCATATGTTTGACGACCATTTCCTGACGGTGGAGCAGGTTGCGCAGACGTTCCGCGTGACCCCTCAGACGATCCGCAACTGGATCAAGGGAGGGATGCTCCCGGCAACGAAGTACGGCAAGAGCTATCGCGTGCTGAGCGAGGATGTGACCGCTCTGCTCGCCGGCGGCCAGGTCGCTGGCGCCTCGTCCGAGGCTGGTGTCATGTCCTCCGACACGGCTGCGGGATCTGTCCGAGGGGACGTGTGGGCGCCAGAGACGCTGGAGTTGCCGCGCCGCCGCGAGGGCGAGCTTCCGTCCACAGGGTCGATCTGGGAGGACACGGGGATCCCGGTGCTGCTGCGCAAGCGCGGGTAGCCGTCAGTTTCGAAAGGCTCCGCCCTGCCGGGCTCCGCCAGGTGGCCGCGCATGTTGAGCCCGAAGCACGTGGTCAGGCTGAGCGACGCGCGCGGGCCCGCGGACGCTGGCTGGCGAGGTCTTCGTGGGCGATTGCATCTGCCAGCTCGCCGGCAATCATCGCCAACTCCTCGTATGCGTTGGCTACGGCGAGCATGTCGTGGCCTTCGGTGCTCGCGCTCAGTCGCTCCACGGCGGCGTCGAAGCGCTGCCAGAGATCCTGTGGACCACGGCGTCCCGTGCCGGATTGCAGCTCGTATGGCGGCTTGCTGGCAGGTGCGCCCTGGGGTGCGCTGTAGGGAACCCATTCGTAGTCTGTGGCCGCGGCGCGGTAGACGTGGGCCTGCTCGCCGGCTGCCTGGGCGAGGCCTGCCAGGCGGGCGCTGAAGCCGGCGTCGGGGGGCGCCAGGCGATGGGACTCGAGCGCGCCTTGCCAGCTGTCGAAGCTGTCGCGGAACTCCGCGAGGATCCGCTCGTCGTCCCCGGCGCGCCTCGCTTTGCTTGTTTTGGCAGTTTTGCTCATTTGGCAATCGTACCTAATGTGGTCCACCCAACGATGCGGATAGCCCGGTGGGCCAACAGAGGTAGGCGCGCGCGGGGCCGACCCTCCCGGATTTTCGCACGCTGACGCGTGCGGTTGGGTCGGGACCGGCCCCGCACCCGGGCGGGGTGGCCCAACCGAAAGGAAGACAGCGATGCGCGATTGCACAACGGCAATACTCAGCCTCTGGCCCGCGACGCCTCTACCACAGAGCATCGTCGAGGAGTTCCACTCGATCGGCGTCGACCCGCCGACACTCCAGGCGTACGACGGCCGCGTGGTCGCCCTGCACACTCGAGAAGGACAGATCGGCCTGCGGATCGCGCTGTATGGGTGCGTGCTGGGACTGGGAGTCACCAACATGCAGGCCCTCCTCGCGAGACTGCGCCTGGAGCGAATCAACTACGTCCTCTGGGGCAGCGACGGAGGCCTGATTTACGACGCGGCCCGCGACCGAGAGCGGGAGTGCGCGGCGCACCTGGAGGGCGAGCGGGCGGTGAGCGCTCCGTTCACCGACAAGCTCGCGCCGCGGGATGTCAATATCGCCGTCTACGACGATGGCGCGTTCTCTGCAGTGGGTGAATGCGTGGCCTGAGGGCAGTGGGTGTAACAGGGCAGCCTGTCACACCAGAAACGACGAAAGTCGTATCACCCCCGTCGCTAACCTGTCAAGCCGGCCCCTACGGGGTTGGCCCTGCGGGCCGATCCTGACGGACCTCACTTGACAGACCGCGACGGGGCGCGATAAGTGAAAAAGACGTTCGTTTCACTCACTGAAAGGAAAATGGGATGTACGGAAAGCCTGCTACCCGCAAGCAGCACCAGTACCTGCGCTGGTTGGCCGCGAAGACCGGCACGACGTTCACACCACCGCGCACATCGCTGGAAGCCAGCGCGATGATCAAAGATATGCAGCGCAGGAAAAGAACAGGGCGCAATGAGATCACCGGCGAGCGGCTGACGATCTCATGCGACATGGCAACTCGATGCGGAGACGCGGCACGGGTCAGGCCGGAGGAGCTGATTGGTCATGGCTCAAGCGCTCGATGGGCTGGACCAGTTGCCGATGAGGAACAGAGGGAGCGAGCGTTAACGGTGTCTAACCAGAAGGAGATTCCCATGAGCACCGCTGCACCCTCAGATCCCGGAACAGCCCACCGAAAGAGGCAGACCACGCGCCGAGCCCGCGAGGAAAGCACGCGCCTCGGCAGCTACATCGGCCCGGATTGGCGCGTTCGCGAGATCGTGAGCGTCCCCGCGGCAGGCGGGAGCACGCTGGTGATCGATAGCGACGCGATCACAGGCCTCGATAAGCGCCTGGTCGCGCACTTGTCCTCCGATGAGCCGCCCGTAAACATGCGCCTGATCTGCGCGATGTACCTCGCGGACGAGGAGGGCCGCTACTGCGCCCGCGTCACGGCGCAGGACCGCGAGAGGATTCCCCCCGCAGTCCGTGACGCGTAAGGGCTCTGCACGTCCCCTCTGCTCCCCTGCCACTGCACGCGGACGCTGCGTGTCTGCGCTCTGACTGAAATCCCCGCCAGCTCCAGCCCCGTCCCCCCCGACTTGAGCTTGACCGGCACCAACCGCAGCCGCGCGGCTGTACCGGCGTGGGCCCGGCCACTCCTCCCAGGATCTACGCGCCCGCCCCCACGGGGAGGAACGCGCGGGTCCGGCCGGGTCCACGCGGGCACAGAGCGCTCCAGCAAAGCCGGGAACAGGCCCTTTGCTAGTTTGGCAAAATTTGCTAACTTTGCGAAATGCAGCTAAGTCTGGCAACGGATTGCCGGGCGGCGGGCCAGGGCCGGCCGTGACGCTCGATCACGAGGACATCGAGGCGATCGCCGGCCGCGTGGCACAGCTCCTGAAGCCATCCAGTCCAGCCGCCCACCGGCTGCTGGCCCCCAAGGAACTGGCGAGCGTGCTGGGCGTGTCGCTCGACTACGTGTACGAGCACGCCGTCGACCTCGGCGTAATGCGCCTCGGCGACGGACCGAAGGCCCGCCTGCGTTTCGACCTGCACACGGCGCAAAGGGCGATGCGCGAACGCAAACAGCCGCCGACGAACCCCGGTCGGCGCTAGACAACCCGACTCCCTGACGGGCACAACGACGGCACACCGCCACGGAAAGCCCGGTGCACCGAAACCAGACCAATCGACGTGAAAGGACGGCCTGATGGCTCCCGCAAACAGAGGTGAGGTGACCGAACACCTGTGGAAGGACGGCGAGACGGTCAGCTACGGCGTGCGCGTACGCGCATACGGCAAGCGCTACCGACTCCCCCTCGGCGACAGCCGCCGGGGCTGGAATCGCACGCGCGCGGAGATCGAGCTCGAGCGGATCGAGCAGCAGATCCAGCGCGGCACGTGGGTACCGCCGGAACCCAGGGCAACAGCCAGACGCCCGCAAAGGGATGAGCGCCTGGACGGCCACCAGCCTTTCGGCCCATTCGCGCGCAAGGTAGTGGACGCGAAGAAAACGCACGGTCTTGCTGACGCTACGGTCGAAGACTTGGAGTGGCGTCTGCGATACCTGCTGGCGGAGTTCGACCGGCACGAGCTGCTCGAAATCGATGTGCCCCGGGTGGACGACTTCCGAGACGAGCTGGCGAGGCGCTCGCAAGAAATCCGGGCGGCGGCCGGTCGCGGCACGCCGCTGATGGAGACCGTCGAAGGCAGGCAGGGAAGGTCATATAAGCGCGAGAAGCGGGCACTGTCGAACTCGTCGATCAACAAGCTGTTGGAGCTCCTGGGCTTGATCATGCAGCGCGCCGTCGACTACGAGTACATCGCCCGCAACCCGGTGAGGGTGGGCCAGCGCAGCCAGCGATTTCTGCCGACCCCAAAGAAGTCTCGGACCTACTTGGAGGTAGACGAACTGCATGCGCTGCTAGACGCTGCCGGCGAGCTCGATCGAGATGTTCAGCGTGCCCATCGCATCGGACGGCGCGGCGCAATCGCGACACTGAGCCTGACCGGTTTCAGGATCTCCGAGCTGTGCACTATGCCGTGCTCGCGAGTCGACCTGTCTCGCGCACGCTTCAAGATCCCGGACGCGAAGACCCAGAAGGGCGTGCGCGAGGTCGAGATGACCGCGTGGAACCGGGACGAGCTGGTGCGCCACTACGAGCAGCGCATCCAGGACGGGTTCCCGATGGGCGCCGAGGATCACTTCTTCGGGACGTTGTCGGGCGGCCGCCGCGACCGCAACCGCTTCCGCGACCGCGTGCTGGGCCGCAGCGTTGAGCTCGCCAACAAGAAGCGCTCAGAGGAGGGCCTCCCCCCGCTCCCCAAGATCACCCCGCACTCGCTGCGCCGCACATGGGCGATGCTGGCCGCCCAGGCGGGCCGCGACCCGCACTGGATCTCCGACCAAATCGGCCACACCTCGGCCGCATTCACCCTGCAGGTCTACCAGCAGACCCGCAACCGCCGCCTCACCGCCGAGGAGCGCCAGGCCATCTGGGAGCTGATGCGCTTCGACGACGAGCCCCTGGAGTGCCCCTTCACGCACCGGGCCACCCCAGGCCGCTGAGGCCATTGGGCCAACCATTGGGCCAACGAGCGATTTTCGGCCTCTCAATAGCCCGCCGAGACCGTGGCTCAAAACACAAAAACCCCGCGATTTGCAGGGTTTTTATGCCAGTGGAGCTAGGGGGACTCGAACCCCCGACCTCCTGGGTGCGATCCAGGCGCTCTCCCAACTGAGCTATAGCCCCACGCGCTCGAGCCAAAGGCGCAGGCGGAGGAAGTGTAGTGGCAGATCGGCTCAGGGCACAGTCAGAACCGGCCGCCTGGCAGACCCCGCCAGCGATGACGTTCCCATTGGGAGGTATGGTTTGAGGGCGCAATGGGATTGCTCGACGACGCCATACGCGAGCACTTGGAGTTCAAACGCCTCCGCGGCGCCGACCCAGGAGAGGTCGCCCGCGAGGAGGAGGAGGCCCTGGGGGCGGTGCACCGCGGTCAGAACTTTGGACACGACAGCGCGCCTGAGGCCCACGCGGACCTTCCCCACGAAGACGACGGGGAAGCGCGGGGCGAGAAGGATTCTGCCGCCATCAGGGCTCCGTCAGTCTCGGGCAGCCTTGCCCCTGCGGGCCAGGAGACCGCGGAGTTGGACATGCGATCCGTGCTGGCAGCCGGGAGCGGTACGAACGAGGAGTCGGCGGGAGACTCTTTGGAATGGGAGGTTCCAAACAAATCCTCGGGCGACCCTCGACGAGCAGAGGTCCAGGAGGGCGAGGAGTTGACAGGCACAGCGCCGGCCTCTGCGGAGGGGGTCGAGGACGTCCTGGAGGAGACCCCTGACTTCCTGCGCGAGACGCCCGACCAAGAGCGCCTGTGGTTCGAGCAGCAGCCTCCTCGCGACTTCGACTTCGACAAGTAGGCTTGGTCGGCGTCTGGTTGGGGACTGGCCCTTCGCAGAATTCGCCTGGTCGACTGCGTAGGCCATCGTTCTAGCGTGACTCGCCCGGGCGCGTCAGATCAATCCAGGGTATGTGAAGCTGAATGGGCAGCGGCGGCACTTCCAGCGCCGCCGAAACCACAGCTCCTACCGAGGCGAGCACTGGAAATCAGCTCTGTAGCGCGTATATTAGGGGCTCGCGGGGCCATAGCTCAGCTGGGAGAGCGCCTGCTTTGCAAGCAGGAGGTCGCCGGTTCGATCCCGGCTGGCTCCACTCAGAAATGCCTGCAAATAGGCTGTTTCTGTCGCTTCTAGCGTAGAAGTTCAGAACTCTGAAGTAGGCCCGTCGGCTCCCATGGGCCCATTCATGAGCCCAAACGCAGCCAACTGTCTGCACGTTTTGCTGACTGCAGAAAGCTGCTCTTGACCTCCTGCTTGACTCGTAGGAGCCCTCTCAGCAGGGGAGCCGCGGATAGTCCCTCAAAGTGAGCTTTGGGACGCATGCGACCCTGTCGCGGACAAGTGCCTCGGCTCGTATGGATGTATTGGCCGGTGGTTCTTCGGTCGTGCGAATGGAGCCTTCCACGAACCCAAGATCTAGATAGCAAGAACTTATCCGTAACGAGACCAAAATCATTGGGACGCGGTCGTAAGTCATGAACTTGCGCCGGTGCGCTTACCGATGCACCGGTGATGCTTGCTACGCCGCGTCGCTCTTTTCCTTGAGCGACCCGAGCTTAGCGCCGAGCGTGCGCTTGATCGCGTTGGCCAGGTGGTAGCGCTGCATGACGGCAGCGGTCAGTGACTCCTCGGACAGCGCCTTCTCCACCTGGTCGGGTGGCCAGCGCCGCTCCCCCTGCAACGCCTGACAGCCAAGCACAGTCTCGACAAGCGCCTGCTCGAACCACTCGTGGACGACATCAGTAATGGCCTTGTTGCCGCGATCAACGCCATACTGGTCGCACCAGTAGTCGGCCATGTCGGTAAACGCGCGGAAGTCGCCGTTGGCGTTGATCTCATTGACCTCCGAGATGTAGGTCGCCGCACGGTCGTCGAGGTACTCGGGGGTGGCACGTAGCCCGTTCTCAAGCGACACCCAGGTCACCTTCGGAAGGTCCTGCTCGGCCGGAGGAGCCGGGTCACCGCTCTCGCCTTCGGCTGCAAGCATCGCCGCGAGGAGCCGGCCCGTCGGATCGCGCGGGCGTGGCGGCCGCGGCTCTGTCTCGCGCTCGGTCGACTTGCCCGTCTCGTCGGCCCGCTTGCGTCGAGATAGAACGGGCTCCGCAAGGGTCAGCTTTCCTTGCGGGCTCAGTCGGTAGCGCGAGAGCCTGTAGAGCTTGCGATAGTGCTTGAGGCGCTCGGCAATCGCCTCCTGGTGGTCGGCACCCTTGGCGCCGGCGATGACGGCGTCCATGAAGTCGCGCAGCTCCTGGGGCATGTCGCCGCGGAACTCTGCAGCCCAGTCGGCATACGGCAGCGCCTGTCCTTGGAGTAGCAGCTGCGTCCGGGCGGTGTTGGAGGTGATCGGCTGCTTCGAGCCATTGTGAGGCTCGATGTAGAGCACCACACGCTCGTAGCCGAAGATGATCCCGAACTGGTGTAGGCGCGTAACCCCGGCACGGCCGGTGCGCATCTCATACAGCTCGTTCTGCCAGAGCGTCGCGGCGTGGCCGGTGTTGACGAGATCCGATGCGGTCCGCCGCTTCTCTGGCTCGTCAAGGATCCACCAGTGGATGTCGCACTCGGTCAGGTCGGCTACGCCGGACTGGATCGTGTGATCAGTCAGGAAGCGGCCCTGTCCGCGAACACCGCGCATAAGGTTGCGCTTGTCGTCCGGATCCGCGTCCCAGCCCTCGCGAGCCTTGATATCTAAGTTCTCGGAGAGGTTGAGATAGCGCGCGTTCAGATACCGGCTCACCCAGCGCGACGGGGTGGCCACTACGATGTTCTCGGGGGGCTGCATCGTGTTGTGGTCCTCGTCGCGACCGAGCAGGATGACCTTCGTCCCATGGACGCTGATCACATCGGGCTTGGCGGTGTCGTTAAGTGGGATCCAGAAAGACCAGTGGCCGTCCTCCATCTCAAAACGGCGCAGCCCATACTCACCGGTGTCGGGATCGCGCCAGAGCTGGATCATGGCGCCCTTGCTGTCCTTCCAGGACTGGTAGATGACGCCGGCTGGGTTGCGGGTGGCTGCAGCCACCTTCGCCCCGACCCCGTAGTTCGCGTCGAGGGCCTGACGTTGGCCCGAGGCGGAGAGCCGGTTGATGTAGTGGCGCATCTCCTCGGGCGTCATGCCGCAGCCGTTGTCGATGCAGCAAAGCTTCTGGATCTCAGTGGCGCTGGAGATGTGCGGGTCGAAGTCCCACTGGATCCGGGTGGCCCCGGCCTCCAGGGAGTTCTGAGTCAGCTCGCGCAGGAACTGTAGGTCGTCGCAGTCGCGGCCTAGCCGCTCCAGCATGAAGCCGATGTTGTCGACCTCCATGCGCAGAGTCTCATCGCCGCGGGTAGCCGTCATCGGCTCATTCATGGAACGCTCCTTTGTCGTGCGGGATCACCCGCCTGGACTAAAGTCAGTCCTCGCCGAGGCTGTTAGGGCAGGACCACATGGTGCGACCCCTGAGCGTCAGTTTGGACTTAAGTGAGGACGACAGTATTCCTCGACCCGGACTCTGTCAAGGCATCCGCGGACAGGATTAGGGTGCAAGCGTGCAGAACACACGCGGGCCGTTCGGCGACTACGCGCAGCGCCTCTGCGCCCTGTTGCAAGCGCCCCATGATGAGAGCCGTGTCGATGGTGTCATGGCCGCCCTCGACGGTGAGGCATCCACGCTGCTGCGGAGGGCCATCAGCTTGACGTCACGTCGCGATGCCGGGTGCTTCTTTACCGGCTCTGAGCTGGCCGACCGACTCCTCGATGGCACCAATCCGGCGGCTTGGGCGACAATCGCCGACCCCGCCTGCGGCGCGGGCGACCTGCTGCTAGCCGCAGCGCGTCGTCTCTCGCTGCAACACGGTGTCCGCTCGACCCTGCGGGCGTGGGGACAAATGCTGGTCGGGCGGGATCTCGATGACGAGTTGGTGCGCACGACGCGCGTGCGATTGGCGTTGCTGGCTAGCGCGCGCCATGGGCGGAGGGCCACCCTGGACGAGCGAGAACTGGCCTATCTGCTGCCCGGCATCCGAAGCGGGGACGGCCAGACTCTTGAGCTCGATAGCCAAGCCCTGATGCTCCTCAACCCCCCGTTTGGGTCAACTCTGACCGGCAACACCGGCTGGGGTCGTGGGCGCCTTGGACGTGCTGCCGTCTTCACCGCCGGTGTGGTGGAGCGGTTGCCGCGCCATAGCAAACTACTGGCGATCCTGCCCGACGTTCTGCGCAGTGGCTCGAACTACCGCAATTGGCGAGCTCACATGAGCAGCCTGCTGCGAATCGAGGCGGCAGACCCGCACGGTCAGTTCGACATCTGGACGGATATCGACGTTTTCATTTTGCGAGCTACCGCCGACCCCGAGCGCTCGTCGCTGGCAGAGTGGCATCCCGACGATGCTCCGAGCGGTGTTCGCCTCGGCGACTTGCTCAAGATTCGCGTCGGCCCGGTGGTGCCTCACCGGGATCCGTACGCCGGCCCTCGATCGCCGTACATCGAAGCGCATGATCTGCCGCTCGGTGGCCGCTTCGGTTCTGACGCCGCGTGTCGCCGGCGTCATCCAGGCCGACGCTTCCAGCCGCCTTTTGTTGCCGTGCGTCGCACCTCTCGTCCCGACCAGACCCAGCCGCGAGCTCTTGGCGTCTTGATCGAAGGCGCCCAGCCGGTGCTCGTCGAGAACCATCTGCTGATCTGCCAGCCCATCGACGAGCGGGCACTCTCTTGCGAGGAGCTTCTCGACGTGCTCGACGATCCCGCCACCAGTGCATGGCTCGATGCGCGGATCCGATGCCGGCATCTGACCGTGCGGGCGCTGCGCGACGTTCCCATGCCTGGGCCGAACGACTGAGGCCGCCGGGCGAGGCAGTTGGCTCGATGATGGCCTTAGCCTTTTGGCCTCATGTTTACAGCGTCTCGATCGCCTTGGCGGCAGCCACGGGCTTGCGTGCCATCGAAGGAAAGTCTTGACCTGCATGACGAGCGAGCCGCTAATGGCTGGTTTGGCCTAAATCACCACGTTCTCGCCGCCACCTTTAATCGCTTCCTCACCGCCTACTTCGAGCCCACCGACCTCGACTGGGCAGCCATCGTCGGCCGCTGGCTGCGACACGCATACACGGCGCACCTACAGAGCTGAAGACCCCCGAAACGTTTAGGCCCATGGACCCATCCGTTGGCCTAAACCCAGCCGAATTGAGCCCAAACTAGCCGGTTTCCGCAGATCGACCAGATATCTTAATACCACGAATTTGCAGGGAAAACAGGCGCTCCTCTGCGCGCGCCGCGCTCCTTTTTGCAATCGTTGGGGCTGATGGGTTGCGGGGGCTGGTTTTCCTGCGTTTATGCGAGTTTCGGGCGTTTGGGTGGTCACTCGGATGCGGCCGGATTACGTACGATACGGCGGGTTTAGGCAGCGGAGCGGAGCTGCTGCCTAAACGATCCCTGGCTCTTTAGCGAAGCTCGACACCGTGGCGGCGCAGCCAGACTTGGGTGCTCTCGATCAACCCTGGGAGCGCTTCGCGTAGACGTTCGACGGCGTCGCGAACCTCCTCGGCATCGACATCCGGGGAAGCGTGCTCCAAGCGTCCCTCAAGGACGTAGACCTCGTTCAGAAGGGCCGCTTGATCTTGGCTCAGCCCGCCGTCAGCGACAAGCGCCTCGAAGACCTGCTCGGCGTGGGGGCGACGGTGTGGGAGCAGGCCGATCAGGCGCGATCCCGCGCTGGCCTTGAGGATCTCGACATAGGCGTTGAGCACGGCGGAGTGATCGCCGGTGACGACCATCGTGCGGTTGGCGTCGTGGGGCTCGGCAGACTGAAAGGCGCTCCTCCAGTCCGCCGGGTCGAGCTGGCCGCCGAAGTTCTCCTCGATCGCTAGGTCGAGCGCCTTGCGATGCTTGCTGATGGTCTGAAAGAAGCGAGCCAACCGGGCCTGCTCGGCCGCGAGCGCATTGCCGCCGAGCTTCGCGGGCGAGGCTTCGCTCATCCAGTCAATTCCTTGATCGCCAGGGCCGCGCCGGCCATCTGACGGCCGTGGTCACGGCGAGCGCGTACGCGGATGGCGGAACGGAGCCCATATAGCTGCCCCCACTGTCCGTCGCGGTCGATCAGTACACGCCCCTCATCGAGAACCCGATCCAACAGCAGCGGCGCCTGTGCCTCCACGCGCGCCAGGTGCGCAATGTCCACCCTGCGGCCGCTGACGCGCTTCAAGCGGCTGGCAAGCTCAAACCGTGCCGAGAGACGGTCGTCGGCGAGCGAAACCAGTAGGTCGAGGTCCGAGCCCGCGTCCTCATCACCCCGCGCCAGCGAGCCATAGAGCACCGCCAGACGAACACCGTACTCGGGCAGCAACGCCTCTCGAAGTTCCGAGAGGAGCGGCCAATGGCCGCGCAGGTACTCGCGCTCAACGGGCGCCAACTGCACATCGCGCGATTTGTTTCGACTGGCGTGGAGAGTGCCCTGGGAGGCAGCCCGGCGCAGCGCCCCCTCCTCGATCGCCAAATCGGCCGCCAGCTCCTGGATTGCGCCCATTGCGGAGAGGCTACTACGGTGCGCTGACCGGCTACCGTTGCCGTGATGCGCAGCACTCCCCTACTCACAGAGGCTCGGTCACTTGACGGGTGCAGGGTGCATGTCCGCTTCGAGGACGGCACCACGGCAGACATTGATCTCTCCTACCTGCTCACCTACGGCGGCGTATTCGAGCCGCTGCGCGACCCTGCCTACTTCGCACAGCTACGTGCCGACGCCGAGGCGGGCACGATCGTCTGGCCCAACGACGCCGACATCGCACCCGAGACGTTGCTTGCACGAGCGCGGCAGCACATGGCGTAAGCGCCGTCGTTCCAGCACATTGCTCTCTGCCGTCCGGCTTGGGCGACACTGCGAGGAATCTTCTCGGGCGCTCGGCGAAGCGATCGTGCCGACCCGCTTCGACGCTGTTGGGTCGCTCGGGTAGGCAATCCACTCCGTGGAGGAGGCGTCGCTCCCGCTGGGCGCATACGGCGAGCTAAGGAAAGATTATTTGCGTGAAGGGGTCCAGCTCGGCTTACACAGTAGAGCCGATGCGACCCGCCAGAAGCCAAACACCACCGCGCCACGCCCTCTAAGGTGGGCCGCACAGCGCGAGCCCGGCCACCGTCGCGACGACGCTAACCCAGCGGGAGCGGCTACTCGCCGCCGCCATCGCCGAGCACCTTACCGACTTGTTGCACCACCGACCGAGCGTGCGCCTGGTGGACGCCGCGACACTCGCGACCGCGCTCGGCGTCTCGCGCGACTTCGTCTACGCGCACGCGAGCGAGCTGGGCGGCGAGCGGATCGGCAACGGGCCAAGGGGGCGCCTTAGATTCGGCCTCAACCAGGCCATTGCTGCGTGCGCCGCCCGCCCGGCCAGCAAGGAGCAGCCCCAACCCTCCGCGTCTGTCTCCAGGCGGCGACGGACAAAGAACATCGACGGCGGCGCCCGTCTACTACCCATCAGAGGAGCCGCGACCGCTCTCAGCGGCGCTCAGGTGGCGCACATGACCGCCGGTCAGCGCCTCGCTGGCGGGTCCTGCCGTTCGACCTCCACGAGCACGTCGGCGAGCCGGTACAGATCCGCGCCGAGCGCATGGAGTAGGCGCAGGAGTGTGGACCAGCCCACGTCAATCCGGCCGTGCTCCACGCGCGAGATGTACGTGTCGTCGGTGCCCGAGGACTCGGCGAGTTCAACCCGGTTCCCGCGAACAGGTCCAGGGCATACCACCCGCCGGCCGTCCTGCACGCCTTCGCAAAGGAGTTGAGATAAGCGTCGAGGATCATCAACTTCTCCTCCGTCCACGACGCAGCATCTCGCGCCGGATAGCCGTCTGCCGCCTTATGAAACGTCGCTCGCGCCATGCGGCCCGCGACTTTAGACGGCGCTGCGGAGGTTCTACGTCCGCGCCGTGTCCCAGATAGCGATCCCGTCCTCTCTTGGCGCGCTCGGCCCAGAGCGATCCACCCGCGGTCAGATCGTGGAATCGTCCGCCAGCGAGGGCTATAGCTGGGACTCACCGGGGCGACGCTACCCGCTACATATCCGGGTGCGATTCTTGCCGCGATTCGGCAGGCACGACCGGAATCCCCCAGCCGCGGGTCGGGTCAAGACGCCGAGGAAGCACCTGGTAGAAAATGCGTCTGCCAGCGGACTCTTGTATTCATGGTGCCGCAGCGCACGAGCGAGCGAGGCCGGGAGCGCTGGCGGCGGGTGCCGGCATCTCGTTGCTGGCCCTCCTCGCGTCGGCGCTGGTATTCGCGTCTTCTGCGCACGCCGCCTGGCTGCCTCCCGTGGGAATCTCCGAGACCGGAGAACACGTGAGCTCGCCGCCTCAGGTGGTGTTGGATGCGCAGGGCAACGCGACGGCCGTCTGGAGCGAATGGGATGGCGATGACACGGTCGTCGAGAGTGCCTACCGTCCCGTCGGCGAAGGCTGGCAGGCTCCCGTGGACATCTCCGAAGCGAGCGGGGCCGCGGTGCTTGTGCCCGGCGAACACGACGCCGACTATCCGCGTATCGCGGTGGACGGGGACGGCAATGTAACGGTGGTGTGGGAACGGACGGGCGGGGACGAAACTGTGATCCAGGCGGAGAGTCGCCCGTCGGGGGCGCCTGGCAGGCGCCGGTCGACATCTCTGAGCCGAGCGTGACGGCGAGCGACGAGGAACCGTGGGTCGCCGCTGACGAAAGGGCGACGTGACGGCGGTGTGGAAGCGTGAGGGCGTCGTTCAGAGCGCCCTCCGCCCTACCGGCGAAGCGTGGCAGGCGCCCGTCGACGTCTCCGAACCGGGCGTGGAAGCGCTCACGCCGCAGGCCGCGGCCGACGCCGCGGGCGACGCGACGGCGGTATGGATGGTCCAGGCCGACTGCTCCCGCACACCGCCTACCGGCCCGCCGGCGGCGTCTGGGGCCCTCCGACTGACATCGCCGAAGGTGAAGAAGGCGGCGATCCCCAGATCACGCTCGACGCGCACGGTGACACGCTGGTGGTGTGGATCGACAACGGTGGCGGCGGGTCAGCGCTGCGGGGTGCCTACCGGCCGGCGGGCAGGGAATGACAGGCGCCGGTGGCCATCTCGGCGGGCGGCGAAGAGGTCCAGTTCCCGCGCCTGGCGCTCGACGCACACGGCGATGCGCTGGTCGCATGGGGTGGCAGCACCAATGTGGTGGGCGGCTACGAACTGGTGAAGGTGGCCTACCGGCCCGCAGCCGGCGGCTGGGAAGCAGCCGCGGCCCTCTCCGAAGGCTGCGCCAACGCGTCCCCGGGCGCCGTCGCGTTCGGCCAGGCGGCGGTTTCGGATCGAGCCCTTCGCGTGAACCTTCACCCGAACAGGTGAGCGGCCTCCCACCGTCGACGGGAAGCGCCGGCGCGGCGGCCACCGGCGTGGGTGGGCCTGTCGGCGGCGCGCCCGTTTCCTCGATCGCCGTTCCGTCCAGTCATCCCACCGCCGTTCGCCACCGAATAACCCGCTGCGGGGTGCGCAGGCCGTCGCGTGCGAGGAGGCACACGAGGATCGGTCGCCGCAGGCCTCGAGCGCGGTCGGCGAGTTGTCGCGTTTGCCATCCGCGCGCCGTAGGCGCGTGCATCGACACGACCGATCCGCACGTCCTACGAAGGACGGGTGGATAAGGACGGAGTGCTTAGGATCATCCTCGCACGCTCTCGTAGACTGTGCCGCCGTGCTGCCGAACCGATCGATCCCGAGCCCAACCACAATTCCGGTACTCATCTATCCCGATGTGCGCGCCGCGGTGAGTTGGTTGAGTAAGGCTTTCGGCTTCGTAGAGCGCCTCCAGATCGGCGAGGATCATCGGTCGCAGATGAACGTTGGGGAGGGCGGCGCGGTGATCGTTGGTGACGTCCGCGACGATCGCGTGCCACCGCGTCCCGGCGAAGTCACACACTCGGTGCTCGTACGCGTCGAGGACGCGAGGGGGCACTGTGAGCACGCGCGGGCTCACGGAGCGAAGATCGTGGAGGAGCCCACCGACCATATGTATGGCGAGCGCCAGTACAACGCCGAGGACCCCTGGGGGCATCAGTGGACCTTCTCGCAGACGCTCGCGGATATCGACCCTGGAGACTGGGGCGGGATCCTCCTCGAGTAGTCGCGCCGAGTTCCACACCTTCAGTGTCGCCGGGGGTCACACGACCACCGTGCTCCGCCCGCCGCTCGATCAGAAATGGAGAAGCGCGGCCACCGGGCCGCGGCTAGAGTGGCCAGCATCCGCCTGCGCCGACCGTTCGTATGACACGACCGTACATGGAGACACGCTGAGCATGGCCACGAAGGCAAAGACGAGCGCACCCGCGCTGCACAGCGCCGATAGCCACGAGTCGATCCGCGTGCACGGCGCGCGCGTGAACAACCTCAAGGACGTGAGCGTGGAGATCCCCAAGCGCCGGCTGACGGTGTTCACCGGCGTCTCCGGCTCGGGCAAGACCTCGCTGGTATTCGGCACGATCGCCGCGGAGTCCCAGCGGCTGATCAATGAGACCTACAGCGCCTTCGTGCAGGGCTTCATGCCGACGCTGGCCCGGCCCGAGGTGGACGTGCTCGAAGGGCTGACGACGGCGATTCTCGTCGACCAGGAGCGGATGGGCGCCGACGCTCGCTCGACGGTCGGCACGGCCACCGACGCGGGTGCGATGCTGCGCGTCCTCTTCAGCCGGCTCGGGCAGCCGCACATCGGCTCTCCCCAGGCGTTCTCCTTCAACGTCGGCTCGATCTCGGGCGCCGGGGCAGTCACAGTCGAACGCGCCGGTCGCACTACGAAGGAGAAGCGAAGCTTCAGCATCCTCGGCGGCATGTGCCCGCGCTGCGAAGGTCGCGGCTCGGTCAACGACATCGACCTCACCCAGCTGTATGACGAGCGCAAGTCGCTCAACGAGGGCGCGCTGACGATCCCCGGCTACAGCATGGACGGCTGGTACGGGCGGATCTTCAAGGGCTGCGGTTTCTTCGACCCGGACAAGCCGATCAAGAGGTTTACCAAGAAGGAACTGGCCGACCTCCTCTACAAGGAGCCGACCAAGATCAAGGTCGACGGCGTGAACCTCACCTACGAGGGCCTGATCCCGCGGATCCAGAAGTCGATGCTCGCCAAGGACGTCGACTCGCTGCAGCCGCACGTTCGCGCCTTCGTGGAGCGGGCGGTCACTTTCACCACCTGCCCCGAGTGCGAGGGGACGCGCCTCAGCGCGGAGGCCCGGTCGTCGAAGATCGATCGGATCAACATCGCCGAGACCTGCGCGATGCAGATCTCGGATCTCGCCGACTGGGTGCGGGATCTGAAGGAGCCCTCGGTCGCGCCGCTCCTGCAGGCGCTGGGCGCGACGCTCGACTCGTTCGTGGACATCGGGCTGGGCTACCTGTCGCTCGACCGGCCGTCGGGCACGCTCTCAGGCGGCGAGGCGCAGCGCGTGAAGATGATCCGTCAGCTCGGCTCCGCACTCACCGACGTCACCTATGTGTTCGACGAGCCGACGATCGGACTGCACCCGCACGACATCCAGCGGATGAACGAGCTGCTGCTGGCGCTGCGCGACAAGGGCAACACGGTGTTGGTCGTGGAGCACAAGCCGGAGGCGATCGCGATCGCCGAGCACGTCGTCGACCTCGGCCCGGGTGCCGGCACCGCGGGCGGCGAGGTGGTATTCGAGGGCACCGTCGAGGGGCTGCGCGCCAGCGGCACGCTGACCGGGCGCCACCTCGACGACCGCGCGTCGCTGAAGCCGTCGGTGCGCACTCCGAAGGGGGTGCTGGAGGTACGCGGCGCCGCCAAGCACAACCTGCGGGACATCGACGTCGATGTCCCGCTCGGTGTGCTGGTTGTCATCACGGGCGTCGCCGGCTCGGGCAAGAGCTCGCTGATCGGAGGTTCGATCGTCAACGCCCACCCGCCCCGCGATGGGGTCGTCTCGGTCGACCAGGCGGCGATCAGGGGCTCGCGGCGCAGCAACCCGGCGACGTACACCGGGATGCTCGACCCGATCCGCAAGGCGTTCGCGAAGGCCAACGGTGTGAAGCCGGCGCTGTTCAGCGCCAACTCCGAGGGTGCCTGTCCCACCTGCAACGGCGCCGGTGTCATCTACACCGACCTGGCGATGATGGCCGGCGTCGCGACGACCTGCGAGGAGTGCGAGGGTAAGCGCTTCCAGGCCGAGGTGCTGGAGTACAAGTTCGGCGGCAAGGACATCAGCGAGGTGCTCGCGATGGCGGTGGCGCAGGCCATCGGATTCTTCGGCGCCGGCAAGGCGAAGATACCGGCGGCGCAGGCGATCCTCGAGCGGCTCGCCGACGTGGGGCTGGGCTACCTCAGCCTCGGCCAGCCGCTCACCACGCTGTCCGGCGGTGAGCGCCAGCGGCTCAAATTGGCCACGCGCATGGCCGAGAAAGGCGACGTCTACGTCCTCGACGAGCCGACCGCCGGCCTGCACCTCGCCGATGTCGAGCAGCTGCTCGGCCTGCTCGACCGGCTCGTCGACTCCGGCAAGTCGGTGATCGTCATCGAGCACCACCAGGCGGTCATGGCGCACGCCGACTGGATAATCGACCTCGGGCCGGGCGCCGGCCACGAGGGCGGGCGGATTGTCTTTGAGGGCCAGCCCGCCGAGCTCGTTGCCGCGCGCTCCACTCTCACCGGCGAGCACTTCGCGGCCTACGTCGGCGCCTGACCGGCCCTCGGGTTATTACCCTGCCAGCCGCGCACAGGGCCTGCGGCCGTCTCCGCACTCCGTGCGCCGATGCGCCCATGATGCGCCCATGAGCGCGCCTAGCCGCTGTTCGTCTCATGCGTCAATGCGTCCCAGGAACGCGCCGAGCCGCTGTTCATAGCGCCTCCGATCGACGTTCCAGGACTCCACGTGGCCGGCCTCGGGGACGCGGTAATAGGTGACCCAGCCGGGCAGCTCCCGGGCGAAGGCGTCGCTCGCGGAGATCGGTACGAGCCGATCGGCGGTGCCGTGAAACAGCAGGATCGGCAGGTGAAAGCTGGCGGGGTGATCGAGCGCGTCGAGGCTTCCCCAGTTGGGGTCGATGCGCAGGTCGATCATCCACTCGACGGGCAGCACGGCGAACGAGGGCAGGCCCATCTCACTCGCGTTGAAGGACAGGACCGCCTTCCACGAGAGGGCAGGCGCGTCGAGCACGAGTCCGGCGACACGGCCGGCAAGTGGCGAGTGCTCCATGAACTGGGAGATGATCGCGCCGCCCATTGAGGCGCCGACGAGGACCACGCGCTGGGCGCCATGCGCGAGTGCGTAGTGCGTGGCGGCTTCGAGGTCGCGCCACTCGGTGAGTCCCATGTGGTGCAGGCCGTCGGGGCTCGAGGGGGCGCCGCTGTCCTCGCGATAGGTGATCAGCAGCGCGGGCACCCCGGCGCGGTGAAGCGCGGGCACGTCGTACAGGTCACCTTCGCGATTGCCATTGATCCCGTGCACGACGATCGCCCATGTGCGTGCCTGCCCGGGGGGCGTGTGGCCAGGGCGTGTCTGACCGGGGGCTGCCTGTCCAGGGTGCGCCTGTGCGCGGCGCGTCTGCGCGGGGATCAGCCAGGCCGGCATCGGCCCGCGTTCTCCGGGGACGCTCACGTTGGCGAAGGCCAGGCCCAATGCCTGCGTGGGGTTCCCGACGTAGAGGTCGTTGTCGACGGCGACGGTCATCCCGGGCGCGAGGCGGCCCCGCACCGCGCTCAACCGCCGGGTGACGCTGTGGGCGTCGCTGCTCAGCACTTCTTCGAGGACCGCGTGCCCCGCGGGCCACTCCAGGCCGTAGACGCCAGGGCGCAGCGTGCCTTCCGAGCGGGGGAGGACGATCCGTCCGGGCGAGAGGGCATCGACGGTCGTGTCGGCCGTCAGTCGCGAGTGGTCGGGGACGAGGACCTCCGAGGCGAAGTGCCAGCTCACTCCGGCTCCCACCGCTAAGAGGACGAGCGCCAGCACGAAGCCCCCGACGAGTAACGATCGCCGGTGCCGGCGAGGCCAGGACCGCTCGTCCGCAGGCTCGGGGCCTGTGTCGGCGACGGGCTGCACATCGAGATGTGCTTCAGCCGCGCGCGAACTTGACCCTGTTGACGTGGAGTCCATTTATTAAGAGAAAAGGTAGCCGCTGGGTGGGGTGTTGGCGCGAAGTGGACCTGCGGTAGTCACGCGGCCGGTGCCTGGCTGACTGGCCAAAAGCCCCGCGACTGCTCTAGAATCCCCGCCGGCGCGCCAGTGCGCCGCAGCGCGTTCGGCCAGTGCGCGGGCGCGTCCAGCGAACGGGAGACCAGAGCGATGAGCAACAAGACATACGTGATCGGCGTGGGGATGACGAAGTTCGACAAGCCCGGCAGCAAGGAGGGCGACTACCCGGAGTGGGCGTACGAGGCCGGCACCAAGGCGCTCGCCGACGCCGGCATCGCCTACGACCTCGTCGAGCAGGCGTTCGCGGGCTACTGCTACGGCGACTCCACCTACGGCCAGCGCGCCGTCTACGGCCTCGGCCTCACGGGCATCCCGGTGGTGAACGTCAACAACAACTGCTCCACTGGCTCAAGCGCGCTGTGGCTCGCGCGCCAGGCGGTCAAGGGCGGGCTGATCGATTGCGCGCTGGCGATCGGCTTCGAGAAGATGGAGAAGGGCTCGCTCGGCATGAAGTACACCGACCGCACGCCCGCCCTGGACAAGCACATGCAGCGCATGATCGAGCTGCGCGAGCTCGAGCAGTCGCCGTTCGCGCCGCAGATGTTCGGCAACGCCGGGCGCGACCACATGCAGCGCTATGGCTCCACCCCCGACCACTATGCGTGGATCGGCTGGAAGAACCACAAGCACTCCGTCAACAATCCCTATGCGCAGTTCCAGGACGAGTACTCGCTACAGGACATCAAGGACGCGCGCATGATCCACGACCCGCTGACCAAGCTGCAGTGCTCGCCCACGAGCGACGGCGCCGCGGCCGCGCTCGTCGCGAGCGAGCGCTTCGTGGAGGAGCACGGCCTGTGGGATCAGGCGATCGAGATCGCCGGTCAGTCGATGGTCACCGACCTCTCCTCGACCTTCGACGAGACCGCCGACTGCATCAAGATCGTCGGCGCCGACATGACGCGCAAGGCCGCGCAGCAGGCGTATGAGGAGGCCGGTCTCGGGCCCGAAGACATCCAGGTGATCGAGCTGCACGACTGCTTCAGCGCGAACGAGCTGATCACGTATGAGGCGCTCGGCCTGTGCGGCGAGGGCGAGGGTCACAAGCTCGTCGAGGACGAGCAGACCACCTACGGCGGCCAGTGGGTCGTGAACCCCTCGCGGCGGGCTGATCTCCAAGGGCCACCCGCTCGGCGCGACCGGCCTCGCGCAGTGCTCGGAGCTGACGTGGCAGCTGCGCGGCAAGTCCGAGAAGTCGCCAGGTCGACGGCGCAAAGGCCGCGCTGCAGCACAACATCGGCCTCGGCGGCGCCGCCGTCGTGACGGTGTACCGGCCGCCGGCGTGATCCCCGCACGGGGCGGAGCGTTCTCGAGACCCGGGCCGTGTCCCTTGCTTCGGCGAGGGGCGCGGTCGAGGGTCCAGCCGGCACCCTCACATGTGGGCGGCTCGCGTCCGTGAAGCGGACGATCTTCGAGGCCGAGCACGCCGACTACCGCGAGACCGTTCGCGGCTTCCTTGCGGACGAGGTGGTGCCCCACCACGAGCAGTGGGAGCAGGAAGGGATCGTGCCGCGCGAGCTGTTCGCCAAGGCCGCCCGGCAGGGGCTGCTCGCGATGAGCCGTCCCCGAGGCCTACGGCGGCGCGGGCGTCGGCGACTTCCGCTTCAACCAGATCGTGGTCGAGGAGGTCGCCTACGCGGGCGTCGCCGGCAGCGGCCTGGGGATCACGCTGCACAACGACATCTGCCTGCCCTACTTCCTCGCCTACTGCAACGAGGAGCAGCGCGCGCGCTGGCTGCCGGGGATCGCCGACGGCTCGCTGATCACGGCGCTCGCGATGACCGAGCCGGGGATCGGCTCGGATCTCGCCTCGATGAGCGCCAGCGCGACGCGCGCACCGAGCGACGAGCACTACAGCGTCAACGGCGCGAAGACGTTCATCACCAACGGCATCAACGCCGACCTGGTGATCGTCGCGCTGAAGACCGACCCCTCCGAGCGCCACCGCGGCATCTCGCTGCTGGTGGTCGAGCGCGGGATGGAGGGCTTTCGAGCGCGGGCGCAACCTGCAGAAGGTGGGCATGCACGCGCAGGACACCGCCGAGCTGTTCTTCGCCGACGTGCACGTACCGGTCGCCAACCGTCTGGGCGAGGAGGGGCAGGGGTTCTCCTATCTCGTCGCCAACCTGGCGCAGGAGCGCCTGTCGATCGCGATCGCCGGCGTGGCGGCCGCGCAGGCCGCGCTCGACTGGACGCTCGCCTACGTCAAGGAGCGCACCGCCTTCGGCACGCCGGTGGGGTCCTTCCAGGCCTCGCGCTTCGCGCTCGCCGAGATGAAGACCGAGATCGAGCTCGCGACCGCGTACGTCGACCAGGCCGTCCTTGCGCTGGGCCGCGGCGAGCTGTCCGCTGAGGACGCGGCGCGGCGCGAAGTGGTGGTGCACAGAGCTGCAGGGACGCGTCGTGGATCGCTGCGTGCAGCTGCACGGCGGCTATGGCTACATGCTGGAGTACCCGATCGCCCGCGCCTACGCGGACGCGCGCGTGACGCGCATCTATGGTGGAGCCAACGAGATCATGAAGGAGATCGTCGGGCGCTCGCTCGGCGTGTAGGGCCTCGGGCGTTTGCTCGATGGGAGGAAAGGTCGGCATCGTCCGACATGAGCAGCAGCCGTCGGGCGCTCGCCCGACAGGCAAGCGAAAGAGGGAGCCCAAGTCCGATGACTGACCACAATCGCCGCCTCCTGCTGGCCGAGCGGCCCACGGCCATGGTCGGCCCGCAGAACATCCGCCTCGAGGAGACCGACGTCCCTGAGCCAGGTCCGGGCGAGGCGCTCGCTCGCGTGCGCTATCTCTCGATCGACCCCACGATCCGTACGTGGATGGATGACGCGCCCGGCTACCTGCCCCCGATCGCGATCGGCGAGGTCGTGCGCAGCGGCGGCGTCGCGGAGGTGCTCACGAGCAGCTGCGAGCGCTACAAGCCCGGCGACTTCGTATTCGGCATGACGGGCTGGCAGGACTACGTGATCGCCGACGAGGGCGAACGCACGCTGCAGGTGCTCCCGCCCGGCGTCTCGCCGACCGCCGCATTGGGCGTGCTCGGTCTCAACGGCATGACCGCCTACTTCGGCCTGATCGACGTGGGTGCCATCAAGGAGGGTGACACGGTTGTCGTCTCCGGCGCCGCGGGCGCCACCGGGTCAAGCGCCGGGCAGATCGCCAAGCTCAAGGGCGCTGCCCGCGTCGTGGGGATCGCCGGTGGCCCGCAGAAGTGCGCCTGGTTGCTGGAGGAGCTCGGCTTCGACGCCGCCATCGACTACAAGAACGAGGACGTCGCGGCGCGCCTGCGGGAGACATGTCCGGAGGGAATCGACCTGTACTTCGACAACGTCGGCGGTGAGATCCTCAACGCCTGCCTCGGCCAGCTCGCGCTGCGCGGGCGGGTCGTGCTGTGCGGCGCGATCTCTTCCTACAACGCCACCGATCGCCCGCCCGGTCCCGCCAACTACACGGCGCTAATCATCAGGCGGGGACGCATGGAGGGCTTCATCATCCTCGACTACTTCGACCGCATCCCGCAGGCGCAGGCCGAGATGGCCGGCTGGCTGGCCGCCGGCCAGATCAAGGCGGCCGAGCACATTGTCGAGGGGCTCGAGCAGGCGCCCGATGCGCTCAACCTACTGTTCACGGGCGGCAACACGGGCAAGGTGGTGGTGCGGGTTTGACGGTCCCCATGGGAGTGGCGGCGCGTGGTCGTGAAAGGATCGTCGCTCCGCGGGGTCCTTTAGTCTTGACCGCGTACACCTGCCGAACGACTTGGAGGCTCCCGTGAAGCGCACCTGCATATTCCTGGCCGGCATCCTGCTCACCCTCACGAGCGCCTCGGCGCTCGCCGGCGCCCACGGTGCCTCGCCCCCGGCCCGAGCGGCCCTCTTTCACACGGTGGAACTGCGCAAGACCGGTCTTGGCAAGGTGCTCGTCAACTCCTCCGGCTCGATCCTGTATGAGTTCTCGAAGGACCCCGCTAAGAAGGACACCTGTGTGAAGATCAGCGGCTGCACGGAAATATGGCCGGCGCTGCCGGTCCAGGGCAAGCCCTCCGCGGGCGCCGGCGTGAAGGCCTCGCTGCTGTCCACGATCACCCTGTCCGGCGGCGAAAAGCAGGTCACCTACGCAGGCCACCCGCTCTACATCTACGCGGCGGCGCCCACCTCGACCTCCTATGCGGGAGCGAAGCAGTTCGGCGGCACGTGGTCCGCGGTCAATGCCAAGGGGCGTCCGGTCAAGTAGGGCCAGGTCGCTCGGCCGGCTGGGCTGCCAGCCGGCCGCGGCCCGACCGGCTCTCCCGGGCTTGCGACCTCACGGATGAGCACGACCTTCGAGGCGCTCTATTACCCCGAGCTGCTCCACCCGGTAAACCCCGCCGGCGATGTCGGCCTCGTGACGCTGTGGTCGCCGCTGCGCACGGTCAAGCGCAAGCTCGCGGCTATCTCATCCGAGCTGCTCGACCCCGAGCGCAGCCGCATCGCGGTCATCTCGAACCTCTACGGCGACGGGATGCACGCGATGTTCTGCAATCTGCTCTACAACCCGCAGGTCCGCCACCTGATCGCGATCGGCGAGGATCTGGGGCTCCCCACGTGCGCTGAGATCGCGGCCTTCCTCGAGCGGGGGCTCGAGGACACAGAGATGCTCGGGGTGCCGATGAAGCGCATAAAGGGCACCGGCCGCGTGTTCCCCACGCTCGCCGACTTCGATGACCACAGCCTGCGTGGCCGGCTCAGTTTTCACCACCTGGGCAAGCTCTCGGATGCAAATCTGGCCTCCGGATTGACAGCCCACCTGGGCGAGTTGCCACGCGCCACGGGCGACGCCGCGGGGGATGTGGGGTCTGGCGTCGCGTCAACGCGGGTGCGCGTCGAGATGGCGACGGCGGCTGTGCAAGTGCGGGGAGATGACGAGGAGATGGGCGAAACCAAGGGGAACATGCGCAGGCCCTCGGAGCTCACCGCTCATCAGGTCGTCCGCCGTGGGCCGCTCGACTGCTGGGAGGAGCTCGTCGTGCGCACGGTCCGCTTCGGTCGCCCAGTCACGCTGCGAAACGGCCCGCGCCTTGAGCTGCTAAATGTGAAGGCGGTTATCACCGAGCCGGCGGAAGAGTCCTCCGAGGCGCTCGCCAAGTACGGATTTCAGTTGGAGGCTTTCCGGGAGTACCAGATGCGAATCCTCAAACCCGAGCTGCCGGAGGGCATCTCCTACACCTACGGCAACCGCCTGCGCGGATATTTCGGTGAAAACAGCGGCTCGTGCGATGCTCGCGAGGACAGCGGCTTGTGTGAGGTCCCCGAAGACACCGGTTCTTGCGACACGCTCCAGGCGGTCATCGAGCTGCTCCAAACAAACCCCGAATCACGCCACGCCTACATCGCCCTGTGGGACACGGCCGTCGACCTCCAGCGCAACCGGACGGCGGTGGGCTACGCGGCTCCCTGTCTTATTTCCCTTTTCTTTCGCCGCACGGAGGATGGATTGTCGCTCACGGCCACCTACCGCGCGCACAATCTCCTGACGGCATGGCTCGAGAACGTCTACGGTCTGCTTGCGATCCAGCGCCACATCGCGCAGGGTGCAGGGATGGTGACCGGTCCGATCACCGTCATCAGTAATTCGCTGGGAATCGATCCGCGCAGTCCCCGCTATGCACTTGCACGCGAGATCGCCGCGGGCTGGCGGCGCGACGAGGACCGGGATCGCCAGACAGACAAGTACTCGCTCAGGGAGGACCCGCACGGCTATTTCGTCGTGAGCGTCGACCGCCAGGCGTGCACCATCGTCGCCGAGCACCGCTTCGAGGGCGTGCTCCTCAAGCGCTATAGCGGACGGCGGGCAGATAGGCTGGCAAGCGAGATCAGCCGCGACATGGCGGTCAGTCTCGTCTCGCACGCGCTGTGGCTGGGCAGGGAGCTCGCGAGCAAGGAGGAGCAGCTGCGCGCAATGGAGGCCGCGCCCGCGGAAGGCGATTTGCGCGCTGATGGAGATATGCGAACGAGGGACGCGCGTGAGTGACGCCGGCTTGCAAATACTTTCGCTCACGCGCTTTGACCGTGAGGAGCTGCTCTCGCGACTGCGCCAGACACCGCTGCGGGGCTTCGAGCACGCGCATCCCTACGCCGACGCCATGATCGAACTGGCGCCTGCGATCGACACCGACGCGCTGACACCCGCGCAGCGCTACGTGCTCGCGCCCACCGTGCAGAAGCTCCTCGCACTGCGCGCCGCGCTCTTGGGGCATGGGCTCGACCTGTTCGCGCTCGACGGCGGCGCCTCCATTCGCACGAGCGAGCACCCCGAGGAGGAGATCCCGGTGCTGCCCCCGATCGTCGAGGAATCACTTGAGCCCGACGGTCGTAGAGTGCTGCTGGTAAACGACGGCCTGCACCGCGTGAGTGCCGCGCGGTCACTCGGTCTGCCGATCTCGGTCGTGCTCGTGCGGGGAGTGCCCGCCGAATATCCCTACTACGCCTTTGCCCTACCGGGTGGCTGGTCAGAAGTGGCCGAGCTGCCCGAGCTGCCCGACGAATACCAGAAGAAGAACTACCGCCTGCCCGAGAACTACAAGGCCTTGTTTCGCGAATTCAACACGGTCTTCCCGGGCACGCAAAAGCAGCGCAAGCAGTCAAACCCGCGGCACCTGAGCGCCTAATCGACCCGTGCGCTCACGCGGAAATTAACTGTCTTCTCAGGCGCGGTGCCGAGCGCGACGAGGTGTACATGCAGGTGGGCGACACTGCCGCCGTTGTAGAGCATGTTCCCGCTGCGTTCCACTGTCGCTATGGACACCGGTTCGAGCTCTGTCTTCAGCGCGCGCTTGATCGCCCACAGCTCCGCCCCGGCCTCGTCCGGCAGTTCGTCGAACGACACCACGTGCCGCTGGGCGACGATCAGGTAGTGCGCCTCTGCGCCCTCATAGGGGTAGTGGTTCTTGGTCACATACCAGTGCTCACCGGAGTGCTCGACCGGCTCGCGGAGGTGCTCGGCCGCGTGCTCGGGGCAGAACACGCATACGCCCGCGGCTTCGAGCTTCTCCATATAGCGCCGCTGGTCCTCGCGCCGCGCGGCGTCGAAGCTGTAGAGGGGGCTAGGTTGCGCGCTCATAGGTCCGAAAGGTAAAGGCGTGGCCGTTTTCAAGCATCCGTTCGCTCTGCTCGACGCAGCTCCACTCGTCTTCGGCGAGCGCCGGGAAGAAGGTGTCGCCCTCGACCTCCTCCTCGATCTCCGTGGCGTACACGCGCCCGGCCAGCGCCAGCGCCTCGCGGTAGGTGTCCCCGCCGCCGATCACGAAGCACTCTCCTCCGCGGTCGTCGGGTGCGCTTTCCCGCCAGGCGTCGAGCGTGCTTTGCAGGTCCGGGAAGACCTCCGCGCCGGGCACCCCATACCGCGGGTTGCGGCTGAGCACGAGGTTGCGCCTGTCCGGCAGCGGGCGGTAGGCGTCGGGCAGCGACTCGAACGTCTTGCGCCCCATCACAACCGTATGTCCGGTCGTCAGCTCGCGAAAGCGTTTCATGTCGGCGGGCAGGTGCCAGGGCAGCCCACCGTCGCGGCCGATCGTGCGATTGCTTGAGTGGGCGACGAGCAGCGAAATCACCCTTCAGCCGCCTGTGCGCTCGAGACTGAGGTCACGGCGTGGTTCAGGGCGAGCAGCGACACCACGTTAGGTAGCCACCGGAATGCCGGGGATCGAAGGGTGCGGCTCGTAGTCGGTCAGCTCGAAGTGCTCGGCGCGGAAGTCGTGAATGTCGCTCACCCGCCGCCCCGCCTCTGTCAGCTGCAGCGTCGGCAGCGCGCGCGGCTCGCGCGCGAGCATCTCCTCGACGTGGGGCAACTGGTTGGTGTAGATGTGTGCGTACTGGATCCAGTGCACGTACTCCACGAGCTCGAAGCCGGTGAGCTGCTCCAGCATCAACCCCAACGCGTTGTACTGGACCATGTTCGAGGGCACCCCGATCGGCGTGTCCCCCGAGCGTTGGTTGTGGACGAGGTGGAGCTTGTCGTTGAAGACGAGCGCATGCACCCATCCGTGGCAGGGGGCGATCGTGTTGCGTGAGCGCACTCCCCTCTCGCGGTGGTTCGCGTTCGGGATCCAGGGGCTCAAGAGCGCCGTGCGGTCAAGCGGCAGATCGCGCAGCTTCTGGATCAGGTGCGGCAGCTGGTCAAAGCCCGGATCATCCCCGTCGAGGTCGGTCGTAAAGTGCCGGAACGCGTGCCCGTAGGACCCCGGGCCGAGGTCCCCCGGTTCCAGTCCGCGCGCTTCGCTCTTCTCGGCTGTCGCCCAGGCGCCCCACCAATCGCAGCCGAAGTCGGCTAGTTCCTCGAGCGTGCGCGCGCCGTTGATGAACGCGCATAGCTCGCCGATCGCCTTCCCCGCAAAGCCCCTGATCGAGCGCTCGGTGATGACGGCCGCGCCCTGGGCCATCGGAAAGCGCATGCAGTGGCCGGCCAGCGCGAGGGCATCCTCGCCCTGCTTGGTCTGCACGCGCACACCGCCGTCGCGCACCGCGCGCAGCAGCTCGCGATAGGCGTTGTTGGGGGTGCGCTCGGCGTAGGGCAGGTAGTCGGGCATCGGTTGCTCCTATGTCAAGCATGGCACGGAAATTGCGGTGTTCCGCTCGGTCCGTGTCTTGGGGTCGGGGTGGGCTGGGGGCATCGAGAGGAGGCGGTGGATTTGGCGTGCGAGGTGGCGCTTGAGGCAGCGTAGGGCCTCTCGGTTGGTCTTGCCCTCGGAGCGCTTGCGCTCCAGGTAGACGCGGGTTTGAGGGTCGATCCGGGCACGGGTGATCGCGATGACGTGCAGCGCACGGTTGAGCTGTCGGTCGCCGCCGCGATGCAGCCGATGACGATCTTTGCGCCCAGAGGAAACGGGTATTGGTGCCACGCCTGCTTGGCGGGCGAAGTGCGCGTCGGTCGGGAAGCGCTCAGCTCCCGCGGTGCGACCGATTAGCGTCGCCGCGGTCAGGACTCCCAACCCCTGCTCGGCCAGCAGTCCGGGACGGTAAGCCATGATCAGCACGCGCAGCTCGCGCTCGAGATCATTCGCCTGGCGGGAGATGGACCGGATGCTCGCGACCAGCTCCAGCGCGACCCGTATGCGCGCTGTGCGCTCTTCACGGCGTAAACGCCGCGCGATACGGTCGAGCACCGTGTTGCTGTTGAGCTGGCGGACAGGGATGCTCGCCTCGAGCTCCGGGCAAGCATCGACGAGATGCCAGCGCAGCCGGTTGATCATCCTGGTGCGCTCAGCGACTATGTCTGAGCGGTGATCGGCGAGCAGGCGGATCTCCAACGCCCGCTCGTCCAAGAACGCGGCGGGGAACCGCTCCACGCCCTCTCTAACCACGGCACGCGCGACGGCCCTCGCGTCGATCTGGTCGGACTTCCCAGGCTCACGTTCGCCCCGTCGAGACTGGCCCATCATCTTCGGCGGCACACGAACCACGCGCTCCCCCCGGCGATCAACGCCTCCTCAAAACGCCTGGAGAGATGCCGGCAGTCCTCGATCGCCCACACCCGCTCCGCATCGAGCTCCCGCGCCCAGCGCAGCGCAGCGCGGTGCCCGGCGCCATCGGCCCCGATCTCAAGCTCGCCGGCCAACGCGCCGCTCTCGCCTGAGACCGCCGCCAACGCGTGACTGCTCTTGTGGATATCCGCTCCGATCACGATCATTAGCCTCGTCCTTTCGTTGGATGCCACCAATGGACGGACCTCCGGTGGACAAACCTCAGTCGGGGCGAAGCCACGCTCCTATCAAGTCACGCCGGGGATCCTCGGGTGGAGGCGGGCGACACAACCGATGTTGGTCAGACCTCACGATCGACAGCCAGCCTAAGAGTCAGCCCGCCGCCAACCCGAGAACCAAACCCGGTCGGCCGGACACCACCGCCCGACAACCCAGACGATGACACTGAGCCGCCAGCCTAGCGCCCGTCGATATGGTGCTGAGGGACCGCGCCTCCGCGCGGCGCGAGCGTACCCGCCCCGACGAGGATCGAATGGCAGTCAGCAGCGGCATCCTGAGCCCCCATGTCAACTTCGAGGACCGGCTGATTGCGACGCTCGAGGACATGACGCGCACCGTCACGCACCTCAAGGGCCTCGGCTACCGCGTCGTGCTGACCTCGGGCTCGTTCGACCTGATCCACCTCGGCCACGTCAAGTACCTCGCGCGCGCGAAGGATCTAGGCGACGTGCTCGCCGTGGGCGTCGACAGCGACGCGAAGATCCGCCGGCGCAAGGGCGAGGACCGCCCGATGGTGCCCGAGGGCGAGCGCCTGGAGATGCTCGCCTACCAGCGCCCCGTCGACCTGATCTACCTCAAGGACGACGAGGAAGCGCGCTGGGCGCTGATCAAGGCGGTCCAGCCGGACACGCTCGTGCTGACCGCCGATCACTCCTACAGCGAGGCCGACCTCCGGGCGCTCGCTGAGCTGTGCGGGCAGATCGAGGTGATCGAGCGCCAGGCCTCGGTGACCACCAGCGAGCGCATCCGCCAGATGTACATGAACCTCGGCGAGCGCCTCGGGCCAAAGCTCGCGGAGGTGCTTCCGGGCCTGATCGACGGCATCTTGAAGCGGGGATGAGGCGGATGGGTGTTGCCGAGCTGGGTGGACGGGTCACGAGAGCGGCACTCCACACGAGCGAAGGGACGACTGGAGCCGGATGAGCGAGGTCGTAGTCGCCTACATCCCTGTGCTGCACGAGGGCTACCGGCGGTTTCTCGACGCGCACGCCACCGGGCGGCGGCTCTTTCTGATCGGGCCTGAGCTGTACGCCGACTACCGGCCTTTGGCGAAAGACATCCGCTGCCTGCCCGCGCAGCAGGCGGCCGAGGCGATCGCCGCGTGGGGAGTAGCCGCGGAGGTGGGCGTGCTCGACGTCACGGGCGCCACGCGCCTGGCCGAGGAGGCGCCGACCATCACGCTGCCCGCCGAGGACGTCAGCTATCAGGTGGTGGAGCGCTTCTTCAGCCGCTGCGCCGTGCGCTACGACACCGTGTTCCTGCGCTGGGACAAGTCGCGGAGCGCGCAGCTGCTCGTGCCCCACGCGAGGAATGTGGGCGCCGAGGAGGCGCTCACGGCGATCGTCG
Source organism: uncultured Solirubrobacterales bacterium (assembly GCA_963723045.1). Classification (GTDB taxonomy): domain Bacteria; phylum Actinomycetota; class Thermoleophilia; order Solirubrobacterales; family Solirubrobacteraceae; genus Palsa-744. The sequence continues at coordinate 1,823,474 of CAVROU010000002.1, read as the reverse complement.
GCCCCGGGGATGCGCTTGCCGAATCGGCCGAAATCGACGAGGCGTTCGTCGAGCTCGCCGGGGCGGCCGAGGAGCAGGCCACGCACAGCGTCGACTGGTGGCGCCGAGTGGGCGCGGCGATCCGCTTCGCCGACGGGCGAATCGCCTCTGCGAACAACGAGCTGCAGCCCCACCGTCTGAGTGCCTACGCAGCGGGCGACCCGCGCGCGAACTTCTTCCAGGGCGTCAACCTCGAGCTCTCGCTCGCGACCCACGCCGAGGCAGCGCTGATCGCACAAGCGGCGCGCGAGGGCGTCTCGACGGCGGGGGCGGTGATGTACGTCACCGACTTTCCCTGCCCGCCCTGCGCAAAGCTGATCGCCGGGGCCGGCGTGGCGAAGCTCTATTTCCGCGAGGGCTATGCGGTGCTCGACGGCGAGGATGTATTCGAGGCGGCCGGCGTCGAGGTCGTGCGGGTGGCGTGAGGATGGCCCAGCGCGAGGTGTCCACGCAGGAGCGGGTGCGAACCACGCTGGACGCAGTGGGCGGCTATTGGCAGCCGCTGGCCGCCGTGGCGCGCCTGCTGGAGGAGCTTGGTGAGCTTGCGGAGATCCTTGTGAGCTCGACACCCGATGCGGGCGAGCGGGCTGAGGAGCTTGCTGACCTCTGGATCATCACGACCGCGCTGGCCGACCAGTTCCTGTGGGACGTCGCCGAGCCCGACTCCCATCCTCGACGCACGCCACCCTCGCACGATCTCTTCGCAGGGCTTCTCGTCGCCGCCGGCCTGATCGCCAGGATCGTGAACTGCTACGACGGGCCGAAGACGCCCCGCTCGCTCGATGGTTGGGTTTCCCTGAACGACGCGGTAGCCGAGTTCCACCGGGTACTTGCCGACGTCGCTCACGCGCACGATGTCGACTTGGCTGCGGCTGTGAGAGGGAAGCTCGCCGCGATCCCCACGCTGGACGCGGGTCGCTTTCCAAGCGGCGACAGCTGAGGGCCTAACCGGCCGGCGGCGTCCCCGCGCTGTGCCAGTGCGGCGCGCCGAGCGTGATCATGCGCAGCTGGCGGCGCGCCGTGGCGGCGACCTCGGCCTCGGCGGCCGCGTCGCCCGCGGGCGCGTCGAGCAGCGCCTCGGCGGTGCCGACCATCGTCGAGACCATCAGCCCGGCGAGCAGCTGCAGGTCCTCGCCGCTCCAGCGCTCGAGGTCGGGCAGGCGCGCGAGGTCGGTGGCGAGGTCGCTCGAGAACAGCCGGATTTCGGTGCGGATGGCATGGCGCAGCGAGGCGACGCCGCCAAAGCGCTCGCGCGCGATGAAGCGGAAGTGGGCGTCGTGCTCGTGCACGTAGCTGGCGAGGATCTCCACGGAGTTGGCGATCATGTGCTCGTACGTGCGCGGGTCCGCGCGCGCGGAGCGGATCATCGAGCGCAGCGTGCGAAAGGACTCGTCGATCAGCACGAGCCCCAGCTCCTCCATGTCGCCGAAGTGGCGGTAGAAGGCGGTGGGGACGATCCCGGCCGCGCGCGTCACCTGGCGCAGCGAGAGGCTGGAGAAGCTCTGCTCCTCGAGCAGTGAGAGTGCGGCATCAAGCAGCGCCTGACGGGTGCGCTGCTTGCGCTCCTGGCGCGTCGCGACGGTTTCTGGAGTACGGCTGTGCACGGGCGGGTGTGACGAAGTTCACAGATCATCTGTTACCTGCGCCGTCTATGAGTGTACTCGGTAGGGTACGCTGTGAACAGTTGTTCACTGAAACGGAGGACCTGCAAACATGCCCCCCTCTACCGCCACTGCCCCCCCACCCACCGAGGCGCCCGCGGCGCCTAGTGGTCTGCCCACCGGGTCGATCCCGTCCGTGGCGAGGCCAAATTCCGCACCGCCGCCGGCGCCCCGAGGCCTCGGTCATCGTCTGCTGCGATCGAGCCTCCTGGAGGCGCTGACATACCCGCATGGCGTAGATCGCTACGTGGAGCTGGTGCGCCCGCTGCTCGTCAAGCGCGAGGTGCGCGCCGAGGTCACCGCCGTGCGACAGCAGACGCCCAAGAGCGTGACCTTGACGCTGCGCCCGAACGAGAACTGGCAGGGCATCCGCGCGGGACAGTTCGTGAATCTGAGCGTCGAGATCGAGGGAGTGCGTGAGACGCGGCCCTATTCGCCCTCCGGCTCCCAGCATGCGCCCGACGGGACGGTCGAGCTGACCGTCTCCACCCACCCGGAGGGTAAGGTCTCGCGCCACCTGCGCGACCACGCGCGGCCGGGGATGATCGTGGGGCTGAGCCAGGCGCAGGGCGAGTTCGTGCTGCCGCGGACGCGCCCCAGGCGTGTGCTGCTCATAAGCGGCGGCAGCGGGATCACGCCGGTGATGGCGATGCTGCGAACGCTCTGCGATGAGGGCCTGGTCGACCAGAGCACGAACGGCCGCGCGGCCGCGGGCGGCGCCGCCGAGATCGGGTTCCTCAACTACGCGCGCTCCCCCGAGCTGGCGCTGTATGGGGCGGAGCTGGAGCAGCTGGCCGAGCGCCACGATGGACTCAGCGTCGCCCGCGGCTTCACGCGCGGAGGCAAAGGGGTGCTCAGTGGGCGCTTCTGCCGCGAGCATCTGCGCGCGGTCCTCACCGAGCACTCAGACGTGGCGACCTTCGTGTGCGGACCCCCCGCGCTGATCGACGCGGTGCGCTCGGCGTGGGCAGAGGACGGCCTCCCCGAGCCGGCGGTCGAGACGTTCACACCGACGATGCTGAGCTTCGATACCGCCGAGGCGGTGGGCACCGTTAGCTTCGAGGCCAGCGGGCGCGAGGCCGCCAACAGCGGACTGGCGCTGCTGGAACAGGCCGAGGACGCCGGGCTGACCCCCGATCACGGATGCCGGATGGGCATCTGCAACACGTGCAGCTGCCGCAAGACGGCGGGAACGGTACGCAACGTCCTCACCGGCGCGCTGTCGAGCGCCGGCGAGGAGCAGATTCGCATCTGCGTGTCGGTGCCCGTCGGCGATGTCGCACTGGATTTATGAGAAGCCAGACTTGACTCCGTCCCCGATCTTCGCCGACTCCTCGCCACCCGAAACCAAACCTCGACCCACCCGCCACTCGACTCCCGCGACCCCCTCCCCGTAAAGGATCCTAATGCCCACAACAACACCGACACTCACCCCCGAGCAGCTGGATGAATTTGGCTCCGAGCTCGACGCGATCCGCACACGCGTAATGGCGGACCTCGGCGAGCGCGACGCGACGTACATCAAGAAGGTGATCCGCGCGCAGCGCGGGCTGGAGGTCGCGGGCCGCGGCCTCTTGTGGGCGAGCTTCCTGCCGCCCGCGTGGCTCGCGGGCACCGCCGCGCTGTCGCTCTCGAAGATCCTCGACAACATGGAGATCGGGCACAACGTGATGCACGGGCAGTACGACTGGATGAAGGACCCGGCGCTGAACGGTCACACCTTCGAGTGGGACACGGCCTGCCCGGCGGACCAGTGGCGCCATTCACACAACTACATGCACCACACGTACACGAACATCCAGGGCAAGGACCGCGACATCGGCTACGCGATCCTGCGCATGTCCGAGGACGAGCCATGGCGACCCTACTACCTGGGAAACCCGATCTACGCGACGCTGCTGGCGGTCTTTTTCCAGTACGGCGTGGCGCTGCACGACCTGGAAACGGAGCGCATCGCCAAGGGCACGTGGAACCTGAACGAAAAGCGCGCGATGCTCGCGGACATGTGGCGCAAGGTGCGCGGTCAGACGCTGAAGGACTATGTGCTGTTCCCGGCGCTGTCCGGTCCGGCGGCCCCGCTGACGATCGCGGGCAATGCGACGGCGAACCTGGTGCGAAACCTGTGGGCGTTCACGATCATCTTCTGCGGGCACTTCCCCGATGGGACGCACGAGTTCACCAAGGAGCAGACCGAGAATGAGACACGCGGGGAGTGGTACTACCGCCAGCAGCTCGGCTCGGCGAATCTGACGGGCGGCAAGTGGTTTCACATCCTCGCGGGCAACCTGAGCCACCAGATTGAGCACCACCTGTTCCCCGACATCCCGGCGCACCGCTACGCCGAGATCTCGACGGAGGTGCGGGCGATCAGCGAGCGCTACGGGATCCCCTACAACACCGGCCCGCTGCACCGCCAGTTCGGCACCGTGGTTCGCAAGATCGTCAAGCTGGCGGTCCCGCCGCGCGAGTGGGTGGACACGCAGGTCGATAAGGTGGTGCCGAAGGCGCTGCGGCCGGTGCTGGCGCCGCTCCTCGGACGCAGCGGGGCGACCGTCAAGGCCACCCCCGCCCCCGCCCCAGCCGCTGAGAAGAAGCGGCCCAAGGAGTTGGTGGCGGCCTGAGTGGCCAACGCTGAGCCTCTGGCCTACCATCACACAAGCGCCCGACCGAATCCTCGCGCCCGAACCGATGAGCCCCTGCAACTGAGCAACCATGGAAGATCCACTCGACAAACTGGAGACGCGCAAGGACACCATCCAGGTGGCGGTCGAATCGGGCGCGACGCACGTCGGGTCGATCATGAGCATCGTGGTCGACGCGGTGCGCGAGGTGACACGCGAGGTGGGTGACTGGGCGACGGACGTGTTCGAGATCCGCGACGCGGCACGGCGCGCGCGCAGGGGCAGTGGCGACGTGGACCCGGACGGCGGCGACGTGAGCCTGGACGGCAACGACGTGGACCCGGACAGTGGCGACGAGCGGCATTCCTGAGACAGCGCGACGCCGGATGCCCGAAGCAGCACGAAGCTTGAACCGCCACCCGCGGCTGATCGAGGCGGCGAAGGCGCTGCGCGAGCTGCTGCCGGGCGACAGCCGCTTCGGCGATCCGCTGTCGACGGCGGGAAGCGAGCAGGCGCACCTCGTGGCACGGCGCCTCACCGCGCTGACGGCCGAGCGGCCCGGGGTGATGCGCGAGGCGGGCCTGAGCGCGCTGCAGGTATGGCAGGCGGTGTCCGAGGCGCAGGGCCGCGGACGCGGCGAGCGCGAGCTGACGATCGTGTTCACCGACCTCGTGGGGTTCTCGACTTGGGTACTCGACGTCGGCGACGACACGGCGCTGGAGCTGCTGCGCGACGTCGGTGAGGCGCTGGAGCCCCCGATCGCAAGGCACGGCGGCGAAGTGGTGAAGCGCCTGGGCGACGGCTGGATGGCGGTGTTCGACGAGCCAACGGACGCCCTCGCGGCGCTGGGCGAAGCGAACGCGCGCCTGGCTCACGTACACGCGCCCGGCTATGAGCCACGGATGCATACGGGAATGCACATCGGCCGCCCGCGCAAGCTTGGCGGCGACTACCTCGGCGTGGACGTGAACATCGCCGCGCGCCTGGCCGAGGCGGCGGCCCCCGACGAGCTGCTGGTCTCAGACCGCGCGCTGGCCGACCTCGACGCGAGCGCGCTGCGGGTCACCAGGAAGCGACGCTTCCACGTCAAGGGAGTGCCCAAGGACATCCAGACATTCTCGGTGGCGGCGAGGTAACAGGGCGAGGCCCCGGCGACGGGCCCGTGAATGGATTTAAGGAGGAGGCCATCCGGCCGCCGAGGGAGCCGCGAAGTGGGGAGTTGGCGCAGCTGCCGAACACAGAGCGCCCAACCTGCGGTGAACGTTATCCAAGGAGATGCAGGGGTCGGGGCCTCAGGGCGCTCGCCCAATCAGGACTGGCACCGCCTACTTGGCGAATACCCGGTTGGCCAGGTGCGCTTCGCTGAGCGTCTCGAACGCGACGAGCTTGCCGCTGGCGTTGTAGGTGAGGACATCGGCCCCCTCGACCGTCTCGCCTTCGATGTGGACCGTAGTCAGAACCACCACCTTGTCTCCGTCAGCGATGAAGTCGTGCGGGGCGGTGCGGAAGTCCTTGCTCAGGAACTTCCCCCACAGCTCGCCGACTGCCTGCTTGCCGTTGTAGGTCCCGGTCAGCGCGTTGTCGCCGCGCACCTTCCACTCGATCGAGTCGTCGATGTTGCGCATCGCGCCCTCGGCGTCGTTGCTGCTGAAGGCCGCGTAGGCTTCCTGCGCGGCCTGCTTGTTCTCTTGAGCGCCCATAGCCGAACTCTTCCTTTCGCTTGAACATCGGACAGCGTAACCATAGGGACACGCGCTCGGACGTGCAACGGCGCTGGCTAACGCGGACCGCGGGAAAGTCCGGAGGATACGTCGTCTCCCGACGGGCAGCTGGTCGCTTCCTCAGGCAGCGTCGGGGACCTCCTCAGTCCTCCCACCATCCCTGCACGATCTCCCCGTCCCCGCTGAAGTGCGGCCCAAACGCGATGAATTCGAGCCCCTCCGGCCCGGCCTCGAAGGCGCGTGTGGTCTCGGGTGAGACACGGATCGCGTCCAGGCGCTTGAGCTCGACGATCTCGTCGTCGAGCTTTACGCGTCCGCTGCCCGAGAGCACCAGGTAGATCTCCTCGGCCTGGTTGTGGCGGTGCCCGAAGGACTGGCGCTTGCCGGGGTTCAGGCGCTGGTGGCTGAGTCCCGTGTTTTCCGCGCCAAGGTCTTCGCGGCAGAAGCGAGCCTGTCCCATCTCGCTCAGCCCGTGCCCGGGGGCGATGTCCTCCACGTCGTCGAGATTCTTGACGGTGTGTGCCATTGCTGCTCCTTTGTCTCGGGTCTCAATGAACTGCCCGCTTTCGTATCGCTCAACGCCTGTTTTCGGCGAGCGCCGCGTCTCGCGCTTCGCGGCCCTCGCTGGCCGCCCTCCGGGCGGCCCCCTCCTCTTTTCTGTGCCCGGCCTCGCCAGGCGCGAGGGCCTACGCCCTCAGCACCGTCTTGATCCCACCGCCGAGGAAGTGTTCGCGCAGCACGCCCGGCGCCTCATCCAGCGATGCCACCGTGCTCGTCACGCGCTCGGGGTGCAGGCGCCCTGCGCGCATCAGCTCCAGCACCTCCGGCATCAGCCCGCGCGCGTGGGTACGCCCGAGGTGCAGTGTCACGTTGCGCACGTACATCTGCAGCGTCGGCACGCTCGCGCTGCGGTGCAGGCTGCCCGCGCTCGAACACGTCCCGTCGGGCGCCGTCTGCGACAGCGCGAGGCCGAGCTTGTCGCCCGTCATGTCCGCCACCAGCGGTGCCGGCGCGCGGCGGCGCAGTTCGCGTGGCTGCAGCGTGTCGATCCCGAGGTCCTCCGCATACGCGCGCACGTGGGGGCGCGCGTCCACCAGGTGCACGTTGCGCGCGCCGAGGGCCTGCGCGATCAGCGCCGTGTAGATCGGGTTGCTCGCCGCGAACTTCACCTGCGGGTTCATCGCCGCGAGGATCAGCACCTCCGCGTCCGGGTCTTCCGCGAGCAGAGCCGGCAGGTAGGGCGCGACGTGGCGGTAGGCGTCGCACACGTTGTCCGCCACGCTCGCCGCCGCCTCGGGCTCGATCCCCTCGGGCAGCGCCACCAGCATCGCATCGGCGTAGGGCACCGCCATCTCATCCGAGAAGGCTCCGCCGTAGTGCCCCGTCGCGAGGCCCATGCCATACGCCGCCGCGGGCACCACGCTCGTGCAACTGCCCGTGCGTCCCGCCCGGCAGGACTTGCACGTGCCGCAGTTGATCTGGAACGGTACGACCACGCGGTCTCCGGGCTTGACCGTGCGCACCCGCTCGCCCACCGCCAGCACCTCCGCCACGCATTCGTGTCCGAGGTGCAGCGGCAGCGCGAACTGCGTCGCGCCGAGCGCCAGCGGGCAGTCGAGGTCGCAGGTGGAGATCGCGATCGGGCGCACCGTCGCGCCATCTGGACCGGGCGCCGCCGGGGCCGGCACGTCGCGCCAGCGCAGGCGCATTCCGGGTGCCACCTGCAGCGCGCGCATCCGCGGCCGCCGTGCTCGCACGCGCTGCACCGCGCGGTCGGCGAGCGTCGCTCCCATCCGGCCCATACGCCGCGCGCCGTCGCGTTCAAACAGCACCGGCATCGCCGCTGCTGCGTTCGGCGTCAGGAACCCTGCGTAGTGGCGCACTCGCCCGTGCGCGCGCTGGCGCCGCGCGCCGGGGGCGGCGCCGCTGGGGAATGAGGCCTCACCACTCGGCGATGTCGCGCCGCTCGGCTGCGGCGGGCTCGCCGGGGTCTTCTCAGATTTGCTGGCGTGTGACATGGACGCTCCTTTGTTACGGATTCAGCCCGATGACTCCGACGAGCCTGGAGATGTCCCCCGTCCCCTGAGTGGCTTCGACTTCCTGAAGTCCTTCTTCCAAACGCCTCGTCGCGGCGACGGTGCCCGCCTCGTCGCGGCGCTCGTAGGGCGCGAGCAGCCCCGGCGGCACTTCCGCGGCCCCCATTTCGCCGGCCTTCAGCTGCTGCACCGCCGCCGTCGTGCTCGCCGGGAGGGCCGTGTAGTGGCTTGCGACCCACGCGCGCGCGTCCGCGCAGACGTCCGGTACTCCGAGCGCCGACAGCGCACGCAGCCTGGCCGCGTAGCTGTGCACGGTGCGCGTGAGCCTCGCCGAGCTCCAGTGCAGCCCCTGCACCGTGTCGGCGAAGCGCGCGATCGCGGTGGCCTCGGAGTGGTAGACCATTCCCGTCGCCGCCGCCACGATCTCTTCATAGATCTGTTCGGCTTCGGTGTCCTGCGGCCCGCCGGCGGCGACCTTGGGGCATTCGCGCCCGAGCCGTCTGGTGAACGCCTTGATCGAAGCCTGCACGACGGACGCGTGCGCCTTGGCGGAGCGGTTGAGCGCGTAGTCCGCCTGGACGTACACGCGCGTCGGCGCGAGGTCGCTCGGCTTCGCCTGCGCCGCCCCTGCCGTCGCTGTGAGTGCCGCCGCGAGCGCCGCCAGCGTGCTCAGCGCGGCGAGCACGCGGGTGCGCCTGGCGCTCGCGAGCGCCGCCTGCGTGCCGGGTGCGGCGAGCGTGCGGGCGCGTCTGGCGTACGTCACGGCGCTCGCCACAAGTCTCTTGCGGACAGCGCTCATAGGGACAGTATGGAGCCTTGCCCGCCGTTTGTTCGCCGTTGGGCGATTCGGGTAGTGCAGATGGTGCGCTAGATGGTGCGCTCGAACATCGCCCGCGACAGCCCCGAGAAAGCGAGGATCCCATGAGAAGAGTCACGCTCGGAATGACCGGCCTGGAGGTCTCCCCGATCGCCTTCGGCACCTGGCAGCTCGGCGGCGACTGGGGGCAGTTCGACGAACTCGAGGCGATCACCGCGATCCGCCACGCCCGCGAGCTCGGCATCAACCTGTTCGATACTGCGCAGGCCTACGGCTTCGGTGCCTCCGAGCGCCTGCTCGGTCGTGCGCTGCGCGAGGAACTCGACACCAATCGAGAGGACCTCGTGATCGCCACCAAGGGCGGCCTGCGCATGGATTCAGATGACGGCCTCGTCCGCGACAGCAGCCCCGAGTGGCTGCGCCGCGGCGTGCGCGAGAGCCTCGAGCACCTGGGCGTCGACTACATCGACCTCTACCAGATTCACTGGCCCGACCCCGCCACACCGTTCGCCGAGAGTGCCCAGGCGCTGGGCGAGCTGATCGAAGACGGCGCCATCCGCCACGTCGGGGTCTCGAACTTCAACGCCGCGCAGATGGCCGAGTTCGCGCGCACGCTCCCCGTGGAAACCCTGCAGCCTCCCTATCATCTGTTCCGCCGCGAGATCGAGGCGCGGGAGCTGCCCTACGCGCGTGAGCACGACATCGGCGTGCTCGCCTACGGCCCACTCGCCCACGGCTTGCTCACCGGGACGATGGGGTCCGACACGACGTTCGCGGCGGACGACTGGCGCGCAAACTCCCCGCTCTTCAGCGGGGATGGCTTCCAGCGCAACCTGGAGTTGGTCGCAGAGCTCGAGCGCTTCGCGCGCGAGCGCGGCTACGGCGTCTCGCAGTTGGCGATCGCCTGGACGCTCGCCCACCCGGCGGTGCACGTCGCGATCGTCGGCTCCCGCAGCGCCGCACACATCGAGGACAGCCTCGGGGCGCTCGACATCAGGCTCAGCGGCGAGGATCTCGAGGAGATCGACGGCATCATGGCCGGCGCCGTGTCCGTCGCGGGGCCCTCACCGGAGACTACGTGAGGGTCGCTCCTGGACCGGGCCGCACCTCGCGGGTGCCGGCCGGTGCCTCGACGTCAGGCGCGAGCAGGCCGAGCACGTGTCCGCCGAAGCCGCCGCCCATGAGCCGCGCACCGGCGGCGCCCGCCGCGAGCAGCCGCTCCACGGCGCGCTCGACGGCGGGGGTCGACACCTCGTAGTCATCGCGCAGGCTCGCATGGGAGGCGTTCAGCAGCGTCCCCACCGCCGGCCAATCATCGGCGCGCAACGCTTCCACGGCCTCCAGCACGCGGGCGTTTTCACTCGAGCACGTGCCGCGCGCGGCGGCGCAGAGGTTCGGGTAGCCCCTCGGCACCGATCGGGGTCGCCTCCCGCAGTGAGTCGACGCCCAGCAGCTCACACGCCCGCGCGCACTCGCGCCGGCGCTCGTTGTAGCCCGAGTCGGCATTGGCGTGGCGCTCGCCGGAGTCGAGCGTCACCAGCCGCCACCCCCCCGCCAGGTCCAGCGGCACCGGCTCGATGGTGAGCGTCTGGAAGTCGATACGCAGCGCCGTATCGGGCGCGCCGTACAGCGAGGCGAGCTGGTCGAGCAGGCCGCGTCTGCGCGCCCACCCACTCGTTCTCCACGCGCGCGCACAGCCGCGCGCGAGGACCAGTGCGGTCGATCTCGGTCGGCGCCGATCAGAGCAGCAGCGCGAGGCACAGCGCCACCTCCAGCGCGGCCGAGGAGGAGAGCCCGACCCCTGAGGGAGCTCGCCGCCGATCTCCAGGCGCGCGCCCACGAGCGGAAAGCCGGCGCCGCGCAGCTCGGCGACCATGCCGCGCACGAACGCGCGCCACCCTGGCGCACGCGCGGGCGCGGCGAGCGGGAACTCGTCCTCCTCTCCAGTCGAGCGCCCGCGCGTAGACGCGATGCGTCCCCGCGTGGCGCGTGCGCGTGCGACCGTGACCCCCTCGGCGATCGCGAACGGCAGCGCGAGGCCCTGGTTGTAGTCGGTGTGCTCGCCGATCAGGTTCACGCGCCCGGGAGCGAACGCGCTGACGCCGCGCTCACGCGGCACGGGCGATCGCCTCGCGCAGCGCCGCGGCGGACTCCTCGGGCAGCGACGTCGCCGATGAACGTGCCCGCGCCCTGCTCGGAGCCGGCGAGGTACTTGAGCTTCTCGGCGGTGCGCAGCGGCGGGTAGAACTCGACGTGCAGGTGGCCCGTGCCGCGGGCCTCGCCGCCCGGTGGGCGCCTGGTGGACGACCATCACGTACGGGAAGGGCGCTGCGAACAGCGCGTCATAGCCGCGCGTGAGCGCCTGCAGGCCCGCGGCCAGCACGCGCAGCTCCGCCGCGGCTCGCAGTCGAGCAGGCTCGGCGCGGTGCTCGCGCATGACAGCATGCACTTCATATGGCCAGCGCGCCGCGTAGGGGACGTAGACGACGACGCCGTCGTTCTCGTACACCACCCGCCGTCCGTCCGCGAGCTCCCGCGCGAGCAGCGCGCACGGCGCGCAGCCCCCCAGGCGCACGTCGGCCGCCAGCTCCAGCGCCGGCACGGGCGGCAGGAACGGGTAGCCGTAGATCTGCCCGTGGGGGTGGTGCAGGGTCACGCCGACCTCGACGCCGCGGTTCTCGAAGATCAACACGTACTCGCACGTCCGCGCGCGCGCCGAGCTCCTCGTAGCGCTGGCGCCAGACCCACATCAGCGCCTCGGCGCGCTCGGGGGCGAGCGTGGCGAAGGAGGCGTCGTGACGGTCGGTGTAGACGACCACCTCTGCCGCGCCGTGCGGTGCCTCGAACGCGGGGAAGAGGTTGTCGAAGACCGCGATCTCAAAGGCCGGGAAGGGGATCTCGGTCTCGTCCCCGGCGCGCCGCCCGGCGGGTGTGGGGCACAGCGGACAGTGCTCGCGCTGCGGGCAGGAACGTGCGCTCCTGGCGGTCGATCGCATAGACGACCTGCTCGCCGCGCAGCTCGTTGAAGCGCTGTTCGCTCACGAGCTCGTCGAAACGCTGCCCGTTTGCGCCTGTGCACTGTGGCGAAGTGTGTAGAGGATCAGCTTGCGCCCGTCGTCCTTGACATGGCGCTCCAGCGCGAGCGGTCCATAGTTCACCTGCCGATTCGGCCTGTCGGTCATGCCCTGGTTATACCCCCGCGGCGAATTTCCTGACTGTGGAGGGGTCGCGATCTGATTCAGCCGACCCCCTCCGCGAAGTTTCTTGACTACAAAGGTGCTCGACCGGGAAAGAAATAGGTGGCGCTGTGCCGTCGGCGCAGCTCGAGTGGAGGAGACGAGATGTCGCACACAAGTGAGCACCCCGATGAGGCGTCGGCCCTCGCCGCGAAGGCTGCGGCCCCGGTCGGAGCCGAGTCGTCCATCCTGATCCCCGAGCGAGCGCCGGGGTTCGACCGGCGAGCATTCCTGCGCCGCACCGCACTGACGGGCATCGCGGCGGGCTCTGCGAGCACGATCCTCGCTGCGTGCGGGTCCAGCGCGTCGAGTGGCAGCGGCGGGAGCAGCGCCGAAGTGTTCGGCAGCCACCCCACATACAAGTTCGCGTTCATCAACCACGTGACCACGAATCCCTTCTTCGTACCGACGCAGTACGGAGCAGCGGATGCGTGCAAGTTGCTGGGCTGCTCCTACTCATGGACGGGGTCGGAAAGCAGCAACGTGAACCAGATGGTGAACGCGATGAACACCGCGATCACCAGCGGCGTGAACGGCATCGCGGTGGCGCTGATCGACCTGCACGCGTTCAATGCGCCCACCGAAGCCGCACTGAAGGCGGGCATCCCGGTAGTGGCCTACAACGCGGATGCGCCCACGAACAAGCGCCTCTCCTACATCGGTCAGGACCTCGAAAAGGCCGGTGAACAGATGGGCGAACGGATCGTCGCGGCGGTGGGCTCTGGCGACGTGGCACTGTTCATTGCGACGCCCGGCTCGGCGAACCTGCAGCCACGCATCGAAGGCGCGCTGAAGGCGATCAAGGCATCGGGCAAGCCGATCACGCCGCACACGGTGGCGACCGGCGCGGCGGTACCGGGCGAGCTGTCGACGATCGAAGCGTATTGGGTGGGCCACCAGAACACCAAGGGCATGTACGCGGTCGACGGTGGCTCCACGGAAAGCCTCGCGCGGGTGATGCAGAAGTTGGGGCTGGCCGCGAAGGGCATCAAGGCCGGTGGCTTTGACCTCACCGAAGGCACGCAGAAGCTGCTGCAGGAAGGGAACATCGAATTCACGATCGACCAGCAGCCCTACCTGCAGGGGTTCCTGCCGGCGCTGCAGCTGTTCCAGTGGCACGTGTCCGGATCGTTGACGGGGCCTGCCGAAACCGACACCGGCCTGAAGTTCCTCAACAAGGAAACGGTCGCGCCCTACGTCGAATCCAAGAGCCGCTACGAGGGCACCTCCTCCGAAGTGAAGGTGGTGCCGATCAAGGCCGGCACCCCGGCGTAGGCACGAGGAACCGACATGGCAAACGTGGCAGGGGAGCCCGGTGCTTCGGTGAGCGTCAGCACCCCGGAGGGGGGTGGCGCCCCGGCGCAGCCCATTCCCCCGCCGGGGGGTGGCGCTTCGATAGCGCCGAGCGGGCCGGGAGGCGGTGGTGCGCCCCCACCCGCGCACCGCATGCCCTCGCGAGGCGAGGTGCTGCAGCGCGTGCTGAGTCTGCGCGAGGGGAGCATCATCGTCGTCACTCTGCTGGTGGCGGTGTACTTCTCGGTGCAGACGAGCACCTTCCTGACGGGCTCGAACTTCAAGACGCTGCTGCCGTACTTCGCGCCCTTCGCGATCATGGCGGCAGGAGTCGTGTTCGTGATGATCCTCGGCGAGATAGACCTGTCGATCGGGGCCACCTATCTGTTCACGCCGTTCCTGTTCTACAAGCTGTCCCAGGCGGGTTTGCCGCTCGTGCCGGCCGTGATCCTCGCGCTGCTCGCGTGCGTCGTGGTGGGCCTCGTCAATGGCTTCTTCGTGGCGATCGTGGGGATCAGCTCGTTCGTGGCGACGCTCGGGATGCTGTTCGCGCTGGAGGGGCTGTCGCTGATCGTCTCCCACGGCGAGCCGGTGGAAACGCCGGGGGCGCGGGTGACGACGAGCACCCACAATGTGACGCACACGATCAACGGCGTACACGTGACGCTGCCGGAAACAGTCAACCACGTAGGCACGTTCGCGCAGATCTTCGGCGCGGGCACCTACTCGGAGCTGATCTGGGCGCTGGCGATCGTGGTCGTGCTGCAGGCCGTGCTGACGTTCACCCGCTGGGGCCTCTACACGGTGGGCGTCGGCTCGAACAAGCTCGGGGCGGCCGAGGCGGGTGTGCGGGTTCGGCTGGTGGTGATCCGCAACTTCATGCTGTGCGCGACGACGGCCGGCTTCGTGGGGATCCTCGAGGCGGTGCGCGCGGGCTCGGTGCAGCCCGACCCCGCGGGCGCCAACGAAATCCTGCTGCTGGTGATCGCGGCGGCGGTGATCGGCGGCACGCTGATGACGGGCGGCTCGGGGACGGTCGTGGGGGCGCTGATCGGGGCGCTGTTCCTGGGGATCCTGCACGACGGATTGATCCTGCAGGGGGTGAACGCCAACTATCTGCTGTTCTATCTGGGTCTGGCGATCATCGTTGCGATGACGGCCAACGTGTATGTGCGGCGTGTGCGCGGAGGGGCGACCCGTGGCTGAGCAGACGGCCCCCGACGATGTGCTGCGCGTGGAGCACATCGCCAAGCGTTTTGGCCCGGTGACGGCGCTGCGCGACGTGAGCCTGCATCTGCGCAAGGGCGAGGTGCTCGGCCTGTTGGGCGACAACGGCGCGGGCAAGTCCACCTTAATCAAGATTCTCGCAGGGTTCCAGAAGCAGGACTCGGGGCAGATGACACTGCACGGCAAGCCCTATGCGCCGCGCAGCGTGGACGACGCGCGGGCGCAGGGCATCGAGACGGTGTATCAGGACTTGGCGCTGATCGACGAACTGTCGGTCTACCACAACATGTTCCTGCGCCGCGAGAAGGTGCACCGGCCGCTGCCATTCCTGGCCAACCGCGAGATGAAGCTGAAGGCGCGCGAGGCGCTGGATGAGATCGGGATCAACATCCCCCGCATCGACGTGGCAGTGGCACGCCTGTCGGGCGGCCAGCGCCAGGCGATCGCGGTGGCGCGCACGGCCAACAGCGACGCGGACATCCTGCTGCTGGACGAGCCGCTGGCGGCGATGGGTGCGAAGGAGGGGGCGATGATCCTCGACCTCGTGGCGCGCCTGAAGGCGGAGGGGCGCGTGAGCATCATCATGATCCTCCACAACTACGTGCACGTGCTGCAGGCGTGCGACCGCGTGAGCATGATCCAGGAGGGGACGATCGCACTCGACAAGCCCACGGCCGAGACCTCGGTCGAGGAGCTGACGGAGATCGTTGTCAACGAGTACCGCCGCGCGCGGGAGGCAAACCGGGCGGCCGCTGGGTAGTAGGCTCCGCGGCGGCATGGCGCTGCCTCCCTTCCCGATCCCCCCGGGCGTGCTGCGCGCCGGAGTCGCGCTGCGCCGTCGTTTGCTCGATGTGACCGACATGATGCTGCCGGCGGAGGGCGCGCTGTGGGACTACACGGCGGGGATGCAGCGGACGAAGCTCGCCGGCGTGCTCGTCACCACGGGGATCGCGGATGCGCTCGGCTCGCTCGCACGCGACCCGGCGGTGCTGGCGCGCGAGCTGGAGCTCGACCCCGAGGTGACGCTGCGCGTGCTGCGCACGGCGGCGGCGTCCCGGCTGGTGGGGTTCGACGGCGCGGGGAACGTGCGGCTGCTACGCCTCGGCGGCCCGCTGCGGGGCGATCATCCGCGCTCGATCGCCTCGTGGGTGGCCTATCTCGCGGCACCGGCCAACTTCGCGGCGTACGGTGAGCTCGAGGCGCAGCTGCGCGGCGGCGCCGAGCCCTCGGGGCACCGGCGCGCGTACGGAAACTCGATCTGGGAGCACTTCGGCGAGCACCCGGAGGAGGGGGCGCGCTTCGGAGAGGCGATGCGCGAGCTGACGGCGTTCGACGTGCAGGCGCTCGCGCGCGCCTACCCGTGGCCGCGCCGGGGCACGGTGTGCGACGTGGCGGGCGGGGTGGGGACGCTGCTCACAGCGATCCTCGCGCGCCGCCGCGGTGCTCGAGGGATCCTGATCGACGCCCCCGAGGTGCTGGAGGAGGCCGAGGGGTACCTGCGCTCGCGCGGGGTCGCCGAGCGCGTGGAGCGCCGTCCGGGAGACCTGTTCGGCGAGCTCGATGCCCGCGCCGATGTGTACGTGCTGAAGTGGATCCTGCACGACTGGAGCGACGAGGCGTGCCGGGGCATTCTCTCGCGTCTGCGCGCGACGGCATCGCCGGGCGCGCGGGTCGTGACGATCGACCAGCGCAACGAACCGGAGCGCCCCAATCCCTTCACCTCGATCGCCGACCTGCACATGCTGGTGGAGTGCGAAGGCGGACGCGAGCGCACGCCCGAGGAGGTGCACGGCCTGATGCGCGACGCCGGCTGGACGCCAGGCAAGGTGCGCCACGCGGGGGTGCACATGCTGGTGGAGGGCGTCGCGCGGTAGCTCAGTGGAGCGGCCGGCGCTGGCCATACCATGTTTTCCAGTGGCGCTTGGGGCATCTCTGGGGCCATACGCAGCCCCAGTCCCGCAGCCGGGCGCGCCGCTGCTCCTCTGGGATGCTGCCGGTGCAGATGCCACGTCGTAGGTCTCGGATTTTGAACACGCCGGCTTGTCCTCAACCGCCGGCGGTCGCGCCCGCGCGCGCCACCCGGTGGGGGCCCTCGGCGAACTCCTCGACGATCTTGGCGCAGAAGGCCCGCAGATCGTCGGGCTTGCGGCTGGAGACCAGGCCGTGGTCCACGACGACCTCCTCGTCGACCCATTCGCCGCCGGCGTTGCGGATGTCGGTCTGCAGCGATGGCCAGGAGGTGATCTTGCGGTCGCGCACAAGGTCGGCCTCCACGAGCGTCCAGGGGCCGTGGCAGATCACGCCGACGGGCTTGCCGGCGGAGAAGACCTTCTGCATGAAGCGCACGGCGGCCTTCTGGGTGCGCAGCTGGTCAGGGTTGGCGACACCGCCGGGCAGCACCACGCCGTCGTAGTCTTCGGGACGGGCCTCGGTCAGGATCTTGTCGACCGTGAAGGTCGAGCCCTTGTCGAGGTGGTTGAACGCCTGCACCTCGCCGCTTTCCGGCGCGATCAGCTCGGGCGTGCCGCCCGCCTGCTCGACCGCCTGCCAGGGCTTGGTCAGCTCGACTTCCTCCACGCCCTCCTGGGCCACCAGGAAGGCGATCCTCTTGCCATTCAACTCGGACGCCATCGAAACCTCCACTCCGCTGATAGTTGAGCGACTCCAGACCAGGCATTTACCCGACTCCGGGACGCCGAAACTCGGGTCGGGAACGGAGGCCGACCGCTGGTCAGGGACGAAGGGCGGGATCTTCGCCGTAGGGGTCGCGCTCGACCACCCGGTCGTGCACCACCGCTCCACGGCGTGAGCTCCACGCCAGCGAGTAGAAGAGCGAGAGCACCAACCCGAGTATGCCAACGACCATCAGGATCAGGCCCACCGTTGTGAGCGAGACGCCGGAGACGGTCGCGGTCACCGCGTAGCGCAGGATCGCACCGACGGCTATGAGGAATATGGATGTCCCAAAGGGCATATCCACCGGGTACCCGGCAGCGGAGCTCTTCAATCCTGGCCTCTGCATCCTCAATCGCGCCCTCCATTCGTCGTCCCTGGTCTCGGCGTTCCAATCCCGCCTTCGATTCGCCGTCGGTGCCTATGCGTCCTCGGTCCGCGGGCTTTGCGGACCCCTCGCTCTCGAACAGGGCGAACGCGAGCTTGGCACCTGGGTAGATGTGCGCGCGCGAGCGCAGCTCGATGCGGTGGTAGGGCACGGCGCGCTCGGCGCAGAGGAGGGACAACGTGGGCATACAGCCGCTGGAATCCACGAGCACCAATCGTGGTGCGGCGTGGGCGAGGGCGGCGCCGAACTCGAGGCGCTGGTTCTCGTCGGTGTGGGGGGTGTCGTGGATCAGCATGCCTACGCTCCGGCCCTCCAGCGCCGGCACCAGGAGATCGCTGGTGGAGCCGACGACGCGACGCCATCGAGCGTGCAGCTCCTCGCGGACGACGCTCCCCGCGCGGGGGTTCATGTCGAAGGACAGCAACTCACCGGGTCTGCCTTCGGCGGCGTTGCGCTCGAGGGCGCGCAGCAGTCCGAGCGATCCCAGGCCTTGGTAGATGCCGGTCTCGACGATCAGCTCCGGTTTGAGGGCTCGGGCGATGAGGTACCAGACGAGGCGGTTCCCCAGCTGGGGACGATGCTTGACGTCAAAGCGCCTGCGCAGGTGATGGGCAAGACGCTCGTTCAGCTCGGGGTCGGTGCGTGTCTCGGCGATGAAGCCGAGGAGATCCCGGCGCGATGTTCGGAGGGGACCCGCGAGCGCATCCACCACGTCGTGCTCGTTGTCGAGTGCGTAGGTGAAGCTCTCCGTCTCGGGGTCCAGGAGCACGTACTTCAAGCCCGCTCGGAGGTTGTGGCGCAGGCGGAGTCCGAAGTGGTGCAGAAGCCGGTATTTCGTGATCCACCGCAAACGGCTCAAGCTGTGGGCTCGGGTCTGCCACTGGAGGGGGAGGATGCGCTTGAGCAGGCTCCTCATTGGGCACCGACCGTTTCGACTGTTGACTGGCGAATGTTTAGGCGCATCCGCCGGCACGCGCCGCATTGCCCGGCGGGATGGCCTGGATGGCCATCGCCGGCTTGAATCGGCTTCTCGAACATGAATGAGCTCCTTCGACAGGCTTGAGCGACCCCGCGAGGGGGCGCAGGACTTGGGGTCCGCGGCGCTCGCCGCTGTCAACTCAAAGTCGAAGGACTGCCGGCCCGCTGGGACCTGCGCGGGCGCTTGTGTCGGGACCGGCGGGCGCGGGTCTGTCCCGCGCTTGCTGAGGGAGAAGGACGCAAGGTGTGGTGGTCGTATTCGGCGTGTCCCGCTGGCGCCAGCCAAGCGCGACCAGGCCGGCAATCGCCAGAGCCGCAATGCAGACGGTGGTCTCGCCGTGTGCGTGGTGGTGCTCGGGGAGGGCGGCGTGCACGTTCAGGGCCGCGACGCCAAAGACGATGACGGTGCCCACCAGCGCGGTGGCGCGCCGGTGGCGTGAGAGGACGCCGTCGATCGCTCGGAGCTTGGGCACGTGGCAATCCTACCCAGGGCCCGGTCGGATGCCTCCTAAGATGGGGCGCGTGTGGGCGTGGTGAACACCATTGGCGAGGGCTTGAAGGACGCGTTCCTGATGGCCTGGGAGGTGTGGTGGGCCTTGGTGTTTGGATTCGCGATCAGCGCAATCGTGCAGGCGTGGGTGCCGCGCGAGCGGATCGAGCGTGCGCTGTCCGGGAGTGGGGTGGGCCCGGTAGCGCGGGCCACGGGGCTGGGGGCGGCCTCATCCTCGTGTTCCTACGCTGCCGTGGCGATCGCCAAGAGCCTCTTCCAGAAGGGCGCCTCGGCGGCCTCGGCGCTAGCGTTCCAGTTCGCCTCGACCAACCTCGTGTGGGAGCTGGGGCTCGTGCTGTGGGTGCTGCTCGGCTGGCAGTTCACGCTCGCGGAGTACGTGGGCGGGCTCGTGATGATCGCGCTGATGACGCTGATGCTGCGGGCGTTCGTCTCGCCGCGCCTGGAGCGCGAAGCGCGCGCGCACGCCCAGCGGAGCGACTCAGAGCATTGCCACGAAGATCACGGCGGCGCGGGCAGTGGCGGGACAGGGTGGCGCGAGCGCGTGCGCTCGCCGGCCGCGTGGAGTGAGGTGGCGCGCAACTTCCGCGGAGACTGGCGGATGCTCTACAAGGAGATCGCGGTCGGGTTCCTGCTCGCCGGGTTCGTCGCCCAGCTGCCCTCGGACTTCTTCAACAGGCTCTTCCTGACAGACACAGGCGGGCCGGCGGCGGCGATCGAGAACGTCCTGGTCGGTCCGCTGATCGCCGTGCTGAGCTTCGTGTGCTCGGTCGGCAACATCCCGCTCGCGGCGGTGCTGTGGTCGGGCGGCATCTCTTTCGCGGGAGTGCTGTCGTTCGTCTTCGCCGACCTCATCATCCTGCCGCTGATCGCCATCTACCGCAAGTACTACGGGACGCCCTTCACGGTGCGCATCGTCGGGCTGATGTTCGTGACGATGGTGCTGGCGGCGCTGATCGTGGCCGGGGCGTTCGACGCCGCGGGGCTCATCCCAACAGGCCCGCGGCCCACGCGCGCGGCCATCTTTGGCACGCTGGCTGTCAACTACAAGCTCTTCCTGAACGCGCTTGGCGCGATCGTTTTCGCGGGGCTGTTCTGGCTCGCGCGGCGCCGAGGAGGCCCCCGAGGGGCCGCCGAATCGGTGTACGCATAGCGGATCGATTCCGCTAGTTCCGACAGGTATCCCCCTTGTCTCCACGCCTGGCGAAAGTGGCGAAAGGGTGGAATATGCCCCGCAACCGGGCATGCAGGCTTTATCGGTCCGGCGGGGAAACCGATGGCCTCTAACAAAGGCCGCGGAGGCGGAATCCGGCTCGATGGGCGCGTGTCTTCGGACTCGCAGCGCACAGCGTGTGTGCCGTGCAGGCCCCGAGCGACCCGGCGGAAGGTCGGGATTTACTCCCAAAAATAAAAGTCTTACGAAAAACTTACAAAGATATGAGGAGTTGGTCATGGGCAGGTTCATTACGAGGAAAGGGGTACTGGTCCCGGCCGGCGTGGTCGTGGGGCTTGTCGTGGCAGGTATCGCGGTGGCGTACTTCACGAGCGCGGGCAGCGGCACCGGTACGGCCACGGTCGGCAGCAGCTCGAATGTGACGCTGCACGGGACGGTCGCGGGCACGCTCTATCCGGGCGCCTCCTCGACGGTGACGTTCACGGTCGACAACCCTTCGCCGGGCGCTGAGCTGGTCGGCACGATCCACCTGGAAAGCATCACTCCCGACGCGGGCCACAGCGGCTGCAGCACGACGATCACCGGGGGCAATCCGGACTTCACGATGGCCGACGTCGCCGCCAATCAGAGCTTCCCGCATGGCAATGGCCAGGCCGTCACAGCGACGGGGACGCTCGTCATGCACGAAACGGGCGTGAGCCAGAACGCCTGCCAGGGGGCCACGCTGACGTTGAACCTGACGAGCTAGCACTGGGCTGTGGCCGGGATCATGGAGAGCGCCAGGCGGAAAGCGGGCCTGGCGCTGGCTGTCCTGTTTGTGTGCTGCGGCGGCGCTTATCTGATCGACGTGCAGGGGGCGCCGAGAGGCATGCCGCGGGCGGCGCCGATCGTGGCAAAGCCCACGAAGGGGACCGATCTCAGGCTCAGCCTGGGTGGGCACCGCTCCCCGGCACCGACGGTCGATCAGGCCACGCCTCCCGGCGGGCCCACGCTTGGTTACCGGGCCGGCGTGCAGCAGGGCGGCGAAACGCCGCCAGACGACGAGGTGCAGCCGGGCGCCGATTCGCCGTCGAGCCCCGGCTCGCCGTCGAGGTCCAGCTCACCGCCGAGCTCTGTCTGGCGACCGAGGCCCGTCAAGCCGTCGAGGCCCGTCAAGCCGTCGAGTCCCGTCTCGCCGTCGGGCCCCAGCTCGCCGTCGAGCCCCGTTTCGCCGTCGGGTTCCAGTTCGCCGTCGAGTCCTGCCTCGCCGTCGGGTCCCAGCTCACCGCCAAGTCCTGCCCCTCCGCCGAGTCCCGTCCCGCCGCCGAGCCCCGCTCCGCCAGTGGGGCCGAGCTTCTCGATCAGCGCTGGCGAAGGCGTCGGCACCCCGCTCTATCCGGGCGCTGCCCCCCAGACGGTCGCGCTGACGCTCGGCAACCCCACTGCCGTCTCGATCTCCGTCACGAGCCTGAGCGTGAGCGTGCCGAGCGGTCCCGCCGGCTGTGAACCGGCCGCGAACCTGGGGCTGGTCCAGTCCGACGTGTCGAGCCTCGCTCCACTCGTGATCCCGGCGCACGGGTCGGTGACGCTGCCTGCGCAGGGCCACTCGGCGCCGACGATCCAGCTCCTGGATCTGCCCGTGAACCAGGATGCGTGCAAGAACGCCCACTTCTCGCTCGTCTTCAGCGGGAGCGCGCACTCGTGAGACGGATGCGTATCCGAACGGGCCGCCCCGCTCGGTTGCGCCGGGAGGGCGCGCTCATGAGAAGTACATCCAACCCGCTTTCGCCGAGACGGGTGGCGCCCAGGCTCGGCCTGTCGGTTTTGGTGGCGCTCGCCGTCGCCGCGAGTGTGTCTGCGTACTTCACCAGTACCGGAACGGGCACGGCATCCAAGGTGGTCACGACGCTCGTGGCGCCCACGATCTCCTCGGCGACGCCGGGCGTGGGCTCCGTCACACTCAGCTGGAGTGCCGTCAGCGCGCCGGGGTCGGGGTCGGTCTCCTACTACGTCAGTCGCGACGGCGGCGCGCCGGAAGGCAGCTGTCCGACCTCCACGGCGACCTCGACCGCGACCGGCTGCACCGACACGGGGGTCGCCCTCGGCCTGCACCAGTACACGGTCACGGCGGTGTGGCACTCGTGGACGGCGACGAGCGCGGCTGCCTCGGCGACGGTCGTGCCCGGCCCGGCGACGCATTTCCAGCTGACGGCGGCCTCCACGACGCCGACGGCGGGTGAAGCCGACAACGTGACGGTCACGGCGCTCGATGCAGTCGGCAATGTCGCGACCAGCTACACCGGCTCGCACAACCTCACCTTCGGAGGGGCGGGCAACAGCCCGAGCGGCAGTCATCCGACAGTGTCGAGCGCGACGGGCGTGGCGACAAACTTCGGGACGGCGACGGCGATCACGTTCACCAGCGGCGTCGCGTCGGTGTCGGGTGCGAACAACGGCGTGATGAAGCTCTACAAGGCGGAAACGGCCAGTGTGACGGTCGCCTCGGGCGCGGTCACCAACGGCACGGGCCTGTCGGTCACGGTGGGACTCGCGGCGACGAGCTTCTCGATGACGGCCGCCTCGACCACACCGGCGCCGGGCGCGAGCGACAGCCTCACGATCACCGCCAAGGACACTTATGGCAACGTCATGGCGAGCTACACGGGCTCGCACAGTCTCACGTTCGGGGGGCCGCACGTGGTGGGGTCGTACACGCCGACCATCACGAGCAGCGCGGGCGTGGCGACGAACATCGGGACGGCGACGGCGATCACGTTCACCAACGGTGTCGCGACGGTGTCGGGTGGGAATAACGGTGTGCTGACGCTCTACAAGGCGGAGGCGGTAAGCGTCACGGTCACCGACGGCACGCTCTCAAACGGCGCGGGCCTGGCGGTCACGGTCAGCCCGGCTGCTGCGTCGAGCCTGGCGCTCGCGGCGGTGTCCACGACGCCCACGGCGGGCGTGGCCGACAACGTGACCGTCACTGCGATCGACGCCTACGGCAACACCGCGACCGCCTACACGGGCTCGCATAATCTGACGTTCGGGGGTGCGCGTTCGATCGGTGCGTTTACCCCGTCGGTGTCGAGCGGCACGGGCACGGTCACGAGTTTTGGGACGGCGACGGCGATCACGTTTACCAATGGTGTGGCGAGCGTGGCGGGCGCGAACAATGGCGTGATGAAGCTGTACAAGGCCGAAGCGGTGAGCGTCACGGTGACCGATGGGACGCTCTCTAATGGTGTGGGGCTGGCGGTCACGGTCGGGGCGGCTGCGGGGGCGAGCTTCACGTTGACGGCTGCGTCGACCACTCCGAACGGGGGTGAAGCCGACAATCTCACGGTCACGGCGCTCGATGCGTTCGGGAATACGGCTGTGAGCTACACCGGCTCGCACAATCTCACGTTCGGGGGCGCGGGGACCAGTGTGGGCGGTAACCATCCGACGGTGAGTAGCAGCGCCGGTGTGGCGACGAACTTCGGGACGGCGGAGGCGATCACGTTTACCAGCGGCGTCGCGTCGGTGGCTGGCGCGAACAACGGCGTGATGCGACTGTACAAGGCGGAAACGGCGAGTGTGACGGTCGCCGCGGGCGCGGTCACCAACGGTGCGGGGCTGTCGGTGACGGTCAGCGTCGGGGCCGCGGCGAGCTTGGGTCTGGCGGCTGCGTCGATCACTCCGGCGGCGGGGGCGAGCGACAGCTTGACGATCACCGCGAAGGACACGTACGGGAATACGATCACGAGCTATACGGGCTCGCACAGTCTTACGTTCGGTGGGCCTCACGTGGTCGGGTCGTTCACGCCGACGATCGCGGATAGCGCGGGCACGGCGACGAACGTGGGGACGGCGACGGCGATCACGTTCACCAACGGCGTGGCGACAGTGGCGGGCGCGAGCAACGGTGTGATGACCTTGTACAAGGCGGAGGCGGTGAGCGTCACGGTGACGGACGGGACGCTTTCGAACGGTGCGGGGCTGGCGGTCACGGTCAGCCCGACTGCCGCGGTGAGCCTGGCGCTTACCGCTGTGTCCACGACGCCGACGGCGGGTGTGGCGGACAACCTGACGGTCACTGCGAAGGACACGTATGGCAACACGGCGACGACCTATACGGGCTCGCACAGTCTGACGTTTGGGGGTGCGGGTTCGATCGGTGCATTCACGCCGTCGGTGTCGAGTGCGACGGGTACGGTCACGAGTTTTGGGACGGCGACGGCGATCACGTTCACCAATGGTGTGGCGACGGTCGCGGGTGCGAACAATGGCGTGATGAAGCTGTACAAGGCTGAAACGGCGGCCATCACGGTGACCGATGGGACACTCTCAAACGGCGCGGGTCTGTCGGTCACGGTCACGGCGGCAGCGGCGGCGAGCTTCACGTTGACGGCTGCGTCGACAACTCCAAATGGGGGTGAAGCGGACAATCTCACGGTCACGGCGCTCGATGCGTTTGGGAATACGGCTGTGAGCTACACCGGCTCGCACAATCTCACGTTCGGGGGTGCGGGGACCAGTGTGGGCGGTAACCATCCGACGGTGTCCAGTGGCACGGGTGTGGCGACGAACTTCGGGACGGTGACGGCGATCACGTTCACCAATGGTGTGGCGAGCGTGGCGGGGGCAAACAACGGCGTGATGAAGCTGTACAAGGCCGAAACGGCAAGTGTCACGGTCACCTCGGGGGCGGTGACCAACGGCGCGGGCCTATCGGTGACGGTCAGCGTGGGGGCGGCTGCGAGCCTGGCGCTTGCGGCTACGTCCACGACGCCGGCGGCGGGTGTGGCCGACAACTTGACGATCACCGCGGAGGACGCCTACGGCAATACGATCACCAGCTACACCGGATCGCACAGTCTCACGTTTGGTGGACCTCACGTGGTCGGGGCGTTCACGCCGACGATCGCGGATAGCGCGGGCACGGCGACGAATGTGGGGACGGCGGAGGCGATCGTGTTCACCAACGGCGTGGCGACGGTGGCGGGCGCGAGCAACGGCGTGATGACCTTGTATAAGGCGGAGACGGTGAGTGTCACGGTCACCGACGGCACCCTCAGTAACGGTGCGGGGCTGTCGGTCACCGTCAGCCCGGGGAACGCGGCGAGCCTCACGCTCGGCGCGGCATCGCTGACGCCGATTGCGGGCGCGGCGGACAACCTGACGGTCACGGCAAAGGACACCTATGGCAACACGGCGACCGCCTACGCCGGCTCGCACAACCTGACTTACGCCGGTGCGAGCAGCGGACCCAACGGGAATGCCCCGACAGTGTCGAGCAGCGCGGGCACCGTGACCGCCTTCGGGACGGCGACGGCGATCACGTTCACGGCCGGCGTGGCGACGGTGGCGGGCGCGAACAACGGTGTGATGAAGCTCTACAGGGCCGAAGCGGCGAGCATCACCGTCAGCGACGGCACAATCGGCAATGGCGCCGGCCTGACGGTCACGGCCGCTGCCGGGGCCGCGGCGAACCTCGCGTGGGTACACGTGACACTGAGCGCCGGCAGCCTGAGCTCGTCCTGCCTGTTCACCTGCACGGTCACGGGACTCGGAGAATCCGGAACGCTAACCGCCAAGGTGGCGGTCACGGACATCTATGGGAACACCGTGAGCGGTGTGGGGGCGGGCCACACCGAGACGGTCTCGACGCCCGCAAGCGGGGAAGGCAGCGGCGGCAGCTTCACGGCGCCCACGACGGGCACGTCGGTCACCATGACGATCGCCACCGCGGGCGTAGCGGAATCGACGGCGCAGTTCACGTTCAAGGCGCAGAGCGGCGCGTGGGTGTCCGACACGATGACTGTCCAGAAGCTTGCGGGCACCGCCTACGCAAGCGCAAGCGCGACGTTGAACAGGTGAGGTCAGGCGCGTGGGGGCGCGGCATCCTCCAAGGTGTCGAGCGCGACCTGTGCAAACCGTGCCCAGGAGAATTCCTGTGCGCGCGCACATGCGCGTGAAGAGAGCTCTGTGCGGCGCTCCTCATCGCCCAGCAGGGCCTGGAGCTGCTCGGCGATGTCGGAGACCTGCGTGGGGTCCGCGTAGGCCACCGCCTCGCCCCCCACCTCCGGCAGCGAGGAGACGTCGGAGGTGAGCACGGCGGCGCCCGCGGCCATCGCCTCCAGCACGGGCAGCCCGAAGCCCTCGCCGAGCGAGGGGTAGCAGAACACCGCACAGCGCCGGTAGCACTCGGCGAGGGCCGCGTCGGAGACGTAGCCCAGGCGGATGCAGCGCTTGCCGAGCGAGCGCAGCGCGTCGAGCGTCCCGCCGGTGTCCCAGCCGAGGGCACCAACCACCACCAGCGGGTGGGCGGCCTGCAGGGCGGGGTCCAGCGCCGCGTAGGCGGCGACCAGGCGGGGCAGGTTTTTGCGCGGCTCCAGTGTGCCGACGGCCAGCACGAAGCCGGGCGCCGGCAGCTTGGCCTGCTCCTGCGCCTCCAGCGTGGGGGACAGCGCGGGGGCCACGCCGAGGTGGCCGACCACGGTGCGCGAGGCTGCGCCGGGAAAGCGACTCACGAGCGCCTCGGCCGTGGCCTGCGAGACCGCAAGCAGTGCCGCCGAGCGGCGCACGGCCGAGCCGAGCGTCAGCTCGCTCGATCCAGCGCGAGCGGCGATTGGCCTGCAGCGCCGGCTCGAACGTCGTGAGGTCGTGGACGATCGGCACGTCGGGGATGCGCAGGAAGCTGGCGGTGAGGTAGGAGTTGGTGGACAGGAACACGTCGCACTCGCGGTTGGCCGCGCGCGCGGCGCGCACGTGCCAGAAGGGGTCGCGCGCGTCGATCAGGCGCCACTGGAAGCGCTCGTCGAGCTCTGCTCGCCCAGGGCTCGCGCGCATAGAGGACGTAGCGGCGTCCGTCGTCGGGCCGCGCGGCCAGCGCGCAGAGCAGCTCGCGCACGACCCGCCCGCGGCCGGCCGGCACCTCGGCTGCCGCACGCGCGTCGATGCCGATGACCCGGGCCTTCACGGGGGCCGGCGCGCGAGCGGGAGCCGCCGGCGCCGCGGGGGCGGTGGTGGGCCGAGAGAACGTGCTCACAGGAAGAGGCTAGCTGTCCTGCCAGAGGAGGTTGGCTAGCCTCAGGCCTCGATGCACGTCGGCCTGAACCTGATCTTCCTCGTGCCCGGAGAGACCGGCGGCATGGAGGTCGTCGCGCGCGAGCTGATCCCTGAGCTGGTGCGCGGCGGCGCCGGAGGTGCGCTTCACGGCGTTCATCAACCGCGAGGCCGCGGCGGCCGGCGGACGGCCCGTGGGGGACGCTGCTGCCGGCGGTGACGGTGCCGGTGAACGCGCGCAACCGCGCGCAGTGGGTGCTCGGCGAGCAGGCGCTGCTGCCGCGCCTGGCGCGCCGCGCGGGCGTGGACCTGGTGCACAGCCTGGCGAGCACCGCGCCGCTGTGGGGCCGCTTTCGCGGGTGGTGACGGTGCACGACCTGATCTACGCGCGCTTCCCGGAGGCGCACGCCGGGATGCGCGACCAGGGGATGCGGGTGCTGGTGCCGCTCGCGGTGCGCCGCGCGCACAGGGTGATCGCCGATTCGCAGAGCACGCGCGAGGACCTGATCGAGCTGCTGCACGCCGCCCGCGAGCGGATCGACGTGGTGCCGCTCGGCCTGGGCACGCCCGCGCCGCGCACACGCCCGCGCCGGCGGCCGAGGTGCGCGCGCGGCTGGGGCTGGGCGAGCGGCCGGTCGTGCTGAGCCTGTCGGCCAAGCGCCCGCACAAGAACCTGGAGGCGCTGATCGGCGCGCTCGCGCGCGTCCCCCTCGAGCGCACGGCCCGTGCTCGTGCTGCCGGGCTACCCGACCGCGCACGAGGCCACGCTGCGCGAGCTGGCCGCCGCGCGCGGCGTGACCGAAGACGTGCGCTTCCTGGAGTGGGTCTCCCCTGAGGACCTGGAGGGGCTGTGGGGTCTGTCGCACGCGTTCGTGTACCCGTCGCTGTACGAGGGCTTCGGGCTGCCCGTGCTGGAGGCGATGTCGCGCGGCGTGCCGGTGGCGTGCTCGAACGCCTCATCGCTGCCCGAGGTCGCGGGCGAGGCGGCGCTGCTGTTCGACCCCCACGACGAGGGCGCGATCGCGGTGGCGCTGGAGCGGCTGCTCTCAGAGCCGACGCTGTCCGAGGACCTGCGAGCCCGCGGGCTGGAGCGGGCAAAACAGTTCACCTGGGAGCGCACCGCGCGGCTCACACTCCTGAGTTACGCGCGGGCGCTGGGGCTGGGGGCGGTACCCGCGGCGTGGACCGGCGGCTCCTCCCCGGAGTGAATCCCAGGAAGGGCCGTGGACCTTGGTCGCTCGCGCCCGCGCTCAGGCGCCAGACGCCGGCTGCATCACCGTGAAGGAGGCTCCCTGGGGGTCGATGAAGCCGGCGAAGCGGCCGATCGGCATGTCCATGGGCTCATTCGTGATGGTTGCTCCGATCGTGCGGGCCTTGGCGACGGTGGCGTCGCAGTCGGCGACCGCGAAGCAGACGCCCCAGTGCGTCGGGATCTCGGCGGGGAAGTGCTCGTCGGTCATCTGCATCATGCCGCCGACGGGCTTGCCGTCGAGCTCCCAGACGGTGTAGGTCTCGGGGGCGCCCTCGAAGGAGGGACGACCCGCGGTCCAGCCGAAGACGGACGGGTAGAAGGCCTTGCCTGTGTCGGCGTCGCGCGTGAGCAGCTCGTTCCAGACGAGCGAGACGGGCTCGTTGACGAGGTCGGCGCCGGTGAAGCTCTTGGGCTGCCAGACGCCGAACACCGCGCCGCTGGGGTCGGCGAAGACGGCCATGCGCCCGATGTCGGTGACGTCCATCGGCTCGACGATGACGCTGCCGCCCGCGGCCTTGACCTTGGCGGCGGTCTGCTCGGCGTCGGTGACGCTCACGTAGGTCGCCCAGGCGGTGGGCTGACCCTCCTGCATCTGGCCCATGAGGCCCGCGATGTTCTTATCGCCCTGCTGGAACATCTGGTAGCCGCCGGTCTCGGCGGGGCCGGGCTCGGTCGCCTGCCAGCCCATCAGCTCACCGTAGAACTTCGCGGCGACGGCGGTGTCGGGGGAGGAAAGTTCGACCCACGAGGGCGTTCCGGGTGCGTAGTCAGGCATGGTGCTCCTTTGCTGGACGTTACGGAGGGGACGATCACGATCGTGTCAGATCGACCTGGGTAGTGTGTTACCCCCTCGCGTAGCTCCCCAGTACCGCGCGCAGCGAGTGCTCCAGCGAGAGGCGCTCGGCGTTCTCGGCGTACCACCGCGCGGTGCTCCGCCGCAGCGCGGGACCGGCCTCGTGCACGCGCACGATCGCCTCGGCTATCGCCTCGGGGGTGTCCTCCTGCACGAGCGTCCCGTTCACGCCGTCCTGCACTAACTCGGTGGCGGCGTTGTCCTCGGCGGCAACGACGATCGAGGGAGTGCCGTGGGCTGCGGCCTCGACGACCACCAGCCCATAGCCCTCGCGGCGCGAGGGCAGAAGCATCGACTCGGCGCGGCTCATGTCGCGCTCGAGGTCCTCGGCGGGCGCGAAACCGGGGGTTGACACGACCGCCTGCACCCCGTGCTCGACCACGGCCGCGTGCAGCGCGGCACGCTCGGGGCCGTCGCCGTAGAAGACCGCCTGCAGGCCGGGCACGCGGGGGGCGGCGAGCGCCACGGCGGCGATCCCCAGCGAGACGCGCTTCTCGGGGATCAGTCGCCCGGCGAACAGCACGAGCGGGTCGGCCGGCGTGAGGGCCGCGGGCGGCGGAGATCCTGCGTAGAGCCCCGTGAGGAGCTGCAC
This sequence comes from uncultured Solirubrobacterales bacterium, assembly GCA_963723045.1. Lineage (GTDB taxonomy): Bacteria > Actinomycetota > Thermoleophilia > Solirubrobacterales > Solirubrobacteraceae > Palsa-744. Next base: position 1,793,376 of record CAVROU010000002.1, on the reverse strand, counting down.
GCGGCTCCCTTCCATCCCTTCTTCCTCCAGCCGCCTCGCGTGCAGCTCCGAGAAGCAGAAGGCGCGCTGGGGCACACGGGCGCACGCGCGCTGTACGAGCGCGCCCACGAGGCCCGCGGCGCCGCCGAGGTAGTCGCGCCAGTAGGAGCGCGACCACACCTCGAACCAGTCCACGACGAGGCCGTAGCGGCGCAGCGGGCGCACGAGCGCGGCCGCCAGCAGGGGGAAGTAGGGGAACGAGCACGTGTGCACCACCTCATAGCGGCGCCCGTGGCGCAGTAGGTGCCACAGCACGCCCGCGCCGAAGCGCAGCGGCGGGGCGATTCGCCGGCGGCCGCTCGCGGTGTAGAGGGGCATGCGCGGACCCGCCGTCACGACCCGCACGCGCGGGTCGATCCGCGCCCGCTCGCCGCGCTCCCACTGGCGCAGCGTGAGATAGGTCACCTCGTGCCCGTCGGCGGCGAGGCGCTCGGCGAGGTCGCGGTACCAGCGCTCGGCGCCACCCACCGTGTGGGGGTAGAGGCAGTCGTAGACCAGACAGATGCGCATGCGTGCCGGCATCTAAACAGCATTGAGGGGAGGGAGCCGCGTGTGGCGGCGTCCGGCGTAGGGGTTCACCCGGAGGGTTCGTGGGCGGGCCCGGCGCCAAGTACGGCGGCGTCCGCTGGGGCTCCAGTGGGAGCGTTACGAGGGCGGGGCTGCGCATGGGCCGTCCCAGCGCGGCTTTTCGGAGGGGCTGTCCGCTAGCATCGGTGCCGCAAAGCGCCACTTTTCGCCCCTCGGCGAGTTATGGGTGTGGCTGGACGCCGTTCCCCGCGGCGGCGCCGGCCATGGAGACTATGAGCACGCTCGAGCAGACACCACCTGTCCTTGCCGACGGCGCGTCTGCGCCGGCGCCGCTCGTGTCTGTCGTGATCCCCTGTCTGAACGAGGCGGAGAACATCGAGCAGTGCGTGCGCGCCGCGCTCGCCGTGTTCCCCGAAATGGGCGTCGAGGGCGAGGTGGTGGTCGCCGACAACGGCTCCAGCGACGGCTCCGCGGAGCTGGCCGCGGCGGCGGGCGCGCGCGTGGTGCACGAGCCCCGGCGCGGCTACGGCTCGGCCTACCTCGCCGGCTTCGCCGCCTCGCGCGGGCCATACATCGTGATGGCCGACGCCGATCTGACGTACGACTTCAAGGAGATCCCCCGCTTCGTCGCTGCCCTGCAGGAGGGCGCGGAGATGGCGATCGGCGACCGCATGGACAACATCCAGCCGGGCGCGATGCCGTGGCTGCACCGCTACGTCGGCAACCCGCTGCTCACGGGGCTGCTCAACTTCCTCTTCTCCACGGGCGTGAAGGATGCGCACTGCGGCATGCGCGCCGTGCGACGCGACGCGCTGGAGCGCCTCGATCTGCGCACGACGGGCATGGAGTTCGCCTCGGAGATGGTCATCCGCGCGTCCAAACAGCGGCTGACGATCGCCGAGTTCCCGATCGAATACCACCCGCGCGGCGGGGAGTCCAAGCTGTCGAGCTTCCGCGACGGCTGGCGGCATCTGCGCTTTCTGCTCGTGCACTCCCCCACGCACCTGTTCATCCTCCCCGGCGCGCTGCTCGCCGGTCTCGGTGCGCTGATCCTCGCGCTCGTCGGCGGCGGCCTTGAAGTGGCCGGGCGCTCATGGGGCATCCACGCGCTGATCGGCGGCTCGCTTTTGATGATCGTCGGCGTGCAGGTGGTGGCGCTGGGGCTGTGCGCGCACGCCTACGGCACCTACTTCATGGGTGACCGCGACCCGTGGTTCGACCGTATGCGCGCGCGTCTGCGCCTGGAGCACGGGCTGCTGCTCGGCGGGCTGTTCATGCTCGTGGGCCTGGCGATGGGCGCGAGCATCGTCGCCACCTGGATCGGCCACGGGCTGGGGTCGCTCTCCGACGAACGCCTCGCGGTGGTCGCCGCGTCGCTGTTGATCGTGGGCATCCAAATCTTCTTCTCCTCCTTTCTGCTCTCGATACTCGGGCTGCGCCGCGACTCCGTCTCCGCCAACTAGGCCCCGCACCGTGAGCCACCGCTCCCCGGGCCTTGCTGCTCCCCTGACTCAAGCCAGGCCGGCCACGGTGAGCTGTTGCTCCTCGCGCCGCTCCGCGTCCGTGACCCCAGCCAGGTCCCCCGCGCCGTGAGCTACTTCATGGCCGTGGTCGGGGGTGCGGTGGTGATGTGGGTCTGCTTTCTCGGCTGCGGGCTTGCCCTGGAGGGTCTGCTGCGCATCCGCCTCGCCAACGCGCTGCTCCTGCCGCTGGGGTTGTGCGTGGCGCTCGTGCTTGTCTTTCCCGGCTACGTCGCGGGCATCGACGACGTGCTCGCCGTCGCGCTGCTCGTGGCCGTCACGCTCGCCGGCTTCGGGCTGTCGCTCGCGCGTGGGGAACTGCGTGCGCGGCTGAACCCCGGCTGGGCGGGCACCGCGGGGTTGGCTGCCTATGTGCTCTACATGCTGCCCGTGATCGCCTACGGGCACTGGACGTGGTCGGGCTATGACTTCGTCGGCGACTCCGCCTTCGAGATGCTCCTCGCGGTGCACATCAAGGCGTTCGGCACCGTGCTCGGCAACATCCCCGAGACGAGCGAACGGGAGTTCCTGAACGCCTACCTCAACAGCGGCTATCCGCTGGGCACGCAGTCGCTGCTGGGCACCTTCTCGGGGCTCACACATACGCGCGTGGAAGTGCTCTATCAGGGCTTCATCTCCGGGCTCGCAGCGATGGCGGCGGTGGCGCTGGCCACGCTCACGTCGGGGCTCTTGAGTGCACGCCGCGCGGCGATCGTGGGCTTCGTGGCGGTCGCGGCGAACCTCACCTACCAGTATGCGCTCCAGGGGGGGATCAAGGAGATCGGGCTCCTGGCGACCGTCTGCGCGGCTGCGGCGCTCGCGCATGCCGCGCTGAGCTCACGGGGCGCGCGCCGGGAGGCGGCGGTCTCGGCGGAGGACCCCGCGCCGCGGGCGGCCACCGGACCCGGGGCTTCGGGGACGGTCACGGGCTCGCTGGTGCCGGCAAATGCCATCGGCCCCTATGCCGCGGCGGTGCTGCTGGCGGTCGCTGCGGCCGCCGCGCTGGCCACGTACAACGCGGTCGCCGTCCCCTATCTCGCCGCTCTGGCGGGCTGCGGGGCGGTGTATCTGGTGGTCGTTCTGCGCGTGTGGCCCTCCCTGCGCTGGGTGGGGCCGGTGGCGGTGGGCGGTGGGCTGACGGCGGTGCTCGCGATTCCCTCGCTGAGCACGTTTCAGACGTTCTTTAGCGTCGCCTCCTCCGGCCAGGGCTCGACGGGCGTGGGCGCGACGCAGTTCGGCCAGCTCCTGCGCGCGCTGCCGCTCAGCCAGATCAGCGGTGTGTGGCTGGCCGGCGAATACCGCCTGCCCGTGGCGCCCCAACCGGCGGGGCACCTCACGAAGCTCGCGACGATCATCATCTTCGCGCTGCTCGTACCCGGCGTCGTGTGGGCGCTGCGGCGGCGCTCGGCGGGCCCGCTTCTGCTGCTGGGGATGACGGCGCTTGTGCTTGCTGTGGCGATGCCGCGCGTCTCCCCCTATGGCCAGGGCAAGCTGCTGGCGATGGCCGGCCCGGCGGTCGTGCTGATGGCGCTCGTGCCGCTCGCGGCGGCGCGCGGACGGTGGGCACTGCCGGCGCTCGGCGCCGGCGCGCTGCTGTGTCTGGGCGTCGGCGCCTCGGACATCCTCGCCTACGGCTATGACCGCGTGGCGCCGAGCGCGCGCATGGAAGCGGTGCGCGAGGTCGGCGAGCACTTCGCCGGGCAGGGGCCGGTGGAGTGGAACGAGTTTGAAGAGTACGCCAAGGTGCTCGCCGACAAAGCGCTGATCAGCGCGCCATTCGAGGCGCTGACCCCCGCGCAGGTGCAGCTGATCTCGCCGACCTACTTCTACGGGCACTTCTTCGACCTCGACCAGGAGCTGCTGTCGTTCGTGGAGCGCTATCCGGTGATCGTCACGCGCCGCTCCCCCGCCGCGAGCCGCCCGCCCGCGAACTACCGGCTGGTGTATGAAAACGCCTACTACCTCGGCTGGCGGCGCACGGAGCACCCGCGGGTGCTCGCGCACCTGCCCGAGCAGCAGATCTACTCCCCCTCCGAACGCATCGCCTGCCCGGCACTGAAGACGTTCGTCGCGGGCGCGCCCAAGGGCAGCGAGCTCGAGGTCGCGCTGGCTCCGGAAGTGGCTGGCTTCAACCCCACCAACGACCCCACGCGCTCGGGCGGCTGGGGTCCCGATCCCGACCAGGCGGGCGCCGTCGTCACGGCGACCGCCGGGCACACCCAGGGCACCGTGCATGTGCGAGGGGGACGCTATGCGGTGTGGGCCCAGGGCGACTTCCCCCGCCCGGTGCAGGTGTCCGTTGACGGCCGCCCCGTAGGGTGGGTCTCGGGCTCGAACACCCCCGAGCAGTGGCTGGCGGCCGCGACGGTGACGCTCGCGCCCGGCGCACACACGCTGCGCCTCTACAAACACTCTGGGCACGCACACTTTGGTCCCGAGGAATGGGGCATCGGCGTGACCGGCGGCGCGGCGCTGCAACGCGTGGAACCGGAGCGCCTCTATACGTTGCCGCTGAGCCACTGGCACACGCTGTGCGGGACGCTCGCCGACTGGGTGGAGCTGGTGCGGCCTTGAGCGGCCCTCGGCGCGCGCGCGGCCGTCGTGGCGTACGGAGGGGGTGCCGTGCGCTGGCCCGGTAAGGGCGGGTCCGGCTCCGGCGAGGGCGCCACGCCGTCGGTGAGCGTTGCGATCCCCGTGCGCGACGGGAGGCCGCTCTTGGAGCGCACGCTCGCGGCGCTGGCGCGGCAGACGGTGGAGCACGAGCTGGTGGTGTGCGACTCCGGCTCGCGCGACGGCTCGCTGCAACTGGCGCGGGAGTACGGCGCGCACGTGATCGAGATCGCACCGGCGGACTTCAACCACGGCGCCACGCGCAACCTGCTGATGGCGCAGGCGCGCGGGACGCACGTGGCGTTGCTCACCCAGGACGCCGAGCCCGCGGGCGAGCGCTGGTTGGCGGAGCTGCTGGGCGGGTTCGCGCTCGCCGAGGATGTGGGGATCGTCTACGGCCCCTACCTCCCCCGCCCCGATGCCCCGCCGGCGGTGGCGCGCGAACTGGAGAGGTGGTTCGCCTCGCTCGCACTCGACGGCGGCCCGCGCCTGGAGCGCCTGGCCGAGCGCGAGCGCGCGCTGTCTGCGCGGGAGCTCGTGCGCCGGAACGACTGGGAGTGGGTGGGCAGGCGCGGCTTCTTCAGCGATGCCAACGCCTGCCTCGCACGTGCCGCGTGGGAGCAGGCGCCGTTTCGCGAGGTGCCCTACGCCGAGGATCGCGCGCTGGCACTCGACATGCTGCGCGCCGGCTACGCCAAGGCGTACGTGCCGGGCGCGGGGGTGGTGCACTCGCACGCCTATACCCCCACCCAGGAGCTGCGCCGGGCGTTCGACGAGTGGCGGGGGCTGCTCGAGGTCTACGGCTGGCGCCGCCCTATCGACCCCCGGCATCTGGCGAGGGAGCTGCGCGGCGCGCCGAGCCGTCAGAATGTGCTGCGTCTCACCGGCGCCGTGCTGGGCTCGCGCGCCGACCGGCTCCCGCCGGGCCTGCGGCGGCGGTTGTCGCTGGAGGGCCGCGATTCCTTCGTCCCACTCACCCTCGAGGACCAGTGACCGATCAAGTGAACAGCCACATCAAGCCGCTGACGCTGCGCCGGCGCATCGAGTTGACCGTGCGCTACCTGGGCTGGCGCACGCTCCTGTTCAGGGTGCTCACGCTGCCGCTGCGCCTGACGCCGCTGCGGCGCTACCTGCGCCCGCGCTACGGCGAGAACGACTACCGCCGCGCGGTGGCGTGGTTTCGCGAGCACGGCGAGCCGGTGTCGATCGTGATCCCCTCCTACCGCGACGCCGAGCGGGTGGCGACGCTGGTGGCGAGCATCCACCGCACGGTGCCCGCGGGGATGGCGCGCATCTTCGTCGCCGACGACGCCTCGGGGCCCGAGAACGTCGCGGCGCTGCGCGCGATCGGCGGCATCGAGGTGATCGAGGGCGCCACGAACGAGGGCTTCGCGGCGAACGTCAACCGCGGACTGCGCGCCGCGCTTGCCGCCGACGGCGGGGACGGCGAGGTCAGCGACGCAGGGACGAGCTCGGGCAATGGTGCAGATCAGGCCGGTCGTGTGGACAGGCGGGAGTGGGCCGCGGGCGGACACGACGTGGTGGTGCTCAACTCCGACACCGAGGCGCGCGACGGCTGGCTGGCGTGCCTGCAGTATGCGAGCCGCCAGGGCGATGACATCGGGATCGTGGGCGCGAAGCTCCTGTATCCGGACGCGCGTATCCAGTTCGCCGGCACGGTGCGCAACCTGGGGGCGCCGGAGTGGTTCGATCACCGCTACCGCTTCAAGCCCGAGGACTGGGGGCCGGCGGCGATGACGGGCTCGGTGCTGGCGGTCACCGGGGCGTGTATGTACGTGCGGCGCGAGACGATCGAGCGGATCGGGCTGCTTGACGAGGCCTATCCGATGGCCTACGAGGACGTCGACTGGTGCCTGCGCTCTTGGCAGGCAGGTTTGCGCGTTGTGTACTTCCCGCTCGCTTCGCTGATCCACCACGAGTCGGTCACGCGCGGCACCGACGTGGGCGAGCGCGAGCGCGCCAGCCAGCGGATCTTTTGGGAGCGCTGGGGGGACTTCTTCGATGCGCGCGCGGTGCGCACCGAGGATGGGCACCTGCGTGTGGTGTACGTCACCGAGGGCACGGGCATCGGCGGCGGGCACCGCGACATCTTCGAGCACCTCAATGGGCTAAAGGAGCGCGGCCACGAGGTGGCGCTGTACACGCTCGGGCAGGCGCCCGACTGGTTCGAGCTGCACGCGCCGGTGCACAGCTTCGAGGACTACGAGGAGCTCGTCGACGCGCTCGCGGACCTCGATGCGATCAAGGTGGCGACGTGGTGGAACACCGCGGCGCCGGTGTGGCGCGCGAGCGTGCTGCACGGCATACCGGTGTACTTCGTGCAGGACATCGAGACCTCCTACTACCCCGACGACGAGGTCTCGCGCAACGCGGTGATGGACAGCTATCGGCCCGAGTTCCGCTACATGACGATCTCCGGCTGGAACCGCGAGCGCCTGCAAGAACTGGGGTTGAGCGCCGAGCTGATCCCGCCGGGGATCGACCTCGAGAACTTCCGCCCGCGCCCCGAATTGGAGCGCCGCACGGACATGGTGCTCGCGCTGGGAAGAACCAACCCGCTGAAGAACCTCCCGCTCACGGTGGCTGCGTGGCGGGCATTGCCCGAGCCGCGCCCGGAGCTGTGCCTGTTCGGGATCGAGCCCGAGCTCGTGGGCGGCGAGGAGGGCATGCGCGACCCCGGGCTGCGCTACGTGGACTCGCCCAGCGACGAGCAGGTGGCGGAGCTGCTGGCGCAGGCGACCGTGTTCGTGCAGACCTCCACGCACGAGGGCTTCTGCCTGCCGCCGCTGGAGTCGATGGCGACGGGCGGCGCGGTGGTGTGCACGGACGCGCACGGCAACCGCGACTTCTGTGTGGACGGGGAGAACTGCCTGGTGCCCGAGCCCGAGCGCGCGGCGGTGAGCGAGGCGCTCCAGCGACTGCTGGGGGATACCGAGCTGCGCGCACGCCTGGGGCAGACGGGAATGCAGACGGCGCAGGAGTACGCCTGGGAGCGGCGCATCGACGCGCTGGAGGCTTTCCTGGAGGGGGTGGCCGCGCCGCGGCGGGTGTCGCTGGAGAGTGGGGCCTTGCCGGGCGGGCAGGTCGCGGGACCCGTCAAGCCACAAGTGTCGTCGCAGGACGAGGCCGTGCCCGACCCGCAGGGGACGTCCCGCTGAGGCGGCGGCGGGCCCGGGAGCGATCGTGAAGGAGGAGTTCGCCCGCCGGCTGCGCTGTCCGGCCTGCCGCCGCGAGGACACGCTCGCGCTGCGTGCTCAGTCAAGCGACGAGCACGAGGTGCGCGAGGGCACGCTGCGCTGCGGCGCCTGCGGGCGCGAGTTCGCCGTCTCCCGCGGCGTGCCCGAGCTGCTGTTCGAGCCGCCCGAGCACATCGTCAAAGAGGCGGCTGGGCTGGAGCGCTTCGCCGAGCACATGCGCGCGGACGGCTGGGATCGCGAGCTGGTGCACCGGCTGCCGGACCTCGAGCACGGCTACTGGTATGTGCAGGCGCGCTCGATGCACCAGCTGCTGACGACGGTGCCGTTCATGCCGGGCGAGCGGATCGTGGACGTCGGCTCGAATACGTGCTGGGCCGCCAACCATTTCGCCGAGCGGGGGCTGCAGGCGATTGCGCTCGACATCGCGACCGTCGAGCCGCAGGGGTTGTATACGGCAGACTGGTTCATCGAGGACGGCGAGGTGTACTTCGAGCGGGTGCTCGGCTCGATGGACGCGATGCCGCTGGCGTCGGGCAGCGTGGACTACGTGTACTGCTGCCAGGTGCTCCACCACAATGACGAGGCGAGCCTGCGGCGTACGTTCGCCGAGGCGTTTCGTGTGCTGCGCCCCGGCGGGCGACTGTTGATGGTCAACGAGACGCTGAAGACGCTGCGCGACCCGCACGGCGTGCACGACGAGGGCGTGGAGCAGTTCGAGGGCTACGAGCACGCCCACTGGGCGTGGCGCTACCGCTGGGAGGCCACGCGCGCGGGGTTCCTGACGGAGGTCACGGAGCCCCACTACCGCGCGTTCTTCGGCGACGCCACCGTAGAGATCCCCGGCGAGACCTCGCCGCTGAAGGCGCGCGTGTGGCGGTGGGGCTTTCAGCTGCACCGCCACGGCATCGCGCGGCGGACGTACCTGGCGTGGCTGAACCATGTGTGGGGGGGCGTGTCGATGAACATGATCGCGACCAAGCCGCTGCGCCACTCCGGGCGGCGCGAGCGCATGGGGGCGCCCCAGCGTGTGGCGCGCGTGCTCGCCGACGCCGCGCGTCTGCGCTCCGATCGGCGCGAGGGCCGTGCGCCGGCACCGCTGCCGCGCACGCCCGAGCAGGCGGCGAAGGTGCTGCGGGGTTCGGACTGACCGAGGGCCGCGCGCCGAGGCTCGCCGCGGGAAGTCCCCACCCACCCGGCCCGTCGCCTGGGCGCGGTCGGGATGCGCTGCTCTACAGGTTCTCCGCCACCAGCGGCGCGGAGCGGTTGAACACCCAGAAGCCCAGGACGAACACGCCGACGGTGACGGCGAGCGGCCCCAGCAGACCGGCCCAGCTGCCGATTGTCGCGCCGATCGAGGGGGTGGCGTGGGTGACCATCGCGTGGCGGAACTGCTGGAAGACGGCGACGAGCGGGTTGAGCGTGTAGATGTGGAAGAGCAGCGTGTGGTTGGGGATCAGCTTTTCGCGGATCGCGATGACCGGGATGATCACGGGCGAGCCGTAGAAGAGGATCTGGCTGAAGACTTCCCAGATCGGCTGGATGTCGCGCAGGCTGACGAACAGCGCCGAGAGCAGCATCGCCAGACCCGTCGAGAAGACGATCAGCATCGCGAGGATCAGCGGCAGCTCAAGCCAGCTGAGCATCGGCGTGACGCCGGAGATGAGCGCGAAGACAAGCACCACGACAAGATTCAGCGAGAGGTTGAAGAAGCAGAGGAGCACGATCGACAGCGGGATGACCATGCGCGGGAACTGGATCTTGCGCACGAGGTTCTCGCGGTCGACGACGCTGCGCACGGCACCGCCGGTCGTTTCGGCAAAGAAGGTGAACAGCACGATCGAGCCCAGGAGCTGCACGCCGTAAAACTGTTCGCTGGGCTTGCCCAGCCGCCCGACGTGGGCGATTTCGACGAAGAACACGTACAGCACGCCGAAGAGCAGCAGCGGACGCATCACCTGCCACACGTAGCCGAGCGCCGAGCCGAAGAACTTCAGCTTGAATTCGTTGCGGGCGATGTTGTAGGTGAGATGCCAGAAGCGTGTCCAGTCGTCGGTCAGCGCGCGCGGTCCCTTGATCGGGCGCCCGAGGCCCGCGTAGGGCGGGGCATCGGCGGGGAGGCCGGCGACGGTTTCGCTGCTCACGCGCCCACCCGCTCTGCGTGTGCGAGTGTGCCGCTCGGGCGGGTTGCCGGAGCGCCGTTCATGCGCCCACCCGCTGAGAGAGCGCCGTCGGGTCATCGGCGCCCGCACCGCGGCTGACGGCCACCTCGACGGGCAGATCGACGAGCCCGCCCATCGCTTCGGGGCCGGTGACAACGAACGTGAAGGTGCCCTCGAAGCGGTCCATCAGGTCAAGCCCAGTGCCGCGGTGGGCGAGCGTGAACAGGGGCGAGTAGCGGCCGGGGGCGAGGACGTTCTCGAAGGCGAAGGAGAAGGTGACCTCTTCGCCGGCGGCGAAGCGCCCGGAGCGCTCGTGCTCGCGGGCGGTTGTCGCGACGAGCACGGCGACGTGCTCTTCGTTGAGCACGTAGACGCTGGCGACGGGGTCCTCGACGTCGACCATGAACTTGACGCGCGCACCGAGTGAGAGCCGCCGGCCCTGGGGCATCGACGAGGGGCGCTCACCGTCGGCGTCTTCGATCCAGGCATCCACGACGCGTGCCTCGCCGTCGCCGCCGCGTCCCTTGCCGGCGGCGTCGGGGTCGCGGCCGAAGTTGATCTCCAGGTAGCGGTCGGCGACCTCATGGGGCTCGCCGAGGTGCACCATCGAACCGCGCTCGAGCAGCAGGGCGCGGTGGCAGAAGCGATTGAGCGAGCCCATGTCGTGGGTGACGAAGACGATCGTGCGGCCCTCGTCGCGCATGCGGTTGAAGACGTCGAAGCACTTCTGCTGGAAGGAGGCGTCGCCGACGGCGAGGACCTCGTCGACGAGCAGGATTTCGGCGTCGACCTGGATGGCGACGGAGAAGGCGAGGCGCACGTGCATGCCCGAGGAGTAGTTCTTCAGCTTGAGCTCCTCGAACTCACGCAGCTCGGCGAAGTCGATCACGGCGTCGTAGCGGGCGCGCGCCTCGCGCGGGGAGAGGCCCATCATGATCCCGTTGAGCACGACATTGTCGCGCGCGGCGAGGTCCTGGTTGAAGCCGACGCCGAGCTCGATGAAGGTCGAGAGGCGCCCGTTCATCCAGATGCGCCCGCTGTCGACGCCGTAGATCCCGGCGAGGCACTTCAGCAGGGTGCTCTTGCCCGAGCCGTTGCGCCCGGCGATCCCGAAGAACTCGCCGCGGCGCACGTCGAAGGAGATGTTCTCGAGCGCCTTGAAGGTCTCGTGGCGCGTGCGGCGCATGGGGTGCAGCGCGCGCTCCTTGAGCGTGTGCGTGCGCTCCTCGGGCACCGTGAACGTCTTGCTGACCGAGTCCGCGACGATCGGCGGCACGCCGCTGCTCTGGAGTTGGGCCATCCGGGGGAAGGGTATCGCGGGGGTCGCGGGGGTCCGCCGGCTACGCCACGTCGAGTTCGATGCCGATGATGTGCGCGACGGAGTTGTCGATCCAGCCCGGAGGCTAGGTCGATCGCACGCGAGCGCGTCTGCCGGCTGCGGCGAGCAGATGCTCGATGTCCTCTGGATCGCTGGTCAGGACGGTGTCCCCGTCCTGGGCGAGGAGCACGATGGCGGCGTCGGCGATGTCGGCGGTGCGAGAGCGGCCCAGCAGCCGACCGCAGTCTCGTGCGGTGGGCGCGTCGAGCGGCCGCTCGGTGAATCCCGTGAGCGCGCGCGTGAGCCGCGCTTGACGTGCGGGGTCCCGCCAGGCCTGGGCGACGCAGGCGGAGGACGTCACCGCCTCGACTCCCGTCTGGGCAGCGAGGGCGAGGATCGCCCCGACCTCGCGGTCGCCGCGATCCAGGGCGATCAGCCCGCCGGCGTCGAAGATGAGGGCAGCCATTCGCCGGCGCGCTCCAGCTCGCTGGGGGTGTAGGGGCCGCCGGTGGCCTCGGCTATCTCCGTGGAAACGGCACGCAGGGCATCGGCGCGTAGGCGCGCGGACGCGGCGCCGGCCAGCCAGCCGGAGATGCCGTCGGAGCCGGCGGCGTTGCGCACGCGCCGGTAGAGGTCGTCCTCGATGCTGATGCTGATCTTCGCCACGGGATCTATGGTAGCACCATCGGTAGGACCGACGATGAAGGCCGACGCGGGCCTCTTGTCGAGGTGGGTGTCTGGGAGTGTTGGTGTGGGGGCCATCCAGGCGAGATTACGCGGCGCCGGGGATGCAACGCTGGATCGAGTCCTGTTCGACGATGGGTCGAAACCTTCGGGACGGCGGCATCCCGCCGAAGCCGTACGCTTCCGTACGGTTCTGTTAGGATGTAATCGTGGCGACCCTGAAAGCCGAGGAAGTCCGTATCCCGCGCCGGGCTCGCGAGGCCGTTGCCCAGCACGAGGCTGTGGTGGTCTTCAACCGGGAGCGGCCGGCGTACGTGATCGTTCACCCCGACGAGCATGGGCGAGGGGCGGTGGCGCGTCAGGGGCGGACGTTGAGGGAGGCGCTTGCGCTGCTCACCAACGCGTCGCCGCCCGATCGGGCGTTCGCCGAGGACATGGAAGCGGTGCTCGAAGCCGTGGGGCCGGTACCGGCCGATCCGTGGGCACAGTCCTAGACACGACTGTCTTCATCGAGTTCGAGCGGACCATGCGCGAGCTGCCCGCCGAGCGGGCAATGACAGAGGCCGCCAGGCGCTTGGAGGCGCAGCTGGGCGAGAACGAGGAGGTGGGGATCGCATCGATCACTGCTGCGGAGCTGTTGCACGGGGTACACAGGGCGACAGAGGAGCATCGCGCGAGGCGCGCCGCGTTCGTCGAGGCGGTGCTGGCGGCCTTCCCGACGCTTCCCTTTGACCTGCTCGTGGCGCGGGCCCACGCGAGGCTGTGGGCCGGGTTGGCCTCGGCGGGGGCGGATGTGGGCGCGCACGACCGACTTGTCGCGGCCACCGCCATGTCTGCGGGATGGCGAGTGGGGACGGCGAACGTCCGGCACTTCGATCGAATCCCTGGGCTGGATGTGACAGCGCTCGGCATGGCTTGACGCGCCCCGGCGATGCCGCTCGCGGCAGCCGGTGCAGTTGCTCGGGGGCTGGCAGACCGTGCTCGCACTGGATGGTCGCCGCGTTATGGCGCACCCGAAACTCGAAGATGCGTGGACAAAGACAGCTCGATGAAGGTCGACAGGCGCTACGCCACGTCGAGCTCGATGCCGATGACGTGCGCGACGCGGTGCAGGTCGGCGTCGGCGGCGAGCAGCGTGGCACCGCGACGCCAGGCGACGGCCGCGATCATGCAATCGAGGAGGCCTCGCGGCGTGACGCCGGCGGCACGGCAGCGGCGGTAGATCCTCACGGCTCCGTCGAAATCGCTTAGGGCGTCGAAGCTCAGCAGATCAAAGCGCCTCAACAGACGACGCAGGTCGGCTTCTCGTCGATCGTCGCGTGCGCCTGCCAGGACCTCCATGACGACGGGCTCGGTGACGGCGATGGGGCCGTCGGTTGCGATCAGGCGTTTCAGGCGAAGGTGTGGGGGGCTACCGGTTGCGCGGTCGTACTCGACCCAGACGGAGCTGTCGACGAGGATCACGCGGCGATGTGTGGCGGCGTGTCCGCGGGCAGCTCGGCGATGGCGTGGGCGCCCTGCATCGCCAGTGCCTCCTCGCGTGTCATGGGCTGTCCCGCTAGGTGGCGCAACGCGAGGTCGACGGCGGCGGTCTTGGTGCGCACGCCGTAGCGCTCCATGATGGCGCGGATATAGGTGTCCTCAATCTCGATGTTCGTCCGCACCGTGCTCATACACCAATCATACACGTCCCTTGGGATCTGGCCATGGGACGGTTCTACCGACGAGAAGACGAATAAGGAAAGGACCCCACAAGGGGGTCCGGATGGGCCGGTTGGTGGCGGGGTTGAGGCGGCCTCGGCGCGGCAGCTGGATAGGCAGCTAAGATGCCGGCTCCGTGACGCAAGACTCCAGCGCCACAGACACACCGGCCGAGGGCGGCGCCGCTGAGGATCTCCGCACAGCCAAGGTTGCTGCTCGGCTTCGCCAGAACGCGGTTCGCTCCACCTCTTTTGACAGGCGCCTTCCCTCGTTTGCGCTCGAGCATGCCGTTTCGGGGGACATTGGACATCTCCATGCGGCTCACGACCTGCGTGCGTTGCCATTTCCGGCGCGGCGGCGCTTCACGAGGCCATTGGTGGTGCGGCTTCGCCAAACGCTGCGCCAGGGACTGTTTCCGCTGCCCGAAGCCCAGTCGGTCTGGAATGGCGCCAATGCACGCGTCGTCAGCTTTCTTTTGCGTCAACTCGCGGCACAGGCGCGAGCCATCGAGTCGCTCGAGCAGCAGGTGTCGCAGCTGCACGATGACGTCGACGAGCTGCGCCGAGGAGACTCGTCGTCGTGATGTTGCCCCAGGGCCAAATCTGCCTGTGAGGGTTCTTGTCGCAAGCACCTTCGTTCCCTTCATCGAGGGTGGCGGGCGCATGATCGTGCGCGATCTCGTGGACGCGATGCGCGAGCGGGGTCACGAGGTCGACACCGTGGAGATCCCATTCGTCTCGGTATGGGACACGATGCTCGAGCAGATGCAGGCGATCCGCCTGATGGATGTCAGCGATGCGGCGGATGTCCTGGTGGCGATCCGGACGCCCAGTTATCTGTTGCGCCACCCCAACAAGCGCCTGTGGTTCATCCATCATCACCGTGGCGCGTATGACCTGTGGGGAACTCCCTATCAGGACATTCCCTCGACCCCCGAGGGCCTGGCCGTGCGCCATGCAGTGGTGGCCGCGGATGAAATCTACCTGCGCGAGTCACAGAAGATTTTCACCAACTCGCAGATCGTCGCCGACCGTCTGCGGGATTTCAACGGTATCGAGGGTCATGTTCTGTATCCCCCGCTGGGGGCGCCGGACCGGTTTGTGCCCGGGCCGGCCGAGGACTATGTCTTTTACCCCTGTCGCATCACCGGGCACAAGCGCCAGCATCTGGCCGTGGAGGCAGCCGCGCATCTGGCCACCGATGCGCGCGTGGTCATTGCCGGCGCGGCGGACAGCCCCGAGCAGCTGCGTCCGCTGCAGGAGATGATCGAGCGGCACGGGCTGCAGGATCGCGTCCAGTTGATCGCACGCTGGATTAGCGAGGAGGAGAAGGCAGAGTTCATTGCCGGGAGCATCGGCGTTCTCTATATCCCCTTCCTCGAGGATTCCTATGGCTATGTGACCCTCGAGGCCTTCCAGGCGCACAAGCCGGTCATAACCTGCTCTGACTCGGGTGGCACGCTCAAGATCATCAAGGACGGCGAGAACGGGTTCATTGTCGCTCCCGAGCCCATCGCGTTGGCCGCGGCGATCGACCGCCTGCGCTCTGACCCCGGGGCTGCGGCCGCGATGGGGGAGCACGGTCGGGACACCCTCCGCGTCAAGGACATCAACTGGGACCGCGTCGTGACGAGCCTCCTCGCATGAAGGTCGCGATCGTCAACAACCAGGCGCCGTTCGTGCGGGGTGGCGCCGAGCTGCTGGCCGAGTGGCTGCACGACAAGCTCGAGGAGTACGGGCACCAGGCCGAGATCGTGAGGATCCCCTTTCAGTGGAATCCACCCGAGCGGATAATCGACCACATGCTGGCGGCCCGTCTCGTCCGCTTGGCCAATGTGGACCGCGTGGTGGCGCTCAAATTTCCCGCTTACTACGTGCCCCACGAGAACAAAGTGCTGTGGCTGCTGCACCAGTTCCGCCAAGCCTATGACCTGTGGGGAACCCCTTATCAGGATCTACCCGATACGCCAACGGGTCATCGCATCCGCGACGCCGTAATCGACAGCGACCGGCGCTATCTCGCACAGACCAGGCACATTTACACCAACTCGCGGACTGTCGGGCAGCGTCTGCAGTTTTACAGTGGCCTGGAGTCCGATGTACTGTTCCCGCCCCTTCTCGATGCGACTCCTTATCGCTGTGATGACTACAGCGACTATTTCTTCTATCCCAGTCGTATCACGGCGGGCAAGCGCCAGCACGTCGCGGTCGAGGCGATGGCGAGCACGCGCAGCTCGGCGCGCCTGGTGATCGCGGGCCAGGCCGAGACACCCGGCGATCTGGATCGCCTGATGTCAGTCGTGCGCGAACACAACCTGGAGGATCGAGTCGAGGTGATCCCGAGGTGGATCACCGAGGAGGAGAAGCTGAAGCTGTTGGCGGGCGCGCGGGGGGTTCTGTATCTGCCGTTTGGCGAGGACTCCTACGGATACGTGACGCTCGAGGCGTTTCATGCCCGCAAGCCCGTGCTGACGTTGGCGGATTCCGGTGGCACGCTCAAGCTGATCGAGGACGGTCGCAACGGTCGGGTCCTCTGGGACGCGGGCGAGCTTGCCGGCGCGATCGACGAGCTCGCGGGCGACCGGGCACTGGCCGAACGCCTTGGCCAGGCGGCGTTCCAGACGATCGATGAGCTTGGGATCTCTTGGGATCGGGTGATCGAGTGCCTGACGAAGTGAAGCCGGCGATGAGGATCGCCTGGTTCACGCCGCTCTCGGCGCGCAGCGCGATCGGCGAGTTCAGCGTTCACGTGACGAAGGCGCTGTCGGCGTTCGCCGAAGTCGAGATCTGGACGTCGGACGATCCCCCTCACCATCCCACCGATCTGCGCGTGATCCCGTACTCGTTTGAGTCCGAGGAACTGCGGCTGCTGGAGAGCAGGGATGCGATTGTCTACAACATGGGCGACTACCTGCCCTTCCATGGGCAGATGCACACGGTCGCCCAGCGCTACCCCGGCGTGGTCGTCCTGCACGACCGTGTGTTGCACCACCTCTATGCGGGGATGTGGCTGAACGCCCGCGAGCCCGACCGCGAGACCTACGTGGAGCGCATGGGGGCCTACTACGGCGAGCGTGGCGCTGAGATCGCCCGCGCCTCGCTCCGCGGCGAGCGCCGGCCTGTATGGGAGTCAGATGAGGAGGTGCTCGACTACCCCCTCTACGAGGAGGGGATCGGCCGGGCGCACGGCGTCGTCACCCACTCCAAGAGCCAGGCGAGCGATGTTCGCGCCCGCTGGCTGGGGCCGGTGCGGGCGCTGCATCTGCCCTGCTACGGCGATGTCCTTGCCAAGGTCGACGGCGGGCCCGCGGGGGAGCTCGAGGGACCGCTGCGGCTGCTTACGGTGGGGCATCTGAACCCCAACAAGCAAGTGCATCGCGTGGTGGAGATGCTTGCCGCCGACCCCGAGTTGGCGGCGCGTGTGCACTACACGGTGGTGGGCCCCGACGACGGCTTCAAGGGCTATGTGAGCGACCTGCGGGAGCTGATCGCGCGTCACGCCGACCGCGTGAGCGTGGAGGTGCTCGGTTGGTGTCCCGACGCGGAGCTGGACCTGCTGATGGCGCAGGCCGACGTGTTCGTCAATCTCCGCCATCCGGTGATGGAGGGAAGCTCGGCGTCGCTGATGCGCCAGCTCGCCTACGGGCGGCCGATCCTGTGCTTCGACGCGGGCTTCTTCGGAGAGCTGCCGGAGGGGTCCGTCGCGCGTGTGCCCACGGGGGACTTCGAGGCCGCCGACGAGGCGCTGCGTCAGCTGGTTGGTAGCCCCGAGCAGCGCCGCGCACTCGGTGAACGCGCGCGGGCGCTCGCGGCGTCATACAGCGAGGACAGCTACGCGGAGGGGCTGCTGCAGCTAGTCGAAGAAGGCCGCCGCGCCGCGCCGGCGCTCGATTTCCTGGACTTGGTCGCGCGCGAGCTGGGGCACATGAACGTGGACGGCAGGCTGCCTGTCTTCGATGAGATCGCAACCGACTTTGCCCGCATCCTCGATGTCTGATCGCGCACCGCACGCCGCCGGCGGGGATTTTGGGGAGCTGCATGCCGGAGGGCGCGACGAGGAGCTGCGCTTCGAGGACGTGGGGCCCCAGCACGCAGACGCGCTCGGGGAGCTGTTCGCGCACAATTCGATACCGGCGGTCACCGAGACGTTCGACCCCTTCCCCCTCACGGAGGCGCAGGCGCGGAGGATCGCGTGCGAGCCTCGCCAGGACCGTTACTACCTCGCTCTACGCGGTCGGGATCTGCTGGGCCTGTCAATGCTGCGGGGGTTCGACGAGGGCTATGAGGTGCCGAGCTTCGGCATCTTCGTCGACCACGCGAGCCAGGCCCAGGGCGTGGGGCGGCGGCTGACTGCCTGGACGATCGAGCGGGCGCGTCTGCAAGGCTGTCCGGCTGTGCGCCTGAGCGTCTATGCCGATAACTCCGCTGCGTGCGGCATCTATGACTCGCTGGGCTTCCGCGAGCAGGAGCGCCAGCTCGTGGAGCGGTCGGGGCGGCAGGTGGAGAAGATCGTGATGCGTCTCGAATTCGGTGGGGCGAGCGAAGCGGGCGGTGGCTGAGGTGGCCGAGCGGCGAATCCCGGTGGCGGCGCCGGCGCTCGTGGGGCGCGAGCGCGAGTACGTGCTCGACTGCCTGGACTCGACGTGGATCTCCTCCAGCGGGAAGTACCTGGAGCGTTTCGAGGCGGAGTTCGCGAAGTTCTGCGGTGTGCGCCACGCGGTGTCGTGCTGCAACGGGACCGTGGCCGTGCACCTGGCGCTGATGGCGCACGAGGTGGGGCCGGGGGACGAGGTGATCGTGCCGACCCTCACCTATGTGGCGAGCGCCAATCCGGTGGTGTACTGCGGTGGGGAGCCGGTGTTCGTCGACGCGGAGCCGCGCACCTGGAACATGGACCCCGAGCGGGTCGCCGAGGCGATCACGCCGCGCACGCGGGGGATCGTGGTGGTGCACCTCTACGGGCACCCGACCGACATGGATCCGATCCTCGAGCTGGCCGAGCGCCACGGGCTGTGGGTGATCGAGGACGCCGCGGAGGCGCACGGTGCCACCTATCGCGGGCGCATCGCCGGCT
Organism: uncultured Solirubrobacterales bacterium; assembly: GCA_963723045.1. Lineage (GTDB taxonomy): Bacteria > Actinomycetota > Thermoleophilia > Solirubrobacterales > Solirubrobacteraceae > Palsa-744. The sequence goes on along the minus strand of CAVROU010000002.1, from coordinate 1,774,526 downwards.
CGATGAGCTCGCTGGCGACGTTCTCGTTCTATGGCAACAAGATCATCACCTCGGGCGAGGGCGGGATGGTGGTCACCGACGACGAGCGGCTCGCGGCGCTGGTGCGCCAACTGCACGGCCAGGGGCAGGATCCGCAACGCCGTTACTGGTTTCCGATGGTGGGGTTCAACTACCGCATGACCAACATCGAGGCGGCGATCGGCCTGGCGCAACTGGAGCGCATCGACTGGCACCTCTCGCGCCGCCGCGAGATCGCTGGCTGGTACCGCGAGGAGCTCGGCGAGGTGCAAGGGATCGAACTCTCGCCCGAGGAGCCGTGGGCAAAGAGCGCGTTCTGGATCGTCTGCGCGGTGCTCGACGAAGGGCGGTTCGGCCCGCGCGACGGCGTAATGGCGGCCCTCGCTGACGCTGGGGTCGAGACGCGGCCGTTCTTCTATCCGCTGCACACGCTGCCGATGTATCGGGAGGCCAATGCGGGCAGGGAGTTCCCGGTGGCTGAAGACCTCGGGCGCCGAGGGGTGAACCTGCCCTCCTCGGCGACGCTCACGCGCGAGGACGTGGGGTACGTGTGCGGGCAGCTGCGGAGCCTGGCGCGCTGATGGGGCGCCCTCCAACGGAGTGCTCACCAACGGAGCCGGCGCCAATGGAGCACCCGCCAAAGGAGCGGGTGCCCGCGGTCGAGCTGGCCGGCTTCCTCGATTCGGCGGTCGGCGTGGGCGAGGCCGCACGACGCTATGTCGGCGCGCTGCGCAGCGCAGGAGTGCAGGTGCTCGATCGCGACGTGCCGCTCCCCGGCCGCGACGGTGCACGGACCGACCTGCCCGTGGGAGTCCGTCCCCCGGGGGAGGCTGTGGGGTTCAACCTGCTGTGCCTGAACCCCGAGCAGATGGTGCCGTATCTGAATGGCCCCGATGCCCCCGCGCGCGAGGGCCGCGCAACGATCGGCATCTGGAGCTGGGAGGTCGACGTGCTGCCCTCCGGCTGGCGCGAGGCCGCCGAGGGGCTGACGGAGGTGTGGACGTACTCGCAGTTCGCCGCCGAGCGGATTGGCGCGGGGTTGGACGTACCGGTGCTGGGATTCCCTCCGCCGCTGGCATACATGCCCGAGCACAGCAGGGCATGGCCCCCGCACGAGCAGCCAGCGGCTCAGTCTCCGGGCGACCCCGCGCTGGGACTGCCGACACGTGAGGCTCTCATTGCGCCGCCCATGCCCGAACTGCCCAGTGGGTTTCGCGTGCTGATCATGTTCGACTACCTCTCGACGTTGGAGCGCAAGAACCCGCTGGGCGCGATCGAGGCGTATCGCCGCGCGTTTGCGCCCGACGACGGCGCGGTGCTGGTCGTCAAGTCGGTCAACGGCCGCCACCGCCCCGAGCGCCACGCCGAAGTGATGGCCCTCGTGGAAAAGCGCAGGGACATCGTGTCGATCGACCGCACCGTTTCGGGTGCCGAGCGCGACGCGTTGATCGGCGCGTGCGATTGCTACCTGTCGCTGCACCGCAGCGAGGGCCACGGCATGCCCCTGGCCGAGGCGATGGCGCTCGGCAAGCCCGTCATCGCGACCGCCTACGGTGGCAATATCGAGTTCATGAACGACACGAACTCCTATCTCGTCGGTTGGACGCCCACACGCGTGGGGGACCAGGTCGAGCACTACCCGCCCGGTGCGAGTTGGGCCGAGCCCGACATCGAGCACGCCGCACGGCTGTTGCGCGACGTCCATGGCGATCCGGACGAGGCCCACGGGCGTGGGCAGCAGGGGCGGGAGGACGTGCTGGCGCTGCTTGCTCCTGAGGTCATTGGGGGGCAGATGCGTCGTCGGCTGCAGGAGTTGTGCGATGGCTTTTCGCCGAGTCGCGGCACAGGGTTGACGCGGCGATTGACGGGAAGGTGGCATGCGGGCCGGAGGGGTTGAGATCAATGTCACCCACAAGCCGAATGCCACTGAGAGCGAATTGCGCCACGCGGGTGAGGCAAATCGAGCCAGGATCCCGCCCTCGAAGCAGTTGACGCGCCGCGGCTCGGCGCCAAAGTGGGGTTGGGCGCTGGCCTTCTATCTAGCGATGGCCATATTGACGATCGGATGGCACGCGATCGCTCACCCCAAGACCGTCTGCGCATGCGTGGGAACCCAGGATCCAGCAGCCTACATGTGGGCGCTCGCGTGGTGGCCACACGCGCTTGCGCACGGACTGAATCCGTTCGTGACTCATTATCTGTGGTCCCCCACTGGTGTGAACGTCGCGCAGGGTGCGATGATCCCGACGGCGGCGATCGTGCTGGCGCCACTCACAGAGTTGGTCGGGCCGATCGCCTCCTACAATTTCCTTTCGATTGTGAGCCCTGTGCTGGCTGCCCTGACCACCTATCTGTTGTGCAGACGGATCGTGGGGCGCGAGCTGCCGGCCATAGCCGGCGGATATTTGTTTGGGTTCAGCGCTTATGAGTTCGCGCAGCTCACCGGACATCCAAATCTGACGCTGATATTCCTGATTCCCGTGATGGTACACATTGCGCTACGGCGCTTCGATCGCGAGCTATCACGAGCCGTCTTCGTGGTAGGGATGGCGCTACTCCTCATCCTTCAGGCCGGCCTGTCGACTGAACTGCTCGCCGAGAGCGTTGGACTCGGGGCCTTCGCGCTCGTGTGCGCGCGCTTTCTCGTGCCCAAGCCACAGCGGTCACGGATCAATGGTCTACTTGTCGAGACGCTCGGTGCTGGGCTGATTGCCGTCGTGCTCATCTCGCCGTTCCTCTACTACGCGCTTTTCAGCGGCAGCTTCCCAGAAGGTGCCGGAGATCTCTCCGATAAGTACGGACTGGATCTGTTGAACCCATTTTTCCCAACCTACTCGACCTGGCTGGGCCACCGGGATTTTCTGTCCTTGGGTCTGACTTATGAGGGACAGAATGTATCAGAGGCGGATGGGTATTTGAGCATTCCGCTGATATTGGCCTTCGTGCTTTGGCTGCAGGCAGGCAAGCGAAGGTCGGTGCTTGTTCGCCTACTGGCGATCCTCGCCGCGGTGACCTTCGTAGCCGCTCTGGGGTCGCATCTGCATATAACCGGACAACAGACCATCACACTGCCTTTCAACTGGGTCAGGCATTTGCCCTTATTCGACAACATCGTACCCTCGCGTATAATCCTATTCACGACGCTTGCTGTCGCGATCGGCGTGGCAGCCTGGCTGGCCATCCCGACCGGCCGAGTATGGACACGATGGCTGGTGGTTGTCGCCGGCGCCATTGCGATCTACCCCAATATCCCCATCGGCCTCTACGACAGAGTGCCGGTAAATCCACGGTTCTTTTCGGCCGAGATGTATCGTAGTTATTTGACGCATAACGAGGTGGTGCTCGTGCTTCCGTTTGGCGCGAACGACGTTTCAATGTTGTGGCAGGCCGAGTCGGGTTTCTATTTCTACATGCCCGAGGGCTACGTATCGGGAAACGTGCCGGGGCCCTTCAACACCGATCCAACCGTCGTCCAACTGGTGACAAACGCTCCGCCTTCGACAGCGGCGCTTGGGTCATTCATCAGAGAGCATCACGTCGTGCACGTCGTGGTCGACGCTGTCAATGCAGGTTCATGGCCCGGTCTTTTGGCGCAGATGGGACTGCACGGCCGACAGCTCGGAGGGGTGCTCCTCTACACCGTACCTCCAGAATCGCCTCCAGCTCACGATTCTCGCAGAAGTGGTTCAGCTTGATGGGCTCACAGGAGCCGAGTCGGTCGCTATCGCCGAACAGATCGGATGTCACAGCGCCAACGGTCTCAGCGGCAGACCGCGATGACATGGCGCTGGCCGCTGCGCTTCTAGCGGCGGCTGGGTTGGTGGTCTCGATGTTGATTTTCGCCGCACCACTTGGTGAACACCTCCTTCCCACAGGCGGCTTCCGCTTCTTCCCCAGTGTCCTACACCTGGTTTATCGCAAGCCGGCAGAGCAGATGCGATATCTGCTTGCCATCGGCTTTGTGTTTGGGCTCGGGCTGATCTTTGCATATGCACCAGTCCCGCAGTCGCTCGTAGCAACAAGAGTAGGTCGCTCTGGTCTACGCATTGCAAGCATAGGGGGGGTTCTTGCCATAGGCTCAGTCGTCGCATGGAGCTGGTGGGCTCAGTTTCATTATACTGATGGTGAGCCTGCCACGACACATTTCGGTAACGGCAACCTAGTTGTAGCTGTCGCCATCGCTGGCGCGTTAGCGTCTGTTGTTTGGCTGCGTCCACATTGGTTGGATCCTCGCCCAGTGCTGGCCCGGCCTGGATGGGGATGGTTTGCGGTCGCGGCGCTGCTCACCGTGTGCTGGTTACTACCGTCGGTTTTTCGTGAGCAGAATCTTGCGCCTGCGTCGCTGTCGGTGACCTATCATCTTCAGTTCACATTCGACGACTTTCTCGCAGTAGTCAACGGGCGTACACCACTCGTTAATTACGCCGAGCAGTATGCGTCTTTACTTCCGTTCATAGCATGGCCTGCGCTTCGCCTTGGCGGACCGCAGGTTGGAAGCTTCACTGTGGTGATGTGTTTCCTCTCGCTTACCGGCCTGCTAGCCGTGGAGCGTGTTTTTGCGCTGATTACACGCAACGAGCGGCTGGCGTTTGTTCTCTATGTACCTTTCCTTGCCTCAAGTCTCTTCTTTGTGTTGCGTAGCGGTAGTCAGTTGTTTAGCTGGGCAAGCTACTACGCGGTATTCCCGATACGCTACGTCGGTCCTTACGTACTGCTTTGGCTATGTGTGCGTCATGTGCGTGGATTACGTCCCCGAAGTCCGATAGTTGTATTCGCTTTTGCGGGATTAGTGGTCCTCAATAACGTCGAGTTTGGGTTGCCGGCGTTCCTTGCCGCAGTGATCGCGATCGTTGTGGGTAGCACGCGAGAGCCTGGTCAAATGGTACGCCTTACAAAGGATATCGTCATTGGGCTGGTGTGTGCACTTGCCGCTGTGAGCGCGCTCACCTTGATGGTGGCCGGCCAGCTCCCCAATCTCGGTCTTTTGACGCTCTATTCGCGCATCTTTGGAGAGGGTGGGTTTGGGCTGCTGCACACACCGCTCGCGGGCCTTTATCTTATTGTAAACATGACGTTTGCAGCAGCGATTCTCGTCGCGGCTGCGCGCTTTCGTCGTGGCGCAGCGGACAGAACCTGCACGGCGGCTCTTGTTTACAGCGGGATCTTCGGCTTAGGGGCAGGGAACTACTATATCGGCCGTACACATCCTGCCGGCCTAGTCGTGCTCTTTTCTATCTGGGCACTCAGTGCCGTGCTGATCGCGCTGATCGCGCTACGCCTCGTCGCGACACGAACCGTCCGTGTAGGGGTGCCATCGTTGCTGTTTTTGGCCGGTGCGCTAATCTCTTTGGGCCTTGCCAGCACCGCAATTGCTCAGTTTCCAGCACCGTGGACGCAGCTTCGACGGATAGCCGCCAGCGCGCCACCGCCCCCGCCATATAACGTGTCGGCGGCCGTCGCCTTCGTGCGTCGGACCACGGCACCCGGTGAGCCAATTGTGTTGCTGGCCCCGCTTGGCCATCTTATTGCATTCGATGCCGGTGTTGAAAACGTTTCGCCTTACAGCAGCCAGGAAGATATTGTCACTTATCAGCAGCTCGGCGAAGTGCTGATGACGCTACACCACGCCGGTGGTACGCGTCTTTATAGCGTTCCGGCATATCCTGAGATAGCGAGCACGCTCGCAAGCGACGGTTATACCCCAACGACGGACCGCGCGAGCGGGATAACTGAGTGGCAGAGGTGAAATCGGACCCGACCTCCACAGGAGCTCTTAACATGCGCCCCTGCGTCGATCACATCAGATTCAGACGTTCCGTGGTGCCAGAGGTTTTGTGGGCCCTGGGAGCAATGGCATTGAGCATCGTCATTGCCGCCCTGGTCCTAGAACTCTGGCGAGCGGATTTCAGCGTGCCGTTTTTCCGTAATTATAGCGACGAGACGTTCACGCTGGCGTCGATGAAGGGCGTGATCGAACACGGCTGGTATGAGACGAACGCAAATCTCGGTGCTCCTTTCGGGCAGGTCAACCACGACTTTCCTGCCTACATAGGGGAGCTTGCAAGCGTTTTGATGGTCAAGTTCCTGGCTTTGTTCTCATCAAACGTGGCATTGGTCATGAATGCATTCGTCCTGCTGGGGTTCCCGCTGGCGGCGCTGACCGCCTTCATCGTGTTGCGTACGCTAGCTCTTTCGCGGATCGTCGCATTGATCTGTGCAGTTCTGTTCGCCGTTGGTCCATATCACTTCGTCCGTATCGAAGCGGATCCGTTTCTTGGCAACTACTTTGGGCTGCCGATCTCCGCGTATTTGATTCTCGCCGTGCTCGGTGGCAAATCACTTCTGGCGCGCCGCGACGACGGCAACTCGGCGGGTGTGGGAGCGTGGCTTTCGCGGCGCACCCTCGCGACCATCGGACTATCGCTGATTGTCGGCATGGCCGGTCTCTACTACGCCGCGTTTACAGCCTTGCTCGTCGGTATCGGAGCCGTGGTGGTTGGCGTCGCTTCACGGCGTTGGAAGACCCCCATCGCGGGTGCTGTCGTGATACTCGCCATCGCCGTACCGGTGGCCGCGACTGCCGTGCCTGAGGTCATATACAAGACAGAACACGGGGTGAACCACACCGTGGCGGACCGCAAACCGAGCGACAGCCTGAGGCTCGGCCTGCAGCCGATGCAGTTGGTGCTCCCAATTCCGGGAGACCGCATTCCGCCTTTGGCGCGTCTACGCGCCCGCTACGACCGGAGTTTGGGTGTCCCCGGTACGCCATATCCACTGCCTCCCGCCGATAGCCTTGGCCTGGTGGGGGCCGTGGGATTGCTCTGGCTGCTCGCGTGTGTCGTCGTGGCGGGAGCGGGTCGCACGCTGAGCGATCCGCTGGCAGGTCGAGCTGGAACGGCGGCACTGATGGCCCTCCTGCTGGGAACGATCGGTGGTGGCGGGGCGCTGTTTGCCTATCTAATCACCCCGCAAATACGCGGCTGGGAGAGGATCGCGATCCTGATTGGGTTCTTCGCGCTGGTGGGGGTGGGACTGCTGCTCGAAAAAGTCAATCACTGGCAAACGGGGCGCCCGTACGGAAAACTGGCCGCTGCTCTCGTGATGACGGTGACGCTGGCCTTTGGTGTGTTTGAGGGCACAAGTACCCGATTTGTTCCCTCCTACAGCTTCTATGCCGCCGAATGGCACGCCGACGCCGCCTTCGTCGGCGAGATTCAGCAGTCGTTGCCGCGTGGTGCGATGGTACTTGAGCTGCCCTACGTGCCCTATCCCGAGACAGCGCTCCCAGATGGCCTCACGTCGTACAGCCTGCTCGAACCCTACCTTCACTCCACCACCTTGCGCTGGAGCGGTGGCGCGATGGCAGGACGCCCTACCGACTGGCTCGCGGTCTCCAGCCATAGGCCGCTAGAACAGCTGATCTCCGGTGTTGTGGCTGCAGGCTTCAGAGGACTCTATATCGACCGGCAGGGATACGCCGATGGTGGCGAATCGGTTGTCCGCCAAGCGCAGTCGATCACAGGGGCAGTGCCCGTCACCGAGCCCGATGGTAAGGCCTATTTCTTCGAGCTAGCCCAATATGCGGCATATATTCGCGCCGTCACGCCAGCGACGACACTTACGAAGATGGCGAAGGATACCGTTGGATCAAGATAGGACCGGGCTGGTCGTGACGTCATCGCCGGAGTCGTTATTGTCGGGTATGGGCGTCGAACGTCGGAGTTAGGTGGCTGGATTAAAGACAGGCAAGGCTGTAAGTTCGAGCCATTGACATTTTTGGGTCGGTATTGTTTGATGTCGCAGGCGGACGACGGCGGACGCAGCGGGCCGTGCGACTCCGGGGTCGGCAGAGCAACGAAGAGGTAGATCGGCGTTGGTTGAAGGACAACGAGCGGCGGAGAATGGGGGGCCTCCCTACAAGCACCTTCAGGAGTCGCAACGCTCAACGTTCCTTAAGCTCGACACGTCCTCGCCGAAGGGGGACGCCTCAGTGGACCATCTCCTGCCGGTTCGCTCACATGGCGGCCGACGCGACGGTTGCGCACGCCATCAACGATCACCCTAGTGCTCGGGAGGTATCGATCAAACAGTCGGGCTAGTCAGCGGTCCTTCTGGCGAGCACGGTATAGCCCAAGCAGTCATCGCCCCCGTCTCGCTTAAGTGACAACCTGGCGACGGCGATACTCGCCGCAAGCAGCGGTGACAGTAATAGGCCGGCGACTCGTGAGGTGAGTCTTCGGTGAGAGCTCTCCCCGCGCGGCATCAGCAATGGCAGCATCAGAGCCGACACCTTGTAGCAGGCAACCGTCAGGTCGTTGCCGCGGCGATAAATCTCGACTTGTGTAAAGCCACTCTCGCTCAAGAGGTGTTTCAAGGCCGACGGGGTAAATCGCCAGTAGTCAAACGGGACATAGTGCCATCGCGCCGCAAACGGCACCGTGAGAATCAGCCGGCCACCCGGTCGCAGCGACCGCCTTGCTTCGGCAAGGAAGCCCAGTGGATCGAGCACGTGCTCAAGCGTCTCTGTGCACAGCACCGTGTCGGCGACGCGGTCATCCACCGGCCACCTGTCGCCCGTGAAGTACTTCGTGTCAGGTATGTCATAGCCAAAGCGATCTTTCGCGTCCGCCGTGTCGATACCGATGTACCTCACATCGGTCGGCACGAGTGTGCGGTATGGCTGTGCGCCGCAGCCCACATCCAGCAGCGTGCCGCTGACCGTCCTCAACTCAACCGAAAGATCGTTCCAGATCGATCCGGCCTGGGCGTCGAGAACGCGGCGAATGCCGGCTATGGCACGACTGGCGCGGCCGGTGAGTGGGACGAACGGCGGCGGTTGCCAGCGCTCCTCGCTCTGATCGCCGACGTTGGTCCGGTGGAGCGAGGAGGAGATGTCGTCTGTGCTCGAGCGCGAGAACATATGAGCGACAGGCTATCTTCCCAGCCCATCCGCCGACGTACCAGTCTTGGTCTGGAAAGGGTCGAGGGTCGCGCCCGCGTCGCCGTAGGCGGGGAGACACTCGACCTACTGAAGTCTCCGGGTGCATGCGTAGCTTGCCCGTTCGTGCGAATCGATCGATATGGCTACGTTCATGACGACCGCGGGCGCTTCAGCGCTGTCGTCTGGAGGGGTCGTGATCTGACAGGACGACGCGTGACGCTGACGCATGCAGCCTTGCGCCATGCTCGCGGCGAAGACGAGGCAGGCCGGGAGGTACGCGCGTATCTCAGCGCGTTCGCGATCGCCGTGGCTATCAGCCAAGGCAAACGTTACGCCGATGCACCATCCAGCCGCGAGCGCTTGGTGGCCCGCGATCTGGGGCCAAGTCGACACATGGCTGTCGTGGTAGATTTTCGTGCCCATGCTGGTACCGTTGTAACGGCGTACGCGCTGCGTCGTATACCCGATGCGTGGAGGCAGCTATGAAGATTGGTTCCTACGACTTCGAGCCCGCAAAGTACTTTCCGGAGATCGACCACCTCCGTGCTGGGGCTGGCCAGATCGGCGATACCGACGATCCCAGACACGTGTTCTTCTACGATGCGGACAGTGGAGATCCGGTAGGGGTGGAGTTTTTCGGTCCTCGCTCGCAGCTCGAGGGCGAGGGAGCCATCACGGTGATGCTTCCCTCGGGCGAGCGCGTGCGGGTGCCCGAGGCCGAGCGGCTTGTACGCGAGGCGCTCGCGGCCGACGCTGCCTGAAGACTCGCACTGGTCTCACCGCTCACCGGCTCCCGCCGGACCCCTTGTGGGGTCCTCTTCAGTCCTTTCCCGGCTGATCTGGCCCTGCGATTACTACGCGCAGCCCGCGTGGACCGTGATGGCCGGTGGTGGCGGGGTTGGCGGTGGGTGTGCGGCGATCGGTGCCAGTGCGGTCATGCGGAGCGCTTGTAATCCTCGCCCATCGCCGGCGATTTCCCGCAGCGTGAAGCGATCCTGCAGGAGCGTGAGGATGTATGTCTGGATCGGCAGCAGCACGCCCCCATCGGTCGGGTTGGCGCTCGTAACCACGACCCCGCCCGGTGTGAGTGCCTTTACCTCTTTTGCTACGCGCGGTGGCCCCTGGCTGGAAAGGGATTCCTGGCATGGCTGGCTCGATCCCACGGCGTTCGCCTCGTCGAGGCGCAGGAGCGCCTCCGTCTCCACGTCGGGGGTCAACAGCAGAGTCAGGCTGAGGCGCTTGGCATCGAGCGAAGAGACGAACTCGGCGACGTGAGTGGATTCCGGGGCGATGAGGGGATTGCGCCACAGCGCCCTCACCTCGCTGGTGAGAGATGGCGCGCTCCCGAATACCGCCGCGAGTCCGGTGGTGTGGTACTTCTTGCCGAGGGTGCCCCATTCGTTTGCCACGATCATCGCCGCTGCGAAGACCGCCGTGGCGCTCGCGATTGCGACCACGGTGCGGTTGTCGATACTCGCGCGCGCGATCCCCAGCCACACGAACACGAGAGCCACGCCGGGTGGGGAAATGTGGTACAGGTTGTTTGGGTGAGCACGGCCGAGGAAATATGTGTAAACGATCGCTCCCAGCACCGTGAGGCCGGTTGCCGCGCGAAAGGCGACGGGGCGTTCGCGTAGGATTTCGGGTCGCGTCAGGGCGAGCAGCACGATCACGATCGCCGAAACCGCATACAGCGCCCCCAATGCCAGGCCGGGCGACCACGAGCCAATCGGCAGGTTGCCCAGTCCGCCCGTCGTGTACAGGCGTATGTAGTAGAGGTAGGCGCCCCAGTTCGGCCACGCGCCCGCCAGTGCTCGAGTCAGTAGGGTGAACAGCAGCAGGGCGCCCGCGCTCGTCGCGAGAAGCTGCGCGACCCGGCGGGCGGCTATCCATGCGCGCTCGTGCACGTCCGCGTCGGCCGTTGCCGCGTCGATGCACGCAAGCGCGACCGCGGTTCCAAGGCAGTAGAAGCCGGCTTCGCCGCTCCACACGGCCCCGACAGCGACGACGGCTAGCACCAGGGTGTCGAAGACCCGTCTGTTGGCGGTCGTCCGCGCGGACGCAAGCGAGAACAGGATCACGAGCCACGGCAGGCCAAAGCGCAGCACGCCCGTGCTCGGAGCCCACGCGTAGTAGCCGATCGTCCCGAACGTGCCAAGCACGACCGCCACGGTCAGGCCCACCGCGGCGATCAGCAGCGATTCGGTGCTCCAGCGCAAGACCAGATAGATGACGACGAACAGCAGCGCCGTTGCCACTGACAGCAGTAAGGTGAACGTGCCGTAGCCGATCGGCACGACGAGGAACACCGCCGCCAGCGCATCCATCTCACCGACGCCGTACTGCGAGAACGTGCCGACCAGCATCGCGTGACCATGGAGCACATCGAGCGCTGGTCCGAGGAAATAGTTCTGGTTGCCCGCCAGCGGGAGGCCGGCCGCAGGGAATTCCGATGCCCCGAGATACATCACGCCAAGCACGCAGGCCACCACGACGCCCACGTCGAGCGCGCGCACCCACCCACGCGGCAGGCCGCGACGATCGCCGAGGACCCTGACGAGCTCGAAGGTCACAAGTCCAGCCGCGAGCGCCACGGCGATGTTGACGACACTGATGGTGTCGGAGGGAACGAATGGCGCCGCGGCCGCCGCCAGCACGAGGGCCGTCGCCGCAAGCACTGCCCCGGCTGAAATGGATTGCGGCAGAGTTGCGGGCCGAAATCGGACTGACAGCGCTATCGCGATGCGGCACAGGGGGAGGGCGATCAGCACGAAGAGAGTCGCGTCGAGCGTCGCCGAGGGCGACAGCGCCAGCAGGCGCGCCAGGCACAGTACGGCGGCAGTGGACGCCAGCGTCGCGAAGGCGACGAGTCGCTGGCGTTCGTCTGTCATGCCCAGGCGCTGCCGGCGCCACGCCAGCGTCACACTGAGCGGCACGACGACGAGAATCGCGAGGAAGAAGCCGAGGCGCTCGATCGACTTGCTCTGGCCGAGCAGTACGATCGCGGCCGAGGCGGCGATCGCGAACGTCATCACGCTATCGGCGATCGCCCCGAGCACGAGCGATGTGACGTCCTCCTCATCCTCGTCGACGGGCGGGATGCGGCGTGTGCTCACGACCAGAGCGGCGATCAGCAGATCGCAGCCGACGATCAGCAGCGTCGCCTTCTTCCAGCCGAACGCCGAGGACGCGGCGAGGCCAAGCACGTTGGCTGCGAGCGACACTACGACCGCTGCGACGCCCACGGCGAGCATGGCCGCAGCAAGCTTCGGGCGCTCAGTGAGCGTCGTGGTTGGGCTTCTCATTGAGCGCTTATCGTGGTCTGTGTGGGAGTCGACGGTCTCCGACGGCCGTCTGCGGCCGCTGATCATCGCATAAAGATCAAGTTCCCGAACTTGTCGGGCGTCTGGGTTTGTTTGCGCGCTGGAGCCCGCTCGCGGGGCGATCCTCGCTCAGGCTCGCCACCAACCGGCCCCCTCCGGACCCCCTTGTGGGGTCCTCCTCAAAAGCTCCGAGTCCGGCTCGCATCACCTGCGGTCGGGCCTGAGGCGCGAATCAATCGCCCTCCCGCACGCCGTAGCGCTCCCACAGTTCCGGTCGCGCCCGCAGCCACGCGGCGGTGCGCATGAGCCCCTCGTCGAGGCCGGTCCTCGCCCTCCAGCCGAGGTGCTCGGACGCGGCGCCTGGGTCCGATACCCAGACGTTCGTGTCCCAGCCGCGCTGCTCCATCGTGCCCCACTCCGGCAGCGCCTTCACGTCCAAGCTTGTGCGAGCGATCTCCACCAGCTCGTCGAGGCGGGTCTGGGCTCCCGAGCCGATGTTCAGGGTCGCGCCGGGGCCGGCCGGCGCGCCGCGCTCGGCGGCTCGCAGCAGCGCCTCACAGCAGTCGTCCACATAGACGAAGTCGCGCGCTGTCTGCGGACCCACCAGTGGCGGGAGCCGCCCGCGCATCGCCTCGCACACCAGCGCGGGCATCAGACGGTCAGGGTCCTCCCAGGGGCCGTAGATCGAATACAAGCGCAGCGTCACGGCGGGGAGGCCCTGTGTCGCCGCGAGCGCCGTCAAGTGGGTGCCCGCCGCCTTCGTCACGGCGTAGTGGCTGTTCGGCTGCAGCCACTCCTCCTCGCGCGGCGGGTGATCCTTCAGGCCGTACTCCGAGGAGGAGCCCGCGTTGACGAACGCCTGCGCGTCGGCCGCGCGCGCGGCCTCCAGCAGCGCCGCCGTGGCGCTGACGTTCACGGCGATCATCGCCTCGATGTCCTTTTGCCAGGAGTACGCCCCATGGGCAGCCAGGTGGAAGATCCACTCCGGTCGCGACTCGCCCACCGTCCGCTCGACTGCGGCGTGGTCGCGGAGGTCCAGCTCTGCGATGCGTACGTCGGTCGCGATGTCCTTCAGCCGCCACGAGCTCCCGCCGGGACGCGCCAGGGCGAACGGCTCGTGTCCCTCCGCCAGCAGGCGGCGCACGAGGTTCGCGCCGAGGAAGCCTCCAGCTCCGGTCACGAGCGCTCTCACCGCACTCTCCCCGCGGCCCCGGCCGGGCTTGTGTGGCGCGTGGCGCTCAACCCGGCTTGCGCGCGATCAGGCACAGGTTGCCAAGCGGCACCGTCACGCGCACCCGGCCCGCGAGACCGGCGCGCAGCGCGGGCAGCGCACGGGCCTTCAGTCCTGTGGGCAGCGGCACGAGCTGCGTGAGGTAGGCCAGGCTGTAGGTATTGCGCACGCTGCGCACCTCCCCGTCGGTAAAGCCGGCCTTGGCGAAGAGCGCGCGCATCGTCGCCGGGGAATAGAGGTAGGTGTGCTCGATGTCGACGATCGGGCTGCGCTCGCCGAGCAGCCGCGCCGACCAGGCGCTGACATTGTGGTTGAGCGCCAGGATGTGTCCCCCGGGCCGCAGCACCGCGATGCACTCTTCAAGCAGGGCCACCGGGTCTGAGATGTGGTCGAGCACCTGAAACAGGCACACCGCGTCAAAGCTCTCCGGCTCGAACAGTCCCCTGCCCATCATGTCCTGCACGATCGCCCCGTCGAGCTCCGCCGGCGCCTTCGCCACGGCATCGGCGCTCGGCTCCACACCCCGCACCTCCCGCCAGCCCTGGCGGCGCGCCTGCTGCAGGAAGAAGCCGTTGCCGCAGCCGATCTCGAGTAGCGCCTCGCGTCGCGACGAGCGCTGCTCCAGCCAGCCCAGCGCGCGACCATAGGTCGCCTGCAGCGACTGCACCTCCTGGCCGTAGTCGAAGCTGCTCGACTCATACAGCCTCGCGAGCAGCTCCTCGCCGGCCACCGGGTCTGAGCGCACTAGCCCGCACGCGTTGCAAGTGACCATCCGGTAGTGCACACGATCGGGCAGGCGCCGCGCGGAGAAGACCCTCGCGTTGAACGCCTCGGGGTCGAACGTCGCCGGCCAGCGCTCCGCCGCGTCGCCCTCGCGCTCGCAGATCGCGCAGCGTGTGGCGCACATCTCGGGCGCCAGCGTGTCCAGGGTCTCGGTCATGGCTGTGCGATCCGCTCTCGCCGCGGCGATCCACGCTCGCCGACAGCCGCCCCATTTTCGCGCGTCAGCCGGTCGGAGGTGCTTGACGCACGGCCCGTAGTGCCGCTCTCGTGGGGCGGCGTGCCGGGGTCGTTGAGAATGCTCTCCACCAGATAGGGCGGGCGGTGCTTGCTCTCCTCATATATGTGCGCCACGTAGGAGCCGATGATCGCAAGGCACAGGAGCTGGATGCCGCCGATGAACAGCATGCCGACGATCAGCGTTGTGAAACCCTTGGGGGCGAGGCCCGGGTCGGCGAAGTGCAGTACCAACTGCGCGATCAGCGCAACGAACGACACGCCGACGCTCAACAGCGCGAGCCAGGCGATCAAATCGAGCGGCACATAGGAGAACGACACGATCGCGCGCCGCGCCCAGCCCACGTTCTTGACCAGCGAGTTGGTCGTCCTGCCGAACATGCGCTCCGGGCGCACGTAAGGCACGCCGACCTGGCGATAGCCGACCCACGCGCGCAGCCCGCGGATGAAGCGATGCGACTCGGGCAGGCTGTTCAATGCGTCGACGACGCGGCGATCGAGCAGCCCGAAGTCGCCCGCGTCGAGCGGGATATTGAGGTAGGAGAGGCGGCGGAAGACCCGGTAGAAGAGCTTGTACGCCCGGCTCATGAACGCTGTTGCCTCGCGTTTGACCCGCTCGCCGTAGACGATGTCGAAGCCCGCCTGCCACTGCTCCACGAACTGGGGGATGACCTCGGGCGGGTCCTGCAGGTCTCCGTCGAGCAGCACCACCGCGTCCCCCGTCGCGATTCGCATCCCGCTGGTGAACGCGCTCTGTGAGCCGAACGCCCGCGTGTGGTTGACGACGACCACCTTCCGGTCGCGCTCCGCCAGCTCGCTCAGCACCTCGCGCGCGTTGTCGGGGCTGCCGTCGTTGACGAAGATGATCTCGTAGTCGGCCCCGATCTCCTCGAACATCTTGCACAGACGCTCGTGCATGATCGGCACCGCCGGAGCGTCCCGGTAGCAGGCGATGACCGCGCTCAGCTTCATGCTCTGGCGGTGTCCAGCGCCGCCTGCGCGGTGGCCGCGAGCCGCTCCGCCGAAAGGCCGAAGCGGTCCTCCAGATACTCCTGGCTGCCGGCCAGCCCGCGCGGTACGACATCGATCCCGGTGCGTACCAGGCGCGTGTTCAGGCCCCGCTCAGCGATCGTCTCGGCAACCAGCGAACCGAGCCCGCCGTTCAGGTAGTGCGCCTCCACTGAGACCGCCAGCGAGACCCCGCCGAGCAGCTCGGCAAGACCCTCCACGGGCGAGGGGTTGAAGGTGGAGACGACCGCGACTGTTGCCGCAATGCCCTCCTCGGCGAGCAACTCGGCCGCGCGCCGCGCCTCGCCGGCGATTGAGCCGATCGCGATCAGCGCGACATCGCCGCCCTCGCCGATCAGCTGGACCTCGCCGAGCCTGAAGCGACCGTCGAGGCCCGGCACCGGGGTGCCACGCTTGCCGATGCGGAAGTAGATCGGTCCGGGGAGCTCGCGCGTGGCGTGCACCGCCGCGCGCGCCTGGGGGCTGTCCGCGGGCGAGACCACCGTCAGGCCGGGTTGGGTGCGCATCACCGCATAGTCCTCGAGCGCGAAGTGCGTGATCCCGTTGAAGCCGTAGTCGAATCCGCCGCCCACCCCGACGACACGCACCGGAAGCTCGTGCAGTACCGGCCCGTTGCGGATGAACTCGTAGGGCCGCAGCGACGCGAACGTCGCGATCGAGTAGACGAACGGCACGTAGCCCGCCTCGGCGAGACCGGTCGCCATCCCGACCATGTTCTGCTCGGCCACGCCGACATTGAAGAAGCGGTCGGGGAAGCGGTTTGAGAAGACGTCGAGCACCATGTAGCCGAGGTCGCCCGTCAGCAGCACGACGCGCTCGTCCCGCGCCGCTAGCTCGGCCAGCTCCGCGATGAAATCGTCCCTCATGCAGCGGCCTCCTGGAGCTCGGACAGCGCCTGCGCGTACTGCTCGTCGGTCATCGGCAGGTAGTGCCAGTCGATCGTGTTCTGCATGAAGCTCACGCCCTTCCCGAATGTCGTCCGCGCGATGAGGATATGGGGCGCACCTGCCCGGAAGTCCAGATCCTCAATCCTCGCACGCATACCCGCCGTGTCGTGCCCGTCGAGCTCGTGGACGTCCCATCCGAAGGCGCGCCAGCGCTGGGCCGGGGCGTCGAGGTCCAGCACGTCGCGGGTGTAGCCCATCGCCTGCTGCCCGTTGAGGTCGAGGATCAGCACTAGGTTGGCCAGGTCATGGTGGGCGGCGAACATCGCCGCCTCCCAGACCGAGCCCTCGTTGAGCTCCGCATCGCTCATCACGACAAACACGCGCCGGGAGGAGTCCTGCATCCGGGCGGCCAGCGCGGCTCCCACCGCGATCGGCAGGCCGTGGCCCAGCGAGCCCGTGCAGAAGTCCACGCCGTCCAGCTCGCGCTCGGGATGCACGCCCAGCAGCGTGCCGTCGGCGCAATAGGTGCTCGTCGTTCCGGATGGCACATGACCGGTCAATTCGAGCGCCGCGTAAAGGGCAAGCGCCGCGTGGCCCTTGGATAGAACGAGGCGATCCTGGCGAGCGCGATCGTTCGACTGGTCGAGCACGCCGCCATAGAGCGTCGCGAGGATGTCCGCGATCGACAGGGCCGAGCCTATATGCCCGACATTCGCGCGCTTTGACTGCTCGATTACGATGCGACGGATACCGTCGGCAAGCGGCGCGCTCCCGGCATCGCTCACTGCTCTATCCGCTGCCTGTGGTGCGGGGTCTCATCAATAGGGAAGTAAGGGGCCGATCCGACGTCGCTCGAACTTTGGTTCATAGCGAGCGACGGTACCATGCAGATCCGACGTTTGCGGTGTGTCCCGTGGGGCTGGAGCGGCCAATATCTGCTTCCTCATTTGGCGCTCGTCTACGTTAAGCGGATGCCACGCCCCACACGAGCGCCCAGCGCGCCCGCTCTCCACGGCCCTTCGGTGTGGATGCAACGCTTGCGGGGCTCCGGCGTGCTCGCGCAGGGGGCCCGCTACGCCCTTACCGGCGGGACCGTGACGATCGTCTATCTCGGCAGCACCACGCTGCTGAGCAGCGTGGTGGGCCTGCCGTTTCAGGTCGCGCTTGCCATCGGCGCCTGCATCGGCGTGTCGGTTCATTTCACGCTGCAGCGTTTCTTCGTCTGGGCCCACCGTGACGAGTATGCGCTGCCACTTCGTCATCAGGCCGCTCGCTATCTGGTGTTCGCGGGCGCGCAGTACGGGCTTACCGCGCTATCTACCGCTGTCCTGCCAACCGTACTTGGGTTGCCGGTGGAGCTTGTGTACCTCGGAACGGTCGCGCTCCTTGTGTCACTGAACTTTCTCGTATTCCGCAACGTGATCTTTCATCCCAAAGGCCACGTGGCGGGCGCACGGCCGGGTGAGGGTGCGGATTGTTAGTGTTCGGCGATCAGGCTGCTCCTCGCGACACCACTCCACCTATTCGTGCTCGATCTGGGGTCCGGTCGCCTGACGGAGCTTCGATCGGGCGACGGCGAGTATTACGGTCTGAGCTGGAGTAACAGCGCTGCATTCGTCGGCCACTCGCAGGTCAAGAGCGAGGAGCTGCTGACCCTCGCCGACCACGGGGCCGCGGACTGTGGCGACATCGCTGGTTATGCAATCCAAGGTGGCGTGTCCGTCCGGACTCCGCGACGGCTCCTGCTGTCCCATCAAATCGAGTGGGTGGGCGACCGTTTGTTGGTCGTCGACACCGGGCACGAGCGCCTGTCCGTCTACGATGCCGACGGCACTCTGATCAGAGATGTCGCACTCGGTGACAGCCGCTGTGACTATGGCCCCGCAGGCCAGTTGGGACACCACTTCAACAGTGTCCATCGCAGCGGCGACCGCGTGTGGGTCGTGGCGCACAACCACGAAAACCCATCTGAGGTCTGGGAGCTTTCGTGGCCCGAGCTGGAGATCGTCGAGATCCACGCGACCGCCACTGGGTGGGCACACAACGTCTGGGACGGTGAGCAGGGACTCGTAATCTGCGATTCGCGCCACGGGCGCCTGCACGAGATGCGATCCCGCCAGACAGTTTGGGAAGCGGACGAGGATGGCGTGATCGCGCGTGGGTTGGCGGTCAACGACGATCACCTTTTCGTGGGTCGCTCGGAATTTGGGGGACGGAGCGACCGGAGGTTGAACGACGGAGGCTTGTGGGTCATCGACCGTGCCACGCTGAGGGCGGTTGAGGAATTCCGGTTCCCCGGCTCGGGGTGCGTCAACGAGGTCCGACTTCTCGACGGACCGGACGAGTGCCACAATGGCGAGCCGTTCGACGATCGGTTGCTCGACGGGCTTGCTCGCGTTGGTATTCGCGGCGATGGGCTGGAACGCGGCGATGCCGGTGACGGCGACGATGAGCTGGAGCGCGGCGATACGGTGGCGGTCTGACCGCGCCCAGCGACAAAGCCCCCACGGCGTCCAGTCCCGAGGGCATGAGACGGCGACCAACCTGAGAGAATCCACCGGATGCCGCTCCCGAGAGGCTCTCTTGTGGTTGATAAGTCCCGATGATTCAGCCGGCGAGCACCATCGAGACGCTTGACCTCACGCGGGGCTCGGTGGTCGTATGCGTCACAGTCCTTGCCGCCGACCCCCCCGCGCTTGCCTGCCTGCGGAGCGTCCTAGAGCACTCCGACACCCAGATTCCGATCATCCTCGCGGGATCCGCGGCCGCGCTCGAGCGGCTTGCGCAGGCGCTTGACGTCGAGACGCGCGACAGGACGATCGTGGGTCTGTCGCTACAGCACGACACAGCTGTTTGCGCTCTCAACGCGGCAATCGCAGCGAGCCTTCCAAGCGATGTGGCCTTCGTGCTCGCCGGCATGCAGGTCTCTCCAGGTTGGTTGAAGGGCCTTCGGGACGCCGCTACCAGCGACTCGATCGTGGCGAGCGCCACGCCGCTGTCGTTGGGCGCGGGCGCGGTGATGCTCCCCGGCGCGGATCCGTCCGACGCCGATGAGGCGGCGATTGCTCTCCGCCAAAGCGCCCTCGACCTATATCCGCGGATCGCGACGATCGGTCCCGGCTGCGCCTACATCCGTCGTGGCGCGCTGGAGCTCGCCGCTCCGCTGGATGAGTCCCTGGGCCTCGGCGAGGCGCTGGCCGATCTCGCGCTGCGCACCACCGCGCTCGGCATGGTCCACGTCGCAGCCGACGACGTGCTGGTGCACGGCGCTGTCGAGTCCGGTCACGCCGAGAACCCGATCCAGGCGACAATCGCCGCTGACGAGCAGGGACCGCTGCGCCGTTCGCTCGACCGCGCCCGCACCGCACTGGGCAGGCTCGCGGTGACAATCGACGGTCGCGCGCTGAACGCGAGCGCCGGGGGCACCCAGACCTACATCATCGAGCTGATCCTGGCGCTTGCGCGGGGTGGCGAGGTAGCGGTCAGGGTGCTTGTCCCGCCCGACCTCTCCGAGCGCGCCCGGGACGCTCTGACGAGCGTCCCGGATGTGGAACTACTCACCTATGAGCAGGCCCTCGCCGATCCGCCGCTGAGCGATGTGGTGCATCGCCCCCAGCAGGTCTTCACGCCGGACGACCTCACGCTGCTGCGGCTCGTTGGCAAGCGCGTGGTGATCGGCCAGCAGGATCTGGTCGCCTTCCACAATCACTCCTACCACCGCGACGGCGACGCCTGGCGCGCGTACCGACGCACCACCCGGCTGGCACTGGCCGGGGCCGATCAGGTGGTGTTCTTCTCAGGGCACGCCCGCCGCGACGCGCTCGCCGAGGATCTGCTGCCCGCGGGGCGCACGCACATTGTCGGCATCGGAATGGAGGCAATCGAGGCTCCCGGGTTGTCTGGGCTCCCACCCGGCGGTCTTACGGCCGAGGAGCCGTTCCTGCTCTGCCTGGGCGCCGACTACGCACACAAGAACCGCCCGTTCGCGATCCGCCTGCTGGGTGCGCTGCGGGAGCTCGGCTGGTCGGGTCGGCTGGTGCTTGCCGGTGCACACGTCCCATACGGGTCCTCGTGCGAGCAGGAGCGGGAGATCCTGAGAAACCATCCCGATCTGTCCAGCTCTCTCGTTGACCTGGGGCCGATCGACGAGTCGGCCAAGATCTGGCTGTACGGGCACGCGACCGCACTGCTCTATCCGACCCTCTACGAGGGGTTCGGCCTGCTCCCGGTGGAGGCCGCCCGGGCGGGTCTTCCTTGCCTGTTTGCCGCGCAGGCCTCTCTTTCGGAGGTGGCCGGCGATGCGGCGACGCTGGTGCCATGGGATGGCGCCGCGAGCGCGATTAGGGTCCTGCCGCTCTTGAGCGCGGGCCCGGCGCGGAGCGAGCACCTTGAGAAGTTGCGCTCGCTTGCCATACCCGACTGGAGCGAGGTGGCCCAGCAGCTTGTCGCGGTCTATCGGCATGCGCTGGCCGCGCCCCCATCCGAGGCGGCCCCCCGTGCTTGGCAGGAGCTTGACCGCGAGAACTACATCCTCAAGCTCGAACGGGAAGTCGAGCACCACACGCAGCTTGCGCGGGAGTACCAGGACGCCTATCACTCCCTGGAGGGCCGCGTGAGTATCGGCCTGCCGCTGATCGACGAGGGCGGCCTTTTGAGTCCTGCCCAGCAGCGCGGACTGATGCGCATTGCTGGGCGAGGGCGGTTAGGCGAGCTGGCAGTCGCGCCACTCGGCATGCTCGGGCGTCTCAATAGGACGGATGGCTCGGATAGCTAGAGGCAGGCAAACGGATGTCAATGAATGGAGCTTGTCGCCGCGACATGGCCCAGGCGTCCAAGCACATCCGTCGTAGGCGCGACCTTCGCGTTCTCATAGTCGCTCAGCCGCGACGCCGACGTCCCGGCTGCCTGAGCGAACTGGCGCAGTGTCATCCCGGTCTGCCCACGCCACGCCCGAATCTGCGCGGCGTACTCGGCTCGTCCACGCCGGGCCACCTCCGCGCGGGCGCGCGCGATCACGTTGGCCATCAGCGCGTCCACGCCGTAGTGCTCGCCCCACCCGATCACCATCTCGGTGGTCCGCGCCGCCGGGCCCCACGGCTGGCCGCGAATCGCCTCGGCCAGGCGACGCCAGTCCGACAGTGTGCCGCGGTCGACCAGCGTCTCGATCGCCTCCGCCGGCCACTGGTCTATCGGTGCGCTGGAATCGAAGTCGACGTTGCGAAAGTGCAGCGTCATCGCGTCATCCTCTCCGCGAGGTCCGCGAGCACCGACCTGACCGTCGACCACTCCTGCCAGCGAGGCTCCAGCGCCTTGTAGCTGGCCAGCTGTGTCGTGGTCTTCTCATCGCGAGGCCGAGGGTCTGCCAGCTGCCTGACAAGCTGTGTCGCCACGGCCTCCGGCCGGCGGTTGATGTCGGCGTAGTAAACGTCGATGTCGCGCAGCACGCCCGCCGCCTCCTCGAGCCCGATGCTCTCCGCGAGCGCCGCTATGTCGAGATAGTCGCGAGTCTGGTTGCGGCTCAGCGCCAGCCACGCCTTGATCCGCAGGATCTCCGCCGCGGTTGGCACGCGCAGCGGCTTGCCCTGCACCTCGATCTCCGTGCTCTCCGGGGGCCGGCTTCGAAGCAGCTGGCGAACACCTGTCTCGATGCCGCCGAGCTCGCCCAGGATGATCTTCCCGGGCTGCACCCTCGCCGTCGACCAGTCCCCGAGTGCCTCCAGGTTCTCGAGGATCGAGTCATAGCGCTCGGCCAGATCGGCGACGACGTGGTCGTTGTCGAGCGACCTGCGATGGTGGGCGTGCAGCGCCGCCGCCGACTCTCCCACGAGGACCGCGCCCGGGACCAGCGCCTGCAGCCGTGTCGCCTTTTCCAACACCTCGTCCAGCGAAGGCTCCATGACAGAATATTACCAGATCCGATAACACAGTAGCATCGGCGAGATCATGGACAGGCGCCTAGAGGAGCTGCGCGTGCTGCACGGCGAGCGGCTTCTTGCCCGGTGGCCCTTTTCGGTGCCAAGGCGGCTCTATTTGTGTTTGCAAACAAAGCCAAATAGAGAGTCGGTGGCGCTAATCCGTGAAGCTGGCGAGGGGATGGTGCTCGCGTACGTATACGGAGAAGAGGGGGACGGTGAAGGCGACGAGGCCCCGGCGGGGGCTGTAGATGAGGTCTTTGCGCATCAGATTCTCGCGTAGCAGGGATGCGCTGCCGACGTCCTTGTAGCCGGCGCGGGTTGCCACGTCCGCCGTCCGGGTGGGATCGTCACCGAGTTCGGCCATAGCCGATAGGTAGCGTTGCTCAGCGTCGGACGCTGTCTCGAAGCGGTCCTTGAAGAAGCGCCTGCTCAGTGCCTCGGAGACCAGCGTTTGGGCGCTTTTGACGTCTCGTGCGCGTATCGGCGAGGTCTCGACCTCGTTCCAGAGCACGCGACCGTACTCCTGTAAGAAGTGGGGGTAGCCGGCGGAGGCCTCGAAGATCAGCTCGACGGCGTGCGGCTCGTACTCGACTTCGAGCTGTGCCGCTGGTGCGATGAGCGCGAGGCGGGCCTCGGCCTCGGTCAGGCGATCGAGTTCGTGGTAGGCGAACATCCGCTCCGCGTATGGCTTCGCCGCCCGCAGCAGGCGCGGCAGCGGTGGCAGTCCCGCGCCCACGAGCGCTACCGGCAGCGAGCGTTGACCGACGCGGTTCATGGCCATGCACACGGCCGCGAGCGCGACCTTGTCGAGACCCTGCATCTCATCGAGGAAGAAGACCGCGCCTGTGCCGCCTGCCTGCGCGACCTGCCCGACCTCGACGAGCAGCGTCGCGAGATCGCGCTCGGGATCCCCGCTGTCAGCGGTTCCCTTGGATACCTCGACGTCGATCCTCGCGGTGATCCCGCCCGGCAGTCCGAGCGTGAATGCCTTCAGGACGCCCAGGGCGGCCGTTGCGCGGGCCTGCATTCGCTTGCGGCGGCGCATCGACAGCAGCATCTGGTAGGCGAGCTCTGCGAAGGTCTGCCGGAAGTCGCCGGAGCCGACCTCCTCGACCTCGTTGCAGGCCCAGTGAGCCTCACGGGCGAGCGTCTCAAATTCCAGAAGGAGGACGGTTTTGCCCACTCCTCGTAGGCCAGAGTAGATGAGGCTGCGCTCTGGCTGCCCGTCGGCGAGGCGCCCGAGCAGCACCCTGAATGCGTCGAGGTCTGCGTCGCGTCCCGCGAGTCTCCTCGGTTTGATCCCCGAGCCTGGCGTGTATGGGTTCAGGCGCTGGTCCATTTATTTGGTATCCCACATAAAAGCATATAAGAGGGCCATGAACGATCTTTTTCGAGGGATCTGAGTCCCCGTTTTCGAGGGCCGTGAACGATCTTTTCGAGGTACACACCACCACGGCATCGAGGCGTGTACGGCCTTCGTCACCGGCTCGCCGACGCCGCTCCTCGGTGTGTCGCCGCGACATGCCCAAGGTGCCCAAGTACGTCCGTGGTCGGCGCGACCCTTGGCATTCTCGTAGTCACTCAGCCGCGACGCTGAGGTCCCGGCTGCCTGGGCGAACTGGCGCAGTGTCATCCCCGTCTGCCCACGCCTGCACGTCCGCATTTCGTGGCGGTCCCCGCACACAACTTGAACAGGCCTCCCAGCTCCATCTTGTACCCTCCGCCGCGTGCAGATTCTCCCCACGCGCCTTCACGGCCCGGTCCTCTTCGCCCCGCGCGCCTTTGCCGACGAGCGTGGCTTCTTCGTGGAGACCTACCGCCTGCAGTGGCACGCCGAGCTCGGCATCCCGCCGGAGGAGCGCTTCATCCAGGACAACCACTCGCGCTCCACCTACGGCGTAGTGCGCGGGATGCACTTCCACATCGGCCCCGGCGTCGCCAAGCTCGTGCGCTGCGCCCGCGGGCGCATCCTCGACGTGCTCATCGACCTGCGCCACGGTTCGCCCACCTACGGCGAGTGGGAGGGCTTCGAGCTCGACGACTCCACTCTGCACGAGCTCTACGTCCCCG
This sequence comes from uncultured Solirubrobacterales bacterium, assembly GCA_963723045.1. Classification (GTDB taxonomy): domain Bacteria; phylum Actinomycetota; class Thermoleophilia; order Solirubrobacterales; family Solirubrobacteraceae; genus Palsa-744. The sequence continues at coordinate 1,750,092 of CAVROU010000002.1, read as the reverse complement.
TCGGTTTCGCCCACGGCTTCTGTGTCCTCAGCGACGTTGCCGACGTCCTCTACAAGCAGAGCGCCTACTACGACACGGCCGTCGAGCGTGGTATCGCCTGGGACGACCCCGACGTGGGGATCGACTGGCCGCTGCCACGCGAGGATCTCAGCGTTTCCGCGCGCGACGCCACCGCCCCGCACCTGGCCGAGATGGCCGGGGAACTGCCCTTCCGCTACGCCGGCTGACCGGGCTCCACCCGCGCCGCGACCGCCGCCAAGGCGTCCGGGCCGATCTCGAGCTCGGACACCCACGGCTCCGGTGAGTCCGCTTCGGCTAGCTTGTCGGTCCCCGCTAAGCCGACACCAAGGCACTTGAGCTGTGCCTCGTGGCGTACCCACTCGCGCAGAAACTCCCGTCGGCGCGCGCTCGGTGCAAGCGTTCGCATGTGCCTCACCACCTCGGGCGCGAACACGCGCTCGGCCAACTCCAGGTGGTCTCGGTGGGTGTTTCGGGCGAGCGCCTCGACATCCACCCCCACCGCGAGGCCCTGGGCGAACGCATATACCGCCAGCGCTCCCGAGTGCGACAGGTTGAAGCCAAGCTCTCTTTGTCCGTCCAGTGCCGGCTTGCCGTGCCGGCCGGTTGTGAACGTCAGAGTCACCGGGTCGCACTCCAGGTAATCGCCTAGCAGCGCCCTGAGTCCCCCTCGTGCGCGCATCCATCGCGCACGATTCTCCGCCCTCACGATGCGCGCGGCGCGTGCCCGCTCCTCGCCCGAGAGCAACTCCACGAACTCCTCGGCCAAGGCATCCAGATCGGCGCGCCACACCTCCACGGTGCTCCCCGGCGCGCGCACCGCTGTCCCTGGCGCCTCCACGCGCGTCCCCGGCACATCCCCCGTGGCCCCCGGAGCGCTCGGTCTCGCCCCCGGCGCCCGCGGGTCGCTACGGACATACCCTGCGTCCACGCATGCGGCCAACTGCAGGCCTCTGCGGTCAAGCGGCGTGGCCATACGCCGATGCTATGTGCATGTCGATGGTCTTCGCCCTGCGCCGCCCTCGCAGGCGCCTCGCAGTCTTCGCCACGCTGCTGGCGAGCGGCGTCCTCGGGGGTACGGTCGTGGCCCCAAGCGCCGGCGCCGCGGAAGCCGGGGTGAACCTCAACAACCTCACCCCCGCCACGATGCAGCAGGCCACCGCGCTGGGTGCGCACTGGGTGCGCGTGTTCGCGCCCTGGAAGTTCTTTGAACCCTCCCAGGGCGTCCACGCGAGCAACTGGCTGTGGCCGTATGACCAGATGCTGAGCTCGCTGCCCAAGGGCACGCACGTGATCCTCGACGTCGTCGGCACCCCCGCCTGGGAGAGCGGCACGAGCGCCGGGAACGCGCCGCCGCGCGACCCCGCTGACTACGCGAGTCTCCTGCACTTCCTTGCCCAGCGCTGGGCCGGGCGGGTGGCGGCGTATGAGATCTGGAACGAGGAGGACACCTCGCGCTGGTGGGACTCGCCGGACCCCGCCGCCTACACGCGCCTGTTGCAATCCGCCTACGGTGCCGTGAAGTCCGCCGACCCCAACGCCGAGGTCGTGCTGGGCGGGCTCGCCGGCAACGACTACAACTTCCTGGAGGGCGTCTATCAGGCCGGCGGCAAGGGCTACTTCGACGCCGTCGGGGTCCACACCGACACCGCCTGCAACGTCAACTCCCCCTACACCTTCCTGCGCAACCCCGACGGGCGCCTTGAACCGGACTCCTTCCTGGGCTACCGCGAAGTGCACGCCACCGAGCTCGCCAACGGCGACGACAAGCCGATCTGGATGACCGAGGCGAGCTGGCGCACCACCTCGGCGACCTGCTCGGAAGGTGCCTTCGCCGGACAGAAGCCCGAGGGTGTCTCTGAAGAACAGCAGGCCACCTACCTGCAGCAGGCATACCACTGCCTCAACGAAGACTCCTATGTGCAGCTCGCGCTCTGGTATCCCCTTACCGACGAAGGCCCCGTCGTCTCGGGCCTGTTGCGCTCGGACTTCTCCCAGAAGCCCTCCTACGCGGCGATGCGCTCCTACCTGGAACATGGCGACCAGCAGACCGGCACCTGCGGGAACTTCGCCGGGCCCAAGATCACCCCGTATAACCCCACCAACGGCCAGCGCTACAAGGGCAAGCTGAATGTCAAGGTCGTGGCCTCCGATCCCGTGGGCATCCGCCGCGTGCGCCTGTTCGACGACGGCCACCTCGTGCGCAACTGGGTGCCCTTCCTGTTCACCCACACCTACCCCCAGAGCACCGTCGCCTCGATGCGCTGGTCCGGCGCGGTCAAGCTGCGCACGGGTCGCCACGTGCTCACGATCGTCGCCATCGACCGGCTGGAAAATACCTCCACCATGCACCTCACGATCGTGCACGTCAGAGAACGCCGGCCTCGCCACAAGCGCCACGGGTAGGCGCTCCTGGCAGACTTAGGGGCATGTCCGCCCCTCTGCGGCGCCTGCGCGAGCGCACCAACGGCTACACCGTGACACCGCGGCAGTACGCCATCGCGGCGTACGTCGCGCTGGGCGCGCTCACGCTGATCGTGCTCACCGGCGCCGCCGTGCGCCTCACCGGCTCCGGGCTCGGCTGCCCCACGTGGCCGCGCTGCTACGGGAAGGTCTATCCGCCGCTGAACACCCACGCGGTGATCGAGTTCTCCAACCGCATGCTCACCGTCCCTGTCTCGCTGGCTGCGCTTGGCGCGTGGGTGCTCGCGCTGCGCCGCCGGCCCCGTCGGCGCGATCTGGTGTGGCTGGGCGTGCTTTTGCCGCTCGGCGTTCTCAGTCAGGCGATCCTCGGCGGGCTCACGGTCAAGGGTGACCTCGACTACGGCTGGGTGATGGGCCACTTCGCGCTGTCGATGCTGCTGCTTGCCGCCGCCGTCGCACTCGCCTGGCGGGCGACCTTCGCCGAGGACCTCCGCCCGCCGCGCCCTCCCGCGCGGGACCGCGCGCTCGTGTGGTGGGTGCGCCTGCTCGTCGCGCTCGGCGGGGTGACGATCTTCGCCGGCACCGCCGCCACCGCCGCCGGTCCCCATGCGGGGGGATCGCCGGGCCAGCGCATCAACCGCCTCGACTTCGACGGGCGCGGCACGATGGACTTCGTGATCCACCGCCACGGCGAGCTGGCCCTCGCCTTCGGGCTGCTCGCCGTCGGCGTCTGGTGGCTCGCACGCATGCGCGCCGCCGACCCCCTGCTGCGCCGTGCGCTGACCGCCCTGTGTGTGCTGATCGCGCTGCAGGGCGCCGTCGGGCTCGACCAGTACGAGACCCACCTGCCCACCGAGCTCGTGTGGGTGCACGTGGGCCTCGCCTGCGCCTGCTGGCTCGCCTGTCTGTGGGCGGCATGCGCGGCCGGGCGTCTGCAGCCGCGCGTCGTGTCGGCTCGCGGTCCCGCCAGCCCCGCTCGCGACTCGACCGCGCCCATTCGCGACCCCCCTGCCGCGCCGGCGCGGGACCACGCGGTGGCCGCTCGCGGGCCCGCCCAGCCCCGCGGCTTGGGCCCGCTAGCGGGCGAAAGTCAGGCTGGCGGCGCGGCGTCGTCCTGAGGAACCGTTAGCCTGCTCGCAGCACGACACCCAGAGGGTGGCGAAGTCGGCCGCAGGCCGGCTGGCCGAAACGAGGATTCGCGCCAAAGGCGCGTGTCTCCCGGCTTCGGTCGGGCCCTCGCTTTTTCTAATCGGAAGGGAGTGGGATGACTAAGAACGAGCTGGCCGAGAAGGTCGCAGATAGCGCCGAACTGACCGGAAGTCAGGCACGGGAGGCACTGGACGCGGTGATCGGCGCGGTCGCCGACGAGTTGGCGTCGGGCGGTGAGGTCGCCCTTGCCGGTTTTGGCAAGTTCAGCGTCAGCCATCGTGCCGCCCGCCAGGGACGTAACCCGGCCACGGGCGAGACGATCAACATCGCCGCCAGCAAGGCGGCGAAGTTCTCCGCGGCAAGCGCCCTGAAGAACCGCCTGAACTCCTAGAGCGCGACATACCTGGCAGTCACCGGTCTGTGGGGAGCCGGTGGCGTCTGGGTGCCCGCCGACGCTGGCGTAGCCCATGTCCTGCCGGCGTTGCACCCCGGCTCAGGTTGGGGACATGACTCCGAGGCTCATGGCGACGCTCACCGGAACCCGTCGTCGGTCTTCCTAGAGTGAGGGGCCAGTACCCGATCGAAGGGAGCCCCGATGTCCCCGCGCCGAGGAACACTTGCCGTGGCCTGCCTGGCCACGGCGATGCTGATGCTCGATATCGCCGTGATCAACACGGCGCTCTCACACATCGCCCACGACCTCGATGCCTCGCTGACGGGGCTGCAGTGGATCATCGATGCCTACACGCTCACGCTCGCGACGGTCGTGCTGAGTGCCGGCTCGCTCGCCGACAGGGTCGGGCGGCGGCGCATCTTCGCCTACGGCACCGCGTTGTTCACCGCCTCCTCGCTGGTGTGCGCGCTGTCGGGCACGATCGTCGTGCTCGACCTCGCCCGTGCCGTGCAGGGGGTGGGCGGCGCGCTGATGTTCGCCACCTCGCTAGCGCTGATCTCCGCGACGTTCTCCCAGCCCGGCGAGCGCGCCAAGGCGTTCGCCGCCTACGGCGCGACGATCGGCGCGGCGTTCGCGATCGGGCCGCTCGTCGGCGGGCTGCTCACGAGTGGCTTCAGCTGGCGGGCGGTGTTCTTCATCAACGTCCCCCTCGGCGTGTTCTGCCTCATCGCCACGCGCGCGTGGGTCGCCGAGTCGCGCGACCCTGCCCCCCGGCGCCTTGACTGGCCCGGCCAGGCGACGCTCAGCGCCGGTCTCTTCCTGCTCGTGCTCGCGCTCCTGCGCGGCAACATCGATGGCTGGGGCTCCCCCGCGATCCTCGCCTACCTGGTCGGCGGCACCGCTTTCCTGGCGGCCTTCCTCGCCGTCGAGGCGCGCTCGTCCGCGCCGATGCTGCCGCTCGGCTTCTTCCGCTACCCCGCCTTCAGCGGCGCGCAGGTCGCGGCGTTTGCGATCTCCGGGTCCTTCTTCGCGATCTACCTGTACCTGACGCTCTACCTGCAGGAGGTCCTCGGGCTCTCGCCGATCGAGACCGGCCTGGTGTATTTGCCGGGCACCGTCGTGATGTTTGTGATCAGCGGCGCCTCCGCGCCGCTGGTGCAGCGCACCTCACCCGGCCTCCTGATTACCGCCGGGCTCGTGCTCGTCAGCGGCGGCATGGCGCTCTGCACGATCATCGGCGCCCACACCTCCTGGGCGCTCGTGCTGCCCGGCGAGGTGCTCGCCTCGATCGGCACCGGCATGTTCAACCCCGCCCTCTCCGCCGTCGCACTGAGCTCGCTACCAGAGCGCCACGGGGGCCTTGCGGCGGGCGTCAACGACACCTTCCGCAACGCCGGCGTCGCACTCGGCGTGGCCGTCTTCGGCGCCCTCGTCCCCGCCGCCGCCGCGATTGGCCACGGCTCGGCCGACGACTACGTCAGTGGCCTGCACCACGCGTTCTGGCTCGCTGCGGCGCTCGCGGGTGTCGGCGCGATCCTCAGCGCGCGGCTGATCGGCGTGCGCTCACGCGCCGGCGCGCAGTCGCACGCGGCGCTCGAGGTGGCCTGAGTGGCCTCAGGCATGTCAGCGCTCGTGGCGCGCGCCGGCGGAGCCCGGAGTGCGCACCACCCAGGGCAGTAGGTCAAACCCCCGGTCGAAGCTGAGGATCTCGCTGATGTGGCTGCGACGCATGACGGCGGCATGCACGGCGTCCCGCGAAGAGAGCCGCGGGTGGGCCTGGGTGAGGTCCTTGGCGGCGAAAACGTCCTGCTCGCGCACCGAGAAGACGTTGTCGACGATGCTCCTGAGCGTGTGGAACGCGACCTCCCGAGCTTCGCGCCGCTCACTGCCCGCATGGCGGTGTAAAAGCTCCTGGAAAACCTCGCTGCTGGTCACCAGGCGCCGACGTTCGCTCGCGAACCGCTCGATCAGGCGCCGGGATTCGATCTTGTGCGAATGGTCGTCCCCCATGAGGTACATGGGGATGTTCGCGTCGACGAAGACCACCTAGTCAAGGCCCGGGAGATCTGGCACATAGCGCTGCTCGTTTTCGGCGAGCATCGTGTCGATGTCGGAAACCGGGAAGTTGTATGTCGCCGCCTTGCGAATCACGGCCAGCTTTGCCTCGACATCGCCGTTCGAGGTATGGCGCTCGGCGGCGTTCATCGCCTGGCGCGCCCACGCCGAGACGGTCAGTCCCGCGGCCTTGGCGCTGCACTCATAGCGTTTCAGTTCGTCCTCGGCGACGACCACCTGGAGTCTCTTACTCATAAAGCGAGTATAGCATACTACCTCTGTGGGTATACGGCGCAGAAGCGCGCTTCATACCTCTACGACATGCAGCACGATTATCGACGCCCCAGAAGTGAGCGACGCCAGAGCCCGGCCGCAGTAGCTCCACCATGTGGACTCTTCGGATAGCCTGTCGCTCGAATGCGCGCCTGTCTGCTGCTCACTGCACTGCTTGCGTTTGCGCTTGTCGGGATCCTCGCCTTCGCTCAGTCCCTCGCCGCGGCGGGCTCGGTGAACCCTGCGGATGTCGCCGCCGCAACGCACCCGGTGAGCCCCGCGGACCTCGCCGCCACACACGCCTATCTGCAGGCGACCCTCACATACGAGCAGGCCGTGGCCGCCGACGCGAGCGCCTCGAAGGCTGCCTTCGCAAGCGCCGCGAGCGCGATCGGGGCGGAATGCCCCGGCGTGCTCGCCAATATGCCGGCACAGAGACGTGGCCTCTTTCCAGAAGTGGCGTCGCCACCAGGGGCGTCGCCACCGACAGCGCGGGCGAGGGGCGAAGCCAATCGTCGCGAACGGCAGTTAGAAGAGCTTGAATTCGAGTTGGGGCAGGCGCTGAGGCTAGCCTCCGAACAGGCCAGTCGTCAGGCGACGGCGACATTCGTGGGTGCGGTGGCATCGCTGAGCTGGAGCAACCCCAGGATCACTGCGTTCGTGCGAAAGACAGCCGCTGAACTCACGCAGAGGATAGGGCTGGCGCCCCCACCGGTATGTGCCGACATGCACGCCTGGGTGGCCAGCGGCTACAGAACGCTCAGCGCCGGCACGAAACAGTCGCTGGGCTCGCGTGGTGAACTCGCGGGAGGTGTGCTCGCGCTGGTGGAGCTCGAGCGTTCCTTGAGCGCCCACGAGGGTCCAGCCGAGAAGGACCTCGTCCGTGAGATCCTCCAGGTGGCAAAGAAGAGCTTGGGTTCTGAGCGTGAAGAATTCTCAACGCGCAGTGCGCTTGCGCGCACGCTTGGCATTCCAAGCAGTCCGTTCGAAGCGCTTATCACCCTGAAAGTGCACAAGGTCGTGCTCGGCCACGGCAGGACGGCGACAGGGGAGCGCTACAGCGTGACCGCCGTCGAAAGGTCCGGATCGCCCGTCAACGCCGGCCACTTGAAGGAATGCGGGGTGAACGTCGAAATCGAAACCCGCCGCGGCAGTGGCATAAGTCTCACCTCGGGAAGTGGTGTCGGTGGCTGTGCGTCTTCCCGTAGTCAGCCCGAGACGAGTGTCGACTGTAACGAAGGGGTCCTGACGATCCATGCCTCCACCCTTCCGCGCACGCGCGGCGTGATCCTGCGCCTGAGCAACGGTCGCACGATCGCCTCGCACCCGGTGCTCCTGCCCCGCGGCCGAGGCGGTCCGGGCGGCATCTATTACCAGGCCGTACGCGGACCCTCACCGATTCCCGTGTCGCTCACCGAGCTGGACGCGCACGGCCACACGCTGCGCCGTGAGAAGCTCGCGCGCGTCGTGGAATGCACGAAGCCCGCATTGAGATACCTGCCAGGAGGCCTGCGTACGCTCGTCCACACCACCGTCCCCGATGGTGGGCCTGCCTTCTCGATCGTCGCCCAGCACTACCGCTTTCTCGGGCACACCTACTTCGAAGTTGACCTGCGGGTGGCATCGCTCGGCGAAAGGGAAGGCGGCTTCTTCAGCGCCGGTGGCAGCAGTGAAGAACTGGGTAGCATCTCGCTCAGCTCCGGCCCGAGGCCCAGGCCAGACCCCTTCGCCATGCACGAGCAGAAAGGTTGTCAACCTCACCCCTACGCGATCGTCTACGGCATGCTCAAGCCTCCTGGCGCCACCGTGACAGCCAGGGTCGACGGTCAGACGATGCAGTTGCGTCCTGCCCATATCCCGGCGGACATGCACGCCGGCGGCACTCTCCTCTACACGGTGCTGCCGACTTCGCCCGAAGAGCTCATCGTCCGCTCCGCGCGGGGCAAGACGATCTTTACCGAAAACCTCGGTGCCGTCGGCCGGGAAGCGACCGAAACGTGTGAAGGAGAAGCGGAAAGCTAGCTACGCCTCTGACGTTCGAGGGCCAAGCAGATCAAGGACGCAGTGAGCGCCGCCTTGTGACGGGTGCCGCAAGGGCTGAGCGAGCGAGGACGCAGAGATGCGCCGGCCGTCGAACGTCAGCCGCAGCCGGTGTTGTTGCCACACGACGAACACGTGTAACAAGACCCGGTGCGCTGCATCATCCCGCCGCACTGGCTGCACGCCGGCCCGAGGTCGAGGCCCTGGAGCTTGGCGGGGACGACCGGCGGAGAATCGGTGAGCGCGCTCGCCGGTGCCATGCTCGCGCCCGGCCCGCTCGCGCTCGTACCCACTGCACCGTCTGCGGCCTGCCCAGCACCCGCCCCCGCGTCCTGTGGCCCGGCGGTGTCCGAGGACTGCGCCGACTGGGCGGCCTCCTGGGCCAGCTTGCGGGCGCGCACGGCGGGGGTGAGGATGCCTAGCTCCTCCTGCGCGTCGGTGCTCATGAAGCGCGAGGCGAGCCAGCGCATGATGTAGTCGGGCATCGACTTGGCGAAGGGGATCTCGGGGTTTGAGGTGATGCCCTCGGGCTCGAAGCGCATGTAGCTGAACTTCTGTACGAGCGTTTCCAGCGGCACGCCGTACTGCAGGGCGATGGAGATCGCGGTGGCGTAGCTGTTCATCATGCCCCGCAGCGTCGAGCCCTCCTTGCCGATGTCGGTGAGGAAGATCTCGCCGACCGTGCCGTCCTCGTACATCCCGGCGGTGATGTAGCCCTCGTGGCCGCCGATCGAGAACTTGTGCGTGATCGACTGGCGCTCGCGCGGCATGCGCTTGCGGCGCGGGCCGGCCTCCGCAAGCGCCTTGCCGACGGCCTGCTCGACCAGCGCCTCGACATCCGGACCCTCCTCGGCGCCGGCCCCGGCATTCTTCTCATCCTGCGCGTCGGTGCGCAGTGCCTGCGCGGTCTTCGAGCCGTCGCGGTAGATCGCGAGCGCCTTGACGCCGAGGTGCCAGGCCTGCGTGTAGGCGTCGGCGATGTCCTCCGCCGTCGACTCCTGAGGCATGTTCACGGTCTTTGAGATCGCGCCGCTGATGAAGGGCTGTACGGCGCCCATCATCTTCAGGTGGCCCATGTGCGAGATCGCGCGCTCACCCACGGCCACGTCGAACACCGGCAGGTGCTCGGCGGCGAGGCCGGGCGCGCCGAGGATCGTGCCGTGCTCGGCGAGGTGCGCCTCGATCTGCTCGATCTGCTGCTCGTTGTAGCCGAGGGTCTGGAGCGCCAGCGGGACGGTGCGGTTGACGATCGTCATCTGCCCGCCGCCCACGAGCTCCTTGAACTTGACCAGCGAGAAGTCTGGCTCCACACCGGTGGTGTCGCAGTCCATCAGGAACGAGATCGTCCCCGTCGGCGCGAGCACCGTGGCCTGGGCGTTGCGGTAGCCGTGCTCCTCGCCCAGCTCCACCGCCTCATCCCAGGAGCGCGTGGCCGCCGCCAGCAGCTCGCCGTCGGAGCAGCTCTCGGGCGCGATCGCGTGAGCCGCGTCGCGGTGCATCTCCATTACACCGTTGTGCGCCTCGCGATTCTCGGGGTAGCGCTCGTAGGCGCCGATCGCCGCGGCCACCTCGGCGGAGCGACGGTAGGCGCGGCCGGTCATCAGTGCGGTGATCGCCGCGGCGGTGCCGCGGCCTTCCTCAGAGTCATAGGGCATGCCGTTGCTCATCAGATACGCCCCGAGGTTCGCGTAGCCGAGGCCCAGCTGACGGAAGGCGCGCGCGTTGGCCGCGATCTCCTCGGTGGGGTAGCTGGAGGGACTGACGACGATCTCCTGCGCGAGCAGCAGCACATCGACGGCGTGCTCGAAGGACTCCACGTCGAGCGTGCCGTCCTCGCGACGGAAGCGCATCAGGTTCAGCGAGGCGAGGTTGCACGCCGAGTCGTCCACGTGCATGTACTCGCTGCACGGGTTCGACGCGTTGATGCGCCCCGAGGCGGGGCACGTGTGCCAGCGGTTGATCGTCGTGTCGTACTGCACACCGGGGTCAGCGCAGCGCCAGGCGGCCTGCGCGATCTCTGCCATCAGCTCATGCGCGGGAATCGGCTCGCCGACGGGCTTGCCGGTGGAGCGTGCGGTCAGGTGCCACTGCTCGTCGTTCTCCACCGCGCGCATGAACTCGTCGGTGATGCGCACCGAGTTGTTCGCGTTCTGGTACTGGATCGAGTTGAAGCCCTCGCCGTCGATCGACATGTCAAAGCCCGCGTCGCGCAGCGCCTGTGCCTTGTCCTCCTCCTTGGCCTTGCAGCGGATGAATTCGAGCACGTCGGGGTGGTCGATGTCGAGCACCACCATCTTCGCCGCGCGCCGCGTCTTGCCGCCGCACTTGATCGTCCCCGCCCAGGAGTCGGCGCCGCGCATGAACGACACCGGCCCGCTCGCCGTGCCGCCTTTGGCGAGCGGCTCCATCGAGCCGCGGATGCGCGAGAGGTTGATCCCCGAGCCCGAGCCGCCCCTGAAGATCATCCCCTCCTTGGTGTTCCATTCGAGGATCGACTCCATCGTGTCCTGCACGCTGAGGATGAAGCAGGCCGAGCACTGCGGGTGCTCCTCGAAGCCCACGTTGAACCACACGGGCGAGTTGAACGCCGCCATCTGGTGCAGCAGGATGTGCGTCAGCTCGGCCTCGAACGTCTCGCCGTCCTGCGCGCTTGCGAAGTAGCCGCGCTCGCGGCCCCAGCCGGCGATCGTGCCCGCCACGCGACCGACCATCTGCTTGACGGAGTTCTCGCGCGCGGGCGAGTCGAGCTGACCGCGGAAGTACTTCTGGGCGACGATATTCGTCGCATTCTGGCTCCAGCTCTTGGGAAACTCGACGTCGCGCTGCTCGAAGGCGACGCGGTCGCCATGGCCGATGCGCGCGTCGCGCCGCTCCCACTGCACCGTCTCGAAGGGGTGCACGCCGGGGGTTGTGAAGAGGCGTCGCACGGACAGCGGTACGCCGCGCGTGAACTCCTCGGGGGTGGTGGGCTGCGGGGTCTTCTGCATCGGGCTGCTCCTTCCGCGCCGGCGTCGCGCGACGCCTACTCGTCTGTTTCGGTGGGGCCGAGCATCGTCTACGACGAGCCGGACGGAACGGGACGGTCACTTCTTATTTTAGATGCTTGCAGGGGTTTCGCCGGGGTCGCGCCCGAGACGTCCGCTCGGGCTCAGTGCCCCAGACGCAGCCAGTCGGTCAGCTCGCCCCAGGTCGCCGAGATGCGCAGCCCGGCCTCCGCGAAAGAGTGGCGCGCGGAGAGCAGCCAGTGCGGCTCATACGCCCACCAGCGCGCCGCCGCCCAGGCGGCGCAGGCCAGGATCAGCAGCACCGCCAGGGCGCCCACGACGAGCGCGGCCGTCGAGGGCGAGGAGCTGTGGGTGGCCGTCGTGTGTACGACCACGACCGTGTGCTGGACGACTGTCGCCATGGCCTGCAATCCTAGTCGCTGGGCCTCGGGTGGCTCGCCGGCCGTGTCCCGCCCGTGCCGCTCCTCGGCGGACTACGCGGCCCCCGCGGACCCCCTTGTGGGGTCCTCTTAAATGACGTCCTTCAGTGCGCCCAGGGCATCGCGCAGGACCTCCGCCGCCGGGCGCTCGGCGTCGAGCACGCGGATGCGCTGTGGCTCCGCGCGCGCCAGCTCGTCATAGGCGGCAGCGACGGTCGCGAAGAAGTCATCGCTCTCGCGCTCCAGGCGGTCGGGTGCGTCGGCGCGCTCGCGCAGGCGGGCGCGTCCCGTGGAAGGGGCGATGCGCAGCAGCAGCGTGCGCTCGGGCACCAGCCCGCCGGTGGCCAGCTCGTTGATGGCCCTCACCGAGTCGACCCCCAGTGCCCGGCCCGCACCCTGGTAGGCAAGCGAGGAGTCCACGTAGCGGTCGAGCACCACCGTCGTGCCGCCAGTCAGCAGCGGGACCACGCGCTCGTGCACGAGCTGCGCGCGCGCTGCCGCGTACAGCAGCGCCTCCGCGGCCGCGCTGGGAGCGAGCGCGGGGTCCTTTACCAGCGTGCGGATGCGCTCGGCCAGCGCCACGCCGCCGGGCTCGCGCAGCACCTCGATCCGCTCCCCGCGCGCGCGCAGCGCGCCCGTGAGGCTCTCGGCGAGCGTCGACTTGCCGGCCCCGTCGAGGCCCTCGATCGTGATCAGCCTGCCGCTGGCGCGCGTCACCGCCGGGACGCTAGCCGACGGCTCGCCGGGAGGCCAGCGCCTAGGATGGGCGCAGTGACGATTGCCGCCCCCGCCGAGCGCCTGCCGGGTGTCGAGGCCCACCCGCACGCCCTCGCCGTGCTCGGCCCGGCGCTGCCCCCCGGGGGGCGCGCGTCGCACGCCTACCTCTTCCACGGCCCCCCCGGCACGGGGCGCGGCGCGGTGGCGCGCGCGTTCGCCGCCGCGCTGCTCGCCGACGGCGCCGGCGACCCGATGGGGGTGCGCGAGCGGGTGGCGCGCGGCTGCCACCCCGACCTCACCTGGGTGCGCCCGAGTGGCGCGAACGAGATGCTCGTGGGCGACATCGACGAGGCCGTCGTCGGGGGCGCCGCGCGAACGCCCTTCGAGGCCTCGCGGCGGGTGTTCGTGATCGAGGGCGCGCACACGATGAGCGACACCGTCGCCAACCGCCTGCTGAAGACGCTGGAGGAGCCCCCCGCCTTCGTGCACCTCATCCTCCTCGCGCACCGCCTCGCCGACGTGCTGCCGACGGTGGCCTCGCGCTGCGTGCACGTGCGCTTCGATCCGCTCCCACCCGAGCGCATCCAGGCGGGCCTGGAGGGCTCCGGCGAGGAGCTCGCCGCCTGCGCGCGCCTGGCGATGGGCGACGCCCGCCTCGCGGCGTGGCTGCTCGGCGAGGAGGGCCGCGGCGTGCGCGTCGCCGCCGAGGGCTTCGTGCGCGGGGCCCTTCAGGGGCGCACCTCAGAGCGCGGCTGGCTGGCGCTGCTGGAGCGCGCGCGCGCCGCCGGCACGAGCGCCGGCGAGGCCGAGCAGCGCCGCTGGGATGCCGAGGCGGAGCTGTGGGACGCCAAGGAGCGCCGCCGCCGCGCGCGCGAGGCCACCGAGGCCCAGCGGCGCATCGAGCGGCGCGAGCGCACGCGCACCCTCGACCTCTGCCTGCGCCTGGCCGAGGCCTGGCTGCGCGACGCCTGGTGTCTGGCCTGCGGGGCCCCCGAGACCCTCTACGCCCTCGATCGCGTGGAGGAGCTGCGCGAGGACGCCGCCGGGCGCTCCCCAGCGAGCCTGCGCGCGGGCGTCGAGGCGGTCGCGCAGTGGCGGCTGCGCCTCGCCGCGAACGTCGCCGAGGAGCTCGCGCTCGAGGCGCTGGCCTATCGCCTTCAGGAGCTGCTTGCCACGAGCCCGGCTCCGGGCGCGAGCAGCGAGGCCACGCGCCGCGCGGCCCCCTCGCGCAGCGCCACCACCGCGGCGCGGTAGCGGCGGGCCTTGCCTTCGAGCTCGCCGCATGGCGCGGCCGCGCTCGACGCGACGGGCGTGGGCAGGGTGAGGTCCAGGCGAGTGAAGGCCCCGTCGGTGTCGCCCGCGCGGCGCACGGCCTCGGCCCAGGCGACCTCCAGATAGGCGAGCGCCGCGGGGAGCTGCTCGGCGGGGAGGGCCTCGCGCGTCTCGACCTGGGTGACCACGGGGAGCACCTCGCGCCCGAGCCAGTGCTGCTCAGCATGGGCGCGCAAAAGGAGCGAGATCTCAGGTGGCGTAGTGGGGAGAGGGGGGAGCTCGGACATAGCGGGGTGGATGGCGTGAGGGAAACACACTCTGCCCTTTGGCTCGACCGGCGCGCGCGGACGCTTTAGGGCGAGGCGAGGCGATTCCGCGTATTGCGAGAAACGAGCGGTCTTGTCAAGGGCGGGCATCGAACAGATGGCTAAAGCCAGGTCTGGGATGCAGCCGATGCGGTTAGAGAGAGTCCATGCCCCTCGAGCCCTCAAGCCCCGACCTTGTCCCGCGGACGCGCCACCGCCACGCGCCCGATCCGACGGCGCGCACGCCGGGGCAGCACGCGCGGGCGATCGTGCAGCGCCTGCGACTGCGCACGCTCCTGACGCTGGGGGTGCTGGCCGTGGCGACGGCGCTGCTAGGGCGGGGCTTCGGCTGGCAGGACCCCGTGTTCCTCGCCTCGGAGGTGGCGCTGCTGGTGGCGATCTTCTGCGTCTCGCGCTATGTGCTGCCGCTGGTGGACCGCCACGATCGTGGGGCCAGCGGCGAAGAGCACGTGGGGGCGCTGCTGGAGGAGCTCGTGGCGGAGGGCTGGCATGTGATCCACGATGCGACCCTCGGCCATGGAAACGTCGATCACATCGTGATCGGGCCGCCGGGTGTGTACACGGTGGAGACCAAGAGTCACCCCGGCCCGGTGCGGGTGGCGCGTGTGCACGGCGCGGTGCTCGCGCAGGCACGCGCGCAGCAGCGCGCGATCGAGCGCGTCACGGGCGAGCACGTGCAGCCGCTCCTGGTCTACTCGCGGGCGTGGGTCGATCGCCCGGGGGCGCGGCGCAAGGGGGTGCGCGTGGTGCCGGCACGGATGCTGCTGGGGCACCTCCTGGACCAGCCGGCGCGCATGGCGCCACAGGAGGTCGAGCGCGCGCGCCGGCGCGTGGCGCGCGCACTCGCAGCACTGCACGCGCCCGGGCGCCGCGCGGTGGGCGGGCGCGCACTGGTGTGGCCCTCGCGCAGATAGGAAGGGAAAAGGACCCCACAAGGGGGTCCGCGGGGGCCGCGTTGTGCGCTGGCGGACTGCCGTGAGGGACGCAATCGAGCGCTGCGACCGGGGATGTGACTAGCGTGGGGGGAGTGAACGCGACTTCGACAGAGCCACCGTCGGCGGTGTGGGCATCGGATGAGGAGTACCTCACGCCGGGGAGCGCGGCGCCGGCGGAGTCGGCCGCTCCCACGGCGCCCGTGCCGAAGGATGCCCCCGTCGGGGAGCAGCCCACCCCCGAGGAGCTGCTGCGGCGCTTCGGGCTACAGGAGTTCCGCCCGGGCCAGCGCGAGGCGGTGGCGGGTGCGCTCGCGGGGCGCGACACGCTCGTGGTGATGCCCACCGGCGGGGGCAAGTCGCTTTGCTACCAGCTCCCCGCCCTGGCGACCGACGGCGACCCCGCCCACCCGCTCGTGGTGGTGGTGAGCCCGCTGATCGCGCTGATGGCCGACCAGTGGGAGCGCCTGCGCGGGAGCGGCGTGCGCGCGGCGATGCTGGCGTCGGGCATGGAGGAGGGTCACAACGCGCGCGCGCTGCGCGAGATCGAGACGGGCGAGGTGCAGCTCGTGCTGGCGGCCCCCGAGCGCTTTGCCTCGCGCGCCTTCCGCGAGGCGCTGGCACAGCGCAAGGTGTCGCTATTCGTGGTCGACGAGGCGCACTGCGTGAGCGAGTGGGGGCACGACTTCCGCCCCGACTATCTGCGCCTGCAGGGCGCGATCGAGTCGCTGGGGCGCCCCCCGGTGATGGCGGCGACGGCGACGGCGACGCCGCGCGTGGCACAGGAGATCGCCGAGCGCCTGGGGCTACGCGATTGGGTGTCCGTACGCTCGGGCTTCGACCGCCCGAGTCTGGTCTTCGACGTGGTGAGCTTGGAAGGCAAGGGCGCGGTGGCGCGCAAGCGCGCGGCGCTCCTGCACGTGCTCGGTCAACCGGGGGCACGGCCGGCGATCGTGTACTGCGGCACGCGCAAGGACACCGACCAGGTCGCGGCGATGCTCGCCGAGCACGGCCTCTCGGCAGTGCGCTACCACGCCGGCATGGGCCCGCAGGCGCGCCGCGACGCACAGGAGGCCTTCATGAGCGGCGAGGCGGAGGTGGTGGTGGCGACGAACGCCTTCGGCATGGGCGTGGACAAGGCCGACGTGCGCACGGTCGCGCACTGGGCGCTGCCGACGAGCCTTGAGGCCTACTACCAGGAGGCGGGGCGCGGCGGGCGCGACGGAAAGCCGGCGCGCGCGCTGCTGCTGGCGGCGCGCATGGATCTGGGGCGGCTGATCCGCTTCAACACCGAGCGCCAGACGACGGTCGCGAAGTGCGCGCCTACGTGGGCGCCCTGCGGGGCGCACGCGACGAGGGGTGCTCACCCCGCTCGCGCCGAGCTGGGCGGGCGCCGCCGGCCGGCGCTGCCCGACGAGCGCGAGCGGGTGCTCCTGTCGATCGCCGAGCGCGCCGGCGCGGTGGAGCTTGAGCCCGGCGCCGGCGGGGGACTGCGCGTGAAGCTCACCGGCAGCGGCGACCCGCGCAAGGCCTATGCGGCGATCAAGGCGGCAAAGGACCGCGGCTGGGAGTCCTACCGCGCGATCGAGCGCTTCATGGCAAACGGCGAGCGCTGCCGGCGGCGGCAGATACTCGATCACTTCGGCGACCACGAGGCGCCCGCGCCGAGCGGGCGCTGCTGCGACGTGTGCGAGGCCGACCCGGAGCTCGCCGCTGCGGTGGCGCGGAGTGCGGAGAAGCCGGCGCGCCGCTCGTCTGGCGGGCGCCCGGCGCGCGGCAACCAGCGCTCGTCCGGCGCCGGCAAGGGCTCTCTGGCAGGCACGCTGGACGGTGCCGCGCTCGCCCCCGAGCCCGTGGACGAGGCTCAGTTCGAGACGCTGCGGGCGTGGCGGCTGGGGCGCGCCGAGGGCAAGCCCGCCTTCACGGTGGCCTCCAATGCGGTGCTCGAAGAGCTGCTGCGCGAGCGCCCCGCGAACCTCGACGCGCTGCTCTCGATCCGCGGGATCGGGCCCGCGTTCTGCGCGAAGCACGGCGAGTCGCTGCTGGAGACGCTGGCGGGGCTTTGAGGTTCGGGATCAGCGCCGGCTCCCGCGTCGACGCGGGCCGTGCGGGGCGCCGTGATGGTCGAGGCGTCTAGCGCCGTCGCGCGGAGGTGGCGAGCGCGGGGTTGGTCCAGCCGGCGTCCGTGGGGTTGACGGTGACGCCGGGCGCGACGATCTCGTCGATCCGATCCAAGAGCGCGTCGTCGAGCACCACGTCGGCGGCGCCGAGCTGTGACTCCAGCTGCTCCAAAGTGCGCGGGCCGATGATCGCGGCGGTGACGGCGGGGTGGCGGATGACGAAGGCAAGCGCAAGGTGGATCAGCGAGAGGCCGGCCTCCTCGGCGAGCACGGCGAGCGCGTCGGCGGCCTCGAGCTTGGCCTGGTTGGCGGGGATCGAGAGGTCATAGCGCTGCGGGATCATCGCCGAGCGGCGCGAGGTTAGATCCTCGGCGCCCTTGCGCCAGCGCCCCGACAGCCAGCCGCCGGCGAGCGGCGACCAGACGATCGCGCCCATGCCGAAGTCGCGGCAGGCAGGCAGTATGTCCGCCTCGATGCCGCGCGCGAGGATCGAGTAGGGGGGCTGCTCGCACACGTAGCGCTGTAGGTGGCGCTCGCGCGCGATGAACTGCGCCTTGACGATCTCGGGGGCCGGATAGGTGGAGGAGCCGATGCAGCGCACCTTGCCCTGCGCGACGAGATCCGAGAGCGCGCCGAGCGTCTCCTCATGGTCGGTCCAGGGATCCCAGCGGTGCACCTGGTAGAGGTCGATCCAGTCGGTCTGCAACCGCTTCAGCGAGGCCTCGACCTCGCGCATGATCCAGCGCCGCGAGTTGCCCGCCTCGTTGGGATCGTCGCCCATCGTGCCGTGGAACTTGGTGGCGAGCACGACGTTCTCACGCCGCCCTCCCGCGAGGGCCTTGCCGACGATCGTCTCGGACTCCCCGCGCGAGTAGACGTCGGCGGTGTCGATGAAGTTGATCCCCGCATCGAGCGCGCGATGGATGATGCGCACGGAGGCGTCGTGGTCGGGCTCCCCCCACGCGCCGAACATCATCGCGCCCAAGCAGAGCGGACTGACGTGCACGCCGGTGCGGCCGAGGGTGCGCTGCTCCATGAGGAGCACCTTAGCGCCCGCGAGCTTGGTTTCGCCCGTGGCCTACCCGCTCGGGCACTCGGTAGGATGTGACCTCGAAAGTCAGCGTCCGAAGCAGTCCTCGCCGACGTAGCTCAGCTGGTAGAGCACTTCACTCGTAACCGAGCCCCCACGAGGCGCCCCATCTCTAGGCTGGGTGCCATTTTCTGCTCCTTAGCAGGTGGTTTTGGGTTGTCGCGGTGCGGACAGCAGCGGACAATTGCTGCAAAAAACTATACCGATCTGCGGTGACGTGGCGGTAAAGCTAGAGGCGTTTTGCGGCAGAGCCGACGGCCGGGGTCGAACCGGCGACCTCGCCCTTACGAGGGGCGCGCTCTACCAGCTGAGCTACGTCGGCGAGTCCTGAATCCTAGCGCCGCAGGGCCGCTCGAAGCCCGTTGACTCCAGTCGCCTGCCTCAGCGGGTCGGTCGGCTGACGCCTACGTGCTCGCGCACCCATTGCACCAGTGGAGCGGCGGCCTGGAGCTCGTCGCGGATGCGGGCGCCCGCTCTGGGCTTGTGCAGCCATGGGCCGATCTCATGACGGTAGGCGACCGTGAGGCGCCGTCGCCGCAGGAGCTCGGCGCGGGGGTGGTCAGCCGGATATCCACGCGGCGCGCGCACGAGGTCGGGGCCGTTCAGCTCAAGGCCCGCGTCCTGTGCACGGGTGATTGCTCGCGTGAGCGGCGCCGCAGTACGCCCAGCATCCACGGCTCGGCGCAGACGGTCGACCTGGTCGGGGGCGGGGTTGTGCAGTCCCGCCGCGACCAACAGCCCGTCGAGTGAGAGCTCGACGTAAAACCCGCCTGCACCCTCGTACCCGATCGCCAGGCCGACGTGCTCCTTGATCGGGGGGCCAGGACGGAAGCGCGTGTCGTTCCAGGGACGGAAGAGGTGCGCGCCGCCCAGATCTGCTAGGTCCTCGCCGAGTGCCCTGACGGGAGCGATGAGGCGCTCGTCGTAGCGGGCTCGGTTGGCCTTGAACCAGTCGCGGTCGTTGTTGGCCTCCAGTTCGCGCAGGAACTCGATCGCGTCGAGTGGGAATCCCTGGAATGCTGGCATCGCGCGGATCGTGCTCGTTCTCGAGTTCTCGGCAAGAGCGCCGGAGACCGTCCCAATCATCGGGGCCGTCGACCAAGGAGCATAGTCGGGCAAGTCCCCCGACTTCGTAGCGCATTCGTGATCCTCGTGGTGTCCGCCGTCGACACCTCTGGTCGCGAAAACAAGTGTAGGTGAAGTCTGATAGGTGAAGTCCGGGTTAGCCGTGAAGGCGACACGCCCGAACGACTCGACGATGCTCCGGCGCGCCTCGCCGTCGTGGGTCTCGCCGGGGAGGTGGTCGGCGCGGGGGTCGTTATCGTTGGAGCGGTGAGCAAGGACGCGCAGTTGAGAAAAGATGTGAGCTTCGACGGCATCGCCGCTGCTTTCGAGAGGGACATCTACGGCTCCTCCAAGGGACGTGTTCGCTTGTGCGTACTTTGGGAGGATCTGCTCGGCAGCGTTCCGGGCCTTTCGGGCGATGGTCTTCGCATCCTTGACGCAGGTGGCGGTGCGGGACATATCGCGCTGCGATTTGCCCAGCTGGGTCACAGGGTCGTGTTGTGCGATTCCTCCCGCGAGATGCTCGATCGCGCTCAGGCAGCAGTCGACGCGGCGGAGCCGTCAGGTGAGGTTAGGACTGTGCATGCCAGCATCCAAGAGCTTCGGGCTGCGCTCGATGGCGAGTGCTTTGACGTAATCACCTGCCACGCGGTGCTCGAGTGGCTTGCTGACCCGAAGGATGCTGTGGGCAAGCTCGTGGCATTGCTAAAGCCCAATGGATACTTGTCGCTGATGTTCTACAACCGCAATGCCGCGCTCACGAAGACGGTCCTGAGTGGCAGGTTCGCCGCGGCGCTTCACGAACGCGATGCGGATCCCACGCGACAGGGCTGGGGGGAGGGCGCGACGCCCTTTGACGCGGACACCGTGGCAGGATGGATTCTCCAACTTGGTCTGCGGGTGAGCTCAAAGGCCGGCATTCGCATCTTCCATGACCACGTCCATGACGAGTCGCTGATAGAGGAGCATCTCGACGAGTTGCTCGAGGTCGAGAAGGCTCTGCGGCAAGTTGAGCCGTTCGCTTCGCTCGGGCAGCACGTCCACCTCATAGCACAGAGATCCCAGTCGCATTAACACGACATGGTTCGAAATGAGTCCGGGCTGGAGTCGTCCAGACTCAATGCGAACCATTTGCCCTGCTGGCGAGCGTCGCGAGGACCCCCCCGGGCAACACCCTGGGGCAGAAAGTTCGTCGTTGTAGTGCTCGAGGACGCGGTCATTGCAGCCCAGCGACGGCTCCCGTGAGGTCGTTGTTACCCTCGGCAGGCTCGCGGTGTGCCGCCTCGTGAGCGCCCGGCCCGGCTCGCCTATTCGATCTCTCCGCCCCAGCCGAGGTGGACATCGCGATAAGAAGGCTGTGTGAGCGAGCGCTGATATTCGAGCACGGGCAGACCGAGCCCGAATTCAAACGGCTCACCGACCACGACGAAGCCCTCGCGCGCGTAGAAGCGCCGGGCGCGTGCTTGGCCGGTGGGGACGAACAGGCGCATGGCTGTGAAGCCGCGACTGGCGGCAGCGCTCGTAGCGTGGTTGAGCAGCTGCGTCGCGACACCCGAACCCCAATACGGTGGCTTGACGAAGAGATGACCGAGATGGGCAAGGGACTGGTCTGGTGCCGCCCGAAAGGAGTGGCGTGCGGCCGGGATGAACGTCGCGTGCCCGACGAGCGTTTGCTCCTCTTGAGCAAGCTCTCCCCAGAAACCCGGGTCCCCGATCCAGTCCTGCAGCCCGCGGGCCTGCTCGCTCGCCGGCGGAGGCTGCCAGCCAGCCGGTGCGAACGCGCGATAGCCAACGAACGCATCAGCAACCAGGGCAGCAAGCTCGTCGATGTCATCGTGAGCGATCTCGCGAAACGCCAGAGCCTCGGCCATCTCCCAAAACTAGCGCGCCCGCCAACAGATTCGATACGATGGGGATTTCGCTGCGCTGGCCTTAACTTTATGCTGCAAGGGATGCAACGGGTCGTGATCGTTGGTGCCGGGATCGGTGGCCTGTGCGCCGCACGGGCCGTGGCCCTGGCAGGCCACGAGCCGGTGGTGCTTGAGCGCTTCCCGGCCGGCACCCCGGTCGGCGCTGGGCTGCTGCTCTGGCCCAACGCGGTGCATGCGCTGGACGCGCTGGGGCACGGTCCGGGGGTGCGTGCGGTCGCCGTGCCTGCAAGACGCACGGTGTTGCGCGGTGCCACTGCGCGCACGCTGTCGGAGATGGATGTTCAGGCACTGGAGAGCCGCGTGGGGGCGCCGATGTTGCTCATCGAGCGGCCTGCCCTTCACCGGGTGCTCACCGAGGGGGTAGCGGTCCGCTGCGGCGCGGCGGTGAGCGCAGTGGACGCTCGGGGCGTGACGCTCGCGGACGGAGAGCGGGTCGACGGCGACGCGGTGATCGGCGCGGACGGCATCGGCTCGGTCGTGCGCCCGCATGTCTGCCCGGGCGCCCGGCCACTCGACAGCGGCTACACGGTCGTTCGCGGTATCGCCGACTACGACATCGGGCGCGGGGAGACATTCGAGGTGTGGGGCCGCGGCGAGATCGTCGGTGGGGCGGCGCTCCCCGCCGGACGCTCCTACTGGTTCTACGAGGCCCCGAGCACGCTCATCGACGGGCGTGACCCGCTCGCCGCCCTCGACGCCGAGCGTTGGCCCGCACCGACCCCCGCCCAAATCGCTGCCACTCCACCCGAGAGGGTGCTCGTCAACCGCATCCTACGCCTGGGCGTGCTCCCCACATGGACGCGCGGGACAGTGGCGCTGCTCGGCGACGCCGCCCACGCTATGGAGCCCAACCTCGGCCAGGGCGCAGCTCAGACCATCGAGGACGCCGAGGCGCTACTCGTCACATTACGCGCGGGCGGCGAGCTGGCCGGCGCGCTGGCCGACTACGCTGCGGCGCGGCGCGCAAGAGCGCGCATGCTGCAGCAGCAGTCCTCGCGCTTCGCCCGCCTAGCGCTCTCAACCCACACCGGCACCCGCGACCTGCTGATGCGCCTGAGCCCGGAGGCCGTGCGCCGCAGAGCGATGAACCGCCTGATGCGCCACCACGCCCCGCGCCGCCCAGAGCCAGCCCACTGACGACGTGCGTCGCCCTGGTGGGTCAATCTGCGTGGGAGCGTTAGTTGTAGGATCTGAGGAGGTTGTTCAGCTCGTTGAGGCGAGCGATGGGCGGCTTGTGGCTGAGGGCGCCGTGGGGTCTTCGGTGATTGTAGAAGTCGAGCCAGCCGTGGAGTGCTGCGTTTCGCTCCGCGCTATTGCGGTAGATGGCGCCGTAGGCCCAGCCGCCGAGCATTGTGCGTATGAATCGCTCAGCTTTGCCGT
Organism: uncultured Solirubrobacterales bacterium; assembly: GCA_963723045.1. GTDB lineage: Bacteria > Actinomycetota > Thermoleophilia > Solirubrobacterales > Solirubrobacteraceae > Palsa-744. Next base: position 1,727,482 of record CAVROU010000002.1, on the reverse strand, counting down.
TGGTCTGAGGGCGGTAGGGGCGTGTGCGTAGGTGGCGGATTCTCAGCGTGCGGCACGCGATCGCGTGAATGGTTGAGCGGTAAGCCGAGCCGTTGTCGGTGATCAGCGCCTCGGTGGTGATGCCATAGCTGGCATAGTGCGCGACAGCGCGGCGCAGGAAGCCGATAGCTGTTTGTGCCTTCTCGTTCTCGAGCACCTCGACGTAGGCGAGCCGCGTCGCGTCGTCGATCGCGATGTGCACGTACTCCCAGCCGACCATGCTGCGACGCGTCCCCTCGGCGTCAGTCCGCCGCCCGGTGTAGTGGCGCTTCCCGGTGACGCGGTGTCCGGCACCGTCGTGGATACGCCCGAGCTTCTTGACGTCGATGTGGAGCAGCTCGCCGGGACGGGAGCGTTCATAGCGAACGGCGGGCTCCATCCCGATCCGGCCGAGCTTGCCCATCCCGATCCTGGTCAGGATCCCCGAAACGGTCGAGAGCGCCATATCCAGGCACTCGGCGATCTCAGCGCCGGTCATCCGCAAGCGCCGCAGAACCGCGATCACCTGGACGCGCTCCTCGGGAGTACGAGAGGGAGAGCTCTTCGGAGCCGAGGAGCGATCAAACAGACCCTGCTCGCCCTCACAACGGAAGCGAGCGAGCCACTTGCAGGCCGTGCGTTCGCTCACCCCAACAGCTTCGGCGGCCTCCGCCACCGACCACCCTCAACCATCATCCGATCAACGAGCAGACGACGGCCCTTCAGACTGAGCCCAGCGTTAGCGTGCAACTTCATCCGGTGTCCTCCTTGGGACTGGTGGCTTCGACACCAACCAGCCTCCAAGGAGGCCCGGATGAACAACCTCCTCAGGAACTACAGTTAGTCGGCCTTCTGCCATGCCAGGATGGATGCGCGGCCTGGTCGGGCTGGTGCTCCTCCGTCTGCGATCTGGTGTGCGAGGCGTTGTAGGCCCGTGTTCAGCTCGTGTGGATGCTCGCGCTGCAGACGCTCGAAGTAGCTGGTCTGCGCTCGCCAATGCTCGTCGAGCAGCTTCTCGGGGTGTGAGGCCAGTGCGGCAAGCGAGGCGTCCTGGAGGTCACTGAAGACCACGGGGCGGCGCTGCGCTCCGGGTAGCAGGGCGAGCAGTTGCGAGAGGGCCGGGTGGGTGTTGTGCATCCATGCCCGTGTCGAGGGGAAGAGGTCCAGGAGCCAGAGATCCTCGATGTCCTCGCGCGTATAGACCATCAGCGCCAGTCGTCCCTTGCGTCGCAGAATCCGCCGGGCCTCGGCCAACACGGACTCCTGGTCATCGACGTGGTGGAGCATCGATACGAGCATCACCGCGTCGAAGCTCTCGTCGGCGAGTGGTAGGTGCTGCGCGTCGGCGGTTATCGTCGCGAGCCCCTTCTCGCGGGCGCGGGTAAGCATCTCAGGTGAGCTGTCGATCACCACGGGTTCCCAGCCTTGCTCCTTGAGCGCGAGGGCATAGTTGCCCGTGCCTCCGCCGATGTCGGCAAGGCAGGGCCCTGGCGCTCCTTGCAGAGCGGCGCGTAGTGGCATGAGAACTGACGGACTCGCCGCGCGGGTTCGGTCATACGTTCTCGCCTGGCGCGAATAGTCGGGCAGCACACCCATGCCAGATCATGGTACGAGCTGATCGACGAGCGCGGCCGGTAGGCTGCCGGGCGAGATGTGGGATGGGTTGGCCAGACGCCTCGAAGGCGAAATCGTAGAGCTGGAGCCACTCCACGCCGCTCACGAGGAGGGGTTGTGGGCGGCGTCCCAGCAACCGGAGATATGGGCGTGGACGACGCCGGTCGGCGAGAGCCGCGAGTTCTTCGACTCGTGGTTCGCGGCGAGCCTGGCGTCGAGTGAGGCTGGCAGCGAGTGCGTGCTCGTCACGGTCGCTCGCTCAAGCGGCGAGGTGATCGGCAGCACGCGCTTTCTCGCGTTGCGCCCGGAGCATCGTGGTCTTGAGGTCGGCGCGACCTGGCTGGTGCCCTCGATGTGGCGCACGGGTGCCAACGCGGAGGCGAAGCTGCTGATGTTGGGGCACGCTTTCGGGCGGCTGGGGTGCATGCGGGTGGAGTTCAAGACTGACGCTCGCAACGAGCGCTCCCGCGCCGCGCTCTCGGCGTTGCCCGCCCACTTCGAGGGGATCTTCCGCAGGCACATGCTGACGCCGAACGTGGGTGTGCGCGACTCCGCGTACTACAGCGTGACCGACGAGGAGTGGCCGGAGGTTCGTGCCAATCTCGAACGCCGGATCGCCGCCGCACGAGTGCATCCCGGGTGAGCCCGGCCAGATTGTGATGGAGGGCCGCGTCAGAGCCGTCGGGGAGATCGCGAGCCTGGTGTGCCGCGATGATTTGGGTCACCCGGCACTCATCGTCGACACCGACGACCTCGCCAGACCACGGCTACGCATCCCGACGCCAACCCCTCCGCCACAGCAGTCCCCCGCGGCCTGAGTAGTGGTATTGGGTGCGTCGGGATGCCTCGCTTCCAGTCGATCTTGATACCCGTGGCAGAGGCGGAGGCGCTGGTGGAGCCGTTCCGGCGAGACGGCGACTGGTCAAGCGCGCACGGCGTTCCGGCGCACATGACGATCGCGGGGCCATGGCCACTGGCTGTACGTCTTCCTCCCCAAGCACTCCGGGACCTGAGCGCGGCTATCGCTGGCGAGCGGTACACCCTCGAGTCCGTCGGGACTCTCGGCGGCGCGATCTGCCTGTTCTGCAAGGACGATCACGCACTGCTGCGCTGGCGGGCAAGCATCCTCAAAGCGGTCGGTGTACCGGATGGGGTCGATGAGCAGTGGCGCATCCACCTGACGGTGTGTCGCGGGTCCCGCGAAGGGACCACCGGGCAGGTCGAAGAGGCGATGGGGAACGCCCTGCCGTTGCGCTGCGAAGTACGCGGCTTGCTCCTCGCCCAGATGCACGCCGATTCTCGGGTAACGGTCCAACCTCTCTGAGCGAAGCTGCCTCACACTGGTCACCCAACCTCGGGAGGGTCGCGATACCGTTCGCCCCTTGGAACAGGTCTGAGAGGAGGGGGCTGTCGGTGGTGGATCATAGGCTTGCTACGCGCTGGATGACCGGGCTCGCGGGCCCTCACGGTGGCGATCCTGTTCAGCGCGCGCTGTGGGCGCCACCCGCCTTTCGCTCGGATCGCCTTGATCAGCCGGGACAGTCGATCCAGCGGTAAATCAGCCCGTCACGAAGCTCGTGGAACGAGGGTGGAGCGGGCGGCGGGTCACTCGAGAGCCGCGCGATCACCTCGCGCGGACCGTGCAGATCCTCTTCAGCCACCGTCGTCCAATGGATCTCGGGATGCAGCAACCCAGCCAAGCGCCCCCAGCGGCGACGCTCGATCGCATCGAGTACGTCACATACCGCCGGGACCTGCTCTGCCACGACGGCGATTATTCCATAGGGCCGCAATGCCTCAACTTCTGCGATCCTCCCCGCGTGACCGAGCTTGCCGTCGTCCCAGTCCCAGAGGACCGGTTGGACGATCTTCAGCCGGTGTGGCGTGCACTCTATGAGCATCACACCGCGCTGACGCCGCACCTACGCGATCGTGAGGTTCCGCTCGAGCAAGCCTGGAGGTCGCGCCGGGAGATCGAGCAAGGGTGGCTCGCGACAGAGCCCGAATCGTTCGTCCTCGCCGCCCAGGAAACAGATCGCTACGTCGGCTACGCGTTTGTGAGAGTTCGTGCTGGAGCGGGCTTCGCCGCATCATGGAGCGCCTCAGACCCGCTGGCCGAACTCGCAATCCTGGTCGTTCTGCCCGAGATGCGCGGACAGGGCATCGGATCGATGCTGCTGGACGCCGTGGAAGCAAGGCTGCGAGAACAGATGATCGAAGACATGACCATCGGAGTCATCACAACCAACACCGAGGCGATGCGACTCTATGAACGGCGCGGCGCCGTGCCGCTCCTCACGCAGTTCGTTCACCGTGTCCGACCAGACGGATCGTGAAATCACGGTGGGGGCCGCGACAGCCTGCGTAGCGAGCAGGCGTCGGCCACCGATCACAAGCTCCCCGATTAGGGCGAGGAGACGATGCTCCGGCCGGCTCGCCGACGGCCGCGAATACAAGATCATCAAGCGCTTCCACGAGCCCGAGCCGCTGCAGCAACGACTCGCCGAGTTCGGCTGGAACGCCCAGGTTCAGGCGACGAAGGGAGTTCTTCATCCACGGGCACGCCACGCCAGCCCCGTAGCGCCGCTCATGGGCCGGCGCTGCCAGGCGTGTGCCGCTTGACGAACTCGCTCTTGGCCTCGGTGTACGCTTCACGGTCATCGGAATAGCGATCCGCGAGCGCGCGCTTCAGTGCCACGTACTCACCCGCAAGGACAGGATCGGCACGCAGGCGGTCGCGAAAGCGCAGACGACGCTCGAGTTCCCCAGGCTCGTCCACGAGGTGCAGGTGGTGGGTGCGGTGGGCGGCTGTCGGGTAGCACAGGAACCGCCGGTGGACGAGCGTCGCGTTGAACGCCTGCGGGTACTGGTAGCCGCCGCGCTGCACCAGCGCCGCGATCGGCGCGTCGAGATCGTCCACGAGCGTGATCATGTCGATCACCGGCTTGGCCGCCAGACCGGGGACGGCGGTGGACCCGAAGTAGTGCAACTCCATCCCGGCTGGCAGCAGCGGCGCGAGCCGCTCACGCTCGGCCCGATAGGCAGCCGGCCACGCGGGGTCGCACTCGACGATCTCCACCTCGGCGTTGCGCCCGCCGGCCCGAGCCAGATCCTCGGCTGCGGCGCTGCGGCGGTCTGCTGGTGCCATCTCCCCGCAGTCTCGCCCTGGGCTTGTGCAGCCACGAGCCGATCTTGTGACGGCGGGCGACCGTAAGGCTGCGCCGTCGCAGGAGGTCCACGCGGAGGTGGTCGGCCGGGTAGCCACGCGGTGCGCGGACGAAGTCAGCTTCGCATCGAGGCGTGCTGCGAGCAGCTCAGAGATCTGGCGCAGGCGGCTGCCAACGAGCTTTCAAGGGCTAGCGCCACCGTGGCGAGCCCTGTGAGCGGCACGCACGGGCTCGCCGTCTACGCTGAGGTAGATGCTGCGCGTCTACCTCGATCAGAATCACTGGGTCTCGCTGGCCAAGGCTCGGGTCGGGCACAAGGACGGTGAACGATTCGCAGACGTGCTGCTCCTGCTGAGCGAGGCAGTGGACCGTGGTTGGGTATCCCTGCCTCTATCGATGCAGCACGTAATGGAGTTGCAGCATCGGGGCGACTGGCAGTCGCGGCTCGACCTCGCAGGCACGATGGTCCAGCTGTCGAGGTGGCACGCGATCACGCGGGACCGTAACCTCGTAGCTGCGGAGATCGATCGAATGCTCCACGGGGCGTTCGGCGTGCCTACCGTGCCTCGGAAAGCGCAGGTGTTCGGCGTCGGCATGGATCATCTGATGGGAATCGAGCTCATCGAGTATGAGCCGCCAGCACATCTGCCCCTCACGCCTGAGCACCGCCGGATGTTCAAGCGCTTTGGCGAGGATCTGAAGCAAGCATTGCTTCTGACAGGGCTACCTCCCGGAGTGAAAGCCCCGCCAGGGTATGACCCCAAGCAAAGCCGGCGAGTAGCCGAAGAATTCGCTACTCAGCAGGAGGAACTTCGTAACATCCGTCGCCCGCACGGCTACCACCGTGGCGACCCGGGGCGCAGGGCGACCAGCGTGGACGTATTCGCCGAGTTCGAGCGCTCGTTCACCGATGCACTCCGACTCGCCGGGCTCGACTGGAGCCACATCTACAACCTCAAGCGGGAGGGTATGGAGCTCGTGCTGCGCTCGGTGCCGACGGTTCTAGTCCACCGTGAACTGCGGACTCTGCGCCACGAGGCCTCGCCGAAGCACTGGGAGGAGGGTGACCTGATTGACCTGACGGCCCTCTCCACCGCAATCGTGTACTGCGACGTGGTCGTCACGGAGCGGGTGTGGACTGACCTCGCCGGACGCGCCAAGCTCAGCGAGAAGTTCGGCACCACGGTGCTCCGCGACCTCGACAGTCTCGTGCCGCACCTCATCGGCGCTTCGCAGGCGGCTTAGCTCAGCAGTCCCGGCCGTTCCGTCTGGACAAGCCCATATGAATATCAGTGCTGCCTCTGCGTTTGCAGCTTCCCGCCAGGCGGGGCTGGAGTGCGGCGAGCTGCGGTACACCGTGGCCCTCGCGGCCGAAGTGGCCGAAACAGCACCCGATCAACATCGTGACGGCGCTCGGGTTTCCTCGGTGATCGCATGCGAGAGCCCGAGGGCATTCGGCGCCTGGGCACTCCGCTGGCTCTCGCGGTGGGCCAGCGAGACACCGGCTGACAATCGACCAGGTCGCCGAGATCGCGGCGTCCCTCATCGACCTTCCCTCCGGGCCGTGACGGCGCTCGACGCGATCAGGCGCGTGCGTCGTAGCCTTCGGCCGTGCTCTACGTACTCGCCGACACCTCGGTCTGGCTCGACCTATCGAAAGACACCAACGGCCAGAAGCTCATCGTTGCCGTCCGGATGCTCGTCCACAGCGGTTTCCTGACTTTGCTCGTCCCGGAGATCGTCTTGGAGGAGTTCGAGCGCAACCGGAGCCGAGTGGAAGCCGACATGACGCGCGGACTGTCGGCGACGTTCCGTCGCGTGCGCGACGAGATCGAGCAGTACGGCCAGGAGAAGAAGGACGCTGCCCTGACCGAGCTTGACAACCTGACCCAGCGCGTCCCGCTCATCAAGCAGATCGCGACGCGGAACTTCGAGGACGTGCACGACTTGTTGGCCGCCGGGGCGCCGCTCTCACCCACGGCTGATGACAAGGAGCGCGCCGTGCAACGCGCGCTCGAGGGGAGAGCGCCGTTCCACAGATCGAAGAACAGCATGGCCGACGCGCTGATCGTCGAGATGTACGCGACCAGCGTCGACGCGGCTTCGGACCCCGACGACAGCTACTGCTTCGTCTCGGCGAATGTCAAGGACTTCTCGGCCATCGGCGACGACAACCGCCTACCGCCCCCGACATTGATGACCTGTTCGACGGCAACCGTTCGGCCTACTTCCTCAGCCTGGTCGCGGCGCTGGCCGAGCACTTCCCCGAGGAATTCGACGAGATGCTGGCAGAATTCGACTTCCACGAGGAGCCTCGAAACTGGGAGGAAATCCGGGAAGCCGAGGACGAGATGTTTGACCGCGTCTGGTACGAGCGAAAGCTGGTCGGCATGCAAAGGGAGGGCCCGGAGGGCGAGCACTATCGCGAGCTCTCAGCTTCTGGGCGCGCGCAGGTGGAGGCCAAGTACGGTGCCGAGAACCTCGGTCCCTACACCGAGTTCGAGTGGGGCATGATTAACGGGAAGTTGTCGGCGCTGCGATGGGTCACTGGCAGCGAGTGGGACTTACTGGATACGTAAGCCGTGCCCGACGCCTTTAGCCGCCTGATCTGTCGCACCAGACGGACGCAGCTAATTCGATCACGCTCGCCCGGAGGTCCTGCCAGATGCGGCGCTCGTAGGAGCTCGTCCACAGTTTGGCGATCATTCGGATGCCACAGCGAATGTCCGAGTTGCGAGGGAGACTGTTGACGTGATGGAAAGCCAACGGCAGCCTGATATCCCAGTCGGCAATCTCGAGCCGTCAACGCTAGCTGGGTTCATTGTCAACGACTTCACGGTCGCTTGGGACGCTATGTGTAAGTGCAGTACGGAATCCGGCGTCGGCGGCAACTTCATGTTTGCACGTCAAGCATTCGCCTACCTGGAGCTCGTGGCCCGCACCGCTAGTCGCAACGACGAGCGCCTCACACGCTTCGCTCGGTTTCTCGCCGAGCGGGATCCGCGCTACTTCACGGAGCTTCCGTCCAGCGTGCCAACTCCAGGTGCTGCCGAGTTTCGTCTGCCAGCGTTGCCCGATGTGCCGCCGGAGCGTCAGCTACTAGCGGCCCTGTTCGATATGAGTCGTCACGGCCTGTCTCACCTGTATCAGCAGACACCAGTGGATCTAGATGACGGCAAGCAATGGATGACGACGTTTACTGGGGTTGAGCAGGGCGCGGAATGGACAGTGCGGGCTCCCCTGATCGGCGGGCCGCGCATCTTGCCTACAGACTCGGACCAGTCGAGGGTCGTGTCTATCTGATCGTCTGCCCGGATGTTCTGCTCGCCGATCTCGTGGGGGCTGCGCGCCTCGCTCCGATCTTCTCGCAGTACCTGGCACCGGATTACCTCGTCCGGCCACGGCGTAAGGGAAGGCTGGGGCTGAATGGGCGACCGCCGCTCGCAACGCCGTATGCGTTCAGCAGCAGCGCTCTGATCGAGGCGCTGGACGCGAACGGACACCCGCGATTGGCGTGGCCAATCGTTGGCACACAATGAGAGGGCGCGCTTGAGTAGGCGGTACTCAGCCTCGAGAACATCCGTCTTCTGTGGCGTTAGCTGTCTGCAGAGAATGCAACCCTTGAGCCATGCCCGCGCCCGACATCCCCGTCGTCGCAACGCTGATCGACTAGGCGGCGCACGGTGGCATCGGAGGAGCAGCGAGACACGCCGAAGCGGCCGATCGACGGCGTGCCGATTCGAACGCGGGTTCTGCCCGCTGAGGTTGCGCAGGCTCGGCTGGATGCGGCGGCGGATAATGCCGCGAACAACAAGGTGGCGCGACCACGGATCGACGCAGTTCTCACAGCCTGCAAGCTCGCGGCGGACGAGCTTGAAGCGCTGCATCGCAGGTATGCCGACATCACGGACCTGAATCTCACTGGCTACTCGCGGGCGTCCGCGATCTGGCTGCTGTCGGGCCGCACGCTCGGTCTTCTGCGCGCGTTGCTCGTTCAGGTTGAGGCCGACATATGCAACGAGGCGTTTGTCACGGGACGTGCAATCCATGAGGCGTCCCGCGTGCTCTTCGCTTTCAGCGCGCCTGGGGCGGATGATGTCGTGCGCCTTTGGCTCGACGATGAGGGTCGCCACGGCTATGTAAAACAAGGCATGGCACGTGCAATAGAGGAGCGCTACGAGACAGAACTCGGGGAGGCAATGGAGCAGGCAGGCCTGTCCCGCATCGCCTCGACGAAGGAGAAGACCGAAACGCTGTACGACCTGATGAGCCGCGCTGCGCACAACCGCCGCTCATCCTGCGTAGACGCGGTATGGGAGCCCGGTAGGCTTATGGCCTACGGCTGGAATCAGTCGGCGGTTCGGTGCGCTGGCTACGCTACGTGGGCGGCCTCCATGACGACGGAGGTCTTGAACTCCGTCGGCGACTCACTGCGGGCACTCTACTCCCAGCCTAAGTTCTTCGACGAGCATATCGTCCCCTTGACGAAGGGAATCGATGCGGTGCGGCAGTCGGCGCCGCTCGACGAGCGCTCGATCCGCCTCGAGGCGGGTACGTCCTAGCCTAGTGCGGTGATTGGCAGGAGGGGTAGTATTTCGTTATATTCTGACCATCTTGCCAGCGTCCGCCGTAGACCGCAGCGGCGCTCGGCGTAGTGGCCACTCCGGAGAAGGCGTGGGTTGACCTGCTGCGCGAGACGCGTCGCAGCCGGGTTTGACTACGGCGAGCTGGGGCGCCTGTTGCAGGCGATGACTGACCACGGGACCAGCCAGTGCGCACTGAACTCCTACGCGCGGCGCATCGGCTACGGGGACTGGCTTCAAGCGGCCACCACGCAGCGGACACCTGACGGTGCGGCTCAGATCCAGCTCGCGGCGGGCTACGCCGCGTGAACCTCACCGATCATCAGGAACAGTTCAAGCGAAAGGCCCAAAAGCGCGAAATCTCTAGGCTTACCATTTTTGACGCTCCTGCTCCCCTCGTATCCGACCGTCAGCCCGAAATGCGCAGAGCGGAATGCGCGCTCTACCAAACACCCATCCACCCACGGGAAGAGCAGAAGCGCCCAAAATGGTCTGCCAACCAATAGACCCTCCGGCTGTGGTAGACCGGGTTGAGCTTTCCGGCTCCGGGGGCACGGGGGGCCTGGCTCGATTCAACGAGTTCTACAAACAACTGGCGGCGCTCCTGGATGGCTTGCAAGCTTGCGAGCCGCACAGCCGTGACCGGACGCCAGGCGTCAAATACGTTGCCGTCCCGCATACACCTGGCGTCTATCTGTTCACCGACTGCGGCAACCACCGCTACGTGGGTCGGGCAAGGAATCTCAACCACCGCTTTGGCCAGCACGTGGCCGCAAAAAGCCGGCACAACGCGGCGTCATTCGCCTTTAACATGGCCAAGCGTGCCGCCGAGAAGGCGGACTTCCCTGTCATCGGCGTCACGCGCGAAGCTCTGGATGCTGACCTTGAATTCAACGAGCGATTCTTCACGCCGGCGAAGGCGCAGGTGCGCGGCATGGAGTTTCGCTTTGTCGTGTTCCGCCCCCAGAGGGTGGATGTCGACGCCCTCGCGACGATCTTTGAGGTTTATGCGTCGATGCTGCTTGGCACCGAGGGTGATTTCAACCGCTTCGCAACGCATTAACGCGCCTGTGTGGCGTGCTCATCGAGTATTTGCTGGACATGGCGCGGAGCGATTCGCTCGACATCTTCGCTGGCTGCGAGTTGTGCTGTGGCATCTACGAATTCGAGAACTCGACGCAGGTCGCAGTCGACAAGGAAGTAGGCGGCTTGGAGCTCGGCAAGCGCGAGCGGCTCGATCAACTCGTCAACCCGAGTATTGATCCCGGCTGCTTTGAGCCGGCGCTCGAGTACGCGCGAAAGCGCGAGATCGTCGCTCCCGGACGGAAGCTTCGTCACGTCCACGCGCGTGAAATTGAAGCGGCGCTCGACCTCAGGCACCGGAGCGACCTCGCGAAAGCGGGGCTGGATCGCGACGATCAGGTCGAGCTGTGTGAACTCGGCGAGGGTGCGAGTGCCGTTGTTGTAGAGGTTTGCGATTGCGGCCGCGTCCAGTTGGCCGCTTGGTCCGGAGTGCGCAAAATGATCGGTGTCGTCGATGACTATCAGTGGCCGGTAGTCACGAGCGACCTGGCGCAGGACGTCCTCCAAGTCGGCGCGGACACTCGCAGCATCGTGCTCGAAGGTCAGCGACTTGAACGCCTCTTGGAGGCTCGCCTGATAGGAGAAAACGGGCGGGGCGATAGACGCTTTGTGCGTGACTGTTTTCGGGGTATAGGTCGTCCGATCCGCTGCAGCAGCCGCGAGGCGGTCGGGATCTACATTCGCGAAGCCATAGCTGTTGACTCTGATGAGCCCGAGGATCATGCGCATCAAGTGCTGCGGCTCCTCCAACGCGCTGGGAGCGTCGCCGGTGTTCACGAACAGTGGGTGAGGCGGGCGTTGGAGTGTCGTTCGCTTGGCGATGTCGGCGAGCGCGCGGAGGATCAGGCTTGTCTTGCCGGCGCCGGCTTCGCCATATACGTGTAGGCGCTGCGGCGGCTCGTGTTGGGTGAGCGCCCGATAGATCTTAGTCTCGGGTCGCTCGTCGTTCGGTGTTCCGGCAAGCTCGTTCGAGGGTACATACAGGCGCACCAAATCCTCCGCATCGGTAACGGAGGCAAACACGTGGCGGTCGGCAACGTCGCGCAGGCTCATGTGGGCGGATCGGGGTTAGGTTCGTATAGCTTGCGCGGACGTCCGGGGCGATCATCGCTGGTGTCGTTGAACCCCCGCAGCAAGCCCGCTCGCTCCATCATTGCAAGCGTTCGTGCGGCATGGGGACGGGTCCAACCCATCCGCTCCAGGAAACCCGGATCGGCGGCCGCGACAGGCGCTCCGCGTGCTTCGATCTCAGCAAGCGCCATATGTGCCGTGCGCCCCAGGCCAGCTGCGATCACCTCGCGGCGGCGCGCGGCGTTCTGCTCGCCCTCGAGCGTCCCGCCGAGCGTGCTCCGTGCGAAGCGCACAACCTCACGCGGGTAATCCACCAGCGGACGCCTTGGCTGCTGGAGCACGACGCGCGCCTCATCCTCTTCGAGGCCGCGGCACAGCAACTGTTCGATCTCCTGTTTGTCGAGCGGTGGAATCTCGAACACCGCTGAGAAGAATGCGTCCGCGGGCGGTTGGCGAAGCGCGCCGCTCTGTTCGCTGCTGACCTCCACAACCCACTGATGTGGCAGCGCCCAAACCTCCTCGCGCAGGCGGCCGAACAACTCGAAGAGGCCGTTGATATCTACAGGGTCGAGAAGCAGGATGACGCTCGCGGGTGCCGCTGCCAAATGGCGTACCGCGCGTACCAGTGTGACGACCGGCGTCGCGAGGTTCGCGTCGGGCTCGATCTGTGGCAGATCGAGCCCATCGGCAATGAGGGCGAGCAAGTCGCTGGTGCTCCGAGCTGCGCCGGCATTGACCGGTGCGACCTTGCGATCATGCTCGCGTAGGTCGGCCGCAAGTCTACGAAGCGTCGTAGTCTTGCCCGATCCTCGCGGCCCGAACAGCAGGACGTTACGGTCCCCGAGGACCTCGTCAAGCAGCCGCCGCTCTAGATCGGGACGCTCGACATAGAGGTCGGTGTCTATGCCGTCGACGAGCAGTGGGCGATCCCTGAAACGCATGTATGCACTAATGGTACAGAACGATTGGTGCCTTGACGCACTGAACGAGAAGTACCGGCCAGCAAGGCTCACGCTCCATCGCCGCGCTGACGAGTAGCGAGCCATGCGACGAAGGCTTTGCGTCGGCGGCCCTCGCGTTTGTGGCCTATCGCCTCGCGCTGAGCTTGCTCACGCGCGCGGTGGTCTGCTTGCGCGGCGCGGGCGGCGCGCCACTCGATGTCGGGGGGTCGTGGTCCGTGTTGGCGTAGGTCGTCGATTGCGAATGCGTAGTGGTCGCTGAGCATCTTCAGGCTTGTGCCGCACTCGCTGGCGACGGTCTGTGGGTCTTCGGCGCGTAGGCGCAGGGAGATGCCGCCGCGGCGCAGCGAGTAGGGCGTTGCGCCGAGGATCGGGAAGAACTCGGGGTGTTGCGCGGCTTGCGTGACGGCTGGGGTGAAGAAGCGGGCGCCCCACGCGCGGGCCTGGCTTTCGCTGAAGTGGCAGGCGCCGCTGCGCGGGTCGCGCGTTCCGTGCTGAGCACCGGCGAGATCCCCGGGGATGATGAAGTCGAGCTCGCGGGCGGGGTGCCCTGCGCGTTGCAGCGCTGCCCGCCAGTCGGCCAGATCCTCACGCAGGAGGCTCGGCATGAGAGAGCGTCGCTGGGTGCTGTGCGCAGTTTTGCCCCATTCGTCCAGTTGCCCGCAGGAGAGGACCTCGAGCACCCATGCGAACTCGCCGGCGAGCGACATCCAGCGAAGCCCCCAGACCTCCTGGTTGCGCGCGGCGAGCCCGTATTGCAGGCTCACGATCATCGCGTCGCGCTGCGCGAGGATCTTGCGCCGGCCGTCGACCCGTGCGAGCATCTGCGTGCGGATGGCCTCCACGGCCTGCGGGGAGAGCGCCCAGCTCGCGACCAGTGGCCCGCTACGGCGGGCCGCAGGGGTGTAGCCGGTGCCCCCGGCGCGCAGCGAGCGGCGCCTGTTCCCGCGCGGCTCGCTCGCCAGGCTGCACCCGTTGATCTCGATCTCTGGCACAAGGTTCGACGCGACGGCCCAGCTCAGGGCGGCCGAGAGCACACGCCACGCGTGTCCGCGTGTCGCCTTGGAGACGCCTTCGCGGACCATCTGCTCGCGCCACGCCCGCGGCGCCTGCGGCCCATTGAAGCTCACTGCAGGCACTGCCGCGACGGCCACCGCGTACGGCTTGGGCGCAAGCGTGCCGCGCTTGGGCGGGCGGCGCGGCTTGCCCAGGAGGTGATAGTTGACGATCGACTCGTAGCGCTCGTAAGTGGTCGGTGCGAGGCCGCCCTCGTTGCGCGGGTGGGCGTTGACGTGCGGATAGAGCTCCAGCACCGCCCCGATGCTCCGACCCTCCCGCTCGTTGGCCTCCTTCGCGTCGAGGTCCAAGAGGAACCGCCGCAGGCTCTCCCGGCCGCGGCGCTCGGCCGTTATGTAGTCGTCCATCCACGCGCGGGCGTGGCGGGCCGACGGGAACGTCCGGCAGTGCTCGCGCCTGTCGTGGTCGTAGAAGCCGACGGTGTAGGACTTGCGCCCGCTCTTGCACCGGTAGGGCCACGCCGAGCGTTTCGGCCACGGTCTAGCCATCGGCCGCCCCTCGCCACCGAGGGGGGCGGGCTCGATCCTTGAGCGCTCGCATGAGCATCATCTCGACCGCCGCTCAGCTCAGCCGCTCCGTGGACCTCCGATCAGCACCGGTGGGAAGGTGCGGTAAGGATGCGGTGACGGCACCCCACAAACGACGCGGCGAGCCCGGGAAACATTACGATTTGCAGGTAAAAACGCCATCGGGGTCCAGTTTCCTCGTAATGAAGGGGTCCGGGGTTCGAGTCCCCGCGTCGGCTCTGCAAGAGGCCCCACTCCCAATGGTTTCAACGTATCACGGCTCCGGTTGGGCAGTTGCGATTTCCCGGGAGTTTCCCCAGCGGCCCCTTCGGCGGCCCTGAAGGGCGTGATGGTGGTCACCTGGTTTGGTTTAGCTACGGTCGCCCGAGGCGGGCCAAAGTGCGGTCGTAGCTGAGGAGTTCGCCGCTCAGCTCGTGGGCGCTGGCGAGGACGATCGCGTCGGGGAGGCGCAGCCGCTCGTGGCGTGCGCGCAACTCGGCGGCGCGCTCAGCGATGGGGGCTGTGAGCGGTGTCACCGTGAGACCCATCGCGGCGATCGCTTCGCGGGCGTCCTCGAGGCGGTTGGCTCGCGCGAATGCGACGAGGGCCTCGCTGTAGGCGCTGGCGGGCACCAGCAGCGGGCGGCCGCCGCGGTCGGCCGATTCGGTGTCCTGGATGGCCTGGGCGTGATGGGCGTCCGCTGTGTCCAGCAGTCCGATCAGGACGCTGGCGTCGAGGATTAGCGGTTCCACTCGTCGCGCAGGGAGTTGAGTTCCCCTTTGCGGTAGATGCCGCTCGCGATGCCGGCGTGGCGGGCGATCCGAGAGCCGCGTGTGGCGATGATGACCTCGCCCTCGCCGATCGGGCGCACCGTCACCTCGTCGCCGGCTCGCAGCCCGGCGGTGCGCATCGTCTCGACGGGGAGAGTGACCTGATTCTTGGAGGACACGCGCGGCATGCCTTTACTGTAGCACCGTAAAAGTAAAGGCACAAAGAGTGATGCGTTGTGGGCGAGTTCTGTCTCGCTCGGCTCGCCACTCGTGCGCGGCGCGTACCATTGCCGCCTCCATGGCTAGTCCTTGAGATCTCCAGTACCGCGCTGCGCAACCGTCGAGCTGCAGCCCGTGTTGCAGCAGGGCGTGCGCCGTCACGGCCAGCCCCGGGCCTTGCTGGGCAGCCCTCGCGCTGCGTGCGCCGGTAGCCCGCGAGCTTGTCGGCTGCGGGCCGTCGTGCCGATGCTCGCCCTTGCGCTGCTGTGCACCGTCTGGGGCAGCGCGCTGCTCGCGGCGCCCGCCGGCGCGACCCCCTCGCTGGGCTGGTCGGGCCCGCTTGAAATAGACCGCGGCCAGACGCTCGGGGCGGTCTCCTGCCCGTCGATGGGTCTCTGCGTGGCCGTTGACGGCGCTGGGCGCGCCTCGGTCAGCACCGACCCGGCACTCGCGAGCGTGGGTGCGTGGTCGGCGCCGTTCGCGCTTCCCGGCGCGGGCGCGCTGAAGGCCGTGTCCTGCGCCTCGACGACGCTCTGCGCGGCGCTCGATAGCGAAGGCCGTCTGTCGATCGGCACCCGCCCCACGGTGCCCGGCTCGGGCTCATGGGCACCGGCTTTCTCGCTTCCGGGCGCCCCGGGGCTCACCTCCGTGTCGTGTCCCGCGAGCACACTCTGCGTGGCCGTCGACGGCATGGGCCACGCCGTCGTGAGCACCGACCCCGCCTCGGCGAGCGCAGCCGCGTGGTCGGCACCATTCGCGCTGCCCGGCGCCGGCGCGCTGAGCTCTGTCTCGTGCGCCTCGACGACGCTCTGCGCCGCCGTCGACGGCGAAGGCCACGTCTTCATCAGCACCGAACCGGCGGTCGGCACGGGCGCATGGCACGAGCGCCTGATCGACCTCACCTCTGGGCTCGTCGCGGTGTCGTGCTTTCAGCCGGACTCCTGCGTCGCACTCGACGGCGCCGGTGTGGCGCACGCGAGCTCGGATGTCAGCGCCTCGATCAGCGGCCCCGCCGGGCCAGGGTCGGGCGCGACGTGGAGCTCCACCGCATTCGACGCGCTCGGGGCGCCGGCGACGCTCTCGTGTGTGACGAGCGGCCTCTGCGTGGCCGTTGACGGCGCGGGCTACGCCTTCGCGAGCGATAACCCCACCACCGCGCCGCCGCAGTGGCCGGCGTCCGAACTCGACGTCCAGCCGAGCGTGGCGCTGAGGGGCGTCTCGTGCGTCGCCGAAGGACTCTGCGTGACCGTCGACGGGGCGGGCCGCGCCTTCACCGCCGAGGTCCCCGCCCCGACCGTGAGCAGCGGGCCGGCGAGCGAAGTCGGACATACCACCGCGACACTCACTGGAAGCGTCGACCCCCATGACGCGGCGCTGAGCGCGTGCCGCTTCGAATACGGCCCGACCGTGTATTACGGGGCGAGCGTGCCCTGCGCAAGCACGCCGGGCGGTGGCGGCCCCCAGCCGGTGGCGGCGTTCCTCCCCGGCCTGAGCGCGAGCACGAGCTACCACTTCCGTCTGGTCGCGAGCAGCCCGATCGGCACGGGCTACGGGGCCGACGCGAGTTTCACGACACCGGCCCCGGGGGTCGTGCAGCCTCACCCCTCGATCACCGGCCCGCCGGCGCCCGGTCAGACCCTGACGTGCCATTCCGGTGTGAGCACCACCGTGACCGGGGTGACACTCGCCTACGCCTGGCTGCGCGACACGCGGACGATCGCCGGAGCCACGGGTACGACCTACGCGGTCGGCGCCGGCGACGTCTCGCACGTGCTGCAGTGCCGTGTCACGACCACCACGGCGGAAGGCAGCGCGAGCGCGACCAGCGCGTTCGTGACTGTGCCCGCGGGCGGCCTCGGCACGATCGCCGAGACGGCCGTCGGCGAGCCGCGCGTCGGACGCTACGCGGTGGCGGTGCCACTGCGGTGTTCCGCGCAGGCGGCGGGCAGCTGCACACTTCAGTTGCGCCTCACCGTAAAAGAGTTAATTAAGGGGGGCCGCGTTGTTGCGATCTCCGCGCGCGGTGTAAGGACGGTGAACGTGACGGTCGGCGCGCGTAACGTGCGGCTGAAGCCCGGGCAGCGCTACACCGCGACGCTCACACTGAACTCGACCGGGCGCCGCCTGCTCGCGCACGCACACCGCCTGGCGGCGAGGCTCACGGTGAGCGGCACCGTCGTCGGCGTGCTCAGCGCTGCGCTGCGCAGCACCACGGTCACGTTCGGGGCGAAGGCGGCTTCGCTTGGCGCACGCAGCACCCAGGCCGCGCGCCGTGCGGCGTCGGCGGGGGCTTCCCTGGGCGGGGCGGCGAAGGATTCCTCGTCGGGGGTGCAGGCGGCGGTGCGAGTAATCGCACGAGGCGCCGGCAGCGTCACGCCGACCGGGCGCACCTCGGTCCACGCGCGGCGCATCGGCGTGCGCGCGGCTGCCGGCGGCGCCACCCCCGCGGCCCTGCTCGCGCCGACCCCCTACATGGGCTGGGACACCTACTTCACCTTCGGCGGCTACTACGACGAGGCCGCCGTTCTCGCCCAGGCCAGCCAGCTGCAGAGCCGCGGGCTGGAGCGAAGGGGCTATCGCCTCGTGTGGCTCGACGTCGGCTGGTGGCAGGGCACGCGCGCCGCGAACGGCGAAATCACCGTCAACCCGGCGCAGTGGCCGCACGGGATGGCCTGGCTCGCCAGGACGCTACACGCGGCGGGGTTCAAGGTCGGTCTCTACACCGACGCCGGCTCCGTCGGCTGCGGCGGACCGAACGACGGCGCCTACGGCCACTACCAGCAGGACGTCAACACCTTCGCCGCCTGGGGCTTTGACGCGGTCAAGGTCGACTTCTGCGGTGGCGTGCGCCGGGGTCTGCAGCCCGCCGCTGCCTATGGGGCCTTCCACGAAGCGATCGTCCACAACTCCAGTCACCGCCCGATGCTGCTCGCGATCTGCAACTTCCTGCAGCCCGGCCAGTTCGCCACAGAAGACCCGGCGATCGAAAACTCCGCCTTCGCCTCCTACACCTTCGGGCCCTCCAGCGGCAACAGCTGGCGCACCGACACCGACGTCGGCGGGCCCGGCTTCGTGCCCTTCGCGAACGTCCTTCGCAACCTCGACGCCGACGCCGCCCAGCCGCAGGCGGCCGGGCCGGGGCACTGGAACGACCCCGACTACCTCGGCCCCGGCCAGGGCATGACCGACGCGCAGTTCCGCACCCAGTTCAGCATGTGGGCGATGCTCGCCGCGCCGCTGATGATCAGCGCGGATCTGCTCTCGCTCTCGCCGCCGAGCGCCTCGATCGTCGCCAACCGCGAAGCCATCGCGATCGACCAGGACCCCGCGGGCCTGCAGGGGCGGCTGCTCTCCTCGAGCGGCGAAGGCGAGGTGTGGGTCAAGCCGCTCGCCGACGGCTCCCGCGCCGTGGCGCTCCTCAACCGCGGGGCCGCCACGCTGCGGATCGCCACGACCCCCGCGGCCGCTGGGCTGCCCGGGGCTTCGAGCTATGCCGTGCGCAACGTGTGGACGGGCACGGCCACGAGCGTCGGCTCCTCGGGCGCGCTGGCGGCGAACGTGCCGGGGGGCTCCACGGTCCTGCTGCGCGTCTCCGCGAAGTAGACGACGCCTCGCGGTCCCGCCTTCCGGTGAAGCGGCGTGTCGCGTTTTGCATGGGCGTCGGCTCGGGCTCGCTGGTCACCGCGCCCGGTCGCGGCACCAAGCAGCTCTCCTCATGCCGCGCGCCTGTCGGCCCACTTCGCGACCCACGTGCGGAGCCCCCTTGTGGGGCGGAGCCTTTAAATCTGTTCGGCCAGCCAAGCGTGCATCGCCTCCACGCCCACGATCGGCGCGGCGGGCTCGCTCCACTCGATCGGCACCACCGCGAACGGGTGCGTCTGCGGGCCGCCGAGCGCGCCGTGCGAGCCCATGAACTCCTCGAACGGCGCCACCTCGTCGCTCGCCGGGTCATACATGCTGTTCACGAGGATGTCCGGGCAGTGCGGGAAGCCGTCGTGGCGTCGCAGGTGCTCGGCCGCCGTCGCGTCGAAGTTCGCCAGCGGGTCCTCGCCCTCGACGGTTTCGTCGCTCAGTCGCCGTCGCCCATGCGCCCCGATCGCGAGCGCGCCGTCGGCCTGCGCGCGCACCATCACGAACCCGACCCCGGGGTGGCCGCTGAGGGCTTCCACCAGCCGCGGGTGCGCCTGTTCGATCTCCTCCAGCGTCAGCCGCTCGCTGCTGCCCGTCAGGTACACCAGCCCGAGCCCGCCGCTGACGAGCACCACGGCCTCCTTCTGCTCCTGCGTGGACTCGGCTTTGCGCTCCTCCAGCGCCTCGCGGTTGGGGCCGAGCGCGACCGTGCCCTCGATCGCCCTATCGCGGGTCAGGCGCGTCACCACACGGCCGCCAACACCCGGCTCGCTGCGCGCGTCGGCGAGCACCGCGCCAACGTCGCCCCACGCCTCGTCCACGGCGGCCGGTGCCTGCACCTCGCCCTGTGCCAGCGCCGCGCTGACGACCTCCTGGAGCGTCTCGCCATAGCGCTGGCGGAAGGGTCGACCCTGAGTCTGGCCATGGTCGGAGAGCACCACCAGGTGATAGGGGCGCGGCGCCTGCGCGGTCGCCCGCTCCAGCCGCGCCAGCTGGTGGTCGTGGCGCTTAAGCACCGCCAGTGCGTCGGGCTCCCTGATCCCGCTGTGGTGGGCGACCTCGTCGTAGCCCACGAATGTCGCATAGCTGACCGGCACGCCCTCCACGATGTCCGCCAGCAGCAGCGCCGTCACCAGGTCGCGCATCACCACCGCGATCGCCGCGCGGATCAGCGGGTACGCCCCGCCGCGCTCGACGTGCTCCGCGCCGCTGCGACGCTGGCGTCGCGCCGCGCGGCGCTCCTGCGCGATGTCCGCCAGCGACAGCGCGATCGTGCGCATGAACCCATACGGGTCGCCGAAATACGCGAACATGTCCCTGGCCTTGGAGCGACTGCGATCGCGGATCGTGCTCATCGTCGCCGTGCAGCGCGGCGCGTCGCCGCTGAACATGTTCCCCCGGCTCGTCCCCGCGCCCGCCAGGAGCCCCGCCCCGTTCGAGCGCCGTCGCTCGATCTCCGCGGCGTCGCCGGGGTGGTTTGAGACCATCGTGCGCCCGCTCTCCTTCTCATACCAGCGGAACGCCGGCATGTCCCAGTTGCTCCCCAGCAGCAGCCCCGCCTGGCTCGCGCCCGTCTGCGAAGACAGGTCGCACTCCCAGCTCTGCAGCCTGTGCGTGCCATCGGACAGCCATCGCGCAATGTTCGGAACGTGGCCGGCGCGCAGGGCCTCGTGCAGCACCCCCTCGCCGAGGCCGTCGATCTCGAACAGGATCGTCCCCGGCTCCTCGCCGCGATTGCGCTGTCGTGCGCCGCGCACGCGCCGGCGCACCACACGGAGGTGAAACGCATCGCCATCGACATCCAGCAGCGGCGCCGCGATCATCGACACCACCGCCACCGCGAAGGCGATCGTCAGATCCGCCCAGAATGGCTGGCTCTCGCCGTTCACCCAGTAGAACGCCAGCGCCACGACCCCCGCGCTGAGCGCCAGCGACACCAGCCCAAAGCTGAGGATCGCCAGCGGCAGCGCCAGACGGGTGATGACTGGCCACAGCACCGCATTGATCAGCGCCATCGCGCCGACCACGAGCACGGCGGCGCCGAATGACAGTGTTGGCACGTCGGGTATCAGCCACGCCACGATGACGAGCGCCAACGCCTCGACGCACAGCAGCGCGAGGATCCGGATCGCGAAGCCGAACGCGCGCCGCGCGCCGCTCACGGCCGCCCGCCCGCTTCGCTCGGTGCGTCTCCAGCGCTCCTCACGCTCGGCTCTCCTTTGTGCGTGGGATGACGCGCGCGGGGATGGTGCGGCACGTTGTTACGGTCTCATCAATGGCCGACGGCGCCGATCTGGCCAAGCGAGGAGACACGATCGCGGACCGTATCGCTTTCCTGGGCCACTCCACGGTTCTGATCGAACTGGACGGCGTGCGCCTGCTCACCGACCCGCTGCTTCGAGCCCGTGTCGCGCACCTGCGCCGCCGTCCTCCGCTCCCGCATCCGAGCCTGTGGGCCGCGCCCGATGCCGTGCTGATCTCGCATCTGCATCACGATCACCTCGACCTGGCCTCGCTGCGGCTTCTGGGTCTCGACACGCGCCTATTCGTGCCCCTCGGCGCCGGCGCCTGGCTGCGCGGGCGCGGCTTCACCGCCGTCTCGGAGCTGAGCATCGGCGAGCAGGCCGGCGTCGGTTCGCTGACGCTCACCGCCGTGCCCGCTGGCCACGACGGGCGCCGCTACCCCGGCGGCCTGCGCGCGCAGGCAGTCGGTTTCGTCGTGCGCGGGCGCGACGCTCCCTCACGCGGGAAGTTGCCGCCCACGGCGGTCTACTTCGCCGGTGATACCGAGCTGTTCGCGGGCATGTCCACGCTCTCGCCTGCGCCCGACGTGGCGCTCCTGCCCGTGGCCGGCTGGGGGCCGACGCTTGGGCCCGGCCACATGGGTCCGCTCGACGCCGCGCGCGCCGCCGGTCTGATCGCGCCGCGCCTGGCCATACCGATCCACTGGGGAACGCTTCGGCCGATCGGCAGTCGCGATCGATCCCGGCTGGAGGATCCACCCCGCATGTTCGCGGAGCATGTCGCGCGCCTGGCCCCGAGTGTCGAGGTGCGGGTCCTCGCGCCCGGGCAGGCCACGGCGCTGTGAGGTCGCTTTGCCCTCAGCGCCCGAGGCTCGCACGCGGCGCCTGCCCGAGGACCGCGACATGCGCGTCTGCCCGGCGCCCGTAAGATCACTCCAATGACCGGGGCCGCGGCCATGACGACAGGGGCCGCGCCGAGCGCGCACGGGCGCATTCACACCAGGCGGCTGCTCATCGGCGCGCTCGTGCTCGTCGTGATCGGCGCCGCCGCGAACCTCCTCGGCTGGGATATCGGCGGCTGGTTCACGGAGCTCTGGAACACGATCACGAGCATCTCGCTCGCCGCACTCCTGGGCGGGATCGCGCTGATCACCCTGCAGACGAGCGCTACGGCCTACGCCTGGTACTCGATCCTGCGCTACGGCTACCCCGACGGTGAAGTGCGCTTCATACAGATCCTCGCCTGCTACGCCGCGGCGGTCGCGCTCAACGCGGTCCTGCCCGCGAACCTCGGCACGCTGACGATGCTGCTGATGTTCACGACGATCATCGTCGGCGCCACCTTCGCGGGCGTCGTCGCGGGGATGGTCGTGCAGAAGATCTTCTACACGCTGATCGGAACCTTCTGTTACGTGTACCTGTTCCTGTCCGTCGGCGGCTCCTTCGACCTTCAGCTGAAGCTCGTGCACGAACACCCCTGGGCCGCGGTGATCCTGCTCGTGGGCCTCGCCGCGCTCCTCTACCTCGTGGCGCAGGTGCTCAGAGAGCGGGTCAAGAAGTGGTGGGAGCAGGCGAAGGTCGGCGGCCAGATCCTCGCCTACCGCCGCGCCTTCCTCGGACGCGTCGTGCTCCCCGAGGTGATCAGCTGGCTGGCGATGCTCGGCATCATCGCCGTCTTCCTCGCCGCCTACAACATCCCCGTCAGCTTCCACACGCTGATGCGCGTCGTGGCGGGCAACTCGATCGCCAACGTCGACCTCCGTGACGCCGGGCGGCGCGGGCGTCGCGCAGGGCTTCAACGTGCTCTCGCTGAAAGGCATCACCAGCTCGGCGAACGCGACCGCCTACTCGGTCGCCCAGCAGCTCGTCGACGACCGCCTGGAGCATCCTGCTTCGCGATCGTCCTTGTCATCCGCGCCTTCGGCTGGACGGGCGGCAAGACGCTCGTCGGGCAGTCCTACGGCGAGGCCCGCGAGAAGTCCGCCGAGCAGTCCGCCGCGCGCAAGGCCAAGCGAGAAGCCAGGCCGACGCCAGGCACAAGGGGAAGGCCCCAGCCGACAGCGCGGGGTCCGCGCCGGCGCCCGCCTCGGCCGATCTAGAAGGCTGAGCTCCGGCTTCGCTCAGCTGAGCAAGCCGGCGAGGCCCCGGACCACCAGATAGACGCCCGCCCCCGCCGCGGCGAGCACCGCCAGCAGGCGGCCGTTGCGCGCGAACCACAGGTTCGTGCTTTCGAGCGCCGCCGCCGCGCGGTCGGGCACGGCGAGCAGCATCAGCATCGGCAGCTCGACCATCCACAGCATCACCGCAACCGTCGCCGCCAGCGCGAGCAGCTCGCTGCTGGTCGAGAGGTTCGCGTCGGCGATCGGCTTTGACCGCGCCGATGTAGATCGGCGAGGGCAGCACGTACAGCGTCAGGCCGAGCACGAACGCCAGCCGGCGGCTCTCCAGGTAGCGCTCGATTTTCGAGGTCCCACTCGGCTTCGAGGTCGAGGCCCCGTCCTGCTCTGGGTCGTCTGTCCTTTGCGCCACAGTCGCACGGCCAGCGCCAGCAGCCCCACGCCGAGCGCCAGGTCGATAGCCGCGCTCGGCGTCCATTTGATCGAGCCACGTCGCCCCGCTGTCGACCAGCACGAACAGCATCAGCGCGCCGACCGCGTAGGTGGTGAGTGCCGCGGCCGCGCACGAACGCGAACACGCGCGAGCGGACCTGCGCGCCGCGGCCCAGCGCGATCACCGCCGCCACCGCCGGCGGATAGATCGAGGCGGCGAGCGCCAGCGCGAGGGCCTGGGATGGCACCGGCGAAGCCTGCCCGCTGGTTCGGACGAGAAGGCGCGAAGCTGCCCGCGGTTCGTACGTCTAGGTCGAGATGCACCTAGAGTGGGCGCGTGCTCACAAAGCGCTTTCAGACATGGGATGGTCTCGAGATCGTCTACCGCGAATGGGGTGAGGCGACGGCGACGGCGCCCGTCGTCCTGCACCACGGCTTCGTCGCCAACGCGCAGGCCAACTGGCTCGCCACCGGCGTTGTCGATGCGCTCGTCTCCACGGGGCACAGGGTCATCGCCCCCGACGCGCGCGGGCACGGCGACTCCGAGAAACCACACGACCCAGCCCGCTACGGAGAGCAGCGCATGGCGCGCGACCTCGCCGTCCTGCTCGACGAGATCGGCGCGCCGCAGGTCGATCTCGCCGGCTACTCGATGGGAGCGGTCGTTGCGTTGATCCTCAGCAGCGAAGACGAGCGTGTGCGGCGTCTGGTGGTGGGTGGTGTCGGCTCGGGCGTGGTCGAGTGCGGCGGCGTCGATCGGCGCGCGGTCTCCAACGACTCGATCGTCCAGGCGCTCGAAGTCGACGATCCCACGACACTCCAGGAGCCGCAGGCGCAAGCCTTTCGTATGCTCGCCGACGCCCTTGGTTCCGACCGCAAGGCGCTCGTCGCCCAGGCTCACTCCATCTATCGGGGGGGCGTCGCGCTCGAGCGCATCTCCGCCACGACCCTGATCCTGGCCGGCGACGAGGACCCGCTAGCCGTGCGCCCCGAGGTGCTCGCGCAGGCCATCCCCGGCGCCCAGCTGCGCATGCTCGCCGGCAACCACGTCGGCGCTCTCGCCGATCCCCGCTTCGCACAGTCAATCGTTGACTTCTTCGTCTGATCGAGCCCGCCGCGCATGAGCTTCGGCGAAATCGTCGCGATCGCCCTCGCCGGGCTCGGGGCGGGCACGATCAATACCGTTGTGGGCAGCGGGACGCTGATTACCTTCCCCGTGCTGCTCGCCTTCGGCTACGCGCCGGTCACGGCCAATGTCTCGAACACCGTTGGCCTGGTCCCGGGGTCGGTCTCGGGAGCGTGGGGCTATCGCCGCGAGCTGGCCGGCCAGCGCTCCCGCGCGATCCGCCTGGGCACGATGTCGGTGCTGGGCGGCATCACCGGCGCCGTCCTGCTGCTGGTGCTGCCCGCCGCGGCGTTCGAGGCGATCGTCCCGGTCTTCATCGCGATTGCGCTCGCACTGACCCTGCTGCAGCCGCGCCTGAACCGCTGGCTGGCGCAGCGGCGCATCGACCTGGAGCGCAGCGGCGTTCTGCTCGTGCCGCTCGTCATCTACTCAATCGGTGTCTACGGTGGTTACTTCGGCGCGGCGCAGGGGATCCTGCTGCTCGCGATCCTCGGTGTGGCCTTGTCCCAGGACCTGCATCGCACGAACGCGCTGAAGAACGTCCTGGCAGGCCTCACCAATGGCGTTGCGGGCCTGTACTTCATCGTGGCCGCGCACATCGATTGGGGCCCGGCCGCGATCATCGCCGGCTCCTCGATCGTCGGAGCGCAGCTGGGGGCGCGCTACGGGCGTCGGCTCTCGCCCACCGCGCTGCGCGCCGTCATCGTGGTCGTCGGCGTCTCCGCGATCGTGCGTCTGCTGCTCGCCTGAGTCGGGTCGGCAGGGCGCTCACCCCACGACTGACCGCGATACGAGATCGCCCGCCAACTTCGCGCCCTTGATCTTCGCAGCCTCCCGTACCGTCAGGCCGGCCGGCTCCTCACGTGCCGAGCAAGAGCGCCAGGACGAGCAGCGCCAGCATGTGAAAGGTCTGATCGACGGCGATCGAGACCGCCAGGTTTTCCTTGGGGTCAAGGCGCTTGACGCGCTGCATGTAGGCGTGCAGCAGGCGCCCGTCATCCTGGATGAGATGAGGGATGAAGATCGCGGGGATCACCCACAGCACTTCCCAGCCGAGGTCGAGATCGCTCAGCGCGAGCACGGGGACGAAGCAGAGCGTGTAGGTGCTCACGTGCGTGAACAGCGCCCGGCGCGCCGCTGACGGGGCTCTCCGGGCGAGGCCGCCGCGCTTGTTGCGCGCCTGCCAGTCGGTCTGCAGCAGATAGTCGCCGACGAGGTGGGACAGGACGAATGCGATAAAGACTTCCACCCAGGTCATCGGTGCCAGAGCCTATCCGGCGGGTGCCATGCCTTGCTGGCGCGTAGGCGCGCATCCCGACTGGGCCACGGCCCGCACGGCCCGCGGAAGGTTGGCGCAGTAGCCTTCGCGCGGTGAGCGCGATACCCCAAGGAAACCCGGGGAGCCCATTCCCGCCGATCGCCGACTATGGCTTCCTGTCGGACTGCGAGACCTGCGCGCTGATCGCGCCGAGCGGCAATGTCGAGTGGATGTGCCTGCCGCGCCTGGACTCGCCGAGCGTGTTCGGCGCGATGCTCGACCGCGACGCGGGCGGCTTTCGCCTGGCGCCCGCGGGCGTGACGGTTCCGGGCGCGGTGCGCTACCTGCCGGGGACGCTCGTGCTGGAGACCAGCTGGGAGACCCGTACGGGTTGGGTGGTGGTGCGCGATGTGCTGTGCATCGGCCCGTGGCACCACAACGATGAGCGCTCGCACACCCACCGCCGCTCGCCGACCGACTACGACGCTGATCATGTGCTGCTGCGCACGGTGCGCTGTGTGCAGGGCTGGGCGGAGATGCACCTCGACTGCGAACCGGTCTTCGACTATGGGGGGCTGGCCGCCGAATGGTCCTACACGGGTCCTGGCTACAACGAGGCGATCGCGGGCTCGGAGGGGATGGAGCTGAAGCTGCGCCTGGTCACCGACATGAACCTCGGCTTCGAGGGACCGCGCGCTCGCGCGCGCACCGTGTTGCGTGAGGGGGAAGCGGCGTTCGCGGCGCTCGGCTGGTCCTCGCACCCGCTGCCAAGGACCACCGCCGAGGCCGATGAGCGGTTGGTGCGCACAGCGCACCACTGGCAGGAGTGGGTCAAGCAGGGCACGTTCCCCGACCACCCCTGGCGCACCTATCTGCAGCGCAGCGCGCTGACGCTGAAGGGTCTGAGCTACGCGCCGACAGGGGCGATGGTGGCCGCCGCCACGACCTCGCTGCCCGAGACGCTGGGGGGAGAGCGCAACTGGGACTACCGCTACAACTGGATTCGCGACTCGACGTTCATGCTGTGGGCGCTCTACACGCTGGGCTTCGACTGGGAGGCGAACGACTTCTTCTACTTCGTCGCGGACCTCGCCGAGGCCGAGGAGGGGGAGCTGCAGATCATGTACGGCATCGGCGGCGAGAGCCGCCTAGACGAGCAGGAGCTCGACCACCTCACCGGCTACGCAGGCTCGCGGCCGGTGCGCATCGGCAACGGCGCCTACAGCCAGCGCCAGCACGACGTGTGGGGGGCGGTGCTCGACTCAATCTATCTGCACACGCGCTCACGCGACCAGCTGCCCGACCGCCTGTGGCCGATCATCAAGCGCCAGGTGGCCGGGGCGCTGGAGCACTGGGGCGAGCCCGACAGCGGCATCTGGGAGGTGCGGGGCGAGCCCAAGCACTTCACCTCCTCGAAGCTCATGTGCTGGGTGGCCGCCGACCGCGGCGCCCGCCTGGCGGAACTGCGCGAGGACAAAGAGTGCGCCGAGCGCTGGCAGGCGGCGGCACAGGAGATTCAAGCCGACATCTGCGCGCGCGGAGTGGACGAGCGGGGGGTGTTCACGCAGCACTACGACACGACGACGCTCGACGCCTCGCTGCTGCTGATGCCGCTCGTGCGCTTCCTGCCCGCCGAGGATCCGCGCATCGTGGCGACGGTGCTGGCGATCGCGGACGAGCTCACCGAGGACGGGCTCGTGCTGCGCTATCGCGTGGAGGAGACCGACGACGGGCTGAGTGGCGAGGAGGGCTCGTTCACGATCTGCTCCTTCTGGCTGGTCTCGGCGCTGTGTGAGATCGGCGAGCTCGAGCGCGCGCGCGAGCTGTGCGAGAAGCTGCTCTCGCACGCCAGCTCGCTGGGGCTGTACGCCGAGGAGATCGACCCCCGCACCGGTCGCCACCTGGGCAACTTCCCGCAGGCCTTCACGCACCTGGCGTTGATCAATGCGGTGATGCACGTGATCCGCGCCGAGCACGGCGAGGCCGATCCAACCTCCGCTATCGCTACCGTTCTGCGATGAGCACCGCCGCCACATACCTGCGCCTGGAAGTCATCAGCGGCAACGCGCCGGGCTCGACGCTCGTCGTCGAGGACGAGCTGGAGATCGGCCGCCACGCGACCGGCCCCGGGCGGCTGGCCGAGGACGAAGAGATTTCCCGCCGCCACGCGCGCATCTCCCACGAGGCGACTGACAACTACGCGATCGAGGACCTCGGCTCCTCCAACGGCACGTTCGTCAACGGCCTGCGCATCCGCAGTCCGCGCGTGCTGGAGGAGGGCGATTCGATCGAGACGGGCGCGACGACACTGGTGGTGAAGGAGATAGTTAGGAGAGGGCCGCCGGAGGCGGCCGATGGGCCGGTTGAGCCCGTGCCCGACGCGCGCGCCGCACCAACGGTGTTCGCCAGCGTGCCGGCCGTTGTCCAGGAGGCGGCGCCCGTCGAGGAGATCCCTCCGCCGAGGCTCAAGCTGGAGATCGACTTCGACGCTCGCGAGGCGCGGATCGCGCTTGGTGACGGCGGGGAGACGGTGCGCCTGGTGTTCGCTGACGGGGCGTGGCGAGTCGGCTAGACCCGATGCCGTTGACTAAGGACGGAACGCCCGCCGGCATGCTGCTCCTTGGCGTGCAGAGCAGGCACAGGGCTGGCGTCGCTACTGCGCTTCGGCCTGGCGGAGGTACTCGCGGTCCTTGGGTCGATCGGCTTGGCGCTTTGACTCATGGACATCTTCCAGAGCCGCGATGGACACGACGACGGTGGTCCCCGCGACTGCTCGCCGGGTCGCTCGTGGCGCGAGGTCGCGATAGCCACCGGGGAAGCCCGAGGGAGAGAAGGTCAGGTCGAGCTGGCCGTGAGGAGTCGCCAGGTTCCATACGCTCGCGGCAAGCAGCGCACGGGGCGTGAAATAGTCGGGGGGCAGCGCAACCCAGCTGCTGGTGTCAGCCGGGTCGGTGACCAGTCGGCAGCCGAGCTCGTTGAGCGCGTCCGCGAGCCTGGCGAGATTGTCCGGTTCGGTGTCTGGGGTCAGGTCGATGTCCTGAGTGTCGTAGCGTTGGCCGTGAGACTGGATGGCCGCGCCACCGATCAACACGAACTCCACACGATGGCGTGCGAGCACCCCGAGCAGGGCCTCCCGGCTGGTATCTATGCCACCGGTGTCTGCCGGCTCAACCACTCCTGGATCCTCTCCTCATCGCTGCGGCTCTCAGCCATCGACGCGAGACGCCGGGCACGCTGGACGTCAAGTACCGCGCGATAGGCCAGCGCGTGGCGTGCCGCGTCTGGGCGGGGAGAGGCATCGGCGATCCGCAGGAGGTCGAGCAGACCGGCCACACGTACGCTCCCGCGATCGATCTCGATCGTCTCGGCACCGCGCGCCAGATCTCTAAAGCCCGTGGTGCCCAGCGGGATCTCCGTGACAAGCAACCCGTGGGTCCCCGCGAGAGTACCGTCAGCCCCTGGACGGTCGAGCGCGTCGCTCATCGTCCCTCTTGCCCTTGTACAGACCTCGACTCTGTCCGTGTCGAGCATGAGCGGCCAACCGTGGAGCGCCCCGGCGACCTCCCCGATCACGATCGCCGGCGCCCGGCTCTCAGCAAGCGCCTCAAGGGCAGAGACCACCCTGGGGGCTCCTCGTGGGATCAGTTTGCGCACGCGCTGGAACGGCGTGCGGTCAAGCTGCGTAGCGATCTGGGGCCACCACGAGCGATCCTCGGTGAGGAGATGCACATCGAGCTGCAGTCCGCAAGCACCCGCGACGGCCTGCACGTCCTCATAGGTCGGGTGACGGTCTCCGTGCTCCCACCGCGCGATCGTGGCCTGCCGACACTCGATTCGCCCAGCGAGCTCGCGCTGAGTCAGACGCGCCCGCCGACGAGCCATCAGGACCAGGTCTCCACCTTTCATACCAATACGGTATCAAATGTCTCGTGCGCTTCAGGGTCGCGCTGGGCATGCAAGGCGGCTCCGGCCTTAGATAAACGGCATTAAGGCTAGACTGACTGGCCGATCCCCGCGGTCGACCAGCCGAAGCGCGTCATCTCGGTCGCGGGGGCCAGCGCACCGGGCCTGCTCGCCGCGGCGCACGAACACGATCGGCGCCGGAGCCGAGCGGGCGATCGCGCGGCGGGTCTCGCCAAGCCCCTCCTTGCGCCAGCGCTCGGAGAGCCCGACGATCAACAGTCCCGCGTCGGCGGTCGCGGCGAGGATGCCGTCGCGGCCGGGCTCGGCGAGGACCGGCTCGGCCGTGACGCCCGCGAACTGCTGCACGATCAGCGCCGCGTTGGCGAGCAGGCCGCTCGCGTCGCGGCCGTCCTCGCGCTGACCGGAGGAGCCGAGCAGGCGCAGCGGCGCGCCGCTGGCGGCGGCGATCCAGCTGGCCAGCTCCAGCGCCGCCCAGTCGTGGTCGGCGCCCCCGAAGGGCACCATCACCGCGCGCTCGGGCCCGGGGCCGACCTCGGCGCCCTCGCGCGCCACAAGCACCGCGACGTCGCAGCGGCATCGTTCAACACGGTGCCGACCTCCTCGCGCGGCACGCCGTCGCCGAGCAGCGGCCGACGGCCGTCGAGCAGCACGAGGTCGATCTCCTCGCCGCGGCACAGCGCGTACAGATCGCGGCCGGGGTCGGCCGAGGTGAGCGCCACTGCCCGTGCGTCCAGTCCAGCCTCCAGCAGCTCCTTGCGCTTCTCCGCGAGCTGCTCGGTCGCCTCGCTCACCAGCCGCGCCTCGGTCTGCAGCCCGCCGCGCACAGTCGCGCCACGCGGGGGTCGCACCAGGCGCGCGAGGATCAGCTCGCGGCGCGGCTCCGAGCGGGCGAGCGGCTGCGCGAGCGCCAGCAGCTGATCGAGCGCCGCGGTGCTCTGGGGTGCGACCAGGATCGAGTGCTCGGGCGTGGCCTCGGGTGGGCCGGTCGCCACTCCAGGTTGCGCCGCCGCTGCACCGGGCTGCGCGGGAGCCGCCCCGGGCAGCGCGCCGATCGCCACCGCGCCGCTGGCCGCCAGCTCCTCCTCAGGCTGCTCGCCGAAAGCGTTGTGCGGATCGAGCAGGCGCATCAGCGGGCCGGCCATGAACGTCGTCACGAGCGCCATGATCACGAGCGCCGTGAACAGCGCCGAGGAGATCGCACCCGTGCTGAGCGCCAGGTTGAGCACGATCAGCTCGGTCAGCCCGCGCGTGTTCATTAGCGCGCCGAGTACCGCCGACTCGCGCCACGGCAGGCGGATAACGCGCGCGGCGATCAGCGTGCCACCGTACTTGCCGAGGATCGCGATCGTGCACAGGAGCGCAGTGATCGCGATCAGCTGCCCGCTGCCGAGCAGGGCGACGTTCGTGCGCAGGCCGGTGTAGGCGAAGAACAGCGGCAGCAGCAGCGTCAGCACGAAGTCCTCGACGCGGCGCGTCACGTCTTCGCTGAGGCCCGCGTGCCGGGGCATCGCGATCCCCATCACGAACGCACCGAAGATCACCGCGATGCCGATCGTCTCGGTGGTGATCGCCGACAGCAGGACACCCGCGAAGATGATCGTGATCCACGTGCCCGGCACGCGTCCGGCCTCGTCGTAGGCGACCGCGGCGCGCGCCATCACCGGGCGCACGAGGAAGGCCATGCCGAGACAGAACACGGCCGCCCAACCGATCGTTTCGAGCACCGCCACGCCGCTGCCCGCGCTGGCCACGGCAGTCGCCAGCGCGATCAAGAACCACGCCGAGACATCGTCGACGGCGGCGGCCGAGAGCGCGAGCGCGCCCAGCGGGCGCTTGAGCATGCGCCGCTCGGAGATGATCCGCGCGAGCACGGGGAACGCCGTGATCGACATCGACACTCCGACGAACAGCGCGAAGGCGGGGAAGCGGACGTCGGGCGCCAGCAGCGGATACAGCGGTAGCGCCACGAGCATCCCCAGCATCAGCGGCACCAGCAGCGCGGTGTTGGAGACCGCGAGCGTCATCCGCGCGCGCCCGCGCAACTAGCCCGAGATCGACCTCCAGGCCGATCAGGAACATGTAGAAGATCAACCCCAGGTTCGCCACCACGCCGATGTACGGGACGATGTCGGGCGCGAAGATCGTCGACTGCAGCCGCGGCGCGATCGCGCCGAACAGGGTGGGGCCGAGCAGGATCCCCGCCAGCACCTCGCCCATCACGCGCGGCTGGCCGAGCTTCGGCATCAGGCTGCCGCACAGGCGCGCGAACAGCATCACGACGACAACCGCGATGAAGAACGCCACGACGGTGTTTTCGGCGGTGCGCTGCTTGGTCGCCGAGAGGTGTTCGGGTAGGGCGGCCGCGGCGCTTACTCCCCTCACGGCCACCCTGCCCGCTGGGGTCTTGATGGCGGCGCCGACAGCCGTGGCGTCTGCCGTGGGCGGGGGCGTGAGCATCAGATCGAGCGCCCGGCCCGCCGCGGTGCCGGCCACCGTGCGGTCGCCACCGTGCTCACAGGTGACCGCGCCGGCGAGTGTGCCCGCCTTGTAGATCAGGGTGCCGCGGGGCTTCTTGGAGGTGACGACCTTGACCGTCGAACCATCCTGCGAGAGCTTCATCTTGCCCCCCAGACACGCCGAGGCGGGCGCGAACTGGTATTCGCCGCCCACCGAGCGCGGCGCGCGCGGCTTGGGTGCGCCCGGTTCGGGCGGGTCGCGCTTGAGCTGTCCCGCGACCGGCTGTCCGCCGAGTGTGCCCGCGAGCAGACCATTCGCGACGCCCGCGTCGATCTGGGCGCTGCCACCACGCAGGCAGTGCACCGCGCCGCTGAGGCGCCCGTTCTTCCACTTCAGCGAGCCGCTGAGTGTGGACTGGGCGTTTGAGATCGTGACGAACTGGCCCGACTGGGCGAGTTCCATCTTCGCCCCGAGGCAGGCCGTCGCGGCTGCGACGTCATAGCCCCCGGCGATCTGTTTTTGCGCGTGCCTGCTGGTGCCCGAGCTGAAAACGAAGATCACAACGGCCGCTGTCACCAGGCCCAGCAGCGTGTAGTGGACAGCGAGACGACGGGCTCCGATGGAGCCTTGGGTCTCTGTGTCAGCTGGCTCGCTCCCCCCGTTGCTCATACCGCGCGGCCTGAGTCTACCTCCGGCGCGGATCGCTGGCACGTGGCATATGATTCACGGCTTCCTGGCAAGCGAGGCGAGGTGCTGATCCGATGCAGGTAACACCCACACCGACCCGGCGGACGATTGCGGTGCTGGCGCTGAGCGCGCTGCTGGCGCTGGGAGCCACGACGGCGATGACGGCGACCGCGGCCGCCCCGGCACCGCCGATCAACGACAACTACCTCGAATCGCTCAACATCAACAAGCCGGGCAGCGCGCTGAATCGCACGGAAACGATCACCGACGTGCGCGACACGACGGCGGCGACGATTCAGCCCGACATCTTCGCGCCGCCCTCGCACGGCGGACCGCCGGAGTTGACAGGCTGCAATGGCACGTCTGAGAGCGGGACTGTCTGGTACGACTTCTACCCCGACGCCAACGGCGTAGTGCGCATCCGCACCTCGGCGACGTTCGGCACGATCATGGCGGTCGTGCCGTTCGACCCCAAGTCGCTGCTGCCCGAAGAGAGCCAGCGCAAGTGCGCGGTCAACCAGGCGACGGCGGCGAGCGAACTGTTCGACAATGTCCAGGCCGGCAAGTCCTACACCGTGCAGATCGGCGGGGTCGCGGGATCGGCGGGCAGTATCCAGTTCCTGTTCGACTACCTCGTCAAGGCCGCGCGCGTGCACGCTGAAGCGACGCTCGCGGCGGCACCGCTTGGCAGTGGCATACGCATCGTGAGCCTATCCGTCGAAGCACCGCGCAAGGCGCGCGTGGAAGTGCGCTGCACGCGCGGATGCCCACCGCAGGCCACGACGGCCCGTAACGTCGGCTTTTCGCGGCTGCGCGGAGCGGTGCTGCCCAACGGGGCCAGCCTGAAGATCTACGTGACGGCCAAGAACGAGATCGGCACCTACATCGAATACCGCATCCACAGCGGCGCGCGGCCGTTCACCAGGACCGAACGCTGCCTGGCGCCGGGCTCGAAGAAGCCTAAGCCCTGCGAATGACCGCCACGGCGAGGCTCGGCATGATCGGCGCGTGCGAGGCATCGAGGATGACCGTCGCCGTGGAGTCCTCCGTATGACCGCCACCGCGCGCGGACGTGTGGCGCTCGCCGCGCTGATTGTGGCGCTGGCGTTTGGGGCAGCCTTCGCGGTGCGCAAGGCGACAGCGGGCTCATCCAGCGCGGCGTCACCGCCAGCGACGCTGGTGCTCCCCGCCACGACCGTGCACGTCTCCGGCGTGGCACTGCCGGCGGCGTCGCTGCCGGCGCTGCACCACGCGCCGCGAGTGGCGGCTCCCACTCCGAGCGCGCCCGCGCCGAGCTCCACACCGGCACCCAGCGCGCCGGCGCCATCCGCGCCGGCCGCGCCCTCGACACCTTCTGCTCCGCCAAGTGGTGGTGGAGGTGGCGGCGGCGGAGGCGGCCCGGTGGTCGTGGGCTGACGTCGCGTAGGCTTGCCTGCAAGTGCACGTGACCTCCATCGCCCCGTCTTCGGACCTCCCCGGCCAGGTGATCTGATGGACTCGCCCCAAAGCCCCACGGTCGTCGCGGGCTACC
This sequence comes from uncultured Solirubrobacterales bacterium, assembly GCA_963723045.1. Lineage (GTDB taxonomy): Bacteria > Actinomycetota > Thermoleophilia > Solirubrobacterales > Solirubrobacteraceae > Palsa-744. Next base: position 1,693,010 of record CAVROU010000002.1, on the reverse strand, counting down.
GGATCGACGGCACGCTCGGCGAGGGCGGCATGGGGACCGTGTACCGCGCCACGCAGCTTTCGCTGGAGCGGGTGGTGGCGCTGAAGGTGCTGACGGCGGAGCTCAGCTCCGATCCGGACTTCCGCGAGCGCTTCCGGCGCGAGGGCCTGCTGCAGGCCGCGCTCGACCATCCGCACATCGTCACGGTGTATGAGGCGGGCGAGGCCGATGAGCGGTTGTTCCTGGCGATGCGCATGGTCGAGGGTCCCACGCTCAAGGACCTGATCGTGCAGCGCCAGCTGGATGACAGGCGCGCGCTGCGGCTGCTCACACAGGTGGCGGAGGCGCTTGACGCGGCGCACGCGAAGGGGCTGATCCACCGCGACGTGAAGCCCCAGAACGTGCTGGTGGGTGCCGGCGACCACGCCTACCTCGCCGACTTCGGGCTGACGAAGGGCAGCGACGACGCGGGGATGACCGAGACCGGACAGTTCGTGGGCACGATCGACTACATCTCCCCCGAGCAGGCACGGGGCGAGCGCGCGACGGGCGCCAGTGACGTGTACGCGCTCACGGCCGTGCTCTGCGAGTGCCTCACGGGCAAGGTTCCCTATGTGAAGGCGACCGAGGAGCGCGTTCTGCTCGCGCACCTCTCCGAGCCGCCGCCGCGACTTTCGGAGCTGCGCGCCGACCTTCCCGCGGCGATGGACGAGATCGTGGCGCGGGGAATGGCCAAGGACCCGGCGCAGCGGCCGGCCTCCGCGGGCGAGCTGATGCTGATGGCGCGCCGCGCGCTCGGCGCCGCGCCGGAGGGCTCGGCGGCAGATGCCTCCGCGCAGACGCGTCGCCATCCCGGTGCGGGCTCGCCGACGCGGACGCCGGGGGCGGCGGTTGGCGGCGATCCGGGCGCCACGCGCCTGGCGGGCGCCGCGATGCCGGCGGCGGGCGCGGCGGGCGGGCGCACCGTGGAGTCCCCGGCGAGGACGCGCATGGAGAGCGCCGCGGGCGGGGGCAGGTTCGCGCTCGCGGTGCTCGGCGCGGCGGTCCTCGCCGTCGCCCTGGGTCTGCTGCTCGGCGGGGGCTCGGGCGGCTCGGGAGCGAAATTTGGCAACTCGGCGTCGGCGGGCAACGTCGAACTGTCCTTCCCGGCCGGCTGGCAGCACCTCGCGAGTGCGCCGGCGATTCCCGGACTCAGCTTCTCGCAGCCGCTGGCGCTCGCGCAGGGCGGGCAGGGTGCGGCTGGGAGCGGGAGTGCCGCGGGCGCCTCCTCTCAGCGTCTGCTCGCCGGCGAGGTGAGCAGCGCCTCTGGGCCCTCGCTGCTGCCGGGGTCGTTCGCCGCCGTCCTTACCGGCGCTCTGCCCCGCCCCGAACTGGTGCGGTTGGGCTCATTGCAGGCCTACCGCTACAGCGGCCTGTCGGTACGCGGCCTCACCGAGCCGCTGACGCTCTACGCGGTGCCCACCGCGGGGGGCGTGGTCACGATCGCGTGCCTGGGCTCGACCGCGTCGGGTCCTGCGACGCAGTGCGCGCAGATCGCGGCGACGCTGAAGCTGAACGGCACCACGGCGTTCGGCCTGGCGCCCAGCGCGTCCTATGCGGCCGCGCTGGGGCGCGTCTTCGCCACGCTGCGCGGCGCCGTGAGCGCCGGCGAAGCGCGCCTGCACTCCGCGTCGAGCGCGGGTGCCCAGGCCGCGGCGGCGGAGCAGCTGGCCGGCGCCTATGGCTCCGCGTCGCGAACGATCGCGGAGCTCACGGTGAGTCCCGCTGTAAAGGACGCAAACGCCACGCTCGCTGCGTCGCTGGCGGATGTCGGCCGTGGCTATACGGCGCTCGCCGTGGCGGCACGGGCGGAAGACGGCGGGGCCTACGCACGCGCGCAGCGCGCGATCCTCAGCGCTCGCGCGGCGAGCGTGAAGGCGCTCGCGGCGCTGGCCCAGGCTGGCTACACCGTCTCGGGCTGATCGCCCGCCGTTGCCCGCGGCTCCTCGGTGGTAGCGATCCCCGCCTGATCGGCCGCCGCCGCCCGCGGCTCTTCGGCTGGGGCGATCCCCGCCTGATCGGCCGGTGCGGGCTCCGCGGGGTCGGTCGTCGAGACTCCAGGCTCGGTGCCCTCGGCCGTGGCGTCGTCGGCGAGCGAGTAGATCGTGATGTTGGCCTTACGCCCGCGCAGCTCGACCTCGTCCACGTAGACGATGTCCTCGGGCGGGGAGGTGAGCATGTCCTTGGTGGTTCCCGAGAGCAGCAGCTGGTGGGGGGTGCCCTTGGTGTACTGCTCGATGCGCGCGGCGACGTTCGTGGCGTCGCCCACGGCGGTGTACTCGACGCGTCGCTCCGAGCCGACGTTGCCCGACATCACGTAGCCAGAGTTCAGGCCGATGCCCATGCGAAAGCCCGAGCCGAGATCCTGCTCGCGCAGCCAGGCATTGAAGCGTGGCAGGCGCACGTCGAGCATCTCGCGCGCCGTGGAGAGTCCGCGGTCCGCATGGTCGGCCTGCGCGATCGGTGCGCCGAAGACGGCCATGATCCCGTCGCCCATGTACGCCACGAGCGTGCCGCCGTGGTCGAGGATCGCGTCGCTCATCTCGCTCAGGTAGCGATTGAGGACTTCGATCACGCGATCGGGAGTGAGCGTTTCGGCGAACGTGGTGAAGCCGCGCAGGTCGGTGAACATGACGGTCCCCTCGCGCTGCACACCCCCCAGACGCAGGCCTCCCCCGGTGCTGGCGAGCACCTCGTCGACGACGTTCTCGGGGACGAAGCGCGAGAACAGGTCGCGTACGCGCTCGCGCTCGAAGGCGACGGTGACGAGCTGCACCGAGAGCGCTCCCGCTGCGCTGAGGATCAACACCCCGAGGGGGTACACGAACGAGACCACGCGTCCGCTCTGGAAGGCGATCTGCACCGCCACGGTAAACGTCGCCGCCAGCGCGAGCGCCAGCGCGATCGTGGCGATCGGCCCGAAGCGCAGGCTGGCAAGCGGCGCGGCCAGACCCATCAGCACGATCAGCGCCAGATCGACCCACGGCGCGGCCGAGCGCAGCGGCAGGCCCCGCAGGACGGTCTCGATCGCGCTGGCCTGCACTTCGGCGCCGGGCATCTCGCTATCGGTGGAGGTGGGGTGGACATCCTGCAGCGAGGGCGCCGAGGGACCGACGACGACGATCTTGTCCGTGAAAAAACCGGGTGGTAGCTTGCCGGCATAGACCTTCGAGAAGGACACGCTCTGAAAGGTGCCGGAGGGCCCGTAGTAGTCGATCCAGGCGCTGCCGTCGTCAAAGCCGCTGGAGGCGACGTGGCGCCCGGTCGCGACTTCGGCGCTCGCGACCGCGAGTGTCTTCAGCCCGCCGACCGAGTAGCCCACGCGGCGCAGCACGCCGCCGGGGTCGTTGGGCAGCAGCGCGTTACCGGCGCGCGCGCCGATTTCCTTCAATAGCAGCGTCCCTTCGCTCGAGCCGAGAAAGCGGGTGTTCCCGTGTGCGTCGGTCTCGGTGGTGGCCATCACGGCGCGCCCGTGGGCGCTTTCGAGCGCTTCGATCAGCGCCGTCTCATCTGCGCGCGCCTGCGGGCACTGGCCGGCCGGCGGCTGGGAGCCCTTGGCGGTGAGCGGACAGGCGCTCGCCTCGGTGAACTGCACGTCATAGGCGATCGCCCTGGGGTGGTCGCGGGTGATGTTCTCGATCACGCGTGCGTGCACCTTGCGCGAGAAGGGCCACTGCAGGCCGAGTTCTTCGAAGGTCGCCGCGTCGACCTCGACCAGCACGACGTTTCGCGGTGGCGCGCGGCGCCCACGGATCGCGAAGCGGGTGTTGACGGTGCTCAGCTCCAGCGTTCGCAGCAGGTCTGTCTCGTACGCGACGATCCCCAGGGCCGTGGCGCCCACGGCGACGATCGCCAGCAGCGTCAGCCGCAGGCGCTGTGCCCGTGCCGGTCCGCTCCGTCTGCGCTTACGCGTCACCAGTTCACCGAGATCGCCTTCACCGAAAGCTATTCGAGTTGCGTCCCGGCGGGCCTGCACGATGACTTGGGCGCTGTGGGGCAGCGGCGCGTGCATTCGAGCCGTGCGCGCTCGGCCTGCGTTACCCTGGCGATCAACGATGGACGATCCCTCACGCTTCGTATTGCCCGAGGCGCTCACGCTGGCCGACCGCTACACCGTGCAGGCGCCGATCTCCAGCGGCGCGATGGGCGCGGTGTACCGCGCACTCGATACGCAGAGCGGCAAGGCGGTGGCGGTCAAGCACGTGAACAACACGCGCCACGCCGAGCGCTTCGAGGTGGAGGCGCAGCTGCTCTCGCTGCTGCGCCACCCGCGCGTGGTGGAGGTGCTCGACCATTTCGCCGACGAGCGCGGCCAGTATCTGGTGATGCAGCTCGTCGAGGGCATCGACCTGCACGGGGTGCTCGCGCGCGATGGCAGCCCCGGGCTGCCGCTCGATCAGGCCGTCGACTACGCCCGCCAGAGCTGTGAGGCGCTGGAGTACGTGCACGAGCAGCAGATGGTGCACCGCGACGTCAAGCCGCAGAACCTGATCCTCGGCGAGCACGGCGTGATGCTGGTGGACTTCGGGATCGCGCGCCTGTTGGCCGACGAGGAAGAGGACGAAGGCACGATGGGCGTGGGCACGCCGAAGTTCATGGCGCCCGAGGTGTTCGCCGGTGGCACCGTCTCCCCGCGCAGCGACGTGTTTGGCCTCGCGGCGACGCTGTGGACGCTGATCGTGGGCAAGCCGCCCGTCTACGCCAGTCCTACCCAGCTGCGTGAGCTCGTGCCCGACGTCCCGCCCGAGATCGCCGACGCGGTGAAGGCGGGCCTGGAGATGATCCCCGAGCGGCGCGTCGCCTCGATCGCCGCCTTCGCGCGCGCCCTGGGCGGGCACTCGCAGACCTCGGTCGGCGGCTCGCTGACCCTCTCGATCGACGGGCCCGCCGCCAAGCGCAGCCTGATGGAGGGGATCGTGCGCACCGCGGCCGGTGTGTTCGGCGCGGCGGCGTCCTCGATCGCGCTGACCGACGCGAACACGGGCGAGCTCGTATACCAGTCCGCGTGGGGTGCCGGCGGGCGCGAGATCGTGGGCGTCAGGCTGCCACCCGGACAGGGCCTCTCCGGCAGCGTGGTCGCGAGCGGCCAGCCGCTGGCGGTGAGCGACTGCCGCACCGACCCCCGCTTCGCGGCGCGCATCGCGGCGGGCACCGGCCACGTCCCCTACACGATGCTCGTCGTGCCGCTACTGCGCAACGGCCGCCCGATCGGCGTGCTCTCGCTATTGGACCGCCGCGACGGCGGCCACTATGGCTCCGACGACGCTGAGCGTGCCTCGCTGTTCGCCGAGCTCGCCGTGAGCGCGATCGAAGCCGATGGCAAAGCGCTGCCGAGCCTCGGCGCGCGGCGTGTGGAGCGGGTCAGCCCAGCCGTCTGACTGTAACGCGTGTGTTACACTCTGACGAAGTAGGGGCGCGGACCTCAATCGTTGCCCGACTGCTAGGGCTCCTTGCTGGCTCCTTGCTATGACCAAGACCCTCGACACCAGCTACTACGACAAACGCCGTCAAGGCTGGCTGGCGGACGAGGAAACTCGCGCGGAGTATGAGCGCGCACGACGCGAGATCGAGCAAATCGACACAGTTATCCGCTCGCTGGACGAGCTGCGCGAGGACGCCGGAATGTCAAAAGCCGAGCTGGCTCGGCGCGTGGGACGCAACCCCGCGAGCATCAGGCGTTTGTTCACGGCCGAGCAGGCACGTCCAGAGCTACCTCTCATCGTCTCGATAGCCAACGCTCTCGACGCCAGCGTCGAGATCAAGCGCCGCTCGCGCACCCCGAACGGCAAGCGCGCAGCTATACAAGCCTGACGATCTCAAATAGCAGCCGCGCCGACTCGTAGGCTGCGGCTCCATGGTGTGGGACGTTATCTTCTACGCGACCGCTGAGAGTTCCGTTCCTGGAGCGGACTTCCTCGACGGCTGCCCCGCGAAAGTTCGGGGAACGATCCTGGCCGTGCTCGACGCGGTCGCGGCCGCCCCGCCGCCGGCCTTCTCAGGCGGGGGTAAATGGGAGGCGATGCACGGCACCATGGGCGGCTACTACGAGATCCGCGTCACCGGACCGGGCCGTGAGCAGTTCCGACTCTTCTGCATCCTCAAGAATGCCGACAAGCGCACGTTGATCGCACGTGGTCTACGCGGGCCAGCCATCGCCGTGATTGCCGGGATGCGCAAGAAAACCGGGACGGTCTTCAGCGAGCGCGACTACGCCAAGGTTCGACTGCATGGGAGCGACCACGTCGCTCAGAAGCCTCGGCGCATAGCGCTACACGCTAACCCCGCGCCCGTGCCAGATAGCTCTGGCCGGTGAACAAGGTGACGGTCTTGCGCAGGCGGAAGTCGCGGACCGTGAGGACCCCGCGTACGACGCGCGTGAGCGTGCCGTCGCAGCGGTTGGTTACCGCCCAGGTGGTGCCGCGGACGGTGGCGGCGCTGTACTGGCCACGTCCGGTGAAGTGGCCATGTGAGTTGGCGGTGAGGCGGCCGAGGACCTTTTGACTGGGATGACTGGACGCAATCGACGCCTTCTTGCCCTTGCCGAGGGTGGCGCAGAGCTGTCGGGCGGGGTGGTTGTCGATCACGTTCAGTTCGGTGAGGCCCTTCTGCTTGCGTGCCTGGAGCAGCTTGAAGAGGCCGGCGCCGAAGTCGCCGAACTGCACCTTGCCCCTGGGGGAGGCGGTGGTGGCGGTCGTGATCTTCGCGACGCCCTTGCTTGTGTCGAGGATCGAGCCGAAGGGGATCTGGCGTGCCTCGGTGAGCGGGATGAACCCCCGTCCCTTGGTGAGCGCGGCGAACGCCTGGATTGGCAGCGCGGAGAAGGAGAACACGGAGGGTGAGAACGAGGCCAGCGTTGCCCCCGGCGGCAGCTCGATGTAGACGATTCCCGACACCGGCGCGACGTTCGCGGTCTTGCCGAGCACGGGCGGCGGGGGCGGCGGGTCGGCGGGGGTCTGGAGGATCTGGTCTGCGCCTAGCGCGTTGCCGGCGCTGTTGCTCGCGACGGCGCGCACGTGGTAGGTGACGTTCGGCAGCAGCCCGGTGACGGTCGCCGTCACGGTGTGGTTGGCGAAGTCCGCGGGCACCGACTGGTTGGGGGTCGAGGAGCCGTAGGTGATCGCCGCGACGGTCACCCCGCCGAAGCTGCCCCCGTATTCAAAGTGCACCGTGGTCGGCAGGCCGTTGGGGTTCACGGTTGCGGTGAAGACGGCGCTTGTGGTGGTGGTGACGCTTGGCGGGGCGACCCCGAGGAGCATTGGTGCGGCGAGGGGAGGCGGCTTAAACGGAGGCGCACACGCACAGGTGGCAGGAGCCACGTTGGCGCTGCTCGTGGCGGTCGCGGTGGAGCCGCCCACGTCTTTGATCGTGATGCTCGTGGAGTAGGTGCCGACGTTGGCGTAGGTGTACGAACCGTCGACTGCGAAGCCTCCGCTGGGCACATCGATGATCGTCCCCGCCGAGGTGCTGCCGTCGCCCCAGTCGATCGTCGCCGTGTAATCGGAGGGCGTGCCCGCCGGATCGGCGTCGGTGAACGTGGCCACCTGCCCGCTGAACTGCGCGCCCGCGATCGCGTTCACAGGCGTTCCGGCAGCGCTCAGTAGGGCGTCCTGGACCTTGACGTCGAATGGGCGGGTTTCGGGGAAGCCGTCACTGTTCTTATACGTGAAGCGCGCATGGTAGATGCCCTCCTCGGCGTATGTGTGGGTACCGGTGAGCTGCCCTGTGGATGAATCGACCGTGGCCGGCGAGGGGGTCGTCCCGTCTGCCCAATCGATCGTGGGTGTGGTTCCTTGCTGGACTCCGGCTGCGCCGACCACCTCCGAGAACTGCTTGCCCTCAACCGGCTGGAACAGCTCGTACGCGCCGATGTCGCAGCCGATGCCCTGTGGCCTGGCGATTCCCCGCTGGTCGGCGGCGTTACATCCGGCAGCGTTGGTTGGGACCGCATCGATTGCGGGGCTTGTGGCCTGAAGGGCAAGCGTGTTCGTGTTGCCACCGTTGTCCTGTAGGCCGTTCGACATGAACAGTGGAGCGGTGTTCTGGAGGTCACCGGTCGCCTTGAAGCCGCAGTCGGCGCCGCTCTTGAGATTGTGACCCAGAGAAGAGATGTCGATTTCACCGCAATCCGACGGGGTTTCGGAAGCGGGACTGTCAACCGTGTTGTCTGCGACGATTGAATTCTGCACTGAGATCGTGCCCTGGCTGGCCAGTAGGCCACCGCCCGAGGCGCCTCCGTCGTTGCCTGTGATCGTGGAGTTGATGATCGTCGTGGTGTTGCTGGTATTCGTGCCGTCGGTGGAGCATCCGCCCTCGTTACACCAGCTGAAGATCCCGCCGCCGAGGGCAGCAGTGTTGTTGGCGATCGTCGAGTCTTCGACGACCAGCTTGCCGGCCGTGCCTGTGATTTCGTTGGGGCCGAAGTTCTGGATTGCACCCGAGTCGCCGCCTCCGTTGGGATTGGTGCTGCTGTTGCTGTACACGAGCGAGTGCGTGAGGGTCAGCGTTCCGCCCTTGTTGGAGATCCCGCCACCCGAGCCGGAGACCGTCTTTCCCTGGGTAATCACGTCTTCGCTCAGCGTGAGCGTTCCCTCGTTGAGGATGTCGCCTCCGAAGAAGTTGTTGCTTTCGTTCGACGTTCCGAACCCAATTTCCAGGCCCGAGATGACCACGGTCGGGACGACGCGGGTGCGGAGGTTGGGCTCAATGACGAAGACACGGTCAGGGGTGGTTGAGAACTGGTCGACATTGGTGGTGCGCGCACCGTCGCCGACGATCGAGACACTCCGGTCGATTGTGAGCGGCCCATTTGTGAGGGAGTAGAAGTTCGCTGGGACGACGATATTGTCGGGCGGGTTGGGTGTCGTGGGCAGGTTGTTCTCGTGGGTGATGAGTTGCCGCAGCGAGCAGGTTTCAGTTTCGGGGTTTGCGCAGTTTCCGGTCGTGTCTTCGGTCGTACGGACGGTGTAGGTCGCCGCCCGCGCCGCGGCGGCCAGACCCCAGGCTCCCGCGAGCGTGACGAGCATCGTCGCGACGAGCGCCACCGAGCGCCGACGCCAATCCGGCGAGGACGGACGCGAGTGAGGCGACCGGTTGACGGCGACGGGCATCGTCAACTAGTGGCCCGGCGCCCGTGCAAGGTAGCTCTGGCCGGTGAAGAGGGTGATCGACTTGCGCTTGCGGAAGTCGCGTACGACGAGTTCGCCACGCACGACGCGTGTGAGCGTCCCGTCGCAGCGGTTCTGTACGCCCCATGTGGTCCCGCGCACGGTTGCTGAGCTGTACTGGCCGTGTCCGACGAAGTGCCCGTGCGAGTTGGCCGTGAGTCGACCGAGAACCTGTGCGCTTGGATGGCCCGCAGCGGCCGATGCCTTCTTACCCTTGCCCTTGCCCTTGCCGATCGTGGCGCAGAGCTGGCGCGCGGGGTGGCTGTCGACGATGTTCAGTTCGGTGAGCCCCTTCTGCTTGCGTGTCTGCAGCAGCTTGAAGAGACCGGCGCCGAAGTCCCCGAACTGCACCTTGCCCTTGGGCGAGGCGGTGGTGGCGGTCGTGATATGCACGACGCCCGCGCTCGTGTCGAGCGTGGAGCCGAAGGGGATCTGGCGCGCCTCGGTGAGCGGTATGAAGTTGCGTCCCTTGGCGAGCGCCGCGAACGCCTCGCTCGGCAGCGCGGAGAGCGGGAGCCCGAAGGGCGAAAGCGGCGAGGGCGTCGAGATGGGGGCCGCGAAGAACGCGGGGGGCATCGAGGCCTGGGGCGAGAACGAGGCGAGCATCGCGCCGGGCGGCAGTTCGATGTAGACGACCCCGGAGACGGGGGACACGTTCGCGGTCTTGCCGAGCACAGGCGGCGGGGGTGACGGGTCGGCCGGGGTCTGCAGGAGCTGGTCAGCGCCAAGTGAGTTGCCCGCGCTGTTCGTGGCGACCGCGCGCACGTGGTAGGCGACGTTCGGCAGCAGCCCGGTGGCGGTCGCCGTCACGGTGTGGTTGGCGAAGTCGGCAGGCAGCGTCTGGTTGGGCGTCGAGGAGCCGTAGGTGATCGTGCTTGTGTTCGCGCCGCCGAAGACCGCGCCGTATTCGAAGTGCACTGTCGTCGCCAGCCCGTGCGGGTTCACGGTCGCCGTGAACGTCGCGCTCGTCGTCGTCAGAACGCTCGGCGGGGATGTCGCGAGCACCGCGGGCGCCGCATTGGGCGGCGAGGGTGTTGTCGGCGTCGGGGCCGGGGGTTGCGTGACCAGGTTGCCGAACTCCACGGCGCCGATGTCGCAGCCGGAGCCCTGCGGGCGTGCGAGTCCGCGCTGGTCGGTGCGTCCCTGGCAGAACGGGTTTTCAGCGGGGATCTTGTCGATCGCCGGGCTGTTGGGTTCCAGGTAGAGCGTATCGGTGTTGCCGCCGTTGTTCTGTGGTGTTTCGGAGGTGAAGCGGGGGTTCGTGGCCACCATATCGCCGACGGCGGTGAAGTTGCAGTCGGTCCCGCTATCGATGTTGTAACCGAAGGTTTCGGGGGAGCCGATCTTCCCCGAGCCCAGGGTCGAACAGTTGGTGGGTGTGCCTTCCTCGCTGTTGAAGGCGAGGATCGAGTTGATCACGTTGGCTTCGCCGGCGGCCATCAGCAGCCCCGCGCCCGGCCCCCGCGCTTCGCATTCGGCACAGGGCTCTGTGCGCGTGGTGTTGTGGGCGATCGTCGAGTCGATGACCGTGACCTTGTTGGCGCCTTCCCCTTCGGAGTCGAAGCCGTAGATCCCGGCCCCCAGGCTCGCGTCGTTGTCGGCGACGGTCGAGTTTTCGAGGACAAGCGTCGCCGTCCCGCCCGGCACCCCGTGGTTCTGGAGGCCGCCGCCGCTCGCTTCGCCACTGTCGGCGTGGTTGCCCGATACCAGCGAGTCGAGCACGAGCAGCGTGCCGGCGGATTCGGAGGTTCGGCCGAACGTGGCGTCGTTGGAGACCCCGCCCCCCGAGAGCGCGCTGCCCGCTGTGATCGAGTCGTCGATCAGGACCAGCTGGGCGGTGTTGTAGATGTCGCCACCGAAGTAGCCGCTGGTTCCCCCGGAGATCGTGAGCCCGGAGATTGCGGCTGTGGGCGCCTTTTCGCTGCCTCGCGATTCGACTTCAAACACCCGCTGCGCTTCGGGTGCGCTCGCCGCCACGTCGACGGTTGTCGAGCGTGCTCCCGAGCCGTCGATCAAAAGCGTCTGTCTGATCGGGAGCGCGCCGAGGTGCAGTTCGTACGTGCCAGGCGGAACGAGGATCCCGTCGGGCGTTTCGGATTCCGTTCTGAGCGGGAGCACGTTCTCGTGTTCGATCAACTGCCGCAGCGAACAGGTGCCGGATTCCGGAGCGCATTCCCCGGCACGATCTTCGGTCGTCCCCACCGTGTAGGTCGCCGCCTGCGCGGATGCTGCCAACGCAGCCGTTGCCAGCAGCCCGAGAAGCAGGCCAAGCGCGAACCTACGGCGCAAACGCCGATCCACCCCCCTGGGCTGAGATGCACGCACGTGGCAATTCAATCAGAGTCGGCCACCCGCGGCGCTGGCCCTCGGCGGACGTTGCCCGCGATCTCTGGCATCCTGTACGCATGAGCGACGCAGGGGGGCAGGCACCGCCCGATCCGCTGATCGGCAAGGACGTTGGGGGATACAGCGTCGAGTCGATCCTCGGCGTCGGCGGCATGGGGCGCGTGTATCGCGCGGTCGGCGCCGACGGGCAGACAGTGGCGCTGAAGATCGTGCGCGGGGACATCGCGGAAGACACCGTTTTTCGCGCGCGCTTTCAGCGCGAGGCGCGGATCGCCCAGCAGGTCCAGAACCGGCATGTCGTGCCGGTGCTCGACACGGGCGAACACGAGGGCGTGCCGTATCTGTCGCAGCGCTTCATCGAGGGCGGCTCGCTGGAGCAGAAGCTGAAGCTGGAGGGGCGCCTGGATGTGCCCACGACGCTGGCGATCTGCGCGCAGGTGGCCGACGGGCTGGACGCGCTGTACGCCGCGGGGATGGTCCACCGCGATGTGAAGCCCGGCAACGTGATGCTCGACATCGATGGCACCGCGCTGATCACGGACTTCGGGCTGGCGAAGGACAACGAGGGCACCAACCTCACCCGTCCCGGCCAGGCGCTGGGGTCGATGGATTACATGTCGCCCGAGCAGATCCGCGGCGAGGAGGTGACGGCGGCGACGGACGTGTATGCGCTCGCCTGCGTCCTCTGCCAGTGCCTCAGCGGCGCCCCGCCGTTCGCCGACCGCCAGGGGATGCGCGTGCTGTGGGCGCAGCTGCAGGACGACCCGCCCGACCCGACGACGGGGATCGATGGGGTCGCGCCCGCGCTCGGGCCGGCGATCCTGCGCGGGATGGAGAAGGAGCGCGAGAAGCGCCCGCAGAGCGCCGGCGAGTACGCGCGCTCGCTCTACGAGGCGGCCGGGCTTCCTCCGCTGGCGAGCTGAACGGGCCGCTGAGCCTCGCGCGGCCGACCGGCCCGCAGACTCACTCCGTAGCCTGCGCCTGAATCGCGGTGATGGCCACCGTGTTGACGATGTCCGTCACCGAGCACCCGCGGCTGAGGTCGTTGACGGGCCGGCGCAGCCCCTGTAGGACTGGACCGATCGCGACGGCCCCGGAGGAGCGCTGGACGGCCTTGTAGGCGACGTTGCCGGTGTCGAGGTCGGGGAAGATGAACACGCTCGCGCTGCCCGCGACCTCGCTGTCGGGGAGCTTCAGCTTGGCGACGCCCGCGTCGACGGCGGCGTCGTACTGGATCGGCCCGTCGACCTTCAGGTCCCCGCGCAGGCGGCGCACGGTCTCGGCGGCCTCGCGCACGGCGTCGACCTGGGCGCCCTTGGCGGAGTCGCCGGTGGAGTAGGAGAGCATCGCGATGCGTGGCTCGATGCCGAACGCGCGCGCGGTATCGGCGGAGCTGATCGCGATGTCCGCGAGCTGGGCGCTGTCGGGCGAGGGGTTCACAGCACAGTCGCCGTAGACGAGCACGCGGTCTGCCAGGCACATGAAGAAGACGCTCGAGACCACCGCAACGCCGGGGCGCGACTTGACGAATTCAAACGCCGGGCGGATCGTGTCGCCGGTGGTGTGCGCGGCGCCGGAGACCATCCCGTCGGCGTCGCCGAGGTGGACCATCATCGTGCCGAAATAGGTGGGATCGCCGAGCGTGTCGAGCGCGAGCGCCTCGGTCATGCCCTTGTGCTTGCGCAGCTCGTGGTAGACCGCGCCGTAGCGCTCGCGCAGGGGGGAGCCGAGCGGGTCGACGACGCTCGCGCCCTCGAGGTCCAGGCCAAGCGCGGCGGCGCGGGAGCGCACCGCCTCGACGGGCCCGAGCAGCGTGAGCGCGGCGACGCCGCGGCGCAGCAGGATGTCGGCGGCGCGCAGCACGCGCTCGTCCTCGCCCTCGGGCAGCACGACATGCGCGCGCGCCGCCTTCGCCTTCTCGATCAGCTCGTACTCGAACATAGTCGGTGTCATCCGCGCGGGACGCTTGACCATGAAGCGCATCTGCAGCTCGACCTTGTCGACGCTCGTCTCGAAGACCCCGAGCGCGGTCGCGATGCGACGCTCGTTAGGGCCTTTAAGGACCGGCCTTACGGCCGGTATGTTGGCCGCAGCTAGATGAGTTCGCTCGTCGGTCTCGATCACCGGGAAGGGGGCCGACTGGAGCAGCGCGCGCACGGTCGGCGAGAGGGGGTAGCCGCCCGTCAACAGCAGTCCGGCGACGGCGGGGAAGGAGGGTGAGAGCGCCGAGGCGAGGCACGCGATCAGGATGTCCGAGCGATCCGCGGGGACCACCACGAGGGTGCCGTCGACAAGATCCTCGATGAAGTGCTCGGCGCTCATCGCGGCCACTCTGACGTCGCGCACCTCGCGGTCGAGCATCGCGTCGGCGGTGGCGCCGTCCCCTGCGCTGAGACCGGCACCGTCGGTCTCGATGCCGCCGCTGGTCTCGATGCTCCCGCCCGTTCCGACCGCCGCCCCGCCCAATACCCGGCGGGCGCCGAGGGCCGCCTGGACCTCGCCCACGCTGGGGTAGGCCAGTTCGGCGTGCTCGGGCATCACGTAGACCCACTCCTGGCCAGTGTTCGGCGCGAGCCGGATCTCGACGTTGTCCACGTCGGCGGGCGCGACGCGGTTGACGATCACACCGAATAGCTCGCAGTTCTTGCGCGCGAGCAGCTCGCGCGCAAGCTGCACTTCCTCGACCACGTCGGTGCTCGCGAGCGCGTTGACGACTACCAGCACCGGTGCGCCGAGCTGGTTGGCGAGGTTCGCGTTCAGGTCGAAGTCGAGCGCGGGCGCCGAGCTGAGGAAGTCGGTGCCCTCGCAGACGACGAAATCGCAGCGCCCCTCCAGCTCCCGATAGGCGGTGAGGACGCGCTTCTCGATCTCCTCGTGGGAGCCGTGCGCGATCAGTCCTGTGACCGCGTCGGCGCTGGGGCCGTGCATCTCCGAGTAGTCGAACTTGAGCTGGTAGCGCTCGCGCATCAGCTCGATCTGGGGGTCCGGCTCGCTGCCGGCGGGGGCGATCGGGCGGAAGAAGCCGACGCGCTCCAGGCGTGCGGAGAGCATCTCCATGAAGCCGAGCGCGACGATCGACTTGCCGCTGTGGGGGCCCATCGCCGTTATGTAGATGTTCTTTGCCATTCGGCTCCTGTCCTGTGCTTCGTGGTCGTTCCGGCTCTCGCCGGCGCGCGGGCTCTCGTCCTTCTCCCGGCCGTCCGTCTAGCGCACGACCGCGAATACGTGATGTTCCCCTAGAACGCCTTTGAAGCGATGCTCGCCGCGCTCCTCGAAGCGGAAGGACGGGTCGCTCTCGGTGTATTCCTTCAGCGTCGAGGAGACCGCTATCTCCCCACCCCGCGCGCAGCCCGCGACGCGCGCGCCGAGCACCACGTTGCGCCCGTACATCTCCTCTCCGTTGACGATCACGAAGCCGGTGTGCAGGCCCACGCGTAGCCGCAGTGGCCGCTCGCCGCCCGGGACGGTGCGATCGGCGAGTGAGCTCTGCAGGTCGATCGCGCAGCGCAGCGCCGCGTGGGCGCTGTCGAAGGCGATCATGAAACCGTCGTCGTGGGACTTCGCCACGGTGCCGCCGTGGTGGCGAACCACCTGCTCGACGATCGTGCGGTGGTCGCGCAGCAGCTCCTGCGCGCGCTCCTCGCCGAGTTCCTCGCGTATCTCCCCCGCGTCCTCGATGTCGCAGAAGAGCAGCGTGAGCGCTCCGTCGGGAGAGCTCATCGCGCCGAAGTCGGGCTGCGCGTCGCCTAACGCCGAGGCGATCACGTCGATCGATGTCATCGCTCCAATGTCCAACCCGATCCTCCCGTCCTCCGCAGGCTCGCGCAGCGCAAGGATAGAGGGTGGCGCAGGCGGCGGGACGCCGCCGAGCCGGGCCCATCTCTTTTCCGATCAGTCCCCTCTCCGCGGATCGACGCGAATGGGCGGCGTGGGATAGATTCCCTGCCTCGCCGTCGCAACAGCGCGACGATGCCCAAGCGTGCCTGGCAGGACCACACCGACTATCCATCGAGGAGCGATCGTGGCGGAGAACAGCAGACAGCGCGTCGTCGTCACAGGTCTGGGGGCGATCACCTCGCAGGGCAACTCCCTGCAGGACTTCTGGGAGGGCGTGAGCAGCGGTCGCGTTGCCATCCGCGAGGTTACGCATCTGCCGATGGACGGCTATCGCACCCGCCTCGGCGGCGAGGTTCAGGACCCAGCGCTGCCCGAGCACGACTACCTGCACCCCGACGGCTTTCACGATCGCGCACTCGACTTCACCGTCAAGGCGGCCGAGGAGGCGATGGCCGGCTGCGGCGTCGCCGTCGGCCCCGAGGCGATCCCCGCCGAGCGCTGGGGCGTGGTGATCGGCACGTGCAACGCCGGCCTGCTCGCCGGCGAGGAGTGGTACCGCCGGCGCAAGGCCGGCGAGAGCCCCGACCCGCGCCTCGTGCTGCTCGTGCCGCCGCAGGCCTTCTCGGAGGCGCTCAGCGGGATCTTCGATCTGCGCGGCCCCGTGCTGTCCGTCGACACCGCCTGTGCGGCGAGCGCGAACGCGATCGGCTATGCGGCCGAGCTGATTCGCAACGGCCAGGCCGACGCGGTGCTGACGGGCGGCGCCGACGCCTTCTCGGACATCCTCGTCGCGGGGTTCAACTCGCTGGAGTCGCTCTCCCCCGAGCCCGCCGCGCCCTACTCGCGCGACCGTAAGGGCCTCTCGCTCGGCGAGGGCAGCGGCATGCTCGTGCTGATGCGCGAGGACCTCGCCCGCGCGCGGGGCGCACCGGTGCTCGCGGAGATCCTCGGCTACGGCCTCTCCGCCGACGGCTACCACCCCACGGCGCCGCACCCCGAGGGACGCGGCGCGGCGCGCGCGATCCAGACGGCGCTGGCCCAGGGCGGCGTGGCGAGCGACGAGGTGCGCTACGTCAACAGCCACGGCACGGGCACGCCCAAGAACGACCCCGCCGAGACCGCCGCGACGAAGGTCGGCCTCGGCGAGCAGGCTGCCCACCGCGCCGCGGTGAGCAGCACCAAGTCGATGATCGGGCACCTGCTCGGCGGCGCCGGGGCGATCGAGGCGATCTCCACTGTGAAGACGCTGGAGCAGCAGCTCGCGCCCCCCACCGCCAACTACACCGAGCCCGACCCCGAGTGCGACCTCGACTACATCGTCGAGGGGCCGCGCGCGATGGAGATCGACATCGCCGTCTCGAACAACTTCGCCTTCGGCGGCGCCAACGCGTCGATCGTCTTCGCGCGCGCCGGGGCGCGCCCGCAGGGCCCGCCCACCCCCGCGCTCGACCGCGTCGTGATCACGGGGCTGGGGGCGCTGAGCACCGCCGGCACCGACCTGCAGGCGCTGTGGGAGGCCTACAGCTCAGGCCGCGACTGCACCACGCAGGAGGACCTCGCGCCCGTGGACGGCTCCGCGTCGGCGCAGGGCCGCGTGCGCGTCGGCCGCGTCGACTACACCCCCGGCGACTTCCTCACCCCTAAGGAGCGCAAGCGCGTTGATGGGCTCGGCCTGTTCTCGATCATCGCTTCGCGCAAGGCGCTAGAGGATGGGGCGCTCGAGCTCACCGACGAGAACCGCACGCGCGTGGGCGCGATCCTCGGCACCGGCGTCGGCCCGATGGAGAGCATGGAGGGCTTCTCCGCCGGCGTGATCGAGGAAGGCGCGAACGGCGCCAACCCCGCCGTGTTCCCGAACACCGTCTACAACGCCGCCGGCGGGCAGGTGGCGATCAAGATCGGCGCTCTCGGCCCAGCCTCGACCGTCACCGTGGGGCACGCCGCCGGGGCGTCCTCGCTGTGTTACGGCTGCGAACTGGCGGGCGCCGATCATGCCGACGCGATGCTGTGCCTCGGCGCGGACTCGCTCACCGACACTGTCATCACTGCCTACAGCCAGCTCGGAGTTCTCCGCGGCTCCGCGGGGGACGGCGCCGATGGCGCGGGCTCCTCGGGCATGGCGCTCGCGGAGGCCGGCGTCGCGGTGCTTGTCGAGCGTCTGGGGGCCGCCACGAAGCGCGGCGCGCGCATTCGCGCCGAGGTGCTTGGCCACGCTGTCACCTCCGACGCACTTGGCGTTGGACGCGTGGACCCTGTCGGTGAGGGCATCCAGCGTGCAATGACTCTGGCCCTGGAGCGCGCTGGCGTGTCTGCCTCCGAGGTCGCTGCCGTGTGGGCCGCGCGCTGCGGGCTGGCGGTCGCAGACGAAGCCGAGGCTAAGGCAATCGATCGTTTGCTTGGTAGCAATGTGAAGGTCAACGCCCCCAAGCTGCTCCTCGGCGAGCCGATGGGCGCGGGCCCCTCGCTCAACGTCGCGCTCGCGCTCGCCGCGTGGGAGCATGGCGAGGACGTCGGCCCCGTGCTCGTCAACAGCACCTCGCTGGGCGGCACGAACTTCGCGATCGTCCTCGCGCCCTTCGCCGAGTAACGGATAGGGCGCTTCGGCGGCGGGGCTCCGCGCCGCCTTCCACACGAGGTGTGCGCTCGCACCGACCGGCCCTCGCCGGACCGGCTTGTCCGGTCCTTCTCCTTCTTTTCTTATCCCGCGTCGAGCGCCGCTGCGGCCCACGGGAGCACCATTCCCGCGTACTTCCACTTGCTCGTCTCGATCGCCAGGATCATCATCGTGTCGCCCTGCTTGACCTTGCCCGTGCTCCAGGCGTAGTCCACCGCCAGCGGCACCGCCGCCGAGCCCGTGGCGCCCACGAGCGCGAGGTTCTCGAAGATCTTGCTCTCCAGCGCAAGCCACTCGGGCGTGAGTAGGCCGGCCTCGCGCAGCTCGTCGGTCATGTAGCCCGCATTGCCCTCCGGGATCACGCAGATGTCGATCGCCTTGGCCGCCACGCCACAGCGCTTGAGCGTCTCGCTCAGGCCTTCGGTCAGCACGTAGGGGGTCTGGCGGCCGCTCTCCACCACATCCACCTTCAGCTCGATCAGCCGCTTGGCTTCAAGCTGCTTGGCGATCGGCGCGTGCGTCGCGCCGCCGATCACCTGCATGCCCGGCTTGCGATCCGGGCCCGTGCTGCGGATCGCCGAGCCGAGGATGCCCTTGCGCTCGCCCTCCTGTGCGCGCAGCACCATCGCGCCGGCGCCGTCGCCGAAGTTGTAGATCCCCAGGCGATCGCGCATGCGCACCTTCTCGGGGTCCTTGCCGAGGAACACCGGCACCGTCAGCGGCGAGATCGTCTCGCTGCCGATCACCAGCGCCGTGTCGAAATCGCCACGCTCCAGGTACAGCCGCGCGACGTCCAGCGCCTCCACCGCCCCCGCGCAGCCCGAGCGGATGTCGATCGCCGCGATCTTGCCCAGCCCCATGTGCTCCTGCACGAGCGTCGAGCTCGGCGGCAGGTGGTACTCGGGGCTCGCCGTCGAGACCACCAGCAGGTCCACCTCGCCCGGCTCCACGCCCGCGCGCTCGAGCGCCTGGCGCCCCGCCTTGGCGGCCATCTGCGAGTTGCTCTCAGACTGCTCGCCCGTGTGCGGGTCGGCGATCCAGTGGCGCGTCTTGACCTGGATGCCCTCCAGCACCTCGTCGGGCAGCGGGCCCGCGACGCTCGCGAGCGTCTCGTTGTCGATCGGCTCCCCCGGCAGGTGCGCCCCCGTCGCCAGCATTACCGCGCTTCGCATCGGCTCTCCTTCGGGTAGTCGGGGAGGTGTGTGCCCGGCGCGAGCCTCGCGCCGCGCATCAGCCCTCCTTCAGGTAGCGGTAGCCGCCACCGTGGAACAGCAGCGGCGCCACCTCGTGGGTGAACTCGAGCGCCAGCACCTCGCCGATCACGATCACATGGTCGCCCGCGTCGTGCGTGGCGTGCAGTGTGCAGTCGAGATAACCGACCGACCCCTCGAGCACCGGCGACCCGCTCGCCACCGTCTTGTGCGCGATGTCGGCGAACGCGTCCCGCCCGCGTGGGCGGTCCTTGGAGGCGAAGTAGCGCGACAGCGGCTCCTGCTCGGCGGCGAGGATGTTCACCGCGAACCTCCCGTTCTCGCGGATCAGGTCGGCGCCCTCGGAGAACGCCTTCACGCACACCAGCACCAGCGGCGGGTCCAGCGATACCGAGGAGAACGCGTTCGCGGTCATCCCGTAGGGATGCTCCTCGCCGCGCGTGGTCACGATCGTGACCCCGGTCGCAAACGCGCCCAGCGTCCCGCGGAAGTCCTCGCTGGCGAAGCCTGGCGAGGCGTTCGCTCCCTGCGTTGCGCTAGGGGGCAATCAGGCGTCCTCGTCGAGGGATCGCAGCCGCGCACGCACGACCTGGTCGAAGTCCGCGGTCATGCCCAGCGACTGTGCGACCAGATCGCGGAAGACATCGCGATCCATCGCCAGCAGCGTCGTGGGCTCGGTCGCGCGCACGGTGGCGGCGCGCGGCGTGCCGCTCATGATCGCCACCTCGCCGAAGAAGTGTCCGCGCCCGAGCGTCGCCACCTTGCGCAAACCCGCGTCGTCCTGCTTCTCCACGTCCACCGAGCCGCTGATCACGATGAAGAACTTGTCCGCCGGGCCGCCCTGGCGCACGACTATCTCGTCCGCCTCCACGCTCACGCTCTGCAGCTCCTCGGACACGCTGTCGATCCGCTGGATCGGCAGGTCCGCGAACACGCTGTACGCGCGTTCGCGGCTGAAGTCCGCGCCGAACACGCCCTCCTCGGCCTGGCCGCCCGTGTCGGTGTTGTCGATGAACTGCAGTTCGGTCGGCACCACGCGGAAGAACGAGATCGACATCGTCGCCCCCGGCGAGAGCGTCGGGAACTTCTGCCCGAACAGGTCCGCCACCTTCGCGATCGTTTCGCCGTTGAGCACCACCCCGCACTCGCCCGAGCCCTGCACGCCCCGCGTCTGGCGCAGGTCCTGTGCGTACTCGTCGACCGCGAACGACACGACGGGGTTCTGCTCCAAGTGGCGCGCCGTCACGGTCCCTGGCCGCGTCCAGAAGTACAGCGTCGGGCCGTCGTTCACATACAGGAACGTGCTCGCATGCGGCACGCCCGCTACAGACGCCGTGGCGAGCGTGAGCGTGTTCTGGGCGGAAAGGTAATCGACCACATGGGCCGGAACGTCGACGGCGGCCTGCTCAGCGGTCATTGCGTCTCCTTTTGATGTCTCTGCAGCATGGCCGGACTCTATCGGTCCTCGTCCTCGACGTGAACCTCGCGCAGCAGGCGCGTGTCGACGTCATAAACGAAGCCGCGCACACTGTCACGGTGCTCCAGGAAGGGAGAGCGGCGCACCCGCAGGATCGACTGGCTCACGTCGGCGTCGACGTCGACGAAGGACTCGATCGCGAACGCCGGCGCCACCCCCGTCGCCGCCTGCAGCTCGGCGCGAAAGCCGTCGTCGGTGATCGTCTGCATGCCGCACTTGGTGTGGTGTATAAGCATCACCTCGCGCGTCCCCAGCCGCCGCTGGGAGATCGCCAGCGAGCGGATCGCATCATCGGTTATGACCCCGCCCGCGTTGCGGATGATGTGCGCCTGGCCGTCGTCTAGGCCCAGCGCACTGAACACGTTCAGGCGCGAGTCCATGCAGGTGACGATCGCCAGCTGCAGGCTCGGACGCACGTCGAGCTGGCGCTCCGGCAGCGACGCCGCGAAGGTCTCGTTGTTGGCGAGCAGTCCGTCGATCGTGTTCATCGGTTGCTCCTATGTCAAGCATGGCACGGAAATTGCGGTGTTCCGCTCGGTCCGTGTCTTGGGGTCGGGGTGGGCTGGGGGCATCGAGAGGAGGCGGTGGATTTGGCGTGCGAGGTGGCGCTTGAGGCAGCGTAGGGCCTCTCGGTTGGTCTTGCCCTCGGAGCGCTTGCGCTCCAGGTAGACGCGGGTTTGAGGGTCGATCCGGGCACGGGTGATCGCGATGACGTGCAGCGCACGGTTGAGCTGTCGGTCGCCGCCGCGATGCAGCCGATGACGATCTTTGCGCCCAGAGGAAACGGGTATTGGTGCCACGCCTGCTTGGCGGGCGAAGTGCGCGTCGGTCGGGAAGCGCTCAGCTCCCGCGGTGCGACCGATTAGCGTCGCCGCGGTCAGGACTCCCAACCCCTGCTCGGCCAGCAGTCCGGGACGGTAAGCCATGATCAGCACGCGCAGCTCGCGCTCGAGATCATTCGCCTGGCGGGAGATGGACCGGATGCTCGCGACCAGCTCCAGCGCGACCCGTATGCGCGCTGTGCGCTCTTCACGGCGTAAACGCCGCGCGATACGGTCGAGCACCGTGTTGCTGTTGAGCTGGCGGACAGGGATGCTCGCCTCGAGCTCCGGGCAAGCATCGACGAGATGCCAGCGCAGCCGGTTGATCATCCTGGTGCGCTCAGCGACTATGTCTGAGCGGTGATCGGCGAGCAGGCGGATCTCCAACGCCCGCTCGTCCAAGAACGCGGCGGGGAACCGCTCCACGCCCTCTCTAACCACGGCACGCGCGACGGCCCTCGCGTCGATCTGGTCGGACTTCCCAGGCTCACGTTCGCCCCGTCGAGACTGGCCCATCATCTTCGGCGGCACACGAACCACGCGCTCCCCCCGGCGATCAACGCCTCCTCAAAACGCCTGGAGAGATGCCGGCAGTCCTCGATCGCCCACACCCGCTCCGCATCGAGCTCCCGCGCCCAGCGCAGCGCAGCGCGGTGCCCGGCGCCATCGGCCCCGATCTTGAGCTCGCCGGCCAACGCGCCGCTCTCGCCTGAGACCGCCGCCAACGCGTGACTGCTCTTGTGGATATCCGCTCCGATCACGATCATTAGCCTCGTCCTTTCGTTGGATGCCACCAATGGACGGACCTCCGGTGGACAAACCTCAGTCGGGGCGAAGCCACGCTCCTATCAAGTCACGCCGGGGATCCTCGGGTGGAGGCGGGCGACACAACCGATGTTGGTCAGACCTCACGATCGACAGCCAGCCTAAGAGTCAGCCCGCCGCCAACCCGAGAACCAAACCCGGTCGGCCGGACACCACCGCCCGACAACCCAGACGATGACACTGACGCCAGCCTACTCACAGCTCCGCCGCCGGGAAGCTCCGATGGACATGAGTTCACAGCTCCACCGCCACGAAGCGCCGATGGGCCTTCAGCGCGGGGCCCCCGAGCGTGAGCGCTGTCATGCGGTCGCGCGCCGCGCACGCCAGCGGTCGCTTCAGCGCGCCCGTGCGCGCCAGCAGCGCCGACTGCTTCACGACCGGCGTCGTGCGCTCGATTCGCGCCCGCTCGTAGGCCTGCAGAGCCGACCCGACGTCCCGGGCCTCGCCCAGACAGCGCGTCAGCACCGCCGCGTCCTCGAGCGTCTGGCAGGCGCCCTGGCTGAGGTTGGTGGTCATCGGGTGCGCCGCGTCGCCGAGCAGCGTCACGCGCCCCGTGCCCCAGCTGGAGAGCGGCTTGCGGTCGTAGATCTGCAGCCTCGCGATGCTCTCCTCCGCGGTCGCCGCGATCGCCGCCGTGACCGGCTCCTGCCAGCCGGCGAAGCGCCTCAGCAGCGCGTCCTTGCCGGACTGCGCCTCGGGGCCGTCCGGCGCGCCGTACAGGACCGCTGCCCAGAAGAGGCGCTCGCCGCCGACGTGGTGGAGCACTGCGCGCGAACCCGCGCCGAACAGCACGCGCTCGGCGCGCGGGGGCAGCAGCTCATCGACGCCGGGGATCAGGCTCTGCCACTGCGTATAGCCCACGTAGTGGGGCTCCTGCTCGCCGTGGATCTGCGCCCTCACCGTCGAGCGCAGGCCATCCGCGCCCACGAGTAGCGCTCCCTGCTCCTCGCTGCCGTCGGCGAGCTTCACCCGCACCCCCTCGTGGTCCTGCTGGAAGCCAGTGCAGCGCGCGCCGAGGCGGATGTGCTGCACGCCCACGGCCTCCACCAGCAGCGCCTGCAGGTCCTGGCGGCTCACGCCCACGTCGACCACGCCGTTTTCGCGCGCGATCTCCGCCACCGGCCAGCTGGCAAGCGGCTTGCCCTTGTCCGTGAGGTAGTCGGTCGCATCGATCGGCGCCCCGATCGCCTGCACCTGCTCGTAGAGGCCCAATTGCCGCAGTGCGCGCGCGGCGTTCGTCCAGATGTGAAAGCCGCCGCCGAGCTGGATCTTGCGCACGTCGCTCGCCTGCTCGAAGACGAGCACCTCGCGGCCCTGCTGCATGAGGCCGTAGGCCGTGGCAAGCCCGCCAATCCCGCCGCCCACGATCAGCGCGCGCTCAGCTGACAAGATCGCCCCCGCTCTGGATCGTGCGATCGGCGCCGGACGCTCCGTCGGCTTGGCCGCGGGTGAGGATCGTCCCGCTCAAAACGAGTAGTCCATTTCCTTCGGGTGCTGGCGCGCGAAGCCCAGGCGGAAGCCCATCGTCAGCCCGCCGTTGCGCAGCGCGCACGCCAGCGGGTTGTGCAGGCGGCTGGCGCGTGCCAGCGACCACGACATCGACGCGAACTTCGTCGTGCGCGGGATCCGCTCCGCCTCGTAGGCGCGCAGGCCATCGGCCGGATCGGCCCCGTCCGCGAGGCGGCCGGCCAGCACCACCGCGTCCTCGATCGCCTGGTTGGCGCCCTGGCCCAGCGCGTTGGTCATCGCGTGCGCCGCGTCGCCGATCAGCGTCACGCGCCCGGCGCCCCACTGCTTGGATGTGGGGCGGTCGTACATGTCCGCACGTGTGATCGCCTCTCCCTCGGTCGCCCCTACGATCGTCTCGACTGGAGCTGACCAGCCGCGGAAACGCTCCAGCACCGCCTGCCGGCGCCTCTCCACTGGCTCCCCGCCGCCCGCGGGGGCGGCGAACGTGCCCTCCCAGTAGACATCCTCGGGGCCGATCCGGTAGAAGAGGAAGCGCGCCCCACGACCCCATAGGACCCTGAACAGGCCAACCGGGACGACGTCTGTGCCAACGCGTGCGATCGCCTGCCAGCTCACGTATCCCGCGTAGCGCGGCTGCGTCGCGCCGGGCAGCTCCGCGCGCAGGGCCGAGCGCATCCCGTCCGCGCCGATCAGCACGTCGCCGCGCTCCTCTTCGCCGCTTGCCAGGCGCACCCTCACGCCCTCGCCGTCCTGCTCGAAGCCCTCGCACGTCTCGCCGAAGCGCACGACCCCGTCCTCGACGGCGTCGAGCAGCACCCGGTGCAGGTCGGGGCGGCGCACTCCGAACGTCGGCGAGCCCACCTGCCGTTCGATCTCCCGCACCGACCACCCATACATCAGCCTGCCGTTCGCCGTGCGGAACTCCGCGCGGTCCACGACCGCAGCCTCGCCCGCCAGCTCGAGCAGCCGATCGCCCACGCCGATCCGCTGCAGGCCGCGCATCCCGTTGTGCCACATGTGGATGCACCCGCCCACCTGGATCTCCTGAGCGGCGCCCGCGCGCTCCAGGACCGTCGCCTCGATACCGCGCTCGCGCAGGGCGATCGCGCTCGTCAGCCCCGCGATCCCCGCGCCGGCGATCAGGGCCCGCATTTCAGGCGCCCCGCTTCGTCCCGAGGTGCACGTCAGACACTCAGACGCTCCGCTCGGAGTCCAGGAACACGGCTCGCACCTCAGACACCTCGCACGGCCAGCGCCACGTTCTGCCCCTCCAGGCCGCGCCCCAGGGCAAGCGCCTGGCGGATCGGCGCCGTGGCGGCCTCGCCCGTGATCGGCGCGATCCCTGCGCAGCTCGGATCGAGGTTCGCGAGGTTGAGTGTGGGCGGCGCCTTGCCGTCGTGCACCGCGAGCGCCGCGACGGCGAGGTTCAGTGCGCCCGCAGCCGCGCCGAGGTGGCCCGTCGCGGGCTTCACGCTCGAGACCAGCGGGGCGTCGGCGCCAGCGCTGTCGCCGTCGCTCGGGCCGAAGACCGCGCGCAGCGCGCGGGCCTCGCTCGCGTCACCGAGGCGCGTGCCGCTGCCGTGTGCGGCCACGTAGTCGATCTCCCCCGCGCTCGCGCCGGCCGTACGCAATGCGGCCCCGATCGCGTGGGCCAGCGGGCGGCCGGTGGGGTCGGGCGTGAGCAGATGCTCCACGTCGCTTGTCGCACCCGAGCCGCTCAGCTCCGCGTAGATGCGCGCGCCGCGGCTCTGCGCGGCGTCGAGCTCCTCGAGCACGACGAACGCGCCGCCCTCGCCCATCACGGTGCCATCGCGCGTGCGGTCGTACGGCCGGCACGCGCCGGCGCCGAGCTCGTTGCTGTGCGTGGTGATGCCGAGCGAGTCGATCTTCGCCATGTTCCACCAGCTCACCGGTGCATCCGCGCCGCCCGCCACCGCGACGTCGCTCTCGCCGCGGCGGATCGAAGCGGCGGCGCGCGCGATCGCCACGAGCCCCGCCTCTGCCGTGCCTGCGAAGTACGTGTTGGGCCCCTTCAGCCCGTATGCCTCGGAGACGTAGAACAGCGATGCGCCCTGGATGCCTTCGATGAAGAACAGCGGGCGCACGCTCGAGGAGGCCGCGCTGCCGAACTCGCGCATGTCCACATGACCCTTCGCGTCGCGCACCGACACCGCGATCTCCTCGAAGTGCTCGGGCTTGGAGATCTCCTTGCCGCCTGCCGTGAACAGCGCCGCGCGGCCATCGGGGTCGCCCTCCTCGCCGAGCTCCCAGCCGCTGTCGGTGACCGCCATCGCCGCCGCGACCGCCGCGAGCATGTCGTAGCGCGTCATCGTGCGCAGCGAACGGCGGTTGACGAACTGCTTGGGCTCCAGATCGACAATCTCCGCGCCGAGCTGCGTGCGCAGCGAGGAGGCGTCATAGGTCTGCATCGGGCCGACCGCGCTGCGTCCCTCCACGAGCCCTTGCCACGTCTCCTCGGTGCCCACGCCGAGCGGTGTCAACAGGCCGATGCCGGTTATCGCGACGCGCCGCGGCTCGCTGCTCATTGCTTGACCATGCGCAGCTTTCGAGCGCGCACCACCACGCGGCCGTCGACCGATACCTCGCCGCTGAGCACGGCCTCCGCGTCCTCGCGCTTGGAGAGCTTCACCGTCAACTCCAGCTGGTCGCCCGGCTGCACGAAGTGGCGAAAGGCGACGCGATCGGCTCCCGCGAGGCGCCACTGCGCGTCGGTGTCCGCCTGCAGCAGCTCCGCGGCGAGCGCGCCGAGGCTGCCGAGCATCAGCACTCCGGGCAGCACCGGGAAGCGCGGGAAGTGCGTATCGAAGATCGCGAGCGTGTTGGGCACGTTGCGGATCGCGCTCGCGCTCTCGCCGGGCTCGACGCTCACGATCCGGTCGAGGGTGCTCCAGCGGCTCATCGGGCAAACCCCGCAGATCGCGAGGGACGGCGGTCGATCGCTCGTCCGAAGATCGGGCGCGGTTGGCGATCGGCGCGGCTCATGCGGCGTCTCGCAGCTCGGGGCGGCAGACGACCAGCGCGCCGTTGGTGCCGCCGAAGGCGAAAGCATTGGTCATCACGACGTCGATCTTCAGCTCACGCGCCACGTGGGGCACGTAGTCGAGGTCGAGCTCGGGATCGGGATTGTCGAGGTTGATCGTCGGGGAGACCACGCCGTCGCGCATCGCGCCGAGCGCCGCGAGCATGTTGAGCGCCCCGGCGGCGCAGGTCGTATGGCCGGTCATCGACTTCGGCGAGGTCACCACGGCGTCGTGTGCGTGCTCCCCGAGCGCCTGCTTGATTGCGACCGTCTCGGAGATGTCGCCGCCGGGCGTGCCGGTGCCGTGCGCGACCACATAGTCCACGTCCTTGGCCGCGAACCCCGACTCGCCCAGCGCGCGGCGCATCGCGATCGTCGCGCCGCCGCCGTCGGGCGGCGGGTCGGTCATGCGGTAGGCGTTCAGGCTCGATCCGTACCCCGCGATCTCCGCGTGGATCTCGGCGCCGCGCGCCCGCGCAGCCTCCAGCTCCTCGAGCACCATCACCACGGCACCCTCGCCCAGCACGAAGCCGGTGCGGTCGCGCTCGAAGGGCCGCGATGCGCGCGTGGGGTCGTCGTTGTAGTCCTTCGTGAGGGCCCCCAGCAGGGTGAAGCCGAGCACGTCCACCCAGCTCGTGAGCGCGTCGTAGCCGCCCGCGAGCATCATCTTCGCCTCGCCCTCCTGGATGCGCCGGTATGCCTCGCCGAGCGCATGGCTGGAGGCGGTGCAGGCGGTGCTGATGCCGATCATCGGTCCCTGTGCGCCGGCGAACTTCGCCAGCTCGGCGCTCGCCACGTTCTGGCTCACGACCGCGGTGCGCGAAGGTGGTGAGCGGAAGAGACGGTGGCCGTCGCTCTCGTTGCGCGTGTAGAAGATGTCCGAGAATTCCTGCAGCTCCGGGCGCGCGACGCTGCCGCCCATCGAGACGCCGCACTCATAGGGGTCGTATGTGCCGGCGGGGATCGCCGCTGTGCGCACCGCCTCCACGCCCGCGGCGAGGCCGAAGGCGGCGCCGCGGTGCAGGCGGCGCATCAGATGGCGGTCGGGGAGCTGCTCGGGGCTGAAGTCCTCGACCATCCCCGCGATTCGCACGGGATAGGTGCTCGTATCGAAGGTCGTGATCTGTCCCACGCCGCTGCGCCCGGCCTTCAGCGCCTCCCAGGTGCTCGGCGCGTCGTTGCCCACGGGCGTGACCGCGCCGATCGCCGTTATCGCCACGCGGCGCGTCACTGCGCACCGACCCTTACCGGCATGACTCGCGCGGTCGTTCCGCGCTGATCGCCCGTCACTGTCTCTCGGCGCGTCACTGCGCCTCCGCCCGCGTGAGCATGTCCTGCAGGCGCTTGGTGTCCTGCAGGTCGGCGAGCGTATCGGCGTCGATCAGCGCGCACATGATGTCCTGCGCCTGCAGGATCTTGGCGCCCTCGACGCTCACGTATCCCGAGACGACCGCCGTCTCGTTGCCGAAGGAGCCGACCTCGCCGACCATCTCCAGCACGTCGCCGGGGCGCACCGCGCCGTGCCAGTCGACCGAGCCGATCGAGAGCAGCGCCGCGCGCTTGGCGCGCTCGGTGGAGATCATGATCAGCCACGTCGCCGCCTGGCACAGCGCCTCGAGCACGAACGGCGGCGGCATCGCGAGCTCGCCCGCGGAGTCCTCCTCCCAGTATTCCTCGCTCAGGGACGTGACCTTGCGCGCCCGCACGGACGTGGACTGCTCATACGCGTCGACTCGATCGATCAGGTGGAAGCGCACGGCGCTCCTCCCAGCTTCTTGGGTGGGCTCAGCGCTCAGCCGGCGCCGTTGGACCGGGTCTTGACCATCTCCACGAGGTTCGCCACCGTGAACAGGGTCATCACCTCATCGGCGTTGAGCTTGCCCTCGATGTCGGCCGGGTCGGTCTGCGGCATCACCTTGTGCAGCTGTGCCGCGCCCGTCGCGCTGATGACCTGGTTATCGTCGGAGAACTCATCGTCGGGGATGCCCCCCTGGATGTAGTCGCCGAGGTCCGAGGCCTCGATCTTCACGCCCGTGCTCTTCTCGATCCGGAACAGGATGTCGAGGAGGTCGATCGACTCGGCGCCGAGATCGTCCATCAGCGTCGCGTCGGGTGTCACCTCGTCGTCATCGAGCGCCAGCGCCTCGACCACCGCTTCCTTCACTGCACCGTCGACGTCCGCCATGTCAATTTCTCCTGTGTCGCTGGTTTGTGGCGATACTAGATGATGAAGCTCGCGCGAGACCGGAGGCTCTTCCTGGCCGCCGGCTCATATGTCCGTAACGGCGATCAGAGGGGCTTGCCGATTCCCACCTGCGCGGAGACGCCACCGTCGACCGTCAGCAGCGCGCCGGTCATGTGGCTGGAGTCGGGTCCCGCGAGGAACACCGCCGTGCGCGCGACCTCCCGCACGGTCGCGAAGTGCTTCATCGGGATCTGCTTGCTGATGCCCTTGCCGCCGTCCTTGTCCATCAGGCCCTGCACCATGTCGGTCGGCGCGAAGCCGGGCAGCACCGCATTGACGCGGATGCCGAAGCGCGCGAACTCGACCGCGCAGCAGCGCGTAAAGGCGTTGACGGCGCCCTTGGAGGCGGCGTAGTTGGACTCGCCCGTCCAGCCTCGCTCGCCCATCACCGAGGAGATGTTCACGATCGCTCCCTCGCGCTGGGACATGAACGCCGACAGGGCGGCCTTCGTGCAGTTGAAGGTGCCGCCGAAGTTGACGCGCATCACGTCGAGCCATTCCCCGGGGTCCATGTTGTAGATCAGCGCGTCCTTGGAGATGCCCGCGTTGTTCACGACGATGTGGATGCCGCCCAGTTGCTCCACGGTCTGCTTGACGGCCTCCTCGGCCTGGGCGTAGTCCGACACATCGCCCCCGACCGCCACGGCCTTTCCGCCAGCCTGTGTGATCGCCTCGACGACCTCCTGCGCCTGTGCCTCACCCGAGCGGTAGTTCACCGCAACCGCGGCGCCGTCGACGGCCAGCTCTTCGGCGATCGAGCGGCCGATGCCGCGCGATCCGCCGGTCACGAGCGCGACGCGGTCCTTGAGCTTGGGCTCAGGCATGGGTGGTCTCCGTTCGTATGGGCTCAGGCACGAGCCGTCTCCGTTCGCCTGGCTCAGGCACGTGTGGCTGCCGTTCCCTCCGCGGGCGGCCGAAAGCGGCGCGGCACGAGCTGCTCCATCCAGAAGCTGCGCACGCGCAGGCGCTCGGCGACCTCGGCGGGCGAGTGGCCGCTGCCGTCATGCAGACCGTCGGTCTCCCAGCGCGTGGGGTCGAGGCTGATCGCGTAGGGGTTGATCGGTGCCTCGGGGTCCAGCGCGGCCCCCTCGGCGGTGTCGGGCAGGCTCTCGGTGGCCTTGGCGAACATCGTCACCGCCAGCGCCTCATACAGCTCGACGTTCTCTGCGAGCTGCGCGCGCAGGCGCTCGTCGTCCATGCCCGAGTGCAGGTCGAGGTGGCGCTGGGGGAGCTGGGGGAACGCCGTGGGCGGGCTGAACGCGCCGAGCCACTCACGGTGGTCGAGCTCATCCCATTCGCGAAAGAGGAGCTGCAGGATCGGCGTGAGGCGCATCGCGCGGTCCACGAGCGGCTGCACCTCGGCCATGAACTCCAGATCGGTGAGCTTGCGGTGGAAGAACAGCAGCGCGGGCACGGCCCAGTAGTAGAAGTAGTCGGCGGTGATCTTCGCGTTCATCACCTGCGGGTTGCGCCAGATCCCGTACTGGTCCTCGTAATAGCTCAGCGTGGTCTTGAACATCCGCTGGAAGCGCGCATCATGCTCATCGGCGCGCGCGGCGATGTCTTCGCCGTTCAGATCGCGCACCACCAGGTCGGTGGCGAACGTGTTGCCGATCGCGATGTAGTCCGAGCCGGGCGAGTAGAAGGGGTCCGCGAACGCGCCCGCCTCGCCGACTAGACACCAGCGCTCTCCCGAGAACTGACGCGCGCAGCCCATGCTGAAGTCCTGCACGCGCAGGAAGTCCTCGATCTGCTCGCTGCGACCCTCCAGCGCCTGCGCGAGCTGCGGCTCATACTCGGCGAGCCACGCCATCGCCGCCTCCTGGGTCTCGATGCGCTCCCACGGGTGCCAGCGCGGGTCGGCGACGATCCCGATCGAGATCGGGCCCGAGGAGAGCGGGATCAACCACACCCAGTAACCCTGCCCGCAGAGGTGGTTGGTGCTCAGCGCGCGCAGCCCCGGCGCCGTCATCCTGCGATGCCACTGCTCGTCATCGGACCACTCGTCGATGTCGAGGCCGCCCGCGAGCCTGAACCAGGCGGAGTTGACGTGGTGGCCCACCTCGCGCGCGAGCCCCAGCTTGCGCTTGAGCAGCCCGGCGCGACCGGCCGCGTCGATCACCCAGCGGCTCGTCAGCTCGTGGGTGTCATCGCCACGGGTGTAGGTGACTTGCTTGCGCTCGCCCTCCAGCTCGACCTCCTGCACGCGCGCACCGTCGAGCACTGTGTTGCCGGCCTTCACATTGCGCGCGGCGAGCTCGTTCTCAAAGCGCCCGCGGTCGAGCTGGTAGGAGTGCACCGGGGGGATCGCCGGCGAGCCGTACTCGACGCGCAGCGCGATGTCGCTGTTGTCGCCGGCGGGGAAGAAGAAGCGCAGCCCGCACTTGGGCAGCTGTTCTGCGTCGAGGTGGTCGCGCATGCCCACCACGTCGGCGAAGTAGTTGGTGCTGACCTCGACGGTCGACTCGCCGACCTTGAACGCGGCCTCGGGGGCCGGGCCGACACGCTTCTCGAGGATCGCGATCGAGGTCTCCGGGCGCGCGGCCTTCAGCTGCAGACCGAGCGTGAGACCCGCGAGGCCGCCGCCCAGGATCGCAACGTCGAAGTCGCCGCCGCTCGCTGACATGCGCGCATCCTACGCGACCATCAAGCACAAAGGGTCTGCGGTGGGTAATGTGCGCGGGCGATGAGCAAAATCGCCTTTCTCTATCCGGGACAGGGCTCGCACCGCGTAGGCATGGGTGCGGAAATTCTTGAGGCGCACCCCGAGCTGATGGAGGGCTGCTTCGCAGCCGCGGGGGAGGCCTCAGGGCTAGACATCCGCACCCTCTGCCTGGAGGGGCCGATGGAGGAGCTCACGCGCACGGAGGTCGCCCAGCCCGCGCTGTTCGCGGTCTCGATGGCGATGACAGAGCTGGCCAAGCAAGCCGGCGTGCAGGCGGACTTCGTCGCCGGGCACAGCCTCGGCGAGTACACCGCGGCGGTGTCCGCGGGGTGCCTCAGTGCTGCCGAGGGGATCGCGCTCGTCTCCGAGCGCGGCAGGCGCATGGCCGACATCCAGTCCGAACGTCCCGGCGCGATGGGGGCCGTCATCGGCCTGTCCTCCGAGCAGGTCGACGAGCTGTGCGAGACCGCGCGCGCTGAGGGCATCGTCGCGCCCGCGAATCTCAACACGCCGCTGCAGATCGTCGTCTCCGGCGAGGAAGATGCCGTGCTGAAGCTGCTCGATCTCGCCAAGGAGGCGGGTGCCGAAAAGGCGATCCACCTGCGCGCCGGCGCGGCGTTCCACAGCGAGCTGATGGAGCCGGTGCGCGACGCGCTGGCCGAGACGATGGCGGGTCTGGAGTGGCACGACCCGAGCCCACCGCTGGTCTCCAATGCCTCGGCGCAGGTGGTGGACAGCGCGGACGGCGTACGCGAGGCGCTGACCGTGCAGATCACGAGCCCGGTGCGCTGGGCCGACTGCGTGCAGACGCTGCTCGACGCCGGCGTGACGTCATTCCTGGAGCTGGGCTCCGGACGTGTGCTCGGCGGCCTGGTGCGCCAGATCGAACCCGAGGCCGAGGTGCTCTCGGCCGACTCGCCCAAGAAGCTCGCGAAGTTCCTCGAGCGCGCCGACGCGTAGCCGCGATGCCGCGCCCGTACGCGATGGGGCCCCTGGGATGCGCCCGGCGGCTCCAGATGTCTGTCGGGGGCGTTTGATGGCGGCGCCCTCAGGCGACTCCTTCGAGGTCGTCGTGGTGGGCGCGGGCCTCGGCGGCCTGTCGGCGGGGGCGTGCCTGGCGAAGGCGGGGCGCAGGGTGCTGGTGGTCGAGCGCGAGGAGGGGCCGGGCGGCAACGCGCGCGCCTTCCGCCGCGGCCCATACACGTTCGACCCGGCGATCCATGTCACCGCGCAGGGCTT
The DNA here is from genome assembly GCA_963723045.1 of uncultured Solirubrobacterales bacterium. Lineage (GTDB taxonomy): Bacteria > Actinomycetota > Thermoleophilia > Solirubrobacterales > Solirubrobacteraceae > Palsa-744. The sequence continues at coordinate 1,660,038 of CAVROU010000002.1, read as the reverse complement.
CAACATCGAGTTCCTCGACTTTTATTTATCGGCGCTGGGGATCGCCGAGCGGGTGCAGCTGCTGCGCGCGGAGGACTTCTTCGGCGTGGACATCGGCGGCGAGCGCTTTCGATTGCCGATCGGCGTGGAGCCGTTGAAGAGCTACCTCGCCGAGCGATTCCCCCACGAGGCGGACGGCGTCACGCGCTTCATCGAGACCTGCGCGCAGACCACGCGCGAGTCCCAGGCGCCGCCGCCGCGCGTGGGCCTGGCCGATCTCGACGCGGTGAAGGCGGCGCTGCCGATGCTCTTCAAGTACCGCCGCGCGACGCTCGCGGATGTGCTCGACGAACATATGAAGGACCCGCTCGCGAAGGCAGTGTGCGGCGCCTCCTGGCCTTACCTGGGGCTGCCGCCGGGGCGCACGTCGTTCATGGCCTACAGCGGTGCGCTGATGGCGCTGCTCGATCCTGGGCCGCTATATGTGAAGGGCAGCTTCCAGAGCCTCGCGGATGCGCTCGTCGGGTGCATCGAGGAGCACGGCGGCGAGGTCGTGTCGGGAAATGCCGTGAGGGGGATCGAGCTCGCAGACGGGCGCGTGTCCGGCGTCGAGCTCGAGGGCGGCGAGCGTGTCACGGCCGAGGTCGTGGTGTCCAATGCCGACGCGCGCCAGACATTTGGGCGCCTGCTGCCGGCCGAGGCTCTCCCCGAGCGCTTCGTGCGGCGCCTGGGGAAGATGCGCCCCTCGATTTCGGCGTTCGTGCTGTTCTCCGCCGCGAAGCTCGATCCGGCGGCGCACGGTCTCTCACACGAGCACTTCGTCTACCCCGGCGCCGACCACGACGCCGACTACGACGGGGTCCTCGAAGGTAAGCCCGGGGGCACGTGGTTCAGCCTGCCCAGCATGCACGACTCCTCGCTGGCACCCGATGGCGAGCACGTGATTGTCTTCAGCAGCCTGATGCCCTACGAGATCGGCGAGCCCTGGGAGCAGGCCAAGCCGCGCTACATGGAGCAGATGCTCGCTGCCGTGGAGCGCACGCTGCCCGGCTATCGCGAGGCGCTCACGTTCGCCGACTGCGCGACCCCCGCGACCTTCCAGCGCTACACCCTGGCCGAGCAGGGGGCGGCGTACGGGTGGGAGAACACGCCCGATCAGACCGTCCCCAAGCGGCTTGACTTCCGCACGCCGATCGAGGGCCTGTTCCTGGCGGGGCACTGGACGCACCCGGGCACCGGCAGCATCCGCTGCCTGCTCTCGGGCGCCCAGACGGCCGCGGCGATCGAGGGGCGTGAGCATCCGGTTGAGCTGCTGGCCTCACTTTCGGGCGCTGCCTAGAGAGTCCTCGGAAGGCCTGGCGTGATTGGTGAGCGCAACGTTGTGGGACGCGGGAGGGGGCGGCGGTGATCGTTGAACCGAATATCGCCGTGCCGATGCGCGACGGGGCGCTCCTGCGTGCCGACATCTATCGCCCTGACGGCGAGGGGCCGGTCCCGGCGGTGCTCGGCCGCACGCCGTATGACCGCACGTTCGGGCCGACGCTGCCGGCGATCCTCGACCCCGAGCCGACCACGGAGGCGGGCATCGCGCTGGTGAGCATGGATGTGCGCGGCCAGCACGGTTCCGAGGGCGAGTTCCACCCTTTCAGTGCCGAGGGCGCCGATGGGTATGACTCGGTCGAATGGGTCGCCGCGCAGGACTGGTGCAGCGGCGCGGTGGCGATGGCGGGGCGCTCCTACACCGCCGCGACGCAGTGGCTCGCAGCCGCCGCGCAGCCCCGCGCGCTGCACGCGATCATGCCGATCGCGATCGGCAGCAACTACTTCGACGGCTGGGTCTACCAGGGAGGCGCTTTCCAGCTCGGCTTCAACCTCTTCTGGGTGCAGATCATGGCCGGGCGCGCCGGCAGGCGCGCGAAGCTGGATGAGCAGTACCGGCACCTGCCGCTGGCGGGCGCGTCGCTTGCGCAGGACTCTCCGGGCGGGCGCTTCTATCGCGAGTGGCTCGAACACCCGACGCTTGATGACTATTGGCGCGCACTCTCGATCGATGCGGCCTACGACAGCGTGCGCGTGCCGGTCTTCAACGTGGGCGGCTGGTATGACCTGTTCCTCGGCGGCACGCTCGAGAACTATTGCCGCATGCGTCGCGAAGGCGCCACGGAGGCCGCGCGCGAAGGGACCCGACTCTTGATCGGCCCGTGGGCGCACGGGAGCACCTATGGCGCCTACCCCGATCATTCCTTCGAGGCGTTCGCGCCGCATGACGGCGTGGATCTCATGACTGCACAGCTGGATTTCCTCGGCGAGCAGCTGTCCCATGGTTCGTGCGCGGAACCGCGGGCGCCTGTGCGGATCTTTGTGATGGGTGTCAACCGCTGGCGCGACGAGCAGGATTGGCCGCTGGCGCGCGCGGTGCGGGAGCGCTGGTATCTGCACAGCGACGGCGACGCCGCCACGAGCGGTGGAGGGCTCTCGCGCCAGGCGCCCGCGGACGAGTCGCCGGACACCTATGAGTTCGACCCGCGCGACCCGGCGCCGACGCTCGGCGGCCCAACGTCGCTGCCGGGTAAGTTCATGCGCACCAACGCGGGCCCGCTCGATCAGCGCCCGCTGGAAGGGCGCGGCGATGTGCTCGTCTACACCTCCGAGCCCATGGTGAAGGATCTGGAGGTGACGGGGCCGCTGAGTCTCACGCTGCACGCGGCCACGAGCGCCGACGATGCCGATTTGGGTGGCGAAGCTCTGCGATGTGGAGCCCGATGGCTTCTCGCGGATCCTCGCCGAGGGCGTCTTGCGCGCGCGCTTTCGCGAGGGCTTGGAGGGGCGGTGCGAGGTCGAGCAGGGACGCCCCTACGAGTATGAGATCGACTTGATGGCGACGAGCAATGTGTTCCTACGCGGCCACCGCATCAGGCTGCTGCTCACGAGCAGCTCCTTCCCGCGCTTCGACCGCAACGCGGGCACCGGCCAGCGTCCCGGTGAGGTGCGCGAGCAGGATCTGCGAGCGGCGCAGCAGACGATCTTCCACGACGCCGCGCGCGCCTCCTCGCTGCTGCTGCCCGTCGTTCGCGGCTGATCTGTTGGGCGGAGCGTAACCTTGCAAATTGCGACCTATGCTGGCAGTAAGCTGTAGCTGTGATGGCTACACCCATCGGCCGCTATACCGCCGCAGAAGTTGCGCGTCTCGCAGGCGTTACTCCGCGCCGCGTTGGCCGCTGGGCGCGTGAGGGGATCATCCTGCCAAGTGTTTCCAGGCGCCCAAATCGATATTCGTACGCCGACGCCGGCGAGGCGCTTCTAGCGCATTACCTTGTCGAGCAGGGCAAGAAGCCGCGAGAGATCAGGGATATCGTGCTGCATCTCCGCGAGTCCTACGGCGACTGGCCCCTGGCGACCGCACCACTTGCTCACGACGGAAAGCTGACCCTCATTCGAGACGCTGAGAGTGGCCGCTGGAAGTCGGTCGATCTGCCCGGCCACGATGTCATCAGCGCGACCTTGCTCAACCTGAAGGTGATCCGCGAGGCGCTCAGTCGCGGTGGCTGGGTGACACTCACGACGCCCCGTGAGTACGTCGAAGTCGATCCCGACCGGCATTCAGGGGTGCCCGTGGTCCGTGGACGTAGGATTCCGACCGCGCTCGTCGCGTCGATTGACAGCAGCGAGGGCGGTAGGAGCGTGCTCCTCGAGGACTACGGACTGTCTGAGGCGCAGGTGGATGATGCGGTCAAATATGAGGCAGATCTAGCCGAGCTTGCTGCCTGAACGCCGCCGCATCGTCTTGGACGAGGACATCAACTGGAAGCTCATGTATGAGCTCCGGCGTCGAGGTCGCCCGGACGTGACAGCTCTCGTTCCCGAGAAAATCGACGGCAAGAAGGACGGCGCTCTATTCAAGGCTTTGGCAAAGGATTACGAGCCGTGCGTGCTCGTGACCTACGACAACAGGATGCTCGGTGTACATAGGGCCGAAATCGAGCACCATGGCAGCACGATCGCGGTGGTCAACGAAGCTGCGTTCAAAGCGAGCGGGAGCAGCGATGTGGAAGCGTATATCCGGGACGTTGTGCATCGCTGGCTTCACCGCATTGAGATACAGCGGCCCGGAATCCATCGGATCTACTCGCCGCAGCGTGCGACTCGCGCCTGGATGGGCTGACGGTTTGCCCAGCGCGCCGGGGGCACGTTGCGCCATAACCATCTCGCCCGGGATCACGCTCAGCCCGCCACCAGCGCGCCGCGCGCCTCCAGGTCGAACTCCCCGACCCCGGGGAGCAGCGCGACCGCCTCGGCGAGCGACATGCTGCCCTCGCCGTCGGTGAAGAGGCCCTCCTCGGCCCACTTCTTGGGGTCGAGGCTGACGACGAGGGGGTTGATGCGCGCGTTCTGGTCGGGCGGCTCGGGGAGGTTCTTGGCGGCGAGGAAGAACGTCCAGGTGGCCATCGCCTTGAGGATCTGCACCTTGCCGCGGGCGACCTCGATCATCTCCTCCTGGCTGAAGGGCTGCCCGACTTCGTACTGGGTCTTGGCGATCGGCTCGAACTGGTTGCAGAGCACCGAGACGCCCTCCCAGCTGCGCTGGTCGATGGCGTGCCATTCGCGGTAGAGGTCCTGCATGCGACCGAGCAGCGGGATGATGGTCTCGAAGATGTCGACGATATCGCCGAGGTCCTCGGGCTGGGTCATCTTGTCGTGTACGAACAGGAACGCGAGCGTGGCGAAGTAAGCCGTGTTGTCATACATCTGCTTGGCGAGCATCACCTGGGCGTTGCCGAAGAACTGGTACTGGTCCTTGTAGAGCCAGATCGTGGGGTCGAAGAGGCGGAAGAAGAAGAAGTTGAAGAAGTCGAGGCGCTCCTCGATGTCTTCCCCGTCCAGCTCGCGCTTGATCAGGTCGCCGCCGAAGCTGTTGCAGTAGGCGATGAAGTCCGAGCCGGGCGAGTAGAGCGCGTCGATGAAGCCCGCGGCCTCGCCGGAGAGTGTCCAGCGGTCCATCGAGAAGATCTGGTTCGACGCGTAGGAGAAGTCCTCGATCACGAGGAAGTCTTCGACCTGCTCGCGGCGCCCGTCGACCTCGGCGGCGAGCTGGGGCTCGTGCTCCTGGAGCCACTTGACCATGCCATCGAAGGTGTTTATCTGCTCGAAAGGGTGAAAGCGCGGGTCGGCGCAGACGCCGATCGAGATCGGGCCGGAGGCGAGGCGGATCAGCCACACCCAGTAGCCCTGCCCGACGAGGTGGGTGGTCGCATAGCTGCGGATGCCGATCTGGGTCTCGCGATCGAGCCACTCCTTGTCCTTGACCCAATCCTCGAAGTCGAGGCCGCCGGTGAGGCGAAACCAGGCAGCGTTGATGTGGTGGCCGGTCTCGGTGCCGAGCTGAAGCTTGTTGCGCAGCAGGTTGTGACGCCCGGTCGCATCGACGACCCAGTGCGCGGAGATGGTGACGGCCTCGTCTTCGTGCGTGAGCGTGACCTTGTGGTCGTCCTGCCCCTCGCCGAGCTCCACCTCGGTGACGCGCCAGCCGCGGTAGGCGTCGGCGCCGTGGCTCGCGCAGCGGTTGAAGAGCTCGTTCTCGAAGCGCCCGCGGTCGATCTGGTGGGTCCACACGGGGTGATCGCCGGGGGTCGCGGGCGTGCAGAACTCGACGCGCTTGGTGAGGTCGCTGTTGTCGCCGGCGGGGTAATAGAAGCGCAGTCCGAGCTTGCGCAGCTGGTGCTCCTCCAGGTGGTCCTTCATGCCGAGGATCTCGCGGTAGTAATAGGCGCCGTTCTCGACCGTCGACTCGCCGACCTTGAAGGCGGCCTCGGGCGCGGGCTCGGCGCGCTTGTCGGCCACCAGCACCTTCGTCTCAGGGCGCTGGCGCTTGAGCTGGAGCGCCATCGACAGACCGGCCAGACCACCGCCGAGGATCGCGACGTCGTAGCGTCCGTGCGGCGCGCGCACGGCCTTCATCTCGGGAATCGACGCCGAACGATCTGCCATCTGCTCCTCCTTGGGTGCCTTGGGGTGGTGGTTGAGTCGATTTTTTTTAAGAGAGGGGGGTCGCGTGGTGCGAGAAATGGCTTGGTGGTCAGGTCGCCAGAACCGCGAGGACCTGCTCGCCCAACTGCGCGCCGCTGCCGGAGCCAAGGACCTTTCCCTCGCCGTCGACGACGACGCCGACGGCCTCCTGACCGACGTCGCTGAGCCCGAAGCCGCTGACGACGTCGCCGGACCAGTCCATCAGCATGATCACTTCCTTGGAGGGGTCGCTGAGCGGCGGCTTGCCGGCTGCCTGCAATGTGGCGGTCTCGTCCTTGACGGCCTCCTCATAGGCCTTCTTGAGCTGGCTCTTGACGATAATGCGTGCGGCGCGCGGGGCGTCCTGGAGGTCTGAGACGCCGATCACCGGCAGCTCCTGGGGGCCTTGGCTGGAGCGGATCTCGCCGATGCCCTGCTTGAGCTGCGGCGCGCTCTCGCGCCCGCCGAATGCGACGACGACTGTGCGTCCGCGGTAGTCGCTCAGCGACACCTTGTGCCCGAGGATGTGGTCGAGCGTGAAGTCCGGGGCCTGCGCGGGTAGCTGGGGTGCTGACACTTGCATTACCTCCCAATAAACGGATGTCGCGTGCGCGTGCGCGAACTGTACCCGAGAGGGACCGCAAGCGACCTCGACGCATCCCCGGGCGTCAACGAACAACGTAGGCGCCCCGGCCCACTCGCACAAAGTCGCATCTGGTAGGTTCGCCGATATGACAAAGGTGGTCGTGGTCGGGGCCGGCATAGGTGGTCTTGCGACTTCGATCGCGCTGCGCGAGGCCGATGTCGAGCTACTCGTGCTGGAGCGCGCGTCCGATCTCGCCAAGGTCGAGCTGGGGGCGGGCGTGACGCTGTGGGCGAACGCGATGCTGATCCTCGATCGGCTTGGCGTGGGCGCCGAGATCCGCGAGCGCGGGGCAATCCTCAAGTGCTTCGAGCAGCGCAATACGCGCGGGCGGCTGCTCTCGCGCTGGCCGCTGGATGAGATGGCGCGCCGGCTGGGGGCTCCGATCTGTGGGATCAACCGTCCCGATCTGCACGCGGCGCTCGTGCGTGGCGCAGGGGGAGAGCAGGTCAGGACCGGCTGCAACGTGGAGAGCTTTGAGCAGGCGAATGGGACCGTCAGCGTCGCGCTTAGCGGGGGCACGGGGGGATCGGGCGGCATGTCAGGCGCGGCTGCTTCTGAGGATGTGAAGGGCGATGTGCTGATCGGCGCTGATGGGATCGACTCCACGATCCGCAGGCAGCTCCTCGGCGCGCAGGCGCCGCGGCACTCGGGCTTGACGATGTGGCGCGCCAACGTGCCCTATGACGAGTCGATTGCTCCAGCTGTGGACTTCATCGCCTGGTGGGGCTCGGGCACGAAGTTCGTGATCTTCCGCTCGGGGCCGGAGCGTCTGAGCTGGGAGGCGATCGTAACGAGCCCGCCCGGGGGCCAGGACGCCCCCGGTGAGCGCAAGCGCGCGGTGCTCGATCGCTTCGCGGACTTCACCGCGCCCGTGCATCGCATCGTCGAGGCGACCGACGAACAGGCGATCTTCCGCACCGACGTGTTCGATCGTCCGCCCGACGAGCGCTGGGGCGAGGGTCGCGTGACGCTGCTCGGCGACGCCGCGCACCCGATGACCTTCGCCGTGGGCCAGGGCGCCGCGCAGGCGCTGGAGGACGCACTCGCGATCGGGCACGCGCTGGGCAAAGGTGGCGAGCTCGACCGTGGCGGCAGCATCGAAGCGGCGCTGCGCGCCTACGAGCAGCCTCGCATCGCCCGCGCGGCGCGCTTTCAGACGATGGCCTGGCGCCTGGCGCGCGCCGGAGCGCTGGAAAGCCGCTCGGCTCAGGCGCTGCGCAATACCGCCTTCACGCTGTCCTCGCCGATCGGCTGGCGCATGCAGGTCAAGGACATGGCGCTGCCCACCTAGTTGTTTTGCCCGGTGACGTTCAGAACGGGGTGTAGGTAGGTCCGGGCCTACCGAGAGGCTGTGGGTGTCAAAGCTCACCACCTCAAGGGAGGCCCGGAATGCCGCACCATAGAGCCCGCATGACTCCGCGTGGGCGGGAGATGGTCGTTCGTCGTGTCGTTGATGACGGGATGTCCTTCGCGCAGGCTGGAGCGTGGGGGAACGTGTCGAAGTCCACGGTGTGGGAGTGGGTACGCCGCTGGCGTGCAGCGACCCCTGCTGAGCGTGAGTCGCTGGCGTGCCTGACGGAGCGCTCCAGCCGCCCTCGCCGTTCTCCCTCTCGGTGCCCTGTCGATGAGGAGCAGCGCATCTGTGAGTTGCGGCAGCGGACGGGCTGGAGTCCCAGGACGATCGCGATGCTGATCGGGCGACCCCACTCGACCGTCCACCAGGTCCTGCGACGCGGGGGCTGCTCGCGGCGGGAGCCATCCGAGCGCCCTGGGGTCGTGCGCTACGAGTGGCCGTGCCCCGGGAACCTGCTGCACATGGACGTCAAGAAGCTCGGGAAGTTCACCGAGCCCGGGCACGCGCTGACAGGGGATCGCACCCGGCGCTCCCGCCGCGTCGGCTGGGAGTACGTGCACTCGATCATCGATGACTGTTCACGCCTGGCGTACTCGGAGATCCACAACGACGAGAAAGCCCCGACCGTGACCGCGTTCACCCGCCGCGCACTGGACTGGTTCCTGGAGCACGGGATCGTCACCGAGCGGCTGATGACCGATAACGCGTTCACCTACATCCACAACAAGACGCTACGCGAGCTGCTGCACCGCCGCCAGGTCCGCCATCTGCGCACCCGGCCGTACACGCCCCGCACCAACGGGAAAGTCGAGCGCTACCAGCAGACCCTGCAACGCGAGTGGGCCTACGCCCTGCAATACGCCTCAAGCGACGCGCGCCACGCAGCACTGCCACACTGGGTCCGCCACTACAACGAGCAGCGCACCCACTCAGCGCTCGGCAACCGCCCACCCATCCACCGCGTTCGGGACGTCACCGGGCACAACACCTAGCTCGCGTACCCAGTCTCGGCTGTCATACCGCGCCGCACTGCACGCCCGCGTTGAGCTCTTGCTGCCTTTCTGCCGCTCAGACGAGCGCGCCGGACTGGCACCACCACAGGAGGGTCGCGAGGTTGGAACCGGCCCAGTGCACGGATGCCAGCGCGCCCTTCAGCGCGGTGGGGGTCCCGGTCGGTGGCGTCATGTACACGACCTTGGCGGCCTGCACCTCGGAGGCCGGCGGGTCCTTGACGATCTGAAAGACGCCCATCATGCCGTTGTCCTCGTGGAAGTCGATGTGGCAGTGGAACACCGACTTGCCCACGAAGTCGATCGGGTGGATGAGGATCGTGACGGAGCCGCCGGCGGGGACGTTGACCGTGTCCTGCCAGTCGACATAGTTCAGCGGCTTGCCGTTGATGGCCACCACCTGAAACGGGTTGACGTGGATGTGGAAGTTGTGCCACTCGTCGATCAGGTTCGTGTCGGGGCTCTTCAGCGTCCACTCCTCGACGGAGTTCAGCGCCATCGTGATGTCGACCCGGTTGGGGTCGAACAGCTTGCCGTTGATGGGGAACTGCGGCGGGCGGGCGACGGAGGGCACGCGGCCCATCACGATCGTGCGGTGGACGTCGACGTGCGCGCCGCGCAGGTCGAGCGGGTTGGCGAGCGGCCCCGTCGGCATTGGCGTGTTTTCGGCGGGGCCTGAGGAGACGACGTTGACGAGCGTCTGAAAGCCGAAGTTGCGGCCGGTGTTGGGCACGCCGCCGAAGGGGTCGAAGCAGCCCTTGTAGCAAGGCTGGAAGGGGACCGAGTTCAGGCCATACAGCCCCGGTGCGCCGCCGCGCACGAGTACCTCCACGCGCTCGCCGGGGCCGATCAGGATCTGCTTTTCCGGGCGCATTTCGTGCAGCGTGTTGCCATCGATCGCGAGCAGCTCGAAGGTCGTGCCCGGAAGCGCCAGGTGCACGTAGCGCTCGCCGGTGGCGTTGACGATGCGCCAGCGCTGCAGCTGCCCGGGGCTGATGTGCAGTGTCGGCTGGTAGGTGCCGTTGACCAGCAGCTCTCCGGGGCCGGGGGCGGGTGGGGCTTGATCTGTCCGGGCTTCACGCCGGGGATCGGCAGTGGCTTGCCACCGGGCGGCACCGGCTTGCCGCCATGGATCACGATCAGGCGCTGGGGGATGTTCGCGAGCCTCTGATCGAGTCCGCCCTCGACGATGATCGCCCCGAGCATCCCGCCGGTCGTCTCCGCATCGACCAGCGGGTGGAAGTGGGGGTGGTACCAGAACGTCCCCGGCGACTGGTCGAGCGGGATCTGGTAGGTGTAGTGGTGCGCCTGCAGCGGGTTGAGTGAGATGAAGACGTTGTCCGATTCGCCTTCGGGGCTGACGTGCAGGCCGTGCACATGCAGGTTTGTGGGGATCGGCAGCTTGTTGACGAGGCTTACGTGCACGGTATCGCCGCGGCAGATCGCGAGCGTCGGCCCCGGCGTGATCCCGTTGTAGTGCAGCCCTTCGTAGGTGTGGTGGTTGACGTGGATCGTGTACGTCGTCGCGGTCAAGGTGGTGTTCAGTTCGCCGTCGTGGCTTTCGATCGTCGGTGGCTCGGGGAAGCCGTCCTTGATCCAGCCCGCGAAGTGCGCGTCGCAGTGCGGATTCGCCGAGGCCAGCTTGGTCGAGCTGGAGCTGCCGCTCATCAGCACGATCGCTGCCACGATCACGATCGCTGCGAGGACGACGCCCCCGGCGATGAACGGCACCCGCCGTCGGGGCGCCGGCTTGTCCGCGTCCTGGGGCTCGGGGACGCTCGCGCGGATCTTGGTCTTGTCGTCGGGCTCGGAGACGACCTTGCGGATCTTGGTCCTGTCGTCCCGCTCGGGTCCTCCCTCCGGTGGCTGCTCGCTCATCGCATCGTCCGTGGAAGCCTGCTGCCGTCGGCGTGGCGCATCGAGCCGGCTACTCCTCGCTCAGCCCGATGCGTTCGTGCAGGCGGCGCAGCGGCCCGGGCGCCCACCAGTTGAGGTCTCCGAGCAGTGCCATCAGTGAGGGCACGAGCAGCGCGCGGATGATCGTCGCGTCGATCAGCACCGCTACGGCGATGCCGACGCCGACCTCCTTGATGAACACGATCGAGGAGGTCGCGAAGGCGCCGATCGCCACGCAGAACAGGATCGCCGCCTGCGTGACGATCCGCCCGGTGCGCTCGAGGCCGATCGCCACGGACTCCTTGTTGGGGTGCCCGGCGTCGCGCGCCTCCTTGATGCGCGTGAGCAGGAACACGGTGTAGTCGCTGGAGAGGCCGAAGGCGACCGCGAAGATCAGGATCGGCTGGGAGATATCGATCGCGTGCAGACTCTGGAAGCCGAGCAGGCCCTGCAGGTGGCCGTCCTGGAAGATCAGCACGAGCACACCGAATGCGGCGCTCAGCGACAGGAATGTCATCAGCAGCGACTTGAGCGGGAGGACCACCGAGCCGGTCATCAGGAACAGCACGATGAAGGTGAGCACGCAGAGGATGATCGCCACCACCGGTAGCAGTTCGGAGATCGTCGCCTTCTGGTCGAGGAACTGCGCGGTGTTGCCGCTGGCCTGGATCGTGGGGGTCGCGCCGGACTGCAGCGCGGGGCCGGGGTGCGCGCGGATGTCCTTCACCAGGGCGATCGTCTGCGCCGCCAGCGGGCGCTGCGCAGGGAGCACCGCAAACGTCCAGTAGCCACCGCGCAGCGCGGTCGGTGGGCCACCCGCGGCCAGCGCGCCCGGCAGCCCGCGCACCTGCGTCGCGAGCGCCGCGACCTGTGTTGTTGCGCTGGGGGGCGCCTTCACCAGCACCGTGATCTGCGAGGAGGCGTCGGTGGAATATTCGTGCAGCAGCGCATCGTCGACCGTGCGCGCGGAGAGGCCCTTGGCACGCCGCTCGCGTCCACGCCGATGAACTTGATCCCCGTGAAGGGAATGCCGAGGGCGAGCAGCACGACGATGCAGACGGTCGCGATCGGGATCGGGCGCTTCATCACTGTCTGCGAGAGCCTGTACCACGGGCCCTCCTGCTGCGCGGATGCGGTTCGCTCGGCGGCGCGCTGCCAGCGAGCGGGCGCGAGCGCGTTGATGCGCGGTCCCAATACCGCCAGCAGGGCAGGCAGCGCGATCAGCGCGACCGTCACCGCGACGAGCGCCGTGATCGCGCCGCCCAGGCCCATCGAGAACATGAACGGCGTCGGGATTATGCACAGCGAGGCGAGCGCCAGCGCGACCGTTACTGCGCTGTAGGAGATCGTGCGCCCGGCCATCCGGATCGCCCGGTGCAGAGCATGCTGTTCGGCGGTGCGCTGCTCGGGCGAGCGATCTGAAGCCTGCGCGTCCGCGTCCCTGTCCGCGCCGGTCCCTGTCAACAGCTCGGGTGCGATCTTCGCGCGCTCCTCGCGGTAACGGGAGACGACGAACAGGCTGTAGTCGATCGCGAGTCCGAGTCCGAGGCCTATGACGATGTTCAGCGCGAACTGTGAGAGCGAGACGAACGAGTTGACGACGCGCAGGACCAGGAAGGTGCTCATCACCGTGATGGCGCCCACGAACAGGGGCATCAGCGCCGCGATCACGCCGCGGAAGACGAACAGCGAGAGGATGAAGAGGATCGGGAACGCCAGTCCCTCGGCCTTGCCGAGATCCTTGCCGACCTCGCTGCCGAGCTGCTGGCCGGAGACCGCCGGTCCGCCGAGCAGCACCACCGGCGGCCTCTGCACCTTTTCCAGGAGTCGCTTCGCGGCTTCGGAGGCTTCGTTGTCGGAGACGTTCTTGAAGTACGCGGCAACATAGGTGGAGCGTCCGTCGCGCGAGACGAACGCGCGGCTGCCGGTGCTGTAGTAGGAGAGCGTGCGCGTCACCGTGGGGTCCTGACGCAACTGGGCGGTGACACTGGCGACCAGCGCGCGTGAGCCGGGCGCGCTCACGCCCGCGGGTGGCGTGACGAGCGCGATCACCTGCGGTCCCGCGCGCTCGCCGGTGGCGCTCGCGATCAGCTTGTTCACGACCACGCTCTGGGAGGAGTGGTCGTTGAACGGTTCGTTGGCGTGCATCTTGCCGGCCACCGGCGCGCCGATCACGACCGCGATCAGGAAGAAGACCCCGATTGCCCCCAGCACTCGTCCTGGATGCCGATCGGAGATGTGCGCGAGCTTGTTCAGCAGCCCAGACTTCTTGGGGGGCGGTGGCGGCTCGGTCGGGATGGGGCGCACGCGTGTGGTCTCGAGGTCCACGCGTCGTCGGATCACCGTCGCCTCAGGGTCGGAATCGCGCTCGTCGGTCAAGGTGCCCCCGATCTCGATCGTGTCGTGGTGTCAGAGGGATGGTCTCTATCTCCGGATGGGCAGGGCGAGGTCTTCAGCATCTCAGTGCCCGCCTTCACCGGCGTAGATCATATGGCGCTTGCGGACGAGCGCGAACGCGACGATGCAGCCGACCGCGGCGACGATCGCGGCGAGCACGAAGATCGTCCGTAGGCCGCTCGCGTAGCTCATGTGCGCCACGGAGAGCAGGCCGGGTCGGAACGCGGCAGGCGAGCGCGTGCACGAGCTGCGGCGTGCCACCTGTGGAGATCGCGTTTGCGGCGGTCTTCGAGAGCGGCGCCAGCGGCGAGCCGGCGAGCGCGTTGTGCACGTTGACGCGCACCTGGTGCTGGAGCAGCGTTCCCGCGACGGCGATGCCCGCGGCGGTCCCGGCCTCGCGGAAGGTGCTGTTCATCCCCGAGGCCATCCCGCCGCGCCACGGCGGCACGACGCGAGACCGCGGTGGAGGCGAGCGTGGGGTTCATCAGACCAAGCCCGATCCCGGTGAGCACGAGGCCGGGGAGGATCGCCGTCCACGACGAGCTGGCGCTGACGGCGGTCATCGAGAGCACGCCGCCGGTGACCAGCGCGAGGCCGAGCGGAAGCACGATCCGGGGGCTGACCGATCCGCTCATGCGCCCGGCGAGCGGCGCGAACATCAGCGCGGCCCCGGTGAACACGAGCATCCGCAGCCCGGTCCCGACGGCGGAGTAGCCGAGGATCGACTGCAGCCAGGTGGTCAGGAAGAAGATCAGCGCGAGCACCGAGAAGCAGACGGCGAAGGCCGACACCGAGGAGCCGACGAAGGTCGGGTTGCGGAACAGCCCGAGGTCGAACATCGGGAACTTGCGCCGCCGCTCGATCGCGACGAAGGCGACGAACAGGGATCGCCGAGACAGCGAAGCAGCCGAGGATCAGCGCGCTGGTCCAGCCCTCGTCGTTGCCGCGGATCGTCGCGAAGACCGCCAGGAACATGGCACCGGAGAAGGTGAACAGTCCGGGCCAGTCGATCTTGGTCGGCGGGCCCGGGGAGGTTGACGACCTTGCGCTGCAGGATCACGAACGCGACGATCGCGATCGGCACGTTGACGTAGAAGATCGCCTGCCAGCCGATGCCCTGCACGAGCACGCCGCCGACGATCGGACCAAGCGCGACGGAGAGGCCGCTCACGGCCCCGTACAGTCCGAACGCCACAGCGCGCTCACCGGCGGGGAACTCCTGCACGATCAGCGCGAGCGAGCAGGCGAACATCGTCGCGCCGCCGATGCCCTGCACGCCGCGGGCGAAGTCGAGCACGGTCGCGTTGGGGGCCTGCGCGCAGATGACGGAGGCGACGCGTGAAGATGATCAGCCCGATCGTCAGGATGCGCTTGCGCCCGTAGATGTCGGCCATCATGCCGGCGGTGAGCAGCACCGAGGTGAGCATCAGCGCGTAGGCGTCGACGATCCACTGCAGCTGCGAGAAGGTCGGCTTCAGCGCCGCCGAGATCGTCGGCAGCGCCACCGCCACGATCGTCACGTCCAGCAGCAGCATGAAGACCGTGATCAGCACCACCGCGAGCGTCCACCACTTGCGCGTCCCGGACTCCGCCGTCAGCAGGCGCGAGGACTGGCTGAGGACCTCCCTTACGCTGCTCACCTGCGGCGCCACGATGCGCGCCGCCTCGCCCACGAACACCGGCGAGCTCAGTTCGATTGTCGCCTCGCCGATCTGGATCCGGTCGCCGGGTGCGAGCGTCGTGCGTTCGAGGATGCGATCGCCATCGACGTACGTGCCGTTGGAGGAGTGCAGGTCGTCGATCGCCGCCACTCCGTCGCGCACCGTCACCTTCGCGTGCAGGCGCGAGACCTCGCTGTCGAGCACCTGCAGGTCGCACTCCGGCTCGCGCCCGATCGTGGCGCTGCCGCCGACCAGCTTGACCGTGTTGCCCGCTCCGGGGCCACTGAGGATCTTCAGTTCGCCCTCGCCGGAGGGCTGCACGTTTCTCACCCGCGTGAGCTGCGGGTCGGTGGGTGCGTCGCTCACTGGGGGTCTCCGTCGACGATCTGCCAGCGCCCCTCCTGTAGGCGCAAGCGGACGGACGGGCCCTCCCCGAGCGCGACCTCGGCCTCGGCGTTCTCCAGGTCGACCCGCAGGCGAAGATCAAGCGGAGGCGGAGGCGGAGGGGGTGGTGGAGGCGGAGGGGGCGGCGGTGGAGGCGTGGGCTCGGGCGCAGGCGGCGGTAGTGGCGGCGCGGGCGTGCGGATCGCGGCGGGCACGTCGGTGACCGCTGTCGCCGCGCGCACGTCGACCGCGCTTGGCTCCGGCGCGATTTCCGCGGCAAGCAGCGCGCGCACCACGAGCTTGGTTGTGCCCAGCTCGATCGTGTCGCCAACCGAGAGGACAATCGGCTCCGTCAGGCGCGTGCTGTTGAGGTACGTGCCGTTGGTGGAGGAGAGGTCCTCGAGCTGGTACTCGCCGGTGGGTTGGCGGGCGATCTGAGCGTGGTGGCGGGAGAGCTCGGGGTCCTCGGCGAGCGCTCCGGAGCCCTCGGTCTGGCGGCCGAACACGAGCCGCTCGTTTACATCGATCGTCGTGCCCGTCGCGTTGCCCGCCGTTACCTCCAGCTGCAGGTGCGTGGCTGTGGCCGGCGGTCTCTCGCTCGCGCCGGCGGCGCTCACGACTTCGCGCCTGCAGCCGCCTCGCCGGCGAGGAAGTGCTCGACGAAGTCGGTCGTCACGTCGCCGGAGCGAAACTGCTCGTTGGCGAGCACACGCCGGTGGAAGGGGATCGTCGTCTTCACGCCGCGCCCCTCGATCTGGAACTCCGAGAGCGCGCGATCCATCCGCTCGATCGCCTCCAGGCGGGTTGGCGCCCACACGATCAGCTTGGCGATCAGCGAGTCGTAGAAGGGCGCGATGTTCCAGCCGGGATAGCAGTGCGAGTCGACGCGCGTCCACGGCCCGCCGGGCGGCACGTACACGTCCAGGCGCCCCGCTGCCGGTGCGAAGTCGCGGTCGGGGTCCTCGGCGTTGACTCGGCACTCGATCGCGTGGCCGCGCAGGACGACGTCTGACTGGGAGACTGAGAGCGGCTCGCCGGCGGCGACGCGGATCTGCTCCTGGATCAGGTCGATGCTCGTGACCATCTCGCTGACGGGGTGCTCGACCTGGATGCGCGCGTTCATCTCCATGAAGCTGAGGTTGCCGTCGTGGTCGAGCAGGAACTCCATCGTGCCCGCGCCGGTGTAGCCGACGGCGAGCGCTCCGGCGACGGCGCGCTCGCCGATGTCCTTGCGCTGCGCGTCTGAGAGGTGGATCGAGGGCGCCTCCTCGATCAGCTTCTGGTGGCGGCGCTGCACGGAGCAGTCGCGTTCAAAGAAGTACACGCCGTTGCCGTGGCTGTCGCACACGAGCTGCACCTCGGTGTGGCGGGGGGCTTGCAGATAGCGCTCGATGTAGACGGCGCTGTCCTTGAACACGGCCTGCGCGGTGGCGCGCGTGGTGGCGTATAGGCGCGCGAGGTCCGCGGCCTTGTACACGACGTTCATGCCCCGGCCGCCGCCGCCGGCGACCGCCTTGATGATCACCGGGTAGCCGATGCCGTCGGCGATCTCCTGGGCCTCCTCGGCGGTCTGCACGGGCTCGATCGTGCCGGGCAGCAGCGGTAGGCCGGCCTTCTGCATCAGGTCGCGCGCGATTGCCTTGTCGCCGACCTTCTCCATCACCTCCGGGCGCGGCCCGATGAAGGTAATCCCGTTGTCCGAGCAGATCTCCGCGAAGAAGGGGTCCTCGGAGAGGAAGCCGTAGCCCGGGTGGATCGCGTCGGCGCCGGTCTTCTGCGCGGCGCCGATCACATTCGGGATGTGTAGGTAGCTCTTGCCGGGGTGGTGGGGCCCGACGTGCACGGCCTCATCGGCGAAGCGCACGACCGCGGACTCGGCGTCGGCGGTGGAGTAGATCGCGACGGACTTGATGCCCATCTCGCGGCAGGCACGCGCGACGCGCAGGGCGATCTCGCCGCGGTTGGCGATCAGAACCTTCTCGAACACGGCTCAGTCCTCTGCTGGCTCGAGGTACATCAGCACCTGCTCAAACTCGACCCACTCGCCGTCCTTGACGACGATCTCGGCGACCTTGCCGCCCTCGCCGGCGGCGACCTCGTTCATCATCTTCATCGCCTCGACGATGCACACGGTCTCACCGGGCTCGACGCTCTGGCCGACCTCGACGAACGACTTGGCGCCGGGGGAGGCCGAGCTGTAGAAGGTGCCCACCAGCGGCGCGAGCACGGGGATTCGCTGGTCCTGGGCCTCCAGGTCGCCGATCGTGAAGACGCCCGAGGCCATGCGCGCGCCCGGGGCGATGCTCATGCCGGGGCCCGCGCCCGTGGCCACAGGTCCCGCCGGTGCCGGTGGGGGGACTGAGATGCCCGCCCCCCCTGAGCTGGGCGTCGCCGCCGCTGGAGAGCCGCGCTCGATCTCGATCTTGCAGCTGCCAGCGGCAACGGAATAGCGCTGCACGGTGCTGCCCTCGAGGCGCTTGATCAGATCGCGGGCCTCAGCCCAGACCGACTCGATCAGCTCCCTGTCCGGTGTGGCCTGGTTGTCCTTCTCGTTCTCGCTCACGACTCGGTCAGCTCCCTGTCCGGTGCCTGCTGGGTGGTGTGCGTCCTGTTCTCGCTCATGTCTCCCCTGTGATTGGCGGAAGTGTGGGCTGGCGCCCGGGGGTGCCGAACTTGCGAAAGCGCTCGTAGCGCTGGGCTACCAGCTCGTCGGTGCTCAGCGGCAGGAGTTCCGCGAGGCTCGCCACGATCGCGCTCTTGACGTTCGCGCCGGCGGCCGTCGGGTCGGTCTGCGCGCCGCCCTCTGGCTCTGCCACCACCCCGTCCATCACGCCGAGGCGCAGCAGCTCGGGGCTCGTGATGCGCAGCGCCTTGGCGGCGCGCGGTGCGGCGGTGGCGTCCTTGAAGAGGATCGTGGAGCACCCCTCGGGGCTGATCACCGAGTAGTAGGCGTTCTCCATCATCAGCACGCGGTCGCCGGCGGCGATGGCGAGCGCGCCGCCGCTGCCGCCCTCGCCGGTGACGACGGTCACGGCGGGTACCGGCAGGCGCGCCATCAGCATGATCGATTCGGCGATCGCGTTGGACTGTCCGCGCTCCTCGGCTCCGAGCCCCGGATAGGCGCCGGGTGTGTCGACGAGCGTCACGAGCGGCAGGCCGAAGCGGGCGGCGTAGCGCATCAGGCGCATGCTCTTGCGGTAGCCCTCGGGCTCGGGCATGCCGAAGTTGTGCTCCACGAGCTCACTGGTGGTGTGGCCCTTCTGCTGGCCGATGAGCATCACGGTTAGCTCTCCCAGGCGCGCGAGCCCGGCGATGATCGCGTGGTCCTCGGCGAACAGGCGGTCGCCGTGGAGCTCCTGGAAGCCGTCGAATACGGAGTCCACGAGGTCGAGCATCCGCGGACGGTCGATGTGGCGCGCGAGCTGGACGATCTCCCAGGGGTCGCGCGCGGGGAGCTGCTCGGGGTCGACGACGAGGCTCGCCCCCTCGGTCTCGGGCAGCCGCTTGGTCCGCGCGGCGGCGTCCTCGCCACGCAGCGCCTCGGCCTGGGCGTGCAGTTCGAGCAGGTTGCGGATCGTGCGCCGCAGCCCTTCGCGCGGTTCGACGAGGTCGAGCATGCCGTGGCCGAGCAGGAAGCCGGCGGTCTGAAACTCGCCGGGCAGCTTCTGGCGGATCGTCTGCTCGATCACGGTCGGCCCGGCGAAGCCGATGTGCGCGGCGGGCTCGGAGATGAGGATGTCGCCGAGCGTCGCGTAGGAGGCGCTGACGCCCCCATAGGTGGGGTCGGTGAGCAGCGAGATGAACAGCACGCCCTCCTCGGCCAGGCGCGCGACGGCCTGGCTGGTCTTGACCATCTGCATCAGCGAGACGCAGCCCTCCTGCATGCGGGCGCCGCCGGAGGCAGAGATCACGAGCAGCGGTGTGCGTGTCTCCAGGGCGATCTCCGCGGCGCGTGTGATCGACTCGCCGACGGCGCCGCCCATCGAGCCGCCGATGAAGGAGAAGTCGATGCCGGCGACGACAATCGGCAGCCCGTCGATCGTGCCGGTGCCGTGCAGGGCGCCGGTCTTGGTCTCGCTCTTCTTCTGTGCCTGGGCGATCCGCTCGGTGTAGGGCTTGGAGTCCGCGAAGGACAGCGCGTCGACGATCTCGAGGTCCTCGCTGAGCTCCTTGAAAGAGCCCTCGTCGAGCAACTGACCCAGGCGCTCGCGGATGCGCAGGCGGAAGTGGTGGTTGCAGTCGGGGCAGACTCCGAGGTTGCGGCGCAGGCGCTTGTGGTAGACGAAGGCCGCGCAGGAGGGGCAGCGAAACCACTCCACGATCTCGGCACGGGGGGCTGTGGCGACGTCAGCCAAGGAGATCTTCCGTGGCGAGACGGCGGTCGTCGGCGTGCATACGCCGGTACTCTGACAGCGAGGCGTCCAGGGCGGCGTCGAGCTCCTCGCGCGCGGGCGCCTGCTCGGCCGGTTCGCCTAGCTTGGCCTGGAGGAAGGCGATCAGGTTCAGCGTGCGCCCCTGCGAGTCGTTGAGCGGCGCCTCGCGGGCGAGCTCAAGCGCCTGCTGCCAGGATTCGCGGGCGATCTCCGCGGCGATCAGCCCGTGCAGCAGGTGGGTCTCGTGTCCGGGCGCGTCGTCGAGCTCGCGCAGGCGCGCGAACGCCGCGAAGGCCTCCTCGGGCTGCCCGACGGCGAGGCTCAGCTCGGCGACGTCGAGCACGGCCATCAGATCCTCGGGTTCGGCCTCGGCGATGCGCCGAGCGTGGGTGAGCGCCTCGTCGTACTGGCCGAGCGTGCGGTACATATCGACGAGGCTGATCGCGGCGGTGGAGGCGCCGCGCATGTTCTGGGCGGCCTGGCTGAGGAGGTCGACGGCCTCCGCTTGGTGCCCGGTCGCGGCGGCGGTGTGGCCGAGGTGGCTGAGCGCCACCTGGTCCTCTGGGTCGAGCTCGACGGCGCGGCGGAAGGCGTCGCCTGCCTCCTGCGTGTTGCCCTCGGCCGCGAGCGCCTCGCCCAGGTGGTGCCAGGCGGCGGCGTTCTCGGGAGCGAGCTCGCTGGCGCGCCGCAGCTGAGCGGTGGCGTCCTCAGCGTCGAGCTCTACCCCTGCGCGTCCCGCGAGCAGGAGCAGATCGACATCGTCGGGTGCGGCGGCGAGGGCGGCGAGGGCGAGCTCGCGGCTCTCGCGATACTCGCCGGCCTGTAGGCGGGCCTCGGCCTGTTGTGCGGCGTCTGCGCTCACGCCTTCGCTCCGGGCCACACCCAGTTGGTCAGCTCGGGCGAGTCGTCGCCGACCTCGCGTGCGTAGCGGCGGTAGCCGGCGAGCTGCTCGCGGTACTTGGCGATCGCCTCCTGCGCGCCGCTGACGCTGCGCACGGCGAAGGCGCCGGACATGCCGCCGATGCCCTCGCTGATCGCCATGTCGACGCGGCTGAGCGCCTCGATCGCGAGCTGGAAGCGGTCGACGCCGTTCATCGCGAGCAGGTCGAAGGGCGTCGTGGTGGTGCCCTCCTCGGCGTAGCCGCGCACGTGGAAGCGCTCCTGCTTGGGGCGGCGGTGGATCAGCTGGTGGACCGCCGAGGGGTAGCCGTGGAAGTTGAAGATCACGGGCTTCTCGGTGGTGAAGACGTCCGCGAACGCGCGCGCGTCCATCGCGTCGGGGTGCTTGCCGGGCGCCGCCAGGGCGAACAGGTTCGTGACGTTGACGAAGCGCACCTTCAGGTCGGGCACGTCCTCGCGCAGCATGCTCGCGGCGGCGAGCAGCTCGATCGTGGGGATCGTGCCGCAGCTGGCGAGCACAAGGTCGGGCTCGCCGTCGTCCGCGTCGGTGCCCGCCCACTTCCATGTGGAGGCGCCGGCGCGCACGTGCGCGCGTGCTTCCTCCATCGTCAGCCACTGGGGCAGCGGCAGCTTGGAGCCGATCACGAGGTTGATGCAGCCGGTCGCCGCCAGGCAGTGGTCCATCGTGGCGAGCAGCGTGTTGGCGTCCGGCGGCACATACACGCGCGCGTGCTCCTCGCGGCGGTTGAGCATCGAGTTGATGAACCCTGGCATCTGGTGGGAGTAGCCGTTGTGATCCTGGCGCCAGCCCTCGGAGGTGAGCAGGTAGTTCAGCGAGGCGACGGGCTCGCGCCAGGGCGCCTCCTCGCGTGACATCTTCAGGAACTTCCCGTACTGGTTGACCATCCCGTCGACGATCGGGATGAACGCCTCGTAGCAGGGGAAGATGCCGTGGCGGCCGGTCAGCACGTAGCCCTGCAGCCAGCCCTGGCAGTTGTGCTCGGAGAGGACCTCCATGATGCGCCCGTCGGGCTTGTAGTCGGGGCTGACGTCGGGGTCCACAGGCCACTCGTACGCGTGGTTCTCGACCTCGAACAGCGCGCCCAGCCGGTTGGAGGCGACCTCGTCGGGACACACCACGCGGAAGTTCTGCTCCTCGCGGTTGCGCTCGAACACCTGGGCGAGGTAGCCGCCGAGCGCGCCGAGCGAGCTCTCGGTGGTGGCGCCCGGGCGCTCGACCGCCACGGCGTGCGCGTCGAGGTCGGGGAGCTTCAGCGCGACGCGCATGCGCCCGCCGTTGACGTGGGGATTGGCGCCCATGCGCAGATCGCCGGTGGGGCACATCGCGGCGATCTCAGCCGCGGGGCCGCCGTTCTCGTCGAACAGCTCCTCTGGACCGTAGGAGCGCAGCCAGTCCTCGAGCGCCTTGAGGTGCTCGGGGTTCGTGCGCGCCTGCATCGCGGGCACCTGGTGGGACTTGGAGGTGCCCTCGATCAGCACGCCGTCAAGTTCGTGCACGCCCGTCCAGCCCTTGGGCGAGCGCACGATCAGCATCGGCCAGATCGGCCGTTCGGGCCGGCGCCCCGAGCGCGCGGCGTCCTGCAGCTCGCGGATCTCGCCGTAGGCGGTGTCGAGCGCGCCCGCGAGCGCGCCGTCGAGGTCGGGGCCGTCGACGATCAGCGGGTGCCAGCCGTAGCCCTCGAACAGCTTCGTCAGCTCGGTGTCCGACATCGAGCTGAAGATCGTGGGGTTGGCGATCTTGTAGCCGTTGAGGTGCAGCATCGGCAGCACCGCGCCGCTGGTGGCGGGGTCGAGGAACTTGTTCGAGTGCCAGGCGCCCGCCGTCGGGCCGGTCTCGGCCTCGCCATCGCCGATGATGCAGGCGACGATCAGCTCGGGGTTGTCGAGCGCGGCGCCGAAGGCGGTGGCGAGCGCGTAGCCAAGCTCGCCGCCCTCGTGAATCGTGCCGGGCACGATCGGGGCGATATGGCTGGGGAAACCACCCGGCCAGGAGAAGAGACGCACGAGCTTAGCGAGCCCCTCGCGGTCGCGGCTCATCTCGGGCTTGATGTCTTCCAGGCACCCGTCGATCCACAGGTTGGCGAGGTTCGCCGGCGCGCCGTGACCGGGACCGGTCACGAGCAGCATGCTGGCGTCGTGCTCGAGGATCAAGCGGTTCAGGCCCGCATACATCAGATTGATCCCCGGCACGGTGCCCCAATGGCCCAGCAGGCGGTGCTTGACGTGCTCGGGCTTGAGCGGTTCCTCCAACAGGTGATTGTCCTGGAGGTAGATCATCGCCACCGCGATGTAGTTGGCGGCGCGCCTGTAGAACGCGAGCTTCTCCGAGACGGGCGACAGAGCTTGAGCGGACAACTATTCCCCCCTATTGGCTGGGCTTGAGAGCCGCTGGGACTATATACAGATGCGCGCGCCGAACGCTATCCCCACGAGTCCCGTTCGATGAGTGGCGCCTGGCTATGGGGAGGGCGCACCGGCGAGGCGCGCGGGTGCGGCTACCGGAGTGCTGCCGCGACCTCCGTGGACGCGGGGCTCGGGCACCGTTCGACGGCCACTCGCACTCCGTGCTTTGGCGCGAGCGTAATGCCTCGCAAGACGACGGGATCGAGCTCCTCCCTCAGCGGTCGCAGCTCGACCGCGGGCACCATGACGCGCAGGACCTCGGCCATCTCGGCCTGTGCGAGGGCGGCGCCGATGCAGCGGCGGATCCCTCCTCCGAAGGGGAGCCAGGAGTAGGACTCGGCGCCGTCCTCGGTAAAGCGCTCGGGGCGGAACTCTCGCGCTCGCGGGTAGATGTCCTCGCGCAGGTGCACTACCGCGATCCCGGGGTACACCTTCGCGCCGGCGGGAAAATCCCAGCCGGCGATCGTGCGCGGCGCCTTGAGCGTGCGCTCGGCGGAGTCGAGCACGGGACGCAGCCGCAGCGTCTCCTTGACGACGGCGTCGAGGTAGCTGTCTTCGCCGGCGGCGATGGCCTCGCGCAGGCGAGCGAGAACGCGCGGGGTGCGAAGCAGCAGGTCGAAGGCGAACGCAAGGCCGGTCGCGGTGGTCTCGTGGCCGGCGGCGAGCATCGTGAAGAGCTCGTCGCGCAACTCTGCGTCGGTCATGCCCGTGCCCTGCTCGTCGCGGGCGCAGAGCAGCAGTGAGAGCACGTCGGTGCGCTCCTTGAGATCGGGCTCGGCACGGCGCAGGCGAATCTCCTCGTAGAGCACGGCGTCGGCGGCACGCAGGCGCCGCACAAAACGACCGCCCGGGCTCCATGGGCCGAGATCGACGCGTGCGGCCTTCAGCGCCATGAAGATCGGGCTGCCGTCGATCACGGCCCCCAGCCTCGCGCGCAGGCGCTCCACGCGGGCGGGCTCGGTCACACCGAAGACGACATGGCAGATCACCTCGAAGGTGAGCGAGCGCATGCGCTCGCGCAGCACGAGCTCGGTGCCGGGCCGCCAGCCGGCGACCTCTCGTGCGGCGACCTCGCGGATGACCTCTCGGAACCCCTCCACGCGTGAGCCCTGAAACGGTGGCAGCAGCAGACGGCGGTGGCGCAGGTGCTCGGGGCCGTCGAGGACGAGCAGCGAGTGCGCGCCCAGCACCGGTTCCAGGAACGAGTTGGCCTCGCCGGCGTGCAGGTCGGACTGGTCGCCGGTGAACAACTCGCGGATGGCCGCGGGGTCGGCGACGTAGACACCGGCACCGAAGCCGGTGAGGCGCACGGTGAAGAGGTCGCGATAGCGCGAGTACCACCCCAGCAGCGCTTGCAGCGGCGTGAAGGCGAAGCGCAGTGTGTTGACGATCGACGGAGCGCGGGGGCCGGGCGGGAGAGGCACCGAGCCAGTGTAGGTGTCCCTGTTAAACCGGCGCTATCCGAAGCAATCCCGGAGACGGGGATCTGCTCGACATTGGCGATGAGACCTGGCTCGAATGAACTCGTATGAGTAAGTTTATGTAGGCGGAGGTGCGTCGGAGTACGAGTAGATCGGGGTAAATGGTGTCCGCCGGGCCTCGATTGCAGTCCGTCGGGGTCGCACTGCACAATGAATCGCGTGCTGGTTCACCGCTTGCCGAGCCACTGAGCATGAGCGTCCTCGCGATGCTCGGAACGCTCGTCGTCGGCGGCGTGCTCGCTGGTGCCGGAATCGTGAAGCTCGTGCGTCCTCGGTCGACGGCGTGGCGGCTGCTCGGCGCGCTCGAGCTCTGTGTCGGGCTCGGGGTGTTCGCGCTCGGGCGAGTGGCGCTGCTGCTCGCGGCGCTCCTGCTGTGGGCGTTCGCCGCGTGGTTGGCACTCGCGCTTGCGCGCGGGCGCAGCGGCGAGCCCTGTCACTGCTTCGGTGCGCGCTCGGCGATCGGTGTGGGTGCGACCGCGCGCACACTTTCACTTGCGCTGATCGCCACGGCTCTGCTCGGCGCGGGCGCGGATGCCGGGGCGAGCGGGTTCTCCGCGCCGTCGACGGTTGACTGGTTGGTGCTCGCCTGCGCGCTGCTTGCCGGCGGGATCCTCGTCCTCGGCTGGATCACATTCTTACTCGCGCGCGAGGTGGCTGACCTGCGCGGTGGGCGTCCGTCGGGAGCGCTCGAGATTTTCGAGGAGGGCCCGCCCCTGGGATCTGAGAGCCCGCTGATCGAGCGCTTCGTGCTCGGCGGCGAGGAGGAGCTGGCGCTCGCCGTATTTCTCTCGCAGGGGTGTGCCGTGTGCCGCGAGCTCGAGCCCTCGCTCGCGGTCTTCGCGGTACGCACGGGCACGGAGCTGGTCGTCTTCGACGAGGTAAGCGAGCAGCTCGCATGGCACTCCGCGGCGATCCCCGGCAGCCCCTACGCAATGGCCCTAGACCCCGCCGGTGTGGTGCTCGCAAAGGGCACGTTCAACACGCTGGAGCAGCTCGCGAGCATCCCCGCGACCGCGCGGGCGCGGCGCGAGGAGGGGTTTGCGCGTGTTTGACATCGAGCGAGGAGAGTCGGGGGCGAGCCGGGACAGCAACCGCCGAGACACGCGCCAGGACAGTCAGGGCATGAGTCAGACGAGCCCGGGCAGTCGCGCCGCGGCTTCCTGCGAAGGGCGGCGGAGGGCCTGGTGGCGCTCGCCGGCGCGAACCTCGCGGTGGATGCTCTGAGCGACGAGGCGCGGGCGCAGCAGTACTACACGTTCTGTGGGCATACATATACGACGGCCTCTTGCCCGCATCCGCTCGGACTCCCGCGGGTGGACGCGAAGGGCTTTCCGCTGCGCCCCAAAGATGGACGCCCGATCGACGATCTCGGGCGCCTGATCGACGGGCAGGGACGCCCGATCGACGAGCAGGGCAGGCTGCTGCTGGGCCCCGAAGGTCAGCCGCTGCCGCCGGCGCCGCGTCTGCGCACGTGCCTGGATTTGGTGCCCAGGCGTTTTGGCCTGCAGACCCACCGCGATGGCTCCTGGTATCGCTGCTGCGGTGGGCAGGTGCGCAAGCTGATGGACTGCTGCGCCTACACAAGCAAGCGGATCAACGGCGACGAAGCGCTCACGGGGTACTGCTACGACGGGCGCAGGGTGTTCTGCGTCTATTACTTTGACACCCAGGTGCCGTGTTGAGCTCGCTGGAGGCGGCGCTGTGTTGAGCTCACTGGGGGCGGTCCCGTGTTGAGCTCACTGGAAGCGGCGCTCGTTCTGCTCGCGCTGCTCGCGGGGGTCACCGGCACGTGGTCGCCGTGCGGGCTCTCGACGATCGAGACGTTGCGCGCCGGCGGGGTTCACCGCGGCGGGCGAGCGATGGCGCTAGCGAGCACGCTGGCCTTCGCGCTTGGGGCGCTCGCGGGCGCCCTCACCACGTTCGGCCTGCTGGGGCTGTTCGGCGCCGCGGCTCACACCGGCGCGGGCGGTCTCGGCGCCGCGCTTGCGTTGGCGATCGCGGTCGTCGCGGCTGCCTTGGAGGCGAGCGGAAGACGGGTCTTCCCTCAGGTGCGCCGGCAGGTGCCCGAGCCCTGGCGCAGGCATATGCCGGTGGGCCTCGCGGCGGCGCTCTACGGGGCGTTGCTGGGTTTGGGCTTCACGACCTTCGTGATGAGCTTCGCGGTGTGGGCGCTCGCGGGCATGAGCGTTGCGCTGGGCTCGGTGCGCGTGGGTCTGCTGATCGGCTTCGGCTTCGGGCTGGGGCGCGCGGTGCCGGTGGTGCTGCTGGCGCCGATCGCCGATCTCGAGCTTGGCGGGAGGATCCTGGCTTCGATGACCCAGCGCGCCTCGCTGCTGCGCGGCCTGCGCGTCGCCGATGCGCTGGCGCTGGTGCTCTGCGCCTCGTTGTTGGTGACCCCGGCGGGGGCCTTCGCCGGTCGAGCAGGGGCCGTGGCTTTCCTTTCAGGAGCATCCGCCAACGCCAGGACCGCGGGCTACGCGGGTCGGGTCGATCCAAGCGTCGCCGCGGGCGAGCTCGCGTGGCAGGAGCCGGGCGTGGGCGGCTTCCTTGCGGCGGCCGGCGCCACTCGGCAACTGCCCGGGGAAAACCCGGCGCTCGGCGGCGGGCTGATCGCGTGGCGCAGCGAAGCGGCGATAACGGTCGCCGATCGCCTCACGCTCGATCCGCGCCTGTCGATCCTCGCCCCAGGCGCGGATCTGCTGGCGGTCTCCGATCAGTGGCTCGTCTACCGGGTGCCGCCGGCGTCTGAGGCGGTCGGCGGTCGGTATGCGCTGTTCGCGGTACGTCTCTCCGCCCCAGGAGAGCCCGCGCTGGAGGTAGCTTCAGCGCGGGCTCCCGCCCAGATCGGGCGCCCGGCGCTGCAGGGCGATACGGTCGTCTTCCATCTCGCCACTCCGCGCTACAGCCAGATCGTCGCCGTCAACCTCGCGAATCGCCACGACAGGATCCTGCGCAGTGCGCGCTTCACGCAGCTGCTGAATCCCTCGCTGCAGGGCACGCGCCTTTTGTATGTGAGCGTGGGCGAATGCCGTCAGCAGCTCATGCTCGGCCCCGCGTTCACGCGCTCGGGCCGAGGCGATCGTGCGATCGCCTCAGGGCCCACGGATTTGCCGCGGACGGGCGGTTATGAAGCGGGCGCGATCAGGGAGGGTCGTACGCCACACCACTGCATCGGTCCCAGCGTGGGACCGGAGGGGCGCGTGTTGAGCTACTGGACGACGGCGCTCTCGCCGACGACGGCCTTCCTTACCCTGCTCGAACGAAGCGGAGGGAGATCGAGCGCGCGGATGCTTACGCTGCGGCGTTGAAGGGCTGGCCGCTGAAGGCTGAATGCCGTTTCGGGGAGGCTGTCTTCGCCGAGGCCCTCAACACCGTGTCTGCGAGGCCGTCTTCGTCGCGGCCCTCACATCCACGCGCCGTGGCCTTCACATCCGGGCGCCGAGGCCCTCACATCCAGGGCAGCCCGCGGTATCTCCCCCGGCGGTGCCACCCGCGCGAGAGATGGCGCGCGGCGCGGGCCTGTGAATGTGCCTCGATCGCCAGGCGCTCGCGCGCGTGGCGGGCCTGCATGCGGGCCTCGACCGTCTCGAGGTCCGAACCTGGCCCGAGCAGGCGCCAGGCGTCGCGCATGAAGGGCAGGCCGGTGAAGAGGATCACCCAGGCGGGCCAGAAGGCGCCCTGGGCGCCGGCGGCGACCCACACGCCGACGCAGACGGCGGAGGCGCTGAGCGATCCGCCGGCCTCCTGGAAGAGGCGGCGGCGCAGGCGCGACTTGCGCTTGCTGAGCTCCAGCTGCACGGAGGAGGCGCTAGGTGTTGTGCCCGGTGACGTCCCGAACGCGGTGGATGGGTGGGCGGTTGCCGAGCGCTGAGTGGGTGCGCTGCTCGTTGTAGTGGCGGACCCAGTGTGGCAGTGCTGCGTGGCGCGCGTCGCTTGAGGCGTATTGCAGGGCGTAGGCCCACTCGCGTTGCAGGGTCTGCTGGTAGCGCTCGACTTTCCCGTTGGTGCGGGGCGTGTACGGCCGGGTGCGCAGATGGCGGACCTGGCGGCGGTGCAGCAGCTCGCGTAGCGTCTTGTTGTGGATGTAGGTGAACGCGTTATCGGTCATCAGCCGCTCGGTGACGATCCCGTGCTCCAGGAACCAGTCCAGTGCGCGGCGGGTGAACGCGGTCACGGTCGGGGCTTTCTCGTCGTTGTGGATCTCCGAGTACGCCAGGCGTGAACAGTCATCGATGATCGAGTGCACGTACTCCCAGCCGACGCGGCGGGAGCGCCGGGTGCGATCCCCTGTCAGCGCGTGCCCGGGCTCGGTGAACTTCCCGAGCTTCTTGACGTCCATATGCAGCAGGTTCCCGGGGCACGGCCACTCGTAGCGCACGACCCCAGGGCGCTCGGATGGCTCCCGCCGCGAGCAGCCCCCGCGTCGCAGGACCTGGTGGACGGTCGAGTGGGGTCGCCCGATCAGCATCGCGATCGTCCTGGGACTCCAGCCCGTCCGCTGCCGCAACTCACAGATGCGCTGCTCCTCATCGACAGGGCACCGAGAGGGAGAACGGCGAGGGCGGCTGGAGCGCTCCGTCAGGCACGCCAGCGACTCACGCTCAGCAGGGGTCGCTGCACGCCAGCGGCGTACCCACTCCCACACCGTGGACTTCGACACGTTCCCCCACGCTCCAGCCTGCGCGAAGGACATCCCGTCATCAACGACACGACGAACGACCATCTCCCGCCCACGCGGAGTCATGCGGGCTCTATGGTGCGGCATTCCGGGCCTCCCTTGAGGTGGTGAGCTTTGACACCCACAGCCTCTCGGTAGGCCCGGACCTACCTACACCCCGTTCTGAACGTCACCGGGCACAACAGCTAGGCGGCAGGTCGGCGCGCAGTGCGGCGAGGTCGGCAAAGGTGGTGGCCTTGTAGGCGGCGCCGATGCGCTCCTCGAACTCCTCGGCGCTGAGTCGCCCGGCGACGGTGTGCTCGTGCAGTTCCGCCACCAGGCGCTCGCGATCGGCATCGGCGACTCGCAGCTGGGAGGGATCGCTCATAGCAGGAGGTTAGAGGACGTGGGGTGCCGCGTGGGCTCCGTGGGAGTCTGCGAAACAAACTGCGAAAGTCGGCAGATGGCCACGGAACGACTCGACCCGCCTCAAAGGACGGGTCGAAAGGTGGGGAGCGACCCCAAACGGCTGATAACCATTTCTTACGATAGCGCAACTCCTCGGAGGCTTAAGCCGATCTGGGAGCGCGACCAAGACGGGAGCTACCCGCGAGCGCATGATCTATGGCTACTCGTCTGCTCTCCAGATCAGCAAATGCCGGCGGAGCGCAGAGGACTCGAACCCCATCCGAGGAGCTACCTCGAATTCCCGGTTATCAGCCGTTCACGGCACCTCGCCGATATACGCTCCGTAGACAGAACACTACAGGGCCTCTACGACGGAAAAGCGAACGCACGTTCGTAGTAGAGGCTGCTCACTTCCGCAACTGGAGGTTGGTTTCTTCCGCAACGCGAGGCTGTTTTGTTCCGCAATTGGAGGCTGGGCGTCCTCTGCCGCGCGGAGCGGGGCCCTTCGTGGAGTGGGACCACCTCTTCCCAGCCCCGAGACAGCGGTCGCTCGCAGACCCCGGAAACCCTTCAGTTGACGGTGAAAGTGGCCTTCATCCCGAGCCCTTCGTGGGCGGGCATGGAGCAGTAGAAGGTGTAGGTGCCGGGGGCGAGGTTGAAGGTCTCGTCCAGGTGCCGTCCGGCCTGGGTGGTGGGGAAGGCGCCGACGTCGGGACCGCCGGCGGCGGGGCGGATGTGCAGGTTGTGTTCGTCCTGGCCGCCGTCGACGAGCTCGATGGTGACGGCGCCGGCGGCGACGGCGGGGCGCGAGAGGGTGAAAGAGAACTCCTTGGCGGTGACCTGGACGCGCGCGGGGGCGGCCGAGCCACTGCCTTCTTCGCCGATTTCGCCACCCGAGCCCCCGGCGCCGCCCGATTCGCTTCCGTCCGCGGGGTCTTCGGTGGACGAGGGCGCTTGGCTTCCCGATGAGGACCCCGAGCTGCCGGCGGGGGCGGTGGTGGTGTCGGGAAGGCTCGAACCGTTCGTGGTGGGTGCCAGCGGAGTGGGGTGCTTGGCCGTTGGGTGGGGGCCGGAGTGGCGTTTGTGTCGATGACCGCGACCCGCCGCGTGCCGCGCGCCGTGGGCCGCACAATGGCCATGGTGGGCCCGGCGGCAGGCTCGGCGTGAAGAGGGGTGCGCGGTGGCGCCGATTGCCACTGTGCCGCTCAGGCACAGGGAGCACACCGCGAGCACGCAGAGCACCCACGCGGGCGGCCGCCGGCGGGCGCAGGCGCCGAGGCGTGTACGCAGCGGTCGGCGGGCGGGCGCATCATTCCCCCGCCTCTGCTCCAGGTGGGGGCCCGGGCGCGTCATCCGATCAGCACCGGCCGGGCGAACTGGCTTGCTTCGGGGATGATGTCTTCAAATGCGGGGTCGACTCCGAACCACTGTTCCAACAGGGAGCAGTACATGGAGCGAAAGTCCGAAGTGTTGCGCAGGTTTTCGTTTTCGTCGAGTGTGGTGAGGCCGGGGAATTCGCCGACCATCTTGCCGGTGACGTGCTTGCCGATCAGGAAGGCGAGGCCGGCGGCGCCGTGGTCGGTGCCGGAGCCGTTTTCCTGGGGGCGGCGGCCGAACTCCGACCACAGTTGGATGACGACGCGGTCGTCCAGTCCGCGCGCCTCGAGGTCGCGCTGGAAGGCGAGCACCGAGGCGACGGTCTGGCCGAGGTTGGTGGTGAGCGTGGAGGCCTCGTCGGAGTGCGTGTCGTAACCGCCGACGGCGGTGAGCGAGGCGCACTTGATTGGGAGGCCGGCGGCGAGCATCGCGGCGAGCGCGGCGAGGCGTTCGGGGAATTCGCCGCCTTCGGTGGGGTAGGTGACGGGCGGGGTGTAGGGGAGCTTGCCTTCCTTTTCGGCGAAGGGCGTCATGGTGTTGAGAATCAGGGAGGTGTCCAGCGAGGCGTCGCGGGCCTGCGCGAAGGCTGGCGAGGGGGCGGGGAGCGCGCCGAGCTGGCCGTAGGTTTCAAGGGCCTGTTCGGCGAGTTCGCCGCCGAGGCCGTAGGCCCAGAGGTCGTAGTGGGAGGGCGAGGAGACGGCGGCGACGGGGACCTTGGCGGTGGCGAGGGCGGGCGCGAGGGAGTAGTCGAGCGAGAGCCCCTGCAGCGGGTTGGAGGCGTCTCCGGTGGCGTCGAGCAGCCGGCCCATCCAGCCCGAGCGGGTCTGCGTGTTGAGCTCGCCGACCTCCCAGTAGTGGCGGGAGGTGAAGTGCGACTCATCGGGCGGGTCGTAGCCGATGGCGGGGAAGACGGTGACCTTGCCCTCGCCGTGCAGCGTGGCGAGGCCGCCGGCGGAGGGGTGCCACATCAGATTGGGGTCCTCGCTGAAGAACTGCGAAGTGGGTTCTTCGGGGAGGCGCAGGGTGGGGCGCAGTTCGTTGTACTTGGCTTCCTTGACGGGGGCGAGCACGGAGAGGGCGTCCCAGCCGCCTTCCATGAAGATCGAGACGAGCACGGGCTGGTTGGGCGAGGCGGCGGCGGCCTGCGCGATGCCCTCTTCGAAGTGGCGGGGGGAGAGCGCGGAGGCGCCGTAAACAGACAGCAGGGCCCCGGCCGAACGAAGGAGGAATGCGCGCCGGTCCAGCCCGGTCCCGGCGGGAAGCGGCATGCCGGGCTCGATTCGAGGGGAGGCCACGACCGGCCATGGCGGCACCGTGGCGCAGGAGTTGGGCGCGATTGAAGTCGTTGCAGGAACAGGCACGGCTCATCGCAAGACCTCCGGAGAGAAAGAATTTTTAAAAGGACGGGTGGGTGGGCACCTAATTTGTTGGGTCCGCGAGGGCCGCTGTGTGGGGAGTGAGGGCGTGGTTGTCAAGGTCATTTCGGTTCACTCCCGCCGCGGGTTGGGAGAAGGGCGTGCGAGAAATCGAACGCCGTCTCAGCCATCTCCAGCTGCGTTGGGTGCATCCCGTTCACCTTCCGTGAAGTGCGCATCGTCAGCTCACCTGCATATCTGGAGAGGTGGCGATCAGCATGCGAAGGGCGTTCTGGCGCATCGCCCGCACCGAACTCAGTTCCCACTTCTGGGTGTGACCGATAAGACAGTTCTGCGCGAAAGTGCCGATGGCGTCCTCTGTTTCGGGGGTGAGGAGCGGGGAGGCCCAGTAACCCAAAGCGCTTGACATCGCGGTGGAGGGTTCCTCGGTGGGGTCGTACTTGGACCCACCTTCGGCCCAGGGATCGGGGTAGGTCTTGGCGACGACATAGTTGGCTATTTCCCAGCGGGCCTTGGCGGTGGAGGTGTCGAGCCAGCGGGTGAAGTCCCAGCCGGAGACGTTGGGCGGGTAGAAGAGTTGCTGGCCGGCTCCGGCGGACAGCCAGGCCCAGTCGGTGGTGTCGATGTAGCGCCCGATGGCGCGCAAAAGGCCGGCGTTGTAGACGACGGGCGGGGTGACGAGCTCGGGGCCGGCGTAGAAGAGGGGGTGTTGGAGGATCGCCTCCATGACGGCCTGGATGGAGTAGCCGGAGCCGACATAGAGCCCCTGCAGGGAGGCGAGCGTGGCTTCGTCGGGGGGGACGGAGACGAAGTAGCCCCAGAGCTTGGTGACGAAGAAGGAGGCGTGCAGCGGGTGCGTGACGCACAGGCGCACGGCGTCTTCCCAGTTCCAGTTGCCCGTCTGCCCGAAGACGGTCTTGGGTTCTTCGTCGTGGCGCGAGGGGTCGAAGTGGAAGTTGTAGAGGCCCGCTTCGGGGGACCATTCCGCGCGCCAGCCGGTGAGCACGCGCGCCATTTCGCGGACGTCGTCCTCGGTGTAGGCGCCGCGGTCGGCGCCAAGTGAGAACAGCTCCATCATCTCGCGGGCGTAGTTCTCGTTGGGTTCGTCCTTGTCGTTGTAGATGCCGTCGAGGAAGACGAGCATCGCGGGGTTGGCGGTGACGGCCATGAAGAGGTCGCAGAAGGAGCCGAGCGCCATCGAGCGGAAGAGTTCGTTCTGGTCGAGCATCATCTGCTGAGAGTCGACCTTCTCGTTGGAGTTGGCAAACCAGTCGTGCCAGATGAAGGTCATCTTCTCGACGAGCGGCTGGTCGGAGCGGATCATGCGATCGAGCCACCAGCAGTGGTCCTGCCCCCAGGCGTCGGCGGGCGCGAGCGGGTTGCCTTCTTCGTCGGTGGGGGCGGGCCCGCTCAGCACGGCGGGCCCCGACGGCCGCGTGAGCCCATAGACGGCCTGCTGAAGCGGTTGGCCGATGAGCCCCTGCACCTCCCCGGGAGCGGGCCCGAAGCCGGCGCGCCAGAGCAGCCGCTGCGCCTGCGCGCCGCTGAGCAGCACGGGGGGCGCGGATACCGGAGCGGAGGAGGGCGGCGGCGGGGAGACGGGAGCGGTGGGCAGCGGCGCGCCGGGAAGCCCCGATCGATGGTGCACCACCTTGTGCTTATGATGCTTGCGCCGTTTGTGGTGCTTTGCCTTGTGGTGTTTGGCCTTGTGATGCTTGGTGGGCTTGTGGGCGCTGGGCTGGGGGTGCTTGCCACGCGCACGCTTTGCGGCTGTTGCCACAGGGGCGCCCGTCATCGGACGCGAGGGGGCTGGCGCGGGCGCATGCCCTGCGTGTCGGCCATCGGCCGCCTCCCCGTCCGAAATTGTGCGCGTTCTCAGCGGATGTCGTATTCAGCCGGCCCCCGCGTTCAGCTGTCGTGGTGAGGCCCGCGGGTGGTGTTTGACTGCCTCGCACAGCTCGCGGTAGGGTTGCGCTCAGAACCGTCATTTAGTAACGTCGGAGCCAGATGGGGGTTGCTCGAAGCAAGCGTGGCTGGACGGTATGCGCGAAGGGCGTCGCGGCTCTTCTCGCAGTCGGCTGCTGGGCTTGGGCCCTGCCTGCGGCCGCGCAGGCGATTGAAAGCGAACCGCCCCTGCCGGTGGTGCAAAGCGAGTCCGTCTCGCGCGTGAGCCAGAACGGCGCGACGCTCGAAGCGAAGATCGATCCCGAATCCCAGACTCGGTATCCCGGCGTCGATTACCAGTTCCAGGTGGTCGAGAACACGAGCGAATATCTCCCCGACCTCGTCTGCTCGGAGTGGGGCGTCGTGAAGCCTGCTGGGTACCATGGATGCCTCGATCCCCCGGACACGCCGCGGGGTGCCATACCGCTCAGCTTCATCCTCGGCGGCATCGAAGGCGAGCCAGTGAGTCTCGATCTGGCCAGCGTCGGCGTGATACTGCGGCGGAGCACCACCTACCACTACCGGGTGTTGGCGGCCAGGGCGAAGCTGGAGGAAGACACGATCGACTGGGAAGTACCGATCGTCGCGGGATCTGACCAGACGTTCACCACGCCCCCCCTGCCCTCGACGCCCTCGCCCCCAGGGGGCACCGGCTCGGGCGGCTCGGACGGTGGCGGTCAGCCGGCCGGGGGAGGCGGCATGACCTCGGGCTCATCCTCCCCGGGCATCTCGCTCCTCGCGACACCGGCCGCGCTCACTCCTGGCCCCAAGGTCGCCAAGACGCTCAAGCCCACCGCGCCGACGAACGCACAGAAGCTCGCGCGGGCGCTGAAGGCATGCAAGCGAAAGCCCAAGGGCAAGCGCGCGGCGTGCGCGAGGCAGGCGCGCAAACGCTACGGCACGAAGAGCTCGAAGACCGGCAAGCGGTAGCTGCATTCTCCCCGCCGGCGAGGCTGCATCCCCAGTTCGGCTGATCTTGCCGCACACGGATCGACTGGCCGTAGGCCGGGCGCTGTGACGGTCGCTGGGCGTTGCCCTTGCGGCACCCGGCGCTGTGCTCGCTGGGCGATCGAGTTCGCGGCCTCCTGCGGAGCTTGATCGAAGCCTGCCCACCAGGAGGCGTCTCCCCACCGCGCGGCCCATAGCGGAGCCCCTCTGGGGGCGTAGCCTTCTCTTTTTATCCAGCCACCAGCCCCCCGCGCCGCGCGAGGGTCTGTTCGGTTTCGCGCAGGGCCTCCACGAAGATCTCCAGGCCCCGCAGCAGCAGCTCGCGCGTGATCACCAGCGGCGGCAGGAAGCGCGCGACGTTGCGGTAGTGGCCGCCCAGCTCGATGATCAGCCCCTTCTGGCAGCACACCCCTCGCAGTTCGCTCGCCAGCTCGGGCCACGGCTCGCGGGTGTGGCGGTCGCGCACCAGCTCGATGCCGATCATCAGGCCTCGTCCGCGCACCTCGCCCACGGACTCGAGGTCGGCTGTTGACTCGTGCAGGGCGCTCATCGCCAGCTCGCCCATTGCCGCCGCGTGGGCGACCAGGTCGTTGCTCTGCATGAACTCGATCCCCGCCGCCCCCGCCGCCAGCGCGACCTGGTGGCCGCGGAAGGTGCCGATGTGCGCGCCCGGCTCCCACGTGTCGAGCGTCGCGTCGTAGGCGATTGCCGACAGCGGGTAGCCGATGCCGCCGAGTGCCTTGGAGAGGACCACCACGTCCGGCGTTACCTGCTCGTGGTCGCACGCGAACATCGCCCCCGTGCGCCCGAAGCCCGTCTGGATCTCATCCACGATCAGCGGCACCTCGCGCGCGCGGGTTATGCGCCTCACCTCGCGCAGCCAGCCCGCCGGCGGGACGATCGTGCCGCCCTCGCCCTGGATCGCCTCGACGATTACGCCCGCCGGCTCGGGCACGCCGCTGTGCGGGTCCTCCAGCGTGGTCTCCAACAGGCGCGCGCACGCCAGCTGGCAGGTTGCCGGGCGCAGGCCCAGCGGGCAGCGGTAGCAGTACGGGTAGGGCATGAAGTGCACCGGCGTGTCCGTCGGCCCGCCACACGTCGTGTCGCTCGTCACCGCCAGCGCCCCCTCCGTCATGCCGTGGTAGGAGCCCTGGAACGCCACCACCGGGCGCCGTCCCGTGTGCGAGCGCACGAGCTTCAGCGCCGCCTCCACCGCATCGCTGCCCGTCGGGCCGCCGAAGTGGATCCGTGCGCTGCGCTTCAGTGCGCCCGGCAGCATCTCCTTGAGCCTGCTCATCAGCGCCAGGCGTGCGCGTGTCGGGAAGTCCAGCGCGTGCACCAGCTGTCGCTGCTGCTCGCTCGCCGCCTGGGCTACCGCCGGGTTGCCGTGGCCGACATTGAGCGTCCCCGCGCCGCCGAAGAAGTCGAGGTAGGTGTTTCCGTCCGCGTCCTTTACGGTCGCCCCGCGGCCCTCCGCCAGCGCGAGGGGCACCGCGCGCGGGTAGCTTCGCGCGCGGCTCTCGATCGCCGCCTGTTCGGCGAGCATCCGCTGTGACCTTGGCCCCGGCACCGCGCCGTTCACGTCCGGCGCCGGCGTGTAGTGGAGCTCTTTGAAGCGCTCCCCGGGGGGCGCCGGCTCGCTGGCAGGCGCCGGCTTCGCGGGTGCCGAGGCCTGCCGTCGCGCGCGCGGCGATTTGATGCCGGTCGGGTGATCGCTCATCGCGCGCGCCAGCCCGCGATCGCCGCCTGGCCGAGCGCCACGCCGCCGTCGTTTGCCGGCACCACGCGGTGGACGTGCACGTCGAAGCCCGCCTGCTCCAGCGTCTCATAGGCGCCGCGCAGGAGCCACTCGTTCTGCCACACCCCGCCGCTCAGCACCACCTTGCGCAGGCCCGTGCGCCTTGCGATCTCAAGGCACGTTGCGCGCACCACATCGACCACCGTGCAGTGAAAGCGCAGGCTCAGCTCCGCCGCTTTCGCCCCGCCCCGCGCCATCAGCCCCGCCAGCTCGGCGACCATCGGGCGCACGTCCACCCGCAGCGGGCGCTCCTCGCCGTGCAGCTCCCACTCCAGGGGTGGCGCCATCGTCCCCGGCTCGATCAGCTGTTCGAGCTCGATCGCAGCCTGCGCTTCGTAGCGGCAGCGCTCGCGGACCCCCAGCAACGCCGACACCGCGTCGAACAGGCGGCCCATGCTCGACGTCAGCGGCGAACTCACCCCCGCCTGCACCATCCGCGTCAGCACGTGGCGCTCCTGCTCGCTGCGCGCTCCCACGAGCGGCACGGGCTCGAGGTCCGCCAGCCCGCCGTAGGTCTGCACGAGCAAGGAGAGGGCTGTGCGGAACGGCTCTTCCACCGCCCGATCGCCCCCCGGCAGGCGGAAGTATTCGAGGTGCGCCGCGCGTTCGAAGCCGCCATAGTCGCCCACCAGGAACTCGCCACCCCAGATGTTCCCGTCGACCCCGTAGCCCGGTCCCGTCGAAGATCACCCCCAGCACCGGCTCGTTCAAGCCGTGCTCGCACATGCACGCCGCCATGTGCGCGTGGTGGTGCTGCACCTCCAGCGTGGGCAGCTCGTTCTGCTCGCGCGCATAGCGCGTGCTCATGTAGCCCGGGTGCATGTCGTGCGCGATCAGCCCCGGCCTCACCTCCAGCAAATCCGCCAGGTGACCGATCGCGTGTTCGAACGAGCGTCGCGTCGCGTCGTTCTTGAGGTCGCCGATGTGGTGACTCAGAAACAACTCGCTCCCCCTGGAGATGCAGATCGTGTTCTTCAGCTCCGGCCCCACCGCCAAGCAGCGGTGGCATCTGGAAGGGCGCTTTCACGGGGATCGGCGTGTACCCGCGCGCACGGCGCAGCGGCGTTGTCTCCGCGCGCCCCGCAAACGACACCGCGCGCACGATCGAGTCGTCCACGCGCGTGTAGATGTCGCGGTTGTTGATCAGCAGCGCATCCGCGATCGAGGCCAGGCGTGTCAGCGCATCCTCGTTCGTGAACGCGATCGGCTCGTCCGAGACGTTGCCGCTCGTCGCCACCAGCACGTCGAGGCCTTCGTCGAACAGGAGGTGGTGCAGGGGCGCGTAGGCCAGCATCGCGCCATAGCGGCGGTTGCCGGGGGCGATGCCCGGCGCGAGCTGGGCGGGTGGGGATCCGATCCCATTGCCGCCGTCGGTGTCGCCCTCGGGTGGCGGGCCGGTCCGCTTGGCCACGAGCACGATCGGCCGCGCCAGCCCGCTGAGCAGTTCCGCCTCGCGCTCTGTGATCCGCGCGTAGGCCTGTAGCGCCGCGAGCGTCCGCGACATCACCGCGAAGGGCTTCTCCTCGCGCCGCTTGCGCCGGCGCAGCTCCGCCACGGCGCGCTCGTCGCGGGCATTGCACATCAGGTGGTAGCCGCCGATCCCCTTCACCGCGAGGATCGCTCCCTGCGCGAGCAGGGCCACCGCGTCCTTCACCGGCCTCTGCGTGTCGACCCGCCCACCGCGCGCGGCCCACAGCTCCACGCGCGGCCCGCAGTCCCAGCAGGCAATCGGCTGCGCATGGAAGCGGCGGTCGGCGACATCGTGGTACTCCGCCGTGCACGCCGCGCACATCGGGAAAGCCGCCATCGTCGTCATCGGCGCGGTCGTAGGGGACGCCGCGGATGATCGAATAGCGCGGGCCGCAGTTCGTGCAGTTGATGAACGGGTAGCGATAGCGCCGATCGGTCGGGTCGAGCATCTCGCGCAGGCAGTCCTCGCACACGCACGTGTCGGGCGAGACGAGCGTCTGCGCCCGCTCGCCGCGCTCGGAGAGCTGGATCTGGAAGTTCTCCAGCGTCACCTCGTCATAGCGCTGCTCCACGAGCGCCACAGAGTCGATCCGCGCCAGCGCCGGGGCGCTCATGCGCACTTCGGAAATGAACTCTTCGAGCACTTCCGCCGCGCCCTGCACCTCCAGCACGACGCCCTCGGAGTCGTTGCGAATCCAGCCTCCCAGCGCGTGGCGCACCGCGGTGCGAAACACGAACGGCCGGAAGCCCACCCCCTGGACGATCCCGCGAATCTCGTAGCGGCGCGTCTCGCGCATCCGCTCAGCAAAGCCTTGGTAGCTCGGCTCCGTATAGAACCTCGACGGCCGTCTCTGAGCCGTCCTCCTCCAGCATCCGTCACGGCGTCCTCGCCGCGCTCGCGCACCGTGCCCACGATCGCCGCTGCTTTGCCGTGCGGCTGGACCCTCACCGTGTCGAGGATCTCGCGCGCGTACTCGCCGTCCACGAACAGGCACAGGCAGCCCTCGTTGGCGAGATACAGCGGGTCGACGCCGAGCATGTCGGCGGCCATCGCCGTCTCGGCCTGGATCGGCAGGCGCGCGCGCTCGATCGCCACCGTCACCCCCGCGCCGTCGGCGACCTCGTTGAGGACGGTGCCGAGCCCGCCGCGTGTCACGTCGCGCATGCAGCGCACCCGCTCGGGGTGCTCCTCCAGCACATTCCACACGAGCCCGTCCAGCGACGCGCAGTCGCTCAGGACGCGCTGCTCGAAGCCCAGCCCCTCGCGCAGCGAGAGGATGTGGATGCTGTGGTTGCCCAGCCAGCTCGTCACGATCACCGCGTCGCCGGGCACCACCCGCGCTCATGCCCAGCTCGACGCGAGCCGTGCAGTTCGCCGATGCCCGTCGTGTTGACGAAGATCTTGTCGATCTCCCCGCTGCGCACCACCTTCGTGTCGCCCGCCACGATCGTCACCCCCGCGCCGATCGCGGCGTCTCTGACCGAGTCCAGCACGCGCTCCAAATCGGCGATCGGAAAGCCCTCCTCCAGCACCAGCGCGAGCGTCAGAAAGCGCGGCATCGCGCCGCTCACGGCGAGGTCGTTGACGGTCCCGCAGACGGCGAGCTTGCCGATGTCGCCGTTGCCGAAGAAGATCGGGTCGATCACGAACGAGTCGGTCGTCACCGCGATGCGCGCGCTCTCGATGCCAGCACCGCGCTGTCTTCCATGCGCCCGTGGTGCACGCTGCCCAGGCGAGGTGCGATCAGCTCGCCGATCAGCTCCTGGCTCATGCCGCCGCCCGTGCCGTGGTCGAGCTCGATGAGTCGGCCGCCAGAGCGCGGCGCCTCGCCAGTCCTCAGCCCGTCGCTCGTTGTCGGTCCGTCGGTCGTCGTCGCGCCCAGCCTCCCGGTGGTCGCGCTCATGGGATCGCCACCACGTTGAACTCGCGGCAGCTCACCGGCCTCCACGGCCGCGACCAGCTCGTCGGTGGTGAGGATCGTCGCGCAGTAGGACTTCAGCCAGTCCAGCGCGCGCGTCTTGTCCTCGTCGTGCGCGGAGACGACGGCGTCGGAGGGGACGATCACGTTGTAGCCGCGGAAGAACCCGTCGGCGGCGGTCGTCTGCACGCAGATCTGCGTCTGCATCCCCGTGATCGCGATCGTGTCCACGCCTATCTGTTTCAGTCGTTCGTCGAGCGCCGTTTCGTAGAAACCGCTGTCCTTGTTCTTTTCCACCACAACGTCGCCCTCAACGAGGAACTCGTCCATGATGCGCGCACCGTCCGAACCCTTGGTCACGGGCAGCCAGCCGTCGTAGCGCTCGGCGCGCGGGTCGTCCTCTTTGTTGATCAGCTGGAGGTGCACGATCGGCGCGTCCAGCGCGCGCATCCTCTCCAGGAACTCGGCCATCTTCGGCGTGAACGCCGCAACCGCCGCTCGGCGTTCCTCATTCTTGTTCACAAGGTCGTACTGCAAGTCGTTGGTCAAGACCGCACAGCGGGCCACTGAGTTCCTCCTAGTCCAAAAAAAGCGGATGGGTGTCGTGTCTTGCCCCCGGCGGACCCCTCTTTGGGGGCCGCACCGGGGACTGGCAGGACATCAGGTCGTCAATATATTAGACGTGTTTGAATCATTCTGGACTTCCCCGGACTTATCCGGTAGCGTCGAAATCATGAACCGCCCACCTTTTTCCGCAAGCCCCAGCTCCACGACGCCATCCGACGGGACGCCGAATCGGCCTGATGACTCGACTTCCAGCTCGCCCGCGCCGCCACGTGAGGGCGTCAGTCCGCCGGATTCGTTTTTGACTGCCCCCGATTCCGCCGCCGCACCCACCGCGGCCCCGGTCTCCGCGCCTGCTGTCTTCACCGGCCCCGACCACGACCCGGCCGAGATCGAGGCGCGCTGGCAGGGGGTATGGGACACAGCAGAAGGCGTTCGCGACGCCCCCACCCGCGGACCCGCGCACACCCGCGTACGTGTTCGCCGGCTGCCCCTTCACCTCCGGCGACGCCCACATGGGACACATCCGCAGCTACACGATCGCCGACGCCTACGCTCGCTTCCTGCGCACGCGCGGGCAGGCGGTGCTGTTCTCGCTCGGCTTTGACTCCTTCGGGCTGCCCGCGGAGCTCGAGGCGGTGCGCCGCGGCGTCTCCCCGCAGCAGTGGGTGGCCCGCTGCGTGGAGCGCATGCGCGGGCAGTTCGAGCGACTGGGCTACTCCTGCGACTGGGAGCGCACGTTCGTCTCCTCCGAGCCCGACCACTACCGCTGGACGCAGTGGTTGTTTCTGGCGATGCTCGAAAGGATCTCGTCTACCGCCGCGAGGCGCAGGTCAGCTGGTGCGATTCCTGTCAGACCGTGCTCGCGGCGCTGCAGTCCGAGGACGGCACCTGCTGGCGCTGTCACGGGGAGGTCCGCTTCCGGCGCCTGCCGCAGTGGTTCATGCGGATTAGCGCCTACGTGGAGGACAACGAGCGCGGGTCTGGAGACACTGCCGGGCTGGAGCAAGGCGGCGGTGGGCGCCCAGCGCGCGGTGATCGGACGGGTCGAAGGCGTCGAGGTCGACGCCGCGCTGCTCGACGGAACGCCGCTGACCGTGTTCACCCCCCACGCCGATGCGATCGCACAGGCGGCTTTCATCGTCGTCTCCCCCGCGCACTCCGAGGTCGACCGCTGGGTCGGCCGAGCCGCAGGTCGCGCGGCAGCTGGAGGGCGTGCGCGAAGCCGGCTGGCGGCGCGAGGACCGCGACCTCGAGCAGGTCCCGGTCGTGCAGACGGGCGCGCTGGCGAGCGTGCCGGGGGTTGCGGGGATGCTGCCGATCGTGATCTCTCCGCTCGTGGACGCCCGCTTCGGGCCGACCGCGGCGCTGGGGATCCCCGCGCTCGACGCCACCGACGCCAGCATCGCGGAGCGGCTTGGCACGACCAGCGCGGGCGCGTGGAAGGGCGCGCGCTCCGACGCCCGCCCGCGCCCGGCCGTGCGCTACCGGGCGCGCGACTTCGCGATCTCCCGCCAGCGCGCCTGGGGCGCGCCGATCCCGCTCGTGCACTGCGAGCAGCTGCGGCACCGTGCCGGTGCCCTTTGAGGATCTGCCCGTACGCCTCCCCGAGGATCTGCAGGTGACGGGCGCCGGCAATCCGCTGGAGGGGCGCGCGGATTTCATCGAATGTGTCTGTCCCAGCCTGCGGCGGCGCGGCGCGGCGCGAGACGGACACGATCGACTGCCACGTCGACGGGATGTGGATGTGGATGCCGATCTGCGTGCCCTTCGCCGAGCGCCCGCAGCACATGTTCGACCACGAGGAATACAAGCGCTGGCTGCCGGCCCGCAGATCGTGTGGGGCGCCGACGCGGGCGGCTACATGTTCGACCAGCGCCTGATCGGCAAGGTGCTGCAGGACCTCGGCGAGCTGCCCCAGGTGCCCGGGCGCGAGCCGTTCACGAACGCCCTGATGCACCAGATGATCCGCCTCGAGGGGCGCAAGATGAGCAAGCACCTCGGCAACGTCGTGGACCCCAACGAGCTGGTCGTGCACGTCGGCGCCGACACCGTGCGCCTGGCGGTCCTGCACGCAGCCTCGCCCGGGAGGATCTTCAACTGGAACGAGCAGCCGGTCCGCTACTGCCAGATCTTCCTCAAGAAACTCTACGGCTACGCGCAGCCGCGGCTGGCTGGCTGGGTGGCCGGATCCCAGTCATTGCGCGCAGGCGACGGGGCCGAGGGCGAGGGCGCCGGGGGTGACGAGGGCACCCCCGAGGGCGGCCGGCGGCGAGAGCCGGAGATCGACGCCTCCGAGCGGCTGCGGCGCAAGCTCGCGAACTGGTGCCGGGTGGCCTTGGAGAAGGTGGGCATCGACTACGAACGCCTGGAGATGCAGCGCGTGGCGCACAACGCGATGCTGCTGCTCACGCGCATCCAGGACTTCGAGCAGCGCGCCGTCGAGCGCCGCGGCGAGCTGGAGGAGGCCGACCGCGAGGCGATCGTCGCGGCGCTGCTGCAGCTCGTGCAGATGCTCGCGCCCCTGACGCCGCACATCGCCGAGGAGCTGTGGTCGGCCGCGGGGCGGGAGACGCTTGTGAGCCTCGAGTCCTGGCCGGAGGCCGAGGACACTGCCCCGCCGCCAGACGATGCGGCCTCACAGCCTGAGGGCGCCGGCTCGGTAGTCGACGGTTCAGCGGGGGGTGTGGAGATGTAGCGACCGGCAGAAGAGGAGCAGTCGCCGCGTTGGTAGTGCGTACACGCGTCCGTAGCTCAACTGGTCAATGGCGAAGTCAGTAGGCAATGAGGGATGGCGCGGTGCGAGTCACTCAACCGGCGGTCTGACCAGCCGGCGGCTCTACGCCGTTATGCGGTCGTCGCGTCCGAGCTCACCGCCGAAATCGATGCCTAAGAGCAGCGGCCTTTGGAGCCGCAGATACGGGTTCGATCCCCGTCGGACGCATCGCCGGGCAGGAACCGTGTCCCGTTTGCCTGGTTCGCCTGTCCCTGCTTTGCCTGCCTGCCGTGGCGCACGGTGCTCGGGTAGTCTGCGCCGGTGGCCCGTACCCTGATAGGCGAGCTCCCGTCGAAGATCGGCGAGGAGGTGGAGCTGCGTGGGTGGGTCAACGCGATCCGCGACCAGAAGCGGGTGCAGTTCGTGATCCTGCGCGACCACACGGGGATGGCGCAGGTGGTGCTCGGCAAGGACGAGACCCCGAGCGCGCTCAACGAGCTCGTCTCGACCCTGACGCCGGAGTCGGCGGTGACGCTCAAGGGCACGGTCGTGGCGGACGAGCGGGTCAAGCTGGG
Source organism: uncultured Solirubrobacterales bacterium (assembly GCA_963723045.1). GTDB lineage: Bacteria > Actinomycetota > Thermoleophilia > Solirubrobacterales > Solirubrobacteraceae > Palsa-744. The sequence goes on along the minus strand of CAVROU010000002.1, from coordinate 1,615,778 downwards.
GGGCCTGGAGATCGCAGCTGAGCGCTCTCACGGTCGATGCGCGGCGGAGCCCGAGCTGCCGGTGACGCCGGAGTCGGCGCTCGACAAGCGGATGGACTGGCGCTACGTGGACCTGCGAAGGCCCGATCGGAGGCTGATCTTCGAGGTGCAGGGCACCGTCGAGCACGCGATGCGCGAGTACTGGCGGCGCGAGGGGTTCATGGAGATCCACACGCCGAAGTTCATGGGCTCGGCGAGCGAGTCGGGCGCGGAGCTGTTCAAGGTGGAGTACTTCGAGCGCACGGCCTATCTGGCGCAGTCGCCGCAGTTCTACAAGCAGATGGCGATGGCGGGGGGCTTTGAAAAGGTGTTCGAGGTGGGCCCGGTGTTCCGGGCCAACCCGTCGTTCACCTCACGCCACGACACGGAGTTCACGAGCGTGGACGTGGAGATCGCCTGGGTCGACTCGCACGAGGACGTGATGGCCTTCGAGGAGGCGTGGCTGGCGCACACACTCGCCGCCGTCAAGGAGGCCCACGGCGAGGCGATCGCCGAGACCTTCGGCGTGGAGACGGTGGTGCCCACGACGCCCTTCCCGCGCGTGAGCCTGCTGGAGGCCAAGGAGATGCTGCGGGCCGCGGGGCACCAGGCGCCGGGCGCGGACGACGACCTCGACCCCCCGAGCGAGCGCGCGCTCGCGGCGCTGATCGAGGAGGAGCACGGGCACGAGTTCGTGTTCGTGACCGACTACCCGGTGGCGGTGCGGCCCTTCTACCACATGCGCCACGCCGCGCCAGGCGCGGTGGCGGATCCTGCTGATCCAGCCGACCCATCGCGGCTCACCAAGAGCTTCGACCTGCTGTGGAAGGGCATCGAGATCACGACGGGCGCGCAGCGCGAGCACCGCTACGAGCAGCTGCTGGCACAGGCGCACGAGAAGGGCGTGGAGACCGAGCCGATCCAGTACTACCTCGACTTCTTCCGCTACGGCCCGCCGCCGCACGGAGGCTTCGGATTCGGGCTGACGCGGCTGTTGATGAAGCTGACGGGCCAGGAGAACGTGCGCGAGGTTACGTTCCTTTATCGCGGGCCGAATCGGCTGGAGCCGTAGACGTAGATGGGGCTGGTTGAACCGTGGGGGCTGAGAGGGTCGGTTGAACGCAGGGCCGGCCGAGGGTAAAGGCCGCCGTGTGTGTGGTGTTGTATTCCGTTTTCAAAAGTTGGTAACAATGGTATACACATGCGTATAGACTATGGTTACCTAAAAACGAAAAACAACAAACACAACCCCCGCCCGCGCCGATCCTCGAGCTCCGGCGCGTCCGACCCAGCCCGACCAAGCTGGCCTGAGGGGTCGGTTAGACCCAGGGACGCCCCGTCCGGCCGAGGCCCCCACCCCGGCCGGACGGAGCATTGTTCCCTCCCCGCGGTCAGTCCCCAGTGCCGGCCGCGGCTGTGGCGTCGAGGGCCGGCGTGCCCACCCACCCGAGCTCCTCGACGTCGTCTAGCTCCAGCGCCAATGGAGCGTGGTTTGAAGGCCGGTGCCCTTGCCGGTAGGCGTGGGCGACTTCGCAGCGGCGCACATGTGGAGCGAGGCTATGCGAGACGAGCGCGAGGTCGATGCGCAGGCCGTAGTCGCGCGCGTAGTGCCCGTCGCGCTGGTCCCAGCAGGTGAAGCCGCGGTCGTCGGGGTGCAGCTCGCGGTAAGCGTCGACGAGCTCGCCCTCGTCGAGGATCTCACGCAGGTCCGAGCGCTCGGCTTCGCCGGAGAGGTAGGAGCCGTCGAACCAGCTTGGCTCGTACACGTCCTGGTCGGTGGGGGCGATGTTGAAGTCGCCGGCGAGCAGCAGCGGACGGTCGTGCGCCTCGTGGACCTGGTGGGCCATGGCCTCCAGGAAGGCGAGCTTGCCGGCGTCGTCGACTTCCTCGCGGGTGTGGCCGGCGGGGACATAGACGCAGCCGATCACGAGACCCTCGATCGTGACCTCCAGCCAGCGCCCTTCGGCGATGTCGTGGTGGTGGTCGAGCGCGCTGGTGCGGTGGCTGACGTGGTGGTCGGAGCGCACGAGGATCGCGACGCCTCCGCGCCGGCGGCCGGGGGAGTGTTGAGAGTGGTAGCCGAGCTGGCTCAGGCGCATGCTCGGGAAGCGGTGTTCAGGACAGCGCGTCTCCTGCAGGCAGACGACATCGGGCTGCTCCTCGGCGAGCATCTCGGTGAGGCGCGGCCAGCGTGCGCGGATGCCGTTAACGTTCCAGCTGATGACCCGTAGTGGTGCTGTTGGTGGCAAGATCGTCCTCTCTACGCCCCCGGGGGGAAACTCTCGTAAGGGAAAAGGTAAAGATGAGAGCGGAAGACAACCAGGTCTACCTGGGCCAATGTCTGGATGGGCATTTAGACGTTTGGGTAGTGCGGCGTTTCTGTCTAACACCTGACAAATATGGCTTTCGGTACGCGCCGGGGCAGTGAGGAGAGAGCCGATTGACAATAAGACGCCGCTCATGGAACGCGGCGAGCGGGGCGGTGAGGGTGGGAAGGAAAGGAGAAAAGGACCCCACAAGGGGGTCCGAGGGAGCCGGTCCGGGCGAGGCCGACGGCCGCGCCGAAAACGAAACGACGTGCGCGCCGGGCGGCGAGCAGGGCGGATCCGTAGGTGGGCGGAGTAACCGAACCCGGGGATCGGGGCGCGCCCCGATCAAGCGTGCCGTCCGCAGAGACATCTACCTTCCCGAACATGAAGGTGAGTGAGCTGACCGACGGCATGGAGATCGATCAGGTGCTGCTGGTGCGCGATGTCGAGCGCCGTCAGCGTCGCGATGGTGGCGACTACCTGCGCCTGCAGCTGGGGGACCGCACAGGAGCCGTGGTGAGCATGGTGTGGGAGGAGCTCGAGGAGGTGCAGGCACTGGCGCGCCCAGGGCAGCCGGTAACGTGCGCGGCCGCTACAACCGCCACCCGCGCTTCGGGCCGCAGATCAACCTGCGTGGGCTCTCCGAGCCGGCGGCAGGGACATACGCGCTGCGAGGACCTGCTCGACGGCCCGGCGCGCAGCGCCGAGCAGATGGAGGCGGACCTGCGCGAGCTGCTGGCCACGATCCGCCAGCCCCACCTGGCACGCCTGCTGGGGCGCGTATTTGCCGCAGATGGTGAGCTGTGGGAGGGCTACCGGCGGGCGCCGGCCGCCAAGTACTACCACCAGGCCTACCGCCACGGGCTGCTGGAGCACTGCCTGGGGGTGGCGCAGGCGGTGAGCGCGATCAGCGCGACCTTCCCGGGGATCGACCGCGACGTGGCGGTGACGGGGGCGCTGCTGCACGACATCGGCAAAGTCGAGGCCTATACGGAAGACCCGCGCAACATCGACTTCACCGACCTCGGGCGCCTACACGGCGAGATCCCGCTTGGCTACTACCGCATCCGGCGCATGATCGAGGAGATCGAGGGCTTCCCCGTGGAGCTGGCGCAGGCGGTGGGGCACATCATCCTCTCCCACCACGGCTCGCTGGAGCACGGCAGCCCGGTGGTGCCGTGCACGCGCGAGGCGACGCTCGTGCACATGATCGACAACCTCGGCGGGCGGCTGGGGAGTTTCGATCGCCTGGAGAAGGAGCTGGCGGCCGGCGAGCAGTGGTCGAGCTTCGACAGAGCGATCGGCTCGGTGGCGCACTTCACCGCGCGCGGCGAGTCGCCGGAGCCGGTGCGCGAAGCGGCCTGAGAGGACTCGCAAGCGGCTCGGAGGCGAGGCCTCAGGGCGGCGCCCGAGCGAGGCCTCGGGAACGGCCCGAGAGGCGCCCCGGGGGCGAGGAACCCAAAAGCCGCAAATTGCGGGCGCGAAAACGATCGCCCCCCCACCCGTCAGGCATCGTCTCCCCGGGGGGTTCTATCTTTGGAGACGGATGGCCAAGGACACCGAGAAGCTGATCCGCCAGCTGTCGCTGATCTCCTACCTGATGGCCGAGCGACGGCCGGTGACGGCCCTGGAGATTCGCCGCGACGTGGAGGGCTACAGCGCAATGAACGAAGACGCGTTCGCGCGGCGCTTCTACGCCGACCGCGCGGAGCTCGAGTCGCTGCGCATCCAGCTCACCGTCGACCGCCCGGCCGACGCGGCGGCGGAGCAGGAGAACTACTCGCTGCGCTCGGAGAACTTCCATCTGCCGGCGATCGAGTTCTCCGATACGGAGCTGGCGGCGCTGCAGACTGCGCTGCACCTGCTGGACGGCGAGTTCGCCTATGCCGAGCCGCTGCGCCTGGCGCTGCAGCAGATCACCTGGGGACGCCCCAGCCCGCTGCGCGCGCCCGAGCAGAGCTCGGTGGCGCTCGGGATCACGGCCTCCGCCGGCGGCCATGACCTCTCGACGCGGCTGGCGAAGATCGAGACGGCGATCTTCCGCCAGAAGACGATCACCTTCGACTACTACACGATGGAACGCGACGAGGTGGGCTCGCGCCGCGTGGACCCCTATCACCTACTGTTCCAGGGTGGGCAGTTCTACCTGCTGGGGTACGCGCACGAGCGTAAGGCGATCCGCGTGTTCCGCCTGTCGCGGATTCGCGGCAAGGTGTCCTATGCGACGAAGGCCGAGCACGACTTCAAGCGCTCGGAGGAGTTCGACCCGCGCGTGTATGCCAACCGCGCGGAGTGGCAGTTCGGCGAGCAGCTGGGGACGGCCGAAGTGCTGTGCTCAGAGCGGATCGCGTGGCAGATCGAGCGCCACTTCGGGCGCTATGGCGAGATCCAGCCGGCTCCGGAGGGTAGTGAGGGGGACCGGCTTTTCCTGACCCCCTATGCGAGCACGCGGGGGATCGTCTCATGGGTGCTGGGTCTCGGCGAGCACGCCCGCCTGCTGGGCCCGCGGGAGCTGACCGAGGAGTTCGCGCGCCGCGTCGAGTTGCTCGAGGAACGCCACGCGGGCGTGGCGCCGGCGCTCGGCGGAGAGGCCGCCCCCGGGGAGGCGCACGGTCACGGGGAGGCTCGCGGCCACGGCGAGGATCACGGAAGCGGGAATGGGAACGGCAATGGCAAGGGGAACGGTGCAGCCGCGGTGCGGCCGGCCGCCGCCGAGGCGCGCGGCGCGACCGGCCGCACCCGCCGCCGGCGCGAGACAGAGAGCGGGGAGGGAGAGGAGGCGCGTGGGGCCGGCGCGGGCGACGCGGCAATTCGGCCCGAGCGCTTCGCGCGGCTGGTGACGCTGGCGAGCATCCTGATCGAGGCCGGCCGCGCGGGCCGGCGTCTGGCGATCGCCGACATCCGCGAGCGCCTGCAGCTCAGCGAGGAGGAGCTGCGCGAGGACATCGACGTGCTGAACATCGTCAACTTCGGCGGCGGGTCCTATGTGCTGTATGCGGAAATCCTCGAGGAGGAGGGCGAGATCGAGGTCGACCCCGAGCCCTACAGCGACAACTTCGACCGCCCGGCACGCCTATTGCCGGTCGAGGCGAAGGCGCTCGTGGCGGCGATCGACCTGATCGGCGAGCACATTCCCGAGGGCTCGCTGGCGAGCGCGCGGGAGAAGATCGTGGCGGCGCTCGGCGAGGACCCGATGGAGCAGGGGCTGCAGGTGGCGCACGCGACCGCGAACGACTCTGAGGTCGCGCGGTTGGTGTCGCAGGCGATCGTGGAGCACCGGCTGATCGAGCTGGAGTACTACAAGGAGAACGAGGACGAGTTCTCGCTGCGGCGCGTGGAGCCCTACGCGCTGACGAACGGCCGCGAGGGGTGGTACGTCGCCTCCTACGATCCCGAGCGCGGGGCGATGCGCCACTTCCGCCTGGATCGCGTGAAACGCGCGGAGGTCTGCGAGGAGACGTTCGAGCCGCGCCCCGAGGTCGACCCCGCCGCCGAAGTGGACGGCTGGCTGCGCACGGGTGAGGTGCAGGCCTCGCGCACGGCGCACGTGTGGATCTCCCCCGAGCGGGCGCGCTGGGCGCGCGAGCAGCGCCGCGTGGTGGCCGAACGCGAGGACGGCTCGATCGAGGTCGAGCTGGGGTTCGCCGGCGTGGGCTGGCTCGTGCGCGAGGTGCTCAAGGAGGCGGGCGATGCCGTCATCCTCGGGCCCGAGGACGCGCGCGAGGCGCTGCAGGCCGCGGTCGGTCGGCTGCGCGCGGTGCCCGCCGGAGTTTAGATAGAGACGAACCCACGTGCTCATCAGCTGGATGCATGCCGGTGGGCTCGGCTTCCGACGGGTTCTGGAAAAGATGAGGCTCCCTGCGGAAAAGATGAGGCCCAGCACCAGGGGTGGGTGCTGGGCCTCGCTGAGCGTCGCCGGAGAGGTGGGAGCAACGCTCAAGGCGTGTGGCAGGCGACCCCGCGATCCAGGGTCGTTTACCAGCCTAATTGGGTGAAGTTCGACGTCGTGTAAACGTTTCTAACTGCTCCGTGGATTTCCGCAGGTGGTCGCGGGCGGCGATATCTGTCGGCGCGATCGCGGGGCCGTGTGCCTGTGCGATCGCGAGGCGTATCGGGGTCGCGCCGGCGCGATCTCGTGCTTGTAACAGGCTCTCGCGCTCGATCAAGGTAGGCTCCGGGGCGCCATGGAGCAGCTCAAGGGACTGATCCTCTCCGGGGGGAAGGGCACGCGATTGCGGCCGATCACGCACACGAGCGCCAAGCAGCTCGTGCCGGTGGCGAACAAGCCGGTGCTCTTCTACGGCATCGAGGCGATGGCGGCGGCGGGGATCGAGGAGGTGGGGATCATCATCGCGCCGGAGACCGGCCCGGAGATCGAAGCGGTGGCGGGCGACGGGTCGAGCCTGGGCGTGCGGATCACCTACATCGTGCAGGACGAGCCGCTGGGACTCGCGCATGCGGTGCTCACGGCCGAGTCCTTCCTCGGGGAGAGCCCGTTCGTGATGTACCTGGGCGATAACCTCCTGCAGGGCGGCATCTCCGATCTGGTGGCCGCATTTCGCGAGCACTCCCCCGACGCGTTGATCCTGCTCACGCCGGTGCCCGACCCCGAGAACTACGGGGTGGCCGAGTTGGGGCCGGCCGCTGCACCAGGCGAGGTGGGACGGGTGGTGCGCCTCGTGGAGAAGCCGCCCGAGCCGGCCACGGACCTGGCGCTCGTGGGGGTGTACATGTTCACTCCGCACATCCATGCCGCGGCGCGCGCGATCGAGCCCTCGGCGCGGGGAGAGCTCGAGATCACCGATGCCATCCAACACCTCGTGGACTCCGGCATGCGCGTGGAGCCGCACATCGTGCGCGGCTGGTGGAAGGACACGGGCCGTCTGGAGGACATGCTCGAGGCCAACCGGCTGATCCTCGACAATCTCGTGGGACGCGTGGAGGGTGAGCTGGTCGACTCGCAGGTCGACGGACGCGTGGTGATCGAGGCGGGGGCGCGCCTGGAGCGCACCACGGTGCGCGGTCCCGCGGTGATCGGCGCGGGCGCGCGGCTGAGCGACTGCTACATCGGGCCCTATACGGCGATCGGCGAGCGCTGCACCGTCTCGGGGGCTGAGGTCGAGCACTCGATCCTGCTCGCGGGCTCTTCGGTGTGCGACCTCGACGGGCGCATGGAGTCCTCGCTGCTCGGGCGCAACGTTACGGTGCGCCGCGGCGATCGACAGCCGCGGGCGTATCGCTTCATGGTCGGCGACAACTCCGACATCTCGATCCTGTGATGGGCGGATTGGGAAGGAACTGCCCCTCGCGTTGCCGGGCGAGGGGCCCGCGATGAAGCTGCTCGTCACTGGGGGCGCCGGGATGCTCGCCCATGATGTTCTGCGTGTCGCTGAGTTGGGCGGACATGAGCTCAGGGCGATCGATCTGCCCGAGCTCGACATCACCAACGCCGCTGCCGTGGATGCCTACTTCGAGAGCCAGCGTCCCGAAGCCGTCATCAACTGCGCGGCCTGGACGGACGTCGACGGCGCCGAGGCCAATCTCGCGGGCGCCCACGCGGTGAACGCCACCGGCGCGGGAAATCTGGCACGCGCCGCGGCCTCGAGCGGCGCGACCCTCCTTCATCTTTCCACCGATTACGTGTTCGATGGCCAAGCGCCCCTGGACGAAGAGGGGCGCGAGCGGCCCTACCTCGAGTCCGATCCGACGGGGCCGCGGTCGGTGTATGGCTCGACGAAGCTCGCGGGCGAGCTGGAGGTGCTGGCGGCCTCGCCGCGTCACACGGTCGTGCGCAGCGCGTGGCTGTTCGGCGTCAACGGGCGCAACTTCGTCGAGACGATGCTGCGTTTGGCTGGCGAGCGCGAGGCGGTGCAGGTGGTCGACGATCAGGTCGGCTGTCCCACGTGGACCGGCCACCTTGCGCCCGCGCTGCTTGGCCTGCTGGAGCGCGAGGTGCGCGGACTCGTGCATCTGGCCGGCTCGGGCGCGGTCTCCTGGAATGGGTTTGCGCAGGAGATCTTCCGCCAGGCCGAGGTCGCCTGCCGGGTCGAGCCGGCGACGAGCGCACAGATGGCGAGGCCGGCGCCGCGGCCGGCCTACTCGGTGCTCGCCTCAGAACGGTCGGACGTCCTGCCGATGCCCGACTGGCGCGACGGCCTGGCCGGCTATCTCGCGGCGAGGACTGGCATGATGCGCGCATGAGACTCCTGGTCTGTGGCGGCGCCGGGTTCATCGGCTCGACGTTCGTGCGTCAGCGTTTGCTGGAGCACGGCGATGAGGTGACTGTGCTCGACAAGCTCACGTATGCGGGGCGCGAAGAGAACTTCCACGACTTCGCTGAGCGTCCGGGCTTCGCCTTTCTGCGCGGCGCGATCGAGGACCAGGAGGCGGTGGCGGGCGCGATCGCGGCGGCGCAGCCGGAGGCGATCGTGAACTTCGCCGCGGAGACCCATGTGGACCGCTCGATCGCCGAGCCCGACGCATTCGTGCGCACACACGCGCTGGGCACCTACGTGCTCCTGGAGGCCGCGCGCGCGAGCGAGCTGCGCTACCTGCAGGTCTCTACCGACGAGGTGTATGGGTCGATCGAGGAGGGCACTTTCACCGAGGACTCGCCTCTGCGTCCGTCTTCGCCCTATTCGGCGACCAAGACCGGCGCGGATCTGCTGGTGCAGAGCTACTTCCACACCTACGGTCTGCCGGCGGTGATCTGCCGCGGCTCGAACAACTTCGGTCCCTACCAGTACCCGGAGAAGCTGATCCCGCTGATGGTCCTCAACGCGCTGCACGGCGATCGACTGCCGGTGTACGGGGACGGGATGCAGGTGCGCAACTGGATCCACGCCGGCGACTTCGCCCGCGCGATCGGCCATGTGCTCGCGCATGGCGTGCCCGGCGAGGTCTACAACGCGGGCGGCCCCGACGAGTGCCCCAACATAGAGGTGGTCAAGTCGATCATCGAGCTCACGGGGGCCGATGAGTCGCTGATCGAGTACGTCACCGACCGACCCGGCCACGACCGTCGCTACTCGCTCTCATCCGCGAAGGTCCGCACGCTCGGGTGGGAGCCGCGGGTGCGCTTCGCCGAGGGGCTGGAGGAGACCGTGGCGTGGTATCGCGAGAACGCCTGGTGGTGGGAGCCAATCCGCTCGGGCGACTACCGCGAGTACTACCAGCGCCAGTACGGGCTGGGGCTTTCCTGAGTCGGCACGCCTGGACGCGGCGCTGACCGATCTGTGATCGGTAGCACGCGCTGCGACGACCCGCGAGGACCAGCTGGTCCAGACGCCCCGACCGCGCTGCCTGAGCTACGCCAGCGCGGCGATCTTCCAGGCGCCGCCTTCCTTCACAAGCTGCAGCTTGCTGAGAACGCTCTTGCCCGACCAGGTGCTCTTCACGAGTGCGCTCGCCTTCGCGCCTGTCACGACGATCGACTCGACCTTCAGTTCAAACACGTCGACCTCGCCGAGCTGGGTCTTCAGCGCCGGTTCACACTTGCCGCCAGCGGCTCGCAGGCGCGCCAGCACGACACTCGCGAGATCGTTCTGGCACAGCTTCTGCTCATTGAGCGCTGTAGCGTCGCTCTGGAAGTTCGAGATACGCTGTGCGACCGCCTTGGCTTCGCCCGAGAAGTTCCCCGTGGATACCGTGCTCGTCCCACACGCCGTGACTGTCAGCGCTGCCAGCGCTGTGATGGCGAACGTCATCGGTTTGCGGGCGCGTGCGATCATTGCGGTCCCAGAGGCTACGCAACCGGCGTGAGCGGTGCGTCTCCGCAGGAGCGCCTCGCCGCGCTGGCCGAGGAAGTGAAGGGCTGCAGGCGCTGCCCACGCCTGGTCGCCTGGCGCGAGCAGGTGGCGCGCGAGAAGCGCGCGGCGTTCGCCGGGGAGCACTACGCCGCCCATCCGCTTCCCGGCTTCGGCGATCCCGCGGCGAGGGTACTGCTGCTTGGCCTGGCCCCCGCGGCGCACGGGGGCAACCGCACGGGGCGCATCTTCACGGGCGATCGTTCGGGGGACTTCCTGTTCGCGGCGCTCTTTCGCACGGGTTTTGCCAACCAGCCGACCTCGACGGGCCTGCACGATGGCCTGCGCCTTCACGACGCGTGGGTGAGCGCGGCGGTGCGCTGCGCGCCGCCCGCCAACCGCCCGACGACCGAAGAGCGCGACAACTGTTTGCCTTGGAGCGCGCGCGAACTTGAGCTGCTGGAGCAGGTGCGCGTGGTCGTCTGCCTCGGTGCGTTTGCCTGGGACGCGGCGCTGCGCCTGCGCTCACAGCTGGAAGGGCAGGCCTTGCCCCGTCCCCGGCCGCGCTTCGCGCACGGCGCCGAGCATCCTGCTCCTTCCGAGCATTCCGCTCTATCCAAGCAACCAGGCTCCTCCGAGCCTCGCCCCGGTATGGGCGCGGGCCTGTGGCTGCTGGGCTGCTTTCACCCCAGTCAGCAGAACACGTTCACGGGCAGACTCACCGTGCCGATGATCGACGCGGTGCTCCTGCGCGCACGGCAGCTGGCGACGGTGTGACTCGGGCCACGGCAGCTGCGGTGACGGCGTGACAGGCGGTGGCCGGCCACGGCAGCTGGCGACGGCGTGACCCGGCGGCGGCCCCGAGGCCGCCGCCGGACACCGAGCTGTTCTACTCGCGCTCGTCCTCGCGGCGGTAGCCCAGCCGTGCGGAGATGCGATCGGCCGTCGAGACGAGGTGGGGTCCGAGGTGGTCGACCATCTCCTCCAGGGAGATCATCGAGCTGTGGGCGGCCATATTCACGGCGGCGACGACCTCGTTGTTCTCCGAGCGCACGGGCGCCGAGATCGAGTGCAGGCCCTGTGCGAGCTCCTCGTCGTTGACCGCGAAGCCCTCCTCGCGCACGTGCTCGAGCTCGGTGCGCAGCGCCTTCTTGCTGGTGATGCTGTTCGGCGCGCGTCGCGTGAGCTTCATGTCGCCGATCAGGTCCTTTTGCTCCTCCTCGGGCAAGTAGGCCAAGAGCAGCTTGCCCATCGAGGTGCAGTAGGCCGGCAGCCTCGAGCCGAGGCGCAGGCCGAGGTCGATCTGGCTCTGCCCGCGGCGGTAGCTGCGGGCGCGGTCGACGTAGAGGATCTCCGAGCCGTCGAGCACCGCCATGTTGACGGTGTAGCTGGTGCGCTGGCGCAGCTCCTCCAGGTAGGGCTGAGAGTGCTCGCGCAGACCGGTCGAGTTGAGCGCGGACATGCCGAGGTCGGTCACGCGCAGGCCGAGGCGGTACTTGCGTGAGGCGCCCTGCTCCAGATAGCCGAGTGCCACGAGCGTGATCACATAGCGATGGGTGGTGCTGCGGCTCATGCCGAGCTCGTCGGCGATATCCGCGATCCCGAGCACGGGACGCTCGGGCGTGAAGCAGGCGAGGATCGCGAGCCCCCGCTCCAGCGACTGCGAGTAGCGCGGTTCGCGCAGGCTAGGGACCGAGCGAGCCCTTTCGCCGTTCACGCTGTCCTTGTCGGTCTTTGCACTTGTTCTTGGCATCGTAGGTAAGCCCCTGTCCTTGTATCCCAGTTTTTGATTTGCGGCACCTGAAGGAAACTATCTCTGACTTGCGTCGAGCGTCCATCATACGTTGAAGTTCAGATGTTTTCAATCATAAACACTCTGCCTTACCGGGATGGCGGCACCGGCGATCATCCTCAGCTGACGCTCCTCGGGGTCCCACGTGATGGTCACGGAGGGTTCGTTCTCTGGCTCCAGGCGCGTGGGGTGGGTGCCGCCGCAAGGAAAGCTCGCGATCCCCTCGGGCAGCGCACAGGACCACGTTCTGCGCTCCTCCAGGCGACAACGTCCAGGAGTTACCTCTATCTCGGGCTTGGCCTGCAGCCAGCGCCCGGCGATGGCGCTGACCTGCGTGCCAGCGCCCCGGTGTCGCTCAGCGGGTCTGCGGAAAAGCCCGTCTTGCGCAGGCTCTTGCCAACGCGGTAGACGTCTTCGAGCCGTGCTCGCGGATCCTGCTGGAAACAATCGCCAGCTTGTCGAAGTCGGGATTCCCCAGTGAATCGCGGGCGGATGGCTCCTTGCGCCACGCCGCGTCAGCGCCGCGTTCAGCGCGAGACTCACGAGGTGACAGCGCGAGTGGCTGGCCGAGATGCAGCTCGCGGAAGCTCTCGTCGACGCTCAGTCGCACCTCGTCGCCGACGCCGATCGCGAGGTCCGCCGGGGCGCGGTGCACGACGCACGGGATTGCAGGCTCGGCTCCCTCGTCGTCCCGCGGCTCGCCTGGTTCGGGCTTTGACGCTCCGGGCTCTGATGCCTGGGGCTTTGACGCTCCGGGCTCTGATGCCTCGGGCTCTGACGCTCCGGGCTCTGATGCCTCGGGCTTTGACGCTCCGGGCTCTGATGCCTCGGGCTTTGACGCACCGGGCGCTCCCTTCGCGGGCTTTTCCACTCCCGGCTCGCCCACTTCCAACTTGCCCCCGCGCAGGAAGCCCTCCAGGCATTCCACTGCCACTGCCTCGGCCTCGGCGGTGCTCACCGTGCAGCGATCCGCTGGCTGGTCGGGCCAGCGCGGGCTCTCGGGGTGGCACGGGGTGCGATCGACGGCGAACAGCAGGTGTCCGTCGCCGTGCGTGAGGGCCACCACAGTCGAGCTCTCGGCTGTGCTGCCGGCGGGATAGGTGATGAGCAGCTCCGTCATTGTCTCTCCGGGGGCATTCGGATGTTCTGTAAGGAACTGTACCCCGCAGATTGGAACTCTCCGCTTCTAACTGCGGCAGTGTCTCCGACTGTTTGACTTGACGGGTCGGCGGTGCATATCGTCAGGATCGTGCCCCGAGAGACCACTGAGCCGAGGATCGTCTCTACGTCCGCCGCCCCCGGCGTACGGGACGCGCCTGGCAGGAAACTCCCGGATGCCCCGGCGCCGTCGGCCCTCCCGGACGCCCCGGCGCCGGCGCTCACCAATCGCGAAACGATCGTGATGGGCGAACGCCGCGCCAAGGTGGCGCGGCTGCGGGCGCGCGGGCAGGACCCCTACCCGCACGACTACCCCGATCGCACGATGATCGCCCGATCCACGCCGAGCACGACCCCGAGGCGATCGGAGCGGGCGAGCACCCGCAGTGGCGCTACCGGATCGCCGGGCGCGTGGTGGCCCGACGCGGGCATGGCAAGTACGATGTTCGTGGACGTGCGCGATGTCAGCGGCTGGATTCAGGTGGTGGCCCGACGTGCAGGCGAGCAGCCGAGGTGCTCTTTCAGCGCATGCTCGAGCTCGACGTGGGCGACCTCGTGGGCATCGATGGCGCCGTCTACGTCACCCCGCGCGGGCAGCTCTCACTGGCCGTGGAGGGGTGCACGCTGCTGGCTAAGGCTCTGCGCCCGCCGGCGGCCAAGTACCACGGCCTCGAGGACATGGAGACGCGCTACCGCCGGCGCGAGCTCGACCTGATCGCCAATGAGGCCACGCGCGAGCTGTTCGTCACACGCGCCCGCACGATCGCGGCGCTGCGCGACTGGATGAACGAGCACGGGTTCATCGAAATCGAAACGCCCGTCCTGCAGATCCTGGCGGGGGGCGCCAACGCGCGGCCGTTCGTGACCCACCACAACGCGCTGGACCGCGACCTGTCGCTGACGATCTCCGGCGAATTCCACCTCAAGCGCTGCGTGGTGGGTGGCTTGGAGCGCGTGTACATGCTCGACAAGTGCTTTCGCAACGAGGGGATCTCGCACAAGCACTCACCGGAGTTCACGCTGCTGGAGTGGGAGATGAGCTATGCGGACTATCACGACGTCTACGCCTACATGGAGCAGCTGATCGCCGGCGTCGCGCGGCGTGTGCTGGGGAGAACGGTGATCGAGCAGCACGGCGGCCAGAGCATCGATCTGACGCCGCCCTGGCGGCGCATCTCGGTGCGCGACGTGATCGCCGAGAACCTCAATCTCGACGTGGCTGTGGCCGAGCGCGAGGAGCTGATCGAGTGCCTGGGCGACCGCGTGGGCCCGGCCACGCCACCTGGGGGCAGCTGGTGGCGGCGCTGTATTCCAAGCTGATCGAGCCCCACATCTACCAGCCGACGATCATCTATGACTTCCCCGTCGAGTTTCACCCGGTCGTCAAGCGCCACCGCGAGCAGCCGGAGCTGATCGAGCACTTCGAGGTTGTCATGCGAGGCATCGAGGTCGCCTCGGGCTCGACCGAGCTCAACGATCCCGACGAGCAGCGCCAGCGTTTCGTCGAGCAGCGCAATCGCCGGCCGCTGGACGAGGGTGAGGAGCCCTATCCGGCGGACGAGGAGTTCGTGCGCGCGATGGAGCACGGCATGCCGCCGCTCGGCGGCGCCGGCATCGGCGTGGATCGGCTGCTGGCGATCTTCACCGGCCGCGAGACCCTGCGCGAGGTCATCCCCTTCCCCGCTCTGCGCAACCCGCGGTGAACGTGACCCACTGAAGACGGTGTCCACTCCCGCCATCTCAACCACGCCGTCGCTCGACGGCGCCGCCGCCGCGAGACTCGCGGATCTGCTGGCGCGCACGTGCTTTGCCGAGCGCGTGGAAACGGCGCGGCGTGGAGGCTTTGCCACATATGAGCCATGGCCCCCGCCGGAAGTCCGTGGGGCGGGCTCCGGTGGCCTCGGCGAGCACCTGTGGCGGCTGGCGCATCTGGGCGAGGTCGAGCGCGAGCGCTTCGAGCAGTCGCTGTGGGAGGACCTGTGCGCTGTCGGTCTGGCCGAGGACCCCGATCGGCCCGGACGCTTCGAGCTGACCGCCCACCGCGGCCTGGTGGCCGCCCGCGATCGTCCCCGTGGGGGAGCCCGGGGAGGGGTGCACATCGGCGAGGACTCGCTGCGTTTCGCCGAGGCGATCCTGGCGGTGGCCGCGCGCGGACGCGCGCTCGATGTGGGCAGTGGCTCGGGGATCTCCAGTTGCGCGCTGGGGCGCACCTGCGAGCAGGTGCACGCGATCGACGTGGTCCGGCCTGCGTGGAAGCCACGGCGCTTTCGATGGGACTCAACGGGATGGGCGAGAAGGTGTGCTCGACGCTGGCCCAGCTCGACGCCTACGAGCCGCCGAGGCCGTTCGACTGCGTCGTGGGCAATCTGCCCGGTGTGCCGGTGCCACCGGGCCTCACCTACCCGCCGGACGGGGCGGGGGGACCGGACGGTCTTGAGCTGATGCGCCTTTTCCTGGATCGCTGCCACACCTCGCTCGCCGCCTCCACGGGGGTGGTGGTGATGCGCTTTCAGAGCCTCGGCGACGAGCGGGGGCCGCTGCTGCTCGGCGAGCTGCGCGAGCTGGCTCCGCGCGTGGGATGGGACATCTCGGTGATGACCGAGAGTCGCATCCCGGCCTCGGTGCGGGCCGCGCTCACGGCTCACCACGCACTGCCGGTCAATCCGGGGATCGCGCCGCTTGCGATGCTCGCTCGAACGGACGAGCACCTGGAGCGGATGGGCCTGCGTGAGTACTACGCCTCCACGCTGGTGGCGCGGCCGGGGGGCGGGTCGGTGACATACACCAACCTCTCCGGCGCGAGCCTCGTGGGTCGAATGCTTGCGTTTGTGCCGGGATGCGATCGCATGCGGATCGCCGCGGCGGCGGTGCCGGCCTACTATGGTCGTGCCCACGATCTGCCCGACAGCTTCTGGGAACTGGGCTCGCAGGCGTTCATCGACGACCCGCCGGCGCGTCTGGAGCAGATGGTCGAGTGCCTAGCCACACCTGCGACCGTCGCCGAGCTGCTGGAGGGGGTGTTTGCCGACCACATCGCCGAGGACCCCATCCGCGCGCGCTTTCTGTACATAACGGTGGAGTTGCTGGTGGGGTGTCTATTGGATCTTGGGATTGTCTCTTTTCAGAATTAGATCGCAATAGTAGGTATGTATAGACCATTGTTATCAAGTTTTGAATTTTTCATCCACCAACACACCCCCTCGTGTGGCCGGCGCGTGGAGATCTCATGTGAGGCCGGCAAGTGGAGATCTCATGTGAGGCCGGCGCAGGGAGATCTCACGAGATGCCAGCGGGAGATCTTTCTTGTGAGGCCAACGCGCGAGATCGGCTCAAGGCAGGCGCGGCAACGCCGCGAGCAGTTGCAGTGCGAGCTGGCGATCGCCGGTGATCTCAAGTGAGCCGGCCTCGCAGCGCGGTCCGAGGGCGTCGATCCAGTCGCCCGGTCCGCCGGTGAGGCGCGTCCAGGGCATCATCGAGCCGAGCTCCACCGGCGTGACGCGCCCCTGGACGATGTTGAACAGGTGGCGATCGGACCCGTCGGGAAGCTCGACGATCATCTCGATCACCCCGTCGGGCGGGTCCTCGCGCTCGAGCAGGGTGGGGAGGAGCTGCAGCAGCGCGCCGATGTCGATGCGCTCGCGGGGCTCGGGGAGCGACCAGCGGTGATTCATACCCCAGCGGGTGAGCGCGGTGACGATCGGCAGCAGCGCCTCGCCGGCGGCGGTGAGCTTGTATTCCACGCGGGGCGGGAGCTCGCGGAAACGTTGGCGCAGGATCAGGTCAAGTGCAAGCATCTGCTGCAGGTGGCGGTTGAGCACGCCCGTGCTGATCCCCGGTAGGCGGCTGCGCAGATCGCTGAGGCGGCGCGGACCGTCGGCGAGCGCGAGGACGATCAGGAGCGTCCACTGGTCGCCGGTCGCGGCGAGGGCGCGCGCGAGCGGGGTCCACTGGCGCTGTCCGCGCGGAGCCGAGGGGTCGCGCGGGAGCGGTGTGCCTGCCGCGTCGTCCGAGAAGGCGTCGTCGGGCTGCTGGAACTGGCCCGCCCAGCGGGGACTGCGCATAGGCTCACCATACGGGTCGAGCTCGTCGTCGTCGCCCCCACCGAGCATGCGCGCCAGCATACTGAAACTATCCCGCCTTCGGAGTATGTGTTTAGTACACGCTTGAAAAATGATCCGCCGCGCGCGGCATCGGCGAAGCGGCTCAGCTGTACTCGGCGGCGATCGCCCGCCCGTTGCCGGGTCGGGCGTAGCGGGTGCGCACCAGATCGCGCACGGCAAAGGAGCGAATGATGAACCTGTCTCGACCGTCGAAAGAGGGCGTGAAGGGGGAGCGGCCGTGGACGGAGCGAACGTTGTCGACCAGCAGAATCTGACCGGGCGCCAAGATGACCGAACGGCGCTCGGCGCGGTAGATCTCGACAACCCGCCCGATCAGCGCGTGCGCCTCATCTGTCAAGCCGCGCATGAGGTCCTGGTCGAAGACGATCGTGGGGTCGTCCTCGGCGCCACTGACGATCGCCAGCGGGCCGCGCTCGTCGCCTTCGATGAACTCCTGGCCGTCCTGGCGGAAGGAGCCGTCGACACCGGTCATCCACAGCGGCTGGCGCAGCAGTTTGCGCTCGAAGACGTTCATGTGCGCGACGAGCGCGTGCGCGGGGAGCACGTAGGTGTGGGCGTCGGGGTGTCCGCGTAGACAGGCCAGGGAGAGCACGTCGGGGCGCAGCAGCGAGAAGGCCTGCTCGGTGTGCAGCTCGAGCTCCACGCGCGAGCCGAGGCTCGTCTGGCTCTGGGCAAGCGCCTGGTTGGGGACCATGTCCTGATAGAGGCGCCCGTAGCCCTCGGCTGCGTAGGCGAGCATGTCGCCGCAGATGTGGTTGACGATCGCCTGCACGCGCGCCAGCAGCGTGGTCTCGCCCAGGTGCCGGCGGTTGTCGGGCGGGGTCGGCGGGGGCTCGTGCGCCTGCGTGCCCGCGCCTACAGAGGGAGAGTCCTCCAGGGGGTGCGTCCCGGCGGCGCTCCAGAGGGTGTCAGGAGGCAGGCAATCGAAGAGCATCGTGCCCGAGTTGGTGCCCTTGGTGGCGAAGTCGGTGAGCAGCTCCACCAGGCGGTCGGGTGCGAGCCGGGCGGCGCGGCGGGCCTGACGGCAAAAGAGCTCGGGAGACTCCGAGGGAGACACCGTCAGCTCCCGGGCGAGGGCGAGCAGTCGCTCGCACTCGGTGGGCTCGAGCGTGACGACATCTGGTGCCCGCTCGTCGGTGGGCGCGAGGGTGGGGGCGTTGAGCGTGGAGTCCATGCCGGCAGTCTTGGCGAGGACGCGCCGAGGGTCAAAGGCTCGGCGGCGGGCCGCATGGATGCGCGCTAGCCTCGACTCGCGGTGTCTCTGATTTTCAGTCCACAGGTGCACGAGTGGTTCGCGGGGGCCTTTCCGGCGCCGACGCCGGCGCAGGAGCTGGCGTGGCCGGCGATCGCCACGGGCGAGCACGTGCTGCTCTCGGCGCCCACCGGTTCGGGTAAGACGCTGGCGGCTTTCCTGTGGGCGCTCGACCGGCTCGTGGCGGACCCCCTGCCCGAAGGCGAGCGGCGCACGCGGCTGGTGTATGTGTCGCCGCTGAAGGCGCTCTCGCACGACATCGAGCGCAACCTGCGCGCGCCGCTGCGAGGCATCGAAGCGCGTATGGGGGACGCCGGCGTGGCGGGCCACGGCGGGGAGGTGGGCGGAGAGGGCGCCGAGGCGGGCCGACGGGGCGCCGAGACGGCGACCCGCGGGGGACGGGGGTCCGGGAATGGCGCGCTCGTGCGCGTGGGCATCCGCACGGGCGACACCCCCCAGCGCGAGCGCGCGCAGATGCTGCGCCGCCCGCCGGACGTGCTCATCACTACCCCGGAGTCGCTCTACCTGATGCTGACCTCGCGCGCACGCGAGACGCTGCGTGGCGTGGAGTGGGTGATCGTCGATGAGATCCACGCCGTGGCGGCGACCAAGCGCGGCGCGCACCTGGCACTGACGCTGGAGCGCCTGGAGGCGCTGGTGAGTGAGGGCGCGCCGAACCATGATGGCCCACCCACCCAGGTCCAGCGCATCGGCCTGTCCGCCACGCAGCGCCCGCTGGAGGAGGTCGCGCGCTTCATGGTGGGCCCGCAACGGCAGTGCCGCATCCTCGACGCTAGCGCGGCGCGAAAGCCGCTGGACGTGCAGATCCAGGTGCCGGTGGAGTCGATGACGGAACCTGAGGCGCCCGCGGATCTGGATCCGTTGGCCGGCGGCGAGCCGACCACACGATCGATCTGGCCGGCGATCTACCCCGAGCTGCTGACGCTGATCCGCGAGCACCGCTCGACGATCGTGTTCGTCAATAACCGCCGCTCGGCCGAGCGCCTTGCGCTGCGACTCAACGAGCTGGCGGAAGAGGCGATCGCACGCGCCCACCACGGCTCGCTCGCGCGCGAGGAGCGCCTTGTGGTGGAGGAGCTGCTGAAGGCCGGCGAGATCCCCTGCATCGTCGCCACCTCGAGTCTCGAGCTCGGGATCGACATGGGCGCGGTGGACCTGGTCGTGCAGGTCGAGTCGCCCAAGTCGGTCGCCGCGGGGCTGCAGCGCATCGGGCGCGCCGGTCACAACGTGGGCGACGTCTCCAAGGGCCGCATCTTCCCGAAGTTCCGCGGCGACCTGCTGGAGTGCGCGGTGCTGGCGCGGCGGATGCGCGAGGGCGAGATCGAGCCAACGGTGGTGCCGCGCAATCCGCTGGACGTGCTCGCCCAGCAGATCGTGGCGATGGCCGCCGCCGAGGAGACCGGCTCGGTGGCGGTGGACGAGCTGTACGCGCTGGTCACGCGCACGTACACCTACGCCGAGCTCTCGCGCGGGCAGCTGGAGAACGTGCTGGACATGCTCGACGGGCGCTATCCGTCGAGCGAGTTCGCCGAGCTGCGCCCGCGCATCGTGTGGGATCGCGTCGCGGGCACGCTGCGCGCGCGCTCAGGTGCGCGCCAGCTGGCAGTGACCAATGCCGGCACGATCCCCGATCGCGGCCTCTACGCGGTCACTCTCCCCGATGGGCGCCGCGTGGGGGAGTTCGACGAGGAGATGGTCTATGAGGCGCGCCCGGGGCAGGTCTTCCTGCTGGGGGCCTCCAGCTGGCGGATCGAGGAGATCGGTCGCGACCGCGTGATCGTCACCCCCGCGCCCGGCGTGCCCGGCGCGGTGCCCTTCTGGAAGGGCGACGGGATCGGCCGGCCCAAGGAGCTCGGGGAGGCGATCGGCAGCTTCGCGCGCTGGGCCGTCGATCAGGAGCCCCAGGCACTGGAGCGGGACTACGACCTGGATCCGCGCGCGGCGCGCAACCTCGTGGAGTACCTGCGCGAGCAGCAGGCCGCGACACGCGTGGTGCCCTCCGACAGGACGATCGTGGTGGAGCGCTTTCGCGACGAGATCGGCGACTGGCGCGTGTGCGTGCTCTCGCCCTACGGCCGGCGCATCCACGCGGCCTGGGCACTGGCGCTCACGGCGCGCATCCGCGAGGAGCTGGGACTGGAGGCCGACGCGATCGCAAGCGACGACGGCATCGTCGTGCACCTGCCCGACGCCGATGAGTCGCCGAGTCTGGAGCTCGTGCTGCTGGACCCCGAGGAGCTCGAAGACCTCGTCGTCGCCGAGCTCTCCTCATCGGCGCTGTTCGGCGCGCGCTTTCGCGAGGCCGCCGCTCGGGCGCTGTTGATCCCCCGCGCCTACCCCGGCCGCCGCCGCCCGCTGTGGCAGCAGCGCCTGAAGGCGCAGACGTTGCTTGAGGTGGCGCGCCGCTATGGCGAGTTCCCGATCGTGCTCGAGACCTACCGCGAGTGCCTGCGCGACGTGCTCGACCTGCCGGGCCTGCGCGAGCTGCTGGGCCGCCTGCACTGCCGCGAGCTGAGCCTCGTGGAGGTAGAGACGCCCACCGCCTCGCCCTTTGCCTCCTCGCTGCTGTTCGACTACGTCGCCACCTACATGTACGAGGGCGACACCCCCAACGCCGAGCGCCGCGCGGCGGCGCTGTCGCTCGACCGCGACCTGCTGCGCGAGCTGCTGGGTCAGGAGGAGCTACGCGAGCTGATCGACGCGGACGCGCTGGCGGCGCTCGAGGACGACCTGCAGCACCGCTCGCTGCGCACGCGCGCGGCGAGTCGCGACGAACTGCACGACGTGCTGCGCCGCGTCGGGGACCTCACTATGGCCGAGGCCTCAGAGCGCGTACACGAAGGCATCGAGGCGCAGGCGCTGCTCGCCGAGTTGGTGCGCGAGCGCCGCGCCGGCGCTCGTACGGGTGGCGGGCGAGGAGCGCTTCATCGATGCCGCCGACGCCGGCTGCTACCGCGACGCGCTTGGTGTGGTTCCCCCCGGCGGCCTGCCCAGGCTTTCCTGGCCGAGGTGCCGGCGGCGCTGGTGGTGCTGCTGCGCCGCTATGCGCGGACGCACGGGCCCTTCCCCACGGCGGACCCCCGCGAGCGCTACGGCCTGGACCCCGGACTGGCGCTCGCCGAGCTGGAGCGCTCGGGCGAGCTCGTGCGCGGCGAGCTGCGGCCGGGGGGAGCGAGCGGGAGTGGTGCGACACGGAGGTTCTGCGCCGCCTGCGCCGCGCCTCGCTGGCCGCGCTGCGCAAGGAGATCGAGCCGGCCGATCCGCGCGCCTTCGCGCTGTTTCTGGCGGGCTGGCAGGGTGTCGATCGCTGGGGCACTCCCGGCGAGCGGCCCGCGCCGGCTTTTCAGGGTGGCGCATCCGCCGGCGGAGCCGGAGAGGGCCATCGTGGAGGTGGTGCTCCCGCGCCCGGTGCCCGCGTCGAGCAGCGATGGGCGGCAGCTCGGGCGCGCCCCAGGCTCTCTGACGTCGCGGGGATCGACCGCCTGCGCGAGCAGCTCGTGCCGCTGCAGGGTCTGGCTCTGACCCCGCGCACATGGGAGCGCGACGTGCTCCCGCGCCGCCTCGGCGAGTACGCGCCGACCTGGATGGACGCGCTTTGCTCCAACGGCGAGCTGGTGTGGGTGGGCGCCGGCGCCCTCGGGCGCACGGATGGGCGCGTGGCGCTTTACTTCCGCGAGGACGCCGCCTTATTGGGCCCGCCCTCCCCGCCCCCCCGGCCGCCGCGTAAAGGGGAGTCGCCCGCCGGGGAGCCCCACAAGCTCCTACGCGCGCGCCTGGAGGCAGGGTCGGCATTCTTCCCCGACCTGCTGGCCGCCTTGGGCTTGCCGCCCGAGATACTGGCCGAGGCGTTGTGGGATCTCGTGTGGGCGGGTGAGGTCACCAACGATGCCTTCGCGCCGCTGCGCGCGCCGCGCCTGGCGCTCGCCCGCGCTCCGCGTCCGGCGGCGGCCGAGCGGGGAGCGCCGAGCGGACGTCGCCGTGGTTACTCGCCGCGCTTCTCGGCGAGGCGCGCTGCGCGCGCCTCCGCACAGGTGCACCCCCCGGGCCGCTGGTCGCTGACAGCGCCGCTGTTTGCCTGCGGCGCCGAGCCGGTCGACCCGCGCGAGCACCGTCGTGCGCGGGCGGAACTGCTGCTCGAGCGCTACGGCATCCTCACTCGCGAGCTCGTCCTCGCGGAGGGTGTCCCCGGAGGGTTCGCGGCGCTCTACCCGGAGCTCTGCCGGCTGGAGACCCTCGGCATCGCCCGGCGTGGCTACTTCGTAGAGGGGCTCGGCGGCGCGCAGTTCGCGCTGCCCGGCGCGGTCGAGCGTCTGCGGGCCCAGCGCGCACCTGAGGAGGCACCGCCGCTGGTGCTCGCCGCGACCGACCCCGCGCAGCCATACGGCGCGGCGCTCGTGTGGCCGGCGCGGCAGGCGGCCACCCCGCGGACCGGCTCCCTCCCTTCCTCATCTTCATCGCCGCCGGCATCCGCGACGCGGCGGCCCGCGCGTGTGCCGGGAGCCCACGTGGTGGCGGTCGGCGCCGAGCCCGTGCTCTACCTGGAGCGGGGCGGGCGCGCGCTGCAGGTGCTCTGCCCTGCCGAGGACCCGCGCGTCGGAGCCGCGCTCGGCGCACTCGCCGAGCACGTGCGCGCGGGCAGGGTGGGCCGGATCGGGCTGGAGCGGGTCAACGGGGTCCCCGTGATCGGCAGCGCCTGGGAGTCGGCGCTCGCCGCCGTGGGGTTCCACGCGGGCCCCCGTCGTCTTACGCTGAGCGCCTGAGTTCAGCGCGTGGCGTCCGGGGATGGTGCTAGCGCCGTCCGGGGTTATCCGCACATTTTTCAGAGACCAAAAACCACGCCGCGCAAGTCTTCGGTGGCTGTCTCGTTAAGTCCCTGCATATCCGGAGCTTCCGGCCCCTCTCCTCGGGAGGGCTAGAAACATTCGGACGCATCCCAGCAATAAATACTTGCGAACCAATAAAATTTCTGCTTGTCTTCTGAACCGTGGGGATGAGTGGAACAGGGAGACACGTGAGGCCGCTGTACCGAAGATTACCGCACGGTCCGCATGGTATGGACAGGGAACTTGTCGCTCGCCATCAGCGCACGCGCCTGTATGGCGCGATGACCGAGGCGGTGCACAAGTGGGGCTATCCGAACACCACCGTCGCGCACGTCATCGGCCTGGCCGGCGTCTCGCGGCGGGCCTTCTACGAACAGTTCGCCAACAAGGAAGAGTGCTTCCTCGCGACCTACGACATCTCCGTCGCCCGCTCCAAGAAGCGCGTGCTCGATGCGTGGCTGAGCGACCGCGGCTGGGCCAACCGCCTGCACCGCTCCTGCCAGGCATTCGTCGAGGACGCCGCGCGCAACTCCAAGTCCACGCGCCTGGTGTTGATCGAGGGCCTTGGCATCGGCCCCCGGGCACGCGAGCGGCTGCTGCTCGCCGCGAGCGCCTACGAACGTGTCGTCGCGACCGGCTTCAGCGTCGCGCCTGACGGAATCAAGCTGCCGCCGCTGGCCCCCAGGGCGATCGTCGGCGGCGGACGCTACGTCACCTCCGCACGGCTGCGCCACGGGCGCGAGGAGGAGCTGCCGGGGCTGACCGACGAACTGCTCGACTGGATCAGCGCCTACCGTTCGCCCGCCGCGGGGCGCCTGGCGACGATCGCGCTGCCCAACCCGCCACACGTGCCGGTCTCGCCCGCGGGCTTCCTCTCTGGCGACGATCGTCGCTCGCGGGTGCTTGGCGCCGTGGTCCACCTCACGCTCGACGAGGGCTTCGGCGAGCTCTCCGATCCGCAGATCGCGCAGTTCGCGGGGATGTCCACGGAAGCCTTTCACAAGCAGTTCCCCAACAAGGAGCAGTGCTTCCTCGCCGTGCTCGACGAGTTCGCCGAAGAAACGGTCGCCACCGTGCGTGCCGCCGCGAGCCGCGCGAGCTCCTGGCCCGAAGCCGTCTACCTGGGTGTGAGCGCGGCGGTCGACTACTTCGTTGCACATCCCGGCCTCGTGAGGATGGCCTTCATCGACCTCTTCGACGTCGGCCCGCGCATGGTGGAGCGCCTCAACGCCACGCTCGACTCCTTCGTGGGGCTGCTCGAAGAGAGCGCGCCCGAGCCCCGCCGCGCACCCACGCTCGCGGCCGAGGCGGTCGTGGGTGGGCTTTGGACGGTGCTCAGCGGCTACGCGGTGCGCAACCGCCTGCGCTATCTGCCCTGTCTGGTCGACCACCTCGCCTTTCTCGTGCTCGCGCCCTATCTCGGCCCCAAGCCTGCGCT
This sequence comes from uncultured Solirubrobacterales bacterium, assembly GCA_963723045.1. GTDB lineage: Bacteria > Actinomycetota > Thermoleophilia > Solirubrobacterales > Solirubrobacteraceae > Palsa-744. The sequence continues at coordinate 1,591,101 of CAVROU010000002.1, read as the reverse complement.
CGAGGCGATCGAGAGCGCCAAGCGCCTGCCGCGGCGCCGCCTGGGCGCGGCGGCCTGAGCTGCCCGAGCCGGCACCTGCTGCCCCGCCTCTCCAGCACCTATCGTAGGGTCATGGCACAGTCGCATGGGGTGAGCCTGCCGCATCCGCGGCGGGTCGGCCACAAGGGGGCGGCGCACATCGCGCCCGGCAACACGCTTGCCTCCTTCGAGGCCGCGGTGCGCACGGGCGTGGACATGATCGAGTTCGACATCCTCCCCGAGCACCCCGACGGCAGCGGGCGCCTGCTGCTCGCACACGACTATGAGGCGCTGCGCGCGAGCGAGCCGCTCACGCTGGAGGAGGGCCTCGAGCACCTCGCGGGTGCCGCCTATGAGGGCATCGAACTCGACGTCGACGTCAAGCTCCCCGGCTACGGCGCGCGCGTGGTGGCGGCCCTGCGCGAGGCCGGCCTGGTGGAGCGCTCGCTCGTGAGCGCCACCTATCCGCGCGAGCTCGACGCGATGCGTGCCGTGGAGCCCTCGCTGCGCGTGGGCTGGTCGGTGCCGCGCGCCAGGCGCGACTACACCGAGAACCGCTGGACGATGGCCCCCGCACTGGCGCTGCTCGTGGGTTACCGCGCATGGCTCCCGGGCCGCGCCCGCTCAGAGCTGCGCTCCGGCCGCTTTGACGCGATCATGTCCCACTGGCGCCTGGTCACCCCCGCGCTCGTGCGTGCCGTTGCCGAGGGCGGCGGAGAACTCTACGTCTGGACCGTCGACGACGCCGCCCAGATGGGCCGCCTCACGGCGATGGGCGTCGACGGGATCATCACCAACGATCCGCGCCTGTTCGGCTAACGCTCCTCAGGCCGCGAGTGGCTGGGGCTCGTTGACCGCAGGCTCGCCCGGCGCCTCTCGGTAGGCCAATGCCGAGGGCACGCCGCGCAGCGGACCCTGCAGCCGGCTGAGTACCTGCGCGGCCGGCGTCTGTGTGGGCCACGCGTAGTCCGCCACGAACCTTTTGCACGGCAGCGCGTCGGTCGGCTCGAGTACCGCGGCGGCCATCTCGCGGGCGAGGCTGCGCATGCCCTCGTGCAGCCGCTCCATCTCCCAGCTCACCCGGCCGTCGGGCAGTAGCTCCATGAAGTCATTGGCCAGCAGGTACCCCAGCTCGACATAGGCGGCGCCCGCATCGCCATACAGCCACGGCCCGCGGCGCAGGTAGTGCAGGAGCTCGGCGAGGAACACATCGGCGATGTCGGTCGCCTCCAGCCCGATCAGCGAGCGCCAAGTGGGCGTGAGCGTCAGCAGCAGCCCATACACGTCGCTCACGGCCTCCTGCATCATCATGAAGGACTCGTGCCCCAACTCCAGCCGCCAGCCGTAGTCGGTGCTGGGCAGTGTGGCGGTGTGGCCGATGTCGTGGCCCCGGAACCATCCCAGCAGCGCCCGCTCCACGGGCGCCCGTGGGTTGCGTTCGGGGCCGCTGAAGACCGCCTCGCCCAGGGGCTGGCTGATCACGGTGAAGCGATCGCGATAGGCGTTGCGAAAGACGATCGTCTTCTTGCGCTGCCCCGGCTCGCCCTTGACGCCCTCGTCCTCGGGCAGGAAGTAGGCGAAGTGCTTGGGGTACGCGTTGGCCTCTCCGCCGCAGGCCACCATGTCGGTGACGCGCATCGGGTAGGACTCGTCCAGACGCAACTCCGCAAGGCCCAGTTCCGAGCGCAGCTCGTCGGTGGCCTCCTGCAGATGCTCATCCAGCGAGCGCAGTAGCTTGTCGTAGGGGCGGTTGGCCACGGCGGCCACGACGGTGTGCAGCGGTGAGGGCGTCTTCAGACGCCAGGTGCACTGCGGCCCGCAGAGCACGGTCAGCTCCGGCAGCTCGTACAGGCTGCCCTCGCGCGTGGCCGCCTCGCTGTGGGAGCCGCCCTCCAGGAAGGCCGCGGCGCGCATCCGCACGATCTCGCGCTCCTCGCCCTCCATCGCGGCTGCGATCTGGAGGAGCATCTTCCCGGTGCGCTCGGCGAGCGCGTCGACCGCCTCGGTGCTGAGCGGCGCGCCATCGCGCGTCTGCAGGCTGCGCAGCGCGTCGCCCACGGCGGCGAGCTCGCGCAGCTTCGGCGCGAGCGGCTGGAGATCCTCGCTTAGCTCGCCGTGCAGCGGCACGTAGCGCACGCCGTGCTGTTCTTCCTCGGGCCAGAACAGAGGGCAGGGGGCGGAGGCGGAGGCGGAGGCGGTCAGATCATCGGTCGTCCCGTTTGCGGGGGTGTGGGTCTCTGTGTATTTCATCGTCGCTGCACCGTAGGCGCGCCGCCGAGAGCGTTCAACAGCGCCTCTGCGATTCGCACAACCAACGCGCCGAGCCGGTCGCTTCGTGTGTCTGACTCGGGAGGGCCGGGGCCCTCCCTCTCAGCCGATCGTGCAGGTGGCGGCGCTGTACCCGGCGGGGTCCGCGCCCGCGAGGCTCTGGCGCCCGGCGGTGGTCGTAAGCGTCGTGCTGTGCAGCACGCGGGCGCCGTGGCGCCACTGAAAGCTCACCACGCCTCGCAGCGTAAAAGGTCCCGCTGGCGGGACGAGCTGGAAGTTGCGTCCCGACTGGCTCGCCGCGCCCTTGGAGTGCACCGGCTGAAAGCCCGAGTCGGCGCCCTTGGCGATGTACACCCACTGCTTTGTCGACGTGTCTTCGTACTGCACGCGAAAGCGCATATAGAGGGTGTCAGCGGGGTGCCCGTCGGTGGGCATCGAGCCGCGGATGCCGATCGTGTTGGGCTGGTCGTGCGGGTTGCACACATCCACCGTGGCCCACAGCTGGCGGGATTGGGTCAGCGCGTGGGAAGACCCCAGTGCGCCGACCGCCGCCAGGGAGGCCAGCAACTTCAGGTAGACCATGAGATGAACATAGCGCCGGCGTGCTCGGAGAGCGTCGATCGGTTTCCTGTCGGGTCCGGCGCCTGATCTCTCGCCGCCCAGCCCACGGGTGAGGCTCTGCTCGGCAGAGTACCGACAGCGGCCCACGGGCGCCTGCGCCGTGTGATATCTCCTCTGGCGTGGTGGGACCGAGCTCAGCGGAGGTGGTGGAGCTGCTGGGGTCCGTGCCCGTCTTCTCGACGCTCGTGCCCGAGGACCTGCAGCGGATCGCCGAGCTGGCCGTGCCGCGCAGCTTCGCGCCGGGCCAGGCGGTCTTTCGCGAGGGGGACTCCAGCGACACGTGCTACATCGTGCGCAGCGGTCACGCGCGCGCGGTGCGCGAGCACGGCGACGGGCGCACGATTACGCTCGCCACCTTCGGCCCCGGCGACATCTTCGGCGAGCTCGCGCTGTTCGAGGACGAGCGTCGCTCGGCCACCGTCGAGGCGCTGCAGGAGCTCGGTGTGGTGGCCGTGCTGGGTCCCGACATGCGCCGCTTGATGGTCGAGCATCCGCAGATCGCCACCCGCCTGGTGATCGCCCTCGGCAGGCGCCTGCGCGAAAGTAACGAGCGTCTCTCGCGCCAGTCCTTTCAGACGGTCCAGTCGCGCGTGGCCTCGGTGCTGGGCGAGCTCGTCACCCAGGCCGTCGCCGAGGGCGCCGAGCCGGCGGAGGTACCGGTTGTTGCCACCCAGGCCGACCTCGCTCAGTTGGCGGGATCCTCGCGCGAGTCGGCCAGCCGCTTCCTGGCGGTGCTCGAGCGTGCGGGAGTCATCTCCCAGGGACGTGGGCGGCTCGTCGTACATGACCCCGGCGCGCTGCAGGCTTATGTCTTCTGAGAAGCGCGCGCGCCCCCAAAAGGGCAGCCGCCCGAAGGGCAGCGGTACACCCAAGCGCCCGCGCGAGCGCTCCGCCGGCGGCGTGGTCGTGCGCGACGGGGAGGTCGTCGTGATCGTCCCCACGCGACGCGCCGCCGATGGCTCGAAGGTACTGTGCCTGCCCAAGGGGCACCTCGATCCCGGCGAGACCCCTCAACAGGCGGCCACGCGCGAGGTGCGCGAGGAGACGGGTCTCAGCGCAGAGCTCGTCAAGGATCTGGGGGAGGTGCGCTACTGGTACCGCCGCGATGGGCGCTCGGTGCCCAAGTCGGTCGCGTTCTTTCTGTTCCGCTACCTCTCCGGCGACACGGCCGATCACGACGACGAGGTCGAGGAAGCGCGCTGGATGGATCTGCGCGAGGCGCCCAACGCTCTCAGCTACGAGGGCGAGCGGGAGGTCGCGCGGCGCGCGCTCGCGGCCCTGGAGTAGCCTGCCGTCTGTGCAGGTGCTCAACTTCTACTCGACGATCTTCGCCGACGAGCTCAAGCGCGGTCGCAAGACGGCCACCATCCGGGTTGGCGACAAGTCGGCGAAGTACCGCAAGAACCAGCTCGTGCTGGTCACGATCGGCTACCAGTACTCCCCGCGCGAGCGCATCTTCGAGGCCGTGATTGACCAGGTCGAGGTGATGCGCCTGGCCGAGCTCTCCCCGCGCGACATCAAGCACGACAACCCCGAGTTTCGCCGCCACGAGGAGCTGATCCACTTCCTCGAGCAGATCTACGGGCGCACCGTGACGCTTGACGACATCGTCACCGTGGTGCGCTTCTCGCAGATCATGGACAAGCCGGCGGGGATGACCGAGGCGATGAAGGGGTTTGGCGGGGCGCAGAACTGAAGTGATCCGTGCGTCGGCGGGCGAGGATTCGCTGTAGGAGGGGGTCCTTGGTGGCCGTCCGGCTGGAGCTGGGGGCCGACGGATCAAATTGAAGTGCTCCGCGGGCCATCCTGGCCCGCGTTTTGAGACGAAGCACGACTTCCAGTCGTGCTTAACCGCGAGCGCTTTGCGCTCGCTTCCAAGACTTTGTTGGCACTCTCGTTAAGAAAGTGCCAACGGCCCTTGACGGAGGCGCCTTTTCCTATATATTGACGGGCGTTGGCACTCGACGGGTGTGAGTGCCAAGGGGTGGCGACTCCCAGTGTCGCCGCCACTCTTTCCATGCAAGCGGAGGTTCTTTCGATATGAAGCTCAAGCCCCTGGGCGATCGGCTGATCGTGCGGGCGATTGAAGAGGAGGAGAAGACCGCGAGCGGTCTTGTGCTCCCCGATACCGCCAAGGAGAAGCCACAGAAGGGCAAGGTTCTCGCCGTCGGAGACGGGAAGGTCAACGAGGACACCGGTAAGCGGACGCCACTTGACGTCAAGGAGGGCGACGAGGTCCTCTACAGCAAGTACGGCGGCACCGAGATCAAGGTCGACGGAGAGGATCTGCTCGTGCTGCGCGAGTCAGATGTCCTCGCCAAGGTCCTGTAAGGAGATCTGAGAGATATGGCTCACAAGGAACTGAAGTACGGCTCAGAGGCGCGTTCGGCTCTGGAGGCCGGCGTCGATGCGGTCGCCAATGCTGTGAAGGTCACGCTCGGCCCGAAGGGTCGCTACGTGGTGCTCGACAAGAAGTTCGGTGCCCCCACGATCACCAACGACGGTGTCACGATCGCCCGCGAGATCGAGGTCGAGGACGTCTTCGAGAACCAGGGCGCTCAGCTGGTGCGCGAGGTGGCCACGGCCACCAACGACGTCGCCGGTGACGGCACCACGACGGCCACCGTGCTCGCCCAGGCGATCGTTCGCCAGGGCCTGAAGAACGTTGCGGCGGGCGCCAACCCGCTGGCGCTCAAGCGCGGTATCGAGAAGGCCGTCGATCAGGTGGTCAAGAACATCGCCTCGCAGTCCAAGGAGGTCTCCGGCAAGGACCAGATCGCCCGCGTGGCGACGATCTCGGCTGGCGATGAGGAGATCGGCGACGTGATCGCGGACGCGATCGAGAAGGTCGGCAAGGACGGCGTGGTGAACGTCGAGGAGGGCCAGACGTTCGGCATGGACCTCGAGTTCACCGAGGGCATGCAGTTCGACAAGGGCTACATCTCGCCCTACATGGTCACCGACCAGGACCGCATGGAGGCGACCCTGGAGGACCCCTACATCCTGATCGCCAACCAGAAGATCGGCTCCGTCAGGGACGTGCTGCCGGTGCTCGAGGCCGTGATCCAGAGCGGCAAGCCGCTGCTGATCATCGCCGAGGACGTCGAGGGCGAGTCGCTGGCGACGCTCGTGGTGAACAAGCTGCGCGGGACGTTCACCGGCGTAGCTGTCAAGGCCCCCGGCTTTGGCGATCGCCGCAAGCGCATGCTCGAGGACATCGCGATCCTCACCAACGCCGAGGTGATCACCGAGGAGATGGGGCTGAAGCTGGAGAACACCCAGCTCTCCCAGCTTGGTCGCGCTCGTCGCGTGGTCGTGGCCAAGGACAACACCACGATCGTCGACGGCGCCGGTGACGCGGAGGCGATCAAGGGGCGCATCAACCAGATCAAGGCCGAAGTCGAGAACACCGACTCCGACTTCGATCGCGAGAAGCTCCAGGAGCGCCTGGCAAAGCTCTCCGGCGGGGTTGCCGTGGTGAAGGTCGGCGCGGCCACCGAGACGGAGATGAAGGAGAAGAAGCACCGCGTCGAGGACGCCCTGCAGGCAACGCGGGCGGCACTCGAGGAGGGCATCGTGCCTGGTGGTGGCGTTGCGCTGCTGCAGGCATCCGCCTCGGTGAAGACCGACGACGGACACGACGCCGATGGCTCCGACGATGAGCGCACGGGTGCGCGCATCGTGCTGCGTGCGCTCGAGGAGCCGCTGCGCCAGCTCGCCGAGAACGCGGGCCTGGAGGGCTCTGTGGTCGTCAACGACGTGCGCAAGGCCAAGAAGGGTCAGGGCCTCAACGCCTCCACCAACCAGATCGTGGACCTGGTGGCGGCCGGTGTGATCGACCCGGCGATGGTCACGCGCTCTGCGCTGCAGAATGCGGCGTCGATCGCCAAGAACATCCTCACCACCGAGGCGATCGTCGCCGAGGTGCCCGAGAAGGAAGGCGCCGGCGGCCCCGGCGGCGGCATGCCCGACATGAGCGGGATGATGTAAGGGGTCCCAACCCCTTGGAAGTGCGGCCATCGCGTAGCGATGGCTTTGGCGAGGACCCGGCTCAGGCCGGGTCCTCGCGGTATGTGGGCCCGAGACCCGTCGCTCGACCTATCGGGTCCGCGGCCCGCGCCTTTCGAGTGTTGCGTCAGTCGCCTCGCAATCGGAGCCACTGTGCGCTCATCGGGGAGAGCCCGAGACGTGGCCCCGCTCGCTCAGTGGCGCCTGTAGGAGAAGGCGAGCAGCCCCGCGTGTTCGGCTGAGTGCAGGGCCTTTTCGCGCAGCGCGTTTGCGTTGAATCCGGGCTTCACGACGATCCGGTGCGGTACGGGATAGACGAGGAAGGCAAAGCGCGTGTTGGAGCCTTTGGCGGGGCAGATCGAGTAGCGCGTCTGCCCGAAGCCGTTGCGTCCGACGATCGCTCCCGCGGGGAGCTGCCCGGCTGAGAGGCCATGCAGAGAGGGTTTCAGGCCCGCCACTGCCCAGTCGGGGAAGAGTTTGCCGCCCACGGGCAGGAAGTTGAAGACGAACACCTCGATTTCGGCGGTGTGCGGTGGGATTTTGCTCCAGCTGATCGGCAGCGAGGTGTCTGCTCCGTCGCAGGTATAGCGCGCCGAGATGGGGTTCAACTTGGCCGAGCTCGCCAGCGGCAGGTCGATGGTTGGCACTTTTTCTTCAGCCGTAGATGTGCTGGTGCTGGTGCTGGTGGTAGCGGTGGTGCTTGTGGGGGTGCTGGAAGTGCTGCTGGCTGATGCGACGGTCGCCGTCGGCGTGGTCGAGGCCGTCGAGCTCGACCCTGAGCCGCCGCATCCGATCGCCGCCAACGTCATCAGCAGCCCGCCGATCCCGAATGTCTTCCTCAGCTGTCCTCTGTGCATGGGTTTCTCCTCTAAACCGGGACCACGCGCCCGCACGGGTCGCGGGCACGTTTTGATATGAGGAACGACCCTTGCAGACGGGCCTGGTCGAGCCAAGCGAATGGGGCGAACTGTTTCTGATGTAGGGCCCTTATTCGACAGCGGGGCCTATTCTGACGGCGAGGCCTATTCGACGATAGGGCCTATTCGACGGCGCTCACCGGCCGAGGGCTCTCGCCGACGTACTTTGCGGTCGGGCGGATCAGGCGGCCCTCGCGCTTCTGCTCGAGGATGTGCGCCGACCAGCCGGCGACGCGCGCACAGGTGAACATCGGCGTGAAGAGGTCCGGCGACACTTCGGCCTGATCGAGGACGACGGCCGACCAGAACTCGACGTTCGTCGCCAGCACACGGTCGGGCTTGCGCGCGTGCAGCTCGGCAAGCGCGGCCTTCTCCAGCGCCTCGGCGGCCTCCAGACGCGGTGAGTGCAGTTCGCGGCAGGTGCGCCGCAGGACCCGCGCGCGCGGATCTTCGGCGCGGTAGACGCGGTGGCCGAAGCCCATCAGGCGCTCGCCGCGGTCCATCGCGTCCTTGACCCATCGCTCGGCGTCCCCGGTCGCTTCCACTTCGTCGAGCATCCTCAATACGCGGGAGGGCGCGCCGCCGTGCAGCGGGCCGGATAGCGCTCCCACCGCGGCGGACAGGGCCGCGGCGATGTCGGCGCCCGTCGAGGCGACGACGCGCGCGGTGAACGTGGAGGCGTTCATGCCGTGCTCGGCGGCGGAGATCCAGTAGGCGTCGATCGCCTTCACATGGTCGGGGTTGGCCTCGCCGCGCCAGCGGATGAGGAAGCGTTCGGCGATCGATTTGCCGGTGTCGACCTGCTCCTGGGAGACTGGCGGCTGACCGCTCCCGCGGGCGGACTGGGCGACGAAGGAAAGCGCCATCACCGAGGCGCGCGCGAGGTGCTCGCGGGCCTGCTCGTCGGAGATGTCGATCAGCTGCCCGAAGCCCCACTCGGGGGCGAGCATCGCCAGTGCGGACTGCACGTCCACGCGGTGGTCGCCCGAGCGCACCGTCAGCGCATGCGGTTCGGCGGGAGGCAGGCCTGGTTTGAAGTGGCCGTCCACCAGCAGGCCCCATACCTGCTCGTAGGGGACAGTCCCGACCAGATCCTCGATGTCGACGCCGCGATAGCGCAGCGCGCCCCCCGCGCGATCGGGCTCGGCGATCTCGGTGGCGAAGGCGACGACGCCTTCCAGGCCCGACTGGACCTCAGGTGCTGCAGGTGCTGTCTGAACCTCGCTCATGGGACTCGCTTTCTGACTGAATATTGGGGGGCCGGGCTCATTGTTCTGGACCGTCTGCGCCATCCTCTCCAGGCTCGCCTCCTGCGGGGTGAGCGTCCTGTGAGCCGTCTATATGGTCGCAGGGATCTTCCCATGCTGCGGCGCCCGGTAGGCTCCGATCCGAGGGAGCGCATCCTGTCTGTGCATCCGCACAGTCGAATCCGAGGAGGAGCCGTGTCCGACAGCGATCTGATGTTCCGTTCGGCGGTCGAGCTTGCCGGCATGGTGCGCGCTGGGGAGGTGTCCTCGCGGGAGCTCGTAGCGCTGTCGCTGGAGCGCATCGAGGAGCTCAACCCGCGGCTGAACGCCTTCGTGGAGGTCGACGGCGAGCGCGCGTTGGCCGCCGCTGAGCAAGTGGCGAGCGGTGACGAGCGGCCCTTCGCGGGGGTGCCGGTGGCGATCAAGAACAACCGTCCCGTCAGCGGCCTGCGGCTCACCTATGGCTGTTCGCTGATGGCCGAGCACGTGGCCGACTACGACCACAATGTCACGCGCCGCCTGAAGGAGGCGGGATTCATCGTGGTGGGCACCACGACGCTGCCCGAGTACGGCATCCTGCCCGTGAGCGAGGCGCGTGTGTTCGGCCCGACGCGTAATCCCTGGGACCTGGAGCGCACGCCAGGGGGATCTTCGGGCGGGGCGGCGGCGGCGGTGGCCAGCGGCATGGTGCCGGTGGCGCATGGCAACGACGGCGGCGGCTCGATTCGCATTCCCGCCGCCTGCTGCGGTTTGGTGGGGCTCAAGCCCCAGCGCGGGCGCATCTCCGCTGCGCCGGAACTGGGAGAGTCGCTGTTGGGGATCGACGGGATGCTGACGCGCACGGTCGCGGACACGGCGGCGATCCTCGACGTGCTCGCAGGGTATGAGGTCGGAGACGCCGCCTGGGCGCCGCCGCCGAGCGAGCCCTTCGCGACGGCCGCCGCGATGATCGGAGGCCCGCCCACCCGGCTGCGGATCGCGGCGACGACGCTGCCACCGGTCGCCGACGCCACGGTGGACCCCGTCTGTGCCCGGGCCGTGGAGGAGGCGGCGGAGCTGCTGCGCTCGCTGGGGCACACGGTGGAGGAGGTCGAGCCCCCGTGGCAGGTGGAGGGCATCAGCGAGCTGTTCGGAGGTGTCTTCTCGATCCACATCGCCCTGTCGATCGCCTATTCAGGTGTGGTTGCCGGTCGCGAGCCGAGCGCCGAGGACATGGAGCCGATGAGCTGGGCGATCTACTCGATGAGCCAGCACATCAATTCGATCCAGGGGCTGGCGATGACCTTCCAGCTGGAGAGCTTCACGCGCCGGCTGGTGGCCTTTCTGGAGCCCTACGACGTGCTGCTGACGCCGGCGCTGGCCGAGCGCCCGCTGCCGCTGGGCACGCTCGACACGGGGGTGCCGGAGCCGATGCAGACGTTCACGCGCTCGGGGCTATTCACGCCTTTCACCCCCATCTTCAACGCCTCGGGCCAGCCGGGGATCTCGGTGCCGCTGTTCGAGGGCGAGGACGGCCTGCCGCTGGGGGTCCAGCTCGTGGGGCCGCCGGCGGGCGAGGCGGGGCTGTTGGCCTTGGCAGCCCAGCTGGAAGCGGCGCGGCCGTGGGCCGATCGACGCCCGCCGGTCTCCTGATCTAAAGAGCCCGCGCGGGAGCCAGAATCGCGCGCATCGGCTCGGGTGTGACGCCCAGCCGCAGGCCATCGGCGGTGCCGCGCGAGGAGATCATCGAGACCTCCATCAGCTCGGCCTCGTCCCAGGTTGCAAACGCGCGTGGTCCTGTGGCGGCCTCGAGCAGGCGCAGCGCGCGCGAGACCGCCGGCGTGGGCACGTGCAGCAGTGGGCGACGGCGCCCCAGCGAGCGCAGGACCAGCCGCACGATGTCGTTGTAGCTGAGGGTCTCGGGTCCCGCCAGCTCCAGGCGCTCGGCATCCTCGCGATCGCTCAGCGCGGCCATCACGCAGTCGGCCACGTCCTCGGCCCAGATCGGCTGGTAGAGGGCGCGGCCGCGGCCGGAGACCGGAACCATCGGAAGCAGCGCCAGGCGTTCCAGGAGCGTCAGCCACGGATCCCCCGGTGCGTAGACGATCGAGGGGGCCATGACAGTCGAGTGCATGTCGCTCTCGCGCACGGCCTGCTCGGCGAGGGCCTTGGCGCGGAAGAAGCGCGCGCGGTGGTGCGTGGAGGCGCCCAGCACGGAGAAGAACACGAAGCGCTGCACACCGGCGCGCTGGGCGGCCTCGACCATCCGCCAGGTGGCGATCCCGTTGAGCTCCTCGATCGACCCCCGCGGCTGGTCACGGATCGAGGCGGCGAGGTGCACGACGGTGTGCACGCCGCGCAGCGCATTGCGGAACGAGGGGGGGTCCGTGAGGTCTCCCAGCGCGATCTGCACCCGCACGCGCTGCGTGCCAAGGCGCCGGGGATCGCGCACCAGACAGCGCACCCGCTCACCCTCGCCAAGCAGGCGACCGAGCAGCGCAGAGCCCACCAATCCGGTGGCGCCGGTGAGCAGAAGCATCGGCCAAACCTAACGGACCTGCCGGGTGATGGCGATGAGCTCTCCGGGGACGGCAGCTCCGGTTGGAAGCTCTCCGGCGTGGGCGGACTCTCCGGGTGGGCGTGCGTGGGCGGGCGGGTGGGCGGGCTCCCAATCCCGGATGGGGCGGGCGCGTCGCTAATATTCGCTGCTCCCCCTGGGAAGACGACCAAACCGACCGCAGAAGGAAACGAATGGCCTACGTGATCGCTGAGCCGTGTATCGGCACCAAGGACAACTCCTGTGTCGAGGTGTGCCCTGTGGATTGCATCCACCCGACGCCCGACGAGCCCGGCTATGACGCCGCGGAGATGCTCTACATCGACCCCGAGGAGTGCATCGACTGCGACGCCTGCGTGGAGGCCTGCCCGGTTGATGCCTGCTTCGCGGAGGACCAGCTCCCCGAGGAGTGGCGCAAGTACGCGCCGATCAATGCGGAGTACTTCGCAAACAGCAAGTAATCCGCGGGTCGCGAGTAGGGCGGGTCAATTTTAAGGAGGGCCCCACAAGGGGGCCCGAGGGGGCCGGTGGGTGCGCAGATAGCGCGTGCGCCGAACCCGTAGCGAAGGTGCGAGGCGACAGCACGTCAAGCCATTGGCAGTGACATCCCGGCTGGCTTCGGGCTCTCCGGCGGAGCCGGCGCGACGGGCGCCGGCGGGGTATCCAAGGTTGGCAGCACGGGCAGCGCGAGCGGTGTCATCGCGACGATTCCGCGGGCCGCCTGGCGGATCGCCTGGGCGGCGGGGTCGTCGGGGTCTTCGATCACGAGCGGCGTGCCGCTGTCGGCGTGTTCGCGCAGCGGCATCGTGAGTGGCACCTTGCCGAGCAGGGGCACGTCGAGCTCGTCCGCCAGCTCCTGCCCGCCGCCCTCGCCAAAGATCGTGTAGCGCTCGCCGGTGGGGGTCGTGAAACCGGACATGTTCTCGATCACTCCGCCGATCTCCAAGGAGACCTTGTGCGCCATCTCGGCGGCTCGCCGCGCGACCCTCTGGGCGGTGGGCTGGGGGGTTGTGACGATCACGAACTGCGCCTGCGGCAGCAGCTGAGCGAGTGTCATCGACACGTCGCCCGTGCCCGGCGGCAGGTCGATCAGCAGGTAGTCGAGCACGCCCCAGTCGACGTCCTTGAGGAACTGCGAGAGGGCCTTGTGCAGCATCGGTCCGCGCCATACCACGGCGGCGTCCTCCTCGAGGAAGAAGCCGATCGACATCACCTTCACGCCGCGGGCCTCCAGCGGGAGGATCTTGCGCTCTGGCGACACGGGGGGGCGCGTCGCGCCGAGCCCGAACATGCGCGGGATCGAGTAGCCCCAGACGTCAGCGTCGAGCACTCCCACGCGCTTGCCGTCGGCCTGCAGCGCGGCGGCGAGGTTGGCGGTGAGGGTGGACTTGCCCACGCCGCCCTTGCCCGAGCCGATGCACAGCACGTTGGCGACCTGTGCGAGCGAGCCGTCGGGCAAGCTTCCACCCCCGAGCTTCTGCTGCAGGGCGGCCTTCTGGGTGTCGGTGAGGACGTCGAAGTACACGTTCACGTGTGCCACACCGTCCAGGGCCGAGACGGCCTGTGCGACTGAGTTCTGGAAGTGGCTGCGCACGGGGCAACCGGCGGTGGTGAGCGAAACGGTCACGTCCACCACGCCGTTTGAGCCGATCTCGATCGAGCGCACCATGTCGAGCTCGACGATCGAGCGCCGCAGCTCGGGGTCGATCACGGCCTCGAGGGCCTTGAGGATCTGTTCTTTGTCGGTCATCTTCCTCGCATTCTCGCAAACCGGGTCATTAAGCACCGACGAGGCGGCTGGGGGGCCGCCTCGTCGGTTGAGGGAGGAGAGGGTCCTTCTTCCGCCGGCGGGATATGAGGCCGACAGACTTTCCCGCTGACCAGGTCTCCGGCCTGGGCGGGGGAAGATCGATGGGGCGGCCCTCAGACGAGGCTCAGCACCCGCTCCTGGAGGCGGTCGACGAGCTCCGTGCCATCACGACGGCGCTGGCGCAGTTCGCGCTCGACGCGCGTGCGCGTCTTGCGCACCTCGCGCTCCAGCCTGTTGCGCGCGGTGACGCCACGCCGCTCGAACTTGTGCAGCTGGGTCTGAGCCTTGGAGGGGCTCGCGTAGGTGGAGATCGCGTCGTTCACGCTGGAAACGACCCGGTCACGGGCGATCAGAGCGGCGCCGACGGGGATCAGGACGGCCCGCTCGGCGTAGCCGGCGCGCGTGGCCTGGGTGGTTGCGCGCCGTGCGCGGGCGGTCGATGCGCTTGCGGTCTTGGGGCTTGCCGTAGCGCGCTTGGCGGCCGGCTTGCCGGTGCTGGGGGAAGTGTTGTTGGCAGTGGGCATCTGGGGCGAATCTCCTTCTTCCTCTTCGTTGAGGAGTGAGTACGTGTGTTCTGGTCGTGGGACGTCGGCGAAGTCTGCTGCCGAACACCTGTTTGTACCCTCTGTCTGGTAGATCGTTACACCCAGACCTTACCAAGAAGTAAATGCCCTGTGAAATCTGGCCTTATATACCCAAGGCTTGTAACAAGAGGAACATGCGTTCGCCTACATAGGGTACACGTGGTTGAGCGGGCGGCACCATTTATGGGAATCCCGAGCCACTCAGGAGGCGTGAGCCATTCAGGGAAGTGAGTCCACCCTCAGGCGGCGGTGCGGGCGAGCCATGACTGCGGCGCCTCCAGCTCGGCGGTGGTGGGGAGCATCTCGGGTCCGCTCCAGGCCCGCGCGAGCGCCGGCGGCCCACCGGCGGCGACGACTGCATCGCAGAAGCGCCGTCCGCCCTCGTACTGGCGCAGCTTGAGCTCGAGCCCCAGGAGGCGCTCGAGGACCCGCCACGGCAGCCCGCGAGCCTCCCGCCGCTGCGTCATCGCGGCGCGCAGACGCGGCAGCGAGGGCAGCAGATCGATGCCCACGGCGTCCATCACGTGCTCGGCGTGACCCTCCACGAGCGACATCGTGGCCTGCATGCGCTCCACCAGCTGCCAGCGCTCCTCACCCAGGGTCAGTCGCAACAGCTCGCCGTGGCGCAGGCGCTCGACCAGCTCGCGCATGTTGGAAGGGTCGGGGAGCCGCAGCAGCTGCGCGAGCGACACATTGGTCTGCAGCCCGTCGAGCAGTCCCTCCAGGAGACCCGCCAGGTGCTCGCGCAGCCAGGGGGCGCCCGAGAACTGGATCGCGTGGGTGACCTCGTGGATCGTCACCCACGACACCAGCTCTCCCTCGTCTACCCGCAGGCTCTTTGCGGCCTGGGCGAGGTTTGGCGCCACCAGCAGCAGGCGCGGCGTCACCGAGGCATCGAGCAGTGCCAGGTCGTACTGGCCCAGCACGCGCTGGGAGAGCATGCCGGTGAGTGCGCCCACCTGCGCGCCGAGCGCCAGCCCGGAGGCGACGCGCGCGGCCTCGGGCAGTCCCAGCGCCCAGCCCTGGCGGCGCTTGGAGGAGGACTTGGACTTGTTGGCGGAGCCCTCTTCCAGCCGCCGGGTCATCCGCTCCATCAGTGGGCGCATGGTGCTGAGGTTGGCCGCGATCCACACCGGCCTGTCGACCGTCTCCAGCGGTGGCAGCGCCGCGGGGAGCTCCAGGCCCGTGTAGCGACTCACGCGCTCGGCGAAGTCCTGGGCGAGGGGCTGCACTGACTGCGCCTGTATGCCCCCGCGTGGTGGGGAGCCGGCGAGGAACTCTCCCACCCGCTGCGCCGTCGTCCAATCGATCAAGTCCATCTTTAGAGCGTAGCCCTCGGCGGACGGTTGGCCGGAGGGCGCATATCCTTTGAGTTGTGTCCGTCTCGCTCGAGCGTCCGTCCGACGTTAGCCTTCGCCCGCCTCTCAAGGACGGCGGGGCGTTCTCCGAGCGCGCGGAGGTGCGCGATGTGCTGGCGTGGCTGCGCCTGCTGAGTGATCCGCGGGATGCCGCCGCTGTGTCGCGGGCGTTGGTGCGCCCTCCGATCGAGCTGCGCCAGGTAGATCTGGTGCGCGTCATCCAGGTCGCTCGTAGACGCAGCCTCGACATGGTTGCGGCACTGCCGGTGGCGATTGAGTCCCCCCAGGTCCCTCCTCAGGCACGCGAGCGCATCCAGCGTTTCCAGCAGCTGCACAAGGGGGCTGCGCTGGCCCTGGAGGCGGGGCGCCCGGACCTGTTCGTGCGCGTGGTGCTGGGCGCTGAGCGCCAGGACCGCAAGCAGGAGTCCGATGAGTCCACCGAGCGGCTGGAGGCGACGCTGAGGATGTTGCGCGAGGAAGTGCTCGGCGACGTCACGCGCATCGCCGGGCGGCTCTCGGAGATGCGCCTGGACACCGACCTGGATGTTTCTCACGGAGTCGCCCGCTACCTGGAGCTTGTGAAGCTTACGGCTCTCCTGGAACGCCCCGCGGGACAGAGCGTTGCGGAGGCGCTGCCCGACATCAACGCCCGCCTGCTGGCCGCGGCCACTTCGATGCAGCGTGAGGTTCTCCAGACTTCACCCCTGGATGCGGCGCTGCTCGCCGCCGAGCGTGACGATCGCGACGAACAGGAGGGCGGCGAGGACCGGCGCGCAGAGCGGGAGTGTGTTCAGGCGTTCGCGGCCGGCGAGGAGCCCTCGCTGCAGCCGTTCCTGCCGCGCATGGGCCAGGGCCTGGTGCTCTCGGCCTCGGACATCGAGACCTACCGGAGCTGTCCCCTGCGCTACAAATACACGCGCGTCCTGCGCATCCCCACCGAGCAGACGCTCAACCAGCGCTTCGGCATCGCGGTACATCAGGTGCTGGAGCGCTACCACGCCTCGAGGGCGGGCACTCTGGCGGAGATGATGGCGCTGCTGCAGACCGCCTGGCGGCGCGGTGGCTTTGGTGAGAGCCGCTCGAGTGCGAGCTGCACGAGAAGGCGCGGAAGGCACTCACCCGTTACCACGAGCGCTTGGGCGAAGACCAAGCCGAGCCGGTGTGGTTCGAGCGCTCGTTCTCCTTCACGCTGGGGCCGCACCGAGTGCGGGGTCGCGTCGATCGCATCGACCGCCTCGCGGACGGAGGCTATGAGCTGATCGACTACAAAACCGGTCGTCCCAAGGGCGCCGAGCAGCTCGGCGAGGACGTGCAGCTCTCGCTCTACGCGCTGGGTGCGCGTGAGGACTGGCAGCTGGAGGCGCCCAGCCAGGCCTACTACTACGTGCTCGACGACAAGAAGGTGCCGGTACCCCCGCGCGATGAGAGCGACGCCGAGTGGATCACCCAGACGGTGCTGGGGGTCGGCGAGGGGATCATGGGGCAGCGCTTCGATCCCACTCCATCGGAGAGTGCATGCGCGATGTGCGACTACAGCATCCTGTGCCCAGTGGCCGAGCGCTGAGGCCGACCGGGTGAGGGCTGCGTCGTAGGCCTGTGGGGCTCGGGGCGACACTGTGGCCTGGAGCCCCAGCCACCCGCCGGCATCTGGCGGCTCGGGGCGCGGCGTCCCTGGCGAGCTGAGCCTACGGCCCCTTCGGCCCCTCCCGCCCGCGCTGGCGCAGAAAGCGCTGGAACTCGCTAGCGAGCAGCTCGCCGGAGGGCAGGTCGTCGGGCTCGAGCGACTCCTCCTCGTTCTCGGCGTCGCGCTCGAGGCGTTCCACGAACGCCTGCACGTCGGGGTCGCTGGACACAGCCAGGCCCACCTGACGTTCGTAGGTCGTGGCGGCCTCCTCCAGTTCGGAAGCGTCGACGGACACCCCCACGAGGCTTTCCAGCCGACGCACGAGCGCCAGCGCCGCCTTCGGGCTGGGAGCAGCTGCGACGTAGTGGGGGATGCTTGCCCACAGGCTCATCGACGGCATGCCGGCGTCGCTGGCAGTGGCGTGAAGCACACCCACGATCCCCGTCGGCCCCTCGTAGGTCCCGGGGCCGGAGGCGCCCATGCGCTCCAGCAGCGCCGGGTCCGAGGCTAGTCCGGTTATCGCCACGGGGCGCGTGTGGGGCACGTCGGCCAGGAGCGCCCCCAGAGTGATCACCATCTGCACCCCCAGAGCCTCGGCCAGCTCGACGATCAGCGAGCTGAAGGAGCGCCAGCGCAGCGAGGGCTCGATGCCTTGCACGAACACCAGATCGCGCGGCGCGCGGGGAATGGTGGCCTCGAATATCTCCACGCCCGGCCACTCGATCTCTCGCGCGCCCTCCTCGCCGAGCTTGATGCGCGGCCGGTTGGCTTGGAAGTCGTAGAACTCCTCGGTGTCCACCTGCGCGAAGCGCCGGGCGCCCAGCGCTGTGCTCATGAACCCCACCGCGGTCGAGGCGGCGTCGCCGGCGTCGTTCCAACCCTGAAAGGCACACACCATCGCGGGGGCTCTCAGCCCGGACGGACGATGGTCCCAAATCAAGGGCTGCATCCGAACCACCGTACATCATGGGCGGATGAGCTCTCCACCGTCAGAGGACACGATGACGATTGCCACGCTGCGCGTGGGCGAAGAGGTCGACGGGGTGTTCGCCTGCTCGCGCAAGGAGCGTCAGCTCTCCAAGGCGGGCTCTCCCTATCTGACGGTCGAGCTGCGCGACCGCACCGGGGCGATCACGGCGCGTGCCTTCCGCGACGCCGACCTGCTCGCGGGGCGCTTTGAGCGGGGAGAGCTCGTGCGGGTGCAGGGTCGCGTTGAGAGCTACCGCGAGCAGCCGCAGATAGAGCTGCGTGCGATCGCCCGGGTACAGGGTCCGCCCGTCCCGCAGGCCGATCTGGCCGCCTTCCTGCCGGTGGCTCACCGCGATCTGGACGAGCTCGAGGGCTTCCTGGAGCACCTCGTACGGGAGGTATATGAACCGGGCCTGCGCGGGCTGCTGGAGCGCATGCTGGGGGACCGCGAACTGCGCGCGGAGCTGCGCCGCGCGCCGTGCTCTATCCCGCGCGGTGGCGCCTCGGGCGGAGGGTCTGGCGCGCGGGCTGGAGCCGGTGGCGCGCACCATGCCTACCTCGGCGGTCTCTTGGAGCACACGGTGGCGGTCGCGACGATGGCGCTCGAGCTGTGCACGGTGCACCAGCGCCTGGACCGCGACCTGCTGCTCACCGCGGCGCTCGTGCACGATGTGGGCAAGACGCGCGAGTTCACCTACGGCGCGGAGATCGCCCGCAGCGAAGAGGGGCGGCTGCTCGGTCATGTCGAGCTTGGGCTGCGGGTGCTCGCGCGGCACACGCCGGCCGAGCTCGGCGTCGAGCGGCGGCTTGCGCTTGAGCATTGCGTGATCGCCCACCATGGCCCCGAGGGCGGCGGGCAGCGCCCGGCGACGGGCGAGGCGATCGCGCTGTATCGACTGAACGCCCTCGACGCTCACCTGAAGGGCGCCTTCGAGCACGGCTTGCCTTCTGGTTGAACGTCCTCGGGGCCTGAGGTCGGATTTCGTGCACGGCTTGCCTTCTGGTTGAACGTCCTCGGGGCCTGGGGTCCGATTTCGTGCACGGCTTGCCTTCAAGTGCTTGAGCGGCGATGCCGATTAGAGGTTGATGAGTTGGTTTCGACGCCGACAAGCCCGGACGGAGACCGCTGAGCAGGCTCCTGCGCCGGAGCCGGCCGCCCTTGCCGCGCCCAGCCCGACTTCGGAGCCCGGCGTTGCGTCTCCCGAGTCTGCGCCTCCTGTGTCTGCGGCCCCCGAACCTGTAGTTATCCCTGAGCAGCAGGCTCCCGCAGCGGCCACTGACTCTGATCTCGTCACACTCGAATCCTCCACCGCCGTTGCCACGCTGGAGCGTCCGCCGACCGCTGTGCAGGAGCCGCCGAGGGCGGTGGTCGACATCGACGCCTCCGACGCATCCGCCTCTCCGAGTTTGCTCGATGTGCCGGGCGAAGGCCTCGCTGATGGTCTCGCGGCCGGCGAGGATGCGGGCGCCGGTCTCGGCGCGCCGATGCGCCCCGTGCGACCGGGGCGCCTGATCGGCGAGGTGGTCGTCGACCTCGGCTTCGCCGAGCGCGAGGTCGTCGAGGAGGCTGTCAACGTCGCCCGCTCCCAGCGCAAGCCCACGGGGCAGGTGCTCGTGGAGCAGGGCATCCTGCGTCAGGACCAGCTCGCGCGCGTCGTGGCCGAGCGCTTTGGCCTGGACTACGTGGACCTCTCCACGCACGAGCTCGACATGGGCGCCGTGAACCTGCTGAACGCCGAGGCGATCAAGCGCTACCAGGCGGTGCCCGTTGGCTTCATGGAGGACGGCGCGCTGCTCTTGGCGATGGCCGACCCCACGAACATCCTCACGATCGACGACATCGCGATGATCACCAACCGGCGGGTGCGCCCGGCGGCGGCCTCGGCTGAGGACGTCAAGCTGCTGGCCACGCGCCTCGGCCAGATGCAGGTGTCGATCGAGGATCTCGTCGAGGACGAGCAGGACACGACGGCCGAGACGATGGCCGAAGAAGCCGACCAGGACGCGCCGGTCATCAAGCTGGTGCACTCGATCATGGCCCAGGCCGTGCAGCAGGGTGCCTCCGACATCCATGTGAACCCCGAAGAGGGAGACATGCGCGTGCTGTTTCGCATCGACGGCGTGCTCTTCCCGGCGGCCACCATCCGCCGCAAGATGGCGCTGGGGATGGTCTCGCGCATCAAGATCATGGCCGACCTGGACATCTCCGAGCGGCGCGTGCCCCAGGACGGACGCCTGGCGCTGACGGTCGAAGGCCGGCGCATCGACGTGCGCGTCGTGACCTTGCCGCTGGTGCATGGCGAGGGCGCGGTGATGCGCATCCTCGACAAGGGCGTCGTCGTTCAGAACCTGGAGTCGCTGGGCATGCAGCCGACCGAACAGGAGCGCTTCGCCCACGCGATTGGCCGTCCCCACGGTGCGGTCCTGGTCACCGGACCGACGGGCTCGGGTAAGTCGACGACGCTGTATGCGGCCGTGAACGTGCTCAACGACGGCGCGCGTTCGATCCTCACGATCGAGGACCCCGTGGAGTCGCGCATCGCGGGGGTCAAGCAGATGCAGGTGTCCGTCAAGGCGGGAGTGACCTTCGAGACGGGGCTGCGCTCGATGCTGCGCGCCGACCCCGACGTGATCATGGTCGGCGAGATCCGCGACCGCCAGACCGCGCACATCGCCGTGGAGGCCGCGCTCACCGGCCACCTGGTGCTCTCCACGCTGCACACGCGCGACGCTCCGAGTGCGCTGAGTCGCCTGATCGACATGGGCATCGAGCCGTTCCTCGTGTCCTCCTCCGTTGACTGTGTCGTGGCGCAGCGCCTGGTGCGCATGCTCTGCCCGCACTGCAAGCGCCCGGCAAACCTGCCGGAGACGGTGCTAGAGGAGTATGGGCTCTCTGGCATCCAGCCCTATGAGGCGGTGGGGTGCTCGCGCTGCGGCAGCTCCGGCTACCGCGGGCGCGTGGGGCTGTATGAGGTGATGACGGTGAGCGAGCGGATCCGCGCGCAGATCCTCGCGCACGCCTCGGTGGACGAGATTACGGCGACCGCCGTCTCAGAAGGCATGCGCCGCCTGCACGACGACGGCATGGAGAAGGTCCGCGCCGGGCAGACCTCGATCGCCGAGGTCGAGCGCATGACCACGAGTTTGGTGTAGCGCTCGGCTGGCGACCCCCTTCGGAGTCGGCGCGGCCGGGGTCTCCAGCGGCGCGACCACTCGGCCGCGCGGCCCGCGCGTCGGAACCCGTCCCGGCGGTGTTCCTGGCACCCGCCGGGACAGGCTCGCTGCGCGGCCCCTCCTCCCTCCTCCTTACTTCTTACCCTTCTTGCCGCCCTTCCCCTTGCCCTTGCTGTGCGCCTTGTGGGCGCCCTTCTTGTCGCTTGCCTTCGCAGCGGCGGGGCAGCCGTGCGGGTGTCCGAGGTCGAACGGGCCGGAGATGGCCTGGGTGATGACCTTCTTTTCGTTCAGATACGCGTAGGCGACCGTCAGCTTCGGATCTACGCGCGGCTCGGTGCACAGCTTGGAGCCGATCGCGAACTGACCGGTGATCGTCTCGAAGCCGGCCGTCGTGTTTCCGACGCAGTTAAAGCCGAACCCGGGGATTTCGCCATTGCAGGAGAACGAGTCGGTCGTGACCGCTTCACTCTTGTCGTTATTGACGAGCGGCGCGCTTTCAAAGCCGGTGGTCTGCACCGTCCCTGTCTGGATTGCGTACCCGCTGATCGGACCGCTGCAGGAGATCGTGTACTGCACCTGCTGTTCGGTCGAGGCTTCTTCGGCCTTCCCCGGCGCGATGTGGCCGGCGCACTGATAGTTGTTGGGGTTGCTTTCTTCGGCATACCCGGTGGCCGGAATCAGCAGCAGCAGGGCGAGTGAGCCCAGCGCCGCCGGGAGCCAGTGGCTGGGTCGGGCCCTTAGGGCGGACTGGGACATGTGTGGTGTTCTCCTTTGGTTTGGCGGCTCTGGTGAGCCGTTTGCTTGAGTGGTCAGCTCCGGAAGAGCTGTTCGAGGTTCTTGCGGGGTGAGGCGGGGTGAAAGGGGGTCGAGCTCTGGCCGTGGCTGTGCAGGAAGGGCGAGAGCAGCAGCACGCCCAGCGGCTGAGTGCCGAGCGTCCTCGCCCCTGCTCCGGAAGTGCCCGGGGCGCTGGGTGAGTTCGTGTCGGGGGCGCCCGCGCCCGAAGTGCTCGTGCCGGTGCCCGTGCCCGCCGCGCCCGCGCCGGTCGCTTGGGCGGTGGCAGTGGCGAAGGTAATCGCCAGCAGCCCGCCTTCGCGATAGTCGGCGGAGGCGGTGATCTGCGGCACGACTTCGCGCAGCCAGCTGTCGGTGGTGGCCAGCCCCGCGGGCGAGCCGGGCGGACAGGTGGAGGACCCCGCTTCTTCGCGGCACCCGGGGGCGTTGAGCACGCTCAACTGGGGGGCGCTCCGTCCGGAGAGCAGCGCCGCGTCCACGCCCAGCGCGCTGGCGTCGAGGGGGGAGTAGTTGCTCAACACCGCCCCCTCCCCGACGAGCTGGGCCAGAAAGGGGGCCGCCGAGGGCTGTGCCTGAGCGCTAGAGAGCCCCGGGCCTGGGAGCATCAAGAGCCACACGTGCGCGATCGGCGCCAGCGTCGCCGGGGCTGAGGGAGCCGTTCCGATGGTGCTCGAGTTCCGGGTGGACCCGCTCGAGGTGGGGCTCGACACGGCCGACGGCAGTGTTCCGCTCGCCTCGTCCGTCCCCGATCCGCTCGTCCCGGATCCGCCGCCCGTGCCGCTCACAGACAGAGACACCGCCGGCGAGGGAGTGGCCGTCGGAACGGTCGACAGGCCACTGCCCGAGGGCAAGGGGGAGGACTGCACCTGGGACTGGCCCGAAGAGCGCGCTGCGAGCACGGCGGGCAGCACCGAGGACACCAGCGCTCTGCTCGCCGCCGGTCCGGCCAGCGAGCTCTGCGGCGCTGGACCGATGGCTGCGCCCAGCGCGATGCCGACTGCGAACAGCACCGCCGCCAGCGCGCCGCTGACCCTAGCCGAGGGCAGCCGCGGGCCGGACTTCGGTGGTGGAGGAGGGGAAGAGGGGAGGGGGTCGCTCATGGCATGGCCGCCTGTCGGGACGGGAGCGTAGCGCAGTTCTTCACAAGAATCCTAAAGTCGATCATCTTTATGCGAAATATGTTACGGTCTGCCCCTCGACGCTGTCAATACTCGGAACGCCAACTTGAAACGGAGCTGTCCATGAATCGAATTCGCCGTCTCTCGACTGCCCTCACGCTGTCGGGTGTCATAGGGATCGTGGCCCCTGTGGCCGCCCTGGCGGCGAGCACGATCACAATCAGCGGTGCCACCGCATCCGCGCCGCTGGTGACGCTGCTCGCCCAGAAGTACGTCAAGACCCACCCCCATCAGGTCAAGTTCAAGATCGCCCAGGGCGGTGCGAACGTCGGGATCGCCGATGTCGCCGCGGGCCGCGTGACCATGG
The DNA here is from genome assembly GCA_963723045.1 of uncultured Solirubrobacterales bacterium. Lineage (GTDB taxonomy): Bacteria > Actinomycetota > Thermoleophilia > Solirubrobacterales > Solirubrobacteraceae > Palsa-744. The sequence continues at coordinate 1,567,690 of CAVROU010000002.1, read as the reverse complement.
CGGATGTCTCGCGCGACCCCCTGCCCAGCGACCCGACGGGGCTGGAATTTTACCCAATCGCCCGCTATTTCGTGTGCGTGGTCACGAACAAGTCCAACCCCCTCGCCAACCTCACCCAGGCCCAGACCCAGGCGATCTTCACGGGCAAGGTACGTGAATGGAGCCAGGTGCCGGGATCCAGTGCACACGGCACGATCGACCTCATCAGTCGCACCTCGGCGGCAGGTGTCCTGACGACCTTCCAGACGCTTTTGCTGGGCAACAAGACGGTCTCCTCGATCGCCGCCCAGGAGCCCTCGGAGGGACTGCTCCAGCAGAAGGTCGAGAGCGATCCCAACGCGATCGGCTTCCTCTCGGACTACTTCGCGCTGAAGGGCGTCAACCCCGTCGGCTTCAACGGCGTGGGCTGCTCGCTGGCCAACGCCTCCTCCGGCCAGTACCCGGGTGTGGCGCACTTCTATGAGGTCACCCGCGGACCGGCTACGGGCGCGGCGAAGGCGTTCATCGGCTGGATCCAGGCGAGCCCGCTGGCGCGCAAGATCATCACCTCGGCCTGGCTGCCGCTGCACTGAGATGCCACAGCCGCGCGACACCCGAGCGTGGACCTCGCGCACGCCGCCGGAGGCGCCCTCCGGCAGCGGGCGTGGGTCCTCCATGCTCAGCGCCTGCGCCGGCCGTGGTCGGACCGCCGCGCCGAGCTCGTACTCGGCGCGGTGGCCTGCTCGGTCGCGGGCGTGATCGCGCTGATGATCGCCTTCATCGCGGTGGGCGCTTGGCCGACGTTCGCCCACAATGGGCTCTCCTGGCTGGGCGCCGCAGGAAACCCGGAAACGCAGATCGGAAACATGCTTCACACCGGCCCCCACCCCCCCGCGGTGGCCTACCACCTGCGCGCGTGGCCGCTCATCTACGGCACGCTCCTGACGGCGGGGCTCGCGCTTGCGTTCGGGCTGGTCTTTGCGCTGCTTGCGGCGGTCTTCCTTGTGGAGTTCGCGCCGGCGGCGATCAGGCGCGTGCTCAGCCCGGTCGTGCGCCTCCTGGCGGGGGTGCCCTCGGTCATCTACGGCCTGCTGGGGGTGCTGGTGCTGGCCCCGTTCGTGGGCAACCACGTGATCAGCCCCGCCGAGAAGCGCTCGGTGCAGTACGTCGTGCAGCTTGACGGCACGGGTCTCGTGGTGGCGGTGGTGGTGCTCACGGTGATGATCACCCCGATCATGGTCGCCCTGATCGCCGATGCCCTCAGCGAGGTGCCCACCGCCTGGCGCGAGGGAGCTGTGGCGCTCGGCGTCAACCCGCTGCGCGCCACCCTTGCGGTGTCTCTGCGCGCGATCCGCCCGGCGATCGTGGCCGCCGGAGCGTTCGCCTGCGCCCGTGCGGTGGGCGAGGCGGTGATGCTGGCGATGGTCTCCGGCTCGGATGCCTTCAGCCCCAAGCCCTGGGACGGCGTGCCGTTCCTGTTCGAGCCGCTACTCACGCTGGCCGCCTCGATCTTCCGCAACGCTGAAGGGTTGGGTGCGCCGGCGGTGCGCTCCAGCGTCGACGCCTTCGCGCTGCTGCTCCTGTTCTCGGCCTTCGTGCTCTCGCTGGGCTCCTACCTGGTGAAGCTACCGCTGCGCCGCCACCATGCGGGGCTGCGATGAGGCTCTCTCCTGTCTCGGGTCCGGGGGCCGGCGAGGGGCTCTCTGACGTCTCGAATCAGGGGGCCGGCGAGAGGCTCGCTGCCCGCGTGGCGTTGGGGAGCGTCCGGTGAGCGCCTATCAGCAGACGCTACCCGTGAAGGCGCCGCGGCCGCGGCGCTCTTCGCTGCGTTCGTGGCGCTGGAGCGATCGGATCTTCTACGTGCTCGCCTGGGCGAGCGGTCTGTCCCTGTGTCTGATCGCGGGCGCGCTCGTGCTCTACATGCTCGTGAAGGGCCTGCAGTACGTAAGCCCCTCCCTGATCTTCAGCCGCCCTCGCGCCGAAGTCAACCAGGCTCAGATCGGCGGCTTCCTGGACCCGCTGCTGGGCACGCTGCTGCTGGTGCTCATCGGCGTCGTGCTGGCCACCCCGGTGGCCGTCGCCAGCGCGGTGTGGATCGTCGAGTACGGTCAGGGGCGGGTTGGCCGGCGTCTGGCGCGCGTGGTCGAGTCGAGCGTGGAGATCGTCGCCGGCACGCCCGACATCGTGATCGCGATCTTCGCGCTCTCCCTGTTCCAGCTGGGGGGGCTCTCCTTCCTGTCCTTCACGGCCTCGGGCGGCGGGGTCTACGGGCGCTCGTTCCTCACCGCCGGCGCCGCGATCTCGCTCCTGGCGATCCCCCCGGTGTTCCTCGCCACGCGCGACGGCCTGGAGGCGTTGCCTCGCCATCAGCGCGAGGGTGCCTATGCGCTGGGCAAGACCCGCGTGGCGACTATCCGCCGTGTGCTGCTGCCCGGCATCCGCCCCAACATCGCAACCGGCGTGACGCTCGGCATGGGGCGCATCGTCGGCGATACCGCGATCGTGTTCCTGCTGCTCGGCGTGGGCGCCTCCGAGCGCATCGAACCGCAGGGCGGCGTGCCGGGGCTGGGCGTGCTGCGCGGCACCGGCTCGACGCTCACCTCCTATATCTACTCGAACTCACCCGCGGGCGAGGGCAATGCGCCGCAGAAGGCCTACGCCGCTGCCTTCGTGCTGCTGTTGATGGTGCTCGCGCTGAACGCCATGGCCGGCTTCATCTCCGGTCGCGGGCGCTCGGGCAAGCTGAGCTTCGGCGACAGAGTGAGGTACGGGGCATGGGCCTGAGCGAGTCGATCCGCTCGCGCGAGCGCGCCGCCGAGGAGGTCCCGCCGGTCAAGCGCATCGTGCTCGACCGCCCGCCCACGGCCGTGCCCCCGCCCGAGCTGAACGGCGACGGTGCGCCGCGCCGGCGGCCCTCGACGGCCGGGCCCGAGCGTCTGCGCCTGGAGGGCGTGAGCGTGCTCTACGGCGGCAAGCCCGCTGTCAAGGACGTCTCGCTTTCGGTCCACCAGGGCGAGGTGCTCGCGCTGATCGGCCCCTCGGGCTGCGGCAAGACGACGCTGCTGCGCACGCTCAACCGTCTCACCGAGCTGACCCCCGGGGCCACGCGCGGGGGCAGCGTGCTGCTCGACGGCGCCGAGGTGCACGAGCTGCCCGACACCGACCTGCGCGCGCGGGTGTCGATGGTCTTCCAGCAGCCCAACCCCTTCCCGATGTCGATCTTCGACAACGTCGCCTTCGCCCTGCGCGAGCAGTCGCGCAAGCGCCCGCGCCGGCGCGAGATCGAACCGCAGGTGCTCGACGCACTGCGCCGCGCCGGGCTGTACGAGGAGGTGCGCGACGATCTGCACCGCCCTGCGCTGCGCCTCTCCGGCGGCCAGCAGCAGCGCCTGTGCATCGCCCGCGCGATCGCGCTGGGACCCGAGGTCCTGCTGATGGACGAGCCCTGCTCGGCGCTCGACCCCCGCTCGACCGAGACGATCGAGCAGCTGATCGGCGAGCTGCGCCAAGAGCTGGCGGTCGTGATCGTCACCCACAACCTCCAGCAGGCCCACCGCGTGGCCGACCGCGTGGCATTCATGTACCTCGGCGACCTGGTCGAGGATGGCGAGGTGGAGCAGGTCTTCCGCACCCCGCGCGCGCCGCGCACGCGCGACTACGTGAAGGGTGTCTTCGGGTGAGCCTCACGGGGTTGCTGACGGTGATGGCGCTGGGCGCGCTGGCGCTCACGCTGAGCGCGTGTGAGAGCACCGAGACAGAAAGCGCGCGTCTAGGCCGCGAAGGCGCCAAGCTGATCGCCGGCGCGGGCACACTCGGTGCGGGCGCCGCCAATCCCGACGTTCACGTCGCTCAGGTGGCGCTCGTTCAGGGCTCGGGACGTACCGCCGCGGCGGTACGTCTCACCAACAGCGGCGCGGGCGCCCAGTTTGATGTGCCGGTGCTGATCGATGTGCGCAGTCCCAAGGGAGCGTCTGTGTATCGCAACAACATCCAGGGCCTCGAGCCCTCGCTGCAGCAGATGGCGCTGCTACCGGCCCACGCATCGGAGTGGTGGGTCGACGATCAGGTGCTGGCCTCGGGCACGCCCTCCTCGGTGGACGTGCGCGTTGGCACCGCCAAGCCCGCTGCTAGGAGCGCGGGCGCAGCCGCCGCCGGGGGCTCTAGTGGAGTCGCGGCGGGCTCTGGTGGAGCTGGGGCTGTCGGAACCGGCGTTCCCCAGGTGCAGGTGAGCGGCGTCACGCTCGGCAGCCAGGAACTCGTCGGCCCATACGTGGAAGCAAGTGCGGTCAACCACTCGGGTGTGGCCCAGCACAATATGCCCGTCTTCGCCGTGGCCCTGCGCGGCGCGCGCGTGGTGGCCGCGGGCCGCGCGCTGGTCCCCAGCCTGGCGGCCTCTGGTGCCGCGAGCAGGGCCAGCTTCCGCCTCTATCTCGTGGGCTCCCCGGCGGGCGCCCGCATCGAACTTACCCCAGCCCCCGCCGTATAGGTGAACGAAGGAGCATCCGTGAGCAGCGACTCTCCCCCCACACAATCACCCGGCCAGCCGGGCGCCGGCGAGCACGTCAAGCCCCCCCCGCCCTCGGTGGGTCCCCTCCCAGCCACTCACCACGACATCTCGACGATGCTGGCGCGCGAGCCCTGCGCCGGCTGCGGTGCTCCACTGGGCGCCGATCAGCGCTACTGCCTCTCCTGCGGGATCCCCCGCTCGGGCACACGGCTGCCGTTCCTCGACGTGCTCCACACCGAGGCCGCACGCGCGGGCGTCGTAGAAGCCGGATCCCAGCCCGCCTCGTTGCTGCGCATGGCGGCGGCTCCGGTAGGAGGGCTCGAAAGCGCGAATGCCGGCGGCTGGGGCGGGCAGGGTGGCGGGGTGGCTGGCCGTCTGCGCGAGTACACACCGCTGTTCGCGCTGCTAGGTGTGCTGCTGGTGGCGCTGCTGATCGGACTGCTCCTCGGTCATTGGGCCGGCGGCGGGGCCAAGTCTGTTGCCACTGTCCCCGCCAAGCAGGTGGTCGAAATCAAGGGTCTTCCCGCGGCGGGCGCGGTTCCTGCCGGTGCGTCCGGTGCCACTGGCACCCCCGGCGCGACGAATGGCGCCTCCCCGACACCCACGCCCTCGTCCGGGGGCGCCGCGAAGACCCCGACGCCCACGTCTCATGCCTCCAGCCCCACGGTGAACAAGCTGGCGCAGAGCACCGGCAAGGAACACGCTAAGGAAGTCGAAAAGGCCCTCGCCAAGGGAGGCGGTGTGTTGAGCACCGGTGGAGCGCCGCCGCCCAAGGAAACGAGTAAGTCCAAGGCCGAAGCCAACAAGCCGATCGGCGGCGGCTCGGAAGTGACGAGCATCGAATGACCTCCAACCATCGCCGGCTCAGAGGGGACGAGCATCGAATGACCACAACACCGCTTGACAAAGTCATGTTCAGGAGGCGACGATGAGAACCTTGACCGAGTTGCGCCGCCCCACCGACACCCACATCGCGGCGCTCGGCAGCTCCCTTGCGGAGCTGCGCCGAGAGCGCTTGGAGCTGGCCGAAAAGGTCGCCGGTCTCACCTGGGACCTGGGTGGGCTCACCTATGAGATGGCCGTCCGCGATCACTACCGCCTCGACGTGCTCGCGCGCCGCGCGGCCGAACTGCAGGAGGCCGACGCCCAGTTGGGCGAGGTCGAACGTGTGCTGGCAGCCGCCGAGGAGGGCGTCCACGGCACCTGCCGCGCCTGCGGTTCGGTGCACTCTCGTGGCGCCGCCTTCTGCTGGCACTGCGGCGCGACCCTCCTGCACGAGGCGCGCCCCGCGGTGCTGCCGGGAGCGGTGGAGGAGCCCTCGACGCCACCTTCCCACGGCGGTTAGCACATCGTAGACGATTAATCGTCTAAACGATTATGCATATAAACGGCTAATCGTCTAAACTGAGGGGTATGCTGCTTCCCACGCCTGCCCTCACACCCGATCTCACAGCCCGCCTCGACGAGCTCGACCAGCTGCGCACCACGCTCGGACAGGAGAGTCACCGGCCCTCGCGCTGGATGGGAACGCTGCGCCGCCTCGTGCAGGCCACGTCGGTGGAGAGCTCGACGGCGATCGAGGGCTTCCATGTATCCGCGGAGGAGGCGCTTGCGCTGGTAGGTGGCGAGGAGCAGGCCAATCCCACCGACGTAGATCGGATGGCGGTGGCCTGTTACGGGCGCGCGATGGATCACGTCGCGGTGATGTCCAGCGACGCCGCCTTCCGCTGGCTGGATCGGGTGATCCTCGATCTGCACTTCGAGGCCTGCTACTTCCAGCCCCAATCGAACCCTGGCTTGTGGCGTGTGGGTCCGATCGGGATAGCCGGCGGCGATGGCCGTCTGCTGTACGTGGGACCGGACGCGCAGGACGTCCCCGCCCTGATGAGCGAGGCCGTCTCGTGGTTGCAGGAGGGCGACCTCGATGCACACGTAGTCGTGCGTGCCGCGATGGCACATCTGCACCTGGTCTCGATCCACCCATTCCGCGACGGCAACGGACGCATCTCGCGCATCCTCCAGTCGCTCGTCCTCGCCCGCGAGGGGCTCGTCTCGACCGAGTTCGGCTCGATCGAGGAGTACCTCGGAGAAAACACTCCCGCCTACTACGCAGCTCTCCAGGAGGCGCACGGTGAGCGCTATCGGCCGGATCGAGACGCCTCGGGATGGGTGGCATTCTGCGTCGAGGCGCACCTTTCGCAGGCTCATCGGCGACTTGCCCAGATCGAGGGAGCGCGCACGAGGTGGTCCTATCTGGAGGATCTCGTGCAGCGGCGCGGTTGGCCCGAACGCCTGGTCATCGCCCTCGAGCAGAGCCTTGTAGGCGGCTCCAACCGCGCGCTCTACGGGAGGGAGGCGGAGATATCTCCCGCCACCGCAAGCTCCGATTTCCGGCGTCTGCTGGATGCGGGACTTCTGGCGCAGCGCGGTAAGGGGCGCACCCTGCGCTACTACGCAAGCGAAGCTCTACGCACGGCTGCTGCTGAACGCCGATTTTGACACCGGCGGTGGAGCGGGCGGCAGGGACGGGGGCTTCGGCTGCTCAGCTAGGAGCCGAACGGATTGGGCTGCTGCTCGGCTGGCGCCGCGGGCTGCGGGGGGGGTGCCTGCTGGGGGGCCGGCGTGGCGACCGGCTGCGCCGCAGGCGGCTGTGGCTGCTGTTCGCCCGCGTTCAGCGTGGGCTTGCTCTCGCCGCTGACGGAGTCCTTGAACTCGCGCATCCCGCTGCCCAGCGAGCGGCCGATCTCGGGAAGCCGTCGGGCACCGAACACCAGCAGCAGGACCACCACGAGGATGACGATGTGCAGTGGGTTGTCGAGTCCCATTCACAACCAGTCTAGACCACGGGCGGCGTACTCCCTGCCCGCTGCACATCATTCGCTGAGCGTCCTGCGCACGAGCTGCGCGGCGATGAAGAGCATCAGCAGCGCGAAGGCGACGCGCAGGGCCTCTCCCGAGAGCGCGTTGGCGAGCGCGACACCGCCCGCCACGCCTGCCACCGAGAGCACGCCCGCGAGCAGCGCATCGGTGCGGCGCACGTTGCCATAGCGGTCCTGCTTGTACGCGCCCACCAGTGCAACGGGCACGATCGCGAGCAGCGAAGTGGCCTCGGCCTGATGCTGGCCCAGCCCGAGGAAAATCACCAGGCCCGGCACGAACAGCACACCGCCGCCCACGCCCAGCAGCCCCGCGATCACGCCCGCGGCGAGACCGATCGCGATCGCGCCGATCATCGGGGCACGGGTCCAGCGACGGGGTCTGTTGCGCTCGCACCGATCATCGAGGCACGGGTCCAACGACGCGGCCTGTTGCGTTCGCGCCGATCATCGCCCCCTGAACCCCACGGTCGCCGACTGCGATCACGCATCTCATTGCACGAAGAGCTCGATCGCGGTCGCCACCAGGACAGCCGCGAACAGAAGGGAGATCGCGCGGGTGGCCAGTCGCTGCTGCAGCCACGTGCCAAGCAGCACGCCGCCCACGGCCGGGATCCCGATCAGCGCCGCGTCGGCCACGTCCACGTTTCCGTAGACCCCCTGCACCGCGGCGGCGAACGCCGCGATGAAGACGATCGCCGCCAGCGAGGTGCCGGTGGCCTCGCGCTCGCCGTAGCCCAGCCACAGCACGAGCAGCGGCACGAGCACCGAGCCGCCCCCAACACCGAACACGCCGCTGAAGAGGCCGGCGGCGGTTCCGATCACAGCGAGCTTCAGGGCGCGGGCGCCGCCCAAGTCGACCTCGGAGCGCTGGGTCACTGTGCCGCGCGCTGCTCAGCCATGGGCCAGGGGGCGGTCGGCCATCATGCGCGCCATACTAGTGCTCGTGTCCCCGGCCGCCACCCTCGTGGAGGCGCTAGAGCCGCTGCGCTCAGATCCCTCCCACGCCGCTGTACTGCTCGACATCGACGGCACGCTCGCGCCGATCGTCAGACACGCCGACGACGCCCACGTGCCCGAGGCCACGCGCACGCTCCTGATCGAGATATCCAGGCGCTATGGGGTGGTGGGTTGTGTCAGCGGTCGCCGCGCCCACGACGCGCGGGGGATCGTCTCGATCGGCAGCATCGCCTACATCGGCAACCACGGCAGCGAGCTGCTGCGCCCCGGCTCCACGCAGGTGGAGGTCGACCCGGAGGTGGCGGCCTGGGGCGAGCGCGTGCGCGCGTTTGCCGCGCGCGCCTACGGCAGCGAGCATCAACGCCTGCGCGTGCGCACCGAGGATAAGCATGTGATCGCCGCCTTTCACTGGCGCGGTGCCCCCGACGAGCAGGCGGCGGCCGCAGCGGTGCGGGGCATCGCCGCGCGCGCCGAGGAGGAGGGTTTCGCGGTGCACTGGGGGCGCAAGGTGCTGGAGGTGCGTCCGCCCGTCCCCCTTGACAAGGGCCTGGGGGTGACGGCGCTCTTGAGTGCACCCTCCAGCGCCGGCGCGGTCGAGGGGCACCTGTTCGCCGCGGCGCTGTACGTGGGCGACGATACGACCGACCTCGACGCCTTCCGCGCCCTGCGCGAGCTGGAGCGCACCGACGTACTGGGAACCTCAGTGTGCGCGGCGGTGAGCTCCGAGGAAGCGCCGCTCGATCTCGTGCGCGAGGCAGACCTGACGATCGACGGCACGAGCGGCGTGCGCGGCCTGCTCGAGGCACTGCTGTAGTCGGCCGAAGTGCGCTTCGTGGACTTCCTCAAGACGACTGTGCTGCTTAGCGCCGGCGCCGCCACGGCGCTGGCCGCGGTGGCGGTGCTGGCCGCTGCCGCGGCGTCCGACTCGTTGCTGGTGGCGCTCGCCGCGGGCTGGTGGGTGCTGGCAGCCCTGATCGGTCTGCGCCTGGGGCGTCGTGCCGAGACGAGTCCGCCGATCGCTCGCCTGCTGGCCGGCGCGAAAGTTACGACGACGCTGCCCGAGCTCAACCCGGCGAGCATCCTCGTCAACCGGCTGTGGCCGCTGCTGCTGGTCACGATCGTGGCCGGCGGCCTGGCCTTCCTGGCGCCGCAGATTCCGGGCATCGGCGCGGGCTTCGGGATCATCTGGGCGCTCGCCTGGCGCCGTCAGGACGCGGCCGTGGCGGCGATCGAGGAGCGCGACGGGGCGCTCTTCTACGTGCGCCGCACCTCCCCCATGCGCCCGATGGCGCTTGACCGCGCACCGGGCTTCAAGGCGCTGCGCACCACGGGGCACGGGGGCTCGCGCTCGACGGGTGGCGCCGCCACTTGATCGATGTCCTGATCGTCTCGCTGGGCTCGACCGGTGGGCTGCGAGCGGCAGACGAGGAGTTGCGCGACTCCCTGCGCCGCGCCGGCGCGAGCGTCGAGTTGGTTAGGGCGGCGCCTCCCGGCGAGGTTCGCACACTGATGCTCACCGATCTGCGCTGGGCGCGCGCCGCGCGGGCGGCAGCCGTGGCGGGGCTGGCGCGCAGCCAGGCTCGGGCGGTGATCTATTCGAGCACCACCGCCGCCCTGCTGTGGCCGCGGCCGGGGGCGATCCGCTTCGACGCGCCCGCCGCCGGCAACCGTACCGGGCGCCACGGGCTGTGGCAGCGACCGCTTGAGCGCCGCCGCGTCCTCCAGGCCTCGCTGCTGCTGCCGTGGAGCGACGGGGGGCTCGCAGAGCTCACGGGTGCGGCCATTGGGGGCGGGGCGGGTCGCTCCCGCTCGACGGGCGCCAAGCGCTTGACGGCTGCAATGAGCAGCCGAGAGCTTGTGCTGCCGGTGCCGGTCGAGCCCTCGGCAAGCGTGGGGGAGCGGTCCGGAGAACGAGATATCACGGCGATCACCTACGCCGCCAACCCGCTGAAGAAGGGCCTCGACCACGTACTCGCGGCGTGGGCCCGCGTGCGCCAATCAGGTGAGGAGCTGGTGGTGGCGGGGGCCGAGATGCCTGAACTCGCCGCGGCCGGCCTTGCGAGTTCCGGCGAGGGCGTGCGCGTGACAGGACCTCTGGCGCCTGAGCACTACCGAGCGATGCTGCGCCGCGCGCGCGTCTTCGTGACCGCGCCGCGCCGCGAGGACTACGGCCTGGCCCAACTGGAGGCGCTCGCCGACGGCTGTCTGCTGGTCACGACGCCTGCCCCCGGTCCCTACGCGGCTCTGCCACTCGCACGGCGGCTCGATGCGCGGCTCGTGGGTGAGGATCTCGGCCTCGCCCTGCGCGCCGCGCTGGACGATCCGACGCCCGACTACTCCGGTCGCGCCCTGGCTGCCTTGGAGCCCTTTCGCCGGGAGGCCTTCGATCGGGTGGTGGCGGAGGAGCTGCTGCCGCGGCTGCTGCGCGAAGACTGACGGCCCCGCTTGCGCAGCTTCCCCAGCTCCCCCCAAGGCAGCGTGTTGGCCACATCCTCCTTCGTGAGCCAGGCCCTCCGCGCGGTGGCGATCCCCCAGCGCATGTTCGCGAGCGTGTCGGGGCGATGGGCGTCGGAGTCGATCACGAGGCGCACCCCCGCGCGGGCGGCGGCGCGGGCGTGCACGTCGGAGAGGTCGCGGCGGGCGGGGTTGGCGTTGATCTCGAGCATCGTGCCGGTGCGGGCGGCGGCGGCGAAGACCGCCTCCAGGTCGAGCTCGTAGGGCTCACGGCGCTCGATCAGGCGCCCGGTGGGGTGGCCGATCGCGTCCACGAGAGGGTGTTCGATCGCGGCGATCATGCGCTCGGTCATCTTCTGCTCGCTCATGCCGAAGGCCGTGTGAACGCTTGCCACGACCCAGTCCAGCTGCCCGAGCAGCTCGTCCTCGTAGTCGAGTGAGCCGTCGGGGAGGATGTTGACCTCGCTGCCCGCGAGCAGCTCGATGCCCTCGATCGCGGCGTTGGTCTTCGCGATTCGCTCGATCTGGCGGCGCAGCTCATCGGGGGAGACGTCATTGCCGAAGCCGTGCGAGGCCGAGTGGTCGGTGATCGCCAGATATTCGTAGCCGCGCTCACGTGCCGCGTGGGCCATCTCGGCGATCGACGCGCGCCCGTCGGAGGCAACGGTGTGGCAGTGCAGGTCGCCGCGCATGTCCCCCTCGACGATCAGCCGCGGGAGTCCGCCTTCGCGCGCCGCCTCCAGCTCGCCGCGGTTCTCGCGCAGCTCGGGCTCGATGTAGGCGAGGCCGAGCAGCTCGTACACCTCGGCCTCGGTCGCGCATGTGCGCATGGTGCCCTCAGAATCGTTGAGCACTCCGTACTCCGACACATGCAGTCCTTGTCGCACGGCCGCTTCGCGCAGCGCCGCGTTGTGGCGCCCTGAGCCGGTGAAGTGCTGCAGCAGGTTGCCGTGCTGCTCGGGGCGCGCGATGCGCAGGTCCACGCTCAAGCCCGAGTGCGTGCGCGCCCGCGCGCCGGCGGCTCCAGCGGAGGAGACCGCTTCGATCTCATCCAGTCCCTCCAGCAGCACGCTCAGCGCCTGCGGCTCGGCGGTGGTGGCGATCAGGTCGATGTCCTTAACCGCGTCGACCATCCGCCGCGCGCTGCCCGCCAACTCGATCTGCGCGTCCTCGGGTGCGCGCTCGCGCAGGCCCGCCGCCAGCGCCTCACCGAGCTCGATCGCGGCGGGCAACCGTAGCCGCGGCGCGTCCTGGGTGGCGCCTGCCTCCAGAGCGAGCAGCACGCTGGCCTCAAACTTGGGACCCAGCCCGCGCACGCCGCGCAGGCGCTGTGCCAGCGCCGCCTCGCGCAGCTGCTCCAGCGTTTCGATGCCGAGCTCCTTGTGCAGAAGGCGCGCACGCTTGGGACCGAGCCCCTGCAGGCGCGTCATCGCGATCAGCCCCGGCGGGAACTGCGCGCGCATGCGCTCCGTTGAGGGGGTCGTGCCGGTGTCGAGGAACGTGAGGATCTTCTGCTGCAGCGTCTCCCCGACTCCGGCGAGCTCGGTGGCCTTGCCCGCGCGCGCCAGCGCCGCGACCGACACCGGCGATTCGCGTACGGCGCGCGCTGCGTTGCGATAGGCCAGCACGCGGTGCACGATCGCCCCGTCGAGCTCGTAGAGGTCGCCCAGCTCCTCGAGAGCGTCAGCGATTGTGGCGTTGGAAACGTCTGGCATGGGCTTCTAAGAGTGCCGCACTGGCGTTGACGATGGCGCTTGGAGGCAGCATCGCCCGGTCTGTACGCTTCGCGACCATGCGCGTCCTCGTTACGGGCCACCATGGCTACATCGGAGCGATCCTCGTCCCGCTGCTGCTCGATGCGGGCCACGAGCCCGTCGGTCTCGACACCTTCCTGTATGAGGGGTGCGACTTCGGTGAGGACCGTGCGCCTGTCGTGCCGGTCATTCGCAAGGACGTCCGCGACGTGGAGGCCTCAGATCTAAAGGGCTTTGACGCGGTGATGCACCTCGCTGCGCTCTCCAACGATCCGATCGGCGACCTCAACCCGGATTGCACCTACGCGATCAACCACCGCGCGTCGGTATCGCTGGCGCAGGCCGCCAAGCAGGCCGGCGTGGAGCGCTTCCTGTTTTCCTCCTCCTGCAGCCTCTACGGTGCCGCTGAGGAGGACTGGATCGACGAGAGCGCCGCCTTCAATCCCGTGACTCCTTACGGGGAGTCGAAGGTCTTCGCCGAGCGTGACATCGGCGCGCTTGCCGACGACTCCTTCAGCCCCACGTTCCTGCGCAACGCGACCGCCCACGGGCTCTCGCCGCGCCATCGCGGCGACCTGGTCGTAAACAACCTCACGGCCTTTGCCTTCGCCACGGGAGAGGTGCTGATGCAGAGCGACGGCTCCCCGTGGCGGCCGCTGGTGCATATCGAGGACATCTCGCGAGCCTTCCTCGGCCTGCTGGAGGCGCCGCGCGAGAAGGTGCACGGGGAGGCGTTCAACATCGGCGGTGACGCCGAGAACTACCAGATCCGCGACATCGCGGCGATCGTCGAGGAGGTCGTCGCGGGCTCGCGGATCGCCTTCGCGGCCGGGGCAGGTCCGGACAAGCGCAGCTACCGCGTCAGCTTCGCCAAGTTGGCGGGCGCTTTCCCCGAGCTGAGCCCCAAGTGGGATGTGCGGCGGAGCGCGGAGGAGATGCTCGCCGCCTACCGCGAGAACGGCCTCACGATCGAGGACTTCAAGGGTTCGCGCTTCATGCGGATCGCCCGCCTGAAGGAACTCATGGCCGCAGGGCGACTGGACGAGGAGCTGCGCTGGAAAGCCGCGGCAGTTCCTGCTCATACCACCTGAAGGTCGCCTCCAGCCCACGCTGCAGATCCCACTCGGGCTTCCAACCGAGCTGCTCTGAGATCGCGCTGCAGTCGAGCCACTGGCGTGAGAGCTCGCCGTGCGGTGTGCCCTGCCCGCGGATGTCCGGCTCGCTGTCCACTCCCGCGATCTCGCTCAGCGCCCTCACGACCTCCAGCACGGTCACGGGCTCGCCGATGCTCGCGTTCCACGCGCGACCGTGCAGCTCGGGGCGATCGAGCGAGTCGGCCACCGCCAGGTAGGCCGTGACGGCGTCCTCGGCATACAGGAAGTCGCGCTCCATCTGTCCGCCCGAGCGGATCACGGGCCGCTCGCCCTCCAGCAGCGCCTTGACGGCGCCCGGGATCAGGCGCGAGAAGTTGACGTCCCCGCCGCCGAACACGTTGCCGAAGCGCGTCACGGCGACGGGCAGCCCAAACGTGTGGGCGTAGGAGCGGGCGATGATGTCGGCGCAGGCCTTCGAGGCGTCGTAGGGGAAACGTGGCTGCAGCGCGTGGTCCTCGCGGTAGGGCAGCTCCTCGTGCGCGCCATAGGCCTTGTCGGTCGAGGCCATGAGGATCCGCCGTGGCGGCGCCTGCGCAAGGCGGCAGGCCTCCAGCAGGTTCCACGTCCCCCGCACGTTGACCTCGAAGGTTTTCAGGGGCGAAGTCGTCGCTGAGCCAACGATTGCGGTCGCGGCGAGGTGGAACACCGCCTGCACCTCCCGCTCGTCGATCGCGCGGCGCAGCGAGTCGGTGTCCATCAGGGTGGCTCGCACGGGGACGCACCGCTCGTCCAGTCCGCGCAATCGAAAGCGCGAGACCTTGGCCGGGGGACGGTCCAGTACATACACATCCGCGCCCTCGTCCAGTAGCCGCTCGGCGACCCACGAGCCGATGAAGCCCTGGGCTCCCGTGAAGAGCACGCGCGTGCCCGTCCATGTGCTCACCGTGCGTCGACCAAGCCTTCCATCGAGCGCGAGCTTAGCGTCTGGGGCTCGCGGTGCCTCGTGGCATGAGGCGATCCCCACGTCGCGCTTCGCGGAGTCTTGTGGTGCGGGGCAATCCCCACGTCTGCGCCTCGCGGCGCGAGCGACCGCGAGCGTCTCGGGCTCGCCGGGCCTCATGACGCGAGCGATCCCCGCCAGGCTCTAGGGTTCCGGCCATGTCCGGCAAGGCCTGGCTCATCCTGCCCACTTACAACGAGGCCGAGAACATCGAGGCGATCGTGCGTGCCGCCGGCGCGGTGCTCGCCGACGCTGCGCCCGAGGGGTATCGCGTGCTGATCGTCGACGACGGCTCGCCCGACGGCACCGGCGCGATCGCCGAGCGTCTCGCCGAGGAGTGCGAGTGGGCGGAGGTGCTGCATCGCAGGGAGAAGAACGGCATCGGTCCCGCCTACCTCGCGGGCTTCCGCCACGCGCTGGAGCACGGCGCGGCGTACCTGATGGAGATGGACTCCGACTTCTCGCACGACCCCGCCGATCTCGCGCGCCTGCTGGAGGCCGTGCACGGGGGCGCGGATCTGGCGCTCGGCTCGCGCTATGTGCCCGGCGGGGGGGTTAGCGACTGGGGTCTCTTGCGGCGCTTCGTCAGCGAGGGCGGCTCGACCTACGCGCGGATCGTGCTCGGCCTGCGCGTGCGCGACCTGACGGGCGGCTTCAAGTGCTTTCGCCGCGAGACGCTCGAAGCGATCCACTTCGACAGCGTGCGCTCGCAGGGCTATGCCTTCCAGGTGGAGCTGACCTACCGCGCGGTACGCGCGGGCTTTTGGGTGGTCGAGGTGCCGATCGTCTTCCGCGACCGCCAGCAGGGCCAGAGCAAGATGTCCTGGCGCATCGCCGCCGAGGCGATGTGGCTCGTGCCGCGGCTGCGCTTCGGGCGCCAACCGCCCGCGCCTGGCGTGACGAGCACCGCCGAGCGGCAGGTTCCCACGCTGCGCTGAGCGGGCTCGATGTCTCGGATTGCGGGACCAGACCGCGGGCGGCTCGCCGAGGGTCTGTAGCCACACTCCAGTAACGGCGCCCACGGGCCGATCAGAGAACGATGGACGCCTCCGCCTACGCGCTCGCCCATGGCGTGCGCCGCACACGCGTGACGCTGCGCGCCTGGAGCGAGCACCCGTTCGAGGTCGTCGGGCGCTGGGCGCTGGGCTCGCTGGTGGCCGCCATCGGACTGCTGCTGGCGGTCCTGGCGATCTCCGAGCTGTGGGGCGGCTACACGCAGATCGTCACGCTGAGCCCGCCCTTCGCGGTGGGCGAACTGTCGGACGTGAGGAGCGTGCTCGGCCACAACCTGCTGGTGCTCGCCCTGCACGCGATGGCCTGCGTGGCGGGGTTCATCGCCGGCAGCTCCCTGCCCCTGCAGGCCGAGTCGCACACCGGCGTCTCGCGCTGGGTGCACGAGCACGGGGGGCGGCTGGCGATTGGGTTCGTCGTGTGCGCCACCACCTTCTCGCTCTCCGCCCAGGCATATGTGCTGGGCCACACGCTCGCCGGCGTGGCCAACTTCCTGGAAATCTCGCCGGCGCTGCTGCTGTTGGGGGTGCTGCCCCACGCGCTGCTCGAGCTCGTGGCGCTGTTCCTGCCGCTGGCCGCCTGGATCATGGCGAGCCGTCGTGGCGAGTGGGATCAGCTGTTGGCGGCCACGCTCGTGACCGTCGCGGTGGCCGTCCCCCTGCTTGTGATTGCGGCTCTGATCGAGGTCTATGTCTCGCCCCATCTGTTCGTCGCGCTCACCGGCATCCACGGGCCGATCACGCGATCCTGGTGACCTTGGCTCCCCTTGCTTTACTTTGTATAGTGAAGAGCAGAGATCAGAGCGAGCGAGACAAGGAGACCCGATGGCAGGCAATCTGAGTGAAGTGACCGACAACAGCTTCGACGCCGAGGTGCTGGAGTCCGAGACCCCTGTGCTCGTCGACTTCTGGGCGCCCTGGTGCGGCCCCTGCCGCGTGGTTGCTCCGGTGCTCGAGGAGATCGCCGGCGAACGCGAGGATCTGCGGATCGTAAAGCTGAACATCGACGAGAACCAGCAGACCGCGGCGCGCTTTCAGGTGCTCTCGATCCCGACGATGATTCTGTTCAAGGGCGGCCAGCCCGTGAAGACGGTGATCGGCGCGTACCCCAAGCAGCGTCTGCAGGCCGAGCTGGAGCCCGCGCTGGCTGTCTGAAGGTCAAGGGCGTCCGGGTATCGGGGCGCAGGCCGGCTGACCGTCCGGCGGTCCGGAGCGGCAGCTGGGCACAGGTCCTTGGCGGGCCAGAGCGTCCGATAGTTGGACGCCGGTCGTCTGAGGGTCCAGTCTTCCAACATTTGGGGGGCGTCGAGTCAAGCAGGCGCTGGCGTGGACCGATATAGGCGCCATGGCCGAGGCGCTCCTACCGCTCGCCGCCGGGTTGCCCCGGGGCGAGCGGCGCCTGCTGGGACTGACCACTGCGCTGCTGGTGACGCTGGTCGCCGCGACCGGCCTGCACGCGGCCACCGGCCTCGGCGGGCACGCGGTCGAACTGCCGATCCGCGACTGGGTCACCCCGGCCGTCTACATCCTCGTTGGCGCGATCGTCAGCTGGCGGGCCGTGCGCGTAGCGCAGGCGCGGCGCTCGTGGATGTTCTTCGCCGCCGGCGTCTCCATCTACGGCCTGGGCAATGTGCTGTGGGCGGTGTGGGTCGAACACCTCCCCAATCCGCCGATTCCCTCGGTGTGCGACGGGATGTGGCTGACCCTCTATCCGGCCTGCTATCTGGGCATCGTCGGGCTGGCGCGCGTGCGCGAGCGTCACGTGCCGCCGCGGATCTGGCTGGACGGCGTGATCGCCGGTCTTGGCGTGGCGGCGATCGGCGCGGCGATCGTCCTGCGTCCGGTGCTCGCCTCGGTGTCGGGCAATACCGCCGCCGTCATCACCGAGATGGCCTATCCGATCTGCGACCTGCTGCTGGCGGCGCTCGTCGTCGGCGTGCTCGCGCTGCGCGGCTGGCGACTGGACAGGATGTGGGCGATGCTCGGCGGCGGCTTCCTCGCGCTGGCGGTGGCCGACTGCATGTATGCGCTGCAGGTGGCCGGCGGCGCCTCGGCGCCCACCACCGCGACGAACCTCGTCTATGACATCGGCGTGCTCGCGCTGGCGCTCGCGGCGTGGCAGCCGGGGGAGGCGCTGGAGCGAGACGCGGTGCCGGGCACCGCGGTGCTCGGCATTCCCGCGGCGTTCACCTTCAGCGCGCTCGGCCTGCTCGTCTATGACCACTTCAGCCGCCTCGATCCGCTGGCGCTGGCGCTGGCGCTGCTCACGATCCTCGCCGCCTTCGCACGCACGGCACTCGCGTTTCGGGACGTGCGGGCGCTCGCGGAAACGCGCCGCCAGGCGCTCACCGACGACCTCACCTCGATGCCCAACCGCCGTGACTTCCTCGCGCGTCTACGCGACGGGATTCTCTCGAGCCGGATCTCGGGCACGAGCGTGGCGCTGCTGCTGGTCGACCTCGACCACTTCAAGGAGCTCAACGACACGCTCGGCCACGACGCGGGCGACGAGCTGCTCTGCCAGGTGAGCGACCGCCTGCGCGGGGTGGTGCGCACGAGCGACACCGCCGCGCGCCTCGGGGGCGACGAGTTCGGTGTGCTGCTCTGCGACCCCTGTGACACCGCGGGAGCGGAGGTCGTTGCGGAGAAGATCCTCAGGGCGATCGCCGAGCCGTTTCCGATCAAGGATCTGAACCTGCGCGTGACGGCGAGCATCGGCATCGCGCTCTACCCCGAGCACGCCGATGACGGCGAGCAGCTGATGCAGCACGCGGACATCGCGATGTACGAGGCCAAGACGGCACAGTCCGGCCACGCCTGTTACGCGCGTGAGCGCGACAACCACTCGCTGGAGCGCCTCACGCTCGCCGGCGAGCTCTCGCACGCACTGGAAACGGATGAGATCGAGGCGCACTTCCAGCCCAAGGCCGATGCGGCCACGCGCAGGATCGTCGGCGTCGAGGCGCTCGTTCGCTGGCGCCACCCCACGCGCGGACTGCTCGGGCCGGGGGAGTTCGTCACGGTCGCCGAGCAGGCGGGGCTCGGACGCGCGCTGACGCGCAGGATGCTCACGCTCGCGCTCACCCAGGCGAATGAGTGGCGCGCCGCCGGACTGGACCTGCACGTCGCCGTGAACACCACCGTCGCGGACCTCCAGGACACGCGTTTCCCCGCGGAGGTCGCGGCGATGCTGGCCGACCACGGGCTGCCGCCAGAGGCGCTGGTACTGGAGGTGACCGAGAACATGGTGCTCGCCGACCCCGTGCGCGTGGGCGACGTGCTCGCAAAGCTCGGCGAGCTGGGGCTCGGGCTGTCGCTGGACGACTTCGGCACGGGCTACTCCTCGCTCACGCACCTCAAGGCGCTGCCCGTCGGCGAGGTCAAGATCGACCGCTCGTTCGTCGGGCGCATGACGAGTGATCCCGTCGATGCGGCGATCGTCACAGCCACGATCCAGCTCGCGCACTCGATCGGCATCCGCGTGGTGGCAGAGGGCATCGAGGACCAGGCGACCTGGAACTCGCTCGTGGCCAATCGCTGTGAGCTGGTGCAGGGCTACGCGCTTTCGCGCCCGCTTCCGGCGCGCGAGCTGGAGGCGCTGCTGCGCGCCGCGCCTCTGGCCCTGCCTGAGCCCGGCGTGGGCTCGCCGGACGAAGCAGTCGCGACGGAGCCGCCTAACAGCGCCGCCGTCAAGCCACCTGCCTGAGGGCGTCTGCGCCCGACCGGCGTATGGGCAGCCTGGTCGGTCAGCCGCGCTGGGCCCGGCGCAGGGCGATGTCCAGGTCCTGGCCGTCGATCGCGGCTCGCTCGCGGTGCTCCATTCCCGCCGTCGCGCCCTCCGCGCCGAGAAGCAGCTCGACGGCGAGGGTCTCGCCCACGAGGTAGTCGCGATGCGTACCGGCGGCGTCGACCAGCGCGGCGTCGCCTGAGAGGGACAGCTCGATGCGGTCCTCCACCTGCAGGCCAGCGCTCTTGCGGGCGCTCTGCACGGCGTGGACGATCTCGCGCGCCTGCCCCTCGCGGCGCAGGTCGGCGTCGATCGCGAGGTCCAGCGCGACCGCGTGGGCGCCCTCGCGCTCGACCGTGTAGCCCTCGGGGGCGTGCATCGAGACGAGTAGATCCTCCGCGCCGAGGGTGTGGTCGCGCCCGTCGATCGCCACGCCCACCTCCTTGCTCTCGCGCACTGCCGCCACCACGTGCGCGGGGTCGAGGGCGGCGATCGCCTCGGCCACGCGCGGCATGTCCTTGCCAAAGCGCGGCCCGAGCGTGCGGTAGTTGGCCTTCACTTCGTATTCGCCGAGCTCCTCGGCACCCGAGACGAAGCGTACGCGGCGCACGTTGAGCTCCTCGCGCACGATGCCCTCCAGGCGCGCGATCGCCGCGCGCTCGGGGCCGGCGGCGACGACCACGGCCTCGGCGAGCGGCTGGCGCACCTTGATCTTGGCCTGCCCACGCGCCGCGAGCCCGAGGCGGACAGTCTCGCGCGCGATCGCCATCGCGCGCTCGAGCTCCTCATCGCGCGGGGGCAGCTCGGCGGCCGTGGGGAAGTCGCACAGGTGCACGCTCTCGAGCGTCCCGTCGAGGTTGTCGTAGATCTCATCCGCCACGAACGGGCAGAACGGCGCCAACAGGCGCGCCACCGTCAACAGGCACGTGCGCAAGGTGGCGAAGGCTGCCGCCTCGCCGTCCCAGAAGCGCCGGCGCGAGCGGCGCACGTACCAGTTGGAGAGTTCGTCCACGAGCTCCGCGATCGCGCGCCCCGCGGTCGTCGCGTCGTAGGCGTCCAGGCGCTCGGCCACGAGCTCGGCCACGGCCGCGGTGCGCGACAGCGCCCACACGTCGAGGTCGTGATCGCTCAGCGCGTCCTCGCTCCGCGCGTCCTTGGCCCTCGATTCGCCGGGCATATCGGTGCTCCCGGCGGTCTGCGCCGCGGTCGCACCCACGGCCGGCGAATCGAACTCAACCGACCCCCGGGCCGGCTTGTCCGGCCTTTCCTTATTTTGATCGCCCCCGCCCAACACCTCGGCGTTGACCTGTGCGTAGAGCGTGTAAAAGAAGTAAGTCGACCAGAGCTGCTTAAGGAACAGTCGCACGCCCTCGCCGATCGCCTCCTCGGAGAAGCGATAGCCGTCCCAGGGGGCCTTGGAGGTGAAGAAGTACCAGCGGAAGGCGTCGGCGCCGTAGGTGTCGAGCACCTTCCAGGGCTCCACGGTGTTGCCTTTGGACTTCGACATCTTCTGGCCCTCGCCGTCGAGGATCAGCCCCAGGCAGACGACGTTGCGGTAGGGCGCGCGGTCGAACAGCAGCGTCGAGACAGCGAGCAGCGAGTAGAACCAGCCGCGCGTCTGGTCGAGCGCCTCGCAGACGAAGTCGGCGGGGAAGTGGCGCTCGAAGGCCTGCTCGTTCGCGAAGGGCGCGTGGAACTGCGCGAAGGGCATCGCGCCCGAGTCAAACCACACGTCGATCACCTCCGGCACGCGCCGCATCGGCTCGCCGCACTCTGCGCAGGGCCACTGCACGTCGTCGACGAACGGCCGGTGCGGGTCCTCCAGGCGCACCCCCGCGAGCGCGTGCAGTTCCTCGAATTCGCCCACCACGTGCGTGTGTCCCGCCGCGCAGCGCCACACCGGCAGCGGCGTGCCCCAGTAGCGCTCGCGCGAGAGCGCCCAGTCGACGTTGTTCTTCAGCCAGTCCCCGAAGCGCCCCTCGCGGATGTGCTCCGGATGCCAGCCCACCCGCTCGTTCTCCGCGAGCATGCGCTCGCGCACCGCCGTCGTGCGGATGTACCAGCTCGCCTTGGCGTAGTAGATCAGCGGCGTTCCGCAGCGCCAGCAGTGAGGGTAGGAGTGCTCGTATTCTTTTTTTGAATAGAGATGGCCGCGTCGCGCGAGGTCCTCTGTGAGCGCCGCACCCACCTCGGGGTCCTTCACGAACTGCCCCTCGTACGAGCGTCCGTCTCCGCCGCGCACGCGCCCGTCATAGGTGCCGTCGGGACGGACTGGATTGTAGAGGGTGCCCGGCTGCGTCGGGTCGAACAGCCCGGCCGCGGCCGCCGCGCTGAAATCGTCCTCGCCGAAGGCCGGCGCGATGTGCACGAGGCCCGTGCCGTCGTCGGTGGTCACGAAGTCCGCCGGCGATGATCGGGTAGGGCCCGGGCGTGCGGTCGCTCAGCGGGAAGATCGGGCCGGCGTAGCTCTGACCCACGAGGGCGCTGCCCGGAAAGCGCTCCAATATCTGCGCGTTCTCGCCGATCACGGCCTGCACGCGGTCCTCGGCCAGCACGAGCACCTCTGAGCCGGCGCCCGTCGAGCCCGAGTCCGCCGAGTCCGGGTCGCCCGAGTTCCTCCCTACGCGCGCACGCACGTATGTGGCGCCGGGTGCCACCGCCACGGCCACGTTGCCGGGCAGCGTCCACGGGGTGGTCGTCCAGATCAGCAGCGCATCGCCCTCCTGCAGAGAGCCCGACGGCTCGGCAACGGGCAAGCGCACATACACCGACGGGTCCACCACGTCGCGGTACCCCAGCGCCACCTCGTGCGAGGACAGCGCGGTGCCGCAGCGCGGGCAGTAGGGCACGACCTTGTGCCCCTCATACAGCAGTCCCGCGCCGGTGGATCTCGCGCAGCGCCCACCACACCGACTCCACATAACTCGGCGTCGAGCGTGCGATAGGCGTCCTCCAGGTCGATCCAGAAGCCGATCCGCTCGGTGAGCGCGTTCCACTCCTCCAGGTACCCCCACACCGACTCGCGGCAGCGCGCGTTGAAGCGCTCGATCCCGTACGCCTCGATCTCCGCCTTGCTGGAGAGCCCCAGCTCCTTCTCCACGCCGATCTCCACCGGCAGCCCGTGGCAGTCCCAGCCGCCCTTGCGCTGCACCTCATAGCCGCGCATCGTCTTGTAGCGGGGGTAGATGTCCTTGAACACGCGCGAGAGCACGTGGTGCGCCCCCGGCCGCCCGTTGGCCGTCGGGGGCCCCTCGTAGAACACCCACGGCTCGGCGCCCTCGCGCAGGCGCAGCGACTGCTCGAACACGCCGCGCGTACGCCAGCGCTCGAGCACCTCCTGCTCCATCGCCGGCAGCTCCTGGCGCGGGTCCACCGCGCGGGCGGGCAGCAGCGGATGGCGGGCAGGGACGCTCACGGCGGCCATTGTAAGGGCGACAGAAACAGCTTCCCGATTCGCTCGACTGTCGAGGAGGTCCCGGATAGCGTGGCCGTCATGGCCCCTCGGGTTGAGATGCGCCCACCCTGGTCCTGGGGGCGCAGACCACTGAAGATCGCCCCACTGGCGGGCGAGGCCGATCCCGGCGCGCCACCCTGCATCGTGCATCTGGTGCGCGCCGCGAACGGCATCGACTCGCTGCGTGAGTTCGTCGCGGCGATGCGCGCGCGTCCTCCCGGGGTCGAGCACGAGCTGGTGCTGGCGATGAAGGGCTTTGCCTCGCCTGCCGCCGCTGCCCCCTACCTGGAGGTTGCGGCCGACCTCGCGCCGCGAGTGGAGTTCTTCGCGGATCGGGGGCTCGATCTGGGACTGCTCTTTGCCGCCGCCGCCCGGCTGCGCCGCGATCGTTACTGCTTCATCAACTCGCACACGCGCCCATTCGTCGATGGCTGGCTGGCCAAGCTCGACGCCGCCCTCGCGCCCGCCGACGTGGGCATCGTCGGCGCCACTGGCTCGTGGGCGAGCACGCACTCGTGGATGACCTACTCGCTGGGCCTACCGAGCTTCTATCGCGGCGTGCTTCCCCCCGTGCGGGTCATGCGCGAGCAGCTGCGCGCGATCGACTCCGAACAGCCTGGGGTCGGGCGCCCCTCGCGCACCTCGGCGCTGCGCACACGACTCGGGCTGCTGGCGCAGCTGCCCGAGGAACTGTGGGGACGCGAGCCCTTTCCGGTGCCCCACCTGCGCAACACGGCACTGATGCTCACGCACGAAACGCTCAGCGCGATGCGCCTGTTCGGCATACGCAACAAGATGGACACCTACGCGCTCGAGAGCGGGCCGCACAGGTTCACCTGCCAGGTGGAGCAGATGGGGCTGCGGGCGCTCGTCGTGGACAGCGCCGGCAGGGGGTACGAACCCTGCGACTGGCACCGCAGCCGCACCTATTGCCAGGGCGCCCAGGAGGGGCTGCTCGCGATCGACAATCGCACACGCTCATACGATCACGGCGACGCATTGCGACGGCGGGTGCTGGCGGGTCTGGCGTGGGGCGATCGTGCCGAACCCGAGCTCCCCGGGGGAGTCTCGTGAGCACTGTGAGGATCCCCCGGGAGCGCCGTGAGCACCGTGCTGGTGACCGGCGCCGGCGGCTTCGTCGGGCAGCCGCTAGTGCAGGCGCTGGTGGGCCGGGGCGTTGAGGTCGATGCACTCTCCTCGCGCTCGCGCCCACCGATGCCCGGAGTTCGCTGGCATCGAGTCGACCTCATGGACACCGTCGCGGTCGATGAGCTGGTGCGCGAGATCGCGCCGACGCGCCTGGTCCACCTCGCCTGGCATACCGAACCGCGCGACATGTGGAGCGTGCCCGAGAATCGCAGCTGGCTGGAGTGCAGCCGCAACCTCCTGCGTGCCTTCGCCTCGGCCGGCGGGCGCCGGCTGGTGGTGCTCGGGTCGTGCGCGGAGTACAGCTGGGTTGACGCACGGGAGCCGCTGCACGAGCTCCGCTCCCCGGTAGAGCCCACCACGCAGTACGGGCTCGCCAAGGACGCGCTGCACCGCCTCGCCCGCGCACAGGCCGAGCGGGAGGGAATCGAGCTCGCCTGGGGCCGGCTGTTCTTTGCCTACGGCCCGCACGAACAGCCCAAGCGCCTGGCGGCGGCCGTGATCGGCTCGCTGCTGCGAGGCGAGACCGTCGCGACCACCAGCGGCGAGCAGGTGCGCGACTTCATGTACGTGGTGGATGTCGCCGACGCCGTTCTGGCGCTACTCGACAGCGCTGTCGTGGGCGCAGTCAACATCGCCACCGGCACCGGTGTGAGGGTCCGCGACCTGGTCGACGAGGCCGCGCGTCTAATTGGACGCCCCGAGCTGGTCCAGCGCGGCACCCTGCCCGATCGCCCCGGTGAGCCACAGCAGCTCGTGGCCGACGTAGGCCGGCTGCGCGAGGAGGTCGGCTTCCGCCCGCGGTGGGGACTCTCGGAGGGGCTCGCGGCGACCGTGCGCTGGTGGGACGCGACGCTGGCGGCACAGGCCGCTGAGCGCGCATAGATAGAGACTTGCTGGACGCGTAGACGGAGCATTGCTGAGCGCTCGTATACAGAGCTCTGCTGGGCGCCAGAGGACGTCGTACCCGCTCAGGCGGCGCGGCGGCCGTAGACGCCCCGCCGCAGCGCGAGTGAGTCGCGAAAGCCAATCCGCCGGTCGATCGAGTCCGGCGGCGGCGGCGCGAGCCGCCGCTGTCCCCCAGCGGCGTGCCAGCCGGCGATCCGCCCGCGCAGCGCCGCAAGGTCGCGCGAGATCGCCATGTCCCCGAGCACCACGACGGCCTCGGTGGCGAGCGCACGCGGAGCCGTGCCGGCGCGCACGACCCCATAGCGCCGCAGCAGGTAGCCGCGCGAAAAGCCGCCGTGGCGTCGCTGTCTGGCCGAGCGGTGCCCGTAGGTGGCCGAGCCCAGGTGCACGGCCACCGCGGCGGTCGCCGTGCATGTGTGCCACCCCGCCGCGCGCAGGCGCAGCGCGAGGTCGAAGTCCTCCATGTAGGCGAATATCGCTTTGTCGAGACCGCCGATCTGCTCCCACGCGCTGCGCCTGTAGGCGGCGGCGGTGCCCGCGGGGCCGGCCAGCACCGGCAGTGGATCCTCGGCGCGTGTGACAGGGAGGCCCTGCAGGCGCGGGAATCCGGCGAGCGTCACGTCGGCGGCCAGGCCGACACTGTCGATCAGCTGCTCGCCTGGCTGCACTACCAGTGGAGCTACCGATCCGATGCTCGCAGCCTGGAGCGGCTCGACGAGCCGCTCCAGGAAGTCCGGACGCACGTCGACGTCGTTGTTGAGCAGTACCACGATCTCGCCGGACCCCGCGGCCACGCCGCGATTGCACCCCTCGACAAAACCGCGATTCTCAGACAGGCGATCGAGGTGTGTCGCCGGCCAATCGCGCCTCAGGCTCGCGCAGGTGTCGTCGGTCGAGCCATTGTCGACGACGATCGTGCGATGCTCGAACGTCTGGGCACGCAGATGGCGCAGGCATTTGTCGGTGAGCTCGCGGCGGTTGTGGGTGACGATCACCACGTCAATCGATGTGGACACCGAGCCATCGTAGGCTGGGCATCGATCCACACCAAACGGACGAGTCCGAATGTTTCCATCCCGGGGAGCGATAGAAACATCGGCTCCCAATTCGTTCGACTATCGGCCGGATCTTGTTAGCTTGGCCGTCATGCCTCGCCGAGACACCCATCCCAGCGCGGGCGCACGGATCCCCGCGGGTCGCTCGTGAAGGCCGTGATCCTCGCGGGCGGCCGCGGCTCGCGGCTGAGCGAGGAGACGACCATCCGCCCCAAGCCGATGGTCGAGATCGGCGGCAAGCCGATGCTGTGGCACATCATGAAGATCTACTCGGCCCACGGCGTCGAGGACTTCGTGATCTGCCTCGGCTACAAGGGGTATCTGATCAAGGAGTACTTCGCCAACTACAAGCTGCACACCTGCGATGTCTCCCTCGATCTCGCGCGGGGGCATATGGAGATCCACCGCTCGAACACCGAGCCGTGGAAAGTGACACTGGTGGACACCGGCGAGGAGACGATGACGGGCGGGCGCCTGAAGCGCGTGCTCGATTACGTCGAGGAGGAGGAGTTCTGCTTCACCTACGGCGACGGCCTGGCGGACATCGACATCGGCGCGCTGATCGCCCAGCACCGCGCGCAGGGTGCGCTGGCGACGGTCACCGCCGTGCAGCCCCCCGGGCGCTTCGGCGCCGTCGAGATCGAGGGTCGGCGGGTGTCCCGCTTCGAGGAGAAGCCGCGCGGCGACGGCTCCTGGCTGAACGGCGGCTTCTTCGTGCTCTCCCCCGAGGTCGGCCGCTACATCGAGGGCGACGACACCGTGTGGGAGCAGGACCCGCTGCGCACGCTCGCGCGCCAGGGCCAGCTCGCACCCTATCTCCACGAGGGGTTCTGGCAGGCGATGGACACGCTGCGCGACCGCCATATGCTGGAGCAGCTGTGGAGCTCCGGCGAGGCGCCCTGGCGGGTGTGGTCGTGAGCGCCAGCGTCGCTCGTGTCGGGACGGCGCGGCCATGAGCAGGCCCGGCGCAGACGCGCATCGGCGAGGGACAGACGGGCGCACGCGCGTCGCCGCGATCGCCGCCCGCTGCCGCTTCTGCCAGGCGCCGCTGGACGCCGTATTCGCCGACCTCGGCAGCTCGCCGCTGGCCAACTCCTATCCTCGCGCCCGAGCGCATCGGGGCGATGGAGCCCTTCTATCCGCTGCGCGCGCTGGTGTGCGGGCGCTGCTTCCTGGTGCAGCTGGAGGAGTTCGAGTCGCCCGCGCAGATCTTCTCCGACTACGCCTACTTCTCCTCGTACTCGAAAAGCTGGCTGGAGCATTGCCGCCTCTACGCCGAGCAGATCGCCGCACGCCTGGGCCTCGGGGAGCAGAGCCAGGTGGTCGAGCTGGCCTCCAACGACGGCTACCTACTGCAGTACTTCCGCGCCGCGGGCATCCCCGTGCTCGGGGTGGAGCCGGCCGCCAATGTCGCCGCCGTAGCGCGCGAGCGCGATGTGCCAACGCTGGTCGAGTTCTTCGGGACGGCCACCGCGCGCACGCTGGCCGCCACGACGCCGGCCGACCTCGTGGTGGCCAACAACGTGCTGGCGCACGTGCCCGACATCAACGACTTCGTGGGCGGCGTCAAGCTGCTGCTCAAGCGCGGAGGGGTGGTGACGATGGAGTTCCCCCACCTGCTGCGCCTGATCGAGGACAAACAGTGGGACACGATCTACCACGAGCACTTCTCCTATCTGTCCTTCCTCACCGTGAGCTCGCATCTTCAAGGCGCACGGGCTGCGCCTGTTCGACGTCGAGGAGCTCTCCACGCACGGCGGATCGCTGCGCATCTACGGCGCCCACCACGACGATCCGGCCAGACCCGACTCCGAGCGCGCCGTGGAGCTGCGCGAGCGCGAGCGCGCGGCGGGCTGCGAGCGGCTCGACACCTACACCGGCTATGCCGCGTGCGTCGCCGCCGACAAGCGCCAGATCCTCAGCTTCCTGATCGCGCTGAAGGACCAGGGCGCCCGTGTGGTCGGCTACGGCGCGCCGGCCAAGGGCAACACGCTGCTCAACTACTGCGGCGTGCGCAGCGACTTCCTCGACTACACCGTGGACCTCAGCCCCCACAA
Organism: uncultured Solirubrobacterales bacterium; assembly: GCA_963723045.1. Lineage (GTDB taxonomy): Bacteria > Actinomycetota > Thermoleophilia > Solirubrobacterales > Solirubrobacteraceae > Palsa-744. Next base: position 1,539,708 of record CAVROU010000002.1, on the reverse strand, counting down.
GCAGGGCCTCTTCCTGCCGGGCAGCCGCCTGGCGATCCGCCCGCCGCGCGCGCTGCACGAGGATCGCCCAGACGTGGTGGTGATCCTGCCCTGGAACCTGCGCGAGGAGATCTCCCAGGAACACGCCTACATCCGCGAGTGGGGTGGGCGCTTCGCGGCGCGCACGGCCACCCGCACGCGCATGGAGCTGATGGGGTGAGGGCCTTGGTGGTTGGCATCTCGTCCGTCCCCAGGGGGCCCGGGCCGTGGCGCGCGAGCGATCCCATTTGACCGCGCGATCAGCCTGATTAGCATGGCTCCGATGTCCGACAGCGACCACAGCACAGCTTACCTTGCCGCGGCGGCGGATCTCACCAATGCCATCGATCCCGGCAAGCTGGATGCGACGGTCAATGGCCTCGAGCGCGTGCGCGCGCGAGGCGGTCGCCTGTTCATCCTCGGCGTCGGCGGCGGCGCCGGTCACGCCTCGCACGCGGTCAACGACTTCCGCAAGCTGTGCGCGCTGGAGAGCTACGCGCCCACCGACAACGTCTCCGAGCTCACCGCCCGCACCAACGACGACGGCTGGGAGACGTCGTTCAGCGGGTGGCTCGAAGTCTCGCGCCTGTCACCGCGCGACGCCCTGCTGGTGTTCTCGGTCGGCGGCGGCTCGCGCGAGCGGGGCGTCTCCACCAACCTCGTCGCCGCGATGGAGCTGGCCCGCCGCCTCGGCGCATCGATTTATGGCGTGGTCGGGGCTCCGGGCGGCACGCTCGCCGAGCTTGCCGATGTGGCGATCGTGATCGCCCCTCCCGCCCACTTGCGCACCCCGCTGGTGGAGTCCCTCCAGGCGCTCGTCTGGCACGGACTGGTCTCCCACCCCGGCTTGGCGGTCAGGCAGGGCCACTGGGAGTCCATCTCGGCCCAGCCGGCGCGGTGAGGGTCGATCCACTTGCGTCCTGCTGTGTTCCTCGATCGAGACGGTGTGCTCAACGAGCTGATCGTTGATCCTCGCTCGGGTGTCGCGGAGTCGCCCCTGGAGCTTGACGATGTGCGTCTGGCGCCAGGCGCCGCCAGCGCTGGGCGTCGGCTTGTGGGGGCCGGCTTCGTGCTCGTCTGCGTGTCCAACCAGCCGGCGGCAGCAAAGGGGACGGTCTCGATCGAGCGGCTGCTCGCCATACACGCGCGTGTGTGCGACCTGCTGGCGGCAGAAGGGGTGCTCCTGGAGTCCTCGCGCCTGTGCCTGCACCACCCGCAGGGCATCCTGCCTGGGCTTGCTGTGGTGTGTGACTGTCGCAAGCCGGCGGCGGGCATGCTGTTGGAGGCGGCCGCGAAACTGGGGCTCGATCTGCCGGTTTCGTGGATGGTGGGAGACACAGATTCCGATGTGCAGGCTGGGCGGAGCGCCGGCTGTAGAACCCTTCTGATCGAGCATCCGGGCAGCGCCCATAAGCGTTCAAGCGGATCTGGGCCGGATCTGCGGGCGGCGAGCCTCGCCGACGGGGTCGCCGAGCTGCTTCGGGTTCACTTAAGAAACATTCGGATGAAAAGAATATTGTTAGGGTGCTGAGCAGGTGATCGACCAATGCTCGACCAGCTCTCCACGCGGATATTCGCCGACGGCGCGGACCTCGACGGCATCCTGGCGCTCGCTCTCGATCCAAGGATTCAGGGGTTCACAACAAACCCGACGCTGATGCGCAAGGCCGGCCTGACCGACTACGCGGGCTTCGCTCGAAGCGTGCTGGAGCAGGTGACCAAACACCCGATCTCCTTTGAGGTCTTCGCCGACGATCCGTCGGAGATGCGGCGCCAGGCGCGCGTCATCGCCTCGTGGGGAGAGAACGTCTACGTCAAGATCCCCGTCACCACAACTGCCGGCGAGCCGCTCACCGCACTCGCGCGCGAGCTCTCGCAGGAGGGCATCAGGGTCAACGTCACCGCGCTCTTCACGATCGCCCAGGTCGAGCAGATCACGGCAGCCGTCAAGGACGGCGCTCCCTCTTATATCTCGGTGTTCGCCGGGCGTATCGCCGACGCGGGGGTGGACCCGATGCCGATCATGGCCCGCTCGGTGCAGATGATGGCCGAGGCTCCGCGTGCTGAATTGATCTGGGCCTCTCCCCGCGAGATCCTCAACCTGGTGCAGGCCGACCGGGTGGGGTGCCACATCATCACCGTCACCCACGATCTCCTGAAGAAGCTCGACGGCCTGGGCAAGAAACTCGAGCAGTACTCGCTCGAGACGGTACGTATGTTCCACGGTGACGCCGCGGCCGCGGGCTTCACGCTCTGATCGATGTCGCGCGCCCGCTTCATAGGTTCGTCTGCGGGCTGCCAGTGGGGGCCGGATGGCCGGCGGGGGTCGGGCGGTCGGTGGAGGTTGGGTCCGCGGAGGTCGAGATGAAGCGCGCGTGCATCACCGGGGGTGCCGGGTTCATCGGCAGCAACCTGGCAGACCGGTTGAGCTCCATGGAAGTGGAGGTGGTGATCGTCGACGACTTCAGCGTGGGACGCCGGGAGTTCGTCGCGGATGTCCTCGAGCGTGGTGCCAGGCTGGTCGAGGGCGACGTGCTCGACGTGGCTATTCTCGAAGACGCCTTCGAGGGCTGCGACTGGGTCTTTCACCTGCAGGCCAACGCAGACGTCCGCCACGGATTGGAGCATCCGCGGCGCGACCTCGAGCAGAACACGATCGCCACCTCCAACGTGCTCGAGGCGATGCGCTCGTGCGGCGTCGCGCGGATCGCCTTTGCATCCACCGGCTCGGTGTACGGGGAGCCCGAGGTCTTTCCCACGCCCGAGCACGCCCCCTTTCCCCTCCAGACTTCGCTCTACGGCGCCTCGAAGCTCGCCGGCGAGGGGCTCATCGCCGCATATGCCGCGGGCTACGGCTTCACCGGCCTGATCTGCCGGTTCGTCTCAATCCTCGGCGAGCGCTATACGCACGGTCACGTATTCGATTTCTATCGGGCGCTCAAGCGCGATCCCACCCGGCTGCGCGTGCTCGGCGACGGCCGCCAGGAGAAGTCCTATCTCTACGTCCAGGACTGCCTCAGCGCGATCCTCGCCGCGGCGCGCCGGCACGAGCGGGAGCCTCGGTGCCCACGTCTATAACCTCGGCACCGACGAAACGATCATGGTGGACGACTCGATTCGCCTCCTCACCCGGCATCTCTCGCTCGACCCCCGGATCGAATACGGCGGTGGGCGTCGCGGCTGGACCGGCGACAGCCCGCTGATCAGCCTCGACACCGCGTGCATCCGCAAGCTCGGCTGGAGGCCCCGGCTGACGATCGAGGAGGCGCTGCTGCGCACGATCCGATGGCTTGACGCCAACGAATACGCCTGGCGGGAGCAGGTGAGCGTATGAAGGTCGTCTTCAGTTGCGTCTGGCGGGAGCGGGTGGACGTATGAGGGTCGCCTTCAGTTGCGCCTGGCAGGGGCAGGTGAGCGTATGAGCGTCATCTTCAGTCGCGCGCCGCTGCGGATCTCACTCGGCGGGGGAGGCACCGACCTCCCCTCCTACTACCGCGAGCACGGTGGCTTCTTCATCTCCGGTGCGATCGACAAGTACGTCTACATGCTCACACACACAGTGTTCCAGCGTCGCTATCGCATGAAGTACTCGGAACTGGAGGAGGTCGACGAGGTTTCCCAGATCCGCCACCCGATCCTGCGCGAGGGTCTGCTGCGCCACTGGTGCGGTAACCCCCTGGAGATAGCCTCGGTGGCGGACGTGCCCGCCGGGACCGGCATGGGCTCCTCCGGCGCCTACACGGTCTGCCTGCTCAAGGGACTGGTGCGCGCGCGACACACCTCGATCGGCCCCGGAGATCTCGCCGAGGCGGCATGCGAGATCGAGATGGACGTGCTCGGCGAGCCCGTGGGCAAGCAGGATCCCTACGTCGCCGCTCACGGTGGAATCTGCGCGTACACCATCCATCGCAAAGGAGAGGTGGAGGTCGAGCCGGTCGAGCTCGACCCCGAGGTGCTGCGACGGTTGCGCGACCACCTGCTGTTGTTCTACACCGGCAGCGCGCGCTCGGCCTCGAAGGTGCTGGCCGACCAGGACGAGCGCTCCAAGGCGGGTGACCGGGAGATGACCGAGAACCTGCACCGCATCAAGCATCTGGGAGGTCAGATCCACAAGATGCTCCTGAGCGGGGATCTCGAGTCCTACGCGGAGCTGATGCACGAGCACTGGCTGCACAAGCGCGGTCGCTCTCCCGGTATGGCCAGCGAGCACATCGACCGTCTCTACGCGCTGGCCCGCGGTAGCGGTGCCATCGGCGGCAAGCTCGTGGGCGCGGGCGGCGGCGGGTTCCTGCTCGTCTACACGCGCCGGCCCGAGGACACGAGGCAGGCCATGGCGGCGGCCGAATCCTTCGAGCTCGCCTTCGACTTCGAGTTCGGTGGCGCCCACGCGAGCGAGTACGCATGAGCGCCGCAGTCCCCTCGAGCGCGCTGCGCGTCGCCATCGTGGGCTGTGGGCTGATCGGCGCAAAGCGCGCCGGCGCTCTGCGGGCGCAGGATGAGCTGGTGGCTTGCTACGACGTCGACGAGGAAGCCACGCGGAGCCTTCGCGGCACGTCACGCCTGCCGCGCGTGTGCCTCCCTTGCAGGAGCTGCTGGAGCTGAGCCCGCAGATAGTGATAGTCGCCACGGTGCACTCCCACCTAGCGCGAGCTGTCCGAGCGGGCTCTCCTCGCGGGCGCCCACGTGCTCGTGGAGAAGCCGGCGGGTATCTCGAGCGCCGAGATCGATCGCCTGATCGCGTGTGCAGCGCCGTACGGCGGCTCGCCGTCAAGGTGGGCTTCAACCATCGCTTTCATCCGGCTCTGGCGCGCGCCGCCGCGGAGGTCAGCGCCGAACGCCACGGCGAGTTCATGCACCTGCGCGCGCGCTATGGGCACGGCGGACGCCGCGGCTACGAGCGGGAGTGGCGCGCTGACCCGGCACGCTCCGGCGGAGGCGAGCTGGTCGACCAGGGGATGCATCTGCTCGACCTCACGCACTGGCTCGCCGGCCCGCTGCCGCTGCACGCCGCACTGCTGCGCACCCAGTTCTGGGGCATACCGGTCGAGGACAACGCCGCGCTGATCCTCGGCGCAGGAGGCACGCGCAGCGGTCCCTGGGCGATGCTTCACGTCAGCTGGACGGAGTGGAAGAACCTGTTCTCGCTGGAGGTCTACTGCCGCGCCGCCAAGCTCCAGGTCGACGGTCTGGCCGGCTCCTACGGGCCTCAGCGGTTGCGGATCTACCGCATGGGCCCCGAGCTTGGGCCACCGCTCCTGGAGGAGCACCTTTATCCCGAAGAGGACGCGCTCATGGCGTGGCGAGTGGAAGCACTTTGCGACGCATCTCACAGCCGCCGATGGACAGCCGCTGTGCGGCGATCTGCACGACGCGCGCTACGCCTGGACGCAGATCGAGGCTGCGTATGCGCCGGCTCGCGAGTCGCTAGGTGCCGCTCGCGAGCCGTTGGGTGCCACTCGGATGCCGGGTGCGACCCCAGGCAATCGTCGGGTGGCGGCGAGATGAGACGCAGCTCCCGGGACAAACCTCCCACCGAGCTGCCCGACGGCGAGCGCGAGAGCGAGCGCCCGAGTCGGTCCCGCCCGGCGCCGGCGTCGGGCGACGGCGCGCACATCCGATCGGCGTGCTCGGGCTGTGGCACCTGGGGTGCGTCACCGCCGCCTGCCTTGCCGAGGCTGGCAACGAGGTGGTTGGCGTGGATCCCGACCGGGCGCTGGTGGCCGAACTTGGCCGCGGGCACCCGCCGGTGTTCGAGCCGGGGCTTGCCGAGCTGATCGCTCAGGGTGGGCGGCGGCTTGCGCTTCACGAGCGACCCGCGGTGCGCTTGCCGCCGTCACCAGGCGTGGGTTACCTTCGACACCCCGGTGGACGAGGAGGACCGGGCGGATATCGAGTGGGTACTGGCACACGCGGAGCGCCACCTCGCGCCTCTGCCCGCGGGCGCGCTGGTGATCGTCTCCTCGCAGCTGCCCGTCGGCAGCGTCGCGCGGCTGCAGGCGCGCTGCGCCGCGTTACGCGGCGAGGCACCTCACGCGGCGCGGGACGCTGCGCTTCGCATGTGTCCCCGAGAACCTGCGGCTGGGCAGCGCGCTCGAGTCCTTTCGTGCGCCCCAGCGGATCGTCGCGGGCGTGCGCAGCGAGGAGGACCGCCGCGAGCTGGCCGAGCTGCTGGCGCCGTTCAGCGCCAACGTGCTGTGGATGGGAGTCGAGTCGGCGGAGATGCTCAAGCACGCGCTCAACGGCTTCCTGGCGACCTCGGTTGCATTCGTCAACGAGATCGCCGTGATCTGCGAGTCGGTGGGCGCCGACGCGGCCGAGGTCGCCCGTGGGCTGAAGAGCGACCCTCGCATCGGGCCGCGCGCCTACCTGAGTCCGGGAGAGGCATTCGCAGGAGGCACGCTGGCGCGTGACATCGGCTTTCTCACGTCCACCGCCGACTGGCCCGGGTGGACGCCCCACGTGTCCCTGGGGGGTGGCGCAGGCCAATACTGCGCATCGCAGTTGGACGCGAGCGCAAGCTACGCGAACTGCTGGACGGGGAGGAGGATCCGTGCTGAGCGCTTCCTCGCAGGGCGGGTCATCGCGGTCTGGGGACTCGCCTACAAGCCCGGAACGGACACGCTGCGGCGCTCAGGCGCCGTCGAGCTGTGCCGCTGGTTGGCGCGCGTGGGAGCCGGGTGCGCGCCCACGATCCGACTGTGCGTGCTCTGCCCGCGGGCCTCGCCGGAGTCATCGAGCTGCACGGAGATCCACTGGCTGTCGCCACCGGGGCGCACGCGCTTGTCATCTGCACCGCGTGTCCGGAGTTCCGCGAGGTCTCGGAGGACCGGCTCCTGTCAGTCCTCGAGGAGCCCTTGATCGTCGACCCGGCGGGTTGGCTCGCGGCGTCGTTGGCAGATCGCGAGGACGTGCGCTATGCACGGGTCGGCGCAGCGCCCGCGACGCTCGACCGGGCACTCGCCCGTCGGCGAGGGGGCTCGGCAGGTGCCGGCGTGACGGAGCGCTCTGTCCGAGGGGCCTCTGTTGGAGGTGGCGTGACCGACGGCCCCATGCCGCTCGCCGGGGAGGCATCGTGAGCGGCGAGCTCGCCGGGCGCACGGCGTTGATCACGGGCGGCACGCGGGGACTGGGCCTGGAGATTGCCCGCGCCTACCTGCGAGCCGGAGCGAGCGGCCTCTGCGTCTGTGGCCGCGACCGGACAGCCCTGGATGTCGCGCTGTCCGAGCTCCAGGCATTGGCCGGCCCCGACCGCCGAGTGCTTGGCGTCGTTGGCGACGTGTCCGTGCCCGAGGACGTCGAGCGCGTGGTACAGAGCGCCCTGGCCGCGCTTGACGGGCTGACCATCCTCGTGTCGAACGCCGGTGTGTACGGACCGATGGGGCCGCTCGTACACACCGACTGGGCGCAGTGGGCACGCGCGGTCGAGATCAACCTGTTGGGGTCGGTGTTGCCCGCACGTGCCCTCGCCTCGCATCTCGTCGGTCGCGGCTACGGAAAGATCGTCCAGCTCTCCGGCGGCGGCGCCACCGGTCCGCTGCCGGGACTCAGCGCCTATGCGGCCTCCAAGGCCGCGGTCGTGCGTTTCGCCGAGACGCTTGCCGTTGAGTTGCGCGAGCACCACATCGACGTCAACGCGCTCGCCCCGGGCGCGCTCAACACCCGGATGCTTGATGAGGTTCTTGCCGCCGGCCCGCAGCGAGTGGGGGAGGACTTCCATCGGCGGGCGCTCGAGCAGCGGCGCTTGGGAGGAGTGCCGCTGTGCCGCGGCGCCGAGCTCGCCGTCTTCCTGGGGTCGGCTGCCAGCGACGGGATCACCGGCAAGCTGCTGAGCGCCGTATGGGATCCGTGGTCGAAGCTGCCCGAGCACAGGCTCGAGCTCGACTCCGACATCTACACGCTGCGGCGCATCGTGCCCGGCGACCGCGGCATGGATTGGGGCGCCTGAGTGCCCGGCTCGTCCACGACCACGACCACGATTGCCACGCGGATGAACGTGGGCGCCCAGGAGGGCCACGCACGACCGCGCGATGGCCTCAGCGTGGTGATTCCAGTGTTCAACGAGGAGAGCAACGTCGAGCGGGTCTACGCTCGACTGGCGCAGGTGCTGGGCGAGCTGGATGTGGACTGGGAGCTGGTCTTCAGCGTGGATCCATGCACCGATGGCACCGAGGAGCTGATCCTCGCCCTGCGCAGGCGCGACCCACGGGTGAAGATGCTGCGCTTCTCACGCCGCTTCGGCCAGCCGATGGCGACGCTCGCGGGTATGGAGGCGGCGAGTGGTGACGCCGTGGTGGTCATCGACTGTGACCTGCAGGACCCTCCGGAGCTGATCGACGACCTCGTCGTCCGCTGGCGCGAGGGCTATGACGTCGTCTACGCCCAGCGTCGCACGCGCGCCGGGGAGACACTTCCCAAGCGGATTGTCGCGGCGCTCGGCTACCGTGTGATCGCGCGCGTCGCGGACGTGGAGATACCCCCCAATACGGGCGACTTTCGCCTGATGAGCCGCCGCGTCGTCGACAACGTGGTCGCGCTCAGGGAGACCCACGGATTCCTGCGCGGGTTGGTCGGCCTGGTGGGGTACCGTCAGACCAGCGTCCTCTACGACCGCGACCCCAGGGTCGCTGGGCAGAGCAAGTACAACCCCTTCTTCGGGTCGCTGCTGATCGGCCTGAATGGGTTAATCGGCTTCTCCCGCTATCCGCTGCAGCTGATCTCGATGATGGGTATCGGGCTGTCGGGCGTCGCTTTTCTGCTGGGGATCGTGTACTTCGCGCTCAAGCTGAACGGCGCGCCGTTCCCGATCGGCAATCCGACGATCGTGATCGTGGTCGCCTTCTTCAGCGGCATCCAGCTGCTCTCGCTCGGCGTGATCGGCGAGTACGTGGGCCGCATCTACGACGAGACCAGACAGCGGCCCAAGTACATCGTCGAGTCCCGCCACGGGTGGGAGGAGGAGTCCGGGCCATGAGCGGGCTGCCGCCCGTCTGCATTCTCGCCGGTGGGCTTGGCAGCCGACTGGGCGAGCGCGTGCGTGACACGCCCAAGCCGCTGATCAAGGTTGCTGGGGAGCCGTTCCTATGGCACCAGCTGCGCTTGCTGGCGGCTCAGGGCGCGAGCGAGGTGGTGCTCTGCGTCGGTTACCTGGGGGAGCGGATCGAAGCCAGCGTGGGCGCCGAGCGCTTCGGGCTGCGGATCGCCTACAGCCACGACGGCCCCGGGTTAGATGGCACGCTCGGCGCCGTCCGGCGCGCGCGCGGGTTGCTCGGGGAGCGCTTCCTCGTGCTCTACGGCGACACCTACCTGCGCCTGGACTACGCCGCCGCCACCACAGCCTGGCGGCGCAGCGGGCTGCCCGCGCTGATGTGCGTGCTTCACAACAACGACCGTTGGGACACCTCCAACGCCCTCTACGCCAACCACCGCGTGCTGGCCTACGACAAGCGCGCCCCGCGAGCGGACATGCGCTGGATCGACTACGGGCTCGGCGGACTTACCCAGACGGCGCTCGACAGTTGTCCGGCGGCCGCGCGCGAGCTGTCCGGCCTCTTCCACGGGCTGGCCGCCGCGGGACTGCTGTTCGGCTTCGAGGCCACCGAGCGCTTTTACGAGATCGGCACGCCCGCCTCGCTGGCGGAGACGGAGGTGTTCCTGCGTTCGCTCGATGGGGCGCCCGGAGGAGGCTCAAAGGTAAAATTCAGCGCCTGGCAGTATGTAAAATGAACCAATTCCTTGATATATTGATCCGATGAATACGTTGAGCAAATGGCCCAAGGAGCAGGTGCCCCTCACCCCAGAGGAGGACGCGGCTTGGGAGGGCTTCTTCACCCTCTGGCACGAAGTTCTGCCGCGACGCTACCGGCTGATTGAGCGCTTCAACCACACCTTTCCAATCCGCTACGCGCGCCCCGGCGTGCGCGAGACGCTGGAGCTCGGCGCCGGGCTGGGCGGGCACCTGGAGCACGAGCGCCTGTCGCCCAGTCAGGAACATGATTACCACGCCGTCGAGCTGCGCGCCAGCATGGCAGAGCAGATTCGTGTCAGATATCCACACGTCAACGTCGTGGTCGCCGACTGCCAGGATCCCCTCCCCTTTGCGGAGGGCCGCTTCGATCGCTGCCTCGCGGTGCACGTGCTCGAGCACCTGCCCAACCTCCCCGGCTGTCTGCACGAGGTGTGGCGGCTGCTGGACAAGCAGCGCGGCCAGTTTCTGGCAGTGATCCCGTGCGAGGGAGGGGCGGCGTACTCGCTGGCTCGCCGCCTATCCGCCCGGCCATTATTCGAAGACAACTACCGGATGCGCTATGAGCCGTTCATCAAGCGCGAGCACCTCAACCGACCGCACGAAATTCTCGCGGAGCTCGAACCCTATTTCGTGCTCGAGCGCCGGCGTTTCTTTCCCCTGCCGTTCCTGCCCTCGATCGCCGCCAACCTCTGCATCGGCCTTGCGTTGCGTCCACGTCCCGTGCCGCTGAATGCCTGAGTACGTGTACTGAGCTCGGGTCGTCCTGGCGGCCGTTCAGTGCCCGCGTGGCTCGCGCCACATAAGCCACATCCTGGGCCCGCGCGGAAGGCGTAACTCTCCAGTCACGTGGAAGCCGCGGCGTGTGTAGAACTCGATGTTGCGCACCTTGGATGTCTCCAGGTAGGTGCCCACGCTGTGGTTGTCGCAGCGATCGAGCACCGGGTGCAGCATGGCCGAGCCGAGCCCCCTGCCCTGCGCGTCGGGATCGGTTGCGAGCAGGGACAGATACCAGTGGGGGGGCGAGCTGGGGTGCCTGCGCTCCACGCCGGTGAGACCGACCGCGAGCAGCGGCACGCGCGCCAACAGGCGTGGATGCAGGACGCAGCGGGCCAGCGCCAGCTGCTGGCGCACGGTTGTCTTCCGGCGCCCCGGTGGCACCCACACCGCGGCGCTCGTGAGCTCAGGTGTGGTCCAGACCTCCTCGTGGGCCAGCATCTGGCGCAGGCGGGTCGCGTACACGCGCTCGAGCATCCTCGAGCGCAACCCCTCCGCGGCGCACGCCCACACCGCCACGGGATCGTCGAAGTAGGCGCGGACCAGCATTCGTGTGAGCGCCGGCACGTCGGCTGGCGTCGCGCGCCGGACTGCGGGCTGGCCAAGATCGAGCGCGAGCGCGCTATGCACGCCCACGACCAGGGCCAGCGCCGACGCTGGGGGCACCGCCAGGACCGACGCCGACGCCAGGGCCAGCACCGACGCCAGCGCCGCTGCCGACGCCGCTGTGCGCCGCCCCCACATGGCCGTTGCGGGCAGGGCGGCGGCGCAGCAGGGACCCTGAGTGCAGGCGCGCCATGCGCAGACCCAGGCGCGCCGCCGCCGAGTAGGCGTGCTCGGCCCCTGCCAGCACTTCCTCGAGCGCCGCCGCGAAGCGCCTGATCTCCTGCTCTTCGATCACCAGCGCGGGCAGCGCCTTGATCACGTTCATGCGCCTGCCCGCGACCTGGCACAGGATCCTGTGGTCGTGGAACAGCGGCACGGTGACCAGCTGGGAGAACACCCCCGGCTGCATCCGCTCGATTGCGCTCCACACCGCCCAGCGGGGCTCGTCCTCGGGGGGGCCGAGTTCGATTCCCCACATCAGGCCGAGGCCGCGCACGTCGCGGACGATCGCGTAGCGGTCCACCAGCGGTCTGGTCAGATCCAGCAGCAGCCCACCCAGGCGCTCGGCGCGGGCTAGCAGGTCTTCGCGCTCCAGCGCGCGCAGCGTGGCCAGCGCCGCCGCCGCCGCCAGGTCGTTGCCGCCGAACGTCGAGCCGTGGCGCACCGCGCGCTTCATGCGGTCGAACACTCGCTCGAAGGCCGCCCGCGAGACCAGCACCGCGCCGATCGGCACGAGGCCGCCGGAGAGTGCCTTGGAGAGGCAGATCATGTCTGGTTCGAGCCCCCAGTGCTCCAGCGCCAGCAGACACCCGGTGCGGCCCATGCCGGTCTGCACCTCGTCGCAGACGAACATCGCCCCCGCCTGGCGGCACAGCGCCTGCGCGCTCGCAAGGTAGCCCGGGGGCGGGAAGACCACGCCCTTGCCCTGGATCGGCTCGATGAAGAAGGCGGCTACGTCGCCGCGCGCGAGCTCTCGCTCCAGTGCGTGCACATCGCCGAAGGGCACCGCGTCGCAGCCCGGCAGCAGCGGGCCGAAGCCCTCGCGGAACTCGTCGTGCCCCATCAGCGACAGCGCTCCCAGCGTGAGGCCGTGGAAGGCGTGCTCCGCATACAGGATGCGCGGCCGGCCGGTGGCCGCGCGCGCGATCTTGATCGCTGCCTCCACCGCCTCGGTGCCGGTGTTGGCGGTCATCATCGCGTCCACGCTCGCCGGGGCGCGGGCCAGCAGCTGCTCGGCCAGCACGCCGCTCAGCAGCGTCACTCCGAGCTGGGGCAGGTTGGCGGTGCGCGCCGCCAGCACGTCCTCGATCGCCGCCACCGCCTCGGGGTGGTTGCGCCCGATCGCAAACGCCCCGTGGCCGCCGAACAGGTCCAGGTAGCGCCGGCCCTCGGCGTCGATCAGGTGCGCCCCCTCGCCGCCGGTCCACACCCGGTCGAAGCCCACGGTGCGCAGGATGCGCCCCATCTGCGGGTTCAGGTAGCGGTTGTTCAGCGCCATCTCCTCGCCGACGCGGGTCGCGAGGATCTCACGTACGGATGGCAGGGGCGGGCGGCTGCGCATGATCGGCGCCAAGGCTATTTCGATATGAACGATTCACCGTTCGGTCGGACGCTCTGCCCCGCTTCGCGCGCTGCGCTCGGGTGCGCGTGTTTCCGACTGGTGGCCTTCCTCTGACTGCTCACGGGCGGCGCAGGCGCTGGGCCGGGCGCGGTGAACCTCCGCGACCGACGCTTTGACGGGGCAGCCGGGCAGATTTTGATTGGTAGGGTCGTTCCGATGAAGCCGATCGACGCGACAAGGCTCGGCGTCGGTGCCAACCTCGCGGCGGACGTCGCCGTCGTGGGTGCCGGCCCCGCGGGCATCGTGCTGGCCCTCGAGCTCGCCGAGGCGGGGCTGGAGGTGCTGCTGATCGAGAGTGGAGGCGACTCCTTCAACGCCGCTGCACAGCGGCTCGCGGACACCGTCGGCGAAGACCCCCCGCACGTGTCCTCCTCGCTCAGCACGCGCCGCCAGATCGGAGGCGCCACCAACCTGTGGGCCGGACGCTGCGTGCCGTTTGATCCCGTCGACTTCCAGCCCCGCGCGATCGCCGGCGAGGCACGCTGGCCAGTCGCCTACGAGGAGCTGCGGTCCTACTTCCCGCGGGCCTGCGAATGGCTGGTGTGCGGCGCGCCCGTCTTCGATGCCAGCGCCATTCCCGGCCTGGCCGACAGCTCGCTGATCCCCGGTTGGCCGGGGGGCGAGGTGGGCGCCACGGCGCTCGAGCGCTGGTCGCTGCCCACCAACTTCCGCACGCGCTATGGCGCCCGCCTGCGCGCCACGCCGGGACTCACGCTCGTGACCGGGCTCACCTGCACCGAGATCGTCTGCCAGCGCCACGGCGCGGGCGTGGACCACCTGGTGGGTCGCACCCTGGACGGAGGGCAGGCGCGGGTGCGCGCTCTCAGCTATGTGCTGGCGTGCGGGGGCCTGGAGAGCACACGCCTGCTATTCGCCTCCGACTCCCAGCACCCGGGGGGCATCGGCAACCATTCCGGCCACCTCGGCCACTGGTACATGGCCCACGTCGAGAGTCGCATCGCCAACGTCCGCTTCGCGACGCCTCCCGGCGCGACGATCTATGACTTCGAGCGCGACCCCGATGGGGTGTACGTGCGCCGCCGGTTCACCTTCTCCCCCGACTTCGCGGCGGCGCACGAGCTGCCCAACGCTGCCCTGTGGCTGCTCAACCCTGCGCTTGGCGACGTCACCCACCGCAGCGGGATCCTGTCGCTGATGTACCTGCTGCTCGCCTCCCCGCTGGGCCCCCGTCTGACGGCCGAAGGCATCCGTCTGAGGCAGCTGGAGACAACGCGCCCCGCCTCCCTGCGCGCGCACCTGGCCAACGTCGCCCGCGAGCTATTCTCCACGGTCGCCTTCGCGGGCGCCTTCGGATATGAGCACTTCCTCAAGGCGGGCCACAAGGCGCCGGGCGTGTACGTGCCGAGCCCCGCCAACGTCTACGTCCTCAACTATCACGGCGAGCACCTGCCCCACCATGCCAGCCGCGTTGTCCCCACCTCCCGGCGCGACGCGCTGGGAGTGCCACGGTTGCGCACCCACCTGCGCCTTGCAGACAGCGACATCCACGGCGTCCAGCGCACCCTCGCCTGCTTCGACGAATACCTGCTTCACCACCGCCTGGGGCGCCTTGAATATCTATATCCGCGCGACCCCGAGGTGGCCATCCGCCGGCAGTTCTTCGGCGGCTATCACCAGGCCGGCACCACGCGCATGTCGGCTCACCCCGACGAAGGCGTGCTCGACCGCGACCTCGCGGTGCATGGCTTCGAGGATCTGTTCGTGGCCAGCAGCTCGGCCTTCGTCACCTCCAGCCAGGCCAACACCACATTTATGATCGTGGTCTTTGCCCTGCGACTTGCAGATCGTCTGCGCTGCATGCTGGGTCGTTGAGGGCGAGGCGTTCGCGCAGCGTGTTCGCCGCCACCCCGGCTCCTGTCGCAAAAGCCGCCCGATCGCCAATGCTTAAGCGCTCGCACAGCGCCTGTGCGGCCGCCTGCGGCTCACACCCCAAGCGCGTGACGGTGCTCGCGCCGGTGTCTGGCAGCGCGCCCCTGTAGTCCACCACCTCCACTTGCCCCGCCCCCTGCCTGACGGCGTAGATCAGCCGACCGAGCACGTCCAGCGATGCGTGGGCGCCACTCAGCACCACCGCCTCCGGTGCCAGCGCTCGCAGCGCGCTGCTCAGCCTTGCGGCCTGCAGCTCCACGGGCAGCGTCAGTACGCGTAGGCCGGCGCGGCGCAGGAACAGCTCGAGCGCCTGGATGTACAGCGCATCGATGTCCGGCGGGCGACTGGCGTCGAAGATCACCACGCCCTGCGCGCGCGTGGCCGGTGGCGCCACCCGCTGTGCCGCCGCCAGCCAGCCCGTGGCGTAGCGCCAGGCGAAGCCGTACTCCGGTGAGACGCCCCGCTGCTCCTCGCTTTGCAGCGAGGTCACCGCGGCCAGTAGCGTCGACTGCACGGTGCGCTCGACCGAGCGCACCGCGAGGCTCTCCTCCAGCAGCCGATCGGCGCGCTCGGCGTCGAACGCCTCCAGCGCCGCGCGCAGTGATCCGGGGGAGCCGACGCCGGCACCGCGTTCGCGCGCGATCGAGATCGCCGAGGAGATATTGTGTGTCTCCGCGAAGGCCTGTCGCAGCGCCTCGATCTCGGCGAGCTCGAACTGGCGGTGTCCGCCCTCGCTGCGCCGCGGCGAGGGGTAGGCAAAGCGCCGCTCCCAGCTGCGCAGCGTGTTGGGGCTGACACCCAGCATCGCCGCCGCGGCGTTCGTTCGGATGACGCTCATGCAGAGCAATGTTCAGGTTTGCGCCCTCTCGCGCAAGGCCCGCAAGGCTCGGTGCACGGCGGCAGCGGGCGTGCAGCGGGAGGAGTGCCCCGGCCGCCGGCGACGCCGCTGGCGCCGGGCCGGCCCTGGAGACGGGGATCCGCGAGCAAGGTGGGCACCTGGCGTGGCGACGCACACTCCTAGGATTGCTCTGTGAAGCTGCGCCTCTACCACCACCCGGACGGCACGCGCGTGGCCTATCGCGAAAGCGGCACGGGCCCATCGCTGGCGCTGCTTCACTCGGCGATGCTCTCGCACAAGGAGTGGGAGCCGGTCGTCGACCACCTCTCAGACCGCTTCCGCGTGGTGCTCCCCGACCTGCCGCTGCACGGGGACTCCGAGGATCACCCGCGCCACCCCTACACGCTCGACTGGTTCGCCGAGGTGCTTGGCGCCTTCGCCGCCGACGTGCTCGGCCCGCGACCCCTGATCGGCGGCCATGACGCCGGCGCGGAGATCCTGCTGCACGCCGTTGCCACAAGCCGTGTAACGCCGCGGCGGCTGGTGTTGATGCCCAATCGCCTGCACCTGGCCCCGGAGCGCTCGCGCCTACGCTCGGCCTGGCGGCTGGCGGCATGTGCGGGGGCGATCCCCGGCGCGGACCGCCTCCTGAGCCACGGCACGCGCCTGGTGTTCACACCGGAGTATGGCCGGCGCCTCACCGCGCGCGGCGACCCCGCCGCGCGCGACCTCCTGCGCCACGCCTTCGCCGACGTGCCCGGGCAACTCCAACCTCGCTCGCTCGTGGGCCAAATGCGCGCGCCACTGGCCGCGGGGCGCCCAGTCGCAGCTACTCGCCCTCTACCCCGAGCTGCGCATGCCCGTGCTCTTGCTGTGGGCCGACCGCGACCCCCTGCACCCGCTCGCGGGCGCCGAAGAGGCGCTGCGACTGCTGCCCGACGGGCAGCTGCGCGTGCTCGGCACGACGGGCTTCCTGATGGCCTACGACGATCCGGTCGGGCTTGCCAGGGAGCTCGCCGCGTTTTGCGGATAACGTCCCGGCTTCGACAGGCAGGAGGTGGCGCTCGCTGCGGCACCCTGGCGGCCGCAAGGCCGCGTCCTCAAAAATTTGCCCCCAAGGAGATGCGATGAGCGACAAGAGCACCGGTGCGGAGAAGCAGCTGTGGGGCGGGGAGACCGCCAAGGCCGTCGAGAACTTCCCGATCTCCGGTGAGACGGTGCCGGTGTCCGTGGTGCGCTGGCTTGCGCGGCTGAAGGGCGCCGCCGCCGCGGTCAATGGCGAGCTGGGGCTGCTCGACAAGCGTCGTGCCGCGCGCATCGAGAAGGCGGCGGCGGAGATCGCCGCCGGCAAGCACGACGCGCAGTTCCCGATCGACGTGTTTCAGACCGGCTCGGGCACCTCGACGAACACCAACGCCAACGAGGTGATCGCGGCGCTCGCGGGCGAGTCGGTGCACGCTAACGATCACGTCAACATGGGCCAGTCCTCCAATGACGTGTTCCCCTCGGCCGTACATCTCGCGGCGCTCGACGCCGCGCAGAACGAGCTGCTGCCGGCGCTGCACGCAGCTGGAGCGCGCGTTCGCCAAGAAGGCCCGCTCCTTCGAGAACGTCGTGAAGGCCGGGCGCACGCACCTGATGGACGCCGTCCCCGTCACGCTCGGCCAGGAGTTCGGCGGGTATGCCGCGCAGATGGCTCTCGGCCAGGAGCGCGTGCGCTCGGCGCTTGTGCACGTCGGGCAGATCCCGCTCGGCGGCACCGCTACCGGCACGGGCCTGAACACGCACGCCAAGTTCGCCGAGAAGGTGCGCGCGCGGTTGAAGCGCGAATCGGGCCTCAAGCAGATCGCCGCGCCGCTCGACCGCTTCGAGGCGCAGGCCAGCCGCGACGCGCTCGTCGAGCTCTCCGGCGCGCTGAAGGTCGTGGCCGTGTCGCTCACGAAGATCGCGGGTGACCTCGCGCTGATGGGCTCCGGCCCGCGCGCGGGCATCGGCGAGCTGTTCCTGCCCGAGCTGCAGAAGGGCTCCTCGATCATGCCCGGCAAGGTCAACCCGGTGATCCCCGAGGTGGTGCTGCAGGTGTGCGCGCAGGTGATCGGCAACGATACGGCCATCACCGTCGGCGGCATGCAGGGGCAGTTCGAGCTCAACGTGCGCATCCCGCTGATCGCGCGCAACCTGTTGCAGTCGCTGCACCTGCTCTCCAGCGCCTCGCGTGTGCTTTGCCGAGAGGTGCGTTGATGGCATCAGGGCCAACCGCGCCGGCACGGATGCCTCCGCGGGCGCCACCCTCGCGGTGGCCACCGCGCTGAACGGCGCGATCGGCTACGACAAGGGCACGCTGATCGTCAAGCGTGCCACCGAGTCCGGCCGCCCGCTGCGCGAGGTGGCGCTGGAGGAGGGCGTCGACGCGAAGCTATACGACGAGACGATCGACCTGCGCCGGATCGCCCGCGGGCAACCAGGGCGGTTGAGGCAGGCTGGGTGCGCCTCGGCGCGGCTGCACGGGATACGCCTCGGCGCGCTGCGGCCCGCCGGCGTCAGGCCGTGGCCGTTGCCGGCGCCAACATCCCCGCCAGCAGCACCCGCGCGCCCGCCTTCGACAGCGGCTCGTTGAGGTTGCCGCACTTCGGCGACTGCACGCACGAGGGGCAGCCGCCGGCGTTCGTGCACGGGCACTCGGCGATCAGCGCGTGGGCGTCGCGGCACAGCTCCTCGAAGCGCAGGAAGGCGGTGCGCGTGATGCCCACGCCGCCGGGGTGGCCGTCGTAGATGAAGATCGTCGGCCCCTGCGTCTGGGGGTGCAGGTTGGTCGACAGTCCGCCGATGTCCCAGCGGTCGCACATCGCCAGCAGCGGCAGCACCGCGATCTGGGCGTGCTCGGCGGCGTGCAGTGCGCCCAGCAGTTTCTCCAGTGGCAGCCTCTCCGCGAGCCGCGGCGGCAGTCGAGCTCGTACCACAGCGCCTGCGTGGAGAAGCTCGTTTCGGGGAGGTCCAGCGCGACGAGGTCGACCTGCGCGTGGTCCTGCACGCGCCGGCGCTGGTAGGCGAGCACCGTCTCGGTGACGCTGACCTCGCCGAAGGACAGCTGCACGCCGCCCGCGCCTCGCGGCGGTCGAGCAGACGCTCGATTGTGGTGTCGGTCTCGCGCTTGGGCTGCGTGTACCAGTCGCCGTCGAACGGCGCCACCAGCGCGCGGCGGTGCTCCAGGTCGAGTTCGCGCACCTCATAAGCGCGGCCCTGGTGGTGGTAGATGGCGCCCTGGTGCACGGTCGAGTGCGCGCGCGCCGCCTCGGTGGTGCCCAGCAGCTCGCCGCTCGTGAGCTCGACGATCGCAAAGCTGTCGGGTGAGGCCGAGCGCAGCGAGACGGTCGCCGCGGGGTAGTCGCCGGGGTTGCGGGGGACGTAGGTGCCGGCCTCGCGCCGGCGCAGCCCGCCGGCGCTGACGAGCGTCTCGGCGTAGGCCTCCCAGCGGGGTCCCAGGATCTCCGCGTCCTCGCACCGACAGCGGCGGCCGCTCGACGGCGGCGCACAGCAGATGCGCCAGGTGGATCTGCGGGACTCTCGTGGTCGAGGATCGCGGCCTCGACCGGACGCTCGAGGAAGTCTGTCGGGTGGCGGCAGAAGAACTGGTCGAGCGCATCTTCGCCGGCCACATACACCGCCAGCCCGCGCCCGCGGCGTCCCGCGCGGCCCCACATCTGGCGCAGCGAGGCGACGGTGCCGGGGAACGTCACGACCACGGCGGCGTCGAGCTCGCCGATGTCGATGCCCAGCTCGAGCGCGTGGTCGTGATTACCGCGCGCAGCTCTCCGCGCATCAGGCGCTCCTCCAGCGCGCGCCGCTGCTGGGGGGTGTAGCCGGCGCGGTAGGGCTCCACGCGCTCGGCCAGCTCGGGGTGCTCGTGCTCGGCGAGCTCTTCGCGCACCATGCGGCTCAAGAGCTCGACGCCCTTGCGTGACTTCATGAAGCAGATCGCCCGCGCGCCCCTCGGCCACGAGGCGGGCGAGCAGCTCGGCGGCCTCGGCGAGCGCCGAGCGGCGCGTGCCGAGCAGCTTGTCGGTGAGCGGCGGGTTCCACACCGCGATGCGCCGCTCCGGGCGCGGGGGAGCCGTCCTCGTCGATCAGCCGCACGCCCTCAAGGCCCGTGAGGCGCTCGGCCAGTTCCAGCGGGTTGGCGATCGTCGCCGAGGCGAGCAGGAAGCGCGGCTCGGTGCCATACGCGGAGGCGATGCGGCGCAGACGGCGCAGCACGTTGGCGACGTGCGAGCCGAACACGCCGCGATAGACGTGCGCCTCGTCGACGACCACGAAGGCGAGGTTGGCGAACAGCTCGCCCCACGCGGCGTGGTGGGGGAGGATGCCCACGTGCAGCATGTCGGGGTTGGTGAGCACGACGTTCGCGCGGCGGCGGATCTGCGCGCGCGACTCGCGCGGGGTGTCGCCGTCGTAGATCGCGGGACGCACCCGCTCGCTCAGGCCGAAGGCGGCGAGCGCGCGCGCCTGGTCCTGGGCGAGCGCCTTCGTGGGGTACAGGTACAGCGCCCGCGCGCGCTTGGGATCGCGCGCAGAGGACGTCCAGGGTGGGCAGGTTGAAGCACATCGACTTGCCCGACGCCGTGCCGGTGGTGACGATCGTCGGGCCCTCCCACGCCGCGTACAGGGCGGCGGCCTGGTGGGAGTAGAGCTGCTCGATGCCCATCCGCTCAAGCGCCGCGAGCACGTCGGGGTGAAGCTCGCGGCGGCGGCTCCACCAGCTGAGCGGCACCGGGGCCTTCGCGCGACTCGCGCACGAGGCGCCCGTCCTGGCGGCCCGTCTTCGAGCAGCGCGCTCCAGGGCTCCGGCTTGGTTTCGATCCCGCGCGTGCGGGAGCGCTTTGGCGTTGCGCGCGGCTCCTTGGGCGCAGCGCGGGGCTTCGTTGGCGTTGCGCGGGGCTCCTCTGGCTCGAGCGGGGCTTCGTTGCACGTTCGCTGGCCACGGCTTGCGATAGTAGAGCCGATGGCACCCACGGCGGCCGAGCGCTGGGCTGAAAGCCGCACCTTCCACCATTCCGCCTACCCGGCGGCGCGGATCGCGGCCGAGCGCACGCAGAGCGTCACGGTGTGCCTGCCCGCGCGCGAGTGCGCCGCCACGGTTGGGGAGATCGTCGGCGCGCTCGTCGCCTGCGCGAGACGGGGGCGATCGACGAGATCGTCGTCGTCGACGCCGCCTCGCGCGACGGCACCGCGCGGTGGCGCGCGGCGCGGGGGCGACGGTCCACCAGGAGGCCGAGCTGCTGCCCCAGTTCGGGCCGGTGCTCGGCAAGGGCGACGCGATGTGGCGCGCGCTGAGCGTGCTCGAGGGGGAGCTGGTGTGCTTCCTGGACGCCGACACCGGGGCTTCTCGCCGAGCGCGCACTTCGCCACGGGCCTCCTGGGGCCGCTCGTGTGCGAGCCGGGCGTGAGCTTCGTCAAGGCCTTCTACCGCCGTCCCTTCGAGCACGGCGGCGTGTCGCTGCCCGAGGGCGGCGGGCGCGTGAACCACCTGCTGGCGCGGCCCGCGCTCGAGCTGTTCTACCCCGAGCTGGCCGGCGTGCGCCAGCCGCTGGCGGGCGAGGTCGCGGCGCGGCGCGGGCTGCTGGAAAGCATCCCATTTACGACGGGCTATGGCGTGGAGATGGCGATGCTGTTGGACGTCTGGGATTTATTGGGAGGGGAGGGGGTCGCGCAGGTCGATTTGGAGGAGCACAGAAACAGCCATCAGTCGGTCCAGGCCCTCGCGCCGATGGCGCGCACCGTGCTCGCGACCGTGGCGCGGCGGCTGGAGCGCGACGGACGGCTGAGCGGGCTGGCGGCAGACGAGTCGCTCGTGGAACGCCCGCCGCTGGCGGGGGTGCTCGCGCGGTGAGGTCCCGGCACAGACGTGCGACAGCTATCGCCGACCGCGACCCGCACTCGGCACGCGCGCCAGCCACAACCTGTACGCCGGCCGGCCTTCGATCGAACCTGCGCATCCACACCCGATGAAGCCCCGCTGCCTGTATCTGGACCTCGACGGCACGCTGCTCGGGCGCGGCGCCTCGCTGCTGCACGACGGCGACGGCGAGGTGTCGCTCGACGGCGTGCGCGCGGTGCAGGCCTGCCTGCGCGCGGATGTGGAGGTGGTGCTGATGTCCGGCCGCCGCCGCGCGCAGCTGGCCGAGGACGCGCGCCTCTTGGGCCAGAGCTCCTACATCTACGAGGCCGGCGCGTGCGTCGTCATCGACGGCGAGGAGCACTGGCTGACCGGCGAGCTTTTGCCTGGGGAGCTGTCGATCGCCGAGCAGATCGAGCGCTCGGGCGCGCCGACGCTGCTGCTGGAGAGCTACGCGGGGCGCCTGGAGTACCACGAGCCGTGGCACACCGAGCGCGAGGTCTCGCACCTGTTCCGCGGGCTGGTCGACTCGCTGGAGGTGGACCGCCTGCTGAGCGAGCACGGACACGGCGACCTGCGCCTGGTGGACAACGGGGTCGTCAACCGCCGCTCGCCGGCGCTCGCCGAGCTGCCGCACGTGCGCGGCTACCACCTCGTGCCTGCCGCCGCCTCGAAGGCCGGCGCCGTCGCCTTCCACCGCCAGGTGCGCGGCTACGCGCGCGAGGAGACCTTCGCGGTGGGCGACTCGCGCGAGGACTTGGCCTGCGCCGAGCACGTGCACGACGTTCTGGCTGGTGGCCAACGCGCTCGCGCGCGACCACGGCATGCGCGAGGCGGCCGCGGGGCACGAGAACGTGCGCGTCGCGAGGGCGCCAACGGCACGGGGGTCTACGAGGCGGTTGTGCAGACGCTGGTGAGCCGATGACATCGATTGCCTTGGCTTGGCGTCGCTGGTAAGTCGGTGACCTCGACCGCCTTCGTGTGGGCGTCGTTGGTGAGCCGGTGACGTCGATGCCTCTCGGCTCGCTTGGCGTCCGTTCTTCAGGAGTCGATGATGCCCTGCGCGCTTCTCCCCTCGTAGAGGCGCTCCACGACGAACCCTTCAGGAGCGTCTGATAGCCGGTGTTGCGCAGGGCGGCGAGCGTCTTCAGTCGCTTGAGTGTGAACTGGATCGAAGCGTACGGCGATCGGCGTCGGTCCGGCCGCCGATGCGCACCGTTTCCTGCATGCCGTACGCGATCTTCGCGCGCCTGCTCTCCTGCTCGAAGAACTCGTCGGGATCGTTTGTGACGCCCTGTATCGCAAGGAATGCGTCGTTGTCCTGATTTGCACGCCTGCGGGAAGGTAGGGCATGTGTGACTCTCTTTTTAGAATGTGTTTAGCTTATCGGTACAGTACCGAAATACAATAGCATCTACTTTTCAGCTGGAAGAGTCGCCGCCATACGCGACGCCAGAATCCCGGCTGAGGACGGCGCCAGCGCGCGGGCGGCGGCACCGTAGCGCGCACCAGTGCGACCCACTCCTGCAGCGGCAGCTCGCCTGAGATCAGCCGCCCCAGCGCGGTCGTGACCGGCGCCTGCACGCCCGCCGACTCAAGCGCCAGCGCGAGCAGGCCGACCGTCTGCAGCGCCTCGACAGCCTGGCCGATGCGCTCGGGGATCTCCGCCGCGGGGACGCCCGCCGCCAGCAGTTCGCCGGCGCGGCGGTTGCGGCTCTCGCGCGCCAGCGCGGTCGCCACCAGGTCGCCCGCGCCGGCGAGGCCGATCATCGACTCCGGCCGCGCGCCGAGCGTCTCGGCGTAGCGCCACACCTCGGCGAAGATGTGCCCCGCGGCGGCGCCGGCGGCGTTCAGCCCCTGCGCCTCGGTGGCTCCGGCGGCGAGCGCGGCGGCGTTCTTGGCGGCGCCCGCCAGCTCCACGCCGACGGGGTCGTTGGACTGCTCGCAGACGACCCCCGCGCGCGTGAACATCTGCGCCAGCTGCGCCCGCCAGGGACTCGTCGCTTGAGGCCGCCACCAGCGCCGCGCCGGAGTGGACCATCTCCTGGGCGTGCGCCGGACCGCCCAGGCAGGCGACGCGCGCCGCGCCGAAGGTCGCGGCGAGGATCACGGTGGGCGGCGTGCCCTGCGGCGGGACGAGGCCCTTGGCGACCGACACGACGGCGGCGCGCGTGCCGAGACCGGCGGCACGTAGCCCGGCGATCACCTCCTCCAGCCCGCGCGAGGGCACGGCCAGGAACACGTAGTCGGCGCGCGCCACGCCGGCGCCGACAGACTCGATGCGCAGCTGCCCGGCAGCTCCACGCCCGGCAGGTAGGCGGTGTTCTCGTGCTCGGACTCCAGTTGCTGCGCCTGCTCGGCGGTGCGCGCCTGCAGCGTGGTGCGCAGGCCACCCCTGGCCAGCAGCACCGCGAGCGCGGTGCCGAACGAGCCCGCGCCGATCACCGTCGCGCGCTGGCGCCGGGTGTGGGCAGCGAGCGGGTGCGCGCCGGCCGGGCGGGCGCAGGCCGGCGCTCCGGTGGCTCGGGGTCCGTCGCAGGAGTCGCCCCAGAGCCGAGAGCCGTGCCGCTGCGCTTCCCCGTCGCTGGCGCCGGGGCGGGGCTCGGAGTAGGCTCGGGCGCGGTCATCCGGTGAGCGAGCCTACCGACACACCCACGCGATAAGCACCGCCGGCGCTACTTGGTGGCGCGGCCGGGCAGGCGGTCGATGAGCGCTCTCAGCTACGGCGAATGGCGCAACTGGGCCGGCGATCAGCGCTGCCGGCCGGTGGCGATCGAGCGGCCCGGCATCGATCGACGAGCTGGCGGATGTGATCGACGCGCAGCCGACCGCGGGCCGCCGCGTGCGCGTGGCCGGCGCGGGGCACTCTTTCAGCGACATCGCCCGACCGACGGCGTGCTGCTGAAGCTCGATCGCATGGCCGGTGTGATCGACGTCGATCGCTCCTCGGGGCTCGTGCGCGTGCAGGCGGGGATCACGATCCATGCGCTCAACCGCCACCTCGCCGAGCACGGGCTCGGCGCTGGAGAACCTCGGCGACATCGACGTGCAGAGCATCGCGGGGGCGATCTCCACCGCCACGCACGGGACGGGGGCGCGACTGCGCAACATCCCCTCGCAGGTGGCTGCGCTGACAGCTCGTGCTCGCCGACGGCTCGGTGCTGGAGTGCTCGCCCGAGCGCGACCCAGAGGTGTTCCGCGCGGCGCGCGTCGGCCTCGGCGCGCTGGGGGTGATCGCCGAGGTGACGCTGCGCTGCGTGCCCGCCTTTCGTGCTGGAGGGGTCGATCGCCCGGCGCCGCTGGAGCAGACGCTGGAGCGCTTCGAGGAGCTGGCGCTCGGCAACGACCACTTCGAGTTCTTTGTCTTCCCGCACACGCACACGGCGCTGACGCGCACCAACAACCGCACCGAGCTGCCGGCGCGCCCGCGCGGCCGCACTGACGCGTAGGCCAACGACGTGCTGCTGACCAACCACGCCTTCGGGCGTTCTGCGCGCTGGGGCGCAGCGCGCCCGCGCAGATCCCGCGCATCAACCGCCTCGTCACGCGCCTGGCCGGCACGAGCCGCGCGCGTGGATCGCTCGGATCGCATCTTCGCCTCGCCGCGGCTCGTGCGCGTTCACCGAGATGGAGTACTCGCTGCCGCGCGAGCGCACGCCCGAGGCGGTGCGCCGGGTGCTGCAGCTGGTCCAGGGAGGGCTTTGCCGTGCCCTTTCCCGTGGAGGTGCGCACGGTTGCCACGGACGACGCGCTTCCTGTCCACCGCGCACGGCCGCGACAGCGGCTTCGTGGCCGTGCACATGTTCGAGGGCATGGCGTGGCGACCCTACTTCCGCGCCGTCGAGGCCGTGATGGACGAGCTCGGCGGGCGCCCGCACTGGGGCAAGCGCCACTTCCAGACCGCCGCCACGCTGCGCGAGCGCTACCCGCAGTGGGATCGCTTCCAGGCGGTGCGCGGCAGGCTCGACCCGCAGGGGCGCTTTGCCAACGCGTGGACCGATCGGAATACTAGGACCCGCCCGCCCCCCACCCACCACCCGCCGCTCGCCCACCAGCCCGAGCGCCCACCCGCCGCTGTGGACGTAGGCGTCGATGGCGGGAGCGCTCGGTGGCGGGGCACGGAGGCCCCGCGCCACAGACCCCGGTGGCGCCACCCACTCACGCGGACGATCCCAAAAAATAGGCATCACGGGTGGAGCCGACCGACGATCTTCGGCGCTACGAGCGGGCCACTGCTGAGCTTGAGCCGCCCTTCGCGCTGGTGGACCTCGACGCCTTCTGGGCCAACGCCGCGGATATGGAACGGCGCGCCGCGCCCAAGCCGATCCGCCTGGCCAGCAAGTCGGTGCGCTGCCGCGCGCTGCAGGAACGCGTGCTCGTGCGCCCGGGCTTTGCCGGCACGCTGGCCTTCACGCTGCCCGAGGCGCTGTGGCTGGCCGAGCAGGGCTTGCGCGACATCGTTGTGGCGTATCCGACAGCGTCGACCGCGCGGCGCTGCGCGCGCTCGCGCGCTCTGACGGCCGAGCGGCCCGAGGCGCAGGTGAGCGTGATGGTGGACAGCGTCGAGCAGCTCGACCTGCTGGATGCCGCCGTCGGCGCGCGAGCCGGCGCCGCTGCGGGTGTGCCTGGAGCTGGACGCCGGCTTCTCCCTGCCGCGCGGGCGCGGGCGCGTCGGCGCCAAGCGCTCGCCAGTGCACACGCCCGAGCAGGCGCGGGCGCTCGCGCGGGCGATCGCCGCGCGCGAGGGGGTCGAGCTGGTGGGGATGATGTGCTTACGAGTCGCAGATCGCCGGCCTCGGCGACGCGCCGCCCGGCAGGCCCCTGCGGGGCGCTGCGATCCGGCTGCTGCAGCTGGCCTCCGCGCGCGAGCTGCCCGCCGCCGGGCCGCCGCGGTGACGGCGGTGCGCTCGCTGGCGCCGCTTGCAGTTCGTCAACGGCGGTGGCACCGGCAGCCTCGCCGGCACCGCGCGCGAGCGCGGCCGTCACCGAGCTGGCGGCGGGCTCGGGGCTGTACTCGACCGACGCTGTTCGACGCCTACCGCGCCTTCTCGGTGCGCCCCGCCGCGATGTTCGCGCTGCCGGTGGTGCGCCGGCCGGGGCCGGGCGTGGTCACGGTGCTGGGCGGCGGCTACCTGGCCTCGGGTCCCGCCGATCGCGCGCGCCTGCCCAGTCCGTATCTGCCTGGCGGCCTGCGCCTGGACGGCCAGGAGGGCGCCGGGGAGGTGCAGACGCCATTGCTCGGAGAGGCGGCCGATGGGCTGCGCGTGGGCGAGCGCGTCTACTTCCGCCACGCCAAGGCCGGCGAGCTGTGCGAGCGCTTCGATCGGCTCTATCTGATCGAAGGCGAGCGGGTGGTCGAGGAGGTGCCCACCTATCGCGGCGAGGGCAGGTGCTTTCTGTGAGCTACAGGATTGCGCGCCAGCTGCCTGCCGGCCGCGTCAGACGTCCCGCGCGTGGCTGCCTGAAGACGACCTGCAGGTCGAGGATGCGCGCCTCGAACAGGTCCAGCCCGACGCGCGCGGCGACCGCGTAGCAGGGCACCCCCGCCTGGCGTGCCCGTGTGGCCACCTCGCATGCGTTGTCCCGCCGCAGCAGCGTCTCGTGGTCGAGGTGCCTGGCGGCGATCACCACCGCGCGGGCGTGTCGCATGCGCGCGTCCAGGTTCGCCGGCAGCACCTCGATCGGGCACGGGTCGGCTTCGAATTCGGGTCCGGCTGCCGTCAGGCCCCGTCCGATCGCCTCGGCAACTCGGGCGCCATCCAATCCCTTGCCGAAGTCCTGCGCGGCGATGAGCACGGTGCTCGGGCGCACGGTCGGGCATCCTTACAGGATGCCCGCCAAGACCGAGCACGTGACGATCGAGCTGTGCGGCCAGGAGCTGCGCGTCTCGAGCCCCTCCAAGCTGTACTTCCCGGAGCCCGGCTTCACGAAGCTCGACCTCGTCAACTACTACATCGAGTGCGAGCAGGCGGTCGTGCGCCATCTGCGCGAGCGCCCCACGGTGATGAAGCGCTGGGTGGACGGGGTGCAGGGCAAACCGTTCTTTCAGAAGCGCGTCCCCGAGGCAGCGCCGGAGTGGCTGCAGACCGCGACCGTGACGTTCCCCAGCGGGCGCCACGCGCGCGAGCTCGTACCCAACGACGCGGCCCACCTGGTGTGGGGGACGAACCTCGGCGTGATCGACTGGAACCCATGGCCGGTACGCCGCGAGGACCTGGACCACCCCGACGAGCTGCGCGTCGATCTCGACCCCCAGCCCGACATCCCCTTCGCGCAGGTGCGCCGCGTGACGCTCGGCGTCAGGGAGGTGCTTGAGGAGCACGGCCTGCGCGGCTTCCCCAAGACCTCCGGCTCGCGCGGGATGCACGTGTTCGTGCGCCTCGCGCCCGAGCAGCCCTTCAAAGAGGTCCGCCGCGCCGCGCTGGCGCTGGCGCGCGAGGTGGAGCGGCGTATGCCCAGGGAGGCCACGACCCGCTGGTGGAAGGAGCAGCGCGAGGGCGTCTTCATCGACTACAACCAGAACGCCCGCGACCGCACCGTCGCCTCCGCCTACTCCGTACGCGCGGTCGCCGACGCGCGCGTGTCGTGTCCGCTGGAGTGGGACGAGGTCGCCGACGTGGAGCCGGCGGAGCTGCGTCTCGACACCGTCCCCGCGCGCCTGCGCGAGCGCGGCGATCCCTCGGCGGAGATCGACGAGCACGCCGGGTCGCTGGGCTCGCTCTTGGAGCTGGCCGCGCGCGACGAGCGCGAGGGGCTCGGCGACGCGCCCTGGCCGCCGCACTTTCGCAAGCAGCAGGGCGAGCCCAAGCGCGTGCAGCCGAGCCGGGCGCGCGTGGCTGGGGGCGAGGCGTCGTCGGAGGGCGGGTGAGTTCAGGCGATCGCGCCACGTGGGCTTGCCCGCACCCACGTGTGGAGCGTTCCCAGGCGATTTAGCGACTCCTGCTGCAGACGCAGGAAGACCCCACGCCGGGTGCTCGGGGCGAAGTTGTATGACTTGCCAGGCCTTACGAAGAAGGGGCGTCCGCTCTTCAGGATGTCGAGCCCCGCCGCGTCGAACAGCCTGCGGTAGGCACGGAGGTTCAACACCCACCACATCGGCCTTTCGGGAACCTCCAAGCGCGCGACCGGCTGCGTTGGATGCATCAGCGTCAGCGTAGGAGAGATCGCGTCCACCGACAGCAGCTCACCACGTAGAACGCTACGCACGGCGAGCAGCGCGGCTACGGGGTCGCGCAAGTGCAACAGCAGGCTGCCCATGAAGATGAAGTCGAACTCACCCACGGTCTCGGGAGTCAGCTCGTAGACTGGCAGTTCATGCCACCGCACTTTGGAGCCAAGCGCCTCGTGGGCGATCTTGAATGGATGAGCTCCACCCAATACTCGTTCCCAAGTTGTCAGTACGCTGGCTTTGGCGTTGCCGGGCCAGTCGAAGCGGGCCGGGTCGCGCAGGTCGATCCCGACGACCTCCGCCGCACCACGGCGCTCCATCTCAAATGCCCAGAAGCCGTCGGCCGTGCCCACGTCCAGGCAGCGCTTGCCCTCCAGCGAAGTCGGAAATGGAACTCGCTCCAGCTCATCGATCGTGTCGAACTCGCTGGACGTGATGCTGCCGTCGGGGAGTCGCACCGACTGGTACCAGAAGATGTCTGCGACGCGTTCTGCAAGCGTGCGCTGCTGACTGACAGGCTCGACCATAAATTCTGTATATCACAGATTTTTGAGGGGAGTACTGACTTTTCGAAGGCGATCAATTTTGCCAGATTGCGTGCCTTCGGCTTCGCGTGCGCAGCTTCAGCATGTTTCCGACATGGCCCGCGAGGCGCGCACGCTAGTTCGAAAGATCCGACTTCAGCGCACGGGGCGTCCCTCGGGGGATCTCTCCAGCGCAGTGGCGAATATATGACGATCGATCCGTCTGTCCGGGCAGAGGCTTCACCGATCTGAGCATGGCGCTGCCCCTCGCACCCCCCATCGCGCCTCAGCTGGCGCTCTCGCGCAGGGAGCTGCCCGAGGGCGGGCAGTACATGTATGAGATCAAGCTCGACGGCTTTCGCTGCCTGGCGTTCATCGACGGGGAGGAGGTGTTCCTGCAGTCCCGCGGCAGCCGCCCGCTCGGGCGCTACTTCCCGGAGCTGACCCTCCCGCCGGGTCGTTACGTGCTCGACGGGGAGATCGTCGTGCGCGGCGAAAACGGCCGCGAGGATTTCGACGCGCTCCAGCAGCGCCTGCACCCGGCCGCTTCGCGCGTGCAGCGCCTCGCGGGGGAGACGCCTGCCGTGTACGTGGCGTTCGACCTTCTCGCGCTGGACGAGGAGTCGTTGCTCGAGCATCCCTTCGCCGAGCGCCGGGCGGGCCTGGAGAAGCTGCTGGCGGGTGGCGCGTGGGCCGATGCGCCGGTCGAGCTGATGCCGACGACCGACTCCGCGCTGGAGGCCAAACGCTGGCTGGCAGATGCCGAGGGCGCGATGGCCAAGGAGCGCGACGCGATCTACGAGCCGGGTAAGCGTCGGGGCATGGTGAAGGTCAAGCGCGTGCGCACGATCGACGCCATCGTGGTCGGCTGGCGGCCCGGCAAAGAGCCCGACACGGTCGGTGCGCTCATCCTGGGCCTCTACGACGGCGAGGAGCTGCGCGTGGTCGGGCACTGCTCGGGCCTCACCGCGCCGGAGAAGCGCCGCCTGGTGGGCTTCCTGGAGCCCTACGAGTCGGGCGAGCACGGCTCGACCGATCCTAGCCGGTGGACCGCGGGGCGGGACCTCGAGTGGGTTGGTCTGCGTCCCGAGCTCGTCGTCGAGATCGACTTCGACCACGTCAGCGCCGGGCGCATCCGCCACGGCGCCAAGCTGCGACGCTGGCGCGAGGACAAGCCGGCGCGGGAGTGCACCTACGAGCAGCTGAGCTAGGGCCGCAGGCCCGTCAAGGGAGCCTGGAGGGCGCCCGTCGGTTCACAGGGACGGCTGGATGCCGTCCCGACGTATCATCTCGGAGATGGCTCACGAGTCCGCAACGGTCGCCGAGGAGGAGTACCTGCAGATCCTCTTCTGGCTGCAAGAGGCGGGGCTGCCGATGACCGGCGCCAACGTGGCGCGCGCGATGCAGCTCTCGCCCCCGACGGTGCATGAGATGGTCGGTCGCCTCGAGCACGACGGCTACATCACGCGCCGCGCGGACAAAACGATCGCCTTCACCGACGACGGCGCTGTGCAGGCCGAGGGGATCGTGCGCCGCCACCGCCTGATCGAGCGTTTCCTCACGGACGTGCTGGGTGTGCCCTGGGATGAGGTCCACGAGGAGGCCGAGCGCCTGGAGCACGCCATGTCACCGGTGCTCGAGGAGCGCATGCTGGCGGCGATCGGCGACGCCAAGACCTGCCCCCACGGGCATCCGATCGTCGCCGGTGCCCGCCTCGGTGGCGTGCCCCTGGCCGACGTCGAGGTCGGCGCGAAGGTGCGCGTGCTGCGCTTTGAGAACGAGGCCGAGGATCTGCTGCACTACCTCAAGGCCTCGGGTCTGGAGCCCGGGCTGGAGGGTACGCTGGCCATCCACGACGACGAGCGTGTGGTCGTGCAGGGGGCGGACGGGCGCGGTTGCGTCATCACGCCGAGTGTCGCCGAAACGGTCTCGGTAATCGCCGACCCCTCGCCGCCGCCGCGCACCGCCCTGCCGGAGCAGCTCGTCTTGGGCCAGCGCTACGGCCGCTGACGCTCTGAGAGGGAGCGGTACGCTTCGGCGAGTCGCCCTACGCCCTCGTCGATCTCCTCGGGCGTGACGCCCGAGTAGGCCAAGCGCAGCGTGTTCTCGCCGCCCTCCAACAGGAAGTCGGTGCCCTTCACGAACGCCACCCCGCCCTCGGCGGCGAGCTTGAACAGCGCGCTCACGTCGGTGCCCTCGGGCAGCGTGACCCACATGAAGTAGCCCCCCTGCGGGGCCACGAACTCGGCCTCGGGCAGCTCGCGGTGGAGCGCCGCCTCGAGTGTGCGCAGACGCTTGGTGAGGGCCGTCTTGACGGTCTCGATCGAGCGCTCGATCGCGCCCGAGGCGCAGAACTCGTACACGATCGCCTGCGAGACCATGTTCGGCGAGATGTAGGTGCCGGTGGCCAGCTTCGCGATCTGGGCGATCAGCTCGGTCGGTCCGACGAGGTAGCCCACGCGGATGCCCGGGGCACACGGTCTTCGAGAACGACGAGGCATACACCACGCGCTCGGGGTCCAGCGAGAGCATCGTCGGCAGCGTTTCGCCGCTGAAGCGCAGCTCCACGTACGGGTCGTCCTCGAACACGATGAAGTCGTGCTTGCCTGCCAGCTCCAGCAGCGCCTGGCGCTTGACCAGCGAGAGGGTGTAGCCGGCGGGGTTCTGGAAGTTGGGGATGATGTGGGCGAGCTTCGGCCGCACGGCCGCTGCACTCTCTCCGGCGAGCAGCCGCGCGAGGGCGTCGGTGTCGATGCCGTCGGGTGCCAGCTCCACCGGATGCACACGCGCCCCCCGCGAGCGCAGCGAGAGCAGGGTACGGTCGTAGGTGGGGCGCTCCACGATCACGTCGTCCCCCTCGCTCACCAGCTGCTCGAACAGAAACGCGTCGGCCTGCATCGAGCCGTTGGTCACGAGCACCCGCTCGGGCTCCACGCCGTGGCGCTCGGCGATCCACGAGCGCAGACGGGGGTAGCCGATCGAGGTGCCATAGGCGGTGGCCCCGGCGGGGTCGCTCGCAAACGCTCGCCTGGCCGCATCGCTCAGCCCCTCGACATCGATGATGTCGAGCGACGGGGCTCCCCGCGCGAATGAGATCGTCGTACCTGGCATCGCGGGAAGCTTAGTCGGCGCGCGGCCGTGTCGGCAGGATGAGGCTCGGGAGTCTTAGTCGGCGCGCGGCCGTGTCGGCAGGATGAGGCTCGGGAGTCGTAGAGTTCGGCTCACTGACTGCGGCCCGGTCGATTCCGCGCGCCGCCGTCGGTCAGGTGGGCTCAGGCATCGTCGAACGTCAGCAGCATCCGGCCCTCGGCGACCTGGCGGATACTGAAGCCCGTCGGCAGCGCACGGCGCAGCTCCCCGATGAGGGCCACGGGCGTCGCTAGACGCAGGTCCACGACGGCGTGGCTGGCCTCGAAACGACGCACCGCCACCTCGCTCACGCCGGGCAGTGAGGCAACGTTCTGTTCGAAGGCCCCAAGCGAGGCGATGTCGTAGAACGGCCCGACACCCAGCTCGACGCGGCCCTCGAAGAGAGCCTCCTCGGGACCGGGCTCCGCGCGGGCTGGAGAGGGCTGCTCTCCAAGCCCCGGCCCCGATCCGGCGGCTGTGCCGGTCGGCTCGAACGACAGCTCGGTCGACCCGCGTCCCGAGAGGGTTGCCATCACCCGGCCAAGCATCGCGTCGTAGTCGCTGGTCAGCTCGGTCGCGAAGCGCTCGACACGGTCGCGGAAGCGTCGCAGCTCGGCCAGGCCTGCCAGCTGCGCGTCGCTGGGGCTCATCGCCTCGCCCAGACCCGTCCGCTCGGGGGCGGGCGCGAACTCGTGTACGGGTGTGGCCCGTTCGGCGGGGCTCGCCCATTCCACGGCCGCGTGCTCAATCTGAGGCTCGAGTACCGCATGCTCGTCGATCAGTCGGCCCGTCGACTCCGCGGGCGGGGCGGTGGGCGTCGCGACCGCGGGGGTCTCGGCCACAGCCGCATCCGGGCGTAGGCGTCGCCGGCCGATCGAGGTCAGCTCCTGTTCGAGCTCACGCAGCTTGCGCTCCAGCTCCGCCAGCGCGCCCGTCACGTCGCGAGCCGGCTCGCCGGCTGGTTGGGCGCCTGTGCGGGGCCCGCTGGATCCACTGGAGAACGTGTCGGTCATGAGCGTCCGCCCACGAGGCTGGGCATTCATCCTACTCGGGCGCCCCTTTCGCCGACACGAGTAATGGTCGGAGTATTGCGCCAGGTACCATGATCGGAGTATCGCGCCTTGCGCCGCAAGAAGGCCGCGACTCATGCGAACGCGACCACCGAGCTCCGCCGGACCCGCCATACGTACGGGCCGATCTGGCGCCAGAAGGTTTCGCGGTCTTCTCTATTTGTAGAACTGCGGTTTGAACGACGGGCAGAAGTCCTGGGCGCCGGGCGCGTAGGGGTTGCCCAGGCGGATCCACACGCCGGTGCCGTCGGGCAACTCGATGCACGGTCGTGCCTTGCTTGCGGCGAGTTTTTCGCGGTCGAACACCGCAACGCTGGTGCTCAAGCCGCTGACCGAGCTGACTTCGCCCAGCGGGAGGCCCGCGATCCCGGTGAGCGGCTGCAGGCCTTCCAGGAATGCGGCCTCGTTGGAGGTTTCCGTTGGGAGCACCGCGACCCCTTCGATGCCCCTTGCCTTGAGCGCTTCCAGCGCTCCCAGCATGTTGTCGCCGCGGTGGGGTGCCGCGGCGACGAGGTAGCCTTCGTTGGAATAGATCGTCGCGAAATTTTCCAGCGCTTTTTCCTCCTGTAGGGCGTGGGGCACAGACACCTTCACGACTCCGCCCACGCCGAACGTGCTGGCGAGGGTGTTGGCAAGCGCCACCACCACCAGCGCCACCGTGGCCGCGATGCGTCCGGGGCGCGGCAGCCGCACGATCCAGAAGCTCCCGAACACGGCGAAATAGACAAGCATCGGCATGCCATAGCGGTTGTCGTGGACGTAGGTCTCCGTGATCCCCAACCACGCCACGAACGCACCGATGAAGAGCTCCGGCGCGAACGGGCTGACCCAGCGACGGCGTAGGAACCCGACGATCGTCCAGACGCCGCCCACGAGTGCGAACAAGAACAGGGGCAGGTAAACTTGCAACTCGAGGAAGCTCCACAGGTACCACTGCAGGTTCGCGCTGGACAGACGCGGTGGGGCGAGTGGGTTATTGCCGGCTGTGCCCGAGATGGCGACCGCCCGGCCGATCGACCGGATCTGCGTCAGGTCGCCGATGTACCACGGGCCTGCGACCACGAACAGTGCCAGCGCGAACACCGCCAGCCCTCGCCAGGAGCGCCACCCGCCGCGCACGAATGTGACCGCGAGCGGTCCCGCGACAAACAACGCAAACGGCTCCTTGGTCAGCATGCCGAGGCCGACGGCGACGCCCGCCGCAGCACACCAGCGCAGGCGCGTGAAGTACCCGGTCTCGAGTATCAGCCAGACCGAAACGGCCGCCATCGTGGCCAGCGGGGCGTCGAGCATCGTCAGGTGCAGCAGCCTGGCGATCAGTGGCGAGCCCAAGCGCAAAGACGACCGCGAGCAGCCCGGCTCGCGAGTCGAACGCCAGGCGCCCGATCCGATAGCAGCCGAGCGCCAGCAGCGGCACGAAGAAGAGATTCTCGGCGATCACCATCGAGGGCACGTGGAGGCCACCGATGTAGTCGCCCAGCGCCCCCACCAGATAGACGAGCGGCGGGTACTGGAGATGTGGTTCCACGGCCGCCGACCAGTTACCAGCCTGCAGGTCCTTGAAGACTTCGATCGTCACCTGCAGGTGGAAGCCCGCGTCGGAGATCGGGACGCTGTGGTCGACGATCACCCACCAGCAGCCGAGCGCCAGGAACAGCAGGGTGACGCCGATCGCCCCCCACGCCTCGGTGGACCACTCGCGCCACTGCTCCAGCAGAGGCGTACCAGCCGGCTGAGTGCGCGCTCTGGCCCCGCGGTTGCGGACGTTGACTGCCACTGGGCCACGGTAGCCCCGAAGGCCGCTAACGGCAAAAAGTCAGAACTCTTTGTTTCTATCGTTGGTGAGGCGCCAGGGTCGGCCGGTCCTACGGGCCCGGGTACGTTGACGTCCTCTCTGGTCGGGCGGAGCTGGACGTGTCTCCCGGTCCTCACCGGCGCCGGCCGTCGTCCTGGCGTGCAGAGCGGGTGCTCAGCCGCGCAGGATCTGCACGGCGAGCTCGGCCACCTCGGTGGGGTTGCGCCCGACGCGCACGCCCTTCTCTTCCAGCGCCTGTGCCTTG
This sequence comes from uncultured Solirubrobacterales bacterium, assembly GCA_963723045.1. Classification (GTDB taxonomy): domain Bacteria; phylum Actinomycetota; class Thermoleophilia; order Solirubrobacterales; family Solirubrobacteraceae; genus Palsa-744. The sequence continues at coordinate 1,504,372 of CAVROU010000002.1, read as the reverse complement.
GCGGCGGCGGTGCCGGCAGAACCGGAGACGATCGCCCCGGCGTGGCCCATCTGCTTGCCCGCCGGCGCGGTGAAGCCGGCGATGTAGGCCACCACGGGCTTCGTGACGTGCTCGGCGATGTACTGCGCGGCCTCCTCCTCGGCGCTGCCGCCGATCTCCCCGGAGAGCACGATCAGCTCCGTCTGCTCGTCGTTCTGGAAGAGCTCCAGCACGTCCACGAAGGAGGAGCCGGGCACCGGGTCCCCGCCGATGCCCACGATCGAGCTGCAGCCGAAGCCGGCCTGGGCGATCTCGTTGCCGATCTGGTAGGTCAGCGTGCCCGAGCGCGAGACTACGCCGACGTTGCCCTCCTTGAAGAAGGACGCTGGGATGATGCCAACGTTGGCCCTCCCCGGCGAGAGGATGCCCGGACAGTTCGGTCCGACAAGGCGGGTAATAGGCTCCCCGCCCACCCGATCGCGCTCGAGCGTGTTGTAGACGCGCAGCTCGTCGTGCGCGGGGATGCCCTCGGTGATCGCGATCACCAGCCGCACGCCCGCGGCGGCGGCCTCGAGGATCGCGTCGGCGGCGAAGCGCGGCGGCACGAAGATCATCGCCGTGTTGGGCTGCGCCTGCTCCATCGCCTGCGCCCAGTCGTCGAACACGGGGATGCCCTCGACGTCCTGGCCGCCCTTGCCGGGCGTGACGCCGCCGACGACGTTCGTCCCGTAAGAGCGGTTGTTGAGTGTGTGGAAGCTGCCCTCGCGGCCCGTTACGCCCGCTACGGCCAGGCGCGTGTCGTTGTCCACCAGGACAGCCATCAGGCGGGCGCCCCCACGCTCTCGCCCGCAGCCAGTGCGACAACCATCTCGGCAGCCTCGTTCATGGTCTTGGCGGGGTGCACGTTGGGCAATGCCGCCTGCGCGAGCAGCTCGCGGCCGGCGACGTCATTGGTGCCGTCCAGGCGCACGACGAACGGCACGGCAGGCTTGATCTCCTCAAAGGCGGCGATCAATCCCTTGGCCACCTCGTCGCAGCGCGTGATGCCGCCGAAGATGTTGAACAGCACGGCCTTGACCGAGTCGTTCTCGAGGATCAGCTCCACCGCCTGCTTGATCTTCGCGGCGTCCGAGCCCCCGCCGGCGTCGAGGAAGTTGGCCGGGCGACCGCCCGCCAGCGCCACGACGTCGAGCGTCGACATCACGAGCCCCGCGCCGTTGCCGAGGATGCCGATGTCGCCGTCGAGCTTGACGTACTGCACGCCCTGCTCGCGCGGCGCGGCGCTCGATCGGGTCTTCGTTCTCGGCGTCGGAGAGCCCCTGGTTCTCGGGGTGGCGGTAGAGCGCGTTGCCGTCGAGTGACACCTTGGCGTCCAGAGCCTTGACCTCGCGCTCGGGCGTGACGATCAGCGGATTGATCTCCGCCAGTGTGGCGTCCTCTTTGAGCCACACCTCATACAGCGCCACCAGTGCGTCGGCGACCCCCTCGATCACGTCCGCGTCGGCCCAGCCCTTGGTGGCGATCATCGACGGCCTCCTCGCGGCTGAGAGCCCTCCAGCGCGTCGACGTGGTGGCGGATCAGCTTCTCGGGGGTCTGCTCGGCGACCTCTTCGATGTCCACGCCGCCCTCCACGCTGAACATCACCAGCGGAGCCTTGGCCGAGCGGTCGAGCAGCACCGAGGCGTAGTACTCGGTGGCGATGTCGCTCGCGTGCTCGATCCACAGCGTGCGCACTGTGTGGCCGTGGATGTCCATCCCGAGGATGTTGCTCGCGTGCTCGCGCGCCTCGCTCTCGTCGGCGGCCAGCTTCACGCCGCCGGCCTTGCCGCGCCCGCCGATCAGCACCTGCGCCTTGACGACGACCGGGTAGCCGATCTCGTTCGCGGCGGCTAGCGCGTCCTCGACGGTGGTGACGGCCTTGCCGTCGGACACCTTCAGGCCGTGGCGGGCAAACAGTTGCTTGCCCTGGTACTCGAGCAGGTCCATGACGGCGCGGGACTCTAGCTGAAAATCATCTCGAGTCGGCTGACGCTAGCACTGCGCCCGCACCGCGCGCGGAGGGGGAGCAGGTCATAATGGCGCCCCGATGCCCATCCCCAAGAACGTCACTTTCGTCACATTCGATGTCTACGGCACCCTGATCGATTGGGAGACCGGAATCCTCGACGCCTTCGCCAAAGAGGCCGAGCGTGAGGGCTTCGAGCTCGATCGCAGTCTCGTGATGCCGCTCTTCCACGAGATCTCCCGCGAAGTCGAGAGCGGTTCCTACGAGCTCTACGCCGAGGTGCTGCGTCGCACGGCCGTGGAGATCGCCAAGCGCATCGAGTGGCCGCTCGAGCCCTCGCGCTCGGGCTTCCTGCCCGACTCGGTGCAGAGCTGGAGGCCGTTCAAGGAAGCCACGACCCAACTGCCCAAGCTCGCCAAGAAGTATCAGCTGGGGCTGCTCTCCAACATCGACGACAAGCTGCTCGGCCAGACGCGCCGCCACATCCCGATCGATTTCGACCTCGTCGTCACCGCCCAGCAGGTCCGCTCCTACAAGCCTGACCCCGCCCACTTCACCGAGTGCGCGCGGCGCATGGGAACCAAGAAGGGCTGGGTCCACGTCGCCTCCAGCTACTACCACGACGTGGCGCCCTGCCTGAAGGCGCGCGTGCCGGTCATCTGGGTCAACCGCCACAAGGAGGCCCTGGAGTCCAGCCAGAAAAAGCCCACGGCCGAAGTCGCCACGCTGCGCGAGGCGGCCAAGCTGCTCGGCATCGCCTGACGGCGGGCGCGAGCGGCGGCAGGCAGGCCCACGTGCGCGTCGTCTCTCTGCACCCCGACGTGATCCTTCTCACGAGCCAGGTCTGGCAGACCAACTGCACGATCGTGCACGCCGGCGAGGAGTGCTTCGTGATCGACTCGCCGATCCTGCCCGAGGAGCTGCAGGCACTGCCGCCGCTGCTGGAGCAGTCCGGTCTGGCGTCTCAGCGGTCTGCTGGCGACGCACGGAGACTGGGACCATCTGCTCGGTCGCCTCGCGTTCCCGGCAGGCGGCGCTGGGCTGTGCGGAGAGCACCGCCGCTGCGCCTGCACGCCTCGCCCGGCGAGCCCCAGCGCGAGTTGCGCGCCTTCGACGAGCAGTACTACCTCGAGCGTCCGAGCCCGCTTGCGCTCGGCTCGCTGCAGGCCCTGCCCGTCCCCGGGCGCCTGCGCGATCGGCGAGCACGAGCTCGAGCTGCACCCGGCCGAAGGGCCACACCGCCGATGGCATGGCCATCTGGATTCCTTGGGCGCGCGTGCTTGTGGCTCGGCGACTACCTCTCCGATGTGGAGATCCCCTTCTTTGGCGAAGGCGGCGGCACGTCCCGCCGCGTATCGAGCCACGCTTGAGCGGCTGCGTCCGCTCCTCGCCGAGGCCGAGTACGTCGTGCCCGGCCATGGCCCCGCGCTCGACTCCGCCACCGCGGCCCGGGTGCTGGAGGAGGATCTCGCCTACCTGCAGGCGGTCGAGGAGATCGGCGCGGAGGCGCAGCTGCCGCCGGGACGGCGAACCAAGGCGCAGCGCGAGCTGCACCTGCAGAACGTCGCCGGCGAGCCTCATAGACAGGTCCTACGAGTGGTAGTAGCGCGAGATCTCCAACAGCTGGCTGAGCACGTTGTGGGTGAGGATCAACACGACGATCGCCACTCCCGCCACCGGTCCCCAGCGTCGCCCGCCCCGCGCGCGGCCAGCGCCAGCAGCGCGCAACCCAGCGCCAGCATCGGCAGGAAGTAGCGCGGCTCGGAGTCCCCGGCGTTGAGTGTCGGGAAGCTCACGAAGGAGGCTCGCCGCGAGCAGCACCATCAGCCCGAGCACATGACCAGATACACGGCGAGCTCGGCGGCACGGCTGCGCAGCTCCGCGCGCCTGAGATAGAGCTCGCGCGCACACAGCCCGGCGATCAGCGCCGCGGGAATCAGCGCGGCCGTGTAAACCCAGCCCGGGAAGACCGTCTCCAGCCAGTTGTAGCGGGCGACGATCCCTTTGAACCAGATGTGCACAGGGGGGAAGATGCCGGGGAAGTCGTTGCGTCATCCCCGGCAGGCGGGGCAGGTAGAACTGCCAGATGTAGGTGAGCTCGGCGGAGATCGATGCTGGCCCGAGCTGGTTGATCGAGCCCGAGACGATGCCCAGCAGCGCCTTGTGGGAGGTGAGGTTTCGCAGTGCATATAGGACGCACGGGGGTGCTGCCGATCCCGCACGCCAGCGCGAGGCTTCGGTAGGCCTGGCGCCGGGACACGCGCGCCTCGCGCACGGCGAGCAGGATCAAGCCCGACAGCGGCCCCTGGGATCAGCGCGATGAAGTTGACCTTCGTCAGCACGCCGGTCGCGATGACCGCGCCGATGCCGCCGCGAGTCGCGGTGTCAGCCCCGGCGGAAGGCGCGCGCGAAGCAGTAGAACAGCGCCGCGCACACGACGAACAGCAGCCCGTCCGGGTCGATCGATCCGCCAACGAACCCCAGCAGCGGCGAGAGCGCGGCGCCCAAGCCGCCCACCGTCCATGCCCACGGTAACCGCCGGCAGCGCCTCGCGCAGGAACAGGAACACGAACAGCACGGTCATGCCGGCCATCAGCGCCGAGAGCAGCCGCATCAGCTCCAGCTGGGTCAGCAGGCCGCTCCCTGAGCCGAGCTCGTAGGGGATCGTCTGCAGCGCGTAGTACAGCGGCGGCTCTGAGGCCGCCACGCCGACGCTGCCGTCGCCTTTTCGCGACTGAGGGCTGGGAGAGGTCGTGCAGGAGCTGTTCTGCGCTTCGCGCGAGATGGCACGGCCGGGGTTGCTGGATTGAGGATCGTTTCCCCGAATTCCAGGTCGCGCATCGCCGTCAGCTCCTCGGGCGAGAAGTTTTCTTCAGCGGACCCGTTCGGCAGCTTGCCGTTCTCCGCGAGCTGCTGCACGTAGGCGAAGTGAGCCTGCTCGTCGGGTCCCTGTAGCGGAGGTATGAGGATCGACCAGCACACGGCAGTTGAGGATCGCGACGACCGCGCACACCCACGCGGCTTTGGGCATGCGACGCAGCATTCCCGCCATCGCGGCAGACCATGTCGGCTGTCCATGGGTCGGGCGCCTGCGCGCAGGCCTGAGCTGAGGGCTGCGGGGCGCCTTGGCCTTGGGCGGGCGTGCCGGGGTGGGCGAGGCCGGCTTGGGCGAGCGGACTGGCTTGGGCTGTGGCGTACGCGAGGGCGTCGGCGCCGACCGGTTGCCTTGGGCTGGGGCGTACGCGAGGGCGTCGGCGCCGAGCCGGTTGCCTTGGGCTTCGCAGCCTTGCCGTTGGCCTTGTTCCCCTCCGGGGTTCGCGCGTCCCCGCGCGTCTTCGTCGAGGCGCGCTTGCTCATCCCAGATCCCGTACCAGCAGCCATGAGGTGAGGCTCGCGATGGTCAGCGCGAGCACGAAGAGCACCAGCACGATCCCGCCGCCGCCGCCGACGGTCAGCCCGATGCGCCGAGCCGTCGGCAGCGCCAGTGACAGCCACGTTTCTTTGCCCGGCCGCAGGTATTCGATCCTGATCCGCCCGGGCAGCACCTGGGTGCCATTGCTCACCGCCGGCGCAGTGGGTCGTGTTCGCGCCGCGGAAGTTCACCAATTGCTGGCGCTTGGCCAGCGTGAAGCAGATCGTCGCGTGGGTGTAAGTGCGCGTCACGGGCTGCACGGGGATCGACACGAGCGCGCCCGTCCAGCCGTAGCTCGACGCCCGTGGTGACCACCTGCCCGCCGGCGGTCGCCCGCAGTTTGATCCCTGGGCCGAGCAGCGAGAGCAGCGACATGCGCACGATGGTCGTGCCCTTCGGCACCACCTCTTCGGGCTGGCAGACGGTGTCGGGAGCGAACGTGGCGCCCACTTCGGTCGGCAGTGGGGTGCCGTCGGTCCCGGCCAGCACCAGCGGCGAGCGGGCCAGGCTCACGCCGACGGCGATCAGCCATGAGCGCCAGTCAGATGGCGAGTGCGATTCGTACGCGCACTATCTGCCGCCTCAATCCGAGGATGCTGAGCAGGAACGAGGTGAAGGCGATTTGCATGCCCAGCACCACCAGCGTGGCGGCGGCGATCGCCACCCGCTCCTGCGCGAGGCTGCCGAAGCCGCGCTGGATCCACTCGAGACGACGATCACCAGCATCGCCAGTCCCAAGCAGCCACGACCCCGCGCCCAGCATCAGCCCGTGCTCGAGCCGATAGCGCGCGCGCATGCGCTCGAACCAGGGGTCTTGCTTCGCCCATGAAGTACGTGGCGTAGGCCAGCGCGCAGAGACCCAGGCTCACGATCTGCGCGCCGACGATCAACAGCAGCGAGCCGCCGATCAGCGTGTGCACTTCCCACTGGCGGCCCGAGCACTTCGACGTGCGCCAGCACCATCACGCAGATCAGCGCCGCCCACGGCGAAGATCACGGCGCCCGGCAGGATGAACAGGTGTTTGGGCGAGTGCAGCAGCAAAAAGCGCAGGTGGCGCCAGCCGTCGCGGAAGCTCGACAGCTTGGACTCCCCGCCGCGCGGGTGGTATTCGATCGGCAGCTGGCGGATGTCGAGTTTTGCCTTGCGCCGCCCGCACGACCATCTCCGAGGCGAACTCCATACCGGTGGTGCGCAGGTCCAGGCGCTCCAGGTGTTCGCGGCGGAAGGCGCGCATGCCGCAGTGCGCGTCGCTCACGCCGGTGTGGAACAGCAGATTGAGAAAGCTCGACAGCAGCGGGTTGCCGATGTAGCGGTGGTGCCACGGCATCGCGCCGGGGTGGATGTTGCTCATACGGTCGCCGATCACCATGTCCCCGCCCGCTTCGAGCTCGGCGAGAAAGCGCGGGATCTCGTTGAAGTCGTAGGTGAGGTCGGCGTCGGCCATCACGATGTACTGGCCGCGCGCGGCGGCGAAGCCCGGCCAGGTAGGCGCTGCCGTAGCCGCGCAGCGGCTCGTGCACTACGCGCGCCCCCGCCAGCTCGGCCAGCTCTGCGCTCCCGTCCTCGGAGCCGTTGTCGGCGACCACCACCTCGCCGGGGATCTCCGCCAGCTCCATCGCGCGCAGCGCGGTGATGACGCACTGCTCGATGTTCTCGCGCCTCGTTCAGGCACGGGATCACGACCGAGACCAGGCAGGTCGGGTCGCTCCGATCGTCGGCCGCGAGTGGTGCTCTGGTGTGGTTGTGCTCATCGCGTTCGAGGCTCGTCGGTGCAGGGGTCAATGGCCCTCCGGCGAGGGCTATACGTCCAAATAACTGAACGCACGGACACTCTGGCCGATGGCTCCGGGACCGTCAAGCAGACGGAAACAGCGGAGGGCGACTGCCTCTCGCGCACGCCGGAAATGGGTAGGAGTCAGAGACGGATCCGGGCGATTCGCGCGCATCGATGCGCGACGAAGAGCCTTTGCCTTGACGTCGTCTCGGCTGCGTGGTCCGAGTTCCGCTCCGTCGCGTCCGTCTCCCACTTCAGTGAGGGCGGGATGCGATCGCGATACCCGGCGGCGGACTACCCGCTGTCTGCGCTCTTGATCGTCGCGATCGGGGCGCCCGCGGCGATCGGGGCGCCCTCTGTGATCGGCAGCTCGGCGATGACGCCGGCCTTGTGAGCGGTGATCTCGTTCTCCATCTTCATCGCCTCGATGATGCACAGCAGCTGGCCCTCGGCCACGGTGTCGCCCTGCTTGACGAGCACCTTCCACATGTTTCCCTGCAGCGGCGAGGGCAGCGTGTCCGGCCCGCCGGCGGAGGAGGACTTGCGCTCGCCGCGCTTGGGCGCCTTGCGCCCGACCGGCGCGGTGCCGTTTGCCCCGGCCCCGCCGCCGATGCCGCCGGCGGCGCGGTGGGTCGTCCCCACCACGCGCACATCAAAGCGCCGGCCGGACACCTCCACGGTGTAGGTCTGCTCGACCTTCTCGCCCTCTCCGTCCTCTCGCCGGGCGCGGGCGGGCGCGCTCGAAGGCGAGCGTCTTCAGCCACTTCTTGTCCTCCAGCAGATCGCGACAGGTCTCGCCCTCGCGCCCACTGCTCGGTTGCCAGCAGCGCCTGGTGGAAGGGGATCAGCGTCTTCAGGCCCTCGATCTCGTATTCGTCGAGCGCGCGCAGCATGCGCTGCGTGGCCTGCGCGCGGTCGGCGTCCCACACGATCAGCTTGGCCACCATCGGGTCATACATCGGCGAGACTTCCCCGCCCGCGCCCACGCCCGAGTCCACGCGCACGCCGGGCCGGTGGGCTCGCAGTAGGCGCCGATCTTGCCCGGGCGCCGGCGCGAAGTTCTTGGATGCGTCCTCGGCGTTGATGCGGCACTCGATCGCGTGGCCGCGCAGCAGGATGTCCTCCTGCTCGTAGGCCAGCGGCTCGCCCGCCGCGGCGCGGATGCCCTCCTTGACGATGTCCACGCCCGTGGTCATCTCGGTCACGCAGTGCTCGACCTGCACGCGCGTGTTCATCTCCAGGAAGAAGTACTCGGGCGCCGGCTCCTCGCGCGCGGAGAGCAGCCCCTCGATCGTGCCGGCGCCCACGTAGTCCACCGCGCGCGCCGCCTCCACGCCGATCTGCCCGATGCGCGCGCGCATCTCCTCGTCCACGACCCACTCCGGCGCCGGGCGACTCCTCGATCACCTTCTGGTGGCGGCGCTGGATCGAGCAGTCGCGCTCGCCCAGGTGGATCACGTTGCCGTGGCGGTCGGCCAGCACCTGCACCTCGACGTGGCGCGGGTCGTGCAGGTAGCGCTCCAGGTAGACGGTGGGGTCGGAGAAGAACTTCTCGCCCTCGCGGCTGGCGCCCTCGAAGGCGCCCTGCAGCTCATCCTCGCCGAGCGCGACGCGAAAGCCCTTGCCGCCGCCCCCGCCGGCGGCCTTCACGGCGACCGGGAAGCCGATCTCGCCCTTGGCGATCTTCAGCGCGTCCTCGACGCTCGCCACCGGCTCGGTCGTGCCCGGCACGATCGGCACGCCCGCGGCCTGCATCAGCTCCCGCGCGCGCGTCTTGGAGCCCATCGCTTCGATCGCGCTCGCCGGCGGCCCGATGAAGACGATGCCCGCCTCCTCGCACGCCTGCGCGAACGGCGCGTTCTCGGCCAGGAACCCGTAGCCGGGGTGGATCGCCTCGGCGCCGCTGCGCCGCGGCCACATCGAGGATCTTCTCGATGCTCAGGTAGTTCTCCGCCGCCGGGCCCTCGCCGAGGTTGTAGGCCTCCTCGGCACGCTTTGCGTGCAGCGCGTCGCGATCGAGCTCGGAGTACACGGCGACCGAGGCGATCCCCATCTCCTCCAGAGCTCGCATGATGCGTACGGCGATCTCGCCGCGGTTGGCTACCAGGACCTTCGTGAACATCGAGGGCGGCAGATTAGTGGTTCCGCCCCCGCCCGTGCTTTGCCGCCCCCTGCCCGTGTTCGGCCGTCTGGCGCCCGCGTGCCGCCGGCGGGTCGTCGCGACAGACAGAGACATCCGCACTCGTCGCAGCCGCCGATTTATCGAGCTAGCGAGGCTCAAAAGCTCGGAATTCTCCGGGGCGCGACGTTGCACTTAGGCTGACCGCGTGCAAAGCTCGATGGAGATCGGCGATTCGCCATGAGCGGCCTACGGTGGGGTGCGGGGCGTGCTGGCGCGTCGGACGTGGGGGCCGCTAGCGCGTCGGGTGCGGTGCGAGCCGTCGCCTTGAATGCAGAGCGTGCCGTTGCGCGAGTGCTTCGTGCGGCCAACTACGTCGCCTTCTGGGTGCGGCGGTGGCTCATGGCCCGACGGCACATACGTGGTGGTGGCCTGGAGATCGGCGCTCTGCATCTGCCGCTACGTGTCTCCTCGCATGCTCGCGTGCGCTACGTGGACCGCATGGACGTCGCTGGGCTGCGCAAGTACTACCCGGAGCTGGCGGCCCGGAAGCTGGTGCCCGTGGATGTGCTCGACGACGGGGAAACACTTGCCTCTCAGGCCGACGAATCGGCGGATTTCATAATCGCCAACCACGTGATCGAGCACACCGAAGACCCTTTGGGGAGCATCGCCAGTTGTCTAAGGGTGCTCCGTCCCGGAGGAGTGCTCTACCTCGGCGTTCCGGACCGCCGGCGCACGTTCGACGTCGATCGTTCGCCGACCTCGCTCGCCCACCTGATCCGCGATCACGAAGATGGGCCCTCGTCGTCGCGCCGTCTGCACCAGGAAGAATGGGCACGATTCGTCTTGAAGGTTCCACCGGACCTGGTGGAGGATCGGGTCCGCGAACTCGACAGGAAAAACGATTCGATCCACTATCACGTGTGGGATCCGAGCGAGTTCCAGGGGATGCTCGCATATGCCCGAGACGACGCTGAGCTGCCGTTCGAGGTCAAGGCGATACGGCCGAACGGGCACGAGTTCATCGTGGTTCTGCGCCGCGTTTGAGCGGGTCGGCCAACCAGATGGCAGGCACGCTCCCAACCAGATGGCAGGCACGCTCGCGTCCGGGGCAAGCGCTCCACAAACCCCGGACGCGAGCTTGGGGGCGTCGCCCTGGCACGCTTTCGCGTTCGGCGCCCCTGCCTGCCAGGGTGGACGACACTGGGGGGTCGTCACACCAGCTTGGCTCGCAGTACCTACTGACCGGGACGTTCGGTCATTTAGAATACGACTAAAATAGTACCGGTTCTTTAGCGGCCACGTCAATGTGCAATCGCACGAATTTTCGTGAGATTTTGTACGTTTGCACAAAAGCGGCCCGTTTTTGGCTCTGCCATCGTTGTTCCGCGAGCGGACTATCGGCGAAGTTCTTCGTGAAAAAATCGGAAACGACTCGATTCCAGGCTCGTGCGACCTTGGGTGCGCGCAATCAGCGTCGGCTCGGAGGCCTCGCCGAGGACCTCAGTCGCTCGTCGCGGACGACCAGCCCGGCCCCGACCGTCTCGTTGCTCGCCTCGTCGATCAGGATGAAGCTGCCGGTGCGGCGGTTGCCCCTGTAGGGGTCGAAGCCAGCGGCGCGCTCGTGCGCAGGCGCACCCGGCCGATGTCGTTGAGCGCCAGCTCCGCGGGCCGTCGCTGCGCTCCAGCGTGTGCACGTCCACGCAGTCGTACAGCTCCTCCACCACCGCCGTCGCGTTGCGCGTCGTGTGCTTGATCACGTAGCGCCCTCCGGGTCGCAACGGGCGGTCGTTCAGCCAGCACACGTCCGCCTGCAGCTCGCGCGCGACCGTCGGCGCCTGCTCGGCGCGGCAGATCAGCTCCCCGCGCGAGACGTCCAGCTCGTCCTCCAGGCGCAACGTCAGCGACATCGGCGCCACCGCCTCCTCCAGCTCCCCGTCGAAGGTGTCGATCGCGGCGATCCGCGTGCGCCGCCCGCCGGGCAGCACCACCACCTCCTCGCCCTTCCGCAGCGCGCCGCTGGCCAGCTGGCCGGCGTAGCCTCGGTAGTCCTCCCCGCGGAGGAGCCCTCCTCGCCTGAGGGACGCCGCCATGGGCGGGGTTGCGGTTGCCCGTCGCGGGGCGGATCACCCACTGCACGGGGAAGCGCGCGGGCGTGTCGTAGGGGTGGTCGTAGGCCACCTCGACCCGCTCCAGCATCTCCAGCAGCGGCGGCCCGTCGTACCAGTCCATCCGCGGCGAGCGCTCGACGACGTTGTCGCCCTCCAGCGCCGAGATCGGCATGTAGACGAGTTTCGCGCGCCCCGCCGAGCTTCGCGGCGAACCCGGCGAACTCCACGACCAGCTCGTCGAAGCGCTCCTGCGAGTACTCCACGAGGTCCATCTTGTTCACCGCCACCACCAGGTGCGGGATGCCCAGCAGCGCGCTGATGAAGGCGTGGCGCTTGGACTGCTCCAGCACGCCCTTGCGCGCGTCCAGCAGGATCACCGCCAGATCCGCCGTGGAGGCACCCGTGACCATGTTGCGCGTGTACTGCTGGTGCCCGGGGCAGTCGGCGATGATGAACCGCCGCTTGGCCGTCGCGAAGTAGCGGTAGGCCACGTCGATCGTGATCCCCTGCTCGCGCTCCGCCCGCAGGCCGTCGGTGAGCAGCGCCAGATCGAGCACACCCTCGCCGCCGCGGCGCTCGCTCGCCTGCGCGACGTGCTCGAGCTGGTCCTCGAACACCTGCTTGCTGTCGTACAGCAGGCGGCCGATCAGCGTGCTCTTGCCGTCGTCCACCGAGCCCGCGGTGGTGAAGCGCAGCAGGTCCAGGGTCACTGGTCTGCCCCGCAGAACAGAGGGCCGCAGGCCCGGTTACGGCGACATGGATGTCGCCTGCCATGTCAAAGGAGACGGCTGGATGCCGGATAGAAGTAACCCGCCTTCTTCCTGTCCTCCATCGCGGCCTCGCTCACGCGGTCATCCGCGCGGGTCTCACCGCGCTCGGTGATCCGCGTGGCCGCGATCTCCACCACGACCTCCTGCAGATTCGCCGCCTGCGAGCGCACGCCGCCGGTGCAGCTCATGTCGCCCACGGTGCGGTAGCGCACGGTCTCGGAGAAGACCTCCTCGCCGTCGATCAGCTCGGTGCCCTCGCGCCACGCATACAGCATGCCGTCGCGGCGGAACACCTCGCGCTCGTGCGCGAAGTAGATCGACGGTACCTCCAGCTGCTCCTGGTCGATGTACTCCCACACGTCCAGCTCCGTCCAGTTGGACAGCGGGAACACGCGCACGTTCTCGCCCTTCTTGATGCGTCCGTTGTAGAGGTTCCACAGCTCCGGGCGCTGGTTCTTGGGGTCCCACTGGCCGAAGTCGTCGCGGAAGGAGAAGATGCGCTCCTTCGCCCGTGCGCGCTCCTCGTCGCGCCGCGCCCCGCCGAAGGCCGCGTCGAAGCCGTGCTCGGCGATCGCATCCAGCAGCGTCACCGTCTGCAGGCGGTTGCGCGAGGCCCGCGGCCCCGTCTCCTCCTGCGCGCTGCCCTTGTCGATCGACTCCTGCACGCTCGCCACGATCAGTCGCTCGCCCAGTTCGGCCACGCGCCGGTCGCGGAACTCGATCACCTCGGGGAAGTTGTGCCCCGTGTCCACGTGCATCAGCGGGAAGGGGAACGGCGCCGGCCGGAATGCCTTCTCGGCCAGGCGCAGCAGCACGATCGAGTCCTTGCCGCCGCTGAACAGCAGCACGGGCCGCTCGAGTTCGGCGGCCACCTCGCGCATCACGTGGATCCCCTCGCTCTCCAGCGCGCGCAGGTGGCTCAGCTGAGGGTCGGGCTGCGACGCTCATCGGCCTCAGTGCTCTCACGCGCCGGCTCGATGACGTGCAAGCCGCACTCGGTCTTGTCCCTGCCCGCCCAACGGCCCTCGCGGCCGCTGCCCGGCTGCGTGCAGGGGGCGCAGCCGATCGACGCGTACCCCTGGTCGTGCAGCGGGTTGTAGGGCAGCCGGCGCTCGTGGATGCGCCGCCACAGGTCCTTCTCGGTCCACTGCGCCAGCGGGTTGTACTTCCAGATGCCTCGCTGCTCGTCGTGCTCGATCAGCTCGTGTCTGCTCGCGCGTGGGTCCCTGCTCGCGGCGGATGCCCGTGATCCAACCCTCCGCGCCCTCCAGCGCGCGCTCCAGCGCGGCCACCTTGGCGACCGAGCAGCAGTCCTCCGGGCCCGTCCAGGGTCCGCCCTTGCCTCCGGGCGGCTGGCGTCCTGCACCTCGATCTTTACGCCGTAGCGCTGCTCGAACGCCCGCCAGGTGGCGAGCGTCTCGGGGAACAGCACGCCGGTGTCGATCGTCACGATCTTCACCGGTGTCCGTCCGTCGCCGATGCGCAGCAGCTCGTCGAGCAGCACCGACTCCTCCTTCTGGAAGGAGCACAGCAGCACCACGCGCTCGCCGTGGCGCTCGACGGCCTCGCGCAGGGTGTCCGTGAGCCTCTGCGCCGGCTGGGCAGGCGCTCGCGGGTGCGCCGGCGCCGCCCGTGCGTTGTGCCACCGGCTCAGCCGCGCGGGAGTGCGTGTCGCTCAGACCGCGCACTCGCCCTCTCCGCGCATCACCTGGAAGGGCACGTTGCGGTTCCAGTCGATGAAGCTGTTCATCGTCTCGATGCTGAACTCGGCCGGCAGCGACAGCTCCTTGACGAGCCCTTCCAGCTCGCGGCCCCCGACGCGGGCGACGAACTCGTTCCACGGCTCGCCCTCGTTGCGGTTCGCCTCGTAGTGGCGCATCCAACGCTCGATCGCCTCCGGCACGCGCTTGGAGGGCAGGCGCAGCTTCAAGCGCTGGCCGAACTGCACCGGCCCGCCTTCATACACGCCGCCGACGTGGGGGATGTAGGCGGGGATCGTGTGCTCGCCAACCTTGATCGAGGCGCCCGTGAAGCCGATCGAGCCGACGTGGTGCTGGCCGCAGCCGTTGGGGCAGCCGCTGATCTTGATGTGGATCTGGCGCGTCAGCGGGTCGGTCAGCGCCATCGCTTCGACGCGCTCCTGCACCGCCTGGTTGACGCCCATCGAGCTCGTGATCCCGAGCTTGCAGGAGTCGGTGCCAGGGCAGGAGACGACGTCGTCGATTTCCCTTGCGCCGGCGTCGCCCAGGCCCAGCTCGCACAGCGCCAGCCACACGTCGTAGACGCTCTCCTGGCGCACCCAGCGCAGCACGAGGTTCTGCTGCACGGTGGTGCGCGCATAGCCGCCGGAGTGCTCGCGCATGATCTCCGCCAGCCCGCGGAACTGCTCGGGCGTGAGGTCCCCGCGCGTGATCTTTGCCTCCACGGTGACGAATCCCGTCCTGGCGCTGCTCGGCGACGTTGGCGGCGCGGAAGCGCTCGAACTCGGACAGGTCGCCGTTGGGGCTGCCGTAGACGGCGGGCGCCACCGGTGCGGCCAGCTCCTCGTCGTCGATGAACAGGCGGGGCTCGACGCTGAAGTCGCGTTCTGTGACCCACTCGCCCTTCAGCTCCTCCTCGACCTGGTTGCGCAGCTCGTCGATGCCGTACTTGTCGACGAACACCTTGATGCGCGCACGCGCGCGGTTCACGCGCAGCCACTCCTGGCGGTCGAAGATGCGAAAGACGGCCTCGGCGATGCGCAGGTAGTCGCCGTTGTCGAGCTCCACGAACTCGTACAGCACGGGCGCCACGCGCGGCATGATTGAGGTGCCGCCGCCGACGAGGATCTGCACGCCGCGCACCTCGCCGGGGCGGGCGGGATCGTCAGACTCGGGGCGGGCGGGATCGTCAGACTTTTTGACTCGCGCGCGGAAGGCGATGTCGTGTATCCCACTGATCGCCCTGCCGCTGGCGCTGCCGTCGAAGGCGGTCTTGATCTTGCGCGGCATCGCCTGCGTGGTGGGGTGGCGCACGAAGTAGCGCACATAGGCGCCCACGTAAGGGGTGAGGTCGAACAGCTCGTCCTTGGCCACGCCCGCCCAGGGGTCGCCGGTGACGTTGCGCACGGTGTTGCCGCAGCCCTCGCGGCTGGAGAGCTTGGCCTCGCCCAGCTCGCGGATCGCCTTCTCAGCGTCGGGCAGCGGGATGTGGTGCATCTGGATGTTCTGCCGGGTCGTGATGTGGCCCTTACGAAGCGGGACGTACTTCTCGATCACCCCCGCGAACCTCTCCAGCTGCTCGGGCGTGACCCCGCCGAAGGGCAGCTTCACGCGGATCATCTGCACGTCGGGCTGGCGCTGGCCGTAGACGCCCTGCTTGAGGCGAAACTTGATGAACTCGTCTTCGGGCGTAT
Source organism: uncultured Solirubrobacterales bacterium (assembly GCA_963723045.1). Taxonomy (GTDB): domain Bacteria; phylum Actinomycetota; class Thermoleophilia; order Solirubrobacterales; family Solirubrobacteraceae; genus Palsa-744. The sequence continues at coordinate 1,488,803 of CAVROU010000002.1, read as the reverse complement.
CGCCCGCGAGGTACTTGCCGGCCTCGGTCTTGAAGTCCTCGTACTCGCGCTGCAGGATCGGGATGATGTGGCCCGGGACGTTCTCGTAGACCTCCGGGTCGGCCAGGGTGCCCTTGCCGTTGCTCGGTGCTGTGGCAGCGGGGGACGCGCTGCTCGCCGTCGGGGTTGAGGCCCCACCGTTGCTCGCCGCCGGGGCGGTGGGCTCGTCGATCTGGGTGCTGCCGGAACCGGGCTCCATGGGCTAGCGATCTCCTTGCGGAGTTCGTTCTTACGCTGAACACGACAATATACATAAAGCCTAGTGCCTTTCAGGTATTTTCCATATCGACAGCTTCCACTTCGCGCTCTACCCCTTCGTGCAGCGCCGCGCGGCGCCAGGGGTCCGGCGGCGCGGGGGACGGCACCCGCGTGGGGGCCGTGTCGCGCATGAAGCGCTCCAGCGCCGCCACGATCGCGGCGGCCTCCTCGGGCGAGGCATTCGGGGATATCAATTCCAGCTGCGGACGGCGATTAGAGGGTGGCGCAGCCGCCGGAGGCGGCTGGTCGAAACGGGGATTCGCGCCGCAGGCGCGTGTCTCCCGGCTTCGGTCGGGCCCCTCGCTTTTCTGATCAGGCATCGGCACAGTTTGACGCAAGTTAGCGGCGAGCCCGGTGACCGAATTTCGATACGCCCCTAAACTGGCTGCATGGACAGTCCGCTCGATGAGTTCGTTGCGGCTGCCCCACAGCCCCAGCGCACGGGCCTGCGCTTGGTGCTTGCCCTCGCCGTCCGTCCGCGCGGCGCAGCGCTCTTGAATCGCGTTCCGCCGCTGGCCCAGGTGGGACGCTCGATGCTGGCGATGGACCGCTACGAGGACCCGGCCGTGGCGCGCGCGCTCGGTTGGGATGCCGAGGCGGTGGTCGCGCGGGGGCGGGAACTGCGGCGTGCGGAGGGTCGTCCGTGAGACCGTGGCGTGGCGGGTCATCGGTGATGGGCGCGCGGAGGGTCGTCCGTGAGCGAATACGAGGCCGACGTCTGTGTTATCGGCGCCGGCGCCGGTGGCGCGGTCGTTGCGGCCGAGCTGGCCGAAGGCGGCGCCGACGTGGTGCTGCTCGAGCAGGGACTGTGGCACGACCCCGATGGCTTCACCGCGCGCCCGCCGCAGATGCTCGCGAGGCTCTATCGCGAGGCCGGGCAGACGCTCACGCTCGGTACGCCGCCGATCGTGCTCCCGCTGGGAAGCGGCCTGGGCGGAACGACGCTGGTCAACTCGGGCACCTGCTTTCGCACGCCGCCGCACGTGCTCGAGCGCTGGCGCGAGGACTTCGGGCTGGAGCTCGACTCAGAGACACTGGAGCGCTGCTTCGGGCGCGTGGAAGAGGCGCTTTCGGTTAGCGAGGTGACGCCCGAGCTGGCCGGCGCCAACGCCGCGGTGGCCCGCCGCGGCGCCGAGCGATTGGGGTGGTCGCACGGCTACCTGCGACGCAACGCGCGCGGCTGCGTCGGCTCGGGGGTGTGCGCCTTCGGGTGTCCCACCTCGGCCAAGCAGCACACGGGCATCACCTATGTGCCGCGCGCGGAACGAGCCGGCGCGCGGGTCCTCACCGGTGCCACGGTGGCGCGGATCGATGTGCGCGGCGGGCGGGTCCGGGGCGTGCGGGCGCGGCTGGCCGGTGGTCGGCCAGAGACCGCGGTCTGTCAGAGGCCGGCGCGAGCGCGATCGACGTGAAGGCCCAGCGTGTGGTGGTGGCCGCCGGCACGATCCATACGCCGCTGCTGCTCGCCGCCAACGGCATCGGCGGCGACTCGGGCCAGCTCGGGCGCAACCTCTCGGTGCACCCCGCCACCGCCGCCTTCGCGCTGATGGACGAGGTCGTGGATATGGCCAAGGGAGTGCCCCAGAGCTTCTACGTCGACGAGTGGGCAGGCGAGGGCATCATGTTCGAGGGCATCGCCGGGCCGCCCTCATATGCCGCGATGTCGCTGCCCCTGCAGGGCGAGCGCCACGCCGCCGCGATGCGCTCCTACCGGCACCTGGCGCAGATCGGACTGATGGTGAGCGACTCCTCGCGCGGGCGGGTGCGCCGCGTGCGGGGGAGCGGTGTGGGTCGTTCGCTGATCACCTACGACCTCGACGAGCGCGACCTAGCGCGCTTTCGCGCCGGCATCGGGCACATGCGCGAGCTGTTTGAGAGCGCGGGCGCACGCGAGGTGTACCTGCCGCTGCCCGAAGGCATCGCGCCCGAGCGGGCGCGCGCGAAGGACCTGCGCCTGATGGCCTTCCATCCGCTCGGCACCGCCCGCGCGGACGCTGACCCGGCACGCGGCGTGGTCGACTCGAACCTCCAGGTGCACGGCGTCGAGGGCTTGTACGTGGCCGACGGCAGCGTCGTTCCCTCCGCGCTGGGCGTGAACCCGCAGATCACGATCATGGCCCTCGCGACGCGCCTGGCGTACCATCTGCTGGAGCGCGCATGTCCTTCCTGATCGACCCACCCTGGCTGTATGCGACCGGCCGCGCCTACGGGCGGCTGCTGCCCGACGAGGAGGCTCCCGCGGCGCGCGTGGTCCAGACCGCGACCGCGGGCGCGTTCCTGGCGACGAGTATCTCGCTCTACCTGAACCTCCCCTGGACGCGGCGCATCTGGGAGGCGTGCCGGGCACAGGACGGGCGTGACTGGATGCTCAACTCGGGGGTCTTTCGATTCGACTTCCGCAATGCGAGCCGGCGCACGCATGTGCTCGCGGCGCTGCTGTTCCTCACCTATCCATGGTGGCTGCGCTTTGGCGAAAAGCGCGCTCGCCGCTCCTCATAGGCTTGGAGGTCGCACCTCATGGGCTTGGAGGTTAGACCCAGCTGGCGAACCTTACCCTCAAGCCAGTCGTCTATTCGAGTATGCTGTACAACTATGTATGTTGACTACGAATGTCGCATAAAAAGTCCGCTATTTGCGAAATTTTCTGGTAGTCTCCACTAGTGGTCCAGGGCCTTTCTTGCATAGCTTTGATGTCCATGTAGGTAGGCGAGCGCAAGGCATCGGCCCACCTACGTCGATGCTGGGTGCATCAGCCTATCCGCGCACTAAATTCGTTTCATCAGAACTAAACGACACTGATTATGCCCATACGGATCAAGCTCACAGAGGGTCAGATGCTCGTAATCAGAGCAAATGGCGAGGAGTGGTCAAGGGCATACAAAAATGCCCTTGAGAACAACAGCATGATCGAGGTTCACGAAGACGGGCGCACACTGGCGATCAATCCTCGCCAGATCCTGTTCTGGGAGGAGGTTCCGGAGCGGGACCCAGCTCCAGAGGCTCGCCAAGCTCAGCCTGCGTGACGCCCTCGAATGGGTCGCCGAATTCTCCGCCCAGCGAGGAGCCATGGCTGCTTTGCCAGCCCCACCGACCCTTCATCCGCGGGGATAGCCCCGTAAACGCGGCGGCAAACAGTACGGGGACCGTGACTTCTGGTCCACGGTTTTCGATGAGGCAGTAGCCGAAGGCGATCAGAAACACGAGCGCCAAGACGTCCGACCGGAGGGGAGGCCACGACAGCCGGTTGGGGTCTCGCTTTTCTTGTGCTGACAGATCGGGCACTTCGGAGAAGCTATCCGGTTGTATCTATTCACGCAATAGGAATTGACTGGCCCTGTCGGCCCGATCGTCCGATCTAGCGTTCGGAGCTGCTGCTCAGAGCGGGATGTTCCCGTGCTTGCGCTTCGGTCCGGGCTCGCGCTTGGTCTGCAGCGTCTGCAGCGCAGTAATAAGCCGCGGGCGCGTCTCGTGCGGCACGATCACATCATCGATATACCCGCGCTCGGCAGCCGTATATGGGTTGGCGAAGCGAGCCTTGTAGTCGGCCATAAGCGTCTGGCGGCGCTCGTCAGGCGTGGGGCTCGCGGCGATATCGCGCCGATAGATGATGTTCACCGCCCCCTCCGGCCCCATCACCGCCACCTCGCTGGTGGGCCAGGCGAAGTTGAAGTCGGCGCCGAGGTGCTTGGATGACATGACGTCGTAAGCCCCCCCGTAGGCCTTGCGCGTGATGATCGTCACCTTCGGCACGGTCGCCTCGGCGAACGCGTAGAGCAGCTTGGCGCCGTGGCGGATGATGCCGCCCCACTCCTGGGCAGTGCCGGGAAGGAACCCGGGCACGTCGCAGAAGGTCAACAGCGGAATGTTGAAGGCATCGCAGGTGCGCACGAAGCGCGCGGCCTTCGCACTGGCGTCGATGTCGAGCACGCCCGCGAGCTGCGCGGGCTGGTTGCCCACGACGCCCACCGTCCAGCCGTCGAGGCGGGCGAAGCCGCAGATGATGTTCTTGGCGTAGTGCTCGTGCACCTCGTAGAACTCGCCGTCATCGACGATCAGGCGCACCACGTTGCGCATGTCGTAGGGCTTGTTGGGGTTGTCGGGGACGACGTGGTCGAGCTCGGGGTCCATCCGCAGCGGGTCGTCGCTCGGCTGTACGCGCGGCGTCGTGGAGAGGTTGTTGGAGGGCAGGAAGGAGAGCAGGTAGCGGCAGTCCTCCAGGCAGGCATCCTCGTCGTCGCTGGCGAACTGCGCGACGCCGGACTTGGTGTTGTGCGACATCGCGCCGCCGAGCTCCTCGAAGCCGACTTCCTCGCCGGTGACGGTCTTGATCACGTCGGGGCCGGTGATGAACATGTGACTGGTCTCCTTGACCATGAAGATGAAGTCGGTGATCGCCGGCGAGTAGACGGCCCCGCCTGCGCAGGGGCCCATGACGAGGCTGATCTGCGGGATCACGCCCGAGCAGCGCACGTTGCGCAGGAACACGTCGCCGTAGCTGCCGAGCGAGACGACGCCCTCCTGGATGCGCGCCCCGCCGGAGTCGTTGATGCCGATCATCGGGCAGCCGATCTTCGCGGCGAGGTCCATGATCTTGCACATCTTCTCGCCCATCACCTCGCCGAGTGAGCCGCCGAAGACGGTGAAGTCCTGGCTGAAGACGCATACGGTGCGCCCGTCGATCGTGCCGTGGCCGGTCACCACGGCGTCGCCCCAGGGCCGGTTCTTCTGCATTTCGAAGTCGTAGGTGCGGTGGCGCACGAACGTGTCGAGCTCCTGGAAGGAGCCCGGGTCGAGCAGCTTTTCCACGCGCTCGCGCGCCGTGTACTTGCCACGGGCGTGCTGCTTCTCCTCGGCCTCGGGCGCGCTGTGCAGCGCCGCCTCGCGCAGCTCCTGCAGCTGGGCCAGCTTCTCGTCGTAGGTCTCGGGGGCCTTCTCGCGCATGCCGCGGCGCATCTTATCCAGCGGCCGTCAAGCGCTGTTTCTAGGCCCGCGAGAACGGCCGGTGGTGCGCGGCTCCGAGGCGGTCCAGCACTGCCGTGAGCACTGCGGTGGTCTCGGCCTGGAGCGACTCTTCGAGGGCCTGCAGTTCGTCCGCGAGGTTCGGCTGCTCGGGCTCGGGGGCCTCGGGTTCGGGCTCTGGCTCGACCACCGATTCCGGTTCGGCCACTGGCTCGGGCTTCCTGCGACGGAAGATGCGGGCGAAGAACCCGATCTTGGGCTCGACTATTGGCTCGGGCTCGACCGTCGGCTCGGCTGTTGGCTCGGGCTCGACCACTGGCTCGGGCTCCGCCGCGGCCGGCGGCTCTGGCGTCTGGCGGGCGGCGGTCAAAGTGACCCTTGTACCCCAGCCGGAGGCCTTCAGCTGAACGGTGCCCGTGACACCCTCGCTCTCCCAGGAGATGGAGCTCTCGGGCTCGGTGCCCACGATGCGGACCTCGCCGAAGTCGATGAGCTGGCGCGCGAGCGACTCGGGATCGCTCAACAGCGCCCAGAGCTCGGGCGGGGATTTGACCAGGGTGCGCTGGGCCTCGACGTCCATTGCCGATCTGTTCGCGCGATCGGCGGGGACTCCTCCTCGCGGGGCCTGCTCGGCCCCGCACGCGACCTATGCCGCGGTTTGCGCGCGGCGCGGCGCGATCAGGCCGCGGGCGTGGAGCAGCTCGGCGAGCTGTATGGCGTTGGTGGCGGCGCCCTTGCGGAGGTTGTCGGCGACGATCCACATGTCCAGCGCGCGCTCGTGGCCGGGGTCGCGGCGGATGCGCCCCACGAGGACATCGTCCTGTTCGGCGGCCTCGATCGCGAGCGGGTAGCGCGCGGCGGGGGGGTCGTCGATCACGACCACGCCGGGTGCTTCGGCGAGCAGCTGGCGCGCGCGGGCGGGCGAGAGGGGCTCGCGCGTCTGCACGTTGACGGCCTCGGAGTGGCCGGTGAGCACCGGGACGCGCACGCAGGTGGCGGAGATGCGGATCGCGGAGTCGTCGAGGATCTTGCGCGTCTCGTCGATCAGCTTGCGCTCCTCGTCGGTGTGGTCGTCGCCCTCGGCGAAGCTGCCGGCGTGGGGGAGCACGTTGAAGGCGATCTGATGCGCGTAGGAGCTCGGCGCGGGGATCTCCTGGCCGTGGAGCAGCGCGTGGGTCTGGTCGAGGAGCTCGTCCACGGCGCGCTTGCCGGTGCCCGAGACGGCCTGGTAGGTGCAGATCACGAGGCGTTCGATCCCGGCGGCGTCGTAGAGGGGCTTGAGCGCAACGACCATCTGCATGGTGGAGCAGTTGGGGTTGGCGATGATGCCGCGATGGCGCGTGAGCGCGTCGGGGTTGACCTCGCTGACAACGAGCGGCACGTCCTCGTGCATGCGCCAGCGTGAGGAGTTGTCGATCACGGTCGCGCCGGCGGCCACGAAGCGCGGTGCCCACTCGCCGGAGGTGGCGCCGCCGGCGGAGAAGATCGCCAGGTCGAAGCCCTCGATGGTCTCCTCGGTGAGCGGCTGCACGACGCCGAAGCCCTCGAGTTCGCGCCCGGCGGAGCGCTCGGAGGCGAATGGCACGATCTCGCGCGCGGGGAATGAGCGCTCGCGGAGCAGGCGCAGCATCAGCGTGCCGACCTGGCCGGTTGCGCCGACCACGGCGATGCGGTGGCCCTGGCCTGTTGCTTCGCCCATTGCTTGGTACCCATTCATCGTTTTTTCAGGGTATCGCGGAGGGTGTCCGGTCCAAGTAGTGGAATGCTCAGGATGAATTAATTGTGTCTGACCGCCGCCGCGGGCGGTCGGAGCGTCAGGCGCCGATGCGGGCGGCCATGAAGAAGATCGTGAGCACCACGAGGGCGTCCATCAGCGCACCGATGCCGCCCACGCGGCGGAAGAGAGCGTCGTGCTCTGCGCTGAGCACGACGGGCCCCTCGCCGGCGGCCGCGACATCGCGGTCGGTCTGCTCGATCAGGCGCCGCTCGGTGGGGGCCAGCAGTGCGCCCTCGATGCCGCCGATGACGATCGCCACGGCGAGGCCCCACTGCACGTAGAAGTCGCTCCAGGCGTGCAGCTTGGAGGCGAGGTAGATACCGCAGACGATCACCACCGCGAGCCCCGGCGTGATGACCAGCCGGGAGACCGCGTGGGCGGCGCGGTAGAGCGCCGGCAGTGCGCGCGTGTCGGCTTTGCGCACGGCCGCGAAGATCACGGGGTAGGCGAAGGTCGCGCCGAAGGCGATCACGACGGCGAGGATGTGCAGGGCGAGGACGACTTCGTAGAAGGCCACGGCTAGGAGCACGGAGGCGATCCTATTGTTCCGGTCGGCGCATGCGCCGACCGGCCGGACCGTACATGTACGGTCCGGGGGACGGCCACATGTGGCCGTCCCTCCCAAAGAGTTCAGAAAATGCTCAGAACGTCGGCGCGTAGCGCCCGAAGACGTCCTGCATCGCGCCGCAGACCTCGCCGAGCGAGCAGCGGTCCTTGAGCGCCTGGCGGATGGCCGGCAGGAGGTTGTCAGTACCGCGCGCGAGGGCGCGCAGCTCCTCCAGGCGCCGCTCCACGAGCTGCTGGTCGCGCTCGGCCTTGAAGGCGCTCAACCGCGCGACCTGTTCGCGCTCTGACTCGGGGTCCACGCGCAGCAGGTCGGGGACCTCGATGTCCTCCTCCTCGTACTTGTTCACGCCCACGACGATGTCCTGACCGATGCGGTAGCGCTCCTGGTAGCCCCAGGCGGACTCGTCGATCTCGCCGGTGATGAACTCGATCGCGTTGACCGACCCGCCGAGCGCGTCGACGCGCCCGATCAGCTCCTGTGCGCGCGCTTCGATCTCATCCGTGAGGGCCTCCACGAAGTAGGAGCCCGCGAAGGGGTCCACGGTGTCAGCGGCGCCTGACTCGTGCGCAAGGATCTGCTGCGTGCGCAGCGCGATCTTGGCGGCGTGCTCGGTGGGCAGCGCGAGCGCCTCGTCGAAGCCGTTGGTGTGCAGCGACTGCGTGCCGCCGCACACGGCCGCGAAGCCCTGCAGGGCGACGCGCACGATGTTGTTCTCGGGCTGCTGCGCGGTCAAGGTGACGCCGCCGGTCTGCGTGTGGAAGCGCAGCATCGTGGCCTTGGGGTTCTTCGCGCCGAAGCGCTCGCGCATGATGTGCGCCCACATGCGCCTGGCGGCCCTGAACTTGGCGACCTCCTGGAAGACGTTGTTGTGGCCGTTGAAGAAGAACGCCAGGCGCGGCGCGAAGTCGTCGACGTCGAGGCCCTTCTCGATCGCGGCCTGCACGTAGGCGATGCCCGAGGAGAGCGTGAATGCGACCTCCTGCACGGCCGAGCAGCCCTTCTCGCGGAAGTGGTAGCCGCTGATCGAGATCGTGTTCCAGCGGGGGACGCGCTCGTGGCAGTACTGGAACAGATCGGTCGTCAGGCGCATCGTGGGGACGGGCGGGTAGATGTAGTTGCCGCGCGCGATGTACTCCTTGAGCACGTCGTTCTGGGTGGTCCCGCGCAGCTTCTCGCTGGGCACGCCCTGCTCCTCGCCGACGAGCTCATACAGCAGCAAAAGGCAGGCGGCGGGGGCGTTGATCGTCATCGACGTCGACACCTGGTTGAGCGGGATGCCCTCGAAGGCCGTGCGCATGTCGTCGATCGTGTCGATCGCCACGCCCGTGCGCCCCACCTCACCGAGGCAGCGCGGGTTGTCGGAGTCGAGGCCCAGCTGCGTGGGCAGGTCGAACGCCATCGAGAGCCCCGTCGAGCCCTTGGAGAGCAGGTAGCGATAGCGCTCGTTTGACTCCTTCGCGGAGGCATAGCCCGCGTACTGGCGCATCGTCCAGGTCTGCTTGCGATACATCTCGCGGTGCACCCCGCGCGTGTAGGGGAACTCGCCCGGCTCGCCCAGTTCCAGCTGCCCGGGGAGGTCCGCGGCGGTGTACAGCTCGGCGAGCTCGATGCCCGAGTCGGTGAAGTGGCGCGGGTCCTCGGGGCCGACGATCGGCGCGACGGTGAGGTGCTCTTCGGTCTCGGACATGGCTTGAGAGGGTATCCTCCGCGCGTGGCAACGTGCCTGGTCACCGGCGGCGCCGGCTTCCTCGGGTCGCATCTGTGCGACGAGCTGCTCGCGCGCGGGCACCGCGTGATCTGCGTCGACAACTTCGAGACGGGGTCGCTGGCGAACATCGAGCACATCCGCGACCCCGAGCGCTTCCTGCACCTCGGGACGGACATCATCGAGCCCTACTTCGTGGAGGAGTCGGTGGATTTCGTCTACCACCTCGCCTCGCCGGCCTCGCCGATCGACTATCTGCGCCTGCCGCTGCACACGCTGAAGGTCGGTTCCTATGGCACCCACCACACGCTGGGGCTGGCGAAGGCCAAGCGGGCACGCTTTCTGATCGCCTCCACGAGTGAGGTCTACGGCGACCCCCAAGAGCACCCCCAGCGCGAGAGCTACTGGGGCCATGTGAACCCGATCGGCCCGCGCGGGGTCTACGACGAGGCCAAGCGCTACGCGGAGGCGCTGACGATGGCCTACCACCGCCAGCAGGGTGTCGACACGGCAATCGTAAGGATCTTCAACACCTACGGCAGCCGCATGCGCCCGCATGACGGGCGCGCGATCCCGACCTTCCTGCGCCAGGCGCTCGCCGATCGCCCGCTGACAATCTTCGGCGACGGCAGTCAGACGCGGAGCTTCTGTTACGTGAGCGACCTGATCCGCGGGATCATCGCGCTCGCCGAGTCCGGCTGCCACGACCCCGTGAACGTGGGCAACCCCGACGAGTACACCCTCCTCGAACTGGCCGAGACGATCAGGGAGCTGACGGGGTCGAGCAGCGAGATCGTCTACGAGGCGCTGCCCGAGGACGACCCCAAGCAGCGCAAGCCCGACATCACACGTGCGCGTGAGCTGCTCGGCTGGCAGCCGGAGGTCGGGCTGCGCGACGGGTTGCAGCGCACCATCGACGCCTCCGGCGCGAAGGTCCTGATCGGCTGAACCGAGTGGCATCGGTCGGGTCGGGGCAGGATGGGGCTGAGCCGAGTGGCGTGGGTCGGGCCTGGGGAGCGACCGCACCCGAGCGGCTGCAATTCCGCTTGCCGGACCCCTGAGATCCGTCTCAACTAGGCTGTGTGCGGGTATCGACATGCTGATGAATCAGGCTGCCTACGGGCGCCCCGACCGCGACATCTGCGAGTCTGAGGCGTTGTGAACAGCGAGATGGCACGCTCATCGGCCACCCGCGCTGCGGTCACCGCCCCCACCGACCCCCTTCCCGCGGAGATTCCGGTGCTCTCCGAGGTGACCGCGCGCCGGCAGCCAACCGAACGCGACATGCGCCGCAAGCGCCCGCCGGCGGTGTCGTTCCTGCTGAGGATGGAGACAGCCAGGCGCGTGATGCGTGTGCTCTCGCTGCTGGCGCTGGACCTGCTCGGCGTGGCGCTGGCGATCTTCACGGCGCTCGCGAGCAAGGAACTGGTGCACGGCCAGCTGCACCCGGCCGGCGCGTTCGACGAGATGAAGCAGTCGGTGTCCTTCGCGTACCTGCTGACGGCGCTCTTGTTCGCGCGCTCGGGGCTTTACGCCGAACGCGCGCAGCGGCCGGGCCCGACGCGGATCGTGGCGGCGCTGTTCCAGGTGGCGTTCGTGGCGCTGCTGTTCGCGCTGGTGAGCGGCGAACACTTCCAGAGCTTCTACATCTTCTGGGGGTCGCTGGCGTTCGCGCTGGTGTACGTGTCCTCGTTTCGTGCCGCCTACGACATGGTGGCCGGGAGGCTGATGCGCACGGCGGGCCGGCGCCGGCGGGCGGTGCTAGTCGGCACGGGGGCGCACATCGCCGACGTGGCGCACGCGCTGCGCGACGCGCCGCAGTCGCCGATCGTCGTGATGGGCTTCGTCTCGTTGGCGCCGCTGCCCGAGAACGGACTGCGCTCGCTGGGGACGCTCGCGGACCTCGACGGGGTGCTCGAGTCCGAACGAATCGACGAGGTGATCATCGCCGACCCCGACTTCCCCCAGGTGGAGGCCGTGGAACTGGTCGACCGCTGCCACGAACGCGGCGTGCGCGTGCGCATCGCGCCCTCCACGATGGAGATCCTGATCCACCGCGCGGAGTTCGTGCCGGGCGAGTCGGTGCCGCTGTTCGAGCTCAAACCGCCGGTCTTCGAAGGCATCGACTTCGTGCTCAAGCGCACCTTCGACGTGGTCGGGGCGAGCGTGCTGCTCGTGCTGCTGAGTCCCCTCTTGGGTGCGATCTGGCTCGCCGTGAGATTGAGCTCGCGCGGGCCGGCGGTGTATCGCTCGCGGCGGCCGGGCATCGGGCTGCGGCCATTTGAATGCCTGAAGTTCCGCACGATGCACTACGGCGCCGAGCAGGACCAGGCGGACCTCGAAGAGCTGAACGAGGCCTCGGGGGCGCTCTTCAAGATCCGCGACGATCCGCGCATGACGACCGTGGGGCGCATCTTGCGGCGCTTCTCCCTGGACGAGCTGCCCCAGCTCGTGAACGTGCTGCGCGGCGAGATGTCGCTCGTCGGGCCGCGCCCACTGCCCGAGCGCGACTTCGAGATGTTGCAGGAGTGGCACCGCAAGCGCTATCTGGTGCTGCCGGGGCTGACGGGGCTATGGCAGGTCTCGGGTCGCTCGGAGCTCGACTTCGACGACCTCGTGCACCTCGACTTCCTATATCTGGAGCACTGGTCGCTGGCGCTCGATCTGACGATCCTCTTCAAGACGATCCCTGCTGTGCTCTCACGGCGCGGGGCTTACTGACTGTGCTCCTGCCGGGGGAGGTCGGGAGGGGGGGCCTGCCCCCTTCCCGTTCATGGTTCCCCGCGGTGCTCTCACGGCGCGGGGCTTACTGACCCTCCGGGGGAGAGCGGGAGGGGCCTGCCCCCTCTCCTGCTCATGGTTCCCCGCTGTGATCTCGCGAGCGGGGGTATTGAGCACCACCTGAGGCCTCTTCGGGCCTCGCGCGGCGATCGAGGAGCGACTGTGCAGGCGCCAAGAATGGCTCTATCGCTGGGTTTTTCGGGTGATCGGAAACATCTGGAACGATCTGGGGCCTTCTTGGGCAGTTCTGTTTGACAGAACTCACCGCCTTATGCATACTGAGCCTGGCTTCCAGCAGTTGGATTGATACCTAGATCACCTGCGGGGAGCAAACAAAGTCAGGGTCGAGGATCTGGTCCGCAAGGGCCCGGTTCAGGCAACCATAAAACAAAACAAAAACAAGCAAGAAAGGCAGATAATGCTAAATCGCACGCGACTCGTGTTGGCGGGGCTGGTAGCTCTGTTGGCGCTGAGTTCGGTCATGGCGGCGCCGGTGTCGGCGCATCCGGGGCCGTTCTGGCGTCAACGGGCAGTCGGTACCACCGGTAACGGAGTCAAAATCACACGCGCGGCGCAAGAGAAATTTCAAAGCAAAGGCAAGATATCGAAACTGACGGTCCCCGGGGCAGGTCTCGAAGTGAAATGTCTCGAGGCGCAAGACAAAGGAACCATCTGGAATAATAACTTCCAAGGTCAAGGGAAATTCTATGTCGAATTTCACAAGGGCTGTGAAGTCACCGGCAACGGAGGGAACTGTAAGGTAGTCGAACCCATAACATTCAATGCGTTCTTCCATTTAGCGTGGAAATGGGACGGCTCGGAAAAACAGCTCGAACAAGGCAACCAACAAGAACTCGGTCAAAAGCCAGATCTCATATTTACGCATAATGAAGTAGAAGGCGGCCCCATCAAAACGGAAGAACCATTCGTAACACTACATTTCACAGGCACTGAATGTATAGCTACAACTTCGGAAGCCACTGGTTTTGAATCGGCTCAGCTATACCCGACACAGGTAGAAACGTGGGTAAAGGAAGCAGCATTTGTCTTTACCACAGGAAAACACAAGCAACATTATTGGACCGGCGTAAAGCAGGAAGGAGTGGAAACCGAACTCAAAGCTTTCGGACTTGGAGCAAACTTTGCGTTTGAAGACCAGGTGTTTGGCTTTGCGGCAGCAAATGGCGAACCGGTAGAAATCGCCGTATTTGAAAACTAGAAGATAACCGTGTGGGGGGGCCGTGCCGAACTGCGCGGCCCCCCCACCAAAGAAAGGTAGCTGTGCATTCTTGTACGAAGCTTCTGTTGACGGGGTTGGTGGCCCAGTTGGCGCTGAGTTCGGTCATGGCGGCGCCGGTGTCGGCGCATCCGGGGCCGTTCTGGCGTCAACGGGCAGTCGGTGCCACCGGTAACGGAGTCAAAATCACACGCGCGGCGCAAGAGAAATTCCAAAGCAAAGGCGGTGTATCGAAACTGACAATACCTGCGGTTGGTATTGAATTCAAATGCCTCCGAGATGCAAGACAAAGGAACCATCTGGAACAATAATTTCCAAGGCCAAGGAAAAGTCTATGTTGAATTCCACAAGAGTTGTGCAGTCACCGGTAACGGAGCGAACTGTAAACTCGTTGAACCTATAGTATTCAATGCGTTCTTCCATTTAGCGTGGAAATGGGACGGCTCGGAAAAACAGCTCGAACAAGGCAACCAACAAGAACTCGGTCAAAAGCCAGATCTCATATTTACGCATAATGAAGTAGAAGGCGGCCCCATCAAAACGGAAGAACCATTCGTAACACTACATTTCACAGGCACTGAATGTATAGCTACAACTTCGGAAGCCACTGGTTTTGAATCGGCTCAGCTATACCCGACACAGGTAGAAACGTGGGTAAAGGAAGCAGCATTTGTCTTTACCACAGGAAAACACAAGCAACATTATTGGACCGGCGTAAAGCAGGAAGGAGTGGAAACCGAACTCAAAGCTTTCGGACTTGGAGCAAACTTTGCGTTTGAAGACCAGGTGTTTGGCTTTGCGGCAGCAAATGGCGAACCGGTAGAAATCGCCGTATTTGAAAACTAGAAGATACCCACCGATGAGGTCCGTGTATAGCGGACCTCACGGATGCCGTCAGACAGTGAGAGACATACGATTCCCTCGTAAGACAAATACTATACATTTCAACAAGGATGATACTGGAGAGTCCCAAGCTAAATATAGAGTAAGTAGTGCAGAGGGAGATGAAGGCTCAATATGTTCAGCATGCAGATGCGGGCGTTATCAGGGGCGGCGAGCCTCTTTGTTTTGGCGTGGATTGGTGCAGTACCGATGGCAGCCGGTTCTGTCGGGACCTGTCCCAATGAACAGGCTCGGTCTGCGCTTAATTCGAGCTTGCTCCCAGATTGCCGAGCATACGAGCTTGTCACACCTGCCTACGTCGATGGGGCGTCTATCCAGAGTAGGCTTGCCGTGTCCGCAAATGGCTCAAGTGTGCTTGCTTCAAGCTTTGGCGTCTTTGCCGGAGCCGAAGAAGACCCTGGGCTCAGCAACTTAAGCTCGGCGGCCCCGGGAGCACTGTACGACTTCGCCCGGAATGGGGCTGGCTGGATTGCTCAGTCATTAGCTCCGTCGTCGTCCACTTACGAAAATGGTGGCGCCTATGACGCAACCAGCGACACCAGCACCACGTTGTGGGCTCTCGCTCCGCGCTCACAGGAAGCTCCGATTAACAACTTCTATCTCGAGGCGCCGAAAGGCAAGTTCACCGAGGTTGGTCCCATTACACCCAGTGCCAGTGGTCCAAACGACCTTCGGAGCGGCGGGCGCAGCGATTTCACGTATGCGGGTTCCAGCGAGGATCTTTCGCACGTTCTATATGAAACGGGACCAGCCTTTCGGTGGCGCTTCGACACGACGGTCGGCGAAAGCAGTTCGCTCTATGAGCTTGTCGGACTTGCAAACCCATCACCGTGGCTGGTTGGAGTATTGGGTGGGCGCGAGAGCACCGACCTTGTCAGCCAGTGTGGTACGAGACTTGGTTCAAGCTCGCCTGATCGTGGAGTGGGAGTCAATGGCTCTTTATACAACGCGATCTCAGGCGGCGGGGAGCGTATCTTCTTCACCGCAGTCGGTGCAGATGACAATCCCTGTGGCGGTAAACAGCCGCCGGTCGACGAGCTGCTCGCGAGAGAAGAAAGCCCATCCGGCAGCCGTAGGTCGGTTACTATCTCAGAGCCCTCTGCCTCCTACTGCTCATCCCTGCCTGCCCCCCCCTGTGCCGACGCTAACTTCGAGGGCGCTTCGGCAGACGGGACAAAGGTGTTCTTTACGAGCACACAGAAGCTGCTCGAAGGTGCGAGCGAAGGGAGTGAGAACCTCTATGAGTACGACTTCAATAACCCCGGCGAAGGACAGGCACAGAAGCTCGTGCTCGTTTCGAGCGGCAGCACCACGCCGGCAGTCCAGGGTGTCGTTCGCATCTCGGAGGACGGCTCGCATGTCTATTTCGTCGCCCAGGGTGTCCTGACGTCTGTGGAAAATAACCGAAAAGCAACCCCGACGGAAGGCGACGAGAACCTTTACGTGTTTGAACGCGACGCGCTCACACCGCAGGGACATATATCGTTCGTCGGGACCCTGGAATCGTCAGATGGTGAAGAGTGGGCGAGGGCTGACAATCGGGAAGCGGAGGTATCGCCCGACGGCCAGAGCTTGGTGTTCGCCAGCGGGACAGATCTCCTCCATGAAGGGGTGTCCGTCGGAGTAAAGCAGATATTTCAGTACAACGCACAGACGGATACTCTTGTGCGTGTCTCGGTCGGTCAGCACGGCTACAACAATAATGGCGGCGCACCGCTGTACAACGCGACCACTGGGCCAGTAGCTCAGTATGCGCGGAGCGACTCGTCGACAAACACGGGCAAGGTGCTGACTGCTGAAGATGGCGCTGTGTTCTTTCAGAGTCCTACTGCGTTGACACCTCAGGCGTTGAACAATCAGACCACCGTCTCTGGCGTGCTGATCGAAAACGTGTATGAGTATCGAGACGGAGAAGTGTATCTGATCTCTGATGGAAGAGATACGTCGTTTGTGCGACTGATTGGAATCAGCGCGTCGGGTGGCGACGTGTTCTTCGAAACGGCAGACTCGCTGGTTGCGCAGGATACCAGTACACAGAGGAGCATTTATGATGCGCGCGTCGATGGCGGCTTCTTGGCGTCGGCAACGCCAGCCCCATGTAACGAGGAAGTGTGCCAGGGAGCATTGAGCGCTGCACCTGCGTTTGGAGCGCCTGCCAGCGCGACATTGACCGGCAATGGCAATCTTACACCACCCCACACCACGTCCAGCCTCGAAAAGAGGAAGCTGCTGACGAACGCTCAGAAGCTCATCAAGGGGTTGAAGTCCTGTCGCACGAAACACAACAAGCACGAGCGTTCCGTATGCGAATCGCAAGCCCATAGACGCTACGGCCCCAAATCCAAGACGGCCAGGAAGGTCAACCGGAGGGCTGAGTAATGAAGCTATTGACGCCGAGTGCCCCCCGGGTAACCGGAGCAACGCGAGTCTGCATCCTGGGTGCTGTCTTTGTGATGATGACGATCGGAGTGAGTGCGACGGCTGCTGCCGTGGCGAGCCCAGTGGGTACAGGCTGGTCGATCCGAGTCCTAGCCCAGCCGACAGACTTCTCCTCGAGCACCAATACCGGCTGCCAGGAAAATAAGGGGAGTCGACTGTGCGACAGCTACGCCGTGCTGGTGACAAACATGGGTGGCATGACGGAAGCTCCGGTGACGATCACAGACGCACTGCCCATAGGTCTGACAGCGGTCGGTAGCGGTGGCAATTTACCAATCCATTTACTGGATCTTGGTACCGATGCCGGATCGACCTGCACTGTGGTTCCCCTTCAGTGCATCGATCCATCGGCGGTTGCTCCTGGAGATACTCTGCTCATGACTATCAACGTAACTGTCACTGAAGGACTATCGGGTAACGTCATGAACACCGCTACAGTGTCAAGTGCTGGCAGACCCTTGGCTGACGCGAGCGTTCTGACCACGATCAGCCCGGAGCAGGCGCCATTTGGGATCGCGAATTTCGATGTCGGAGCTTTCGAAGCTGCAGGCAACCCGCTTGACCAGGCGGGAGCGCGCCCGACGAATATCTTCTCGACCTTAACATTGTCCACGTACGACAACGTGGCGAATCGCGGTCAGAATCAGGGCGCTTATTATCCTGTCGAAGAACCTCGTGATGTCGTGGTCGATCTCCCGCCCGGGCTGGTGGGTAATCCGGAGGCGACGCCGAAGTGTCCGGTCAGCGCTCTGGAAAACGGAAGTGGAGGGACGAACTGTCCCGCGGCAAGCAGAGTGGGGTCTGTCGTGTTCCAGGCTAACCCAGGCAACTTTCGCTCGTCCGATAAGGGCGCCACCGATAGTACAACGGCTCTGTATAGTCTTGTCCCTGAAGCAGGGTTTCCGGCCGAGTTCGGCTTCACGTATATCGACAAGGCCGTGGTCCTGTACAGCACGCTCGCCCACACAGATGCGGGTTATGTGAGTCGTGTTGAGTCGCCAGGGGCGCCAGAGTTCCAGACCGACGGTGTCTCGCTCCTGTTCTTTGGCAATCCGGCCCAGCGGGACGGAGGCGCGGCGACGTCTACTGCATTCTTCACGAACCCGGTGAACTGCTCAGGCGGGCCGCTCACGGCAAGGGCGAGAGTGGACTCCTGGGAGAACCCGGGCCACTGGGTCACCGCCGAATCGACGGTCTACCCCAAGATCACCGAATGCAACATGCTCCAGTTCCAGCCGAATCTCAGCATCATCCCGGACACGACCCAGGCGGACGAGCCCTCGGGCTATGAAGTGAACATCGAAGCCCCGCAGAACGAAAACTCTCTGACGCCCGGGACCCCGGAGCTCAAGAACGTGTCGTTGACCCTGCCTCCGGGCGTATCCGCCTCACCGAGCGCAGCAGACGGACTCCAGGGATGTTATCCTACTGGTCCGAATGGGTTCAATGAAGGAGGTAAGTTCAATGCCGAAGGTGTCAGCGACAGCGACCCTGAAGCTACTGTTGCCGGTCCTGATGGTCTACCTCATCTCGCGCCGGGACATTGCCCTGGAGCGTCGCGTGTCGGTACGGTGGAAATCACGACGCCGGTTCTTCCCCAGCCGCTCGAGGGCAGTCTATTCCTCGCGGCGCCGCGGTGCGGAGGAGAAGGTCAGCCTAGCTGCACGCCGGCGGACGCGGCGAATGGGAATCTCTTTGGGGTATACCTCGAAGCGCAGGGTCAGGGGGTAGTCGTAAAGCTCTCCGGAAGGGTGTCGGCCAGTCCCACAACGGGACAGCTGACGACCACCTTCACGGAAAACCCGCAGCTGCCCTTCAGCGACCTGAAGATCCGGCTGAAGGGCGGCCCGCGGGCGCTCCTGGCAAACCCGCAGACCTGTGGGCTGGCCCGGGCCACGAGCGACATGACGCCGTGGAGCTCGCCCATTACGCCCGACGCCACGCCACTGGCATCGGTCGGCTTCGATTGGGATGGCGCCGGCGGCGCATGCCCCGCGAGCCTGCCGTTCGCGCCGGGATTCCTGGCGGGCACTTCGATACCGGCGGCGGGCGGCTTCAGCCCGTTCACGCTGACGCTCTCGCGTGGAGATCGCGAACAGGATCCCTCGCGACTGCAGCTGCGGATGCCAGCGGGTCTGCTCGGCATGCTTTCGAAGGTGCCGCTCTGCCAAGAACCGCTTGCCGCGCAGGGGCGTGCCCCTCCGGCGAGCCAGATCGGGCACGTTACCGTCGGCGCGGGCTCCGGCCCCGATCAGCTGTTCCTGCCGCAGACGGGCAGGCGGAGATCCGGTGTATCTGACGGGGCCGTACAGGGGCGCGCCGTTTGGCCTTTCGTCCTCGTGCACGCGGAAGCAGGGCCGCTCAACCTCGGGCCGTCCCTGTTCGCGCAGCCATCTACATCGACCCGCACACCGCGCCGTGACCGTCATCAGCGACCCGCTGCCGCAGATCCTGCACGGCATACCGCTGGCGTGCGGACCGTCAACGTTAGCGTCGACCGCTCGGAATTCTCGTTCAACCCGACCGACTGCGACCCGTTGTCGGTCACCGGCGACGATCACCTCGCGCTTGGCGCGTGGCAACGTCTCCTCTCCGTTTCCGGCGGCCAATTGTGCGGCGCTGCCGTTCCAGCCGAAGTTCACGGTCTCCACTGCCGGGCACACCGCCAAGAGCACGGCGCCAGCCTCGACGTGAAGGTCGCCTCGGGGGCCGGGCAGGCCAACATCGGCCGAGTCGCGCGGTCGCTGCCCAAGCAGCTGCCCGCGAGATTTACGACGCTCCAGAAGGCCTGCATCGAAGCGACCTTCGCCGCGAACCCGCCACCTGCCCGGCGGCCTCGCTCGTGGGTATGGCCAACGCCGCACGCCAGTGCTCGGCGTGCCGCTCACAGGTCCCGCGTACCTCGTCTCGCACGGCGGTGCGGCGTTCCCCGACCTCGTGGTGATCCTGCAGGGCGAGGGCATCGCGCTCGACCTCGATCGGCAACACCACATCAAGAAGAACATCACCACCAGCACGTTCGCCTCAGTGCCCGACGCGCCGATCACGAGCTTCGAACTTGAGCTCCCCGAGGGACCGCACTCCGCGCTGACGACCGACCTCCCCGCCGGCCAACGGCAGCCTCTGTTCCACAAGCCCCTCACGATGCCCACGACCATTGAGGGCCAGAACGGCGCGCAGATCAAGCAGAACACCAAGATCGCCCTCAGCGGGTGCCCCAAGGCCACGAAGGGGGCCAAGAGTAGGGGCAAGCGCAAGAAGTAACTGGAGCACTGGTCGGTGGCGGACCAGACGGGGATTCCCGCCGCGGTGTCGCAGGCGGAGTACTGAGAAACGTTTCGGCGCAGTGAGCGGCAGTCGGCGTGATCGAGGCCGAGGCCGCCTTGACAGGCTTTCCTGGAGGTTCAGACTGGATGGCTCTATCGGAATCTATGCCGCTCCGCGACGGGCGGCAGAGAGGAAGGGTCATGATGAAAAGTGGCATGAGATACTCAGTGCTGGGCCTGCTGGCGATGCTGCTAGCGGCTGCGCTCGCGCCGGGAGCGGCGTTCGCCGAAGCCGGTCCGTTCTGGCACCATCGGGAAGTGGGTGGCAAAGGAATAGGCGAAAAAATCGAAGAAAAATCGCCTGAAAACTTCAGCGGCGAAGGCGGAGAACAGATCTTCCTCGGCGAACTCAGCGGGACGAAGGTCGAAATAGTCGCGAAATCCGTGCAAGCCAAAGGGATCGTCTACAACAGCACGCTGCAGGGGCAATTCAAACTGCTCCTCAAAGGCCACGAACCGAGGCTCGTGAAACCCGAACTCAAAGGCTGCGAAGTGAAAGTCGGGGAAAACAACGAACTCAAAGCCGAAGGTCACCTGGCATGGAAATGGAACGGCGAAAAAAAACAGCTCGAAGAACAACCGCAAGCGCTGCAAACACCCTCTGCCATCGCCACGCCGGCGCCGATCGAAGCGGGAGCCACGAAACTGCCCGAAGGATCGTTCACGAGCGTGTCCCTCAAAGGAACCCCCTGCGGGGTCCTGGCGGGCACCTTCAAAGCCAGCGGCAGCGCCTCGGCTCTGCCCAAACCGGCGAAGCTCGAAGAATGGAGCACGAACCTGACGATCGCATTCCCAGGGTGGAAACAGCTGCACTTCTGGAACGGCAAAGAATTCATCGGCGCCTCTGTCGGGCTTACGGTCGGCGGCAACCCAGCCACCATCACGGGTTCGGCTCTATCCAAAGCCGCCGTGCAAGAAATCGCGGCGTTTGAAAAATAGGAGCAACCACGGTCTCCCGCGAGCGTCGGCGGGACGCCCGGGGGCGTGGCAGGGCATGATGGTCTCAATGCCCACCCGCCAGTACTACGAAGGCCTGTGGGAGGCGACTCCCACAGGCCTCGAACCAGCGGACTTCAAGGCACGGTTGGCGTTTCTGCTCGGGCATCTCCCCACCGGCGCCCGCGTGCTCGACGTCGGCTGCGGGGAGGGCCGCTTCGCGGCGGCGCTCGCCGACGCGGGGGCGCAGGTCGTGGCGATCGACGTTGCCGAGGAGCCGCTGCGCCGCGCGCGTGTGCGACGCGCGGATCTCGACCTGCGCCTGGTCGAGCCCGAGGGTCCATGGCCGCTGGAAGACGCGAGCTTCGACGTGGTGTGGGCGGGGGAGACGATCGAGCATGTCGCGGACACGGCGGCGTGGCTCTCGGAGGTGCGCCGCGTGCTGCGCTCGGGCGGAATGCTGCTCGTGAGCACCCCCGCGCACGAACTTCTAGAGCTGCTACGCCTCGCCCTCTCGCGGCGCGCGTTCGCGGCTCACTTCGAGCCTCGCTCCGACCATCTGCGCTTCTACTCCCGATCCACCCTCACGGAGCTGCTCGAGGACTTCGGCTTCGAGCGGATCGAGATGCGCGGAGTCGGCGGGGTGCCGGGCGCACGGAGGACGCTGCTTGCGCAGGCGCGACGGATGCGCTACTGATCGCGTACGTCGATTTGCCCCTGTATCTGGCCCAAAAATCGCAAATAGCAGGGACAAAGCATTCCGCTGAGCCCCAATTCTTCCGATATCAGAAACATTCCTTGTGAGGTCCGCAACGAATCCATAGCCTCGCCGCCGTAGCTAGATCCTGTACTCAAGCGAATCGAGGAGCAGCATGATCAGAGATGGTATGCAGCGGTTTTCGGGTCTGCGCCGGTCGGCGCTGATGGGCGTGGCGGCGTTGATGGTGGCGATGGTCTGCGCCGCCCCGGCGCTGGCAAAGAGCCCGACGGGCGAATTTGCCGTGTTCAAGCAGTGTCCGCTGAGCAATCCGTCGGTGGCGCTGTGCTTCTTTGCGGTGAGCAGCGGCGGCGAATTCCACGTGGGCACGACGACGGTGCCGATCAACAAGCCGATCACCCTCCAGGGCGGAAGCATCGTCAACGAAGAAACCGGCGCGGAAACATTCGTGCCGGCGGCAAACGGCGAAACGTTGTCGAAGACGGCGTTGACCGTTCCCGGCGGCCTGCTCGGCATCATGGCGCCGACCGGCTGGCCGACGTGGCTGCAGAACATATTCAACGAATTCATCAACAATGGCATCACCGGTGTGACGGCTACGACAGAACTGGTCGCAAACCCCGGCATCAGTCGGAGTAATCTGCTGGCGGCCGAAGGTACCGCCCTGGAACTGCCTGTCCGGGTGAAGCTCGGAAATGTGTTCCTGGGTGAAAGCTGCTTCATCGGCTCAGCGGCGCATCCGATCATTCAGCACCTGACGACGGGCACGACCAGCCCGCCGCTGCCGAACACCCCGATCTCCGGGACCGTCGGCGAACTGTCGTTCAACGAAGCATTCACGAAGGTCACGATCAAGAACAATTCGCTGGTCGACAACGCCTACGCCGCTCCGTCGGCCGAAGGCTGCGGTGGGATCTTCTCCTTCCTGATCGATCCCGCGATCAACGCAAAGCTCGGTCTGCCCTCCGCGGCCGGCCACAACACGACCCGCCTCAACGGCACGCTGGAAAATGCCACGTCGGCAGCCGTGAGGGAAAGCGAACACTAGTACCGCCCTCCAGGGCAACGGGATAAAATCCCCCACACCGGGACCCCGTCTCTTCAGGAGGCGGGGTCCTTTATTCAGTAGGTCTTTCGAAAGACCTACTTGGTCGCCGTCTCGCGCAGCGCCGTCAGATATGCATTGCGAACTTCGATCAGCTCCGGGTCTTCGGCGATGACCGATTCGGGGGCGACGGTCTCGGGATTGAGGTAGACCGCGGCGCGCAGCTCTTTGAGGGCTTCGCGGGGGTCATTCGCCTGCAGGTCATACTCGCCCAGCGTCACCCATGTCTGCGGGTTGGATGGGCTGCAGGCGCACAGCCCGCTGCAGCGTCGCCCGTGCCTGCGCGCTTTCCCCGGCCCGCTGCTGCACTGCGGAGAGCGTGAACAGGGCTTGAGCCGACAGGGGATCGCGGTTCACCGCCGACTCCGCGGCAGCCCGTGCCGCGGCGGGATGTTCGCCGATCAGGGCCAGCGCCTGGTCGGCGGCGTTGACGGAGCGCAGCGGCTGCCACTGCGCCCACGCTGCCACGAGCGCGCCGAGTACGACGGCCGCGGCGAGGAGGACTCGCATTGGCCTGATCTCACGCGGTGAGGGCACCACCAGCCGCCGGTCTTCCTTCGGCGCACCGCTCAGCGGCCCCCGACCGGCAAGCCAGCCGGCGCAAAGCAGCGCCACACAGGCATCGCCGGGCACGTACCAGGTCCAGTCCACGAGCGAGTGCACGCCAAAGGCGACGACGGCGCAGAGCATCGTTAACAGTCCGACGCGCTCGGCCGAGTAGGGGGCGGCAAAGCGCCGCCACTGGCCCTCGCGCCAGCGGCGATTCCACGGGTGGGTGGCGCGTCCGGACGCGGCGAGCCAAGCGGCCAGCAGGGCCAGCGTCAGCGCCAGTCCCACGAGCCCCAGATCGGCCAGCGTCTGCACGAGGAAGCCATGGGCGTGGGTGACGTCGAGCGTCTCGGTGCGGTGGCGCAGGCGCGCGGTCACGTACCCTCCCGCGCCAGCGCCGAGGGCGGGGTGTTCGGAGAACACCTCGAGCGCCTCGTTCCAGTAGCGCGCGCGCACGCTGCCCACGGAGGTGAGGCGCCCGGGCGTGTTCGCCGGCAGCGGGGCGTTCGGGTCGGTCAGCGCGCTCACGTCATGCGAGATGCTGCCCGTGAGCCCGCGCTGACTGTGCGCCAAAAGGCCCATGAGCGCCACGAGCGCGATCACGGGAAGGCTCAAAAGGAGCGCTCCCATGCGTCGTCTTGTCGCTGCTTGCGGTGCATGGCGACCGGTGGCGAGGCCGATCGCGACGCCCGCGAGTGCGAGCCCCACTAGGACGGCTGCAAGCAGCACGCCCAACTGACCGCCCACGTTCGCGCGTTCGCCCAGCGCGACGCTTTCACTGGAGAGGACGTGCTGAGAGAAGTCCCAGCCGACGACCACCATCGCGCCAAGTCCGCCCACGAGCAGCACGGCGGCGCCGCGCAGGCGCAGTGGCACGAGCCAGAACCAGAGCACAACGCCGACCGCCACCGATGCGAGCGAGCCGCGCGAGTAGGACAGCATCAGCGTCACCAGCAGCAGTCCCATCGCGGGATAGGAGAGCGCCCCCAGCGCCGCGTGGCCGGTGCGACGCGCGCCCAGCCACAGGCAACTCACGACTCCAATCGCGGCGCTCAGGCCGATCGCGTTCCAGTAGTCATAGGGGGCGCGCAGGCGCGCGTACTGGTCGCCCGGATCGAGCTCGCGGGGGAAGACCTTCGTGGCCAGCGCGTAGGCGCACACGACGATCGAGGCCAGCAGCACCCCGCCGAGCACCGAGGACCACCGGTTGGGCGCCACGCGAACCAGCGCCACGGCGGCGGTGAACAGCGCGGTGTAGGCGAGCATCCTGGCGGTTTCCTGCCAGCTTTCATCGGGCTGCACCGACCAGACCACCGACAGTGCCGTCAGGGCGGTGAGTGCGAGCAGCAGTCCGACCGCCCACCCTCCATAGAACGGCCTGCCGGGCGCGGCGAACAGCACGACGCCGGCGATCGCCGCGCCGCCGGCGAGCGTCAGGGTCATCTCCAGCACCGTCATCGGCCTCGGGTTGGTCGGGTTCCAGCCGCCCTTGGCGTAGAAGACCAGCGCGCACAGCCCCGCCGCCACACCCAGCGTCACGAGTAGGGGAGCGAGTCGCGCGACGCGGCTCAGCTTTGCCGTCCCTTCGTACCCGGGTGAGGGTCGTGGGCTCAGCGCGCTGGTGACCTCGACCGGGGTGCGCTCGGCTGTCGCCGCGTGCGCGGACACAGGCTCAGCCGTCGTGGCGGTCGCGGACACGGCCATGGGTCATGCGAACGACGACCGCCACGACGCCGGCCACGAGCAGCGCTAAGACGGCCAGGAGCGGCGCGGGTAGCGAAGTGACGGCGGAGGCGACGTTGGCGTGTACGACCCCCGGCACGACGACCTGGCCGCCGACGTTCACCGGCGCGGCCCCGGCGGGGCTGTGCGCTGCCTGCAGCGTCTGCTGCTCAGCGGGGCTGGGGGGCGCGACGGGTGCGGCCAGAGCGCCCCCCCCGCCTGCACCGCCGCCCGAGCCGCCCTGCCCCGCCGCGGTGAGCTCTGCCTTGCGGATGCGCGTGGCGCATTCGGAGTACTCGTTGACTTCGGCGGGCATCTCCGCGAGCGCCTGGCGATAGGCCTGCTGGCTGAAGCCGCCGAGCGACTGTCCGTGGGTGCAGCGTTCGATGATCGTCGCCCCCGTGTCGGCGCTCGCGGGGACGACCGTCGATCCGGCCAGCGCCAGTGCCACTAAGCCCGCTGAAGCGGCTTTCCTCGCCCCCACCGGGCTCCACGCACCATTCATGACCGTGGCACGCTACCAGCGCCCGCGGAGGATGAAATGGAACCGGAGACACCTAGGCTGGCCAACGCGCCAGAAAACCCGGCGGCCCACGTATCGTGGCTGTAGGCGAGCACGTCCTCCGCGCCGGCCGCCCCGAGGCGTGCACGCAGGTTGGCGTCCTCGACGAGCGCCCGCATCGCGCCCGCCAGTGCGGCGGGGTCTTCGGCGGGGACGATCAGGCCATTGTGTCGGTCGCGCGCGAGGCCGCCGGCGGCCGCCCCCACGGCGTCGCTCACGATCACGGGCAGATGTCTGTTCATGGCCTCGTTCACGACAAGTCCCCACGGCTCGCGGAAGGTGCGGGTGCGAATTGAAGGCAACACCAGAACATCGCTGGCGGCATAGAAGTTGCGCATCTGCACTGCATCGACCGGGTCCAGGCACGTCACTGCGTCCAGCTCGCTCACCGCGCCGCCGGCGGGGACCCAAGGGGGGCTGGATCCCACGCCGACGAGGACGAGCGCGGCGGCAGGCGCCCCGAGGCCCGACGCACTCCAGGCCTCCAATAGCACCCTTAGGCCCTTTTCCCGTGCTGCGCGGCCGCCAAACATCAGCACCACCTCGGCATTCGCCGGCCAGCGCGGCTCCAATTGGGCGGCGCGGCGAGGATCGACGTCCTCGGCACGCCAGAAGTCGTTGTCGACCGACTGCGGCGCGACGTGAACGTTGCGGGCGCCGCGTTCGCGCACGTAGGCGCTGACGTGCGGACCATAGGTTACGACCGCGTCGGCCGAGCGATACAGCCGCAGCAGCGGGGGATAGCTGAGGGCGTGGGCGACGCTGCGCGGATGTGCCCACAGCGATGTCCAGAGGATCAGCGGCACGCGCGCGCGCCGCGCGCCCGCCCATGTGAGCGGCAGCGCCAGGCGCCCGCCGATGGAGGCCACGACCGCGCGGTAGCGCCCGCTGGCCGCAAGTCGGCCCAGCTCGCGCTGGTCGACGTAGCGGTGGGGGACGGCGAGCGTCTGCTCAGACCAGCTGCCGTCGGACATATTGGTGCCTTCGCCGAAGTCATGAGACTCGTCGCCTGGACGGGCGGCGCAACCTACGGTTGCAGGTGTCTCACCTCGCGGACTTTGCCCGTCGCCAGGCCCGTGCAGCGAACGCCCTCCGAACAGAGCCAGCTCGATGCCCTCGCGCTCGTGCAGCGCCTGGAAGGCGCCCACCCGGTCGGGGGGCGCATGGGAGGTGACGAACAGGACCGGCCTCATCGCTGCTCCTCGCTACGCTGCGCGAGCGCCGGGTCGATCGAGCACACGGCGGTATGCCTCGAGCGTCTGCTCGCCGCAGCGCTCCCACGTGAAGTGGGCAGCTACGGTCGCGCGCGCGCGGCGACTTGCCTCGCGCAGACGATCCGGATCGCGGAGCAGCTCGTCGATGCGCTGACTGAGGCGCTCGATGTCGCCGGGTGGAACCAGCACGAAGCCGTCGCCGGCCATCGCGATCTCCTCGGGGCCGGGCTCCCCGCGGCAGCCGATTGCGGGCAGTCCGCCGGCCATCGCCTCGATGTAGGCCACGCCGAAGGCCTCCTCGGTGGAGGGCATCGCAAACAGCGTTCCCCGCCGCGCGCGAGCGAGTGCCGCGGCGGGGGCCAGCTGACCACAGAACTCCACGCGCTCAGAGACGCCCAGGCGAGCGGCGAGCGCTTCCAGGGAGGCACGCTCGGGGCCGTCCCCGACGATCGCGTAGCGCAGCGTGGGGTGGCGCTCGGAGAGCACCGCCAGCGCACGGATGACGTCGGCATGGCGCTTGCGCGCGACGAGGTGGCCGACGGTGACGAGCTCGGGCGGACCTCCGCGAGCCGAGCTCTGCGCGGGCAGGTCGGCGCCGAGGTGTACCACGCGCGTCTCGCGGGCGCCGTGCGTGAGCGAGAGTTCGGCGATGCCCTGGCTGTTGGCCAGCACAAGGTCCGCGGCGCCAAGACCGCGCGCCACCGCCTCGCGGCCGCCGGGGATGCGCGTGGTCGTGTAGAGCACGTCGCCGCCGTGCACGGAGACCACGACCGGCACAGCCAGGCGCGCGCGCCGCACCGCATCGCCCGCGGGAACGGCGTTGTGGGCGTGGATCAGCTCGAAGGGAAAGCTTCGACGGAGCCGGCGCAAGGCCAGGGTCAGCGCCGGCGCCGCCCAGGCGCCCCAGGCTGCGTAGGAGCGCGCGCGTGGTGGCGAGACGTAGGACAGGTAGGAGACCGGCAGCTCGTCGCGCGATTCGCGGCGTGGCTGGCGCAGCTGTGTGCTCAGCGCCCGTACCGCGGTCGCAGCTCCCTCGGCCAGCGCCGTCCGGGGGGGGATCAGACGATGCAGCACCAGTACCCGCACATCTGCGCCGGCAGCACGCGCGGCGAGCGCCTGGCGGTGCGCCCATACGCCCAGCACGGGGTCCGCGCGGGAGGGGTAGAACTCGCTGACCACCACCACCCGGGGGTTGCGTGAGGGCGTCACGGCGACCTCGGGGATGGGCGAGCGCTCATGTCGCGGCCAGCTGGAGAATGCGCGGAGTGTTCACTGCCACCCCTGGGGGTGCGCGAAGCCATTACCACCGTCTGTGGGTCGTCAGTGTCACCAGGGCCTCGTTCGCGCTCACGTAGGGGTGGTCCACCAGGAAGGTACGCGCCTCGGCGACTGCCTGCTCCCGCGAGTAGGCGCTCGCGGCGGGCGCGGCCGCGTGGGCGATGGCCACGGCGTCCACTACGCCCAGTCGCCAACCGCGCTCGCGCGCGAGGGCGGCCCAGTGCAGGTCGAGGCCCCAGCCCATGCGCAGCGCGGGGAAGGGGAGGAGCGTGGAGAAGGTGGAGCGCGCGAACAGCGCCACCGGACCGATCTCCACGAAGCGCGTCTCGCGCAGCAGCGAGCCGGGCCGGCGGCGCGTCACCTCCCAGGCGCCGTGCGAGTGAAGGCGATGCGCCGGCTGGGCGAGATCGAGGCGGAAGCGCTCGGCGAGGAACAGCAGCCGGTCCAGAAAGCCATGCGGGAGGCGCACGTCGTCGTCGATCGCGAGCAGCCAGTCGTGCTCGCCGGGAGGATGCTGGGCAAGCAGCGCGTTGAGGTTCTCGAAGCGCCCCCGCTCGCCGGGTGGGCAGGTGTGCAGGTGCACGGCGTGGCGCGAGCGGCGCAGCTCGGCCTGTGCGGCG
This sequence comes from uncultured Solirubrobacterales bacterium, assembly GCA_963723045.1. Taxonomy (GTDB): domain Bacteria; phylum Actinomycetota; class Thermoleophilia; order Solirubrobacterales; family Solirubrobacteraceae; genus Palsa-744. The sequence goes on along the minus strand of CAVROU010000002.1, from coordinate 1,460,107 downwards.
GCGGCTAGCGCGCGGTGGGCGGGACGCTCAACGCCCAGTATCAGGACGCTGCGCGTGGGGGGCGCGCCGCGGGCCGCACGCGCCAGGCGGGCGTTGCGGCCGGTGGCGATCTCACGGGCGTCGATTAGACGGTCCAGCAGTTCGCGGCGCACGGCGTCTCGTCCCCCCACGGTGCCGCTGGCGCCGGAGAGGAAGTCGTCCTCGGCGGAGGTGACATCCTCGGCGAGGATGGAATCCTCCCGTTCGTCCGAGCGCTCCCCGATTGTGGAGTCGCCTCGCTGGTCTACGAGAAGGCGCAGGTTGCCCCGCTCGCCCGCGCTCGTTCGCAGAGCGTTCACATCCAGGCCCTCCAGCGTGCGCCCGAGGCTGTGCGCGACCATCGTCAGTCCCGCCGGGCAGCGGCGACGCAGCACATGGCCAAGGCAGCCGGCGAGTGTCAAGAACTCACGCGAAAGGCCGGGAGCCTCGCCGCGCCGAGCATCGAACCGGCGGGCGGCGCGTCCGCGGGCGTAGGCCGTGCGGGCCAGCGCGCGCAGGCGTGCGTCGGCACCGACGCGACGGTGATCGAGTGCGGCCCCGGCCACGTAGAGGATTGGCCCCTCGTCGTCGCGCCCGCCAACGTCCCGCGAGGTGTCGCCGGCGCTTGGGGGATCTCCGGGTCCTGAGCCCTGCCGAGTCGAGTCGGCAGGGTCCGCAAGGAGGCGTTCCTGCCACTCCTGCTCGTCGCCGCCGTGCTCGAGGGTGACGTCGAACAGCCCGATGCGCTCGAAGGCGGAGCGGCGCACCGCCATGTTGGCGCCCCACGCGAAGTGTACGGCGAAGGTGTCATGCCGGCCGAGGTCGAGCGTGGTGACGGGCGGCGCCTCACGTCCACAGCTGCGCGGGGCTCGACCCTCCAGGCGCGCACGGATGCAACCGGCGAAGACCTGTGTGTGCGGATGCTCGCGCGCGGCCCGCAGCAGCGCGTCGAGCCAGCCGGGGCCAACGGCGACGTCGTCGTCGACGAACACCACCAAGTCGCCGGTCGAGCGCTCGACTCCTGTGTTGCGCGCGACATTCAGGCCCAGCGGCGCGGAGTGGGGCTCATAGCGCGCGCCGAAGCGCTCGGCAAGCATGCGCATCGCGGGAGAGGGGCCAGCGTCGTCGACGACCAGCACCTCGGCGCGCGCGGCGGATGCCTGGGGCGCGATCGATGCGAGCGCGACCCTCAGGTAGTCAAGGCGCGCGCGCGTGGGGATGACGATCGAGGCGGGGATCGAATATGGAGTGGTGGGCACGGAGAAGGGTGGGAGCCTGGGACGGGGCCTTGGAATGGCCGCCGAACCTGCTTGTGGCGCATTCTAGGTCGGCGTAGCCAGGGATAGGGTCGCGAGGACCACTGGTGTGGGTTTGGTCGGCAGCGCGTGTTGCGTGGCTGTCAGGCCGGGCGCCAGGCTGGTGGGTGCAGCGACGACGGAACGGAGAGGGGCGAGAGGCCTGGGAGCGAGGCGTACAGTGGGCATTTGGGGTGGTGGTGCGCCGGAAGGCGCGCATTTCCGACGTGTGTTTCTATGCATCGTCCGACCTTCGAAATCTCCTGGAAACGGCGCTAACAAAAGGCGGCCGCAGGGTTGACCTGCCAACTATCAAAAATATTGGCAGTTCCAGCCATTGACATCTAGGCGTAAGGGGCCATACTGATCCTGCTCCCTCAACGATCGGCCAAGCGAGTGGTCGCGGGGAGCAAGCATGGGCATCAAGGGGGGGTCACCGGTTTTGGCGACCCCTCAGGGTGTTGTCCCAGACAACCATCAAGCCATCCCGGCCTGCGTCGGGAGGAAGGAAGCACAGCACCATGTTCAAAATGAGAGTCGCCCTAATGGGCGCTATGGCTCTGCTCGTGGTCAGTGGGTTCGCGGCGTCGACTGCTTCGGCGGCGGGGCCGTATTGGCACGTGAATGGAGTCAAACTAACGACGCAGTCGCATGCGATCAAACTACAACTCAAAGGCATCGCTAAGTTATCCGTACCGACCATACCCTTAACAATCGAATGTGCAGCGAGTGAATCTGAAAACTCCGCTATTGAAGGTAATGGAGCCAATCAAGGTAAAGATAAAGGTAGGATCAAATATACAGAATGTAAAGTCAACGTAAAAGAATGCGAAGTTACCAAACCAATCAAAACCAACGAAACCAAATCGTATCTAGCTGTTGCAAGCACAGGAATTGTGGACGTTTACGCGCCAGAAAAAGGCCTTGTATTTGTAAACATTGAACTAAAAGGAAAAGGCTGCGGCATCCTAGCGGGCAAACAGCCAGTCGATGGTGAAGTCGTCGCTGAAGTAAAACCAGTAAATGTAGAAGTGAAAGAAGGTGACGTCCAATTCCCTGAAATAGCTATCAAAAAAATCAAACATGAAGGTGGGGCAGAAAAAACGATAACTGCGCTGACAATTGGAGGCTTGGAATCTACATTTGTCGCGGGCTATGGCGCCCAACTAGAACCCGAGGAAATATTCGGTGTTACTGAACTCTGAGGGATGATAATAGCAGCTTGATCTCAGAAGGCGGGGGCCGTGTGTACGGTCCTCGCCTTCGTAAATAAACGACGAAAGCGTTTGACTTCCGTCAAGTAAGAAACAAGCGACGCAATACCGATCTGAAATGAGGTACATTATAAATTACCGAGACTCTACATGGTGACGAGTCTCCTTATCTTAGAATAGTTGGAGAGGGGTTTTTTCAGTTGGCAGCCAAGCTCACGCCGATCTGTCGCTTGGTCGCCGCAACGGCCTTGGTCCTGCTGGTCCCACCAAGCCTTGCGGGCGCGTGCTCCAACGAGATGTCACCGGGATTCAGGGCATATCTTCCCGACTGTCGGGCATACGAGTTAGTCAGCCCAGCGTATAAGGAGGGATTCCCGGTCTTTGCCGAGGCCATTTCAAAAGATGGCTCACAGTTGCGTATCGAATCTCTTGGAAGCTTCTCAAGTCCCGAAAATACAAGTCTCAGCGGACAGTCCTATCTGGTTGGGCGAACTGAATCCGAGTGGGAGTCGTCGCCACTGGATGTCCCTTTTTCCACGTTCCCGGTCTATCACGTGCAGGGTATGAGTGCGGATTTTGAGAGCAGCCTCTGGTTTGCGAGTGTGCCAGGGCAGTCTTCGAGGGATATCTATCTCGATCAGCTGGATGCTCTGGCGCGTATGGGGCCCGGAGCTCCGCCGGGTGTGCGGGAAGGGGAACTAATTTTCGTGGGCGCGTCGGATGATCTGTCACATGTCTTGCTGCTTGATCATTCACCGAATGGCAGTGAAGAAGATCGACTTTGGCCGGGAGATACCACCATCGGAGGTCGTAGGCCTTCGCTTTACGAATATGCTGGCACTGGCAATTCCGAACCGCGGCTTGTGGGCGTGACTAATGAAGGCGTACCCGTGAGCATTGCGGCGTCGAAGCTGGTCAGTAATTGTGGCATTAGCTTAGGCAGTGCCTCAGAGGAAGATGCCTATAACGCGGTGTCGGCGAACGGGGCGGTTGTCTTCGTCACGGCCGAAGCCTGTGGTGGCTCTCCAGCGGTGAATGAAGTGTACGCGCGGATCGACGGGAAGGAAACAGTCGCGATTTCTGAGCCTTCAAAGGCAGACTGCGTGAAATGCGAAACCTTTGAAATGGAACCAGGAAAGCGGTCGCCTGCGTTTTTCCAAGGGGCGTCTCGGAATGGCTCAAAGGTGTTTTTCCTCTCCGAACAGAAGCTGTTGCCTGGAGCCGAAGGTGACAATCTTTACGAGTATAACTTCAATGCAGGAAAAGAAGGGCGAAGGACGGATGAAAGAGTGTCGCTTGTGGCGTCGGAGATGGCATCTTCAGGAGAAGAACTGGGAGGTGTGGCGCGGGTATCCGAAGACGGCTCGCATGTCTATTTTGTCGCAGAAGGTGCGTTGACGGGTGCAAACAGGGAAGGAAAGAGCCCGGTTGTAGGTGAACCAAACCTGTATGTGTTTGCGAGCGAATGCCCCGGTGTCGAAGGAGCATGTGCGAATCCTGTTGAACGTAGATCGTTCGTCGCAACATTGTCCCGCGAAGATAAGAGAGATTGGAGACGAGATGATGTACGGCCTGTACAGGCGACACCCGATGGACGCTCGCTAGTGTTCGAGAGCGTTGCCTCCGATCTGACGAGTGACGAGGAAGGGCTCGCAGAGGCTGGGCAGCTGTTTGAGTACGATGCGGAAGCAGAAACCCTTGTACGTATATCTCACGGTGAGAATGGCTATAATGAGGATGGGAACACAGACATCTTCCCTGCTGTTATCCCCGAACAGAACCGCGAATACAGCGCACCTGAAGAACGCTTCAAGAACTTAGCGATATCTGAAGATGGCTCTCGTATCTTTTTCTCGAGCGCTGATGCTCTGACGCCACAGGCTCTAAATAGTGTGTGCGCATACGTGCACGAAGGGGTTTGCAGTCTATATGCCAACAACATCTATGAATATCATGACGGGCAGATTGCTCTGATATCTGATGGTCACGATGTCGTCGGCGTCGAAAGAAGTTCTGCGACTGAACTGATTGAGACTGATGAGTCGGGGCGCGATGTGTTCTTCACGACAGCGGATCCTCTTGTGCCGCAGGACAGCGATACGCAGATAGACATATACGACGCGCGCGAAAACGGCGGACTCTCGACGGTGGAAGAGACAGTGCCGTGCTCCGGGGATTCCTGTCAGGGCGCTGCTGGCGTGCCTCCATCGCTGCTCACGTCTCCAACGACTGGAATCGCGGGGGCTACTGGATCCACGCTCGGCGCGACTCCGTTGAAGCCCAAGGCAAAGATCAAAGTAAAGCCAAAGCTCAAGAAGAGCCGGTCCAAGAAAAGCAAAGGCAAAAAGCGCACGAATAAGAGGGAGCGCACGAATAAGAGGGCAGTGAGGAGAAAAAGCAGATGACGCGGTCCCGCTTGATATCAGTGAATTGGCTGTGTATTGCAGCCTTTTGGTTGCTGGTCGGCGCAGTATCGTCTCCGACCGCATTGGCCACGTCTGGTTCAGCGTGGGAAATTTCATCGATTGCCGAGCCCACGAACTTCTCCGTTGAAGACAACTCGAAGTGTAGTGAAGGTTATATTTGCGACCGGTATGTTGTGACGCTTACGAACGTCGGGAATGCGCCTGTGGAAAGTGAACCGCCGAATGCACCAGTGGTAATAACTGATACTATTCCAGCCGGGTTAAGGTCAGTTGCACTGAGCGGCAAAAACCTTGAAAGCGGGCCAGGTGGGTTCGTATGTTCCACCTTCGCGGAATGTACGTATGAAGGTGTTGTTCAGCCGGGTGGGACGTTGGTGCTCTTTCTAGAAGTCGAAGTCGAAGCACCTGCCAGTGGCGGAATTGTGACCAATGCAGTGAAGGTCACGGGAGGACGCACGGCGTCGGCTTCCACGAGCGAGCCATTGACGATACCGAACACAATCGAAGGTCCGCCAAGTGCGTTTGGGTTCGAGGCCCTTGGTTTTGCCGCACATGCTCTGAATGGTGCGCTGGACAAACAGGCGGCCGATCATCCCTCTGGCGTCACTACTACGGTGAACCTCAAGACGATCATTAAGCCTCAGCCGAATGGGAGGACGTATCGGTACGCAAGCGTTGAGCCCCCTAGCGATCTGGCAGTGTATTTGCCACTAGGTGTTGTTGGGGATCCTGCTGCGGCGGCCCAATGTACGCAGGTGCAGTTGCTGGGTAACGGTAGTTCAACGGAAACCGAATGTCCCTCGGCGAGTCGGGTGGGTACAATTGTGTTATTCGAGGAAGATATCGTTACGGGCAGCGTTGTGCCGGTGCATGAAGGGGATGTGATGACTGCTGTTTACAACATGGTCCCAGAAGCAGACTATCCAGCGCAATTCGCCTTTAAGGTGCTCGGTAAGGCAGTGCCTATATACGCGAGTCTGGTGCATGAGGGCTCAGGGTACGCCTTGCGCGTGGATACGCCTGGCATTCCGGTCACGCTTCACGTCGAGGGCTTTGCGGTGACGTTTTTTGGTGATCCTCGTGTAGCGGACGGTGACCCTGACTCTTCCCATGCCTTTTTCACGAACCCCGCTAATTGTACTGGCGATCCGCTGACGATGAGAGCCGAAGCTGACTCTTGGGCAACGCGAGGCCAGTGGGTTTCTTCGGATCCAGAACCAGTCGTCTACCCCGACATCACCGGCTGCAACCTCCTTCAGTTCGAACCAAAGATCGAACTGCATCCCGAAGTAACCCAGGCCGAAGAGCCCTCAGGCTACGAAGTCAACATCAAGGTCCCGCAGAGCCCGAACCAGTTCCCGATCTTGGCCACGCCGGACCTCAAGAACGTAACCATGACACTGCCGCCAGGCATGACAGTCTCCCCCGGCGCGGGCGATGGTCTCGTGGGCTGCGAAGCAACCGGCGAACACGGCATCGACATGCCCACGAACCTGCCCGAAGGCAGACACCGCACGCCGACCGAAGCCGGCGAAGGCGAAGAAATCGGCCCTGACGGGATGTCGCACCTCGTCCCGGGCCACTGCCCGCCCGCCTCGCAGATAGGAACGGTACAGATCACCACCCCCGTACTCGAAAAGCCCCTGGAAGGTCGCGTGTACGTGGCGCAGCCGCAGTGTGGCGGTCCGGGCCAGCCCGAATGCACGACGGCCGACGCCACGAACGGCCATCTCTATGGGCTGTATCTCGAAGCCGAAGGCTCAGGCATCGTCGTGAAGCTCGCCGGTAGCGTGTCCGCGAACCCGACCACCGGCCAGCTCACCGCGAGGTTCACGGAAAACCCGCAGCTGCCCTTCAGCGAACTGTCGCTGCGCCTTAAGGGCGGCGGCCGCGCACCGCTGGCCAACCCCAGGCAGTGCGGGCCAGCGTCGGCCAACGCCGATCTGACGCCCTGGAGCGCGCCGATCACGCCTGACGCGACACCCTCCTCGCCGGCCTTCGCGGTTGACTGGAACGGCAGCGGCGGCCAGTGCCCGGCGACGCTTCCCTTCGCGCCGACGCTCAGTGCGGGGTCGACGAACACCACCGCCGACCATTTCACCCCCTTCACCGTGACTCTTACCCGAGAAGACCGCCAGCAGGACGTGTCGCGGCTACAGGTCAAGCTGCCGCTCGGCGTGCTCGGGATGCTCTCGCAGGTGCCGCTGTGCCCCGAACCGCAGGCCGCGCAGGGCACGTGCTCCGCGGCGAGTGAAATCGGGACGGCGACCGTTGCCGCTGGCTCTGGGTCGCAGCCGCTGTGGGTCTCCGGTCGCGTGTACCTGACCGGCCCTTATGGTGGAGGTCCATTCGGCCTTACGGTGGTGGTGCCGGCGGTGGCCGGCCCGTTCAACCTCGGCAACGTGGTGGTGCGCTCGGCGATCACGATCGACCCGCACACGGCCGCAGCGACCATCACGAGTTCTGCGCTGCCCCAGATCTTAGACGGGATCCCCCTGCGGATCCAGAAGCTGAACGTGACCGTGAATCGCCCCGGCTTCGTCTTTAACCCCACGAGTTGCACCGCCGAGCAGGTCGCGGCCACGGTCGAATCCGCGCAGGGCGCCAGCGCGAACCTGACGACCCCGTTCGCCGTGGAAGGCTGCAAGAGCCTGCCCTTCAAGCCCACCTTCAAGGTGTCCACGCAGGCGAAGACCTCGAAGACCAAGGGCGCCAGCCTGATCGCGAAGGTCACCTCGACCACCGGACAGGCCAACATCGCGAAGGTCGCGGTCAGCCTGCCCAAGGCGTTGCCCTCGCGGCTGACGACGATCCAGCACGCCTGCCCCGCCGCGACCTTCGAAAGCAATCCCGCTATGTGCGATCCGCGCTCGCTGGTGGGCATGGCCAAGGCGCGCACGCCAGTGCTTTCGGTGGCGCTCTCGGGTCCCGCATACCTGGTGTCCCACGGCGGCGCCGCGTTCCCTGACCTGGTGGTGGTGCTCGAGGGCGAGGGCGTGCGCATCGACCTGATCGGCAGCATCAACATCAAGGGCTCGATCACGAGCTCGACCTTCGCCAGCGTTCCGGATGCTCCGATCGGCTCGTTTGAACTGAGCCTCCCCGAGGGCCCGCATTCTGCCCTCACGGCGACGCTCCCGGGGAAGGCGAAGGGCAGCCTGTGCGCCACGAAACTCGTGATGCCGACGACGCTGACGGGGCAGAACGGCGTCCAGGTCAAGCAGAGCACGAAGATCTCCGTCAGCGGATGCCCCAAGCCGAAGAAGAAGAAGCCGGCGGCCAAGACCAAGAGGGCGTAGGCGCCGGGGGCGTAGACGCTCCTATCAGGCGAGTCGTGCCTCGTCCTGTGTAGGTCGGTCGAAAATGTCTCCGATTATCGGGGACACGGGAAGGCGCGAAAAGCGGCTCCACCAATGGAGTAGGGGCGGATTGATATCCGGTCTGGCCGGATACCGCCTGTCTCATATTGACGGTCGGGCGTGGTGCGCAAATACTCGCTCGTCAATCGAGACGGTCCGGCTCGGACCGGACGGAAGGAGTCAAGCGCATGTACAAGATGCAGCGTGAAGGGAGAATTTCCGGTCAAAGGTACGATAGCCGCAGAACTCAAACCGGAAGGCGTAGAAGCGAGCACCAATGAACTGGTGTTCCCCGGAACGCCTATCGAAGAAGTCAAAAAAGAAGGCGGCGCAGCCGTCCCGGTCGGTCTTGAAATAGGGGAAAACAATCCCGCAAATTTCAATGGCAGCTTCGAAGTCGCGCTCGTGTCGGGTGAAAACTTCGGCGTCTTTGTCACCCGATCGACCAGTACCAGCTGAAGTTGCGGGGGGCGTGCTGCGGCACGCCCCCCGGCCTGCCGCACCCTCGTACAGCCGCCGCCGCCGCGCTGGTGCGCGTACGCGCCAGCCGAACGCTAGGTTGTCGCGATGGTCCTGTTCCTGCACAGCCGCTACCGCACAACCGGGGGCGAGGAGCGCGTGGTCGAGGACCTAGCGTGGCTCGTGCGAGAGCACATGCACGAGCCGACTCGGCTGCTGACTCGACAGTCGATTGAGGGGGCGCCATCGCGCGCGCGCCGGCGCGCCGCGGCGGGCCTGCTGTACGGGGGCCTGGAGCCGGCGGAGGTTGCAAAGGCCGTAAGGGAGTCAAAGGCCGAGGTGGTGCACGCGCACAACCTCCTGCCGACGCTCGGCTGGCGCGCGCTGGCGGCAGCGCGCGCGGAGGGCGCGCGCGTCGTGCTGCACTTGCACCAGTACCGTCTGGTGTGCGCGACCGGCGTGTGCTTCACCCGAGGCGAGGAGTGCATGCGCTGCCACGGCCGCAACACGCTGCCCGGCGTGCTGCGCAACTGCCGCGGCAGCCGCGCCGAGGCGCTGGCCTATGGCGCGGGCCTGGCGCTCTGGCAGCGGCGAACGCTCGCCCAGGTGGACGCGGTGCTCGTGCCGAGCGAGTTCGCGCGCGAGCGGCTGCGCGCACTTGGGGCGCCGCTGCCCTGGGCGCGCGTCCACGTGCTGGCGCCACCTCTGCGCACCTTTGCCGAGCGGTCGCGGGCGGCGAGTGGAAGCTATGCGCTCGTCGTCTCGCGCCTGGCGCCGGAGAAGGGCGTGGAGGTGGCGATCGACGCCTGCCGCCAGGCGGGCGTGCCGCTCGTCGTGGCCGGGGACGGCCCTGGGCTCGCGAGCTTGCGCGCGCGCGCTGGTGGCGGCGATGTGCGCTTCCTCGGGCGCGTGGGGGGCGAGCGGCTGGCCGAGCTGCGGCGGGGCGCGGCGCTGGCGCTCGTGCCTTCGCGCTCGGGTGAGACCTTTGGGATGGTGGCGGCGGAGGCGATGGCGGCGGGCGTGCCGGTGGCCGGGAGCGACGTGGGCGCCCTGGGTGAGCTTTTAGGAGGGGAGGGAGCCGCGCCGCCCGGTGACGTGGCTGAGCTGGCCAAGGCCATCGGGTCGCTATGGGGTGACGAGCGCGCCGGAGTGCGGGGGCTGGAGCGCGTGCGGGCGCTGTGTGCTCCGGCTGTCGTCGCGGCCAAACTCGCGCAGGTGTATTCCACAGCGCGGGGCGCCGCCAGGCCATAAGCTGCGTCACTGTGGGCACATGGCCGCCGGGCAGTCCAACCGATCCCCTGCCTCGGCATGCCCGCAGGGAAGCCGAGGATCGGCTGCGCGGACGCTATGAGGCGCGTGTGCTGGAGTCTTCGCCGCCGGCTGTCACACAGGCTCCTTGGTTCGCCGACGATCCGGCGGACGCGGGGGAGCGCCACCACCATCGCCCGCTGGTCTCGCCGGTGAGCGGCGGAGATCTCCTGTGGGAGGAGCTGGCGCGCGAGGACGAGCAGCTGGCGCAGTGGTGCTCGTGGCGCTGGCTGGGCGCCTATCGGCGCCTGGGCGAGTTGCCTGAGCATCTGGTGGAGACACGCCGTGCCCTGCACGGACTGGCCGAGCACGTGATCTCCCCCACGCGTCGGCGCGCGAACGGCAAGATCGGTCTGCGCTACACGCTCGGCGGGTTTGGGACGCCATTCTTCGGCAACGACGTGCAGATCAGGGTTGCGGGTGAGATGCTGATCGTGCAGATCGCCGGGCGCGTGCAGCACGGGCATCTCACGACGCTCGCCGATGCGGCGGAGTTCATCGGCTTCGACCTCACCAGGCACGACCTCGCGGGCGCCGATCATCGCCTCGAGGTAGATCTCGATGCATCCACGTTCCTGGGTGACTGGTTCGGTTTCGCGGCTTCGGTACTGGAGCAGTTGCGGGCGGAGGCTCCGGGCTCGGGCCAGGACAGCCGCGTGCAGCTGTGGCCCGAGCATTTCGACATGGCCGTCGAGCTGGGCTCCCAGCGCGATGGCAGGCGGGCCGTCTACGGACTCTCCCCGGGGGATGACGCGCACGCGCAGCCCTATCTGTACGTGACCCCCTGGGAGGGAGTGCCTGACAGCGAGCTGTGGAACGCGAAGGGATTTCGCGGCGCCGAACTGAGCTACGCGGAGTTGGTGGAGGCCGAGGATCAGCGCGAGGCGGCGCTGAGCTTCCTGCGTGCTCGCCGCGACGCGCTCGCCGCGAGCCGCTCGGCGCAGTGAGCGGGTCCGACGCAACGAGGAGCGCCCTCCTGACCGGCCTCACCGGTCAGGACGGCTCGTTCCTGGCTGAGCTGCTGCTGGAGAAGGGCTACGCCGTGAGCGCTCTGGTACGTGGCGAGCCGGACCGGGAGCTCGGCTGCTCAGAGCACCTACGCGGGCGTATCGAGCTCGTGCGCGGAGATTTGCTCGACCCGCCCAGTCTGCTGGCTGCTTTGCGCCAGAGCGCGCCACGCGAGGTCTACCACCTGGCCTCTCCCTCGTTCGTGCCCGATTCGTGGGTTCACCCGGAGCGGACGGTGCGCGCGATCACCGGGTCCACCGCCGCGCTGCTGGAGGCCGTGCGCGAGCTCGACCCGGCGACGCGCGTGTTCGTCGCCGCCTCCGGTGCGATGTTTGGCGACGCGGGGGAGTGCCCCCAGCGCGAGGACACGCCCTGCCGTCCGCAGACGCCCTACGCGGTGGGCAAGCTGGCCGCGCATCAGCTCGTGGGGGCGCTGCGCGCGCACGACGGGCTTTGGGCGTGCTCGGGGATCGTCTTTAACCACGAGTCAGAGCGCCGCCCCGAACAGTTCGTCACCCGCCGGATCACGCGGGGCGTCGCGGAAATCGCGACGGGCCGGCGCACGGAGCTGACGGTGGGCGACCTGCGGGCGGTGCGCGACTGGTCGTTTGCGGGGGACATCGTGCGCGGCGCCTGGATGATGCTCCAGCAGGAGGAGCCTGCGGACTATGTACTGGCGAGCGGAGTGGCGCGCACCGTCGGCGAGCTGGCCCAGGCCGCGTTCGCCTGCGTGGGCCTCGACGCCGAGCCCTATCTGCGGGTCGACCCGGCGCTGGTGCGTGCGCCCGAGGCGACGCCGAGCGTCGGCGACCCGACCCGCGCGCGCGCCAGACTGGGCTGGGAGCCGTCGGTGACATTCGAGCAGCTGATCGAGCGGATGGTTCGGGCCGATCTGCGCGCGCTGGAGGCGTAGACTCTGGCGCTGTGAGACCTGACCCTCGCGCGCCCGGCCTGCTGCTCGGCGAGGGCGTTCGGGTGGGGGATGGGGTCTCGTTCGGTCCCCATGCCGTGGTCTACGAGGGGGCGAGGATCGGCGACGGGGCGTCCCTGGGCGCCAATGTGGTCGTGCATGCCGGCACGGCCATCGGCGAGGGTTGCACGATCGAGGATCACGTCGTGCTCGGCAAGCGCCCGCGTTTGGCCCCGGGCTCCTCGGCCAAGGGGGACGTGGGCGGGCTGACGCTCGGCGCGGGCGTGACTGTCTGCGCGGGCGCCGTCGTCTTCGCCGGGGCGCACATCGGCGAGGGATCGATCCTGGGCGACCAGTCCTTCGTGCGCGAGCGCTCCCACATCGGCCCCGGCACCGTCATCGGGCGCGGCAGCGTGGTCGACAACGACGTGCGCGTGGGCGCGCGCGTGCGGGTGCAGAGCGGCGTCTACCTCACGGCCTTCACGCTCGTCGAGGACGACGTGTTCGTCGGCCCGGGCGCGCTCACAACCAACGACGACACGATGTCGCGCCACGCTCCGGAGATGCCGCTGCGCGGTGCGATCCTGCGCCGCGCGTGTCGCATCGGGGGTGGCGCGGTGCTGACGCCCGGTGTGGAGGTCGGCGAGGAGGCGTTCGTGGCGGCGGGCGCCGTGGTCACGCGCGCCATCCCTCCCCGAGGGGTCGCGATGGGCGTACCGGCGCGGGTCGTGCGCGATGTCGGCGACGAGGATCTGCTCGCGCGCTGGCGATAGGTCGAGTCGGAGACGATTTTCGCGACCGCAAAAGAATCGCCCGTTTCCACCAATTATCGCAAAAGATAAATTTATCGGAAACAGTTGTTGTAAAGCACTTGTGGGATACCTACGCTCATAAATGTAGCTACTGGCATCCACAACTCAAGGAGTAACATGATCACAGATCATCTACGGCGTCTTATGAGCCTCCGTAAGGGAGTGCTGGCGCTGATGACCGCATCGATATTGATTCTGGCCGTGGCGGCCCCGGCAATGGCGGACTCTCCCAAAGAATTCGCCGTCTTTGCCCAGTGTCCGACGAAAAACCCGGCCGTCGCCCTGTGCTTCTTCGTACAGAGCACCGGCAAGGAATTCACCATCGGCAGCAAGACGGTGCCGGTCAACAAAACGATCACCCTCCAGGGTGGGTCGATTGTGAATGAAGAAACCGGCGCGGAAACGTTCGTCGGCGCGGCCAATGGCGAATCGCTGAAAAAAACGCCACTCACGGTTCCCGGCGGTCTGTTCGGGATCAAAGCCCCCACATGGTGGCCGAAAGAAGTGCAGGAATGGTTCAACAAACAGATCAATGAAGGCCTCACCGGCGTCACGGCTACGGCCGAACTGGTCGCCAACCCCGGCATCAGCAGGTCGAACCTGCTGGCCGCCGAAGGTGTCGCCCTCTCGCTGCCGGTGCGCCTGCACCTGCAGAACGCGATCCTCGGCAGCGCCTGCTACCTGGGCTCGAAAGCGCATCCGGTGACGTTTGAACTCACAACGGGCACGACCAACCCGCCCAAACCCAATAAACCCATTACCGGTAAAGTCGGTGAACTCTCGTTCAATGAAGCGTTCACGAAGGTGACCATCGTCAACAACGAAGTTGTCGACAACGCCTTCTCGGCGCCCGGCACCGAAGGATGTGGAGGAATCTTCTCCTTCTTTATCAACAAACTGGTCGAAGAAACCCTCGGTGTGCCGGCCGCTGCTGGCCACAACACCGCGATCCTCACGGGCTCGCTTGAAAACGCAACAGCGGCAGCGGTGGTCGAAGCTGGCTACTAGTCGCTGAGCAGTAAGGAGTACGGATCGGTCAGGGCCCTGTCTCTTCGGAGGCGGGGTCCTGACTTTAACCCATTCGCCGATATTCAGAGAGTGAGACAGACTAGTGCGCGGCCACGATAGCGGCGATGGCCGCCACGACCTCGGCGGCCTGCTCGGCACTCAGCACGGGACTCATCGGAATCGCGAGGTGTCTGCCGGCCGCTGCCTCGGTGGCCCCCAGCTCCAGTCCCGCGCCCCACTCGCGCATCGCCGCCTGGCGGTGTACGGGGGTGCGGTAGTAGCCGCGGCACCCCACGCCGGCCGCGTTCAGGGCGCCCTCCAGGCGGACCGCATCGGGGTGGCCGATGACATACAGGTGCCATGCGGGTTCGGCGCCCGCGACCGGCACAGGCAGCGCGACCCCCTCTATTCCTCCCAATCCTGCGCGCACATAGTGCTCGGCCGCCTCGCGCCTGCCGCGCGCCCAGTCCTCCAGGTGGGGCAGCTGTACGCGCAGCACTCGCCGCCTGCAGCTCGTCCAGGCGGGAGTTGTAGCCGACCTGCTCGTATGTGACCTTGTCGTGGGAGCCGTGGAAGCGCAGCACGCGCACGCGCTCGGCCAGCTTGGGGTCCGACGTGACGATCGCGCCGCCGTCGCCGAAGCAGCCGAGGTTCTTGGAGGGGAAGAAGGAGAACGTGGCCGCCGTGCCGAGTGAGCCCGGACGCCCGGCGTCACCGCGCGAGCCCGCGGCCTGTGCGGCATCCTCGAGCACCGGCACGCCCAGCGCCTCGATCTCCGCGACCGGCGCGAGGTTGCCGAACAGGTGCACCGCGATGACCGCCTTCGTGCGCGGCGTGAGCGCGGCGCGCACCGTCTCCGCGGTCACGCAGTAGGTGTCGGGGTCGATGTCGCAGAACACCGGCCGCGCGCCTGTCGGGGGGATCGCCTCGGCGGAGGCGTAGAAGGTGAACGAGGGTACGACCACCTCATCGCCCGGGCCTACGCCCATCGCGCGTAGGGCGATCGTGATCGCCTCCGTGCCGTTGGCTACTCCCACCGCGTGGCCGGCGCCGCAGTAGGCCGCGAACTCGCGCTCGAACGCCTCCACCTCGGGGCCGAGGATGTAGCGCTCGGAGTCCAGCACCCGCGCGACGGCGTCGCGCAGTTCCTCGCGCAGCGGCGCCAGCGCGGTGGAGGTGTCGAACAGGGGGACGCTCAACGCGGTTTGAGCAGCTCGAGGTCGGCGCGCGTCATCAGGCGGATCAGCTCCTCGAAGCTCGTCTGCGGCTTCCAGCCGAGGTCGCGCTCTGCCTTGGCGGGGCTGCCGATCAGGTGGTCCACCTCCGCCGGTCGCACGAACGAAGGGTCGATCTTTACGTAGCGCTCGAAGTCGCCCAGCCCGGCCTCCTCGAAGGCCACCTGGCAGCACTCGCGCACCGAGTGCGCCTCGCCGGTGGCGATCACATAGTCCTCGGCTTGGTCGCACTGCAGCATCAGCCACATTGCTTCGACGTAGTCCTTGGCGTAGCCCCAATCACGTTCGGCATCGAGGTTGCCGAGGTGCAGATCCTCCCGCAGCCCGTGGCGAATCGCGGCTGCATGCCAGGTGATCTTGCGGGTGACGAACTCCAGTCCCCGACGCTCGGACTCGTGGTTGAAAAGTATTCCGCTCGTCGCGTGCAAGTCGTATGACTCGCGGTAGTTGACTGTGATGAAGTGCCCGTACGCCTTCGCCACGCCGTAGGGCGAGCGCGGATAGAACGGCGTCGTCTCCGTCTGGGGCACCTCCAGCACCTTGCCAAACATCTCGCTGCTGGATGCCTGGTAGAAGCGCGCCTGGGGGCACACTTCGCGCATCGCCTCCAGGATTCGTGTGACGCCCACGCCGGTGAACTCCGCCGTGAGCGTCGGCTGGATCCACGAGACCGCCACGAAAGACATCGCCGCGAGGTTGTAGATCTCGTCCGGCTTGGACGCGCGCAGGGCGTCCACCAGCGAGCGCTGGTCGAGCAGGTCGCCCTGGTGCAGGGTGATGCGCTCGCGCAGGTGCTCGATGCGCTCGAATTTCTCGGTCGAGGCGCGGCGCACCATACCGTGCACGTCATACCCCTTCTCGAGCAGCAGCTCCGCGAGGTAGGAGCCGTCCTGGCCGGTGATTCCGGTGATGAGCGCCGAGCGTTTTGCGCTCATGCGGAAGTCTGTTTCGTGGTCATGCGCGGGACCCTATCGTCTCGCGCTCGCGCATCCACCGAACGGTTGCCGCGATGCCCTCCTCGAGGTTGATCCGGGCCTGCCAGCCCAGCAGCTCCTGCGCCTTGGCCACCGAGGGCCAGCGGCGGGGCACGTCGACGGTGAAGCTCGGCAGGTGCTCCAGCTCAAAGGTGGCGGGGTCCTCGCCGCAGGCCTCCCACACCACGCGCGCGATCTCCGCGACCGTCATCTCCCGTGCGGCGGAGATGTTGAAGTCCTCGTTCAGGCCCGCCGGCGAGCCCATCGCCGTGACGACGCCGTCGGCGATGTCGTCCACGTGGGTCAGCGTGCGCGTCTGCTCGCCGCTGCCGAAGATCTGCAGCGGACGCTGGCCGGAGAGGACCTTCTTGATCAGGTCGGGCACCGCGTGGGCGATCCCCGGCTCGGCGTCGGGCACCTCGCCGGGGCCATACGCGTTGAAGGGCCGGCAGATCGTGAACGGCAGCCCGTGCTCGTCGTGCGCTGCGCGGCAGTACACCTCGCCGGTGAGCTTGCTGAAGCCGTACGCCGACTGTGGCGTGGGGCAGTCGGGCAGGTGCGCCTCAGTCGTAGGGTATTCGGTGGCGCGCTCGAACACCATCGAGGAGGACACGTAGGTGAAGCGCTCCACCTCCTCCTCCAATGCCGCCCGGACGACGGCGTTGTAGAGCGCATTGTTGACCTCCGTCAGCGTGTGCGGCAGGCGGTGGAAGTTCGCGATCCCGCCCACGATCGCGGCCAGGTGGATGACATGCGTGCAGCCGTGGGTCGCGGTCTTTGCCTCGCTCAGCTCGCGCAGGTCGCCCGTGTGCACCTCACAGCCCTCGCGCATCCACTGCGGCGCGGGGCGCTGGTCTGAGACGCGCACCTCATACGCCGGGTCGGCGAGCAGCCGCCGCACAACAGCGGCGCCGATCGTGCCGGCGCCGCCCGTTACCAATACGCGACTCATGCTGAGGGCTTTCTGCAGCGACGCGGGGGCGCCGAGGAGGCGCTGGCGAGCCCCATGGGTGTGACGCGGCTCCTCAGGCTCATGCGCCGGCCCCCAGGGTTGCCAGCTCCGAGGCATACGCGAACACCTGTCCCGCCCCCCAGCAGTTCCACGGGTCGACCACCAGGCAGTCGGCCTTCGCGCGCTGGGCGATCGCAGCGAGCGTTCGCGGGTCGCGGAACTCCGCGTGGTCGGTCGCCAGCACGACCACGTCGGCGCCGTCGAGCGCCTGCTCGAGCGAGGCCGTCGGCGTGGGCACGTGCGGGTCGTGCGCGACGACATCCGCCAGCTCGCGTTCAAGCAGGCGAATCAGCTTGTGCGCGAGCGAGTCGCGCTCGTCGTCGGTATCCGCCTTGAACGCCAGCCCGAGCACGGCGACCTTGCGATCGGACAGGGCGCCCACACGCCGCTTGACGCCTTCCACCAGGAACAGCGGCACCGACTCGTTCACGCGCGAGACGGCCAGCAGCATGCCTGGCGCGGCTGAGCGCTCCTCTGAGAAGGTGAAGTCCTTGCGCAGGCACGTCCCCGCGGTGAAGCCGGGCAGCGCGATCCCCCCCCGCGGGTAGTCGCGATTGATCAGCTCGATCACCTCGAATACGTTCGCGCCATAGCGCTCGCAGTCCATCATCAGCAGGTTCGGCAGCGCGAAGTTGGTGTAGCGCAGGATGTTCGCCCAGATCTTCGCCAGCTCCGCCTGCACGGGCGTGCTCTGCACGATCGGCGCGCCGAACACGCCGAACAGCTCCGCCACGACCTCGCCCGAGCGGGCGCCCACGCCGCCAATCAGGCACGGCAGCGTGTCGATCTCCTCCAGGAAGCGCCCCGCCGCGATGCGCTCGGGCGCATGCGCGACGAACACCTCCTCGCCGATGCGGAAGCCGCGGTGTTTGGCGAGATAGCCGGCGACGAACTCTGTCGTCCCCGGCGCGACGGTCGAGCGCAGCGTCAGCGCGTGCCCCTGCGCCAGCACCGGCAGGAGGTCGTCAAGCGCCGAGCGGATATCGCGCATGTCGATCTCGATGTGCGAGAACGACGGTGTGCCGAGCGTGATCACGATCTGCCGCGCCGCCGCGGCGTCGGCCACGCGCTCGGAGAGCTCCAACCGACCGGAGGCGTGCACCCGCTCCAAGAGCTCCTGTGCGCCGGTCTCCTGGAAGGGCATAGTCCCTTCGCGCACCGCCCCCAGGCGCGTGGGATCGTTGTCGACTCCGATCGTCCGCAGCCCGCGGTCGGCGAACGACAGCGCCAGCGGCAGCCCCACGCGGCCGAGGCCGACGACGGCTACGTCGGCGGTGTGCTGGAGGCTTGCCATCGCGGCCCAGAGATTAGCGGCGTGCGTCGGCGCTCAGCGGCGCTCGCGCTGTCGGATGGTGCTGTTCGGGCTCGTGGCTCGGCATGCCGACCTGTATCGAGGGCTCGCTCAGCGGCGCTCGCGCAGGTACTGGCGCGCGAAGCCGGCCATGAACGCGGGGTTGTAGCGCGCGTAGCGCCGCCACAGCCGCCGCGGCTCGCGCGCCAGACGGTAGCTCCACTCAAGGCCCGAGCGCTGCATCCAGTGGGGCGCCTGAGGTACGAGACCGGCATGGAAGTCGAACGCCGCGCCCACCCCCACCAGCAGCGGCGCCTGCAGATGCGGGCGCATGTGGTGCATCCAGCGCTCCTGCTTGGGCTGCCCGATGCCCACCCACACGACCTTGGCTCCTGAGGCGTCGATGTCGCTCACCACCCGGCGCTCCTCTTCCGGCGTGAGCTCGCGGAAGGGGGGCGAGAAGCCTCCCGCGATGCGCAGCTCCGGAAAGCGCTCGCTCAGGCGCGCCGTGAGCAGTCCGAGCGCCGCCTCGTCGCGTCCGCCATATAGGTATATGGGGGTGCCCGAGGCGGCGGCGCGCGCACAGAAGCCGAGCATCAGATCCGGCCCATACACGCGCGTGGCGCGCGCGTGGCCGAGCGCACGCAGCGCCCACACCAGCGGCATCCCGTCGGGCACCGCAAGCGTCGCGCCCAGCACTGCGCTCATCGTCTGCGGCTGCTCGTGGGCGCTCATCACGAGGTTCACCGCCGCCGCCGTGAGATAGCCACGCGCCTCGGCGGCCACCATCGCTTCCATCCAGTCGATCACCTGCTCGTAGTCGGACACCGCCAGAGGAACTCCGAGAATCTCCGCACGCGGAGGTGGCGCTGGGGTGTGGGGATCGGCGGGCGGGGGGATTGCGTGAAGATATCGCCGCGCGGGTGGGCGCAACCCGTCCGCCGCGTCTGTCGACCTATCGCCGCGCGGATAGGCGCATCCGTCTGCCGCGTGGATCGGCGCGGCCTCCATTTGTCTTTCGACTAGCTCGCAGCATTCCTCTGGCTCGTAGTCTTTACGCCCATGAGTCCGCTGCCGCTGCGTCGCTACCGCGCCGAACGCATGCTGCGCAAGGAGTTCGAGGCGCAGCGCCTGCGGGTGCTTGGTGTCGTTTGCGGGCGGCTGCGCTCGCGCGGGGTCGACTTTGACGACGACGACCTCGATGGGTGCTACGCGCAAGCCTGGCAAGGGCTGTTCGCGGCGCTGCTGGAGGGTCAGGAGATCGAGAACCCCACCGGCTGGCTCGTGGAGGTCTGCTTTCGCCGGGCGATCGACGAGTCTCGGGCGCCGGCTCGCCGTGCGCAGCTCGCCGGCGTCGAGGGTGATCCCGTTGAGCGGCTCGCCGTCGAACCGGATCTGGCGGGCCAGCTCGACGATCAGCTGCGCCTGCGTCAGACCTTCGAGGGCCTGCGCTCTCGCATGAGCGCCCGCGAGCAGCAGGCCGCGAGTCTCTGCTATCTGCAGGGTCTCGGCCGGGCGGAGGCGGCCGCGCAGATGGGTGTCAGCGAGGCGCGCATGCGCAAGCTGATGGAGGGCCACGGTCCCGAGCGCCCTGGGGTGGCCGCGAAGATGAACGAACTCGTGCGGACGATCGGTGGCGGTGGCTGGTGTGAGCAGCAGGGCTCGCTGATGCGCGCGCTGGCCTTCGGCATCCTTGACCCCACCGGCGAGCGGTATCAGCTGGCGCAGATGCACCGACGTGAGTGTCCGGCGTGTCGCGCCTACGTCGTCTCCCTGCGCGGGCTCGCCGCAGTGCTCCCGCCACTCCCGCTGCCGTGGGCTTCGGGCGCGGTCGGGTTCGGCGGTGGAGTCGCGGCGGGTGGCGGTGCAGGATCGGGTGCGGGGGCCAGCGTCGGGTCGGGCGGCGGCCTGTTCGCGGGCGGCTCACTCGGGGCCAAATTGACCGCCGGATGTCTGCTTGTGGCTGGCGTGGGAGGTGGCTGTGTTGCGATCGTCACCCGTGGCCACGACACGCGCACGGTCCACCACGACCGTGTCTTCGACGTGAACGGCCGTAGCAGTCCACAGGGCTTGTTCAGCGCCGTGGGCGGTCCATCATTGCCGCCTACGGCGCGCTCGCCGGCGGCTCGGTCGGCCTTGCACCCGCGTCATATCGCTCATTCGGTGCCGTCTCCCAGCGCCATCGCTTTGCGGGCTCAGCGTGAGCTTGGCTTCGAGCGAGCGCCGGCGACCGCGCTTGCGCCACGGCGCGCTGCCCCCAGTGCGCGGCTCCCTCTTTCCTCCTCCTCTTCAACAGGCCAGGCCGCCACGGCCAGCGGTCGGGCGAGCGCCGCGCACGAGTTCGGGATCGAATAGCTCAGCCCCGCGGAAACACCTTCGTCAGGCGCTGCAGCGCGAGCGGGTTCCCACGCGGGCGCAAACGGCCCGTGGCCATCGCGCGCAGCGGGTTCAGGCGTGCGCCGATGATGTCGACGAAGTCCTGATAGCTCATGCGCAGGCGCAGGTCCGGGTTTGCCGCCTCGCCCTGGGTGACGGCGCTCGAACCGTTGTTCACCGTGAGGTGCCACGTGGGCACGTCGGGGTCGGTGAACTCCCACTGGAACACCGTCGGGCGGCGCAGGCCGTGCTTGGGGTTGACGTTGCGCGCGATCATGTCGAACAGCAGCGCCTGCGTCTCGGGGTCGCGGCTCGACGGACCCTCACGCACGCCGATGATCCCCGCCATCGACAGTTCGCGTCCCTGGCGGGAGATCTCCTCGGGGGTCAGCCCCGGTGGGATCACCGGTGGGCCGGGCAGCGTCTCGTGGGCGAGGCCGGCCGAGCGCAGCTTGGTCTGCAGCGAGAGCACGCCCTCGCCGCCGATCCGCTCATAGGTGTAGCCGAAGCACGTCAGATAGCGTTCGTCCCAGCCGGGCGGCTGCAGCACCTGGCCGGTGTAGGGGAGCACTTCGCGCAGCAGCCTCGCCACCGCCGCGGGCACGCGCGAGTCTTCGCGGTTGAGGTCGCACAGCAGCTTCACCCCGAAGCCGATGTGGCGCTGCTCGTCGAGCGCCACGTTCTCCATGCCCTGGCGGAAGGCCGGCAGCAGGTTGCGCTCCTCCAAGTAGCTCGTGATCATGTGCTGGCCCGTCTGCGCGAGGCTGGCCTCGATCACGAAGTGATACAGAGCCACCGCTGCCGCCAGCTTGGGCCGCGAGCGGTCGGCGCGCAGCTCAACAGCCATCGAGTCCAGGCGGTCGAACACCTTGCGAAAGCCCGGCGTCAGTTCGTGCTCGATCCCGCTCAGCCCGCTCGCCATCGAGCCGTCGCCGATGCCGCAGACCTCGTGCATGAAGCGCTTGAAGAACACCGCGTGGCGCGCCTCGTCGACCTGCTGGGTGGCGAGGAAGTACTTCTGCTCCTCGTGCGGCGCCGCGTCGATGTACGGGCTCAGGTTGTCCGCCACCGCGTCCTCGCCCCAGAAGAACAGCGAATAGTTCCACAGCGCGGCCTTGCGCTCGAAGTCGGTGAACTCCTCGCGCCACTGGCGCGCGTCTTCGGTGAAGTCGAGCTCGGTGGCGCTCCAGTTGCCACGCTCCCAGCGCGCATACAGATCCTCGTAGGAGATCGCGTCGGCTGGCAGGCTCGCGAGGCCATCCGAGTTGCTGGGGCCTGCGGGGGTGCTGCCGGCGTGGGTCGTGCTCGCCATATCTCTGCTCCTCTTCGGGCTTTCGGTGTTTGGCTGGCTGGCCAGTCTCGAAGCCTACAGCACCGTGGGGCGCGCGTCCATCGTTGGGCCTCGCCCGGATGGACGGGGCCGCGTCTGGGTCCGATAGACGTGGTGTCGCTTGCCTGCCTCGAGTGCCTAGCCTCGGCCGGGCAGGCACAGGCAGGCATAGTGCAGCGTGAAAGCCCGCCGCGCCAGCGTAGGCGCAAGGCTGTGCAGTCCCTCGCGTGCTCCCCACTTGACGCCCGCCCGTGCCCGTGCGAGGCGCGAGCGCGCGAAGAAGCGGTGCACCTCCAGCGGCAGCGGATCCTCGAGCTCGCCCACCACCCGCAGTTCAGCTTGTGCCACGAGCTCCCGCACCACCCCGCGCGAGAAACGCTGCAGGTGACCCACCTCGGCTGAGTGCTCCCGCCCGGCGGGGCGTCGCGCGGAGAGGTTGTCCTCCAGCGGCACCTCCACGACCACCGCGTCGCATACCCTCGCCACCTCGGCGAGCAGACGCGCGGGCGCCGTGACGTGCTCCAGCACGTGACTGAGCACCCCCAACTCATAGGCGCCGTCCTCCAGCGCCAGGTGCTCCCCGTCATACAGCTCAACCGTGTCTATCTCCGCTCGGCTCCGCGCGATCTCAACAGCGCCCTGTGCGATCTCCATGCCCGCGAGACGTCCGCCGAAACCACAGGCGTGCAGCGCCGAGAGGACGGCGCCGTCGCCGCAGCCGACCTCGAGCGTGCTCCGGGGCGAAAGAGCGGCCCGCTCGCAGAGGGTGAGCACATGTTCCGCCTTGCCGATCGCGCTGAGCGCACGCCAGGCGGCGCCGCGCATGGAGGCGGTGGGGTCTCGGGTATAGGTCTCCTCGTAGAAGGGCGCCAGGGGGTCGGCGTGGGTCACGTGCCCGATTATCGCCGTCCCTTCGTCGAAGAGCGTCGATGGCTCAGGGGTTGGCCGTGGGTTTCGATTATCGCTATAAAGTGTTGCTCATGCGCCTTCCGGTGGTGTTGTCTGTTCTGGCTATCTGCATGCTTGCCGCTCCGAGTCAGGGTGCGGCAGCGGGCGGGTGTCCCAACGAAGCTGTGCGCTCGGAAACCAGCTCCGGTGGGTTGCCGAATTGTCGTGCCTACGAGCTCGTCACGCCGCCCTACAAGGAGGGCTCCTTCGTCTCGCCGCTCAGCGGGATGTCGGGCCTCGCGCCCGACGGCGAACGCACGATCGGCACGAGCCTCGGCGTGTTTGCCGGCTCGCAAGACGACACACTGAGCGCTGGCTCGCGGCTGCGGGGCACGGCATACGAATTCTCGCGCAGCGCCGGCGGATGGGTTGCCGCGGCGCTCGGTCCGCCGCAGTCCGTGTACAGGAGCGCAGGGATGTACGACGCGAGCGAAGACCTCTCCGCCACGCTGTGGGGCCTGTCCACTCTGGCCCAGCCCGAAGGCGTGAGCGACCTGTACATCGAGCGGCCGCGCGGGACCTTTACGGAGGTGGGACAGCCCACACCCGAGACGGCCGCGGCGAACGGCGGGAAGTACACCTACCTCGGGGCCTCGGCCGACCTCTCGCATGTGCTCTTCTCCACCGAGCCGGGCTACCGCTGGCCCTTCGACGACACGGCCGCAGGGGCGAGCACGCTGTACGAGTACAGCGGCACCGGCAGTTCCCAGCCCTCGCTTGTGGGCGTCAGTGGTGGCGCTGGCAGCACCGAGCTGGTGAGCCGGTGCGGCACGCTGCTGGGTTCGAGCGCCCCGGGGGGATCCGGTGGCTCTGTCTACAACGCGGTCTCCGCAAACGGTGGGCGGGTGTTCTTCACCGCCGTCGGCAGAGACGACGAGGACTGCGGTGGCTCTGAGCCGGCGGTCGATGAGCTGCTGGCCAGAGAAGAAGTCGCCACCGCCACGGGCATAGAGCGCACAATTCCGATATCGGAGCCAACGCTCGGCTACTGCGAGGAAGGGTCTCCCGCGCCGCCCTGCGCCGACGCGCACTTCGAGGGCGCCTCCCGGGACGGGTCGACGGTCTTCTTCACCAGCGCGCAGAGGCTGCTCCCCGCCGCGAGCGAAGGGACGGCGAACCTCTACGAGTACGACTTCCGCGCGCCGCCGGGCGAAAGCCTCGCGTTGGCCTCTGCCGGTGGCGCACCAGCTGAAGTGCAGGGCGTGGTGAGGATCGCCGAGGACGGCTCGCACGTCTACTTCGTCGCCAGGGGCGTGCTTGGCTCCGGGCCGAATACGCTGGGCGAGCGGCCCGTGGCGGGGGCAGAGAATCTGTACGTCTACGAGCGCGACTCCGTCCACCCGGCGGGGCGCACCTCGTTCGTCGTCTCCCTCTCCTCAGAAGACGAGACGGACTGGGCGCGAGCCGACGATCGGCCGGCGGAGGTCTCCCGCGAAGGCCGCTACCTGGTGTTCGCGAGCCGCGCCGACCTGACCCACGAAGGCGTCACTGCGGGCGTGGCGCAGATCTTCCAGTACGACGCTCTGACAGGGGACCTCGTGCGCGCGTCGATCGGCGAATCCGGCTCCGACGACGACGGCCGCGCGCCCGCCTACGGCGCCTCGCTCGTCACACAGCAGGCCGATGCCTTCGACTCGCCGACGAGTGCGGTGGGGGTCTCGGCGCCGGCAGATGGCGCCGTGTTCTTCGAAAGCCCCGCCGCGCTGACGCCGCGGGCACTCGACGACGCGATCGACGAGCTCGGCCAGCCGGTGCCCAACGTATACGAGTACCGCGCCGGCGGCATCTCGCTCATCTCCGACGGGCGTGATGACTCGACCGTCGACGAAAGCCCCGGCGTGCGCCTGCTCGGCGCCGATCCATCGGGTGCGAACGTCTTCTTCACGACCGTCGATCCGCTCGTCGGGCAGGACACCGACACTCAGCAGGACGTCTACGACGCGCGTGCGGAAGGCGGTTACCCGGCCCCCAAGCCCGCGCCCGGCTGCGTGGGAGAAGCGTGCCAGGGTCCGCTGGCCGGCTCGTCGGCGCGGGGGTCTGACCGGCCGTCGCCGGACGGCGCAGAGGCGGCAGATGCGGCTGCGTCTCCGCCCTCGGGGACGGGCGCTGCCCTGTCGTCTGGCCTGGCTGGGGACAGCCCGTCCTCAGGCTTCGTTGGTGATGTTCCGTTCTCGGACCCGTCGGTCGACAGCTCGTCCTCGGCCTCGGCGCAGTTTGGGATCGCGGACTTCGCGACGCAGGCGCTCGATGCGCATGGCGCGCCCGATACGCAGGCGGGCGGGCATCCCGAGGATCTCACGACGAGCTTCGATTTCGCCACCTCTTCGCAGGGAGGCGACCCTCCGAGCTACCAGCTGACCGGGGACGTGAAGGACATCGTGCTCGACCTGCCGCAGGGAGTCGCGATCGATCCCCAGGTGGCGTCCACGTGTCCGCTGTATGCGCTGCGACTCACCGGAGGGGAGAGCGGATGCGCGGAATCGAGCAGGGTCGGGACGCTCGCGCTCAGGCAGATCGTGGCGGGCGGTCAGATCTCCGAAGGCGAACCGGTCGCCGTCTACAACATGGTCCCCGAGCCTGGCTATCCGATGGAGCTCGGCGCCGCTTACCTCGGTGTGCCGATCTTCATGTACGGCAGCGTCGTGCGCGAGGGGTCGGGCTATGGGCTTCGCCTGTCCGTGCCGGGGTTCCCCGAGGTCGACCTGGTGGTGGGGGGCTCCTTGACGCTGTTCGGAGATCCATCACAGCGGGACGGCGGACCAGAGGCGGCGGCGAGCCTCCTCACGAACCCGGAGGACTGTGCGACTGGATCCTCGCCGGCGAGGCTGGCGGCTGACAGTTGGCAGAATCCCGGCGTCTACAGCACGGCCGAATCCGTGATCTATCCGGAGATCACGGGCTGTGAAGCGCTGCAGTTCCAGCCGGCGCTCTCCGTCATGCCCGAGGTGGCGCAGGCGGGGGAGCCCGCGGGGTACATGCTTGAAGTGCAAGCCCCGCAGACCGAGGCTCCGGTCGGGCTGGCGAGCGCAGAGATGAAGAGCGCAGCCATCTCATTCCCAGAAGGCGTCACCCTCTCGTCGAAAGCGGCCGAAGGTCTCGTGGGGTGTGCCGGGACTGGGCCCCAGGGAATCGACATCGGCTCGGAAACCGAAGATTCAGAAGGGAGCGAACTCGGTCCCGATGGGCTCTACCGGGTGGCGCGTGGGCACTGTCCCTTCGCCTCGACGATCGGAACCGTGGAAATCGCCGCGCCGCTCTTTGCTCAAACGCTGCAGGGCCGGGTGTTCGTGGCGTGCGGCAGCGAAGGCATGGGACCGTGCGGCGAAGGCGACGAGCTGGATGCGAATCCGGTCGGCATCTACCTGGAAGTCGAAGGTTCCGGTGTCGTGCTCAAGCTCGCGGGCACGCTGGCCGTGAGCTCGACGAACGGCAGTCTGACGCTCTCCCTCGAGGATCTGCCGCAACTGCCCTGGAGCAGGATGGTACTGCGTCTCAAAGGTGGCCCGCGAGCGATCCTGGCAAATCCTGAAGCTTGCGGAACGGCGACGGCCACGAGCGTGTTCGCGGCGTGGAGCCGGCCGGCGACACCCCTCTCTAC
Source organism: uncultured Solirubrobacterales bacterium (assembly GCA_963723045.1). GTDB lineage: Bacteria > Actinomycetota > Thermoleophilia > Solirubrobacterales > Solirubrobacteraceae > Palsa-744. Next base: position 1,433,526 of record CAVROU010000002.1, on the reverse strand, counting down.
GGCGAGCTCGACGTTCGACGTCACCGGCTGTCCGCCGCCTGCGCCTCCACCTCCGCCACCGCTCTCGACTGGATCAACCGGGACGTCAGCCTCTGGCGCTCCGACCCCGTCCGCTCCCTCGAGCCAGAACGTGCCCGTGCCAGCAGGCGGGGCCGGTAACGGGGTTAAGTCGCTTGTGAGGGGCAAGCCCCCTAAGCGAGGCGGCAAGACCAGGCACAGGGCCCGGAAGAGGAGGCGCGGACGCGACGGGAAACTCAAGCAGAAGCGTGGCAAGAGCAAACCGAGGAAGGTCAAGCCAAAACGGGAGGATCGATAGCCTCGGCGACGGATGCCCACCGCGAGCGCGGACAGATCGGCGAGCAGCGTGACGGCCCGCCTCGTGGAGATCCTGCGCGAGGCTCCCGCCACGGTCCCCGCGCTCATTGCGCTGGGGCTGTTCGTCGTGTGGGCGACCGACCAGGCCGGGTATCCACTGACGCACTGGGCGCCAGGAGCTCTGATCGTGCTGGCGCTGCTGGCGATCGCCGTGCTCACCGTGCCGCTGCGCATCGCCGAGATCCCCCTGTCGGTGAGGGTCGCCGCGGGCTGTCTGGCCGCCTACACCGCGCTCAGCTTCCTCTCGATCCTGTGGGCGGGCGTGCCGGGGGACGCGTGGGAAGGCGCCGATCGCACGCTGCTCTACCTGCTGGTTTTTTTGCTGTTCGCCACCTGGCCCCAGCGTGGTCCGAGCGCGGCGCTGCTGCTTGTGGCGTGGACGCTCGCGATGATCGGCCTCGCCGGCTTCACCGCGCTGCATGTGGCCAGCGGCGACATCGCCAAGCTGCTCCCCGAAGGGCGGCTGTCATACCCCAGCGGCTACCCCAACGCCAACGCGGCCCAGTGGCTGATGGCGTTCTGGCCGGCGCTGCTCTTGGCGCGCAGCGAGCGGCTGTGGTGGTGGCTGCGCGGGCTGCTTGCGGGGGGCGCGGTGCTGCTGGCGAGCGTCGCGCTACTTAGCCAGAGCCGCGGCTCGCTGTATGCGACGCCGGTGATGCTCGTCCTCGTCTTCGCGCTCCTGCCGGGGCGGGTCCGCACGTTCGCCCTACTCCTACCGGTGGCGGGCGCGATCGGCGCCGTCGCGCCGACGGTGCTGCGCGTGAGCGACCACATCAACAGCGGACATGGCGCGCGCGGAGCGCTGCACAGCGCCACCGTTGCGATCTTCGCGGCATCGCTGGCGGCGGGCCTGATCGTCGCTGGAGGCGCGGCGCTGGAGAGTCGCCGGCCGCTCTCTCCGATGGGATCCGAACGAGTGCGCAAAGGCGTGGGCGCGCTGGCGATTCTCATGCTCGTCGCGGTCCTCGCTGGTGGCTGGGTGGCCGCCGGAGACCCGCTGACGCGCCTCGAACATGGATGGCAGAGCTTCAAGGGCGGCTACTCCACGACCCGCGCCGGCGGCAGCCGACTGACGAGCGGCTTGGGAAGCAATCGTTACGACTTCTACCGCGTTGCGCTCGACGAATTCGTGGCACACCCCGTGGTCGGGATCGGCGTGGACAACTATGCCCAGCAGTACTTGCGCCACGGTCGCAGCCAGGAGACGCCCCACTATCCCCACAGCGTGGAGCTCCGCACGCTCACCGAGACGGGTCTCATCGGAGGCCTGCTGGCGCTGGTCGGCCTGGGCGCGGCGCTGCTCGCGGGGGCACGTGCCGCCCGCGGCCCCGATCCTCTCGCGCGCGCCGTAGCGGCGGCCGCGCTGGGTGGTTTCGCCTACTGGGCCGTGCACGGCTCGGTGGACTGGTTCTGGGAGTTCGCCGGCCTCGGCGCCCCCGCCTTCGCGCTGCTGGGCCTCAGCTGCGCGCTGGTGCCGCCCACACGCGGCAGGGTGCGGCGGACTTTTTCGCCGGCGCCCGCCGCGCCCACGCGGACGGGCGGGTCGGCGGAGCTTGCTCGGCCGTCTGCGCAGCCGGAGCCGCCGGCGCTCGCTTCCGAGCCGGCGACATCTGCTCGACCGGTGCGCGCGACGGACCGCGGGCGCACACCGCGCCTGGTCCTCGTGGCAGTGGCGCTCGTGGCTGCGCTCGCGGTCGCTGCGTCGCTCGCGGCGCCGTGGCTGAGCCAACGCGAGGTGCAGAGCGCGGCGCGCGTGTGGCCGAAGGCGCCGGCGACCGCCTACGCCCGCCTGAACGACGCCGCGCGGCTGAACCCGCTGAGCGACGAGCCCTATCTGGTGGCGGGAAGCATCGCGCTGCGCTTCGAGGACCTCAATCGCGCCGACCATGAGTTCGCGCTTGCGCTCGAACGTGTCCCCGGGGATGCCTACGCGACGCTGGAGCGCGGGGCGATCGCCTCGAGCAGGGGCGAAAAGGCGGCGGCGCTGGTGCTGCTGAGGCGCGCGGTCCAGCTGAACCCGCGCGACCCGCTCGCTCGCCAGGCTCTGGATCTCGCGCGACACGGCGAACGAGTCGACGTGACGGAACTGAACAGCTCAATCCTACGCGAAGCTCAGCAACTCTCCTAAAGACGCCGGCACATCGCGCAAAATCCTTTGATGTTCGCGGCTTAATACCTATACATTCGGCCTGAGCTTCGCTAGCTTGTGAGTCGATGCCTGGCAGATTCGCTGGTCTCGGCGAGAGAATCCGGCCTCCGACGTAGGCGCGGCGGCGATGGCGGGTACCGGCATGGAAAGAGCGGTCCGACAGCTGCTCGAGCCAAACAGAAACCCAAGGTTGGGACAATGACACGCCACCGCACGATCATTTCGACGCTGTCGCTCCTCGCGGTCCTCGCGATCGGTCCCGCAGGTGCCTCGGCGGGATCTCTGCTCAGCGGCTATGGCGCCCCCGGAGGCGGCGCCCAGGCGATCGTCGGCTCTGCGCTCGTGAACGCGCCACGCGGCGGAGGCGGCGGCGGATCGTCCGGCTCCGGTCCTTCGAGCGCGACGGGTGCCAGCGGCGCTGCGTCAACCCACGGCTCCACCTCGACTCAGGGGGCGTCGGGCGGACAGGCAGTCGGGCAGGGCGCCCCGCACGGCGGCGCTCTCAACAAGATCGGATCGGCACATGGGAAGGTTCGCGCCGACACCGGCCGCTCGGCGGCTCCCAATGGCACATCCGCCGGAGCCTCCCCTGCGTATACAGCTTCTGGGGTCGCGAATGCTGCTTCCCTCGGAGACTCCGGAGCATTGGGCTTTACAGGAAGTGACCTGCTGCTGGTCGTTCTCGTGCTAGGGATATTGGCGATCACTGCCGGCTTCACCCGACGTATGGCAAGGATGCCGCACTAAGAGGACAAACGGCGAGTAGGAACAACAATACGAGCGAATAGGGACAAGGATGCCCGCACCCCCACCCACAGACACCCCAGTGCGAATCACACAGCAGACAACGACCAGCCTCCCCCTCAACGGGGCGCTGGCCCCTGCGCGGGACGCTCCCCGACACGAGCCTGCCCAGTGGGAGGCCTTCCGCGGGCCGCTGCAGTGGCTGCTGGAGGGTCCCGGCTGGGATCTGCTGCGCCCGGCCGTCGACTTTGTGCTGCTGTGTCTGGCGGTCGCGCTTGCCCTCGGCGGCTGGCAGGCGACGCTGCACGTCTCGGGGCAGCAGGCCCCGCTGCTGGCGATGCCGGCGCTCGTGATGCTGCTGCTGTATCTGCGCGGGCTCTATCGCACGCGGCTGCGTGCGCTCGTGCTCGACGGCGTGGTGCCCGTGATGAGCGCCGTGTCGGTCGCGGCGATGGCGGTGGCGATGCTCGGCATCTTCTTCAGCGGGGATGTGCCCGCCCAGTCCGATTGGATCCGCGCGTGGGCGTTTGCGCTCGTCGCCGTCGGCCTCGGTCGCGTGTCGCTGGCGATCGCCCAGCGCTGGGCGCGCAGCAGCCGGCGCGTGGGTAAGCCGGTGCTGATCATGGGCGCCGGCCTGGTCGGCTCACAGGTGGCCCGTCGCCTGGAGAGTCATCCCGAGTACGGGCTTCGGCCGGTGGGCTTCCTCGACGACGATCCGCGCTCGATCGCGGAGGTCGGCGGGCGCGACGTGCCCGTGCTGGGCACCGTCGAGGACCTCGATGAAATCGTGTGGCGCACCGGCGTGGGCAACCTGATCGTGGCCTTCTCCTCGGTCGCCGACGCGCGCGTCAGCCGCCTGATCCAGCGCTGCCAGGAGCTTGGCATCGAGGTGTCGGTGGTGCCGCGCATGTTCGACACGATCAACAACCGCGTCGGCTACGACACGGTCGGCGGCCTGCCGTTGATGTCTTTTTCCAGCGTCAACCCGAAGGGGTTGCAGTTCGCGCTCAAGCACGCCTTCGACCGCGTCTTCGCGGTTGTGCTGCTGCTGGTGCTAGCCCCCGTGATCGCCACTACGGCGCTGGTGGTGCGTCTCAGCTCGCCCGGCCCCGTGATGTTCCGCCAGCGCCGCGTGGGCCGCGACGGCAGCGTGTTCGACCTCTACAAGTTCCGCTCGATGCGCATGGAGGCGCCGGACGCCGGGGAGTTCGTGCCCAATGCGGACACCGCGCCCGGCGGCGTCGAGGGAGCCGACCGTCGCACACGCGTGGGCCGCTTCCTGCGGCGCTCCTCACTGGACGAGTTGCCGCAACTGTTCAACGTGCTGCGCGGCGATATGAGCATCATCGGGCCGCGTCCGGAGCGTCCCGAGTTCGTGGAACTGTTCGGGCGCGACATCGCCCGCTACGGCGACCGCCACCGCGTGAAGTCGGGGATCACGGGCTGGGCGCAGGTGCACGGCCTGCGCGGACAGACCTCGCTTGCCGAGCGGGTGGAGTGGGACAACTACTACATCGCCCACTGGTCGCTGGGTCTGGACACGAAGATCCTCGCACTGACAGTCGTCGCGCTGTTTCGTAACGCGGAGTAGAGACTTTAAGGCTCCGCCCCGGAGGGGCTCCGCAATGGGGTCGCGTTGTGCGGTAAGTCCTGTGACGCGGTGCCGTGGCTGGTGCTCAGCCGTCGCGCTGCGATCTGCCGGCGATCTGCCCTGCGTCCTTCCCGTATCGCCGATGGGGGGGCAGCTCAGTCCTTCCCGTATCGCCGATGGCGGGTGGCTCAGACTTCAGATATTGCGCTGGGCCCCCGCGCCGGCGCCGGCCCAGTATTGAAAGACGCGCACGCGCAGGCCGCGCGAGCCGAGCACCTTGGGCAGGGCCAGCGAGTAGCGATTGAAGCGGTCCAGTGTGAAGATGGCCCTGTAGCGCAGCACGCTTCCCCGGAAAGCTTCGAGGCCCATGTAGTCGCCCGCCGGGCCGCTACCGCTGGCCGTGACGCGGCCGCGGCGGCTGCTCAGGGCGAGGGTCACCGGCGGCACGCGTCCGCTCAGTGGCGCGCTCAGCACTTCCGCGAGCGGCGCGAAGGCCGGCTTGCGGGTGCTGTTCGCGTTGAACACGCCGAAGTCTTCCGCGGCCGATCCGCGCAGCTCGTAGACCACCTCCGCGGCAATGTAGGGGGTGCGGACGAGCGAACGGAAGGTCGTGGCGAGGTTCGCGCCCTGGGTCTGCTGGGTGACGCACGCCTGTTCCTGCTGGGTGCGCTGGCGCGGCCAGCAGCTGCTCCAGCCGAACTCGTCGAGCCACAACGGCTTGGTGTCACCGTTGGCCAGCTGCGTTTCGTGGATCGCGCGCAGCGATCCGAGTACGAGGGTGTAGAAGTGCACGGCCAACCCGTCGTAGTAGCCCTTGATCCCGGCGGCATACAGCTGGCGCAGAAAGACCCCGTTGGACCCCACCAGCGAGCCGGCGAGCACGGACACGGCGGGATTGGCCTGCTTGATCGCCGGATAGGCGGCTCGTAAGATGGCCGCATAGCGTCGGGGCTTTTCGGGGCCGGCGAAGTACAGCTGGTTGGACTGGTCGGGCTCGTTCCAGATCTCGATCGCGGTCAGCTTCGAGCCGTAGCGCTGGGCGAGCTGCCCGACGAGGCTGGCATAGGGGGCGGGGTCGGTCGGTGGCCAATCGTTGGCCTGGCTCGCGCGGGTGGGGGCGCACTTGCGCAGCAGGGCGGCCGGCGCGGAGGAGGCCCAGCAAGGGGTGTCGTCCACGGTGGCGATCACGCCGATGCCCGCCGCGGCGGCATCCTGCACGACACGGTCGGCGAAAGCCAGCGCCTGTGGGCTGGTTTCGTTCGGTCCGCTGGGCTCGAGGACGGCCCACGGCAGCTCGACGCGCACCACCTTGGCGTGGACCGACTGGGCCATCGCCAGCTCGTGGTCTGCCTGGGCTGGCGTCGAGTTGTAGCCCAGTCCGGAGATGTTGACGCCGCCGAGGGGCACCGCTGAGGCGGCACGGGCACCTCCCGCCGCGCCGGTGCTTGCCGGCCACGCCGACACGCCGAGCATGAGAGCCGCTGCGACTGCGAGGAGGGTGGTCTTCGGGAGGCGTCCGTGCATGGTGGGGAAAGGCATCCTGCCAGGCCTACGATAGACGGGGCGCTCTCGCCCACCCGCCGGTGGACACGAGTGGCCCCGGGGACGTTGCTTCGCGAAGGTCATCGGCCGCATCCAGACGTACACGTATTTGAAAGACCTTCTAAGACCGCCGAGCTCCCCCGGAGGGTTGGTCGTTGAGGCTAGGCTATGCCCTCATGTCCCCCACCTGGATCTGGATGCAGGGCGCGATCGTCGTGTTCGTGCTCATCGGAATGGTGATCGCCATCGTGAAGCTCGCCTGAGCGGCAGGTCCACGCGGGGACGCGGCGGGATCTCCTCGCCGCCGATGATCGCCGCGGGCACCTGCTGGGTGAGCCACTCGCTCAGCGGCTCAAGCCCGGCCTCCTTCAGCTCCTTGGCCATGCCGGGTGGGCGGCGGTCGCAATCGTGCGCGTCGGAGGTCACGTTGTGCACGAGCTCCTCGCGCACGAGCTCGTGCGCGACACGGCGCACCTCGCTCCCGAAACGTCCCACCAGCGAGCCGGCGGTGATCGAAGTGAGGACACCTCCACGCACCAGCCCTTCCAGGGCGCGCCGGTCGCGATGAAAGGCCGGGCAGCGCTCGGGGTGGGCGAGCACGATCCGGTGCCCCTGGCGCTGAAGGTCGAAGATCAGCGCGTCCATGCCGGAGGCGCTGGGGGTGAATGGGCACTCGATCAACAGCCAGCCGCCTGCACCGAGCCCCAGGCGCGAGAGCTGTGAGGGCTCCAGCTCGGCGGCGCGCGTCATCGCCACCTCGGCGCCCGAACGAATCTCCAGCGGGATTTCCTCGGCGCCCAGGCGCGCATTCAGCTCGTCCACCAGGGCCAGGATCGTGTCCGCATCGTTGGGGTAGCGCCAGCTCACGTGCGGCGTTGCCACGAGGGTGTTCGCCCCGCCCGCCACCGCAGCGCGCGCCAGCGCCAGCGAGCCCTCGACCGTCGCGGGCCCGTCGTCGATGCCGGGCAGCACGTGGGTGTGCAGGTCGATCACGTCTCGCAGGATATGATCGCGCCATGTTCAGATCGATTGTGGTGGGAACCGACGGCTCTGACACGGCGACCCAGGCGGTGCGCCAGGCCGTCGATCTCGCGGGCGCCGTGGGGGCGACGCTTGAGATCGTCAGCGCCTATGAGCCCGTGCCCACGCAGCGGCTGCGCGCGGAGCGTCGCGACGCGCCCGAGGAAATGGAATGGGCGATCAATCCCCGCGAGGACGTCGACGCGACCCTGGAAGTGGCCGCCGAGCTGGCGCGCGGGGCCGGGGTGGGAGTCAACATCTACTCTCGCCAGGGCGACCCGGCCGACGCGATCCTCGACGTGGCCGAGGAGCGTGAGGCGGATCTGATCATCGTGGGCAACAAGGGAATGACCGGCGCCAAGCGCTTCCTGCTGGGCTCGGTGCCGAACAAGGTCTCCCACCACGCACCCTGCTCGGTCCTGATCATCCGGACCACCTGAGGCTCTCCAGAGCGCAAGGGGTCCGAACTCGCCGAAGCCCCGAACGACAGGCTCTTCGGCCCCCGATTCCCGAACGCGGCGGAAGGGAGCGGAGCATGGGCGCCGCTCGCGAGAGGAGCGCGCCGTCACGTGCCGGCGCCGGCGAGCTCGATGGCCCGCTTGGCGTCGGTGCTCGCGCCCAGGCCGGCGATCTCCGGACGGAGGGTCCCGGGCAGCAGGCGCCGAATCAATTCGGCTCGCCGCCCGAAAGCCACGACCGAGTCGATCTCGCGGACCTGCGCCTCGAGATCGATCGCGCGCATCACATCGAGCGGGCGGAAGTGCCCGACTGTGCACTCAGGCACTTCCTCGCCGGCGCCGCCGGGGCCGGTGATCAGCACGACATCGGCCCCGCGGGCCTGCAGCTCCGTGAGCCATCGTGTTGCCGTCTGCGCGGGACCCCCCCGGGGGGCGAGCGCGAGGATTTTCACGGGCCCCACCCGGCGGCGCCCGAAGTGCAGTGGGCGTGCGCCGTTGGTTTCGACGACGTCGGTCTCCCGCCCTCGCGTGAGCACGAGCACCCATACGAGCGCGTCAGAGACGGCGTCCAGCGAGATCTTCAAAAGGCCTCGCCATCCGTCGCGCCAGCCGCCGTCGACAATCATGCGGTAGGCGACCTTCGCGAGCGGTCGCAGGACGATGCCCTTCAGGTAGCTCGCGGGGGTGGGCGGCGGGACGTGGAGGCTCTCCAGTCGCGCATAGCTCCACATGTCTCCGAGCGCCTCGCCGAGGCTGCCGGCCAGCTCGTGTTCGAGGTCGCCTTCCAGCACGGTCGGCCGTTCGCGCGGCTCGACCCCCTCGTGCACGGTGCGGCGCTCGTCGTGGCGATAGACGTCCCGTCTGAAGATGCGCGAGCGGTAGGCGGGGTACTTGGCCGAAGGGCCTAGCAGCCGACCGAGAAAGCGGTGGCGCAATGGACACACGGCGAGCGCCACGTTCGGCGGCGGCGTCGCAAGCAGTGCCTCGATGCTCGCGCGCAGCCGTGGGGAGACGCACTCGTCCGCATCGACCTCGAGTGCCCACTCGCTCGTGGCCGCATCGAGCGCGACGTTGCGCTGGATCGCATAGCCCGGCCAGGGGTTCTCGATCACGGTTGCACCGGATGCGCGTGCGATCTCGACGGTGCGGTCGGTGGATCCCCCGTCGACCACCACGATCTCGTCGCAGAACGCGACGCTGGCGAGCGCGGCGGGCAGGCGCTGCTGCTCGTTCTGCACGATCAGGCATGCTGCTATGCGTTCGCTTGGCATCGGTTCGCTGCTCCTGAGAAAGATCGACCGTGGGGCGGGAAGGTGAGATAAGCGACGATTTCGGTAGAGATAACCGGTGTCTGTGACTCTGGATGCCGGATACTATGACCAGGTCGTGCTCGGCAATCACATCGTTTCAATTCAGACGACGACCGAGCGTGGCGGCGCCGAGTACGCAAACGTGGATCTGCTCGCTGCGCTCGCGGCCCGTGGACACGGTGTCCTTCTGCTGACGAACCTCCCGGATCTCGCCGCCGATACCGGCGTGCCGGTGCGCCGGATCGAGCTCGGCCCTAAGCTCAGCCGCCGCACCTTTCCGCGACTGCTCCTGTCGGTCCCGTTGATCCTCTCGCGCCTGGCGCGGGCGCTGCGCGCCGAGCAGCCGATCGATGTGCTGGTGCTCCATTTCAAGAAGGAGCAGCTGCTCTGCTCGCTGTTGCCGAGGCGTCTCACAGGCGAGATCGTGTGGGCCGAGTGGGGGCCTGTGCCGATGCAGATGCGTCACGGGATCCCCCGCCGCCTGTATGCCTTGGCGGCCAGGAGGGCGCAGCGGATCATCGCGATCTCCCAGGGAACCAAGGACACGATCGTGGGCGCCGGCGTGCCAGCCGAGAAGATCGAAGTCGTCCCCAATCTGGTCGATGTCGAGACCGTGGCGGGGATCGGCTCGCTCGGGCGTGAGGAGTTGCGCGGCGCGTGGGGGGCCAGCGAGGAGACGCTCGTGATCGGCTGCATATCGCGGTTTCACCCACGCAAGCGCAACGACGTGGTGATCGACTCGATGGCCTATCTGGATGGTGAGGTGATGCTGATCCTCGCGGGCGAGGGCGAGGAGGAGGCGGCACTGCGCGCGCGCGCGGCGCCCTACGGAGAGAGGGTGCGCTTCGTCCCGAACGTCCGTGGGCAGGTGGAGTCCTTCCTCTCAGCCTGCGATCTGCTGGCGTTCGCGCCCAGCCCCACCGAGGGCGAGCCGCGTGTGATCGTGATGGCGCAACTCGTGGGGGTGCCCGTGGTCGCGACGGGTGCCGAGGGTGCGCAAGGGCTGATCGCACCCGGCGCGGGGATGATCGTCACGCCCTCCCACGACGCGCGCGCTCTCGCCGAGGTCGTAGCTGCCTATCGCGACGACCCGGAGAGGCTGCGCAGCGAGGGTGAGACGGCACGCCGCGCGACGCTCGAGAGCCACGACACCGAGCGCACGCTGCAAGCTGTCGAGCGTGCGTTTGGGCTGCGCACCTGAGAGCCTGCGCAAACAGATGGTGCGCTCGGAGCGTTCTTGGGAAAAGCTGGACTTAGGGCGCCAAGGTCGGGCATCCGGGCCAGCCGTTATTGGACCAAGCTGGTCGTTAGGCGCCAAGGTCGAGCATTCCGGACAGCGCCTGCACCGAGTAGTGCCGCTCGACGAGTTCGCGTGCGCGAACCCCCAGCTCCGCCCCGTCGGGCCCCAGCACCTCCACGAGCGCCCGCGCGAAGGTCTCCGGGGAGTCGGCCTGAAGGAAATGCTCGCCGGCTCGGACCTCCAAGCCGGCGGCGGCGCGCGGGGTCGCGACGACCGGTAGGCCGTGGGCCATCGCCTCGATGAACTTCAGCGGCGAGCCGCCACCCTCCAGCAGGGGCACGGCGGCGCAGTCGACGTTCGCGTACACCGCCTCGAGGTCCTCCACGAAACCGAGCATCTCCACGCGGGCGTCGGCGCTTGGCGGTTGGGCGAGCCCGCGTCCGACAACCACGAGACGGGCCTCGGCGAGGCGCTGCCATACGAGGGGCATGACCTTGGCGAGCAGGAACTCGAGCCCATTGCGATTGGGCAGGTAGGTGAGGTCGGCAGCGAACAGGATTCGCGAGCCCTCCGGGCGCTTGGCGCTGGAGGCCAGCCTGGCGAGGTCGATCACGTTGGGGACGTACCTCACGTCGACGTCGTCCTTTCCGGCGAGCTCGTGCGCGCGGCGGACGTCGGCGTTGCTGGCCATCCAGCTTTGAGCGAACGTCCTCAGGATGCGCCGCTCGAAGCGGCGCAGGACCCAGGTGCCGCGAAACGAGGACTCGAGGTTATGGGCGAGGTAGACCAGCTCGTGCTGGCGTGCGACGCCGAGCAGGGCGGTAGCCATCGTCGGGCCGTCGGCGATCACCAGAGCATCCGGGTCTGCGTCCAGCGCCTGCGCGACGGCTTGCGGCGAGGCCGTCTTGGCAAGCCCCCACGGTGCGCCGCGGGTGAGGGCGCGCAGTGCTGCCAGCAAGCGGCGCGGACCCTTCGAGGGTGCGAGCGCCCGCAGCGCGATCCGCTCGTCGCCTGCCAGGTCCGCGGCGGGTTGCTCGCCACCGAAGGGCACATATGCGACTGTGACCGGCCCGTGGTCGGCCAGCGCGGAGATGACACCGCAGGTGCGTAAACCCCGGCCCGAGTTGCGCGCCGGCGAGTAGGAGGTGAACAGGATGCTGCTCGTGTGTGCCCGTGCCCGGTCCATGGTGCTGGGGCAGCGTAGCCAGCCTTCGCAAAGCAGCACGGTTAGCCCACGAGGCAGCGCAGCATCCTACGAGGCAGAGAAAGCATCCTACGAGGCAGGGCAGCATCCCGCGAGGCAGCGTAGCCCGCCGGCCAGCGGAGCTCTGGCATGCTTCGCCGCTTGACCGTGCGTTCAGAGCAGGACGATTCTCGCCGGTCGGGTGGGCACGTGGTGGTGCAGTACCTCTACGTGCACGATCCGAGCGAGCGTTTCGACTATCCATCCAGCCGCTCCAGCGGCGGGTCGGCGCGCCTGGCGGCGCGTTACCTGGAGTGCGTGCTCGTGCAGGCCGCCTCGCTGCGACTGCTGCATGCCGACTGTGAGCTGGCGCTGGTGAGCAACCTCACCGACCGCGAGGTGCTCGGGCGTCGAGGCGTGCGGCTGCTGGAGAAGATCGAGTCGTTGGGGGTGGAGGTCGTGCACGCCGAGTACCATCACCGCCCGACGGCGGAGATGACCACCTTCGCGGCCTCGCGCTACGTGTTCGACGCGATCCTCGCCATCGCCGAGCGGGGCGATCCCGCCAGGCAGCTGTGGATGGTGGACGTCGACTGCGTCTGGCCCGATCCGGGCAGGGTGTTCGCCGCGGCGCCGCCGTCGCCGGGGATCGGCTACATCCACATCCCCTACCCGCCGGACTGGGAGCTGTACGGATTCACGCCGCGCACGATGGAAGAGCTGGTGCTTGAGATGAGCGCCCCCGGCTTCTCGCCCGCGCTGCCGCTGTGTTGGGTGGGCGGCGAGCTGCTGAGCGGCACCGCCGCCGACCTGAGTGCGCTGGTCGAGAGCTGCGAGTCGCTCGAGCTGGAGGTGCAGGAGCGCGGAAAGGCCCTCACGACTGAGGAGCAACTGCTCTCGCTCGCCCAAGCGCTGTGTCGCGCCTCCTTTCACGACCTCTCCGGAGTGGCGCGGCGGATCTGGACCGGCCCGCGCCACGGTGCCCCGGCGGTGGCCGATCCAGGGGCGCTGGGTCTGTGGCACCTGCCGAGCGAGAAGGGACTGGGCTTTCGCCGTGCAGCGCGCGCGGTGCTGCAGGACCGCACTGCGGGGCTGGAGCGCGATCTGAATGATCCGCGGCGGGCGCTCAGACGCTTCAATATCTCCGGCACCGGCCCGGCCCGCCGCGTGCGCGACGACAGCTGGATCGCGGCGCGGCGTCTGGGCGACGTGCTTCAGCGCCAGTTGGGGCGGTGAAGCAGCTCGTAGCGCAAATCGCGCGTGCGCTCGCCGATCGGTCGCGCGGGGGTGCCTCCGACGACGGTGTAGGGCTCTACGTCGCTCGTCACGACAGCACCGGCTGCCACCACGGCGCCCTCGCCCACGGTGACGCCGCCGAGCACCGTGGCGCGTAGCGAGATCCAGGCGTAGTCGTGCACCACGATCGGCGCGTAGCTGTGCGCGAAGGTCGGCGACTGGATGTCGTGCTTGGCGCACACGAAGACCACCTGTGAGCCGAAGTTCACGTTGCGCCCGAGCGTGATCTGACTGCCGCGGCAGTCCATCAGGCAGCGGCGGCCGATGATCGTGTGGGCGCCGACGGACAGGCCCTTGGGCTTGAAGACCTCGGTGCCGAGCATGATCGTCGTCGTGTCGATGTCCTCGAAGCGCACGCCGAATGCCCGGTAGCCGCGCATCCTCGGCGCGAGTAGGGGGACGTGCGAAACGAAAGTGTTCATGAGGTACTCGCCAGGCGGAACGAGCCCCCGCGCGAGCTTGGCGGTCTTACCGACATCCATGCCTGGGCAGGGTATCCCTTGCTCTAGGCTCTTCGCTCAGTGAAGGCCGACGACGAGCAGCTGCGGGAGCGCTTCAGGCGCGTGGCGGTGGTGCACGACTGGTTGACGATCCCCGGCGGCTCCGAGCGTGTCGTGCTGGAGATGCTGGCGATGTTCCCCGACGCCGAGCTGTTCACCTCGGTGTACGACCCGGCACCGTGGCCCGCGCAGATGACAGAGCGCCCGGTGCACACCTCCTACCTGAACCGTATCCCCGGCGCGACGCGCATCTACCCGAAGCTGCTGCCGTTGATGAACGGCGCGTTTCGCTCCTTTGACCTGAGCGGATTCGACCTGGTGCTCTCAAGCAGCCATGCGTGCGCCAAGAACGTGGTCGTTGCACCCGATGTGCCACACGTCTGCTACTGCCACACGCCGATGCGCTACGCGTGGGACCCGAGCTTCCTCGAGGAAGAGGAGGTGGGGCGCCTGACTCGTCTGGCGCTGCCGGCGCTGCTCGGTCGCCTGCGCCGTCAGGATCTCGCCGGCGCGAGCGGGCCTAGCGCATTTGCGGCCAACTCCAACAACGTGGCGCAGCGGATCGAGCGCTGCTACGGACGCCAGGCGCGCGTGATCCACCCTCCGATCGATGTTGATCGTTTCCTCGGCATCGAGCGCAGGCCGGGTGACTACTACCTGGCGCTTGGCCGCGTGGTCCCCTACAAACGGGTGGACCTCGCCGTCGCCGCCTGCGCGCGCCTGGGCGCTCCGATCAAGATCGCCGGCGACGGCCGCGCGCTGTCTGGAGCCCGCGCTGTGGCCGGTCCCGATGCCGAGTTCCTCGGTCGCGTGCCCGACGCCGAGCTTCCCGCCCTGCTGGCGGGCGCGCGGGCGCTGCTGTTCTGCGCCGAGGAGGACTTCGGGATCGTCCCGGTGGAGGCCCAGGCTGCTGGTATTCCGGTGATCGCCTATGGCGTGGGCGGCGCGCGCGATTCGGTCCTGGACGGGAAGACGGGGGTGCTGTTCGCCGAGCAGACCGTCGCGAGCGTCAGCGAGGGCATCGCGCGCTTCGAGCGCCTGCACTTCGAGGAGGCGGCGCTGCGCGAGAACGCGCGCCGCTTTAACCCCCTGCGCTTCCAGGCTGAGTTCGCGGACCTAATCCAGTGCGCATCCTCGTCGTAAGCAACCTCTACCCGCCGGTGGCGGTGGGCGGCTATGAGAAGCGCTGCGCGCACACCGTGCAGTGGCTGGCGCGCAGCCACGAGGTGCTTGTGCTGACATCCCGCAGTGGTCGGGGCGCGGTGGAGCGCGAGGAGCACGTGCTGCGCGAGCTGCCTTTTCTCCAGCACAGCGTGGGCGGGTCCCTGCGCGCACCGCTTGCCTCGCTACAGGCCGCGCGGACGATGCGGCGGGTCCTGCACGAGCACCGCCCCGACCTGGTGTTCGTCTGGAACGCCGCGCAGATCCCGCGCGTGATCGTGCCGATCGCGGCCGAGGCCGGGTGTGCGCTCGCGCTCAGCGTCGCAGACCCTTGGCTGTCGGCGTTTGTGGAGGGCGACCAGTTCCTTCGCCATCTGGCGGGGAGCGATCGCGGGCTGCGCCGTTTGTGGGCGGTGGCGCTGAGGCTTGTGAACCGGCTGCCCGCGCTGCGGATCGACCTGACGCGCACAGCCGCGGTGGCGATCGCCTGGAACAGTCGGGCACTGCGCGAGATGAGCACGATCCCCGCGTGCCTGACGCCGGTGCTGGAGCGCGTGATCTACCCGGCGAGCCGCAATGAGGAGCTGTTTAGCGAGATCCAGCGCTCCCCGGCCCAAGCGCCTCTTGTTGCTTTCGTGGGGCGCGTTGAGCCCGAGAAGGCGCCCGATGTGGCCTGCCGCGCGGTGGCCCTGCTCGGCGAGCGCCATGGAATCGAGGCGAGGCTCGTTTTGGCCGGCACGGGCGACCCCCAGCAGCTCGCGGCGCTTAGGCGGTTGGCGCAGGAGCTTGGGATCTCCGACCGCGTGGAACTCGCTGGCTCGCTCGACGCCCAGGGGGTGGCCGGGCTGCTGGCGCGAGCGCACGCGCTGGTCGTGCCTTCGCGCTGGCAGGAGCCCTTTGGACTCGTCGTGCTGGAGGGGGCGCTCGCGCGCGTGCCGGTGGTGGCGAGTCTGAGCGGAGGGATGCCGGAGATGCTGCTCGCCGAGGAGGAGGCGCTGTTCTTCGCGATCGACGACGTCAAGGCTTGCGCCGCGGCGCTGGCGCGCACGCTCGAAGATCAGCCGGCCACCGCGGAACGTGTGCGGCGCGCCTTCGCTCGCGCCCGCGGCTACTCGCTAGAGCGCTATCGCGCCGACTACGACGCCTTCGTCGAGGATGCTCTCGGGGCCTGCTCAACTCACGCAGGGGTAGCGCCGATGTAGGAACAAGGCCCGGCTCGGCGAAAAGAGGTCGTCTCGGGTTTCTCGGCGGCTCTACACTTCTAGGGCGGCGCTGCTGAGTTTCCTCGCCCAGCATCGGGTCGTTCCCCTCATGCCAACCGACTCCCGCCAGCAACTACACACGATCTGGGCCTACCGCCGCTGGCTTGCGCTGTTCGTCGTCTCTGACGGCGATCGTCACGTACATGCTCAGCAAATCGCAGGCGCCGACCTACAAGGCGACCGCGCTCGCGCAGCTCGTCTCGGCGGCCGAAGCCTCAGGACAGGTGCTTGCCCCCGAAGAGCAGCAGACGCATCACGAACAGCTACCTGCGGATCGCCCAGACCGTCCGGTGTCTACACGCTCGGCGCCACAACCTCGGCGGTCACACGATCCGCCGAGCGAATTCGCCTCGCATGTAAGCGTCAACCCGGAGACCGACACGGCGGTCTTCGACGTCAGCGGCGCGCTCGGGACGCCCCGCACGGGCCGCCGCCTATGCAAACGCCTACGCGAACGCGCTTCTCGACCTACGTCGAACAGCTGCAGACAGCGCAGCGCAAGGCTACGGTCGGCCGCCTCCAGCAGCAGATCAAACACCGCCGAAGCCGGCATCAGCCCGACCACCAGCGCGCTGCAGGCGACGCAGCTGCGCGAACAGGTCCACGTGCTGCAGGGCAAAATCAGCGAAGCGGTCGCGTCGCCCTCCGACACGATTCGCGTGCTCGGATCCGCGCCCCCGCCCACGAGCCCGTCCTCGCCTCAAGCCCAAGCGCAACGCGATCCTGGCGCTGATCAGCCGCTCTGTTGCTGGGCGGCGGTGCGATCCTCGCCTACTCGGTGCTTCACCGACCGCTACCGCGACGCCGACGAGGTGGCAGCCGACCTCGGCCTGCCGCTGCTCGGGGAGATGCCGCGGGCGGCACTTCATGAGCAGCCCGCGATCGAGGCCTTCCGGCGCCTGCGCACCGCGATGGTCTTCGAGCTGAGCGGTCGGCGCGAACGCAAAGCCGGCGCGGTGGTCACAGCAACGGCAGTGCCGCGGACGGGGAGCGCAGCTCGACCGTGCTGATCACCGCCGCCGAGCGCGGCGCCGGCAAGAGCTACACCACGCGTCGGGCTTGCGCGCGCGCTTGCCGCGGAGGGCTGGCACACGATCGCCGTGGACGGCGATCTGCGCAAGCCGACGCTGCACGATCAGCTCGGCGTTCGGCCGGCCCCCGGTCTCGCCGACGTTCTCGCACGGGACGCGACGAGGATGTCGATGGCGTGCTGCAAAGCGTGCCGGATCGCCCATGGCGGCCAGGGCGGGGAGCTCGACGTCGTCGCCGCCGGCCCGCCGACGATCGAAGCGACCGAGCTGCTCTCCTCTCAGACGCATGCGCGACACGATGGGCACGCTCGGCGAG
Source organism: uncultured Solirubrobacterales bacterium (assembly GCA_963723045.1). Taxonomy (GTDB): domain Bacteria; phylum Actinomycetota; class Thermoleophilia; order Solirubrobacterales; family Solirubrobacteraceae; genus Palsa-744. Next base: position 1,416,348 of record CAVROU010000002.1, on the reverse strand, counting down.
AGCTATGCCTATGTCGTCTTGGACTCCTCCCCGGTGCTGCCGGTCGTCGACGCGGTCGTGCTCGCACGCTACTCGCAGGGCGTCGTGCTCGTGGTTGACGCGCATCGCAGCCGCCGCCGCGATGTGCGCCGGGCGATGCAGACGCTGAGGGCGACCGAGGCGCCGATGCTCGGCTTCGTCTTCAACCGCACTGCCTCGGCGAACGCCTCCTACGGCTATGGCGATCCGGGTCCGGTGGAAGCTGCGGAGCCCGCCAAGAAGACCGAGGTCAGGTTTTGAGAACGTGCCTTGAAAAGATCGGCACGCCCGGATGCGCCCATGGACACGGCGCTGGATCGCCACGTGTCGGCTTGCCCGTGCTACCAGCACGCCCTTCACCGACCCGCGTCGCCCAGCTTGGTCCATGAACGCCCCGACCGCACCGCCTTTTTCAAAACACGTTCTGAGAGCCGAGGCCCTCCGCGCCGGTGCGGCGGGGGTGGCAGTGGCCCTCGGCGGCGCGCTGCTGGCGGCGGCGCTCGCTCATTTGTCGGCCGCCAGCGGCCCCACGATCGTGCTCGCTCCCGCCGCGCTTGCCCTTGCCGCGGTGTGCCTGCTGTGGCCGTTTCCGCTGTTGACGTTCATCTTCGTGCTGGTCGTGCTCGTCGAGGGCACCGACCTGTTCGTCCCGCAGCTATCGACTCCGCTCTACACCTCCGTCTTCAAGGGCCTGACCCCGGTCGACTTCCTGATCCTGCTGCTGTTCTTCGGGACGCTGCTCGACGCCTACCGGCGCGAGGGGCGCTTCCTCGGTGTGGGGCCGCTGAACTGGCCGCTCGCGCTGCTGGGAGCCGCGACGCTGGCCGGGGCGATCACCGGACACGAGCGCGGCGCGTCGGTGAAGGCGATCTACGAGCCCGTGATCGTGCTCAGCCATGTGATCCTGCTGCCGTTCGTCGTGTCAACCTCACGCGCGGACCGGGTCACCCTGGAGCGGGCGCTCGGGACTGCTCGCCGTGCTCGCCGTGACCAAGTCCGTGCTCGGCCTGCTTCATCGTCGTGAGCGGCCGCCAAGAAGCGATCCAGGGCGCGGCCGTCAGCTATTTGGAACCGACGGCCAACTGGCTGGTGATGCTCTATCTGCTGGCGTGCTGTCCTGCGCGCTGAAGCGCGTGCGACGTGCCGCTGTGGATGTGGGGCGCGACGCCCTTGGCGCTGGCCGACTTCGTGCTCTCCTACCGGCGCAGCTTCTGGCTCGGCGCTGTCTGGGATCGCGGTGGTCGTGCTGCTGGGCAGCGGCCGGCGCGGGCGGCGCGTCGTGGTCCCGGCGGTGGCGCTGCTCGCCGTGCTGGGCGCGGATCTTCCTCTCACACCTTGGCAGCGGCGAAGTCACGAGCAGCCCGGTGCTCAAGCGGGTCACCTCGCTGAATCCCACGAGCCTCTCCGAAAACGCCGAGGACCGCTATCGCATCGACGAGCGGCGCAACGTACTCGCCAACCTCGAAACGGAGCCCATCACGGGCCTTGGCATAGCGATCCCGTGGGTCGCCACCAAGCCGCTCTCCCTCGAACATCTCGGCGGGCGCGAATACACGCACATGGTGCTGCTCTGGTACTGGATGAAGCTCGGCCTGCTCGGTCTGTTGGCGTACCTGAGCGTGATGCTGATCACGATGTGGATGGCGCTGCGCGTCTGGATGAAGCACCCTCTGGCGGTCGTGCGCGCCAGCGGGCTGGCGATGCTCGGCGCGGTGATGGGGCTGGTGCTGGCCGAACTGACGGCGTCCTTTACGGGGGTGGACTATCGCTTCTCGATCGTCTTCCCCGTGATCCTCGGTCTGCTGGCGGTGGCCTACAACCAGACACGCGGGGCGGATCAGCTCAGCCGCAGGGCGGCGCCGGTCGAGCTCAGCGAGACGCGGGCCTTTGGTTCAGTGGCGCCGGTCGAGCTGAGTTGGACGCGGGCCTTTGGCTGACAGCGCCGGTTGACTTACGCCGGTCGAGCTCAACCAGACGCACCCTTTCGGCTGCGCAGCACCTCGCGCATCTCCGCCAGGTCGAGCACTCGCAAGACGAGCAGCGCAGGGGGATAGCTGAGCAGCATCGCTGCGACGAGACCAGCGAGCGGAACCCCGGCCTCGCGCAGGGCGTAGACCAACAGCGCGCACAGCGCCGAGGCCAGTGCGGTACGCAGGATGCGCCCCGGTGCGAGGCGCATGTCGAGCGCGCGCAGGACGGCGCGCAGCGCGGGGAAGATCACGACGACGTTGGTGAGCAGCGTGATCCAGGCGGCGGCGATGTAGCCGTAGGCGGGAATCAGCAGCAGGTTGAGGGCGACGTTGAAGACGAGACCCCCGAGCGCATAGTTGATGTAGCGGCGCTGGAGGTTGGTGGCGACGACCATGTTGCCCGAGACATAGCCGAAGCAGATCACCACATAGGCCGCCATCAGCACGGGCAGCCCGTTGGCGCCCTGCTTATAGGCGGGTCCGAACAGCAGCAGGATCAGCGGTTCGGCGGCGACGATCGTGAAGGCGAGCGCCGGTAGCGAGAACATCGCCAGGTAGTCGATCGCCAGCTGCACGAGCCGCCGCACGCGCGGCGGGTCGACGGGGTGGGCGGCGGAGATGATCGGGTACAGCGTCATCATCACCGCGATCGGCACGAACGCGGCCTGGTCGAGCACACGGTAGATCGCCCCGTAGATCCCCGCTTCGCTCTTGTGCGGCGCCAGCTCGAACACCAGCAGCTGGTCGATGCGCGCGTAGGCGACCGTCAGCATCGTGCCGATGCCCACGGCGAAGCCGATGTGCGCGAGCGAGCGCCACAGCTCGCGCGATCCGCGCAGGCGTGGTGGGGCGATGCGCATCGCCAGGCCGGCCTGGGACCACTGCACGAGCGCGGAGACGCCCACGAAGGCGAGCGCCAGCGCAACCATCCCGCCGCCGCCGGAGGTGATCGCGATCACCGCGCCGGCCCACAGCAGGCTATTGACGGTGGCGAAGGCGATGTTGATGTCGTTACGCACGCGCAGCCGGAAGATCGTCGAGACGGTTGAGCCGAGCGTGGCGAAGAACAGCAGCGAGAGCACCAGCGACGCCTCGCGCATTTCGGCACTGGTCGAGATGGCCACCATCAGCACCGCATAGGCGATCGCCACCGGCACGGTGAGCACGGCGGTGAAGGTGGCATAAGCGCCGATCCACTCTGCCTCGCGCTCGGGCTCGGCGGTGGCATAACGCACCGCCACACTGCCCAGGCCCCACGTGGTGAAATAGCCGAACAGCTGGGACATCGCGAAGATCGTCGCCCACTGGCCAAAGCGCGTCGTGCCGAGGGTGCGCACGATCAGCAGCGTCACCACGACCCCCAGCGCGAGGTTCGCGATCTGACCGACGATCTGCACGAGAATGTCGATCGCCGCCCGCCGCTGGGAGACGGACGCGGCGTGCGCGCTCATCGCGGCGTGCCGGCGCCTTTGTCGGTTGCCATGTGCGCTAACAAGCGCAAGCGGATGAAAAAGCGTGGCTCAGCGCGCACCGCCTGTATGGCTGTCTGACAGGGGGTCCGCGCGGCGCTCATCGCGAGCGTCGTGAGTCGGCACCCGCCTCGCGCCAGAGGCGCTCGATGCGCTCGGCCACCACCGGGGCGTCGTAGGTGGCCACGGCGCGTCGTCGAGCCTCGGCGCCCTCACGGGCCGCGAGCTCGGGGTCATCCAGGTAGGGGCGCAGCGCCGCTGCGAGCGCCGCGGGGTCGTTCTCGGGGTGGGCGATCCGGCCGATGCCTGGAGTGATGATGTCCGCCACCCCCTCCTCGCCCGTGGCCAGGCAGGGGCGTTCGGCGAGCATCCCGAGGATCACCGCGCGTGGGGCGCCCTCGGTGGGAGAGGGGCAGAAGACCGACACGTCGAAGGCCGAGAGCACCTCGGCGACGTTGGCGCCTGGTGTGGGGAGGAAGTGGGCGCGCCCGTCGAGCGGTTGCGCAAGGCGGCGCAGTTCGGGTTCGGTCTCGCCGTCGCCGGCGAGCACGAGGTGCGCGCGCTCGTCGAGCAGTTTGACGGCGTCCACCACCACGTCGTTGCGCTTCTTGGGGTGAAAACGGGAGATGCAGCCCACCACGAACGCGTCCTCGCCCATGCCGAGCTCGGTGCGCAGGCGCACACGGCCCTCGGATGTGAAGGAGATCTCCTCGGTGCGCAGCACGTTGGGCACCACCTCGACCTTCTCGGACGGAATGCCCACCGCGCAGACGGACTCCTTCGTGCCCGCGGAAACCGCCATGATCGCCGCGGCGTCACGCGCTGCGCGCACGTACATCCGGCGCGGCAGCCCCCTGCGCAGCGGAAAGGGCACCGGCCCCCACTCCGCCCACACCAGCGTTGCGCGCAGCTTCTCGGGCAGCCAGCGCGCCATCAGCTGCTCCTTCTTGTAGTGCACGAGCAGGACGTCGTAGGGCCACTCGGCCTCCAGCGCGGAGCGCAGGCGGCGGACGTATGGCACCCAGCGTGCGGCGAGGCCCGTGTAGGTGGTGCGTGAGAGCTTGGCTCCGATCTGCAGTGGCCTGACCTGCACCTGCGTGTCACGACCTATCAGCGGCTGGTCGGTGAGCATCACCGCCTCGTGTCCGCGATCCACGAGCGCGTCGAGCATCTCGATAGCGGCGAACTCCGCGCCGCCCCGCGAGGCGGTGGTCATCACGCTCACCACCTTCATACGGGCACCGACGCGGCGAACGGTTTGACATCCCCGGCTTCGACCACGTTTGCAACGTAGCGGATGGCGCGGGGGATGGGGGTCGCGGGGCATCCCCGTCCGCTCACGTTGCTCCCAGCGCGGCGGCGATCTCGGCGAGGCGGGCGTCCCCGTCCGCTCAGGTCGCTCCCAGCGCGGCGGCGATCTCGGCGAGGCGGGCGTCCCCGTCCGCTCAGGTCGCTCCCAGCGCGACGGCGATCTCGGCGAGGCGGGCGTCCCAGGAGTGTCCGGAGGCCGCGTGCGAGCGCTCGGAGCGCCGCGCCGGGGTGTCGGTGCTCAGGAGGGTGTCGAGCGCGGCGGCCATCTGCTCTGAGTTCGCGGCGGTGAGCACCTCCCGGACGCCCGCGAGCGCCGGCAGTGGGGTGGACACGACGGGGAGTCCCGCCGCGAGGTACTCGTAGACCTTCATCGGGAAGATGCTCTCGGTCAGTTCGTTGCGGGCGTAGGGGATGATCGCTGCGTCGGCGCCCCGCAGCACGCGCGGCAGCTCCGCGTAGCGCCGCGGCCCGAGCAGGTGCACGTTGGGCTCGGCGGCCAGCCGGGAGACGTCGGTGCTCGGGTCGCCCAGTCCCACCGGACCGACGAGCGCCAGCGACCAGGCGGGGCGCCTGCGTGCCAGCTCCGCCAGCAGCTCGAGGTCGAGCTTGGTGGCGACGACGGCGCCGGTGAACACGATTCGCGGATGTGCCAGCGCCGCCAGCGCTGCGTCCACCGGCCCCTCCTGGAGGGCCTGGGCGAACAGCTCGGTGTCGGCCACGTTGGGCGCTTCGAGCACATTGGCAGCCAGCTCTCGCATGCGCTGCGTCAGCGCGGGGGCCGAGGCCAGCACGAGGTCGGCGCGTGCCGCGAAGCGCGTCTCGGCGGCGCGGAAGCTCTCGCCGTCAATGCCCTTCTGCGCGGCGATGTCATCGACGCAGTGATAGACGACCTGCGTCGGGCGCAGCGCATCGAACAGCGCCTCGGCCTGCGGCACGTAGGACCACAGCAGCACCTCGCGCATCCCCAGCCGGCGCACCGCACGACCGACGAGCAGGGGGAGCAGGCGGGCGTTGAAGGCGCGCACGGCGGCGTATCCGTGTAGCGGGAGAACCAGCGGGGAGAGCACGTGAACGCCATTGCGCTCGCGTGGTGGCGCGAGGCCCGTTATTAGCCTGCGACCCATGCGTCGCAGGTCGCGGGGGGCCAGTTGGGGACGGCGCAGGCCGAGCGACTCGACGAACAGCACCCGATTGTGACGCGCGAGGCGCGACATCAGGTGCTGCTGGTTGGTCCACAGCTCGGCCTCCCAGTCGGCGAAGCCCACGCAGACGATGTCGCGGCCTTCGATCTGCGGGCCCGGCTGACTGGAGCGCATCGTTGTGGGGAGCCTAGCGTCGAGGGAGGTCTGTGCCGATGGCTCTACACCGACGGGCCTCTGCCAATGGCTCTGCGCCGATGGGTGCGTGCCGCGTCATGCCACCCAAGCAGAGGCGCCGGTCGGGGGCAGGCGGAACCGACGGCATAGTCTCTAAGGTGCGGGGCTCGGCATGGCTGAGAGCGCGCGACATCGCGATGAGCTGCGCAGCGCACGTCTGCTGTTCGGTGAGGAGCTGGCCGTGAGGACGGTCGACGGGGAGGCGCTTGCGGCCCGCGCCGTGCGCTCGGCGGTGTGCTCCGCCAAGGTGCCGCCGCGGCCATGGCGGATCGCCCAGCAGCTGCGCCGGCGGCGCGGGGAACTCGACTACGAGCGCGCCGTCGTCGATCCGCTGGATGGTGCTCGTCGTGCCGTGCTCGGGGAGCAGGCCGCCCGCCCGCCGCGCTTTCTCGTGCGCGTGGATGAGTTTCCCCACTACCTCGCCTGGGATGATCCCGAGCGCTACGGCACTGCCGCCTACCGGCGCTTTCACGAGGTGATGGCCGGCGCCGGGGTGCCCTACCTCGTGGCCACCCCCGCGCGTCTCAGCCGCGCGCCACTCGACCCCACCGGGCGCGAGTGGCGTCCTTTCGACGAGACCGAGCGCGCGCAGCTCGCCGAGCTGCTCGGCGACCCCGATGTGGCGTTTGCGCTGCACGGGCGCGACCACCGCACCCGCTTCGTCTCGCCACGGCAGCGCAGCGAGTTGTGCGGGCTGGACGGCGCCGCCACGCAGACGCTGCTCGACGACGGCATGGCGGAGCTTGCGCGGGAGGGGATCGTCCCCAAGGTGTTCGTCCCGCCGTTCAACCGCTTCGACGCCGGGCAGTACGACGAGTTGGCGCGACGTTTCGCGGTCGTCTGCGGGGGGCCGGAGTCGATCGGGCTGCTCGGCTTCCACCGCTCGCCGCTGTGGCGCGGAGACGCCGTGTACCTGCCCTCCTACTTTCCCCTCTATGGCCCCGCGCGCGACGTGGAGCCGGCGGCGCGGCGGCTGATCGAGCGGGGCGCGGGGCTATGGGCGCCGATCGCCCTGCACTGGGGGTGGGAGGCCGACACGGGCTTCACCGAGCTCGAGCGCCTCGCCGAGCTGATCGCGCCCCATGCGGCGCGCTGGGAGGACTTCCTGGCGGCCGTGCAGTCGAGCGCGGGCGATTCTCGCGCAGGTGCAGGCGATTCTCGGGCTGGCACAGGTCCTGGGCAGGTCGGCAAAGGCGGCGACGGCGGCAACGGTGGCGGCGAGGTCCTGGAGAGCGACATTCGGATCGGCCTAGGCAATGCCGAGACGGGCGGAGACGATGGTTCGCGCTGAGCTGATCGAGGAGGAGTCCCGCCTTGAGAGCCTGCGCGGTTGGTGGGATCGCCTCGCCGTGGAATCCTCCGAGCCCTACTGCAACCCGGCGTGGATGCTCGCCTGGTGGCATCACCTAGTGGGGGGCACCGCGGCGCTGCGCTGCGTCGCCGTGTGGGAAGGGGAGGAGATGGTGGGGTTCGCGCCGTACTTCGCCCAGCTCGGCCGGGCGGGCATGACCGAGTACCGGATCCTCAGCGCCGGCACGGTGCACCGCCTCGGCCTGCTGGCCCGACCCGGATCCGAGCAGGTGGTGGCGCGTGCGATTGCCGGCGCCCTCGCCCGGGCCACTCCGCGCCCCTCGAGCTTCCTGCTCGAGGGCGCCGACAAAGGCTCGCCGTGGCCCGCATTGATCGCCGCCTCCTGGCCGGGTCCGCTGCGTCCGCGCCAGCGCGTGGGCTACGAGCTGACCGCGCCGATGGTGTCGCTCCAGGGAGGGGACTTCGAGCAGTGGTTTGCCTCGCGCAGCTCCAACTTCCGCCAGCAGATGCGTCGCAAGGGTCGTCAGCTCGAGGCAAAGGGGGGGCGCATCATCCTGGCCGAGAGCCAGGATGAGCTGATGGCCGATCTGCGGGCGATGGCACGCCTGCACCACCTGCGCTGGGAGGCGCGCGGTGGCTCTGGCATCCTCACGCCGGCCGTCGAGCGAGCGCTCGAAGAGGCCGTGCCGCAGATGTTCGACGGGCAGCGCATACGGCTGTGGAAGATCGAGGTCGACGGCGAGCCGGTGTGCGTGCAGCTGTTCATGGCCGCGGGTGGCCGGGTGGCGTATTGGGGCGGCGGCTTCGACCCCGCCTGGGAGGACGTGCAGCCCGCGCAGCTGGCGATCCTCGAGGCGGTGCGCGACGCCTTCGCGCGCGGCGAGAGCGTCGTCGACCTCGGCGGGGGCGATCAGCGCTACAAGTGGCGCTTTGCCGAGCGTGACCAGCCGGTTGCGTGGATCGCGCTGTTCCCGCGCAATCGCCGCTATCCGCTGACGCGCCTGCAGCTACTGCCCAAGGAGTCCCGCCAGGGTGCGCGGGCGCTGGCGAAACGGCTGCCGGCGGAGCGCCAGGAGCAGCTCAGGCGCCTGCTGCGTCGCTGAGGGACGCGGGGACGGCCGGGGGGCGGTCGAGCACCGTGGCGGGTGTGAGCGCCTCGCGCTGCTGAGCATCGCTCCCGCGTTCGCGCGCAAGAGCGCTTGCAGAGTTTGAGGTTTCGCGGATCCGCTAGACATGTGTCCAGCACAGGGACGCTCGACGCGGCCTTGCAGGATTTCTGTCGATAGTCAAGGCGCAGGGGACGAACGACAACGTGGAGTCGCTCGCAGCGAGCGCTCTCGAAAAAGGCACACCCGTTGCGAGGCGGGGTCGCAAAACCAGGGATCTCACGTAGACCGCCCGGTCGCCAAAGGAGCGTGCGCTCGTGTCCTACGGGACTTCACATAAGATTGTCGCTGCCGTTTTATCGGCGCTGGCGCTATGCCTGGTGGCATTCACCGGTGTCTCAACGGCCAAGGGCCGCAGGCTGCGCGACGTCGCCGCCTCGCACCGCTCGCCGGCGGGTCTGCCGCTGACGATCGCGGCGATCTCGATGACTCCCAGCGATGCGGCCAACGTGCGCCTCTCGCACGACGCGGGCGCGCAGGAAGGCCACGCGCTGCTGATGACCGGCGACGACACGGTGAGCGAGAGCGTGGAAGTGACCGCACCGATCGCCCAGGTGGCGGTACGGGCGCGGGGCGATTTGTGCAAGGGCGCACCGCGCATGGTGGTGAGCGTCGGGGGGGTGCGTCTGTTGAACGTCGAAGTGTGGAGCACCAGCTGGCACACCTATGCCGCCACCGCCGCGATCGCGGCGGGAAAGCGCAGTGTGAGTGTCACCTATCCCAACGACCTCTATGCGGGGCGTCAGTGTGACCGCAATCTGCGCGTGGATGTGGTCACGCTCGGCGCGACGGTCCTCGCGCAGCCGCCGGTCTCCACATCTGCTCCCGCGCTGGTCTCCGAAACGAGTTCGTCGAGTACAGAACCGTCGTTCACGCCACCCGCGGCCCCCTCTCCTTCCCCCATAACGACCACCGAAGAATCCACGACGACCTCGGCTCCGGCACCCGAGCCGACTCCCACGAGTCCCACCCCAACACCCGAACCGAAGCCGGAACCCAAGCCTGAACCGACACCTGAACCGAAGCCTGAACCGAAGCCAGAACCGACACCCGAACCGAAGCCGGAACCGACACCTGAACCCAAGCCGGAACCGACGCCCGAACCCACTCCCACCTCGGGCACGGCCATCGGTCTCGTCTCGGGCGCCGGACTCGTGACCGATGCGGGCTACGCCGCGCAGTTGGGAGCCAGCTATGTGCGGGTGGAGTTCGAAATCAACACCCCCGCCTCGCAGATCCAGCCGACGATCGAACGCTACGCCAACAGCGGCACCCAGGTACTGCTGCTCGCGAGCTTCTACGGGCGCATCCCCAGCGACTCCGAAGCGCAGAACTTGGCTACATGGGCGCACGCCTTTGGGCCCGGCGGGACCTTCTGGGCCGGGCGCAGCGACGGCAGCCTCGCGGTGCGCCAGATCGAGTTCGGCAACGAGACCAACCAGTCCTACCAGTTCAATGGCTGCTCGTGGAACTGCCCCGAATACATCCCCCGCGCCGAAGCCTACGCACGCGCCTTGAAGGCGGCGCAGATCGCGATCGACGGCTCCGGCGGCAATTCCGGCACGGGGCTGCTCGCGATCGGTGACGATGGCGGCAGTGGCTCTGAGAATTGGGTCAACGGCATGTTCAATGCCGTCCCCGACCTCGGCAGTCGCATCGTCGGCTGGACCTCGCACGACTACGGGCCGCAGTCCACCTGGCAGGCGAAGCTCGACCATCTGATCAGCTGGACGCAGGCGCACGGCGCGCCCTCGACGCTGCCGATCTACATCACCGAGTTCGGCTTCTCCAGTGCCAACGGCACCTGCCTGAACGACAACTACGGCTGGAATGTCTGCATGAACTACGTCGAAGCCGCGAGCCGCCTGCATGAAGACGTCGAGGACTTCCTCACCCGCTACGGCAGTCGCATCCGGGCGCTGATGGTCTATCAGGTGCGCGACCAGCAGCCGCTCGGACAGACCAATCGCGAGTACTACTTCGGAGCGCTCACGAGCACGGGCGGGGAAAAGGGTCCCTATACGGCTGAAGTGCGTTCGCTGCTGGCCTCGCACAGGATGTAGCCGCGCGAGCCGGCCCCGAACTTGAGTACCGGAAGACTACGGCAGGCGCAGACCGCACGGGCGGGCGCATGATCCCGTGGGAAGATCCGCGCAATTCGCATTTGCGCGAGCAGCCGCTTGCTAGTAGACTCGACCACGGGCAATGGATTTGCTAAGCGGCCGCACTGGAGACACCCATGGATCGGGCAGAAGGCGCCGGTTTGCGCTGCCTGCCGCGATCGTCGGCCTCCTGACCCTTCTGGCCCTGTGCCTGCCGGTGGCGGCGCTCGCCTCGGAAACCACGATCGAGGCGGAGTCGATGGCGCTGGAGGACTCCGGCGTGCACGTCTTCAGCGACGCCACCGCCAGCGGCGGCAAGGCGTTGAACTTCACGAGCGACGACACCGCCACCACGACGGTCACGACGGGGTCGGCGAGCACGCTGACGCTCACCGCGCGCGGCGACCAGTGCGAAGGGGCGCCCGAGGCCGTCGTCACGATCGACGGCGCCACGCTCCTGCGGGTGCTCGTCCCGGCGACAAGTATCTGGACGCAGTACAGCGCCGCGGTGAACATCGCGGCCGGCACGCACACGATCGTGGTCGAATACGACAACGATCTGTATGTCGCCGGGGTGTGCGATCGCAACCTGCGCGTCGACAAGCTCACGCTCTCGGGCTCCTCCACCGTCCAGCCCCCCGCGGCGCCCACGGGCCTCGTGGCGACGCCGGGGAACAATCAGGTGGCGCTTGCCTGGACGGCCAACCCAGAATCGGGGCTGGCCGGGTACTACGTCTACCGGACGACGACCTCCGGCGGCCCCTACACGAATCTGACGAGCACCCCCGTCACCTCGCCTTCCTACACGGACGCGAGTGCGGTGAACGGCACCACCTACTACTACGTCGTCAAGGCCGTCAATACCGCGAGCCAGCTGAGCGGTGCCTCAAACCAGGTCAGCGCCAAGCCAGTGGCGCCGTCGGGTGAAACCACCACCAAGGTCGAGGCCGAGTCGATGGCCCTGCAGGACTCGGGCGTGCACGTCTTCAGCGACGCCAGCGCCAGCGGCGGCAAGGCGCTGAATTTCACCGGCGACGACACGGCCACGACGACGCTCACCACTGCGGCGCTCAGCAAGTTGACCCTGACGGCGCGCGGCGATCAGTGCGAGGGTGCGCCCGAAGCCGTCGTCTCGATCGACGGGGTGAATGTCTTCACCGTGCAGGTCCCGGCGACGACGACTTGGACCCAGTACTCCACACCGCTGAGCATCGCCGCCGGCAAGCACACCTTCGTGATCAGCTATGTCAACGACTTTGCCGTCTCGGGCGTGTGCGATCGCAACCTGCGCGTCGACGACTTCCTGCTCACCTCCAGCGGCGGTACCACTGGCGCGACGCCCCTGCTGCCCGACATCGTGCAGCGCCCGCCGAGCCAGATCGGCGTGGAACAGGTAGGTGCCGAATACCGTCTGGGCTTCCAGTCGAGCACCGAAAACGTCGGCGCCGGGCCGCTGATCGTCCACGGCCACCGCGCCAATACCAGCTCGCCGATGGTGGCCGATCAGATCGTCGACATGTCCAACGGCACGACCGAGACGCTCGCGGGGATCGGCTCGATGATCTTCTATGTGCCCCACGACCATTGGCACTACCTCGGTTTCGACCACTACGAGTTGCGCAAGGCCAGCGACTACAGCATGGTCGCACCCGATCAGAAGATGGGCTTCTGTCTGGGCGACCGCTTCAGCATCAACAAGGGGGTCGTGCACGACCCGCCCGAACCCGAAGGGCCATTCACCTCGGAGAATTGCGAACACGGCAACACCGAAGCGCTGTCGGTCACCGAGGGCATCACGCCGGGCTACGGCGATCTCTACGGTCCGCAGGTCGAGGGCCAGTACATCAATGTCACCGGCGTGCCGGCGGGCGAATACGAGATCGTCCACCGCGTCAACGAGGACCATTCGCTTAACGAAAGCAACTACAACGACAACACTTCCTCTGTGCTGATCAAGCTGTGGCCCAACGGCTATGGCGTGAGCCCCGGGGTGCAGCTGCTGCAGACTTGCGCCGGAAGCGAACACTGCCCGGTGCAGGCCGCCCCCGGCGTCGCCCGCCCGCTGTCCGCCACCGCTCCCGCCACGCCCACCGCTCCCGCTACGGCGAGCGCTCCGGCGCCGGCCGCTCAGCAGACGGGGCCCGTGCCGCTCGTGCTGATCGATCCGCCGCTGATGGTGCCGCGCAGCGCGCGCTACTTCGCCGCGCAGGCGCTGCAGCGCGTGCTCGGCGGTCCGCTGCGCCAGCTGGGCGTGGGCTGTAGGCGCATCACGAACACCAGCTTCACCTGCACGATCACCGCGCGTGTGCACTCGGTGCTGTACACGGGCAGGGTGCTCGTCTCCGAGCCCGCCACGCCGACGAGCGCTCAGCCGAGCTGGCACTACAGCATGCGCCTGGTGCGCCACGGCGCGCATGGGTCCTCCAGCGTCAAGAGCGCTCATATGAGCTCGGTGGTGCGGGCCGCGGCGCGAGTGGTGGTGAAGGCGACGCTCGAAGTCGCTGCAGAGCGCCAAGGGGCTCGTGCTTTGGTGCGTGCCCCCGACGCGTTCCGGGTAGATTACGGAGGGCTTGCCAACCGGTCCGCTAAGAAGGCTGCTCAGACAACTCCCGCCGCAGTGGCAGGACCGCCTGCGCCGCCTGAATCGTATTCGCTGGCTGCAGAAGGGGCGACTCGCACACGCCTACGGGGCATCGTTGCGCGAGCATCCACTGCGCGTCGCGCGCTACGTGCTCTGGGATCCCGAGGTGGGGGACTTCTCCTACGACCTGGCGGACGAGGGGGAGTTCGTGGCGCGCCTGGCGGGTGCGTTCGACCTCGACCCCGCGGTGCTCGCGGGCTACGTCGAGGAGACGCGCACCGACCCGGCGCTCACGAGCGAACTGTATGAGCGCACGCGCCGACGTCCGAACATGAAGCGTCGACCCGCCTTCGGTCCGCGCGTGGCCTGGTACGCACTCGTGCGCGCGCTGAAGCCGCGCGTGGTGGTCGAGACGGGCATCAAGCACGGGCTGGGCTCGCTGATCGTGCTCGTGGCGCTGCGACGCAACTCCGAGGAAGGCAGCGAGGGCCGGCTGATCTCGTTCGACACCGACCCCTACAGCGGGTGGGTCGTCCCGGAGGATCTGCGCGGCGGCTGGCAGCCGGTATTCGCCTCGACGTTCGATGCGATGGAGTCTGCGCTTGCCGAAGTGGAGGTCGACCTGTTCATCTGCGACACCCCCCCGAGCGATGAGATCGAGTCCTTCGAGGTGGGCGTCGCGCTGCGCCATGCGGCGCCACGGATCGTGCTGATCGCGGGCTCGGGCAATCGCACCACCGCTTTGCGCGAACTGGTGCTCGAGGCCGGCGGCGCGTACACCTATCTGCCCGAGCGCCCACGCCACGCCGTCTATCCGGGGGCGGGGCTGGGACTCGCGTCGCTCACGCGCCCCGTATCCTTAGCGACTGGATGAAACGGGCGGTGATCCTCGCGGGCGGAGAAGGCACACGCCTGCGCCCCTACACGACGGTGCTCCCCAAACCGCTGATGCCGATCGGCGACCGTCCGGTGCTCGACATCGTCATGCGCCAGCTGCGCGCGCACGGTTTCGAGCGAGTCACGATCGCCACCGGCTACCTGGCTGAGCTAATCGAGGCGTTCTTCCGCGATGGCTCGGCCTATGGCATCCCGATCGACTACTACCGCGAGCAGGATCCGCTCGGGACGGTCGGCGCGCTCGCGCTGATCGACGGCCTCCAGGACGACGACGTGCTGGTGATGAACGGCGACGTGCTCACCGACATCGACTACGGCGCGCTGCTGGAGCGCCACCGCTCCGACGGCGCGGCCGCGACGATCGCGACGAAGGTGCGTCACATCCAGATCTCCCTCGGTGTGCTGCGCTTCGGCGAGGAGAGCGACCCCACGCGCCTGACGGGCTATGACGAGAAGCCCGCGATCGACTACACCGCGAGCATGGGCGTCTACTGCTTCGCACCCCGCGCGCTCACCCACATACAGCCGGGCGAGCGCCTAGATTTCCCCGACCTCGTGCTGCGCCTGATCGCCGCGGGGGAGACGGTGCGGGCGTGGCCGAGCGAGGACTACTGGCTTGACATCGGACGCCACGACGACTACGAGCAGGCGCTCGAGGAGTTCGAGAGCGTGCGCGACCGGCTGATTCCGCCGGACCCTAGCCCGAGCAGCTGAGGGGTTCCGCTGGACCCAAGCCCGAGCGGCTTAGGGAGATTGTCGGATCCGAGGCCCGAGCGCCGAGGGGCTCTCGCCGCGGGCCCTAGCCCAAGCGGCTGAGAGCGTCTTCGACGGCCTGCACCACCGTGTCGAGGGCTGCGGCGTCCATTGTGCAGCTGAGCGGCAGCACGCAGTGGCGATCGGCGGCCTCGACGGCCCTAGCAAGGCCGGCGGGGGGCGCGGACTGGCGATACTCGGTGAAGCTGCAGAGCGCCGGGTACCACGTCGTTTGCACGCCGCTGCCCTTGAGCTCCTCGCGGAAGCGGTCGCGCGTGTCGCGATCCTCGAGCAGCACGGGGAAGGCGAAGTGCGTAGAGCGCTCGACTGCGAGCTCGTCCCACAGCAGCTCGAGCCCCGCCAGGCCGGCGAGGCGCTCGCGATAGGAGCGCACGATCGCACGGCGCTTGGCGATGTCCTCCTCCAGGCGCCCCAGCCGGCTCAGCCCGAGTGCCGCGCGCGGCTCATCCAGGCGATAGTTGAAGCCGATGTCGATCACGTCGTAGGAGGGGTCGTGGCCGCGGTGGCGATCCCACGTGCCGCTCGTAAGCGCGTGCGAGCGCAAAAGGCGCACGCGCGTGGCGAGCGCCTCATCGGCGGTCGTCACCATGCCGCCCTCGCCGACGCAGAGCTGCTTCTTGGAGAAGAAGCTGAAGGTCCCCAGCTCGCCGACGGTGCCGACCTGCCTGCCGCTGCCGTCCACGTGCGCGCCGATCGCCTGCGCGCAGTCCTCGATCAGCACGAGGTCATGAGCGTCGCAGAGCTCGCGCAGCGCAAGCACCTCGGCGGGGTAGCCGCAGAAGTGCACCGCCACGACGGCGCGCGTGCGGGGGGTGATGCGCCGCTCGACATCGCTTATATCGAGGTTGAGGTCGTGCGGTCCGACGATATCGCAGAGAACCGGCTCGGCGCCTACGTAGCGGGCGGCGGCGGCGCTGGCGACGAAGGTGAGCGCGGGGACGATCACCTCGTCACCCGGCCCGATGCCGGCGGCCAGGCAGGCGAGGTGCAGGGCGGCGGTGCCGTTGGAGACCGTCACGGCGTGCGGGGCGCCGGTGTAGGCGGACAGCGCCTGCTCGAATGCCTGGATGCGCGGCCCCATCGTCAGCCAGCCCGAGCGCAGGCAGTCGAGCACCGCCTCGACGTCGCTCTCTGGCATCGCAACATCGGTGAGCGCCACGCGCCAGTCGTTCGCGGGCGCGGTTGCCGCGCCGGGTGCTCTTGCCGCGGTCGGCGCCGCGGTCGCTTCGCTCCTGGCGCTCACGAGGCCATCACCTCGGCGAGCGCCTGCACTACGCGATCCTGGTCCTCGAATGTCAGGTGCGGGAAGAGCGGCAGGGTGAGCTCGGTCGTGGAGGCGAGCTCGGTGACGGGCAGCGAGACCTCCGGGAAGCGCTCGCGGTAGGCGGTGAAGCGGTGGATCGAGGGGTAGAAGATGCTCGTTTGGATGCCGCGCTCGCGCAGGCGCTGCGCGACGTCGCCCTGGCGCTCGTCCTGCTGGAGCATGATTGGCATGACGTAGGCGGAGGAGTCGGCGACCTGGGAGTCCGCGAAGGGGACGAACAGGTCGGGGACCCCCGCGAGCAGCTCGCGGTAGCGCGTCGTCAGCTGGCGGCGACGAGCGATGTCCTCCTCCAGGCCCTCCAGACGCGAGAGCGCGAGTGCGGCGCGGGGCTCGTCGAGGCGGTAGTTGTAGCCCAGGCCGACGACGTCGTAGGTGTCGGTGCGCCCGCTGTGGCGCTCCCAGGTGCCGCTGGTCATCGCCTGCGAACGGTAGGAGCGCGCGAGCGCGGCGACCTCGTCGCTGTCGGTGCACAAGAGGCCGCCCTCACCGACGGAGAGGACCTTGTTGGAGAAGAACGAGAAGGCGCCGGCGAGCCCGAAGGTGCCCAGTTTGCGCCCGTGAAGCGTGGCGGAGGGAGCGTGCGCGACATCCTCGATCAGGGGGAGGCCATGCGCGTCGCAGAGCTCGCGCAGCGCCACGGTCTCGGCGGCGCCATAGCCGGCGTAGTGCACCACGCAGACGGCCTTCGTGCGCGGGGTGATGCGCCGCTCGACATCCGCAGGGTCGAGCGAGGGCTGCTCGCGCGAGAGGATGTCGGCGAAGACTGGGGTGGCGCGGCAGTAGACCGCTGCGCTGGCGGTCGCGGCGAAGGTGAAGGAGGGCACGACCACCTCATCGCCCGGCCCCACGCCTGCGGCTAAATAGGCCAGGTGCAGGGCGGCGGTGCAACTGGAGACCGCCACGGCGTGGCGCGCGCCAAGCTGCGCGGCGAAGGCCTCCTCGAAGGCCTGCGTGCGGGGGCCCATCGTCAGCCAGCCCGAGCGCAGTGTCTCGGCGACGGCGTCCAGGTCCTGCTGGCGCAGACGCAGGTCGAAGAGGGGTAGCTGGGGGAACGATTCGGCGACTGCCATTGGGCTGTTAGCGGGGGCTGCCATCGGCTGTTTCGGCGCGAGCCCTCAGGCTAGCGTCTTGAGGCCTTCCTCCAGTACCGCGAACGCCGGCTTGGGCTGCCAGCTGCCGTACTTCAACAGGCCATACTGGGGCTGGTTGTCGGTGGGATGAGCGTTGAACTCGCGCAGGCAGTAGGGGAACAGCGCTCTCACCCAGGGGCGGGCGCGCACCTGGGGGATCAGGTCGGCGTAGTCCTGGGCCTGGGTGGCTTCGCTGACTTCCCACGTGGACCAGCCCTCCTCGGTGATCCAGAAGGGCAGGTTGACGCCGTGTGCGAGAAAGCGCGCGCGGATGCTATCGATCCGCTGAAAGGCCCATTCCTTGTTGGCGTCGAGGTAGCCGCCCGGAGAGGCGAGCGCCAGTGCGGGGTCATCGCCATAGGGATGCACGGAGACGCCGTCGACCCAGTGGCCGAGCGTGGGGACGGCGGTGAACATGTCGTCGATCCAGCTCATCTCCCACGGGGTGGAGCCACCCGCTTGGGCGACGTCGGCGTCCTCGGCGGCGACGAGCAGCTTGACGGTGGGCGCCTGCGCCTTGGCTGCCTGCGCCGCGGCGAGCACGTCGCGCGCGTAGGCCTCGGGTTCGGGGGTGTGGCCGGCCCAGGCGTAGGCGTAGTAGGGCTCGTTCCACAGCTCCCACCACTGCAGGTTGGCGGTGGTGCCGGGTCCGTAGCGCGCCACGGCGGCGGCGACGAAGGTGGCGTAGTCGGTGGCGTCGCCGGGGGTGGTCCAGGATGGCGCGTAGCCGACGATCGGCAGGATCGTGATCCCGCTGGCGCGCGCCGCGGCCACGATCTGATCGAAGCTCGACCAGTTGAAGATCCCCTTCTGGGGCTCGACGCTCGCCCACGAGAGGTCCTCGCGCGCCCAGCTGACGCCGAGGGAGCCCATCTCGGAGGCGATCTGGGGAACGCTGGCCACGCCCCAGCCGCTGAGATTGGTGTCGACGCCTTTGACAAACGGTCCGTTGAGGGTGCCCGGCGGGATCGCCGTGCTGCCCGGGAGGGCGCCGTTTGTCGGCTCCAAGAGGCCCGACTTCCCCTCGTAGGAGTCCTGGGCGCCCGCGCTGATGGCCGTGAAGGCGCGCACCCCCCACGCGGCGCGTGTGAAGTCGTAGGAGTGGCGACGGGCGGCCTGTTGACGGGCGCGCCGGGCAGCCCGTCGTCGCTGTGCGCGGCAGCGGCGGGGGTGTCTATGCAGGCGGCAGGGTCTCGGCGCCCTTCTCGAGCGCGCCGACTCCGATGGCCTCGCCGCGCGCTTGTGCGTGCCGGCGGTGGCGTCGTCGGTGGAGAGCGCGAGGCACAGCGAGACGCATAGGAGCAGTAGGGCGAGTGGCCTGAGAGTGTGCGGCCAGGGTGTGTGCGGCCAGACTCGCTTCTTTGCCGTGCGGGCGTCGATCACCGGGGAGCTGTCGGCTCGCCGCGGGAGGCCGCCGAGACGGCCAGAGGGGTCTGGACGGATGTTCGGGTGCGCTCGCCCGCGCGGGAGCGCTATGCACGAAAGCGCCCAAGATCGCCGGGCGGTTCAGGGTTCGTTTTGGGCCAGATGCGACCGGCATTCCCGCCGGAGGCGCCGCCGGCTCATCTCCGGGCGAAGGCCCTCGAGTCGAGCCAAGGCTCGTGACCTCGAGCGAGGCTAGGGGATGTTGCGGTAGCGACCGTCGAAGGGGTCGCCGAACTGCTTGTCGTTCAGCGCGGCGATGATCTCGGCGATGCCGTCGGGCACGGTCATGACCGTCTCGAAGCCGAGCTCGGCGCGGATCTTGTCGAAGGAGACCTTGTAGTCGCGGGGGTCCTCGTCGCGGTGGACGTAGGAGACGTTGCCGGTGGGGATCTGCTTGCCGATCTCCTCGACGAGGTCGAGTTTGCGGTAGTTCTCGCCGGAGCGGCCGGCGTTGAAGACCTTGCCGGCGACCTTCTCGGCGGGGGCCTCGAGCACAGTGCGCACGGCGCGGGCGGCGTCGCGGACGTGGATGTAGGGACGCCAGAACTGCTCGCCGAAGACTTCCAGCTCGCGATCGGCCCACAGTTCGCGGGTGAACTCGTTGACGGTGAGGTCGAAGCGCATGCGCCGGCCGACGCCGTAGACGGTGGCGAAGCGCAGGCAGGTGGGCTGGGTGTCATTGGAGGTGTCCTCGGCGGAGGCGAGGATCAGTTGCTCCATGCCGACCTTCTGCTCGGCGTAGAGCGATACCGGTCGCAGCTCGCCCTCCTCGGTGATGGGAACGTTGGGATCGGCCATGCGCCCGTAGTTGGAGCAGGTGGAGGCGAACACGAGACGCTGTACCCCGGCCGACTGGGCGTCGGCGACGAGCGAGCGGGTGGCCTGCACGTTGACCTCGTCCGAGACGGCTGGGTCGCGCGCGCAGGCGGGGTCGCCGACGATCGCGGCGAGGTGGACGACCGCCTCGGCGCCCTCGAGCGCGCGCTTGCGCACGTCGGCGTCGCGGACGTCGCCGCGGATGACCTGCACGCCGGAGGCCTCCTGCTCGGCGGCGATGTCCTCTTGGCCGTGCAGAAGCGAGTCGAGCACGCGCACCTCGCGGCCGGCCTGGAGGAGCTCCTTGACGAGCAGCGCGCCGATATAGCCGCTGCCGCCTGTGACGACGGTTGCCATGGCGGCGGATGCTAGCTCACGGTCTCCAGGAAAGCAGTGCGCGTCGTCTGCGCGGGCGGGGGAGCGGTGGACGCGCGGGCAGAGGGGTTCCCGCAAGGATCGCGGCGGGGGCGGCGCCGGTGAGCCACTCGGCGTGCTCCTCGATGCCGTCGAGCTCGGCGGCGGCGTCGGCGAGCCCTAGGCGCAGGTCGGGCGGCCGGCGGGTGGCGTCGTGAGCGTCGGAGGCGATGTCGTGCACGAGCCCCTCGCGCAGAAGGAGCAGCGCGAAGCGGCGCGCGGTCTCGCCGAAGCGCCCGGCGAGCGAGCCGGCGGTGATCGAGCTGAGGGCGCCACTCTGCACGAGCCGGCGCAGGGCGGCAGGGTCGCGCTGGAAGCCGGGGCTGCGCTCGGGGTGGGCGAGGAGCACGCCGCGGCCTTCCTTCAGCAGCTGCAGGGTGGCCGAGGGGAGCGTGCCGAGGCCGGGGCCGAGGGGGGCCTCCAGGAGCAAATGCGGACCGTCGCCCAGGCGCAGAGCGTCGAGGTCCTCGGGCGTGAGGCTGGGCAGCCGTCCGGTCGAGATCTCACCTGCGGCGAGCACGCGCAGCTGAATTCCCTCGTTGGCGAGGCGGGCGCTGAAGGCGGCCGCCTCCTCGCGCACGCGTACGGGCGTGATGTCGTCGTAGCGCCGGTTGATGTGGGGGGTCGCGAGCAGCGTGGTGGTGCCCGCGTCAGCGGCGGCACGGGCAAAGTCGAGTGAGCCCTCGAGCGTGTCGGGCCCGTCGTCGAGGCCGGGCAGGAGATGGCTGTGCAGGTCGATCATCTCAGCGCGCCGCCCCCGGACCCCCGGGTGCGGTGGCGGCCCCCGCGTCGATCAGCCCGGCTCCGTAGAGCGAGTGATCGCTCGGGCCGCCGAGCGGGCGCGCGGTGGCGCGTAGACGCGCGAGGATCTGCGCGGGAGTGGGGTGCGCGCCGAGAACGCGGCTGGCGATCACGAGCGCGATGGTGGCGGAGACGTGCGGGGTGGCCATCGAGGTGCCCTCATAGCCGGAGGGGAAGCCGAAGCGCCGGGGCGAGGAGCCGGTGAAGGTCTCCTGGTAGATGTCGTTGCCGGCGGGGGCTTCCGGGCGGCAGTTGGGGTCGCCGGGTAGATCCGCGTCGGGACCGCCGCCGGGCGCTACGAGCGTGAGGCCCGAGCCGTCGTTGGAGTACGAGGCCAGGCAGCCGTGTTCGGTGGTGGCGCCGACGGAGATCACGCGGCGCGCGCGCGCTGGATAGGCGATCGCGCGGGTGCCCTCGTTGCCGGAGGCGCCGACGACGACGACGTCGTGGTGATAGGCGAAGCGCAGTGCTTCGAGCAGCTCGGGGATATCAGCGGCGGTGACGTCGCTTGAGAACTCGAGGCTCAGATTGATCACGCGCGCGCCGTGGCTGACGGCGAAGCGAATGCCCTGGGCGATCACCGAGGCGTCGCCTTCGCCTTCGGCGTTGAGCACGCGCACGGGCATCAGGCGCACGCCGTAGGCCAGTCCGGTGAGACCGTAGTGGTTGCCGGTGGCCTCGGCGATCGTGCCGGCGACCTGCGTGCCGTGGCCGTTGCGGTCGTTGGCGTAGGGGGAGTGGGCGACGAAGTCATAGCCCGAGACGAACTGGCCGGCGGTGAAGTCGGGCGAGCGGCGGAAGGGGCCGCGGTCGGCGTAAGCGATGCCGGTGTCGAGCACGGCCACGATGACCCCGCGCCCGGCGCCGCCGGGGGCGCCGTCGGCCAGCAGATTGCCCCACGCCTGGGGGGCGTCGACGCCGAAGGTGCCGACGAAGTTCCACTGCACGAGGCGCCAGTCCGCGGGAGTGCTGCCGAAGCCGGGGTCGTCGGGGATCAGCGGCGCCGGGGCAGGCGCCACTTCTGCGGCGTGTGCGAGGTAGTCGGGGACGGCCCAGAGCACGTCGTGCTGGCGGCGCAGGCGGGCGAGCGCCACGGGGACGGGCTCGCCCGCGACCAGACGCAAGAGGCGCGTGTGCGAGGCGATCGCGACGGGGTCCCCGGCACCTGCCGCGTGCGCAACGGCCAGGCGCGCGCGGCGGGCTGTGGCGAGGGCGTACTTGACGAGCACCACGCCCGGCGCGTAGGTGGCGGGGCCGACGGCCGAAGCGACTCGGGCTCTGGTTGAAGATAAGGATTGGAGGGGGTTCGCGGTTGCCACACGACTGTGAGCGACCGCAAGGGACCTTGGCGCGGCGAGCCCATCGAACGTTGGCACCAGAATTGCCGCGCAGGCCGCGCAGACCACCGCCAGCAGCGTGCCCCGCCGCAGTGACAGCAGCAGGACGAGGGGAGCGGGGAGGGTGGAGGGCATGTGGGTGGGTAATGATGGTGTGCCCGGATGACGGGCGCGGCACACGTCCCCCGACCCGCGGAATATGAGCGAGCGCTTCTTCCCACGCGACGAGTACTTCATGCGCCTTGCGATGCGCGAGGCCGAGCATGCACTAAAACACGAGGACGTGCCGATCGGCGCGGTGGTGGTGCACGAGGGCGAGGTGATCGCGGCGGGCCACAACGAGCGCGAAGTGCGCCAGGACCCCACGGCGCACGCCGAGGTGCTGGCCCTGCGCGAGGCCGCCCAGGCGCTGGGCAGCTGGCGGGTGCTCGAGGCCGTCCTCTACGTGACGCTCGAGCCCTGCGCGATGTGTGCGGGCGCGATCGTGCTCGCGCGGGTGGCGCGCGTAGTGTTCGGCGCGTACGACCCCAAGGCGGGCGCCGCGGGGAGCGTGCTCGATGTGACGGGCGAGCCGCGCCTGAATCATCGCCCGGAGGTCGCCGGGGGGCTGCTGGCGGAGGAGTGCGGGGCGCTGCTCAGTGAGTTCTTCGCTTCGCGACGGTGAGGATCGCCGCGAAGCCGCGATCCGCGCTTAGCGCGTATCGGCCCAGCAGGGTTCACGCTTCCAGGCAGGCCTAGCGGCCGATCGTCTAGCCTTTGGGCGTCCCCCTGGAGGGGTGGCAGAGCGGTTGAATGCGGCGGTCTCGAAAACCGTTGTGCGTCTTATTGGCGTACCGAGAGTTCGAATCTCTCCCCCTCCGTTGACTGGCCCAGATTCCCTGCATTTGCAGGTTCGGTGCCGCGATGACCGTGCAGCTCTGCACGCGGCGGGTTCGCAGACGGCCAGTCCGATCGGTCCCTGATGGTTCCCAGGACTCGCTATGCGAGTAGTGGCGATGCGACGATCGCCTACCAGGTCGCGGGGGAGGGGAGTCTCGATCTGCTGTTTATGACCGGCTGGATCTCCCAGGTCGAGCAGCTTTGGGAGTCACCCGCTCTGCGTCGTCTGCTGGAGCGTCTTGCGGTGTTCAGCCGCCTGATCCTGTTCGACCGCCGCGGAACCGGACTGTCCGACAGCGTCGTCGGTGAGTCGTACACCCTCGAGCAGGAGGCGCGCGACGCGCTGGCGGTGCTCGATGCCGCGGGCAGCGAGCGGGCCGCGGTGTTCACCTATGGCTTGGGCGGGCCGGTAGGCGCGCTGCTCGCCGCCGATCGCCCTGAGCGGGTCGGCTGCGCTGATCATGTATGCGTCGGTAGCGCGCACCACCTGGGCGCCGGACTACGACTGGGCGATGACCGTCGAGGATCGAGCCCAGTGGACCGAGCGCACCGTCGCCGCCTGGGGCGAGACCGACGGTCCTGGACTCCCGGTGCTGGCGCCTTCGATGGCCGGCGACCCGACGCTTGCGGCGTGGTTCGCGCGCCTGCAGCGCTTGGCGGCGAGCCCCAGTGATGCTCGCATCCTTTTGAATGCCGCGGCCGATCTCGACGTGCGCGGCACATTGCCCCGCATCCGCGTCCCGACGCTAGTCATGCACCGATCGCGCGATAGCGCCTGGGACCCACGCCACTCGCGCTACCTGGCCGAGCACATCCCGGACGCCCGCTATATCGAGCTGGAGGGAGTCGACTCCCTCCCGTTCGTCGGCGACAGCGATGCGATCGTCGAAGAGATCGAGGAGTTCCTCACCGGCGGACGGGGCGGCGGGAGCTGGCGCGGGCGCTGCTGACGGTGATGTTCACCGACATCGTCGACGCGACGGCGCGTGCTGCCGAGCTTGGCGACGGCCGCTGGCGCGATCTGCTGGCGCGCCACGACGAAGCGGTGCGCAAGGAGCTGCACCGCTTCGAAGGCCGCGAGGTCAAGACGGTCGGCGACGGTTTCCTGGCGACGTTTGCAGGTCCGCCGTCGCGTGCGCTGCGCTGCGCACTGGCGATCACCGATGTGGCGCGCGAGCTCGGGATCGAGGTGCGTATCGGTGTGCACACCGGCGAGTGCGAGCTGATAGGCGAGGATGTCGGCGGGATGGCGGTCCATATCGCCTCCCGTGTGAATGGACTCGCTGATACCGGCGAGGTGCTCGTCTCGGGCACCGTGTTCGGGACGGTGGTGGGCGGGCCGTTCACATTCGAGGAGCGAGGCTTTCACGAACTCAAGGGCGTCCCCGGCCGCTGGCCGCTGTTCGCGCTCCTCCGGTGACGCTGGTCGGGTGGCTCGGCACCCAGGATTTCAGATAGTTATGCTGCGCGACCATGCTGACGAGCGCGATGACGGCGGTGAGCGCCAGGCCACGAAAGATCAGTGACGCAGGGAAGGCGTTGAAGAAGTATGGCTGGGCGGCACCGCTGGTGTTTGCGGCCGTGTATCTCGTGACGCTGGCTGCGCAGTTCAGCCGGCTGTTGGCGGCCGTGTATCTCAGTGCCGACAACGCGGCTGGGCCGGTGCTGGGTGAACTCTATGACGGCTCCGGGCATCATTTGGTGATACTTGGGCATTCGAGCTGGTTCTCGACGGTGTTGTTTGAGCGCTGGACGCACTGGTTGCCTGCTCACAGGCAGCTGTGGGAGCTGGCGCCGTACGCGATGGCTCTCTGCTCGGTTGCGTTCGTGAGTTGGGGTGTGTGGCGGATCGCGGGGCGCTGGGCGGGAGCGGCCACGCTGGCGGTAATGGTTTGCGCCGGGCCGAGCCTGCTGACGATTCTCATGGTGGCCGATGATCATTCACCGACGTGGTTCACGCTCGCACTGATCGGTGCGTTCCTCGCAGTACTCGAGCTGGACGTCGTCTCGTCGAGTGGCTGGCTTGCGGTCCTTGCGGTGGTTGTGGGCGTGCTCCTGGGGACCAACGCGGAGTCGGATGTGCTCTTGACAATTTCTGGCGCCGTGCCACTCTTGCTAGCAGTCGTCGGCACCTGGGTTCTTTATCCGGGCCGGCGCACCGCGCGGGCTGTGTGGTTTGCTGTCGCGAGCGTGATCGTTGCATTGGTGGCTGGTTTGATCGTTCACGGGATCATGCGTCATGACGACGTGATCAGCGCTCATGACACAAAGATTTCGACGCTGGCTGGGGCGGAAGCCGTAGGCATGAACTTCAAGCTCTGGTGGCAGTCGCTCGCTGTGCTCGGCAATGGTGATTTCTTTGGCCTGAGCGTTGGCTTCACGGCGCTGATTGCGTTTGCGTGTGCGGCGATAACACTTACTTCGATCTTCCTCGTTCCTCGCATCGCGCACAGAGACCTCGTACACGCTGTCGAGGAGCGACACGGAGGTCCGCACACCGCGGGTCGAGCTGCACGGTCGGCCTGGTGTCTTTTCTGGGCTTCATCCGCGGTGCTGCTTTCCGTCGCCTTCGTGTTCAGCGCCGGTCCCGAAGACCTCACGTCAAACCGCTACCTGGTCGGCGTGATTTACGCGGCGGCTGCGCTTGTGCCGATGCTGGGGCTTCGCAGTTTGCTGCTGCGTGTGATCGTGACGGGCGGCGCGACGCTGTATGCGTTCGCCGGCTGTCTCGCGCTCGCCCAGGAACGAATCGGGCCACCGGCCTCACCTACCGATCCGATCGCCGCGGCTGTCGCTAACATCGCCAAAGCTGAACACATGAGCATCGGGTATGCCGGATACTGGGACGCCAGTCCGATCACATGGGCGACCCATTTTCGCGTCAAGGTGTTTCCCGTCGGTAACTGCGGCAACCAGCGCCTCTGTGGGTTTGAACTGGCCATCGACACGGCGTGGTACACCCCACGCCCCCGAATTCATACCTTCCTGCTCGTCGATCCAGCGTATTCGGCGGCGTATCCATTAAGCCCGACTCCCGACCTTGGACGGCCGATAGCCGCACACCAGATCGGGAGTATCACGATGTACGTATACCCCTACGACATCGCATCGCGGCTATATGCGCTCTAGGTGATGTTGCAGCCACCACTGCCCGCTTGGTCACCGGTGGCGCAGACATTCGTCGAAACCGCCTAGCTTGATCGCCAAACCGGGTCACTGCCAGGAGCCCGGTCTATAGCGGGGGTACTTGGTTATTGACCTGCGTTCCGTGATACAGGTGGTCTTGATCTCTGCATGCAGCCGGGAAGAAGAACTGAACGCTGTCGCTACGGACGCCGTTGTAGCTCGCGAAGAGGGTCGCGCGTCCAGCAGTTCCCGCTTTACATTTGGGATCGTTGCTGGCCTGCACGCGGATGACGATCTTCATGATGTTCCCGGGGAACCCCCACATCATCGCGAAGTGCGAGTGGTAGATGAGATGGTGTTCGACGGTCATGGTGATCGCGCGTGTCGGCCGGTTTCGGGCGCGGTCTTCCTGGCACAGGATCCCGGAGACGGTGTTCGCGTCCAGATCGATTTGGCCGTGACCGCGGGCGAAGCTGCCCGTTTCGCTGATCGGAGGGCCGGTGTGGAAGCCCCATGGCGGAATCCCGTAGACGATCGGGATCTGACCGCAGCCCGGAGAATAGCCGGCGGCCTGGCCGGTCATGCCGATCGACGCCAACAGCGCCATCAGCACCAAAGCTATGAAGCCGATTCGCGGCGTGATGTGGTGCCCCCGCATCCCGGCGGACGATAGCCGTTCACGGTCACGACTGGGGCGGTCCGCCTTTACAACATGCCAGGGCCGGTGTTGCGGTTGCGTGTCGGGAGCCGCTCGAGCTGCTCCGCGATTGTCGCTGCGCCGTCGCTGCTGGCGAGCGCAATGGAGATCGCGCGGGCGCCTTCTTTGAGCGCCGGGTCCTGCAGGGCGGTGGTAATCACCCGGCGCAGCTTGCGGGGCGAGGCGTTCTTGCGAGCCCGTACCCCGGCGTGTGCGAGGGCGACACGGGCGGCGTTGTCGGGCTGGTCGCGTCCGCCGGGGATGCAGAGCAACGGCACACCGTCCGCCAGTGCCGCGTTGATCGTCTGCCACCCCGCGTGTGTGATTACTAGCGTGGTATGTGGCAGCACCAGACGATGCGGTACGAAGGCCACGACGCGGGTGTTGGCTGGAATGCGCAGATGCGCGGCGTCGAGCGCCGGCCCGGTCGTCAAAAGCACACGGACCGGTAGTGGGGCGAGCGCGTCCAGGACGCGCTGCACGGACTGGGACTGCTCCATGTAGCTGGTACTGAAGCTGACGAGGACAAGCGGGTCGCGGTTGCTCTCAGGCCACGGGGAGTGCCATTCCCCCGCGAACGGCTCGAACGCGGGGCCGACATAGCTCACGTTCGCTGGGAGCCGGCCTCGGCTTGAGAAGTCGAGCTCCGGTGCGCTCATCACGTAAATCGCCTCGATACCGAGGAGCTGCGCATACCAGTCCCCCAACGGCGGTAGGCCCCGCTCTGCTCGTGCCTGGTTGAGTACCGGCAGGCCACGAGCGAAAAGCCGGCGGGCAGCGCGGTTCAGAAGCCGATCGCGCATCACACCAAGCCGGCCTGCCATTGGCCGCAGTCCGCTCCCGAGTGGTGGCGCACCGTCGATCGGCATCGGGAAGGGGCAATGGACGAGCGCGACGGCCGGCACGCCGGCGCCCTTGGCGGCCACGGCGGCGCCGGGCAGCATCCAGTCGAACACCACGACGTCCGCCGGCCAGCCCTCCAGCAGCTCGGCGCACTCACGGCTGGTATCGAGCAGCAGGCCGATCAGCAGGTTGTCGCGCACGCGAAGCGCCGCACCGATCCTCGTGCGGGCCTCCCAGTCACGGAACACATCGCTCTCACGCTGGGTCATATCCATGTCGGGCAGCGCACGCTGGAACTCCACGAACTGCGCCCCGGTGCTCTCAACACGCTCTCGCGCGGCGCGGTGCGCGAGCACCCGCACCTCGTGGCCGCGTCTCACGAGCCGGCGAGTCAGCGCGAGCTGCGGAGGCGCGTTACCGCTGAACGCCAGCAGAGTCTGAAAGATACGCACAGCGACCATTGTGAACCTGCCACGGCCCCCACGCCTGCCCTACCCGAAAGGGCATACGGACACTGGTTGTGCTTCCCAGGCGGAGGCGAGCATCCCGTAGATGACGCTGTCGAGGAAGCGGTCTTCGATGCGTTCGGCTTGGTGGAGCGTGCCCTCTTCGCGGAAGCCGAGGCGCTCTGGGATCGCGCGGCTGCGGGTGTTCTGGGGTGCGACGCGGATCTCCACGCGGTTGAGCTTCCAGGTGCGCAGCGCGTGACTGACGAGTGCGCGGACGGTCGACGTCATCGTCCCGTGGCCCTGGTGCTGCTCGGCGAGCCAGTAGCCGATGCTCGTGGACCGGTGAGCCCAATTGACGGAGTGGTATCCCACGACACCGATAACCGCGTCCTCACAAAGGAGAGCGGCCTGTAGGCCGTCGTTGTCGAGGAGCTGCTGATGGGCCCTGCGAATGAAACGGAGCGTGTCCTCGAGGTCCTGGCCGCCGGCCCAGGGCATCCAGCGGCTGAGATAGGCACGATTGGTGTCGATGAGCGCATACAGCTCATCCGCGTCGGACTCCTCGAGCAGACGCAGCTGACAGGCCCGCGAAACAAACATCCCCGGCACGCCGACAGTCTAAGCTTGCCCGCATGGTCGAGGCACAGGTCGGGTTCAGGTGCTCGCAGGCGCGCAAGGTATGAGTGGGTCCCTCGCACCGATGGTTGTCGGTCGCGTATCCTTGGGCCTCAGGTCTCCCGCGCCAAAGTGAGGGGACTGCCAGGGAAGGAGCTTTGATGCGCAGGACGCGCGCAGTATCGGTGCTTTGCACGCTGGTTATGCTCGCTACGGCGGGGCAGGCGCTGGGCTCGGGGATAACCAATTCGGGCGACGATCTGCGGACGGGGTGGTACCCGAACGAGCCGTCGATCACACCACAGCTCGTAAGTGGCGGCACGTTCGGCCAGCTTTGGTCGGCGCCTGTGGAAGGAGAGGTTTATGCGCAGCCGCTACTCGACGACGGGACGCTGCTGGTCGCGACGGAGAAGAACAAGGTCTATGGTCTCGATCCGACCACCGGCGCACCTAGGTGGTCGCAGCCGCTGAATCTCGGCACGCCGTGGAATCCCAACGACATCGGCTGTGCTGACCTCACGCCTGCGATCGGAGTGACGGGGACGCCGGTAATCGACTCGACCACGAATATCGCCTATATGACGCACAAGACCTATGTGTCGGGCAGCTCTGGGCCGGCGCGCTGGTATATGGACGCGGTCGATGTCTTGACGGGCGTGGAGGAGCCGGGTTTCCCCGTGCTGCTGAGTGGCACGGCCCAGAACGCGCCGTCGCGGACCTTCCAGCCGACTACTGAGCTCCAGCGCCCCGGGCTGCTGTTGATGGAAGGCGTCGTCTATGCGGCGTTTGGCTCCGATTGCGATACACCGCCGTGGCAGGGCTGGGTATTTGGGGTCTCCACCGCCGGCAAAATTACGGCACGTTGGATCGCGGAGCAGACTGGCGAAGGCGCGGGCATCTGGCAGTCGGGCGCGGGTCTCACCTCCGATGGGCCGGGCAACATACTCCTGAGCACAGGCAACGGCGGCGTACCCTCCACGCCGACGCCCGGAAACACTCCGCCACCGAACCTCGCGGAGGCGATCGTACGCTTACAGGTTCAGCCCGACGGCTCTTTGAAGGCAACGGACTTCTTTGCGCCTTTCGATGCCGAATCGCTCGACTCATGGGATGCCGACTTCGCCTCGGGAGGCGTCACGGGCCTGCCCGAAGAATACTTCGGCACGCTTGCGACGCCGCGTCTGGCTGTTGCGGTTGGTAAGGACGGCTACGTATATCTGCTCGACCGGGACAATCTCGGCGGGATCGGCCAGGGACGGTTGGGCTCTGACGAAGTCGTCCAGCGCATCGGTCCCTATGGTGGAGTCTGGTCGCGGCCGGGCGTGTGGCCCGGTGAAGGTGGCTGGGTCTACATCCCGACTGCCTCGGGCGGTACAAGCTCGGGCGGTTCTTCGGGCAACCTTCGTGTCTATCAGTACGGCCTCTCCGGCAGCGGCACGCCGACCCTGTCACTGCAGGGCACCTCCTCAGACGCCTTTGGATTTTCCTCCAGTGCACCTGTGATCACCTCCGACGGGACCACACCCGGATCCGCACTGGTCTGGATCGTATGGGCGCCGAATACGGGCGGTACGGGCGCCCAGTTGCGCGCCTACGACCCGATCCCGGTGAACGGCAAGCCGGTTCTGCGGTTCAGCGCCCCGATCGGCACCTCGGCGAAGTTCGCGATCCCCGGCGTGGGCGCGGGGCGCCTTTATGTGGGCACACGCGACGGTCACGTGCTGGCATTCGGATCGCCCGTCACTCCCGTGCTGTCCGGCCCGGCGACCGCATTTGGGACGACGACCGTCGGGGAATCCGCGCAGAAGACCCTCACGCTCACCGCGACCGAACCGCTCACGCTGTCGAGCTTGGGTTCCAGCTCATCTCAGTTCACGCTTGGCACACCATCGGCGCCGCTGCCCGCCGCTCTGTCGACCGGTCAGACGATCTCGGTGCCGATCACGTTCACTCCGACCGCGACCGGGCCTCTCGGGGCAACGCTGACGGCCACGACGAGCACCGGTGCGACGGCGACGTTCGCGCTCTCGGGCGTCGGCCAGGCGGCGGCCGCCAAGCTCGAAGCCACACCTCCGCTGGTGACCTTCGGAGGCACGACCGTCGGCGGTGAGCTGTCGGCCGGCGCGACCTTCCGTAATGTCGGCGGGACGCCGCTTGAAATCAATGCGGTGCACCTGCCGGCTGCGCCCTTCGGGGCCAGTGGAGTACCGGCGGTCGGCTCCACGATTGCGCCCGGCGGATCGCTGACTATCACGGTTACATTCGATCCCACCGCCGTGGGTAAGTTCAGCGATCAGATCGGTCTCGACACGACGGGTGGCAACGAGTCGGTCGGCCTCTCGGCCAGCGCGGGCCTGCCCGGCAGGCTGCAGATCGCGAACGAAACGCTCGACTACGGTCAGGTGTCCGTTGGATCCAGCGCGACACGCGAATTCACGATCACGAACACTGGCGGCACGGC
The DNA here is from genome assembly GCA_963723045.1 of uncultured Solirubrobacterales bacterium. Classification (GTDB taxonomy): domain Bacteria; phylum Actinomycetota; class Thermoleophilia; order Solirubrobacterales; family Solirubrobacteraceae; genus Palsa-744. The sequence goes on along the minus strand of CAVROU010000002.1, from coordinate 1,385,056 downwards.
CGTCACCGTCACGAAGTCCAAGCCGCCAATCGGGGGCGCATTCACGGCGACGAGCACGCTGTCGGAGGGTACGACGATCGAACCGGGCGAAAGCGTGAGCGAGACGGTCGAGTTCACACCCCTCAGCACGGGATCGGCAAGCGGTGTGTGGACTATCAACGGCGAAGACACCTCTGGTCTTCATACGGTGCAGTTCGCGGGCACCGGAATCCTCCCTCAGGCGCCGACGGTTGTGAGCGGCGCGGCGTCGTCCGTGGGACAGACGCTCGCGAGCTTGAATGCCACGGTCAATCCCAATGGTGAGCCCGTCGAAGACTGTCACTTCGACTATGGCGTCACGGCGTCCTATGGATCCAGCGTGCCATGCGCCGCGCCGCCTGGCTCGGGAAGCGAACCAGTGCCGGTGTCCGCCGCCTTGGAAGGCCTGTCGCCGGGGACCACGTATGACGCGCGGATCGTCGCGAGCAATTCGACCGGTATCGGCTACGGTCTCGACGAGCCGTTCACGACGCTGCCGGCGCTTACGCTCGTGCAACAGAACACGACGACGCTGCCGGGCCTGACCTTCCTGCCCGTGCAGAAGCCCGAGGCCCAGCCGGCGCCGGTGCCGGCTGCCGAGCTCGTGAGTGCGGCTCTGGCGGCGAATTCAGCGGGCGCGTTCAGCGTAATGGTGAGCTGCCCGCCGGATGTGAGCCGCTGTATCGGGAGGGTCGCGTTGAGGACGCTCACTGCAGTCAGGGTTGCGTCGGCGGGTCGCTCCAGGTCCACAAAGACCGCAATCCTGACTCTCGCGACGGGCTCGTTTACGGTTGCGGGCGGGCAGGCGAGCGTGGTCAGGCTGCGATTGTCACACTGGGCGCGTGCGCTGCTTGCGCGCAGGCACATGCTTTCGGTGCGCGCGATCGTGGTCTCCCACGATCCAAAGGGCACGACTCATACTGGCTCCAGGATCGTGACGATCCGCAAAACAAGTGCCGTTGCTGGGTCGCTGCGTCTCTCGGGTTCGACCTTGAGCTGGCAGGATGCAGGACATGGTCTCACGGCATCGCTCCCCGGATAACGTCAACCTTCGCGGCATCGCTGATCGACCAACACCCGGAGGCGCAGAGGTAGTGGTGGCCGCCCCCTTCGCGGGGCTGGTGATCGCGGTGGACTGGGCATCCGGAGAGCCGGTGCGCCCCGGCGCCGTGCTGGTGGTGCTGGAGGCGATGAAGATGGAGCATGAGGTGCTTGCCGAGATCGACGGGCTGGTGGCTCGAGTTGAGGTCGCGGTAGGCCAGACGGTGGAGGAGGGCCAGGCGCTGATCGTGTTGGCGCCGAGCGAGAACCCTCGGACTGGGACCCACGGCGCACCCTCCGCGCTGGTCTCCGACAGTGCCTTCGAGGCCGAGCGTGAGGACCTGCGGGCGGTGCGCGAACGTCACGCGCTCGGCCTGGACGTAGCGCGCGAGGAGGCCGTGGCCCGCCGGCACGCGAGCGGCAGGCGCACGGCGCGCGAGAACCTCGCGGATCTGGTCGACGAGGGAACGTTCGTGGAGTACGGCCCGCTCGTGTTCGCCGCCCAGGAGCGGCGGCGTGCGCGCGAGGAGCTGATCGAGCGTACGCCCGCCGATGGGTTGGTGGGCGGTGTGGGGGACGTCGAGGGCCGGCGCTGCGTGGTGGCGTCCTACGACTACATGGTTCTGGCGGGCACGCAGGGGATGCGGGGCCACCAGAAGAAGGACCGCCTGTTCGAGATCGCCGAGCGCAGCCGGCTGCCTGTGGTGCTGCTCGCGGAGGGCGGTGGGGGCCGTCCGGGAGACGTGGACTGGCCGATGGTCGCGGGGCTCGACTGCCGCGCGTTTCACCTATTCGCTCGCCTGAGCGGGCTGGTGCCGCTGGTGGGGGTCGTGGCGGGCTACTGCTTCGCTGGCAATGCCGCGCTGCTGGGGTGCTGTGACGTGGTGATCGCCACCGAGGATTCGAGCATCGGGATGGGCGGCCCGGCGATGATCGAGGGCGGCGGGCTGGGCGTGCACGAGCCCGCGGAGGTGGGGCCGATCGACGTGCAGGACGCTAATGGCGTCGTGGATCTGAGGGTCGCCGACGAGCGCGCGGCGGTGGCGGCGGCCAAGCGCTACCTCTCCTACTTCAACGGCCCAGTGAAGGAGTTCGCCGTGCCCGAGCAGGCCGCGCTGGCGCAGCTGATCCCCGCAGAGCGCAAGCGCGTCTATGACGTGCGCCGGGTGCTGCATGGACTGTGCGATGAGGACTCGGTGCTCGGGCTGCGCGGGGGATTCGCTCCGGGCATGCTCACGGCGCTGGCACGAGTCGGCGGGCGGGCGCTGGGTGTGGTGGCTAACGACCCGACCTACCTGGGCGGGGCGATCGACGCCGAGGGCGCCGACAAGGCCGCGCGCTTCATGCAGCTGTGCGACGCCTTCGAGCTGCCGCTGCTGTTCTTGTGCGACACGCCCGGCTTCATGGTGGGGCCGGCGGCCGAGGGCACCGCCACGGTGCGCCACTTCGCGCGAATGTTCGTGACGGGCGCGAACCTCACGGTGCCCACCGGGACGATCGTGCTGCGCAAGGGCTACGGGCTGGGCGCCCAGGCGATGGCGGGTGGCGGCTTCAAGGCGCCGCTGTTCACGGTCGGCTGGCCGACCTCCGAGTTCGGGGGCATGGGCCTTGAGGGCGCGGTGCGCCTGGGCATGCGCCGCGAGCTTGAGGCGATCGAGGACGTGCAGGAGCGCGAGCGCGTGTTTGCGGCAACGGTGGCCGCCGCCTATGAACACGGCCGCGGCCTGAACATGGCGGCCTACGGAGAGATCGACGACGTAATCGACCCGGCCGACTCGCGGCGCTGGATCGCGACGCTGTTCGACGAGTCCGCGGCGACGTGGCGTGAGCGTGCGGGTAAGAAGCGGCCGAACGTGGACGCGTGGTGAGGTCCCCGCGTCGGGCTTGATCCTGGTCGGCCTCCGTGCGAGCCGCGAAGTAGACTAGGCGTTCTGCGCCAGTAGCTCAGCTGGATAGAGCGTCGGTCTACGGAGCTGAAGGTAGGGAGTCGAATCTCTCCTGGCGCGTTCACCACGGGGCATCAGAACGCACTGGTTCCGGGGATTTTGTCCCGATGATGCTTGGCGAAGTCACCTCCGCGCACCAGCGCAAACCTACGGTTGCGGGAGAAAATCGTGATATTTCCGTGATATGGTCGGCCGTGCTCCGTTGGCTAGACGGGCACAGAGTTTTGCTTTTGGGCTGAGCGAAGGAGGGTTGGGGTTGCGCGCCGAGCAGTCAGCCCCAAGTGCCCCGCTCCCCTACCCTATGGGCACCTGAATGAAGAAGACGTTGAGGTCCGCGAGACGCTGCTCGTCTCCAGGCCAGCCCATCGTCGCACGCAGCTCAGTCTCGCTCGCCGCCTTCTTGGATTCCACGAACTGTGTGTGCTGTTCAAGCACCTCGCGCGCCTTCTCGATGATGCTCGTGAGGCCCTTCTCACGCACGAAGACGATGAGGGCGAGCTTCGTGTCGCGCCAGGCCGCGTATTTGAAGAGCTGATCGATGGCTTCGCCGAACGCCTTGGACCCTTTCCAGAACTTGCACTCGGCGATGAAGATGTTGCGGCCCTCGTGGCGCACGAGGATGTCAGTCTTGCCGCTCACGCTGAACGCCTCGGCAGTTCCCGCGCCGTGGTAGTGCGTGTTCAGCGTCGCGAGCAAGAAATGGCGTAGATCTTCCTCGTCCTTGTCGGCGTAGGTCTTCGGGCTCCGCTCCATGTCGAGCCCCATGGACCGGATGACGCCGAGGATGTGCTTGAAGATCTCATCGCCGAGCACCGGCTCCAGCGGAATGAACTCCGACTTCAGCGTGGTGGGCAGCACCGGGGCCGGGCGGCGCACGATGGCGTCGGCGATGTACGCCCTAGGTGAGCCTTCCTTCGGGCGCGTCGGCAAACCTGTGGCCGCCAGGTGCTCGCGGTGGCGCTTGACACGCTCGCGACGGTTCTGAATGGCGGACCGCGCCCGTTGTTCCAGCTTGGCGTTGTACTGCTCGATGTCGTCGTTTGCCCAGCGCAGGTGCTTCTCGACTTCGCTCACGAGCCTGTCGGTGCTCGCTCTGATGTTGGCCTGCTGGTCGTGCGGGTACTCGATGACGTGGATCAGCTCGCGGTTGCCGACCTGTGCTATGGGCTGGGACGTGGTGTAGGTGCTTGGGCTCAGGAGGAACACCGCACCGTCGCCATCGAATGGGATATGTACGACGATGCGATAGCCGGCAACGCTGGGGCCGGAGCTGGAGTGGAACGGCGCCCGGGCAAAGATGCCGCTTGCCGTGCGCGAGAGGTCGATGCGAATGTCCTCGGCCTCGTCCATCCACGGCTCGCCCAGCGTCGGGGTCTCCATGCCCCTCAGAGCCACGATCGCGTTGACCCATTCCTCGACATCTGCGTGCAGCAGGTGGTCCTCGGGAGCGCTATCGACTTCTTCCTCGACTCTCGGCAGCGTCGCCTCCAGCGTGTCGCGGAGGCTCCCGCGCGAGAAGAAGGCTTCGGCCATGCCTAGCTGGCGAGAGGAGTGATATTCACAAGCGCCCGGACTGGCTGCCTGCCGGAGCCATACTTGCCATCCCAGGCCACGTAGCCCGCCTCGCGGGCGGCGGCTTCGTCATCTGCCTCCCCCGCCCAGAAGACGCTATGCACCTCGGGCGTCGGGTCCAAAGGACCAGGCGGCTGGTTGCGTTCGATGACGTCTGTGATAGTGACCTCAAACCGAGTCATGGGCGATTGAACATTGTAGTTCCGCCGCCGGAGGGCCTTATGCGACGAGCGTCAGGCGCACTTCGCTGACGGCGACCTCGCGCCTGCCATCGCGGAACAATGAATGAGCGGCTGCGGGCAGTCGGCACCGACGACCAAGGAGGCGTTCGCCTCCACGGTCGAGCACGAGGCCGACGCCCGCCCGCCGATCTGGAGCGAGCGAGGCGACAGGCCGGGCGCCCGGAGCGTCCAAGGAGACGGGCGAGGACGAGGTGGCACGCCTGCCTGCCGGTGCCGGAGCGAGCACAAACCCTCGCCGCAGGAGCAGGGGAAGCAGGCTCGCGAGTAGGGGACGGGTGACGCAAGGCCGACGACTGACAGATGGTCTGGCTAGGGTGCGGGGCCAGATGACGAATGACACGAACTCAGAGCATCGGGCGCAGGCATGGGCGTGCTCGGGGCCGCGCTGGTCGCCATCGGCGGCGTGAGCGCCGGCACGCTCGCCTCGGTCGGTGCCGGCTCGCACCTGTGGGGCGATGACGTTTTCTTGGCCGGCTTCGCCTTTGCCTGCTTGCTGGTCGCGCTCGGGGTCTATGTGCTAGTCGGCGAGTTCATCGCCAATTTGCCCTTGCCGCCGACGCGCCATGAGCGCGAGGAGCGGCGGCAACGCGCGCAGCGATTGCCCGTTCGGGTAATCATGCCCAAAGGCCGCGTCCCACTGCACACAGCCCGACGCATCGAGGTCAGCGAGCAAGAGCTGCGGCGTATCGCCGCCAGTCGCGCTTCGCACGTCGGGGTGGTGGGGGTCGCGCGGATGGATATGAAGCCTCGCAAGAGCGGCGAGAGCCAGCTCGCAGCAGCAATCAGGAGTGGAAACGCTCTACGGGTGCATGGGCAATCTGAAAGTCAGCTCGGCCACCAATGGCGAGACGAGGTCAAGGCGCTGGTTAAGGCGTCCGCCGGGGAACTTGACGCTAGTCGCTTCGCGCACAGCGGCAACATCGCCCACTGGCTAGAGCGCCTGGACGAGCTGGCGCAACAGGTGAGCGCCGGCACGAGGACCTTCACACCGACCGAGTCCTGGGACACCTACGTCGAGGCGATGACGGCCTTCCGACAGGCACTCGACGCGCGCCTGGCCGATGGCGAACACCTGCGCGCCGAGCTGTTCTCCCAGGCTCTCGACGTGGCGGAGGGCAAGGCAAAAGTCACTGCCTGGCTCAAGGACGTGGACGATTCCCTCGCGCCGGTGCCGAGGTATCGCGAGGTGCTGCGCGGCGCCGTCTCCCAGGGGGACCAGTGGGCCACTTACGAAGGCATTTCCGAGGAGGAGAGCAAGGTCGTCTGGCGGCTGGATGAGCGCCTTCAGCACCTCCAGCCACTGCTCACCGTGGTCGCGCCCTACGTGGAGGCGCTGAGAGGCGAGTGAGGACGCGCGTCTCATGCGGGCAGATCGCCGCACTCACGAAGGCGGCGCTTCAGTGAGTCTCCAGCCTTGGCGTATGGTTGGTCCCAGGATGGGGCGCTGCCGCTCGACCCAACCTCCCCTCGACATGCCCCAAAGACGGCGAGCCTGTTGCGTCTCGAAGACGGGCTGGAAGCGAACGATGATTGCCCGGACGTAGTTGCCGATGTTCATCATCGCGTCGAGCACGGGGAAGCCGTTCCTCAGACTGATTTCTCCATCAATCTTCAGCTGGATCGTAAAGCGCGGGTCATCTCCCGCGACTCGATACGAGATGGTGAGGACCTCTGTGCCCACTTCCACAGGTTTCCCCAGGAAGTCGATATTGATCGTGGGCTCGCCATCGGGATGGCAGTCGCGAAAGGGACCGATGATTGGCTGGACCTGAAATGGTGTCAGCACGAACGGTAACACCATCCGGTGCTTGTCTTCGTTCCAGAGATGGTGCAAGTCGGCAGCAGGGTTCCGCTTCCGTCGTCTGCGCGCCTGATCGCTCGCGGAGTCCCGCTTTCGGTAACAGGGCTGCGCCTGGTAGATCAGTGCCCGATGTTTCTTTAACACCCCTTCCAAGAGAACCTTCTGTACATGCGATGAGTCCCATTCTTTCCGCGTGAAGCTGCTGGGAAAGGCAGCCCTCTTGGGGATCTTCTGGCCTCGCATGCCGAGGAAGGCAAGCTCGAAGATGAGGTTGTCCAGGCTGGAGCGGAGGTTGTGAATCATATCTCCAAGGACAGTGGCGAGGCGCAGGTCGGGTTCGGTGACGCTTGCCACCACTGTCCGCAGTGTGCCTGGGGTATTCGGCATCCGCTCGGTGCGAAAAGCGACAAGCTGGTGGTCCCCGGCCTGCCCGCTCTGGAGCTTCGCAATCTCTTCCTGGAGCACGCCATAGTGCTCTTGCGCGCGCCACAGCTTCTCTTGACAACCCGCCATTGGATGGTCACGCGGGAGTCTCGATGCTGTTGAGCGCTCGTTAGGTGACACTGAGCGAGCCTACACGGAGTTAACGCTTCGCGTGCGTGACCTCTCGCGTGTGAAGCAGAACCAGAATCCATCGAAGAAAGGCAAGAAACGGCTCTAACAAGCCACGCGCAGGACGCGCCCCGATCCGCTGTTCCCTTTGGATACTAGGGCTTTCCGGTGGATTTGGCCCACCAAACGGCCCCGGTGGGCCAAAGTCGAGCGGCGCGTATGCGAGCTTACCAAAGGCCCGCGTCCTGCTCAGGCGGGACGATGCTCTCTAGCCTAGCCGACGCAATCGCCGCGCTTTCGCGGGTCCGCTGGCCATTGAGGTGCAGAACGAGAGGCTTGCCCGACCCCATCTACGCGGGCGGCCGTCAGTCGGGCAGCTACGTTGCGGTCCCACAGCGCACGGCCAGGTGCTCAAGCCGTTGGGCGATCGTGGCGGCTCCGTCGCTGCGGGCGAGCGCGGTTGCCATCGCGCGGGCGCCATGTTTGAGTGTGGGGTCTTCGAGTGCTGTCGCGATCATTTGGCGCAGCTTTCGTGGCGGGGTGCTTTGACGGGCGCGGAGTCCGGCGTTCGCGAGGACGACACGGGCGGCGTTGTCGGGCTGGTCGCGTCCCCCGGGGATGCAGAGCAGTGGCACACCGTCTGCGAGTGCGGCGTTGATCGTCTGCCAGCCTCCGTGAGCGATCACTAGGGAGGTGTCTGGCAGCACCTTGCGGTGCGGCAGGAAGGACACGGCGAGCGTGTTCGCAGGGATACGCAGATGCGCTGTGTCGAGCGCTGGCCCTGTCGTCAGGAGGACGCGGACTGGCAATGGAGCGAGCGCGTCGAGGACGCGCTGCACGGACTTCGCCTGCTTCATGTAGCTCGTGCTGAAGCTGACGAGAACGAGGAGGTCGCGGTTGGTGTCGGGCCACGGGTTATGCCATTCCCCTGTAAAAGGCTCGAACGCGGGACCGACGTAGCTCACGTTCGCGGGGAGCGCGCCTTTGCTTGAGAAGTCCAGCTCGGGTGCAGTCATGACGTAGATCGCTTCGACGCCGAGCAGCTGCGCGGACCAGTCCTTCAAGGGTTCTAGGCCCTGCTCTGCTCGTGCGTGGTTGAGCATTGGCAGGCCGGAAGCAAAGAGCCGGCGGGTGGCGCGGTTCAGCAGCCGGTCTCGCATCCGGCCAAACGGCCCTGCCATCGGCCGCAGTCCGTTTCCCAAAGGTGGGACACCGTCGACCGGCAAGGGGTAGGGGCAGTGGACGAGCGCCACGGCCGGTACGCTGGCACTCTCGGCGGCGATGGCGGCTCCTGGCAGCATCCAGTCCAGTACCACCACATCCGCTGGCCAGCCGTCCAGTTGCTCGGCGCAGTCGCGGGCGGTATCGAGTAGGAGGCCCAGCAGGTTGTCGCGGAGTCGTAGTGCGGCTCCGAGCTTCGTGTGGGCTTCCCAGTCACGCAGCACGTCGTTCTCCGGCTGTGCCATGTCCATGTCGGGCAGTGTGCGGCGGAACTCCACGAACTGCGCCCCGGTGCCTTCGACTCTCTCTCGGGCGGCGCGGTGCGCGAGCACCCGGACCTCGTGGCCGCGCTCAACGAGCAGCCGGGTCAGAGCGAGCTGCGGCGGGGCGTTGCCGCTGAAGGCCAGCAGAGTCTGAAAGACACGCACAACAGCATTGTGACTCGCAAAGCGGAGCCAGGCCAGGCAAGGTTGCCATGAGCATGCGCGGTGTGGATGGCTGCGTTGGACGATGTAAGGCCCCGTTTGCGGCTAGGCGGAGGCCGGGGTGCTGCCGTCGAGGTGGCTGCAGACTACGGCTGAGAGTTCCGCCGGCTCGAAGTTCGGCGGTATCGTCTAAATTGAGTTGTCAGGGGGCCGTGTAGCTCGGCTTACATCATGGATGAGTTCCTATCGACATCGCTGCGACGGTCTGTTTTCCGGCGCCGGCCGGGGAGGGGGGTCGTGAGGCCGCGGCCGTCGAGGTGGGGTAGGGCTTGGTCTCCAGAGGACGCCGCGGCGGAGCTGCAAAGGCGGCGCCCTGCGCTGACTGCGGAGCTGTCGCGCAGGCCGGCTGCCCGGTGCTTGTCCGCTTCTACACGGGAGGAGGTGGTCAACGACGCGATGGCGGCGGTCGTCATGGAGTCTCGGCCGATCCTCAACGAGGAACACTTGCTGGGGGCGTTCTGGAAGGCGGCTGACTTCCGTGTGCGCAGGTGTCGCGAAGGGCGCCATCTAGCTCAGTTGGGGAGCCGTGATCGCGTTGAGCTGGACGCGAGCGTCGAGGCGGTGTGTGCGGTGGATGCGGTGTCTGAGCAGGTCGAGCTCGTGGACCGGATGCGGCGCGCGGCGGACTGGTTCGCCGAGCTGGACGAGCGCGAGCGGCTTGTCGTGTCGGTGATGGCCAGCCGCGAGGTTGGATCGGTGATGGCATCGCGGCTTTTGGGCTTGTCGTGGGCTGAGGTTCGCTCGGCGTCTCGGTCGGCTCGGATCAAGCTGGATCAGGTCGCGGCTATCGCGGCGGCTGGAAGGATGTGCAACTACCGCTATGGGGCGATAGCCGCCGAGGCGGCGGGCGGCGCCAGCGAGCACGAGGCGCGGGCGGCTCGGGCGCATCTCGATTCGTGCTCGTCGTGTGGGGTTGTGTATCGCGGGCTGCGGCGGGAGATGGGACCGGACTGGCAGCGTCGTGCCGCTGCTGCGCTCGCACCGGCTCCGGTGGCTGGTGTTGGGCACGCGGGGTGGTTGGCGAAGGTCTCGGCGTGGCTGTCGCAGAGGCCCAGCTTGCCGCGTGGTGCGGGCGAACGTACAGCGGAGGTCGCGGGCGGCGCGGGCGTCGTCAAGGTCGCCGCGGCGGGCACAGCGCTCGTTGTCGCCGGAGGCGCCTTGACTGGGCACATCGTTCATGCGATAGAGGCGGGGCACACCCGCGCACGTCACCACGCCCGTGTCGTGCATGTCGCACGGGCATCGGTCCCAGCCGCTTCCCGCGCCGTGGTGGCGAGCGACGCTCGTGTGGCTTCTGTCTCGCCATCCCGGGCCGCAAGTCGCCCGGAGGTCACATGGCGGCACCGCGTCCGCGCAGCGCCGCAAGGCGCCGCTGCCGCCAAGCAGAAGCCTGAGCTATCTCGCTGTGGGTGGTGCGTCTTCGTCAGTGTCCGGGGTGGCTCCATCTGAAGCGTCTGCGCGGATCGCATCGGCGTCTGAAGGGGGCGCACCCGCGGCAGCTCCGGCTGCCGCACCGTCGGGCAGCGGGTCATCGCATGAGAGCGGTGGCGGCACAACGTTGAAGTACCTCGGGCAGTGACCGGCATGGCAGCGTCGCGCAGCGCTGGCACTCCGTCCGTCTCAGGGTTGAGGGTTGTCCATGCGCTACTGGCGGGGCTCGCAGGTGCGGTGGCGCTGCTGATGGTCTCGGTGGCGGTGGCGTTTGGGGGCCAGTATCACGTGTACTCGTGTGGGGATCCGGTGACGCAGGCGCCGCTCCCCGTCGATGGCTGGGAACCGACACCAGATTCCGTCATCAGTGAATCTGAGTGTGCGAAGCTCGGAAAGAGCGGAGGACTTGAATATCCATGTCGTCCCTCAGTTTCCACACACAAGGTCGTGGTGGTTATTTAAGGCGCCGGCTGGCACTGAAATCATAGGTGCCGTGCTGTATCGGGAAGAGCTTGCGAACTACAAGGCGAGAGTCTATTGGACATCCTTTGAAAACAACGAAAGTGCGGCAGATGTCTTCGATCGCTGCGAAGTGCCGGGCGACGTCAATGGGAATCAGCAACGCCTACTGCGAACGTGGGAATCTCCGGCGATACGAAGAATGCACCACCGCGCCGTGCCCTGTCATACCTTATGCACCCGGCGATGCACTCGTCGTGCCCAATGAACGTCTGCCCACCCACCAGTTGGGGTATGACGTGGAATGCGTGGCGCAGGGCTGCTATGCGTGGGCGAGCTTGCATAGCGCCGATATCGTGCTGGAACAGCGCGTTGGGCCGACCGCCACCGCGACCGGCGGCAGTCTTATGAGCGCGACGACCGTGAAGGGCGAAGCGGATATCGACATCAAGGCCAGCGACCCTGTCTCGGGTGTCTTTCAGGCGATCCTCCAGGCGGACGGTAAGACGGTTGCCAGGCAGCTCATCGACTCGAATGGCGGGAGGTGCAACCCCTACGGGGAAAAGCCCGATGGGAGCTACATATTCCTGTACGCCCTTCCGTGCGCGCAGTCGGTTGGCAATACGGATATACATTTTAGTACCGCTCAGATTCCCGAAGGACCGCATCAACTCAGCGTGCTTGTCAGTGATGCGGCTGGGAATACGGCGCTGATCTTGAGCCGAAGTGTCACGGTCGAAAACAGCGGCCAGTACATCATTGAACTCCAGCGTCGTCAGCAGGAACTCGCTCTTGCCGCGCGCGGCGCGTGTAACGGTGGGTGCGATGAAGGAGCGCATCTTCAGGCGATCGACCCGAAGCCGACCGCCGTGACGTTCACAAGGAGCTATCCCCGGTCGGGGCGGGCTCTAACGGGCCGGCTCGTGAACCATGCGGGTGCGGCGATGCCTGGGGCGCGGGTCGAGCTGACCCAGCAGGCCAGCTCTCCGCTGGCGCGAAGCGCGCTGATCGCCACCGCGACAACCGATGCGAAGGGCCAGTGGTCCTTCCTAGTGCCCAAGGGGCCGTCGCGGACATTGGTAATTGGGTATCGCGCATACAGCAACGACCCCACCTATGCCACTCAGCTTGAATACAGCGAGCATGTGCCGGCGGATGTTCAGCTCGCAGCACCACGAAACGCACATCCTGGCCGAGGCTTCGCATTCAAGGGCAAGCTGGTCGGAGGCTACATTCCACCTGCCGGGGCGCTCGTAAGCGTCCAAATCTATTACGCCGGCAAATGGCGCGAAATTGCACTACTGCGCACCAACTCAAACGGAGCGTTCAGGTATCGCTACGCCTTCGCGGCCGTCGAACGGCACATCTACCGTTTCCGTGCGGTTGTGCCATATACCACCAGCTATCCCTTTGCCGCAGCGGCAAGCAAACCAGCTCGTGTCCGCCTCCTATGAAGGCCGGCTATGCATTTAGCCGCACTCGTCTGGTGACACTCGTGGCCGGCGCCACGGTATCGCTCGCGCCAGCAGTAGCGTTCGGTGCTGTGGCTTATCCCCCTAACCAGATCGTTGCGGACCGTGGGACGTGGCTGCCTTTCGTGCCGCCCCCCGCGCAACCCGCCGGGATTTGCATGGTCGATAGCGGCGTTGACCTGAATCCCAGCACCCAGCCCGAGGTTATTTACCGTGAAGCACTCGACGGTGGGGACCCGGGGGACACGAGCCCTATCGAGCACGGGACCTTGATGGCGATGGAAGCCGCGGCGCCCCCCAGCGGATGGGGCGCCAGTGGCGCCGCACCGACGGCTGTCCGAATTGTCTCCATCCGCGCTGAGAGCGCGACTAATGTCCTGACCGTCAGCGCATACAAGCAGGCCATCAACAGGTGCCAGGCGATAGCAGCCGTCTACAACATCAAGGCGATTAGCCTCTCGGTTGGGTTCCAGAGCCAGCCGAATAGCGAACAACTTGCACAGTTAACAGACGCCACTGTGGCGGTGCATGACTATGGTCTCGACGTTGTGGCTGCCGCGGGTGATGAAGGCAGCTCGACGGTCTCCTACCCGGCGGCACTGCCGTCGGTCATTGCGGTGGGCGCGTCGGGGCAGGATCGCGCCAGGTGTGCGTTCTCCAATACGGGGCCGCAGGTCTCGTTACTCGCGCCTGGATGTGGACTGCAAGAGGCCAATCCCGAGAGCGGCGAACTACTCGAAGGCTACGCCGGGACGAGTCAGGCGACCGCGACGACAGCGGCGGTCTTGGCCGCGTTGCGCGCCTACCGGCCCGGTCTGGGGCCAAGCGAAGCGGAGCAGTTGCTCACCAGCACCGCGCGGGCCGCAGGCGGCTCGCTGGACGTAACTGCGTTGTTCCAAGCGGCGGGGTTGGAGAGCGTGATCGAAGCTGGTGAGCGTCGCGAGCCAGTGCCAGCTTCGTCCGACCCAGCCCCAGTCTCGACGCCAGCCCCCTCTCAGCCCAGGGGCGGGGCGGTTCGGCGGGTTCTGCGGTTGCCGCTTCCGCGTGTTCGCTTGCGGCACCAAGGCGACACTTTGTCGGTACGGTTTCTCAATATGCCGGCCGAAGGAAAGGCGATCCTCAGCGTCGTTGGTGCCGACCATCGCAGCGTGCTCAGAAGGATGACTACCCACGATGCCAAGGTGCGTCTGCGGATGCGCGCCAGGGCCGCAGTCGATATCAGCTATGTGCCGCTCAAGCAGGGCGAGATATCGGCGTCTCCGACGAAGGTGATCGCGCTGTGAGACGAGCTGCGCTGCTGGGCGGGGTCGTCTCGCTGTTCGTGTTGCTCCCTGTTACGGTGGCGATGGGGGCGGGAACCTATTCGGTGCTGGCGTGCAGCCAGGCCCTACACGGCGAAAACAACAGTTGGCAGGAGTTCAGCAGCGATCCCGCCCATCTCAGCACAGGGCAGGTCTGTCCGCCGCAGGCCGGCTCGGGCGAGCCCGTCAAAAGCACCGGCATGTTCGCCACCGACCAGCTCGGTAGTACAAGCAACGCTCCGGATGGGTCGATCGCGGGGTGGCGATTCACAGCGCCACCGGGCACGACAATCGTTGGGCTTCAAGACGATCGCTATATAGGCATCTACTCGGACAATGGATGGACGCCATTCCTCAGGGCGGACAACTCGGTGCTCGAGACATGCATGTTCGCCTTCCCGGAAGAAAGCTGCGCGGTGGGAGCACCCTTCGGTGTGACGAGCCTCGACGCATCGATCCCGGTCAACGAAGCCTCGACGCTCACGGTCGGGATCGAATGCCATGCCTCGACGGGTTGCACTGAGGGGGCGACCCTTCACAGAGCGTGGGCGGCGCTATATGGCGCGAGAGTGACATTGAGCGAGAAGGCGCCCCCGTCAATCGTGAGCCCGAGCGGCTCTCTTTGGGGGCCGGGGCCAGCAAGCGGGTTTCATCAGGGCGTTGAACAGGTCAGCTTCCAGGCGAGTGACCTGTCGGGCATCGCCAAGGCAACGGTCTCGGTCGACGGCAATGTCATGGCGACCCAGGAAGGGGTTTGTGACTATTCGCAGCCGCTGCCGTGTAAGCCGCTCAGCGCTGCCCTCCAGGTCGATACGACTCACCTCGTGGACGGTCCTCATGGCATTGCCATCGATGCCTATGACGCGGCGGGGAACGATGTGCAGCTTACAGGGCAGATCGTGGTCGCGAATCAGCCGCCGCTGGCTCCGATGGGTCTCAAGTCGGCGACACAGCCTGACGGGTCGTTTGTTGTGAGCTGGAGCAGCCCGCCGGATGTGACACCGATCGCTGGCGCGGTTTACCAGTTGTGCTCTGCCAACGGCGCGAGTTGTGTTACTCCGGTCGCGGTCGGGAACGCTCCATTTGCACTTCCCCCGAGCACCGGGGGCGATGTCGTGCATGTGTGGCTTGTCGATGCGGCGGGGAACCGTAACGCGGGGAACGCGGCATCAGTCGTACTTCCTGCGACGGCCACGAAGGTCGTGTCGTGCAGTTGCTTGGTCATGAAGCCGCTCCCGAAATTACGGGCGAGGGGTAGCGTGCGTGACAGGCGGCTGACTGTTAGCGCGATCCTTCCGGCCGGGGTCTCGGGTCCGGTCCATATCTCGGTTGAGGTGTTTCGCGGCAAGAAGCGCGCGGTCGGGCTGGGCGCCCGCGTGGGCGTGAAGCGGGGTCGCGCGACGGCAGTGTTTGGCTTCCCGCATCGGCTTGCCGGCGTGGTTCGCCTCGCGATCAAGGTCAGTGCGGTAGGTGCTCGGTCCAGTGCGTTGTCGGTCGTGGTGCGTCTTCCGGTGTTTCGCCGGGCTCGCGGCTGACCTTTCGGGCTGACCTCCTGCTGGCGGGGTTGATCTGAAATTTAGTTGTGATTGGGGGCTCTAGCTCGGCTTACAGAGTATGGCCCCCTCAGCGCCAGCTCTGATCGACCCCCTCGCGACACAGGACGCGATGCCTGTCGTGGCGAGCACGCCAGCTCCCACAGCGATACGGGGTGAGCGCGTAGCGCCGGATGTGAAGGGCGAGCAGGGCGCGGACGCCGTACGGATCGTGCGGACTAACGGGTTCATCGCCGCAATCGAGCCCGTCTTGAGCGACACCGAGCGCGAGGGCACAGTCATCGAGCAGTTCCCGCCGCCGGGCGTGCGCGTGGAGCGCGAGACGGTCTTGACACTGCGCTTGGCGACCACGCCACAGGCGAGCGGACAGGCACGGCAGAGCGCAAGCGAGGGCGAACAAGGCGCCGGTCCGGCCGCTGTCTTGGCCGAGCGGGATGACACCGAGGAGTGGTTCGCAGGGCTCGCCGCCGTAGGACACGCGCAGTCGGGTGATGGCGCGCCTGGCAGGCGCCGCCGTAAGCACAGGACGCCCAAGCCGCCGACCAACGAGCTGGCGTTCGATGCGCCGCCTGAACCACAGGCAACAACGACTGTCGCCCATACCCCGATCGCAGCGCAGACTCAGGCCCTTCACCCGAGGTTCGGTGCGTGGAAAGCGCTGTCGACTGAGATGGGTGTGTTTGTCGCACGCGCGCGCCGGATGCCGTGGCGAGGCATGGGCGCGGCGATGGCGTGTGTGCTGTGCCTGGCCGTGATGGTGAGGATGCTTGGCTCGCGCCGGCAGAGCGCTCCGGTACTGAAGCGCGGCGCGCTTGCCGCTCAGACACCGACGCCCCCCGCCAAGCCTCACATGAAGGCCCTCGCGCCGCCGCGGCGGCTGCTGCGAGTGTCAGCCAGACCGAGGGTACCGACGGCTGTACACCGATCTCCACGCCGGGCGGACGGTGCCGCACACGCACCGTTTATCGCGCCTTCCCCGCGTGTGGCAACAGTGGTCATCAAGTCACCTGATACGCGCGAGGCGCCGCCGCCGCAGATGGCTCCCCGGCACCCGGTGGTCAACCAGTTTGCGTATCTCGGCCGGTGAACCCAACGAACTGCCAGACCTGTCAACCAGTCAACACAAGGAGAAGTGATGTCCTCGTCTCTCGCCATACCAGCCAGGTTTCCCAAGGTCCGCCCGAGGCGGTTTGAGCCACCGCCGTGGGGGTCGCTTCGTGACACGGCGATACGGTTGGCCGTGGGGGTCGTCTGGATCGTTGTCGTGATGTTCGTCGCTACGGCGGGGCACGGTGATCTGCTGGGCCATATGTCTGTTTTCCAGGGCTCCCAGGAAATAAAGGGTGTCACTGAATTTCTGGGGAAGATCAAGGGGTATCTCCTCTCGATCGTCCTGGCGGGGTTCACGATCGCGGCGATAGGCGCCGGGGCAGCGAAGTTCGTGGGACATAGCCGGGCGAACGACCTGCTTTTCAATCTCGGTGTCGGCGTAGCGATCATGGCGGCAATCCCGACCCTCGCGGAATAAGAGGTCGGGAGAGATGAAGCACTGGCCGAAAAGACGGACGTTGCTCGTTGCAGCGGGCGTCGCAGTGGCCGTGTTGCTCGTGGCCGCGTCGAGGGCGCACGCGAGCGGCATCCTGGGTAGCGGGATCGGCCCCGAAGTCGGCCCGCAGATCGCGCCGAACGTCAACCCGCTGCCGTCGGTCAGTGAACTCCTGCGCGATGTTGTCGGGGGGTTGTTCAGCGCGCTGCTTTCAGCGCTCACGCCGGGTTTTCTGAAGCACGCCGATATCCATACCCTTCAATGGCTCGTCGCGCTTCCCAACCCTGCTGATGCGTCTGCTTCACCCGCGGTCGCGCGGCTGGAGCAGGACATGGTGTGGGTCGCGGGCGCGCTGCTCCCAACGACGCTCATCATCGCCACCCTGCGCGACAGTGCGATGTCGCTGGCGTTTCGTGCTCATCCCGCGAACGCTTTGATGCGTTTCACCGGGGCGGTCTTCGCGCTCGTGCTCTACCGCTTCACGGTCTCGAACGTTGTCGCGCTCGTGAACACCCTGACGGACACGATGCTTTCATGGCAGGTCGTCGCGCAGGGTCTTCACCGCACCGTCCTTGTGATGTTCGGCGGCTCTCTGCTGGTTGGCGCGGGCGGTGCGTTCCTGGCGTTGCTCGGGGTCATCGCATTGGTTTTCGCTGTTCTGATGTTCGCGCTGAAGGTCTTTTTGTTTGAGGTTCTACGGATTCTGTTTGTGTCTGGCCCGTTGTTCATCGGGGTGACACCGTTGCCGACGGTGGGGTACTTGGCGCGGGGTTGGCTGTTGGCGCTGGTCGGGGTTTGTCTTATCCCGGTTGGGTGGTGCACCATTTTTGCGACGGCTGGCGCAATGAGCGTGGATGTGACGAGCCTCAGCGGTGGTTTGCACATCGAAGGCAGGGTGCTCGGCGCGTTCGCTGGCCTGGCGACGTTCTATCTCGCATACAAGTGGCCGTTGCTCGTGCTGGGGCACGTCCGTGGTGCGATGGGTGGGCTCGGGGTCAGCATGGGCAGCACCGGAGGTGGCAGTGGCGGGGGTGGTGTGAGTGATGGTGTGCTCGCTGCTCGTGCGCAGCGCGCCAAGACACGCCTTCAGGCAGCCGCGCAAGCAGGGGGCCGCGGCTTGGGCAGCGCGGCGGGGCAACTCGGGGCGCCCAGGGGCGGTCTCGTCGGGATGGCGGGGCGAGGCGCGCGCCGGCCGGCAGCGACGCTCGCCGCGACAGGAGCTATCGCTGCGGGGCCACCGAAAGTTCGACCAGCTCCCGCGCCGGGGAGCCCGGCCGAGCGGATGGCGAAGGCGAGGGATGCGTTGCGCGAGACGCCAGGGCAGATGCGCGAGGCATGGCGAGCTGCCGGCAGCAAATCCCAGGCGGCGGGTGGGCAGCCTCAACAGGCCCCCCACGCCACCGGCACGGCCGCAGACCCGCAGACGGCCGGGAACGGACGCCAGCGACGCACGGGGCAGGAGGGAGGTCGCGGTGGGCAGAGTGGCGCCCAGCGCAAGGGTGCTCCCACCAAGGGCGCTCGCTCCGTCCCATCGCAGGGCGCCCCAGCGAGCGGCGCAACGGGTGCGGGGCAGGGCGCGAAAGGCAAGAAGGGTGGTGCGGGAGGCCAGGGGCGAGCGCCGACGCCCAGGCAGCCCGGACAGTCAGGGAGCGCGCCGGGTGCCGCAGGGCAGGGCCGGGGTGCTGGCAGAGGGGCACCGGGAGCATCCGGTGCGAGGAGCGCCAGCGGCCAAGCAGGGGCGCCCGCGCGTCCGCCTGCGGGGTCGGACGCTGCGCGATCCCCGCGAGCTGCGGGACGCACACACCCCAAGCCCGGTGCGCCCAACCAGGGGCAGCGGGCGACGACGCCCGGCGCCCCCAACGATGGGGGTCAGCGGGCGCCGAGGAAACCACCACCGCCGCCTGGCCTTCGCGCGCCGCAACGGGGGCAGGGTAAGGCGCCTCGCGCGCCGAGGGGGAAGCGGGGTAAGCGGTGAGCCATCGCACCTACCAGCATGTGGACACGTCCGTCCCGTATCTCGGGTTGACGTGGCGCCAGTGGCTCTTGGTCGTGGTGTGTGCTGCGCTGGCGGTCGGCGTCATAGACGTGTTGCACCCACCAACGCCTGTCTCGTTGTGGCTGGGGACGGTCCTAGTCGCGGGGCCAGTCACGGTCAGCTACTTCACGACGGGCGCGACGGTGAGCGTCGCCACCCAACTCGTGGATCTGGTGCGCTGGATGCTGGAGCCCCGCGAGTTGCCAGCCACCGGGAGCGTGGAGCGCGTCCGTGCGCGTGGGTTCATGGTCAGCAACCCACCCAAGCGCCGGCTGGGAATGCGCTGGTCGCGCGCGCCCCAGCGCCCTTGGGGTGGTCGTCGAGGACGTGGGCGGCCGTCCGCGTCGAGTGGGGACTTGTTGGGGTTGGAGGCTTTGGCGTCGGACGGGACGGGCGTCCTGTCGTCTGGAGCGATCGTGCGGTGGCTCGAGGTCACGTCTCCGGTCAACCCATTGATCCATGACAGCGATGGTGCGGATGGGATCGCGAGTGGGTTTGAGCAGGTGATGGCGCGGTTGCCGGATGACCGTCAGGGCCTTCAGCTCATCGCGCAGGCCACGCCGTTGGCGGTGGACGCGCTACTTGAGGGCGAGCGCAACGTCACCCGCGCCGCGGCAGAGAAGGCCCGCATGGAGGGCCGCGACGAGTTGGCGCTGGCGCTTGAACGGTTGGGTGTGGCTGGCGAGCAGTCAGTCCGCACGCATGGGCAGGCGCTCGCCGCGATGGACCTGCGCTACTTCGTGGTCTGCCCGTGGATGCCCGTCCCTGACGGGCGCCAAGCGCTACGCCGCGCATCGGGTTCGGGGCCGCTCACGCTCTCCAGGGCGGCGTTTGACAGGGCGATGCGCGAAAGCGCACGACACACCGACGGGGTACGCGCCGACCTTGAGGCCAACGGCCTAGAAGCCCACGACCTGGCCGGGGAGGAAGTCGCCCGCCTGTTGTGGGCTCGCTTCGCGCCCGCCCAAGCCGACAGCGGCCGTCCCCCCAGCCTCGAGCTCGACCTACCCGGAACGCTCGCAGAGCTCGACAGCGCGGGGTTCGCGGTTGAGCATGCCGTTGGGTTGCGAAGGGTGTTGTGCCCGGAGGCGATCGACCTGCGCGAGCGGCGGGTCTTGCGGATCGGGCGGCATGTCGAGCAGACGCGGTATCTCGGGTCCCTCCCGGAGCAGACATGGCTCGGGTGGCTGCTGTATCTGATGCAGGCCCCTCGGCCGTGGACCCTTGCCGTTCACGTGCATGGCACGGACAGGCTGCGCGAGCGGATGCACCACCGCCGCCGCTACCGCCGCATATATGGGAACAACCGTGGGACAGAGATGCGGGGGCGCCCGCTGGACCCCGACCAGCACGCCCAAGAGGTCGAGGCCAGCGAACTGAACAGCGAGCTGGCGCTGACCGGCGCAGGGGTCTACCGCGTGTCGTGTTACCTCTCAGTCCGCGACCCCGCCGGGGACACAGAAGGGCTCGGTGAGATCCTTGACGGGATCGGCCGCGAAATCGCCGGAGCAAACGACGCCCACCTGCATCCCGGTGTCGGAGCGCAACGGCGCCTAATGTCCTGCACGCTCGCCGCCGGGTCTGACCTTGCTCGACGGACCCGTAAATACGTTGTGCGTAACGTCGGGGACACCACACCACTGGTGGGTACCCGGTGCGGTTCACCCTCGGGCATCCCGATCGGTTACTCCTCGATCGGCCGGACCCTCGAGCGCCTAGACCTATTCGACGCGGCGCACCCGAACCACATCCTCGTCGTCGTTGGGGAGAGCGGGTCGGGGAAGACGACGCTGGTGAACAAGATTTACGCCAGCTCGATCGCCAGGGGTGGCCAGGGCGCTGTGATCGAGCGGGGCGGACACTACGACTTCCTCGTCTCACTCATACCCGGCGCCGTCACGGTGCGGCTGGGGTCAGCAGACCATGCGATCTGCCCGTGGGATACCCAGGACCCCGCGCACCCGAGCCCCGCGAAGGTGGACTATCTAATCGCGCTGCACGCCACGCTGATCGGCACCGGGCGCCCCGACGAGTACGGGCTCACAGCATTGGAGCAGAACTTGTTGGGCCGTGCGATTCGCCAAGTGTATGAGCGCTGCACCCTTACCGGGGAGGCCCCCCGCGAGCTGCTGCTGCAAGAAGCCCTGACGGCGTGGGCCGCAGAGGAGACCCAAGGCGGCGGGGTGCAGATGGCGGACTCCCTACGCGACCTCGCCGCACGCCTCCACAACTTCGTAGGCGACGGCCCTTACTCCTATCTGACGGACAGGCAGACGACGGTCCCGATGGACGCGCCGCTCGTCGTGTTCGATACGCGGTCGATCCCCGACCATTTCGCGCCGGCCGCGATGTTCGAGATTGTCGAGCACATCACCGACCGTGCGGAGAAAAGCCACCAGCGACACTTGGAAGAAGGCGGGCAGGGCGAGGGAAACCCGTTCATCCTGACACTGGAGGAGGTCTGGAAGCTCGTTGAAGGCGAGGCAACTGGACGGTGGGTCAACGAGCTACCAAGACGCTCACGGCACCTACGGCTCGCGTTCATAGGCGTCAGCCAAGGGTTCGCGGATTTCGATAACCGTTGGGGCCGCGCGCTGATCGATAACGCCGCGCAGACCGTCTCGTTCCGCTTGAGCCCTCACCAAATCCGGTTCTTGCAGGCAGAGCGCAGCCTGACGAGCGAGGAGGTCCAGGCAATCAGCCAGGCCAAAACGGTGAAGCGTGACTATGCGACCGCGTTTTGGGATAACGGCACCCGCGGCCGTGTCTCGATCACTGTGCGACTCGGGGACCTTGAGTATTGGATCGCTACACACGACCCCGAGCGCGACGAGCCGCTACGCCAGCTCGCGCTACGACAGGCCGGCGGGGACCCGTGGCGCGCGCTACGCCTCCTCGCCGACCCCGACTGGCACCACCAGCTCACAACACAAGAAGGCGGGTAGAGGCGATGGATCCTGCGAGCGTAGCCGGCCGGATCATCCTGACCGACCCCCGTGCTCGTCGCATCGCGGTGCGTCTGGCGGCGTGGGCGCTCGCGCTCCTCGCGGCGCTCGTGCTGCTCCCCATCATCATGCTCGCCGCGCTCTTCGCCAACGGCGTGCAATCCACCGTCGGGACGGGAGGCGGCATCCCGGCCGTGTACGCGCCGATGTACCAAGACGCTGGGGCGGCATACCACGTCAACGCCTATGTCCTGGCTGCGTTGCACAAAACGGAGAGCGACTACAGCCGCGACCTCACGGCGTTTCACCCAAACTCGGCTGGGGCGGAAGGCCCGATGCAGTTCCTCCCCTCCACATGGGCAGGGTACTCGGGTGCTTACCGGCCGATCAATGTGGATCGCCCGGCGAGCTATCCGCATATGTGTGCGCCGCATGGGTGCATCGATGATGACTTCGACTCGATCGCCGCCGCTGCGGAGTACCTGCACCAGCTCGGTGCTGATACGGGGCTTGACCAGGCGACTTTTCAGGCGCTCGTGTCATACAAGGGCACGCCGCCGGCATCGATCCCCTACGCCCGCGAAGCGTTCAGGCTCGCGCAGCAGCTCCAGGCGCAGAACCCCGGCGGCGGCTCAACGGTCATCCAATCCCCAGCTGGCCCACTGTTCGACCGGCTTGTCACCGTTGCGGATGAGATCGCCTCCGCGCATATCCCTTACTGCTTTGGTGGGGGGCATGTGACGCCGGCGCGGCCGACGCACGGGATCTACTGTCACGACGCGAGTAACAACCACATCTCCGGTAGCGCGTATGAAGGGCTCGACTGCTCAAGCGCCGTCTCGATGCTCCTCCAACAATCCGGGGTGAACACACCGACGCTCGACTCCACCGCGTTCATGTCCTTCGGCGAACCCGGCCCCGGAGCCCGGTTCACGATCTGGGCGAACCCAGAGCACGTCTTCGCCACGTTCGACGGGCGAGATTGGGGCACGAGCAACAGCATCCCCTACGGCGGGCCGGCGTGGGCTCCACAAACGACCGTCGGTTTCACACCACGACACCTCACAGGGCTATGAGACGCCTGGCGCCCGCCGTCGCAGCGCTCCTCGTATCGGTCGTGCTCGCCGGGTGCGGCCTGCGCGACCCCTACGCCCAGCAGCCGTCCACAAGCCCAGCAAGACCCCCAGCAACACCGTTGCCGGGGCGTTCTGCAGGAGCTAGAGCCGGACAGGTCATCGCACGCTTCACGGTCCTATGGGTGAACTGGAGCGCCGGCAGCTTACCCGCCGAGCGCCGCGCGCTGCTCGGGTTAGCCGGAGGACGGCTCGTCGTGGAGTTGCGCCGCGACGCCGCACAGGCCGCGCACACCGAGCTGCAGGAAGTCAGCGGCGCCTACAGCCGCGGGCGGCTCGTCGGCGTTATCCACCAGGCGACAGGCCAGATGGCGGTCGTGACGTTCGAGCAGGCGTCCGCGCAGGGCGGCCCAGCACAGAGCGCCTACCACGTCTACCTCGCCCGCACCGAGAACACGACCGGGGGATGGAAGGTGATCGAATGGCAGCCAGCCAGCGAAGGCTGACGACGGCCCCCGCGCTCACCACGGCAAAGGGCGCCTGCGGGACGCCCAGTCTCGTCCGCATGGTCCTCGCAAGCTATGGGTTGCTGTGGGCCGGGACGCTGCTCATCGCGGTCCTTGCGCTGCCCTTCACTGGACCCCTGCACGCCTTCTTTGGGTTGCGCCTGGCGCCGGCAGCACCGGGGACCGCACGGATGGCCGTGCTGTTCGCTGCGAACAACGCTCGGGAGGCAGCGGTCCCACTGCTCCTCGCGCTGCTGCGGACCCGCAAACGGTGGGTGATCCTCCTCGGCGACGCGATCGTCACCGGATGCCTGGCCGCCAACATCGCGCTCGGCGGACTCGCGCTCGGCACCTACGGCACAGGGCTCCTCGGCTACCTGCCGCACTGGCCGTTGGAGTGGGCCGCGTTCGCGCTCTCACTCACCGCGTGGCGCCGCGCACGCACCGGCACGCGCGATATGTGCGAGCTGGCGCTGCTCGCCCTCTTCTGCGTCTCCCTGCTCTGCGCAGGCGCGCTGATCGAGACCTACACCGTCCCCCAAACCTAAAGGAGACAATCATGGCCTATCTCACCCGCCGCTTCCTGATGCCACTCATGGCGATGGCACTCGGGTTCGCCGGGCTCGCAATATGGCTACGAGTAGCCGCACCACCACCGCTACGTCACCTCCTCACCACCCGATCACACACCCACACGACAGAAGGCGGACCGCATAGTGCCCTCGGCATCCTCGACCAGCTCGCCGGGGCGATACAGCTTGCGTTGCGCGTTCTCGAGTACGCCGCCTGCGCACTCGCGGTCGCCGGGGTCGCGATGGGGGCCATGAGGGTCCGGGCGCGCCGCACCCGCGCGCGACCGGGCGAGGTGTTGTGTGCGGAGCTTCGACTGGGAAGGGATGACATCGCCGCGCCGTATGAGATCAGCAAGGTGTTCGATGGGATCGCGGGGGCGATGCGACCCGGCGTGATCCGTCGCCCGCTGTCGGGTCCCGCGACGCTCAACCTGAAGATCCTCAGCGAAGGCGGCACACGATCGGTGCGATTCCTCATACAAGCCCCCCAGACCTTCCATGCCTCGATCCAGGCGCGCCTGCGCGCGACCTACCCCGACGTTCGCCTCATCCCCGTCACACCCGAGCACGCCGACCCCCTCGCCCTGCACACCACCGTCGCGCCCTTGCAGGCCCTTCGCGCCTGCATTCACCGGCAGCCCGCCCCGGAGGCCCCGGTGGATGTGCTGCGCTTGAGGAAGGCTCGGCGGTGGTTGTGGTCGCTCGCGACGACGAAGGACTACGAGCACTCGTTGATCGAAAGCCTCGTCTCGGTGATGCACGCCCTCGGGACGCCGTGTGCCGTCGAGCTGCTTTTGACCCCCGCGCCAGCTGTGCTTGAGCGCTATACCGGGTTCGCGCTGGGGCGCCGCGAGCAGCGGATGATGGCCGAAGGCGCAATGGGCAAAACGGAGCCCGGCGTCGACAGCGTCGTGGCCGTCAAGCACCTCCAGGGTGCCGTAGAGGGCGTCGGCCGCGCATGGTGGTGGTTTGACATCCGCGTGCTGGTGCCCCGCGGCCACGAGCAAAAGGCCCGCCAACTCGCCGGGGTGATGCAAGAGACCCGCGGCGAGAACTACCTCCGCATCAGGGTCATGCGCGCACGGCGCCGTCTCTACGCCTGGCGCTCAGCACACGGCCTCCCACCGCTCTGGCCCGCGCTCTACAGCGGCGCCATCTCAAGCGCCGAGGCCGCATCGCTCTGGCACCTCCCAACACTCCGCCTCAAAGGCGTCCCCCTGCACCGCATCTCCGCAAGGGAGATAACTGCCAGCAGCGCTATCAGCCGTGACCCCGCGCACGCCGTGATGCGCGACGAGTACGGGCCGATCGGGATACACCCAGCCGATCGCCGCAAAGGATGGATGGTGCTCGGCGCCGCCGGCACCGGGAAGACCGCGACGCTCGCCCCCTACGCAGCCGCGGTCGCGAACGACGACTCCAGGGCACTCGTGATCGTTGATCCCAAGGAGGACTTCGCACGGCTCTCCCTCGCCCTCATACCAGAGCACAGGACGGTTCACTACCTCGACCTCGGAGCACCCCGCTACGGGCTGAACATCCTCACCGCCGGGCACCTCACCCCCGAGATTCGCGCGGACATTTTCATCGCCGTCATCCGTGAGCTGGCCGGCGAGACAGCCGTCGGCCCCCGCTCGGACCTGTTCCTGCGCTCGGCGATCCAAGCCGTCGCGATCGTGGAGCCCGTACCCGCGCTCCAGCACGTCAAAGCGCTGCTCGACCCCTTCGACCCCGGCTACCGCGAATGGGTGACACGCGAGCTGCGCTACCACCACGAGGTCGACTTCGTCCGCGACTACTGGCAGAACACCTTCCCAATGATGGTCAAACACAACGCGCGGTTCGTCGCAGAGGCCGTCTCCGCACCAACGAACAAGATCGGCCGGTTCCTCGCCTCACCAAGCCTGAACCTCCTGATGACACACCCCCTCCAGCTCGACCTGGAAAACATTATCCGCCGCCGGGAGGTACTGGTCGTCAACGGCAGCAAGGGCGCCGTGGGGGAAGACAACGCGAACCTCTTCTGCTCAATGCTCATCGTGCTCATCCAACACGGCCTTCACCAAATGCAGCGCCTACACGCCATCGAACGGGTACAGACGACGCTCGTGATCGATGAGGCCCACAACGTATTCACCCCCTCCTTCGCGACACTCCTATCGGAGGGAAGATCGGGAGGGATCGAGGTCGCCGCCGCATTCCAGTACACAGGGCAAATCACCGACGAACGAGTAAAAGCAGGCGTCAAAAGCCTCCTACAAAACATCACGATCTTCCGCCAACGCGACTTCCAAGACGCCCGCGCCGCAGCATCCCTCGCGATGGAGGTCTTCCAAGATAACATCCGCGGCGAGATAGAGGACCAACGCCGCCTACGCATCGACCCAATGGACATCGTAAACCAACCAGACCACCGCGCCGTAAACCTCTGGCTCGCAAACGGCATCCCACAACCAGGATTCACCGCCGACACCACCCCAATGGAGAACCTAGCCTACGGCCCCGCCACCACCCACGCCCGCGAACACCACGAACACGAACAACAACAGCGGGGCTACCACCCCCACGACGAGGGCCGCTACATCCAACCACCACTGGTCCGCTCGACCACGACGCCCGTCCTCGCGCAATACCGCACCGTCCATATCGACCTGACAGGCTGGACGGCCTGCCCACCACCAAACAGCATCCAGAGAGTCACACTGCTCCTGCAACCTTCCGACGGACAGCCCCTCGGCCTCACAGCCCAACCACACGACCAGACCGGAAGGCACTACACACTCCAGCTCACCGAGGACCAACAAGCCATCGGCTGGTTGCCCGCCGGCCGCTACACCACACAAGTACTCGTCTGGACCGACGCCGATCAAGACCCCAAGGTCTGGGCGCTAACCCACAACCCCAACAGCGACGAGATACCCCTCGCCCTCCACATCACAGACGAGCCGCGTCGCCCCATCAACGTCACACTCCCAGCATGACCACCACAGTCGCGCAAAAGCGGAGCGTCCAAGCCGGCGACGGACTCTCAAACCAGACGATCGCCTGGGGGCACCACAAACCACCCAGCAGGCCGGTGGCACTCACAGAGCGCGACCTGCGCCTCATGGCGCTCCTGCACGACGTGAACTACCTCTCGACCAGCCAACTCACACTCCTCGGCTGGGGCCGCGACAGCAACGCAGCCAACCGACGCCTACGCCTCCTACACGACAGCGGACACCTCGACAAGTTCCGCGCCCCCGCCGCGATCGGCACCCGCGAGTGGAACTACCGCATCACCCACCAAAGCTGGCAAGCCCTCAAAGACCACGGACTCACCACCGAAAACCGCTACACCCAACCCGAACTGCACAGCATCAGCTACGCCGAACACGACCTCCAACTCGCCGCGCTCATCCTCCACATCGCCCAAACCACCGCGCCACGAGGCGACACCGGCCTCATCGATCGCCTCCCCTTCACCTGGCTAGGCCCACGCACCGGCCGCATCGACCCCAACACATCGTGCCACGCGCCCCAACACTCAGCCAAGCCACGCCTCCCATTCGACTCACAACTACACCCCGAACAAAGCCGCCCCGGTTACCTCGAACCCGATGCCACTCTCATCGCTGGAACCCCCGACAACCAATTCGCCATCCTCATCGAGTACGATCGAACCCGCCGCCCACACAAACAAATCGACCGGCTACGACGCTACGACCACTGGCTCCTGCACCAATGGGAAGAAGGCCAGTACGCCCACCACGCCATATCACCAACACTCCTCCTCCTCACCGATCACGACCAGACTCTCAGTAATCTCACCCAAACAACAGACCAAACGCTTACCGCCTGGCACGCACCACCACACACCAACGCCGCCCAAGGAACCCACCCCGCCAGACAACGTATTATCCTCACCAGCCGCACCCGCATCCTACAAAACGACTGGGAAGTGCGCCGTCCGCCGAGTCTTCCACCAACGGTGCGCAACCACACAGTCCCCATATCTCGCATCATTAACTACAGTTTACCCTCGATGTGGGTCTGTCCGGGGACTGTCAGATCGTTTGTGTAAATGGTCGTGGTCACTTGGTTTGGTTTAGTTGGTGGCGAGTCTGTCGCCGTAGTGGATGGTTAGGGTGTTGAGGATGTGCTTCCAGCCGTTGATGCGTCCTGTGAGGTTCTCGCGGTTGGTGCGCCTGGCGGTCGCGACGAGGTAGAGCACTTTCATTGCGGCCTGCTCGTTGGGGAAGTGCCCGCGGTGACGCACAGCCCTGCGGAAGCGGGCGTTCAGCGACTCGATCGCGTTCGTGGTGTAGACGATCTTGCGCAACTCTAGGGGATACTCCAGGAAGGGGGTGAAATCCTCCCACGCGCGCTCCCAGCTGTCGATCATCGCAGGGTAGAGCGGCTTCCATGCCTTTGAGAACTCCGCGAAGCGTGTCTCGGCGGCCTTCACCGTGGGGGCGGTGTAGATCTCCTTCAGGGCGCGCGTGATCTGTGCCCAGTGGCGCTTTGAAGCGTAGCGCAGGCTGTTACGGACGAGGTGCACGACACAAGTCTGCACGGTCGCGTCGGGCCAGGTCACCTTGATCGCGTCGGGGAGGCCCTTCAGGCCGTCGCAGCACACGATCAGCGCGTCGGCGATCCCGCGGTTCTTCAGCTCGCTGAGCATGCTCATCCACTGCTTGGCGCCCTCCCCACCGGTGGGCCCGAGCCACAGGCCGAGGACGTCGCGCTCGCCGTCCATGTTCACGCCGATCGCGACGTAGACAGGGCGGTTAGCGACTTGGCTGTCGCGGACCTTGATCACTAGCGCGTCGATCAGCAGCACCGGGTAGACACGATCCAACGGGCGTGACTGCCAGGCGACCATGTCATCGAGGATCTCATCGGTGATCTTGGAGATCGTCTCGCGGGAGATCTGGGTGTCGTAGATCTCAGCCAGATGCGCCTGGATCTCCCCCGTCGTCAGGCCCTTCGCGTAGAGGCTGATCACGTTCGCACCAAACCCCTCGAGCCTGCGCACGTGCTTGGGGACAGTGACCGGCGCAAACGTCCCCTCACGGTCCCTCGGGACACGCAAATCCACCGGGCCGACATCCGTCTTCACCGTCTTCGCGTACGTCCCATTGCGGCTGTTGCCCGACCCACGGCCCGTAGGATCATAGGCCTCATAGCCGAGGTGCTCGACCATCTCGACCTCAAGGCCGGCCTGCAGCACCTCCCTGACCATCGACGTCAAGAGGCCCTCATCGCCCGTCAGCGCGACGCCCTCACCGCGAGCTCGAGACACCAGCTCCTGCGCCCACGAACGCATCGCGTCCTGCTCCCCACCACCGGACACCACCGGCAGCCCCGACTGATCAACAAGCTCCGAACTATTCATCACGCATGGTCCTTTCACGAGGCCCGAGACCACACGGTCACGAGCAATCAGACCACGTCAAATACACAAAGAACCGGACAGACCCGTCTGTGGACGCGGCGCGATGAGCCAGCGGTTGATCTCAGCATTGCGATCTTCGCGCCACCATCGGCGCGGCTGCACGAAATAGTGGCTCGTGTAGCCGAACTCCTCAAGCATGTCGAGGCACTGCTGCTCGGGCAGCGGTCCGTGTGTCTCGATGATTAGCGAGGGATGATGCTCGGCTAGCGCTTGTCGGCCTCCGCTGAGAATCAGTGCCTCGGCACCCTCGGCGTCCATTAGCACGAAATCTGGCGCGGGTCGGCCTCGCTGCACGATGCTATCGATCGTGATCGTTACGGGGTCATCGCGGCATTCGTGAGCCACGTAGGACTGTATAATCTCTACAAAAGTGTTGAGTTCGGGATTGCGAGCCAGGTTGCGTCTCATTCTTGCTACCGCGTTAGCCTGAAACTCTAAGCTGAGCACTTGCTGACCGCTGAGTCGCGCGAGTACCATTGCGTTGATGGCGTCGTAGCTGCCGATCTCCCAGCAATGGTCACCCCGGCGCACGAGTGCGCGGATATGTCGTGATAGCTCAAGCTCGGCAGTGCCCAGATAGATGTGCAGCGGCGTGGCCGTATCAGCCTCGATCGCTAGTCCGCGGGCGAGTCCCGCAGGTATTCGCCACTCTCCTATGCGTGCAATTACGGGGCGTAGTGCGCGACCAGCCAGCCGTTTAAGTCTCAGTGAGATCTTGTGCCCCGGTCACGCGGTGTCAGTATATTCCCTTGCCGTGCGCACTGGCTGAGCGCCCGAACGTCGTGGCACCGCGTTCGCCGTGTGGCTTGGTGGGCGAGTCGGGGCAGGGGGGTAGATGCTAGCAGCAGGGGATTGATACGCACCAGAGTATCGGGGTTGATGGTTGCTAGCCAAAGGTTGCCGTCGGGGCCGAGAACCATGCTGGCTGGTGAGGTTATTTCAGAGAGGGCCAGAATGGGGTATTCGGTAATTGTACCCTGCGGCGTGATACGCCCAATCACTAAATGCGCGCCTGACGACATAGGTGCGGCGTCACTGGCAAACCAGATGTTGCCATCTGGGCCGGCGGCGAGAACGATTCGGTCGCCGGCATTTGCTAGCGGATATTCGCTGACGACTCCAGCTGCCGTAATCTCACCGAGCGCATGGGGATAACCAGTTGCGAACCATTGTGTACCTTCGGCACCACCGACCAATGCCTGCGGTATGCCGTGTGTGGCCCACTCCATGACCGTGTCGGTGGCCTCATCTACACGTCCGACTGCTGGCGGGAAGATCTGTGTGAACCACATGCTGTCCCCTGGCCCGGCTGTCACGTTACCGGGCCACTCCCCCGGGATCCCAACTTCACCCAGGCTAGTGGCGCGGCTGAACCGTCCAAGCGCCGGTGATGGGACGAAGTGAGATAGGTCGAACCACACGATGCCATCGATACCTGTGGCGACACTACGGGGCGCCCCGTACCAACTTTCCTGCGGTAGCTGGTAGACAAGTGCCTCGGTCCCGGCCTGTGTTAGCTCATAAATCGCGGGGAAGATGAATGTTTTGCCGCCAGCCGTGAGTTCGGTCATACCGGTCCACCAGGGTCGACCGTCGGGGCCTTGGATAGCTGGTGAGAACGCTGGTCCTGTCGTCAGGACGCGCCGCACTACACCTGACATAGATACCGTGCTCAGATCACTAGACGGGTCTGATAGGTACAGTGTGTTATCGACGTTTGCCAGCGTGAATTCGCCTTGAGCAACGGATATGGGGTAGATGCTAACGCCCGCTTGCGGTGTGGCGGCATGGGCCGGAGCGGTGATCAGCAAGGCTGCGACGATGGCAGACGCAAGTCTTGGCAAAAGTGTCGGCTTAGCAGTTGCTTCTTGTAGGGATCTCATTAGTCGTAGCAAGAGGACTCCTAGCTCAAAGTAGTGGGGCGCGCCGCACGACGCCTAGCGGAGCGACATCTTACGCTATGGGCCGAACTATTGCCACGGGCGGAACCGGTATCTTGATCGACCGCCGATGGTGATTCATCGTGAAGGCGATGCGCCGTGGGGCGACCGCAAGTATCTCGTATCCCCCTTCGTGCGACCTTATTGTGATCGGGCGATGTCCGAGGCTGGTGAACGTGAGCGCGCTGGCACCGTCGGGGACCATTCCCTCGACTAGAACGGCACCCGGATGAGAGGGTACGGGCGCGACGGATGTCACCATCGCTCCTTGCGCAGCTAGCTGCGCCGGTATGCAACTGTAGTTGAACCCTGGCCGCCCATGGGGAATTGAGATTTCGCGCAGCAGACACAGCGCAGTGCCGTGTCCTAGAACCCACATGCGAAATGGTTTGAGCGGCAGTTTGCGTGCGCTACTGGCCGGTACCGCGACCGGCCCCGAAATGTGATTCCGCTCAGCGATGTCGACTGCCTGGATGCCAGTTGGAGGCGGCGTATCGCCGTCACGAGCCGTGCGTCGTAGCACGCTAAACAGGGGGGCGCCGTCTGAATGTTCGTGGTACGACGTGGCTGGCGGGGGCGGCGTTGACGCCGCCCCCGCCGCCCGGGAGGCAACATGACTGCTCGTCTCACCGCACCCTCCTAGAAGGATTACCAGCGAAACCAAGCCAAACCGTATGGCTTGGCGTGACATATGCCTACCGTTGGTCACCGTTACTCGTAGATATTGACGTTCTGGTATAGCGCTATTTGATTGTAGTGTTCGGGACTCCAGATTCGTGCCTGCCCCCAATGGAATTCTTCGAGATTGTAAAAATTGTATCCCCAGCCACATGAAACAGGAATCGTCCAGGCACCTGCCCACGTCGCGCCCCCGCACACATACCGGATGGATTCGTGTTCGTTTAGAACCGGAACCTTGTAGCCGTTGGCTGGGTGGGCATAGCCGTTGAGGCCGATCGCCGCCTGGGGGTATGTTGTCCACAATCTGTTGATCGTGGCGCCTTCCGGCAGGGCCAGGCAGGCGTTGTTGTAGGTGTATGTACACCCCCAGTAGTATTCAGCCTGGGCCGGCGCGGCGGTGAGCGCGGGTGTGGCAATTGCGGCGAGGACGAGGCAGCTCGACAGGAGCATTCTCGATCGCTGAAGCGCATTTACAAGAAGACGCACGACATACCTCCTAATATCTGACTGGTGGTTATCTTTGATCCCTTCAGACGACGGGCACATAATTCGCGTGCTGCCGCCGATTAACGATGTTTATCAGGGATTGGGGGCTCTGCAACTACCCAATCTGAGTAACTTTGCGTCGATAACTACTCAATGTGGATAGCTGACTACCCAATCTGGGTAAACCGCTCAATGTGGATAACCGAACTCATCGAGTCGCAATGCTATGTCAAGCTCGGCAAGGCAAGAGCTTATGGGTCGTCCGATCACAGCCTCGATAGCTCGTAGGTGGCCAGCAGCGGTCTTGCGTGTGATGCCGAGAGTGGTTTCGGCACTCGATACTTGGCAGTCGTGATCCAGATAACATCGAAGAGTCTTTAATGCCCCGTGATGGGTTCGGAGAGCTTTTATCGGAGCGAGGAAGCGCTCACGGAGCACACGAGATGCGATCTCATGCTGGAGGATCGCGACCTCCATAGGAACGTCCGCGCAGTAGGTGACCGCTTGGCCTCGGTGCTTGGCTACCAGTCTCGCCGCTTGTGCCTCACGGTGCGTTGTACGCCAACCTACAATGTCGTGCCGCGGCTCCCCTATCGCTAGCGATACTGCACTGGCCCACGATTTCGCACACACTAAACTGACCTTGTTGTGGTCTATCCTTCCTTCGCCTGAGAGCCATGCCCACCAAATATTTCCCCCCATCCCGACGCTCAGCAGCTCGCTGCCCGCGGCATCAGCAATCTGGCGTACCGCCCGATCGGCATATCGGCCACACGCAACGAACGCGGTATGCCATGCATCAAATTGATAGTCGAGGTCGTGTGCCTCAGCTATCTCGCCGGCAAGCAGGCGCTGAACGGTCTCGTGTAGATAGCCGTCCGCGGAGTTCGCCAGGCGCGTCTGCTCACGTTTATACTCACAAGCGATTGTCGCCTGAAGATCTTCAAGTGTTGCCATCCTTGTAGTCTCGAACCGCTGCGCAATGATTCCCGTGTGAAAAGTCGTGCGCGTTAGCTCCGTGTGTAGATATTCGCCAAGTACTCGATGGCCAGCAACATAGCGCCGTAACACTGTGTCAAGACTGACCCCGTGGCGTGCGGCGCGGCGTGCCTGCCCTATTGCCACCGAGGGGACCGGCTGAAGACCGTCGTCGCCTTCAAGACGGACAAGCGCGTAGTCAATTACGATGGATATTGTCTGACGCACCGCGCTGTCGTACTCGGCGTCACCGATGCCCTCCGAGGCGACCCGAGCCACACATTCACTGACGGTAGTTTCGAGCTCGTCTCGACGCCGCCGTACCCGAGCCAGCAGATCAAGCTCCGCGCCAGCTGTCGGCTCAGCCAGGCCCGTCGTCTCGCTCAAATGCTTGACTGTGGATTTACACAGAACGCTAGTCACTGCCTGGAGTGAAGAAGTCCGTTAGTATCCCTATGTCGCAATTCACATCCAACATGCTTTGAGCTCACTCCTCAACGGAATCTGGCTCAGCAAAATCATGAGCCAACCCGTGCCCGTTGTCGCGCTCGTCCTCGCGGCGGTAGCCCAGCCGTGCGGAGATGCGATCGGCCGTCGAGACGAGGTGGGGTCCGAGGTGGTCGACCATCTCCTCCAGGGAGATCATCGAGCTGTGGGCGGCCATATTCACGGCGGCGACGACCTCGTTGTTCTCCGAGCGCACGGGCGCCGAGATCGAGTGCAGGCCCTGTGCGAGCTCCTCGTCGTTGACCGCGAAGCCCTCCTCGCGCACGTGCTCGAGCTCGGTGCGCAGCGCCTTCTTGCTGGTGATGCTGTTCGGCGCGCGTCGCGTGAGCTTCATGTCGCCGATCAGGTCCTTTTGCTCCTCCTCGGGCAAGTAGGCCAAGAGCAGCTTGCCCATCGAGGTGCAGTAGGCCGGCAGCCTCGAGCCGAGGCGCAGGCCGAGGTCGATCTGGCTCTGCCCGCGGCGGTAGCTGCGGGCGCGGTCGACGTAGAGGATCTCAGAGCCGTCGAGCACCGCCATGTTGACGGTGTAGCTGGTGCGCTGGCGCAGCTCCTCCAGGTAGGGCTGGGAATGCTCGCGCAGACCGGTCGAGTTGAGCGCGGACATGCCGAGGTCGGTCACGCGCAGGCCGAGGCGGTACTTGCGTGAGGCGCCCTGCTCCAGGTAGCCGAGTGCCACGAGCGTGATCACATAGCGATGGGTGGTGCTGCGGCTCATGCCGAGCTCGTCGGCGATGTCCGCGATCCCGAGCACGGGACGCTCGGGCGTGAAGCAGGCGAGGATCGCGAGCCCCCGCTCCAGCGACTGCGAGTAACGCGGTTCGCGCAGGCTGGGGATTTGCTGCCTGCCGTCGAGTGGTGCAGGCCCAGCGGAAACTGTGGATGGCATCACGCCGCTCCGACTGCGTTGGAGCTTACGCCCGGGCCGGTAGAAGATCGAGACCACCCGAGGACGATGTCGATCGCCTGCCAGTTGACGTTGGGTGATCGGCTATCGGTGGGAGGATTGGGGCCCTCGTCTCCCACGCCGAGGACCCCACCTCCCATGGCAACCAGCACCAGGGCTGAGGGAGACAGCTCCGGTGTTGGCCTACCAACGCCTGGATCCGTGGGCGGGATAAAGGCGTTGAAGCTCTGACGCATAGAGATGACGCAGGAAGCTCTGCGTCTGCGGAGTGAGTTTGCGCGATGGGCGGCACACGTCTTCTCGCTGGGACGGCGCCCGATCATGTTCGCCTCGCCAAGGTTGGGGGCGTGCCGCGCCGTGCAGGTCGCAGATGACGTGGACGGCTCCGGGCCGGTGCCGGTAGCTCGATCAGCGCCAGGGTCAAGCGACTCGGGCGTGGCGGCTCGACTGTGCGGCACTCGTACTCTTGGAGCATCCGGAGAGCTTTCTCCCGTACCGACGCGATGGCGTCGTCTACGCTTGTCCCGATCGCTTCGCACTTCAGGTCTCGAACCCAGGCGAGGAAGCAGCTGTCTCGCTCGGCGACTAGCACTTGATACCTGTGCGTTGCCATTGTGGCCTCGACTCTCGTCTCGCGGTGCAAGGCCCAGGCGGGACCGAGCGCCCGGCTCCAGGGAAGCCTTCCGGACACTCGGCCCGCCTCAGGTCTGCGACGCAGGGGAGCACAGCGGCGCTAGCTTGCCGCCGACCTGCATCACATCTTCTCGGCCCCCCATGTGCGCTTGGGCGGCGCCTTCGATGTCGGGGCGGGCGAACGGTGCCTCTACGCTCACCCGCCCCGGGACGACCTCCTGCGCCCATTACCAATCTCCGCCTCCTATGCGGTGGATCAGTTCGGACGTCGGTATCCACGCTGCTACCGGTAGATCCCGACGGGAGGCTTCTGCGTTCCATCGAGTTCGATGATGGGGCATTCCGGATCTCATAACTACTCAAAATTTGAAGTTTCAAATTTTGAGTAGTTATGGACCCTTGGTCCACTTGTAGCCGACACCACTGCGGACCTCAATACAAACCACCGCGTGCAAATGGAGTCGGAAACGATTCGTGTCGCCTGTTGGGAACTTTGATTAAGCTTTCCGTTGTTCATGGGCGTGGATGGGGATGACTCGGATGCCAGGCTCGCGTGGGTCCAGTTCGCTCGCCGCGAACTGAAGGAGATCGCCGGGAGCCGAGCTCCGTCGCGATGACTCTGCTTGAGCTCGACCGGGTCAGCAAGTCCTACAACCGCAGAGGACGTGAGCGTGTTGCGCTCCATGAGGTGTCACTCAAGCTCGACGCCGGCGAACTGGTATCGATCTGGGGCATGCGGCGCTCCGGCCGCTC
The DNA here is from genome assembly GCA_963723045.1 of uncultured Solirubrobacterales bacterium. Classification (GTDB taxonomy): domain Bacteria; phylum Actinomycetota; class Thermoleophilia; order Solirubrobacterales; family Solirubrobacteraceae; genus Palsa-744. Next base: position 1,348,966 of record CAVROU010000002.1, on the reverse strand, counting down.
AACGCTGCTGCGTGTCGCCGCCGGAGTAGAACCACCAGACGTAGGCATCGTGCGCTTCGACGGGTCTGACCTTGCCAGGCGTGGCGAGGACCCGCTAGGCAGGGGAGTCGGCTACTGCCGGAGGACCTTCCGCCCCGCCGAGGGCCAACTCATCCTCGACCAGATGATGTCGGGTCTGCTGGCATGCGGCAACGCCAGCGCCTCAGCACGATCCTTAGGCCGGGGAGCCCTCGAGCGTGCCGGTGTCCAGCAGTGCGCCGGGCTCAGGCCGTCTGAACTCGATAGTGGCGAGGCCGCCCGCGTCGCGATAGCCCGAGTCCTCGCCTTCAGGCCGCGGCTGCTCGTGATCGATGAGCCCACCAAAGGCGTCGACCTCCTCGACCGCGACAACATCCTGCTGCTGCTGCGCTCCTTGGCCGACGACGGCATCGCGGTGCTGGCGAGCGCCGTGGACGCCACCTGCCTCTCCGGCGCGGATCGTGCGCTATCGCTCGGCGAAGGCGAACTGCGAGGCAGCCAAGAGCCCGAACTCGCACCAGTCGTTCCTCTGCGCCGCGTGAGCGCATGACCCAGGGGGTCTGTCCGGTTCTTTGTGTATTTGACGTGGTCTGATTGCTCGTGACCGTGTGGTCTCGGGCCTCGTGAAAGGACCATGCGTGATGAATAGTTCGGAGCTTGTTGATCAGTCGGGGCTGCCGGTGGTGTCCGGTGGTGGGGAGCAGGACGCGATGCGTTCGTGGGCGCAGGAGCTGGTGTCTCGAGCTCGCGGTGAGGGCGTCGCGCTGACGGGCGATGAGGGCCTCTTGACGTCGATGGTCAGGGAGGTGCTGCAGGCCGGCCTTGAGGTCGAGATGGTCGAGCACCTCGGCTATGAGGCCTATGATCCTACGGGCCGTGGGTCGGGCAACAGCCGCAATGGGACGTACGCGAAGACGGTGAAGACGGATGTCGGCCCGGTGGATTTGCGTGTCCCGAGGGACCGTGAGGGGACGTTTGCGCCGGTCACTGTCCCCAAGCACGTGCGCAGGCTCGAGGGGTTTGGTGCGAACGTGATCAGCCTCTACGCGAAGGGCCTGACGACGGGGGAGATCCAGGCGCATCTGGCTGAGATCTACGACACCCAGATCTCCCGCGAGACGATCTCCAAGATCACCGATGAGATCCTCGATGACATGGTCGCCTGGCAGTCACGCCCGTTGGATCGTGTCTACCCGGTGCTGCTGATCGACGCGCTAGTGATCAAGGTCCGCGACAGCCAAGTCGCTAACCGCCCTGTCTACGTCGCGATCGGCGTGAACATGGACGGCGAGCGCGACGTCCTCGGCCTGTGGCTCGGGCCCACCGGTGGGGAGGGCGCCAAGCAGTGGATGAGCATGCTCAGCGAGCTGAAGAACCGCGGGATCGCCGACGCGCTGATCGTGTGCTGCGACGGCCTGAAGGGCCTCCCCGACGCGATCAAGGTGACCTGGCCCGACGCGACCGTGCAGACTTGTGTCGTGCACCTCGTCCGTAACAGCCTGCGCTACGCTTCAAAGCGCCACTGGGCACAGATCACGCGCGCCCTGAAGGAGATCTACACCGCCCCCACGGTGAAGGCCGCCGAGACACGCTTCGCGGAGTTCTCAAAGGCATGGAAGCCGCTCTACCCTGCGATGATCGACAGCTGGGAGCGCGCGTGGGAGGATTTCACCCCCTTCCTGGAGTATCCCCTAGAGTTGCGCAAGATCGTCTACACCACGAACGCGATCGAGTCGCTGAACGCCCGCTTCCGCAGGGCTGTGCGTCACCGCGGGCACTTCCCCAACGAGCAGGCCGCAATGAAAGTGCTCTACCTCGTCGCGACCGCCAGGCGCACCAACCGCGAGAACCTCACAGGACGCATCAACGGCTGGAAGCACATCCTCAACACCCTAACCATCCACTACGGCGACAGACTCGCCACCAACTAAACCAAACCAAGTGACCACGACCATTTACACAAACGATCTGACAGTCCCGACCCAGACCCCTCAGCCGGTATCCTACCCAGCGGGACTGTGAGCGCACTTGAACTGGAGCGAGTAGTCAAGCACTACCGCGGAGCCGGAGCACGAGAATCGTGCTGGGGCAGCCTATGACGGTCGCCTCGTTGGACAAGCGGGGTCGGAAACATTTCTTGCCGGTTGTTCGAACTTCGATTAGCTTGCATCGTTCATGACCGCACAGGCGAGGCAGGCTATCCACGACGCGCCGGGCAGGCGCCCTATGGCGATGCGCTCGCAGATCAACTGGGCGCTGCTGGGTCTCGTGATTGATCGCCCGAGCTACGGATACGAGTTGGCTCTTAGGTTCATGCGCGTGTATAAGGGTGCGCTGTCCATCAGCAAGGAATCGCATATCTACTCGGCACTCAATGCGCTGGAGAGCAGAGGGCTGATCGAGGAGACCTCGGGCAGGGGGGCAGTTGGGCCTGTTTCTGAGCGTCGGCGTCAGCCCAAACGCCACTATCGAGCGACTGCTGGGAGCGCCGAGAAGTTCGAGGAGTGGCTGCTGGCGCAGACGCTTCAGAATCGTCAGCATTCTCAGCTGTTTGTGCGGCACATGGCGGTGTATCCGCCGGATGCTGCGTTACGAGTCCTTGACCGCTACGAGCAGGAGTGCTTGAGGGACAGCACCAAGGCGTTATCGGCGGCCACGGGGTCGATAGACGGGGATGGCGCGAGTGGTTTGGTTGAGCGGCTGACCTATGAGGAGAGTCGTCTCGTCTCGGATGCCAGGCTCGCGTGGGTCCAGTTCGCTCGCCGCGAACTGAAGGAGATCGCCGGGAGCCGAGCTCCGTCGCGATGACTCTGCTTGAGCTCGACCGGGTCAGCAAGTCCTACAACCGCAGAGGACGTGAGCGTGTTGCGCTCCATGAGGTGTCACTCAAGCTCGACGCCGGCGAACTGGTATCGATCTGGGGCATGCGGCGCTCCGGCCGCTCAACGCTGCTGCGTGTCGCCGCCGGAGTAGAACCACCAGACGTAGGCATCGTGCGCTTCGACGGGTCTGACCTTGCCAGGCGTGGCGAGGACCCGCTAGGCAGGGGAGTCGGCTACTGCCGGAGGACCTTCCGCCCCGCCGAGGGCCAACTCATCCTCGACCAGATGATGTCGGGTCTGCTGGCATGCGGCAACGCCAGCGCCTCAGCACGATCCTTAGGCCGGGGAGCCCTCGAGCGTGCCGGTGTCCAGCAGTGCGCCGGGCTCAGGCCGTCTGAACTCGACAGTGGCGAGGCCGCCCGCGTCGCGATAGCCCGAGTCCTCGCCTTCAGGCCGCGGCTGCTCGTGATCGATGAGCCCACCAAAGGCGTCGACCTCCTCGACCGCGACAACATCCTGCTGCTGCTGCGCTCCTTGGCCGACGACGGCATCGCGGTGCTGGCGAGCGCCGTGGACGCCACCTGCCTCTCCGGCGCGGATCGTGCGCTATCGCTCGGCGAAGGCGAACTGCGAGGCAGCCAAGAGCCCGAACTCGCACCAGTCTTTCCTCTGCGCCGCGTGAGCGCATGACCCAGACCCCTCAGCCGGTATCCTACCCAGCGGGACTGTGAGCGCACTTGAACTGGAGCGAGTAGTCAAGCACTACCGCGGGGCAGGAGAAGAGGTACGCGCGGTCGACGGTGTGAGCCTCACCATCGCCCCGGGGGAAATGGTCGCTCTGCAGGGGCCAAGCGGATCTGGGAAGACGACCTTGCTGCTGCTGATCGCGGCGCTGCTGACACCGGAGGCGGGGACGATCCGCTACGGCGGGCGGAATCTGGCCTCGTTGTCCAATGACGAGGCTTGTGACTACCTGATGCGGGATGTTGGGTTCATCTACCAGAGCTTTCATCTGCTGCCGCGCGTCTCGGCGGTGGAGAACGCTTCGATCAAGCTCATGTTGGGCGGGGTCGGGATGCGCGAGGCTCAGGCGCGCGCGATCCCGTGGCTTGAGCGTGTCGGTCTCGGGGAGCGCTTGGCTCACACGCCGGGTGAGCTTTCCGGCGGTGAGCGCCAGCGGGTCGCGATCGCGCGCGCTTTGGCGGGCGAACCAAGATTGATCCTGGCGGATGAGCCGACTGGGAATCTCGACAGCGCTCGCAGCAGGCAGATCGTTGAGATGCTCGGGTCGATCGCGCACGAGCGCGGTGCCGGGGTGCTGCTGGTGACCCACGATCCCGACGCGGCCGCCATCGCCGACCGCTCCCTCACGTTGCGCGATGGCCAGCTCGTCGATGCGCCCACGGACAGCGACCAGGGTGACTCAAAAATTCCGGGTGGGTCGAGGTCGGCGGCACTGGGGTGAGCCCCACCGACCCCAAGCCCCTGAAGGCGAGGGCCCTGATGCGGCCCTATGCCGTCTTTTACTTCTATCGGAAGCGGCTGCGCGTGCATACCGTGCAGGAGCTGCTCGCCGGCCTGGGGATAGCGGTGGGCGTCGCGCTGGTCTTCGGGGTAATGATCGCCAACGGCAGCATTGCTGGGTCGGCTGCAGAAGTCGCCCACACCGTTGTCGGGCCTGCTCGCCTGCAGCTTCGCGCACGCAGCCCCGACGGCTTCGACGAACGTCTTCTCGCGCGCGTTGAACACCTTCGGGGTATCAAGCAGGCCGCACCACTGTTGGAGCAGACGGCGACGATCGTCGCTCCGAACGGGCGTCATGTCACAGTCGACGTCGCGGGCACGGACATCAGCCTCGCGGTGCTGGACGGACTCGCTCACACCCTCCCGATCGAAGCGCTGTCCCCCGGTGGGATCGGGCTGAGCAGGACGACAGCCAACGAACTGGGAATACCAGCCTTCAGCACGAAGGCGAGCGGTACCCGATCGGTCTCGCTATGGCTACGCGGACGGGCCATTCCGATGCGGGTCACGGCTGTGCTGGGGGCCGAAACGGCTGGGGCGCTTTCCCAGGCGCGGGTGGCGGTCATGCCGTTGGAACGCTTGCAGCAGCTTGCCGGGCTGCGGGGCAAGGTCACGCGTGTCCTGGTCGAGCCTCAGCCCGGACGCGACGCGGCTGTGCACAGTGAGCTGCAGGCGCTCGCAGGGGATCGACTGACAGTTGCCTCGGCTGACCAGGACGTCGCGCTCTTGCACGAGGCGTTGCGCCCGAGCAACCAGGCGAGCACTTTGTTTGCTGCGATCAGCGCGCTGCTTGGCTTTCTGTTCGCGTTCAACGCGATGCTGCTGACCGTCCCCGAGCGCCGGCAGGTGATCGCCGACATGAGGCTGGATGGCACCAGGCGCACTGCGATCGTGCAGATGATCCTCGTCCAGGGCCTCTGTCTCGGGGTCATCGCGTCACTCGCTGGGCTGCTGGGCGGCTACGTCCTGTCGCTCGGGCTCTTCGCGCAGTCCCCGGGGTATCTGACCCCGGCGTTCACCCTCGGAACGAAGACGGTCGTGGGGCTGGAGCCAGTGGTATTTGCCTTCATCGGCGGTGTCCTGGCGACGTGCCTGGCCTCACTGGTCCCGCTGCTTGATCTGCGCCGCGGGCGCGCACTGGACGCCGTCCACCACGAGGACGATGAGCCAGGCAACACGCTCGGGCAGCGCGCTCGTCGTCGGCTATCGGCTGCGGCGGCCAGCCTGATCGTGCTGAGCGCCGTGTTGTTCGCGTTCGCGCCGTCGGCTGCGATCGTCGCGTGCCTGATGCTCGCGTTGGCGACCGTGCTCGCGGTCCCGCTTGTGTTCGCGGGTGTTCTGCGGGCCGCTGGGGGGCTGGCGCAGCGCTATGACAGGCTCACAACGCTGCCGATCGCGCTGACGTCCTTGAAAGCGACGACGCTGCGCTCGCTGGCGCTCGCCGCGACCGGCGCCCTAGCGCTGTTTGGGAGCATCGCGCTGGACGGCTCTCGCGATGGCCTGCTGCATGGCATCGCCGGGTTCGCCTCCCACTACTCCGACAGCGCGAATGTCTGGGTCGTGAATCCGAACGACAACCAGGCGATCAACGACTTCCTACCCGGCGACGATGCGACGGGGATCACGCGCGTCCCCGGAGTCGCCGGTGTCAGCACGTTCCAGGGCAGTTTCTTGGACTTCGGGGAGCGCCGTGTTTGGGTCCTCGCGTGGCCACCCGCGACCGGCTTTGGTGTGCTGGATGGCCAGATCATCACGGGGAGTTCCGCTGTTGCGGCTGCACGGCTACGCGAAGGAGGCTGGGTCGCCGTCTCCCAGCAGATCGCCGCCGAACACCACGAGGGAGTCGGGGACACACTGACGCTGCCGGCCCCCACAGGGAACCTCCGTCTGAAGATCGCGGCCACAACGACGAACTTTGGATGGAGCCCCGGGGCGATCCTGATGAACAGCGCCGACTACAGCCGCCACTGGGAAACATCAGCGCCGACCGCGCTAGGCATCAACCTCCTACCAGGCACGAACGTTCCTGTAGCGGCAGGGACGATCGAACGGGCGCTCGGCGCCAGCGGTCTGGCGGTGCTGACCGCGCCAGCGCGGGAGGCAAGGATCAACGCGTCAGCGAGCGAAGGCTTGGGGCAGCTTGGGGAGATATCGACGCTGCTCATCCTCGCCGCGATCTTGGCGATGACGGCGGCACTGGGGTCAAGTATCTGGGAGCGGCGCGTCTCGTTGGCCGGGCTGCGCCTGGACGGCACGAAGCCCAAGCGGTTGCGGCGCATCCTGCTCGTGGAAACCACGCTGATGCTCAGCGCGGGCTGCTTGACCGGGGCAGTCGCGGGCATATACGGTCAGGTTGTGATCGACGGCTACCTCAGGCACGTCACGGGCTTCCCCGTCGCGATCGTCGCGACGGGAACACGCCCGCTCGAGATCTTCGCGCTCGTGCTCGCCGCCGTCATAGTCATCGCGGCCATCCCAGGATGGTTGGCCTCCCGAGTGCCCCCCAGGCTCGCACTGCAGGATGAGTAGGCCGCATCAACCCACAGCACGGTGCCTTGGGCCGCGAAATCGAATCCGCCGGTCGGGTGCTGCGCCCAGGGTCAGGGAGCGTATTCGCTGATCGCCGGCTGACGGCGCGAGCGGGCCTAGCCCTCATCCTTGCAAACGTCCGCTTCTGGCCCACAGTCGCCCCCAACGTCCGCACTCAGCTACGCCGTTGGGAGCACCAAGCCAGAGCGATCCCCGACCCGGCCCTCCAAGAACTGGCGCTTGGCAAGCTCCGCGATGAGAGCTTCAACGCCGAGGTCGCTGCGACTCTCGCGACACTCGCGCCCCGCGCGCACCGCACGCGGGTAGTCGAAGCGATCGTCGCCCTGGAGGTCATGTACGACTACCTGGACGGGCTCACCGAGCAGCCCGTACCCGCGCCGCTGCTCAACGGACGCCAGCTCTACCGGGCATTCACCGACGCAATCACGCCACACCCCCCACCCCACCGGGACTACTACCGCTACCACCCACACTCCAACGACGGCGGCTACCTGGCCGAGCTATCCAGCACGGTCAGAGACGCCACAGCGCAACTGCCAGCGGCGAACACAATCATGATGGCCGCGCGGCGCGCGTCGACGCGGTGCGCCGAAGCACAGACCCGCATCCATGCCGTGCCTCGCACAGGAACCCTCCAGCTCGAACGATGGGCAGCCAGCGAAGCTGCGGGCACGGCGCTGGGGTGGCAAGAGTTCCTCACCGGCGGCGCGGCGTCCGTGCTGAGCATGCACGCACTGATCGCCGCCGCTGCCGACCCCGACACGACGACCAGGCAGGCAGCACAGATCGACACGACCTACCTCTCGATCTGCGCGCTGAGCACGATCCTCGACAGCCTCGTCGACCACGAGCGCGACACCCGGACCGGCGCCAGCACAGGACACTTCCAGTACTACGAGAACCGCGATGACCTCGCCCAGTCGCTCACCCACATCGCCGAGCACGCCGCAAACCACGCCCGAACCCTCCCCCATGCGGCACACCACATCATGACGCTCGTCGGTGTCGTGGCCTACTACACCTCCGCCCCAGCAGCCCGCAGCCAGTTCGCCGAGCCGCTCACCACTCACCTCCACCAGCAGCTACGACCCCTCATCATCCCCACGCTCGCCGTCATGCGCTCATGGCGCCGAGCCAAGCAGATCCATCACCGCCGGTGAAATGATCGCCCGCCGCGACGTTTCTCCCGTATGAAACGTCCCCCCGCCCCTCGACATGTAGCGATCATCACCGACGGCAACCGCCGCTGGGCGCAAGCCCGCAACCTGCCCACAAACCGCGGTCACGAAGCCGGTGCCGACACCCTCAAGGCCCGCCTATGCGACGCCGCGCAACTGGGCATCCGCGAACTCACCGTGTACTCCTTCTCCACCGAGAACTGGACACGCCCCGCCCACGAGGTACAGGGCCTGATCTCGATGCTTACCCAGCGCATCGCCAGAGAAACCCCTGAGTTGCACGAGGAGGGCGTACAGATGCGCTTCATCGGACGCCGCGAGGCAGCCACACCCGAGCTTCTCGCGCAGATGCACCAAGCGGAATCCCTCACCGCCGAGAATCTCCGCATCACGCTCTTCATCGCCTTCAACTACGGCGGGCGCGCCGAGATACTAGACGCAGCACGGCGCTTCAACGGGAGCACCGAAGAAGAGTTCCGCCGTTGCCTGTACGCACCGGAGATGCACGACCCCGACCTCGTCATCCGCACCGGCGGCGACCAGCGCCTATCCAACTACCTCCTCTGGCAGTCAGCATACGCCGAGCTCGTGTTCCGCAACGAGCTCTGGCCCGACTTCACGCGCCACGCATTCCAGCAGTCCCTGGAGGAGTTCCACGAGCGCCACCGCCGCTTCGGTGGAGGATAAACGCCAAGGCCACCCGCATTACCCACGGGCCCGACTACGCGCCCCCACAAGGCGCGCACCGACCACGTCCCCCCTGGTACGCTGAGTTCCAGTAGTCAGACGCCTGTCGGCCCCGGTAGCACCCAGCAAACCAGAGCCATGCCAAAGACACAGACACCACGCCAGGCCACGGCCCTCGCCGCCATGCTCATGCTCGGATGGGCCGGGCTCGTCGCGTTCGATGCAGGACACGCGAAGGCCGCGCCGATCGCGAGTGCCACGCGCGCGCTGAACGTGACGGACAACGCGCAGCTGCACCTCACCACCACCTCTGGCTCGCTGCTGATCGAGGAAGGATCGGCCTCGGGAGAGCTGCCAGGCACGCTCAAGGCACGCTTCCAGTTCAGCGCCAGCGTGACAGCATCGTTCACGATCTACCCACGCGGCGGCGGGTCGATCACCGGCAGCGGAGCAGCCACCCTACACTCCTCGACCACCTACTCAAGCTTCGGCGGCACCGTCAAGATCACAAGCGGCACAGGACGCTACAAGCATGCACACGGCACCGCGGGCCTCTACGGCACCTACAACCGCCGCACCTACGCGCTGACAGTCCAGACCACAGGCACACTGCGCTACTAGCCGCCCCGTGCAGCCAGTGCGATCCGCGCGTCGAGCCTGCGCCCTCACCACCACCCTCCTGAGCTGCGTACTCCTCGCACCAGCCAGCTGGGCCGCACCCACCGCCAAACTCCAAGTAGGGCTCACACCCGAGCAGCTAGGCGCCGGCACCACGATCTCCTTCGGCTTCCAGATCGCCGGCCAAGACGGCCAACTCCCCCCACCGGTGACCGAACTCAACCTGTTCTACCCCGCCAACCTCGGCATCGCCACCAGCGGCGTCGGCCTAGACGCCTGCACCGCCCCCAAACTCCAAGCACACGGCCCAACAGGATGCCCCAAGGACTCCATCATGGGCTACGGCGCAGCACTCGTCCAAGCCGCCTTTCAACCAAACGTCCACGAGCACGTCAACATCACGATCTTCTCCGCCCCCGTCCAGGAAGGGCACCTCGCACTGCTCTTCCTCGCCGAAGGCTCCAGCCCTATCGGCGCCGAAATCGTCTTCCCCGGCCTCGTGCTCCCCACTTCGCCCCCCTTCGGGGGCCGAATACAGACACTACTGCCCGCCTTCGAAGCCATCCCCGGAGGCCCCTACATCACAGTCACACGACTGAACTCCACCATCGGGCCTCTCCACCTCAACTACACCGAATACAACCACGGCAGAACGATCACCTACACCCCCAAGGGCATCCTCCTACCCAAGACCTGCCCATACGGAGGCTTCCCATTCGCCGCAGAATTCGCCTTCCTCGAAGGCAACCACACCACCGCCCGAGCAACCGTCCCCTGCCCGGTAGATCACAAATATCGGCGGCTGAGAAACGCCAGGGTGTTCATGTAGGTGTTCATCTGTGTGTTCATCTTTGAGGTGAACACCTAGATGAACACCCTGCTGCCCGCTCGCTCCCTTTTTGTGGCTCTGTGCCTGGCCTGAGGAAGGGGGTCCCCGCCTTTCCGCTGCGCTCCAACCCGGGGACCCCCTTCCTCGACCCAACAAATCACAGATTGTGTTGGGTGGGCCAGGCGCAGAGTGTGGGGCGGGAGCGAGCGGGCAGCAGGGTGGTGGAGGAACGAGAAGAATACGGACGGGGAAGATGGACAAGTAGGTGGGGGTTCAACAGGTGTGGGTCAGGGCGCGGGTGGTGGTGGCAACTGCGGGTGGTAGCCGGGCAGCGGGTGGCAGGAAGGGAGAGGTACGTGGTGGAGGATGGCGGGCGGCAGGCGATGGAGAGCGGTGGAGGGCAGGGGCGTGAGGGAGCTACATCGTGTGGGGGATGGTGGGTGGTGTTCTGGAAGCGCGGTCTGGGGGCGCGTGCGTGGTGTAGGGCGCGGATACCTGCTGGGGATGGCGGGCGGCACAGGGCGGGGCGCGGTGCCGGGTGCTCCTCGCGTTCACTGCGCCAGCACGAGCGTTCCTCGGAGTTCGTCGTGCGGCGCGGCGGCGGATGGGTACTGGATCGAGCGCCAGCCGGTTCGCTCAAATAGCGCGTCGAGCTGGCTGGCGCCGAGGAGGGAGCGTCGCGGCTCGCCGACCATCGCGAGGAGGACCCGCTGTCCTTCTTGGCGGAAGCTGGCTATCGCCGATGTGCTGGTGGGCTGCTCGCGGGCGCTCAGTGCGAGCTGGCTGCCTGGGGGTGCGCTGGCGCGCACGTCGCGTAGCAGCCCTTCGATGACGGGCGTGGTGAGGTAGAGCAGCAGTCCCTCGCAGATGAACAGGCTCGCGCGATCACGCGCGTACCCCGCCGCGCTGAGCGCGCCGGGGAGGTCGCCGTGGGTTATGTCGTGCGGGACGTAGACGCTCGCGCCCGTCGCGATGCCGAGGGCGGCGAGGCGGCGCCGCTTGTCGGTTTGGGTCGCGGGGTGGTCCACCTCGAAGAACGTGACGTCCGGGTGGGCGAACCGCAGCGCGCGGGCGTCGTAGCCGGCGCCGAGGATCACGACCTGCGTGACCCCCGCGTCGATCGCGGTGAGCGTCGCATCATCGAAGAACGGTGTCCGGGCCGCGATCCGCCTGCGCCACGCGCCGCCGAAGATGGGCCACCACACCGGCCTGGGGAGGCTCGCGTTCAGACGGTCCTCGGCGGCGGGGTCGCCCGTCGGGGTCTGCGGTCGCGCGAGGTGCGCGCGAGCGAGCGCTACGGCGCGCGCGGTGACTGACGGGCGGTCCCTCACAACTCGATCCTGACAGGACTCCCGGAAGTCGTTTGCCAGATCGGGGTCTAGCTCGGCTTTATGAGTGTCGCCCCTCCGGGCTGTTGCGCCGGGCGGGCGGCACCGTGACATGGCGCCACTACCTTCCAGCACTCCAAGGACCCGACAGTTCCTCGTTCTCCTACTTGGTTGGGATCTCGCACGGGGTTCCTCCGGTGTGCTGGCTGGTGGCCTGCGCTTTGTCTCCTTGCCCGAGTTTGGCCAGCGGACGCCCTCAGCGCTTCAACCCCACAGGGGGGTTCCCCTCGCCCCGTTCGGGGCTTCGGTTCCGCGCGGGCGCTCGCTGGCCTGGTCGGGCTTCGTCAACCGCAACCCACCAACCAACAGGAGGAACACAATGGACCCGACGAACACAACGATTCTCACGGGGCGCCTCACACAGGACCCCGAGCTGCGAACCACACCCGGCGGCCGGTCCGTCACGACGCTCACCCTCGCCGTCCGCTGCCCCGGCAAGGACGACGAAGGCAACTCCCAGGCTGACTTCTTCGACGTCACCGTCTGGGAGGGCCAGGCCGAGACCTGCGTCAAGCATCTCGGCAAGGGACGCCTCGTTACCGTCGCCGCGCGGCTGAAGCCCAACCGCTGGGAGACCAAGGACGGCGAGAAGCGCCGCAGCCTGGAAATCGTCGCCAGCAACGTGCGGTTCCTCGACGCGCCCCGCCGGCAGACCGACACCACCGACGCTCCGGTGGAGCCCGAGGAGGTCCCGGCCGCAGCGTAGGCGAACGTGTTGGGCTCGTCTCCGGATGGGGCGAGCCCAGCATTACCCCGAAAAATAGTTACCTTTCCAAGAGGCATAGCACTGGCCTTTGCATCACCGGGATAGCAGCGCCACCGCTGCTAGCAGGTCCCTCCCCCGCCGCAAGGCCCTTCGGGCTCAAGCAAGTAGAAGCCCCCGCCTGCGGCGGGGTACAGCCAGTCACATCACTACTTGCTTGACGGCTCCTCCGCGACCTGCTTACGGCCGCACTTGTGTTTGGGCGTCCGCCCAAATGGCTCAGGAGAGCCCACCATCCCACAGGAGGAACCCATGATCCGTCGCACCCTCATCCGTGACCTGCTCAACCGCTCGCGCATCGTCGTCCGCTTGGAACTCAGAGAGGAGAGCGACCCCGGCAGCCTCTCCCCCGGCTTTTCTGTGACTGCCGATCTCTACGAAGCACACGGCACCCACAGCGGCGCGTCACTCCACCGCCGCGAATGCGAGCCCGACGCAGGCGGATGTCTGCACGACGCCGTGCTGAAGGCATTCCCGAAGCTGACACCGCTCGTCGCGCTTCACCTATCCAGCCCCACAGGCGAGCCGATGCACGCCGAGCCAAACGGCTACTACTACTACCGCACGGCGCGCCGCATATCCGGCGGATGGGATGACTACGGCCAAGCAGAGCGCGAGGGACTGACCCCCCAGGAGTTCGCTCTGCGCGTGGCCTGCTCAACCCTGCGGGTGGACTCGATCCCGCTCGATCGCATCAGCGAGAAGGAGCTGCCCGCGGCCTTCCACAAGTTCGTCAACGAGCAGCGCGAGCGCTGGCAGCGCGAAGCGCTCGCAGGCCGCGCGCAGCTACTGGCAATCCCCACCGTCGAGGAACTGCGCGGATACGACGTCGGTGGGCACCGGATAAAGCAGCGCAGTTACCCCTCGGCCGCGGTGAACGCATAGAGGGAGATAATGAGCATGCCCGATCACCCATACACCCGCTGGCCAGGTAGCGAAGGATATGACCGCATGGAGCACGCTATTCGGGATGGCTGGGAGGCCATCCCGAATTGGGGCCTGAACGGTTGGGACCTCGGACGCTGGCCCCTCGTCGTCGTTTATCACCGCGGAGAGCTTGAGATGGCGGTGGACATTGAAGGCGATGTCGAAATCCAAGAGTTCACCACGCGCGAGGAGCGCGACCGCAAAACCGACGAGATCGCATTCCGTTACTGGAAGAGAAGCGAAGAGGACTGGGTCGAGCACATAGACTCACATGAGCAGATGCCGTCAGGACTGCGCGGCCCGTTCTCATGGCGCCGGCTCGATGAGAGCAAGAAATAACTACAGAAAATGGGCGAGTTCCGTCACCGCGTGGTGTATAATTATGCCAGCGCAAAAGATAATTGCCCTGCCGGTGTTGGTCGCACCGACAGGGCGGCACGAGAAGAAATGAGGTCTTCCCATGCAGGCACAATGTAGCGTACGCGTGCTCGCACGCTGCGCCCGACGCACTCGACGGGTACGGTCTGTGATCTGCGTCGGACGCACGCGGACTCGCTCATATCGGAGGCACCCCGATAAAGGCAAAATTTATTTGCAGGATGGGGGTCTAGCTCGGCTTAAGCAGTATGGAGCCCACAACCGGCGACGAGCATATCCCGTGACGGACGCCAATCACAACGTCGTAGCGCTGCGTGCGCCCCTGGCGCCTGGGATGGTCGAGCCTATCGACGTGCGCCCGCCAGCGCGGGTGGCGCTCTTTACGCGGCATACCCTCGCGGCCTACTTCGATCTACACGTCAACACGATCGACCGACTCGTCAAGCGTGGAGAGATACCCGCATACCGGGTCAGCGGAAAGCTGAGGTTCTATCCAGAAGACGTTGAGCGATACGTCCGCGACCATCGCGAGGTCGCCTGACATGGCCAGCGGAGGAGCACCCAAGAAGAAGCGCGGCGAGGCCCGTCCTCTCAAGTCGTCTACCGAGACGATCAAGGGAAGCCGAACAGGATATTTCCTCGCACGGTATGTGGACCTCGACGGCCGTACCCGACAGGCGGGCAGATTCAAGCGTAAAGGCGACGCCAACACAGCGTCGCTAGCAAAGGTCAACGAGCTGAACACCCGGCGCAAGGCACCTGGCGCTGGCCTTACGTTTATCGAATGGCACGAGACCTGGCCTACCAGGATTCGTCGCGACCAGCGAACGATCAACACCAACCAGCACCGGATCGGCAAGTACGTCCTTCCCCACCTGCCAGAGGAAGGTGACATCCCGATCACGGATCTCACCCGCGGCATCCTGCACGACATACAAATCTGCCTGCTCGAAGCCGGCTACGCCAAGGGCACCATCGACGGCGCGTTTTCCTCGCTGTCCGCCGTCCTTGGCTACGCGAAGGGCGAGGATCGCATCGAAACGAACGTCGCCTACCAGATGCGCGTCGACCCCGACGATCCCCTGCTCAACCCGATCAACGAGGAGCGACCGCGTCGATACATCCCGCCAGAGGAGTTCGCACGATTCTTCAAGCACGTCAGGCCACAGCACCGCGCCGTATGCCTCGCTCCGGTAGCTACCGGCTGTCGCACGCAAGAGCTGCTAGGGCTCGAACGAGCCGACCAAGACAAGGAGCGGCAGGTCGTTTTTGTGCATCAGCGCGCAAAAGTCCTCGGCGGACCAGCCGACGACGAGTCGGCCCTACGGCCAGGGCTGAAGACCACGAAGGGCGTACGAAGGAAGACCAAGGAGGAGCGTGGTCGCTGGACGCTGTTCCCCGCGATCATCGCCACCGTGGCGCCAGTACGCCTCCACCGACGGCTGATCTTCCCAAGCCCGCGCGGATGCGTGTGGGGCCAAAGGAACTTCTACCGCAACGTCTGGGAGCCAGCCAGCGAGAAGGCAGGGACCGACTTCACGGTCTACGACCTCCGCCACACGTTCGTATCGCACCTACTGGCGAGTGGCATTCCGACCGTTGAGGTAGCCGCTTACGCTGGCCATTCAACGCGCCAGCTTGGCGACATCGACAATACGACGACACGCATCTACCAGCACCCCACAGGCGAGTTCAGAGAGGCGGCACTGGCGGCGATCGGCCAGTACATAGACCACCTCGAAATCAGTCCCAAGCGGGCGAGCGCACGATAAGGGCGGCCGCCGCGGCGCTCATCCTGGGGGGGCATTGACTCAGTTCGACGTGCCGATAGGGCGGATATGATAGTCCACCACCTGGCCACGAGGGCTATCGCGTTGGTGCTATGAGTCGCTAGGAGCAGATGAAATGCCTCTCGGGGGCTACATGATGAATACGGCCGTGCGGATTATCGGCGATAGGCCGAGCGTGGCCACGGGCCGTATGGAACGCAAGGCTCTTGGCACGGGGTTCTTTGTGCGCGTACCGAGTGAGGCGCATGGTGACCGCTTTTACGGCTACCTCATTACGGCCCACCATGTGATCGAGGGGCAGTCAAATATCGAGCTAGCGATCGCAGATCCGCACCATCCGGGCGCACTCTTTCCGCTTGTGCCAGCAGGGCACTGGTGCCATCCAATCGATGATCTAGATCTCGCGGTGGTGCAGAAGGACCCGCCGCCGGGCTATACAGTGACCGCGCTGGAGATTGGGGTGCATCTGATGGAGCATCTACCCTCCGGGATGCTGCTTGGCGCCGTGTTCTATTACGTCGGCTTGCTCGATCCGCTCAACCGGATTATGGCCCGCTCAGGGACCTTAGGCGCGATCAATGATCCGGGCCTGCTGGACGATGACCCTGACTATCAATATCTCGCACACCTCGCCGATACACGATCCTACGGCGGCTTCAGCGGCTCTCCCTGCTTCGTCGAGTACGCGGTGCCGAGGCTCACACCCGTGGCGCCGCCAGTTCCCATCCCTGAGCAGATGGGGCCAGTGGGGAGGATCAGCTACCTCCACTTGCTCTGCGGCATGTTCGTGGAACACCTGGATCGCAAGCACCCCCCCGCTGGGTTGGTGAGTCGTGCTGGTGTCGGCATCGTTCTGTCGAGCGATGAGATATGGAGGGCGCTTATGGCCGAGGTTTTGGTGGAGGACCGACGGGAGAAGGACAGGGCGCCATCGGACCCTGCCCATGTGCGGACGATACGACCGGATGACGAGCATTAGCACGGGCGTAGCTGAGACCAGCGAGTTCGGGTTCGGTGCGCTGGTGTCGATGCCGGTGCCAGGTCCCGATCAGACCCGGACGAGAAGTGCAGGGAGTCGGGCTCGGGTGCCGCGCAGTAGCTTGCTGCAGGAGCCCCGAGACCACGAGGCGATCTTGGGCGATGATGGAGACCGGTGGTCCCGCCCCGCCGCTCAGCTCGCGGCCCGACCTCGATGGGGTGCATATCGGCGCGCTTCGGGGAGGTCGGCCCAAAGAGCGGTCTCGAGCAGGACGTGGGCATCGCCGTAGGTGGGGGGTGCCGGCAGCGTTGGGCACGGCGTTCTCAGGGGTGTCGCGGCCTGGCTGGGCCTGCGGGGCCGGGAGCGCTCCCTTCCCTCAAGGTGCGGGCCGGCTGGAACCGCAAGGCCGACATCCCTTCCGAGACGCCGTGCCGGCGCGGGCCGCTGGCCGGGACTCGACCGGCAGCCTCGGCCGCCTATCCCGTCGCGAACGGCCACAGAACGCCGAGATAACCGTGATTTAATCGTGATATGGCCTGGCCTCGCCCAGGTCCCAACGGCCAAATCGCTAGACTGGCCGGCCTTGCGCCAGTAGCTCAGCTGGATAGAGCGTCGGTCTACGGAACCGAAGGTCGGGAGTTCGAATCTCTCCTGGCGCGTGCCTTGTCGAAGGTCGAACTCGGTCGGCGAGGGTGAGAGCCGGGCTTGCCGGCCTACTCGCCCTCTTCGACGGCTCGCCCCAGCTCCTGGAGGCTCACACCGAGCGCGGCGGCGATGCGCCGCGTGGTGGTCCACGTTGGGTTTGCCTTGCCGCGCTCGATGCGCGCGAGGGCTGAGGTGGTCAGGGCGGCCTTGTGGGCAAGGTCTTCCTGTGTCTGTCCAGAGCGCTGGCGCAAGCGGCGCACGGTCGCCGCGAAGGCCGGGTCTGGCTGGGCGGGGGCAGTCATAAAGCAAACCCTGCTAACTGCCAGTGCATATGTCCATGTAGGTAGCTACCTAATTCGACACAGGCATCCTATTCCGCGATGTTCAGGGCTGCTCGACCTTCAAAATAGGGTGTCCCGGACATCGAAATCGGGAGCACCCGGTTTCCGACTCAGGCGTCCTCGGCCTCGATATGCCCGGAGGCGATGGCGCCGACGAGTGCCTTGTAGTCGAGTTCGTTCTGGTCGGCATAGGCGATGGAGAAGTCGGCGAGGGCCTCCTCGAAGACCCCGCCCTTGCCGAGATAGCCGGCGATGGCGATGCGATCGCCGCTGCGCGCGTGTGCGCGAGCGAGCGTCCAGCCGCAGAGGCGGCCGTAGTTACGCAGCTGCTCGTAGCCCATCGTTTCGATGTCGACCGAGAGCTTGCCGTCCCATAGCTGGCGCACGTAGAAGTCGCGCGTCTGATCGTCGAGTCCGACGGCGGGCAGCCAGCCGAGGAAGATGTCCGAGGCGGCCTGCATCAGGCGCTGCCCCTCGACGACGCGCTGGCCGGAGTTGGCGTAGTCGGAGGCGCCCGCATAGGGCTCCAGGACGGAGGCCTGGGCTTCCTTGCACTGCAGCACGAGCGGATCCTGCTCGTCGCGGCCCACCATCAGCACGACCCAGGCGCGCGTGCCGACGCTGCCGACGCCGACGACCTTGCGGGCGATGCCCTGGAAGCGGTAGCTGTCGAGCAGGCGATGGCGATCGTCGGCGAGGCTCGCGCGGTAGCCGTCTAGCAGATCGGCCATGCGGCTTTCGAATTCCTGGCGGGGCACGTCGGCGAGCAGCTCCTGCAGCGGCACGACGAGCGGTGGGTTGCTGATGAAGCGCAGCTCGCCGTCGACGACTTCGGTGAGCTTGGAGACCGCGCGCTCGGAGTCCTTGGCGCGGGCCTTGTCGATGTTGCGTTGCAGGGCCTTCAGGCGCTTGGTGTCGGCGCCCATCTGGCCAGCCAGCGCGAGCACCTCTGCGGCCTCAAGGCGCGCATACCAGACCTGCAGGTTGGTCTTCTCGGCGAAGTTGCGCATCGCCTCGCGATAGGCGCGCACCGACCAGACGACGACCTCACGGCAATGCAGGCGCTCGAGCTCGAGGTCCCGCCCGGCGATCAGGAGGCTGGCGGCGAGGCGCTTGACGTCCCACTCCCATGGCCCGGGGAGGGTCTCGTCGAAGTCGTTGATGTCGAACAGCATGTCCCGCTCGGGCGAGGCGAAGCCGCCGAAGTTGGATAGGTGCGCGTCTCCGCACAGCTGCACGCGCAGGCCGGACACGGGGGTGTGCGCAAGGTCGGCTGCCATGATCGCGGCGCCGCCGCGGAAGAAGGCGAACGCCGAGCGCGCCATGCGCCCGTAGCGGATCGGCACGAGCTCGGGGACGCGATTCTCGGCCTGGCGCTCGAGCTGCACGACCGGGTCCTCGCGGTCCTTGGCGGGAGCCCAGTCGGCGTGACTGGAGCGCGGGGCCTCGGTGCGGGCGGCCTTGCCGGCGGCGGAGCGTTCGGCGGGGGTCATCGTCTCGGCCATAGAGGCGTGGCTCCGGGGAATTCCCGCAGTGTCTGGCGGCGCAGCACGTAGGCCCCCAGCAGGGCGAGGACGGTGATGATCAGAACGCCAGTGATTGTGCGGGTCGCGGCGATCGGCCCCCACACGAAGAGCAGCAGCAGCAGAAGCACCACCACGCCGAAGGCGATGTCGGTGCGCTCGTTCAGGTAGGGAGCGATCGCGTGGCGGATGAGCGTGGCGACATGCGTGGGCCCGGCGAGCAGTCCGGCGAGGATCAGTGCGATGCCTATGTAGACGGTGGCCCAGGCGATTTCGACGAGCACCGACGTGCCGATCGACCATGCCGCTTCGGCTGCCGGTTTGACGGAGTCGGTAGACGCAAGCGAGTTAACAACCGCGTGGCCGGCGAGCGAACGAACGACGAAGACGACCAGCGCGCCGACGATGAAGGCGGCGCCCACCTGCATCAGCGTCTGGCGGCGGCGCCCGCGCGCTAGGTAGACGGCGAGGGCATACATCAGATAGACGAGCAGCGGCAACACCACCGCGAGCCCGCGCAGCGCGTTGACGGCGTTCTGCGCGGTCTTGAGGTTGTTGGAGTGGATCACCTTCAGTTCGGCGACGTTCGGGGGGATCTTTTCCACGAGTGAGCTGGGGGCGCCCACGCGTCCCGCGACTTCGCCGAGCAGTGGACGCAGGTCGATCACGACATTGCCGCCTCCGGGCGTGCGAACGACAGAGCCGCGATTCTCGATCAGCTTGACGAACTGGGCGTGCGCGATTTCGTTGGCGGTGCGCCAGGCGGACTGGATGCGTGGACGTTCAAGCGCGAAGTTGATGCCCTTTTCGACGAGCGTGCGCAACGCGCCGGCGGCGGGGGAGGCCAGCGGCTTGAGTTCTTCGGGAAGCTCGCCGCGCAGTTCCCCGGCGACGTTGACGTTGGCGTAGAGCTGATCGGTCAGATATCCCGCGAGCTCGCCGCGAATCGGCGCGCTTTCGAGCATCGCGCTGCTGGTGTTGGTCCAGTAGCCGGTGTCGAGCAGCTGGCGGTTGGCCCAGACGGCGAAGATCGCCACCACACCGAGCACGGTGGCCACCCCGATCAGCGTGCGCACCAGCCAGCGATGTGGAGTGGGACCAGGGAGATCGCCTCCCGCGCCGGGGGACGGTGGCGTGTGCGGCTCGGTGGGTGGAGGAGGAGAGGAGGAGGGGAGGGGCCGGTTGAGCGGAGGCCGCTCGCCGGACAGGCCGGGAGGCCGGTGCGCACCGCCCTCGCCAGAAACGGGCTGCGCGGCGCCCGCGCTCGCGGGAGACTGTGCGCCTTCCTCAGAAGGGGCCTGCCCGCCGCTCTGGCTCTCGGGCGAGTGGTCGGGTGGAGGCACGCTCATTCAGCTATCCGCAGCCAGAGTGACGGAGGGATTTGCGGCAGCGCGGGACGTGCATCTCGATGAACAAATGTCAATGCCCTCGCGTAGATGAACGGTGACGCTAGCACCCATACCGGCGCGCCGCCAGCACCTATCCCGGCGAGTCGAAAAACGCGGCGCCCGTGCAAACCGTACGTGCGAGCCGAACGACAGGTATCAGCAAGTTATCCAGGTTGGCAAGTTCCTGCAGCATGAATAGCCAAATGGCATAAACGCGCGATCCTCGCTAGGCTTCGCCCATGAGTGCGGTGCCCACCGATGAGGTGGCGAAGGCCCGGACCGCTCAGGGTCTGTTGGACGTCGCGCGGGGGGTGATCGCCGAGCTCGACCTCGATGTGGTGCTCGACCGGGTGCTCGAGTCCGCGCGCACGCTGACCGAGGCACGCTATGCGGCCCTGGGAGTGTTGGACGAGTCGCGCACCGAACTCTCGCAGTTCCTCACGTCGGGCATCGAGGAGTCTGCGCGCGCGGAGATCGGGGAGCTGCCGCGCGGACGGGGCGTGCTGGGCGAGCTGATCGTCCATCCGCGGGCGCTGCGTCTGGCGGACGTGGGTGCACATCCGCGCTCCTTCGGCTTCCCCGTCGGGCATCCGCCGATGAAGAGCTTCCTGGGTGTGCCGATTCCGATCGGCGAGGGGGTATTCGGCAACCTGTACCTGACGGAGAAGGCCGGTGGCCTGCAGTTCACGGAGGCCGACGAGGAGGCCGCGAGGATGCTCGCGGAGCTGGCGGGTGTGGCGATCGACCACGCGCGCCGCTATGCGGGCGCCAGGCAGCGCCGCGACGAGCTGGAGCGCACGGTGGCGGCACTCGAGGCCACGACCCAGTTCGCGCGGGCGATCGGCGGGGAGACCGATCTCGATGTGATCCTCGAGCTGGTCGCCAAACGCGGCCGCGCGCTGGTCAGCGCGCGGGCGCTTCTGATCGAGCTCTACCGCGGCGAGGAGCTACTCGTCGGCGCCGGCGCCGGAGAGGTGCCACCCGAGCTGATCGGCCGGCGGGTGCCCCTGCGGGACTCGGTGGCCGGCCAGGTGCTGCGCACCCGCCGCACCCAACACCTGGATGAGCTGGGTCGCGCCCGCTTCGACGAGTACGGCCTCGGCGGATTCGGCATGCACGCGGTAGGCGGCCTTGCCGTTCCGCTCGTCTTCCAGGGGCACATCTATGGCGTGCTGCTGGCTATCGACCGCGTGCACGACGGGCCGCGCTTCAGCGTCGAGGATCAGCGCCTGCTGGAGGCGTTCGCGACGAGCGCCGCCACGGCGGTGGCCACTGCGCAGTCGGTCGCCTCCGAGCACCAGCGCCAGCGTGTGGCGGCGGCCGAGGGCGAGCGCGCGCACTGGGCGCGCGAGCTGCACGATGAGACGCTGCAGAGTCTCAGCGCCCTGCAGATCCGGCTTGTCAACGCCAGGCGCAAGGGCCGATCCGATGCACTCGAACAGGCAGTCGACGAGGCGATCGGCTATCTGCGCGAAGGCATCGCCGATCTGCGCGCGCTGATCACTGACCTGCGCCCGGCGTCACTGGACGAGCTTGGTGTGGAGGCTGCGGTGGAGGCGCTCGCCGAGCGCACCAGGCGCCACGGGATCGAGGTCGATGTCGGCATCGACCTCGCCTACGAGACCAACCGTGATCGCGCCCGGCACACGCCCGAGCTCGAGATCGCCCTGTACCGGATCGTCCAGGAGGCGCTGAACAACGCCGCCAAGCATGGGCGGGCCACACGCGCGGTGGTCGAGATCCACGAGGACGCCACCGCGGTGCATCTCAGCGTACGCGACGACGGTGCCGGCTTTGACCCGGACGCGAATACGAGCGGCTTCGGGCTGCTGGGAATGCGCGAGCGGGTGCAGCTGCTGGAAGGGACGCTGCGGGTTGACTCCGAACCCGGTGCGGGCACGGTCGTGCGCGCCACGATCCCTGGCTGGCGCCGCCCTTCGGAGCTGGCGTCGGCCGCCGATGGCTAGAACCCTGCCTCGACCGCGAAACGCGCCCGAGGAGTTCGCCTTCGGCGATAGGTCCGACCTTCGCGTTGGCCGCGAAGCGGCTCCCCTCGGATGGCCCCCGCTCAGGTCTTCAGCAGCCCGCGGCCCAGCGCGTAGCGGACCAGTTCGGCGCGTGAGGTGAGCCCGAGCTTGCGGTGAATGCGGGTGCGGTGGGTCTCGATCGTGCGCGGCGAGAGGTGGAGCTTGCGCGCGATCTCAACGCTCGTGTGCCCGAGTGCGATCAGGCGCAGCACCTCGATCTCGCGCGCGCTCAGCTTGTCCGACACAAGTGAGCTTTGCAGCCCGCGCAGGCGGGCGGCAACGGAGGGGCTGAGGAACTCCTCGCCACGGGCCGCGGCGCGGACCGCCTCCGCCAGCTCGTCGTCGGCGGAGGACTTCAACACATAGCCAAGCGCGCCGGCGTTCAGCGCGCGCTGGGCAAACAGCGGGTTCTCCTCCATGCTCACCACGACCACCTGTGTCTCGGGCGCGCCCTCGCGCAACCCCGAGATCGCCTCGATGCTTGAAACGCCGGAAAGGTTCAGATCCAGAACCAGCACGTGCGGGCGGTGACCCTGCACATGGCGCACCACCAAGGGCAGCTCGTCGGCCTCGGCGATCACCTCGAGATCAGCCTCGCCGTCCAGCAGCAGCCTCAGGCTGCGGCGCATCAGGTCGTGGTCGTCAGCGAGGATCACCTTGATCGCAAGCGGAGCAGTCGGCTGGGGAGCCTGCTGCTTTGACTCGGCCGTGGCACTCGATGCCAGCCTGAGATGGGTAGCCATCATCTCAGGCTATTTGCGCCCGCATCTCCGAACCAGCGGAAAAACACCCAATTGGTTGCGGCAAATCACTGGTTCGGATAGGGGTTTGGCTAGGGATGGTTCGGCCGGGGGTGAGCGTCCGAGCGCGCCGCGGGCCACCGGGTTCGGTCAGGGTTTGGCCAGGGATAGCTCGGCCGGGGGTGAGCGTCCGAGCGCGCCGGCAGGCGACTGATTCGGTCAGGGTTTGGCCAGCGAGGGTTCCGCCGCGGGTGAGCGCCCAGCAGTGCCGAGCGTGGCGGCGAAGCGGGGCAGCTCAAGCTCTATCCGGGCGCCTCCCTGTGTGCTCTCACCGGCGCGCACCCACCCGCCATGCGCGAGGACGATGGCCCGCACGATCGCGAGCCCCAGCCCCGTGCCTCCCGAAGCGCGGTCGCGGGCAGCGTCGGTTCGGTGGAAGCGGTCGAACACGCGCTCGCGCTGGTCGGGCGGGATGCCGGGTCCCTCGTCGCTCACCGTGAAGCGCACGCGACGCCCCGGACGGGCCTCGACCTCCAGGCGCACGAGCCCCCGCTCGGGTGCCGTGTGCTCGATCGCATTGCCCACCAGATTGCGCAGTGCCTGGGCCAGACGATCCGGATCGGCCGTGAGTGTCCCCCCCGGTATCGACCCAAGCTCGAAGCGTCGCGCGGCAAGCAGGCTGACCCCGTCCCACAGCTCCTCCACGAAGGGCGCCAGCTCGATGTTCTGTATGCGCAGAAACTCCGTCTGCTCGGCCTTGGCAAGCACGAGCAGGTCGTCGACGAGGCGAGAGATGCGGGCGATCTCGGCCTGCACGAGGCCCTCCACCCGGCGCACCTCGGCCCCCGAGGGGTCGCGCTGGGAGGCGAGCACCTCGAGCTGCCCGCGGATCACGGTCAGCGGCGTGCGCAGCTCGTGCGAGGCGTCTGCCACGAACGCGCGCTGGCTGGCGAAGGCATCGGTGAGCCGGTCGAGCATGTGATTGAAGGCGTCGGCCAGCACCAGCACCTCGTCGCCGCGGCCCTTGACGTCGTGGATGCGGTGGTGCAGGTCGCCCGCATCGACCTTTGTCGCGATCGCGGCCATGCGTCGCAGCGGACTGGAGAAGCGGGTGCCGATCAGGTAGGAGGCTCCCAGCGCGCCCGCAAGCGTGAGCAGGCCGGCGAGCACGAACGCTTCCGCGACCCCGCGCTGGGCGTTGCTGACGCTGACCAGGCGCTCCCCCACCCCCACCGTCACATGGGTCCCTCCGGGGAGGTTCAGGGTCTGCTTAAGCAGGCGCAGGGCCCCCACATCGGCGAGCGTCACCGTCGAGTAGCCGTCGGGGACCGTCAGCAGCTGTCGGGAAAGACGGTTCTCGTGTTCCTGCTCGGCCGTGCTCTCGCCGTTGTCGGGGTGGCTCAGCCCGAGCAGCTCCGGACGGTTGGTGGCTGTGAGGGTCCCTTTCGTGCCGGGGTCGCTGACGATCGCGAACTGCAGCGTCGAGCTGGCGCTGAAGGGCTGGTTCTGAACATAGCGACGCGCCGCCGCCGCGACTCGCGCGGGCCTGTGATCGTGTGAACTCGCGCTCGCGCGCACCGCGTGTGAGAGCTCTTCGAGGTCGCCCGCGATCTCGCGATCGATCTGGTGGCGAAGCTGGGTGCCGGTGTCGTTGTAGACGACGGCGAAGCTCGCGCCGGTGCAGATCAGCACCACGGCGGTCACCCAGGCGGCAAGGCGCCAGCGCAGGCTTGTGGGAAGCAGGCGCTTGGGGTTCAGGGCCTGTCTCAAAGCGGGCTGGGGGTACGCCCGGGTGCGCCGGACATTTGGAGGGGGGCTTCGAGTCGCGAGCCTTGGGGAGGGGCTCTGAGGCGTGAGCCTCTAACTCGTGGCGGCATGACCAAGGCGGTAGCCGACGGCCCGCACGGTGAAGATCGGGGCGGGGCTGTCGGGGCGGCGCAGCTTGCGTCGCAGGTAGCCGATGTAGACGTCCACCACATTGGTGGCCGGATCGTGGTCATAGCCCCAGACCGAGCTGAGGATCTGCTCGCGGGAGAGAACCTGCCCACGATGGCGCATCAGGTAGGTGAGCAACTCGAACTCGGTGGTGGACAGCAGCACTGTCTCTCCGCCCCGGCGCACCTTGCGGGTGAGCAGGTCGATCTCGATGTCGGCACCGTGCAGCGTCATCGATGAGGCCTGCGCGGAGGCCTGCGCCACGCGCAGCTGGGCGCGCACGCGCGCCACAAGCTCGGCCAGCGAGAAGGGCTTGACCAGATAGTCGACGGCGCCGGCCTCCAGGCCGGCCACCCGATCTTCGATCTCGCCCCGGGCGGTGAGCACGATCACCGGCAGTCCAGGCCTGGAGCTGCGCACGGAGGCAAGTACCTCGAGCCCGTCGCGTCCAGGAAGCATCATGTCCAATACGACCAGGTCGAAGCTCTCGCTCAGGGCTCTGCGTTCTCCCTCGATGCCGTCACGGGTTGACTCCACACGAAAGCCCTCGGCCTGAAGGCCTCGCTGAAGGAAGTCGACAATCCCCGGCTCATCCTCGACCACGAGGATGGTCGGGTGCAATGTCTGCTGATCCTCGTTGGAATCGGCGGAGCGCTGCATACCTCTGACCGTGGCAGGGCGCTGCATACCGCTGGCCATGTTAGGCGCTATCGCGCACCCTGACTGCGGGGTGTGCGATTCGATGAGTTTTCTCACAGCCCGATTAGGGCGTGCTTAGCAAGTCGCGGAAGGCTCGCTCGAGAGAATCACGCAATCCAGCTTGCACTAGGGCTACATGTGAATCATCTCATCCAGTTCTTACGCAGGACCTTCTAGTTCTTTAGCCAGCACATTCAGGCTGTTAAGCCAAATCTTCGACTCAGGGAACACACTTAGGCCATGCGACCCCATCGACCTCATACGACCCACGCTCGCGATTCCGCTATGCGCCGGCTGACGCTGTCCACCCGCTGGATGATCGCCGGTTCGGTGGCTCTCACGGGGGCACTCTCCGAGGTGGCCGCCCAGGCGTTCCCGGGAAAGACGCTTGGCGCGCACAGTTCGAGTGCGGCGAAGGCAGGTGCCACCCACCATTCGAGCTCCAGCTCGAAAAGTTCGTCCAGCTCGTTGGCGGCTCCCTCGCGGGCCCCCCGCGCGACGCCTGAACAGTCCCCGGGCACGAGCGAACAGCAGGCGACGCCCGAACACACGGAAGTCACGCCAGAACGCCAGGCCGAACCTGTGCCGGAAGCCCACTCCGAAGCGACGCCCGAACAGCACTCCGAAGCGACGCCCGAAACTCACTCCGAAGCGACGCCTGAGACCCACTCCGAAGCGGCGCCCGAAGCGCGCTCCGAATCCTCCCGCGAAGCCTCCGGCTCAGCCCAGGCCTCGCCCGAAGCGCCCGTCGTCTCCGGGGGCTCGTGAGCAGCCGATGGGCATTCGCATTCCACACCCAACCGAAGCACGTGCGTCCGGAGGATCGGCAGCCGCGAGATGGGAGGCGCTTGGCACGAGTGTCGTGCTGAAGGTCACCGACCTCACCGCGCTCGAGCAGGCACGCACGCTTGTCGAGCACGAGCTCGAAGCGATCGACCGCGCGTGCAGCCGCTTCCGCGCGGACTCCGAGCTCTCGCGCGTGAACGCCGCCGGGGGTCGGCTCGTGGAGGTCGACGAGATGCTGGTCGAGGCTTTGCAGGTTGCCCTTCGCGCGGCCGAGCTGACCGACGGCGACGTCGACCCCACTCTGGGCGAGGCGTTGGTGCTCGCCGGCTATGACCGTGACTGGGAGCTGCTGGCTGCACCCGGGCAGGATGCCACGCCGCCGCGGATACACGCACAGATACACGCGCAAGTTCACTCGGGCTGGCAGACAGTTGAGCTCGATTCGGAGCACCACACGGTGCGTGTCCCAGCGCCGATTCGCCTCGACCTCGGCGCCACCGCCAAGGCGTGGGCGGCTGACCGCGCGGCACGGGCGGTCGAGCGGGCGACGGGCGCAGGCGCGCTGGTCAGCCTCGGTGGCGACATCGCCACCTTCGGGTCCGCTCCAGCTGCCGGATGGCAGGTGCGCGTGACCGATGACCATCGCAGCGATCTGAGGGCCCCCGGACAGACCGTTTCGATCCTCGACGGGGGCCTTGCGACCTCCAGCACCGCCGTGCGGCGCTGGAGCCACGATAGTCAGGAGATGCATCACATCATCGATCCTGAGACCCAGGCGCCCGTCAGTGCTACCTGGCGCACTGTGAGCGTGGCGGCCGCGGATTGCACGGACGCCAACATTGCGAGCACGGCCGCCATCGTCAAGGCGCAGGCAGCGCCGGCGTGGCTGGAAGAGCTCGGCCTGCCCGCGCGCCTGGTCGATCCGGAGGGACGTGTGCGGACAGTTGGAGAATGGCCCGCCGAAGTGCCTGCCGCCGTGAAGCAGATTGGCGGGCAGCGAGCGGATAGGGCCGCCGCGGCGGGGCGAGACGGCGGATCGCCGGCGGAGGGGTCTGTCGCGGCGGACCGGGACGGTGCGCGATGACACCACTTGCCGCCACAGGACCAAGCATCTACTGGTATCTGACCCGCTCGACGGGCGCCGTTGCGCTGGTGCTCCTCACCATCTCTCTCGCGCTGGGAGTGGTGGACGTGCGCCGTCTGCAGTCCCCGCGCTGGCCGCGCTTCGTGATCGACGGGTTGCATCGCAATGCCTCGCTGCTGGCGCTTGTGTTCCTCGCGATCCACATCCTCACCTCGGTCCTCGACAGTTTCGCGCCGGTCTCGCTTACCGATGCTTTCATCCCGTTCTTGGGCGCCTACCGGCCTTTCTGGCTGGGCCTCGGAGCCATCTCGTTCGACCTGATCCTCGCGGTGATCGTCACCAGTCTCCTGCGCAGGCGTGTGGGCTATGGCGCCTGGCGGGCCACCCACTGGCTCGTGTACGCGAGCTGGCCGATCGCGCTCCTGCACGGCTTCGGCACGGGCAGCGACGTGAAGAGCACCTGGATGCTCGCGCTCAGCATCGGCTGCCTGGCTGTCGTGCTAGCGGCGGTCCTGGCTCGCGTGCTGCCCGGTTGGCCACAGGACGCCGCACGCCGTGGTCTCGCGCTCGGCGGCGCCGGGGTGTTCTCACTGGGGCTCTTGCTGTGGCTGCCCGGCGGTCCGCTTGGGCACGAATGGGCACGCCGTTCGGGCACACCTTCCGCGCTGCTGGGCCACTCCGGGACTACGACCGGTACGAGCGACACGACGAGCACCAGCAGCACGACCGCCGTGGGGAGTCACTGATGAGTGCGCTCGCCCTCAGCACCTATCAGGCCGGGAAGGGTCGATGAGCGCTCTCACGACACGCAGCATGTTCCCGCTGGGAGGTTGTCGATGAGCCGTCTGCCCGAACCGCCCACCGGTTTGCCACGGCTGCTCAACGGGATCCCCGCGCACGGTGCGATGAGCCTCGACGAGCACCTCGCGATCCACGGCGAGCCGCCGCTGGCGCACAGCCGGCGCGAGCGCCGCGATGCCACGACACTGATCGACCGGCTGGAGCGCGCCGGACTGTGCGGTCGCGGTGGCGGCGCCTTCCCCACGGCGGTGAAGATGCGCGCCGTGGGCGCCTCGCGCGGACGTCCCGTGGTCGTGGCAAACGCCGCCGAGGGCGAGCCCACGAGCCTCAAGGACCGCACGCTGGTGGCCGCGCTGCCTCATCTGGTGCTCGACGGCGCCGTGCTCGCCGCGCAGGCGGTGGGCGCGGAGGAGGCGATCCTGTGCGTGCCTGAGACCATCGATCTCGATCCGCCGCAGCAGGCGATCGCGCAGCGGCGCGAACTGGACGGCGGCACGGTCAAGATCCGCCTGGCCGCGGTCCCCGAGCGTTACGTCTCCGGCCAGGAGACGGCGCTCGTCAACCATCTCAACGGTGGTCCGGCGCTGCCCACGTTCACCCCGCCGATGCCCTTCGAACGAGGCGTGGGGCGGCGCCCGACGCTGGTCAACAACGCCGAGACGCTCGCCCACGTCGCGCTGATTGCACGCTACGGATCGGACTGGTTCAGACAGTTGGGCACCACCTCGGAGCCGGGCTCGACGCTCATCACGCTCTCCGGGCCGATCGCCTATCCGGGCGTGTACGAGATCGAGCAGGGCGCCTCCCTGACATCGCTGCTGGAGGCCGCCGGGGGCACCACCTCCCCGCTGCGGGCCGTACTGCTCGGCGGCTACGCCGGCACCTGGGTGGGCGCGGACTTGCTGCGCGGGCTGGCGCTGTCGGCCGAACACCTTGCGCCGCACGGTGCGACGCTCGGGGCGGGCATCGTGGCGCTGCTCTCCGAGGATGCCTGTGCGGTGGCCGAGACGGCGCGTGTGCTGCGCTGGATGGCCCGTCAGAGCGCCGGTCAGTGCGGCCCGTGCGTGCACGGTCTCGACGCGATCGCCACCAACGTCGAAGAGGTCGCGGCGGGCTCCGCCCGTGGCAAGGCGCGCCAGCGGATCGCCCGCCTCGCGACGCTCGCACGGGGGCGCGGTGCCTGCGCACACCCCGACGGGGCGGTGCGCTTCCTCGTCAGTGCCCTGGAGGTGTTCGCCGAGGACTTTGCCGACCACGCTCGCCATGGCGTCTGCGACTCGTGCCGCCGACCCGGCGAGCTGCCCCTTCCCACCACGTCCGTTCGCTCGGCGGCGATAGCTTTGAGCAGGTGAAATGGGATGGGTCACCGTCTGCGTGTCGATTGTGAGGTGAGGAGATGAGCCACCGTCTGCGTGTCAACCCGATCACATGCGAGGCCCACGGTATGTGCGCCGAGCTTCTGCCCGAGCGGATCGAGCTGGACGATTGGGGCTACCCGATCGTCGACGAGCGTCCGCTGGAGTCCGGGCTCGTGTCCAACGCCAAGCGCGCCGCCCAGGCGTGTCCCACCTTCGCGCTGCTCGTGCAGCGCACCCAGCAGCGCGGCGGCTGAGCGGCACCCGGTTGAGATCCCTCGAAGATGGGTAAAGCGGGGCGGAGGCCAAGTGGCCTCCCATACGGCGGCACTCGTCCCACGGGGTTGGTCTGAGTTGGTTCAAGACGTCTCGCACGCTGGCTCAACGTCTATTGGGTCGCGGTGAGGCGACCTGTCGAGCGTCGCTCATCGTGCGTTCGATTGAACGACTACTCCCCCACCCGGGGGAGTTAACCGTTCACGTTCCTGAACGCAATCAGCGAAACCTGGGCGATTGTGGCAACAGGTGTGCTCGCGCACCATCGGTTGGCACATGGGACCGACTCCGCGCGCCACCCTCGACGAGTCGCCCCAGGCAGCGCGTGAAGTGCGCCGCGCGGTGGCGCGCTGCAAGCGGGGCGACCGCGATGCGCTGCGGCTGCTCTACGAGCGCTACGCGGGCAACGTGTACGGCTACATCCGCAGCATCGTCAAGGACGACAAGGAGGCAGAAGACCTCACCCAGCACGTCTTCCTGAAGCTAATCACGGCGATCGGCAAGTACGACGACCGCGGCATCCCCTTCTCCGGCTGGCTCCTGCGACTCGCGCGCAATGTCGCGCTCGACCACCTGCGCCGCCGCCGTCCGATCCCCGCCGAAGAGGTATTCGGTGCCGATCGCCAGTCTGACGAGACGGCGCTGCACCACGCCGGCAGCCTGCGCGCGGCGCTGGTGACGCTGCCCGACGAGCAGCGCACGGTCGTCATGATGCGCCACCTGGTCGGGCTCACCCCCGCCGAGATCGCAACGCAAGATGGGCCGCTCGGAGAGCTCCGTCCACGGTCTGCACCATCGTGGCCGGCGCGCGCTGCAGCAGGAGCTGCGCCGGCTGGACTCCGCGCCGTCCACCGCAGCGGCCGCCGTCTAGCAGACACATGGGAGTCGCCCCGCCGGACACCCCGCCGGTGCGCACCGCCGCGCGTGCGCCCTCGACATCCTCGCCGGACGCTTGGATCGCATCCCCGCCGGACGCTTGGATCGCGTCCTCGCCTGGTGCCCTGACATCCTCGTCCTCACACGCGGGCATCTCCAGGCGGGCGTCCGGAGCGGTGCCGTTCACGCGCCTTGACAACGCCGACCCCGAGTTGCTCGCCCAGCTGCTCGAGGATGTCCGCGGCGTCGCCCTGGAGGGCGCGTTCACCCTCGGCGAGCACGTGGCGGCGTTCGAGCACGACTTCGCCGCCTACTGCGAAACCGACTTCGCCGTCGGCGTCTCCTCCGGCACCGAGGCGCTCGCGCTGTCGCTGCGCGCGCTTGGGATCGGGCCCGGCGACGAGGTCGTTGTGCCCGCCAACTCGTTTATCGCCACCGCCGAGGCGGTCAGCGCGGTGGGGGCGACGCCGCGCCTGGTGGACGTCTGTCCGCGCTCACACTTGCTCACCGCGGAGATCCTCGCGCCCGTGCTGGGTCCGCGCGTGCGCTGTGTGATCCCCGTGCACCTGTACGGCGCGACCGTCGACCTCGACCCGATCGTGGAGCTCGCCGGTGCGGCCGGAGTGCACGTGATCGAGGACGCCTGCCAGGCGCACGGCGCGCGCTACCGCGGGCGGCGCGTGGGCAGTGTCGGGGCGCTCGGCTGCTTCAGCTTCTACCCCACAAAGAACCTCGGCGGGTGGGGTGACGGCGGGGCCGTCGTCACCTCCTCGCCACAGCTGGCCGAGCGCCTGGAGCTGCTGCGCTCGCACGGCGAGCGGCCCCGCTATCGCCATCGCATCGTGGGGGCCACCGCGCGACTGGACGCTCTGCAGGCGGCGGTCCTGCGGCGTAAGCTCGCGCTGCTGGAGGACCGCAACGCCGAGCGCCGCAGGCTCGGCGCGGCGCTGCGCGAGCTGCTGGGTCCCACAGACGTCGCGGAGCCTCCGATCGAGTTCGTGCACGCCCCTTTCGAGGAGGCCGACCACGTCTACCACCTGTTCGTGGTGCGCTCCCGTGCGCGCGAAGAGTTGCGCGCGCATCTGGCCGCGCGCGGGGTGGCCTCAGCGGTGCACTATCCCACGCCGATCCACCTCACGGAGGCCTATGCGCATCTCGGTCTGGCGCCCGGGAGTCTGCCTGTGAGCGAGGAGCTGGCTGGTCGCATCTGCTCGCTGCCGCTGTTCCCCGGCATCGGGGACACAGAGCTCGAACGGGTTGTCGAGGCGGTGCTCTCGTTCGTGGAAGAGCGGCCCAGCAGTACCCGTTGATCGAACAGTGAGCGCCCAGAGCACAGCCCGCCGCCTGCTGGATGTGACCGTCGCCGGGGTGGCCCTGGCTGCGCTCTCCCCACTGCTCGCGGCAATCGCGCTGGCGATCCGCCTGGAGTCCCGCGGGCCGATCATCTTCCGCCAGCGCCGCCTCGGACTCGCGCGCCGGCCATTCACCGTCCTGAAGTTCCGCACGATGCGCCACGGCGCGGACGTATCGCCGCACCGCGAGTATGTGCACTCGCTGATCGAGTCGCCAGCGGGCATCGAGCGCGGACGGCTTTACAAGCTCTCGGTCGACAATCGCATCACGCGCGTCGGGCGTTTCCTGCGTGCGTGGAGCCTCGATGAGCTGCCCCAGCTCGTCAACGTGCTGCGCGGGGAGATGGCGCTTGTCGGTCCGCGGCCAGTGATCCCCTACGAGGTCGAGCGCTACCCCGAGCGCTATCTGCCCCGCTTCGCCGTCAAGCCTGGCCTCACCGGGCTGTGGCAGGTGTCAGGGCGCAACGAACGCACCTACGAGGAGATGGTGCGTTTCGACATCGAGTACGCCGAGGGCGCCTCGCTGTTGCTTGACCTGCGCATCCTTGCCCGCACGCTGCCCGTCGTCCTCGGCCGCCAGGGGGTGGCGTGAAATGAGCGGCTCGCAGGGAGGGGGCCGCAAGGCGGCGCTTGCGAGCGCGGAGCTCGCTCACGATGGCGAGGACTTGCTGCCGATCGGCGTCGCGGTGGTCGGCTACGGCTACTGGGGGCCCAATCTCGTGCGCAACATCGCCGAGTGCCCCGAGCTGCAGCTGCGTGCGCTGTGCGACAGCGACCCCACGCGCCTGCGTATGTTCGCCCGCCGTCACCCCGAGGCGTGCGCGGTGCACGAGCTGGAGGCGGTGCTCGACGACCCCGAGGTGCAGGCCGTCGTCGTCGCAACACCCCCGCAGACCCACGCGGCACTCGCCAGGCGTGCGCTGGAAGCCGACAAGCACGTGCTTGTCGAGAAGCCGCTCGCCACGCGCCTGTCCGACGCACGCGAGCTGGCGCGCATCGCCGGGGAGACCGGGCGCGTGCTGATGCCCGGCCACACGTTCGTCTATTCCCCCGCCGTCAACGCCGTGCGCGAGCTGATCCGCGACGGGGTCGTCGGCGACGTGCACTTCATCACCTCCGCGCGCATGAACCTCGGCAAGTACCACGTCAACGGGGTGCTCTGCGACCTCGCTCCGCACGATCTCTCGATCCTGCTGCACTGGCTGGGGCGTCCCGTCGTGGAGGTCGCCGCCTCGGGTTCCTCCGTGCTGCGCGTGGGCGTCCCCGAGACCGCCTTCCTAACGCTCACCTTCGCGGGCGGCCCTACTGCGAACGTGCAGATCTCCTGGCTGGCGCCGCGCAAGATGCGCCAGATGATCGTCGTCGGCAGTCAGCGGATGGTCGTCTACGACGACACCGCCTCCGACGAACCGGTGCGGATCTACGACCGCGGCATGGACATGCTGCCGCCCGAGCCCGCCAACTTCGGCGAGCACCAGCTGATCTACCGCACCGGCGACGTCGTGATCCCGCGCGTCGAGCCCCAGGAGCCCCTGCGCCTAGAGCTCGAGGACTTCGCCCGGGCGATCCGCACCGGCGAGGAGCCCCAGTCGAGCCTCGCGCTCGGCCTGGAGATCGTCTCCGTCGTCGAGGTCGCCGAGGCGTCGCTTCAGGCGGGCGGCACGCCACTGCGGCTGGCGCCCCTGGAGGCCGCGGCCGGCATGGTGGAGTCGGCGGGCGTGGCCTCTGAGTCGACCTCAGAGCAGGCGGCCGCGACACACCGGCGGGCGGCCGAGGTAGCGGCGTGAGGGTCGACGGGTCAAAGCCTCCAGCCCCTGTCCTCTTCGCGGGTGCGCCGTCAGCCACACCTGAGCGCGAGCGTCCCAGAGTCATGTCAGTGATCGGCGCGCGCCCGGAGATCATCCAGGCTGCTCCCGTCTCCGCGGCGCTGGCGGAGGTGGCAGAGGAGATCCTCGTGCACACCGGCCAGCACTACGACGAGGCGATGTCCGACGGTCAGATCGCCGCCACCGGCCTGCCGCGGCCCGACCACAACCTGGGGGTCGGCTCGCGCTCGCGCGCGCAGCAGCTGGGCATCGCGCAGCTGCGTCTGTCGCGCCTGATCGAGAGCGAGCGCCCCGACGCGGTGCTCGTGCGCGGCGACACCAACGCGACCCTCTCCGGTGCCCGCGCGGCGGTGGCGGCGGGCGTGCCGCTCGTGCACGTCGAGGCTGGTCTGCGCTCGCGCCGCGAGGACATGCCCGAGGAGCACAACCGTGTGCAGACCGACCGCCTCGCCGACCTGTTGCTCGCACCCACGCCGGGCGCGCGGCGCAACCTGCTCGAGGAGGGCGTGCAGGGCGAGGTGCACGTCACCGGCGACCCCCTCTGCGACACGCTGGAGAGCTGGCGCGCGCGCGTGAAGCCCGCCGGTGGGGACTACGTGCTGGCGACGGTGCACCGCAACTACAACACCGACTCGCCTGAGCGCCTGCAGGCGGTGCTCTGCGCGCTCGCGCGTGCGCCCTGGCCGGTGCTGCTGCCGCTGCACCCGCGCACGCGCGCGCGACTGAGTGAGTGGGACCTCGAGGTCCCACGCTGGATAAGACTGCTCGCCCCCGTCGACTACCAGCGCATGCTCGCGCTGGAGCGCGGCGCGCAGGGCATCGCCACCGACTCCGGCGGCGTGCAGCGCGAGGCGTACCTGTGGGGCGTGCCGTGCGTGACGCTGCGCGAGGAGACCGAGTGGACCGACACGGTGCAGACCGGCTGGAACACGCTCGTCGGCTGCGACGCCGACGCACTGCAGGAGGCCTTCGCGCGCCCGCGACCCTCCGAGCGCCCGCCGATCTTCGGCGACGGGCACGCGGCTCAGCGGATCGCGTCCATCGTCGTGGACTTCATCGGGCGCCACGCCTCGACCTCCTCGCCGGCCGTCGGTTCCGCACATGGTCGGGCATCGGGTGGCTCCTCAGCCGTGGTCCGCACCGACCGGGATGCGGCGGCCAACGCGGCCAACGCTGGCCGCCTCCCGGCGGCCCTCTCCTCTTCTTCATCGCCTCGCTCGCCGGAGCCGGTGGCATGACCTCGCTGCGCGTTGGTCTCATCGGGGCGGGCAAGATGGGCTCGTTTCACATGGAGAGCTGGGAGCGCATCCCCGCCGCGCGCCTCGTCGCGGTCGCCGACCCCGACGAGGCCGCGGCACGCCGGCACATCGGGCGCCGGCCGATCGAATCCTTCCGCGACCATCGCCTGCTGCTGGAGCGCGCCGACATTGACGCCGTGTGTATCTGCGCGCCCTCTGAGCAGCACGCCCCGCTTGCACTCGACGCGATTGCCGCTCACAAGCACGTGCTCGTGGAGAAGCCGATCGCCACCGCCCTGGAGGACGGGCTGCGGATGGCCTCCGCCGCGCGTGCCGCCGGCGTGAAGCTGATGGTGGGCCACGTCGAGCGCTTCAACCCCGCTGTCGGCAAGCTCGCCGAGCTCGTCGCCGAGGGTCGCGTGGGGCGCGTCTTTCGCGCGCACGCCACCCGCGTCGGTCCGCTGCCCCAGCGCATCCGCGACACGGGCGTCGCGATCGACCTCGCCACGCACGACCTCGACATCATGCAGTTCGTCCTCGGGCTGCCCATCACCTCGATCTACGCGCAGGGCTCGCGCTGCGTGCACCCCACGCAGGAGGACATGATCGCCTGTCTTCTGCGCTTCGGCGAGGCCGGGCCGTGGGGGCTGCTCGATGTGAACTGGCTCACGCCCGAGAAGCGCCGCGAGCTGACCGTCATCGGCGAGGGCGGCATGCTCAGCGCGTCCTATCTCACGCAGGACGTGTGGTTCACCGAGTCCTCCGGCGCGCCCACTGGCTGGAGCGAGCTTGCGCGCATCCGCGGCGACGCCGAGGGCGCGGCGGTGCGCTTTGCGCTCGGCCGCGTCGAGCCGCTGCAGGCCGAGCTCGAAGCGTTCGCCCGCTGCGTGCTCGACGACACCCCCGAGCCCGTCTCCGCGCAGGAGGGCTGCCGCGCGCTGGCCGCCGCGCTGGCGGTCCGCGACTCGGCCGCGCACGAGCGCCCCGTGCGGCTGCTCGACGCCTCGGTGGCGCCTGTGGAGGCGCCCCCGCCGTCCCTCGTCCCTGTCGCGGCCTGACTCGCCCGCGTTCGATGATCCGCTTCGTCATCCCCGCCTACAACGAGCGCGAGAACATCCCGCGCCTGCTCGCCGATCTCGGTCCCGTGGCCCACGAGCTGGGTGCCCGCGTGATCTTCGTCGACGACGGCTCCTCCGACGGCACCGCCGAGGAGATCGCCGCGCACGCCGACGGCCTGCACCTGGCGATCGTGCGCCACCGCGTCAACCGGGGCCTGGGTACAGCGATCAACTCCGGTCTGCGCGCCGCGCTGGGGGAGTCCTCCGACGGCGACGCCGTCGTGACGCTCGAGGCCGACAACACCTCCGACCTGAACGACCTGCCGCGCATGCTGGAGCTCTTCGGCGCCGGCCACGACGTGGTGCTGGCATCCGTATACGCACCCGGGGGGCGCATCGTCGGCGTGGCGCCTTGGCGGCTGGCGGCCTCGCGCTCGGTGTCGAATGCCTTCCGTGTGGCCGGCGGTCTGCGCGACATCCACACGCTCTCCTCGCTCTATCGGGTCTACCGCGCCGGCACGCTGCGCCGGGCCGCCGAAACCTACGGCTACCTGCTCGTGCGCGAGCCCGGCTTCGCCGCCAACGTGGAGCTCTTGCTGAAGCTCTACAACGCCGGCGCCTCCGTCGCCGAGGTGCCGACCGTCAACGACTGGTCGCGACGCATGGGTAACTCGAAGATGAGCCTGCGCCCAACCGTGCTCGCCTATGGCCGTCTGATGGCGGCGCATCTCGTGGGCCGCATCCAGCCTCCGCCGATCTCGCCGCTGGCGGGCGAGGAGTGAACCCGCCCGCGCCCCGCGTCGCCGTCGTCGGCGCGGGCATCCTTGGCACCGTGCTCGCCCTGCGCCTCGCGCAGGGCGGCGCGCGCGTCACGCTCCTGGAGCGCGCCCCCACGCCCGGCGGGCTGGCCGGGCAGATGGACTTCGACGGGCACCGTGTCGACCGCTTCTACCACGTCGTCGTCCCCTCCGACGAGCGCATGATCGCCCTCGCCGGCGAGCTGGGGCTTGCGAGCGAGCTGCACTTCACACCGGTTGGGGTCGGCTTCTTCATCGACGGCGCCATGCACCCCTTCAACGGCGTCGGCGACTTTCTGCGCTTCAGCCCCCTCTCGCCGCCGGCGCGCGCGCGGCTGGCGTGGTTCGTCGCGCAGTGTCAGCTGCGCAAGGACTACGCCGCGCTCGAGGACATCCCGCTGGAGCAGTGGCTCACGCGCCACTGTGGGCGCGAGGTCGTCGAGCGCATCTGGCGCCCGCTGCTGGACTCGCGCTTTGACGCGCGCCACGGCGAGCTGCCCGCAACGTATCTGTGGGCGCGCACGAACCGCATGCGCTCCGCCCGCTCGGGCGGCGGCGGGGGCGAGCGCATGGGTGCAATCGCGGGCGGCGGACACGAACGGCTCGTGCTCGCCGCCGCGCGCCGCGCGCGGGAGCTGGGTGTGGAGGTGCGCCTCGGCGCCGGTGTCGAAGGGCTCGTGCTCGAGGGTGGAGCGGGCGGGGGAAGCGATGGCGCGGCGGGCGCAGACCGGGGCGGCGTCGCGGACCGTGCACACGGCCTCGGGGGCCTGCGCGTGGCCGGCGTGCGCGTCGACGGGGGCGACGAGCGCTTCGACCTGACGATCCCCACGCTGCAGCCGCCGGCTCTGCGCCGGTTGCTTGGAGAGCCGCTGGCGCCGCTACTCGACGCCTACCCTGAGCGCTATCTCGGCGTGGTGTGCCTCGTGCTCAAGCTGCGCCGTTCGTTGCTCCCGTACTACTCGGTCAACATCTGCGACCCCACGCCGATAACGACCGTCGTCGAGACCTCGCACGTCGTCGGCACCGCCCACACCGACGGGCTACGACTCGCCTACCTGCCCAAGTACTGCGACCCCTCGGCGCCCGAGTTCTCCGAGGACGACGAGTCGATCTACCGCCGCTTCACCGTCCTGCTCGCGCGCCTGGCGCCCGCCTTTAACCACGACGACGTGGTCGCCTGGACAGTTCAGCGCGCGCCGCTCGTCGAGCCGGTGCACGCGCTCGGCCATCGTCCGCGCACCGCGCCGCTGTGGCCGGGAGTGGACGGCCTCGCATTGGCCTCGGCCAGCCAGGTCTACCCGCGCCTGCTCAACGGCGAGTCGCTAGTGGCACTGGCCGAGGATGTGGCGAGCGAGGCGCTGGCACGCCTACGAGTTCGTCCATCAGTGCCAGATAGTGCGCCCGCTGGCGCTCCCAGCTGATCTCCCGCAAACGGACGCCGGCCGCGACGGCTCGACGATAAGCACCACCTGGATCGAGGCACAGCTTGCGCATAGCAGCCGCCAGCGCATGGGGGTCACCGGCGGAAAACATCGACATATCGCCCTCGCCGAAGTAATCGCAAATGCAGGGCAGTCGTGAGCTCACCACTGGCAGGCCCATGTGCACATACTCCAGCAGCTTCACCGGCAACAGCAGCTCTGTGAAGGAGTCGTGCAGCGTCGGCACCACACCGATGTGCGCCCGCTCGAGCTCGGCTGGGATCTGTTCAAATGGCACGGGCTCACGTGCGACATCGACGCGCCCGGCCGCCACCTGCTCGGCCAGCGCAGCTAGCCGGTCGCGGTCCTCGCCCGAGCCGCATACGCGCAAGTGCAATTCCGGCTGCCGCTCGCCGAGCAGGCCGATTGCGCGGATCGCCGTCTCGACGCCGAAGCGGGGCGCAAGGCCGCCGTGGTAGAGAATTCGCAGCTGCCCCTCCCGCGGCCAGGCCGCGGGCCGGCGCGGCGCGCCGAACACGCGCTCGTCGGGGGAATTCATGACGACTGTCGTGCGCCCCACGCCGACGCCCCGGCTTTCCAGGCGGCGGCGCGCCTGCTCGGTTACGACCACCACCCGTGAGGCGAACGCCGCGCTGGCCCGCTCCTCGCCTCGCAATAGGCGCACCAGCAAGTCGTTGCGGGGACGGTCGAACTTCGTGGCGAACAGCTCGGGGAACGTATCGTGGATGTCGAGCACCAGCGGCGTCTTGCGCAGGCGCGGGACCAGCGCGGTGGCGACGATCAGATCCGGCATGTTGTGCGCCTGCACCACATCGAAGCGCCACCGCACGTCGAGCGCTGTCAGGCGTGCCGCCGCGCGCGCCAGAAAGCTTGCATAGCCGCGCACGTAGGCGCCCGCTCCACCGCGCCGCTTCTCACCGCCGACGGGGTGTACGCGGATCGTCCCCGCGCCGACGCGCAGCTCCTCGCGCTCGCCGAGGCACACCAGCTCGACCTCGTCCCCGCGCTGCGCCAGCGCGCGCGCCTGGCGCTGGACGCGAGAGTCCAGGCGGAAGTCCGAGAGGTGCACCATGCCCACGTGCAGGCTCACCGCAGCGCCCCCACCAGCCGCCCGCGCAGCTCGCGCCGCGTGAAGCTGCGGTACTCGCCGTCGGCCACCCGCTCGGTCCGCCGCGCCGCCGCGCGCGCGTAGCCATAGAGGAACGCGGCGCCCGAGAGCCCGGCGGGGGGCCGGCGCGCGACGCGCAGCGAGCGCAGCGCCACCCACAGCGCGCCATAGTGCGTGATGTAGGCGCACTCGCCGTGGCGCGCGTGCCCGCGCAGCGCCCCGTCGGCGCTCGCCAGCGGCCGGTGGTGGACGCACCGGAGCTCGCCGAAGCTCTGCGTCTGAAAGCCGCGCATGCGCGCGTAGGTCTCGTCGATCGTGTCCCAACCGAGGCGCTCCTGCATGCCGCCGATCGCGGTGAAGCAGGCGCGCGTGTAGCACTTCAGCGCGCCGTGCACGTGGTGGCGGGCGATCCTGATCGCGCGCTCGCCGCCCTCGGGCGTGGGCTCCACGAGCGTGCCCCCCGCGATCCCCAGGTGGGGGTTCGCGGCGAAGCGCTCCAGCAGCCCGGCCAGATATCCCGGGGGCAGCTCGATGTCGCCGTCGAGCTTCATTACATGGGTGTATGGGCGGCGCTCCACTCCTCTGCGCAGGCCCGCTTCTCGCCGTGGTTCCTCGTCGTCCTCCCACCCCGCATGAGCGAGCGCGAGGTTGAAGTTGCGCGCCTCGACTGCCCGCGCCAGGCGGTCGCGCGCACCGGGCGCCTGTACGGGAGCGCGCAGGACCGTCAAGAAGTCCAGCTCCCAGGCGAGGGCGCTGAGCTGCTCGTAGGTGTCGTCGCTGGAGCCGTCGTCCATCGCGATCCAGCGCGCGGGAGCCGGATCCTGCGCCGCCACTCCGCGCGCGACACGGGCTATGTGCGCGCTCTCATTGCGCACGGGCGAGAGGATCAGCAGGCTTGGCTCCGGCGCATCCTCATGGGTGCCCGTGGGCGGGCGGGGCCCGCTCGCGGAAGGGCGGGGGGTGGTGTTCTCTTTTTGAAGTTTGCTTGCAATGGTATATGCAGTAGGTGGAATGGGCACGCGCAAGCAACGTTCGGCGCACCCCGTTCCTTCACGGTGGATTTAGCGGTAATCGTCGTCTCGGCCAACGACGCCAGCTGGTTGCAGGCGTGCCTGTCGAGCGTCTATGCGCACGCCGGTCCGTTGGAGCTTGAGGTGTTCGTGGTCGCCAACGCCTGCACCGACGGCACGGGCGAGTTGGTGCGCTCACGCTTCCCACGGGCGCACACGATCGACGCGCCCAACTTCGGCTTCGCGTACGGCAACAACCGCGCGTTGGAGCGCACGGACGCGCGCTACGCGCTGCTGCTCAACCCCGACACGGAGATTCTCGACGGGACCCTGGCGGAGCTCCTCGCCGCCCTGGATACACAGCCGCGCGTGGGCGTCGCCGGTGTTCGCCAGGTCGATCCGGCCGGCGCGCTGCTGCCGAGCATCCGCCGCTTCCCCAGCGCGGCGCGTGCACTCGGCGAGGCGCTCGGCTCCGAGCGCTGGCCGCTGCGCCCGGCGTGGTCGGGCGAGCGGGTGCTCGACCCCGCGGTCTACGAGCGCGAGCGTGACTGCGACTGGGTCGTCGGCTCGTTCCTGCTCGCCCGCCGCGAGGCGCTGCTGTCCGCCGGTCTGCTCGACGAGCGTTTCTTCCTCTTCTGCGAGGAGCCGGATCTGTGCTTGCGCGTGATGCGCGCGGGCTGGCGCGTGCGTTACCTGCCGCAGCTGACCATCCGCCACCACGCCGGCAAGGGCGGTGTGCAGCCACGCATGGTCGCCCAGGACACGTTCGCGCGGCGCCAGTACGCGCGCAAGCACTTCGCGCCCGTACATCGTCAGCTGTATCTCGGCGCGCTGGGGATACGTCACATGCTGCGCTCCATCCTCCCGTGGGGCGCTCGCGGCGCAGCGGCCGTGCGCCGTCGGGCGGCGGCGCGGCGGGCGCTGCGTTCGCTCGGCCCTCGGCCCCGCCCACCCTTTCTGGCGCCGCCGCCCACGGCCCTCGCTGCACGGCACGGCGACCCGGCGCCTGAATCGGTGCGCCTCGGCCTTGTGCGGCGCCCGCCGCCCGCCGCGCGCAAGTCCGCCGCCGCGTCCCTCGTTCCTGTCGTGAAGGTCCACGACCCCGCTGAGTGAGATGGAGCTCGCCGAAGTCCTCAGAATCATCTGGTCGCGCAAGCTGCTCGCCACGCTGGTCGTGCTGCTCGCTGTGGGCGCCGCCGCCGGCGCGGGGGTTCTGGCCAAGTCGACGCCGCGGGGCACCGCGACGGTGCAGATCCTGATCGACTCGCCGCAGTCGGCGCTCGCGGACCTGCTGCAGAACACGGTTCCCCTGACAACGCGCGCGTCGCTGTTCGCGCAGGTGATGGCCAGCCAGGCGGTGCTCGAACAGATCGCCGGCGCCTCCGGCGTGCCCGTGGGCCAGCTCACCGCGCAGGGCCCCTACAGCGGGGCGGCGCAGTCTCAGGATGTCATCACCCCCTCCGAAGCGCGCGGCGCGCAGTTGCTCGGCGAGCGCGCCGCCTACCGGCTGAGCTTCCTCGCGCAGGCGGACGAGCCGGTCGTGACCGCCTCCGTTCAGGGTCCCACGGCAGCCGCCGCCGGGCGCGTGGCGGCCGGGGTCTACCCGGGCGTGCAGGCCTATGTCGCCGCCCTGGAGAGCCAGTCGCACACCGCGCCCGCCGACCGCGTGACGATCCGCGAGCTGGGTCCACCGCAGGCCGGCACCGTCAACTCCAGCTCGCGCCTGACGCTGATGGCCGTCGCGGCGCTCGGCGTGCTGCTGCTGGGCCTGCTGCTGCTGGTCGGCGTCGAAGGTCTGCGGCGGCGCGGGCGGGAGGAAACATTGCCACCGCGGCTCGATCTGGCAGCCGAGCTGGACCGCGTAGCTTGAGAGTTCGGGTCTGCGCGCTCGTCGTGTTTGCGGCGCTGCTCGCTGCGGCTGTCGGCCACTGGTCTTCGCTGTCAATCGATGCCGCCAGCGCCAAGCTGCTCGTGGATTCGCGCGAATCCGAGCTGACCGGCCCGGCGCCTGTGGGCGCAACCCGAGCGGAGCTCGCGGGACACCTGGCGGTCACGTATGCCCTCTACCTGCAGGGCGACCAGGCCACCGCCGAACTCGGCCGGTCGCTGGGCCTGAGGGGGCGCGTGGCGGCATCCGGGCCGTTCACGCTGCTGCTCGGTCGCGTCAACTTCGCGCCCAAGAGCCCGGTACTCGCCGAC
Organism: uncultured Solirubrobacterales bacterium; assembly: GCA_963723045.1. Classification (GTDB taxonomy): domain Bacteria; phylum Actinomycetota; class Thermoleophilia; order Solirubrobacterales; family Solirubrobacteraceae; genus Palsa-744. Next base: position 1,306,009 of record CAVROU010000002.1, on the reverse strand, counting down.
CCAGTGCCGGTCGACCGCGCCTACCGCCTTGGGCTCGACGTCGACGGTGTCAACCCGGTTCTCACGCTTTACGGGCAGGCTCCCACTGCCCACGCGGCGATCGCTTTGGTTGACGCGGCGCGCGTCCTGTTGGCACGCCATGTGCTCGCGCAGGAGTCCACCTACCCGCTGGGCCCTGAACAGGCGGTGGTGCTCCGTCCGCTCGGACCGACCGTAGGCGGGCTTGTCGATCCAGGCGTCCGCTGGCAGCTGATGGCCGGTGTCTTCCTGCTGGTGCTGGCGCTTGGCGGCGGGCTGCTGTTCGCCCACAGCCGGCGCCACCGCGCTCTCCGTCGGCCGCGTGCCGGCGCAAGGGAGCCCACGGGCGGCGAATGGCCGTATACGACGCGCCTCTTGCCGTGGGCGCTAGCGGGCTTCGTGACGATGCTGTTCCTGGTTCCCTTCGACGCGATCGACCTGCCAGTCAGCCTGCCGCTAAACGGCACGCCCGACCGGCTGGCGCTGCTCGGACTGGTGGCGTTGTGGGCGACGAGCATGGTCGTGTTGAGTCGCTCGGCGCGCCCGCGTCTGCGCCTCACGCGCGTGCACTATGCGGCGCTCGCCTTCTTTGCGATCTGCTGCCTGAGTATCGCGCTCGACGGTGCGGCGCTGGCGAATATGGACGAGGTGACGCTTGTCGTCAAGAAGCTCGCGCTGCTCGCCTCCTATGTCGTGTTCTTCTTCCTCGTCGCCTCCACGCTGCGTCCCCGCGAGGCGCCGCGCTTCGCCGTCTTGATCGTGGTCCTCGGCGTGATCGTGGCGGTTGCCACCGTCGTGGAGTACCGCCTTCACTACAACGTCTTCTACTCGCTGTGGGGCAAGCTCTTGCCGATCAATCTGCCCAGCGAATTCGACATGCGCGACTCGCTCGGGCGCCTGACCGTGTACGGGCCCACGAGCCAGCCGCTGGAGCTAGCGGCGCTTTTGGCGATGGTGCTGCCATTCGCGGTGATCGGCTCGATCGAGGCCGCCACGCGACGCCGACGGCTGCTCTACTCGCTGGCGATCGGCCTGCTCCTGGCGGGCGGCGTGGCGACTTCGCGCAAGACGAGCCTCGTCGCGCCCGCCGGCGCGATCCTGCTGCTGGCGGCCTACCGCCCGCGCGCGATCGTCCGCTCGCTGCTGGGCCTTGCGCTGGTGCTGGGGGTGCTCGTGCACTTCACCTCGCCGGGCGCGCTTGGCTCGGTTGCCAGTCAGCTGGAGCCAGGGAATGTGAACGGCGTCCTCACCACGACCGACCGCACCGCCCGCTACGACGCGGTGCGCCCGGACGTGATGCGCCACCTGCTGCTGGGCCGGGGATTTCAGAGCTATGACCCGCACAAGTACCGCATCCTCGACAACGAATACCTCGGGCTGCTGATCACCGTGGGGCTGCTCGGTGTGGCCGCGTATGTGGCGATCTTCGCCACAGTGATGGGCAGCGCGCACCGCATCGCCCGAGAACCCGATCGCCAGCGCGCCTCTCTGGCGCTGGCCACGCTCGCCGCCGTGGGCGTGGTGGCGCTGACGAGTGCGCTGTTCGACGTGCTCTCCTTCCCGCACGTCCCCTACCTGCTGTTCTTCCTCGCGGCGATGATCACAACGCTGCGCGAGCCCGCGCCGTCTGGCGCGCGCGTGGTCCGCGACTCTTGGCGGCGCAGCGCTCTGGGGGCTCCGTGGCCGCCCGTGACGGCGCCCTGTCCGCCTGCACCGCGAAGCCCGCGATTTCCCGCCGAGCCAGCGCGACCCACTCCAGCTCGCTCCGCAGGCGCATGAGCGCAGCGGTGCGGGTCAGGTTCATCGCCAGCGCCGTCAGCGAGCTGGCCGGGGGGAAGCGCTCGGCGCTGGCTTGCAGCAGCGTCTGGCAGTCGCTTTCATAGGCGTCGAGCGCGCCGAGCAGTAGCGGCACGTCCTCGCGGCGGGCCACGGCGAGCTTGGCGTGCAGTTCGACGCGCAGCGGCTCGCTCGAGCGCCCGGCGGTCATCCATTCGGTTAGCGCCTGCTGTGCGCGCTCGGTCGGCGAGTAGATGACTCGTCCTCGCGTGGGGCCGTGACAGGCAACCTTTTCCGAGGTCGCCAGCCCGGCTCGCTTCGAGCTGCTGCAGCATCGGGTAGAGCCCTTTGGCCTCGATCTGCCAGGCGGGCCCCAGGCGCCGGTGCAGGCGCAGGGCGAGGTCGTAGCCGTGGCCGGGTTGTTGCAGCAGCAGGCCCAGCAGCGCCCCCTTCAAGGGTGAGCTGCCGCGCATCCAGCCCGTACCGTCTACAGCCATGTCTCCCCATTGCTTCGACTCGATTTCATAGACAGTAAACCAAACCGCCGCAGATTGTTTCGTCGTGCGAACAATTCTGAGGAGCGGGTTTTTTACGGATGGCTCTGGACAGCGTGCTGCGGAGAGGATCACGGAAAGAGAATCGAGGGTCGCCGGGACGGAGCTTCGCCACCGCCGACGATGCGCCGCCCCAAGCGACGAGCGAGTCTGGGATAGGCCCCTATACCGGCAGCGGCAGGACCCGTGCCAGCAGTAGCCCCAGGTCCTTCCATGCCGCCGGTGAGACGGCGCGCAGCACCGTCACATAGGCGAGCATCCCGGCGGTCCCCACCACGGCGATCGTCAGCGCCGGACCGAGCTGTGGGGCGAGCAGCATTCGCAGCGGCTCGCCGACCGCGCCGAGCGCGAGGCAGCCGGCGATCGCCGGTCCCAGTTCGGAGACCATTCCGCGCAGCGAGATGCCGAGGTGGCGGTACAGCAGCAGCCGGTAGACGCCCACGAGGGTCGCCAGGTAGAAGGCCGCCACCGCCACCGACACGACGATCAGGCCGTGTCCGACCGCCAGCAGGATCACCGCCGCGTAGGCCGCCAGCATTCCCACGTTGAAGTGCAGCAGCGCGCGTGGGCGCCCCAGTGCCAGCATCACCTGCGGGTAGCCGGTGAGGATCGCCGCGACCATGCCCGCCAGCGCGAGGATGCGCGTCGGCGTCACCGACGCGGTCCACTGGGGGCCGAGCACGAAGGGGATCGCCACCGGCGCCAGCACGATCAGCTCGGCCAGCAGCGGGAAGATCACCGCCGCGTGCACCCGAGTGGCGCGTTCGTGCAGGCGCCGCAGCTGCGCGTGGCTCTCCGTGCGTGAGTACACGGGGAACGCCAGCTGCATCATCACACCGCTCAGCTTGTCCTGGTAGACGACGCCGAGGTTGAACGCACGCCAGTACACGCCCGTCTGGGCGGCCGACAGGCGCGCGGCGAGGATCGCATAGTCGACGTTGCGGAACAGCACGTCCACGAGCCCGGCCAACGCCGCCGGCACGCCGAAGGCTCCGATCTCCCGGCGCGCGCCGGCGTGCAGGCGCGGCAGCGGTGGCGGCGCACATGCGAGCAGCAGCGCCGAGCCCGTCGCGACCTGCGCCAGCGCGCCCAACACGATCGCCGGCGCCTGCATCCCTTCGAGCGCGAGCACGAGCGCCAAAATGTTTCCGACTATCAGCGCGCTCACGTCTATCAGGCTCATCCGGCGGAAATCCAGCTCGCGCCACAACAGCGCCCGCGAGACGCCGCCGATCGCCGCGAGTCCGAACACGGGTGCGGCGAGCCCCATCAGCTGCGCCGTACGTGCGCCGAACAGCGGTCGCCACAGCAGCGGCGCCAATCCCGCCGCCAGGGCAGAGAGCAGGATCCCGCCGATCAGGCTCATCGCCATCGCCGAGCACAGGTGCTCGCGGTCGATCGACTCGCGCTGCACGAGCGCCGAGGCGAAGCCCTCGAACGTGAGGATCGTGGCGAGCGGCAGGAAGATCAACGCCACCGCCGCGCGCCCGAATTCCGCCGGGCTGATCAGGCGCGCGAGCACGACCATCGCCACCAATCCCACCGCTTCGCCGAAGATGCGCGTGAGCATCAGCCAGCGCACGCCGCTCAGCGTGGCCTCCTTCAGCGAGCGTGGGGACACACGAGCAAACGGCCGCCGGCCGGTCGCTTTTGCGAAAGACGCCCCGCGGCCGTGCGAGCTCCAACGGCGCGGCCCCATGGCGGAGCCCCCTCGGGGGGCGAAGCTCTCAAAGACGTCCTCAACCTCAGACCCCGGCCATTCCCCGGAAGTTCCCCTACGCCGCCCACGTTCCTCGGGCATGCTCGATACGACGGTCCTGACCGACCTTCCCGGGACGCGCGAGGAGGTCCGGCGCGACGTCGTCTTCACGTTCTCCTTCGTCAGCTGGCAGGCAGCCGCCAGGCGCGGCTGGTTCATGCCCGAGGACCGTCTCGCCCAGGCGCTCGTCTCCCACCGCCGTGTGCGGCGCGTGCTCGTGTGCGACCTGATGCGCAGCCTGCCGATCAAGCTCTTGCGCGATCTGCTCACGCCGGAGGATCAGCGCGCGGAGTTCCCCACGGGGGAGCGCGCGCGGCTTGTGCAGCCCGTGCGCCTGCGCCGCCACGACCCGACCTCGCTGGGCGGCGTGCGGCGGATGGCGGCCGCTTATGACCGCGTGCTTGCCCGCGCCGTCGCGCGCGCCGGCCTTTGCGAACCGGCCGTCATCACCGCGCACCCGCTGCTCGCGGGCTTCGCGGAGTGCGCGTGGGCGCGTGCGGTCACCTATTACGCGATTGACGACTGGGCCGCCTCGCCGACGCACCGCCGCTGGTGGCCCGCCTACCGTGAGAGCTTCGCCGCACTGCGCGTGCGCCGCCGGCGCGTCGCGGCCGTCTCGTCCACGCTGCTGGAGCGCCTCGCGCCGACGGGTCCGGGCATTGTGATCCCCAACGGCCTGAAGCCGACCGAGTGGATCGGCGACCCAACCCCGCCGGGCTGGCAGCGCGATCTTTTGCGTCCGCTCTTGCTGTACGTCGGCACGCTCGACTCGCGCCTGGACGTGCCCGCGCTCGTCGCCATCGCGCGTGCGCGCCCGGAGGCGACGGTCGTGCTCGTCGGCGCGCTCGTGGACCCCGCCCATCTGGCGCCGCTGCGCGCCGAGCCGAACGTCGAGATCCACTCCCAGCTCTCGCGCTCAGCCGTCACCGGCCTGATCCGCGTCGCCGACGTGGGCTTGATCCCGCACGTGCGCTCGTCCTTGACCGAGGCGATGAGCCCGCTGAAGCTGTACGAGTACCTCGCCGGCGGCCTGCCCGTCGTCGCGGTCGACCTGCCGCCGCTGCGCGGGGTCGATTCGCGTGTGCTGCTCGTCGCCGGCGGCACCGGCGATGGGTACCAGGCGGCCGTCGACGCCGCGCTGGCACTCGGTCCCGCGCCCGAGAACGAGCGCCTCACGTTCGTGCAGACGAACTCCTGGGAGACTCGCCACGAGCGGTTGTTGGATTTGGCCTTGGCCTGAGGGAGATCCTGCGGAACGAAACCTCTACATACATAGCTGCTATGTGTAGACTTTGTTCCGATGACAGGAGGGCCCTCTATCGTCGCCTTGCTGCGCGATCAATTCGATGCGCGGCCATTCCGCGTGTCGGAGGCCGTCGAGGCAGGCGTCAGCCGTAGCACCCTGCACCGCCTGCGCAAGCGCGGAGAACTGACAGCGGCCGGACGGGGGGTCCTGCAGTTACCCGACGCCGGGATGGGAATGCTGTCCGGCCTGGCGCTCGTCTCAGCCAGAGCGCCGCAAGGCACCATCTGCTTGAACTCGGCCCTGGCCTATTGGGATCTCACCGACGAGATCCCTGCACAGGTGCATCTAGCGGTCCCCCGCGGTGCGCACCGGCCGGTGATCGAGCAGCCGCTGACCACCGTCCATACCTTCAATGCCGCCACGTTCAAACTCGAGCGCCATCAGGACCGCACCGACGCCGACGAGCCGTTCTGGATCTATTCGGCCGAGCGGTCGATCATCGACGCAATGCGAATGTCGCGCTGGGTCGGCCGCGACGTTGCGCTGCACGCGCTGGCCCGCTACCTGAGCCTTCCCGGCGCAAGCCCCGCCCGTCTGGCCGAACTGGCCCGCAAGATCGGCGGCAGCCGTCAGTTGATGCCCGCGCTGGAGGCGCTACTCAGTTGAGCGACGAGGATCTCGTCGACCAAGCCGCCAAGGCGGCGTTCAAGGCCCTGCAAGCCAGGGCTCGCGGGGAGAACGGCGGCAATACTCAGCCGCTGCTGGTGGTCTACGCCGTCGAGGCCTTCCTACGACGCCTGGCCGCTTCTGAGCACGCTGAGCGGATGGTCCTCAAGGGCGGGATGCTGCTGGCAGCCAACAACATCCGACGGTTCACCAGGGACGCCGACCTCTCAACGCACGGCCTGACGAGTAGCGAGGACAACGCCCGAACACTGGTCGCCGAGATCTGCCTCTTGCGACCAGACCCACCAGATGGCGTGACGATCGATCCGGCCACCATCCGGACCGAGCGGATGCGCGAGGACGACGAGTATCAGGGCGTGCGCTGCAAGCTCGTGGCGACGCTCGGCAAAGCTCGAATCCCGTTTGCCCTTGACCTCTCCTTCGGCGACCCAACGCGAACAACGGTCATCCGGCTGGAGTCGGTCATCGATCAGCCGGCAGTCAGACTGCGGGCCTATCCGCTGACGCTGAACCTAGCCGAGAAGATCGTCACGGCGATGCAGCGGCGCGAGACCAACACCCGCGATCGAGACCTCGCGGATCTCTGGGTCACAAGCCGCGGCCATCAACTCGACGCCGCCGAACTGCGCGAGCATGTGCAGACGGTCGCCGGCCATCGCGGCCAACCGATCATCACGATGGCGCAGGCGCTGGCGCACATGCCAGACCGCCAGCAGCCCTACGCGGCAATGGTGACCCGCATGTCCTACCTCGTGCCGCCACCGGAGACCTGGAGAGAGTTAATCAACGGGTTGATCGCCTTTCTCGACCCAATCCTCAGCGACACCAACCGCCAGCTCTCATACTGGAACCCGGCGCGGCTGCAGTGGTATTGACAACGCAGCGGGCCCGCAAAGGGTGTCAAGGAGCGATCATGTAAACCTTCGGGGGACTTGGCCTCCTTGAAACTACTCGCATGGCGAGGATCGACGCGTGGCAGAGTCGCACTCGCGGCAGCCTTCACCGCGGCCGCCCATCGCTATTGGTTCCGGGTCTTTCCTGTCCTGACCTTCGAGACTCGCCGCTGGCAGGCACGGGCAGCAGCCATTCCCAGCCCGACCTTGCGCGAGCTGGCGCTCGACTCCCAACTTACAAAGCGCCGCAGTCTCGACGGAGCTGCCGCATTTGCCGCATTCACCCCGCGCAAGAGTCGCCGGGCACTCGTGCAGACACTGACCGCCTATCAGGTGATGTTCGACTATCTCGACACTGTCAGCGAGCGGCCCAGCAGCGATCCCATCGCCAACGGACGCCAGCTCCACCAAGCCCTCGTCACGGCCATCGACTCCGGCGGCTTGCTCGTGGACTACTACGCTCACCACGTTTCTCTCCACGGCGGCGACAATTGCTATCTGCGAAGCCTCATCGACGCTACGAGAGCAGGACTCTCCTCGTTTCCGTCTCACGCGGCTATCGCCTCGGCGGCACGCCGTGCAGCCGAGCGGACCCGCGAATACCAGAGCTTCAACCACGGTGACGCGGACGACTCACGTGACGCCTTCGCTCGCTGGGCACGCACAGAAACCGACCCCGATACCGGCTTGCGATGGTGGGAGACCGGCGCCGCGCCCGGCTCGTCCGCTCCCGTACTTGCGCTCATCGCTGCCAGCGCACACGCCAGCCTGTCGCCCGCAGAACTCGCGGCCCTGACGGACGCCTACTACCCGTGGGCGGCTGCTCTTCACACGCTGCTCGACAGCCTCGTCGACCGGCAGGAGGACATCCGCGACGGTCAGCGGAGTCTGCTGGATTACTACTCGACACCCGAGGAGGCCGCGGAGCGTCTACGGACGATCGCCACGCAGGCTCTCGGGCAGACCCAGGCGCTCCCCACGGGCCGCTCCCACACGCTGCTCCTCGTCGCGATGGTGAGCTTCTATCTTGCTGACCCAAGGATCGAGGGCCCGCACGCTCACCCAGCCCGAGAACAGGTTCTCAAGACGATGGGCGATCTGGCGACTCCGACAATATTCGTCTTCCGCGCCCAGCGCGCCGCTACCGAACTCGTCCGCACGATGGCTTTCATCGGAAGCCGCAGCCGCCGGCAGCGTGTCGCTCAGACGCACACCGAGAACATCCAGCTCGTGCAGCAGAAGGCCGCCAAGGCAAGGAAGCCGACGGAGTAGGGCTCATTTGTTGTATGCCGGCAGTTGAGTCTGCGCTCGGTCGCAGGCCTCGCTTGCCAGACGTCTCATGATCGGGGCCAGGCGCCGCGGTGGCGACGTGATCGCATCCAACGCGCCTGGGTCTGGTGCGGTCCGCGTCGGGGCGAGCATTCGGGCCATCTCCCCCAGCGAGCACCAGCGCACATCGCCCAGGCGATTGATCTGCGCCGCGGCCTCCGCAAGCACGTCCGGGCCATCGGCCAGCAGATCGTGGTGCCCGTAAAGGATCAACGGCTGACCGAGGAACGCGCGCAGCGCGAGGTCCTCGCGCGGGTGGTCGAACTCCGCACGCAGCAGCACCGGTAGCCCGCCCGCCACACGATCGATCGGGCGCCAGGCAGCCAGCGGCCCCACGTTGGGCGGTCGTGCAAGCCAATGGCGCTCAAGCGTGTCCGCCACCCAGGGATAGGGCCGCGTGGTGCACACCGCATCGAAGCCGCACGCTCGCAATGCCAGGGCCACCGGCTCACTGAGGCGCTCGTGCGGCGGGACCATCACACGGTCCACCGTCAAACCCGTGCGCCGCTCGAAGTCCGCCGTCCGCCGCAGCGCCTGAGCGACGAGCGCAAGCGCGTCCTCTTCGCGTGTGGGGCGGCCCAGCTCGGGGCCGTCGTGGTCGTTGCCGTGGATGCACAACGAGAGGTGCTCGGCCCCTTCGCAGAAGATGCGCGTGGCCGCGCCGTCCCTGCGCGCGAGCCGCCCGTCGAGTGGGACCATCGCGATCGACACGTGGTAGCCGTGGGCGCGGGCATGTGCCAGTAGCCCGGCGTAGTCGATGTGCCCGTAGCGCGGTCGGCGCAGGTTCGGGTCGTCGATCACGAACGCCGCCTGCAGTGGCGGCGGGGGCGGTCGCAGATGTGCCGTCAGCTCGGCGAGGAAGCGCGCCAGCGCCAGTAGCGCCCTGTTGCGGCCGGGGCGTAGGCGCTCGCGCAGCGCCTCGCCCTCCGCCAGCTCGTCGGGGATCTCGGTTGAGCACAAGCACTGGATGCCCCCAACATCCGGCATCGCGCCGACCGCGATAAGCGCATCGAGCGTGCACAGCGCATCCGGCCCGCAGCCCTCAAAGCGCACCGGGTAGGCCTCCTCCAGGGCGGCCCACAGGCGCGGACGACGAGCGTGCTCGTGTGTCGGGATCACCCCTACTCGCAGCGGCTGAGCCATGTGCGAGAAACGTGGCGAGAGTCCGAAAGTTGACGCGCGCGTCGCGCGTTCGCTCCACGATGCTCGCACGTATCGCATCGACCTCGTTGATCGCAGCCATCCTCGGCTGTGCGCTGTGCGTCCCTGCGCAGGCCGCTGTGAGCTGCCCCAACTCGAACCCGATTGTCAACGAGAACAGCTGCCAGGGCGCGGGGACGAGCGCGAACCAGATGGCGAACTACAGCGAAGGGCTGGGTGGCTTCTCGACGCAGACGAGCTACAACATCGGCGAAAGCGTGGCGCTGAAGATCGGCACGAGCGAGCCGTCGTTCCCGGGCACGAGCGTGAACATCGCGGTCTACCGGATGGGGTACTACGGCGGCGAAGGCGCGCGCCTGATCTCGGCGGCGGGCGCGAAAAGCGTCAAAGTCAACAACTCCTTCGCCTGCAATACCGCGAACGCGACGACCGGCGAACTCAGTTGCTCCAACTGGGGTGTCACCTACACGATCCCCGGCAAAACGCTGCCACTCTCGGGCGTGTATGAGGCGGTATTCACCGATCTGGCCGACGGCGGCGCCCAGAACTATGTGGAGTTCGTCGTCCGCAACGACACGCAGTCTTCAGAAGTACTTGACGTGCTGCCGGCGTCCACGTATGAGGCCTACAACACGTGGGGGTGCAAGTCGCTGTACTACGACGCCTGCGGCGGCGCCGACACCATCTCGGGGGATGGGCGCGCGGTGGCGGTGTCCTACGAACGGCCGCTGGCCGAAGGCGAAGAGCAGCGCAACAAGTTCTTCGGACCCGACTACGACACGGTGGAGTGGCTGGAGGAGCAGGGCTACAACGTCACCTACACCGACGACATCCAGCTCGATCGCAATCCATCGGCGCTGCTGACGCACAAGGTGATCGTGGTCTCCGGGCACAGCGAGTACTGGTCCCACGCGGCCTTCAACAACATGATCGCCGCGCGAGAACACGGTGTGAACATCGTCTCGCTGAGCGCGAACACCTCCTACTGGCAGACGCGCTTTGAAAATAACTATCGCACGCTGGTGTGTTACAAGACGGTGCAGGGCTCCGCGGATGGCAACCCCGCGGGCACCCCCAACGACCCGGCGTCGATCGGCTCGCATGGGGAATTCCTGCCCCAGAACGCGACCACCACGCGGCGCGACCCGGGCGCGCCGGCCGGCAATCCGGACGCACCGCCAGAAGGGCGCGTGGGGGTCAACCAGCCCGAGAACGAACTGTGGGGGGTGATGTATGTCGGCGACAACGAGGAAGAGTCGTGGGGGCTGACCGTGCCGGCGGGCAACGTCGGCGGCGAATTCGAGGGCGATCGCGTGTGGCGCAACGCCAACCTGCCGAGCAACTCGCAGGTGACGATCGACAGCGACCTGGTTGGCTGGGAGTGGGATCAGATCCCCAGTCCGACGAGCCCGCTGTATGCGCACGCCGCCGAAGTCGAGCCCGAAGGGGTCAAGCGCGTGAGTGCCACCAACACCAGCGACCCCGAATCGACGTGGCTGCAGGACTACGGGCGCGAACGCCTCGCCGAACCGCCGTTCGGGCAGCCGACACCGTCAGCGCGGTCGAGTACCGCGCCAACGAGCGGCGCCTACGTGTTCTCCTCGGGGACGATGCAGTGGGCCTACGGCTTCGACGTGGACCCGGCGATCAACCAGGCCACCTACAACGTGATCTCAGAAATGGGCGTGCAGCCGGCGACGCCGGAGGCCGGCATCGTGCTCGATTCACCGACCGCGCCCAAACCGCCGTGGGCGGCGTTCAAAGCGACGCCGAGTACGGTGCTCGTCGGGCCAGCAGGTGAAATTTGATGCCTCGGGCACGTATGACCCGGATGCCAGCATCACCACCCACTAGTGGGACCTCGAAGGCGCGGGGTTCACGGTGGAAACGGGAGCACGCCGACGCTTACCCATGTGTTCACCGAACCGGGTGTCTACAGCGTCGTGCTGAAGGTGCATCGACAGCGAGGGCCAGGAAGACGAGACGACGCGCGACAATCACCGTTAAGAGCGCGATCACCCCCGAGCCTCACGGCCTCGCCCAACCCGGCGGCGCTCGGCCAGAGCGTGACCTTCAGCGCCGCCGGCTCGACCGACGTGAGCGGGCCGATCAAAGACTTACAAGTGGGATCTCACGGGCAACGGCAAATACACGACCGACACCGGCTCGACGCCGAGCATCGCGACGAGCTTCTCGACCGCGGGTGCGCACACCGTGGGCGTGCAGGAGTCCGACGCCGCCGGCAACACGGTCACCAAGACGATCGTCGAGAACACGGTCAGCACCGGCGTCAGCAACTACGAGGCGTCGATCCTGGCGACGCCGGGGCTGCTGCACTACTACGAGCTGGACGAGGCGGTCGGCCCGACGATCCACGACAGCAAGGGCGGCGTCAGTGGGAGCCTCACGGGTGTCACCTACGGCGTGCCCGGTGCGGTCAACGGCGACCCCAATACGGCGGTGAGCTTCCCTGGCGCGGGCGACCCGGACGAGGGTGAGGCCGGCAGCTATGGCACCGTCCCGCTCAACCTGTCAGAACAGAGCGCGATCACGGTCGAATTCTGGCTGAAGTGGAACACCTACGGCGACGACGACGCGCTGGCGATGGAGTTCACGCCCAACTCCAACGAAAACGCGGGCGGCTTTGTGATCGACCCCGACTCCCCCCAGTTTGAAGGCAAGTTCGGCGTGGGCATCGGCGACGGCGCGGCGCGCAACAGCGTCTACTTCGCGCGCCCCTCGGCGGGCGTGTGGCACCACTATGCGTTCGTGCTCGACCCCACCCAGCCGGCGGAACACGAGATCACCCCCTATGTCGACGGTCAGCCGGTGGCCGTAACCCAGGAAGGCAAGGGCACCGGTGCAGGAAACTTCGCCAACTCGACGCTGTACCTGCTCTCGCGCGACGCCAAAACGCTGTTCGGCAACGGCTCGCTCGACGATCTGGCGATCTACGGCGGCGATCTCAGCGCGGCACGGATACAGGAACACTTCCAGGACAACGGCACCGACCCGCGTCCCACCGCTTCGTTCACGACCTCGCCGGCGCTGCCGCGGCCCGGGCAGACAGTGAAACTCAACGCGGCTGCATCCAGCTACAGCAAGGGGAGCATCAAAAAGTACGAATGGGACCTGAACGGCGATGGCACGTATCGAGACCACTACGACGACGCCCACCGTCACGAGCGCCTACGCCACCGCGCAGACCGTCAACGTGGGGCTGCGCGTGACCGACTCCAACGGGGGCTGGGAATACATCACACAGCCCGTGCGCGTCGGTGAATTCCCGCCCGAAGCCCATCTCTCCGCGACGCCCGGCATCGCGATCACCGGCCAGGCGGTGACGCTGAGCGCCGCCGGCTCGACCGACCAGGGGCAGATCAAAGACTACAAGTGGGATCTCACCGGCAAAGGCGAATACACGACCGACACCGGCACGACGGCGCAGCTGAAAACGTCGTTCACGACGGTCGGCGCGCACACCGTGGGCCTCAAGGTGACCGACGAACGCGGTCTCACCGCGACCACGACTGCGACGGTGACGGTGCTGGAAGAGGGTGTGAGTGATTACGCGGACGCGGTGCTCGATACGCCCGGCCTGCTGCACTACTACCCGCTCGGCGAAACCACGGGCCCGACCGTCAAAGACAGCAAGGGCACCGCCAACGGAACCATCGCGGGCGGCACGTTCGGGCTGGAAGGGGCGGTGCTGGGCGAAGCCAATACGGCGCTGGGCTTCAACGGGACGAGCGACAGTGGCGCGATCCCCAGCATGAACCTCTCGGGGACCAGCCAGGTGACGGTGGAGTTCTGGCTGAAGTGGGAAAGAGTACGCCAACAACGACGCGCTGGCGATGGAGTTGACGCCGAACTTCAACGAAAACCCGGGCGGCTTCCTGGTCGACCCCAACGCGCCGGAGTACGGCGGCACGTTCGGCGTGGGGATCGGCATGAACAACACGCGCAACAGCATCTTCTTCACCGCGTCCCTCCGCGGGCGTGTGGCACCACTACGCCTTCGTGCTCAACGGCACGGCGCCCACGGGCAGCGAGATCACCCCATATGTAGACGGCCTGCCGGTGGCCTTCCAGACCGAGAGCAGCGGCACGGGCGCGGGGACGTTCGCGAACTCGACGTTGTACCTGATGTCGCGCGCCGGGAGCGCGCTGTTCGGCGCGGGCACGCTGGACGACCTCGCGCTGTATGGGACGGACGTGAACGCGGCGACCGATCTTCCAGCACTACAACTCGCACGGCACGGTGAAGCCGCCGAATGCGGTGCTCAAAGCGCCGAGCACCGCCACGCCCGGGCAGAGCGTGACGCTGGAAGCGGGCGCCTCGACGGATCCCGGACGCGAAAATTGTCGACTACCAGTGGGAGCTGAACGAAAACGGCGTCTATGAAACCGACACCGGCACCGCGTCGACCCTGAAAACGAGCTTCGCCAAAGCCGGCACGCACACCGTCGCGGTGCGCGTGATCGACAGCCTGGGCGCGAGCGCCACGGCGACGGCGACGATCACCGTGCGCAACGAAACCTACAGCGCGGCGATCCTCGCGACGCCCGGCCTCGTGCACTACTACCGCCTGGACGAGTCGGCGGGCCCGACGATCCACGACGGCAAGGGCACGGCCAACGGGACCGTCACCGGCGGCTCCTTCGGACTGGCAGGCGCGATCGCGGGCGAAACGGACACGGCGCTCGGCTTCAACGGGACGAGCGACAGCGGCGCGATCCCCCTGAACCTCTCGGAAGCCAGCCAGCTGAGCGTCGAATTCTGGATGAAGTGGAACTCGTACGCGAACAACGACGCGCTGGCGATGGAGCTCACCCCCAACTTCAACGAAAACAGCGGCGGCCTGCTGGTCGACCCCGACGCGCCCGAACTGGGCGGCAGCTTCGGCGTGGGCATCGGCGTGGGCGCCTCGCGCAATAGCGTCTACTTCGCACGGCCGACGGCGGGCGTGTGGCACCACTACGTGTTCGTGCTCAACGGCGCGGCGGCCGCGGGCGCGCAGATAACGCCCTACGTGGACGGCCAGCCGGTGAGCTTCACTCAGGGCGCGACCGGCACGGGCGCAGGAGCATTCGCGAACTCCACGCTGTACTTGTTCTCGCGCGACGGCAACGCGCTGTTCGGCGCGGGGACGCTCGACGAACTGGCGCTCTACAACACGTCGCTGAGCGCGGCGACGGTCGCCGCGCATTACGCCGACGGGGCGCCGTGAGCGCCGTCGCCCTTAGCCGGTGCTTGGCGCTGTGAGCGCGACGGCTTCGCTCGCGCGGCCCACCCCCGAGGCGCGTCCGATGACGGGCGCCAGGGCGGGGATGGCGATGTCGCTGGCGACCTTCGCGATGGCGGCGGCGTCGGCGATCCAGGCGGTGCTGTACCTGGGGCGCTTCGGCACGAACGCGCGCACGGACGGCTTCTTCGTGGCGTTCGCGCTGTATTCGACGTTCGGCGTGTTCAGCCAGAGCCTGCGCCTGACCTCGGTGGGGCTGCTGGTGGAGCCGGGCGCGCGCATGAGCGTGCGCCGCTTCGCTGCCGTGCTGGGGGTGCTGGCGCTGGCCGTGCTGGCGCTGACCGTTCCCGCGAGCCGACCCGCTGTCGCGGCTGATAGCGCCGGGTCTGAAGGCGAGTGGGCGCGAGGTGACGGCCGCGGCGCTGCCGGTATTGGGGGTGGCGATGGTGCTGCAGCTGTGGGCCTCGGGGTCGGCGACCGTGCTGGCGATCCGTGGACGCTTCGGCACGATCGCCGGGGCCTACATGGCGGGCGCGGGCGCGGGACTGGCGTGCTTCTTGGCGCTGATGAGTCGCACGGGGGTGCAGACGCTCGGCTGGTCGATGGCGGCGATGTCGGTCGTGACGTGTGCGTGGATGCTGATGGGACTGCGCCGCAGCGGCGGGTTGGACACGTGGCCATCGGAGCTCGGGGCCCGCCCGGTCGAGCCCTGGCGCTGGGCGCCCGACGCGCGCAGGGCACGGCCCTCGGCAGAGGTGGAAAAGCGCCCGGGCGGTTGGTCGAGCTGGCGCACGACTGCGGGGTGGTGCTCGGGCGCACGGCGATCTACCTGGCGTTCAACCTGCTGTTCGTGATCACGCTGGCGTTCGCGAGTCGCAGCTCGGCGGGGAGCACGACGGTCCTCTCCTATGCGTATCTGTTCGCGAGCTATCTGGTGGCCGGAACGGGGATGGCGCTGGGGATGTCGAGCATCCCCGACCTGACCCGGCAGGCGCGAGCGCAGCGACGCGCCCTGGTGGCGGCGACGGTTCCGCGCGGGTTTCGCTACGCGATGCTGCTGGTGGCCCCGGCGCTCGCGGGTCTGATCGCGGCAGGGGCGCCGCTGATCCACGCGGTCCTGCCGAACAGTCTGTCGCTGGCGGAGGTGCACACGCTGCGCACGTTCGCGACGCTGCTCGTGCCGTGGACGGTGGCGGCGCTGATCGTCAACTTCCTGCTGCCCGTGCTGCTGGCGTTCGGGCGCGTGCGGCTGCTGGGAGCGCTGGCGCCGGCGCTGCTGGCGCTGCACCTCGCGGCGACCGCGACGGGCACGGCGCTGTGGGGCGTGGACGGCGCGGTGGGGGCGATGTGGGTGGCACCGGCGGCGCTCGCGGGGGTGCTGCTGGTGAGCGGCGCGGGTCGCGCGGAGGCCCGACCGGTGGTGCGTGAGCTCGGCGGCGACGGGGCGCGCTTTCTGGCGCTGGCGGCGCTGGCGTTCGGCGGCGGCTGGGTGGTGGGCGAGACGCTCGGAGCCGACCTCGCACAGGCGGTCGTGGCCGGGGCTGTCGGCTGCGGCGCCTATCTGGTCGGCCTGTGGGTCGTCGCACGTGCACAGTTGCGGGTGTTGCTGAGCACCGTCGTGGCGCGGCCCGCGGCGGCGTGAGCAGCACCCTGGCAGCGGCGCCGTCGGCGCCTGTCCCCGCGACGGCGCCCTCGCCGGGCACAGTTGGCAGCGGCCCGGGCGACATGACTGTGTGTCTCGCCGCTGTGCGCCGGTTTCGCGGCGCTGACGGCGGCGACGTGGCGCAAGTGGGGGATGCCCGAGATCGATGCGGGCGCGGAGATGACGACCGCGGACCTGGTCAAGCACGGAGCGATGGCCTACCGCGACGTGCGCTACTACTACGGCCCGCTGGGGCTCTACTCGCTGGCGCTGGCGTTCAAGCTGGCGGGAACCAGTTTCACCACCGCATACGCATTCGGTTTGGCGCAGACGGCGGCGATCGTGGCGAGCTTCTACGCGCTGGCGCGCCACTGGCTGAGCCCTCTCGCGGCGGGCCTCGCGAGCGCGGTGCTGCTGGCGATCGGCTACTCGGGGACGGCGTTCAATTTCATCCTGCCGCACACCAACTCGGCGACGTTCGGGCTGCTGGGCGTCCTGTTGATGCTGCTGGCGATGGCCCGCGGATCCCCTCTGTGGGCCGGCACGGCGGCGGGTCTCGTGGGCCTGACACGACCCGAGTTCGTGGCGGTGGCGTGGGGAGGGATGGCCGCCTATACGTTCGCCACCTGGCGAGTAAGCGGACGCGCGGCAGTGTGGCGCGCGGGATGGCGACTGGCGCTGCCGGCGCTCGCGTTGCCGGTGCTCGTGCTCGGGTGGTTCGCGACGCGCGCGGGGGTCGAGACGCTGCTCACCGAAAACCTGTGGCCGGTGAAGTTCATCCGCGTGGGCGCGAAGACGGAGCAGAGCTGGATGCCGTTCACCGCCGCAAGCCTGCTCGGGCTGGCGGCCCGCGCGGGCATCTACCTCGGGCTGCTGGCGGCGCTCGTGAAGAGCGTCGAGGGCTGGCGCACAAGCCGCGAGGCAGGGACGGCCGCACGCAAACGAGAAAAAGAAAAAGCAGGAGAAAGGCCGGACAAGCCGGCCCGGCGATGGCCGCTGAGTGGCCCAACAGCTGCCCTGTGGCCCCTGGGCGCGGCCGCCCTGACACTCGCACTAGCCGATGGGGTCCTGCGCGCGAGCGGAATGTTGAGCGAACAGCGAGGGGCGATCGAATTGGAGGTGAGGCACCTGACACTCGGCATGAGCTGGCTGCCCGCGCTGGGATTGGGGGCGTGCGCGGTAGCGGCGGTGCGGCTGGTGAGGGGCGGGGACTCGCCCTTGCGTGGTGCCGGCTTCGATTCGACCGGCGAGCGTCGGTATGGTGGCCGCTCTGAGCCGGCCGGTCATTCCCGCCGCGCACCGCGCGACGGACGCGCCGGTGGCGGCTCCTGGCCCGCCGATTTCGCGCTAGTCGTGGTCGCCGCGGGCCTCGGCCTGCGGGCCTACAACGCGTTCACTACGGAGGGCTCCTACGCCCCCTACTACGCGGCGCCGCTGGTGCTGCTGCTGGGGATACTGCACACGCGCGTGGGCGAACGCCGCCCACGGGCGCGCATGGCGTCGTTCGCCGCGCTCGGGCTGGTCGCGGCAGGACTGGCGGCATACGCCCTCGGTGGGCTGTATGCGCATGACACGACCGCGGTGCACACGCCGCGTGGAACGTTCATCACCACGGCGGCTGCCGCGCCGGCCCTGGAAGGAGCGGTGCGCGCGATCGACACAAGTACGCATCCCAGCGAACGCATCCTCGCCGCGCCTGACGACGGCGGGCTGTATTTCATGGCCGACCGACCTCCGGCGCTATATGAGCTGACGCTGCTGCCAGGGCTGCTCGCGACACCCGCCGAAGAACGAGCGGCGATGGCCCGCTTGCGGCGCGAGCGCGTGACGCTGACGGTGATCGGCGCACGCGACCTGTCGGCTTGGGGGACGCCAACCTTCGGGGTCGATTACGACAAGCTGCTCGGCGGGTACCTGCGCGGCGCTGAGATATCGAGCGAAGTCATCGGCACAGTTGTACGGCCGGTCGGGGGCACCAATCCGGCGAAGGGCTTCACGGTGGTACGCCTGCGCTGAGCGCGTGTGCGCGGCCGTTCAGACAGCGTTTGAAGGGACGGGTGGAGGCGCCGCTCCGTTGAGGCGCCCTCATCCCCCGGCTGGCCCGTAGACATATTCCGCTGGAGACCAGTCGATGCCGATGTGATCGGGGTTGGACTTCAGGCGATAGTCGTCCACGGTTGGGTCGGCGAATTCCGGCTCAGGAAGGACGACGCTGTGCGCGCCCGGCGTGAACGTCCAGGGCGCTTCGGCGAAGATGTCGTAGTCCTCGGTCAGCTGGTATGGGGGGCCGCCTTCGTCGAGCACGCCGAACACCTGCTCGACGTTGTGTTCGACAGTGGCAGTGAGCGGCTCGGCGGCTTCTTCGGCGCGGATCAGGTCCGCCTGGTTGTCCCACACGGTGTTGCCGGTCATCGTGAAGCCGGCGGTGTCGATGACCTGCACGTTGTACTCTTCCCCGCCCAGGTTGTTGTTGCGCAGGAAGAGGTTGTCGGCGACTTTGACCTGCGAGACGTCGCCGTCCCTGACGAAGAAGCCCTGGGCCTGGTTGTCGTGCTCGTAGTTGCGTTCGAAGACGAGGTCGCTGCCGCCCCAGACGCTCTGCAGCGCGTCGGTGTGGTTGCCGTGCTCCTCCAGGCCGTAGATGTCATTGGCCACGACGAGCACGTGGTGCCAGTTGTTGAGGTGGATGGCGTCTTCGGTCTGGCCTGAGCCGTAGCCGTGGATGCGGTTGCCGGAGATCGTGATGTATTCGCTGGGGGGCGTGCTCGTACAACCCGTGTAGACGGGAGCATTGGGCGCGGAGCAGTTGACGCCACCCGTCTCGACGCCCTCGCCGTCGCCGCCGGGTCCTTCGCCGTCGATGTCGTTGTGGTCGATCGTGATGTGCGTGTCGCCCGCGCCGAGGCTGACGCCACCGCCGATCGAGAAGTTGTGGATGGTGATGTCCGAGGCGCCTTCGGCGACGCTCACGCCGGCCACCGACGCGCTCGCGCCGGGCGTGGGCTCGATCGTGACGATGCCCGCGTGGGTGCCAGAGAGGGAGAGGGCGCCGTAGCTGCCGGCGGCCAGACAGACGGTTGCGGGGCCTGTCGCCGAGGCCACCCGTGCCTGCGCTTCGGCGACGGTGGCGACGTCGATCGAGCAGCTCGGCGGGGGTGCCGCGGTGGAGGTCGTACTCGTCGCGGTTGACGATGTGCTGGTGGTCGTGCTCGTGGTGGTGGACGATGCGCTGGAGGTGGTGCTCGTGGTGGACGACCCGCTCGTGCTCGTCGTCGAGGTGGACGATGCGCTGGAGGTCGTCGAGGTCGCGGATGTCGCCGTGCTGGAGGTCGTGGTGGTGCTCGAGCTCGCCGTGCTGGAAGTCGTTGCCGTGCTCGAGGTCGTGGTGCTCGAGGTCGTGGGCGGCGAGGTTTCGCTCGCCGTGGTCGTCACGGCGGCAGTGGTCGTCGACGTCGGAGCGGGACCCGGCGGTGACGGCTGCACATGGCCGGGCTGGGGGAGGATCAGGGGTCCGCGGCGGTCGATGATGGGTCTGCGGGGGTGGACCTTGCGCCGTCGGTGCCCGCGGGCGGTGTGTCGTGTCTTGTGATGGCGAGCGTGGGCGTGGCGTTTGGCTGGGTGGGAGCGCGCCCGCGCGGCGAGCGCCTGCCCGCAGCACAGCAAAGCCGCAAAGAGGGCGAGAAGACGGAAACATTTCATCGGTGATCGGAATATGCCCATAGGTCCGTAGCTAGAAAACAGTTGTGGACATCCTGTTCATCCGATTAAGTTGAGGACGTGTCCGACTTCGAGCAGGAGCTTCGTGTCGTGCTGGCGGATGACCATCAGCTCTTTCGGGAGGGTCTGCGCGGGATGCTCGAATCCGAGCGGATGGTCGTGGTGGGAGAGGCCGCCGACGGCGTCCGGGCGGTGGCGCTCGCGCACGAGCTCGAACCGGATGTGATCGTGATGGACCTGCAGATGGGGGACTCCTCCGGGCTGGAGGCACTTGCCCTCCTCGCGCATGCGGATCCGGAGGTTCGCGTGGTGATCCTGACCGTGTCCGCCGAGGAGAGCGACGTGCTGCGGGCGCTCGCCGCCGGAGCGCGCGGCTATCTGCTCAAGGACGCCCCGGCAAATCAGCTGGCGATCAATGTCCGCCAGGCCGCCGAAGGTCAGCTGGTGCTCTCCAGCGATGTGGCGGGGGCGCTGAAACTGCACGCCCAGGCAGGTGTCCAGGGAGTGCGGGAGAGTATCGGCCTGACGGCCCGCGAGACCGATGTGCTGCGCCTGATCGTCGACGGCGCCGACAATGTTGCGATCGGGCAAGAGCTCTCGATCAGCCATCACACGGTCAAGCGCTACGTGAAGAACATCTTCGAGAAGATGGGCGTGGGTAGCCGGGTGCAGGCGGCCGTCCACGCGGTGCGCGTAGGCCTGCTGTGATCGCGCCGATCGCCTCCTGACGATCCGCGACCCCCAGCTTGGCCACGCCGGCGGAGATGTGGCGGCGGACCGTGATCGGTGAGAGCGACAGGCTGCGCCCGATCTCGGCCGTGCGCAGACCGGAGCGAAGCAGGCGCAGCACCTCCGTCTCCCTACGTGTCAGCTCGGCGATGGGGCTGGTGGCGAGTTCCAGCCCGGTGCTCGCGTCGGGGTTGTTGTCCACGTTCGCACCCGTGTTCATGCCCGCACCGAAGCCGGAGCCCGCGCCTGTGGCCGCGTTCGTTTCACCGACACCGTGCGTCGCGCCGCCGGCCAGCCCGCGCAGCTCGCGCAGGACCGGCGCGACGAGGGCGCGTGGCAGGGCGGGCTCGCCCGCGAGCACGCCCCGCAGGGCTACGGGGAGACGGTCGGGGGGCGTGTCCTTGGGCAGGTAACCCACCGCTCCGGCGCGCAGCGCGCCGAGCAGGTCCGCGGCGCTGTCGGAGACCGTCAGCATCACGACCGCGGTCTCCGGCACGAGCGCGGCGAGCGTGGCGGCAGCCTGGATGCCGCCGCCGGGCATGTAGACGTCGAGCACGCAGATGTCCGGTCGCTCCTTCAGCACGGCGCTCACGGCACTGTCGCGGTCGGCGGCCTCGGCGAGCACCCGCATGCCGCCAGAGATGAGCGCCATGCGCACGCCCAGCCGGATGGCGGGGTGGTCGTCGGCGATTACCACCGTGGGCGCGTCGTCGGCCGGATGGCCCAAGCCGGCGTCCGCTGCCTTCGCGGCGGTGGAGCGAGAGTTCGTGTCCACGGCCACGCGGGGCGCGCTCACGGGAGGATCACCTCGACCGTGGTGCCTCGGTCGGCTGCGCTTGAGACGCGTAGGACGCCGCCCAGAGCGCGGGCCTGGGCACGCATGCTGGTCAGCCCGAAGCCGTTGTCGGTGTCGGCTGCATCGAATCCGTCGCCCTCGTCGCGTACGGTCAGGCGCCAGCGGTCGGTGTAGCGCAGTGTGACCTCGATCGCGTTCGGGCTGGCATGCTTGGTGGCATTCGTGACCGCCTCGCGGGCGACGTGCAGAAGGGCCGCACGGGTGGGGCCGTCCGCGTGTGCCGAGCCGGGGACGCCGGCCGCGTCGAAGACCAGGTGCGTGCTGCGCGCGGCGGCCTGCGCGCTCGCCTCGATGGCCCGTACGATCGGCGCTGAGTCGGCGACGGCCGACAGCCCCGCACACCGCGGACCGGCGACGGCCGACAGCCCCACACACCGCGGACCGGCGACGGCCGACAGCCTCGTACGCCGCGGGCCGGCGGCCTCGGGTCTCGAGGATGGCTGTGTCGCGAGGCTGCCGAGGACCGCGCGTGCACCTGCGAGCGCGCGCTCGCCCGAGCTCACGGCGACGCTCGCCTGCGAGTCGCCCGAATGGCGGTTCGCGAGCGTGCGCGCGTTGGCCAGGGCCAGTGAGAGGTCCTGCATGATCAGGTCGTGGACGTCGGCCGCGACCCGCCGCCGCTCTTGGTCGAGCTTGCGCGCGCTCGCGCGGCGCTCGGTGGCGACGCTCAGCAGCCAGCCGGTGAGCAGGCCGCTCGTGAGCAGGCTGCCGCCAAGGAGTGCAACCTGCCGTGCCGGTGGTTCGCCTGCCAGCCGATTTCTGCCCACGATCGCAACTCCCCGATCCAAGACTGTTCGAATTAGGCGGACTCGGCACGCAAGGCCCAGCGCCCGCCCGAAGTCGGGACTGTCCCGATGATCTTGACGGACCCGGGCCGCTTAGTCCAGGCGCGATCGGCGGCAGCGATCCTCCTTCAGCTGAAGAAACGAGTCACCTCCGGGTATATTTTTGCGCAATTTGCTGGATTCGAAGTCGAACAGATCCAGCTACTCGGGCGTTTGCACGTTGTTCAGGAGGGTTGGCCGGCTACCGGGGTGGCCGGCAGTGTCTCCGACTCGCACGAATTGCTGGCCACAGGAGGTTCGTGACCGTTCAGCTGGTGCTCGCGACCGGCCAGCTCATGCTCTCGGCTGTTCGGCTGGTGCTCGCGACCGGCCAGCTCATGCTCTCGGCTGTTCGGCTGGTGCTCGCGACCGGCCAGCTCATGCTCTCGGCTGTTCGGCTGGTGCTCGCGACCGTCCAACTCGCGCTCCCGGCCACTTGGCTGGTGCTCGCGGCCGTCCGCCTCATACTCCCGGTCGGCTCGGTCGTCCTCCCCGATGCTCTGCTCGCGCTCGCGGCTGCTGGGCCACTCGCCGAAGAAGGCCTCGATCGCAGTCGCGTCTAGCGGCCGGGCGAAGAGGAAGCCCTGCCCGCTGTCGCAACTCTCGCCCTGCAGCAGCGCAAGCTCCTGGGACTGCTCGATGCCCTCCGCGAGCGTCTCGATAGACAGCGCCTTGCCGAGCTGCACGAGCGTGCGAATCAGCGTCTCGCCCTCGGGATCCTGGGTGAGTCGCGCGATGAACGTGCGGTCGATCTTCAGGGCGTCGACGGGGAACTTCTGCAGGTGCGCCAGCGAGGAGTAGCCGGTGCCGAAGTCGTCGATCGCGATGCGTACGCCAAGCTCCTTGACGGCGGCCAGGCGCAGCGCGGTCTCCTCCACGTTTCGCATCAGCGTCGTCTCGGTGATCTCGATCGTCAGGGCCGCGGGGTCGAGCCCGCTGTCCTGCAGCGCCGTGCGGACGCTGTCCACGAACTCGTCGGTATCCAGCTGCCTGGCCGAGGCGTTGACGGACATCCCGATCGGATGTCCGGCCTCGCGCCAGCCCGCTGCTTGATGGCAGGCCTCTCTGAGCACCCAGTCGCCGATCTCGACGATCATGCCGGTCTCCTCGAGCAGCGGGATGAAGTCGTTGGGCTGGATCGTGCCGCGCGCGGGGTGCTTCCAGCGGATCAGTGCCTCGACGCCAGTGGGGCTCATGTCCTTGAGGTCGAAGGTGGGCTGGTACTCCAGATAGAACTCCTCGTTGGCGAGCGCGTCGCGCAGGTCCATCTCGAGTTCCATGCGGCTCTGGACGGCGTCCTGCATGCCCGACTCGAACAGCGTGTAGCGGTTCTTGCCGTCCCACTTGGCGCGGTACATCGCGATGTCGGCGTCGCGCAGGAGCTCTTCGGCCGAGCCGCGGTCGCCGGCGGCGATCCCCACGCTCGCGGTCACCGTCAGGCGCGTCGTCTCCGAGGACTCGTCGAGCTTGAACGGCTGCTTGAGCGCATCCAGGAGGCGCTCGGCGATCAACTCCGGTCCGGCGGAGAGCGACATGCCCTCGGCGATCACGACGAACTCGTCGCCGCCCAGGCGCCCGAGCGCGTCGGTGTCGCGGATCGCGCTCTGCAGGCGACCGGCGACGGCCTGCAGCAGCCGGTCGCCCGAGCCGTGGCCGAGCGTGTCGTTGATGTGCTTGAAGTTGTCGAGGTCCACGAACAGCACCGCCACCGGCGCGGGATTGCGCCGCGCGCGGACGAGCATCTGCTCGACGCGATCGAGGATCAGCGTGCGATTGGGCAGTCCCGTCAGCGGGTCGTGGGTCGCCAGGAAAGCGAGCTCCTCCTGACGGCGCGTGAGCTCCTCGTTGGCGCGCTGGCGCTCGCCCTCGAAGGACTCGCACATGCGCACCAGCGTCACGTCGAGGCTGCGCTGCAACATGCGCAGCGCCTCCGCGAGCACATCGTCGGGAAGGTCGAGCTGGATCGCGATCTCGCGCACCACTTCGGCGGCCGAATCGCGCCAGCGCAGGCAGCGCTTGGTGACCTCGTTCAGCGACGCCGCGCGCTGGGCGGCGAGCTGGCCGAAGATCCGCCAGGAGTCGCGGCCGACGTCGCGGGCGACGTCCGGTCCCTCGCCGCCCATCCACCTGGCGACGGCGATCGTCGAGACGGCGCCGACCTTGGCGAAGCTGTCTTCGACGAGTGCATCGAGAACCTGGGTGGATTCGCGGGAGCGATTGGTGAGCCCCTCGACGACCTCCTCGGTGCGTACATGCAGCTCCTGCCCCAGGCGACGTAGATCGTCGGCCAGGTCCACGGACTGGCTTGCGCTTTCCTTCAGCATCGGTCAGCTATTCGGCCAATCGGGCCCGATCCTTGAGGAGCGCGATGCTAGATTCGACATCTGCTGGCTGCTGATAGAAAGGCGTCGATGGGCGTCTCGCGGATCACGCGCTTTGGATTCGTGAATGCGTATCTGGTCACCGAGGAGGACGGCTTCACGCTCGTCGACACGATGGTGGCGCGTAGCGCACGGAAGATCCTCGCCGCCGCCGCACGTACTGGTCGGCCGGTCGTACGCATCGTGCTGACGCACGCCCACGGCGACCACATCGGCTCGCTCGATGAGCTCGCCGCTGCGCTGCCGGGCGCCGAGGTGATCGTCGGCGAGCGCGAGGCACGTCTGCTGCACCGGGATCGCTCGCTGGATCCGGGCGAGCCGCAGAGTCCGCTGCGAGGCAGCTACCCGGGTGCCAAGACCGTCCCCACGCGCACGGTCATACCCGGCGAGCGCATCGGCTCGCTGGAGGTCGTGGCCGCTCCCGGGCACACGCCGGGGCAGATCGCGCTGCTCGACGTCCGCGACCGCACGCTGATCTGCGGCGACGCCTACTCGACGCTCGGCGGCGTCGAGACGAGCGCATATCCCAATCGGCGTTTCCCGCTGCCGGCGCTCGTGAGCTGGGATCGCCCGACGGCTCTGGCGAGCGCGCGTGCCCTGCGGGCGCTTGAGCCCTCGCGCCTGGCGCCCGGGCACGGCGGGGTCGTGCACGAGCCGCTGGCCGCGATGGACGCGGCGATCGCACGGGCGTCCTGAACAGCCTCGGCCTGCCTGTAGATCTATGTCTATAGACGCTGGAGCGTCCATAGGGACAGTTTGCCGTCCGTAAGCTGGCGCGTAGGCGCCCGCTCAGCCGTCCGCGAACGG
This sequence comes from uncultured Solirubrobacterales bacterium, assembly GCA_963723045.1. Classification (GTDB taxonomy): domain Bacteria; phylum Actinomycetota; class Thermoleophilia; order Solirubrobacterales; family Solirubrobacteraceae; genus Palsa-744. The sequence continues at coordinate 1,280,384 of CAVROU010000002.1, read as the reverse complement.
AGCGATCGGCACGCCGTGGTCGTGCTCGCGCATCCCCAGCTCATACGCGGCGCCGTGAGTCGTGCGCAGCGTTCGCGCGGGCAGGCCGGGCCGGCGGACGGTCATCGTCAGCGAGGCGATCGAGCAGTTGCTGACGTCGTGCAGATCGCCGCCTGGGTCGGCGTAGCTCCAGCCGGCCTGCGCTTCGGAGGGGGTGTCGATGTGGGCGTCGATGCTAAGACCATCCTGCCCTGGCAGGGCCAGCCGGCAGCGCTGTGGGGTCTCGGCCACCAGCAGTCCCCTTGCGCCCAGGCCCCCCAGCGCGAGGCGGTGGCCTTCGATGCCAAGCGCGCCGTTGGCGACCCACGGGGTGGTCCAGCGCCCGACGCGCACGCGGCCGATCGCCACGTCCAGCCACGCGTCGGGGTCCTCTTCGAAGTCGATGCCGTGCAGCCAGATCCAGCGCTCGGCGTGCTCCGCGCCCCAGTTGTGGCCTACCATCCCGCGCCATCCCTTCAGCTCGATGGTGCGAGGCGGACGGGAGGCGGCGGATGACGAGAAAGCATGGGCCGACGGAGCTGGGAGAGCGTGGCCGGGGATCTCGATCGTGCCGTTGAAGCTCGCCGCCGGGGCTGGGCTCGTCAGCTTTGTGCGGGGCAGCGGCGCGCGATACATCCACGCGCGCGGCAGGTGGCGCAGCTCGGGCTCGGTTGAATCGAAGTGCAGCGACCAGCGGGCCTCGCCACACGTGCCCTCGGCGGCATCGGGGCCCAGGTGTGCGTCGCCGATCGCGATCCACCCGCCGGCCGGCACGCTCAGCTCGTCGGTCGTGAGCTTGTGCTGGAAGGGTCGCCCCAGGCGCGCGTCGAAGACGGTGCACCACAGCGATCCGTGCGGCTGGGCGCCGGGTGCCTTGTGCACGGTGTAGCGGATCCAGATGCCCAGTGGCTCGTCCGGGGAGACGGCGCGCAGGTAGAAGGACTCGTACATCCCCTCTCGCTGAGAGGCCTGAGGGAAGACAGCGCTTACGGGCATGGCGGCGATCCTAAAGCAGCTTGGCCGCACGAACTGCGAGGATGCCGCCCGTGGATCGCTCGCCGCTGGTTCAACTCCCGCCTGAGCTGGCCCCGCCGAGCGACTCGACGATGGGTGGCGGGGGTGCAGGCGCGCGCTTTCTGCTGGGCATCGACGGCGGCGCGACCAAGACGCTGGCCGCGGTGCTCGACGTCGAGGGGGGCCGTCTGCACCTGGGATACGGCGGGCCGTCGAACCAGGATGCCGTCGGCGCAACGGCGGCCACGCAGGCGCTCCTCGACGCCGCGGACGAGGCGATCGCGGGCGCCGGCACCTCGATCGAGGGACTCGACGCGGCCGTGCTGGCCGTCGCGGGCACCGACACCGACGCGATCGTCTCCGAGGTGCGCGCACACCGCCCGCCCGAGTGGATCGTCGTCAACGACGTCGTCGCCGCCTGGGCCACGGCCACCGGAGGAGAGCCCGGGGTGGGGGCGATCTCGGGCACCGGCTCGAACGTCTTCGGCGTCGGGCGCGACGGGCGCGCGTGGCGCACCGGTGGCTGGGGTCACATCGTCGGTGATGAGGGTTCGGGCTACTGGCTGGGTCTGGAGTCGATCAAGGCGGCGCTGCGCGACCGCGACGGCTCCGGTCCCGAGACCGCGCTCAGCGACGCGGCGGTCGAGTTCTTTGGCGCGCCGAGCGTCGAGGCGCTGGGGGTGATGGTCTACTCCAAGCCCCTCTCCAAGAGCGAGATCGCGGCCTTCGCGATCGAGACCGGCCGCTGTGCCGAACGCGGCGACGGGGTCGCGCGCGAGCTCTATGAAGACGGCGCCCGTTGGCTTAGCGGTCAGATCGCGGCGGTCATCGCGCAGACTGGGCTTCAGGGCGAGTTCCCCGTCGGACTGATCGGCAGCGCCTACAAGGCCGGCGAGATCTTCGTCGGCCCGCTCACCCGGGAGATCCACGAGGTGGCCCCCGATGCGCAGGTCGCCACGGTCGAGATGGCGCCGGTCGGCGGCAGCCTGCTGCTCGCCGCGCGCGCCTGCGGGGCGGAAGGCGCGCTCGATCGCGCCCAGCTGGCGCGGCTCATCGAGCGGACGCTTTAGCCGGTCGGCGGCACTGGCCCAGCGCGGCCGGCGCGACTGATCGAGCGGACGCTTTAGCCGGTCGGCGGCACAGGCCCAGCGCGGCCGGCGGGAATATCGGTCTGCGTGGGTGCTCGATGAGCGAGCGTCCAGCCTGAAGCCGACGCGTCAACGAAGTGCCCTGGCGACGGCCTCCCGATCGCCGACTGCCTGGGCGCCCACGCCCGCGAGGCGCACGGCCGCGGCCGCATGGCCGTAGGCCGCTGCCTCCGCGGGGTCGTGTCCTTCGCGCAGCGCGATGAAGAAGGCCGCCGCGAACACATCGCCTGCCCCAAGGTCGTCATGGGGGGCCATCCTCGGCGCCACGGGAATGCGCTCGATCGCTCCGCCGGGCTGCAGGACTTCGGTGGGCGCCGAGCCGGCTGTCACCGCGATCGTGCCATCCACCGCGGACTGTCCAAGCGTCGCGAACAACGGCTCGCACCACTCGCGCTCGCGGTCGCTAAGCACGAGCGCGTCGAAATGCCGGGGGAGGGTGCGAGGGTCGAGCTGGGCGTGCCGCACCTCGCCGTCCTCCCCCCATTCGCGCACGAGCCCCTGTGGCGTGAGACCGATGAAGTCCGCCCGACCGCTCCAGCTCGTCGGGGTCTCGCGGGCGACGGCCGCGAGGTGCAGGATCGAGGTGTCGAGCACCAGCGCCTCCACGATCGCCCCTGCCCAGGCCAGCACCCGCTGTCTGCGCTGCGCACCGATGCCGGAGGTCGCGAGCGTCGTCGTGTGCTCGGCCGGCAGCACGCGCACCTCGAGCTCGTCGCGATAGGGGGCTAGCAGCTCGTTCAGCTCGCCTGGCTCGCCCTTGGTGACGATCAGCGTGCGCTGTCCGAGCCTCGCCGCCTGCAATGCGCTGTAGAAGGCGCCGCCGCCAGGCCGCCGCGTGCCGTCTTCGAGTACGTCGCAGGTGACGTGGCCGACTGTTGTGTAGTCGACGGACGGGTCGGGTCGCTGCGCGAGGTCGGTCCTCGCGGGGTCCCGGCGCGATTCGGGCTCTGACGCCGGCACGCGGCAGCTCAGCGCATTGCCGGCATGCTCGGCGGCGTGCGCAGCGGCAGCTCCGCCCCGGCGATCGCCGCCGCGGCGAGGCGCCCCGTGAACACGCAGCCGCCGAGGAACGTCCCCTCCAGTGAGCGCCTGCCGTGCATCCCGCCGCCGCCGAAGCCCGCCGCCTCGCCGACCGCGTACAGGCCGGGGATCGGTGCGCTGTCCTCTGCGCGCAGCACGCGGCAGCCGAGGTCGGTCTGGATGCCGCCGAGGCTCTTGCGCGCCATCACCTGCAGGCGGATCGCCAGCAGCGGGCCCGCCTTGGGGTCGACGATGCGCTGGAACGCGCACGTACGCAGGCGGTCGCCGCGCCAGTTGCGCAGCTGCGCGATGCGCCGCAGCTGGTCGTCGTTGAACTGTCCCTTTCCGCGGGCGATGTTCTCGTCGTAGCGGCCGATTTCGCGCTCCAGCACGGCCGCGTCGATCGCGTCTTCGTCGGTCACGCCGTTCATCTTCCTCGCCAGCTCCGCGAGCGTGTCGGCCGAGACGAAGTCCGGCGAGCCCTCCAGGAAGTGCTTCACGAGGCCCGGCTTTCCCAGCAGGATGCCGAGCAGGAAGCGCACCGCGCGGCGCTCGCGCATGTTCGGGTTGTGCTGCGAGCCCGACACGTCCAGCTCGCGCTTGGCGATCTTCCAGTTGCAGATCAGCCACGAGTACTTGCGCTCGTCCTCGCACGTGCGCTCCATCGCGCTGTATGCGTCGAACGTGGGGATCACCGGCACCGGCCCGTAGCGCACGCCGTCGGGGTTCAGCATCACGCCCGAGCGCGGCGGGATCAGCTTCAGCCCGTGCCCCTCGCGCTGGGGGTGGGGGTGGCGCACCGCGTCGGCGTAGTTCCACATGCGCGACAGATGGGTCACATTGCCGCCCACGCGCCGCACCTCTTCGTGCAGCGCGCCGTCGGCGTAGCGGTGCGAGCCCATCAGGATCTTCTGAGGTGCCGGTCCCAGGCGCTCGGTCGGCCACTCGCGGCGCACGATCTCCAGGTTGCCGCCGATGCCGCCCGCCGCGATCACGACCGCGCGGGTGGCTCGCACCTCGTAGCTCGCGCCCCCGTCGGGTGGATCGTGGGCCTCGGACTCCCCGGGCTTGTGCGCCTCGCCCTCCCCGCGCCCCATCCCGCTCCGCGGGGCGCCAGCCTCGGGTTCGCGCTTCGCGGCTCCCGCCGGGCCGGCTCTGTCCGGCCCCTCTCCTTTCTCGTCCACGCGCGTGCGTTCCTGGGTCACGCGGCAGCCCACCGCGTGGCCGTGCTCGATCAGCAGCTCGCTCACGCGTGACCCGAAGCGAACGTCGAGCGCCGTGCGGCGCGGGTGCGCTTCGATCGCGCTCCACACCGCCTGCACGAGCCGCTTGCCCGTGCCCCACGTCATGTGGAAGCGGGGCACCGAGTTGCCGTCGCCGAAGTTGCCCCGCTCCGCCCAGTTGACCACCGGGAAGAAGCGCACGCCGAGCTCGCGCAGCCAGCCGCCCACGTCATCTCGCGCGCGTGTCACGTACTGCTCGGCCCAGCGCTCTGGCCACTCGTCATCGGGCTCGAACTCCGCGATCCGCCGCCAATCCTCCAGCGCGAGGCGCTCGCTGTCGTGGATGCGCCCGCGCCGCTGCTCGGGTGAATCGACCATGAACATGCCCCCGAACGCCTCGCGCGCGAGGCCACCCAGCTCCTTGGGCTCGCAGCGGTCGAGCAGCAGCACGCTGTGCCCGGCGCGCAGCAGCTCAAGCGTGCACACCAGGCCGGCGAGGCCCGCGCCGACGACGATCGTGTCGGGAGGGGGGGATGGTGTTTGTCTATTTTTTTCTTGGTAATGCAATAGTATTATAAGTTGTAGATACTATAGAAAGCACATTTCAAAAAAGGTGTCCCACCGCGCGCGCCTTTATCTTTCTGTGTCTACTTTCGCTATACATCAGCGACACTAGATGAGCGCCATTCCCGGCGTCACCGGCACCTCGATCAACTCCGGCCGCGGCGAGGCCAGTGCCGCGCGCAGCTCCGTCCCCAGCTCCTCCGCGCCGCTCACGCGCCGTGCGTTCACGCCGTAGCCGCCCGCCACCGCCACGCAGTCGAGCGCCGGCAGGTCGAGGCCCGGCGCGCCCGTGATTTCCTCCAGCATCCCAAACCACTTGAGGATCGCGTACTCGTCGTTTCGCAGCACCAGGAACGTCACCGGCACCTTGTAGGCCGCCGCCGTCCAGAAGGCCTGCACCGCGTACTGCGCCGAGCCCTCGCCCAGCACGCACACCACCGGGCGATCCGGGCACGCCAGCTGCACGCCGATCGCCGCCGGCATCCCGAAGCCGAGGCCCCCGCCCGCCGAGAAGTAGTAGCTGCCGGGCTTCGAGAGGCGTAGCTGGTTGCGCAGCGCCGGCGTCGCACTCGGGCTCTCCAGCACCACGATCCCATCCGCCGGGAACACCTGCGCGAGCGTCCGCACCGCCGTCGAGGGGTTCATCGGGTCGGTGACCTCCACCTCCTCCGGCTCCGCTCGCGCGGCGGGCGGTGTGCGCTGCGAATCCTCGACGAGCTCCGCCAGCGCCGTCAGCGTGAGGCCCACGTCCGCCACGATCGCCTCGCCCATCGGCGCGCGCACCGCCTCGTCGTGGTCGCTCGTGATCGCCACCAGCTCCGTCCCGGGCGCCAGCAGCGCGCCGGGGATGTTCGGGTAGTACGGGAACACGGAGGTTCCCACCGCGAGCACCAGGTCGTATGGGGCCAGCGCATCTCCCACCGGCCACACCGCCGGGGGCAGTATCCCCTGGAAGAGCGGGTGGTTCTCAGGGAATCCGATCCGTCCGCCCCCCGTCGCTGGCGTCGCGTACACGGGCAGCCCTTGACGCTCGGCGAGTCTTATCGCCGCATCCCACCCGCCGCTCGCGTCGATGTCCGGGCCGGCCACGAACACCGGTGCCTTGGCGTTGGCCAGGCGCTTCGCCAGTTCCTGGAGGACGGCGGGGGAGGGCTGCGCGGCGCCGCTCACGCTGCGCGTCGTCTGATGGTGCACCTCGTCCGCGTCGGCCACCTCAGCCGCCCAGTCGTCCATCGGGATCGACAGGAACACCGGGCCACGCGGCGCCAGCCCCGCCAGGTGGGTAGCGCGCGCCAGCGCATGCGGCACGTCCTCGGCGCGTGGGGGCTCATAGCTCCACTTCACCAGCGGGTGGGGCATCCGCACCGCGTCGCGATTCGTCAGGTTCGCCTGCAGCGTCATCAGCGAGCGGTGCTGCTGCCCCGCCGTGACCACCACCGGCGAGTGGTTCGCCTGCGCGTTGAAGATCGCCCCCATGCCATTGCCGAGCCCCGGCGCGGTATGCAGGTTCACGAGCGTCGGCTTTCCGCTCGCCTGCGCGTAGCCGTCGGCCATCCCCACCGCCACCGCCTCCTGCAAGCCCAGCACGTAGCGGAAGTCCGCGGGGAACTCGCTCAGCATCGGCAGCTCGGTGGAGCCGGGGTTGCCGAAGATCGTCCCCATGCCGCGCTCGCGCAGCATCTCGATGACGGCCTCTCTGACTGTGCCCATCCTCATCTCCTCGATTCGGGTCCGCTCCGGGGACCCGCTGGGGTCCTGTGCAACAAGGCTCGCAGCGTATCGGGCGGGCGCCGTTACCATCGGAAACCGCATCGATTCGACCCTTCCCCTGTTTCGATGCCTGTCGCCCGATGACCTCGTCTTTCCTTCATCCGGTCGTGGCCCCCGCGCGTCTGGTCGTGCCGCTGGCCGTTGCCCTGCTGCTCTGCGCCGGCCAGTCGGCTGCGCAGGGAGCGACGCACGTCGGCTCCCCACATCGCGGCGCCTCTCAGTACCCCGCGGGTGCCGAACGCCCGGCGCTGGCAGCGAGCGCGACCGGCGGGACCGGCCAGGAAGGCGCGTCTCCCACGGCCCCGGGCTCCCCGGCGGCCGGCCCGATAAAGCCCACGAGCAGCAAGCCGACCAGCACGAAGACCAAGACCACGCTGCGCGGCAATCCCGCCCGGGCGCTGCTGGCGTTCAAGACGATGCAGCAGTACTTCTACCTCCAGGGCTCGGGTCTCTACAAGGGCGAACCCTATTCGTTCCTATGGCCCTTCTCTCAGGCGCTGGCGGCGACCGTCACCGTGGCCAACATCCCCGGCGAGAGCAGCGCGCTGACCCACGAACTGCACGTGCGCATGTATGGCCTGGAGCGCTACTGGGAAACCTCCACGGCCCCTCACGCGCCTACCTCCGCGCCGGAAGCCACCGTTGCCGCCGCCGCGCCGCTGCCCTCCTTCGCCGGCACCGTCGCGCCGCCGCTGGGGGCCGGCGGCGCGAGCTACTACGACGACAACGAGTGGGTCGGTATCGAGCTGGCGCGCATGTACGAGCTCGACCACGAAGCCTTCGCGCTGGAGATGGCCCAGCGGATCATGGCCTTCGTGATGGCCGGCTGGCAGACGACCGGGCCGAATGGCAAGCCGCTGCCCTGCCCCGGTGGGGTGCCGTTCTCCAATGCCTCCACCAACACCTCGCGCAACACGGTGACCGACGGCCCCGCCGCCGAGCTTGGGGTCGTGCTGTATCGGATCACCCACGAACCGCAGTACCTGGCCTTCGCGAAGATGGCCTACGGCTGGGTGCGCCAGTGCCTGCTCGCCCCCAATGGCCTCTACGCCGATCACATCCAGAACAACGGTGCGATCGAACCGATGCAGTGGAGCTACAACCAGGGCACCATGATGGGCGCCGGCGCGCTCCTCTACCAGGCCACCGGGGAAAGCGCCTACCTCTATGAGGCGCGCCAGACCGCCAAGCTCGCCCTCAGCTACTACACGCTGGAAAAGCTCGAGCTCGAAAACCCCTTCTTCGCCTGCGTCTACTTCCGCAACCTGCTCTATCTCGACTCCGTCTCGCACGACCCCCCGGGGCCCAAGGCCGTGCAGACGTATGTCGACTACGCCTGGCAGAACCTGCGCCTGAGCAGCGATCTGTTCGTCTCCGGCTCGCCCTCGACGTCGACCCTGCTGGGGCAGGCGGCGATCGTGCAGCTGTATGCCTTGCTGAGCACGTCTCCCTCGACGTACTTCTAAGCCGCCGCCCACAGGCCGAGAGTCCCGCCGGACCCCGCCAGCTCAGCCCAGCCAGTGGGTTTCCCAGGGGGCGCCCGTGTTTTGCGCCAGCCTCTGTACGCTGGAGAGATGAGCGACTCCGCCGGCATGATGACCCCCGAGGGGCTCCAGACCCTCAGCGAGGAGCTCGCCGCCCTCGAGGGCGAGGGACGCCGCGAGATCGCCGAGCGCATCAAGACCGCCCGCGAATGGGGCGACCTCAAGGAGAACAGCGAGTACCACGACGCCAAGAACGAGCAGGCGCACCTGGAGACCAAGATCGCCCGGTTGCGCGAGCGGATCTCGACTGCAGTGGTGGTGGAGGAGACGCCGGCCGCCGACGGGGTTGTGGGCTTTGGCTCTACGGTTGTCGTGCGGGACTCGAAGGGGGTCGAGCGGACCTGGAAGATCGTGAGTTCGCACGACGCCTCGCCCGCGGAGGGGCGGCTTTCGGCTGACTCGCCCGTGGCGCGGGGGCTGCAGGGGCGCCGGGTGGGGGATGAGGTTTCGGTTGTGCTTCCTCGCGGGGAGACCGTCTTGACGATTCTCAGCGTTGGCTAGGGTCTGGCTGAACGGTCACGGCGACTCCTAGTGCCCGACGAATTCGTGGGTCATCTATAGCTTGTAGCAGTAATCACCACGACCAAAACAAGCCAGGCGCCGACTATCCAGCGAGAGCCTGGCACCGCAAGCGACGGTCTTCTGGTCGGGGTTGGTCGGGCTGTGCCTCCTCTAGCTGTTGTGCCCGGTGACGTTCAGAACGGGGTGTAGGTAGGTCCGGGCCTACCGAGAGGCTGTGGGTGTCAAAGCTCACCACCTCAAGGGAGGCCCGGAATGCCGCACCATAGAGCCCGCATGACTCCGCGTGGGCGGGAGATGGTCGTTCGTCGTGTCGTTGATGACGGGATGTCCTTCGCGCAGGCTGGAGCGTGGGGGAACGTGTCGAAGTCCACGGTGTGGGAGTGGGTACGCCGCTGGCGTGCAGCGACCCCTGCTGAGCGTGAGTCGCTGGCGTGCCTGACGGAGCGCTCCAGCCGCCCTCGCCGTTCTCCCTCTCGGTGCCCTGTCGATGAGGAGCAGCGCATCTGTGAGTTGCGGCAGCGGACGGGCTGGAGTCCCAGGACGATCGCGATGCTGATCGGGCGACCCCACTCGACCGTCCACCAGGTCCTGCGACGCGGGGGCTGCTCGCGGCGGGAGCCATCCGAGCGCCCTGGGGTCGTGCGCTACGAGTGGCCGTGCCCCGGGAACCTGCTGCATATGGACGTCAAGAAGCTCGGGAAGTTCACCGAGCCCGGGCACGCGCTGACAGGGGATCGCACCCGGCGCTCCCGCCGCGTCGGCTGGGAGTACGTGCACTCGATCATCGATGACTGTTCACGCCTGGCGTACTCGGAGATCCACAACGACGAGAAAGCCCCGACCGTGACCGCGTTCACCCGCCGCGCACTGGACTGGTTCCTGGAGCACGGGATCGTCACCGAGCGGCTGATGACCGATAACGCGTTCACCTACATCCACAACAAGACGCTACGCGAGCTGCTGCACCGCCGCCAGGTCCGCCATCTGCGCACCCGGCCGTACACGCCCCGCACCAACGGGAAAGTCGAGCGCTACCAGCAGACCCTGCAACGCGAGTGGGCCTACGCCCTGCAATACGCCTCAAGCGACGCGCGCCACGCAGCACTGCCACACTGGGTCCGCCACTACAACGAGCAGCGCACCCACTCAGCGCTCGGCAACCGCCCACCCATCCACCGCGTTCGGGACGTCACCGGGCACAACATCTAGCTCCGTACACGAGCCCGGCCGCCAAGATCGTCACGATGGCGATTGAAAGAATAGTCCGCATAATCATCAGAATCTACTGTAGCGTTGACTATCACACTGCACGACTAAATCATTTAGCCCGCACCGCAGATATCAATGTCTCTCTCTTTGTTGAGATATTCCGTCCGAATCGTTCTTGCACTAGCGCGACCGCCTCGGTCCAAGGTATCGCCAGTAGATCGATAGAAAAATCTATAGTTTCGGTCGGTACGCGGGAAGTCAATAGTCCGTGTGAATCCTCTATCGGAGGCTGGTCCTCTCCTCGCAGTGTAACGACAAGACGGTGATAAGCCACGAAGGCACTCTGTCGTTGTGACAGATGGATGTCGCTTACGTCTGCCCAGTAGATCGTGCGCGGAACTCGAAAGCCTGCTAGCCCATCGGAATCGATAATAATTGCAGGGCCACGTCGAAGGAGACCGCGAACGTAAATCGCACAGGGCCCGCCGACTGCCACTAGAGTGATTGCCGCTGCGACCACATTCCCAGCTGACACCGCACGAGACATGCCAGCGACTGTGAGGATGCCCAGAAAAAATGCCGCTGCCGTGAACAGCTTACGATTGAGCTGAATCAGCACAACTCCGCTTGCTTGAGCATTACCAGACAAAGCCGAAAGCCGTATTGACTGCGCCCGCGACGCCGGATGCGCTCGTTCCAGGTACCAGGCCAGTCGCGAGCTCGCCTGCCAATCCACCAACGATCCCCTGACCGACTGTCGTAGGGCTTGGTTCGCGCCCAGCCACGATGGTCTGCGCAGTACCGCCGGCAGCGCCGCCAGCCAAGGGTGCGATGATCGGTCGAAGCTTGAGAGTACCTATCGAGAGGTCACCGAGCACACCAGTACCAGCCTCAGCGATGATTCCGGAGGCAGCTCCCGCCTCAAGGCTCGCGTCGACATTGCCAATGCTGCTGGCCACCTGATATTCAGTCGAGCACGTGTCGAGACCGCCGTTCAGCCCAAGTTCGGATCTAAGGGCCGCAGTACCGCCGAATACGGGGCGGGTAAACCCGTCCCAGAAGCCGACGAACCGCGTCGCGACTTCTTCCCATGATGGAGTGCCAGGGATGCCAAAGATCAGGCCTGTGGGGTCTTCGGTGTTGACTGGATCATCACTACCGTAGCTGTAGGGTTCCAGTGTTATCGGCTCGAATGGATCGCTGCTGAGGAACTGCGCAGTGGCAGGATCGTAGACCCGGGCTCTGAGATAGATCAGTCCGGTGTCGGCGTTCGTGTACTGGTCGTCGTAGCCGAGAGGTGTTGTGGCGGTGCCGGTGGTCCCAGCGGCGTTGCCGTAGGCGTCGTAGGTCGTGGTGGCTTCGATGCCGCCGGTCGAGCTTGTCAGCATGCGAGTTGAGCCCTGCTGGTCGTGGTGGAGGTAGAGGGTGGTGCCTTTGCTTGAGATCTGCTCAATCGGAATGTTACCAGGCCCGTAGATATAGGTGTTCTGTTCGTCGGAGAGGATTAGCGGCATGCTGCCGTGCATGTCCCAGGTGATGTTGCTGGTTGTTTTGCCTTTGGTTTGTGAGACGCGTAGCCCTTCGCCGTTGTAGGTGTAGGTGTCGCTTAGTGCTGCTTTGCTCTGTTTGATTTGGGTGAGGTTGCCGGCCTGGTCGTAGACGAATGTTGTAGTCTGGGCGCCTTTGGGGGTTGCGCTGGTTCGCTGGCCGAGCTGGTTGTATTCGTAGGTCGTGGTGCCGCTCGTTTTGAGCTGGTCGGCGACGTCGTAGGTACTGGCGTTGGAGCCGAGTTTGGTGGGGTTGTTTGCGGGGTCGTAGGTGTATGCGGTGCTGCCGGCTTTCTTGAGGCGGTTGTTCGTGTCGTAGGTTTCGCTGGTGCTCGCGGTGCCGGGCAGTCCCGTGGTGGTCGTTGAGGTGACCTGTCCGTCGCTGTCGCGGGTGTACGCGATCGAGGCGAGGACTTTCAGGCCGTTGCCGGTCATCGTGATTTTGGTCTGCTGGTCGGAGTTGTTGTAGGCCGTTTTGTCTTGCTCGTTGGTGCCTTTGGGGAATGTCGTGGTGGTGAGGTCGGAGTTGGGGTTGTAGGCGAAGGTAGTGGTGTTGCTGGAGGGGTCGGTTACGCTCTGGAGGCGTCCGGCGTTGTCGTAGGCGCGGGTGACGAGACTGCCGCCTGGGTAGGTGAGTTTTGTTTGGTTGTTCGCGAGGTCGTATTCGTAGGCGGTGCTGTCGCCGTGCCCGTCCGTGCTCGCGGCCAGGCGGTCGAGCTGGTCGTAGGTGTAGGTCGTTTTGCCGGTGCCATCGGTCATCTGGGTGCGGTTTCCGTCGGCGTCATATTCGTATTTGACGGTCGGCGTGACACCGTCGGAGTAGACGATTTCTTTCAGGCGGTTGGCGGGGTCATAGGTGTATTTAGTGGTGCGCCCCGCGGCGTCGATCAGCGCGGTGAGGTTGCCGGCGGCGTCATATTCCTTTTTCGTGACGCGGCCGAGCGGGTCTTTGACTTCTGTGACCTCACCGAGCGGGCTGCGGACGTACGTCGTGGTGTGTTTGTTGCCGTCAGTCTGGGTCGTGACGCGCCCGGCGCCGTCGTAGCCCGTTTCGGTGGTGTTCCCTTCGGGTTCTTTGACGATCGTCTTTTGGTTGTCGGCGTTATATGTGTAGGTCGTTGTGTGGGTGTTGGCGTCGGTGATCTTTTCGACGTTCCCGTCGCCGTCGTAGACGTACTTGGTGGTGTGGGCGAGGGGGTCGGTGATTTTGAGCTGACGGCCCTGCTGGTCGCGTTCGATTTTGGTGGTGTACTTCGACGGTTCACCGCCTTTGACGTTCCCGTTCGGGCTGACCGTCGAGGTCTCCTGCGAGTCTTCGTTATACGTGTAGGTCCGCTTGTCCCCTTCGGGGTCCGTTTCGCCCGTACGGTCGCCCTGCGTGTCGTATTCGTAGCTCCAGGTGTGTTTGAGGGGGTCGGTGATGCTTTTGAGGTTCCCGTTGGGTTCGTAGGCGTACGTCGTAGTCTGCGTGAGGCCGCCGGGCGCCGCGCGGGACACGGTTTCGGCGTTGCCGTGGCTGTCGCGGGCGATTTTCGTGGTCTCGCCGTTCGGCGTTGTGGTGGAGATGACGTCGTGGGTGGCGTCATAGGCCATTTTCGTTTCGTTTTTGTCGGGGTCGACCACGCTCGTCCTGTTGGCGTTTTCGTACGTGTATTTCGTGGTGTAGCCGTCCCCGTTTGTGGCGCTGGTGAGGTCGTTCTCGGCGTCGTAGGTGAACGTTTCGGTGCTCGCGCTGGCGGTCCCGAAGCCACGGGTGATGGAGTAGGGCTCGTTGTTGCTCGTGAAGCGCTCGTCGGTCACGCTGCCTGTGGTGTTGTTCGTGATCTTGGTATGGAACGCTTCGTATTCGAATTTGAGTTTGTGTCCGGCGGGGTCGGTCTGGCTCGTGAGCTGGTGCGACGCGTTGTATTCGTTGGTTGTTTCGCCGGCCCTTCCGTCGACCATTGAGGTCATCTGGTGCGAGGCGTCGTAGTGGTACTGCCAGCGCGGTTTCGTTTCGCCGGGCAGCGTGACTTTCGCGAGGGTCCCTTCTTCATAGGCGTATTTGACGGTGTTGCCCATCGGGTCTTTCGCGCTTTCGACGAGGCCTTCGCCGTTGTAGGCGAGCGTGATCTTCCGGCCCGCGGAGTCGGTGACCGTTTCCAGGAGCCCTTTCGCGGCGTACCCCAGTTTCGTTTGGTTGCCGTTGCGGTCACTCACGCTCTGCAGACGCCCGGTCGAGCCTTCGAACTGGTATTTGACCTGGTCGGGCAGCACAAGCGAGTAGCCGACTTTCGCGCTGCCGTTGAGGGTGTCCTGCGACCACGCGGGCGGCGTGAACGCTTCGCCTTTGCCTTCGGTGAACGGCACGGTGCTGCCATTGGCCTGCGTCAACAGCGCTTTGCCTTGCGTGACCGTGAGGTGGTCGCTGTAGGGGCTGCTCCAGCCATGCCCGAATGTCCCAGAGGCACCGGCGGCAGCGGCCTGTGAGTTGTAGGTCCGTGTCAGGTCAAGGCCGACGCCTCGCCCGCCGATCGCTACGTCGGTCTGGAACCCGTAGTAGTTGCCCGTTGCGCAGTCGACCGGGTCGCCGCAGCTTGGAGGTATCTGGCCGAGGGCCGATTCGTTGATCCCACCGTACTGAGTGGAAGGGTCGCTCTCCACCGGATATTTGATGAGGAGTTTCCCGGTTTCGCGGTTGATCCGGCCGAGGTTTTCGAAGCTCACTTCGACTTTCGTTTCGCCGGCACCGGCGACCTTCTGGAAGAGCCCGGTGTTCACGATCAGCGGGGTGGGTCCTTCGCGTTCGCCTTCGGGCTCGAAGATGCCAGAAGGGCTCTCGGAGTCCGCGTCGAACGTTCCGGCATTCTCGATGCTCGCGCCATCGGTCATCGCGATTTCGCCTTCAGACCACGTGAGGACCCCTTCGTTTACGAGCGTACGCTCGACCATTTTGGCTGTCACGGTGATCGACGCGGTCGCGCCGGGCTCGATCACGGTCTTGCCTGTACCCCCCATTGCGCTCAGCGCTTTCCACGAGAAAGATTCGGAGATATCGAGATTTCCCGGCCCCCTCACTTCGCTCCCGTTGTTCATGGCGAAGTTCGTGATCGTCGCAGTAGTGCCACCTTCGAGTTCCAGGTAGCTGTATTCGAGGGTTACGGTGCCCGTCGCTTTGAAGCCGCCGCCGCTGACCAGCGCACTGTCGAGCAGGATCGCGCCCTCCAGGGCGCTGCCTTTCGCGAGTTTCACAGCCGATTCTGTTTTGGCGAACGTCAGCTTCCCGGTCACGGCATCGACGACCCCGAGGTTTTCGAACGGCAATTCGACGAGCGTCGCGCCCGTGCCTTCGGTCTTCTGAAACGTGCCGGTGTTCACGAACAGCGACGCCGCACCTTCTGTATTCGTGTACATATCGAACGTCCCTTCGGCGTTCGCATCGAACGTCTCCTCGTTTTCAAACAAAGCACCGCCCGTCATCCGCAACTCCCCTTTTTCAAGGATGAAGGTGCCTTCGTTGACGAGCCTGCGGCCAATCAAACGGCCTTCCGCGCCACCCGTGATCGACGCCGTCGCGCCGGAGCCGATCACGGTCGTCCCGGGCCCTGACATGGTGCTCGCCAACGCCCACGTGAACGTTTCGGGAAGATCCAGCGTCCCCGCGCCCGCCACTTCGGCGTTGAATCTCATCGTGAGATTACTGATCGACGCCGTACTGCCTTCCGCGATCGTCAGCGAACCGTTTTCGATCGTCACTTTGCCCGTGGGCGCTTTGAAGCTGCCCGCCGAGACGGTCGCGTCGTTGAATACCTCCGCACCTTCCAGCACGCTCCCACTCGCGATGGTGTCGGAGACCCCGCGGTCCCCGAACACGAGCTTGCCGGTGCTCGTCGTGATTTTCCCTGAGTTTTCAAAGTCGTCTTCGATCACGCTCTGCCCGGTGCCGCCCGTCTTCTCAAAGACGCCCGTGTTGATGAAAAGCGGCGCGGCACCGATCCCTTCCGTCGTGATCCCAAAACCGCCCTCGGAGTTCGCCTTGAACGTCCCCGCATTCTCCATGCGTGCGCCTTCAGTCATGCTTATCGCGCCTTCCGACCACGTCACCGTCCCTTCGTTCAGCAGCGTCCGTTTTTCGAGCGTCGCGGTCGACGCGCTGATCGTGGCCGAGGCGCCAGACTCCACGACCGTCTTTCCCGAACCGGCCATAGTGCTCGTCGCGCCCCAGGTGAGCGACCCCGAAACATCGATCGTCGCAGCGCCCAGGATGGTGGCCGAATACTTCATGACCAGCGTATTGATGACCGACGGTTCCAGTGCGTTCGTGACTTCAAACGTGCTCCCATAGATCACGAGTGCCCCTTCCCCCTGCACCACGTTGGCCTGATAGTTCCCAAAGGACGCTTCGACCGTCACGCCCGACCCAATACACGCCACATCCGAAGACGTCGGCACGCTCCCGGCCGACCAATCTTCCGCCGTCGACCACTGCCCTTCTGCCGGACCTTTCCACGTGTCAGTACAAGACGCAGCCGAGGCGATCCCTGGCACAGCCAACACTCCCAAAACCACGACCACGAGGCCCGCCAGCCAAGCCGCTTTGCGGCTCATAGCGCCCCCTTGGGAGCCCGCCTTCAAACGGATGACTTGGGTCAGCTCGGCGATACGGGACATGGAGGCCTCCTCAGGGCTCGTGCGGTGCTCGCCAGCCGAGACTGGGCGCGCTGTGGTCGGGGTCGGCGACCGTAGCATCGGCAATGAGGAAAAGCCAAACAGTCGGGCATCACCCAGAATGCCTTGCCGTCCCAAGAGTGGGAGTCTTGCGACAGGGAGTGGCTATGCGATGCAACCCACGGCCTCGACGGGCAGATGCGAGGCGCTGAGCGTGTCTCCGACCCGGGCCTCGTCGCGACGCGTATCAGCGTCGAGCAACAGCCTGGAGGCTGTGCTCGACCGGAACCGCGGCTTCGAGCAAAGTCGCGGCAAACGCCTCGACAACTCGCGGATCGAACTGCGTGCCGGCACACGCGCGCAGCTCCTCCAGGGCCTCGACCGCCGGAATAGCCGGCGAGTAGGCGCGAGTCGAGATCATCGCGTCATACGCGTCACAGACAAAGATGATGCGCGCGCCAAGCGGGATCTCCTCGCCCGCCAGCCCGTCGGGATAGCCGTGCCCGTCATAGCGCTCGTGGCTCGAGCGCACCAGCCGCGCGACGGGGCGCAGCGCGGAGGCGGCCATCAGGATGCGCTCGCCGAGGATGGTGTGACGGCGCATGAAGCGCCACTCCTCCTCGTCGAGCGGTCCGGGCTTGGTGAGGATCGCGTCGGGGATCGCGATCTTGCCGACGTCGTGCAGCTCGGCGGCGCGCGCGAGGACGTCGAGCTCCTCGACGCCCATGCCCATGCGCCGCCCGACGGCAAGTACGAGCGCGCCGACGCCGCGCTGGTGCTCCTGCAGATCGGGGTGGCGCTCCTGGAAGGCCTGCAGGAGCACGTCGCGCAGCTGGTGCACGGCGCTCGATTCACGCGTCTGGTCCTTGCGCTTGTAGAGGCGCTGGTCGGCGAGCTGCATGATCGAGGCAGGGTCGCCGACCTCGCCGGGGATGCTTACGACGCCGTGGGCGGCGCCGATCGAGAAGCCGGGGCCCTGCTCGGAGAGCGCCGCGAGGCTGGCGCGCACGAGCGTCTCGGTGCTCACCAGGCCGCCGCGCAGGAGCACGCAGAACTCGTCGCCGCCCATGCGGTAGGCGGTGCCGTGGGGGGCGACGATCTCGCTCAGCTTGCCGCTGAGGCGCGCGAGCAGCGCGTCGCCGGCGGGGTGGCCGAAGGTGTCGTTGTAGCGCTTGAAGCCGTTGAGGTCATACAGCACGAGCTCCCACGGTTCGCCCGCGGCGGCCGCGCGGCAGGCGATGTGCAGGTCTTCGATCAAAAGGCGCCGGTTGCCGAGGCCGGTGAGCGGATCGGTCAGCGCCAGCTCGCGCGAGCCGACGAGCATCGCGAGGTTCTCACGCACGGTAAGCATCAGGTGCAGCCCGACGGCGAGCACCGTGGCGCCGGCGAGGATCACGGCGACGGGAGTGAGCTGGGTGTCGGGGCGGTTGCCGTAGATCAGCACCCCCAGCGCCACGAGCAGCGACAGCGTTGGCACCGACATGAGCCGCCAGTCCTCCACGCGCCTGCGTAGGGTCTTCGGCCACGGTGTCCAGGCGGCGAGGGCCAGGAGGATCGCCGAGGCCGGCCACAGGCAGTCGAGCCACGTGCCGGCCTGGTAGGTGCCGGCGGCCGTCCGGTAGAGATACAGCGAGTCCGCCACCGCGCTCACGAGGAGGCTCGCGGCGATCAACAGCCATACGCGCCCGGGGCGCCAGCCGGTCATCCCCAGGGCGCCCATCGTGAAGACGAGCAGCAGCAGGTCGCCGATCGGGTAGGCTGTGGCCACCGCCACTTGGCCGAAGCTGCCGTGGGTCGATTGAAGGATCGGTGGCAGCACGAGCGCGGCGCCGACCGTTGCGGCGGCGAGACCGCCGATCAGCCCGTCCAGCCACATGCCGATGCGCAGCTCGCGCAGGTGCGCGCCCACGAGCAGCACGAGCGCGACGTAGCAGCAGGGGTAGAACGCGAGGTAGAGCACGTCCGCCGGGGAGATCGCACCGGAGACGGCGCCCGGGGATTCGAGGAAGAGCGTGTAATACAGTTCGCCGAGGCTCCAGCTGAGCATGCCGGCGCCCATCGTCAGCCAGGCGGCGCGCTGGGCGCGCACGAGCGCGCCGCGCGCGAGCACCGTCAGCGCGGCGCCGAACATCAGCACGTTGTAGACGCCGTCGCTGAAGAGTCCGTCAAGCGAGGAGCCGCCGAAGCCGGCGGTGGTGTGCAACACCAGCACTCCGAGCCCGCCGATGAGGAAGGCCAGGAAGAACGAGGACGGTGTCGATCGCGTACGCATGCTCGTGGATGGGACACCAATCCATCGACCGACACGGCGCGGTTCTGAAGCGGGCCGGGGGCCTATGGGCGATTGGGGGAGGACGTTCGAGTGTTCGGACTTGCCGTGCCGAGACTGAGGCCTCGTCTCGCGCCGGGCCGGCGGCCATGTCTCCGGCGCGAGCTCAGGCACACGAGTGGGCGTCGCACGGAGCGATCGGGCTTGCTCGGGCCTCAGTGATCGAGCAGACGCCGCACGAAGCGATCGGGCTTGCGCCTGTACAGTCGCTCGCCCAGCTGCCAAGCCCGCGCCCGCAAACGCGAGCGACGCCGGGCGATATGGCGTTCGAGCGCTTTGCGCGCGGGTTTCTCGCCCTTGAAGCAGTCGCGGTTGGAGCGCACCTGCTCGGCGAGCAGCGCCAGGTCGTGCTCCTCGCCAAGCGTTTCGCCGAGGCGGTCGGCGAGTTGCGCCACGCGGCGCAGGCGCCGGTGCCGCTGCTTGTCGCGCCCCTCGAGCATCTCCGCGACATAGCGCAGGTCCTTGGCGCGCTTGCGCCACTGGTGCAGCGCGACGCTCGTGTGTTCCTTGCGCGCGCGGCGCCCCCGCCGCGCGGCCCTGGCGATAGATGCGTCGCAGCCCATCTCGCGCCACCTTGCGATCACCCTTGCGCGGGGTCCAGCGCTCCAGGCGCTCGCGCACGGCGCGAGTTCCTCGGCGACGCGCGCGTGTGCGTGGGCGCCCTCGGTGGAGTGTGAGCCCGAGCGCTCCGCGCTCGGCGGAGAGGCGCGCGCGCAGACGCTCACCCCCCGGGAGTGCGACAGGGGCTTGGGGTGGCGCTGCACGATCGCGTCGAGCGTCTCCACCATGACCTCGGCGTCGCGTGCGCCGGCCAGTTGCCGGGCGGCGTCGCGCAGCGCGGCGCTCGCGCGCTCGTAGCGCGCCCGCCGAGCGAGGTGCGCTGCAGGCGCACGAGCGCCCGCGCCCGCTTGAGCGCCTTGCGCGTCTCATGGACCCTCCGCGCCGGCGGGGCGGGCTCGCGACCCTCCAGCAGCGAGATCGCCAGGTTGAGTTGCTCCAGTGTGAGTCGCTTCAGCCGTGACGCCGGCCTGCCCCGCGGGCCGTCTTCACCAGAGGCGGCGGTGACGGCGGCGCGACGTTCACGCTCGGCGCGGGCCAGTGCGGCGGCGACACCGAGTCCCACGACGGTGGCAAGCGCCGCGAGAGCCTTGGAGCGCGGCGAAGGAGCGGCTGTGGTCGCGGCTGGGTGGCTCGAGCCGTGACGCGGTGGGGGAGGGGGCGCAGAATTCAAGGAGAGAGGGGGCCGCGAAGTGGGAGCCCCGCTGTCGCAGGCGCAAGAATGGGTGTGTGCCCAGACTTCCTCCCGCTCCTTGGTGGACGGCGCGCCGTGCGGCGAGCCACAAGCCGGCGACCTACCGCTGTCCAATCTGCGGCCGTCATCTACCGGCGCTCAGCGAGCACATGCTGATCGCCCCCGAAGGCGACACGCGCCGCCGCCGCCACGCCCACACCGCATGCGTCGTGGCGGCGCGCCGGCGCGGCGAGTTGCTGCTGCGCGAGGACTGGCTGCGCACCCAGCCGCGCCGCCCGCCGCTGTGGCGGCGGCTGTTGCGGCGCGAGGGGTAGCGGCTGTCACTGGCCGTAGTGGTACACCGCCTCCGGCTGCACGCGGAGGATCACGCGCTGTTCGCCGGGCTGGCGGAAGGGATAGGAGTCCTGGCCCATGTACTTCTTGGCCATCGCATCGATGTGCTGCGTCGGCGCCCTCGTGCGTGCGCTCGGCCACGCGCCCGCGGATGGTGACGTACTCGTAGGGGTTCTCCATGTTCTGCACCGTCAGCGTCACGCGCGGGTCGCGCTCGAGGTTGCGCGGCCAGGCACGACCCTCGGCGGAGTTGAGCACGGGCATGCCGTCCTGGACGTCCACCCACACCGGCGCCACCTGCACGGAGCCGTCAGGACGGAGTGTGGCGACCTGGCAGAAGTTCTTGGCCTGCAGCAGTTCCTCGCCGCGACCCTCGACAGTTGAGCTCATGGGCAACCCTTTCTCGTTGGCGTGCGTAGGCACACCACGATAGGGATTCCGGCGGCTCCCGGGGGCCAGGGTGGGCGGGTCGGCTCAGGGGCGCCTGACGGGCTAGCGTCGACGTTGCGGGCCGACAGGCCGACCGGTCATACTCCGCGCCGATCTCCGCCGGGCCGCGCCGCTACTGGCGGCTGAGGCCGGCCTGGGAGCTCGGGCGGGATGCTCTGCAGCGGCGTCAGCTGGCCGTTGTTCAGCTGGAAGTTGACGGTCGCGGAGCCGCCGCTGGGGCAGCAGAGGGGGTCGTGCGCGTGGTAGAGCGGATAGGCGAGCGTCACTTCGGTGTCGCCTTGGCTGAGGACCTTGACTGGACGCGGAAGGCTGGGCGGTGTCGGTCCCGATGTAGCGGCCGTTGAGGAAGAAGAATGCCTGCTGCTGGTAGCCGTCGGCGGAGCCCGTGCGCGTCCCGACCAGCACCCGCAGGGTCTGGTTGGGGTGATACTGGGAGGTGTCGTTGGGCGTGTACCCGTGCGCGCGCACCACGGCCGCGGCCGTCGCGGTGGCGCCCTGCGGCGTAGCTTCGCTGCCACCCTGGTGGGTGAACGCCGGGGCGGACGCGGTGCGCGTGGCGGAGGTCGCGGTGCCGCTCGTGGCGCGTCGGCAGTCGTGCTCGTGCTGGTCGTGCTCGACGCTCGCGTGGTGGTAGCTCGGGGCGGTTTCTGTTTCCGCGGGGCCGCCGCCACCGAGACGGTCTTGGTCGAGGAGCCGCCGCAGCCACCGATGAGCGCCGCGGAGACGAGGCCCGCGGCGAGCACGCTCCCGGGACGCCAGTTCTTGGACTGCCCGCGGCGCCGGTCCTCGGTCGCTCCTCGACGCCGGCTGTCGTGCTCCCCGCGATCCCGGCCCTCTCGCGACCGATCCCGCCGGCCGTCTTGAGAATATCCCGAGCATCGCACCCAGAGTATTCGCCGTGCCCCATCGCGCTCCTGGCTGGCTGCTAGATGTATCAGATGCGTACTTAGCAGGGGCTAAGCTGAATCACACATGACCGAGCCAGAACCCCACCGCGCCGCAGCGAACCCAACGTGTCGCCACCGCTGCTCCTCGCCCATCTGGCGGGCGGTGGCGCCGCAACCGCGCTCCACGCACCCGCGTACCCGCCGCCGAGCGCCGCGAGGAGCTGATCGCGGCCGCCGTGCACGAGTTCGCGCACGGCGGGCTGCACGGCACCTCGGTGCAGCGCATCGCGCAGCGCGTCGGCGTCGCCCAGCCCTATGTGTTCGCGCTCTTCGGCTCCAAGCTGGAGCTGTTCCTGGCCGCGCTCGATCGCAGCTTCGAGATGGTCGCGGAGATGTTCCGCCACGCCGCCGCGGACTACGCCGCGGGTCGCGGCCCGGCCGACTGCCAGGATGCGCTGGAGGCGATGGGCAGCGGCTATAAGGCGCTGCTGGACGACGATCGCGACTATCTGATGCTCCAGCACCACTCCTATGCGGCCGCCTGCGACGACGAGCGCGTGCGTGCGCGCGTGCGCCACCGTTTCGCCCAGCTCGTGGAGCTGGCGCAGGAGTTCTCCGGCGCGCCGGCCGAGCGCCTGGACGCTTTCTTCTGCGCCGGCATGGCGCTCAACGTCGCCGCCTCGCTGGGCGTGGAGGACCTGTCGATCAGCTGCCCGTGGGTAGCGCCAGCTGGCGACGACTGGCCTGAGCGGCGGGTGGGTTGGCGCCGTTGGACGATTAACGTGTTAGCCAGCTGCATTAGGGGTAGCATCGTGGGGAAGTGTCCGCCTCCACGCAGACCCCCTCCCCTCAGCCCGCTCAAAGCGAGAACTGGCGCGCACCGGGGCGTGGGTGACGCTGGCGGTGCTTGTCACTCTGTTCGCTGTCTTCAATCTCGGCAAGGTCAAGGTCAGTTGGATCTTCGGCTCCAGCGAAGTTCCGCTTATCATCGTCATCGTGATCTCGTTGCTCGCCGGCATCATCCTCACCCACTTCGCCGAGCGTCGCGCCTACCGGCGCCGCTAACTCCTCTGTCACCAGTCCCGTCGCGGAGTTCTCGACGGCCGCTCCGTCGGTGCGCCCGGTCATCTCGTCGGACGCGCTGGGCTTCGCCTCGCTGGCTTCATCGGTGTCCTCGGCTACCGGTGCGCTCTCTGGGACGCGCAGCCTCTCTCCGGCAAGCTGGGCGTCGGCGCGGCTCCGCCTCGCGCGCAGGCGGGGCGATGGCGTTCTGCGCGATCGTCCGCGCCGCACGTTCGGGGCCGATGAAGGGTGCCAGCACGACGTAGGAGAGGTAGTCGGAAAGGCATTCCAGCAGGTGTATCCGGCCGGCCATCGCCTCGGTGTGCAGCGTGTAGGCAAGGGCGCCGGAGATCCACTTGGGCGCGAGGCGGGTGCGTGCCCGTCGCGGCGCGCCCTCGGTCAGCAGCGTGGTCACCTCGTCGGCGAGCAGCACCATGTCTTCGACCACTCCGAGCCCCGCGGACATCGTCTTGGCGGCCAGCATCACCGCGCTGGCGGGGTTGTTGGCCAGGTGAGAGGTAAGGCGGGCGATTGCCTGGCAGACCGCCACGGGCCACTCGGGCGAGACCAGCGCAGGATCGGCGACGGCCTCCAGCAGTTCCCCGCCGAGCATGTCGAGCGCGGCCGTGAAACATTCCTGCGGGCTCTCGAACAGATCCAGGAAGGTGTCGATCGGGAGACCCGCCTCATTGGCGACGTGGGGGGCGCTCAACTCCTCGAAAGGCTCGCGCAGGGCGAGGTTGACGATGCTCGCCAGCAGGCGGTCGCGCTCGGTGGCCCCGGCGGGCAGGTCCGGCAGGCGCACGACCCTGGGCAGGGGCCGCTGGGAGCCGGCGCGCAGACGCAGCCCCCCGACGGCGGGCGAGGCGAACAGGAGCATCCAGCGCAGCATCTCCCCGGTCATCACCGACTGGCTTTCGGCGTGCCGATCGGGCTCGCGCAGGCGCATCAGCGTCGTGCGATGCAGTCCGCCGACGATCGCGCGTACCAGCGGCGCGGGCAGCTCGCCCTCGGCCGGCGGCGAGGCGAAGCTGGCGCTCACGAGCTGCTCGCAGGCGGCCAGCGCCCGACGCTGGCGTAGGAGGCCCTCTGGCCCAGCGGTGAGAGCGTCGATTGCCACCAGATGCAGGGCTTTGGAGTTCGTCTCGATTTCTTCCACGAACGCCCTGAGCCCCGCCCGCAGCCGCTCCTCCAGCGGACCTTCGCTCGCGCGGCAGGCGCCAGTGACGCGCTTGATCGTGCGATTGACGATCAGGTCGAAGGTCTCCATGAAGCAGTCTTCCTTGTTGGCGAACTGCTCGTAGAAGGCCCGGCGCGAGACGCCGGCCAGTCCGATCACGTGCTTGACGCTCATCCGCTCGTATCCGTGCTCGGCGACTGCCTCGATCATCGCTCCATGCATGCGGATGCGCTGGTGGTGGATCACCTCCTCGGGGGCAAAGCCATGTGGGCCCTTGGGTAGACGCTTATATAGGGGCATGATCCCTCGGACGCCTGTGCTGCGCCAGTCGCTCTCGGTTGCAGACATTCAATATCTCCG
This sequence comes from uncultured Solirubrobacterales bacterium, assembly GCA_963723045.1. Classification (GTDB taxonomy): domain Bacteria; phylum Actinomycetota; class Thermoleophilia; order Solirubrobacterales; family Solirubrobacteraceae; genus Palsa-744. Next base: position 1,256,305 of record CAVROU010000002.1, on the reverse strand, counting down.
CATGCTCTCGATCACCAGACTGTCAAGGAGTATGGTAAACATAATCATTCCATGTCAGCGATTTTTTGTCTACACTTTACTGTAGGTGGCGCGCGTCTATCGTGCCGCGCGCTGCCGGGTGGCTCCTCGTATGAATCGTCCCGTGAGTTGCCTGCGTGGTTCGCGTAAATCATGCCGTGAGATGCCTCGTCTGACTACTTTCGTGTCTCTGATTGACGACAAGTAGCGACATTTGTCCTGTTTCGCTCCTCCCGCACGGGTTGGCGGAGGTTCCGACGGAGACCCCTTCAAGGGTGCAGGATCACCCGTAGAGCGATGATCGCCAGGCCCATTGTTACGCCTACGCACCCTTCCAGCACGAGCTCCCTTGGTGTGGACCTCGCGCGCAGGCCCGCCACCAGCTCGAATGCCACCAGGCTCACGGCTGCCGTCCATATCGCCACGAGGCACGCCCGTTTCCTGGGATGACCCCGCCGACCCACGCCAGCAGCAGCGCCAACAGCGGAAGGGCGGCCCCCCGCACGATCGCCCATTCGCGCAGCAGCGAGCGCCCTAGCGCCTGGGCGCTGAGACGCTCGTGGGTGAGCAGCCGCTCTCCCAGGAGCTCGGAGTAGGCGTGCGCCAGCCAGTAGAGCAGTAGCGCCAGCACGACTGAGCCGACCGCCTCCAGGTAGGTGTCGTGCAGGCCGCTCTCGGCGGCCAGCAGCGTGCCGACGGTGATCAGCCCATACACCACGCGGCCAGGGTTCTCCACGGGCACAATCCAGTCGATCGCCCGGCGAAGCATTGTCACAAGCTATCGACGGCGGGCTTGTCGTAGCATGCAGGTCAGTCCATGTCCAACGGCGCCACACACCACCTCATCACGGGCGTCGACTTCGTCGCGCTGCCCACGCACGACGTCGAGACTGCCGCCGTCTTCTATGGCGAGACGCTGGGTCTGCGCCGCTCGGTGTACATGCCCGAGCGCAACTTCGCCGAGTTCGAGACCGGCAACCTGACGTTGAGTGTGATCGACGCAGAGGGCATGGGCCTCGAGCACCATGTGCAGCACCACGAGGTGGCGCTGCACGTCGACGACGTGCAGGCCGCACGGAAGCTGCTCGAAGAGCGCGGCGTGCGGTTCCGCGGCGAGACGCTCGATACGAGCGTCTGTCACATGGCCTTCTTCAATGACCCCGACGGCAACGCGCTGATGCTCCACCACCGCTACGCCCCGCGCCACGTGGAGGGCTAGGCCGGGCGTACCTCAAAGGCACGTAGTCTCAGTGCGTGGCAGAAGGTGTGGCGTGGCTGCTGCTTGCGGACGCAGCGTATGCCGCCCGCAAGCAGTCCCGCGGCGGTAAACACCGCCGCGCCGCTCTATGCAGCCAGCGCCTTCTGCTTGATCTGCTCGAACTCGGCCTGGTTGATCGTGCCGGCGTCCAGCAGCTGCTTGGCCTTGGCGATCTGCTCCGCCGAGTCGCCGCCTCCGGCGACGGACTTCACGTACTGATCGATCTGCGCCTGTGCGGCCTGCTGATGCTTCATGGCGCGCTCGGTCATCCCGTTGTGCTCGGCGATCAGGTACACGAAGACGCCGAAGTACGGGAGCACGATTATGAAGATGATCCAAAGCACCTTCATGAACCCGGACGTGTCGTGGCGGCGGAAAATGTCCGCCAGCACCGTGAACAGGATCCAGAGCCAGACGACGAATGCGAAGAAGATCAGCATCGTCCAGAACACTTCGAGGAACGGGTAGCTGGTAGCAATGATCATCGGGTGCTACTCCTGTCGTTCGAAGGAGACTCGCTTCCCACAGCCGTGTCGGTCACGAGTGGCGGAGCCATGAGCGGGTGGAGTATATGGCGGCGGCGTTTGACCGTGCTCTCACGCCGGCTGGTCAAAGCGCACGCCAATTGCGGAGACAGGAGCCAGGTGGGGACTGGGAGCCCGTTGACGACTGAGGACGGCCGTTGAAGACCGAGGGCCGTTGACGACTGACGGCCGTTGAAGATCGAGGGGCCGCTGAGGGCTGAGAGCCCAGTGGGGGACTCGAACCCCCGACCCCCTCCTTACCATGGAGGTGCTCTACCAACTGAGCTAACTGGGCGAGAGGGCCACTCTAGCGTGGACCTGTGCTCAGCGAATCCCGTCGAGCAGCTCCGCCAGCGAAGACAGCTCCAGGCCGCGGGCGAGGATCACAAGTGTCTCCAGACGAGGGGAGCGCTTGCAGCGCTCCAGCAGGCTGATCTCGGTGCGGTGCAGGTTGCAGGCTTCCGCGAGCGCCTCCTGGGAGAGGCCGGCTTTTTCCCGAAAGCCTCGGAGGTTGGCGGCGAATTGCTTGCGGACAGGTTCCACGATCGATCACTCTCGCTGCTCGCAGACGAAAGGTCCACAGACGCTTGTCTTCCAGAAAGCGAAAATCCGCGAGCGCTTGAAATGGAAATGTCATCTTAGTCTACAGTCAAGCCACTGGACGGGGGATTGTGCGCCACGCGGGCTCGCCGTCGTGCCGCTGGTTCTCGGCATGCCGCGTTCTCGCCCCCAGCGGGTCGTCCCTGCGCGGGGGTGCCAAGGTTGCCGCCGGCGAGCCTCAGCGCGACGCGGCCGCTGTGGTCTCGGCAGGCTCGCTGTCGGCCTCGCCTGGGGTGACGGTTGTGACGGGCAGTCCCATCCCGGCGACCTTGCTGGGAAGATCGAGCTTCAGCCAGCGCGAGACGCGTGGGCTGAGGGTCGAGACGATCACCTCGTCGAAGCCGCGCAGGTTGATTGCGTCGTGCACGGCGGCGACGGGGTCGGGGTCGCCGACGACCCCCTCGACCGGGGTGCCGGCGGCCTCGCCGAGCAGGGGCAGGGCGCGGTCGAGCGCGGTCTGGGCCTCGCCGGCGCCCTGATCCTCGGGGTCGACGACCTTGTGCAGGCCGTGGGTTGAGTTGGGCACGAGTAGCGTGAACTTGCAGGGTCCTCGCTGGGCGCGCTCGCGCACGGCTTCGAGCAGGGGCTGGGTGGCGGCCGTCTTGTGGGCGACCACCAGGACGCGGGTGGGGGCGGAGAACTCCATGGCTTGCCTCCTGGCTGGTTGGGCTCTGGTCTCTAGAGCTTCTACCCCGATCTCCGCGGTCTCAGGGAGCGATTGTCATTACGCTGCGGCACGCATGCGCGTGGAGATCACTGCCGAGACCCTCGAAGTGCGCCTGTCGCGACGGGAGAAGATCCTCGGGCTGATGGGAGACATTCGCCTGCAACTGTGCGACCTGGGGGACGTGCGGGTCCTCGACGAGCCGCTGGGCGAAGTCAGGCGGGCTGGGCTGATGGCGGGGCTGCGGGTGCCTTGGCTGTACTACGTGGCGCGCACGATTCGCCTGGACGAGGTCTGGATCGTGCGGCGTGGGGTGCCCGCTCTGTCGTTCTCGGTACGGGGCCACCGGACGTTGAAGCGCGTTGTCCTCAGTACGCCGCAAGTGCAGGAACTCGCGCGACGGCTGGGGCAATCGGTGGGCTGACGATGGTTTGGGACGTCGCGCATTGGGAATACCACTCGTATGCGCTGGCCCACAAAGATCTTCCTGTTGGGCATGGCGATATTTGGTGCCGGAATGCTCTTCGCCTTCCTCATCTGGAAGCCTGGAGGTTTCGTCGTGGCGACGATCGGCGGGTGTCTGGCAGCGCTGTTCAAGCACCCCGGGCTGCGGGAACGCCAGTTGCGACGCAAGCGTGAATTCCAGTGATCGGCATGGCGGGGGACATCATGGCGGGGGCAGGATTCGAACCTGCGAAGGCAGAGCCAAGGCGTTTACAGCGCCTCCCCTTTGACCGCTCGGGAACCCCGCCGGGGCTGGATGGGCCAGTTTAGAGAGAGGCCCGCGCGCAGGACGGCTGGCCTATGAAGCCTCGCGCAGCAGCTGCGCCTCGGGCAGCGTCTGCAGCTTCTTGAGCGTGCGGTTCTCGATCTGGCGGACGCGCTCGCGGGTGATGTTGAAGGCGCGGCCCGACCTCCTCCAGGGTGCGCGAGCGCCCGCCGGTGATGCCGTAGCGCATCTCGATCACCTCGCGCTCGCGGCGGGGCAGAGAGGCGAGCACGCGGCTGACGCTCTCGCGGCGCAGCGCCTCGGAGGCGATCTCGAAGGGCGATTCGGCTGAGAGGTCCTCGACGAAGTCGGCGAGCGCGGAGTCGTCCTCCTCGCCGACGGGCTTCTCCAGCGAGATCGGCTGCTGGGCCATGCGCTGGACCTCGCGCACCTCGCTGGGAGAGCATTCGAGCTCGGCGGCGATCTCGCCCGGGGTGGGCTCGCGGCCGAGGTGCTGGATGAGCAGGCGCTCGGCATGGATGACCTTGTTGAGCTTTTCGACCATGTGCACGGGGATGCGGATCGTGCGGGCCTTGTCGGCGATCGCACGCGTCACGGCCTGGCGGATCCACCAGGTGGCGTAGGTGGAGAACTTGTAGCCGCGGCGGTAGTCGAACTTCTCGACGGCGCGGATCAGCCCGAGTGAGCCCTCCTGGATCAGGTCGAGAAATGTCAGGCCGCGCCCCATGTAGCCCTTGGCGATCGAGACGACGAGGCGTAGGTTGGCCTCGACCATGTGCTGCTTGGCGAGCACGTCGCCGCGCTCGATGCGCTTGGCGAGGCAGATCTCCTCGGCCCCGGTGAGCAGCGGCACCTGGCCGATCGCGCTCAGGTAGAGGCGCAGTGAGTCGAGGCCCGGTTCGACCTTCAGGTTCAGCTCGGAGGGGGCGTCGAACTCGTCGACGTCCTCGTCCTCCAGTCCGACTGTGCTGTCTCCCAGCTCGGCGCGCAGCTCGGGCACAGCTTCGAAGTCGGCCTCGCTCTCCTCGTGGGCGTCTGCCTCGGGCCCGTCGTGGTCCTCGCTGTCTCCGTCTTCGATGTTCGCGAGCTGGAAGGCGTCGCGCTCGTCGGTGACCACGACCTGAAGCTCGTCCGGCTCCATAACCGCCGTGCCCGCACTGGGCGAGGCCACAGCAAATAGAATCTCAACCTCGTTACTCACCTCGGACCCCCAGGATCCATCCGACTCCCTGTCGGAGCTGAAGGCTCCGACCTCCCCGACCTGACTACCTGCCTCCTCTGTGATCGATTCCTTGCTGTATGTAACGCGGGCGGACCCCCATAGTTCCGTTGTTCCGCGTCATCAGCTCCTCCTCCATCCCTTCCCAATCCCATCCCCCTGACCCGGGGGTTGACTCAAGTGATGTGCGGAGTGATACCAGAATCTGCATGCGAGGACGCCGCTTGCGACGGTGCGGGACGTGGAGCCTGGTGGCTTACGCTCGGTGTGCGAGGACAGCGCTTGCGACGGTGCGGGGCGAGGAGCCTGGTGGCTGGGGACCGATCCCGATAGGGACGTGCGGGCCTCGAAGGATGGGCCCTTGTGCGTGACCAAGGGTCGCGCGGGCCGGCTCCCGGGGCTCGCTAGGCTTGCGAGGAGGTGCAGGCGAGTACCAAAGCGATACCGGCCGCCCCCGCGGGCGCTCTCGATGGCCTGGAGGACGTCCAGGCGCGGCCGCCCGCGATCGCGGTGGGGCTCTCGCGTGTGGGTGTGACGGGCGTGGAGAAGGTGCTGCGCATCCGCGAGGAGCTCTTCTTCGCGCGCCTGGAGTGCTTCGTGGATCTGGGGCGCGAGCAGAAGGGCGCGCACATGTCGCGCTTCGAGGAGGTCATCAACGAGGCGATCGGCGAGGCGGTGCTCAGCGGGAGCGCCTTCCAGGCCGAGACGCTGGCGCGGCGGATCGCCGAGCGCGTGCGCGAGCGCCAGGGGGCGGCGCGCGCGGAGGTGACGATCGCGGCGCGCTACCCCGAGCACAAGCCGGCGCCGGTGTCGAGGGTGAGTACGCAGGAGATCTACACGCTCTACGGGCGGGCGGTGGCCTCCGAGCGGGGGACACGCCAGATGGTGGGGGTGTCGGCGACCGGGATGACCGCCTGTCCGTGCGCGCAGGAGCTCGTGGCGGGACGCGCGCGCGAGCGCCTGGCGGAGGATGGGTTCTCGGGCGAGCAGATCGAGCGGATCCTCGAGCGCGTGCCGGTGGCGACGCACAACCAGCGGGGGCTGGGGACGCTGCACATCGGCTGCCTGGAGGGCTGTGAGATCGAGATCGACGCCAAGGCGCTGCTTGAGATCGTGGAGGGGTCGATGAGCTCGGAGATCTATGAGTTGATGAAGCGCTCGGATGAGGTGGAGGTGGTCGAAAAGGCCCACCGCCGCCCGCGCTTCGTGGAGGATTGCGTGCGCGAGATGGTGGGTGGCGTGGTGGCCGCCTTCCCACTGCTGGACGGGGCGAGCTTCGTCTCCGCGCGCCAGGAGAACCTCGAGACGATCCATCAGCACAACGTGGTGGCCGAACGCCACGGGCTGCTCGACGAGCTGCGCGGCGAGCTCGACTCGGGAAGCCCCGCGGCCAAGCAGACGACGCTCGAGGAATGGCTCGACGGAGGCGGCTAGGAGAGCGCTCACGCGCGCTGCCGCCGAATCGGAGTGCGCCGGGACCCGGGTCGCTGAAGGCTCCGGCCGCGAGCCGGACCGGCGGTCATCTCAGGAGCGGACCTGCGGCTGGGCGGCCTGCAGGTGGCGGCGAAGGCCGAAGAAGAAGTCCAGGCCTGAGAGCACGGTGACGAGGACTGCGACGTAGACCAACGCCGACACCCACACGGGGTGGCCGTGCACGGCGATAACCGCGAGGATGGCGGCGATCTGCAGGCAGGTCTTGACCTTGCCGAACATATTCGCGGGGACACGACCCCGGCCTGGGTGGCGCCCATGCGCAGCACGGTGACGGCAAGCTCGCGGGCGATGATCACCATCGCGACCCACGCGGCGAGACGGTTGAGCGAGACGAGCGCGAGCAGCGCGGCGACGACGAGGAGCTTGTCGGCGAGCGGGTCCATGAGCTTGCCGAAGGTGGTCACCGAGTCACGTGCGCGGGCGAGGTAGCCGTCGACGAAGTCGGTGAGCGAGGCAAGCGCGAATACCACCGCGGCGAGCACGTCCCCCTCGGGGGTGTTGCCCAGCAATGCCACGACGAGTACGGGAACGAGCATGATGCGCAGCACCGTGAGTATGTTGGGCAGATTCGGGGCAAACACGACAGAGCATTATGTCCGGATCGCGTAGGCTCGGCCCCGCAAGATGCTATGCGCCGCCGGCACATCCGCCACGCAGTAACCACCCAGCCCCTCGGGGATGAGTAGAGGAGAAGAAGATGAACAAGCGCACGCTGGGAACCGACGGCCCACAGGTCTCCGAGATCGGGCTCGGCTGCATGGGCATGTCGGCGTTCTATGGGGCCACTAACGAGGGCGAGGCGACGCAGACGATCCACCGGGCGCTGGAGCTGGGGTGCAACTTCCTTGACACCTCGGACATGTACGGGCCGCACACGAACGAGCGCCTCGTGGGCGCGGCGATCGCGGATCGCCGCGAGGAGGTCTTCCTGGCGACCAAGTTCGGCATCAAGCTGGAGCGCGGCGCGGATGGCGCGCCGCGGCGCTCGATCGACGGCAGCCCGGCGTACGTGCGCGAAGCCTGCGAGGGCTCGCTGGAGCGCCTGGGGGTGGAGCAGATCGACCTGTACTACCAGCACCGCGTGGACCCGAATACGCCGATCGAGGACACGGTGGGCGCGATGGCGGAGCTGGTGGAGGAGGGCAAGGTGCGCTACCTAGGGCTCTCGGAGGCGAGCGCGGAGACGATCCGCCGCGCGCACGCGGTGCATCCGATCGCGGCGGTCCAGACCGAGTACTCGCTGTGGACGCGCGACGTCGAGGAGGAGGTGCTGCCGACGCTGCGGGAGCTGGGGATCGCGCTGGTCGCCTACTCGCCGCTGGGGCGAGGGTTCCTCTCCGGGCGCTTCACCTCGCCGGAGGAGCTCGACGAGGGCGACTTCCGCCGCTATGGGCCGCGCTTCAGCGGGGCGAACCTCGAGCACAACCTGCGGCTCGCGGCGCGCGTGAAGGAGCTCGCGGCGGAGAAGGGCGCGACGCCGGGGCAGCTGGCGCTCGCGTGGGTGCTGAGCCGCGGCGAGCAGGTGGTGCCGATCCCGGGAACAAAGCGCGTGAAGTACCTGGAGGAGAACCTCGCGGCCGCCGAGATCGAGCTGAGCGCCGAGGAGTCAGAGCGGATCGCGCAGGCGATCCCCGCGGCGGCGGGCGACCGCTATGACCCGCAGGGCATGACGACAATCAACAGGTAGCCAGTTACACGAGCGGTGGCGGCGGGCGTTGCCGAGCGCGCGGTGTGTACGGCACGCGGCTGAGCCGCCCGGGCCGGCGATGCGCACGTGCGCTTGCAGAGTGGCGGGCCAGGCGGGGCTGTGGGGCCCAGGACCGCTAGGGTGGACCTGGAGGGTGGCGCAGGCGGCCGCAGGCTGCCGAGCCGGGCCCCTCCTTTTTTGATCCCATGCCCCTGATCCCGATGGTCATAGAGCGCACGGCGCGAGGCGAGCGCGAGTTCGACATCTACTCGCGGCTGCTCAACGAGCGGATCATCTTCCTGGGCACGCCGATCGAAGATCAGGTGGCCAACCTCGTGGTGGCGCAGCTCCTGCACCTGGAGAGCCAGGACCCCGAAAAGGACATCTCGATCTACATCAACAGCCCGGGCGGAAGCGTGTACTCGGGACTGGCGATCTACGACACGATGCGCTTCGTCAAGCCCGACATCCAGACGATGTGCGTGGGCGTGGCGATGTCGATGGGCTCGCTCTTGCTGAGCGGGGGCACGAAGGGCAAGCGCGCGGCGCTGCCCAACAGCCGCATCCTGATCCACCAGCCCTCGGCGGGCTTTGAAGGCCAGTCGACCGACATCGAGATCCACGCGCGCGAGATCCTCTCGATCCGCGCACGCCTGGACTCGATCTACGCGGACAACACTGGCAAGAGCGAGGAGGAAGTGCGCACCGACATGGAGCGCGACCGCTTCTTCACCGCCCAGCAGGCGCTTGAGTACGGGCTGATCGACCGCGTGCTCGACAGCCACTGAGCGCGCGGGGCCCGCTGGCATTTATTTTGAGGGGGTCGGCACAAGGCCGACCAGCGAGGGTCGCGTGGCGGGAGTTGACGCTGGGTGACGCCGAGGCGTACTGGGCGCAAGTGATTGGCGCTCGGCCCGAGGGTGCGGGGACGCCGCGGCACTGCTTAGCTTGCTGTCGGTGGAGAGCGAGAGCAAGATTATCCTGGGGGACAACCTCGATGTGCTGCCGCGCCTACACGACGGGTCCTTCCAGCTGATCTACATCGACCCGCCGTTCAACACGGGCACGGCGCAGACGCGCCGCACGGTGGAGACCGTGCCCGATGAGGACGGCGATCGCACGGGCTTTCAGGGCAAGCGCTATGCCACGCGGCTGTTGGCCGAGTCCTCCTACCGCGACGCGTTCGAGGACTACCTGTCCTTCCTGGAGCCGCGCCTGCGCGAGGCGCACAGGCTGCTGAGGGACAGCGGGACGCTGTACTTCCACATCGATTACCGCGAGGCGCACTACTGCAAGCTGCTGCTCGATGAGATCTTCGGTCGGGAGGGTTTCCTCAACGAGATCATCTGGGCGTATGACTACGGCGGGCGCACGAAGCGGCGCTGGCCGGCCAAGCACGACACGATCCTCGTCTACGTGAAGGACCCGCGCGGTTACTACTACGACGCGGAGGCTGTGGATCGCGAGCCCTACATGGCCCCGGGTCTAGTGACGCCCGAGAAGGCCGCGCGGGGCAAGCTGCCGACCGATGTGTGGTGGCACACGATCGTGGCCACCGCCGGCGCCGAGAAGACCGGCTACCCCACGCAGAAGCCCGAGGGGATCGTCAGGCGCATGGTGCAGGCCTCCACGCGGCCGGGAGACTGGTGCCTTGACTTCTTCGCCGGCTCGGGCACGCTCGGCGCGGTGGCCGCGCGGCTGGAGCGGCGCTACGTGCTGATCGACAGCAACCCTGAAGCGGTGGCGATCGCGCGGCGGCGGCTTGGTATGCCAGAGGAGCCGGAGGGTGGCCTGGGTGCTGGCGCGCCTGGGGGCGGCGTGCCGCCCGGCGATGGATGATCCGCCGGCCCGCACAGTGTGCCGCGCGCCGCTCTGCCTCTCAGGCCACCGCGTGCTCGATCGCGCCGAGCGACTCGATCTCGATGCGCACCGCGTCGCCCGAGGCGAGGAAGCGCGGCGGGTCAAGCCCCATGCCCACGCCCGCGGGCGTCCCCGTGAGGATCACGTCGCCCGCGTGCAGTGTGCAGGTCTCGGAAATGAACTCCACCAGCTCGGGCACGGAGAAGATCAGGTTGGACGTCGAGGAGTCCTGGCGCAGCTCGCCGTTGACCCACGTGCGCAGCCACAGCGCGTGCGGGTCGGGGACCTCCTCGGCCGTCGTGATCCAGGGGCCGTAGGGGCAGAAACCGTCGGCGCCCTTCGCGCGCGTCCACTGCGGCTCGCGGCGCTGCAGGTCGCGCGCGCTGAGGTCGTCGGCGACCGCATAGCCCGCCACGGCGCGGCCGGGTCCCATCACGACCGCGAGCTCGCCCTCGTAGTCCAGGCGCCTGACGACCGGCGGGCAGTACACGGGAGCGTTCGGCGGCGCGGCGGAGGAGGGCAGCTTCATGAACACCACCGGCTGCTCTGGCGGCTCGCCGCCGGTCTCGCGGATGTGGTCGGCGTAGTTCAGCCCGATCCCGAAGATCGCCCGCGGCGTGGGCATGGGCGCGAGCAGCGTGACCTCCTCCAGCGCCCACGAGCGACCCTCCACGGGCACGGCCTCGGGGTCGGCGAGACGGTCGAGCACCGTGAGCTCCTCCTGGGCGTACCCGTACACGCGCCCGTCGCGCACCTCACCGGCGCGCGGGTCGGCGCAGTCGGGGGGCAGGAAGGTGGCCAGGCGCACCGCAGCAGGGTAACGAGGCCGCCTGCCCCCTGCGCTGAAGAGGCTGCCTGCCCCCGCGCCGAAGAGGGTGTCTGCCCCCGCGCTGAAGAGGCCAGCGCCCCCGCTCAGAAGTCGGAAACTGCGCTTGAAGTGGCCCCGGCGACTGTCCTAGGGTTCGTGCTCTTCTGACTACTTGACCCTGGCTGAAGTTGCCTCGGATCGCCGACGAGATAGGAGCTGCACATGACTCATTCAGCTGGCTTCACACCGATTGCCGGGAGCGAGCGCGAGCCGCTACAGGGCGCCAAACAGGTCGCGCCGGTCGACCCGAACAGCGAGGTGAGCGTCTCGGTGGTGCTTCGCCGTCGTGAGGATCCGGCCGAGCGCCTCTCAGAGCTGGCGCGGAGCGAGCCGGCGCTCCGGCGCCATCTCACCTCCGAGGAGCTCGCGGCGCGGTACGGTGCCGATCCCGCGGATCTCGCCAAGGTCGAGGAGGTCGCGAAACGGGCCGGCTTGACCGTTCTTGAAAGCAGTCCCGCGCGCAGGACCGTCGTGCTGCGCGGTACCGCCAAGGCGATGGGTGAGGCGTTCGACGTGGAGCTCGCCGAATACGAGCACCCGCGCCTCGGGCGCTACCGCGGCCGCACGGGCACCGTCGCGGTGCCAAGTGAGCTGGATGGGGTGGTCGAGGCAGTGCTCGGGCTCGACAATCGCCCCCAGGCCGAGCCACGGATCGCGCGGTCCGTGCCGATAGCGGCTGGCGGTGGCCTGCCGAGCGGCGGTGGCGCACCCGGCATTGCCAGGGCGTCGAGTGTCGCCGAAGCGCCGAGCGGCGGTGGCGCACCCGGCGTTGCCGGAGCGTCGAGTGTCGCCGAAGCGCCGAGCGGCGGTGGCGCACCCGGCGTTGCCGGAGCGTCGAGTGTCGCCGAAGCGCCGAGCGGCAGTGGCGCACCAGGCGTTGCCGGAGCGTCGGGTGTCACCGAGGCGCCGAGCGCCCTGCATGCAGGCGCGGGAGCGGCGAGCGCGACGGCGGGCTTCACCCCGCCGGAAGTTGCCGCCGCATACAGCTTCCCCTTCTCCCTGGCGCCGGGCCAGAACCAGTGCATCGCCCTGATCGAGCTCGGCGGGGGCTACCGCGAAAGCGACCTCAACGCCTACTTCCAGAAACTCGGCATCTCCGCGCCGACGGTAGTGGCGGTCGGCGTCGACGGCGCCGGCAACTCGCCCGGGAGCAACTCCGACTTCGAGGTCGTGCTCGACATCGAGGTCACCGGCTCGATCGCCAACCACGCGACGATCGTCGTGTATTTCGCGCCCAACACCGCCCAGGGGTTCCTCGATGCGATCACGGCGGCCGTCCATGACACCAAATACCGGCCGAGCGTGGTCTCGATCAGCTGGGGGAATCCCGAGTCGCTGTGGACCGAACAGGGTCTGAATGCCTTCGACGCGGCCTTCGCCGACGCGGCTCTCCTGGGCATCACCGTGTGTTGTGCCGCGGGCGACCACGGCTCGGCGGACGGCGTGAGCGACGGCCACGCGCACGCCGACTTTCCGGCCTCGAGCCCGCACGCGCTCGGCTGCGGGGGTACCCACCTGGAGACCAAAGGCGCGACGATCTCGCTCGAGAACGTGTGGAACAACAACAACGGCTGGGCGACGGGCGGAGGCGTGAGCGACCACTTTGCGCTCCCCTCCTGGCAGGCGGGGGCGAAAGTCCCGCCGTCGGTCAACCCCGGCGCTCACGTCGGCCGGGGCGTCCCCGACGTGGCCGGCGACGCCGATCCCAACAGCGGCTACCGCATCCACCTCAACGGCCAGGACTACGTGACCGGGGGCACCAGCGCGGTGGCTCCCCTGTGGGGCGCGCTCGTGGCGCTCATGAACAATGGGCTCGCTCGGCGGCTCGGCCTGCTGAACCCCACGCTCTACGCCTGGCCGGCGCCGCAGTGGGGCTTTCAGGACATCGTGAGCGGCAAAAACGAAGTGACGGGCACGCCCGGTTACAGCGCCGCGGTCGGCTGGGACGCCTGCACCGGGCTGGGCAGCCCGAACGGTCGCGGGCTGATGCGGGCGCTGCTGCCGCAGTTCCTGCTGCAGACAGGCGTGCCGATCTCAGAGCAGGACGCGGCCGAACACTTCGCCGGCTACGCCGTGGCGCCCTACGGTCGCGACGGGCTCACCGACCTGTACGGCTTGAAGACCAAATCGACCGGCACCGGTCGCCTGGAGGTCCACACGCTGGCGCGCGCGAGCAACTATCAGAGCTTCCTGCTGCACACGGGCACGCCGATCACAGAACAGGACGCCGTGGAAAACTTCGCCGCCTACGGCCTCGCCGATTACAACCGCGATGGCTACGCCGACCTCTACTGCCTGAAGGACAAAGCCACGGGGACCGGGCGCCTGGAGGTGCACATCCTGAGCGGCGCCAACAACTTCCAGAGCTTCCTCATGCAGACGGGCACGCCGATCCTCGAGCAGGACGCGGCCGCGAACTTCGTCGGCTATGCGCTCGGCGACTACAACGGCGACGGGCGCCCCGATCTCTTCTGCCTGAAGGCCAGGGCCACGGGGACGGGGCGCCTGGAGCTGCACATCCTGAGCGGCGCGAGCAACTACCAGAGCTTCCTGCTCCAGACGGGCCTGCCGATCTCAGAGCAGGACGCGGCCGAATACTTCGTCGGCTACGCCGTCGGTCCCGTCGACGGCGACGGGCGAGCCGATCTCTTCTGCCTGAAGGCGCGGGAAACCGGGACCGGTCTGCTGGAGGTGCACGTGCTGAGCGCCGCCAGCAAATATCAGAGCTTCCTCATCCAGACAGGCACGCCGATCTCAGAGCAGGACGCGGCCGCGCACTTCACGGGGTACGCCCTCGGCGACTACAACGCCGACGGCTATCAGGATCTCTTCTGCCTGAAGGCGCGCGAAACAGGGACCGGCAAGCTGGAGGTGCACGTGCTCAACGGCGCGCGCTACTACACGCCCTAGCCTCAGTCGCGCTTCCCATCGGACGCCCGGGCGCAGCGCGGGGTATCGTCGCGGGCGCCCATGGCCGGCACCACCAAGCTAGAGCGCCTCGTCCTGCTGCTGGTCGCCCTGTTCGCGGCACTCGCGGGCGTCGCCAACTACCAGTCCTGGGCCCCCGTCCCGCGCTTCGCGCTGGCGACGGTCGCCCTCGCCGGTCTCGCGTGGGTCGTCTCCTTTGGCACCGAGCAGCTCGGCGAGCGCTTCGGGCCCGCCGTCACAGGGATGCTGCAGTCGACGCTCGGCAACCTCCCCGAGCTGTTCGTCGTCATCTTCGCTTTGCAGAAGGGCGAGCTGGTGGTGGCCCAAACGGCGATCATCGGCTCGATCTTCGCCAACGCGCTGCTGGTGTTGGGCCTGGTGATCGTCGTCGGCGCACGCCGCGCCCCGGATGGGATGATGCGCTTCTCGCGGCGCCTGCCCGCCGACACCGCGACGCTGCTGCAGGCGACGGTGTTCATCATCGTGCTGCTCGGCCTCTCGCTCGGCTCGCACGATCCGGCCAGCCATCACGTCAAGGAGATCTCGATCGTTGGCGCGGTCTGCCTGCTCGTCGTCTACCTCGCGTGGGTCGTGCCCTACCTGCGCTCCGACGAGCGCCCTGACCTCGGCCTCGACGCCGACGGCGATGCCCAGCACGCAGGGCCGCGGCTCACGCTGGCCTTCACCGTCGTGCTGCTCTCCGTCGCCGGCGTAGGCGCGGCGTTCGTCTCGGACTGGTTCATCAATGCGCTCTCCCCCGCGATTGACGAGCTCGGCCTCTCGCAGGCCTTCGCCGGTCTCGTGATCGTCGCGATCGCCGGCAACGCCGTCGAGAACGTCGCCGGGCTAGTCCTCGCCTATAAGGGCCGCTCGGACCTCGCGATCTCCGTCGTCAAGAACTCCGTCGCGCAGATCGCCGCCTTCCTCTTCCCGCTGCTCGTGCTGATCTCGCTGCTGCTCGCCACAACGCTGACCTTTGCGCTCGCGCCCGTGTATATCGGTGCGCTCGCGCTGACAGCGCTCGTCGTCTGGCAGGTCACCGGCGACGGCGAGGCACTGGAATTCGAGGGCTGGGCGCTCGTCGCGCTGTACGTGATCCTCGCAACGATCACGCTCTACGAGTAGCGCCCGCGCACGGCGATCGTTCCGCCTCGCGCGGTCGTCTGCCCGAGCAGGCCGTCCGTCCCATGTTCGCTCGTGTCCCCGCCGCGAGAGGGGACTCGCCCAACGCGGCCCTCGCCGGCCCCCCTTGTGGGGGCCTCTTAAAATGCCGTTCTTTCCCGCCCGCTCAGCCGCGCGCGAGGCCGCTCACGAGCGCCCCGGCAATGCCCCCGGCGGCCGCCGCGCCGCCTGGGCCGACCTCGCCCTCCAACGGCGCCATGAACATCGTCTGGATCGCCAGCTTCCCCGGCCCGGTGAAGCGATTCCATGTCAGCTTGCCCCCGCCGCCGAACATGCCGCTCTTCAGGCCCATCGTCTTTGCCTCCATCTGCACCGTCGGGTCCTTGTAGAGCCACGCGCCCGCCTCCACGTCGATCTTCTCGCCCGCGCCCAGATCGACGAGGAAGACGTTGCCGTGGCCATGCAGCCACACGAGCGCATCGCCGTGAGTGGCGCGGAACTTGTCCATGAAGAAGCCGCTCCCGCCCAGCACCATGTTCTGCACGCCCTTGATGCGTTCGTAGCTGTAGTCGAGGTTGTCGCTCGCCGCCAGGAACTGGTGCTCGCGCACGTCGAGGCCTTCGCCCTGGCGCAGGTGCAGCGGGATGCACTGGCCCGGCGAGTCGCGCGAGAAGGCGATGTGCCCGGGGCCC
Source organism: uncultured Solirubrobacterales bacterium (assembly GCA_963723045.1). GTDB lineage: Bacteria > Actinomycetota > Thermoleophilia > Solirubrobacterales > Solirubrobacteraceae > Palsa-744. The sequence continues at coordinate 1,240,641 of CAVROU010000002.1, read as the reverse complement.
TTCGTGCGCGTCACGAAGAATTCGAGGCCCGCGATCTTGCGCTTGATCCCGCCCGGCAGCTTCTTCAGCTCGACGTCGACCCGGATCTCCTTCCACAGCAGCGTGTGGTGCTCGAACATCACCGGCTGCGCGTCGAGCACGATGTGCAGCTCCGGCACCAGCTCGCCGCGCACGTGGTAGGTCACCCCCGCGAAGCTCTCGTCGTGGATGCTCGTGGGGATCGGCTCGGGCAGTTGCATAGGTTTCTCCTGGTCTCGTCTTGTGGTCAGAGACAGGCTCCAGGCCTCGTGGGCGCCTGCGCTCGGGGGCAGCGCCAAGCTAGCGCTCCCATAGGCGGAAAGCGCGCTAGACTGCTCTGTACCTCGCGCTTGGGCGGGGTTTTTCTTCGCCCATTGCCGCCCTTTTCCATTCCACCACGAGGACTTTCTCGATATGGCCCGCGGAGACGTTCGAATAGCTATAACCCTCGCCTGCGAGGACTGCAAGCATCGCAACTACCAGACCAACAAGAGCAAGCGCAACTCCCCCGATCGGGTGGCCCTGCGCAAGTACTGCCGCTGGTGTCGCCGGCACACCGGCCACCGGGAGACGCGCTAGCGGGTGCGCCTGTGGCCCGTGACCGCAAACGCGCCAAGCAGCGCCAGCAGCGCCGGACCGGCGCTCGCAGCGCCGCCGGTCGGGCCGCCGAACGCGACGAGCGGGCCTCCGAGCACGGAGCTGGCTCCGGGTCCGGCGCGGGCTCTGGGCGTGCGCCCGATGGCGACGGTTTCGAGGGCCTCATCGAGGGCGCTCCCTCGCATCTCACGCGCGGCGATCTCCCCGGCTCGCTCGACCATGTCGGCGACGTCGACGAGTTTGACGCTGCCATCGTGCGCGGCGCCGGCGGCGTGCCCGTCGTGCCGGGTACCTCCGCGGAGGACGCCGCGCTGGACGCCGAGCTCGAGTACGAGTCAGAGCACCCTTCCGAGGCCAAGGCCGGAGCGGGGGCCGACGCCAAGCCTGCGCGCAAGGGGCGTCCGGAGGCCAACGGCGCCTCCACCGCGCCCGTCCGCGTGCAGCCCGCGGCCCGTCCCGCTGCTCCACGCCAGCACCTTCCCGGTCGCGCGATGGCGTTCCTGCGCGCCTCCTGGGCCGAGTTGCAGCGTGTGCAGTGGCCCAACCGCTCGCAGGTCACCCAGGCCACCGCGGTCGTGCTCGGCTTCGTGGCGGTCGCCGGCATCTATTTCGGCATCGCCGACTACGTCGCCAAGGAAGTCGTGGAAGCCATCCTCTGAGGTCATCCTCTAGTCTCTCCACGCGCAGTCCCTCCGCGGGCTTCGCGCGGTCGGCCGCCGGGACGCTCCCACAGGCAGCCTCTTCTCGCCCCTCCGTGCGCTCTTAAAGAAATCTCGCCGCCCTCTTCGCTCCCCATCTGAACGTCAGGAATCGCATGTTTCGCTGGTACGTAGTCAACACCTACTCCGGTCACGAGAACAAGGTCAAGCAGAACCTCGAGCACCGCGTCGTCTCACTCGGCCAGCAGCGCGCCGTGCGCCAGGTCGTCGTCCCGACCGAGTCCGTCTCGGAGATGAAAGACAACCAGAAGGTCACCGTCGAGAAGCGCACCATGCCCGGCTACGTCCTCGTCAACATGGAGCTCAACGAGGACTCCTGGGGAGTCGTCAAGGGCACCCCCGGCGTCACCGGCTTCGTCGGAGCCTCCCAGGAGCCCGTTCCATTGACCCAGGTCGAGGTCGACCGTCTCCTGCACAAGGAGGTCGCCACCGCCCCCCGCACCCGCGCCCAGTTCACGATCGGCGAGACAGTCAAGGTGGTCTCCGGCCCGTTGGCCGACTTCTCCGGCGAGATCTCCGAGATCAACGACGACGCCGCGAAGTTGAAGGTCCTAGTATCCATCTTCGGTCGCGAGACTCCCGTAGAGGTGGGTTTCGACCAGGTCAAGAAACTCTGAGTGCGAGCATGTACGCTCAGAGCGTTGTTCAAGCACTAGTCTCGGAAGCCGTGAGCAAAGCGAACGGCGGTTACGGTCGCCTGGAAGGCGACCACATCATCAGAACGCGGGGCGGGATGCCCCGCGGAGCACTTCAGTAATGGCGAAGAAAGTCCTCACAACCATCAAGCTGCAGGCCCGCGCGGGCCAGGCGTCCCCGGCTCCGCCGGTCGGTCCTGCCCTGGGCCAGCACGGCATCAACATCATGGAGTTCTGCAAGGCCTTCAACGCGCAGACGCAGAGCGAAACAGGAACGATCATCCCGGTCGTCATCACGGTCTACGAGGATCGCTCATTCACCTTCGTCACCAAGACGCCGCCCGCCGCCGTGCTGATCCGCGAAACGCTGCGCCTGGAGAAGGGCTCGGGCGAGCCGCACCGCACGAAGGTCGGCAAGCTCTCGCAGAAGCAGCTGCGCGAGATCGCCGAGCGCAAGCTTCCGGACCTCAACGCGCACGACGTCGAGCAGGCCTCGAAGATCATCGCCGGCACCGCCCGCTCCATGGGTGTGGAGGTGGAGGCCTAATGAGCTCTCACGGACGCCGCCTCAGCGAGTCCCTCGCGAAGGTCGATCGCGAGCACGAGTACGAGCCCGCGCAGGCGATCTCCCTCGTCAAGGATCTCGCGAGCGCCAAGTTCGACGAGTCCGTCGAGGTGCACGTGCGCACGGGCCTCAACGTGCGCCACGCCGACGAGCAGCTGCGTGGCACGATCGCGCTGCCCAACGGTCTCGGCAAGGACGTCAAGATCGCCGTCTTCGCGCAGGGCCCCAAGGCCGCCGAGGCCGAAGCGGCCGGCGCCGACGTGGTCGGCGGCGAGGACCTCGCCAAGAAGATCACCGACGGCTTCGACGACTTCGACGTCGCCATCGCCACCCCCGACATGATGTCGGTCGTGGGGCGCCTCGGTCGCATCCTCGGACCCTCGGGCAAGATGCCCAACCCGAAGGTCGGCACCGTCACGATGGACGTCGCCAAGGCCGTCGAAGAGTCCAAGTCCGGCAAGGTCGAGTACCGCACCGACCGCACCGCGATCGTGCACCTCGTGATCGGCAAGGCCTCCTTCGACGCCCGCCAGCTCCTGGAGAACTACGCCGCCGTGATCGAGGAGCTGATCCGCGCCAAGCCCTCCTCCGCCAAGGGCCGTTATCTGTGCACGATCACGCTCGCCTCCACGATGGGGCCCGGCGTGAAAGTCGACCCCAGCCGTACTCGCGATATCGTTGAGGAGGCGACGGCCCAGGCCGCTGCCTAATTTCAACGGCCACCAAAGACCCCCGGCGGCTTCGCAGCCGTAAGACCGGGATAGGAGCCCCAGTGAACCGAGAACAGAAGGCCTCGGCGATCGCCGAGATCGCCACCAACATCGACGAGTCCCAGGCGATCTTCGCCGTCGACTATCGCGGCATCACCGTCGCCCAGGTCGCCGAGCTGCGCGCCAAGCTCCGCGAGGCCGACGCCTCCTTCAAGGTCGTCAAGAACTCGCTTACCGAGCGCGCCGCCGACGAGGTCGGTGCCGCCGAGTTGAAGCCCTTCCTGCAGGGTCCCACCGCGCTCACGTTCGTGCGCGGCGACGCGGCTCTGGCGGCCAAGGCCGTCGCCGACTTTGCCCGCGCCACGCAGCTCTTGCCGTTCAAGGGTGGCCTGATGGATGGCAGCGAGGTAGATGCGGATCAGATCCGTGCGATCTCGCGTTTGCCCTCGCGCGAAGTGCTCTACGGACAGCTCGTGGGGATGGTCGCCTCGCCGCTCAACGGCCTGGTGCGCACCCTCAGTGCGCTGGTTAGCGGACTCGCGGTGGCCCTCGGCCAGGTGCAGGAGAAGAAGGCCTCGGGCGAGATCCCGGCCGGCGAGGCCCCGGCCGCGCCCGCAGAGGAGGCTGCGCCCGCCGTGGAGGTTCCGGTCGAGGACGCCGCGCCCGAGGAGGCTGCACCCGAGAACAAGACTGAGCCGGAGTCAGCGCCGGCCACAGAGGACAACCCGACGGAGGCATCGGCTGAGCCCGAGACCGCCGAAGCTAACAAGGAGAACTGACACATGGCTACCAGCACACAGGATTGGATCGAGGAGCTCAAGGGCATCTCGGTGCTCGAATTGGCGGAGCGCATCAAAGCGCTCGAGGAGGAGTTCGGCGTCTCGGCCGCGGCCGTCGCCGCACCAGTCGCCGCCCCCGCGGGGGGCGGAGGCGATGGCGCCGCCGAAGAGGAAGAAAGCTCGACCGTCGACGTCGTCCTGACGGCCGCCGGCGACAAGAAGATCCAGGTCATCAAGGTCGTGCGCGCGGCCACGGGCCTCGGCCTGAAGGAGGCCAAGGCGCTCGTCGACGAGGCCCCCAAGCCCGTCAAGGAGGGCATCGAGCGCGAGGAGGCCGACAAGCTCAAGCAGGAACTGGAGGAGGCCGGAGGCTCGGTCGAGGTCAAGTAGGGACGGGAGCCGGTCCGTCCTTTCGCGGCGCCACGCCTGCCTTTCTGCAATTCCGCGCAGTTCGGCGTGTAAAGAGAACGTAAGAGCGGACGTTGTGGGTGTCCGTTTTTGGATTATGGTTGCAATAGTATCTACGGTGAGGTGGGCCCCGCTCACGGCGGGGTCCGCTTACCGAGTGCCTCTTTACCCGCGCCTAACAAATTCGCTCCAACTCCGGTAGAATCCCGCCCGCCAGCTGATAGTCGTAGCCGCTCCAACGTACTGTCGTCGCGCCACATACGCGGCGATCTGGGAGCGGGGTCCGTGAGTGCTGGCTGCCCCCTTGAGGGCGCCGATCACGTGTGCTATCTTTCGTGGTCGCGCTTTCGCGCCCTTCCTCTGCCCGTCTCTCGCCCTCCGAAGGAGTCGTTTCTTGGCTGCTGTAGATGCTCTCCGGACGCGCCGCACCTTCGCGCGCCTTTCAAAGACGGTCGACGTTCCCAATCTCATCGATATTCAGCGCCGCTCGTTCGAGTGGCTCACCGACCCCGAGAAGGGTGGGCTGCGCGAGACGATCGACGACATCTCCCCGATCGAGGACTACACCGGCAACCTCGCCGTGCAGTTCGGCAAGTTCATCTTCGACGAGCCCGTCGCCTCACTTGAGCAGTGCCGCGAGAAGGATCTGACGTATGCCCGCCCGCTGACCGTCACCGTCGCGTTCATCAACCGCGAGACGGGCGAGATCCGCGAGCAGTCGGTCTTCATGGGCGACTTCCCCTGGATGACCGAGCGCGGCACGTTCGTCATCAACGGCACCGAGCGCGTCGTCGTGACGCAGCTCGTGCGCTCGCCGGGCGCCTATCTGATGGAGCCCAAGGACCGCGAGAAGCAGGTCTTCATCGCCAACCTGATGCCCGCGCGCGGCTCGTGGCTCGAGCTCGAAGATCGACAAGAAGGGCAAGGTCTTCGTGCGCATCGACCGCAAGCGCAAGCTGCCCGTGACGGTGCTCCTGCGCGCGATGGGCTACGCGACCGACGAGGAGATCCTGCGCCTGTTTGGGAACTCGCTCTACATCCGCAACACGATCGAGGCCGACACCGAGATCACGCGCACCGAAGAGGGCGCCCTGATCGAGCTGTTCAAGAAGCAGCGTCCGGGCGAGCCGCCGAGCGTCGACAACGCCAAGGCGCTGCTCAACCAGCTGTTCTTCGACCCCAAGCGCTACGACCTCACGCGCGTCGGGCGCTACAAGCTCAACTCGCGCCTGGGTCTTGACGTCGACATCGACACGCGCACGCTCACCCACGACGACATCCTGCAGCTCGTGCGCGAGCTCGTCTCGCTGCCCAAGCGCCTGGGCATCCCTGAGGAGGAAAACCCGGAGATCGAGATCAAGGACTACGCCGCCGAGGCCACCTCGATGCCGCGCGAGCCCGTCGCGGATCACCTCGACGAGTACGAGCACTTCGGCAACCGCCGTCTGCGCACCGTCGGCGAGCTGATCCAGGAGGCCTTCCGCATCGGTCTCTACCGCATGGAGAGGGTCGTGCGCGAGCGCCTGACGACCGAGGACGCCGACACGATCACGCCGCAGACGATCATCAACATCCGCCCCGTGGTGGCGGCGCTGAAGGAGTTCTTCGGCTCCTCGCAGCTCTCGCAGTTCATGGACCAGACCAACTCTCTGGCCGGCCTCACGCATCGCCGGCGCCTCTCCGCGCTTGGCGCCGGAGGCCTCACACGCGAGCGGGCGCCGATCGAGGTGCGCGACGTGCACCCCACCCACTACGGGCGCATGTGCCCGATCGAGACGCCGGAGGGACCGAACATCGGTCTGATCGGCTCGCTCTCTTCGTTCGCCGAGGTCAGCGAGTACGGCTTCGTCACGACGCCCTACCGCGTTGTGAAGGACGGCACCGTGGGCGAGGAGATCGTACGCCTCGACGCCACCCAGGAGGAGGAGCAGCTGATCGCGCAGGCCAACACGCCTGTGGACGCCAAGACCGGCAAGCTCAAGGGCACCGAAATCCTCTGCCGCACGCAGGCCGGGCAGTACCTAACGGTCAGCCCCAAGGACGTCGATCTGATGGACGTCTCGCCCGAGCAGATCTGGTCGGTCGCCACGGCGATGATCCCGTTCCTCGAGCACGACGACGCCAACCGGGCGCTGATGGGCTCGAACATGCAGCGCCAGGCGGTGCCGCTCTTGAAGGCCGACGCGCCGCTGGTTGGCACCGGCATGGAGCGCCGCGCTGCGCTCGACACCGGCGACGTGCTGTTGACCCGCAACGCCGGCACGATCGATTACATCGACGCCACGCAGATCGTGGTCGAGACGACCGATGGCAAGAAGGACGAGTACGAGCTGCAGAAGTACATGCGCTCCAACCAGGGCACGCTGATCCACCAGAAGCCGCGCGTGCGCACCGGCCAGAAGGTCAAGGACGGCGAGGTGCTAGCCGACGGCTCCTCCACCGATCGCGGCGAAATGGCGCTCGGCAAGAACCTGATGGTCGCGTTCATGTCCTGGGAGGGCTACAACTTCGAGGACGCCATCATCCTCTCCAAGCGCCTGGTCAAGGACGACGAGCTCACCTCGATCCACATCGAGGAGTACGAGATCGACGCCCGCACGACCAAGCTCGGCGAGGAGGAGATCACGCGCGACATCCCCAACCGCTCGGAGGAGTCGCTGCGCAACCTCGATGACCGCGGCATCGTGCGCGTCGGTGCCGAGGTGGCCTCCGGCGACCTGCTCGTCGGCAAGGTCACGCCCAAGGGCGAGACCGAGCTCACCGCCGAGGAGAAGCTGATCCGCGCGATCTTCAAGGAGAAGGCGCGCGAGGTCCGCGACACATCGCTGAAGGTCCCCCACGGCGAGGGCGGCGTCGTGATCGACGTCAAGACCTTCAGCCGCGACGCCGGCGACGATCTGCCGCCGGGCGTCAACGACCTGGTGCGGGTGTTCGTCGCCAAGAAGCGCAAGATCTCCGAGGGCGACAAGCTCGCCGGACGCCACGGCAACAAGGGCGTCATCTCGAAGATCGTCGACGAGCAGGACATGCCCTTCCTCGAGGACGGCACCCCTGTCGACGTGATCCTCAACCCCCTGGGCGTGCCCTCGCGCATGAACGTGGGGCAGATCCTCGAGACGCACCTCGGCTGGGCCGCCGCGCAGGGCTGGTACGACGACGGCACCGAGGCCTACAAGGAAGCGCACTCAAACGGCGGCACCGGGCGTGTGTATGTATCGACGCCCGTGTTCGACGGCGCGACCGTGCAGGACGTCGACGCGGCGCTGGTCGCCTGGCAGGACGCCCACGAGGGTCGCATCCGCATGGACATCGACAAGTCCCGTCGCGAGGGCGAGCAGGCGTCGGGCAAGATGACGCTGTTCAACGGGCGCAGCGGCGAGCCCTTCGCCGAGCAGGTGACGGTGGGCTACATGTACATCCTCAAGCTGCTGCACCTCGTGGATGACAAGATCCACGCGCGCTCCACCGGTCCCTACTCGCTCGTCACCCAGCAGCCGCTGGGCGGCAAGGCGCAGTTCGGCGGCCAGCGCTTCGGCGAGATGGAGGTCTGGGCGCTGGAGGCGTTCGGCGCCGCCTACACGCTGCAGGAGATGCTCACGATCAAGTCCGACGACACTGTCGGTCGCGTGAAGGCCTACGAGGCGATCGTCAAGGGCGAGAACATCGCCGAGCCCTCGATCCCCGAGTCCTTCAAGGTGCTGCTCAAGGAGATGCAGTCCCTCGCGCTCGACGTCAACGTCGTCTCCGAGGAGGGTCAGCACGCGGAGATGCGCGACGAGGACGACGACCTGCTGCGCGCCGCCGAGGAGCTCGGCATCGACCTCTCCGGGGTACGCGCGCCGCTGGGCGACGTCAACGAGGAGGTCATCGACGGCAACGGCCAGCCGGCCTCCGAGGCGGATGAGGGCGCCGACGGGCCGGGCGGGGACGAGGTCTCCGCGCACAGCGACGGCGACGGCGACGGCATCGAGGCCGGCGCGATCGATCACAGCGATCTGCTCGCGGCGATCGTCGGCGCGGACGGCGAGAGTGCCGAGGATGCCGCGGAGGAGTCGGGCGAGGCCGCGGTCGCCGGCGCCGGCGCCGCCGACGAGACCCTTGCGGTGGAGGACGAGGGTGGAGACCCCCTCGGGGTCGGGGAGGTGCTCGACGAGGACGACGACGAGGAGGACCCGCTCGGCGGGGAGGACCTGGTCGAGGCTGGGAGCGGGGAGGACCTGGTCGGAGCGGGAGTGGACCTGGACATCGACCTCGAGTCGATTGCAACTGACGAGCCTGAGGAGACAGCATGATCGACATCAACAACTTCGACGCCATCGAGATCTCGCTGGCCTCCTCCAAGCAGATTCGCGGCTGGAGCTCGGGCGAGGTCACCAAGCCCGAGACGATCAACTACCGCACGCTCAAGCCTGAGAAGGACGGTCTCTTCTGCGAGCGGATCTTCGGCCCCACCAAGGACTGGGAGTGCTACTGCGGCAAGTACAAGCGCGTGCGCTACAAGGGCATCGTCTGCGAGCGCTGCGGTGTCGAGGTCACGCGCTCGAAGGTGCGCCGCGAGCGCATGGGCCACGTCGACCTGGCCGCCCCCGTCAGCCACATCTGGTTCTTCAAGGGCGTCCCCAGCCGCATCGGTTACCTGCTCGACATGGCGCCCAAGGAGCTCGAGAAGGTCCTCTACTTCGCCGCCTCGATCGTCACGTGGGTCGATGACGAGGCCCGCACGAAGGACCTCGACACGCTCGAGAAGGAGGTCAACAAGGTCCTCGACGCCTATGCGGCCGAGCGCGAGGAGCGGGTGCTGGAGCTGCGCGAGTCCCTGGAGCGCCGTGAGAAGTACCTCACGAGCGGCAAGCAGACGCACTTCTCCGATGAAGACCACCTGTGGGCGGACTCGCTCGACCTCAACCTCGCGAAGATCTCCGACGAGGAGCGCGAGAAGCTCGTCAAGGAGCTCAACAAGACCTTCGAGGCCGACATCGCCGACACCGAGGCCTACATCGAGGACGCCGCCGAGCGCATGCGCCACGTGTGGGAGCTGTTCAAGACGATGGAGCCCAAGCAGATCGAGCACGACGAGACGACCTTCCGCGAGCTCAAGGAGCGCTTCGGCTCGCCCTACGGCTTCGGCGAGTACTTCCGCGGCGGCATGGGCGCCGAAGCGGTACGCGACCTGCTCCAGCAGGTGAACCTCGAGGACGAACGCGTCGACCTGGAGGACCAGGTCAAGACCGGTAAGGGCCAGAAGCAGGCGCGCGCGGTCAAGCGCCTGAAGGTCGTCAGCGCCTTCATCCAGTCGGGCAACAAGCCCGAGCAGATGGTGCTCGACGCCGTGCCGGTGATCCCGCCGGAGCTGCGCCCGATGGTGCAGCTCGACGGCGGCCGCTTCGCGACCTCTGACCTCAACGACCTCTACCGCCGCGTGATAAACCGCAACAACCGCCTCAAGCGGCTGCTCGATCTGGGCGCGCCGGAGATCATCGTCAACAACGAGAAGCGCATGCTGCAGGAGGCCGTCGACGCGCTGTTCGACAACGGCCGCCGCGGGCGCCCGGTGACTGGGCCTGGCAATCGTCCGCTCAAGTCCCTCAGCGACATGCTCAAGGGCAAGCAGGGCCGCTTCCGCCAGAACCTGCTCGGCAAGCGCGTGGATTACTCCGGGCGCTCGGTGATCGTCGCGGGCCCCTATCTGAAGCTGCACCAGTGTGGGCTGCCGAAGATCATGGCGCTGGAGCTCTTCAAGCCGTTCATCATGGCCCGCCTCGTCGAGCGTAAGAGCGCGCAGAACATCAAGGCGGCCAAGAAGATGGTCGACTCGATGATCGGCGAGGTGTGGGACGTGCTCGAGGAGGTCATCCACGAGCACCCGGTGCTGCTCAACCGCGCGCCGACGCTCCACCGTCTGGGCATCCAGGCCTTCGAGCCGCTGCTCGTCGAGGGCAAGGCGATCCAGGTGCACCCGCTCGTGTGTCATGCCTTCAACGCCGACTTCGACGGCGACCAGATGGCCGTGCACCTGCCGCTCTCCGCCGAGGCGCAGGCCGAGGCGCGCATCCTGATGCTCTCCTCCAACAACATCCTCTCGCCCGCGCATGGGGCCCCGCTCGCAACGCCTACTCAGGACATGATTCTGGGGGCCTATTACCTGACGTATGGCCCCGAGGCCGAGGATCTGGCGAAGATCGACAGAGCCACGCATGACCCCCGTCCGCACGTGTTCCGCACCGCGCAGGAGGCCGAGCTCTCCTACGAGGCCAGCGTGGTCAAGCTGCACGACATCGCCGAGTTCCGCCCCTTCGGGCGCGAGGGTGGCCATGTGCTGACGACCGTCGGGCGGATCATCTACAACGACCGCATCGAGCGGGCGCTGGCGGAGGCGGTGGGGGATGCCTTCGACGCCACCAAGTACGTGTTCGTCAACCAGTCGATGAAGAAGCGCGACACGACCAGGCTGATCGACGCGCTCGTGCAGACCTACGGCGCGACGACCATCTCGCTGGTGCTCGACGCGTTCAAGGACCTCGGCTTCAAGTACGCCACGCAGGCGGGCATCACGATCTCCAAGAACGACGTCGTGATCCCCCCGCGCAAGGGCGAGATCATCAAGAAGTACGAGGACATCGTCGCGGAGATCTCAGACCAGTACGACATGGGCCTGATCACCCAGGAGGAGCGCCATGAGGCGGTCGTTGAGAAGTGGAACGCCGCCACCGACGAGGTCGCGGACGCGATGATCGAGAACCTCGACACGCTCAACCCGATCTTCATGATGGCCAACTCGGGCGCGCGTGGCTCGTTCAAGCAGATCCGCCAGCTCGCGGGGATGCGCGGGCTGATGGCCAACCCGAAGGGCGAAATCATCGAGCGCCCGATCAAGGCCAACTTCATGGAGGGCCTGTCGGTGCTGGAGTACTTCATCTCCACGCACGGCGCGCGCAAGGGACTGGCCGACACCGCGCTGCGCACCGCGGACTCGGGCTACCTGACGCGCCGTCTGGTCGACGTCGCCCAGGACGTGATCATCCGCGAGCCCGACTGCGGCACCGAGGATCACATCGAGATGCCCGTCTTCAAGGCGGGCGGCGACGCCAACGACAACCTCGTGGGGCGCGTCGCGGCGCAGCCGATCACGACCAAGCGCGGGCGCATGCTCGCCGAGCAGGACCTCGAGATCGGGCGCGCCGAGTTCGCCGAGATCGTGGCGGCCTTCCAGGAGGACCACGACAAGGGCAACGAGATGCTCGTCCCCGTGCGCTCCGTCCTGAAGTGCAAGGCGCTCAGCGGCGTATGCCAGGCGTGCTATGGCCGCGCGATGGCGACCGGCCAGACCGCGCAGATAGGCGATGCCGTGGGGATCGTCGCGGCGCAGTCGATCGGCGAGCCCGGCACGCAGCTGACGATGCGCACGTTCCACACCGGCGGCGTCGCCGGCGCGGACATCACGCACGGTCTGCCGCGCGTGGTGGAGCTGTTCGAGGCACGCAAGCCCAAGGGCCTCGCGCAGATCGCCGAGCAGGACGGCGCGGTCTCGATCGAGGAGTCCGAGAAGGCGCTCACCGTCGTCGTCACCGACGACGCCGGCGAGGAGCACCGCCATGCCTTCCCGCGCCGCACGCGCCTGTTCGTGAGCGAGGGCGAGAAGGTCACCGCGGGCAAGCAGCTCAACGAGGGCTCGCTCTATCCGCACGACCTGCTCAAACTGCGCGGGCGCACGGAGACCGAGCGCTACCTCGTCAAGGAGGTGCAGGAGGTCTACAAGAGCCAGGGCGTGGACATCAACGACAAGCACATCGAGCTGATCGTGCGCCAGATGCTTAAGAAGGTGCGCGTGGACCAGAAGGGCGACACCGACTACCTCCCCGGACAGTTCGTGGACCGCTTCGAATTCGCGCGCGTCAACGCCGGCATCGGCGAGAACGCCGGCGAGCAGGCGCAGTACGAGGACATCATCCTTGGAATCACCAAGGCCTCGCTCAACACCGACTCGTTCCTCTCGGCCGCCTCCTTCCAGGAGACGACGAAGGTGCTAACCGACGCGGCGCTAGAGGGCAAGATCGACCGCCTGAACGGCCTCAAGGAGAACGTCATCATCGGCAAGCTGATCCCGGCCGCCACCGGCCTCAAGCGCTACCGGCGAATCGAGATCGAGCCCACCGAACCGCTCCCCCGCGCGATCGACGACGTCGGCCTGCTCGACCAGGACGAGATCGCGGCTGAGCTCGGAATCTCCGAGGGCGACGCCTTCGGCGCCTACGGCCACGAGTTCGACGCGGACCTTGCCTCGCTGGAGAAGATCGGCGCCGGCGACTCGGATCCCGGGTTCGTGGAGGAGCTCGCGGAGCTTGAGATGACCGAGGCGCCTCCGATCGAGGAGTAGCCGCGCGGCCCGCTGGGCCGGCTGGAGGAAATTAGGAAGAGGCCGGCATAGCCGGCCAGCGAGGGCCGCGCAGTTTGAAGTCAAGGGCCGTGGTGAGTCTTCTCGCCGCGGCCCTTTTGCTGCCGGTGGGCCCGTGGACCCCGCCCGCGCGAGGATCAACGGGCTTCGAGGGTTGCCTGTTCGCGCGTCCATTGTTTGATGTTGGGGGTTGGGGGTTGACGTCATGCCTGTTTTATGGTTACAATGCCCGAGGCAAAGGCATTCACCGCACGGTGGCTGCTCGAAATATGGACTGGGTTGGGTCTGGTCTTCTCAGGACCGGTATTGCGCAACTGAGGGATGTCAGGGAGAGGCTGGGTCAGAACGATGAGGGGTTGTTTTCGCGTGAGTCCTAGAGAGACAGACGTGCCAAGGGTCTTTTCGTCCCCACCGGGGGACGGAACTAGATGCATCAGCATCCTGATGCATCTCTCTCTCTCTCTCTCTCTCTTGGCGGGACTGGCTAGCTCCTAGCGCTTTTCCTTCGGCCCATTGGGGTCGGTCGGTGTCCCCCGCCGGGGGGTGGGGGCGATGACGGCCCTTGCGCACGCGCGAAACACGGCCCGCAAGCGCTCTCGCTCTGCTTCTGGCTCTCATTCCGCGTCGGTGAAGCGGGCGGGGCCGATGCAGGTGACGGAAGTGCAGCGCGCACGGATGCTCGCCGCGACGGTGCAGGTCGTGGGGGAGCTTGGCTACGAGAAGATGTCGGTCGCGCGGGTCACCTCGCGCGCGGGAGTCTCGCGGCGCACATTCTACGACCTGTTCGTGGACCGCGAAGCGTGCTTCCTGGCCGCGTTCGGCGAGACAGTGGAGCGGGCGCGAGGACTCATGGAAGAGGCGGCCGCGGGCGAGGGCGACTGGCGCTCACAGGTGCGAGCCGGTCTCGCCGCGCTGCTCGCGTTCTTCGACGAGGAGCCGCTGGCAGGCCGCGTGATCGTGGTCGATGCGCTGAAGGCCGGCTCGGCGGTCCTGGAGCGCCGAGCGGGGATCGTGGCGGAGTTAATCGAGGTAGCCGAGGGCGGCCGCTCACAGGTGCGCGGCGGGCGCAAGGTGGCTCCCCTGACGGGCGAGGGTGTCGTCGGCGCGGTGCTGGCCGTCGTGCACGCGCGGCTGCTTGGGTTGGGTGGAGACTCGCTCACGGAGCTCTTGAACCCGCTGATGGCGATGATCGTGCGGCCCTACATGGGGGCGGCGGCGGCGGAGAAGGAACTCGAGCGTCCGCTGCCGGTGGGGCGCCGCGCGCGGCCGAGGCCCGCCGCCGACCCGCTGGAGGGCCTGGCGATGCGCTTCACATACCGCACGCTGCGCGTCCTCGCGACGATCGCCGCCACGCCGGGAGCGAGCAACCGCGAGGTCGCCGGGGAGGCCGGCGTGGTCGACCAGGGGCAGATCTCAAAGCTCCTGGCGCGGCTCGAGAACCTTGGCTTGGTCCACAACATCGGCGCCGGGCACATCAAGGGTGAGCCCAACGCCTGGGAGCTGACCATGAGGGGCCGCGAAGTCGAGCAGGCGATCCGCGGCGAGTCTGTCGCCATTGCAAACCACGAGGAGGGAGCAGGTCGATGAGGTTCAGGGTTTTGCGGTGCGTGTTGGGTGTCGCGGCGATCGCGGCCTGTCTGCTGGTCGTGGGTACACCCGTGGCGTCGGCCACAGGGACGGCCCCGGGGGTCAGCACCGGCGAAGCGACAGGTGTGAGTGCGGCGGGCGCGACGCTGACGGGGTCGGTGAGCCCCGAAGGCGAAGGGGTCACCGAATGCTTCTTCGAATACGGCGAAACCGAAGCGTACGGGAACACCGCGCCGTGTGTGGAACCCAGCGCCAGCGAAATCGTGGGCAGCGAACCCGTCGTCCAGGTACACGCCAGTATCGCCGGGCTGGGGTTCGCCACGGCCTACCATTTCCGGCTCGTCGCCGCGAATACCATCAGCCCCGCCATGGGCGCCGATGGGGTCTTCACGACACTAGCGATCGCGCCCGCGGTCGACCGCACCAGCGTGGTCGACGTGACCTCCAGCACCGCGAGACTGCAGGCGCAGATCGACCCGGGTGGCGCGTTCGCCGTCTACCATTTCGAATACCTCAGCGAAGCGCAGTACAACGCGAACGGCGACAGCTTCTCCGGGGTCCAGCCCGCTATCCGGGTTCCCGCGTCTGATGCGGGGATCTATGCCGCGCGTAGCGACCAGGGTGTCTCCCAGGCGATCGGTGGCCTGACGCCGGATACCGCCTACTACTACCGTGCGGTAGCGAGCAATTCGATTGCGCCCGGGGGGGTCGATGGAGCCATGCGGATGCTTGTCACTCATAGCACTACTGTTGAAGCGGGCTTGCCTGATCATCGTGTCTACGAACTCGTCTCCCCAGGCCAGAAAACACGCGGCACCGGCGGAAACGTCCAAGGTGTCATCACCAGCATCCCTACGAGTGGGTTCGTCGGGTTCGAGATCCAGAGAAATATTGAAGTCACGGAAGATGGTTCGGAGGTTGTCTATGCCGGTGAAGGGTTCTTCGATCAGACGAAGTACCCCGAAGAAGTTCCGGTGTTGTATACGTCGGTGCGTGGGTCTGGTGGTTGGAGTACACGGAACATCAGCGGTGAGAGTCCCGAAGAAGCGTTCGCGCCGTTGCCGCGTCCCTCCGTGCCGTCCCTTCCCGTGCTGCCAGGGTCGATTCCTGCTGCGGGTGCGCAGGTGCTGGAAGGCACCCCGGATGGGTCCGCGATCTTCTTCACCGACGAAGAACGCCTCACCGGCGATTCGACGGCCGCGGCGGGCGAACCGGACCTCTACCGTTACGATGTTCCCGGCGGACAGGTCACCGATCTCACGGTTGACGCGAACGCGGGTGAGCACGCCGATGTGCTGGGGATCCTCGGCTCTGGTGGTCCCGCGGGCGAAGAGGGATCCTATGTGTATCTAGTCGCGACCGGGGATCTCACGGGCCCGCAGGCAAACGGGCGGAACGAGACCGCGCAGGCCGGCAAGCCCAACCTGTATCTCTCCCACGGTGGCACGGTCACGTTCATAGCCACGCTCTCCGCCGGCGACGAACAACATATTCAAGAATCAGATGCACGCGAAATGCGTGATTGGTATCCCGAACCGGGTTTGCGTACCGCTGAAGTCTCGCCGGATGGACGCTATGTCGCGTTCGGCTCCGTCGAAGAATTGACAGGGCAATCCACCGTCAATGAACCCTTCTTCGAAAGAAAGATGTCATCAGCTGTTCCTGAGGTGTTTCGCTATGACGCCGATGCGAGGTCGCTTGTCTGTGCATCGTGTAACCCGGATGGAAGCGCGACTGCTGCCGCGTTCTTGACCTACTCGGTGCTCGTCGATCGTGAAAGAACGATAGAGGGAGCTGCGCCTCTTGAGCATTACATGGAGGATGACGGCAAGTTGTTCTTTGATGCCATGGGTCTTCTGGGTCCGGAAGGTATCCAGGGTAATGTGGGTGTATATGAGTTCGAGGACGCTGGGACGGGGACGTGTCAGACGGCTGGTGGCTGCCGGTCGTTGATCTCCGGCGGTGGTAATTCGTTCCTGGCTGCCGTCAGCGGGGAAGGGAATGATGTGTTCTTCACCACCACCGACCAGCTTGTCCCTGAAGATCGTGATGGTTCGATCGATCTGTATGATGCGCGTGTCGACGGTCGCGCGCCCGGTGAACAACCCGCGGTGGTCTGTGAAACAGGCGAAGCGTGTCACGAACCGGTCCCTCAGCCTGTCGGTGAACAGGTTGGTGGCAGCACCGTGTTCAACGGCCCGGGGAATCTGACGCCGGGGGCGCCCACGGTGGTGGTGTCGCCCAAGACGAAGACGGGTGTGAAGGCCATGACGCGGCCGCAGAAGCTCGCGAAGGCGTTGAGGGTGTGCAAGAGGGAGCCCAGGCGCCGGCGGGCGTCGTGCAAGCGCGCTGCGCACAGGCGTTATGGGTCCAAGGCAAGTGTCAAGCGGTCGTCAGGGAGGAGCAAGTGATGAGGTCAAGCGTCTGTGTATCGAGGTTCGTGACCGCGGCGATCGGGATGGTGGTGGTGAGCACGATCGTCGCTGCGGGTGCTTGCTTGTTTGCTGCTTCGGCTTTGGCGGCGACGCCTGCGTGGCGGATCTTCGATGAGTCGGTCGGGCGCACTCTGCCGGCGGGCGGCAGTGGGTATATCCTGCTGCAGGTCGAGAATATGGGGAATGCGTCGACCGATGGTTCGCCCGTCACGGTCACCGATCGTCTTCCTGCCGGGCTGACCGCTATCGCGGCGGACGGGATTGAATACAACCCGGAAGGGGCCGATATTCCTGGTCCGGGGAACTGGGATTGTCTTGGTGTTGGGACATCCACGGTTACGTGTGTGAATGACCCTAATGGTATTGCTGGTTCTCCGGTGCCGACCGGGTTCCCAGTTTTCAAACCGACGTTCTATGACGGTTGGGGGCTTGACAACGCAGGTGAAGAGAATCCTGCCGCTTTCCACACGATGCCGCCGTCGATCGGTATCGCTGTCAGCGTCGCGGGGTCCGCGTCGGGTGCGCTTACGAACGAAGCGACGGTGTCTGGTGGTGGTGCGCCCGCGGCGGCATCGGATCAAAGCACGATCGATGTCGGTCCTGGCCCGACGCCGTTCGGTGTGGAAGATGGCCGTTTGTATGCGACCAACACGGACGGGAGCACCGATGGGCAGGCTGGCTCTCACCCCTATTCCGAGACTGCCATCCTGAAGTTCAACGTACGTCGCGGCCCGGTCCCCGGCCCGGCCGGTACCGGTTACGGCTATGGGGCTGCTTACTTGCGTGGTTCTCACACGGAACTTCCTGAGGGCCTTGTCGGTAATCCTCTGGCGTCTCCCAGGTGCTCCCAGAAAGCGTTCGGGGAACTCTTTAGTCATCTTGAACCGGACTGTCCCGCTGATACTCAGATTGGTGAGGCGACTGTCAATGGGGTGTACGGTGTTGGCGACTATGCGGAGGCCCAGATCTATGATCTTGTGCCCAGCCGCGGCGAAGCTGCCCTCTTCGGGGTCGACGTCTCAGGGTTCAGGATTTTCTTTAGTGTGACTGTGAGTTCTGGGCCGGGTCACCGTATCGTCCTTGACAGTCACGACGCTGAAGGTTCATTGCCGCTCGGTGTAGCCAACGTGGATTTTTGGGGTGTGCCGTCCGACCCGTCCAATGACGATCAGCGCAGTGGCTTCCTACCAGGCGGCGTCACGCAGTTCATGCCGGCGAGCAGTGATGTTCCCTTGAGGCCGTTGTTGACGTTGCCAACGGAGTGCGGGCAGCGTCAGTCGATATCGTTCACCGCTGAAGCGTGGGAAAGGCAGGCAACGTTTGGTTCGCCTGTCTCTGGTCCTGTGGAAGCATCATCGAGTGATGCGCGGGGCAACCCGATCCTGCTGGGTGGCTGTGAAAATCTGGACTTTAGCCCGTCGATTGAAGTGGCGCCGTCGAGCACGATGGCGGATTCCCCGGTGGGTGTGGTGGTCGATGTGCGTAGTCCGCAGCGGGCGCATGAAGAAGACCCAGGAGGGTTGGCGGAGGCGGATCTGAAGAATGCGGTGGTGTCGCTGCCGGCTGGGATGACGGTGAATCCGGCGGCGGCGAATGGGTTGGGTGCGTGTTCGGAAGCGCAGATCGAACTTGAAGGGTCGGGGCCGGGGTCGTGTCCGGCGTCTTCGAAGGTCGGGACGGTGGAAGTGGAAGCCCCGGCGTTGGAACACCCGTTGCCGGGGTCGATCTATCTGGCGCGGCAGGACGAAAACCCGTTCCATAGCTTGCTGGCGGGGTATATCGTGGTTGATGACCCGGTCAGTGGTGTTGTGGTGAAGCTTGCGGGGGAATTGCGGACGGATCCGGTGACGGGTCAGGTCACGGGTGTGTTCAAGGAAAGCCCGCAGTTCCCGTTGAGCAGCATTAAGCTCAAGTTCTTCAACGAACTCGCGACCCCACAGTCGTGTGGGGCGTTCACGGGGACGAGCGACCTGACGCCGTGGTCGACGCCGGGAACCCCGGACGCGACGCCGTCTTCGAGCTTCCAGATCGCCTCGGGTGTGGGTGGCAGCGCGTGTCCGGGTGGGGTGCTTGGGTTCGCGCCTGGGTTCTCGGCGGGCACGACCTCCAACCAGGCTGGCGGGTTCAGCTCGTTTCATGCGGTCATCACCCGCTCAGACGGTGAACAGCACCTGTCGGGTGTGACGGTCAAGATGCCGCCGGGCCTGCTGGGGAAGCTCGCGGGTATCCCCCTGTGCGGCGAACCGCAGGCTGGGTTGGGGCAGTGTCCCGCGGCGAGCCAGGTCGGCGAAGCGAGCGTCGCTGCTGGAGTTGGATCGGAACCGTTCGTGGTCAAGGGCGGCCGGGTGTACCTGACAGGCCCCTATAACGGTGGTCCGTTTGGTCTGTCGATCGTCGTCCCGGGTGTCGCCGGGCCGTTTGACCTGGGGAACGTCGTGGAACGCGCGTCGATCCGGATCGACCCGAACACGGCGCAGGTCAGCGTCGTCTCTGATGCGCTTCCGCAGATGATCAACAGCATCGAAGGGCTGCAGAGCGGGATCCCGGCGGACATCCGCAGTCTGGATATCTCCGTGAACCGCCCGGGGTTCATCTTCAACCCGACTAGCTGTGAACCCCTTGCGGTCGCCGGATCCCTCACGGGCGTGCAGGGTACGACAGTCCCGGTGTCCAGTCGTTTCCAGGCTGCGGGCTGTCAGAGCCTCCCCTTTCACCCCGTCTTCAGCGTCTCTACGCAGGCGAAGACGAGCAAGAAGGAAGGCGCGAGTCTCCTCGTGAAGGGCACGTTCCCCGCGGGGGGGGCGAATATTCACAGTGTCGCGGTGACGCTACCTAAGCAGCTCCCCGCCAGATTGACGACGATCCAGCAGGCTTGTCCGGAAGGCGTGTTCGCGGCGAACCCGGCGTCGTGTCCCGCGGGGTCTGACATCGGGGTCGTGACGGCCACGACGCCGATCCTCGCAAACCCCGTGACGGGCCCTGCGTACCTGGTGTCTCATGGTGGTGCGGCGTTTCCTGATGTCGTCGGGATCCTGCAGGGCGAAGGCGTAACGGTCGATCTCACCGGGAGCATCGATATCAAGAAGGGCGTTACCAGCTCGACGTTCGCGACGGTCCCCGACGCCCCGATCACCTCCTTCCAGTTCGACCTGCCCGAGGGCCCTCACTCCGGTCTCGCAGCGGTCGTCCCCGCGAAGGCCAAGGGCAGCCTCTGCGGCCAGTCCCTGTTGATGCCGTTCACGATCACCGGCCAGAACGGCGCGCAGCTCCAGCAGAACGTCAAAATTGCCGTCACCGGCTGCCCCAAAGCGAAGAAGGCGCCTAAGAAGAAACACAAGGCCAAGGGCACCCAGAAGCCCAAGCGCAAGAAGTAATCCCTGGCGTAGCTGCATGGTTGGCGCTGGTCGCGCGGGCATCCCATCCGCGCGACCGGCAAAGCAGCCGGCCCATGGTCTGAAGCACGCGTACAGGCCGTGTCGATCAGGCATCATGACAGCATTGGACTTGCTGCTATGATGCACCGATGCGTACGACGGTGACGCTCGACGAGGATGTGGCCGCGAAGCTGCGGCTCGTGGCGCGCGAGCGCGGGGTGTCGTTCAAGGCGGCTCTCAACGACGCGGTGCGCGCCGGCATCGGCGGAGAGGGGCGTGCCGCCCGGCCCTACCGGGTGCCCTCGCGCCGGATGGGCGTGCGCAGGGGCGTGGACCTCGACCACACCGGACGTCTGCTGGGCGAGCTCGAGGACGCGGAGATCGCGCGCAAGCTGCAGCTGCGCAAGTGAAGCTGCCCGATGTCAATCTGTTCCTCTACGCGGTCGACGAGACCTCGCCACGCCATGCACCTGCGCGTGAGTGGGTGCAGGAGACGCTCTCGGGATCGGAGACGGTGGCGCTGGCGTGGACGATGCTGCTCGGCTTCGTACGGCTGAGCACACACGCAAGCCTGTTCGAGGCACCGCTGGAGGTGCAGGAGGCCCTCGACCTCGTCGATGGCTGGCTGGAGCAGCCCTGCACGACCGTCGTGCACCCCACCGACCGCCACTCGGCGGTGCTGCGCGAGCTGCTGGAGCCGCTCGGCACCGCGGGCAACCTGGCAAACGACGCGCACCTAGCCGCGCTGGCGATCGAGCACGGCGCCCAGGTTTGCTCCTGCGACAGCGATTTCTCGCGCTTCCCCGGCGTGCAGTGGGTCGATCCGCTGCGAGGGTAGGCGGCGCTCATGCTGGCGCTGCAACCGACGGCGCCCAGCCCTTCAGCAGAACAGCCTCCCGCTCCGTAAGCCCGGTGGCCGGCTCGGTCTGAACGAGCAGCGTCGGCGCGCCGCGCGTGGCGGCCCACTCGTGGCAGGCGTCGTTGAAGGCGTCGTCGATCCATGCCAGCGGACGCTCGGGGCGGGCGAAGGAGTCGATTGCGTCGAGCTTCCAGTGCGCGCGCGTGCTGCCGCCGCCGTTTGCGCCGCCGCCGCCGGCTCCGCCCATCGCCTGCATGTCGCGCTCGAAGCTCAGAAAGGGAAGCTCCGGCAACCCAAGCAGGTGGGGAAGGTATTCGTTGGCCTTCTCCTCCCAGCCCGAGCACCATGCAAGCTCGAAGACAGAGACAAGATCGAGCAGGTGGCGGGCGGCGGCGGTGGAAAGGAGGTGGGGTATGCCGTCGATCGAATGGAAAACGCCCTCGGGCCGCTTGCTGGGCGGGAAGCCGAACAGCGAGATGACCCCATCGATGTCGATCAGCAGCAGTGGTCGTGCGGGGTCCTCCGGATGGTCACTCGGTGGAGAGTACGGCTCTTGGAGGGGTTCTTTAGCTGGCACAGAGGTGCGGACGGCTAATCTGCCGGGGCGGCTCCTTGCCAGTAAAGCAACGCACGGGGGGTGCCGATGGAGCCAACCATGACCACCGACACCATTTCCTCAGGCCGCCGCGCACACGCGGCCACTCCCGGCCCACACGCGGCCACCCCCGCGCGATGACCCTCGAGCTCGGCATCTTCCTCTCCCTGGTGTGCGCCTTCGTGGCGAACCTGGGCTTCTTCTACAAGCATCGCGGGGTCAACGACGTGGCGAAGGTCGAAATGAGCCACCCGTTGCGCTCGGCGAGGCAGCTGTACAGCTCGAAGTGGTTCGCGTTGGGCATGGCGGTGGCGGTCGCGTCGTGGGGGCTGCACGTGGCGGCGCTCGCGATCGCGCCGATGTCGGTCGTGCAGGTGGCGTTGGCGGGCGGGGTTGTGTTCATCGCGGTGATGGCCGAGCGGCTGTTCGGCTTCGAGGTGGGTCCCCGCCAGTGGCTGGGGCTGTGCCTGACGGCGGGGGGGCTCGTGCTGCTGGCGCTGACGCTGCCGGCGGTGCACGGTGCGCACTCGCGCTTCTCCGAGGCCGGGATGGTGTCGTTCGAGGCGGGGTTGTTCGGGCTGGGAGGCCTGCTCATCATGGGCCCGCGCATGGGTGGGCGAGTAGAGCACCACGGCGTGATGCTCGGCGCGGCGTCGGGCGTCCTCTTCGGAGTGTCGGACACATCGATCAAGGCGCTCACGGGTATCACGGGCGCGCACGGCTTCATGGGACTTCTGCTGAGCCCGTGGTTGGCGGTCGCGATTGCGGCGTCGGTCGTGGCCTTCTACGCCTCAGCGCGCGGACTGCAGGACTCCGAGGCGGTGCCGGTGATCGCGGTGACGGGGGCGGCGGCGAACATCGCGGGCATCGCGGGCGGGATCCTCGTGTTCGGTGACCCAATGCCGGGCAGCGCGCTCGGCGTGGTGGTGCAGTCGCTTGCATTCGTGATGGTGGTGGCCGCCGCGGCGGTCATGCCGGCACCGCTGCGCGCGGCCGGCGTGCAGGCAGCGGCCTAGCGCTGCTAGGATCCCCGTCCGTATGCCGACGACATCACAGCTCGTGCGCAAGGGACGCGTGGCGCCCAAGAAAAAGCTCGCCACGCCCGGATTGAAGTCCGGCAAGGGGCGCAAGAAGAAGACCGCCGCGCCACAGCGGCGCGGGGTGTGCACGCGCGTGTATACGACAACCCCGAAGAAGCCGAACTCGGCGCTGCGGAAGGTCGCGCGCGTGCGGATCAGCGGCTCGATGGAAGTTACGGCGTACATCCCCGGCGAGGGGCACAACCTGCAGGAGCACTCGGTGGTGCTCGTGAGGGGTGGTCGCGTGAAGGACCTGCCGGGCGTGCGCTACAAGGTCGTCAGGGGCACCCTGGATGCGGCGGGCGTGAGCGATCGCAAGAAGTCCCGCTCGATGTATGGCGTGAAAAAGAAATAGATGCCCCGTCGCGCAGCCGCTCAGATCCGTCCGGTGGAACCGGATGCCGTGCATCGCTCGAAGCTGGTGGCGCAGGTGATCAACAAGGTGATGCTCGACGGCAAGAAGTCGACGGCCGAGCGGATCGTCTACGACGCGCTGGCGCTGATCGGCGAGCGCAGCGAGAAGGACCCGGTGGAGACGCTCGAGTCCTCGATCCGCGCGCTCACGCCGGCGCTTGAGGTGCGCAGCCGGCGCGTGGGTGGCGCGACCTATCAGGTGCCCGTGGAGGTGCCCGCGGCCCGCGCACGCACGCTCGCGGTGCGTTGGCTCGTGGAGTTCGCGCGCCAGCGTCGCGAGAAGACGATGGCCCAGCGCCTGGCGAACGAGCTGACGGATGCGCTCAGTCAGCAGGGCGGCGCGTACAAGCGCAAGGACGACATCTACCGCATGGCCCAGGCCAACAAGGCCTTCGCGCACTACCGCTGGTAGCGCGGGTTCTTTAAAGAGAAGAGGCCCCCACAGAGGGGGGCCGGCGAGGGCCGCGTCGTGCAAGTCTCCGCGTGGTTGCCGATGCTCCCGCCACTGCGAGCCGATCTCGCCTCGCGCGCGCATTTCTCTCAAGCGTAGCTGGAAATGTCGCGTCGTTGGCGGCGTTGCCGCGCCTGTGCTCCTGCCACTGCGTACCGACTTGCCTACCGCGACTCCCTCGGCCCCCCTTGTGGGGGCCTTCTTTAAAAGGTTTTTGGGCTTTTCCACCCGGCCTTGTGCGCATTGTTGCGCACTCAAAGAAATCGCGGGTTTCCCTTTGGAGGCGATCGACCCTTCGCTACGGTGAAACGCATGGCCTCTCACGCCGTCTCCAACGCCGCCGCGGACGACCGCATCGAGCGCCACGTTTGGGTGGTCGCGGGGGTTGTGATCGTCGGGATGATCATGTCGATCCTCGACACGACGATCGTCAACGTCGCGCTGGACACGCTCGGGCGCGACCTGCACAGCCCGATCTCACAGATCCAGTGGGTGATCACCGGCTACCTGCTCTCGCTCGCCGCCGTGATCCCGGTGACCGGGTGGGCCGCACGACGCTTCGGGGCGCGGCAGGTCTATCTGACCTCGCTGGTGCTCTTCACCGTCGGCTCGGCGCTGTGTGCGGTCGCGAACACGACCACCACGCTGGTGCTCTGCCGCGTGCTGCAGGGCGCGGGCGGCGGCATGATCATGCCCGTCGCACAGCTGATCATGGCCCAGGTCGCCGGACCCAGGCGGATGGGTCGCGTGATGGGGGTCGTCTCGATGCCCGCGATGCTCGCGCCGATCCTTGGGCCGGTCGCCGGCGGGCTGATCCTGGCGCACCTGCACTGGTCGTGGATCTTCCTCGTCAACGTGCCGATCGGGCTGATCGCGTTCGTGCTCGGCTGGCGCCTCGTGCCCCACACGGACTCCGGCGAGGCTGGACGGCTCGATGTGCGCGGGCTGGTGCTGCTCTCCGCGGCCTCCACGGCGGTCGTGTACGGGCTCAGTCAGCTGGGGCTGGGCAGCAGCATCGGCTCCCCCAAAGTGATCCTGCCGACGCTCGCCGGGGTGGCGCTGGGGGCGGCCTTCTGCTGGCACGCGCTGCGCGTGGAGCGCCCATTGCTGGATGTGCGCCTGTATGCCAACCGGGTGTTCGCGGGCGCCTCCTTCACGACCTTCGGCGTCGGCGCGGCGCTGTTCGGCGCGATGATCCTCGTGCCGCTCTACTACCAGCAGGTGCGCGGCGAGAGCGTGATCGATACCGGCCTGTTGTGCGGTCCACAGGGCATCGGCGCGCTCGTGGCGATGCCAATCGCCGGGCGCCTCACCGAGCGTTTCGGCGGCGGTCGCATCGCGCTTGGAGGAGTCTCGCTGCTGGCGCTCTCCACCGTTCCCTTCGTGTTCATCGGCGCGAGCACCTCGATCGTGGCGATCTCCTGCGTGCTCGTCGTGCGCGGCGTGGCGATCGGCCTGTCGTTCATGCCCGCGATGACCGCGGCCTTCACTGCGATGCGCCCCGACCAGCTCTCCGACGCGACCCCGCAGCTCAACGTGCTGATGCGCATCGGCGGCGCGATCGGCACCGCGATCCTCGCCGTGATCCTGCAGCGCGCGGGGGCCGGCAGCCACAGTGCCACGCCCGAGTCGCTCGCGAGCGCCTTCCAGGCCGCCTACTTGGCCGCGCTGGGCATCTCGCTGCTGTCGCTGATTCCCTGTCTGATGCTGCTGCGCGCCGAGCGCCCGCGGCGCGCGAGCGAGCTGGCGCGGATTGACGCCGAGGCGGGCGTCGAGGCGCTGGGTGCGTGAGGTCGAGCCGGGTGTCCCGGCATGACTTCGAGGCGGGTGTCCAGGCGGGTGTCGAGGCGCTCTGAGCCTGATATAGTCGCTCCTCGCCCCGCGGTGGGCGCCGTCGTGCGAGCATTGTCTTCCGCGGAGTTTCACGTAAAGATGGAGAACCTGAGCACATAGCACGCGATTCGGTCTCATCACCGGTCGTGCGCGTGGGCCCAAGGGGCCCCTTTTTTTGCCCTCATCCCGCCCGGCGACAGTAGAGAAAACTTAAAGCCATGCCACGTAAATTCAGCCTCCAGAACACCCGCAACATCGGGATCATGGCGCACATCGACGCCGGCAAGACGACGACGACCGAGCGCATCCTCTACTACACCGGTCGCACCTACAAGATCGGCGAGGTGCACGACGGCGCGGCGACGATGGACTGGATGGAACAGGAGCAGGAGCGCGGCATCACGATCACCTCCGCGGCCACCACCGCCGAGTGGAAAGACCACCGCATCAACATCATCGACACGCCCGGCCACGTCGACTTCACGGTCGAGGTGGAGCGCTCGCTGCGCGTGCTCGATGGCGCGATCGCGCTGTTCGACTCCGTCGCCGGCGTCGAGCCCCAGTCGGAGACGGTGTGGCGCCAGGCCGACAAGTACCGCGTGCCGCGCATCGCCTACATCAACAAGATGGACCGCATCGGCGCCGACTTCGAGCGCGGCGTACAGACGATGATCGACCGCCTCGGCGCCCACCCGGTGCCGATCCAGCTGCCGATCGGAGCCGAGAGCGACTTCCTCGGCATCGTCGACCTCGTGAGCATGAAGGCGATCGTCTACAAGGACGACCTCGGCAAAGAACAGGAAGAAGTGGAGATCCCCGAGCACCTCGCCGAAGCTGCCGCTGCCGCACGCGAGCACCTGCTGGAGGAGGTCTCCCACTACGACGACGGCCTGCTGGAGCTGCTCCTGGAGGAAGCCGAGATCCCCGATGATCGCCTCAAGCAGGCGATCCGCAAGGCGTCGCTTGCGAGCAGCATGACACCAGTGCTGTGCGGATCCTCGTTCAAGAACAAGGGCGTGCAGCCGCTGCTCGACGCGGTGATCGACTACCTGCCCTCGCCCCTGGACGTGCCCCCGGTGACGGGCACCGAACTGGTCAAGGGCTCAGAGGAGGAGCGCGAGGTCGAGCGCCACGCCGATGACTCCGAGCCGTTCGCGGCGCTCGCCTTCAAGATCATGGCCGACCCCTACGTCGGCAAGCTGACGTTCTTCCGCGTCTACTCCGGGCACCTGGAGGCCGGCGCGCGCATCCTCAACGTCGGCAGCGGGCGCACCGAGCGGATCGGGCGCATCCTGATGATGCACGCCAACGAGCGCGAGGAGGTCACCGAGGTCTACGCCGGCGACATCGCCGCCGCCGTGGGCATCAAGCAGGTCGTCACCGGCGACACGCTCGCCGCCCCCGACGCGCCGATCCACCTGGAGAACATCGTCTTCCCCGAGCCCGTCATCAAGGTCGCGGTGGAGCCCAAGACGAAGGTCGACCAGGAGAAGATGTCCGTCGCCTTGGGCCGCCTCGCCGAGGAGGACCCGACCTTCCAGGTGCGCACCAACGAAGAGACCGGTCAGACCGAGATCTCGGGCATGGGCGAGCTGCACCTGGAGGTGCTCGTGGACCGTATGAAGCGCGAGTTCGGCGTCGAGGCCAACGTGGGCCGCCCGCAGGTCTCCTACCGCGAGACGGTGCGCGAGACGGTGCACAAGATCGAGGGCAAGTTCGTGCGCCAGACCGGCGGCTCGGGCCAGTACGGCGTCGTCTACATCGACCTCGAGCCCGCGCCCGGCGAGGGCTTCGAGTTCGTCAGCAAGATCAAGGGCGGCGCGATCCCCTCCGAATACATCCCCGCGGTCCAGAAGGGCGTCGAAGAGGCGCTCGAGAACGGCGTCAAGGCGGGCTACCCGATGGTGGACATGAAGGTGACGCTCACCGACGGCAAGTACCACGACGTCGACTCCTCGGAGATCGCCTTCAAGGTCGCCGGCTCGATCGCCTTCAAGGAGGCCGCGCGCCGCGCCAAGCCGGTGCTGCTGGAGCCGATCTTCGCCGTCGAGGTCGTCGTGCCGGAGGATTTCCTGGGCGACGTGATCGGCGACCTCAGCCGCCGCCGCGGGCGGATCGAGGGCCAGGAGCGGCGCGGCAACGCGCTGGCGGTCAGCGGCAGGGTGCCGTTGAGCGAGATGTTCGGCTACGCCACCGACCTGCGCTCCAACACGCAGGGGCGCGCCACGTACACGATGCAGTTCGAGTGCTACGAGGAGGTTCCGCCGAACATCGCGGAGAAGATCGTCGAAGCGCGTACGGGAGAACCGGTCCCGGCATAGTCGGGCCCTCTTATTCAAGTCGAGATACGAACAAAATGGAGCCTGTGGCTAGGACGTTGCAGTAACCGGAAGTCACAGGCATGCCCATTTAGATAGATTTCCCCGGTTCGCCCCCACTGAGGGCGAGCACAAAGTCGATACTAGGAGCGAAAGTAAAGTGGCGAAGGAGAAGTTCGAGCGCGACAAGCCGCACGTCAACGTCGGGACCATCGGTCACATCGACCACGGCAAGACGACGCTGACCGCTGCCATCACAACCGTGCTGGCAGAGAAGATGGGCGGCGAAGCCCGCAGCTTCGAGGAGATCGATAACGCTCCCGAGGAGAAGGAGCGCGGGATCACCATCGCCACATCGCACGTCGAGTACCAGACCGACAAGCGCCACTACGCGCACGTCGACTGTCCCGGTCACGCCGACTACGTGAAGAACATGATCACCGGCGCCGCCCAGATGGATGGGGCGATCCTGGTGGTCAGCGCAGCCGACGGCCCGATGCCCCAGACGCGTGAGCACATCCTGCTCGCCCGCCAGGTGGGCGTCCCCTACATCGTGGTGTTCCTCAACAAGGCCGACATGGTCGACGACGAGGAGCTCATGGAACTGGTCGAGGTTGAGGTGCGCGAGCTGCTCTCCGAATACGACTTCCCCGGCGATGACATCCCGTTCATCACCGGCTCGGCGCTGAAGGCGCTGGAAGGCGACGAGGCCTACAAGACGAAGATCGTGGAGCTCTCCGAAGCGCTCGACAGCTATATCCCCCAGCCGGTGCGCGAGCTCGACAAGCCCTTCCTACTGCCGGTCGAGGACGTGTTCTCGATCACCGGCCGCGGCACGGTGGCGACCGGGCGCGTGGAGCAGGGCATCGTCAACACCGGCGACACCGTCGAGATCGTCGGCGTGCACGACACCACCACGACGGTCGTCACGGGCGTCGAGATGTTCCGCAAGATCCTCGACCAGGGGCAGGCCGGCGACAATGTCGGCTGTCTGTTGCGCGGTACCAAGCGCGAGGAGATCGAGCGCGGCCAGGTGCTCTGCAAGCCCGGCTCGATCACGCCGCACACGAAGTTCAAGTCAGAGGTCTACGTGCTCAAGAAGGAGGAGGGTGGACGCCACACCCCCTTCTTCACCGGCTACAGGCCGCAGTTCTACTTCCGTACCACCGACGTCACCGGCGTGGCCAAGCTGCCCGACGGTGTCGAGATGGTGATGCCCGGCGACAACGTCCAGATGGAGATCGAGCTGATCCAGCCGATCGCCATGGACCAGGGGCTGCGATTCGCGATTCGAGAGGGCGGTCGCACGGTCGGCTCGGGCGTGGTTACGGAGATCGTTCAGTAGTACCGGCGCCCCCTTCGGGGGGCGCTTTTCATTTAAGACAGATACGACGAGATGGCCCCGCCGCAGGGCGGGCGGGGTCGGGGCGGCTCTCCCGCATGGCATGGAGTCCGTCCTTCCCCTTGCTTGGCCCGCAGGGCCGGGACGCAGTGAGCAGCACCGCCGCACGCAGTTTCAACGACAACGACAGCACCGAGAACAGAGACGAGACAAGCTTCGATGGCAGCCGCCACCCAGAACAAGATCCGCATCCGACTGAAGGCGTACGACACGTCCGCCATCGAGTCGGCTGCGAAGGAGATCGTGGAGACCGCCGCGCGCACCGGCGCCACCGTCTCCGGGCCGGTGCCGCTGCCGACCGAGAAGAACGTCTACTGCGTGATCCGCTCGCCCTTCAAGGACAAGGACTCGCGCGAGCACTTCGAGATCCGCACGCACAAGCGGCTGATCGACATCCACCAGCCGACCCCCAAGACGGTGGACTCGCTGCAGCGCCTGGACCACCTGCCCGCCGGCGTCGACATCGAGATCCGTCTCGCCACCTAGCCAGAGATGTCCGCGATCCTCGCCAAGAAGCTCGGCATGACCCAGGTCTTCCAGGAGGACGGCAGCGTCGCGCGCGTGACCGTCCTTGAGGCCGGCCCGTGCCCGGTGACAGCGATCCGTACGCAGGAGCGCGACGGCTACAACGCCGTGCAGCTGGCCTTCGGCGCCACCAAGGAGAAGCATCTCACCCGTGCCGAGCTGGGGCACCTGAAGAAGGCCGACGCCCCGCCGATGCGCCACGTCGTCGAGTTCCGCGACGCCCAGCCTGGCGGCAAGGAGCTGAAGCTCGGCGCAAGCGTCACGGTGGAGGCATTCGAGGTGGGCGCGCGCGTGAAGATCTCCGGCACCTCCAAGGGCAAGGGCTTTCAGGGGACGATCAAGCGCCACAAGTTCGCCAGCGGACCGAAGTCCCACGGCTCGCACAACGTGCGCGCGCCTGGTTCGATCGGCGCCTCGGCGAGCCCCGCGCGCGTGTTCAAGGGCATCCGCGGCCCCGGGCAGATGGGCAACAAGCGCGTCACACAGAAGGGCCTTGAGATCGTGGCGGTGGACGTCAAGGAGAACCTGCTGCTCGTGCGCGGCTCGGTGCCCGGTCCCCGCAACGGTGTGGTGGAGGTACGGGCAGATGCCTGACGCCCCAGTGCTCAGCTCGGGTGCCGCCGGCGCCGCGAAGAAGGTCACGCTCGACGAGGGCGCCTTCACCGCGCGCTTCAACGGGCCGCTCGTCCACCAGAGCGTGCGCGCCGAGCAGGCCGCGCGCCGACGCGGCACGGCGTCGACCAAGACCCGCGGTCTCGTGCGCGGCGGAAGCGCCAAGCCCTGGCGCCAGAAGGGCACCGGGCGCGCCCGCGCCGGTTCCAGCCGCTCGCCGATTTGGACGGGCGGTGGCATCACCTTCGGTCCCCACCCGCGCTCCTACACCTTCAAGGTCAACCGCAAGGAGCAGCGCGCGGCGCTGCGCAGCGCGCTCTCCCTGCACGCCGAGCGGGGGTCGCTCGCGGTGCTCGACACCGACGCCTTCACCGCGCCCAAGACCAGCCAGGCCGCCGAGCTGCTGGCCGGATGGCTTCCCGAGACGCGCCGCCCGCAGGCGACGCTCGTGGTGCTCGCGCCGGAGGAGTCCAACGCCGCGCTGTCCTTCCGCAACCTCGATCGTGTTGCCGTGCTGGTGCATGAGAACGTCGGCGTCACCGACCTGCTGGGGGCCGCCGCGGTGGTCTTCTCGCAGCCCGCGCTCGATGCACTTACCGCGCGCGCGGGCGGCGCCGCCGCGGAGGAGAAGGCCGCGAAGGCCGAGGCCCCCAAGGCCAAGGCTCCCATCAAGGAGACCGCTCCCGCAGAAGCCGCTCCTGCACCTGAGGCCGACGCCGAGGAGGCGTCTTCCTGATGGACCACTCTCAGGTCATCATCCGCCCGGTCGTCTCGGAGAAGAGCTACGTGCTCTCCGACGCCGGCAAGTACACCTTCCGCGTGCACGCCGACGCGCACAAGACGCAGATCCGCCAGGCCGTGCAGGCGCTGTTCGACGTGCACGTCGTGAGCGTGCACACCGTCAGCATGAAGTCAAAGCCCAAGCGCCGCGGCGTGACCAGCGGGCGCACGCGCGCCTGGAAGAAGGCGATCGTGCAGGTGCGCGAGGGCGAGAGCATCCAGATCTTCCGCGGCCTCGAGGGACTGCAGGGTTAGACGATGCCCGTACGCAAACCCAAACCCACGAGCCCCGGGCTGCGCTTCGTCTCCTACCCGGACTTCGCGGAGGTCACCAAGTCAGAGCCCGAGAAGACGCTCGTCGAAGGCCTGAAGAAGAGCGGCGGGCGCAACGCGCACGGGCGCAAGACCTCGCGCCACCGCGGCGGCGGCGCCAAGCGGCTGTATCGCAAGATCGACTTCAAGCGCCGCAAGGACGGCGTGCCCGCGAAGGTGGCGGGGATCGAGTACGACCCCAACCGCTCCTCCTACATCGCGCTGCTGCACTACGTCGACGGCGAGAAGCGTTACATCCTCGCCCCCCAGCGCCTCACGGTGGGGGCGATGGTCGAATCCGGCGACGAGGCCGACATCATCGTGGGCAACTGCCTGCCGATGGCGCGCATGCCCGTCGGCACAGTGATCCACAACGTCGAGCTGCAGCCTGGCCGCGGCGGCCAGATGGCGCGCTCGGCCGGCGCCTCGGTGCAGCTGATGGCAAAGGACGGCGAGATGGCCACGCTGCGCCTGCCCTCGGGCGAGATGCGCATCGTGCGCGCCGAGTGCCGCGCGACCGTCGGCACGATCGGCAACGCCGAGCACCAGAACGTGAAAATCGGCAAGGCCGGACGCAAGCGCCACATGGGCGTGCGCCCGCAGACGCGCGGCACGGCGATGAACCCCGTCGACCACCCGCACGGCGGCGGCGAGGGCTCGACGACGCCCGGACGCCACCCGGTGACCCCGTGGGGTGTGCCCACGCTCGGGTATCGCACGCGCAAGAAGAACAAGGCTTCCGACAAATACATCGTGCGCGGGCGTAGGCGCGGGAAGGGCAAACAGCGATGAGTAGATCAAGCAAAAAGGGCCCGTGGGTCGAAGACCGCCTGATGGCGCGCATCGAGAAGATGAACGATGAGAACCGCCGCCAGATGGTCAAGACCTGGTCGCGCGCCTCCACCATCTTCCCGGAGATGGTCGGTCATACCATTGCAGTGCACGACGGCAAGAAACATGTGCCGGTGTTCGTGAGCGAGTCGATGGTCGGCCACAAGCTCGGCGAGTTCGCGCCCACGCGCCACTTCCGCGGGCACGCCGGTTCGGGGAAGGTCCGCTAGCAATGGCCGACGAGAAGACACCCTCCGAGCCGGAGAAGGACGAGGCACCCAAGGCGGAGAAGCCCGCAGCGAAGGCGCCCGCCGAGAAGGAGGCAGCCGCGAAGGCTGAGAAGCCCGCCGAGAAGGCTGCCGCGAAGAAGCCCACCGCCGAGAAGAAGCCCGCCGAGGAGGCTGCCGCGAAGAAGCCCACCCTTGAGAAGAAGCCCGCCGAGGAGGCTGCCGCGAAGAAGCCCACCGCCGAGAAGAAGCCTGCTGAGGAGAAGGTCGCGAAGGCCAAGCCCGCCGCGAAGGCCAAGCCCGCCGCGAAGGCAAAGGACGAGGAGAAGGCCAAG
This sequence comes from uncultured Solirubrobacterales bacterium, assembly GCA_963723045.1. GTDB lineage: Bacteria > Actinomycetota > Thermoleophilia > Solirubrobacterales > Solirubrobacteraceae > Palsa-744. Next base: position 1,207,849 of record CAVROU010000002.1, on the reverse strand, counting down.
GACGGCGAGAAGGCCGAGGCCGAGACGAAGCCAAAGCGCGGTAAGGCCAAGGTCGCGGCCGAGGAGCCCGCGGAGGAGGCGTCGCCCGCCCCCCGCCGTCGCACTCCCGGCACGCGCCGCCCCGTGGTTCGCGCCCACGCGCGCTACGTGCGCACCTCGGCGCGCAAGGCGCGCATGGTGTGCGGGCACCTGCGGGGGAAGTCCGTACAGGAGGCACGCGCTATCCTCGCCTTCACCCCTCGTGACGTTGCGCGCGACTGGAGCAAGCTGCTCGAGAGCGCGGTCGCCAACGCAGAGAACAACCACGAACTGCTCGAAGACGATCTGATCGTCGGAGAGGCCTACGCCGACGAGGGGCCGACGATCAAGCGCTTTCGGCCGCGCGCGATGGGCAGGGCGACGCCGATCCGCAAGCGCACCAGCCACCTGACGATCACGCTCACGCCTGAGCAGCAGCGGTAGGCGCGGGCCAGGGACAAAGACAAGGATTTAGAGAGAAGACATGGGTCAGAAGGTTCATCCAGAGGCTATGCGCGTGGGTTACATCCACGACTGGAAGTCGAACTGGTTCAACGAGCGCAATTTCGCCGAGTACCTCGCTGAGGACATCAAGGTCCGCGCGTACATCGTGGAGCGCCTCGCGCACGCCGGCCTCTCAGACATCACGATCCGCAAGGACGCCCAGGAACTCGAGGTCAACATCCACACGGCCCGTCCCGGGATCGTGATCGGCAAGTCCGGCAGCGAGGTCGATGCGCTGCGGCGCAAGCTGCACGACATGACCAAGAAGCAGATCAAGGTCAACATCCTCGAGATCAAGCGCCCCGAGCTCGACGCGAAACTCGTGGCGCAGTCGATCGCCGAGCAGCTGCAGAACCGCGTGGCCTTCCGCCGCGCGATGAAGCGCGCGCTCACGAGCGCCATGCGCTCTGGTGCCAAGGGCGTGAAGGTGCAGGTCGCCGGTCGCCTCGGCGGCGCAGAGATGGCGCGCACCGAGAGCTACTCCGACGGGCGCGTTCCGCTGCACACGATGCGCGCGGACATCGACTACGGCTTCTATGAGGCGCGCACCACCTTCGGGCGCATCGGCGTGAAGTGCTGGGTGAACAAGGGCGAGATCATGCCCGAGGGCTACACCGGCGCCGACCTCACCGACATGAGCGCCCCAGCGCCCCCCAGCTCCGAGCGCGACGGCCGCGGCGGTCGCGACGGGCGCGACGGACGTGGACGCGGCCGCGGCGGACCGGGCGGCGGCGGTCCTGGCGGCGGTGGACGTGGGCGTGGCGGTGGTCCGGGTGGCGGACGCGGCGCCGGCGGCCCCGGCGGCGGCGGTGGTGGACGAGGCTTTGGCGGTCAGGGCGGCGGTCGTGGCCCCGGCGGTGGCGGCGGGGGTCGTGGACCCGGCGGTCCTGGTGGTGGCGGCGGCGGACGTGGGCCTGGTGGACCGGGCGGCGGCCGTGGACCGGGCGGTCCCGGCGGTGGCGGACGCGGTGGCAGCCGCAGCCCCGAGGTGACGCGCTGATGCTGTCCCCCAAGCGAGTTAAGCACCGCAAGCAGCACCGCGGCCGGCGCGGCGGTGTCTCGCGCGGCCAGGTGAAGGTCCAGTTCGGCGAGTTCGGCCTGAAGTCGCTCGAGGAGGGCTGGCTCACAAATCGCCAGATCGAGGCCGCCCGTATCGCGATGACGCGCAAGATCAAGCGTGGCGGCAAGGTCTGGATCAATGTGTTCCCCGACAAGCCCGTCACCAAGAAGCCCGCCGAGACGCGCATGGGCTCCGGTAAGGGCTCGCCCGAGGGCTGGGTCGCCGTGGTCAAGCCCGGACGCGTGATGTTCGAGCTGGCCGGCGTACCCGAGCCGCTCGCCCGCGACGCGATCCGCCTCGCGGCGCACAAGTTGCCGGTGAAGTCAAAGTTCGTCCTGCGTGAGGACTGAGGAGACAGATAGATATGCAGGCCAAGGAGATGCGCGACATGGCAGGTGACGAACTGGCGGAGCAGCTGGGAACGTTCCGCAAGGAGCTGTTCGGGCTGCGCTTCGCGAACGCCACCGGCGAGCTGGAGGACACAGCGAGCATGGCGCGCACCCGCCGCGACGTGGCGCGCGCGCTGACCGTCGCCCGCGAGCGCAACGTCGACCCCAAGACCGGCCGCAAGCACGGCTCCTGACCAGAAAGCATTTGAGATATGGCTGACGAACCAGACAACGAGACGCAGACACCCGAGACGCCCGAGGAGCAGGCGCCCGCGACCGAGGCCGCCGCGTCCGCTGAGCAGGCACCCGAGGTGCAGGCCCCAGCGGCCGAGCAGCCCGCGGCAGAGGCGCAGACCCCCGAGGTCCCCGTGACACAGGCGCCCGAGCCTGCCGCCGAGGCGGAGATCGAGGAGGCGCCGCCCGAGGTGCAGGCCGTGAACCCGCCCGAGCCGGTCGAGCAGCTCTCCTCCAAAGAGCGCCGCCGCCGCGCGCGCTCGACGCACTCGGGCGAGGCCGGCAAGCCGCGCACTCCCGAGGAGCGCCACGCCGAACGTCTGGTCGAGCGTCGCACGAAGGCAGTGCGCCGCCGCGCGCGCCGTCTGCAGGAACGCGCGAAGGCGGCCGAGCGGCGCAAGAGCGCTCCCGCTCCCGAGCCGCTTGCACCCGTGCACGCGCCCGTCGAGGGCGCACGCAAGGTGCGTCAGGGCATCGTCGTCTCCGACAAGGCCGACAAGACGATCACCGTGCGCATCGACACCGCGCGCCGCCACCGCCGCTACGAGAAGATCGTGCGCTCCTCGAGCACGCTGCACGCGCACGACGAGAACAACGAGGCCCACGCCGGCGACGTGGTGCGCGTTGTCGAGAGCCGTCCGCTCTCGCGCACGAAGCGCTGGCGTCTCGTGGATGTCCTGGAGCGAGCGCGATGATCCAGAACGAGACACGCCTGCGCGTAGCCGACAACAGCGGCGCGCGCGAAATCCTCTGCATCCGCGTGAAGGGCGGCTCCCAGCGCCGCTACGCGTTCGTAGGCGACATCATCACCGCCACCGTCAAGCAGGCCAACCCGCAGGGGACGGTCAAGAAGGGCGAGGTCGTGACGGCTGTCGTGGTGCGCACCAAGAAGCCGCTCGGCCGCGACGACGGCACCTACATCGCCTTCGACGACAACGCCGCGGTGATCATCGACGACCAGAACAATCCGCGCGGCACGCGCGTGTTCGGGCCTGTGGCGCGCGAACTGCGCGACCGCAACTTCATGAAGATCGTCTCGCTGGCGCCGGAGGTCATCTAGCGATGGCCGGACGGACGCACAAGGCGAGCGGCGCGCGCCCCTTCCTGAAGGTGCGCTCCGGCGACCAGGTGCAGGTGATGGCCGGCAAGGACCGCGGCAAGCGCGGCCGCGTGCTGCGCGTCGACCGCAAGCACGAGCGCGTGTTCGTCGAGGGCCTGAACATGGTCAAGCGCCACATCACGCCCGCAGCAGGTCGCCGACGACCCAGCGCGGGCAGACGGTCGGCGGCGTGATCGAGAGCGAGGGTCCCATCCACGTCTCCAACGTGATGCTGCTCGACCCCAAGGGCGGCAAGCCCACGCGCGTGGGCTTCGAGCGCGAGAACGGCCGCGCCTACCGCGTCGCCAAGGCTCGGGCACGAGGATCGACTGATCGACGCCTGCCGAACGAGAACGACACCGAACGACACCGACAAGACAGCTGACACCGAACGACACCCATCCCATGAGCACAACCGCCACCACACCCCGCCTGAAGACCCGCTACCTGGAGGAGATCCGCCCGGCGCTGATCGAGCGCTTCGGCTACTCCTCGCCGATGCAGGCCCCGAGGATCGAGAAGATCGTCCTGAACATGGGCGTTGGCGACGCCAAGCAGGACTCCAAGGCGCTCGGCAACGCCCAGGACCAGCTCGCGACGATCGCCGGCCAGCGCCCCAACATCCGCCGCGCGCGCAAGTCGATCGCGGCGTTCAAGCTGCGCGAGGGGATGCCCGTGGGCGTGTCGGTGACGCTCCGCGCCGAGCGCTCCTACGAGTTCCTGGATCGTCTCACCTCGATCGCGATCCCACGCATCCGCGACTTCCGCGGCCTGAGTCCCAAGTCCTTCGACGGCCGCGGCAACTTCTCGATGGGCGTGCGCGAGCAGATCATCTTCCCCGAGATCGACTACGACGCGATCGACCAGGTGCGCGGGCTGGACATCACGATCACGACCAGCGCCGCCACCGACCCGGAGGCGTTCGCGCTGCTGATGGCGATGGGGATGCCCTTCTCGACCTACGGCCGCCCCAAGGGCTTCAACGAGGCGATCGGCTACGTGCCCGAGGAGCAGGACGGCGCCAAGCCCGCCGCCAAGGCAGCACCAGCACCCGCGGCTCCCGACCCAGAGCCAGCCGCAAGGAGCCCGTGCCCGAGGAGGCCACCGCGTCCGCGGAGAGTCGCCGCGCCCGAGGAGGTCGTTGCCTCCGAGCAGGACGTTGCCTCCGAGCAGGACGCTGCACTGAGGAGGAGCAGCCGACCGCCGAGGCTTCTGACACCGATTCCGCCGAGCAGCCTGCCGCTGAGGCTGCCGACACCGATTCCGAGACGCAGGAGGACGAGGCCTGATGGCCAAGACATCGATGCGCGTCAAGCAGGCGCGGACCCCCAAGTTCAAGACGCGTGCATATACTCGCTGCAATCGCTGCGGCCGTCCGCGCGCGGTGTACCGCAAGTTCGGGCTGTGCCGCATCTGTCTGCGCGAGCTTGCCCACAACGGCCAGATCCCAGGGATGACGAAGTCCTCCTGGTAGGCCAGAGCTTCAGAACGGAAATAGATAACCCATGTCCATGACCGACCCCATCGCCGACTTTCTGACGCGGATCCGCAACGCGATCCACGCTGCCCACGAGACGGCGGACATCCCCGCGTCCAAGCTGAAGGCCGAGATCGCACGGATCCTCGCCGAGCAGGGCTACATCGACTCGTGGTCGGTCGCGCCCGCCCCCGAAGGCGGCGCCGGTCAGGTGATCCAGATCCGCCTGAAGTACACCGACGACCGCCGCTCGGCGATCACCGGGCTGCGCCGCGTCTCGCGGCCCGGGCGGCGCACGTACGTCGACGCGCGCACGATCCCCAAGGTGCAGGGCGGCATGGGCACGGCGATCGTCTCGACCTCCCGCGGCGTCATGACCGGCCACGACGCTCGCCTGGCGGGCGTCGGCGGCGAGGTCCTGGCGCAGGTCTGGTGAGGGTGGCAGCAGCGATGTCGAGAATCGGTAGACAGCCAATCCCCGTGCCCGCCGGCGTGACGTCGCGATCGAGCCCGAGTCGGTGCGCGTCAAGGGACCCAAGGGCGAGCTCTCCGAGCGCATCCCGCGCGACATCGCCGTCGTGCAGGAGGGCGAGCAGCTGCTCGTCTCGCGACCCACCGACCGCGGCGAACACCGCGCGCTGCACGGGCTGACGCGCTCGCTCGTGGCCAACATGGTGCAGGGCGTCACGGCCGGGTACGAAAAGCGCCTGGAGATCCAGGGCGTCGGCTACCGCGCGCAGCTGAAGGGCAAGAACCTCGAGCTGGCCGTCGGCTACTCCCACCCGGTTCCGATCCCCGCGCCGGAGGGCATCGAATTCGAGGTGCCCCAGCCCACGCGCATTGTGGTCAAGGGCATCTCCAAGCAGCTGGTGGGCGAGACCGCGGCGATCATCCGCAAGCAGCGCCCGCCCGAGCCCTACAAGGGCAAGGGCATCCGCTACGAGGGCGAGTATGTCGCGCGGAAGGTCGGCAAGCGAGCATGAGCGTTCTCACCAAGGGCGATCGCCGGCTCAAGCGCCGCCGCCGCGTGCGCGCGAAGGTGTCGGGCACCGCCGAGCGTCCGCGCATCTCCGTGTTCCGCTCCAACAAAGGCCTCTCCGCGCAGCTGATCGACGATGCCGACGGCGCGCACGCTGGCCGCGGTCAACTGGTACGAGCCCGAGCTGCGCGACCTCGGCCGCGCCGAGCGCACGCGGCGCGCCGGGGCGCTGCTGGCCGAGCGCGCGAAGGCCGCCGGCATCTCGACTGCCGTGTTCGACCGCGGCGGCTACCGCTACCACGGCCATGTGCGTGCCTTCGCCGAGGCGCTGCGCGAGGCCGGGCTTGTCTTCTAAGGCTGTCGATCTGACCTCCTCTTCCCTCATCCCCTTGATCCCCTCTTCCCCTCACACCTCCGCCCGCTACCCTCACCTCTGCCCATGAACTCAGATCGCTCAGTCAGCTCCGCCGGCCTGGACCTCCAGGAGCGCGTCGTGGAGATCAACCGCGTCGCCAAGGTCGTCAAGGGTGGCCGGCGCTTCTCGTTCACCGCCCTCGTGGTGGTCGGAGACGAGCGCGAAGTCGTGGGCATCGGCTACGGCAAGGCCAACGAGGTGCCGCTCGCGATCCAGAAGGGCGTCGAGCGGGCCAAGAAAGACCTCTTCCGCGTGCCCAAGCACGGCAGCACGATCACCCACCAGACGACCGGCGTGTTCGGCGCGGGGCGCGTGTTCCTCAAGCCGGCCGCCCCCGGTACCGGCGTGATCGCCGGCGGTGGCGTGCGCGCGGTGCTCGAGCTCGCCGGGATCCACGACATCCTCTCCAAGAGCCTCGGCACGCAGAACCCGATCAACCTCGTGAAGGCCACCGTGGCCGGTCTGCGCGGCCTGCGCACACCCAAGGAGGTCGCTGAGCTGCGCGGGCTGTCGATCAACAAGGTTCTGGGACTCACCGAGCAGCCCGCCAACGGTGCCGCCGTCGCCGCGGAGTCGGCCGAGCCAGCGGCCGTCGAGCCGGCTGCCGAGGGCGAGTCGGAGACAGCGCCCGCCGCTGAGGAGACGTCCGCAGCCGAGACGAACCCGGCCGCTGAGACGGCTTCGCTGCCGAGGCCGCCAGTGCCGCTGGGACCGCCCCGGCTGCTGAGGTCACCCCTCCTGAGGCGGCTCCGGCTGCCGAGGCTACCCCCGTCGAGGAGCCCACGAGCTGATGTCTTCCCTGACGGTCATCCAGCGCCGCTCCTCCAACGGCTCCAACAAGCGTCAGCTCGACACGCTGCGCTCGCTCGGCCTGCGCCGCATCGGCCACGAGGTGCAGGTGCAGGACTGCCCCCAGGCGCGGGGCATGGTCCACGCTGTGCGCCACCTCGTCGAAGTGCGCGAGGAGTCCAAGTGAGCCCCACTACACCCGCAGCCAAGGGCAAGGCAGCCACGGCCGGCAAGGCGCCCAGGGACAAGGCTTCCGAGGAGGGCGAGCAGCCGATCGGCCTGCATTCGCTCGCCCCAGCCCCTGGCAGCCGTCGCCCGCGCAAGCGCGTGGGCGCGGCGAAGGCTCGGGCACGGGCAAGACCGCCGGACGCGGCCAGAAGGGCTACGGCTCCCGTTCGGGCTCCAAGAGCCGCGCGCGTTTCGAGGGCGGGCAGATGCCGATCCACATGCGCATGCGCAAGCTGCGCGGTCCGCACATGAAGAAGTCGATGCCCTTCGAGCCGTTTCGGACACACACTCAGGCGGTCAACATCGGCGCCCTGGAGGATCGCTTCGACGCGGGCGCCGAGGTGACGCTCGAGTCGATGGTCGGCAAGGGCCTGGGCACCCGCAAGGGCATCCCCGTGAAGGTGCTCGCAAAGGGCGAGCTGAGCAAGAAGCTCACCGTTCACGCGCACGCCTTCAGCGCGAGCGCGCGCGAGCAGATCGAGGCCGTCGGTGGCAGCTGTGTCGTGCTCGATCCGATCGCCTGAAGAGATACCCCTCGCGCTGGCTATCGCTGCGGGCTAAACTCCCTCGCCGATGCTTGCCACGATCCTCAGCGCCTTCCAGGTCGCGGACATCCGCAAGAAGCTCGGCTTCACCGCGCTGATGCTGCTGTTCTACCGCTTCGGCGCGCACATCCCTGTGCCGGGCGTCAACCTCTCGGCCGTCAACAACATCCAGAAGCAGTTCGGGGGCTCCAACATCCTTGGCTTCCTGAACCTCTTCTCCGGTGGCGGACTCTCGCGCATCGCGCTATTCGCGCTCGGGCATCATGCCCTACATCACCGCCTCGATCATCCTGCAGCTGATGCAGGTCGTGGTGCCCTCCCTGGAGAAGCTCTCCAAGGAAGGCGAGGTCGGCCAGGCGCGCATCACCCAGTACACGCGCTACCTGACGGTCGGGCTGGCCTTCGCCCAGTCGATCGGCTACGTCTTCCTGTTCCACTCCCTGCAGGCGCAGGCCGGCGAATCGGTCGTCACGAAGTTCGACGTGCCGCACATCTTCCTGATCGTCATCTGCCTCACCGCGGGCTGCGTGCTGCTTGATGTGGATCGGCGAGCTGATCACCCAGCGCGGCATCGGCAACGGCATCTCGCTGCTGATCTTCGCCTCGATCGTCTCGCGCCTGCCCTCCGGCATCCAGGCGTGGTGGACCAGCCAGGACCAGGTGTTCAAGGTGATGATGCCCTTCATCGTGCTCGCCGTCGTCGCCGGCATCGTGTTCGTGCAGGAGGGCCAGCGGCGCATCCCCGTGCAGTACGCCAAGCGCGTGATCGGGCGGCGCATGACCGAGGGCGGGCAGACCTACCTGCCGCTGCGCGTCAACATGGCCGGCGTCATCCCGGTGATCTTCGCGGCCTCGATCATGGCCTTCCCGCCGACCGTCGGGCAGCTGATCCACACCCCGTGGGCGCAGCACGTCTCGGACTTCTTCTCGCCCAACGGCTGGCACTACGTGCTCGGCGAGTCGATCTTCATCCTGATCTTCTCCTACTTCTACACCGCCGTCACCTTCAACCCCGTCGACCAGGCCGACAACCTCAAGAAGTACGGCGGCTTCATCCCCGGCGTGCGCCCCGGACGCCCGACGGCCGAATTCCTCGATCGCATCCTCGCCCGCCTGACGTTCCCCGGCGCGCTGTTCCTGGCCGCCGTCGCGGCGCTGCCGACGATCCTGATCGCGCGCACCCACGCGAGCTTCAACTTCGGCGGCACCTCCATCCTGATCGTCATCGGCGTGGCGTTGGAAACGATGAAGCAGCTCGAGGCGCAGCTGATGATGCGCAGCTACGAGGGCTTCCTGAAGTAGTCCGCCGCGGGGCTCGCGACGCGCGTCTATGCGAGCATGCAGGCCTTGAAGTAGCTCGGGCCTCGTGTCCGAGCTGAACCTCATCCTGCTCGGCCCGCCCGGGGCCGGCAAGGGCACCCAGGCCGAGCGCCTGCGCGCGGACTTCGGCCTCGCCGCACATCTCCACCGGCGACATGCTGCGCGCCCAGGTGGCCGAGGGCACCGAGCTCGGCCGGCAGGCGCAGCGCTACATGAACGCCGGCGAGCTGGTCCCCGACGAGGTGATCATCGGCATGATCCTCGCGCGCATCGGCGAGCGACGACGCGCGCGACGGGTTCCTGCTCGACGGCTTCCCGCGCAACGAGCAGCAGGCCGACGCGCTCGGCGAGGCGCTCGGCACGCTCGAACGCCGCCTGACTCGCGGCGCTGCTGATCGAGGTCTCCGACGACGAGGTCGTGCGCCGTCTCGGCGGGCGCCGCGTGTGCGTCGAAAAGCGGCCACGTCTACCACCTCGAGTTCGACCCCCCCAAGCACGAGGGCATCTGCGACCAGGACGGCTCGCGGCTGATCCAGCGCGACGACGACCAGGAGGAGACGATCCGCAGGCGCCTGGAGGTCTACCACGAGCAGACGGCGCCGCTGATCGACTACTACGAGCAGCGCCGGCCTTTTGCGGCGCTTCGACGGCCGGCGCCCGGCGAACGAGGTCAACGACCACATCCGCGCGACGCTGGCGACGCTGCGCCTGGAGGACAAGCTCTAGTAGCGCGACGTCGCGGGCAGGCGCAGACCGGAGGGCTGGCAGCGTGACGCCGAGTCTGCACTCAGTCACGTGATCGTCAAGAAGTCCCCGGAGGAGATCGACAAGATGGCGGCCGCCGGGGACGATCCTCGTGGCGACGCTGCGAGCTGCTCGAGGGCAAGATCCGCGCCGGCGTGCGCACCGCAGGAGCTCGACGCGGCCGCCGAGCGCTTCATCCGCTCGCGCGGGGCGACGCCCACCTTCAAGGGCTACCGCGGCTTCCCCGGCTCGATCTGCGCCTCGCCCAACGCGATGGTCGTGCACGGCATCCCCGGCCGCTACGCGCTGCAGCGCGGGGACATCATCTCGATCGACGTCGGCGTGACGCTCGACGGCTGGGTCGCCGACGCCGCGCGCACGTTCCCGGTCGGCGAGGTCGACCCGGTCGACCGAGAACCTGCTGCGCGCGACGCGCGAGTCGCTGCACGCGGGCGTCGCGCAGTGCCGCGCGGGCAATCGCGTGGGCGACGTCTCGCACGCGATCCAGCGCGTCGCCGAGGGCGCAGGGCTGTCGGTGGTGCGCTCGCTCGTCGGCCACGGCGTGGGCCGCGCGATGCACGAGGACCCGCAGGTGCCCAACTACGGGCGCGCCGGCAAGGGCCCGCGGCTGGAGGAGGGCATGGTGCTGGCGATCGAGCCGATGACGACCGCCGGGCGCCCGGCGGTGCGCATGGCGGGCGACGGCTGGGCGATCTTCTCCCAGGACGGCTCGCCTGCGGCGCACTTCGAGTTCACGGTCGCCGTCACCGCCGACGGTCCGCGGATCCTCACGCCGTGGCATCTCGCCGAGCGCGCGCAGCGGCTCGAGCGCGGCGCGGGCGGAGCCCGTGGCGCAGGGCGCGCCGGCGAGAGCTGACCGGAGTTGCTACCATCCGGTGCCCTGCTCGAGGGCGCCGGTCGTCTGTGCCCAAGAGCATATCCACGACCCGGTAGCGGCGGCCGTCCCGGCCGCCAGAGCCGAGTCGCCGGAACTAAGGGTGGCGCCGTCGGTCAAGGACCGGTGAGCCGGGCCCCTCATACGTCAGTCAATGAAAGGGATCATGAAGGTACGACCGTCGGTCAAGCCGATGTGCGAGAAGTGCAAGATCATCCGCCGCCACGGAGCGGTGCTCGTGATCTGCCAGAACAAGCGTCACAAGCAGCGTCAGGGGTAGCTGAGTGGCACGTATCGCCGGAGTCAACCTGCCCCTGAACAAGCGCTCGGAGATCGGGCTCACGTACATCTTCGGCATCGGCCGCTCGACGGCCAACAAGCTCCTGGCCGAGGTCGGGGTCTGCCCCGACACCTACGTGCGCGACCTGACCGAGGACGAGGTCGCCAAGCTGCGCGACATCATCGACCGCAACCTCACGGTCGAGGGCGACCTGCGCCGCGAGCGCTCCCAGGACATCAAGCGCCTGCAGGAGATCGGCTGCTACCGCGGCCTGCGCCACCGCCGCGGGCTGCCGGTGCGCGGCCAGAAGACCAAGACCAACGCGCGCACCCGCAAGGGCCCCAAGCGCATGCAGGTCGCGGGCAAGAAGAAGGCCGGCAAGAAGTGATCCGCTCTCGCTGCTCAGAGACGGGCTGATGCCCGCCCCAAGCGCGCCCGCGGTCGGCGCAAGCCCAAGAAGAACATCCCGATCGGCCAGGCGCACATCAAGACGTCGTTCAACAACACGATCGTCTCGCTCACCGACACCACCGGCAACGTGATCGCGTGGGAGTCCGCCGGCGGCGCCGGCTTCAAGGGCTCGCGCAAGTCGCACGCCCTTCGCCGCCCAGGTCACCGCCGACGCCGCCGCGCGCAAGGGCATCGAGCAGGGCCTGCAGAAGGTCGAGGTCTACGTCAAGGGTCCGGGCTCCGGCCGCGAGACGGCGATCCGCTCGCTGCAGGCCGCGGGCCTCGAGGTCACCGGCGTCAAGGACGTCACCCCGCAGGCCCACAACGGCTGTCCGCCCGCCGCAAGCGGCGCAGCGAGTCTGCGGTCTAGCGAGAACGAGAACACAACAGATGGCCAGAGACACAAGCCCCCAGTGCAAGCAGTGCCGCCGCGAGGGACAGAAGCTGTTCCTCAAGGGCGAGCGCTGCCTGACGGACAAGTGCGGCGTCGAGCGTCGCTCCTACCCGCCCGGCGAGCACGGACGCGGTCGCCAGAAACAGAGCGAGTACCGCCTGCAGCTGCGCGAGAAGCAGAAGGCCCGCCGCTACTACGGCGTGCTCGAGAAGCAGTTCCGCGGCTACTACGAGAAGGCCTCGCGCCAGCCCGGCATCACCGGCGAGAACCTGCTCGCGCTGCTCGAGTGCCGCTTCGACAACGTGCTCGTGCGGCTCGGTTTCGCCGCCTCGCGCCGTCAGGCGCGCCAGCTGATCCGCCACGGCCACTGGACCGTCAATGGCCGGCGCGTGGACATCCCCTCCTACCAGGTGCGCCCCGGCGACGTGATCGCGATCAAGGCCGACACGCCCGCGACGCAGGTGGTCAGGGACGCGACCGAGCTGACCGGACAGATTCCCGCGTGGCTCCAGGCCGACCACGAGTCGCTCACGGCCAAGGTGCTGCGCAGGCCGGAGCGCCGCGAGGTGGCGGCGCCGGTGCAGGAGCAGCTCATCGTCGAGCTGTACTCGAAGTAGGTCTTGCCAGTAGGTATTTGCAGCACCCGCATTTCGCGTGGGCCGGCCTTTGAGGCGGCGACGCCCCGGAGCCGGCCCCCGCGGGGCGCCGGTAGACATCCAAACGACGTTAGGACCCTGATGCTCGACTTCCAAATCCCCCGGATCACAAGCGAGTCCGTGGAGCAGAACCGCGGCACGTTCATCATCGAGCCGCTCGATCGCGGCTTCGGCTACACGTTCGGCAACTCGCTGCGCCGCGTGCTGCTCTCCTCACTGGCCGGCGCCGCCGTCACGAGCGTGCGCATCGAGGGCGTCGCGCACGAGTTCTCCACGATCACGGGTGTCAAGGAGGACGTCACCGACATCGTCCTGAACCTCAAGGGCGTCGTCTGCCGCATGCACTCCGACGCCACCGAGGTCGAGGCGCCGCTGGTCGTCACCGGCCCCGGCGAAATCACCGCCAAGGACATCGACCTGCCCGCGGGCGTCGAGATCCTCAACCCCGACGTGCACATCGCGACGCTCGAGAAGAAGACCAAGCTCGAGCTGTACATGACGATCGGCCGCGGCCGCGGCTACCGCCCGGCGGAGGAGAACAAGTCCCCCGACCAGCCGATCGGCGTGATCCCGATCGACTCGATCTTCTCGCCCGTGCGCCGCGTCGCCTACGCCGTCGAGCAGGCCCGCGTCGGGCAGAAGACCGACTTCGACAAGCTCACGCTCGACATCGAGACCGACGGCTCGATCGAGCCGCAGGCCGCGCTGCGCGAGGCCGCCGAGCTGCTGATCTCCCAGCTCGCGATCTTCACCGACGCCGACCGCATCCAGGAGCTGCGCGCCTCGCCGGGCGGCCAGCTCGACGGACACGGTCTTGCCGTCGGCGGTGGGCGGCGGCGCCGCCGCGGCGCTGCAGGGCGAGGAGTACGGCATCCTGATCGAGGAGCTCGAGCTCGGCGTGCGCTCCTACAACTGCCTCAAGCGCGCCGGCATCCAGACCGTCGGGGACCTGATCTCCAAGTCCGAGGCCGAGCTCAACGCGATCCCCAACTTCGGCAAAAAGTCGATCGACGAGGTCATCGAGACGCTGGAGACGCGCGGACTGAGCCTGCGCCAGGACTGACCGGTCCCTCGCGGCCGGTTCGGTTCCGATCAGCCCCAGGCGAACACCCGAGAAAGCTAGACTGCCTACGCCATGCGACACCAGAAGACCCGCAACAAGCTCAGCCGCGACTCCGCGCACCGCAAGGCGCTGCTGATGAACCTCATCAAGGAGGTCCTCGAGCACGAGCGCATCAAGACCACCGAGGCCAAGGCCAAGGCGGTCAAGCCCGAGCTCGAGAAGCTGATCACGCTCGCGCAAGCGCGGCGATCTGCACGCCCGCCGTCAGGCGCTCTCGGCGCTTGGGCAGGACAAGTTCGCGGTGCACCGGCTGTTCGAGGAGGTCGCCCCGCGCTACGCCGAGCGGCCCGGCGGCTATACGCGCATCCTCAAGCTCGGCCCGCGTCGCTCTGACTCGACCGAGATGGTCTTCCTCGAGCTGGTCTGATCGACGCCCGCGGCGGGTGCCGGGTCTGACGACGAGGCGTAGCGCCCGGTTGGCGCAGGCGTGATGTGATGGTCACCAAGCTCACGCTCGAGTACGACGGCGCCGGCTTCGCCGGCTGGGCGCGCCAGCCCGGGCTGCGTAGTGTTCAGGAGGAGCTCGAGGGGGCGCTGCGCAAGGTTCTCGGGCCGGTGGGAGTCGACGGCGAGCCGCTGGGGCTGAGCGTCGCGGGGCGCACCGACCGGGGGGTCCACGCCTGGGGGCAGGTCGCCAGCTACGCCCACGAGGCCATCGACCCGGGGCGCTTGAACGGGCTGCTGGGCCCCGACCTGGCGGTGCTCTCAAGCGAGCCGGCCCCCGAGGGCTTTGACGCCCGTCGCGACGCACTCAGCCGCACCTACTGCTACCGGGTGCTGAGACGCCGCACGCGCAGCGCGTTCCTGCGTGGGAGCGCCTTCTGGTGGCAGCGGCCGCTTGACATCGACGTGCTTTCGCGGTGCGCGGCCGTGATCGTCGGCCACCACGACTTCACGGCGTTCACGCCCACCGAGACCGAGCACACGCACTTCCGGCGTACCGTGCTCAGCGCGCGGTGGCAGGCGCGGGAGGAGAGCGGAGGAGAGCTGCTGGAGTTCTGGATCGAGGCCGACACCTTCCTGCGCCACATGAACCGGGTGCTGGTGGGCACGATGCTCGATGTCGCCTCCGGGCGGGGCACGGTGCAGGAGTTCGCGCACCTGCTCTCCGGGCGCCCCCGCAGCGAGGCCGGACCGACCGCGCCCGCGCATGGCCTCGCGCTGGCTGCCGTCGCCTACGCGTAGCAAGCGAGAGTCTCCGCGCGGTCGATACGTCTTTCTCGCCGCGGGTCTGTGTTGTGGTTCTCTATTTTTTTCTTTGCAATGCCATTGTTATACGCAAGAAAAAATAGGAAAACACAACCCCTTCATCTCATGCCGGCGACCCCACCGGGCCGAGCCCTATGCTGGGAGCACATGCTCAACGTACTGCTGACCAACGACGACGGGATCGAGGCCGAGGGCCTGCAGGCGCTGCGGCGCGCACTCTTGGAGCTGCCCGACGTGCGCCTGGAGACGATCGCGCCCGACGGCAACCGCTCGGCGATGGCGCGCTCGATCACGACGCGCCGGCCGCTGTGGGTGGCCGAAGTGCCCTTCCCCGATGGCAGCGTGGGGTATGCGACCGATGGCACGCCCGTGGACTGCGTGCGCCTGGCGAGCCTCGGCGCGATCGACGGCTTTCGGGCCGATGTGGTCGTCTCGGGCATCAATCACGGGTCGAACCTGGGCGATGACATCACCTACTCGGGCACCGTCGCGGCGGCGCTTGAGGGCCTCGTGCTGGGCCTTCCGTCGATCGCCGTCTCCCAGCAGTCGGGCGCGAAGGCGATGGACTTCCGCTTCGACGGCGGCTTCACATTCGACGTGGCGGCGGGCTTCGTGGCGCGGCTGGTGGACTCTCTACACGAGATACCCCTGCGCGAGGGGACGCTGCTGAACGTCAACGTCCCCGCCGGCGAGCCCAGCGGGGTGGAGGTGTGCAAGCTCGGCAAGCGCATCTATCGCGACGAGCTGAAGCTGCACACCGAGGAGGCCGGGCCGCCCTCGCGCAGGCGCTACTGGGTCTACGGGGCGGATCCAGGGTTCCACGACCTGCCGGGCACCGACCTCGCGGCGGTCGCCGCGGGGCGCGTGGCGGTGACGCCGATCCACTTCGACCTCACCGATCATCCTGGCCTGGACGCGCTGGAGGGCTTCGATTTGCAGGGACTGCTGGCGCCCACGGTCGCGAGTGAGGCGTCGGCGGAGGCGGAGGGAGTCGAGGTCGACGGGGTCGCGACGGGCGAGGAGGCGACAGCGACAGCGACAGCGACGGCGGCGGTGGTGGAGCGAGAGGGCTGATGGCCAAGGGGCAGGAGGAGGCCCCCGCGGCCGAGCGCGTGGCGGAGCTGCGCGCTGAGATCGAGCACCACGCCTACCGCTACTACGTGCTGGATGACCCCGAGATCGGGGACGACCGCTACGACGCGCTGTACGCGGAGCTGCGCCGGCTGGAGTCCGAGCACCCGGAGCTCGTCACGCCGGAGAGTCCGACCCAGCGCGTGGCGCCCCAGCCGGTGGGGCGCCTGGAGAAGGTGGCGCACCTGGAGCCGATGCTCTCGCTCGACAACGTGCGCAGCGAGGAGGAGATGCGGGCATGGGTGGAGCGAATGCGCAATCACCTCGCGCGCGAGGGGATCGCCACGCCCAGCTTCCAGTATGTGGTGGAGCCGAAGATCGACGGCCTGGCGATCAGCCTCGTCTACCGCGACGGGGTGCTGGAGCGCGGGGCGACGCGCGGGGATGGGGAGATCGGCGAGGACATCACGCACAACGTGCGCACGATCGGGGCGGTGCCGCTGCACATCGACGGGGCACCGCCGCTGCTTGAGGTGCGCGGCGAGCTGTATATGTCGCTGAAGGACTTCACCGCGCTGAACGAGCGCCGCGCGCAGGCGGGCGAGTCGACGTTCATGAACCCGCGCAACAGCGCCGCGGGGACGGTGCGCCAGCTCGACCCGGCGCTCGCGGCGCAGCGGCCGCTGTCGATGTGGGCCTATCAGGTCGGCGTCGCGGAGGGGCTCTCGTTCAAGGCGCACCACGAGGGCCTTGCCTGGCTGCAGGCGCACGGCTTTCGCGTGAACCGCGACATTCGCGTGCTCGAGGGCGAGGACGAGGTGGTGGCGCAGTGCCTTGCTTGGGAGCGCCGCCGCGGGGAGCTCGACTTCGAGATCGACGGGGTGGTGATCAAGGTCGACGACCTCGCGCTGCAGAAGAGGCTCGGCTCGGTGGGGCGCGACCCGCGCTGGGCGGTGGCCTGGAAGTTCCCGCCGACCACCGCGGTGACGCATCTGAAGAAGGTGATGTGGAACGTGGGCAAGTTCGGCGACCTGCGCCCCTACGCGATGCTGGAGCCGGTGGCCGTGGGGGGCGTGACGATCAAGCTGGCCACTTTGCACAATGAGGAGGACATCCGCCGCAAGGACATCCGCGCCGGGGAGGATGTGATCGTGCTGCGCGCAGGGGACGTGATCCCCCAGGTCATCTCCCCGGCGCCGCACGTGGTGGAGCACAAGAAGCGCCCGCCCCCCACGCGCCCGCCGGGGCGCTGCCCGTTCTGCAAGACCAAGACTGTCAAGCCGCGCGAGGGCGTGTTCACGACATGCCCCAATCGCGACTGCCCCGAGCGCGCCTGGCAGCTGCTCAAGCACTTCGTCTCGCGCGGGGCGATGGACATCGACGGGCTCGGCGAGAAGCAGGTGGCCTCCCTGCAGCGCCACGAGCTTGTGCGCACCGCGGCGGACCTCTACCGCCTGACGGCGGAGCAGCTGATGGAGCTCGAGGGCTACGCGGAGGTCTCCGCACACAATGTGGTGGCCGCGATCGAGGCATCCAAGCAGCGCCCCTTCGGGCGGGTGCTGTTCGCGCTCGGGATCGAGGAGGTGGGGGAGGTCACAGGGCGCAACCTCGCACAGCGCTTCCGCGAGATCGACGCGCTGCTGGCGGCGAGTCCCGAGGAAATCGAACAGACCCCAGGCGTGGGCGAGAAGATGGCGCACTCGATCCGCGGGCAACTCGACGACGAGCGCATGCGCTCGCTGATCGCGGACCTGCGCGCGGTGGGGCTGCGCTTCCAGGAGGCCGGCCCCGCGCCCGCGGCCGGTCCCCTATCGGGCAAGGCGGTGGTGCTGACGGGCACGCTCCCGAATTACTCGCGCGAGCAGGCCACCGAGCTGATCCAGGCGGCGGGCGGGCGCGTGACGAGCGCGGTGTCCAAGAAGACCGACTATCTCGTCGCCGGCGAGAGCGCGGGGACGAAGCTGGAAAAGGCAAAGCGCCTGATGGTGCCGGTGCTCGACGAGGAGAAGCTGCGCCAATTATTAGGAGAGGGGCCGCCGTAGGCGGCCCGCGGTTGCCGCGGCTGCGCGATTAGGCGCGTGGCTGACGCAAGCGTGATCGAGGCTAACCCACGGCCTGGCGACTCCACGAGGTCGCTCGTATGGCCCAAGCGAGGCGCAGCCGGGCCGCGCGCGAGGCCGCGTCCTACCCCGTATAGCGGGCGACGTCGATCGTCATCGCGTCCTGCAGTTCGTGGGCTCGCAGTTCGGCGTCGCCGTCGTTGAGGAAACAGAAGGCGAGCGTGTGTCCGCCGACGGTCTGACACCAGCCGGCGAGGTTGGAGACACCGTTGAGGGTGCCCGTCTTCGCCTGGCAGCGGCCTTCGGCGGTGGTCCCGCGCATGCGCCGCGCGAGCGTGCCGCTGCGCCCGGGCACGGCGAGGTCGGCGCGCAGGATGGTGCCGATCTGCGTGCCCGAGACGCCGTCGAGCAGCGAGACGATTTCAAGCGGCGAGGTGCGGTCGTAGTGCGAGAGCCCCGAGCCGTCATAGACGGTCGGATGGATCCCCAGGTTCTTGGTCATCGTCGCGCGCACCACGGCGGCCCCCGCGGGCGTCGAGCCGGCGCCGCCGGCGAGCGCGCCGAGGTCCTTGAGGAGCGTCTCGGCGAAGAAGTTGTCCGAGGAGCGGTCCATCAGCCCGAGCAGCGTTGCGAGCGGCGGCGATGCCACCTGCGCGAGCGGCTGCGCGCCGGCGGGGGTCGGGCCGGCGGTGACGCCGTGGCTGACCGTTATATGCAGCACGCGCAGCGCGTGCAGAAGCTGCAGCGCGGCGAAGGCCGCCGGTGCATGGGCGCCGTGCTCGGGGCCGACTTCGCCGCGGTTGAAGGCCAGGCCCGAGAGGGTTCCCTCCACTTCGGGGTCCTGGAGGTAGTTGGTCGTGGGGCCGCCGCGCAGCGAGTCGAGGAATGACTCGTCGCCCACGACGGAGCCTTCCACGCGCACGATCCCGCGCGCGGCGAGCTGCTGGGCGAGCGTGGATACGGAGGCGCCCTGACCGCCGTAGTAGGCGCGGATGAAGGAGGTGGAGCCGAAGGTGGGGTCGCCGCCGCCACGCAGGTAGAGGTTGCCCTGCCAGACGCCTTCTGAGTCCAGCGCGCCGACGCCCGCGACGGTGGTGGTGAGGTGGCCGCTCGGACCAAGGAGCAGGAGGGCGGTGGTAGAGGTGTAGAGCTTCTCCACCGACGCTGGAGGCGAAGCGTGGGTGGCGTTCTGGGCGAACAGGGGGGTGTGGGTCGAGACGTCATACACATAGGCCCCGGAGGCGGGCCCGGCGATGTGCATGTCGTGGCTCAACTGGGCCTGGAGGGTCGCGGTGCTGCTGGCCTGCGCGGTCGCTCCGGCGGAGGCTCCGCCGCAGAGCAGCGCCAGTGCTCCCACGAACACCGCCGCGAGCGTCCGGCGCCACGGCGCGCGTGCGGACAGCGCCCTCCCCGCAAGCCGACTCTCGGACGTGGTCGCGGGGCTGACAAGTGGGTGCGCGCGGAGCATTGGCAGCGGTTGCCGGGCCACGGAGACATACAATGAAGCTGGGATGGGCAAGGTTGTCAAGCTTGAACCGACGTCCAGGGAGAGAGTTGCGCCGCGGCGCCGCGGCGGAGTGTCTGCATCGCGCGTGCCGGGCTCGCGCGGCGTGAAGCCGCGGGGACGCCCCAAACAAGAGAAGACCGCGCTGGTGCTGGGCGGTGGCGGATTCACGGGCGGGGTATATGAGATCGGCGCGCTGCGCGCGCTCGACCTGTTGTGGGTCAACCGCACCGTCAACCAGTTCGACGTCTACGTGGGGACCTCCGCGGGGGCGTTCATCGCGGCGCTGTGCGCCAACGGCGTGACGCCGGAGGAGATGATGCGCGTGGTCACCCACCAGGGGCCGCTGCCCTTCCGGGACATCGACCTCGGGGATCTGCTGCGCCCCAACCTCGGGGAGCTGGCGCGCAAGGGCGCGCTGATGCCGTGGCGCGCGCTGAAACTCGCACGCCAGCTGGTGGCGCAGGCGGGGCAGGTGTCGGCGATGGACCTGCTGGCGGGGCTCGCCGAGGGTCTGCCCTCGGGCCTCTACACGGGCAGTGGCATCGAGAGCTACCTGCGGCGCGTGCTGGCGGACCCGGATCGCACGAACGACTTCCACGAACTGGCCTGCGAGCTGTATCTGACGGCGACCGACCTCGACACCTGCGAGCGGGTGGTGTTCGGCGAGGAGGGCAATCGTGAGGTGCCGATCTCAACGGCGGTGCGCGCGTCGGGGGCGCTGCCGATGGTCTACGCGCCTGTGGAGGTCGATGGGCGCGAGCTGGTCGATGGGGGGCTCGTGTCGACGACCAACCTCGACATCGCCGTCGAGGCGGGGGCGAAGCTGGTGGTGGTGATCAATCCGCTGGTGCCCTACGTGAACAACTTCGAGAAGCAGGTGCGCACGCTGCGCGGCAGCCGCCCGCGGCGGGTGTCGGACATGGGCTTCCCGCAGATCGGCTATCAGACGTTCAAGATGCTCGCCTACCAGCGCCTGCACGAGATGGCCTCGCGCTGGGAGGAACGCTACCCGGGCGTGGACATCCTCCTGATCGAGCCGGAGCCCAGCGACGAGCTGATGTTCCAGACGTCGATGATGAACTTCACCTCGCGCATCGAGATCGCAAGGCACGGCTTCCAGTCGGTGACCTACCACCTGGCGGGGGAGTACGAGCGCTACAAGGAGACCTGCGCGCGCCACGGCATCGAGATCTCGGCCACGCGCGTGCGAAACGTGGTGGAGCACTTCGACTCCGAGCAGCAGGAGGAGGCGAGCGCGTGGCGCAAGATCCTCGAGAGCACCACCGGCGCGCTGCTGCGCCAGACGGGCGCGGCTGGCTGATTCTCGCTCCTCCCGCGAGTGAGGATTTCTTTGATGGCCGAGAGCGGGGGCTTTCCGATGGGCTCTCCCCTGTGTGACTTGCCTGGGTGTGAACCGTTTGTAAAGGAGGGTGTGTTGGTGGTTACCGTTTCCGTTTTATGGTTGCAATAGTATTTACTAGAGGAGGATGTTGTCCACGGCGCCGAGCAGGCGCATGGAGGCGGGGCGGTCGAGCAGGCTGATGCGCACGTGGCGCGGCTCACCGAGCGCTCCACCGGCGGCGACCAGCACCGCGGTATGGGCGAGGCGGGTCGCGAGTTCGCTGCCGTCCAGGCTGGGGTGGGCGACCCACAGGAAGTTGGCCTGGCTGTCGGCGACCTCGAAGTTGCGGCGGCGCAGCTCCTCTGTCAGATGGTCGCGCTCCTCGCGGATGGCGCGCACGCGGCGGGCCAGTAGCGCGGCGCCGCTGTGGAGCTCCTCCAGGGCGCCCGCCTGGGAGACCTCACTGACGCCGAGGTCGGGCTCGAGCTCGGTGAGGAGCTCCTCGGAGCCCGGTCCGCCGATGGCGTAGCCCAGGCGCAGGCCGGCGAGGCCATGGGCCTTGGAGAAGCTGCGGAAGACAAGCAGGCGCGGGAAGCGCTCGAGCAGCTCGATCGAGGCGTCGATTGGCTGCGCGTCGGCGAACTCGACGAGCGACTCGTCCAGCAGCACGGCGACTCCGTCGGGCAGCGCGGCGAGCAGGCGTTCGAGCTCGGCGCTCGCCACCAGCTCACCCGTGGGGTCGTTGGGGCTTGCGAGCGACGACCACGCGGGCGTTGTGCGCCGTGACGGCGTGGAGCACCTCGTCGATCCCGCCGCTCACGCGCACCGTCTGCCCGTGGGCGCGGCGGGCCATGATCGGATACAGCGGATAGGAGGGCCAGCGGGTGACGAGCTGCTGGCCGGGCTCGATCAGCGCGCGCGTGGCGGAACTGAGCAGCTGGGCGGCGCCGTTGCCGACGATCAGACGGCCCGGGGGCACGCCATGGCGGCGGGCGAGCTCCTGGCGCAGCTTGGAGCCGCGCAGGTGGGGATAGCGGTGCAGGCCGGCACGCGCGACGAAGGTGATCGCGTTGACGACATCGGGGTGGGGCAGTTCCGGCCACGTCGTCTGGGAGAGATCGAGCGTGACCACGCGCGTGAGTGCCTTGCGGCGGCGCTCGGCGGCTTCTTCGCGCAGGCCCTTGTTGACCTCCTCCTCGGAGAGTCCTTCGAACTGGCGGTAGTAGTCGGTCAGGCCCATTGACTTGCGACTCCCATCGCGGGGCTCAGCCCACGCGGAACATATTCTGGCTGACCGCTCCGTGGATCAGGCCGAACCAGATCATAAAGGCGCCGCCGCAGATGACGGCGGTGATCGCGAACACGCGGCTAAGCACTCCGGTACGCTGGTCGTGACCGGCGGCGCGGCGGGCGAGGATCCAGAAGCCATCAAGGCGGCGCAGCACGCTGAGCGAGCCGAAGAGCAGCACGAACAGGCCGGCTACCGCGCCGACGATGCCGAGGCTGATGCTGCCGGAGAAGTAGTTGATGCGCGAGGCGATCCACAGGCAGGCGATCGGGATCGGCCCCCAGCAGAGCAGGCAGATGAACGTCATCGCGGCGAGCACCGCGCCGGCGAGCAGGCCGTCTACCCGCTGGCGGGCGACGTCGCCGCGCTGGGGCAGCTTGCGGAAGCGAACCGGGGCGGTGCCGGGGCGCCGCCCTACGAACAATCCTCCGGTGTCGCTTGGGTCGCTGCGCATCTGCACTCCCGATTTCGTTGCTGCGTGTACTTCAGCTTAGTCGGTAGGAGCCACGTACGCCAGTGCGCCGCTGCCGGTCGCGCGGTTCGACGACGCTTGCGTCCTCGCGAGGCGAATCGCCATGCCGCGGCTCCCGTGCGGCCGAAAGGCCGCTTCTCCTTATCTCCGCCAGTCAGTTCGTGTACAGCGAGTCGAGCAAGTCGGC
This sequence comes from uncultured Solirubrobacterales bacterium, assembly GCA_963723045.1. GTDB lineage: Bacteria > Actinomycetota > Thermoleophilia > Solirubrobacterales > Solirubrobacteraceae > Palsa-744. Next base: position 1,185,114 of record CAVROU010000002.1, on the reverse strand, counting down.
GTACTTCTCGGCCACGACGGCGCGCTTGACCTTGAGTGTCGGCGTGAGCTCGCCCGTCTCCTGGGAGAGATCGTGGTCGAGAATCGCGAAGCGCTTGACCTGCTCGACCTGGGCGTAGTGGGAGTTCACGCGCTGCACCTCAGCGTCGATCATCTCCACCACCGATGGCTCGCGGCAGAGCGAGGCGATGTCCTCGGGGAGGTCGTGCTCGCGCGCGTATCCGGCGCACTCTTCCTCATCCAGCGTGATCAGCACGACGGGGAAGGGGCGCTGGTCGCCATGCATCACTGCCTGGCTGATCCAGCGGCACTGCTTGAGGTCGTTCTCGAGGTTGGCGGGCGTGAGGTTCTTGCCGCCGGCGGTGATGATGATGTCCTTCTTGCGCCCCGTGATCGAGAGATAGCCGTCCTCGTCGAGCGAGCCGAGGTCGCCGGTGTGCAGCCAGCCGTCGGTGACGGTGCCGAAGGACGCCTCGGACTTGTGGTGGTAGCCCTGGAAGATGTTGGGGCCCTTGATCAGGATCTCGCCGTCCTCGGCGATCCGCACCTGCACGCCGTTGAAGGGGCGCCCGACGGTGCCGAACTTGTGGTTCTCGATCGTGGAGATGGTGGCGGCGGTGGCGGTCTCGGTCATGCCATAGCCCTCGAGCACGGGCACACCGCAGGCCCAGAAGAACTCAAGAATCTCCCTGGCGATCGGGGCGGCGCCGGAGGTGGCGTTGCGCACCCGGCCGCCGAAGATCGCGCGGACGTTCTTGAAGAGCTTCTCGTCAGCCTCCTCGAAGGGGATGCGCAGCTCCTCGGGGACGGGCTCGCCACGGGCCATCAGCTCGCGCACCTTCAAGCCAAGCTCGATCGCCGCCTGGGTGCGCTCGCGCTCCTCGGCGGGCTGGGCCTCGATGGCGCCGTGGGCGAGCGTGTAGACCTTCTCGAACACGCGCGGCACCGAGGGCAGGTAGGTGGGCTTCACCTCCATCAGCTCGGCGACGATCTGCTTGGTGTCGCCACCGAAGTAGGCGATCGTGGTGCCCATGTCGAAGGAGCCCAGCTGGATGAGGAGCGCGTAGGAGTGCGCGAGCGGTAGGTATAGGTAGGTGACCTCGTCGCCGCTGATCTGGCGCGTCTCGCGCAGCATGTCGAGGATCGCGCGGTAGTTGCCATGGCTGAGCACGCACCCCTTGGGCGGTCCGGTGGTGCCGGAGGTGTAGATGAAGGTGTAGGGGTCCTCGGGGGAGATCGCCTCGCGGCGCGCGCGGAGCTCCTCGGCGGAGCGTCCCCGTCCGCGCTCGCGGACCTCCTCGAGGGTGATGGCCCCGAGCGGATTCTCCGCGGGGGGGTCGATCACGATCACGGTGCGCAGCAGCGGGAGCTGCTCGCGGACGGCGGCGATCTTCTCGAGCTGGAGCTCGTTCTCGCAGATGATCGCGGAGGCTTCGGAGTCGACGAGCACCCAGAGGCACTCCTCAGGGGAGTTGGTCTGGTAGATCGGCACGACCACCGCGCCGGTCTCGGTGGCGGCCATGTCGGCGTAGGACCACTCGGGGCGTGTATTGGCGAGGATCGAGATGCGCTCGCCCGCTTCGATGCCGAGGTCGATCAGGCCAAGGGCGATCTCCTCGACGATCGTGCCGAGCTGGGCGTAGTTGACGTCGTGCCACTCGCCGTCGCGCTTGAAGCGCACGGCGCAGTGCTCGGCGTAGTCGGCGACCGCGCGCGGGATCACGTCCGCGATCGTTCGCGCTGCGGTGGCGGTGGACGCCGCGGTGGTTGCCTCCATGTCTCCTCCTGCTCGGCCGACTGACGCTTGAACTGATGCGCTACTAAGGATATGCCCCTTCGGGCCGCGGGGGAAGCGCGAGGGGCGATGTAGGCCGCGGCGCGACCAGGTGAGAGCCGTCGAGGAGAGCCAAAGGTCGGGTCGGGAACCTCGCGGGGAACGGGCCGACGGCCTGCGGCCGCGGCTGTCAAGCCGCGCGCGGCGCGGCTCAGATCGGGTTGGGCACGTCGATGAAGACGTGGCGCAGGGCGAAGCGCTCGCTCAGGATCTCCCCGAGGCGCTTGACCCCAAATGTCTCTGTCGCGTAGTGCCCGGCGGCGATGAAGTGCACGCGGGCCTCGCGCGCGTGGGACATCGCCCGCTCGGCCGGCTCGCCGGTGAGGAAGGCGTCTGCGCCCGCGGCGATCGCCTCGGCGAGGTGGTCGGCGCCGGCGCCGACCACCAGCGCAAGGCGCCGGATCCGCTCGCGCCCGGCGTCGAAGACGAGCGGCTCGCGGTTGGTGACGCGACGGACGCGCGCGAAGAGCTCTCGCGCGGGCAGCCCCTCGTCGTTGCCTCCCCTGTCGCTTCCCTTGCCGGATGCGAAGTGGGCGATGCAACCGATGGTCTGACCACGGTGCAGCGCGAAGGGCTCCAGCGAGTCGGCCCCCAGCGCGCGGGCGAGCAGCGCGTTGTTGCCCACCTCGAGGTGGGCGTCCAGCGGCAGGTGGTAGGCGGCGAGGCTCATGTCGGCGTCGAAGAGGAGCTTCAGCCGACGCTTGAGCGGCGCGTCGATCGGGGCGGGTGTGGAGGAGGCCCAGAAGAGGCCGTGGTGGACGAGGATCAACTCGGCTCCCTCTTCATGCGCGCGCTCGAACAGCTCCAGGTTCGCGCTCACGCCGGTGGCGAGGGTGGTCACCAGCTCGGCGCCAGGCACCTGCAGGCCGTTGGGGCAGTAGTCCTGGAAGCGCTCGGGCGCCAGCAGGCGATCGAGCTCCAGCACGATCTCGGCCAGCGGGGCGGGCATCAGGCGAGGACGATAGCGGTGTGGGATACTCCTGGAGCGTCGGGGCGTGGCGCAGCCTGGTAGCGCGCGCCGTTCGGGTCGGCGAGGTCCCCGGTTCGAATCCGGGCGCCCCGACCATCTTGAAGAAGGTCGAACCGCCCCGGTCCCCGGTGAGGGGGTCGGGGCTTCGGCGTCGCAGGGCCGGCGAGAGCGGGTGGAGCGGTTGATTGAGGCGTTGATGTCCTCCCGCCTCTGAGAGCACTGAGCCGCTGGGGTTCGCAGATCGAATGCTGGGAGGCCGGGATGGCCTGCGAACCCCGCGACGACCCTGGACGGGGTGCTGGGTGCGCTGATGGAGCCCGTCGGACGGGAGTCGAGGCGACGTGCGGGAGAGGCTATCCGTGCAGAGGCAACGATCTGACTCTGCCAAGGAAGGGGTCGGTCAACGGTCTAAGATCGGTATGACGATGACGGGGGCACCTCGGCGGAACCACACTGTCTCAGCCGGCTACCTGAGCCGGTTTGCGAAGGGTGGCCGGCTCACGGTGCATCACGCCACTCGCGGGACCCGCGAGGATGGCCCAAGAGCCGTTGGCTTCCAGAAGGATTTCTGGGGGCCAGCGAGGCTCGCGCGTGAGGTTGAGGAGGCATTCAACAAGTGCGAGAACCCGGCTCTGCGGGCACTCCGGAAACTTTCCGAGCGATGGCCACTGGAGACGCCTGAGCGCGCTCTGCTCGCGCAGTTCTTGGCGATCCACGTCATCCGAACGCCGGCCTTTAGCGTTTTTGCACGTCGCTCAGGCGTGGAGAGCGTCCGAGATGTCGCTCAGCGACACCGATTAGCGCCTGACGAAGTTGCGGCTGCTACTGAGTGGATTATGGGGCCGCATATGCACGCCAACGCGCTGATCGGGCAGATCGGTCGGATCGCCAGCATCTTTAGCAGTATGCAGTGGACTCTGGTGCAGTTCGATCACGATTTCTTGATTACTTGCGATCAGCCGGTGATGTTGCTCCCCTTGGTCTCGACCCCCATAACGCCCGCATCCTCTGTGCCGCCGAACGGCTTTCCCGCCACAGTGGAGGTTCGTTTTACCCTTGATCCGCGTCAGATGCTTCTGATGACTTGGGCCGAAATACCGGACTCCGAGCACCCGATCAAAGGGACACATAGCCAGGCATGTAGTGTCAACTGTGCCCTTCAGGCGCAGGCTCTAGAGGAATGGGTATACCGGCCAGGCACTACCCCTCCTTTTCTCTCGCCGCCACTATTACAGCGTCGAATATATCCCATTTCATTCGAGTTGATATCTGGTTACACGTTCAAGGTCGCCACGCAGTCTCGGAGGCGAGTGGAAGCTGATCGCCTTATGGCCAAAATGATTGAGGAAGATGCACCGCGTGACCGGATGCGCTGGGTTCGCCTTGACCACCGCGAGGCGGCTTGACATCGCACAAGCGGCAATGCGCGACTCAAAATATCGCCGATGGGCGTAGCTAGCCCTGGTTATCGACATCCGCGTCTGTAGACTTTCTCTGTGACCGACTCCAAGCTACGCAAGCGCCTTGCTACCGTCTCGGGCGGAATTAAGGGTGCTGCCGCACTCATTGCAGCGATAGTGACGCTCGGCGGCACAGTTAGTTGGGTGTTGACACGCGCTAGCGAGCATCAGCAACACGGCCCGAGCGCCGAGAGTGACCGCCTGCAACGGTTGCGTGCGGGGCTTACATTCGCCCGGTTCCAAAGCATCTTGGGCCAGCAGCCAGACGTACATGCGTCGATCAGTGGCCGTGATGGAGCCGCCCTACGCCAACGAGGTGCGACTCGGTTCATCTTCGTGCGAAAGTACGACTACATACAGGCGGTTGTTGGCAGTGACAGCACGGTTTTGGGCTTTTCTATCGTCGCGCGGACACAGAAGCTTCATCCGCGGTTTCGGTGGTTTGCCCAACCAGTAGTTCTTAATCAGACTCGGCTGTCGGCAATTCCGGCCGAACGTATTGGTGGCTTTTGCGGGGCTAGTAGAGCGCAGTACTTTGTCGCTGGCGGTGGTACCAACTCCGAGAATGCGCAGGAAGTAGCGATCGGCGTTGTAAGTATGGGAGCCGACGCGCGTCAGCTTGATAAGGCCGTGTGCTCGAATTACCAAGCCTTTTGGGACTGCCATGTTGATAACGGTGCATACTTGAACACATTGCTACTCCGTGGAAATGACTGTTTTTTCGCGTCGGCCGCAGGCAAGGCAGCAGCCCTTATGGTGATGAATACATATGCCGAGTCGGCTCCGACAATACCTATGTCGTCTGATCTACTGGCCCCAGCCGAACCAGAAGTCGCTGCAGCTAGCGGAAGCGCTCCGTAGCTATCTTGCTCACGCGGCCTGCGTCCCATACCTTGCCATATCGTCGGGAGATGAACGGGAAGCCGAGGAGGCAACCGAGTCCGAGTTGAGCGAGGACGCAGAGCCAGTCGCCCGCGCGATCCGCCAGCTGGCATAGGCGTTTTCGCCCTCCGGCTTCGGGGCGTGGAGATCGGCTCGTTGATCGTGCAATCCACGCCAGCTCGCTACCTCGTCAGCATGGTGGCGTCGATTCATGGCTAGCTTACTTCTCGGGTTGATCCTCGCAGTCGTAGCGGACGTAGCGGACGAGGTCCACTGCCGGCTTGGAGGATCCGCCGGCAGTGTGCTGGGGATCGTCGAGTTGGGCTACCACGCAGCCGGCGTGAGTGCCTGGACAGCGTCCAGCACGCGCGCAGGGACGCCTTGGCGAGTCAGGGCCTGCGCCGGCGTGAGGCCGCCTAGGTCCAGCGAAGGGGAGGCCTAGTTCGTCACTGACAGTGCGCCGCCTGTGCAGGCGGCGATCACCTGCTTCAGGCCGGGGAGCACGCTGTCCTCAGGCCGAGGAAATGGCCGTCGTAGACGGATATGTCTATACTCCCCCGAATGAAAGCTATCCGAGAAGCTGTAATCATCTTGCTTAGGAAAATCGGTGGACACCCGCGCGTGCTTCCGTATATTGCGATTTATCGTGCGGCGCCGACGGTCACGGCGAGCCTCCGGTATGTGTTGCGGGAGGCGTTTGGTCATAAAGGATCAACGTGCTACCAGCTGCGTGAAAACGGACTACGGGTGTGGATCCGTCATGGTGAAGGCGACGTTGTGGTACTCGGAGAGGTCTTTACCTATCACGACTACGAGCCACCAGTTGTGCTTGCGCAGCTGCTTTCAGACGTACATATCATCGTGGATTTGGGTGCCAACATTGGTATGTTCGGCGCATTCGCGTGTAGTCGCTGGTCAAAGGCAGAGATCTTCGCGTACGAGCCAGATAGGCACAACGCGGAGATGCATGAACGGTCCATAGCGGCGAATGACCTGGCAGATCGGTGGCATTTGGTCCGGGCAGCCGCTGGTGACCGCGACGGCCATATCTCATTCGTGGCTGGCCTTGGCGCAACGTCGCGTGCAGCTGGCGCGGGTAGCAGTGAGGCCACCATCGAAGTGCCCATTGTGGACGTTCTGCCCGTAATCCAGGGCGTTGACTTGCTCAAGATGGACATTGAGGGTGGAGAGTGGGCGATCCTCACCGATCCGCGCTTTCGGGAAGCGCCGCCGAAGGCGATGGTGCTCGAGTACCATCAACATCTATGTCCCGGTCCGGACGCTCGCGCGGAGGCCGAGGCCGCCTTGAGTGCGGCAGGGCTTCGCATCCACGAGGTATCGCAGGAACATGACGATCACGGCATACTCTGGGCATGGAAGCCCGCATGACGACATAGCGCCCGGCCTTGTTCGAGGGTATGGTCCTCGAAATAAAGCCACCATCGCGACGGCGATCCAGCAGCCGGTCAGACGTTCCTATAAGCAACCGTCTGCGCTTCTTAGTGCCGATCGCCCTTGACAGCGCGAATCTCAATGGGGTGCAAACAAGATCTTGGGCCCCGGAGAAGCCGCGACCTATTGTCTGGGACGAGGTTCGGCCCTCCCTCGCCGGCTGCGACGTGAAATGAGCCGAGCACCCTCCACTCAGACTCGCTCACGTCGTGATCCAAGCCACTACGATTCGTACATTGTGAGCGAGGCCAGTCTCGAAGTTGTCGGCCGGTTCTATCGTATTCCGGGATGAGCTTCCGGTACCCGAGGCAAACGTGGTCGTCTACGAGCAGATCTATGTGCTCGAGCAATGGCTTCGGCGGATCGCATATGCCAGCCTCATGGCTCGATTCGGGTCCGGCTGGCAGCAGGCACTCCCGGGAAATCTCGCCAGCGATCTCAAGCGCCGGCTGCGTCAGCTAAGCGGCCGCGTCCATCTCGACTGCGAGAACAGCGACAACGTGATCTGGCTGCTGACGCTCGAGGAGCTTGGTGACGTGCTGCTTGCGAAGCAGACGTGGCCCACGGTTAGGGTATTGTCGCAACTACCTAAGCGTGTCTTTGAAACCAGGTTGGCCGAGTTGCGAGAGATCCGAAATGTCGTGGGTCACAACCGCGCTGTGTCTGCGAACGCAGCTGTACTAACCGCTGGCATCGCAGTGGCCTTTTCCAGCGGAATCGAGCGCTTCAAGACCCAGCTGCTTTATGATGAGGGAACGATCCATTTCGGGTCAGCTGACGAGGATGGTGTCCCAGGTTTGTTCGCGAGGAAGGAGGCCAAACGCGATCCCCGAGCACTTCAAGCGGTGCTAACGGAGGGCCATCACTTCTACTCACTGACACGACTTCCTATTTGAGCCGTTTGACCTATGCGGCACCCGAGAGTGTCATCGGGGGCAGTTCAGGCGGTAGCGAGAGCCGCTGCGAGCTCATCGGCGTTCGTCTCGATCAGGTTGGGCACGGTGACGGTGATCTTGCCGTCACGCTCGACCAGCCATTTCGCGTTGACGATCGTGATGCCAATGACCTCTCGCTTCTCGTCCAACTGCACGGCGTGGCCCTCGGGGGTGCCGAATGTCTCCGCTGCCTCCTGACGCTCGCCTCGGCGCAGGTAGAGCACGTCGCCGTCGTTATCGTAGGAGACGTGATCGAACGCGTATGGCCCGACATGGACGGTCATCGTCGCCAGCCTCCCTGTTGGGGATCGTCGGATTGCGGGAACGCCGTCACGACACGATCCGCGTTGCCGCTGAACTCGGTTACGACCCGAATCCAGCGCTCTGGGCCTCCCCGGCGGAAGAAGCGCTCGCGTCCCGCTCGGGGGTCTGGTTCGCGGTGATCCGGTGCTTTGATCGCGGCCATCGTCTCTGCAAGGTACTCCGTCGTGATCGAGGCGTAGGATCTAACAATGCTTACGGTTACGGAGGCAGCCCAGAGAGTGGGCCGGAGTCTTGGAACGGTGCGGCGCTGGATACGCGAGGAGCGTCTTCAGGCCGAGGCGGCCCACGGTGGTTGTCTGATCGACCCCGGAGAGCTCGATGAGGTGCACGAAAGGGACTGACATGGCGACAGAGATGCCGGTTACCGAACTCCATGCTGGGTTCAGCAGCAAGGGGGCGACCCCGACAGATTGGGCGGAGGGACGTCGGCGCATCGATGAGGCGGAGGTGTTTTGGCTCTCGACGGTGCGTCCCGATGGACGTCCCCACGTCACGCCGCTGTTGGCCGTGTGGCACGACGACGCGATGTACTTTTGCACGGGTCCGGACGAGCGTAAGGCAAAGAACCTAAAGCAGAACCCACAGTGCATTCTCACCACGGGTCAGAACGGTCTCGACGGTCTCGATGTCGTGGTCGAAGGACGCGCCGTCGAGGTCGGCGATGCAGCGGAGCTCGAACAGGTCGCCAACGCCTACGAGTCGAAGTACGGGGTGCGCTTCACAGCACCCGAGGGCACGTGGTTTGGTCTCAGCGACGCGATCCGCGCGGGTAAGGTGCTCCTCTATCGGGTCACCCCCACGACCATCCTTGGCTTCGGCAAGGGTGAGCAGTTCAGCCAGACACGATGGCGCTTTGCTTGAGTGGGCGAGGGCAGAGCGCCCGCGTACCGCGTTTGAGCAGCGCTCCAGCTAGGGGCCGGTGTACTTGAGGTGCGACTCGCGCCAAGCGGTCATCAAGACGGCGGACGCCACCCCCTGTCCAATGTCGTCTGCCCCACCTCGATCAGGTAGCCGTCAGGGTCGCGGATGTAGCAGCGCATCTCGGTCGCGTGCTCGATCGGCGGCGTTAGGAATTCGGCGCCCCGCGCGCTCCACTCGGCGTACACCGCTTGGATGTCCGCAACCCGGATATTGAGGAAGCTGTTCACCCGATCTGGGTCGGGGGGCGTCTCGAGCGTGACGGTCGGCTTGTCGTCGGTCGGACCTCCTCCGACATTGATGATGATCCAGCTGTTGGCGAGCGCTACGTACGTCACCCCGTCATTCCCCTCGCCTGAGATGACGGTCCTGCCGCCAAGTACGTCTGTGTAGAAACGGCGGGAACGCTCGACGTCGTCTGAGACGACGAAATGGGCCAAGACCATCTCCTGCTCGATGGTGCTCATGCTGACCTCCTTTGTCGGAATCGGCTCCATTGTCGCGCCATATGCCGCACTTCGCGTCCGTGGGGGCAGCGACGCGCCCGGGTCAGCGGCTGGCGGCGAGAGCGTCGACGCGGTGGTTGCCCGCCCAACTCGTCACGATGCCCAGCGCGGCGATGCCGATCCCAACCGCCAGGCAGTCGCCGGCGACGAGCAGATAGCCCCCGCTGCGGTGTGGGTCGACGAAGAAGTACGGGTACCAGCCCACGATCGCGCCGCGTGCCAGCGTATAGACGATGTACAGCACCGGGAAGGCCATCCACAGCACGACCGTCCGCGCGGGGTCCAGGTGCGCGCGAGGTGGGTCGAGCAGCCAGTCGAGCGTCACCGCCACGGGCATCAGGTAGTGCAGGATCGCGTTCACCCACGGGTATGCGGGGGCGCGCCCGGAGAGGAGCAGCAGGTACACGATCCCGGTCGTCAGGATGTAGACGACCGCGGCGCCCCTGAGCAACTCGACCGTGTGAGAGCGCGTATGTGCCGGACGCAGCGCTCCATACAGCAGCATCGCCACCGCGAACAGGTTGCTCAGGACGGTGAAATAGCTGAAGTAGTCGCCGTCGCTGACCCCCGGTCCCGCCGCCACGTCGTAGCTGATCGCCGTGAGCGCCATGATCGCCAGCAGCGCACGACAGGCGCGCAGCGCCGGCTCGCTCAGCGCGGCGTGCCGTGAGCGCTGCTCGACGCTTGCGCTCGAAGAAGGATGGGAGGACACGCCACCACGCTAGCCGTTGTGTCGGCCGACAGTCAAGCTGAGACCTCCAGCTCGATCCGAAGCGCTCGGCGGCGCGGGCGACCCGCCCGCCCTATCGGATGAGCCACTCCAGAGCCAACTCCAGCGCCTCTGCTCGGCTGCGTCCGCGGTGATCGGCGCTGACGAAGCGGCCGCCGATGAACAGCGAGAAGGCCAGCAGGCAGCGAGCCTCGACCTCGTCGTCGTCCTCGCTGATGTCTCCGAACAGCGAACGCATGTAGTCCATTCGCTTGTTGTCGACCTGTCGCAGCCGCTCGGCGACCGCCTCGTCGCGCCGCGCCCAGTTGCGGATCGCCAGCTCGATCTTCAGCAGATCGCCGCCCGAGGCCGCGGCCAGCGCGAACAGCCGCCTCAATCTGGACCTCGCGTCCCCGCCCTTGGCCTCGACGGTTTCGATCACCTCGTCGACCCAGGTGTGCTCCCATGCGTCCAGCATCTCCTCGAGCAGTGCTTGCCGATCGCGGAAGTGCCAGTAGAACCCGCCCTTGCTGATGCCCAGCGCACGCGCAAGCGGCTCGATCCGCACGGCCTCAGGCCCACCGCGGCCGAGCGCGTGCAGGCCCTCCTCGATCCATCGGCCGCGGGGCGTCCGGGTTGGGGGCGCCATCGCCTCTCTATCGCTCTCGGTTTGGTCTTGACACTCTCGACGATGATGCTAGTCTCCATCCATACGGCACCGTATGGATGGAGACACCCCCAGAGATGCCTGCACGGTGGAGCTTTTTTGCTGATGGCTTTGTTGATGAACTCCAAACACTCACATAGACACTCAAATGCGAAGGGGGGAGCACACCGCGTGGTGGTGTCCGAGGCGCCTCCGTCCACCGTCGCCACCCCGGATTACGCCGACGCATTCGAGGTCGCGAGGAGTCCAACGGACCGACGCTCGGCGGAGCAGTGGGCACGCGAGGGCTTCGAGCGCCTGCCCGTCCCGATGCGCCGGTCCGTGCTGCTCATACACCGCTGGATTCTCGGATTTCACCTGGGCCCGTGGGTCTCTCCCGATCACGTCTTCGGTTGGCGAATCGTGACCTCCGAGCCCGAGCTACTGCATCTGGAAGCGCGATCGGCGCTGCTGAACGGCCACATGGTGTGGCGGCTGCACCGCGAGCGACTCGTGATGACCACGTTCCTTCGGTACGAAATGCACAGGACGGCACCGGCGATTTGGGCCGTCATCGGCAACATTCACCGGGGTGGTGGCCCCTATCTGCTCAGACTGGCAGCGATTGCGCCAGAGGTCGGCGAGCAGTGAGCCAAGCCAGGGCACTCGCGGCCGCGGATACCTCGGCGAGGCCCTCGGCACTCGCTTTGCTGGCTGGGACACTGGATGGAGATAGATGAGGCTCCCGAACACAGCGCACACCTCCCAGCCCTGGCGGATCCATGAGATCGCCGGTGACTTTCGCCTCGAGGATGTCTGGGCGCTGCCGACGCCCGGTCGAGCCGACGAGTTCCCGATCCTCGTCGAAGGGTTCGTGGCAACCGATCCGGCGAAGAGCGCGTCCTGCGCGACACGGGCGCTGCTGTCGCTGCGGTGGAGGCTGGGGGACCTATTTGGCTTGGACGATCCCGGCTCGGGACTCGGGTCGCGGGTGAAGACGCTTCGCGAGCGTCTGCCAGACGACCTGCGCGCCACGCCTGGGCCCGAGTTCGGGACGCTCCCATTCACCTCGCTCTACATGACGGACGACGAGTTCGCCGCCGAGATCGCAAACCGGACGATGCACGGCATTCTGCACTTCGGCTGGGTCTCCGACGGAAGCGGGGGCTATCGGGGTCAGATGGCGATCTATGTGAAGCCGAACGGCCTCCGCGGAAATGCCTATATGGCTGCGATCAAGCCGTTCCGTCACCTGGTCGTCTATCCGCAGATGCTCCGCGCGATGGAGCGGCGTTGGCGCGAACGGCCGAGAGCTGCGCTTGACGTTCAAGCATCCTCAGCCTCCTAATCGGCAGCGCAAACCAGAGGAGGGCAAACGGAAGTGCCCCGAGGCTTGCCGTCAGCACCCCCGCGGTGAGCCCGAAGAGCTTGGTTGTGACCAGCAGCAGACAGCCGCACATCGCCAGCGCCAGAAAGCCCAGGCCCGCGATGACGACCCGGTTTGAGCTGAACACGAGGTACTGCTTGTCGTCGTGTCGGAACAGGAAGCGATGCTCGGCGGAGGGCGCGATCGTGCATACCGCCGCGAGCGCCGCGAGAATCAGCGTGATGAGGTAGACAGTGCGCTCGAAGTTCCCGATGCGCGCGAAGCCCGTGTTGAACGGGACGATCAGGAGGAACGCGAAGAGGACCTGCACTCCGGTGACGACGACGCGCAGCTCGCCGGTCATCTCCTCGAGGTTGCGATCGAGGCGCTCCAGGTGCGTCTCGTGGCGTGTCTTGTCGTCCATACCCTGCGAGTCCGGCATCCGGTCGGCGGTAGCCGTATGCATCCTCTCCTGCCTACCCGCACCTGCTGGGGGGAAAACGCTGCTCGGGCTGGTGCACTGGGGGGAAACGCTGCTCGGGCTGGTGTCGGGTCGGTCGAGATCGGGAACGTCCCATGCGCGCGATCGCGCAATGATCTAGTTTTGCCGCCCGACCCCGACCCAGGGAGAACCCGCATGAAGCGTCTCATCCTGCTCGCCCTAACAACGACCGCCCTGCTCACCGCCGCCGGCACGCTCGCCCTAGCGGCCGACGCGGCCCCCTCGACGCTGCCGACGATCTCGGTGGCCATCACCCCGACCACGATCGTGGTCACCGGGGCGCTCCAGTCGGGGGCGGTCAATGTCGTCACGCACGACACGGGCGTCAAGGAAGCAAGCGTCATCCTGTTCCAGTTGAAGCCCGGCGCGACCTTTGAAGAAGTCGAAGCCGCGATCAGCAAGGCGCACGGCGACACCAATGCCACCGGCAGGTTCGGATCGATCGTGTTCAATGGCGAAGCGACTCCCGGGCAGACCGGCGAAGCGCAGATCGATCTGCTGCCAGGCCAGTATGTCGCGGTGCTTCCCGGAGAAGAAGGCAAGGGGAGCAGGGCGCACGAGCTCTTCACGGTCGCCGCGGCGGCCTCGCCCGCGGTTCTGCCCGCACCCGAAGCGACGATTCGCTCGATCGAGTTCGGCTTCCGCGGACCCAACACCCTGCACGACGGCGAGCTGGTGCGCTTCGAAAACGAAGGCTACTTGGTGCATATGGACGTGGCGGCGCCGGTCAAGAGCATGGCGTCGGCCAGGCGTACGATCAAGCTGCTGCTCGCCGGCAGGGAAAAGCAGGTCGGAAAGCTGATCGTCGGACCACCCGCGAGCTTCGCCGGTCCGCTCTCCTCCGGAGCGTTCATGCAGGAGACGATCACCGCCAAGCCGGGCATCTATGTGGAGGTGTGCTTCATGGACACGCAGGACGGTCGCAGCCACAGCGTGCTCGGGATGGAGCGGATCATCAAGATCGTCAAGTAGCTCTCTGGAGCCGACAGCCGTGGCGATGCCCGCCACGGCTGTCGCTTAACGTTCAGCAGGTGGCAGAGCAGGTCCCGGCGGTAAGCAATGTGCTCGATGCGATCGAGCGGCGCGACTGGGCGCGCTTGGGGCGGCTGCTTGACCCCGACATTCACTGGACCACTGCGGTTGAGGAGCAGCTGCACGGCGCGGGCGAGGTGGTCGCGCGGCTCTCCCACGACCCGCCACCCGCCCCTCCCTCATATCACGAAGTTCGCGACGGTCTGATGTACCGCTGGATCGACTGTCCGGGCTGATCTGGGGGCCATGGAGACTCCCGACGCTCGATCCTGACTTTCAGCCCTTGAACGTCGAGGCGCCGCGGTCGCCGAAGGGCTCGTCGCGCTCGCGCACGGCCTCGCGGAAGCCGGCCTCGGCGGCGCGCCGCTGGAAGGCGAAGCCCTCGGGCGTGTGGCGGGTGAGGCCGTCGAAGACAGTGCCGAGGATCTGGGTGCTGGGGAGGCCATGCGCGAGCGTCTCCTGATTGACGAGCAGCTTCATCATCATCAGCTGGTTGAGGGGCATCCGCGCGATCCGCCCCACGAGCACCTCCGTGCGCTCGTCGAGCTCGGCCGCCGGCGGCGCCTCGATCGCAAGGCCCCACTCAAGCGCCTCGCTGCCCGAGAGGCAGTCGCCGGTGAAGAGCAGCCGCTTGGCGCGCTGGGGGCCGAGGCGATGCGCCCACATCGAGGTTGTCGGCGAGCCCCACACACGCGCCGGGGGGTAGCCGATCTTCGCGTCAGCGGCGATCACGAGCAGATCCGAGCAGAGCGCCATGTCGGTGCCGCCGGCGACACAGAAGCCGTGCACCTTGCAGACGACGGGCTTGCCGCAGTGAAACAGCGACATGAAGGCGCGCACGTTGCGGCCCATCATCGCGTAGTCCACCATCGGATCCCACGTGCCCTGAGGGTCGTGGTTGGCGGCGATCGTCATCGGGTCGAGCGGCGAGCCGGGTGGGGCGTCGCGGCGGCGGGACACATCGCTGTCGAGGCCCGCGGCGTCATCGGGCCGGCGTGTATCGCTGTCGAGGCCCGCGTCCTCGCCGGGTCCCGTCTCCTCCCCGAGGCCCGCGCTGCCCGCCCCTCCCGACATGTCCCGCTCGGCGCTCTCCACGAGGTCGTAGCCACCGCAGAACCCCTTGCCGTTGCCCGCCAGCAGCAGCACGTGCACGGCAGGATCGAGATCCGCGTGCTCCACGCACTGCGCGAGCTCGCCGATCAGCGTCGGCGTGAGCCCATTGCCGCGCGCGGGCCGATCGAGCGTGATCCGCGCGATTCGCCCGTCGACCTCGTAGGTCATCGTCCGCAGGTCGCTCACAGGGCGTTCATCTTATGACCGCGCCATGGTTGCTGTTCCGCCCGGCACATGTGCCGGGCGGCGGGGCCGCACATGTGCGGCCCCGGACCGGGCCGCATGCGGCCCGGTCTTCCCCGAAATGGACGGATGACGGTTGCGCGCGGGGTGGCTCGGTGGATGAACGACAGTCGCGCGTGAGAGTGGTTCGGTAACGAATGAAGGTCGCGTGTGGGAGTGGCTGGTGGATGAATGACAGTCGCCCGCGGAGTGGCTCGGCGCGTCCACGCGGCCGCACCGCGCAGCCTCTAGTCTCGTGTGGGATGCCCACCGAGTCCGAGACCGCGCTCCCGGCCGCCGGCCCCGAGCAGAGCGTCGCGCGGCGGCGCCCGGCGATTCTCGTCGTCGATGACGAGCCCGCGGTGCTCGCCGCGGTCGCCCGCGATCTGCGCCGCGGCTTCGGCGAGCGCTACCGCCTGCTGCGCTCCGGATCCGGTGCCGAGGCGCTGGAGGTGCTGCGCGAGCTGCGCACGCGCGGCGAGTCCGTGGCGATGCTGATCGCCGACCAGCGCATGCCCGGCATGCCCGGCACCGAGTACCTCACGCAGGCGCGCATGCTCGTGCCCGACGCCAAGCGCGTTTTGCTCACGGCCTACGCCGACACCGAGGCGGCGATCGCGGCGATCAACGAGGTCGCGCTCGACTACTACCTCCTCAAGCCCTGGGACCCGCCCGAGGAGCAGCTCTTCCCGGTCGTCGAGGATCTGCTCACCACCTGGGAGGCCGGCGCGGCGCTGGAGTCCGGCGGGGTGCGTGTGATCGGCCACCGCTTCTCCAAGGAGTCCCACGAGGTGCGCGACTTCCTCGTGCGCAACCGCGTCCCCGCGCGCTGGCTGGATGTCGAACGCGACGCCGAGGCGCGCGAGCTCCTGCTCGTCGCCGGTGTCGACGGCGAGCGCCTGCCCGTAGCGCTCCTGGAGGACGGCACCGTGCTCGAACGTCCCACCATCCTCGAGCTCGCCGAGCGCCTGGGTGTTGCCGTGGACCCCGCGCAGGACCACTACGACCTCGTCGTCGTCGGCGGTGGACCCGCCGGGCTCGCCGCGGCCGTCTACGGCGCCTCGGAGGGCCTGCGCACGGTGATGGTCGAGCGTGAGGCCCCCGGCGGGCAGGCCGGCCAGTCCAGCCGCATCGAGAACTACCTCGGCTTCCCCGCCGGCCTCAGCGGCTCCGATCTCGCGCGGCGCGGCACCGACCAGGCGCGGCGCCTGGGTGCCGAGTTGCTCACCGTGCAGGAGGCCGTCGCCCTGCGCGCCGAGGGCGCCGCGCGCCTCATCACCCTCAGCGGCGGCGGCGTCCTCAGCGCCAGCTGCGTGATTGTCGCCTCGGGCGTCTCCTACCGCCAGCTCGACACCCCCGGCTTCCCCGAGCTGACGGGCGCCGGTGTCTACTACGGCGCTGCCATGACCGAGGCGCGCGCGTGCTCTGAACAGCACGTCGTCGTGATCGGCGGCGCCAACTCCGCCGGGCAGGCCGCTGTCTATTTCGGTGGCTACGCCGCGCGCGTGACGATGCTCGTGCGCGGCTCCTCGCTTGAGAAGTCGATGTCGCACTACCTCATCGAGCAGGTCTCAGCGCGGCCCAACATCGACGTGCGCACCGGCTCCTCCGCGGTGGCCGCCGAGGCCGAGGATGGGCGCCTGCGGCGCCTGCGCGTGCAGGGGCCCGATGGCGAGGAGGTGCTCGACGTCGACGCCTGCTTTGTCTTCATCGGCGCCTCCCCCCGCACGGACTGGCTGGAGGGTGTCGTGGCGCGCGACGAGCGCGGCTTCATCCTCGCCGGGCGCGACGCCCAGGCGGCCGGCTGGCCGCTGCAGCGCGAGCCCTATGTGCTCGAGACGACCGTGCCTGGGGTTTTCGTCGCGGGCGACGTCCGCGCGCGCTCGATCAAGCGCGTCGCCAGCGCCGTCGGTGAGGGCTCGATGGCGGTTTCGCTGATCCACGAGTACCTCGTCGAGGCGTGAGGGGTTGGGTCTGGATGAGTGAGACACCGTGCACCCGCGTGGTCGCCCGATTGAGCGAGGCTCGCACAGCCGGTCGGGCCGCCGCGATGCGCGAGGCCCGGCCAGGCCGCCCGGCGAGGACAAGCCCGTGAGCGAGGCGCCCGTCACCCTGCAGGAGCTGCGCACCGTCGACCTGTTCGACGACCTCGACGACGCCGCGCTCGCCGAGTGGGTGGCGTTCGCGACGCCCCGCCACGTGGAGCCCGGCGGAACGATCGTCGAGCAGGGCGAGCCCCCGAGCGGGCTGCGACTGCTGCTCGAGGGCGAGGCGCAGGCGCTGCTCGTGGAGGGCGCCCGCAGCGAGCCAGCCGGACGCCAGTACGCGCCGACGTGGATGGGCGCGATCGCCGTGCTCACCGGACGCCCGCTGGGGGTGCGCATGCAGGCGGTCAGCGCCTGCCGCATCGCCATCATCCCCGCCGATGACTTCCGCCGGCTGGTGTTCGCCGAGCCCTCCGTGCACCGCCGTGTGATGGAACAGGTCGGGCCGGTCACCGGGCGCGTCACCGCGATCGAGGCCAACCGCGAGCGCCTGGAGTCGCTCGGCACGATGGCCGCGGGGCTCGCGCACGAGCTCAATAATCCCGCCGCCGCCGCGCGCCGCGCGGCCGCCCAGCTGACCGAGGCGCTCGACGCGATCGGCTCGGCGCTGGAGTCGTTTGTCGAGGCCGGCATCGAGCGCGAGGACGCCGAGCGGCTCCTCACGCTCCAGCGCCAGGCGATCGACCAGGCCGCCGCCGCGACGGCGCTCGACACGCTCGACGCCGCCGACGCCGAAGAGGAGCTTTTGGAGCAGCTGGAGACACTGGGCGTCGCCGAGCCGTGGCGCCTGGCCGAGCCGCTCGCCGCCGCCGGCGTCGATCGGCAGTGGCTGGAGCGCGTGAGCGAGCTGGCCGGACCCGCCAGCGGCGCCGCGCTGCGCTGGGTCGCCGCTTCGCTGACGGCCGGACGCCTCGCGGCCGAGCTGGTCGAGTCCACCGAGCGCATGTCCGGACTCGTGGGCGCCGTGAAGTCCTACGCCTACATGGACCGCGGCGACCTGGTCGAGGTCGACCTGCACGAGGGTCTTGAGACGACGCTCACCGTGCTCGGCTACAAGCTCAAGCACAGCGCCGTGAAGGTGGTGCGCGACTACGACCGCACGCTGCCCGCGCTCACCGTACGGGGGTCGGAGCTCAACCAGGTCTGGACCAATCTGCTCGACAACGCGATCGACGCGCTCGGAGAGGTTGATGCCGTCGGTGGGGGCGCCTCGCCGGGCGGCACGATCACGATCGCCACGCGCGCCGACGGCAGTTGCGCTGTGGTCGAGATCACCGACGACGGCCCCGGGATACCCGCGGAGCTGAGCGGGCGGATCTTCGACCCCTTCTTCACCACCAAGGACGTCGGCAAGGGCACCGGCCTCGGCCTCGCCACCGCGCGGCGCATCGTCGTGGATCGTCACGACGGCTCGCTGAGCCTCGACACCCGACCGGGCGCCACGACATTTCGGGTGCGGCTACCTTTTAGTCAATGAGCACCACTCCCGCCCCCGGCGGCGGCTCGCGCAACCTGGTCCTCGCGGCGATGATCTTCGCCGTCGCGATGACGTTCATCGACCAGACGATCGTCTCGATCGCCGCGCCGCAGATCCAGCGCGAGCTGGGGCTCACGAACACCGGCGTGCAGTGGGCGATCAACGCCTATCTGCTCTCGCTCGCCGCGCTGTTCGCCTTCGGGGGCCGGCTCGCCGACACCGTCGGGCACCGCAAGATGGTGACGCTCGGGGTGATCGTCTTCGCCGGGGCCTCCGCGATGTGCGGACTCACGCCCAAGGGCAGCATCGCGCGAGGCCTGGATCGTCACCTTCCGCGTCGATCCAGGGGGCGGGCGGGGCGATCATGTTCCCCGCCGCGCTCGCCATCGTCGTGCAGACGTTCGAGCTGCGCGAACGCGGGACGCGCGCTGGCGATCTTCTTCGGCATCGCCGGCGGGCTCACCGCCGTCGGGCCGATCCTCGGCGGCTACCTCACGCAGTGGACGTGGCGCGCGATCTTCTGGGTCAACATCCCCGTCGCGATCTGCGCGCTCGTGCTGATCGCGATCTCCAAGCCCCGCACGGTGCACCGCCCCGCGCCGATGGACTACCGCGGGCTGGCGCTGATCGCCTCCGGGGTCGCGCTCAGCGTGGTCGGCTTCCAGCAGTCCTTCGTCTGGGGCTGGAGCAGCCCCGCGACCTGGTTCTGCGTCATCGCCGGGGGTCGCGCTGCTGGTGGCGTTCTACTTCGTCGAGCTGCGCACCGCCTCGCCGCTGATCGAAGTGCACATCTTCCGCATCCGCGCCTTCTTCGTGGAGAACCTCGTGCTCGCGGATCTCGATGCTCACGTTCATCCCCGTGTTCTTCTTCGCCTCCGAGTACGCGCAGGTCGCGCTCGGCAAGACGGCCACCGAAGCCGGCCTCTACATCCTCTACTTCTTCATTGGCTTCATCGTCGCCGCGCAGATCGGCGGGCGCATGCTCGACCGCATCGGCGCCAAGCGCCCCGTCGTGCTCGGCTGCGCGATCAGCGCCGTCGGGTTCTGGCTGTGGGCCGGCAAGGTCACCGAACTCAGCTTCAGCTCGCAGCAGTGGTTCATCATCCTCGCCGGCTTCGGCATGGGGATGATGCTCGGCCCCGCCAGCACCGATGCCGTCAACCGCGCCTCGCGGCTCTCCTACGGCGAGGCATCGGGGATCACGCAGACGGTGCGCAACTACGCCGCCGCGCTCGGCCTGGCGATCCTCGGCACGATCCTCAGTCTCGCAGCTGCGCTCGCACGTGGCCGACTCGCTGATCGCGCAGGGGGTCCCGAGCGCGCGGGCGCACGCCGAAGCCGCCCGTCTCGCCCAGTCGCACGGCGGGAGTGGCGGCGCCGCGGCGATCCCGCACTTCGTGCGACTGGACTTCGCCTACGCCACGCGCTCGGTGTTCTACGTGATGGCCGCGATCATGGTCGCGGCGGCGGTCGTCGCCTTCATCGGCCTGCGCGCGGGGGTGCAGGAGGACACACAGCCTGCCGAGGCGCCAGACGAGCAGTCGGTCGTCGCCTGAGCCGCCCGGCGCCCGTGCCGCCTGAGCGGTCCGGCCCCCACGCTGCCTGAACGGGCCGGCGCCGCGCGCTGCCCGAGCGGTCCGGCCCCCGTGCCGTCTGAGCTGGCCGGCTCCGCTGGACGTCTGTTCGATCATCCGAACAGGTCGGTAACGAGATGCGCGCGGAGAGCCGACTTGATTCTCTACGCGTGCCGCTAGCAAATCGTTCAAAGCCCTCCGCGACGGCCTTCGAGATCGCTCAGCGCGACCTCGACAATTGCACGAGCGTGATCTCGGTGACTGGAGAGGTCGACCTCTCCACCGCGCCGCGCTTGAAGTGGGCGCTAGTGGACTCGCTGGAGGCGGGCCACGGCCAGCTGGTCGTCGACCTCTCGCAGACAACCTTCATGGACTCCACCGCCCTGGGTGTGCTCGTGGGAGTCAAGCGGAGCCTCGACGCGGGCGCGCTCGCGATCGTCTGTGCCAACGCCGAGGTCCTGAAGATCTTCGAGTTGTCCGGAATGGAAAGTGCCTTCACGATCCTCCCGACCCTCCGCGAGGCGCTCACACACGTGCAGGCGCACCCCGCCGAGGCCGGCTGACCTGGCCGGACTGCCGATGGTGAGCGAGACGCACCGGTCCATTTCTTCTCCTCGCTCGCGCTGGCCGGCTGTGGTCGTGGCCGTCGCAATCGTCGCCTTCGCTCTCATCTGGGCGTGCGTTCCGTTTGCCAGCGCCAGATCCGACCACGGCAGGTCCACCGATGGCCCAGGCGAAAGCAGAGCCGGCGGGCCGCGCGCGTCCCGCGAACATACGGGCTCCGGGCGGGTGGAACAGCAGCAGCCGCAGGAACCGGCAGCCAGCGCCCCACCACAGGCCCAGGCTCCCGAACAGTCACAGGGAGTCCCCGCGCGTCACGACCACGAACGCCACGAACGGCAGAGCCGTCCTCGCCGCGAACAGCCGCAGGCTGGCTCCGGGAGCGAACATCGCCAGGTTGGTTCCAGGAGCGAACACAAGCAGGGGGCCTCCGGGAAGCCCGCCGAACAGCACGAAGATCGTTCGCGGCCGGGTCGCGCATCGAAGGGGGGTGCCGGGCACGCCGCTGGCTCCGCGGGGACGGCAACCGCTACGCCCGCCTCGGGATCGGCGGGGACGGGATCCGCGACACCCGCCGCGCAGAGCCCAGCTGTAGCGCCGGCCGCCTCGCCGGCCACACCAGCGTCGACTTCAGCGGCTGCTGGCTCACCGGTCTCGTCGCCCCAGCCGAGCGCCGCGCCGCTTGCCGCGGGGACGACACCCCAGGCAGCCGCCGCGACGGGATCGCTGGCCGCCGGTCGCAGGCACCGCGTGGCGCGGCGCTCGCGCCGAGGTCGCCCCGGGGCCGCGGGTCGCGGTCGCGGGGCGGCTGCCTCCTCGCCGGGAGTGCTCGTGGGTGGCGCGTCCGCGGGCGCGCGCGCACGTGCTCGTGGCGCGCGAGCAGGGCACCCACGGGGCACGGTTCACACGCGGCCTGTCGCGAGTCGCCCGTCGCCGCTGGTGAGGACGATCACGACGATCGTCGGTGTCGTTCCCCTGCCGATCCGGATCGTGATCGGCCTGCTGTTCGCGCTTGCGCTCGCGCTGGCGGCGCGCTCACAGCTGGAGGGCCTGCGCGCACGACGGCTGGAGCGCCAGCGCGGGGAGCTGCTCGAGGATGTGGGACTGCTGCAGGCGGCGCTGCTTCCCGTGCTCCCCGCGCGCCTGGGTCCGGTCGGCACCTCCGCGGCCTACCGGCCGGCGGACGGCCCCGCCGCTGGCGGGGACTTCTATGACGCGTTTGCGCTCGAGGACGGGCGCCTGGCGGTGATCGTCGGCGACGTCTCCGGGCACGGGCGCCAGGCACTGCCCCACACGGCGCTGGTGCGTTTCACTGTGCGCGCCTACCTGGAGGCGGGCCTCGCGCCGCGCGATGCCGTGCAGACCGCCGGTGCGGTGCTCGAACACCAGCTCGGCGGCTCGTTCGCGACGCTCGTGGCCGCCACCTACCACCCGCGCGAGCGTCTGCTGGCCTACGCCAGCGCCGGCCATCCGCCGCCGCTTGTGCTTGGCTCTGAGTCGATCGTGCCCGTCACCGTCTGCTCAGCCCCGCCGATCGGCGCCGGTATGCGAACCGGGACTCGCCAGACCGTCGTCGCGCTGCCCGGTTGCACGGTGGTCGGCTTTCACACCGACGGCCTCACAGAGGCGCGGGTGGGGTCCGAGCCGCGGGGTTCTGGGCGGCCGGATTCTGGGCGGCCGGGCTCTGAGCGGGTGGGCTCCGGGCGGGTGGGCTCTGGGCGGCACGGCCCTGAGCTCTACGGCTCCGAGCGGCTTGCACGCGCGCTTGCCGGCCTTGGCCCCCACGCGAGCGCGGAGGCGCTGCTCGACCGGGTCGCCGCCGAGACCGACGTGCGCCCCGACGACATGGCCGCCTGTCTGCTGTCGATCGAGGGTGGCGCCGCGGCGCCGCGCGTGCTTCTGGAGGAGCTCGAGCTCGACCGCGAGCAGGCCGCGAGCGGCCGCGCCGAGCAGTTCCTGCTCGCCTGCGGCGTGGCGCCCCAGGAGGCCGCCGCGCAAGCGCACTCCGCGCGCCTCGCCGCCGAGAGCGCCGGCAGCGTCGTGCTGGAGCTGCGTCCCGGCGATGGGGCCCCCGAGGTCGCGCTGCGGCTCAACAATGTCGCGCCGCTGCGCCCATCGATCGCCAAGCGGCACGCTGCGCTCGGAGGGTCGCGATGAGCGCCGGCTCGGGGCTCGCACCCGACGCCGCGATGGTGCTGGGCATCGCCGCCACGGCGATGCCGTTCGCACGCACGCGCCAGGATGAGGCCGAGCGATGGCTGCGGATCCTGCGCCTGCACGGCGAGGTCGGCGCCACGCTGCAGGCGCTCGGCGTCAGCGAGGGGTCGCTGCCGGCGAACGGCGAGGACACCGCCGGCAGACGTTCGGCCTCTCCCGGCAGCGACGAACGGTCCTCCGCTTCAGCGGGCGACACGCGCTCGGCTTCACCCGACGCCGACGAGCGCGACGTGGTCGCGCAGGTGAGCGAGCTGGCTGTCCAGAAGGCCACCGAGCGCGGCGCCGCCGGGGTCACCACGATGGACGTGCTGGCCGCGGTCATGGACGTCTACGGAGCGGACTTCGACGCGGTGCTGCGCGCGCATGGGACAGACAGCGACGAGGTGATTGAGCGGCTTGGCGGCAAAACTCTGTAGCGGTCGCCGTCGAACGCGCGGCCGCGCTCGGAGTTCGTGGCCGATCGCGCTCGGACTCGCCTGGCACTCCGAGTAGAGTCCACGGATATGACCTTCGTACTGCTCACCGGCGCCACCCGCGGGATCGGACGCGCCGCCGCGATCGAGTTCGCCCGCGAAGGCGTCGAGCTGGCGCTCGTGGGACGCGACGCCGAGCGCGTTGCGGCCGTCGCCTCGGAGGCTCGCGCCGCGGGCAGTGGCGCCACGGTGCACGAGTACGTCGCCGACCTGATGTTGATGGCCGAGGTCAGGGCGCTGGCGGAGGAGGTGCGCGAGCGCCACGGGCAGATCGACGTCCTCGCGAACAATGCCGGCGCGCTGTTTGCCTCACGCAAGGTGAGCGCCGAGGGTTTCGAGCAGACCTTCGCCCTCAACCACCTCGCGCCGTTCCTGCTCACGAACCTGCTGCTCGATCGGCTCGCGGGCGGACGCGTCGTGACGACGGCCTCAGACGCGCACAAGTCCGGGCGTCTGGATCTGGAAGACCTGCAGTCAGAGAAGTCCTACGCCGCGATGCGCGTGTATGGCACCTCGAAGCTGTGCAACATCCTCTTCACGCACGAGCTCGCCAGACGGGCGCCGCAGCTGCACGCCAACTGCTTCCATCCGGGCGTCGTGCGCACCGGCTTCGGCAAGAACGAAAACGGCATCTGGAGGATCCTCACGACAGTCGCCGGTCCCTTCTTCCGCTCGCCCGAGCGTGGGGCGCGCTCGCTTATCTGGCTCGCGCTCTCAGAGGAGGCGGCGTCGCTCACCGGCGAGTACGTGCAGGACGAGAAGGTGCTCGCGCCGAGCGCCCAGGCCCAGGATGCCGTGCTCGCCGAGGGCCTGTGGGAGCGCAGCGCCGAGCTCGTCGGTCTGCCGGCCGACGCGCCGGTCTGAGTCGCACTACGAGAACGGTACTCCGAGGTGCCGGCGATCCTCGCGGGGTTGAGCTCCGCGGGAGCGCCGGTCCCGGCGGCCGAGGACTACCCGGCCTCGGCGGAGTTGGCGGGCGTTCGGATCCCCGGCCCATCTGCCGCGCTCTCCGCGGTGGCCTCCTGTGGCGCTGAGACTCCCAGCGCGACGAACACCGCCAGTCCCACCAGCAGGGCGCCGATCAGGAAGGCGAGGTGGTAGCCGCTCGTCAGCGCCTCGGCCGCGGGCTTGCCTGAGTGCAGAAGGTCGCTGGTGCGCGTCGCCGACAGGGTGGCCAGCACGGCGAGCCCGAGCGCGCCGCCCACCTGTGCGGTGGTGTTGACGAGGCCCGATGCCAGCCCGGCGTCCTCGGGCGCGGCGCCCGACATCGCGAGTGTCATCAGCGCCGGGAAGGACATTCCAACGCCGGCGCCCAGCAGCAGCAGCGTGGGCAGGATGTCCAGCACGTAGCTGCCGTGCACGGGCACCCGCGCGAACAGCACGAGGCCGAGCGCCACGAGCACCATCCCCGGCACGAGCACGCGGCGCGCGCCGAAACGCATGATGAGCAGTTCGGAGTAGCGCAGCGAGAGCGTGCCCATCACGATCGTCGTCGGCAGGAACGCGAGGCCGATCTGCAGGGCGTCATAGCCGAGCACCCGCTGTAGGTAGAGCGCGCCGAGGAAGAACATGCCGAACATCCCGGCCACGAGCAGCGCCTGGATCAGGTTCGCGCCGGCGACGTCGCGCGAGCGGAAGATGCGCAGCGGCACGAGCGGCACGCGCGCGGTCGCCTCGCGGGCCAGGAAGGCCGCGAACAGCACGAGCGCCACGGCGCCGAAACCGAGCGTCGTGGGCGACCCCCAGCCGTGCTTGGCGGCGGGGGCGACGATCGTGTAGACGCCGAGCATCAGCGAGGCGACGATCAACAGCGCGCCCGGCAGATCGGCGCCGTTGCTCAGCCCGATCCCGCGCGTGTCCGGCAGCAGCGCGACTGCCGCGATCGCCGTGAGGATCCCGATTGGCACGTTGATGAAGAAGATCCAGTGCCAGTTGATCGACTGCGTGAGCACGCCGCCCGCGAGTAGCCCCACCGAGCCGCCGGCGGCGGCGACGAAGCCGTACACGCCAATCGCCTTGGCCTGCTCGCGTGGCTCGGGGAACATCCGCACGATCATCCCCAGGATCACCGCGGAGGTCATCGCGCCCCCGGCGCCCTGCACGAAGCGCGCGAGGACCAGCATCGTCTGACTCTGCGCGAGCCCGCACACGAGCGAGGCGCCCGTGAAGATGCCCAGGCCGGCGAGGAAGATGCGCCTGTGTCCGATCAGATCGCCGAAGCGTCCGGCCAGCAGGAGCAGACCGCCGAAGGCGATCAGATAGGCGTTGACCACCCACGCAAGCCCCGACTGCGAGAACCCCAGATTGGTCTGAATCGAGGGCAGCGCGACGTTGACGACCGTCACGTCGAGGACGATCATCAGCATCCCCAGGCAGAGGACATAGAGCGCCAGCCAGCGCGCGCGGTCGCTGTCGGTGTCGGTCATCACGAGCCGAATATCTATCTTATGCACCGATGGCGGACGCCTGGGTTTACATGCTGCGCTGCGTCGATGGCTCGCTCTACACGGGCTGGACAGTCGATGTCCCGGCGCGGCTGAGCCGCCACCGCGCGGGCGCGGCGAGCCGCTACACCGCGAGCCGGCTGCCGGTGGAGCTGGCGTGGGAAAAGGAGATGCCCGATCGCCGGGCGGCGATGCGCGAGGAGGCCCGGATCAAGCAGTTGAGTCGTGCAGAGAAGCTGGCGCTCGTCGCGGCAGACGGGGATCTGGCGTGCTCGACTGCGGCGGTCTGTCGTTCTCGCTGAGCGCTCGATCGCCTCGAATCGAGACCCTTCGAGCTTGCGGGCCGGCGCTCACTCGGCCACGGGCAGCGTGAGCCTCACGCGCGTGCCCCGCGGAGCGTCGGCCAGCCAGATGCGCCCGCCATGGGCCTCGACGATCGCTCGCGCGATTGCCAGACCCAGGCCGGAGCCCGTGTGGGTGCGCGCCGCCTCGCTGCCGCCACGGTAGAACGGCTCGAATACCCGGGGGCGGTCGGCGGGCGCAATGCCCTCGCCGGTGTCCGACACCTCGATCTCGACCGTGCCGTTGCTCCGCTCGGCTGTGACGAGCACGGCGCCGTCGGGCGGAGTGTGGTGGATCGCGTTCTGCAGCAGGTTTGCCAGCGCGCGCCCGAGCTTCTCGGGGTTGGCCAGGGCGGGCGCGAGGTCGGCGGCGATCCTGGCACTGACCGCGACCCCCTGGGCGTCGGCCTGGACTCGGATCGCGGTGAGTGTCTCGCGCACCAGCTCCGCGAGTGGCACCGCCTCGGTGCTCCACGCGAAGTCCCCCGCGTTCAGGCGCGAAAGCTCGAAGAGGTCGTCGATAAGTGTGCCGAGCGCGCGCACGTTGGCGCCCATCCTCTGCACATAGTCGCGCGCCGTCTCGGGGTCGACGAGCTCGTCTTCGAGCGCCTGCGTGAGCAGACGCAGCGAGGTGAGCGGTGTGCGCAGATCGTGGGAGACCGCGGCGATCACCTGGCGGCGGGTCGCCTCGGCGGCGTCGCGTGAGCGTTCCTCGCTGCGCAACGTCTGGATCATGCGATTGGCGGCGCCCGCCAGGTCGGCAAGCTCGCTGCTCGAGGTGGCCTCGATCCTCACGTCGCGCTCGCCCTGCTCGACCGCCCGCAGGCCCTCGCCGATCGCGCGCACGTCGGCCAGCACCCCGCGCAATAGGAGCTGTGCGGCGCGTGCGGCGATCAGCGCTGCGAACAGCAGGATGCCGACTGTCGCCCAGGCGTCGTGGGGCGAGACGAACATCGCCGCGGCGCCGATCGCGAGCGCCGCCAGGAGCTGGCCGAGCGCAAGTGCGAGACCCAGCTGGAAGCGGTGGCGCAGCGTGCCCAGCCGCAGCCTGCCCGCGTCGGCGGCCTGGGCGATGAGCAGCGCGAGAAGCCCCAATGGCAGGAGGATCTCGACGGACACGAGCACCGCGTGGGTCCCGCCGATCGCGGCCATCACCGCGCAGGCGGTGGCGAGCGCAAGCAGCAGGACGAGCAGCGAGCGTCTCACGACTGTCCCCACGGCTTGAAGCGGTAGCCGACACCCCACACCGTCTGGATGAAGCGTGGCTCCTCCGGGGAGGGCTCGATCTTCGCGCGCAGGCGCCGGATGTGGACGGTGACGGTGGAGCTGTCGGTGTAAAAGGAGAAGCGCCACACATGTTCCATCAGCTGGTCGCGCGAGAACACCTGGCCGGGGTGGCGGGCGAGGAACAGCAGCAGGTCGAACTCGCGTTGGGTGAGCAGCACCTCCTGCTCGCCGACCTGGACGGTGCGCGGGATCGGATCGATCCGCAGCTCCCCGACTTGCAGCGGCTCCGCATCGTGGGACTCGGGGACGCCGCGGCGCAGCACGGCCTGCACACGGGCGACGAGCTCAGCGGGCGAGAAGGGCTTGACGACGTAATCGTCGGCGCCACGGCGCAGCCCGACGATTCGGTCTGACTCCTCGCCCTTGGCGGTAAGCAGGATCACCGCCGGCCGCGGATGCTCGGACTCGTGCAGGAGGCGCATCACCTCCAAGCCGTCGATGCCCGGCAGCATGATGTCGAGGATCACAAGGTCTGGCCGGTGCTCGGCGCTCATCGCGAGCGCCGCCGGTCCGTCGTGCGCCACCCGCGTCTGGAATCCCGCTCGCTGCAGGTAGCGGGCGACGATGTCGCCGATCGTCGGCTCATCGTCGACGACGAGCACCGCTGCTCCGGAGTGCTCTTCCGGGGTGAGCGTCGCCCCGGTATCAGTCGCGTGGCCATGCGCCGCCTGATTGGGCAACGCGTGATTTGGCACTGCCCGGTTGGGCTTTGCCGGCTTGGGGATCGCTTCGGAGGTGGGCATTGCCTCGCCGATCATCGCAGGGTGCTCATCAGCTCAGCCGAAGGTGAACGAGTAGCCGCTCACGCCCGGCGCGAATTCGAGGGTCAGCACGTGGCGCTCCACCCGCGGCAGTTCGACCAAGCGGTAGAGGCGCTGGAAGGAGACGGTGGCGCTCGACCGATGCACGTCGCTTCCTGCCGCCGACGGGGGGATCGGCCGGCCGTCGAGGAGTACGCGCACCGGCAGGCGATGGCCGGGGGAGCCGGCGACGAGAAAGACGCGCCGGGCCAGGAAGTGCAGCTGCAGGCGCGCTGCGCGCACGGCGGTGGCCGAGGATTCACTCACGCGCCAGCTGCCGGAGTAACGCAGGTGTTCGCTCGCCGGGGCGGCCATCGAAGAGCCGTAATCGTGCAGGCCGGCTGTGATCTTGCCGTTCTCGAAGCGCTGTGCATTTTCGGCCCCGAGATAGGACTCGGGGGTTTCGGTTTCCGAGGGCTGCTGGGCCTGGGTGTGAGTCGCCCCACCGAGGCCGCTCGCGCCGGCTTCCACGAGCAGGCTGCGAATTGCGCGCTCCTTGCCGGTGTAGTCGCCCTCGCCGAAGTCCGCCAGACGGATGCGCCCGCGCGTGTCGATCAGGTACTCGGCGGGCCAGTATTCGTTGTTGTAGGCGTTCCAGGTCTTGTATTCGTTGTCCTGAACGACGGGGTAGTGGATGCCGTTCTGCTGGATCGCGGCGGCGACGTTCGCGGCGGAGTGCTCGAAGGGGAACTCGGGGGTGTGCACGCCGACGATCGTCAGGCCCTTGCTCGCGTACTTCGCGTTCCATGCGTTCAGGTAGGGCAGCGTGCGGATGCAGTTGATGCAGCTGTAGGTCCAGAAGTCCACGAGCACCACGTGCCCGCGCAGCGAGGCGAGGCTCAGCGGTCGCCCTCCGGGTGTGTTGAACCACATCTGCGTGCCCCGGAATTCGGGGGCGCGACCGAGCGTTGGCAGCTTCAGGCCGGCATCGGCCTGCGCGAGGCCGGCGGCCTGACGAGCCCTGTGGCCGCGCAACGCCGCGAGCTGCGCAACGGCGGCGTGGCTGGTCTCCAGGCCCTTGGTGGGGTCGACCAGGAACGCCGGGAGGTCACTGGCGATCGCGGTCTCAAAGCGCGTGTCGTAGTTGCCGAGCATCAGCAGCGCGATCACGACCATGATCGCGCCCATCGACATCTGAAAGCGCGTGCTGCGCCGCGCCAGACGGCTGGTCACCCTGCGTCCGCCGAGCATCAGCGCGTAGAGCACGACGGCCGAGCCGATCCCGTAGGCCAGCGCCACGCCCAGGCGGCCCGCGGTGAAGCTCTGCGAGGCGGAGACGGTGATCACCCCGGCGAGGATCGGACCGGCGCAGGGCGCATACAGAAAGCCGAGGCCGCCGCCCACCATCATTCCCGACCAGAAGCCGTCGCCCGATCGCCGTGTGGCGCCGCCGAGACCGAGCGCGGGGCCGATGCGGCTCAGCCGGGCCTCCAGCCGGTCGCCGATCGCGGGCACCAGCAGCGAGACGCCAAAGCCGATCAACGCGACGATCGACAGCTTGCGCAGCAGTTCGTCGGGGAGCCCAAGGGCGGCGATCACGTAGACGAGCGCGACGGTGGCGAATGTGAAGGAAAGCGCCAGTCCCGTGACCACGCCGAGCGGTCGCCGCCGCCCTCCGGTGACGCCCGCCGAGAGCGCCACGGGCAGGACCGGGAGCACGCAGGGAGACACCGCGGTGGCGGCTCCCGCGACGAAAGCGAAGGCGATCAGTACGACCATCACGGCCACTATGCAGGTGAGATGTTGCGCCTTTCTTACGCCTGCGTGAGGGTGAGGCCCGCAGGCGGCAATGCGTGGAGGTCGGGCGCCGGGACTGGGAGCGGGACCAGCGGTAAGAATCTCGTAAGGGCTGTCGGGCAGAGTGATCGATGTCGCCGGTCTCCGGCGAACGGCGTCGCGCCGACCGCGACTGCAAGGAGCCCTAAATGAACATGAACACCACCGCGCGCCGCGTGCGACTGCTTGTGGTCACATGCGCGCTGGCCACCGCGTCCCTCACCCCCGCGAGCGCTCTCGCCACCACCACCATGAAGCACCACATGAAGCACCACGCCATGAAGCACCATTCGATGAAGCACCACGCCATGAAGCACGGTGGCTGAACCAAGCAGATAGGAGCAGAATGGGGAGGGTGCGGAACGGGCACATGGCGCCGCTCCGCGCCTCACTCTCTCCGTTCGAGGAGTCCCGCCGCGCCGCGCTGCGCCTCAGCTCGCTTCGTCCAGCTCGCTACTGCGCTCGTGATCGGCTTCGGAGTCCTCGCGTCCACCGTTCGGCTCCTCGGGGAGCCCCTGGTCGTGCAGGATGGCGTGCGCGGACTGCTGGTCGCCGTGGGAGGCGTGTTCGATCAGCGCCTGCTCGGCCTCCTCGAAGCCCTCCGCCTCGCCGCCCCCGCCCTCGATGACGGGTCGCTCGGAGGGATCGATGTCCGGGTTCGCCGCCAGCCCCCCGATCTGGGCGGCTTCCGCCGCGGCTGCGTCTGTCTCTTCTCGCTCGAACCGCGGCGTGGAGGTCATCGGGGCTCCCTTGTCTTGTTCTAGTCTGCTCTTGCCTTACCCCGCGCCATCGGGGTAAAACCCTGGCTGACCCGCACTGTCGGGGCAAGACCAGCTACCGAGCCGGTGAAGCAGGGAGATTACGAGAGATGGCCGGTGAGCGGCACAGTCGGGATATGCCACGCAAGCGAGCCAAGCGCGATTCTCGTGCCGCCGCAGAGGCGCCTGCCGCGCCGGCGAGCAAGAGGCGCCGCACAGATGGACCCGTGGAGATGCCCGAGCACCTGCGGCCGATGCTTGCCACCGCCGCCGCGCTGCCTCGCTCGGATGACGAGTGGGCGTACGAGGTCAAGTGGGACGGGGTGCGGGCGATCTCCTACTGGCGGGGCGGGGAGATGCGAATCGAGAGCCGCAACCTCAACGATGTCAGCTCCCGCTACCCGGAGCTTCGCGAGCTGGGGAGCGAGCTGGGCGCACGCGAGGTGGTGCTCGATGGCGAGATCGTGGCCTTCGACGAGCAGGGGAAGCCGAGTTTCGAGCAACTGCAGGGGCGCATGCACCAGACCTCGGAGAGCGTCATCCGCCGTCTCGCCCAGGAGCGGCCGGTCACCTATGAGATCTTCGATCTGCTGTACCTCGACGGGCGCTCGACGATGGCGCTTCCCTACGCCGAGCGGCGCGCGCTGCTCGATGAGCTGGATCTCGAAGGACCGGCCTGGCAGACCCCCGCCTACCGCGTAGGCGGTGGACGCGACTTTCTCGCCGTCGCGGCCAAGCACGGGCTGGAGGGTGTGCTCGCAAAGCGCCTCGATTCTCGCTACCGGCCCGGCGAGCGGGGAAGGGACTGGCTGAAGGTGAAGAACGTCAACCGCCAGGAGCTCGTGATCGGCGGCTGGCTCCCCGGGCGGGGACGGCGCACGGGGCAACTCGGGGCGCTGCTGATGGGCTACCACGAGGAGGAAGGGAGCCGGCTGGTGCTGCGCTACGCCGGGCGGGTGGGCACCGGTTTCGACGAGCCGGAGCTCGAGCGCCTGGGCACTGAGCTTGGCCGGCGTGAACGCCGCTCGAGTCCATTTAGCAAGCATGGGGAGCAGCCGCCCCGGGAGGCACGTTTCGTGAAGCCCGAGCTCGTCGCGGAGATCGAGTTCTCGCACTGGACGCGCCAGGGAATCCTGCGCCACTCCGCCTACAAGGGACTGCGCACCGACAAGGCGACCGCCGAGGTGCTCAGGGAGGCGCCGGCGGCGAACGTCGGGGAGCCGACGGCGCTGCGCCCGGCCGGTCCTCGCCCAGGAGGCGCCGCGAAAGCAGGACGCAGGCGCGGAGGACCCGCAGCCAACACCGGCACGGTTCGCTCCAAGACCGGCGAGACGGCGCCCGAGCGCCCCTACGAGGTGCTCCACGAAACCAAGCGATACACCGAGATCGAGGTGCAGGGCCGGACGCTGCGCCTGTCGAATCGCGAAAAGGTCCTCTATCCCCGCACGGGTTTCACGAAGGGGCAGCTGATCGACTACTACGCTGCCTTGGCGCCAGTGGTGCTCGCGCATCTCGCGGGGCGGCCACTGACGTTCAAGCGCTATCCGGATGGGGTCGAGGGAGAGTATTTCTACGAGAAGCGCTGTCCGGCGCATCGCCCCGAGTGGGTGCAGACGGCGGCGATCTGGAGTGGGCGCCTCGACGAGATGATCGACTACTGCCTCGTCGAGGATCTGCCGACGCTGATCTGGGTCGCGAACCTGGCGGATCTGGAGCTGCACACGAGCCTCTCCCTGGCCCGGGACATGGACACGCCGACGGCGCTCGTGTTCGACCTCGACCCGGGCGAAGGCACCGGCCTGCACGAGTGCGCGCGGGTGGCACTGTGGATCAGAGAGCTGTTCGAGGCGTTCGAGCGCACCACGCTCGTAAAGACCTCAGGGCTGAAGGGGATGCAGGTGTACCTGCCGCTGAACACACCGGTCACCTACGAGCAGACCAAGCCGTTCGCCCGCGCCGTCGCCGAGTTGCTGGAGAAGTGGCACCCCAAGCTGGTGCTCTCGCGCATGACCAGGAGGCTCCGTGCCGGGAAGGTGCTGATCGACTGGAGTCAGAACGACCCTCACAAGACCACCGTGTGCGTCTACTCCCCACGCGCTCGCGAGCGCCCGGCGATCTCCACGCCGCTCACCTGGGAGGAGGTGGAGCGCGCTTCGCGCTCGCGCTCGGCGAAGCTGGAGTTGAGCCTTGAGCCGGATGCTCTGTTGAAGCGTGTCGAGCGTGAGGGGGATCTGTTCGCGCCGCTGGCCGGACTCACGCAGACGCTGCCCGAGCTGGGCGGGTCACCGACCCCACCGTCACATCGCTCGTCCACCATGTCGTCGCCAGGCTTGCCTCGCTCAGCCGCGACTCCCCGTTACAAACGTGCGGCGGGGGGTAGCTCTGGCACAGGAAGAAAACCCGGAGACGACGGAGGTGCCGAGATGCCACCCAGTGGCACGAAAAAGGGCAGCAAGCGAGCCCGCCAGTACGAGCACATCAAGGATAGTGAGCGCGAACGCGGAGTCCCGGAGGGTCGCGCCGAGGAGATCGCCGCGCGTACGGTCAACAAGGAGCGCGCCCGCAGCGGCGAATCGCGCACCCGCTCGCGCGCTTCCACGAACGACATCTCCTCCGGGCGGCGCGGCGGGTTGCGCTCGGGCAAGCCGGGGCCCCGCGGGCGCACCCGCGAGCAGCTCTACGAGGAGGCCCGCAAGCTAGGTATCGAAGGCCGCTCAAGCATGAACAAGGCCGAGCTGCAGCGCGCGGTGGACGGCAGGAAGCGCTCTTAGCGCTCTAAGCGAACTGCGCGTCCGGCGAGGCGATCAACCGCAGGTGGTCGCCGACGCCGGTGATGCTGAGCAGACGCTGGACCTGCTGGGAGCCGCGGGTGAGCGCGAAGTCCTGACCGCGCTCTTTGGCGCGCTCGTGGGCGGAGAGGATGATCCGCAGGCCGGTCGAGTCGATGAACTGGAGCTCCTGCAGGTCGAGTACGACCGCCGTTCCGGCGCCGTTCGAGGCGTTCTCGATCTCGGTCTCGAGCAGCGGCGCACTAGCCAGGTCGAGCTCGCCGTGCAGGCCCAACACCACTCTGTCCTGCTCGTGGCGGACGTCAACGCTCAGATGATTCTGGACGGACATATCCGTAAGTTAGCGCATCGCTTTTGGCTTCTGCAGGCGAATTGCCAGCAGCGCGATGTCGTCGCGTAGATTTCCGTCGGTGCGCCGCGGGGCGGCGTGCTCGACGTGTCTGAGCAGGCTTCGACGTGCTCATCCATCCCTCACCACTCAAGCGCTCGCCGTTGAGGGCTCAGCGCTCGTCGTTGAGGCGCAGCGCGAGCACCGGGGAGGAGCCGACCGTCGCGATCGACCGGTAGTTGGTGAGCTTCTCGATCACAGGCCCGAGACCGTCGAGCGCGACAGCGGGGTCGCCACCTGGCGTGCCTCGCAGTGGTCCGACGCGCAGCTCAAGATCACGGGGTTCGACGCTGATTCCAACTCCGAGGCGCGCGCCGATCATCTGTGGCGCCTCCGCCGCGAGCGCATCGGCCAGCAGTTCGGTGTCGGAGATACGATCGGTCGAGAAGTGTGCGCGCGCCGCAAGCACACAGAGCATGCGGGGAAGAACGGCGTGGGCCAGGCGCGTGGGGGCGATCGTGACCCACATCGTCGTGGGGAGCTCGGTGGGTCTGAGATCGGGAAGTCGAAACTCCTCGTCGGCGACTGTCTCAAGCGGATGAATACCTGGGGTGGCGAACTCCATCTGCACGGTGGTTCCGCCGTCCACGCTCGTGCGCAGCTCGACGTGGTGGGCGAGCGCTTTGATCACCGGCAGCCCGAGACCTGAGGAGGTGCTCTGTTCGTGTTCGGGCTCGGCCCGCTCGTCTCGTCGTTCGGCTCCGTCCCACGCGGCTTCGTGCTGCGTCTCGCCGCTGTCGGCCGGACCGAGCGGATCGGGAAGTCCGCGGCCATGGTCGGAGACGGTGATCGTGAGCGTCTCCTGCGCGGCGCGAACCTCGACTTCCAGCGGTCCTTCCTCACCCCGGTAGGCGTGCAGCACGACGTTGTTGCACGCCTCCGTCACCGCGGTGGCGACATCGTTGAGGGTGATGCCATCCAGGCCAATCGCGTCTGCGACCCCGCTGAGCGCCTGGCGCACGAGCAGCACGTTCTCGGGTCTATTGGACAGGTTCAGGAGGACATTGGGCGGCTCAGCCATGGGATGCGATCCGCGGGAAGGGCGGGGAGACCTTGTCGATCGGGACTCCGCGTGGCTCTTCCAAACGGCTTCTCCGAACAGTAGTGGCTTGCGGGAAACGCAGCGGCTCCCGGGAAACACAGAAACCCGCTGGAAGCTTGAGCGCCACGATGTGTGTGGGCGCAGCCGAGGAGCGCCTACGCCCCTCCTTCGCCGGCGTTCGTCAGAGCCCGCAACTGATTTATCGATCGTCGCAACAGGCGCGAGACCTGCATCTGGGAGATCCCAATTCGGGCCGCGATCTCCGTCTGCGTGAGATCCTCTACAAAACGTAGGTGGAGGATCTGGCGCTCTCGGGCCGGCAGGTGCTTGAGGGCCACCGCGAGCGTGGCATCCATGTCCACGAGCTCGTAGCGCTCGTCGTCTTCGCCCATCGTCTCCCAGTAGGTGGTGACGCCGTCCCCGAGGCCGGGCCGGGGGGCGTCCAGCGAAAGCGTCTCGTAGGCGTCGGTCGCCTGCAGCCCGTCGATCACCTCCTCGACGTCGAACTCGAGGTACTGCGCAAGCTGGTTGACGGTCGGGGCCCGCCCCTGCTCGCCGGTGAGGCGCTCCTGCGCGGCGCGGACCTTCAGCGCGCGCTCCTGTGCTCCACGCGGAACGTGAACCGACCAGCCGGAGTCGCGGAAGTAGCGTCGCATCTCGCCGAGCACCGTCGGAACGGCATATGACTGGAAGGAGTGGCCGCGCTCTGGGTCGAAGCGGTCGATGGCCTTCAGCAGGCCCAGGGAGGCGACCTGCAGCAGGTCCTCGAAGGGCTCCGAGGAGCGTCCATAGCGCCGCGCGAGACTGCGCACGAGCGGCATGAAGCGAGCCACGAGGGCCTCTCTGGCGAGGGAGTCGCCGTCCTGCTGCCAGCGCACGAACAGCTGCCGCGGATCCTCGGCTGCGCCTGGCGCGCTGTGCCGCGGATCATTCAATGCGCCTGGCGCATGCCGCCGCGGATCCTCGGGCGCGTTTGGCGCGCTGTGCCGCGTATCGTCCAACGCGCCTGGCGCGCCGTGCGTCTTGGAGGTGCTGGGCTTGGTGAGAACCGAGGTCATCTCATCTCCTCCGTCGGTCGTGGACTTGTCGTGGTCGCCGGCGACGGGGCCGGCCTTGTTCAAAAGGCGCCTACCTCTGTGATGGGCACCTACCCTCTTGTGGAGGGATCAACCCCTTCTGTGGGGTGAACTCACCCGACATCCGGTCCGTAGGTATCCCTCGTAATTGGCTTCGCACTAACCCACGCCCGATATCCTTGCTTGAATATCACGCTATGTCGCAGGCCCATTTGTTCGGCGGCCCTGAGAGGGGCAGGCACGAGCAGTGAGCACGGTTGCGAGAACACCGACACCCCCCGGGCATGAGGGCGATGCCTGTGGAGGCCACAGCCAGGAGGGCTATCGCCACGAAGCGCTCTTCTACGCGGACGACGCGCAGTTCATGGCGGGCACGCTGTCATTTATCCGCGGGGCCGTGAAGGCCGCGGAGCCGATTCTCGTGGTGCTGGGCGTCGCCAAGATCCGGGCGCTGCGCGATGAGCTGGAGGATGGCGGCGAGCGGGTGCTGTTCGCCGACATGGCCGAGGTCGGCGCCAACCCCGCACGGATCATCCCGGCGTGGGAGGAGTTCCTCGCCCGCCACGCCGCCCCGGGCCGGCGGCTGTGGGGCATAGGCGAGCCCATCTGGGCGGCGCGCAGCCCGGCTGAACTGGCCGAGTGCCAGCGCCACGAGGCACTGCTGAACGTCGCCTTCTCAGATCCGGCCTTCTCGCTGCTGTGCCCCTACGACACCACGGCGCTCGCGCCTGAGGTAGTTGAGGAGGCGCGGCGCAACCATCCCTTCTTGCGCGAGGAGGACGGTGTGCATCGGCCGAGTGTGAGCTTCCCGGGGGTCGAGTCGCTGAAGGTGCCGTTTATGGAGCCGCTCCCGCCCCTTCCTTCCGGTACGCCTGTGCTCGGCTTCGAGCTGGATGAACTGGGGGATGTACGGCGCCTGATCGCCGATCGTGGCGTGCGGGCGGAGCTGTCGGCGCAGCGGATCGCAGACATGCAGCTGGCGGTCAATGAGATCGCCACCAACAGCCTGCGCCACGGCGGAGGGCGCGGCACGGTGAGCGTGTGGCAGACGGCCGACGCGCTCGTGTGCGAGGTGCGCGACGCGGGCCGGATCGAGGATCCGATGGTCGGCCGCCGAGCACCATCGAGCGAGGCGCTCGGCGGGCGCGGCATCTGGCTTGCCAACCAGCTGTGCGAGTTGGTGCAGGTGCGGACTTTCGCCGAGGGCGGCGTTGTGCGGCTGCACATGCACCTCTAGAGGTCGGCTCGCCAAAACGCGTACCTGCGCCGGACGAGGCACCTGGCAAGACGGGGCGCCTGTGCCGGATGCGCATGTCTCTCGGGCATCGGTCAAGCCCCGCCTCATTGCCAGTCAAAGACGGCGATTAGTGGTCTCTCGCGCCGGGCAGATAGTGGGATGCGATGAGCGAGAGCGTCGAAACCGGCACGATCGAGACGAAGATCCCGGCGCGGCTTGACCGGCTGCCGTGGGCGCGCTTTCACTGGATGGTTGTCGCGGGGCTTGGCACGGCGTGGATATTGGACGGACTGGAGGTCAATGTCGTCGGCTCGATCTCCGGGCGTCTATCCGAACCGGGCGCCGGGGTGGGTCTCACGGCGGCGCAGGTGTCGGGGTGGGCGGCCTCGCTGTATATCGCCGGGGCGTGCCTGGGTGCGCTGATCTTCGGGCAGCTGACCGACCGCTACGGGCGCAAGCGGCTGTTCATGGTGACGCTCTCGATCTACCTGCTGGGGACGGTGCTGACCGCGTTCTCCTTTTCGCCCGCGTGGTTCTTCGTGTGCCGCTTCATCACCGGCATGGGGATCGGCGGCGAGTACAGCGCGATCAACTCCGCGATCGACGAGTTGATCCCGGCCAAGCACCGCGGGCGCGTGGACATCTCGATCAATGGCAGCTACTGGCTGGGCGGGATCGGCGGGGCGCTGCTGGCGGTGGTGATGCTGAACACGAGCATCTTCCCCACCAACCTCGGCTGGCGGTTGTCGTTCGTGCTGGGCGCGATCATCGGGCTGGGCGTGCTGCTGGTGCGCCGCAACGTGCCCGAGAGTCCCCGCTGGCTGTTCATCCACGGGCGCGAGCGCAAGGCCGAGGAGGTCGTCAAGGACATCGAGGCGCAGGTGAGCGAGTCGAGCGGCGAGCACCTGCCTGAGCCCGAGGGCGATCCGCTGAGGGTGCGCCAGCGCAAGACGATCCCGCTGCCGTTGATCATCCGCTCCGCCGTTTCGCTGTATCCGCGCCGCACGATCCTCGGGCTGTCGCTGTTCATCGGACAGGCGTTCCTCTACAACTCGATCCTGTTCGGCTTCGGCAACCTGCTGAGCCTGTACTTCCACACGCCTTCGAGCAACACCCCCTATTACATCGCGGTGTTTGCGGCGGGCAACTTCGCCGGTGCGCTGATCCTGAGTCCGCTATTCGACACGCTCGGGCGCCGGCCGATGATCTCGGGCACCTATCTGATCTCCGGTGTGCTGCTGATCGGCACGGGGTTCCTCTTCAAGGCGCACGAGCTGAACGACGTGAGCTTCACGGCCTGCTGCTGCGCGGTGTTCTTCTTCGCCTCCGCCGGGGCGAGCGCGGCCTACCTGACGGTCTCCGAGGTCTTCCCGCTGGAGACGCGCGCGCTGTGCATCGCGGTCTTCTACGCGATCGGGACGGGCATCGGCGGGGTGATCGGACCGCAGGTGTTCAGCCGCTTGATCAACACCGGCAGCTACTACCAGGTGTTCCTGGCGCTCTGTCTGGGGGCGGTGATGATGATTCTGGGCGGCCTCGCCGAGCTGCTCTTCGGGGTGAGGGCCGAGCGGCGCAGCTTGGAGAGCATCGCCACGCCGCTCACTGTCGCCGACGCGCCGAGTGGCGAGGCGAGCACTCCGCACGCGCCGGTTGCGACGCCGGCCTGAGATGGTTCGGGCGCTGGCTTGGAGCGCTCCGAGCGCCCTGCCGGGAAGGTCCGAGCGGCCTGCTGGGAATTTCCCCGAGCACCCGGCCTGAGATCTTTCGGGGGCCGCTGTCGATTTCCGCGGTGGCCGTTCGTCTAAGAGGCGACCAATACTCTGCGATAAGGAGGACACCACCATGCAGTATCTGATCCAGATCTATTCGGGCGACGGACCCGACCAGTGGGAGAGCCTCGGCGAGGCCGAGCAGCAGGCGGTGATGGGCGAGTACGGGGCGATCTCCGGCATGCCGGGCATCCTCGGCGGCGCTCAGCTGCAGCCCACGACGACGGCCACTACGGTGCGGGTGCAGGACGGCCGCACGCTGACTACCGATGGTCCGTTCCCAGAGACCAAGGAGGCGCTCGGCGGCTACTACCTGTACGAGGCCGATGACCTCGACGCGGCGATCGAGCTGGCGGCGCGCATCCCGGCGGCGCGGATGGGCGGAGCGATCGAGGTGCGGCCCCTGGTGGAGCGCTGACCGAGCGGCTTTTCCGGGAGCAGTGGGGCCGTGTGCTCGCTGCGCTGATCGGCTTCCTCGGCGATTTTGACCTCGCCGAGGAAGCCGCCCAGGAGGCCTTCGCGATTGCGGCTGAGCGCTGGTCGCGCGAGGGGACGCCGAGCAATCCGGGCGCGTGGCTCATAAGCACGGCGCGCAACCGCGCGATCGACCGCATTCGCCGCGAGCGCACGCTTGCCGCCAAGACGAAGCTGCTGGATGTGCCGCGGGTCTCGCAGGAGCCGCGTCCGGAGGAGGAGGCGATGACCGACGAGGCATTTCCCGACGAGCGCCTGGAGCTGATCTTCACTTGCTGCCATCCGGCGCTCGCGAGCGAGGCGCAGGTGGCACTGACGCTGCGCACGCTCGGCGGGCTGCAGACGGGAGAGATCGCGCGCGCGTTCCTCATACCCGAAGCGACGATGGCGCAGCGACTGGTGCGCGCGAAGCGCAAGATCAAGGCGGCGGGGATTCCGTTCAGAGTCCCGCCCGCGCATCTGTTGCCCGACCGTCTGGCGGCGGTGCTGGCGGTGATCTATCTGATCTTCAACGAGGGCTATGACGGCCGCGGCGAGCTGGCGAAGGAGGCGATCCGCCTCGGAGGCTCGCTGGCGGAACTGATGCCCGACGAGCCCGAGGTCGCGGGGCTGCTGGCGCTGATGCTGCTGCACGACTCGCGCCGCGCGGCGCGCTTCGACGATGGGGAGATAGTGCTGCTCGCCGAGCAGGACCGGTCGCTGTGGGACGGCCGACGGATCGAGGCGGGCCGTAAAGCGCTGGAGCGGGCGCTGGCGTTGAACGCACGCGGTGCCGCGGGCTTCGGGGGGCGCCCTATATGCTGCAGGCGGCGATCGCGGCGCTGCACGCGCAGCGCGCGAGCGACTGGCCGCAGATCGTCGCTGCTGTATGGCGAGCTGCTCGCGCTGACGGGCTCGCCGGTGGTGGAGCTCAACCGCGCGGTGGCGCTCGCCGAGGTCGAGGGTCCGCAGGCGGGGCTGGATGCGATCGCGGAGCTGCCACTCGACGGCTACCACTATCTGCACGCGGCGCGGGCCGACTTCCTCGCCCGCCTGGATCGCCCGGCCGAGGCGCGTGCGGAGTATGAGCGGGCGCTGGAGCTCGTGCGCTCGGAGCCCGAGCGGCGGTTCTTGGCGCGGCGCGCGGCCGAGCTCTAGGCACGTCACGCGCGCGTCTGCAGGGCAGATCCGTGGCAAGGAAGGCAAGGATCGCCGGCGTGCGCGCGCCCCGGGGATACGGCTGCGCCGGGAGGTGCGATCGCGCGCTGCGGCGTCAGCTCGCCAGCGAGGGCGTGAGCTGTTCGCCTACAGCTGGCTCGGCGGCCGCCGGAATTTCTAGCGAGGGGGCGGCGCTGGCGGCAACGACGCGGTTGCGCCCGGCGCGCTTGGCGTCGTACAGTGCGGCGTCGGCGGCGCGGAAGAGGGTGTCGTAGTCGACGGCCTCGCCGCTGCCGGCGCTGAGGCCGAGCGAGATGGTGATGTGGATGCCCTGCGGGTCGATGGCCTCGACGGCGGCGCGCAGGCGCTCGGCGATCTTGAGGCCTCCCGCGGAGTCGACGCCGGGGAGCACGATCAGGAACTCCTCGCCGCCGAGGCGGTAGACGAGCTCGAAGGAGCGAAGGCGCTTGCGCAGCTCATAGGCCACGTCGCGCAGGACGGCGTCGCCGCGGTCGTGGCCGTACTCGTCGTTGACCTCCTTGAAGCCGTCGACGTCGCAGAGGACCATCGCGACGGGCTGCTCAGAGAGGCGCGCCTGGTGGGAGATCTCGATGAAGCGGGGCATCAGGGCGTGACGGTTGAGCAGGCCGGTGAGTGGGTCGAGGATCGCCTCGTCGCGGTGATGGAGCTCGGCGGCCTGGAGCGCCCAGACGACCGAGACGACACCGGCGAGCAGCGCGAGCGTGACGATCACCGGCACCGGATCGGCGGCGGCCTCGCGCGGAGAGACCCCCACGGTGGAGGCGACGATCAGGAAAACCGTGAGCGCCAGGCCGGCGAGTACGACGCGCGGACGAAAGCGCGCGGCGACCATCGCGGCCGGGAGCACCATCCAGGGCAGCGCCGGGGAGTGCGGGCCGCCGCTCGCCACGACGCCGCCGGCGAGCAGCAGGTCGGTGATTACGATCGCCGCGGCGCTCACGCGCTCGGGGTGGGCGCTCGTGCGCAGACGGCGGTCGACGTTGAGGAAGTTGAGCGCGGAGAGGGCGAACAGAATCAGCGTCCACCAGCCGATCCAGGGGGCGGAGATGACGAGCGCGGCGCCCACCGCGCCGGAGCCGACCAGGCGGATCATTCGCACGCGGTCGTTTGCGTCGACGACGCGACTGCGGTCAAGCTCGGTGGGGCAAAGCCAGGATCCCTCGCTCATTTGTTCATCCTTTCGGATCGAGGGGGGTGCGGCTTGAGAGGAGCGGGCGAGGCACAACGTCTGTATCAGCAGAGCCCTGGGGATTTGGCCCTAGGACGACTGTCTAAGAACAACCTAAGAATGTGCGAACGCTTCCAGGGGGTCGCTGCAATCGCCCTACCAGGATTGATGTTTGGCTCTGTAGAGCCGATCTGTGGGCAAATGACTGTGGAGGGGCCCGAATCGGTCGGATATCCAGGCAGGGCATCCCGCGCGGAGGACTCATTGCGAGATCAATGAGTCCTCTCGACTAGCTAACTTCCGTACATGGCTTCGCTCTTCCCATCCGCGTCCGACGGCCCTTCCGCCGAGGAGA
The DNA here is from genome assembly GCA_963723045.1 of uncultured Solirubrobacterales bacterium. Classification (GTDB taxonomy): domain Bacteria; phylum Actinomycetota; class Thermoleophilia; order Solirubrobacterales; family Solirubrobacteraceae; genus Palsa-744. The sequence continues at coordinate 1,143,014 of CAVROU010000002.1, read as the reverse complement.
GCTGGATCGAGGAGTCCCAGCAGGCCACCACGAGCGAGCCGGCCGCGAGCGACCCCACGGTGAGCGATCCCAGATATGAGGTGGAGCGGCTCGCTGGCTACGACATCCTGCGGGTGCGCGCTGAGAATCCGGGGCCGTTCACGCTGTCGGGCACGAACACGTGGATCGTGGGCGACCACCCGGCCTACGTGGTGGATCCCGGTCCGGCGCTCGCCGGGCACGTGCAGAGGCTGGTCGAGGCGGTCGACGCGCGTGGGGGGCTCGGCGGGATCGCATTGACGCACGACCACACCGATCACGCCGAGGCGGTGGCGCTCTTGCGCGCGGAGCGCCCGGCGCCGCTGGCGGCGGCGCGGGGGGCGCGGATGTGATGTTGCGCGACGGCACGCGCTTCGGGCCGCTGCGCGCGGTGCCGACGCCGGGCCACGCGCGTGACCATTTCGCCCTGGCGACCGAGCGGGCGTGCTTCACCGGCGATGCGGTGCTGGGCGAAGGAAGCGTGTTCGTAGATGCCTACCCAGGTGCGCTGTCGGGGTACATGAACGGCCTCGCGCGCCTGGCGACGCTCGAAGTCGATGTTCTCTGCCCGGGGCACGGGCCGCCGATCTGGGAACCGGAGTGCAAGGTCGAGGAATACATCGCGCATCGCTATGACCGCGAGCATCGCGTGCTGCTCGCGCTGGGCTCGGGCAAACGCACGATCCCGCAACTTCTGGACGAGGCCTGGGCGGACGTGCCGCCCGAGCTGCGCCCGGCGGCGCTGGTGATGCTGGCGGCGCACCTGGACAAGCTCGACGAAGAGGGCCTCTTGCCACGCGGGGTGGAGCGCCCGGAAGTGTAGGCCTCGCCCTGGACCTCTCGTGCCGGCCGTCTCCAGGCCGGCGGGGCTGTCTCCAGGCCAGGCGGAGCCGGCCGGATGGGCCTGGGACCGGGCGGGCCGCTACGGTTGGCGCGTGACCCCGGAGGAATCTCCCTTCCCGCCGATCGCCGACTACGGGTTCCTGTCGGACTGTCACACGGGCGCGCTGCTCGCCTCGGATGGGTCGATCGAGTGGATGTGCCTGCCGCACTTCGACTCGCCGTCGGTGTTCGCGGCGCTGCTGGACCGCGGCGCGGGGCGCTTTCGCGTGGGGCCCTATGGCGTGTATGTGCCGGCCGGCCGACGCTACATCCCGGGGACGAATGTGATCGAGACGACCTGGATGACCCCACAGGGCTGGCTGCGGGTGGTCGATGCGCTGACGATCAGCGATTGGCACGAGAACGAGCGCAACCAGAGCCATACGCGGCCGCCGACCGATTTCGATGCGGACCACCTGCTGGTGCGGATGATCGAGTGCGTCCAGGGTCAGGTGCAGGTGGAGGCGGTGTGCGAGCCGATGCTCGACTACGGCGCCACGCCGGCACAGTGGCGGTGGGTGGAGGACGAGTATGGCCGCGCGCTGGAGGCCACGGGCGCGGGGGCTGACGGCGAGGAGGCACGCGGGGAGGCCGGACACGGAGAGGGCGGCGCTGGCGGCGCCGGAGAGACCGAAGGCGAGGAGGCCGGCAACGGCAATGGCAACGGCGGCTACGCCGGCGAGGGCGACACCGGGGATCGCTTCCGTCTGTTCAGCGACTTGCGGATGGGCATCGAGGGCAACCGCGTGCACGCGCGCCACACGATGCAGGAGGGCGAGAGGCGCTTCTGCGCGCTGTCCTGGACGGAGGCGCTGGCGGGGCCGCGCAACGTGGAACAGGCCGAAGGGCGCCTGGAGCGCACGCACCACTTCTGGCGGACGTGGATGGCGGAAGGCACCTATCCCGACCACCCCTGGCGGATCCACTTGGAGCGCTCGGCGCTGGCGCTGAAGGGGCTGACGTTCATGCCGACGGGGGCGCTGTTGGCGGCGCCGACGACGTCGCTGCCGGAGACGCCGGGGGGCGAACGCAACTGGGACTATCGCTACTGCTGGATGCGCGACGCGAGCTTCACCCTGTGGGGGCTGCATGCGCTGGGGCTCGACTGGGAGGCGGACGACTTCATCCAGTATGTGGCGGATATGCAGCGCAACGAGGACGGCTCGCTGCAGATCATGTACGGGATCAAGGGCCAGAAGGACCTGGCGGAGTCGACGCTGGAGCACCTCAAGGGGTATGAAAACGCGCGGCCGGTGCGCGTGGGCAACGGCGCGTACGACCAGCGCCAGAACGATGTGTATGGGGCGGTGATGGACTCGGTGTACCTGCACTCCAAGCGCCGCGACCACATCCCCGAGCGGCTGTGGCCGGTGCTGCGCGACCAGGTGCTCTGCGCGGCGAGGGTGTGGCACGAACCCGACCAGGGCATCTGGGAGTCGCGCGGCGAGCCCCGCCACTACGTGAGCTCGAAGCTGATGTGCTGGGTGGCGCTCGACCGCGGCGCACGGCTGGCCGAACGGCGCGGCGAGAAAGAGGTGGCCGGCGAATGGCAGGCGGTGGCGGATGAGATACGCGCGGAGATCCTCGAGCGCGGGGTGGACGAGCGGGGCGTGTTCCGCCAGCACTACGAGACGGACGCGCTCGACGCGTCGAACCTGCTGGTCTCGCTCGTGCGCTTCCTGCCGCCCGATGACGAGCGAGTGCGCGCGACCGTGAAGGCGACCAGCGAGGAGCTGACCCAGAACGGACTCGTGCTGCGCTACCGCACCGAGGAGACCGACGACGGCCAGAGCGGCGAGGAGGGGACATTCCTGATCTGCTCCTTCTGGCTCGTGACGGCGCTCTCAGAAATCGGCGAGGACCGCGCGGCGCAGCACCTGTGCGAGCGGCTGCTCGGCTACTCCTCGCCGCTGGGCCTCTACGCGGAGGAGCTGGAGGCATCGAGCGGGCGCCACCTGGGCAACTATCCGCAGGCGTTCACGCACCTGGCGCTGATCAACGCGGTGACGCACGTGGTGGAGGCCCAGCTGCGGGCGTAGGGCGTACGCGTACAGAAGGGAAGGAAAAGGCCCCCACAAGGGGGGCCGAGGGAGCCGCGTTGCGGGTGCCCGCACGGTTGGTGGGAGGCCGGCGGCTCTGCATTCCAGCACGCTCCACGGGCCTGGTTCGGGCTCAGCCTCTTGACATTTGGCGCGGAGTGTGGTTATAGTGGAGTCATTGAGGCAGCCGTACGTGGTTGTCTGATAAACATAGGGTCTGGCTGGGGTCAGTTGGCTTTGTTGTTGACTTCAGGCGCTTGCAGGGCAGGTTGGGAGAGGGCCGGGTCACGACAAAATGAGAGGGAGCTGGTTAGGCGTGGTTTCGAGAGAGACAAGCGTGTCAAGGATCGTTGTGACCCCATTCGGGGGTCCCACTAGATGCTCCAGCATCGCTGAAGCATCTCTCTCTCTCTCTCTCTCTCTTGGCCGGGGTCTCTAGCTTCTAGGTCTCGGCGGTCGGCGCTGCGGCGTCGTTTTGATCCCTCTGTTGAGGGATGGGGCCGCTGATGCGTTCGCGGGCCAGTGCGATGGTGGCGCCGGGTGCGTCGCGGCGGTCTCGTTCCTTGAGGGGCCGTGCAGGTGCTGGGTCGGCATCCACCGAGGTGGTTTCGTCGGTATCGGCGAGTGCCTCGGGTTCTCCCGCAGGTGTGTCGCGGGGTCAGATAGGGGAGATCCAGCGCGCGCGGTTGTTGAGCGCGGCGGTGGTGGCGATCGACGAGTTGGGGTATCCGAGTACGACGGTCGCGCACATCACGGCGCGCGCAGGGGTGTCGCGGCGAACGTTCTACGACCTGTTCGAGAACTGCGAAGAGTGCCTGCTGAGCGTGCTGGAGGACATCCTCGCGCAGATAACCGGTGAACTCGCCGAAGCGCACCTGGATGACCTGCCGTGGCGCGAGCGGATCCGGATCGGCTTGTGGACGATCCTCTGCTTCTTCGACCGTGAGCCGGCGCTGGCGCGGATCTGTGTGGTGCAAAGCGCGCGAGGCAGCCAGCAGGTGCTGGAGCGCCGGGAGGCGCTGCTCGGCGCCTTGGCTGGAGTGATCGACGAGGGCCGCGGTGAGAGCGCGCGGGTGGAGGAATGCGCGCCGTTGACAGCCGAGGGTTTGGTGGGCGCGTCGGTGTCGATCCTTTACACGCGGCTCCTCAAGCGCGAGCGCAAGCCCCTCACCGATCTGCTGGGTGAGCTGGTGGCGATGATCGTGGCGCCCTATCTGGGGGTGGCGGTGGCACGCCGCGAGCGCACACGCCCCGCACCGGCCCGGCGGGTCTCGCCACGGGAGTCGGGCGGCGCCGAGATGCGCGGGGTGAGCGCTGCGTCGGTATTGCAGGACATCCCGATGCGCCTGACCTACCGCACGGTGCGCGTGCTTGAAGCGATCGCCGCGCACCCCGGGGTGAGCAACCGCAAGGTGGCCGAGCGGGTCGGGATCACCGACCAGGGGCAGGTCTCCAAGCTCCTGGCGCGCCTGGAGCGCCTCGGTCTCTTGCAGAACACCGGCGAGGGACACACCAAGGGGGAGCCCAACGCCTGGCGTTTGTCTGAGAAGGGGCGCCAGGTGGCGCAGAGCATTCGTATTCACACACACGACCACAAGGAAGCGGCTTGATGGGACACCACGAGGAGGAGTCACACCAGATGATCAGTCACACGCCCGGGCTTGCCCACCGTCTTACCGTTGCGCGTTGTCGTGCGCTTGCCGTGCTCGGAGCCGCGGCCGTGGCGTTCGGTGGGCTCGTGTTCGTGTCTGTGCTCGTGTTTGGTGTCGCGCCCGCGTCGGCTGCCATGGTGCATCAGTTCGTGCGCACGTTCAACGGTGCTGGTGAAGCCCCCGAAGCGTTGCAGATCCCGAATGGTCTCGCCGTCGACGATTCTCCTGCCGCCACCAATGGCGATGTGTATGTCGGGGACACTGTGGAGAACGTGGTGGACCGCTTTGACTCCACGGGGAAGTATTTAGGGCGGTTGACGGGTGCGAAGACTCTTGCGACGGGTGCGAAGACTCTTGCGGGTTCCTTCGCGTCTCCGGCGGGTCTCGCTGTAGACCAGTCCAACGGGGACATGTATGTCGTTGATAGGGGTCATGGTGTGGTGGACAAGTTCAAGGCGTCCGCGGGCGAAGAACTCCCGGAAAAGTCGTTCGGTGCGGAAGGTGAGGTCTCGGCTGCGTCGATAAGCCCGGGGCAGCTAGGCTCGCCGGGGACGGGGGAATCGTTCATCCCCGCTGGTGTCGCTGTCGACCCCAGGACGGGTGATTTGTACGTGAGCGATATGGATAACAGCGTGATCGATGTGTTCGATTCGGCGGGCACTTATCAGCGCCAGTTTCCCTATGTGAATGACTTAGTGAGTGGTATGTTGGCGGTGGACTCTTCTGGGGATCTCTTTGTTGCCGATGGTGTAAATGTCCTTGTCTTTGTCGCGGCGAACGGCATGCTGAATCGTGCTTATGGTGAAGGGTCCGCCGCTCTGGACTCGGGTGAATCGTATGGAGTGACGGTCGATCCGGCCAACGACGATGTTTATGTCAGCGATCGTAAAGGCCTGCATGTCGCGCAGTACAGCAAGACGGGCGCGTTGATCTCGAGTTGGGGTCCTGAACATCTCTCGGCGCTCGCTGGTGCGGCTGATAGCGGGATCGGGGTGGGAGATGGTCCCGGTGGCGGGATCTATGTTGCCAACGATGCTTCTGGGGATGTCGCGGTCTTTACGCGTCCTTTGGTGCTCCTACCTGACGTGAGCACTACCCCGGCGACGGGTGTGACGGCGAGGACGGCGAGTGTGCATGGCACGGTGGGTGCCGACGGTGGCCCGTCGGCGACGTGCGCGTTTCAGTATGTCAGCGATGCTGCATTCCAGGCCGGGGGGTTTGAAGGCGCGCCGAGCGTCGCGTGCTTCCCGGCGGGTCCGTTCCTTGGCTCCGGTGAGGAAGCGGTATCGGCCGACCTGGCTGCGTTGAGCCCCGAAACGACGTACTACTACCGGCTGGTCGGCGCCAACGAAAACGGCTCGTACCCGGCCGCCGCGGCGACGTTCAAGACACTCCCGGCGGTCGCGGTGCAGACGGAGGAAGCGACGGGTCTCGCGGCGGGCAGCGCAACGCTGAACGGCGTCGTAGCACCCGAAGGGCAGAGCATCGCCGAATGCTTCTTCGAATACGGCGAAAGCGAAGCATACGGGCAGAGCAAGCCGTGTGAAGAACCCGCCGCGGCAGGGATCGCTGGCAGCGGACCGGTGAAGGTTCACGCCGCGATCACCGGGCTGACTGTGGGGAGCACGTATCACTTCCGGCTCGTTGCGTCGAACGCCAGCGGTATGAGTCATGCCGCCGACCAGATCCTTGGCGTTCCACCAAAGGTTGATGGCGCCTCGGTGGCTGATGTGACTACGGGCTCCGCCGAGCTGCAGGCCGAGATCGAACCGGGCGGCGTCACCGCCTCCTACCATTTCGAATACCTCAGTGAAGAACAGTACGAGCAGGACGGCCGCAGCTTCTCCTCCGGACCGGTGCCGCCCACGAAGGCGCCCGCCCCCGACGCCATGATCGCCTCCACGCGCAGCGCGGAAGGAGTCTTCCAGTCGCTCTCGGGTCTTGACCCTGAAAGCACCTACTACTACCGTGTGGTGGTCGCCAACTCCACTGTTCCCGGTGGTGTCGGTGGGCCAGTCGAGCGGTTCACGACGCACGCGACGGCCGTTGAAGCGGGTCTACCCGATCAGCGCGTCTATGAGCTCGTCTCCCCCGCTTTGAAGACTCCCGGGGCCGGGGGTAGTGTTGGGTTTGCGGTGGAAGCAGCTGAAGACGGCTCGAATGTCGTCTACAGTGGCGAAGACGCATTCGGGCAGACGAAGGAGCCATTTGATGTTCTTTATGCGTCGGTTCGTGGTCCGAATGGTTGGAGTACGCAGAACGTCAGCGGTGAGACTCGCGCGGAAGCGTTCGCGCCGCTGCCACGGCCCTACGTGCCGTCTGTTCCTGCGCTCCCCGAATCCCTCGCGGCCCCGCAGGCAAGGGTCCTCGAAGGCACTCCGGATGGGTCGGAGATCTTCTTCCTCGACGAAGAACAGCTCACCAGCGATTCGACGGCCGCACCGGGTGAACCGGATCTCTACCGCTACGACACCACCAGCAAGCAGCTGACCGACCTCACGGTCGATGTGAATACGGGGGGGCACGCCGATGTGCAGGGCATCCTCGGTACGGGGGGGCCGGCCGGGGAAGATGGGTCCTATGTGTATCTCGTCGCGACCGGTGATCTCACCGGCGCGCAAGCAAATGGCCAGGGCGCGATAGCGCAGGCCGGAGAGCCCAATCTATATCTTTCTCACGGCGGCGTGATCATATTCATCGCGACGCTCTCCGCCGGCGACAGCGGTAACTGGGAATCCGCGCCAGGATCTCGTACCTCCGAAGTCTCTTCGAGCGGTCGCTACGTCGCGTTTGTCGCTGGTGAGGGGCTTACCGGGCAAGCAGCGGGTAGCAGCGAGGTCTTTCGCTATGACGCCGGGTCGGGGTCGTTGCTGTGCGCATCGTGCGAGCGGGATGGGAGCACGAGCCCTGCCGCGTTCCTGCCCCTGTCGGGTGGAGGGATGCCTCGCATGCACTATATGGCCGATGACGACCGGGTGTTCTTCGATGATGCTGGTCCGCTCAGCCCGCAGGACGTCAACGGCCACGTCGATGTGTATGAGTTCGAGGACGCAGGGACCGGTACATGCCGGACACGGGGTGGCTGTCTCTCTTTGATCTCCGGTGGTGGTGGGAGCAGCGATTCGCTGCTTGCGGCTGTCAGTGCGGAAGGCAACGATGTGTTCTTCACCACCAGCCAGCAACTGGTCCCCGAAGACCGCGATGGCGTAGAAGATCTCTACGACGCGCGTGTCGATGGCCGCCGCCCCGAACAATCGGCGCCGGGCTGCGAAACCGGTGAAGCATGTCACGAACCAGCCTCCCAGCCCCTTATTGGGCAGATTGCGGGCAGCACCGTTTTCAGCGGTCCCGGCAACGTGACACAGCAGACACCGCAGACATCGGTGGGGCCGTCGCGGAAGCGAGCGAAGGCGATGACGCGGGTACAGAAGCTCGCCAAAGCACTGAAGCTATGCAGGCGGGACCCAGGTCGGAGAAGGGCGTCGTGTGAGCGCTCTGCACGCAGACGCTACGGGTCAAAGACAAGTGCCAAGCGGTCCACGGGGAGGAGCAAGTGATGAGATCAGACAACACTATCCACAGGCGCATAGCCGCGGCGAGCAGAGCGATCGCGGTGTGCGCGATCCTTGCCGGGGGCGCGCTGCTGCTTGCTGCCCCTGCGCTGGCGCAGAGCGCGGCTCCCGCGTGGCGGATCTTCGACGAGGCGGCGCCTAACAGCCGGCCGGCGGGCGGCAGCGGCCATCTGCTGCTGCAGATCGAGAATATCGGCGATGCATCGACCGATGGCTCACCCATCACCGTCGTCGACCATCTCCCCGCCGGGATGATCGCCACCGCCGCAGACGGCCTGAAATACACTACCGAAAGTTTCGAACCCCAGCCTGGTGACTGGAATTGCAGCGGGGTAGGTACCTCCACAATAACCTGCGTCAACAACCCCAACGGGACCGTTAATGCAGTAGGTACGTTCCATACCGAAGCGACTGGGTTCGCGGTTGTCAAGCCCACGTTCTACGACGGTTGGGGTCTCGACAACGAAGGTTGCCTCGTACAGGCTTCTGAGGGAGCATGCGAATCAGCCGAACCTGAACTTACTCAAACCATGCCCACGCTGATCGGTATCGCTGTCAGTGTTGGGGCGTCTGCGTCGGGGGCTCTTACGGATGATGCGACTGTTACGGGTGGTGGCGCTGCGCCCGCGTCTGATCACAGTACGATCGAGGTCAGCCCCGAACCGGCGCCGTTCGGCGTCGAAGAGGTCCGTCTGCACTCCATCAACGCTGACGGGAGCCCCGATACCCAGGCTGGATCTCATCCCTATGCCACGAGCGTCATCCTCAAGTTCAACCTCAAAGGTTTGAATCAATCTGGCCGGCTGCGGAACGCTTATGCCGAACTCCCCGCGGGGTTTGCCGGTGACCCCGACGCGTACCCGAAGTGTACTCAGCAAGCCTTCCACGAAGACCGAGGTGTTGGTGCTGAAGAGCCCCGGTGCTCTTTCGATACCGTGGTTGGTGTGTCCACGGTCACTGGTTTTGACACCGGCATCTATGAGCAGGCAGCGATTTATAATATCGTGCCTGGTCGTGGTGAAGTCGCGCGCTTCGCGGCCCGACTCCTAGGCCTTGCGGTTTATTTTAGTGTGACCGTAAGCCCTGGACGGGGTCACAACATCGTGGTAAGTACCAGTGACATTGAAGTCGCTCTCCAGGGTGGGTTTGACGATCTCACGTTTTGGGGTGTGCCGTCCGATGCTTCTCACAACCGCCAGCGCGCCCTCAACTTGGAATATGACCCTCTGGCGGCCGGCGCCGGCAGTAGTGATGCTCCGCGTAAGCCGTTTCTGACGTCGCCTACGCAGTGTGGTCAGTCTCAGCCGTTCTCGTTGACCGCGGAAGCGTGGGAAGACCCCGTCGCGTCGGGTCCCATCAACACGTTCTCGAGCGATGAGCAGGGCAACCCGGTCGTGTTGGGTGGCTGTGAACACCTGGACTTCAGCCCGACGGTCGAAGTGGCGCCGACCAGCACCTCCGCCGATTCCCCGGCGGGTGTGCAGGTCGATATCCACAGTCCGCAGACAGCGCACGAAGAAAACCCCGAAGGACTGGCGGAGGCCGACCTGAAGAACGCGGTCGTGTCGCTGCCTGCTGGGGTGACGGTGAACCCGACGGCGGCAAACGGTCTGGGCGCCTGCTCGGAAGCGCAGATCGAACTGGAAGGCCCCAACCCTGCGCAGTGTCCCGCGTCGTCGAAGATCGGGACGGTGGAAGTCGAAGCGCCTGCGCTGGAACACCCGTTGCCGGGGTCGATCTATCTCGCGCGCCAGGACGAAAACCCGTTCCACAGTCTCCTGGCTGGGTATATCGTCGTCGACGACCCGATCTCGGGTGTCGTGGTGAAGCTTGCGGGGGAATTGCGGACGGATCCGGTGACGGGTCAGATCACGGGCGTGTTCAAGGAAAGCCCGCAGTTCCCGTTGAGCAGCATCAAGCTGCGGTTCTTCAACGAACTCGCGACCCCCCAGTCCTGCGGGGTGTTCACCGCGACGAGCGATTTGACGCCGTGGTCGACTCCGGGGACGCCCGATGCGACGCCGTCTTCGAGCTTCCAGGTCGCGTCGGGTGTTGGCGGCGGTGGGTGTCCGGGTGGGGTGCTTGGATTCGCGCCGGGGTTCTCGGCGGGCACGACCTCCAACCAGGCGGGTGGGTATAGCGCGTTCGATGCGGTCATCTCCCGTTCGGACGGGGAACAGCATCTGGCGGGTGTGACGGTCAAGATGCCCCCGGGCCTGTTGGGGAAGCTCGCGGGGATCCCGTTGTGCGGGGAACCGCAAGCCGCGCAGGGATCGTGTCCCGCGGCGAGTCAGGTCGGGGAAGCGAGCGTCGCGGCCGGCGTCGGATCCGAACCGTTCGTGATTCGTGGCGGCCGGGTGTATCTGACGGGCCCGTATAACGGTGGTCCGTTCGGCCTGTCAATCGTCGTCCCCGGTGTCGCGGGCCCATTCAACCTGGGGAATGTCGTGGTGCGCTCCTCGATCCGGATCGACCCGAACACCGCGCAGGTCAGCATCGTCTCCGACCCGCTGCCGCAGATGGTCAACAGCGTCGAAGGGCTGCAGAGCGGCATCCCGGCGGATATCCGCAGCGTCGATATCTCGGTGAACCGCTCGGGGTTCATCTTCAACCCGACCAGTTGCGAACCGATGGCGGTCACCGGGACCCTCACCGGGGCGCAGGGCACCACGGTCCCCGTCTCCTCGCGGTATCAGGCAGCGGGCTGCCAGACCCTGCCATTCAAGCCCGTCTTCAGCGTCAGTACGCAGGCGAAGACGAGCAAGAAGGAAGGCGCGAGTCTCACCGTGAACGGCAGCTTCCCCGCGGGCGAGGCGAACATTCACAGTGTCGCGGTGACGCTACCCAAGCAGCTCCCCGCCAGATTGACGACGATCCAGCAGGCCTGTCCCGAAGCGACGTTCGCGGTGAACCCCGCGTCGTGCCCGCAGGGCTCGGATATCGGGGTCGCGACGGCCACGACGCCGATCCTCGCGAATCCCGTAATGGGCCCGGCGTATCTGGTGTCTCATGGTGGCGCGGCGTTCCCCGATGTCGTCGCGATCCTGCAGGGCGAAGGCGTCACCGTCGACCTCACCGGCAGCATCAATATCAAGCACAACATCACAAGCAGCACATTCGCGGCGATCCCCGACGCGCCGATCACCTCGTTCCAGTTCAACCTACCCGAGGGGCCCCACTCCGGTCTCGCGGCGGTAGTCCCGGCGAAGGCGAAGGGCAGCCTCTGCGGCCAGGCGCTCACGATGCCGTTTGCGATCACCGGTCAGAACGGCGCGCAGCTCAAGCAGAACGTCAAGATCCAGGTCACCGGCTGCCCGAAGGCCAAGAAGACGACCAAGAAGAAGGCGAAGAAGGCCAAACGCCCGAAGCACAAGAAGTAAGGACGAGCCGCCGGGCCTCCAGCAGCGAGCGCCATATCGAGGCGCTTGAGCTGCTGCCGGCCTGAACTACGCCCACAGGCACGAGACGTCGCTCACTTGAGGATCCCTGGAAAGATGTCACAGTCGAGACGATTGGACATACAGCAGCTAGTATGGACACATGGGTGTGGCCTTGCAGAAGCTGGCGGATGAAGTCGGGGTCAGCGAGCGCACGCTTCGTCGGGGTGTGGGGAGCGGGCTCGTTCGAGCTCGGCGTCCCAGCTCGCGCAGACTTGTCTTGTCAGAGGAGGAGGCAAGCTGGATTCGTGTCCACTGGCCGCTGGTCAGCCGCCTGCGGGCTGCTCTCAGGACGGAGCCCAGTCTGGAATTGGCTGTGCTCTTTGGGTCCGCCGCGCGGGGCGACGACGTGGCGGGGGTATCCGACTTGGATCTGCTGGTCGAATTGCGCAGGCCTCGCCCCGGTGCTTTGGAGGCGCTGCGTGTGCGGCTGAACCGACAACTGCCTGCCGAGGCGCAGCTCGTTTCACTCGATGACGCAAGACGCAATCCGCGACTGTTGAGCGAGGTCCTACGCGACGGTCGTCCGTTAGTGGATCGCGAGCAATCGTGGTCTCGTTTGCAGGCAGATGCCGAGCAGATAGACATCCGCGCCGATCGGCAGGCAAGCGAGTCGCACGAAGAGGCCCGGGCGGCGCTCGGCTATTTCCAGAGGCTGGCCGCCGCGCGTGCCCACTCGCCGGTCGGGGCAGGCTCGTGACGTGAGCGGCGGTCGTCCGCCCGTCGTCGCCCAGGCGCGTCGAAGCGCTTTTGACGATGCGCTAGCTGTTGTGCCCGGTGACGTCCCGAACGCGGTGGATGGGTGGGCGGTTGCCGAGCGCTGAGTGGGTGCGCTGCTCGTTGTAGTGGCGGACCCAGTGTGGCAGTGCTGCGTGGCGCGCGTCGCTTGAGGCGTATTGCAGGGCGTAGGCCCACTCGCGTTGCAGGGTCTGCTGGTAGCGCTCGACTTTCCCGTTGGTGCGGGGCGTGTACGGCCGGGTGCGCAGATGGCGGACCTGGCGGCGGTGCAGCAGCTCGCGTAGCGTCTTGTTGTGGATGTAGGTGAACGCGTTATCGGTCATCAGCCGCTCGGTGACGATCCCGTGCTCCAGGAACCAGTCCAGTGCGCGGCGGGTGAACGCGGTCACGGTCGGGGCTTTCTCGTCGTTGTGGATCTCCGAGTACGCCAGGCGTGAACAGTCATCGATGATCGAGTGCACGTACTCCCAGCCGACGCGGCGGGAGCGCCGGGTGCGATCCCCTGTCAGCGCGTGCCCGGGCTCGGTGAACTTCCCGAGCTTCTTGACGTCCATGTGCAGCAGGTTCCCGGGGCACGGCCACTCGTAGCGCACGACCCCAGGGCGCTCGGATGGCTCCCGCCGCGAGCAGCCCCCGCGTCGCAGGACCTGGTGGACGGTCGAGTGGGGTCGCCCGATCAGCATCGCGATCGTCCTGGGACTCCAGCCCGTCCGCTGCCGCAACTCACAGATGCGCTGCTCCTCATCGACAGGGCACCGAGAGGGAGAACGGCGAGGGCGGCTGGAGCGCTCCGTCAGGCACGCCAGCGACTCACGCTCAGCAGGGGTCGCTGCACGCCAGCGGCGTACCCACTCCCACACCGTGGACTTCGACACGTTCCCCCACGCTCCAGCCTGCGCGAAGGACATCCCGTCATCAACGACACGACGAACGACCATCTCCCGCCCACGCGGAGTCATGCGGGCTCTATGGTGCGGCATTCCGGGCCTCCCTTGAGGTGGTGAGCTTTGACACCCACAGCCTCTCGGTAGGCCCGGACCTACCTACACCCCGTTCTGAACGTCACCGGGCACAACAGCTAGCGCAGCTGGCGCGCACGATGGCTCAGCTGGAGAGCGCGGTAGCCGCTTTCCAGTCGGACTCGGATCCACACGGTGGCGCTGCCGGTCGGGGACCCGGCGAGCCGGGCGCGTCTGTTTTTGATCTCTCGGCCTTCGATGCAGCCTGGTATTCCAAGGATCCGCAGGAGCGCAACCGGGCCATGCTGGTGCGCTCGAATACTGGACGACCTCTACAACCTCGGCCAAACCCTGATCGGTCTCGCTGTTCGGGTCGCCCAGGACGCCGGTGCGATCCCCGCGGATCGCAAGACCCCAGCCGCCGACCAGCTCCAAGCACAGCACATGTACCCGAAAGACGCGGAGGAGGTCATGCTGGAGGTCGCCGAGTTGCGCAACCGCAGCCAGCACGAGTACTGGATTCTGGGCCCGAGCGATGTCCACGGCGCGGTCAATCGCCAGCGACAGTACCTCCCGGGCTTCATCGCCGGAGTGGGCGCCTGGATCGAGAGCTTGCCCGGGTAGGTCACCCTCGTCGATCGCTAGCGCTAGACATATTTATGCCTGCATGGTAGGCTGGGACGGTGCGCACCACGGTACGTCTCGATGACGATCTGCTCGCGGCGGCGAAGCAGCGCGCGGCGGCGAATCACACGACGCTCACCTCGCTGATCGAAGACTCGCTCAGGCAGACGCTCGCGCAGCGCCCGGTAGGGCGCGCCGAGCGTCTGACTTTGCAGACGTTCGGCGAGGGCGGGACGCTGGCGGGCGTCGAGCTGGACGATTCGCAGTCGCTGCGGGATCTGATGGACGGTCTGCGCTGATACTGCTGGATGTCAACGTGCTCGTGTATGCCCATCGCAGGGACATGCCCGAGCACGAGCGCATCGGCCCGTGGCTGCAGAGGGTGGCCCACGCCGACACGCCCTTCGGGCTCTCGACGCTCGTCTCGAGCGGGATGCTGAGGGTGGTGACACACCCGCGCGTATTCTCCACGCCGACGCCGCTCGACAAAGCGCTCGCCTTCGTGCGGGCTCTGCGCGCTCGGCCCAACTGCGTCGAGGTGGCGCCCGGCCCGCGCCACTGGGAGATCTTCGCCGGTCTCTGCCGGGCGAGCGGCGCCACCGGCAACCAGATTCCCGATGCCTACCTCGCCGCGCTGGCGATCGAGTCGGGCAGCGAATGGATCAGCACTGACCGAGGCTTCGCGCGCTTTGAGGGCCTGAACTGGCGCCACCCGCTGGACTGAAACAGCGCCACCCCCTGGCGGAGCCCCTCCGGGGCGGAGACCTCTAAGGTCTTCTTGAGTTATTCGTAGCCCGGCTCCCCCGGCATCACCACGTGCGGCCCCCTCTCATCCAAAACAACACGAGGCTGGACCGCGCGGACCTCTCGTCCCGTCGCGTGGCGCAGTAACTCCGACACGTTGGTGAACTCGCTCAGCTCCTCCAGGTGCCTGATCGTGGGAAACACCAGTGAGATCCGCTGCTCGCGGTGTGCAGCCAACGCGCCGGCGGGGGTAAACCAGCCGAGGTCCACGCACTCCTCGCCGTCCACTCTGGGCTCCTGTCCGGTGGGGAGGGGGGCGAGGAAGAAGTGCGTGTCGAAGCGCACCTTCACCTCCGCGGGGGTGATCCAGCGCGAGTACTTCACGAGCGCGTCGGGGTCGGGCAGCGCGATCGCGGCCTCCTCGCGCAGCTCGCGCACAGCGGCCGCGCGGTGCGCCGCGTCGTCCTCGCCATCCTCGCGGTCGACCGCGCCGCCGGGGAAGACCCACACGCCGCCCATGAAGCGCGCCTCGGGGGTGCGCTTGACGAGCAGCACCTCGAGCGCGGCGTCGCCGCCGCGCAGCAGGATCACCGTCGCCGCCTGGCGCGGCGGGGTCTCGGGGCCCGGGTTGTACTCCTCGCCTCCCGCCGGACGCTCCTGGCGTTGTGAGCTCATTGCCGGACCTTAGAGGGTGGCGCGGCCGGCCGAAGGCCGGTTGCGCCGGGCCCCTCTCCATTCCCAGTCACTGGTTCGCGTACGCACCTGGGGCACAGGCAGCCGGCATTCCGACCGGCCGGCTGGGCCTTTCATTCCCGGTCGCCCGCGAGGCGCCCGCCCGGTAAACTTTGTTGCCATGAGCACCCAGACCCTCCAGCGCTGGATCTGCGAGTCCTGCGGCTACATCTATGACCCCGAGGAGGGCGACCCCGACGGCGGGATTCCCCAGGGAACAGCCTTCGAAGACATCCCCGACACCTGGTTCTGCCCGGTGTGCGGCGCGCGTAAGCGCGACTTCACCGTCTACGAGGACTGACGTTGAGGGCTCACCCCTCGCCCCGCCGCCTGCCGCAGCCCGGGTCGCAACACCTTCGACCGCGGCCCGCCCGCTGAGCGACTGGACGCAACTGCTGGCGCTCGACCGCGAGCGCGTCTGGCACCCCTACTCGCCGCTTCCCTCCGCCTCCCCGCCCCTGCCCGTCGTGAGCGCCGAGGGGGTGCGCCTGCGCCTCGCCGACGGACGCGAGCTGATCGACGGCATGTCCTCTTGGTGGTGCGCCATCCACGGCTACCGCCATCCCGCGCTCGACGCCGCGCTGGTCGAGCAGGCGGGGCGCATGGCGCATGTGATGTTCGGGGGTCTCACCCACGAGCCCGCGATCCGCCTCGCGCAGCGGCTCGTGGAGATGACCCCCGCGGGGCTCGAGCACGTCTTCTTCGCCGACTCCGGCTCGGTCTCGGTGGAGGTCGCGCTGAAGATGGCGCTCCAGTACCACCGCGCGTGCGGTCGCCCCGAGCGCAGGCGCATGCTCGCGGTGCGTGGCGGCTATCACGGCGACACGCTCGGCGCGATGGCCGTCTGCGACCCGATCGGGGGCATGCACTCGCTGTTCACCGGCACCCTCCCCGAGCACATCTTCGTGCCGCGCCCGCCGGACGGGTTTGCCGCCGAGCTGGATGCCGGGTGGACGGCGGAGGTCGAGGGGCTGTTCAAGCGGCACGCCCACGAGCTGGCCGGGGCGATCGTGGAGCCCGTCGTGCAGGGCGCGGGCGGAATGCGCTTTCACTCGCCCGCCTGCCTCGCGCTGCTGCGCGAGCTCTGTGACGCGCACGGCGTGCTGCTCCTGTTCGACGAGATCGCCACCGGCTTCGGGCGTACTGGCGCGCTGTTCGCCGCCGAGCATGCCGGCGTGAGCCCCGATGTGATGTGCGTGGGCAAGGCCCTCACCGGTGGCTATATGACACTGGCTGCCACGCTCTGTACCGCCGAGGTCGCGCGCACCATCTCCGCGGGCGAGGGCGGCGCGCTGATGCACGGTCCCACCTTCATGGCGTCCCCGCTCGCCTGTGCCGTCGCGCTGGCCTCGCTGGAGCTGCTGGAGCGCGATGGCTGGCGTGAGCAGGTCGCGCGCATCGAGCTGGGGTTGCTGGAGGGTCTGGCGCCGGCCCGTGAGCTGCCCGGCGTCGCCGACGTGCGCGTGCTCGGTGCCATCGGTGTCGTGCAGATGCATCGCGAGGTCGACGTCGGCGCCGTCACTGCCGCGGCGCTCGCGCGCGGGGTGTGGCTGCGGCCTTTCCGCGACCTCATCTACACCATGCCGCCATATGTCATCGGGGAGGAGGATCTGGCCGCCGTGACGGATGCCCTGATGGAGGCCGTTCGTCTTGGTTGACTCGCCGTCTGGCGGTCCGCTAAACTTCTTCTCAGCCAATACGCTGACTGTTGCGGTCGGCGACCTTCGAGAAGCCTGGGTCCTGCCCAGGCTTCTCACTTTAAGGTGCCCCTGGCGGCCGCCGGGATCGTCTGTACTGCGGCCGCCAGGGCGCCCTGCTACCTCGCCAGCCGGTCGATGACCAACATGGCGACGAGCAGAGCGATAGCCAATACGCTCAATGCTGCAGGCATGGCAGCCTCCTTTCTCCGGGGTGTACGACCCCGGAACAGCCCAGAGGGGAGGGGCGTCCGCATATCGAGTATCGGCCATCGGCCAAGGTTAGGCTTGGGGGGAGAGACGATGCTGGATCGTGAGCCACTGCCTCCACGGCAGCTGCGCGCCCGCGCTTGCCAGTTCGCTCCCGTCCGGGATCACACGGGCCAGTGCGGCGACTTCGACTTCGCCGATCCGCGCGATCGTGTCGCGATTGGACTGCTCCATGGCGGATGGCTCCCGAGGCCACGGCGTGAGTACCACCGCACGCACCTGAAGTCCAGCCGCCCGCGCTGCCTGCAAGGTGAGCAGTGTGTGATTGATCGTGCCCAGACCGGGGCGCGCAGCAATCAGCAGGGGCAGGTCCAACTCGACTGCGAGGTCGCGCACGGTGAAGTCCCTGGTGAGGGGAACGAGCAAGCCGCCGACGCCCTCGACGATCAGGGTGCCTCCTTGGGCCAGAGCGCGCGCGGACTCGATCATTCTGGTGGGGTCGGGTTGCCCGCCCGCCATGCTCGCCGCGAGGTGGGGGAGACGGCGGGCCCGTAGCGCAGTGGCGCGACCTCCCCGGGAGTCATGCCCGCCATCTCTGCCAGCAGCTCATGGTCCCGCGGCCATTCTCCCGGTGGCTCATCCAGGCCGGTGACCGCCGGCTTGTAGGCGCGCACGGACTCGCCCTCGTCAGCGATCGCCGCCACCAGCGCGGCGCTGAGGATCGTCTTGCCGACGCCCGTGTCGGTGCCGGTTACGAACAGGCCTCGCACGCGTCAGGCTGCGTGGGCGACGCGACGCGCGGGCGTGGATCCACCCGCTGTCCTCGCGACCGGGTCCTGTCCCGCCGGGTCGCGATCCGCTTGGCTCTGCGACTGCGTGTCCAACTTCGCCGGATCCAACCCCACGGCACGCGCCGCCTCCGCGAGAGTGTGCGCGGCCTGGCGCAGCTCCGTCGGGGTGTGGGTGGCCATCGCGGCCAGGCGCAGCCGCGAGGTGCCGGCGGGCACTGTGGGCGGGCGGATGCCCTGCGCGAACACACCGCGCTCCAGTGCCGCCTGGCAGAGGTGCATGGTGTCCTGCTCGGAGCCCACCACCACGGGCACGATCGGCATCTCACTGGGCGCGACCGGGAAGCCCTCTTCGGCAAGCGCGCCGCGCAGCGCGCAGGCCGCTGCATGCAGATGCTCCACGCGCTCGGGGCGCTCCTGGAGCAGGTCGAGTGCGGCCAGCGCGCCCGCCACAGCGGGGGGACCTGGGGCGGTCGAGAAGATCAGCGAGCGCGCCGTGTTGACGAGGTAGTCGGTCATCTGGGTAGAGGCGCACACATAGGCGCCGTAGGAGCCTAGGCTCTTGCTGAGGGTGCCCACCACGACATCGATCTCGCCCTGCAGGCCGGCGGCGGCCACGGCGCCCCGCCCGCCCGGGCCGAGCAGGCCGGTGGCGTGGGCCTCGTCGACCACAGTGCATGCCTGGTGCTCGTGCGCCACTTTCACGATCTCGGTGAGCGGTGCGATGTCGCCATCCATCGAGAAGACCGCGTCCGTGGCGATCAGCCGCCGCCCGTCGCCGCTGTCGTGGCGCAGCTGCCATGCGAGGTGCTCGGTGTCGAGGTGGCGGTAGACCACCACCCGTGCCCTCGACAGGCGGCACCCGTCGATCAGCGAGGCGTGGTTCAGCTCGTCTGAGTAAACCGTGTCGCCCTCGCCGGCAAGCGCACCCACTACGCCCAGGTTGGCGAGGTAGCCCGAGCCGAACAGCACGCAGGCCTCCGTGCCCTCCCACTCGGCCAGGCGCTCCTCCAGGCGGTGGTGGACCGTCATCGTCCCCGACACCAGTCGCGAGGCCCCTGCGCCGACGCCCCAGCACATCGCGGCCTCGGCGGCGGCCTCACGCACGCGCGGATGGTCCGCGAGGCCGAGGTAGTTGTTCGAGCACAGCAGCAGCACGGGCGCCTCGTCGAGCAGCACCCGTGGGCCCTGCGGGCCGGAGACGAGGCGCAGGCGGCGGCGCAGACCTTCGCGGTCCAGCTCATCCAGGCGCGCCTCGATGTCGCTCATGGCCTGCGGCCGTTCCCTGCGGATCTGTCTGCCAGGCGTGTCTTGAAGTCGCTCATCGCCCGCCGCCCTTCGTTGTCAATCTCCACGAGATGAGCCCGCTCTCGCTCATGGCGCTCTCCTCGCCGTCAGTCCCCCCAGCCGGCGGGAACCGCGTCGGGGGCGGCCTCCCGCTGCACCGGCACCTTGCGCTTGGCCTTGTAGCGCAACTGCGTCGAGGGATCCCAGAGCCTGATCTTCAGTCCCTCTCCGTCCTCGGCCGCGGAGCTTGGTTCGGTGAGATAGTCCTCAACGACGTCCGGCGTCTCGCCCTCAAGCCACCCCGCGCGATTGTCGGGCCGCGGGTTGGCGCCGTTATCGGGCTGGCGCGCGACGTTGAGGCCGTGCTCTTCGAACATCGCGCGGTCCTGCTCCGGTTCGTTGCCGAGCGTCGTGAGGAAATTGCCCATCATCACCCCGTTCACGCCCGCCTTCACCGCGAGGGGCTGCAGCTCGCCGAGGTTCTCCACGCGCCCGCCGCACAGGCGGAACAGCGCTTCGGGGAGGATCAGGCGGAAGATCGCGATCCACTTCACCGCCTCCCAGGGATCCATGTATTCGCGCTCGCCGAACTTCGTCCCCGCGCGCGGGTTGAGCAGGTTGATCGGCACGCTCGTGGGATTCAGCGCGGCCAGCTCGAAGGCCATCTCCACGCGCTGCTCGCGGCTCTCGCCGAGGTTCAGGATCCCACCCACGCACGTCTCCAGGCCCGCCTCACGCACCGCCTGGATGGTGCGGATGCGACCCTCGTAGCGCACCGTGCTCGTGACCTCGTCGTAGTAGCTCTCGGCCGTCTCGACGTTGTGGTGCACGCGCTGAATGCCCGCCTCCTTCAGCGCGCTCGCGCGCGCAGGGGACATGTGGCCGATCGAGGCGCAGCGCTTCAGGTTGGTGTGCTCGGACACCAGTCGCGCGCCCTCGAGGATCTTCTCGAAGTCGCGCTTTGAGAGCCCCTGGCCCTGGGTGACCATGCAGAAGCGGTGCGCTCCCGCGGCTTCCGCGGCGCGTGCGTGCTCGAGGATCTGCTCCGGGTCCATCATCGCGTGCATCGGCGTGTCGGCCTCGGCGAAGCGCGACTGCGCGCAGAAGCCGCAGTCCTCCGCGCAGCCGCCGGACTTGGCGTTGACCAGCGAGCACATATCGGTGGAGTCGGCGAAGTGCTCCACGCGCGCCTCCCAGGCGCGCTGCACGAGCGCCTCGATCTCGGCGGGGTCTTCGAGGTTGCCCAGCTCCAGGGCCTCGGTGCGAGTTATCAGGGGGGGCATAGGGAAACTGGCTGGCGATGCTATTTCGCACCTCGGACGACGCGGGGCCGTCCCACCGCATCCGTCAGTGTGCGCGCGGCAGGCATTCTACTTACTCCCCCGCGATCTGCAGTGGCGCCCCGCGGAGCGGCGGCAGGGGGGTCAAGCGTGACGTCCCATGAAGTGGCGGCAGAGCGGTCAAGCGAGAGGATCTCCATCGGAGCGATCGTGAGGAGCCGGCCGTGTCGAGCTCTCAGTGCCGCCGCGAGTGCGAGTGGGCGCACGGTATGACGTAGGACAATCTCAGAGCGCTTCCGTTCAGGAAGCCGAGGTTTGTCACGAACCGGAAGCCCCCACGGGGGCACTTCGAGGGCAGCGAGATGCCCGTGGGACGGTAGCCTACCTCTCGGCCGTGGACGCGCTTGTAGTAGATCAGGTGTTCGGGTCCCACATCCAGCGTCATCTTCGTGACCGCCGCGTCGCGCGCGCCCGGGAGGGTGGGGACTGGGGGGAAGCTCGTGTTGAGGCTCTCCGGCCCGGAGTTGATCAGTAGCACTCCCGGGAAGACGAGCTGCGAGAACACCGGCGTCAGGCTTTCGGCATATACCAGAACCCCGATCTGTTCTCCCACTGGCGGCCCCATGAGTGCCTCGACATTGGCCGTCTCGCTGACGATTTCCGGCCCGAACGGCACCTCGGCGGTGGCGGTCCCCGAGCCGAGGCGGGCGTTGGGAGAGCAGCCGCTCAAGCCATCCGCCAAGAGACCCGCCGGCTGGCAGATCGCGAGGCCCATCGTGCTCCCCACGAGTTCAAGTTCCGCCGGCAGTTGCGTATCGAAGCTTGTTACGGGATCGGGCAGTCCGCCGCCGGGTCCGGCCATTTCGAGCTTGAAGTCAAGTGATGTGGACGATCCCAGTTTGTAGGGCGAGAACGAAACCTGGAACTTGGCAGTGTCGGTCGCCTTGGGCGGGACCGCCGCGGACGTCTGTGCAGCCGCGACCAGCGTGCATCCGACGGCCAGCGTTATCGGCAGAGCCATGCGCCAAGCCCGTAGTCTGCGCTTCGTGCCTCGCTTCGACCGGGCGATGCGCCAGGTCCGTGGTCCGTGCCACGCGTCTTTTGACAGAGCGAGGCGCGAGGCCCGCAGTGGGCGCCTCGCGCCTCGCTTCTGCGCAAGCGATGGCATCAGTAGGCGATGCTGCCGCTCAGGTGCTCTGTGACCCGGAGGTTTTGCCGGTCCATCGTGCCGGAGTAGCGGAGGTTCGCGCCCGAGGCGTGTGCCCAGGTGCCGCTCCCGCCGGTGATTTTTCCCTTGCCCGAGAAATACACGGTGGCGCCGACGACACGCCCGTGGGTGGTCGCAACACCGGAAAAAGAGCCGCCCTTCAGATAGACTACGAAGGTCCCCGACCCTTCTGTAGCGGTGATCGCCGTGAAGCGGGATGACACGGTGCCGGAGAGGGATCCGCTGACGCTGCCCTGCTCGTTGAATGTGCGGCCGGGACGACCGACGAGATGCAGGCTTGCGTTCATATTCAGCGACATGCTCCTTGCCTCCGAGGCGACTGGCAGACCAGGTCTTACATGCGACGATGCTGCGCCTGAGGGCGCCACGCCCGCGATCACCACGAGCGCAAACGTCATGAGTACCAACAGCGCGCGTGAAGGCTTCCGTCGCGAGACGTGCTCAAAATGCAGGCGTACACCCATTTCAACCCTCTCCAGAAAAAGCCTGCGCACACCACTACCGTGCGTACGCAGGCGATCAATTACCCATTTCGATGCGAACTCCCCAATCGCGGTTTCCCGCGTGACTGCTACCGCAATCTAGGCTACAGACGAACACTAAGCTTGTCAAGGTAGGGTGGCATGTGTCTATATCTTGCGATGGGGACGAGATGATCGCGCGGATCCTGCCTACGGGGGTGGTTGCTGTGGAGACCCGCGTCGATCTCGTCGACGCCGTGCTTTTTCCCGAGGAGGAGGCTGCCCTGGGTAGAGCCGTGGAGAAGCGCCGCCGGGAGTTCACCACAGCCCGAGCCTGTGCACACCAGGCGCTGCAAGAGCTCGGTCTTCCGGTGCGCCCCATACCCAGTGGCGCGCATGGCGAGCCTCGCTGGCCGGCGGGAGTCGTGGGGAGCATCACGCACTGCCGTGGCTATCGCGCGTGCGCGGTGGCTCGTGCCGGCGAGCTGCTCGCGATCGGCATCGATGCCGAGCCAAACGAGGCGCTGCCCGTCGGGGTGCTCGAGGAGATCGCGCTGCCCGAGGAGATCGGATGGCTGCGCGCACGGATACCGGGGCTTCCCGCCCTAAGCTGGGATCGCCTGCTGTTTAGCGCCAAGGAGTCCGCCTACAAGACGGTGTTTCCCCTCTCGGGGCGCCGCCTCGGCTTCGAGGATGCCGCGATTGCTTTCGACCCTCCTAGGCGCGCTCCCGTCGATGGTGGAAGAGAGGCCCTCGCTTGGAGCGGGGCCTTCTCTATTCGTCTGCTCGGCTCCGCGCCACCGCCGGTCGGTTCATCGTCAATGACAATGCATGGTCGCTGGCTCGCGCGCGAGGATCTGCTGCTCACCGCGATCGCGCACCGTTAAACCCCCATGGAAGGCCGTCTCATCGCTCTGAGGCCCGTCTCGTCGCTCGGAAAATCTAACTCTCTGGAGTTCTCGCGGATCAAAGATGCATATGTCGAATTGGCATCGATGCCAGTCGATTCGCGGCCGGTCAGGGTTGACAAGCAGCACGTACTCATCTAGGGTCCCGGGCCCAGAAGATAGAAACATTTAGGGTCGAGGGGTACATATGGATAATGGGGTGGGCTCCGAGGATGGAGATGGGGTTGTCTTCGTATTCTCGGGTCATGGCTCCCAGTGGCAGGGGATGGCGCGTGAGCTGCTGGACACCTCGCGGGTCTTCGCCGAGCACATGCGTATTTGCGAAGAAGCGCTCGCCCCCCACGTTGATTTCTCACTCGCGAAGGTTCTTGGGGGCAAGCGCCGAGCGCCGCGACTGGAGCGGGTCGACGTGGTGCAGCCTGTGCTGTTCGCCGTGTGTGTCTCACTGGCCGAGCTATGGCGTGCCAACGGGGTGCAGCCCGCCGCTGTCGTGGGTCACTCCCAGGGTGAGGTCGCGGCCGCATACGTGTCCGGAGGTCTCTCGCTCGCGGACGCCGCTCGTGTGGTTGCCTTGCGCAGTCGCGTGCTGAGGGGGTTGTCGGGAAAGGGCGGCCTTGCCGCGATCGCACTCGGCGCCGACGAGCTGCAGGGACGCCTGGGACGGTGGGGCGAGCGGGTCGGCATCGCGGCCCTCAATGGCCCCTCCTCGGTGGCCGTCTACGGCGACGGCGACGCGCTCGCGGAGCTGATCGACGAATGCCGCTCCGAGGGCATCAAGGCGCAGATGGTCCGCATCGACTACGCCGCCCACTCTCCACAGGTCGAGTCCATTCGCGCGGAGCTGTTGCGAGAGCTGTCGAGCATCGCCCCGCGCAGCAGCGAAGTGCCGTTTTATTCGACGCTCACCGGTGGACTGCTGGACACCGCCCAGCTCGACGCCGAGCACTGGTATCGGGGCGAGCGCCAGACCGTGCGGTTCGCTCCCGCCATCGACGGACTGCTGGAGAAGGGCGCACGCGTCTTCGTCGAGGTCAGCCCTCACCCGGTGCTCACGGCGACGGTGCAGGAGATCGCCGACGCCGTCCTGGGCGAGTCCGAGGAGGTGCTCGCGATCGGCTCGCTCCGCCGCGAGCAGGGCACGCTCGAGCGTTTCTCCACCGCGCTCGCCGATGTGCGGGCGTACGTGGCCTCGCGCGAGGACCTCGCGCTCTTCGAAGACCCTGCGAGTCCTGCCTCGCAGGAGGATCCGGGCTCTGCCTCGCGGACAGGTATGGGCCGTGGCTCGCAGGAGGGTATGAGCCGTCCGCGCGACCTCGACGCGGCCCTCGAGCTGGTCTCCGCGCAGGTTGCGAGCATCCTGGGGCAAGAGTCATCCGGCGCCGTGGACACGCGGTGTTCGTTCAAGGATCTCGGGCTCGACTCGGCGGCGCTCGTGGAATTGCGCAACCGGCTGAGAACCCTCACGGGACAGCCGCTGGGCACCACTGCGCTGTTCGACCACCCCACTCCGCTGGCGTTGGCCGAGCGTTTGACGGTGGGCGAGGAGGGCCACAGCCGGACGAGGACCCGGGCTGCGCCGGCGAGTGTGGAGTGGCAGGAGCCGATCGCGATCGTGGGCATCGGCTGCCGCTACCCCGGTGGCGTGCGCTCAGCAAGGCAGCTGTGGGAGCTCGTCAGCTCGGGCGTCGATGCGATCTCTGCGTTCCCCGCCGATCGCGGCTGGCAGGGGCGCTACGGCTGCGATTCCGACCGCCCGGGAGCGAGCGATGTGCGCGAGGCCGGCCCCGACCGCCCGGATGCGAGCTTTGCGTGCGAGGGCGGGTTCCTCAATGATGCCGCGGACTTCGATGCGAGGTTCTTCGGGATCGGTCCGCGGGAGGCGCTCGCGATGGATCCCCAACAGCGGCTGCTACTGGAGGTGGCATGGGAGGCATTCGAGGACGCCGGCATCGACCCCCTGCGCCTGCGAGGCAGCGACACCGGCGTGTTCGCCGGGGTGATGACCCAGGACTACGGCCCGCGCCTGGACAGGGCGGGCGACGGTCTGCAGGGCTACACGCTCACCGGCAACACGGCCAGCGTGGCGTCGGGCCGTCTGGCCTATGTCTTCGGACTGGAGGGTCCCGCCGTCACGGTAGACACGGCGTGCTCGGCCTCGCTCGTGGCGCTACATCTGGCGTGCCAGTCACTGCGGCAGGGTGAGTGCGGGCTTGCGTTGACGGGCGGCGTGACCGTGATGGCCAATCCGGGCATGTTCGTGGAGTTCGGCCATCAGGGTGGGCTCGCGCCCGATGGACGCTGCAAGTCCTTTGCGGCTGGGGCCGACGGCACCGCGTGGGGCGAGGGGGTGGGAGTACTGCTCCTGGAGCGTCTCTCCGACGCCAGGCGCTCAGGTCATCGGGTGCTCGCACTAGTTCGCGGCAGCGCTGTCAACCAGGATGGCGCCAGCAACGGCCTCACAGCGCCGAGCGGCCTCTCCCAGCAGCGGGTGATTCGCCAGGCGCTCGCCAACGCGCGACTCTCCCCCGTGGATGTGGACGCCGTGGAGGCGCACGGCACTGGTACGCGGCTTGGCGATCCGATTGAGGCGCAGGCGCTGCTCGCGACCTACGGGCAGGATCGCCCAGCCGAGCGCCCGCTACGGCTGGGCTCGATCAAGTCGAATCTGGGTCACACGCAGGCCGCCGCGGGTGTGGCGGGTGTGATCAAGATGGTGATGGCGATGCGTCACGGCGTGCTGCCGAGGACGCTCCACGTGGACGAGCCCTCCCCGGAGATCGACTGGTCGGCTGGTGCCGTCTCGCTGCTCACCACCGAGATGCCCTGGCCCCGGGAGGGCGAGCCGCGCCGGGCAGGGGTCTCTTCGTTCGGGATCAGCGGCACCAACGCGCATCTGATTCTCGAGGAGGCCCCGGCGCTCGGGGGGGATGTCGATGGGGCTCCGGTGCGGGTGGCGGGTGTCGGGGAGGCCCTGGCACTCGGGGAGCGCATCGAGGGGACTCCCGTGCAGGCGGCGGGTCTCGAGGACGCTCCGATCGAGGCCGGCCCCACGCCCTGGGTGATCTCGGCTAAGGACGGCGCCGCGCTGCTTGCCCAGGCGAAGCGCCTGCTGGAGCACTGCGACGCCTCGCCGGGAACGAGCGTGGTGGATGTCGCCCACGCGCTGGTGAGCAAACGATCGCTGTTTGGGCATCGCGCGGTCGTGCTCGGGGATGAACGGGAGGATCTGCTCGCGGGACTCGCTGCGCTGATACGCGGGGAGGCAGCGGCAAATGTGATTCGGGGGGTGGCCCACGCCGACGGCGCCCACGGCCCCCAAGCGGTCTTCCTGTTCCCCGGTCAGGGCTCGCAGTGGCAAGGAATGGGGTCGGCGCTGCTCGAGACCTCGCCGATCTTCGTGCGGAGCATGCGGGAATGCGCCGAGGCGCTCGCACCCCACGTGGACTGGTCGCTCGAGGATGTCCTGCGAGGCGAGCACGACGCATCGCAGCTTGATCGCGTCGATGTCGTTCAGCCGGCGCTGTTCGCAATGATGGTGTCGCTGGCGGCGGTATGGCGTGCCCGAGGCGTGAATCCCGGTGTGGTCGTGGGTCACTCCCAGGGCGAGATCGTCGCCGCGCACGTCGCGGGAGGACTTTCACTGGAGGATGCCGCCAAGGTGGTGGCCTTGCGCAGCAGCTCGCTGGCCGGACTTTCCGAGCAAGGCGGGATGGTCTCGGTCTCACTCGCTGTGCAGCCGCTGGCCGCCCGCCTGGAGCGCTGGCAGGGCCGAGTTGTGATCGCGGCCATCAACAGCCCCAGCTCGGTGGTCGTCTCGGGCGACTCCGACGCGCTAGCGGAGCTGCTCGAGGAGTGTGAGGCGCAGGGCATCAGGGCGCGAAGGATCCCGGTGAGCTACGCCTCGCATTCACCACACGTCGAGGCGATCCGCGAGGAGCTGGTCGCCGCCCTGTCCTCGATCGCCCCGCGGACAGGTGAGATTCCCTTCTATTCCACCGTAACGGGCGGATTGCTCGATATGGCGGAGCTGGGTCCGGAGTACTGGTATCGCAACCTGCGCGAAACAGTCCAATTCGAGCCGGTCACGCGGACGCTGCTCCAGGAGGGATGCCGGACGTTCATCGAGATCAGCCCGCACCCAGTGTTGACGATGGGAGTGCGGGAGACCGTCGAGGAGGTGCTCGAGGACCCCACCGAAGATGCGACGGTCGTCGGTTCGTTGCGTCGCGATCAGGGTGGCCTTGACCGTCTCTCGATCTCCCTGGCCGAGGCCTTCGTGAACGGTGTCGGCGTCGACTGGGGAGCTGCGATGGCCGGACCTGGCGCTCAGCATGTCGAGCTACCGACCTATGCGTTTCAGCGAGAGCGCTACTGGCTCGATGCCTCTGCCGTCGAGGTCGGCGAGTCGGGTTGGGCCGGCCAGGGCTCCTTGGGTCATCCCTTCCTGGGCGACGGTGTGTGTCTGGCCGGCGAGCGGGGATGGCTGTTCACGGGGCGCCTGTCGCTGCGTACGCACCCCTGGCTCGTCGATCACGCGGCCATGGGTGTCGTGCTGTTGCCCGGCACTGGGTTTGTCGAGCTTGCCCTGCGGGCCGGTCGCGAGGTCGGGTGTGAGTCCGTGCAGGAACTCGCGCTGGAGGCGCCCTTGACGTTCTCCGAGCAAGAGGCGGTGCAGATCCAGGTGTGGGTGGGAGAGCTCGACGAACAGGGGCGACGCTCGGTGAGTATCCACTCCCGATTGGAGAGCAACACCGAGGGTGAGCCTGGCGCCGAGCAAGAATGGACGCGCCACGCTAGCGGCGCGATCGCCTCCCACGAGATGTCGCTCGACGAGCTGGCGGCGTTGCGGGAGCGGGCGGCGTCCTTCGCCGGCGAGGCCTGGCCGCCGCAAGGCGCCGTCGCACTGAACGTCGAGAACCAGTACTGCCTTCTGGAGGCGCACGGCTATAACTACGGGCCCGCATTCCGAGCCCTGAGGGGCATGTGGCGTCGTGGGGGGGAGCTCTTCGCCGAGGTGTCCCTCGCCGAAGGCGAGCGAGCACAGGCCGGCGCATTTGAGATGCACCCGGCATTGCTCGATGCCTCGCTGCACGCGCTGCTCGACGCGTTCGGACGGGGTATGGACGCGGGTGGCAGGCCGCACCTCCCCTTCTCCTTCAGCGGGGTGAGCGTGTTTGCCGGGTCTCGATCCTCACTTCGAGTCAGTCTGGTGCTGGAGTCTGAGAAAGACATGTCGCTGGTGGCTGCCGGCGAGAACGGCGAGCTGCTTGCCTCGCTGCGCTCGCTGGTCCTGCGCGAAACCTCGGGGGAGCAGTTGGAGGGTGCGCGTGCGATTCACCACGAGTCGCTGTTTCACCTCGATTGGAGGGCCATCGCGAAGGCCTCCCTGTCGAACTCTCCCACGCAGGAGCTGGTACTGCTTGGTGAGGAGGATTCCGCGTTTCACCGGTCTCTTCGCGGCGCCGGCTTCTCCGTCGATGTGCATCCAGGGGTCGAGTCGCTGGCCGAGTCCATCGGAGCAGGTGTTCCCATCCCTCGTGTGACACTTGTCGACTTCACCGACAGCTCCACGCAGACGACGGGTGGCGATGAGCCCGCGGCGAAGGCGCGCGGCGTGCTGTACCGGGGGCTCTCGCTGATGCAATCGTGGCTCTCGCACGAGCCCCTGCGCGATGCCCAGCTTGTGATCGTGACCCGCGGCGCCCTCGCCGCTCGGGCCGGCGAGGGAGTCGCCGATCTGCCCACCGCGCCCCTCTGGGGGCTTGTGCGCAGCGCCCAGGCCGAGAATCCCCAGCGCTTCGCGATCGTCGATCTCGACCAGCGCGAGGATGCGCTGAGCGGACTGACTGCGGCGCTCGGCTCGGGCGAGCAGCAATCGGCGCTACGCGCGGGAGAGATTCTATCTCCGCGGATCGCTCGCGTGAAGGTGCAGGCTGCCAATCCTCTCGGACTCGACCCGCGGGACACCGTATTGGTCACCGGTGGCACGGGTGGCGTCGGTGCGCTTTTGGCGCGGCATCTCGCGGTCGCGCACGGCGCCGGTCACCTGCTGCTGACGAGCAGGCGCGGTCTCGACGCCGAGGGTGCGAGCGAGCTGCAGGCAGAGCTCGGCGAGCTTGGCGTCGAGGTGAGGATCGTGGCCTGCGATGTGAGCGACCGCGATGCGCTGAAGGCGGTGCTCGAGGAGACCCCCGAGGAGCATCCCCTCGCGATGGTCGTCCACGCGGCCGCGGTGGCGGACAACGGACTGATCGAGTCGCTTACCCCGGAGCGAATCGACCGTGTGCTTGCACCGAAGCTCGACGCCGCACTGCACCTGCACGAGCTCACAGAGCACATCGACCTGAAGGCATTCGTGCTCTTCTCGTCGATCGCGGCGACGTTTGGCGGGCCCGGGCAGGGCAACTATGCCGCGGGTAACGCCTTCCTCGACGCGCTCGCCGAGGAGCGCCGCGCGCGCGGACTGGCGGCGACCTCGATGGCGTGGGGGCTTTGGGCCGATACGGGTATGGGTCGGCGGCTGGACGAGACAGACGTGAGGAGGGTGGTGCGCTCGGCGAGCATGAGAACGCTCTCCCTGGAGCAGAGCCTCGCGCTCTTCGACCTAGCTCTCGCCGGCGATCTGGCGACGGTCGTGCCGGTGTCGCTGGACGACGCCACCCTGCGCGCCGAGGCTAGAGCGGGCACCCTGCCGTGGCTGCTCTCCGGGCTCGTACGCGCACCCGGCCGCGGCGTCACAGGAGGTGAGAAGGAGTCCCTCGCTACACGCCTCGCGGGTCTGGGCGAGGAGGAGCGCGAACGTGTGTGGCTGGAGCTCGTGCAAGCACAGGCGGCGGTCGTCCTTGGGCACGCCTCGGCGCAGGCGATAGATCCGAAGAGCACCTTCAAGGGGCTCGGCTTCGACTCGCTCGCCGCTGTCGAGTTCAGGGATCGGCTATCCGCGGCCACCGGCTCGCGCCAGCCGGCCACGCTCATCTTCGACTACCCCACCCCCCTGGAGCTCGCTCGGCACCTGTGCGCGGAGCGAGGGGACGCGGGGGAGGAGCGTCCGAATGTGGACGGTAGACGAGCGGGCGTGAGTCGAGAGCGAGACGGCTCGGGGGCGCGGATCGACGCGCCAAGGGTTCGCCACGCCGAGGCGGTCCGCCACGTCGATGAGCCGATTGCGATCGTGGGGATGAGCTGTCGCGCTCCCGGCGGTGTGGGCTCCGCCGAGCAGCTGTGGCAGCTCCTGATCTCGGGCACCGACGCTATCTCGGAGCTGCCCACAGATCGCGGTTGGGATCTGGAGAGGCTCTATGACCCTGACGCGGATCGACCGGGGACGAGCTATGCGCGCGAGGGGGGTTTCGTCTACGACTCGGCCGAGTTCGATGCGGGCTTCTTTGGCATCGGCTCACACGAGGCGCTGGTGATGGACCCGCAGCAGCGCATGCTGCTGGAAGTCGCCTGGGAGGCGTTCGAGGACGCCGATATCGACCCCACGCTGATGCGCGGCAGTCAGACGGGCGTGTTCGCAGGCGTCATGTACAACGATTACGCCGCCGACCTGCGCTCACCGGCCGGTCTGCGCTCGCCGATGGGCCTCGACGGCTATCTGGGCACGCACAACCTCGGCAGCGTCGTATCCGGTCGCGTCGCCTACCTGTTCGGGCTTGAGGGACCGACGATCACCCTCGACACTGCGTGCTCGTCCTCGCTCGTGGCGCTGCACCTCGCCTGTCAGGCGCTGCGCGCGGGTGAGTGCTCGCTGGCATTGGCAGGCGGGGTGACCGTGCTGTCCACCCCCAAGGTGTTCATGGACTTCAGCCGCCAGCGGGCGCTCGCACGCGACGGACGCTGCAAGGCGTTCGCGGCAAACGCCGATGGCATCGGCCTATCCGAGGGCGCCGGCGTGGTGCTGGTGGAGCGGCTCTCCGACGCGCAGCGCCTGGGGCATCCGGTGCTGGCTGTCATACGGGGCACCGCGGTCAACCAGGATGGCGCGAGCAACGGTCTGACAGCGCCGAGCGGCCCCTCTCAGCAGCGTGTGATCTCGCAGGCGCTCGCGGGCTCAGGACTCTCCGGAGATCAGATCGATGCGGTGGAGGCGCACGGAACGGGCACCACGCTGGGAGACCCGATCGAGGCCCAGGCGCTGATCGCAACCTACGGCCGGGGTCGCCCGCGGGGACGTCCCTTGCGGCTCGGCTCGGTCAAGTCCAACATCGGCCACCTGCAGGCCGCGGCGGGCATCGCGGGAGTCATAAAGATGGTCCTGGCGCTGCATAACGGTGTGCTGCCGCCGACGCTGCACGCGCAGGAGCCCTCCGGCGAGATCGATTGGTCGGACGGTTCGCTTGAGCTGCTGAACGACGCCGTGCCCTGGCAGCGCAACGGCGAGCCGCGCCGAGCGGGCGTCTCGTCCTTTGGGGCCAGCGGCACCAACGCGCATGTGGTGCTCGAAGAAGCCCCTGCCCTCCAACCCGTTGCATCCACTGCCCCCTTACAGAGTGCGGGTGGTGTCCCGGCCAGCGAGGATGCCCCTGTTGCAATCGTCGGTGTGGCGGGCGGGGGCGAGGGCAGCTCGCTGAGGCGCTCCGATGCGCCGCTGGGTGTCGGTGTGTCGGCAGGTGTCGGTGTGTCGCCGGGTGTCGGTGTGTCGCCGGGTGTCGGTGTGTCGCCGGGTGTCGGTGTGTCGCCGGGTGTCGGTGTGTCGCCGGGTGTCAGTGTGTCGCCAGGTGTCGGTGTGTCGGCGGGTGTCGGTGTGTCGCCGGGCGCCGGAGCGCTGCCGTGGGTCCTATCGGGGAGTAGCGTGGCGGGTTTGAAAGGCCAGGCCGCGCGCCTGCTAAGGCGTGTCGAAGGCGACCCAGAGCTCGACGTGGCCGACGTGGGCCTGTCGCTCGCCGTCGGTCGGGCCGTGTTCGAGAGCCGAGCCGTGGTGGTGGGCGGCGAGCGCAAGGGCCTGCTCGGCGGTCTGAGTGCCCTCGCCCAGGGCAACTCGCAGGGGAGTGTCGTGGAGGGAGTGGCGACTGGCGTCGGCCGCGGAACGGTGTTCCTCTTTCCCGGGCAGGGTTCGCAGTGGCAGGGGATGGCCGTCGAACTGCTCGACAGCTCCCCGGTGTTCGCCGAGGAGATACGCCGCTGTGAGGAGGTGCTGGCGGGGCTCGTGGATTGGTCGCTCGAGGACGTGCTGCGGGGCGGGGAAGGCGCTCCGGATCTTGAGCGCGTGGACGTGGTGCAGCCGGCGCTGTTCGCGGTGATGGTGTCGCTCGCCGTCCTGTGGCGCGCCTGCGGCGTACATCCGCGTGCGGTGGTGGGTCATTCCCAGGGTGAGATCAGCGCCGCCTGTGTGGCGGGGGGGCTCTCGCTCGGGGATGCCGCGCGACTGGTCGTGGCGCGCAGCGCGGCGCTCGTGAAGCTGATGGGCCGCGGCGGGATGGTGTCCGTCGCGACCGGCGCCGGAGCGCTGGATGGGCGTCTGGGGCGCTGGCAGGGCCGCCTGTCGATTGCCGCCGTAAACGGGCCCTCCGCGGTGGTCGTGTCCGGCGACCGCGACCCGCTCGACGAGTTCCTTGCGGAGTGTCTGGCGGATGGGCTCAAGGCGCAGGAGATCCCGGTCGGCTATGCCTCACACTCCGCGCAGATCGAGGATGTACGCCAGGAACTGCTCGATGCCTGCGCCGGAATTTCCCCGGTTTCCGCCGAAGTGCCCTTCTTTTCGACGGTCACGGGCGAGTGGCTTGACACCTCGCATCTGGACGGTGAGTACTGGTATCGCAACCTGCGCGAGACCGTCCAGTTCGAGCGGGCCACGCGCAGATTGCTGGAGGAGGGTCATCGCGCGTTCATCGAGATCGCCCCGCATCCGGTTCTGAGCATCGGAGCGCGGGAAGTCGTAGAGCAGACGCTCGAGAACCCGGGGGAGGCGATCGTTGCGGGCTCGCTGCGCCGCGGGCAGGGTGGTCTGGAGCGCTTCCTGCTTTCACTGGGCGAAACGTGGGTGCGCGGCGTGCCGGTCGACTGGGGGCGGGTGTTCGTCGGGACGGGCGCCAAGCGCGTGAAGCTCCCCAGCTACGCCTTCCAGCGCGAGCGCTATTGGCTCGACGGAACGGGGACGGCGATCGGCGACTTCGCCTCAGCCGGGCAGGCCGCCGCGAATCACCCGCTGTTGAGCGCCGCTCTGGAGCTGGCCGAGGACGATGGCTGCCTGCTGACGGGCTCCCTGTCTGTGCAAACCCACCCCTGGCTTGCCGACCACGCCGTCATGGGCACAGTGCTGTTCCCCGGCACCGCCTTCGTGGAGCTCGCGCTGCGCGCCGCCGGCGAGGTCGGGTGCGCGGGGCTGCGGGAGCTGACACTGCAGGCGCCGCTGAGGTTGACGCAGGACGGTGTCGTCCAGCTGCAGGTCACCGTCGGCGAGCCCAGTGCGTCCGGGGAGCGTCCGGTGAGAGTTCACTCCCGTCCGCGAGAGGACGCCGGCGACAGGGCTATGGGGGGTATGCCCGGGGAGAGGTCTTTGCGGGGCGCTTCTGGAAGCCAGTCAGCGCAGGGTCTTCTCGACGGCGGATCTTCAAGCGCGACATCGTGGACTTGTCATGCCAGCGGCGTGCTCGCCCCGACCGCGGCGGCGCTCGGAGGCCCCGTCACCGCCGCGCAGATAGGTGCGCTTGCCGGGGGGCTATGGCCACCACCTGGTGCCGAGCCGGTGAGGGTCGATGACCTATATGAGCGTCTCGCCGAGGGTGGCTATGACTACGGACCGGCCTTCCAGGGGGTTCGCGCCGCGTGGCGGCGCGATGGGGAGATGTTCGTAGACGTGGCGCTGCCCGACGAGCAGCAGATGCTCGCCGGGCAATTCGGATTGCATCCGGCCTTGTTGGATGCGTCCCTGCACGCGTTGGTGCTGGAGTTGCTGGACGAGCACAGCGCCGAGACGGACCGTGTGCGGCTGCCGTTCTCGTGGGGCGAGGTGAGACTCGACGCGACGGGCGCATCCTCGCTGCGCGTCGCTCTCACACGGCTGGGCGGCGAGTCGGTCTCGCTGGTGGCGCTCGACGAGCAGGGCACGCTCGTCGCGTCGGTGGGCTCACTCGTGCTGCGCTCGGCCTCGGTAGCGGAGCTCGATCGGGCAGGCGGGGAAACGTCGGACTCGCTGCTGTGCATCGACTGGGATGCCGTCACGATTGACCATCCGGATGGATCTGCCACCGGACGGTGGACCGTGCTCGGTCAGTCCCGCCCGGAGGTGGTCGAGTCCCTCACGCAGGCGGGGGTCGCGGTCAAGGCACATTCGGATCTTCCATCGCTGGTCCAGGCGATCGACGGCGGCCGGGAGATCCCCGAGGTAGTGCTGCTCGAATGTGCGGCCGAGGAGGGCACCGCGGGTGCACAGACGCCTGCACAAGTGGCTCACACAACCGTCAAGCGGGTACTGGAGTTGATGCAGGCATGGCTCGAGGACGAGCGCTTCGGCTCGGCCCGGCTGGTACTGCTGACGCGAGGCGCGGTGGCCGTCAGCGCCGGCGATGAGCTGCCGGGTCTCGGCGTCGCGGCGCTGTGGGGCCTTGGCCGCTCTGCGCAGTCCGAGCACCCCGACCGCTTCGTGCTCGTCGACATCGACCTGCAGGATGCCTCCCTGGGTGCACTGCCGGGGGCACTCGCCTGCGAGGAGCCACAGCTTGCCGTGCGCGAGGGCGAGGTGCTGGCGCCGCGACTGGTGCGTGGCGGCTCCGGCAACGTCCTTGAGATCCCCAGCACAGAGCGGTGCTGGCGTCTGGAGGTGACCGGCGAGGGCGGCACGCTCGATCACCTCGGTGTCGTCTCGCATCCTGAGCTGCTGGAGCCGCTCGGACCCGGACAGGTGAGGATCGCGGTGCGCGCCGCGGGACTGAACTTCCGCGACGCCACGGTGGCGCTGGGCCTCGTGGCGTTGCGCGACTCCACCGACGCGATCGGCAGCGAGTGTGCCGGGGTCGTCGCGGAGGTCGGCCCCGGAGTGGACCTCGCGCCCGGGGATCGAGTGATGGGCCTCGTCGCTGGAGGCTTCGGTCCGCTGGCGGTGGCCGACCGGCGCCTGCTGGTGCATGTGCCCGCCGGCTGGTCCTTCGCGCAGGCAGCCGCCGTCCCGATCGTCTTCCTCACCGCCTACTACGGACTGGTCGACCTCGCCGAGGTGAGGCCGGGCGAGCGACTGCTCGTGCACGCCGCCGCGGGCGGCGTGGGGATGGCCGCCGTGCAACTGGCCCAACACCTGGGTGCCGAGGTGTTCGCGACCGCCAGCCCCGGGAAGTGGGAGGTGCTCGAGGCGATGGGTTTGGATCGGGCCCACATCGCTTCCTCGCGCACGCTGGACTTCAGGGAGCGCTTCCTAGAGCAGACCGACGGTGAGGGCATGGACGTCGTGCTCAACTCCCTCGCGCGGGAGTTCGTGGACAGCTCGCTGGAGTTGCTGCCGCGCGGAGGGCGCTTTCTGGAGATGGGCAAGACCGACATTCGCGACGCGCAGGTCCTCGCGGAGCAGCACGCGGGCGTCTCCTACCGCGCGTTCGATCTACCGGAGGCCGGCCCGGAGCGTCTGCAGGAGATGCTCGTGGAGGTGCTAGGGCTGTTCGAGCGGGGTGTATTGCAGCCTCTGCCCCTCAAGACTTGGGATATGCGCCGCGCGCGCGAGGCGCTTCGCTTCCTCAGCCAGGCGCGCCACGTCGGCAAGATCGTGCTTACCCTGCCGAGGGAGATCGAACCCGAGGGCACGGTGCTCATCACCGGCGGTACCGGTGGTCTGGGCGCGCTGCTGGCGCGACACCTCGTCCTTAGACACGGGGTGCGCAGCCTCCTGCTGGCCAGTCGTCGCGGCGCCGCCGCGCCGGGGGCCGGTGAGTTGCGGGCAGAGCTCGAGTCCCACGGCGCGCGCGTCGCGGTGCAGGCGTGCGACGTGAGCGAGCGCGGCCAACTCGAAGAGCTGTTGGCGGCGGTGCCGGCGGAGCATCCGTTGACCGCGGTGGTGCACACCGCGGGGGTGCTGGATGACGGTGTGATCGACTCGCTCACCGCGGAGCGGGTCGATCGGGTGCTGGCGCCGAAGGTCGATGCGGCCTGGCACCTGCACGAGCTGACCGCGCATATCGAGCTGTCGGCGTTCGTGATGTACTCCTCGGCCGCGGGCACGCTGGGGACGGCGGGACAGGGAAATTACGCCGCCGCCAACGCCTTTCTCGACGCGCTGGCGGCTCATCGCCGCGCAGCCGGGCTGCCCGGCATCGCGCTCGCGTGGGGCCACTGGGAGCAGGCCAGTGGTATGACAGGCCACCTCGACGCGGCCCTCCAGGCGTGGGTCGAACGGGCCGGCATGGCCGCGATGTCCTCCGCGGAGGGTCTCGAGCTGTTTGACGCCGCGTGCGCAATGGACGAGGCGTTGGTGGCTCCGCTGCGTCTACACACCGCGGCGCTGCGTGCCCAAGCGCGGAGCGGCACTGTGCCACTGCTGTTGCGCGGCCTTGTGCGTAGGCCTGGGCAACGCGCGGCGCAAGGTGTCAAGGGGTCGCTGGAGCGGCGTCTTTCCGGGGCGCCCGAGCACGAACGCCGGCGCCTGGTGCTCGAGCTCGTGCGGGGCGAGGCAGCGACGCTGCTGGGGCGTGCCACAGCAGATGCCGTGCCGGCGGGGCAGGCGTTCAAGGATCTTGGCTGCGACTCCCTTACCGCGGTGGAGCTGCGAAACCGGCTGAGCTCCCTCACCGGGCTGCGCCTGTCTACCACCGTGGTCTTCGACCACCCGACCCCTGCGGCTCTGTGTGAGCACCTGCTCGCACAGCTCGCGGGCGAGCGCAACGTGGGTGTGAGTGTTCTCCCCACGGCGGCGACCGACGAGCCGATCGCGATCGTAGGGATGAGCTGCCGCTTCCCCGGGGGCGTGCGCTCGGCCGAGGACCTGTGGGAGCTCGTGGCCGCCGGGGGCGATGCGATCGGCGGCTTCCCCACCGACCGCGGATGGGATCTGGAGGGGCTCTACGACCCCGATCCCGACCGTGCCGGACACAGTTACGCGCGCGCGGGGGGCTTTCTCTACGACGCCGGCGAGTTTGACGCCGACTTCTTTCAGATCAGCCCCCGCGAGGCGCTGGCGATGGACCCCCAACAGCGGTTGCTGCTGGAAACCTCGTGGGAGGCGCTGGAGGACGCCGGCGTCGATCCAACATCGCTGCGCGGCAGTCAGACGGGCGTGTTCGCGGGCTTCAGCTCCCAGGACTACGAAAGCCTCGAGGGCTTCGGGCTGACGGGCAATCTCAGCAGCGTCCTGTCGGGGCGTATCGCATACGTGTTCGGACTGGAGGGGCCCGCCATCACCGTCGATACCGCCTGCTCCTCCTCGCTGGTGGCGCTGCACATGGCCTGCCAGAGCCTGCGTGCGGGCGAATGCTCGCTGGCGCTCGCGGGTGGGGTGACGGTGCTGAGCAAGCCCGCCGCCTTCGTCGAGTTCAGCCGCCAGCGCGGGCTCGCGGGAGACGGACGCTGCAAGCCATTCGCCGCCGCGGCGGACGGCATCGGATTCGCCGAGGGCGTAGGCGTGGTGCTGGTAGAGCGGCTCTCCGATGCGCGTCGGCAGGGTCATGAGGTGCTGGCTGTGGTGCGGGGCAGTGCCGTCAATCAGGATGGCGCGAGCAATGGCCTGACGGCCCCTAATGGGCCCTCGCAGGAACGGGTGATTGCGCGGGCGCTGGCCAACGCCGGTTTGTCGCCTACGGACATCGACGCGGTCGAGGCGCACGGCACGGGGACCCCGTTGGGCGATCCGATCGAGGCGCAGGCGCTGCTGGCCAGCTATGGGCGGGGCCGCCCGCCGGGGCGGCCGCTGTGGTTGGGGTCGATCAAGTCCAACATCGGCCACACGCAGGCCGCCGCGGGCATGGCGGGCTTGATGAAGATGGTGATGGCCATGCGCCACGGAGTGCTGCCGCGCACGCTGCACCTCGACGAGCCCTCGCCGGCGGTGGACTGGTCCTCGGGCGAGCTCTCGCTGCTTCAGGAGGAGGCTAGGTGGCCGGTGACGGGGCAGCCGTGGCGGGCAGGGGTGTCGTCGTTTGGGATCAGCGGCACCAATGCGCATGTCGTAATCGAGCAGCCGGCCCCTGCGTCCGGCCTGGCGTTGGTCTCCGGGGAGCCGTCTGGTGTGGATGGGCCCGCTCGTGCCGATATGAGCGGGCCTGCCTCCGAAGGTGAAGTGTCGCTCGGCGACGGCCGGCCCGTGGCCGAAGATGCGTCAACGGGCACTCGCGGGTCCACCGGTGAGGCAGGCTCAGGGAACACAGGCGGAGTGGTGGCATGGGTCCTCTCCGCGCGCGGAGAGGGTGCCTTGCGTGAGCAGGCGCGACGGCTCGATGGTCATTTGGGCGCCCACCCGCGGGTGGGCGCCGCGGACGTGGCCCACTCGTTGGCGGCCGGTCGGGCGGCGCTCGAACACCGAGCGGTGGTGCTCGGCGAGGAGCGCGAAATCGTGCTGGAGCGCCTGCGGACTCTGGGGCGGGGGGAGATCTCTCCGGGTGTGCTGGAGGGGGTTGCTGCTGGCGAGGGCGTGGGCGGCGTCGTCTTTCTCTTCTCCGGCCAGGGCTCCCAGCGCGTGGGCATGGGCTGCGGTTTGTATGAGGCGCTGCCGCTGTTCCGCGATGCGCTCGACGAGATTTGTGGGGAGTTCGAGGCGCACCTCGAGCTGCCCTTGCTGGATGTGATGTTCGGGCGCGGAGAGCCCTCGGAGGCGCAGGAGGGCTTGCTGGACCACACGATGTTCACGCAGGCGGGGTTGTTCGCGCTGGAGGTCGCGCTATTCAGGCAGCTGCGTGCGTGGGGTCTGCGTCCAGATTTCCTGGGGGGTCACTCGATCGGCGAGCTGGCGGCGGCGTGCGCGGCGGAGGTCTTCTCGCTGCACGACGCCTGCCGGCTCGTCGCGGCGCGTGGGCGTCTGATGGGCGCGCTGCCCCACGGCGGCGCGATGGTGTCTGTGCAGGCCTCGGCGGCAGAGGTCGTTCCCTCGTTGGCGGGCATGGAGGGCCGCGTGGCGCTAGCCGCCGTCAATGGGCCGCTGGCGACGGTGCTCTCCGGCGACGAGGACGCCGTCCTGGAGCTGGCGGGGGCATGGCGAGAGCAGGGACGCAAGACCAAGCGCCTGCGGGTCAGCCATGCCTTCCACTCCCCACGTATGGAGGCGATGCTCGAGGACTTCGCCGCGGTGGCCGCGTCCGTGAGCTATGCCGAGCCGAGTATCCCGCTGGTGTCCAATCTCACGGGCGAGATGGTGGCAGCCGGCGAGATGTGCGACGCCCGTTATTGGGTCCGCCAGGTGCGAGAGACGGTGCGCTTCCAGGAGGGCATCCGCCGGCTTTCCGAGCAGGGCGGCAGGTGCTTCCTCGAGCTCGGCCCCGATGGTGTGCTGAGTGCGATGACCAGCGACTGCCTTGCGGGCGCCGACGCGGATCGTGGCGCCAATCGGGAGGATCGCGAGCGCCCGGTGACAGTGCCGCTGCTGCGCGGCGATCGTCCCGAAATGCAGGCTGCGCTCGAGGCGCTTGGCGAAGCGTGGGTGCACGGAGCGCCTGTCGACTGGGCGAGGATGCTCGCCCGTCCGGGCGTCAAGCGGGTCAAGCTGCCCACCTACGCATTCCAGCGCGAGCGCTACTGGCTCGCTCCCACAGGAGTCGGCACTGGGGTGGGACTTGCCGCGGCGGAGCACGCGCAGTCGTCCCTGCCTGCGGGCCTTGCAGAGCCGCACGCAGCGGTGGAGCATTTGTCGTCCCACCCCACGGAGGAGCGCTCGCAATTGCGCGCGGCGACGGGGCCGTCGTTGTTCGCTGTGCGCTGGCGCGGGTTCCAGCCTGCGCTGGCGGCGTCAGCGTCAAACGCCGAGTCGTGTGTCGTACTCGGGACGCAGGACGGCGGTCTGACCCGGGCGCTGCGCGAGGCCGGCGTCGAGGTGAGCGCACACCCCGGCCTGGAGTCGCTGGGCAAGTCCATGGCAGAGGGGGCACCGCAACTGGCAGCGGTGTTGCTGGAGGTCATCGACACAGCCGGTGGGGACACCATCGAGGGGGGCGCAGATGTCCAGGGGGGATCCGAGGAGGGCGCAGATGTCGAGGGGCGCGCGTCGGCCGAGACGATGGGCATGGCGCACGCCGCCGTGCATCGCGCGCTGGACGTCGTGCAGTCGTGGCTCGCGGATGAGCGCTTCTCCGAGCAACGTCTGACGGTGCTCACGCGGGGTGCGGTGGCCGTGGGCAATGGGGAGCGGATGGCCGGTTTGGCGGCAACGCCTGTGTGGGGGCTCGTACGCTCGGCCCAGGCTGAGAATCCGGGGCGGTTCGTGCTGGTGGACGTAGATGATGAGCCTGCCTCGCTGTCGGCATTGCCCGCGGCTCTGGCCGGCGCGGGCGAGGAGCCACAGTTGGCGCTGCGCCGGGGAGAGCTCTTCGTGGCGCGCCTCGCGCAGGTGCGCGCTCCGGCGGGAGAGGAAATCCGACGCGCGGCTGCACGCCAAGTCATCCGGGGGGCCGGTAGAGGAGCGATCGGCGGAGCAGGCCCTGGCCGCAGAGGCTGCAGCCGACGCATTCGGTCCGCACGGGACGGTCCTGATCACAGGCGGAACGGGCGGCTTGGGGGGGCTGCTCGCGCGGCATCTCGTACGTACCCGTGGGGTGCGCAGCCTGATGTTGGCCAGTCGACGTGGTGCGCGGGCCGACGGGGCAAAGGAGCTACGGGCGGAGCTCGAATCGGCGGGCGCGCGCGTTGTCCTCGTCGCCTGTGACGTCGCCAAGCGCGAGCGGCTCGAGGACCTGCTCAGGCAGGTGCCCGACGAGCACCCTCTCACAGCCGTCATCCACGCTGCCGGTCTCGTCGATGACGGCACGATCGGCGCGTTGAGCGCCACGCGCGTCGATGCGGTGATGGCGGCTAAGGCCGACGCGGCGTGGCACCTGCACGAGCTGACCGCGCACCTGGATCTGTCGGCGTTCGTGCTGTTCTCCTCGGCCGCCACCACCCTCGGTGGCGCGGGGCAGGGCAACTATGCGGCGGCCAACGCCTTCCTCGACGGGTTGGCGGCCTATCGCCATGCGCGGGGCATGCCCGCAAGCGCATTGGCTTGGGGGCTGTGGGCACACGCCGATGGCATGGCCCGCCATCTGGGCGAGGCGGAGCTTGCGCGGATCGCGCGCATGGGCGTGGCGCCACTGGCCGACGGTGAGGGTCTCGGGCTGTTCGACGCCGCCTGCGCGCTCGTCGAGCCCTCGCTGCTGCCGGCGCACCTGGAACTTGCGCAGCTGTCGGCACATGGACCAACCCGGCTGTCGGCACATGGGCCAACCCGGCTTCGCGGCATATCTGAGGATGGTGAAGCCGATTCCGAGGGGGTGCCCCCGCTGCTGAGCGAGTTGGCCCACCGGTCTGCCCGTCGGGGGTCGGAGCGTGAAGAGGGTGCGGTGGGGCGCGGAGGGGTTGAGGCTGGGAGCAGGTTGGCCGACCTCCCCGAGCCCGAGCGCAGAGACGCGTTACTCAAGCTGACCCGCACGCAGGTGGCGATCGTCCTGGGCCACGCGACCGCCGAGACGGTCTCCCCGCTGCGTACGTTTAAGGACCTCGGCCTGAATTCGCTGTCGGCGATCGAGCTGCGCAATCGCCTGAGCGCCGCGACCGGCATGCGGCTGTCGGCGACGCTTCTCTTCGACCATCCCACACCGGCGGCGCTGGCCGGCCATCTCGCGGATGAGCTGGCGGGCGTGCACAGCAGGCCTGCCGCGTCGGTGGCAGCGGTCGCCCACGAGGAGCCGATCGCGATCGTGGGGATGAGCTGCCGCTACCCCGGCGGGGTGCTCTCGCCCGAGTCGCTGTGGGAGCTGCTCGTGCGCGGTGGCGACGGCATCTCCGCGTTTCCCGGCGATCGTGGATGGGATATCGAGGGTCTGTATGACCCGGACCCCGAGCGCCCGGGAGCGAGCTATGTGCGCGAGGGTGGCTTCCTGCACGATGCCGGCGAGTTCGACGCGGGCTTCTTCGGGATCGGCCCGCGCGAGGCGGTGGCGATGGATCCTCAGCAGCGGCTGCTGCTGGAGACCACCTGGGAGGCGATCGAGCACGCCGGCATCGATCCCGTCTCGCTGCACGGCAGCGAGACGGGGGTGTTCGCGGGCATCAGCGTCAACGACTATGGCGCAGCCCTGTGGTCGGGCGCCACCGATGCGGAGGACTATGGGCTGACCGGGCACGCCGGCAGCGTCGTCTCCGGGCGCGTCGCCTACACCCTCGGGCTCGAGGGGCCGGCGGTCACCGTGGATACCGCCTGCTCTTCCTCGCTGGTGGCCCTGCACCTGGCCTCTCAGGCGCTGCGCTCCGGAGAATGCACGCTCGCGCTGGCGTCGGGCGTGACCGTGATGGCCACTCCGACGGCCTTCACCGGCTTCAGCCGCCAGCGCGCGCTCGCACCCGACGGGCGCAGCAAGGCCTTCGCGGCGGGCGCCGACGGCATGAGCCTGGGCGAGGGGGTGGGTGTGCTCCTGCTCGAGCGACTCTCCGACGCACGTCGCCTCGGGCACCGCCCCCTTGCGCTGGTTCGGGGCAGCGCGATCAACCAGGATGGCGCAAGCAACGGGCTGACCGCGCCCAACGGCCTGGCCCAGCAGCGCGTGATCGCGCAGGCGCTGGCCAATGCGCGGCTCGCACCCGAAGACGTGGACGCGGTAGAGGCGCACGGCACAGGGACGGCGCTGGGCGACCCGATCGAGGCGCAGGCATTGCTGGCGACCTATGGCGCGGATCGCTCGCGCGAGCGGCCCCTGTGGCTGGGGTCGGTCAAGTCCAATATCGGTCACACCCAGGCGGCGGCGGGGGTGGCGGGGGTAATCAAGATGACGATGGCGATGCGCCACGGCGTGCTGCCACGCACGCTGCATGTGGATGCGCCCTCGGGAGAGGTCGACTGGGAGTCGGGAGCCGTGGCGCTGCTGAGCGACGAGGTGCCTTGGCCCGATCGTGACGCGCCGCGCCGTGCCGGTGTGTCGTCGTTTGGGATCAGCGGCACCAATGCCCACGTGATCATCGAGCAGGCCCCGGATCCAGAGGTGGCCCTCTCGGTCACCGATCTGCCAGCTGGGAGTGACTCTCCCGCGGGCGATTCGCTCACACGGGCGAACACCTCGGCGACGCCTGCCCTCCGGGTGAGCGCATCGGCGACACCCGTGATTCTCGCCGGCGGCGAAAGGGTCACGCCGTGGGTGCTGTCCGCGAAGAGCGCGGCGGCACTGCGCGGACAGGCCGAGAGGCTCTCTGCACAAGGGGATGGCTCCTCCGAGGTGGACGTCGCCGACGTGGCTTTCTCGCTGGCGACCGGTCGCTCGGCGTTCGAGCACCGCATGGTCGTACTGGGCGAGGACCGGAGTGAGCTGCTGGGCGGCCTGCGAGCGCATACCCAGGGAGAGGTCGCGGAGAACGTGGTACGGGGCATCGCCCACCCGTCGGGCCGGGGTGTGGTGTTTGTGTTCGGTGGTCAGGGTTCGCAATGGCTGGAGATGGGCGTTGAGCTGTTGGGTCGTTCGCCGGTGTTCGCCGAGGCGTTGCGTGGATGTGCCGAGGTACTGGAGGGGCTTGTCGACTGGTCTGTCGAGGATGTGTTGCGCGGGGTCGAGGGCGCGCCGGGGTTCGATCGGGTGGATGTGGTGCAGCCGTTGCTGTTTTGTGTGATGGTGTCGTTGGCGGGGCTGTGGCGGGCGTGCGGTGTCGAGCCCGATGTGGTGGTGGGTCATTCGCAGGGGGAGATCGCCGCTGCTCATGTTGCGGGAGGCCTGTCCTTGGGGGATGCCGCGCGTCTGGTGGTGGCGCGCAGTGAGGTGTTGGTGAGGCTGATGGGTCGCGGCGGGATGGCGTCGGTGGCGCTGTCCGAGGAGGAGGTGGGCGACCGGCTCGAGCGTTGGGAGGGTCGGGTGTCGGTCGCCGCGGTGAATGGTCCGCATTCGGTGGTGGTGTCCGGTGAGCGCGAGGCGCTTGATGGGTTGCTGAGGGAGCTGGTCGATGGGGGTGTGCGGGCGCGGGAGATTCCCGTGGGTTATGCCTCGCATTCGGTGCAGGTCGAGGAGGTTCGTGGAGAGTTGTTGGACGGCTGTATGGGGCTCGTTCCGGTCTCGGGTGACGTGCCGTTCTTCTCGACGGT
The DNA here is from genome assembly GCA_963723045.1 of uncultured Solirubrobacterales bacterium. Classification (GTDB taxonomy): domain Bacteria; phylum Actinomycetota; class Thermoleophilia; order Solirubrobacterales; family Solirubrobacteraceae; genus Palsa-744. The sequence continues at coordinate 1,098,598 of CAVROU010000002.1, read as the reverse complement.
CACGGGTGAGTTCGTGGATACCGCGCTTCTGGATGGTGAGTACTGGTATCGCAACTTGCGTGAGACGGTGCGGTTCGTGGATGCCACGCGGTCATTGTTGAGGGAGGGTTATCGGGCATTCGTGGAGGTAAGTCCACATCCGGTATTGACACTGGCCCTCCAGGAAACGGTCGACGATGAGACTGCCCCCGAGGGTGCGATCGAGGAAGGTGAAGATGTCGCGGTGGTCGGATCGCTGCGCCGGGGAGATGGAGGCGTGCGGCGTTTCCTGGCCTCCCTGAGTGAAATATGGGTGCGTGGCGTGGAGGTGGATTGGGCGTCGCTGTACAGAGGATCGCAAGCTGCGCGCACGGCGTTGCCTACCTACGCATTTCAACACGATCACTACTGGCTCAAGCCATCCGCGAACGTCGAGAGCGTGAATGGGGCGGCGGCGGAGGCCGGACTCTGGGAGGCGGTTGCCGCTGAGGACATCGACAGCGTGGCTGATGTGCTCGAAATGGACGGCGAGGAAGAGCAGTCCTCGCTCAAGGCCCTCCTGCCCGCGCTCGCGGCCTGGCGACGGCGACGCGGCGAGCAGTCGCTTCTCGACGGTTGGCACTACCGCGTCGGCTGGCGATCGGTCGGCGAGATGCCACCGGCGCGTCTGGCCGGTAGGTGGCTACTCGCCGTTCCCAGCGAGCTTGCCTGGGACGCCGAAGTGGCCGCACTCGTGGGAGCGCTGGAGTCGCACGGCGCGGAGGTCACGCCGGTCGCGATCGACGCCGAGGCCACCCGCGAGCGTGGGGCGCTGGCTGACCGCCTTAGAGACGTGCTCGCGGGCGAACCACTCTCAGAGCGCACGGATGGAGAGCGCACGGATGGGTCTTCGATGGAACCCGTGGCTGAGCCCACCGCAGGGACCGGCCCGGCTGGAGCGCCCACATCCGAGCGTCCTTCGCGCCTTGCGGGAGTCCTGTCGCTACTGGCCTTCGACGAACAGCGCGACGCCCGGTTTCCCGCTGTCCCCCAAGGGCTGGCGGGAACGCTGACGCTGGCGCAGGCGCTCAGGGACCTCGACATCCAGGCGCCGCTGTGGATCGCTACGCACGGGGCCGTGTCGACCGGCGCCGACCCCGTAGCGCATCCGTTGCAGGCGATGGCATGGGGTCTCGGTCTGAGCGTGGGCTTGGAGTGGCCGCAAGGATGGGGCGGTCTCGTCGACCTGCCCACGGATCTGAATGAGCAGGCGCTGGCGCGATTGTGCGCAGTTCTGAGCGCCCGCGAGGGAGAGGATCAGCTAGCGGTGCGCTCTTCGGGTGTATTCGCGCGGCGAGTCCTGCAGGCCGGCGCGCGGCGAGTCCTGCAGGCCGGCGGCGATGGCTGGGCGGGGCGCGGGACGGAGGTCCCGAACGGGAGTGAGGTGGGGTCCAGCGAGGGGCTGCCGCGCAGGCGCTGGCAGCCGCGGGGAACCGCGCTCATCACCGGTGGTACCGGCGGTCTGGGCGCCCACGTCGCACGTATGCTCGCCCGTGAGGGCGCCGATCATCTATTGCTTGTCGGACGCCGAGGACCGCAGGCACCGGGTGCCGCTGAGCTCCGTGCGGAACTAGAGGAGCTCGGGGCGAGCGTGAGCATCGTGGCCTGCGACGTGGCCGATCGCGACGCGCTTGCGCGCCTGCTGGAGGAAGTGCCCGCAGAGCATCCTTTGGACGCGGTGGTACACGCGGCGGGAGTCACCGTCGAATGCGACTTCGACTCCCTCTCGACCCAGGATCTGGCACAGACGCTGGCGCCGAAGGCCGACGCGGCGCTTGCGTTGCACGAACTAACCGAGCGGCAGAGCCTGTCGGCGTTCGTGCTGTTCTCCTCGATGGCCGCCACCTTCGGCGCGGGTGCTCAGAGCGACTATGCCGCCGCCAACGCCTTCCTCGACGCGCTCGCCGAGCACCGCCGCGCCCGCGGCCTGCCGGCGACCTCAGTTGCCTGGGGTCTATGGGCCGGCGCCGGCATGGGGTCCGGCGCCGGCACTGGTCTCGGCCGGCGCGGAATGCGGGGCATGGAGCCGCGGTTGCTGATCGGAGCTCTGCAGAGAGCTCTGGATCGCGAGGAGACTTGTCTGACGATCGCCGACATCGACTGGACGCGATACGTACCCACATACACATTTGCGCGCGCGCGTCCGCTGATCGGCGAGCTGCCGCAGGTGCAGGAGGTGTTGCGGGAACTTGCCGACGCTGCTCCGGCGGACGGCGAGGATGGCGCCTTCGTGGCTCGTCTCGCGGACCTCTCCGAGGGCGAGCGCCGGCACGAGCTGCTGGAGCTCGTGCGCCTGCGCGCAGCCGGCGTGCTGGGGCACCCAACGCCAGACGCGGTGCAGGCACATCGTGCCTTCCGTGAGCTCGGATTCGACTCCCTCGCGGCGGTCGAGTTGCGCAATGCGCTCCAGGGCGCCACCGGCCTGCGCCTGCCCGCCACGCTGATATTCGACCATCCCACTCCGCTGGCGGTGACTGCCCTGCTGCTGGACCGCATGGCAGAGACACAGCCCGCCCCGGTCGCGATCTCGGCGGATACCGGTCTTGACATGGTGGCGCGCCGGCTCACCCAGGTGCTCGACGAGGACGAGCGGATGCGCATCGCTTCGCGCCTACAGGTCCTGCTGGCGGGGCTTCACGGCGAGGGAGCGCCCGCGAGCGGGCATGAGGCGCACACGAGCGAGCGCGTTGGCGCGGCGGTTGCCGAGCAGGTGAAGTCGGCCTCCGACGAGGAGATCTTCGACTTCATCGACAGCCGGCTGGGCGGCGCATCGACCGATGGTGCCGTCGCGCGCGACCCGAGCAGGGTGCGGAGATGATGGCCCACTCGCGATCCGAGCGGTGTTCGGGGATGGCGCTCCGGGCGCGACCCGAGCAGAGTGCGGAGATGAAGGCCTTCTCCCGGTCCTGGTCGAGACAAGCGGGGGGAGAGCTGTGAGCGACGACGCCAAGTTGCGCGACTACCTGCGACGCGTCACCGTCGATCTCTACGACACCCAGCAGCGTCTGCGCGCGTTCGAGGAGCAGGAGCACGAGCCGATCGCGATCGTGGGTATGAGCTGTCGCTATCCCGGCGGCGTGCGCTCGCCCGAGGAGCTGTGGGAGCTGGTCGACTCCGGGCGCGACGCGATCGCCCCTTTCCCAACCGACCGCGGCTGGGACCTGCAACGGCTGTTCGACCCCGATCCCGACCGGCCCGGCAGTAGCTATGTGCGCGAAGGCGGCTTCGTGCACGACGCGGGGAAGTTTGACGCGGCGTTCTTCGGTATCAGCCCCCGCGAGGCGCTGGCGATGGACCCCCAGCAGCGCCTGCTGCTGGAGCTCTGCTGGGAGGCGCTGGAGTACGCCGGGATCGCCCCTTCCTCCCTGCATGGCAGTCCCACCGGCGTATTCGTCGGCACGGGCTCGCAGGACTACGAATGCGTCGAGGGCTACCTGGCGACCGGCAACGCCGCGAGCGTCCTATCGGGTCGTGTCGCCTACACCCTTGGGCTCGAGGGGCCGGCGGTCACCGTGGATACCGCCTGCTCCTCCTCGCTGGTGGCTCTGCACCTGGCCTCTCAGGCGCTGCGCTCGGAGGAATGCACGCTGGCGCTCGCCTGCGGAGTGATGGTCATGGCCACGCCCCGAGCCTTCGTGGAGTTCAGTCGCCAGCGCGGACTCGCGCGGGACGGGCGCTGCAAATCCTTCGCTGCTGCCGCCGACGGCACCGGCTGGAGCGAGGGCGCTGGAGTGATCGCGCTGCAGCGGCTCTCCGATGCACGTCGGCAGGGGCGTGAGGTGCTGGCGGTGGTGCGGGGCAGCGCGATCAACCAGGATGGCGCGAGCAACGGGCTCACGGCACCCAACGGTCCCGCGCAGCGGCGCGTGATCGCGCAGGCGCTTGCCAATGCGCGCGTCTCACCCACAGAGGTCGACGTGGTGGAGGCGCATGGGACCGGGACCACGCTTGGCGATCCGATCGAGGCACAGGCGCTGCTGGCCACCTACGGCCGCGGTCGCCCCTCTGAGCAACCGCTGTGGCTGGGGTCGATCAAGTCGAATATCGGCCACGCCCAGAGCGCCTCCGGAGTGGCCGGCGTGATCAAGATGGTCATGGCACTACGCCACGGCAAGCTGCCAAAGACGCTACACGTCGACGAGCCATCCCCCGAGGTGGATTGGTCGACGGGCTCGGTCTCGCTGTTGAGCGAGGCGCAGCCGTGGCCGCGGCGCGCGCATCCCAGGCGCGCCGGTGTCTCCTCGTTTGGTGTCAGTGGCACCAATGTGCACGTCATCCTCGAACAGGCCCTCGACCCGGAGGCCATCGAGGGCGCAAGTGCGGTATCGGCTCCCGGCGCGGAGATCGGCGAGGTATCGATCGCCCAACGGGCTCTCGATCCGGTCCAGGGCGCCGGCGCGATATCGGCTCCCAGCGCGGTATCGATCACGGGCGGGTTGGTGCCGTGGGTTCTCTCTGCCAGATCCGAGCCGGCATTGCGCGAGCAGGCCCTGCGGCTGAGGGAGTTCGTGGGCGGGCGCCCGCAGTTGCACAGCGCCGAGGTGGGTGTCTCGCTGGCCGCCGGGCGCTCGGCGTTCGAGCACCATGCTGTGGTCCTTGGCGCGGAGGGCTCAGAGCAGCGAGCTGGTCTGCTCGACGGGCTCGATGCGCTGGCGCGCGCGGAGCCGGCAGCGGGGGTGGTCGCGGGCGTCGGTCCGCTCACCGGTGCTCAGACCGCATTCCTCTTCACCGGCCAAGGTTCCCAGCGCGTCGGCATGGGACGCGAGCTCTACGGGGCGTTCCCCGTGTTCGCGCACGCGCTCGACGAGGCGTGTGTTGCGCTCGACGAGCAGCTGGGACGCTCGCTGCTGGAGGTCGTGTTCGCGAACGGCGACTCCCCCGACGAGGGTGCACTGCTGCACCACACGATGTTCACCCAGGCAGCGCTCTTCGCGCTTGAGGTCGCGCTGTTCCGGCTGCTCGAGAGCTGGGGTGTGCGGCCAGACTTCCTCGTCGGCCATTCGATCGGCGAGCTTTCGGCGGCGCACGTCGCGGGCGTGCTCTCGCTGGCCGACGCCTGCACGCTGGTCGCCGCGCGTGGCCGGCTGATGGGGGCGCTACCGGAGGGTGGCGCGATGGTCTCCGTGGAGGCCTCCGAGCAAGAGGTGCTGCAGACGCTTGCCGGACACGAGGCGCAGGTGACGATCGCGGCGGTCAACGGGCCGTCCGCAGTGGTGCTCTCCGGCGATGAGCAGGCCGTCGTGGAACTGCAGGATCTGTGGCGCGAGCGGGGGCGCAAGACCAAGCGCCTGCGTGTCAGCCATGCCTTTCACTCACATCGCATGGACGCCATGCTCGACGCCTTTGCCGAGGTGGCCCATGGCCTGTCGTTCGCGCCCCCCGGCATCCCGATCGTCTCGAATCTCACCGGCGAGCGCGTCTCCACCGAGCAGCTGTGCTCGCCCGACTACTGGGTCGCGCAGGTGCGCCGGCCGGTGCGCTTCATGGACTGCATGCGCTGGCTCTTCGCGCGGGGTGTGCGCAACTTCCTCGAGCTGGGTCCCGACGGGGTGCTCAGCGCGATGGGACAGGACGCCATCGGCGCGCTGGCCGGCCGCGGAGATGGCGGCGTCGAGGGTAGCGGGGGGTATGCCGAGGGCGTCGACGGGTACGTCGACGGCGGCGGGGCGTATGCCGGGGGCGGGGGGGACATCGAGGGCGGTGGGGCGTACGTCGAGGGCGGCGTGGACGGTGCCGAGGGCAGTGTGAACGGCAGCGGGACGACGCTGGTGGCGCTCCTGCGCGGCGAGCGCCCCGAGGTCCAGGCGCTGCTCTCGGCGCTCGCGGAGGTGTGGGTATGCGGCGTACCCGTCGACTGGAGTGCGATGTTCGCCGGCTCCGGTGCGCGGCAGGTGCGGTTACCCACCTACGCCTTCCAGCGCGAGCGCTACTGGCTTACGTCCAAGGCTGCCACCGCGGGAGCCGCCACGGGGTCCGGTCTCACGTCCGCCGAACATCCGCTGCTGAGCGCCGCCATCGGTCTTGCCGAGGACCGTGGATGGCTGTTCACCGGCAACCTCTCGCTCGAGTCCCATCCCTGGCTGGCCGGCCACGAGCTGATGGGCACGGTCCTGTTGCCGGGCACCGCCTACGTCGAGCTCGCGCTGCACGCGGGTGCCTATGTTGGCTGCGATCGCCTGCAGGAGCTCATTCAGGAAACGCCGCTCGTGCTGCCCGAGCACGGCGCGATGCAGGTGCAGCTGTGGGTGGGGGAGCCCGATGAGTCTGGGCACCGCGCGTTGGCCGTCTACTCGCGTTTGTGGGAGGGCGCCGGCGGGGAGCCACAGGGCGCCGGCGGGGATTGGGAGGGGGCCGGCGGGGACCGGTCGGGCGGGCGCCCATGGACCCGCAATGCCAGTGGTGTGCTGGCCTCTGAGGGACCCGAGGCGGCACAATCGCCGTCCGCGCTCGATGGCACCGGAGCATGGCCCCCCGAGGGTGCAGAGGAGCTGATGGTCGAGGACATCTACGACCGTCTGGGTGGGCTCGACTTCAACTACGGACCCGAGTTCAGGGGTCTACGAGCGGCGTGGCGGCGCGGGGAGGATCTGTTCGTCGAAGCCGCCCTCCCCGAGGATCACCACGCGCAGGGGGAGCTGTTCGGCCTGCACCCCGCTCTGCTGGATTCGGTCCTGCACGGAATGCTCATGAATGCCGTCGGCGAGGGCGAGGAGACGGATGAGGGGCAGCGACAGGCGTGGCTGCCGTTCACCTGGAACGGCGTGCATCTGTACACGCGCGGAGCCTCCTGCCTGCGGGCCTGCATCTCCCCCGCCGGCACCGACGCCCTGCGACTGGAGGTGTTCGACGATCTCGGCGACCCGGTCATCGTCGTGGAGTCGCTCGCCGTGCGCCGCGTCTCCGCTGCGGGCCTCGCAAGCGCACGCGAGGCCCATCACGAGTCTCTCTTCGCACTCGATTGGGTCGAGCTGCCGGTTGTGTCACACACCGGCGCCGGTCGCTGGGCGGTGCTGGACCCGTCCGCCACGGGCGAGCTTGCGCGGGCGTTGCGGCGCGCTGGCGTGGACGCCGAACCTTATGACGATCTCGCGTCCTTGGCTAAGGCCATTGACGCGGGTGCCGCGCCCGACGTGGTGCTCTTCGACTGCGACCAGTCCTTGCCTGGTGGGCAGGCGCAGGAGGGCGATCGGGCGCCGGCAGCGCGGGAGGGCGATTCGGCGCGGGCCCCGCACGAGCGTGATCCTGGCTGGGCCCCGCAGGAGCGTGATCCTGGCTGGGCCCCGCAGGAGGGCGACCCCATCGGCGCTGCGCGGGAGGGCGATCGCGCCCGGGCTGCACACGAGGCCGCGGGTGGAGTGCTTGCGCTCACGCAGGCATGGCTGGCCGAGGAGCGCTTTGCCGGACGCCCACTTCTCGTGAGCACCCGCGCCGCCGTGGCGCTCGGCGATGAGGAGGTCTCGGGCCTGCACAACTCCGTCGTCTGGGGGCTGATGAGGGCGGGCCAATCCGAGCACCCCGGCCGCTTCGTGCTGGTCGACCTCGACGACGCCGAGGATTCCCTGCGCGTGCTGGTCGCCGCGCCGGCTCTGGACGAGCCGCAGTTGGCGATCCGCGCCGGCCGCGTGCTCGCCCCGCGTCTCACCCGTGCGGCGTCCGTCGCATCCTCCGCCGCACCACTGGATCCTGAGAGGACGGTTCTGATAACCGGTGCCACCGGCAGCCTTGGCGCCCTGCTCGCGCGACACCTCGTCGCCGAGCATGGCGTCAGCCATCTGCTGCTTACCAGCCGCCAGGGAGCCGCGGCCGAGGGGGCGCGCGAGCTGCAGGAGGAGCTCGAGTCGCTCGGAGCGGAGGTGACCGTCGCCGCTTGCGATATTGCCGACCGCCGCTCGCTGGAAGCGCTGCTTGCCTCGGTGCCCTCCGAGCACCCGCTGGGCGCCGTGATTCACGCCGCCGGGGTGATCGACGACGGCGTGCTTGCGACGCTCGGGGAGGAGCAGCTCGATCGCGTGCTGGCACCCAAGGTCGATGGTGCGTGGCACCTGCACGAGTTGACCGCGCGCTGCGAGCCTGCGCTGAGTGCATTTGTGTTGTTCTCCTCGAGCGCCGCCACTTTCGGCGGCGCCGGTCAGGGTGGCTACGCCGCTGCCAACGCGTTCCTCGACGCCCTCGCTGGATTCCGCCGCGCACGCGGTCTCGTCGCCAACGCACTCGCCTGGGGGCCTTGGGCTCAGAGCGAGGGCATGACCGCCGGATTGGGCGCTGCCGATCGTGCACGCTGGGCGCGCGCGGGCGTGAGCGCGCTCTCGCCCCAGCAGGGTCTGGCGCTGTTCGACGCGGCCCGTGCCCTCGATCGGGCGCTCGTGCTGCCAATGCGCCTGGATACCGCCGCGCTGCGCGCGCAGCTCGCAGACCAGGCGCCGCCGGCGCTGCTGCGTGGGCTCATCCGCCCTCCCGCACGCCGCGTCGGGCGGGAGGGCAAAGGCTCGGGATCGCTGGCGCGGCGCCTGGCCGCACTGCCGGTACACGAGCGCGAGGAGGAGGTGCTGCGCCTAGTGCGCATGCAGGTGGCGATCGTGCTTGGACACGCTTCCCCCGACGCGATCGGCGCGCAACAGGCGTTCAAGGATCTCGGCTTCGATTCGCTCGCCGCTGTGGAGTTGCGCAACCGCCTGGCGGCGCTTACTGGGCTGTCGCTGCCCAGCACGCTCGTATTCGACCACCCAACGCCTCTCGTGCTGGCGCGCCACTTGCTGAGCGAAGCGGGCGACGCGCCCGTGCGGGTTCCCGCGTCGCCGGTCGCGGCTGCAAGCACCGAGGAGCCGCTCGCGATCGTGGGCATGAGCTGTCGCTATCCCGGTGGGATCAGCTCTCCGCGCGAGCTGTGGGAGCTGGTCGCGGCCGGCGCCGATGCCATCTCCGAGTTCCCTACAGATCGCGGTTGGGACCTAGAGCGGCTGTTCGGCTCCAACGGCGGCTCCGCGATGAGTTATGTGCGCGAAGCGGGGTTCCTGGATGGGGCCGCCGATTTCGATGCGGGCTTCTTCGGGATCAGCCCGCGCGAAGCGCTCGCGATGGACCCCCAGCAGCGTCAGCTCCTGGAAGCCTGCTGGGAGGCCTGCGAGGACGCCGCCATCGACCCCCACTCGCTGCGCGGCAGCCAGACGGGTGTGTTTGCTGGGACCGCCCGCCTGGAGTATGGCGCCGGCCACTGGTCGGTGCCCAATGATCTCAACGGCTATTGGATGACCGGCACCGCCGCAGCGGTCGGGTCGGGCAGGGTCGCCTATGCGCTCGGCCTCGAGGGCCCGGCGCTGTCGGTGGACACCGCCTGCTCCTCCTCGCTGGTCGCCCTACACCTGGCCTGCGAGGCACTGCGCGGAGGCGAGTGCTCGCTGGCGCTGGCCTGCGGGGTGATGGTGCTGGACACGCCGGGGGTATTTGTGGACTTCAGCCGTCAGCAGGGCATGGCAGCCGACGGGCGCTGCAAGTCCTTCGCCGACGCCGCCGATGGGACGGGCTGGGGCGAGGGGGTCGGCGCGCTGCTCGTCGAGCGTCTCTCCGATGCGCGCCGTCTGGGCCACGAGGTGCTGGCGCTCGTGCGCGGCAGCGCCGTCAACCAGGATGGCGCCAGCAATGGGTTGACAGCGCCCAACGGCCCTTCCCAGCAGCGGGTGATCCGCCAGGCGCTCGCCAACGCCCGTCTGTCCGCCGAGCAGGTCGATGTGGTGGAGGCGCACGGCACCGGCACGGCGCTTGGGGACCCGATCGAGGCACACGCGCTGCTGGCCACCTACGGTCAGGCCCGCACGCGCGAGCGGCCGCTGTGGCTCGGGTCGATCAAGTCCAACATCGGTCACACCGGATTGGCCGCGGGCATGGCGGGTGTGATCAAGATGGTCATGGCCATGCGCCACGGCACGCTGCCGCGGACGCTGCACGTCGACGAGCCCTCGCGGCAGGTGGACTGGTCGAGTGGCACCGTGGCGCTGCTGCGCGAGGAGCTGCCGTGGCCCGTTAACGGGCAGCCGCGCCGGGCTGCGGTCTCCTCGTTCGGCGTCAGCGGCACCAACGCCCACGTGATCCTCGAGGAGGCTCCGCCGGCAGAACACGACGCTCTGACCGAGGAGACGTCGAGCGGCGGAGACCTCGTCGGTTACGGCGGTCTCTTGGCTGTCGGCGCGACGCCGTGGGTGCTCTCGGGCAAGGGTGAGCCCGCTCTGCGCGCCCAGGCGCGGCGGCTGGCCGAGCATGTGGAGGCTCGGCCAGATCTGAACCCCGTCGATGTCGGCTACTCGCTGGTCACCGGCCGAGCGACGTTCGAGCAGCGCGCGGTGGTGCTCGGACAGACGCGAGATGAGCTGCTCGATGGTCTGCGCTCGCTCGGCGATGGGCAGTCCGCGGCGAACGTCATCGCGGGCCCCGCCGGCGCTGAGGGGCACGGGGTGGCATTCCTGTTTCCCGGTCAGGGCTCGCAGTGGCCGGGGATGGCGGTGGAACTGCTGGACAACTCGCCGCTCTTCGCCGAGCGCATGCGCGAGTGCGCCGCTGCGCTCGCCGCGCACGTCGACTGGTCGCTCGAGGAGGTCCTGCGCGGCGAGCCCGGTGCGCCGGGGCTCGATCGGGTCGACGTGGTCCAGCCCGCGCTGTTCGCCGTGATGGTCTCTCTGGCAGGGCTGTGGCGCGAGTGTGGCGTCCATCCACAGATGGTGCTCGGCCACTCCCAGGGCGAGATCGCCGCGGCGCATGTGGCGGGTGGGCTGTCGCTCGCCGATGCGGCGCGAATCGTGAGCCTGCGCAGTCGCGCGCTCACAGTCCTGAGCGGCGCGGGTGGGATGGTGTCCGTCGCGCTCGGCGTCGAGCAACTCGACGCCTATCTGAGGCCCTGGGGCGAGCGGGTGTCGGTGGCGGCGGTCAACGGGCCCTCGTCGGTGGTGGTCTCCGGCGAACGCGAGGCCCTTCGGGGTTTGCTCGCGGCGCTTGGCGCCGACGACGTCCGCGCGCGGGAGATCCCCGTGGACTACGCCTCACATTCCGAGCACGTCGAGGTCATCCGCAAGGAGCTGCTAGAGGCGTGCACCTCGATCACCCCCCGCACGGGCGAGATCCCGTTCTACTCCACCCTCACCGGCGAGCTGTTGGACACCGCGGAGCTGGATGGCGAGTACTGGTATCGCAGTCTGCGCGAGACCGTGCAGTTCGAGCGTGCCACGCGCGCCGCGATCGAGCGCGGGTGCCGCGCGTTCGTCGAGGTCAGTCCGCACCCGGGGTTGACGATGGCGGTGCAGGAGACCGCCGAGCTGGCTCTCGGTGGGGCGGAGGAGGTCCTCGCGGTCGGCTCGCTGCGGCGAGAGGAGGGCGGCCCACGGCGTTTCCTCATGTCGCTCGGCGAGCTGTTTGTGCGTGGTGTGAGCGTCGACTGGGATGCGGTCTTCGGGGGCTCGGGTGCGCAGCGAGTCGGACTGCCCACCTATGCCTTCCAGCGCGAGCGCTACTGGCTGCCGGCGCTCAGTCGAGGTGCCGGAGACCTGAGTGCCGCCGGACAATCCGCCGCCGATCACCCGCTGCTCGGCGCGACCGTGGCGCTCGCCGGCGAGGGCGGACGGCTGTTCACCGGCCGCCTCTCCTTGGATACCCACCCCTGGCTGGCCGACCACGCCGTGATGGGGGTTGCCCTGCTTCCCGGCACCGGCTTCCTGGAGCTCGCGCTGCACGCCGGAGCGCAGATGGGCTGCGAGTGCGTGCGCGAGCTGACGCTCCAGGCGCCGCTGGTGCTGCCCGAGCGGGGGGCCGTGGAGGTGCAGGTCTCGGTGGGTGAGGCCGAGGTGGGCGGTGAGCGCTCGCTGGCGATCCACTCCCGCCCGCAGGGCGCCGCCGACGGGTCTGCGGTGGAGGCGGCGTGGACGCAGCACGCGGGCGGTGTGCTGGCTCCCATCGCACAGTCGCCTGCACCGAGATGGTCGCTCACGGAGGAGACGATCTGGCCCCCGCAGGGGGCCGAACCGCTGGCGCTTGAGGAGCTGTATGACGGCCTGGGCGGGCGCGGTCTGGACTACGGGCCGGCGTTCCAGGGGCTGCGAGCGGCCTGGCGGCACAAGGATGAAGTGTTCGCCGAGGTGTCCCTGCCCGAGGAGGAGCGCGCGCAGGCTGCCCTTTTCGGTTTGCACCCGGCGCTGCTCGACGCCGCCCTGCACGCTGGGTTGGCCGGCGGGGGAATGGGCGGCGAGGGGGATACGATACGACTCCCCTTCACGTGGTCTGAGGTGTGCCTGCATGCGAGCGGCGCCTCGACGCTGCGGGTGCGCATCTCGCCGGCAGAGGACGGCGCCACCGCGCTGGAGGCCTCCGACGAGAGTGGCTCTCCGGTCGTCTCTGTGCAGTCGCTGAGCACACGACCGGTCTCCCGGATGCAGCTCGACAACGCGCGCGCGGGGCGCGACTCGCTGTACCGTTTGGACTGGATCGCGCTGGCGCCCAGCCGTGACTCGGATCGCGCCGTGGCGCACCACATGTCGCTGCTGGGGGACGCCGGCAGTGTGCTCGCGCAGAGCGCCGGCGTTGACGCTTCATACGTCGATCTCGCCTCCCTCGTGGCCTGGATCGAGGCGGATGGAGAGGCACCGGAGGTGGTGCTCCTGGATTGTGCATCGAGCCTGGCCGCGGGGGCCGGCGCGCTTGGCGATGTTGGGTTTGACGATCTGGTTGAGAGCGCTGAGGGGGATGCTCGATCGGGCGATCCGATCGAGGACTCTGAGGGCGATGTCCGGTCTTCCGGCGATCTCGCCGAGGCGATCCGCGAGGGCGCGCGGAAGACCCTGAGGTTGTTGCAGGCGTGGCTGGCCGACGAGCGCTTCAGCGCTTCGCATCTGGTGCTGGTCACGCATGGCTCGCTGGCGGTGAAAAGCGGGGAGGCCGTGCCGGGATTGGCGCAGGCGCCGGTGTGGGGGCTCGTGCGCGCGGCGCAGCTCGAGCACCCCGGGCGTCTCGTGCTGATCGACATAGACGACGAGCCCGCCTCTCTCCACGCCCTGGGCGTCGCCGTCGCATCGGGCGAGCAGCAACTGGCGGTGCGCGAGGGCGCCGTTTCCCTGCCCCGGCTCGTGCCGCTGCGCGCGAGCGAGCCCGAAGCGGAGGAGGCGAGCGGCGAAGAGGTCCTCGAACAGTCGCGCGGCACGGTGCTGATCACCGGTGGCACGGGCGATCTTGGCGGGTTGGTGGCGCGTCAGCTGGCGAGCGAGCCCTGGGTCGACCACATCCTGCTGCTCAGCCGCCGCGGACGCGAGGCGGCGGGCGCCGCGGAGCTCGAGGCCGACCTGCAGGCGGCCGGCGTGCGCGTGACGTTGGCCCGCTGCGACGCATCCGAGCGCGCGGCTCTGGCCGAGCTGATCGGATCGCTGCCCGAGGAGTACCCCCTGCGCGCCGTGGTGCACGCCGCGGGGGCGCTTGACGATGGTGTGATCGACACGCTCACCGCCGAGCAGCTCGAGCGCGTGCTGCGACCAAAGGTCGATGCGGCGCTGCACCTGCACGAGCTGACCGAGCATCTCGATCTCGCTGAGTTCGTGCTTTTCTCCTCCTCCGCGGGGATCCTCGGCGGCGCGGGGCAGGGCAACTATGCCGCGGCCAACGCATTCCTGGACGCGCTCGCGGCCCAGCGCCGCTCGCGTGGGCTGGCAGGTGTCTCGATGGCGTGGGGATTGTGGGCGCAGGGGCGCGGCATGACCGCCGCGCTCAGCGATGTCGATCGGCTGCGTCTGGCGCGCTCGGGCACCGCCGCGCTGTCCGTCACCGAGGGCGTCGAGCTGTTCCTCGCCGCACGTGATGCTGGCGAGGCGCTCGCGGTGCCGCTACGTCTGGACTTCGCCGCGCTGCGAGCCCAGGCGAGGGCGGGCGCGATCTCGCCGTTGCTACGTGGTCTCGTGCGGGTGCCCGCGCGGATGGCGAGCGCCCAAGCGAGCGGCTCGCTGGCACGACGTTTTGTCGGTGCGCCCCACGGCGAGCGCCAGCGCATACTGCTTGATCTGGTGCGCACAGAGGCGGCGGTCGTCCTCGGGCACGCCGCGGCGGAGGCGGTCGCCGAGCGGCGCGCATTCAAGGAGCTCGGGTTCGACTCGCTCACCGCGGTGGAGCTGCGCAACCGGCTCGGCGCTGCCACCGGACTGCGTCTACCCAGCACGCTCGTGTTCGACCACCCCACACCACTGGCGCTGGCCGGGTATCTGCTGAACGAGCTGGCTCCCGACGGGGTCGCGCTCACAGCTGCGGGGAGCGGGGCAGCGGCTCCAGGAGCGGGGGTGCTCGGCGACGAGGAGCCGATTGCGATTGTGGGGATCGGCTGTCGCTATCCCGGCGGCGTGCGCTGTGCCGAGGATCTGTGGGAGCTGGTCGCCACAGGCGGCGATGCAATCGCCGGATTCCCCACCGATCGCGGCTGGGATCTGGAGCGCCTCTACGACCCCGACTCCGAGCGTCCGGGCACCAGTTATGCCGGCGAGGGCGGCTTTATGGCCGGCGCCAGCGAGTTCGATCCCGAGTTCTTCGGTATCAGTCCACGCGAGGCGCTGGCGATGGACCCCCAGCAGCGGCTACTGCTGGAGGTCTCCTGGGAGGCGCTCGAGGATGCCGGCATCGATCCGCTCTCGCTGCGGGGCAGCGCGACGGGTGTGTTCGCGGGTGTCATGGGTCGCGACTACCCGGCGGGCGTGAGCTCCCCCGCGGACGTCTCCGCCGGGCACCAGCTCACCGACGGCGCCGGCAGCGTGGTGACCGGGCGTGTTGCTTACACCCTCGGGCTCGAGGGCCCTGCAGTGACCGTCGACACGGCGTGCTCCTCCTCGCTGGTGGCGCTGCATCTGGCCTGTCAGGCGCTGCGCGCGGGGGAGTGCTCGCTGGCGCTCGCAGGTGGCGTCACGGTGATGTACACGCCGGAGGTCTTCGTCGGGTTCGCCCGCCAGCGCGGTCTCGCCCGCGACGGGCGCTGCAAGTCATTCGCCGATGGCGCCGACGGAGCCGGCTTCGCCGAGGGCGTGGGCGTCCTGCTGCTGCAGCCTCTCTCCGACGCCCGCCGCCTCGGTCACGAGGTTCTGGCGCTGGTGCGTGGCAGCGCCGTCAACCAGGATGGCGCTAGCAACGGGTTGACGGCGCCCAACGGCCCCTCCCAACAGCGGGTGATCGCCCGTGCGCTGGCCAGCGCACGGCTGTCGGCGGGCGAGATCGATGCGGTCGAGGGTCACGGCACAGGCACCATGCTCGGCGATCCGATCGAGGCGCAGGCGCTGCAGGCAGCCTACGGTCGCGCTCGTCCCGAGGGACGTCCTCTGTGGCTGGGATCGATTAAGTCAAACATCGGTCACACCCAGGCCGCGGCTGGTGTGGCCGGGGTGATTAAGATGGTGGCCGCCATGCGCCGCGGAGTGCTCCCGCGGACGTTGCACATCGATCGCCCCTCCCGTCAGGTGGACTGGAGTGAGGGCTCCGTGTCGCTGCTCACCGAGAATGTGCCGTGGCCCGCCGATGCGTACCCGCGACGAGCGGGGGTGTCCTCGTTCGGGGTCAGCGGCACCAACGCCCATCTGATCCTCGAGGAGGCACCTGTTGCCGTGGAGGCATCGACGGTCGAGCACTCGCGGATGAGCGGCGAGGCTCGGACGGGCCGTGATGGCCTCACGAGCGAGGACATCCCGCCACGCGACGACGCGGTCGAGGGGGAGACTCCTAGCCCCGTTGCGCCTAGTGCGGGCGAGGAGGAGAGCTTTGTAGTTGTTGCGCCTGAAGTGGTGCCGTGGGTGCTCTCCGCTCGCGGCGTCGATGGGCTGGGGCGCCAGGCCGAGCGGCTGCTGGACCATCTCGGCGCCAACCCCGAGCTGAGCGCGCCGGACGTGGGGCTCTCGCTCGCGCGCCGTGCGGCGCTCGAGCACAGGACCGTGCTGCTGGGCCGCGATCGCGAGGAGCTGCTGGGGGCCCTCGGTGCGCTCGTCGCCGGCGAGGCGGGGGGCGGGGCGGTCGCAGGGGTTGCGCGCGGCGGCGGCCTCGCCTTCCTGTTCACCGGTCAGGGAGCGCAGCGGGTGGGAATGGGCCGTGAGCTGTATCCGAGATTTCCCGTGTTCGCGCGGACTTTTGACGAGGCGTGCGAGTGCCTGGATGCTGAGCTCGAACGCCCCCTGCGTGAAGTGTTGTGGGCGAGCGAGGGATCCGCCGAGGCCGAACTACTTGACCACACCGAATTCACCCAGGCCGGGCTGTTCGCGCTGGAGACCGCGCTCTTCAGCCTCCTGCTGAGTTGGGGTGTGCGTCCCGACTTTCTCGTGGGTCACTCAATCGGCGAGCTCACCGCCGCCCACGTCGCGGGTGTTCTCTCGCTAAAGGACGCCTGTCGCCTCGTCGCCGCGCGGGGTCGGCTTATGGGTGCGCTGCCGGCAGGTGGAGCGATGGTCTCGCTGCAGGTATCCGAGGAGGAGCTGGCGCCCACGCTCGCGGGTCGCGGGGATCGTGTGGTGCTCGCTGCCGTCAATGGACCCTCCGCGGTGGTGATCTCCGGCGAGGAGCAGGACGTGCTCGACCTGGCGGGAGTGTGGCAGGAGCAGGGTCGCAAGACCAAGCGGCTGCGCGTCTCCCACGCCTTTCACTCGCCGCTCATGGGTCCGATGCTGGAGTCCTTCGCCGAAATTGCCGAGAGCCTGTCCTACGCCGCGCCGCAGATTCCCATCGTCTCCAACCTGACCGGAGAACCGGCATCCGCGGAGGAGCTCTGCTCGGCTGACTACTGGGTTCGTCACGTGCGCGAGCCCGTGCGTTTCTACGCCGCCGTGCGCTGGCTCGGAGAGCAGCGGGTGAGCCGCTTCCTCGAGCTCGGCCCCGACGGCGTGCTCAGCGCGATGAGCCGGGACTGTCTCGCCGGCGAGCACTCGCGCGAGGATGTCGATGCGCTCGTCACGGCGCCCGTATTGCGCGGCGGGCGCCCGGAGCTGGACACGCTGCTCGGTGCCCTCGCGGAAGCGTGGGTGCACGGGGTGGACGTCGATTGGCAGATGCCCTTCGCGGGCTCGACTGCGAGACCAGTACGTCTACCTACATACGCCTTCAAGCGCGAGCGCTACTGGATCGAGCGACACGCCGTCGCGGGGACCGCGGACCTGGTCTCGATCGGCCAGGCATCGGCTGAGCACCCGTTGTTGGACGCCGCAATCGGACTCGCCGAGGGCCGCGGTTGGCTGTTCACCGGCAACCTCTCCCGCCAATCCCACCCGTGGCTTTCCGACCATGCCGTGATGGGCGTCGTGTTGCTCCCGGGCACCGCCTTCGTGGAGTTGGCGCTGCGTGCGGGCGGCGAGGCCGGCTGCGGGCACATCGATGAGCTCACGCTGCACGCACCGCTTGTGGTGCCCGAGCGGGGTGGGGTGCGGCTGCAGGTCTCTCTCGGCGAGCCAAATGAGTCCGGTCATCGGCCGCTTGCGATCCACTCTCGGCTTGAGCGCGCGCACGTGGATGATCTGCTGGAGGACGAGCAGGCGTGGACTCTGCACGCCAACGGCACGCTGTCTCCCTCGCTGCTCCTCAGGGGGGATCAGATGTCGCTGCGCCGGGGCGTCGTGGGCACCTGGCCTATGGCCGGTACCGAGGGTATTTGGCCATTGGCGGGTGCCGAGGGTACGTGGCCCCCCGCTGGCGCCGAGGTCGTCCCGATCGAGGACCTCTACGATCGTCTGGCGGCGCTCGATTACGAGTACGGGCCGGTCTTCCAAGGTCTGAAGGCAGCGTGGCGAGAGGGCGAGGATCTGTTTGCGGAGATCGCCCTACCCGAGGAGGAGCGACTGGATGCCGCCCGCTTCGGTGTACATCCTGCGCTGCTAGACGCGGCCCTGCACGTGGCCGCCGTGGCGGCGTCCGCCGACGGCGCCGACGCCGAGATGTGGCTTCCCTTCTCGTGGAGCGGCGTGCAACTGTACAGCCGGGGTGCCACCTCGCTGCGTGTGAAGCTCTCCCGTGGCCAGTCCGGCACGATGTCGCTCGCGCTCGGCGACGGGAGCGGCGAGCCGGTGGCCACCGTCGACACCCTCACCCTGCGGCCCGTCACCAAGGAGCAACTCGCGGACATCGGCGGAGATGCACACGAGTCGCTGTTTCATTTGGAGTGGATACCCGTCGGGGCCTCCTCGCCCGAGGTCACCCCGAAAGCGAGTGGTGGAGACGAGGTGGTGTTCCTTGATGGCCCCTCCGACACTCAGGCCGGCGCCGACGGCGTCGTGGGTGTCGCGCATCGGGTGATCCAGCAGACGTTGCAGAGGATGCAGGCCTGGCTCGCCGGTGGCGAGCGCGCCGACTCGCGGCTCGTGCTGGTGACGCGCGGCGCCGTCCCCACGCGCCCCGGCGAGGCCATTCCCGGTATCGCGCTCGCTCCCATTTGGGGCTTGGTGCGATCTGCACAGTCGGAGAATCCCGGGCGCTTCGTGCTCGTGGACCTCGACGGGGACGACGTCGGCTCACGCGGCGAGGGGGACCTCACGAACCCTCTGCTCGCCGCGGTGCTTGCCAGCGGCGAGCCCCAACTGGCGGTGCGCGGTGGCGCGCTGGTAGCCCCGCGGCTGGCACGCCTGACCCACATCGGGGAGGACTCGGCGCTACCGGACCAGCCCGCGAGCCCTCCAGGGGGGTTTGACCCGAAGCGCACCGTGCTCGTCACCGGCGGCACCGGCTTGCTCGGTGCGCTCGTGGCGCGGCATCTGCTCACAGAGCACGGCGTGCGCAGCCTCCTCCTCGTCAGCCGAAGTGGCCCTCGGGCCGAGGGGGCCGCCGAGCTGCAAGCCGAGCTCGAAGCACTGGGCGGACAGGTGCGGATCGTCGCCTGCGACGTGGCCGACCGCGGCGCGCTCGAAGATCTGCTCGGCCAGGTTCCCGAGGATTGTCCGTTAGGTGGGGTGGTTCACGCCGCCGGTGTGCTCGACGACGGGGTGATCGAGTCGCTCACCGCCGAGCAGCTCGATCGAGTGCTGGCCCCGAAGCTCGACGCCGCCTGGCATCTGCATGAGCTCACGGCCGCTTTGGAGCTTTCGGCGTTCGTTCTCTTCTCCTCCGCCGCCGGCACCTTCGGCGGTGCCGGTCAGGGCAATTACGCGGCCGCGAACGTCTTCCTGGATGCGCTCGCCGCGCATCGTCAGGCGCACGGCCTCTCAGCCATCGCGCTCGCCTGGGGTCTGTGGGGGCAGCTGGACGGTGGCTTGGCCGGGCAGCTGCGCGAGGGCGACCGCACGCGGCTGGCGCGTAACGGCCTGCTCGCGCTCTCGCCGCGGGAGGGGCTGCGCTTGTTTGACGTGGCGCAGCGGGAGGCACGCGAGGCCCTGGTGCTCCCCATGCGCCTGGATGTCGTTACGTTGCGCGCCGGGGCGAGGGCCGCCGGGGTTGTGCCCACGTTGCTGGGCAACCTGATCCGCCTGCCCACGCGCTGGAGCGCCTCCGCCACGCCCGCCCACGGGTCGCTCGCCCGGCGCTTGGCCGAGATCGAGGCCGGCGAGCGCCAGAGCGTCGTGTTGGACATTGTTCGCAGCGAGGCCGCCGGGGTGCTGGGGCACGCTTCGGTCGGCGCCGTGGACGGGCAGCGAAGCTTCAAGGAGCTCGGCTTCGACTCGCTCGCGGCGGTCGAACTGCGCAACCGCCTGGAAGGGGTCGGTGGCCTGCGCCTGCCGGCCACGCTCGTGTTCGACTACCCCTCGCCTGCTGCCCTGGCCAAGCACCTGGTGGAACTGCTCGCGGGCCTCAACGGTGAGGTCCCGCCGGTGGTGGCGCTAACAGCGATGGCTGCGGTTGCGGAGCCGATCGCGATCGTGGGCATGAGCTGCCGCTATCCGGGCGGGGTGCGCACACCGCGGGAGTTGTGGGAGCTGGTCGCCGCAGGTCGCGATGCGATTTCGGGCTTCCCCACCGATCGCGGATGGGACATCGAGCGACTGTATGACCTCGACCCCGATCACCCTGGCACCAGCTATACGCGCGAGGGCGGCTTCCTCTACGACGCCGGCGAGTTCGATCCCGGCTTCTTCGGTATCAGCCCGCGCGAGGCGCTGGCGATGGATCCGCAGCAGCGACTGCTGCTGGAAGCGGCGTGGGAGGCGCTCGAGGATGCTCGGATCCCCCCGATCTCGCTGCGCGGCAGCCAGACGGGGGTGTTCGCCGGTGCGATGTATCAGGGCTACGGTTCGGTCGGCTCGGTGCCCGACGATCTCGAGGCCTATCTGGGTGTGAGCAACTCCGGCAGCGTCGTCTCTGGCCGCGTGGCCTACACCTTCGGCCTGGAGGGACCAGCGGTGACGGTCGACACGGCGTGCTCCTCCTCGCTAGTGGCGCTACACCTGGCCTGTCAGGCGCTGCGCGCGGGTGAGTGCTCGATGGCGCTCGCCGGGGGAGTGGCGGTGATGGCCACGCCGGCCTCGCTAGTCGAATTCAGCCACCAGCGCGCCCTGGCCCCCGACGGGCGCTGCAAATCCTATGCCGATCGGGCCGACGGCACCGCCTTCTCGGAGGGAGTGGGCGTGCTTTTGGTGGAGCGTCTATCCGACGCTCGCCGCCTTGGTCATCAGGTGCTGGCGCTGGTGCGGGGCAGCGCCGTCAACCAGGATGGCGCTAGCAACGGCCTGACGGCGCCCAACGGTCCATCGCAGCGGAGAGTGATAGCCCAGGCGCTTGCTAGCGCCGGCCTGTTGGCCGGGCAGATCGACGCGGTCGAGGGCCACGGCACCGGCACGGCTCTAGGCGATCCGATCGAGGCGCAGGCGCTGCTGGCCACCTACGGGCAGAATCGCGCGGAGGGACGCCCGCTGTGGCTGGGGTCGTTGAAGTCGAATATCGGTCATGCGCAGGCGGCGGCTGGCGTGGGTGGTGTGATCAAGATGGTGATGGCGATGCGCCATGGCGTGCTGCCGCGGACGCTGCATGTGGACGAGCCCTCGCAGAAGGTGGATTGGTCCAGCGGCGCGGTGTCGCTGCTGACCGAGGAGGTGCCATGGCGGGCGAATGGGCAGCCACGGCGAGCAGGGGTGTCGTCGTTCGGTGTCAGCGGTACCAACGCCCACGTGATCCTCGAGGAGCCGCACATATCGGGGGGGATCGTTGCTGACGGGGCATCAGTGTCTGGTGAGGGGTCTGTTGCTGACGGGGCATCTGTGTCTAGTGAGGGGTCTGTTGCTGACGGGGGGTTTGGGTCTGGTGAGGCCCCTGCCTCCGACGACGCTCTCCCTTCCGTCGACGCCGGTCGCGACGCCGGCGATGGCACAGGCGGTCGTGCAGCGCTCGTCGGTGCCGGGGTTGCGGTTCCGTGGGTCGTATCGGGTCGCGGCGCCAGCGGTCTGCGAGGGCAGGCAGGGAGGCTGCACGACTTCGTCGAGGCCGACGCGGGGATCGAGGCGATCGACGTCGGGCTTTCGCTGGCGAGCGATCGGGCCGCGTTCGAGAATCGCGCCGTAGTCGTCGGGGGCGATCGTGGGAGGTTGCTCGCGGGCCTCGGTGCGCTGGCACGCGAGGAGTCGCTGCCCAACGTGGTGGAGGGCGTGGCCGACATCGAGCGTGGCGGGATTGTGTTCGTGTTTCCCGGCCAGGGTTCGCAGTGGCAGGGAATGGCCCTCGAGCTACTGGACTCCTCGCCCGTCTTCGCAAAGCACATGGAGATGTGTGGCGAGGAGTTGGCGGAGTATCTGGATTGGTCGCTCGAGGACGTATTGCGCGGCGCCGAGGGCGCGCCGACGTTGGATCAGATCGACGTCGTCCAGCCGGTGCTGTTTGCGCTGATGGTGTCGCTGGCGGGGTTGTGGGACTCGTGCGGTGTGCGCCCCGATGTGGTCGTCGGTCACTCTCAGGGCGAGGTCGCTGCCGCCTATGTGGCCGGAGGGCTGTCGCTTGGTGATGCCGTCCGCGTGGTGGCTTTGCGCAGCCGGTTGCTTACGAACAGCCTGGTGGGCCGCGGTGCGATCGTGTCGGTTGCGCTTGGGGTGGAGGAGGCGCGTGCGCGTTTGGCGCGCTGGGAGGACCGGCTCACGATCTCGGCGGTGAACGGGCCTTCCTCGGTTGGGGTCGCCGGCGACCTCCAGGCGCTTGGGGAGTTGCTCGCGGAGCTCGAGGCCGACGAGGTAAGGGCGCGGATGGTTCCGGCGACCGTCGCCACCCACTCAGCGCAGGCAGAGCTTGTGCGCGAGGAGTTGCTCGACGTGCTCTCCTCTATACGTCCGCGCTCGGGCGAGGTTGCGCTCTTCTCGACTGTCACGGGCGAACAGATCGATACGAGCGAGTTGGGGGCCGGCTACTGGTATCGCAATATGCGCGAGCCGGTGCGGTTCGAGCAGGTGATCGGCTCGTTGCTCGACGGCGGCTACCGGACGTTCGTGGAGGTCAGTCCGCATCCCGTGTTGACCATGGGGGTGCAGGAAACAGTCGACGCGGCATTGGCGCAGGCGAGCGCGGCACTGGGGCAGACGAGGAACGACGGCGCCGAGAATGGTGGCCCGCGTGGCGGGTCGAGCGACGTGCTAGTCACGGGCTCCCTGCGCCGCGAGCAGGGCGGCAGTGAGCGTTTCCTGCTCGCGCTCGGCGAGGTGTGGGTGCACGGAGTCGAGGTCGATTGGGATCGGGTCTTCGCGGGCTCCGGCGCGGAGCGGGTGGAATTGCCCGGCTATGCCTTCCAACGGGAGCACTACTGGCTGGTGGAGTCCTCGGGCGGGGTGGGCGACGTGGCCATGGCTGGTCTGGGTACGGCCGATCATCCTTTGTTGGGTGCTGCAGTCTCGTTGGCCGACGGCGCCGGGTGGCTGTTCGCCGGCCGCCTCTCGTTGACGACCCACCCATGGCTTGCGGATCACGCGTTGATGGGTGCGGTGCTGTTGCCCGGCACAGCGTTCGTCGAGCTCGCCCTGCGCGCTGGCCGCGAGGTCGGCTGCGAGTTGCTGGCCGACCTCACCCTGCACGTGCCGCTGGTGCTGCCCGAGCAGGGAGGGGTGCAACTCCAGGTGCGCGTCGGCGAGCCGGACGATTCACGGCGGCGGTCGGTGAGCATACACTCGCGTCCAGAGCGCGATCCCGGCGACGGTCTGGCCGTCGAGGAGCCGGTGTGGGTCGCTCATGCCAGCGGCGTGCTTGCCTCTGGCATGAGCGCCGTGGATGCGGCGTCCAGAGGCGAGCGGGAGGATCGTCAGGAGGGTGAGCGGGAGGTTGAGCTGGAGGATCGGCGCGAGGATCGCGTCGATCCCTCTGCTGCGTTGGTCGGCGGCGTGTGGCCTCCAGCGGGCGCTGAGGTCCTGCCGGTCGAGGGTCTGTATGACCGCATGGCTGAGCGCGACTACGACTATGGGCCGGCCTTCCAGGGGTTACAAGCGGTGTGGCGGTGTGGCGAGGAGTTATTCGCCGAGATTGCGCTGCCCGAGGATCAAGGGGCGAATGCCGCGCGATTCGGTCTTCATCCCGCGTTGCTCGATGCGGCGCTGCACGCGCTTGGGCTCGGACTGCTCGACGATGGCGCCGAGGAGGGTGGCGGTCAGCGGATCCCGTTCTCCTTCAGTGGGGTCGCGCTGTATGCCCTCGGGACCTCACGTCTGCGGGTGAAGCTGTCGTCGCCGGCTCCCGACACGGTCTCGCTGGTGGCTGTCGACGAGAGCGGCGGATTGGTCGCCGCGGTCGATTCGCTGGTCTTGCGAGCGGTCTCCGCCGAGCAGCTCGAGGGTGCGCGCCGCGAGCATCAGGAGGCGCTTTTCTCACTTCGCTGGACGCCGGCCCTGAGCCTGTCGCCCGCCGGACAACCTCAGGTGGGGAGTTGGGTGGTGTTGGGCGAGGCGCACTCGTGGCTTGCGGGGGAGCTTGGGGATGAGGTGGAGGCATACCCAGATCTGGTGCGGTTGGGCGAAGCGGTGGACACGGGCGCGCCGATTCCCGACGTGGTGTTGGTCGACGGCGGCCCCGACGCGGTCAGCGGCCCCGGGGCAAATGGCGAGGCGAGCGATGGTTCGGATGCGAGTGGAATGGTGGCCGCGGTGCACGCCGGCGTGCGACGGATGCTGGGACTGGTTCAGGCGTTGCTCGACGACGATCGACTCTCGGCCTCTCGAATGGTGGTCGTGACGCGTGGTGCAATCGCGGTTGGCTCGCACGAGGACGTGCCGGATCTGGCGGGTGGGGCGGTGTGGGGCCTGGTGCGCGCCGCGCAGTCCGAGCACCAGGGTCGCTTCGCGCTTGTCGATCTCGACCGCGAGCCGGCATCCCTGGGTGTCCTGGGTGCGGCGCTCGCCGCCGAGGAGCCCCAACTGGTCGTGCGCGGAGGAGAGCTCCTGGTCGCTCGGCTGTCGCGCGATGACTCTCCCGGGTCGCTGTCGGCGCCCGCTGGTGTCGAGGCTTGGCGGCTTGCCATGGGCAGCGGGGGCACGCTGGAGAATCTCGCCTTAAGACCTGCTCCAGAGGCCCTGAGACCGCTCGAGCCAGGGCAGGTGCGGGTGGCGGTGCGCGCCGCCGGTCTGAACTTCCGCGATCTCATGATCACTCTCGATCTCGTGCCCCTGCTCGGGCCGGGCGAGCTGCTGGGTGGCGAGGGCGCGGGGATCGTCACTGAGGTCGGTCCGGGGGTCGGCGGCCTCGCCGTGGGCGATCGCGTGCTGGGGCTGCTGGCAGGGCGCCTTCGGCCCGGTTGCCACGAGCGACGAGCACCGGCTCGTGCGGGTGCCCGACGGTTGGTCGTTCGCGCAGGCCGCCTCGCTGCCAGTAGTGTTCATGACCGCCTACTACGGGCTTCTTGACCTGGCTGGTCTGAAGGCCGGCGAATCGGTGCTTGTCCACGCTGCCGCTGGCGGTGTCGGCATGGCCGCCGTCCAGCTGGTTGAGCATCTGGGAGGCGAGGCGTTCGGGACCGCGAGCCCGTGGAAGTGGGACACGCTGCGGTTGCTGGGGCTCGACGAGGCGCACATCGCCTCCTCGCGCACGCTCGAGTTCAAGGAGCGGTTCCTGCGGGCCTCGGGCGGGCGGGGTGTCGACGTCGTGCTGGACTCTCTGGCGCGGGAGTTCGTAGACGCCTCGCTTGAGCTGATGGCGCCGGGCGGGCGCTTCCTCGAGATGGGCAAGACCGACATCCGCGACGCCGAGATGGTCGCCGGGGAGCATCCGGGAGTGTCCTACCGGGCATTCGACCTGCCCGAAGCCGCCCCGGAGCGTATCCGCCAGATGCTCGGCGAGATCGTCGCCCTGCTGGAGCGTGGTGCGCTGAGGCATCTGCCGGTTACGGCCTTTGACGTGCGTCGCGCGCCCGAGGCGTTCAGGTTCCTCAGCCAGGCGCGTCACATCGGCAAGATCGTCCTCACCATGCCATCCGCGATCGATTCCCAGGGGACGGTGCTGATCACGGGTGGCACAGGCGGCCTCGGCGCTCTGGTGGCCAGGCATCTCGTGGTCGAGCATGGGGTTCGCAGTGTGGTGCTGGCCAGCCGCCGTGGCCCTCAAGCCGAGGGCGCCGTGGAGCTGCAGAGCGAACTTGAGGCTCTCGGAGCCCGCGTGATCGTCGCGGCCTGCGACGTCGCCGACCGAAGGGCGGTCGAGAGCGTGCTCGCGTTGGTGGGCGAGGAGTTTCCGCTAAAGGCTGTCGTGCACGCCGTGGGAGTTCTCGATGACGGCGTGATCGAGTCCCTGACGCCCGAGCGCGTCGATTCGAGTGCTGGCTCCCAAGGTCGCGGGGGCCTGGCATCTGCACGAACTGACGAAGGACCTCGACCTTTGCGCATTCATTCTGTTCTCCTCGGCAGCCGGCACGTTCGGAGCGGCCGGTCAGGGCAACTATGCGGCGGCGAATGCCTTCCTTGATGCTCTCGCTGCGCATCGTCGCGCGCGGGGTCTTCCCGGTATCTCGATGGCATGGGGTCTGTGGGCGCAGGCCAGCGGCATGACCAGTCACCTCGCCGGTGGCGAGCGGACACGGGCGGGGCGGCTGGGTATCGGCGCGCTCTCCTCTGAGCAGGGTCTGAAGCTCTTCGATGCCGCCTGTGCGACGGGCGAGGCGCTGGCGATCCCGGTGCGCCTGGATACTGCCACGCTACGAGCTCAGGCCAGGGCCGGAATGGTCCCGGCCCTGCTGCGTAATCTTGTCCGTGCGCCCGCGCGCCGCCACTCCGAGGCCGGCGGCGGATCGCTCGCGCGGCGCCTGGCCGGCGTATCGGCGGAGCGGCGCCGGCCGCTGGTGCTGGAGCTGGTGCGCGGCGAGACGGCGGTCGTGCTCGGACACGCCTCCTCGCAGGCAATCGACGAGCAACGGGCATTCAAGGAGCTCGGCTTCGACTCGCTGGCTGCTGTCGAGTTGCGCAATCGCCTCAACACGGCCACCGGCCTGAGCCTGCCGGCGAGCCTGGTGTTCGACTATCCGAGCCCGACCGCGGTGGCCGACCATCTCCTAGCCGAGATCGCCGGCAAGGGGACGGATGCGGCGGTCCTCGACGAAGAGCTCGACCGACTCGAGTTGGCGCTCTCCTCGATCGCCCTCGACGATGCTCGTCGAGGGACGATCGCCAGGCGCATGCAACTGCTTCTGTCGCGTTTAGAGGACACCGAGATTGATGATTCGGCGGACGGCGAGGATATTGAGGCGGCCAGCGACGACGAGATCTTCAGCCTCGTCGACAGGGAGCTGGAAGCGTCATGAATCGCTCCAGCGGTAGCGCTTGGTTTTTGTTCGAGGAGGTGAGCTGAGTGGCCGACGAGACCAAGCCGAGCGCCGATGAGGCCAAGCTGCGCGACTACCTGAAACGGGTCACGGTCGATCTGCGCAAGGCTCGCCGGCGCCTGCGAGAGGTCGAGGAACGCTGGCGCGAGCCGATCGCGATCGTCGGGATGAGCTGTCGCTATCCCGGTGGTGTGAACTCACCCGAGGAGCTGTGGGAGCTGGTGCGCACGGGCGGCGACGCTATATCGCGGTTCCCAACCGATCGCGGTTGGGATCTTGAGGGGCTGTACGATCCCGATCCCGATCGGCTCGGATGCAGCTATGCGCGTGACGGGGGCTTTATCCTCGACGCCGACAGGTTCGACGCGCGGTTCTTCGGCATCAGCCCGCGCGAGGCGCTGGCTATGGATCCCCAGCAGCGCTTGCTGCTCGAAGCCGCCTGGGAGGCGCTTGAGTATGCGAATCTCGATCCGCTCTCGTTGCGTGGCACTCCGACCGGAGTGTTCGCCGGCGTCAGCTCGCGCGACTATGGCCTCGCTCAAGGATCGGTGCAGGAGGGGATGGACGGATACCGCTCGACAGGCACCCTCGGCAGCGTGGTGTCTGGCCGGGTGGCCTACGTCCTAGGTCTGGAGGGGCCGGCCGTAACGGTGGACACAGCATGCTCCTCTTCGTTGACGGCCCTGCACCTGGCCTGCCAGGCGCTGCGCGCCGGGGAGTGTTCGTTGGCCCTGGCCGGAGGCGTAACGGTTCTCGCCACGCCCACTGCATTCGTAGAGTTCAGCCGCCAGCGTGGCCTTGCGCCGGACGGCAGGTGCAAGTCCTTCGCGGATGGCGCGGATGGGACTGGTTTTTCCGAGGGTGTGGGTGTGGTGTTGGTGGAGCGTTTGTCCGATGCGGCGCGTCTGGGTCATAGGGTGTTGGCGGTGGTGCAGGGGAGCGCTGTCAACCAGGACGGTGCGAGCAATGGTTTGACGGCGCCGAATGGGCCCTCTCAGCAGCGGGTGATCGTGCAGGCGCTTGCCAATGCGGGTCTGTCGGCGGGGCAGGTCGATGCGGTGGAGGGTCATGGTACGGGTACGGTGCTTGGTGATCCGATCGAGGCGCAGGCGTTGCTGGCGACGTATGGGCGGGGTCGTGGGGAGCGTGGGCCGTTGTGGCTGGGGTCGTTGAAGTCGAATATCGGTCATGCGCAGGCGGCGGCTGGTGTGGGTGGTGTGATCAAGATGGTGATGGCGATGCGCCGTGGTGTTTTGCCGCGCACGTTGCACGTTGATGAGCCTTCGCGGCAGGTGGATTGGTCAGGTGGCGGGGTGTCGTTGCTGACCGAGCACGTGCCGTGGTCACGGGATGGCGAGCCGCGCCGCGCCGGTGTGTCCTCGTTTGGCATCAGCGGCACCAACGTGCACATAATCCTCGAGGAGTCTCCAGCAACGGAGGACCCGGACGATCCGGTTGAGGCGACTCCGGCCGGGGATGGTGGCGCTGTCCTCGGCGTCGGCGTCGAGGTTCCATGGGTCCTGTCGGGACGTGGCGTGAGTGGTCTGCGGGGACAGGCGGCGCGGTTGGGGGGGTTCGTGGGGGGCGACCCAGAGCTGGAGTTGGCCGATGTGGGGCTGTCATTGGCCGTGGGCCGAGCGGCGTTCGAGGATCGGGCGGTTGTCGTTGGTGGTGATCGTGAGGGGCTGCTGGGTGGTTTGGGCGCGTTGGCGAGAGGTGAGTCGGCGGGGAATGTTGTGGAGGGTGTGGCCGCTGGTGGCGTACATCGGGTTGTCTTTGTGTTCGGAGGGCAGGGTTCGCAATGGCGGGGGATGACCACCGAGTTGCTGGATTCCTCGCCGGTGTTCGCCGCGGGCATGAGTGCGTGTGGTGAGGCGCTTGGAGAGTTTGTGGATTGGTCTGTCGAGGATGTGTTACGTGAGGTGCGGGGCGCGCCGGGGTTGGATCGGGTTGATGTGGTGCAGCCTCTGTTGTTCGCGGTGATGGTGTCGCTGGCTGGGTTGTGGCGGGCGTGTGGCGTTGAGCCGAGCGTGGTTGTGGGGCATTCGCAGGGCGAGATAGCGGCTGCTCACGTGGCGGGTGGTCTGTCTTTGGAGGATGCGGCGCGGCTGGTAGTGGGCCGCAGCAGGGCGTTGGTTGGGCTTATGGGGGACGGCGGGATGGTGTCTGTGGCGCTGTCACAGAAGGAGGTGCAAGGGTGGCTTGAACGTTGGGGTGGACAGGTGTCGGTGGCGGCTGTGAACGGCCCGGCCTCGGTGGTGGTGTCGGGTGAGCGCACGGCGCTCGATGGGCTTTTGAGTGAACTTGTCGATGGGGGCGTGAGGGCGCGGGAGATCCCGGTTGGCTACGCCTCGCATTCGGCACAGATCGAGAAGATACGGGGGGAGTTGTTAGAGGGGTGTACGGGGATCGCCCCGCTCTCGGGGGTTGTGCCGTTCTTTTCCACTGTCACAGGTGGCATTGTCGATACAGCTGAGTTGGATGGGGAGTACTGGTATCGCAACCTGCGCGAGACGGTGCGCTTCGAGCAGGCCGCGAGGTCTTTGTTGGAGGAGGGTTATCGGGCGTTCGTAGAGGTCAGCCCGCACCCGGTGTTGACGATGGGCTTGCAGGAAACCGTCGATGCGGTGCTTGGTAGGGCCGGTGGTGGCGAGCCGCCGGCAGATGATGAGCGCGGCGGACGTGGCGAGCCGGATCCGGCTGCGCCACGAGATGTGCTGATCACGGGGTCTCTGCGTCGTGACCAGGGCGGCCTTGAGCGTTTCATGCTCTCCTTGGGCCAGGCATGGGCGCACGGTGTGCGGATGGACTGGGATCGCGTATTCGCGGGGTCTGGGGCGCAGACGGTCGAGTTGCCTACCTATGCCTTCCAGCGCGAGCGCTACTGGCTGACAGAGGACGCCGGTGGTGTGGGAGACGTGGCCGCGGCCGGTCTGGGCGCCGCCGATCATCCGCTGCTGGGCGCCATGGTGACGCTGGCCGAGGGCGAGGGCTGGCTGTTCACCGGTCGCCTGTCCCTGCAAACGCACCCCTGGCTTGCGGACCACGCCGTACTGGGCACGGTGCTGCTGCCGGGGGCCGTGTTGGTGGAGCTGGCATTGCGCGCGGGACGCGAGGTCGGCTGCGACACCCTGGTCGAGCTCACCCTAGAGGCGCCGCTGGCGCTGCCAGACGAGCACTGCGCCGTGCAGTTGCAGCTCTCCCTCGGCGAGCCCGACGAGGTCGGGCGCCGCACCGTGGGCATCTACTCGCGCCCGCACCGCGCATCTCCGGACGGTCTGGCGGGCGAGGAGCGGCCATGGACCCGCCACGCCGGCGGCACGCTCTGCGCTGGGCAGGGAGAGCAGGCCGGGCTGGATGGCCAGGCTGGGCCGGGCGAGCAGCCGGCGCTCCCCTGGTCTTCCTCCGGGGGGACCTGGCCGCCGGCGGGCGCGGGAGCCGTACCGATCGATGACTTCTACGATCGTCTGGCCGAGCGGGGCATCGACTATGGGCCCGCATTTCAGGGTCTGCGGAACGTGTGGCGGCGTGGTGAGGAGCTATTTGCCGAGGTCGCCCTGCCCGAGGACCAGCTCGCGCAGGCCGGCCGCTACGGCCTGCACCCGGCGCTGCTGGATGCGACGCTTCACACCCTCCTGGTGGACACGCCCGCAACCGACGTCGTCCAGGATGGCGAGGGCGTGCGGCTGGCGTTCTCGTGGGAGGGCGTCGGGCTGCACCTCACCGGGGTCTCCAGCCTGCGCCTCCGGCTGGCGGTGGAGGATGGCGACGCGGTCTCGCTGGCAGCCTGCGACGAGGCAGGCGCGCCGGTTCTCACCGTGCGATCGCTGGTCACACGCCCGTTCTCCGCGGCGCAGCTCGAGGGCGCCCGTGCGGCGCGGCAGGGGCAGGAGTCGCTGCTGGGCCTGGAGTGGGTGCCCGTTGTGGTCCCCGCATCCGCGGCGCCCTCGGAGATCACCGACGAGATCGTGTTCGTGAACGAGGAACTCTCCGATGAGATCGATGGCGTCGCGGCGAGTGCGCACGAGGCTGCGCGGCGGGTGCTGGAGCGGATGCAGGAGTGGCTCGCGGATGACGAGCGCGCCGACGGTCGCCTGGTGCTGGTGACCAGCGGGGCGCTCGCAGCGCGTCCGGACGAGGACGTCCCTAATCCGGCGCTCGCCTCGGTGTGGGGGCTGGTGCGCTCGGCACAGTCAGAGCATCCGGGCCGCTTCGTGTTGCTCGACAGCGACGATGAGGACTCCTCGCGGCAGGCGCTGCACGCGGCGCTCGCCAGCGACGAGCCCCAGCTTGCTCTGCGCGAGGGCAGCATGTTGGCGCCGCGCGTGCGGAGATTGCATGCGCCGGCTTTGTCCGATCGCACGCGTAGCTGGGATTGGCGGGATACGGTGTTGATCACCGGTGGGACCGGCGGACTGGGCGGCATCCTCGCAAGGCATCTGGTGGCTGTGCATGGGGTACGCAGCCTTGTGCTGGTCAGTCGCAGCGGCATCGAGGCCGAGGGCGCAAGCGAGTTGCGGGTCGAGCTCGAGTCGCTGGGTGCCCATGTGCGGATCGAGGCGTGCGACATCGCCCAGCGCGAGCAGTTGGGACAGCTGCTGGAGTCGATCGCCGATCTGGGCGGGGTGATACATGCGGCGGGAAGCTTTGACAACGGCCTCATAGATGCCTTGAGTCGGGAACAGCTCGATCGCGTACTGGCGCCGAAGGTCGATGCGGCCTGGTACCTGCACGAGCTGACCGAGCATCTGGATCTGTCGGCGTTTGTGATGTTCAGCTCCAGCGCGGGTGTTTTCGGCCACCCCGGCCAGGGCAACTACGCTGCAGCCAACGCCTTCCTCGATGCGCTGGCGTTCTATCGCAGAGCGCGGGGTCTCACGGGCACATCGCTGGCGTGGGGGCTGTGGTCGGTCGGAGGCGCGCGGTTGCTGCGCGAGGCCGACGTGCGCCAGGTGGGTCGCCTGGGTGTTGCGCCGCTTGCGAGCGAGCAGGGCCTCGAGTTGTTCGATGTGGCGGGAGCGATGGACGAGGCGCTGGTGTTGCCGATGCGAGTGGATGGTACGGCGCTGCGCGCTCAGGCCAGGGCCGGGATCCTGCCGGCGCTGCTGCGGGGACTAGTGCGGGTGCCACTTCATCAGGCGGTGGATCGCGCCGGCGGGTCGCTCGCTCGGCGTTTGGCCGCGACGCCGCGCGGCGAGCGCGAGCACATCGTGCAGCAGGTTGTGCTCGCCGAGGTGGCGATCGTCCTGGGTCACGCCTCGGCGGCGGGAGTGGACACGCGGCGTCCGTTCAAGGATCTGGGGTTCGACTCGCTGACGGCGGTCGAGCTGCGCAACCGACTGAGCGCGATCAGCGGGCAGCAGTTGCCGGCCACGATCGTGTTCGACCATCCGACGCCGGTGGCGTTGGCGGCCCATCTGCTGAGCGAGCTCGAAGGTATCTCACGCGGACCCGCGCCCGCGGCTCGCGTTGCGGCCGTCGACGAGCCGATCGCGATCGTGGGAATGAGCTGTCGCTATCCGGGCGGCGTGAGCTCGCCGCGCGAGCTGTGGGAGCTGGTGGCGGGCGGGCGGGATGCGATCTCTGGGTTCCCGACCGACCGAGGGTGGGATCTCGTGCGGCTGCGCGACTCCGACCTGGAGAGCGCGGGTGTGAGGCACGTGGAGGAAGGAGGTTTCTTATACGACGCAGGTGAATTCGATGCCGGCTTCTTTGCGATCGGCCCGCGCGAGGCGCTGGCGATGGATCCCCAGCAGCGGCTGCTGCTGGAAGCCTCCTGGGAGGCGCTCGAAGACGCGGGGATCGACCCGCTGTCTCTAAGAGGGAGCCTCACCGGAGTGTTTGTCGGCGCGAGCGCCCAGGAGTATGGAAGCGGTCTGCTGTCGGTGTCTCCGGAGGTTGCGGGCTATCGGGTCACGGGCATCGCGGGAAGCGTCCTCTCCGGGCGCGTTGCCTACGTGTTGGGCGCGGAGGGGCCGGCGGTGACGATCGACACGGGCTGCTCCTCGTCGCTGGTGGCCCTGCATCTGGCGTGTCAGGCGTTGCGTGGCGGCGAGTGCTCGCTGGCGCTCGCGAGCGGAGTGACCGTGATCGCTGGACCGGGGCTGTTTGCGGAGTTCGACAAGCAGCGTGTTCTTGGGTTGGACGGCAGGTGCAAGTCCTTTGCGGATGGGGCGGATGGGGCTGGGTTTTCCGAGGGTGTCGGTGTGCTCGCGGTGGAGCGTTTGTCTGATGCTGTGCGGTTGGGTCATGAGGTGTTGGGTGTGGTGCGGGGGAGTGCGGTGAATCAGGATGGTGCGAGTAATGGTTTGACGGCGCCGAATGGGCCTTCGCAGCAGCGGGTAATTGTGCAGGCGCTTGCAAACGCTGGTCTGTCGGCTGGTGATGTGGATGTGGTGGAGGGTCATGGTACGGGTACGGTGCTTGGTGATCCGATCGAGGCGCAGGCGTTGCTGGCGACGTATGGGCGGGGTCGTGGGGAGCGTGGGCCGTTGTGGCTGGGGTCGTTGAAGTCAAATATTGGTCATACGCAGGCGGCGGCTGGTGTGGGTGGTGTGATCAAGATGGTGATGGCGATGCGTGGTGGTGTGTTGCCGCGTACGTTGCATGTGGGTGAGCCTTCGCGGGAGGTGGATTGGTCGGCTGGTGGTGTGTCGTTGTTGACCGAGGAGGTGTCGTGGTCGCGTAACGGTGAGCCGCGTCGCGCCGGCGTATCGGCTTTCGGCATCGGTGGCACCAACGTGCACGTGATCCTTGAGGATGCCCCGGACTCGGTGGGCGGATTAGGTGGAGCTGTTAGGGCAGACGATGAGAGCTTTCGCCCGCAAGCGATCGCCGACGAGCGCTCAGCGGTAGCGAGTGTTGGTGTGAACGGCGTGGTGCCGTGGGTTTTGTCGGGGCGTGGTGTGGGTGGTTTGCGTGGTCAGGCGGCGCGGTTGTTGGGTTTTGTGGAGGGTGATCCTGGTGTGGGTTTGGTTGATGTGGGGTGTTCGCTTGCTGGTCGGGCGGTGTTGGAGGATCGGGCGGTGGTGGTTGGTGGTGGTCGTGAGGGGTTGCTCGGAGGGCTGGGTGCGGTGGCGCGGGGTGAGTCGGCGGCGGGTGTGGTCGAGGGTGGGGTTGGGGGCGTTGGTCGTGGTGTTGTGTTTGTGTTTGGTGGTCAGGGTTCGCAGTGGTTGGGGATGGGTGTTGGGTTGTTGGATTCCTCGCCGGTGTTCGCTGAGGTGTTGCGTGGGTGTGCGGGGGTGTTGGAGGGATTTGTCGACTGGTCTGTTGAGGATGTGTTGCGTGGGGTGGAGGGTGCGCCGGGGTTGGATCGGGTTGATGTGGTGCAGCCGTTGTTGTTTTGTGTGATGGTGTCGTTGGCGGGGTTGTGGCGGGCGTGTGGTGTGCAGCCGAGCGTCGTGGTGGGTCATTCGCAGGGGGAGATCGCGGCGGCGCATGTGGCGGGTGGTTTGTCGTTGGAGGACGCGGTGCGGTTGGTGGTCGTGCGTAGTCGTGCGTTGGTTGGGTTGATGGGTGGGGGTGGGATGGTGTCTGTGGCGCTGCCCGAGGACGAGCTTGCGGGGTGGCTTGCGCGGTGGGGTGGGGCTGTGTCGGTGGCGGCGGTGAATGGTCCGGGTTCGGTGGTGGTGTCGGGTGAGCGTGAGGCTCTTGATGGGTTGTTGGCTGAGCTGGTTGAGGGTGGTGTGAGGGCGCGTGAGATCCCGGTGGGCTATGCGTCCCATTCCTCGCAGATCGAGGAGATTCGTGAGGAGCTGCTGGAGGGTTGTGCGGGGATCGAGCCGGTGTCCGGCGGTGTGCCGTTCTTCTCCACCGTCACGTGTGAGCTGATGGATACCGCTCTCTTGGACGGGGGGTATTGGTATCGCAATTTGCGTGAGACGGTGCGGTTTGCGCAGGCCACGCGTTCGTTGTTGGATGAGGGTTATAGGGCGTTCGTGGAGGTCAGCCCGCATCCGGTGTTGACGTTAGGGCTGCAGGAAACCGTCGATGACATGCTGGGCAGCGAGTCGTCCGTGGAGGGTGATGCGGTGCGCGTGGGGTCGGCGGCGGATGGCGGTGTATCGCATGCTTCTTCCGCGGTAGGCGAGGGAGAGGAGGTTATTCATGGCGGGTTGCGGGATACTCGCGGGGGGTCTCGGGGTACGCTGGTCGTTGGTTCTCTGCGTCGTGAGGAGGGTGGCCTGGAGCGGTTCCTGCTCTCGCTGGGTGAGGCGTGGGTGCACGGTGTCCAGGTGGATTGGGGGCGCGTATTCGCCGGCTCGGGCGCGCGGCGGGTGCGGTTGCCCACCTATGCCTTCCAGCGCAGGCACTACTGGTTGACGGCGGGTGGGAGCGGTGCAGGGGACGTGACTGCCGCCGGCCTCCGAGCACCCGACCATCCACTACTGGGTGCCACGTTGGCGCTGGCCGAGAGCGATGGGCGACTGTTCACGGGTCGCCTTTCGCTGCAAACACACCCGTGGCTCTCAGATCACGCGCTGGCGGGCACCGCGCTGCTGCCAGGTACGGCATTCGTGGAGATGGCTCTGCGCGCCGGGAACGAGGTCGACTGCGACCATGTCGAGGAGCTCGTGTTGCCGGTGCCGCTCGTGTTGCCCGAGCACGGCGCGGTGCAGTTGCAGCTCGTCCTTGGCGAGCCCGAGGAGTCTGGATGCCGCTCTCTGGAGATCTACTCGCGCCCGGAGCTCCCGAGCGAGGACGGCTTGGTCGCCGAGGAAGGGGAATGGATTCGCCACGCCACCGGCACGCTTGCCCATGAAGATCGCCACGCATCCGAGCGGGGCGTCGGGGACGCAGATACCGCCATTCGCGAACAGGCCGCACCGCTCGCAGAGGGAGTATGGCCTCCCCCCGGTGCGCACCCAGTCGCGATCGACGATCTGTATGACCGGCTGGAGGAGCACGGGTATGACTACGGGCCGGCGTTCCAAGGTCTCAAGTCCGTATGGCTTCGCGACGGAGAGCTATTCGCCGAGGTCGCCCTGCCGGAGGACCTGACCGCCGACGCGGCACGCTACGGCGTACATCCCGCCCTGCTTGACGCCGCGCTGCAGACGCTGCTGGCGAGCTCCGGCGGCGATATCGGGATGCAGGACGGCGAGGGGTCGCGGGATATGGCCCGACTCCCATTCGCCTGGAACGGCGTGGCGCTGTATGCGACGGGAGCCTCTCGCCTGCGAGTTCACATCACCCATATGGGTGGCGGCGCGGTATCGATCGTGGTTGTCGACGACAGCGGCGCCTTGGTCGCGTCGGTCCGCTCACTCGTCTCACGACCAGTGTCACCGGAGCGGTTCGGAGAGGACCACGGTGCTCACCATCGAGCGCTGTTCGGCGTCGACTGGGTCGAAGTCGCAGCGACATCGCCGGGGTCGGCGAGTGGAGACGGGTGGCATGTGCTGGGCGGTGAGGGCGGGGCGCTGGCGACTGCACTGGCAGGGCTCGAGCTAGACACCCGGGTACACCTCGATGTCGAGTCCTTGGGTGAGGCTGCCCAGGGAGATGCTGCACCGCCTGCGGTCGTGCTTGTCGATTGCATATCGCCGGCCATCTCCGACGGTGGCGGTGCAGAGTTGGTCGAGGTCGCGCACGCGATTGTCAACCGTACGTTGGGCCTTGTTCAGGAATGGCTCGCCGACGAGCGCTTCTCCAGCTCGCGCCTGGCGCTCGTGACTAGTGGCGCCGTCGCTGCTGGTGCCCAGGAGGCGATGCCCGGTCTGGCGAGTGCGCCGGTGTGGGGTCTCGTGCGTGTGGCACAGCGCGAGAGTTCGGGCCGTCTCGTAGTGGTTGACGTGGACGATCGGGAGGCGTCATGGCTTCAGCTGGGAGCCGCCCTTGCGGGCGAGGAGCCACAGCTCGCGATACGCGACGGCGGCATCTATGCGCCGCGGCTGACCCGTGTGCGATCGGCTGCGCCGAGATCTCCTCAAACGGACACCTCGAGTGCGCTCCACGTGGCGGGGCCGATGACGCCGGACACGACTTCGGCCGCGAACGACGCCGAGGCGCCGGCGGCGGCTTGCATCCCCGCTGCCGAGGCCGCGTTCAGCGCATCCGGCACCGTGCTCATCACCGGCGGGACGGGTGCGCTGGGAGCCCACGTGGCGAGGCATCTGGTGCGCGAGCACGGCGTGCCCAGCCTGCTGCTGGCAAGTCGTCACGGAGCGGCAGCCGAAAACGCCTCGGCCCTGCGGGCCGAGCTCGAGTCGCTGGGGGCGAAGGTGCGAGTCGCGGCGTGCGATGTGGCTGATCGAGAGGAGTTGAGGGCTCTGCTAGAGCAGGTGCCCGAGGAGTATCCGCTCAGCGCCGTCGTACACGCCGCCGGGGTGCTCGATGATGGCGTGGTCGGTGCGTTGACCGATGACCGGTTCGATCGTGTGCTGGCGCCGAAGGTCGATGCAGCCTGGCACCTGCACGAACTGACCGAGCAGCTCGACCTCGACGCATTCATTCTCTTCTCTGCTGCCGCGGGGACGTTCGGCAACCCCGGTCAGGCCAGTTATGCGGCGGCGAATACGTTCCTGGATGCGTTGGCTGCCTATCGGCGCGCCGGGGGCCTTTCTGGTACGTCATTGGCGTGGGGGCTATGGGGCCACGCCGACGGCGAGACGGTCGGGGCGATGATGGACCATCTCGGCACTGAGAGCTTGCGGCGCATGGCGCGCTCGGGGGTGCACGCGCTGTCGGTCGAGGAAGGCCTCGAGCTGTTCGATCTTGCCAATGCAACCGAACGCGCGCTGGTCGTCCCCGTGCGCTTGGACATTGGCGCGCTGCGCGCCCAGGCCAGAGTTGGGGTCGTCCCCGCGCTGTTGCGAGGGCTGATCCGCGTACCTCGGCGCCGCGCGCGCGAAAGCGACCGTGGGGCTTTTGCGCAGCGTCTGGCTGGCCTGTCCAATGCCGAGCGCAGGTCGGAGGCGCTCCAGCTCGTGCTTGGCGAGACGGCCGTCGTCTTGGGGCACGCCTCGGCCGATGCCGTGGACGGGCGACGTGCATTCAAGGAGCTCGGGTTTGACTCGTTGGGGGCGGTGGAGTTGCGCAACCGGCTGAATGCAGCCACCGGCCTGGCGCTGCAGGCAACACTCGTCTTTGACCATCCCACCCCGCTGGCGGTTGCCGATCATCTGCTCGACGAAGTGGCGGGCGTGCAGAGCGTGGCGTCCACGTCGGTCTCAGTGGGGGCCAGCGATGAGCCGATCGCGATCGTGGGGATGAGTTGCCGTTTCCCCGGGGGCGTGCGCTCTCCGGAGGAGCTGTGGGAGCTGATTGCTTCAGAGACGGATGCGATCTCGGAGTTCCCGACCAATCGTGACTGGGATCTGGAGGGCGTCCACGGCCCCGACCCCGACGGAGCCGGGGCCTCCTGGGTGCGCCAGGGTGGATTTCTGTATGACGCCGCGGAGTTCGACCGCGGGTTCTTTGGCGTGAGTCCGCGTGGTGCGCTTGCGATGGATCCCCAGCAGCGGCTCTTGCTCGAGGGGGCGTGGGAGGTCTTTGAAGACGCCGGTATCGATCCACGCTCGTTGCAGGGCAGCTCCACCGGAGTGTTTGCGGGCGCGATCTACCACGACTACGGCACCGGC
The DNA here is from genome assembly GCA_963723045.1 of uncultured Solirubrobacterales bacterium. GTDB lineage: Bacteria > Actinomycetota > Thermoleophilia > Solirubrobacterales > Solirubrobacteraceae > Palsa-744. The sequence goes on along the minus strand of CAVROU010000002.1, from coordinate 1,060,333 downwards.
GCGGTGCTGGATGACCTCGAGGACTACACGGCCGTCGGCAGCACGGGCAGCGTCCTCTCGGGCTTGGTGGCCTACAGCTTCGGCCTGCAGGGTCCGGCGATAACGATCGACACCGCGTGCTCCTCCTCGCTGGTCGCGGTGCATCTCGCCTGCCAGGCGCTGCACACGGGCGAGTGCTCGCTCGCGCTGGCGAGCGGTGTGACGATCATGGCGACGCCGGCGCCTTACCTGGCCTCCAGCCGTGGGCTCGCGCTCGACGGGAGATGCAAGTCCTTCGCTGAGGGCGCTGACGGCACCAGCCTCTCCGAGGGCATTGGGGTTCTGCTGCTGGAGCGTCTGTCAGAGGCGCGGCGACTGGGGCACCGGGTGCTGGCGACGGTGCGTGGCAGCGCGGTCAACCAGGATGGTGCGAGCAACGGACTGACGGCGCCGAGCGGTCCCGCGCAGCAGCGCGTGATCCAGCAGGCGCTGAGCAACGCGCGACTGTCCCCTGAGCAGGTGGATGTCGTGGAGGCCCATGGCACCGGCACCCGGCTCGGCGATCCGATCGAGGCTCAGGCGCTTCTGGCGACATATGGTCGTGGTCGCCCGCCCGAGCAGCCGCTGTGGCTGGGCTCGGTGAAGTCCAACATCGGACATACCCAGGCGGCAGCCGGTATGGCGGGCGTGATCAAGATGGTGATGGCGATGCACCGTGGCGTTCTGCCCAGGACGTTGCACGTGAACGCGCCATCGTCAGAGATCGACTGGTCGGCGGGCGCGGTGTCGCTGTTGAGGGAGGCTCAGCCGTGGACGGTGAACGGGCACGTGCGGCGGGCGGGCGTGTCCTCGTTCGGCGTCAGCGGAACCAACGCACACGTGATCCTCGAGGAGGCGCCCTCGCCCGAGGGAACCTCCGCCCAGGCCGTCGGTGTTGGCGGCATTGGCGATGCGGTGGTGCCGTGGGTGTTGTCGGGAAGGGGCGAGGGTCTGCGGGGACAAGCGGCGCGGCTGTTGGAGTTTGTGGAGGGGCGAGAGCTGGATGCGTCCGATGTCGGAGTCTCGTTGGCTCGCCGACCGCTGCTCGAGCGCAGGGCCGTGGTGATCGGGGGAAATCGCGAGGACCTGCTTGGAGGGCTTGGCGCGGTGGCTCGCTCCGAACCCTCCGCGGATGTCGTTGAAGGTGTGGCCTCAGACGGGCGCGACGGTGTGGTGTTCCTCTTCGGCGGGCAGGGATCTCAGTGGATCGGGATGGCGCTGGAGCTGCTCGATTCCTCGTCGACTTTTGCAGCCGCCATACAGGAGTGCGGCGAGGCACTCGCGCCGTTCGTCGATTGGTCCCTGGAGGAGGTGCTGCGGGGTGCGGACGGTGCCCCTGGGCTCGACCGTGTCGAAGTGGTTCAGCCGGTGCTGTTTGCCGTGATGGTCTCCTTGGCCCGACTGTGGCGGGCTTACGGCGTGCAGCCGGATGTTGTCGTGGGTCACTCGCAGGGCGAGATCGCCGCCGCTCACGTTGCTGGGGGTCTGTCCTTGGAGGATGCGGCAATGGTGGTGGCGTTGCGCAGCCAGGCGCTGGCGCGCTTGGCTGCGAGTGGGAGCGGTGGGATGGCGTCGGTCTTGGCGGGCGCCGAGCGGCTTGCCCCGCGTCTTGAGCGCTGGCGGGATCGAATCGTGATCGCGGGTCTCAACGGGCCCTCCTCGGTGGTGGTGTCGGGCGATCGCGATGCATTGGCTGAGCTGCTCGAGGACTGTGAGAGCGAGGGAATCCGGGCGCGAGCGATCGCGGCGGCGATCGGCGCGGGTCACTCCCCCGCGGTGGAGGAAATCCGCGAGGAGCTTCTTGACATGTGCGCCTCGGTGACTCCGAGCTCGGGCGATGTGCAGTTCTATTCCACCGTCACCGGTCAGCCGCTCGACATGGCCGAGCTCGACGCGGAGTATTGGTATCGCAACGCGCGTGAGACCGTCCGCTTCGAGCCGGTTATGCGGTCTTTGCTGGAGCAGGGTTACAGGACGTTCATCGAGGCCAGTCCTCATCCACTGCTGAGGGTGGCGGTGCAGGAAACCGCCGATGACGCGCTCGCTCGCCCGCAGGACGTCGCGGTCATCGGTACTTTGCGCCGCGAGCAGGGCGGCCCGCGGCGCTTCGTCACTTCGCTGGCCGAGGCGTGGGTGCGCGGTGTGGAGGTGGACTGGAGGAGGGTGTTCAACGGTTCGGGGGACGGCGAGGTGAAGCTGCCGACTTACGCCTTCCAGCGGGAGAGCTACTGGTTGAGTGGTGTGGCAGCGGGCACCGCTGATCTCGCCTCGGCGGGTCTGAGCGACTCGGGTCACCCATTACTCGGTGCGACGATCGAGCTTGCCGAGGAGAATCGCTGGCTGTTCACGGGTTCGCTGTCTGTCTCGAGTCACCCCTGGCTTGCCGACGGTGGTGGCGCGGGAGCTGTCCAACTGCCGGCGACCGCGGTCCTTGAGTTCGCGCTACACGTTGGTCGCGAGATCGGGTGCGAGCGCGTGCACGCGCTCGATCTCAAGGCTCTGCCGCTCTTGCCCGAGCAGGGTCGGCTGCAGGTGCAGGTGTCTGTAGCCGCACCCGATGAGGCCGGCTGGAGGGTCTTGAGCGTCCATTCCCGGCCGAACCCCGACCCGGCCGGCGGGGAGTCGTGGATGCAGGAGCAGTGGACGCTGAACGCGACCGGGGTTCTGACTCCAGAGTGCCAGGGGTCTGAGGGTGAGCAGCCGTCGCTCGGAGCCAGAGCTTGGCCTCCGCAAGATCTGGAGCCGGTGGACGTCGAGGATCTTTACGACCGCTTGGGCGAGCTGGGCTGTGAATATGGACCGGCGTTTCAGGGGCTACACGCGGTGTGGCGCGGCGATGATGAGGTGTTTGCCGAGGTGTCTCTGCCCGAGGGCGAGCGCTCGTGGGCGCGCCGCTTCGGTCTGCATCCGGCGCTGCTCGACGCCGCATTGCAATCCCTTGGGATAACGATGCCGCTGGGGGAGCAAAACGGGGATGGGGGGCAGTCGGATAGGAGTGGTGTGCATCGGGTGTCGCTGCCCGTCTGCTGGAGCGGAGTGAGTCTGCACGCCGTGGGCGCCTCCTCGTTGCGGATGCGCATGCGCGCGACAGGGACCGATACGGTGTCCGTCGAGGTTGCCGACGGGGACGGCGCGCCCGTTGCCTGGATCGAGTCGTTGACATTGCGGGAGCTCGCCTCGGCGGAGTACGGCGGCGCGCGGGCGGACGCTGGAGCGCTGTACTGCACACAGTGGATCAAGGCGGTGGCGCCGCGAGCTGTCTTGGCCGGTAGTTCCGGTCGCTGGGCGGCACTGGAATCTGGAGATGCGTGGCCGATCGGGACGCTGCGCGCGGCTGGGGTCGACGTGGCGGTGCACGCGAATCTCGACGCGCTGTGCGACTCCCTGGGCCGAAGTGGTCGAGTACCCGACGTGGTGCTTCTCGCCATGCCCGACGTGGGTGGGCTAGCCGATGCAGACGGGGGCGGGCTCGCTGAGGCAGACCGCGGTCGGTTTGACGGCGCATCTCCACCTGATGCTGCCATCTCGGATTGTCACGAGCTTTCACGCGTGGTGCGGGAATGGCTCACCGAGGAGCGGCTGCGCACGAGCCGGCTCGTGGTGGTGACCAGTGGTGCCGTTGCGGTGGGAGCGGGCGAGGATGTGCCATGTCTGTCCCATGCGGCCGTGTGGGGCCTGGTGCGCTCCGCTGAGGCCGAGCAGCCCGGGCGCTTCGCACTGGTCGACATCGATCGCCATGAGGCGTCGTGGTCGGCGCTGCCTTGCGCGCTCTCCCTGGATGAGCCCCAGCTGGCGATCCGGGGGGGTGAAACGCACTTTCTACGCCTTGCGCGGGCAGCGACGCCCACTCGGGCGGGCGAGGGTGCGGATGGCGGGGTTGAGGAGGCTGGAGGCTCGTGGGATCCGCAACGAACGGTCTTGATCGTCGGCGACACACGCGGACTCGGTGAGCTACTCGCCCGGCACCTGGTGCGTGAGCACGGGGTGCGCAGCCTGATCCTGGCCAGCCGTTTAGGGGAGGCGTCTGTCGGTGCGGTCGAGTTGAAGGCCGAATTGAGCGAGCTGGAGGCAACGGTTGTGCTCGCCGCTTGCGAGGTGGCCGATCGCGAGCAGCTGGCAGGACTGCTTGAATCGGCACCGGCGAAGCATCCACTCGGTGCGGTGATTTATGCAGGGGGAACTATCGAGGATGTCGCCGGCGTCTGGCATCTGCACGAGCTCACCGAGCAGCTCGATCTCTCGACGTTCGTGTTGTGCTCTTCCGCCGCGGGTACGTTCGGGGCCCCTGGAGAGGCCGTGGAGGCAGCCGCGAGCGCGTTTTTGGATGGCCTGGCGACACACCGTCGCGCCCGAGGTTTGCCGGCTGTCTCGCTGGCGTGGGGGCAGTGCGCTCAAGAGACATGCGCGCCTGACTCGGGAATCGTGGCGATGGCTCCGGATGAATGCTTGGGTTTGCTCGACGGCGCGCTCGCGATGGGTCGCCCCGTGCTGATCCCAGCTCGAATCGAACCGGCGACGCTGCGGGCACAGGCGAAGGCTTGGGCTCTCCCCGCGCTGTTGCGTGGGCTCGTACGCATGCCGCAACGCGCGCCCTCGCGTGCGGGATCCCTGGCTCAACGTCTCCAACAGGTACCGGCGGATCGGCGCGAGGAGACGGTGCTCGAAGCGGTGCTCGCGGAGGTCGCGGCGGTGCTTGGTCACGCCTCGGCCGATGCGGTGGACGCGCAGGCGCCGTTTCTTCGAGCTCGGGTTGGACTCGTTGACTGCTCTGGAGCTGCGCGGCAGGCTCGGTAGCGCCACGGGATTGCGGTTGCCGATGACCTTGGGGCTCGACTCGCCCAGCTCTGCCGCACTGGCCGCTTATCTGCTTGAGAGGCTCGAAGGCGCAGGCGAAGACGCCGGTCGACTATCCGAGCATTCCCACGGTGAGGATGGCGGATCCGAGGCCGCGGCGGAGGGCACGTCGATCGCGATCGCCTCTCTGCTTTCGCACGCGCACGAGGTGGGTGAGGCGGCGACATTCATGGAGTCGCTGATCGCCCTCTCCAGGTTCTGCCCGACTTTCGAGGTAAAGCCGGAGCCCGATCGTGCGCCACGGACGATCGGGCTTGTACGGGGGGCAGACGGCGCTGGGCTCATCTGCCTGCCCTCGATCCTCGCGACATCCAGTCCATATCAGTATGTGAAGTTCGCCAAGACGTTCCGCGATGTGCGAGAGGTATCGGTTCTGCCCGAGCCGGGCTTTGTTCGCGGAGAGCTTCTCCCCGCGAACCTACCGGTAGCGCTCGAGGCGCTGGCCGACGCCATCAGGCAACTTCCCGAGGGCGCGCCGTTCGTGCTCGTCGGGCATTCCAGTGGCGGGTTGCTTGCCTACGCGCTGGCCGGCCACCTGGAGCAGGTCGGTGTGCATCCGTCCGCGGTTGTCCTGCTTGACACATATCCCCCGGACACCGCGGTCGTTCTCGATTCCCAGCAAGCAGTGATTCGCAGAATGCTCGATGGGAACGGCGGTGGGAGAGGGCTCGATGGGAACGGCGGTGCGAGAGGGCTCGACGGGAACAGCAGTGGCGCCTACCTCGATGACACACGCATGTTGGCGATGGGTAGGTATTTCCAGCTGCTTGCCGACTGGAGGCCTGTGGAGATCGCCGCACCCACTCTGCTGGTGAGGGCTTCGGAGCCGATGTCGGGCATCGCCGCAAACAATGGATGGAAGGCCTCGTGGAGCTCTGCACACACGGTCGTGGACGTGCCGGGCGATCACTTCACGATGATGGAAGAGCACGCTGATGTAACCGCGCAGGCAGTACTCCAATGGCTCTCGGTAACGGAGGTTCGATGAGCAACATGCCCGCAGTATGGCTTGCGCAGGCAAGCCCGGAGGAGATCGCCAACAGTGAGCTTCCCTCGACATATCTCGCTGCGTATCTCTCTCGCGATGACGTGAAGATGTTCGCGGACACGACGGACAAGGATGTGCGCCGCTCGTTGCGAGTGGGGCAGGTAGCGCTGCCGGAACTGGCTCCCGACGAGGTGCTGGTAGCGGTGATGGCCAGCGCGATCAACTACAACACTGTTTGGTCGGCCATGTTCGAGCCGATCCCGACGTTTCACTTCCTTGAGCAGCTAGCTCGCCAGGGAGGGTGGGACACGCGACATGACCAGCCGTATCACGTTTTGGGCTCGGAGGCTGCCGGCATCGTTGTTCGCGTCGGCGCGGGAGTGCGCCGATGGTCGGTGGGGGATCGTGTGGTTGTCCATCCAGCGTGGATCGACGGCCAGGACCCGATCTCCCAGGTCGATGGCATGTTGGCGGAGCACCAGAAGGCATGGGGATTCGAGACCAATTTCGGCGGCCTCGCACACTATGCCGTGGTGCACGCAAATCAGCTCATGCCAAAGCCTCGGCATCTGTCCTGGGAGGAGGCGGCGTGTAACTCGCTGTGCGCGATGACCGCCTATCGCATGCTCGTCGGTCCGCATGGAGCACGGTTCAAGCAGGGCGACATAGTCCTCATCTGGGGGGCCACCGGCGGGCTAGGCAGCTACGCGGTCCAGTTCGTACGCAATGGCGGAGGTATCGCTGTGGGGGTGGTGAGCTCCGAGCAGAAGGCGCGGCTGATGGAACGCCTTGGCTGCGATGTCGTGCTACGGCGAGATCAAATGAACCTCGATGAGCTCAGTGGCGTCGGGCTGGGGCGGGCGGTAGGCGCTGAGATTCGCCGACACTTGGGAGAGGACCCACATATCGCCTTCGACTATGTGGGGCGTAGGACATTTGGTGCATCGGTCTATGTGGTCAGAACCGGTGGAACGGTCGTCACCTGTGGATCGAGCACGGGATACCAGCACGAGTTCGATAACCGCTACCTGTGGATGAAGCTCAAACGCATCGTTGGCAGCCATGGAGCCAACGCGCAGGAAGCGTGGGAGGCAAATCGCCTGATCGACTATGGCCAGATCGTGCCTACTCTCTCGAAGGTATTCACCCTGGAGGAGGTCGGTGAGGCCGCACGTGCGGTGCAGCTAAATCAGCACATCGGCAAGATCGGGGTTCTGTGTTTGGCCGAGCAAGAGGGTCTAGGCATCGAAGATCACGCCAAGCGTGAGGCGATCGGCGAGGATCGACTGAGGCTCTTTCGTGAGTTCGCGTAGGGCCGTGGTGCGTTCGCGTAGAGCCAATACGGCTCAGGCAGGGCTTGCGCTCGCGCCGACGCGAAAGCCGCTGCGCTCGCTATTCGCCGCGCCAGCGCGGGGGGCGCTTTTCGGCAAAGGCACGGATACCCTCGCGGATGTCTTGCGATGCGATGGAGACGTGGCGCTGCTCGATCATTTCCCGCTCCAGGTCCTCGGAGAGCTCGCCCTCGGCATTCAGCAGTGCGGCGATCACGCGCTTGTTCCCAGTCTGGGAGAGCGGAGCGCGGCTGGCGAGTTCTCGCGCGAGCTCCAGCGTGAGTCCCTCGAGCTCGTCGGGCGCGAAGACGCGATTGACGAGTCCCCAGGCGAGGGCCGTCGATGCGTCGATGTAGTTGCCGAGCAGAAACAGCTCGCGCGTGCGCGCCGCGCCGATCGCGTTCAGGAAGCGGCGTACGCCGACGTGCGAGTAGACGAGTCCAAGCTTCGCGGGGGGCATGCCGAGCTTGATGCCCTCGGAGGCGACGCGCAGGTCGCAAGCCAGCGCCAACTCCAGACCGCCGCCGATCGCGTGTCCCGGCAGTGCCGCGAGGGTGGGAAGGGGGAATGCCTCCAACGCGTCGATCGCGGCGGTGAAGGGATGCGCGACGAGGCGCTCGGTGCGCTCCTCGAACTCGTCGTCGGAGTCGGGGACGTCGCCGATGTGATAGCCGGCGGAGAACACGCCGTGCGCGCCGGTGAGGATCAGACAGCGGACATCCGATCCAGGGTCGGCGAGATCGGCGAGCGTCGCCGTCAGTGCGTCGAGGATCGGGTGGTCGAGCGCATTGTGCACCGCGGGATTGGAGATCGTCAGGCGCGCGATGCCCTCCGCCGGCACGTCCAAGAGGAGCTTGCCGTCGGCGAGCTCTTGCTGCGGGGTGCTGGGGGTCATTGGCGCCGAAGATTAGCGCTTCCACGAGGCTCTGGGCGCTCGTGGTGGGCCGAACGGCTCCCGTCGACGATGGCGCGTTCGCTCGATCGCGGGAGTTTTTATTGGCATTACAAGACAGCTACTGACCCAAAGGTCGAGGATTGGTGATCGCTTGGCAACGACGGAAGACCAGCGCATTGTGAATGTCGCAGCTCAGCCCCCGGAGGCGGATTCGGTGCGACGATCGGGTCTCTATCGCTGGGGCGTTGCTGTCGCGCGCCACCGGCGGGCGGTGCTCTGCGCATACGTCGCACTGATCCTCGTGTGCGCGGCCGCGAATCCAGTCCTGCAAAGAGCGCTGGGTCCCGCCAGCTATCAGATCAACAACTCCGATTCCTTGCGAGTCGAACGGCTGCTGGAATCGAGCTTTCCGGGCCTTGGAAGCGAGAGCGACGCGCTGGTCTTCAACTCCACCACTCAGACCGCCGGTCAGCCGGCCTACCGTTCGGTGATCGAAGCGGTCGACCGGACGCTGCGTCGCGAGTCGGGTGTGCGAAACGTCGTGGGTCCCTACGACCCCCAGGCTTTCGGGCAGATCACAGATGGTGAACATACAGCTGTCTCCGCCATTGGCCTCGGTGGGAGCGTCCAGCAGCGGTATGACCATACCCGCGCTATTCAGGAAGCCGTAACGCGTGCGGCTGGTGACCACGGTGTGCATGTGTGGCTGACCGGCGCGTCGCCGATCGCGAGAGACACCAATGAAGTAAAACAGGTCGACACCAAGCACGCCGAGGCGATCGGCGTGCCGTTGGCGCTGCTGATCCTGCTGTTTGCGATGGGTGCCCTGGTTGCGGCGGTGGTGCCGCTGGTCTTCGCGGTCTGTGGACTGCTTCTCGCGGAGGGTGTACTGGCGCTGCTGACGCTCTTTTTCCATTTTGACAGCCTGCTCCTGGGGATTGTCACGTTAATCGGCCTCGGGATTGGGATCGATTACGCATTGTTCATCGTCAGTCGCTTTCGAGAGGAGCTTGCTCGGCCTCGTCCCGAGGGACGCAGCGAGTCCGATCATGTCTGTGACGCGGTTGGGGTTGCACTCGCCACCTCGGGTCGCACGATTCTGTTCTCAGGCGTGATCGTGGCGCTCTCCCTGTGCTCGCTGTTCGTCGTGAATTCGTGGTTTCTCCAGGAGATCGCCGTGGGTGCGGTGGTGGTGGTGACGTGCATGCTCGCATCCGGTATGACGCTGCTGCCGGCGGTCCTTGCGCTGGCGGGGAGAAGGATCAACCGCGGCGCGCTGCCCGCACGGCTGCAGCCGGCGGATGCGAGGCCGGGAGGGCCGGGCGAGGGAGGCGGAGGCTGGGCGCGATGGGCGCGACTGGTGATGAGCCATCCGATCCTGGCGCTCGGCGTATCGATAGCTGTCCTGCTGGTGGCCGCGGCGCCGATATTCCACATCCACTACGGCGTCAATGTCGATGTGCTCAAGAACACGAGCACGAACTCCGGAAAGGGTGAGAGCGTGCTGGCGCGCTCGTTCACCCCGGGAGCGGTGGCGCCCGTGGAGGTGGTGGTGAGCGATCGTGGCCCCGGACACGCGAAGGCGGTGAACGCAGCGGCCAAGCGCCTGAGCGAAGAGTTGGAAGGCGATACCCGCGTGACGGGTCTCGGCGAACGCCGGAGCAACGCCGGCGTTCTGCTCATCGTGGTGCCCTCGGTTCCAATCGACTCGACGGCGGCCACCGCGCTGGTCGAGCGCATACGTGAGAAGCTGGCGCCCCAGATCGAGGCTCAAGGGGGTCCGACGGTGCTCGTGGGCGGCCCGACGGCAGAGATACTCGACCTCTCCAATGAGCTGAGCGCGAAGGCTCCGCTGATCCTGCTGCTCATCCTGGGGCCGTCGCTGCTCTTTCTACTGTTCGTCTTCCGCAGCGTTGTGCTGCCGATCAAGGCGGTGTTGGTGAATCTGCTCGCGACGGCGGCGACGCTGGGGCTGGCAGTGCTGGTCTTTCAGTACGGTCATGGCGAGCGGCTGCTGGGCTTCACCAGTACGGGCTTCATCCAGGTGGGCGTGCCTCAGGTGATGTTCGCGCTGCTGTTCGGGCTGTCGATGGACTACGAGATCTTTCTGATCCGCCGCATCCGCGAGGAGTGGCTCAAGACAGGTGACAACGAGCTTGCGGTGGCAACTGGAATTGAGCACACGGCTCGTCCGATCACCGCCGCCGCGGCGATCATGGTCGTGATCTTTGGGAGCTTCATGATCGCCGATATGCTGGAACTCAAGCAGCTGGGATTTGCGTTGGCGGTTGCGATCGCGCTCGATGCCACGCTGGTGAGGCTCGTGCTCGTGCCGGCCGCGATGCGACTGTTCGGCAGGTGGAACTGGTGGCTGCCCACGCGCCTCGCGCGCGTCCTTCCGAGCACGGGGGAGGACTGATGCGAGCCCGGGTCGTCTGCCCTTTGACGTCTCGCGCTCTCTGGCGGGGGAGGCAATGCTCGTCTGCCCGCCGCCCCCATGAACTCCTTGATGGGGGAGGACTGATGCACGCTCAGCTGAGCACGACCAGCGTGTCGCCCTCATTGACGGCCTGTCCCTCCGCACAGCGGATCTCGCTCACGGTGCCGGCATCCTCGGCCTCCACGGGCATCTCCATCTTCATCGACTCGAGGATCGCCACCGTGTCGCCCTCCTCGATCCGATCGCCGATCGAACATTCGATCTTCCACACCGTGCCGGTGATGTGGGCCTCTACCTCGACCACGCGGAAACCTCCTGGAAAGGGCCGCAGCCCGGTTGGGGGCGCCGCGGGGGCGCCCATCTTCGCCATCGGACCGGGCTGGTGCCGACCCAGCGGAGACAATACCCGTCCGCTTCGATCGATCCATGGACTCAGAGATCCTCATCGTCATTGCCGCTCGCAACGAGGCCGATCGCCTGGGTGCGACGCTGCGGGCACTCGCCGGCGCGCTCCCGGGCGCGTCTGTGTGGGTCGCCGACGACGGCTCCAGCGACGGGACCTCGGCGCTGGCGCGAGCGGGCGGTGCGACGGTCGTGCGCAGCGAGCGCGCGCTCGGCAAGGGCGCTGCCACGACGCTCGCGGTGCGCCAGGCGCTGGGGCGGCTGGCGATCCCGGGCGACGCGGTCGTGCTGCTGTGCGATGGCGATTTGGGGGAGTCGGCGGCGCTGCTTGCGAGGCTCGTCGAGGATGTGCGCCGAGGGGAGGCGGATCTGGTGGTTGCGGCCTTCGCGCGGCGCCTCGGAGGGGGCCTCGGCGTGGCGGTGGGCTTCGCGCGATGGGCGATCCGCAGACGCTGCGGTCTGCGGATGGACGCGCCCATCTCCGGCCAGCGCGCGCTGGGCGCGGGGGTGCTCGCGGACGTGCTGCCTTTCGCGGGCGGCTTTGGGATGGAGATCGGGATGACGATCGACGCCGCTCGCGCCGGCTATCGCGTGCGCGAGGTGGAGCTCGACCTGGAACACCGAGCGACGGGGCGCAACGCGGCAGGCTACCTGCACCGCGGGCGTCAGGTCCTAGACTTCGTGCGTGTGTACATGGAGCGGCGATGAATACGCACCGACTGTTGGCGCTCTGGTGTCGACAGGCGCCCTCCGAGCGCAGGCTGGCGCCCTCTGAGGGCTCGTACGTCGGTGTAGGTGGGTTTGCGCAAGAGCCCTCTGTTGGATATAAAGAGGGATTCGTAGGGGTCTGTTGCATGGGGAGGAGGGGTGGGTATGTCCGTGACCGGAAGGTCGGGTTCCGACTACCGCAGTACGGACGCAGCGGCGCTCGCGGGGCCTGAGCCGGCGACCGAGGCGCCGGATAAGGTCGGCCCGCGTGCGGGTCACGGATGGGGCGTGGCGATGGTTCGCCACCGTCGCCTCGTGGTCGCGCTGTGGGTGCTGCTGCTGATTGCCTCCGGCGGGCTGTACCCGTCGCTGCGCCGGGCGCTGGGCGCCCCCGATTACCGGGTCGCCGGCTCGCAGTCGACACGCGTGGAACAGCTGCTCGAAAAGCGCTTCCCCAACGTGGGCAGTGAGGACGACGCGCTCGTGTTCTATTCCCACGGGCATACGGCCTCGGACGGCACCTACACCCCTTTCGTGGGCTCGCTGCTCGGACGGCTGAAGCACGAGAAGGGCGTCAAGGGCGTGCTCAGCCCCTACAGCGATGAAGCGATCGGGCAGATCTCCTCCGACGAACACTCGGCCGTCGCCGTCGTCGCACTCACGGGCACGCCCCAGCAGCGCTTTGAAAACGCGAGCCGGCTGCAGAGCTTCGTGCAGCACGCCGCCGCGGATACGCACGGTGCGCTGCAGGCCTGGCTGACGGGCTACTCGCCGGTGACGAAGGACATGGTGCACGTGCAGACGGTCGACGTGGAGCGCGCCGAGGCGATCGGCGTGCCGGTGGCCTTCTTGGTGCTGCTGTTCGCGCTGGGCTCGTTGGTCGCGGCGGCGATCCCGCTGACGCTCGCGGGCGCGGGGCTGCTGCTGACCTACGGCGTGTTGGCGCTGCTCATCAAGCTCTCTCATTTCGACAACTTCCTGATCTCGATTGTGGCGATGGTGGGCGTGGGAATCGGGATCGACTATGCGCTGATCATCGTGAGCCGCTATCGCGAGGAGCTCGCCCGCAGGCAGCGGTCCGGGGAGGGGGATGAGTGGGCGTCGTGGAGCGAGGACGCGCGCGTCGAGGACGCCGTGGGGGTGGCGATCTCCACGGCGGGGCGCACGATCCTCTTCTCCGGTGTGATCTGCGCGCTGGCGATCACGGCGATGCTCGTGCTCCGCGCGGCGGTCTTCCGCGAGATCACGGTGGGCGTGGTGGCGGTGGTGGCGTGCACGCTGCTGGCTGCGCTGACGCTGCTCCCCGCGGTGCTGGGGATGCTGGGCACGAAGATCGAACGGGGGGCGCTGCCGGCGCGCATGCGGCCCGCGGACTCGCGCTCTGACATGGGCGATCGGATGGGCGGCTGGGCGAGGTGGGCGCTCACCGTCATGCGTCACCCGATATTGGCCGTGGTGGTCTCGACGGCGATTCTGCTGGTGGTGGCCTCGCCGGCGCTCGGCCTGCGCTACGGCCTGAACCTGGGGGTGTTCACGGTCTCCGAAGCGCCCTCGGGCAAGGGCGAGCAGGTGCTCGCGAGCTCGTTCGCGCCGGGCGCGGTGTCGCCGATGCAGATCATCCTCACGGGTCCGCACGAGAACTCGACGGGCGGGGATGCGTCCGCGGCGAAGGCGCTGACGGAAACGCTCGAACACGATCCGCGGGTGGCGGGCGTGAGCGAACGAAGCAGCCCCGCGGGGGTGCTGCTCAGCGTCGTCACCTCGGTGGCGGTCGACTCCAACTCGGCGAACGCGCTCGTGCGTCACATCCGCAACGACCTCGTGCCGCCGCTACAGGCCAAGTGGGGCGCAACGATCCTGGTGGGCGGTGCGACGGGGGTGATGGTGGATCTCTCGCACGAGACCGCCACGAAGTTTCCACTGGTCTTGGGCTTGATCCTCGCTTTCTCGTTGCTATTCCTGCTGGTGGTGTTCCGCAGCCCGCTGCTCGCGGTGAAGGCGATCCTGATGAACGTGCTGGCGACGGCGGCGATGCTGGGGATCATCGTGTACGTGTTCCAGAACGGCCACGGGGAGCACATCTTCGCGTTCACCTCGACGGGCTTCATCCAGTGCTTCGTGCCGCTGACGGTGTTCGCGCTGGTGTATGGGCTGTCGATGGATTACGAGGTATTCCTGATCAGGCGCATCCAGGAAGAATGGAAGCGCACGGGCGACAATCGCCTGTCGGTGGCGATCGGCCTGGAGCACACCGCCCGCCCGATCGCGGCGGCGGCGGCGATCATGGTGGTGGTCTTCGGCAGCTTCATCACGGCGAACCTCCTGGAACTCAAGCAGCTCGGCTTCGCGGTGGCGGTGGGCATCGCGATCGATGCGACGCTGATCAGACTCGTGCTCGTGCCGGCGCTGATGCGTCTGTTCGGCGCCTGGAACTGGTGGCTGCCCAAGTGGCTCGACAGGCTGCTGCCCAACCTCGAGCCAGATTGATCGCGGTGCGCCCGCGAGGATGCGGTGACGCAGCCCCGTGGTATCTCAGCGTGGAGCGCTTGAACGCCTAGCGGCGACCTCGGCGAGCGTTGATCGGCGCGGGCGCCGAGGGCCGCTGCTAGCCTCGCCATAGTGCTGCGCCTCGTGAAGTTCGGCGTCGTTGCGATCCTTCTGCTCGGAACGATTCCCGCTCTGTCGGACACGTCATCCCGGCCAGACTTCGAACTCGGGATCGTCTCTGACGCCAACGCCCGCTCCCTCGCCGGGACGATCGGCGCGCTGGGTGCGCCGGTGGCGCGCGTGGAGTTCTCGATCGACAGCACCCCTGCCCAGATGGCGCCGGTGATCGCCGCGTATGCGCGCCACGGCGTGCGCGTGCTGGCGCTGGCGAGCTTCTACGGCCGGATCCCGACGCCCGCGGAGGCGGCGGGTCTCGGCGCATGGGCGCATGCATTCGGGCCGGGAGGCACCTTCTGGAAGGGGCGCGGCGGCACGGAGGAGGCGGTGAGCGATATCGAGTTCGGCAATGAGACAAACCAGTCCTATCAGTACGGCGGTTGCTCCTTCGGCTGCGCCGCGTACACGCAGCGCGCGGAGGATTATGCGCTCGCCCTGAAGGCCGCACAGGAAGCGATCGACAGCCCCGCGGGCGACTCCCGGGTGGGCGTGCTGGCGATCGGCGACGACGGCGGCACGGGTTCGCCGGATTGGGTCGATGGCATGTTCAGCGCCGTGCCGGATCTCGCGGGGAGGGTGGCGGGCTGGACCGCGCACACGTACGGCCCGCGCGCGGCGTGGCAGCCGCTGCTCGATCGGCTCGTGAGCCAGATGCAGGCGGTGGGCGCGCCGGCGAGCATCCCGATCTATGTCACCGAGCTGGGCATCGCCACTGATGGCGGACCCTGCCTGAGCGACAACTTCGGCTGGAATCCGTGCATGAGCTACGGCGAAGCCGCCGGCGCGCTGAACGTCACGGTGAGGTCGATTCGCGCGCGCTACGGGGAAAGGGTTCGCGCGATCTTCATCTACCAGGCGGTCGACCAGCGCCGCCCCGGCGTGGACAACAATCGCGAGCACTATGTAGGCGTGCTGACGGCCAATCGCACCGCGAAGGGCGCCTACACGGCGATGGTCCGTTCGCTGCTGCGCTCACAGCGGTAGCGGGCATCGGATGCCGGTAGGTGGCGCGAGGCGGTAGCCGACGCCCGGTGTGGCTGTGAGTGACGCCGCGGGGCGCGATAGTCGGGGCCGGTTGGTCTCGGCGCCCGGTCGGTCCTTTAGGTTGAGGAGATGATCCTCGCGATCGACCAGGGCACGACGGGCAGCACGTGCATCGTCTTCGACGAGGAGGCGAGGCCGCTCGGGCGCGCGTATCGCGAGTTCACTCAGCACTTCCCCCGCCCCGGCTGGGTGGAGCACGATGCGGGTGAGATCTGGGAGGTCACCCAGGCGGTGGCGGGCGAGGCGCTGGCCGATGCCGGCGCGCGGGTGGGGGACCTGAAGGCAGTGGGCATCACCAACCAGCGAGAGACGGTCTGCGTGTGGGATCCGGCGGCGGGCTGGCCGTTGCACAATGCGATCGTGTGGCAGGATCGCCGCACAGCGGCGCGCTGCGAGGAGTTGCGCGCGGCAGGCCTCGAGCCGCTGGTGCGCGAGCGCACGGGCCTCGTACTCGACCCGTACTTCTCGGCGAGCAAGATCCAGTGGCTGCTGGAGAACGTGCCGGGTTTGCGCGAGCGTGCGCAAGACGGGCGCGCGGTGTTCGGCACGATCGACTCATGGCTGCTGTTCAAGCTGACGGGCGAGCACGTGAGCGACGCGTCGAATGCGTCGCGCACGATGCTCTACGACATCGCGACGGGTCGCTGGGACGGGGAGCTGCTGGAGCGCTTCGGCGTACCCGAGCGGGCGCTGCCGCGCGTGTGCGCGAGCGCGGGGGTGCTGGGCCAGACGCGCCCGTCGATGCTGCACGGCCACGCGGTGCCGGTGGCGGGCGTCGCGGGCGATCAGCAGGCGGCGCTGTTCGGTCAGGCCTGCCTGGAGGCGGGGATGGGCAAGAACACGTACGGCACGGGTTCCTTCGTGCTGCTGAACACCGGCGTAGAGCCTCCGAAGCCGGCGCCCGGGGTGCTGGGGACAGTGGCCTGGGAGATCGAGGGGAGGGAAGAGGAGGAGGCCCCCACAAGGGGGGCCGAGGGTGCCGCGAGTGGCGATTGCAGGCGAAGGGCAGGCACCGTGCGGGCCTTTGCCCTGGAGGCGTCGATCTTCGTGACGGGCGCGGGCGTGCAGTGGCTGCGCGATGGGCTCGGCCTGGTCGAGCGGGCGGCGGACACGGAGGCGCTGGCGGCAACGCTTGAGGGCAACGACGGCGTGTACTTCGTCCCGGCGCTCACGGGATTGGGATCGCCGCACTGGGACCCGCACGCGCGCGGCACGATCACGGGTCTGACGCGCGGCAGCGGCCGGGCGCACCTGGCGCGGGCGGCGCTGGAGGCGATCGCCTACCAGACCTTCGATGCGGTGCGCGCGATGGAGGACGCCTCGGGTCAGCCGCTACGGGAGTTGCGCGCCGACGGCGGCGCAACTGCGAACGGCTGGCTGATGCAGTTCCAGGCGGACGTGCTCGGCGTACCGGTGGTGCTGCCCGAGCTGACGGAGACCACGGCGCTCGGCGCGGCTTACCTGGCGGGAGTCGGCGTGGGATTGTGGACACTGAGCGATGTCGCGGGGGCATGGCGCGAGCGAGAGCGCTTTGAGCCGCGCATGGGCGAGGGTGAGCGCTCGGAGCTGCTGGGCGGCTGGCACGAAGCGCTCGCCCGAACGAGGGGCGACTTCCGTGTGGGGTCTTGACCTAATGTGGCCCCGGCGAGCGCAAGGCACTTCGAGCATAAGGCGGCCAATCGTGAGCCCGTTCGAGTGCAGAGCGCCTGAACGCGGGACGGTCCGAACGCGTAACCTTGCCGCCGATGCGAGGTAAGAATTGACGATGAGCGAGCTGGCCCCGATGCGCGAACAGGTCTACACCGACCCGCGCCCGAAGGAGTACTTCGACCGCTTCCACGAGCGCGCGCGCACGCGCGAACCGGACTGGTGCTACGAGGCGACGCGCCTGCTCACCTCGCTCTACGCCTACGCGGGGCTGCGCACCCGCGCGATCTCCACCGACAAGGTCCCCGGCAGCGGGCCGGTGATCCTCGCGCCCAACCACTTCTCCTTCATGGATCACTTCCTGATGGGCTGCTACATCCGCCGCAAGGTGCGCTTCATGGCCAAGAGCCAGCTGTTCAAGGCGCCGATGCAGTTCGTATACACCCACGGAGGCGTCTTCCCGGTGCGCCGCGGCGCGCGCGACGAGGACGTGTTCATCACGGCCGAGACGATCCTGAAGCGTGGCGGCGCGATCACGATGTACTGCGAGGGCGGGCGCTCGCGCACGGGCAAACTCGCTACGGAGGCCAAGCGCGGCATCGGGCGCCTGGCACTGGAGTCGGGCGCGCCGGTCGTGCCGATCGCGATCCACGGCTCCTCGAAGATCCGCAACTGGAAGCGCCTGCAGCTCCCGAAGGTGACGGTGCAGTACGGCGAGGCGATGCGCTGGGAGCCCGTGGCTGACCCCACCCGTGAGCAGCAGCAGGCGGTCGCGGATGAGATCCTCACGCAGATCCGCGGCCTCTACGCGGGCCTTGAGGAGCACGGGCGCAAGGGCGTCCTCGCGCGGGTGCGCGCCGAACGCCGCGCAAAGCACGGCTCGTCCACGGGCGCGGCCGTCGCCTGAGTTCGCCCCGAGCGCAGGTGGAGTGGGGCTCATGCAGAGCGCCAGCCCGCCCTGCCTCGCGAGTGCGGCGCGGGGCTGCTCCTCGATGGGCGCCGCCGCCTGGGCGCTCGACTGCGCGGAGCTGTCGGACAGGTCACATA
Organism: uncultured Solirubrobacterales bacterium; assembly: GCA_963723045.1. Taxonomy (GTDB): domain Bacteria; phylum Actinomycetota; class Thermoleophilia; order Solirubrobacterales; family Solirubrobacteraceae; genus Palsa-744. The sequence continues at coordinate 1,042,295 of CAVROU010000002.1, read as the reverse complement.
TGGTTGGCCGACTTCGGTCCATGCACGAGAGGGGCACGCCTTGAACAACTCGATAGACGTCGGCGCGATCATGCGGCGCACGTTTGAGATCTACGTGGACCAGGCCTCGGTGCTGATGCCCGCCGCCGCGGTCGTCGTGGGGATCTCTGTCGTGCTCGACTTCCTTTTGGTCGCGGCCGCTCCGGGGCTCGGGTTCATCGCGTTGATCCTCAGCCTTGTCGCGACGACGCTGTTCACGGGCATGGTCGTCGAGCTGGTGGCCGACGTGCGCGATGGGCGTCGCGACGCAAGCGTGAGTCAGCTGCTGCGGGCCGTCACGCCGGTGCTGGGCAATCTGATCCTGGTGGCGATCGTCGCCGGCGTCGGGATCCTGATCGGCTTCATCCTGATCATCGTCCCCGGTCTGATCCTCGCCACGATGTGGGCCGTCGCGGCGCCCGTCGTCGTGCTGGAGCGCCCTGGCGGGCTGCGTGCGCTGGGGCGCAGCCGTGAGCTCGTCAAGGGCAACGGCTGGAACGTGTTCGCGGTGATCCTCCTGCTCGTGATCCTCGTCGGACTGCTCAGCGGGGCGGTCGGGTTCGCCGCCGAATCGGCCGGCACCGGCGTGGGGCTGATCGTGCGCGTGGTCGTCGGCATTCTCACCGCTCCCATCTCGGCGCTCGCCGCGGCGGTGCTCTACTTCGAGCTGGGCGGCTCGCGGGATGGCGGCGCGGACGCTGCCGGCGTCTCGCCCCCCGATAGCCTCTGAGCGTGATCGAGGCCACGAAGCTGCTGCGGCCAGGCCTGCTGGAGGGGATTGCGCTGCTCGTTGCCGGGCCTCCCCCACCCGCTGGGCCGCACGGCGAGGCGCTCGCTCTGGCGTTCTCGGGACTGGGCGCTCGGGTGGCGGTCTGCGTGCCCGACACCGACGACGAGCCCGCGGCGGACCGTGCCGTGGCGGATGCGCTTGTTGAGCTCGACGCGCTTCACATCCTGGTCGTCGACGGGGCCGGTCTCTTTGCTCACGCGTGCGATGGGGTCGGGGTGGGCGCGGAAGACGGTGCGCCGGCGAGTCTGCGCGCCTGCATGGATGCCACATGGAACATCACGCGCTCGGTGGTGAACCTCGCCTTCCTGCGGGCGCCGTCGCGTGAGCCGGTTCGGCGGATCCTCTACCTCGCGCCGGCCCCCGACGCCGGTGAGCACGCCGGGGCGGCGCGCGCGGGGCTCGAGAACCTCGCGCGCACCCTCTCGGTGGAGTGGGCGCGTCACGGCATCACCGCGGTGACGATCGCCCCGGCGGCCGACACTCCGCTGGAGGAGGTCGCCGCGATGGCGGCCTTCCTCGCCTCGCCCGCCGGCGCCTACTTCTCGGGCTGTCTGCTGGACATGCGTTCCGGCGCTCGGCTAGCGCCGCCGCGCCGACGGGCACGGCACCGTGCTCGCCGCCCGCACCGTGCGTCCCGTCCAGGAAGCTGATGTCCGAGGTGAAGCGAAATCCTCCGCGCGGGCAGCTGGTGGGTAGGGAGATGCCTTCCGGTCGATACCCCACGGTCTTGCCGCGTACCTGTTCGTAGTAGGTGAGCCGATCGGGCCCCAGGCTCAGGTTCATGCTCACCATCGAGATGTCCGCTGCACCGGGCAGCGTCGGTATCAGTGGCACCGAGGTGTCGAGGCTCTGGCCGCTCGCCCCCGAGCCGTCGAAGAGCACACCGGGGAAGATCAGCTGCGCCGCCACCGGTGCCCCCGCTTCGGTGTACAGCAGCACTCCGATCTGCCCGTCCACGGGCGGCCCCATCTCAGCGTCGATGCTCGCCGCCTCGGGCACCGCTTCGGGGCCCACCGGCACCTTGATCTCCGCGCTTCCATAGCCGATGCGCGCGTTTGGGGAGCAGCCTTCGACGCCCCCCGTCAGCAGCGCCGCCGGACGGCAGATCGCGAGACCCAGGCTGCTGGCGATCAATTCCATGTTCGCCGGAATGCCCATGTCGAACCTCGTCACGGGCGACGGCAGCCCGTCGCTGGCTCCCCGCCACGCCGAGTCTTAGCCCGATCTTCAGCGTCGTGCTCTTCCCCAGCCTGTAGGGCGAGAACCCAGCCTTGAGCTTGGCCGTCTCCGCGGCCTGAGCCACTCCGGTCCGCCACGACCGCCGCCCCCGACGTCCCTGGCACGGTCGCGAGCGCCGTGCCCAGCAGCGCGACGGCGAGTATTCGGGTGATCGGGCGCATAAGGACCCATCAAAGATAGGCCCTTATGCCCCTTGTCTGCGCCGCCGCGCCGTCTACAGGCTGATGCTGCCCGTCATATGCGTCGTCGCGTGGAAGCTCCGCCGGTCAACAACCCCGCTGAACCCGAGTCCCCTACCCGAGGCGTGCGCCCACTTGCCCGTCCCCCCGGTGATCGTCATGCTCCCGGAGAAGTACACGTGCGCGCCGACAACCTGCCCCTTCGTGGTGTGCGCCCGCTGACCGACCCACCGCTCGGGTAGGCCGTGAACGTGGCTTCCCCCGAGGTCGAGGTCACCGACGTGAAGCGGATCGCGATCGTTCCCGACTGTGTGCCGCTGAAGGTGCCCTGCTCGTTGAGCACGTGCCCGGGACGCCCTACCAGGTGCATGGTCGAGCTGATGTTGAACGACTGCGTCCTGCCGCCACGGCCTTTGCCCCGCCGGCAGCGGCGCCCGCGGGCACCACGCACGCGACCGCCCCGACGCCGAGCGCCAGGGACAGACAGATTCTCAGAAGCCCTCTCCGTTGCAAAACATACCTCCCCATTGAGTATTTACTGCGCCAATCCTACCCTGTCGCGCCAGTAGATCACCCCGATTGTCTGCGTCGCGGCGGGTCGGCGTTTGCAGCCTGCTCTACCGCTGGCTGTGCGCTGTCCGCCACGCTCCGGGTGCCCCAAGCGGCTGCGCCTCGGCCGAGCGGCTACGCAGGATCTCGCCGGGCCCTTCTTGGCGCACCGCGCGGCCCCCGCGGGCCGGCCTCAAAGCCGGCCCCATCCTGCTTCTTTTCTTCTCAGCTGGTCATCCCGACGAACTGTCCGCCGGTGATGTTGAGGATCTGGCCGTGCACGTAGTTTGACCAGGGCGAGCACAGGAAGAACACGCCGCCCGCGGCCTCCTCGGGGGTGCCGGGGCGACCGAGTGGGATCAGCATCGAGGCCATCTGGCGCAGCTGCTCGGGGATGCCGAGCTGCACCTTCTCGCCGCCGATCTCCATCGTGTTGTCCTCTTGCTTGGCCGCCGTCAGGCGCGTCTCGATGAAGCCGAACGCCACCGCGTTGACGTTCACCTTGAACTGACCCCACTCCTTGGCGAGCGTCTTGGTCAGGCCCGTCACGCCGGCCTTGGCGGAGGAGTAGTTGGCCTGGCCCGCGTTGCCCATCGTGCCCGAGATCGAGGAGATGTTGACGATCTTGCGGAACACCTCGTTGCCTTCCTCGCGCTCCTTCTTCGCGGGCTCGCGCAGGTGCGGCGCGGCGGCGCGGATCACCTTGAAGGGCACCACGAGGTGGATGTCGAGCATCGCCTGGAACTGCTCGTCGCTCATCTTGTGGATCGGCGCGTCGATCGTGTAGCCGGCGTTGTTCACGAGGATGTCGATCTTCCCGAACGAGTCGATCGCCTTCGCGACCAGCTTCTCGGGCGTGTCGCCCTTGGTGAGGTCCCCGGCGAACACCGCCGTCTCGCCGGCGATCTCCTTGGCCGCCTGCTCGGCGACGTCGCCGTCGAGGTCGTTGATCAGCACCTGTGCGCCCTGCGCGGCCAACAGCTCGGCGGTGGCGCGCCCGATGCCGCGCGCCGAGCCGGTGACGATGGCTGACTTTCCGTCGAGTACTCCCATAGCGCTTGCTTCTCCTTTTGGTTGTCGTGCGCGGGAGGTTATATCGAGGCGTGCGTCGGGCGTGGTAACGCGCTGCCCTACCAGTGAGGATCGCCCCGAAATCCTGCGTGTAGAGCCCGCCGGGCTGCCCGTGCCCGAGCGAGCCAGGCACGTGCGTGGCCACGCCGACGCCGTGTCTCTGAAGTGCGGGTCGAGGATGTTCGCGCGGTGCCCCGGCGAGGCCATCCACGCTGAGACGATCGCGTGCGGCGTCGACAGGCTGAGGGTGCCCCAGGCGATGTTCTCGCCCACTTCATACCCCTCGCCCGCGGAGCCGTAGCCCGCGGCGCGCATGCGCTCCAGCGGCGTGTCCCCGCCCGGGCCGACGTGATCGAAGTAGTCATTCGCCGCCATGTCCTCGCTGTGGCGCTGCGCGGCCTGCTGCAGCTGCGCGTTGGGCGCCAGCGCGCTCTCGCCGTCGCGTTCGCGTTCCGGTTCACGAGGCATTCACCGCCCGCGCACCGCTTCGACGTTGCCCGCGTTGGGGTCGCGTTGGCGTTGGCGCAGCCGCCCGCTGCCCCGCGGCGGGCCGGCCGGCGCGGCGCACAGGGCGAGGCGATGCACGGCATGCCAGTGCGGGCAGCGTGAAGCGGAGGCGAGCCACGGCTCTCCCATCGGCTCATGCCGCTGCCTACTTGAGCACCTGCCGCCTCGGCTGGACGTTTGTTGCAGCTACGGTGCGGACCGGCGCGTCGAGCATGCGCCCCAGGATCTCGCGCATGATCTCGTCGCTGCCGCCGCCGATCGGCCCCAGGCGCGCGTCGCGCACGGCGCGCTCCACCCAGTACTCCCGCATGTATCCGGCGCCGCCGTGGATCTGCAGGCACTCGTCCATCAGCTCAAACGAGGCCCGCTGCGTGAGCAGCTTGGCCATCGTCACCTCCTTCAGCGGTTCCTCGCCCGCGACGAAGCGCCGCAGCGCGTCGTAGGTCACGCAGCGGCACGTGTACACGCTTGTGGCCATATCGGCCAGCTTGTGGCGGATCGCCTGGTGGCCGCTGAGTGGCCGGCCGAAGGCTTGGCGCTCGCGCGCGTATGCGGCGGTGCGCTCCCAGGCCGCGCGCATCGCGCCGACCGCGCCGAGCGCCATCGCCAGGCGCTCCCACTGGAAGTTGGCCATGATCAGCTTGAACCCCTCGTGCTCTGCGCCGAGCAGGTTCTCGGAGGGAACGAACACGTCCTCGAAGGCGATCGTGGCGGTGTCCGAGGCGCGCCACCCGAGCTTGTGCAGCGCCGAGCACGTCACGCCCTCCTGGCGGTCGACGATCAGAAAGGAGATGCCGTGGTGCCCGCCCTCCTCGGTCGTCTTCACGGCGGTCACCATGAAGTGCGCGCGCACGCCGTTGGTGATGTACGTCTTCTCACCGTTCACCACCCATCCGCCATCCACGGGAGTCGCGCGCGTGCGCAGCGCCGCCACGTCGCTGCCCGCCCCGGGCTCGGTGATCGCGAGCGCGCCGATCTTCTCGCCGCGGATCGCCGGCTCCAGGTAGTCGCGCTTGTGCTGCGTCGCTGCCGAACTTCCAGATCGGCGGGGTGGCGATGTTCACGTGCGCGCCGATCCCCGCCGCCGTGCCGCCGCTGCCGATCCGCGTCAGCTCCTCGATCAGCACCGCCTCGTGCAGATAATCGCCGCCCTGCCCGCCGTGCTCCTCGGGGTACTTCAGCCCGAGCAGCCCCTGCCCGGCGAGCAGGGTGAAGACCTCGTCGGGGAACCATTCGGCTTCCTCCCACTCCTGCGCATGGGGGGTCAGCTCGCGTTCGATGAAGCCACGCACGGAGGCGCGCAGCTCCTCGTGCTCCTCGGTGAAGGGTGGGTTTGGGGTGATTTATCTAAATTATTCCTTTCCGGCCGGCACATGTGCCGGCCGGCCGGACCGTACATGTACGGTCCGGAGCAGGCCACATGCGGCATGGCCTTCCAAATCAGCTTTTTAATAAGCATGTGCGGGCCGCTGCCAGTGTTCATGCATGCGCGGTCTGCCCTGGCTCAAAGCCCGTACGAGCGCCCGATGACCTCGAGCATGATCTCGTCCGTCCCCGCGCCGATGCGGTTCAGGCGCAGGTCGCGCCACGCGCGCTCGACGCCGTACTCGCGCATGTAGCCCGGCGCCGCCGTGGATCTGGATGCACTCGTCGGCGACCTCCACGGCGATGCGCGAGGCGTAGAGCTTGGCCATCGAGATCTCCCTCACCGGGTACTCGCCGTTCTGGTTGCGCCACGCTGTCATGTAGACCATCTGGCGCGCCACCTCGATCTTCGTCGCCATCTCCGCGAACTTGTGGCGGATCACCTGGAAGTGGCCGATCGCCTTGCCGAAGGCTTCGCGCTCCTTGGCGTACTGCAGCGTGCGCTCGAACACCCGCTGCGCGCCCGCCACCGAGCCGGCCGCTCCGATCAGGCGCTCTCCCTGCAGCTCCCACATGATGTGGTAGAAGCCGCGGCCTTCCTGCCCGAGCATCGCCGAGGCGGGCACCCGCACGTCCTGGAAGGCCAGCAGCGCGGTGTCCGAGGCGTGCATGCCCATCTTCTTGAGCTTCTGCTCGCGAATCACCCCCGGCGTGTCCATCGGCACGAGGAACAGCGTGAAGCCGTCGTAGCCGACATCCGGGTCGGTCTTCGTCACGAGCACGATCACGTCCGCACGGTGGCCGTTGGTGATGTAGGTCTTACTGCCGTTGATCACGAACTCGTCGCCATCGCGCACCGCGCGCGTCTTGATCCCCGCCACGTCGCTGCCCGCGTCGGGCTCGGTGATCCCCAGGCACAGGATCTTCGTGCCCGCGATCGCCGGCGCCGCCCACTGCTGCTTCTGCTCCTCGGTGCCGAACGCCAGGATCGGCGGCATCGCCATGTCGGTCTGCACCGCCACGCCCATCGCCAGGCCGCCGGAGTTCCCGTGGCCGATCTCCTCCGCCAGCACCAGCGCGCTGTAGTAGTCCCCGCCCTGCCCGCCGTACTCCTCGGGCTTGTCCAGGCCGAGGAACCCGAGCTCGCCCATGCGCCGGAACACCGAGTCCGGGAAAGTCGTCTCCTCCCACTCATCCGCGTGCGGCGCGAGCTCCTTCTGCGCGAAGTTGCGAATCGACTCGCGCAGCTGTTCGTGCTCGTCGGTGAAGATGAAGTGCTTGCGCTTGCTCTCGTGGTCGGGCTTCAGGACGCTCTCGGCGGTGGCCATCGGTGGGGCTCCTTCTCTTGTCTGGTGGGCTCGGCTTGGCGGTGGACTCGGCGTCGGCCCGACTCGTCTCGGCCTGCGGGTAGGCCTCTTCAAGCTAACGCACCCGCCGGGGAAAGTAAACAGTAGGACTTCCTACTTGCCGCGAGGCGAGGAAGCCGACAGGGGCATACAATGCGCTCGTGTCCGCCCGCGTGGCCATGAGGACGTGGGGGATGGCCATTGCGAGGTGGGCGGGAGCCCCGGCTCTCGTCGTGCTCTGCATCGCGCCCGTTGTGCTCCTGGCCACGGTCGCACCCGCCGCCTGCGCGGCGACCCTGCCGCCCGAACTGCTCACGCTGGAGCACAAGCTGGCCCAACTGAAGGTGAGTTCGCTGCGCTTCTCCCTGGAAGTCGTGATCACCGCCGAGAGCGCAAAGCCGGCCAAGCCGCTCGTTTTCCTCGCAGCCGACGGAGAGGCCGGCGAATCGCCTCTGCGGGCCCAGGTCAACGCCACCTCCGTGGACCGCCACCAGTCGATTCGCACCATCGGCGATGTTCGCTACGAATACCGTCCCCACCTCGCCCGCCGCGACGGCGGGCGTCCCTGGGTGTACTCGAAGCTCTCGCCCTCAGCGCGCGCCGAAGATTCTGTGCAGCGGACCTTCTCCGCATTGGTCAAGGTCCCGATCAGCGCCGCGCTGAGTCAGCAGGCCTCGCTTGCCGAGGTGCTCGCCCAGGCGCAGAGCGTCGAGGAGATCGGTCCCACCACGCTCGACGGGCAACAGGTCACCCAGTTCAACGCGACCCTCGATTCCGAAATCAAGCAGAACTCCTCATCGTCGAGCGGGCTCTCGGAACTGCTCCCGAACAAGTCCTTCCAGGAAGGCTCCACCCAGCCCGCTCCGGTTCGGACGGTCACCCTGGAACTGTTTATCGCCCCCAGCGGGCTGCCCGTGCGCACCCACGTCACCGTGACCTCCGGGGGCTCCTCGCTGGTGGCGGACACCGACATATCCGCCATCGACGTCCCCGTGCACGTCGCCGCCCCACCCGCGCGCTCAACGATCTCGAGCTCGCGGCTCAAGCGGCTGGAAAGCTCTGGAAGGTCCTCCAGGAAGAAACGCCGCTAGCGCGCGACCATTAGAGTCGCGCCATGGCTTCGGGGAGCATCCTCTACGAGGTGGCCGACGGCGTGGCCACGATCACGCTGAACGAGCCCTCCACGCGCAACGCGCTATCGGCGGAGATCCTCGGCGGCCTAACAGCCTCGCTGCAGAGCGCCCGCGCCGATCCGGAGGTGCGCTGCGTGGTGCTCGCCTCCTCGCACGAGCGCGTCTTCTCCTCGGGCGCCAACCTCGGCGGCTTCGCGGGGGACGTGCCGCTCGTGCACAAGCACTTCGCCTCGGAGCTGTTCGTCGATCTCTTCAAGCTGATCGGCTCGCTCGGCAAGCCCACGCTCTGCGCCGCGCGTGGGCACGTGCTCGCGGGGGCGCTCGGGATCGCGCTCGCCTGCGATCTGATCGTCGCCTCCGAGCACGCCACCTTCGGCACGCCCGAGATCAACGTGGGCGCGTTTCCGTTCATGATCATGGCGCTGATCTACCGCAACGTGCCGCGCAAGACCGCGAACGAGATGCTCCTGCTGGGGGAGCGCCTGGACGCGCAGCAGGCGCTCGCCGCCGGGATCGTCAATCGGGTCATCGCCCGCGGACGAGTTCGACGGCTTCGTCGCCGACTGGGCCGCGCAAGCTGGCCGCCAAGTCGCCGCTAACGATGCGCCTGGGCAAGGAAGCGATGCGCCGGCAGATGGACATGCCGCTCGACGACGCGCTGGACTACCTGCGCGCGCAGCTCTCGCTCACGCTCTCGACCGAGGACATCGTGGAGGGCGTCACCGCCTTCTTCGAGAAGCGCGAGCCACAGTGGAAGGGCCGGTGAGGGGCTGCGCTCAAGGGCAGCAGCGGGCGGTTGGCAGTGCCGGCGGCACTGCCGGGGGAGGCGATGACCGCGATCACCCGTGCCGAGGAGGCCACGCTCGTGGCGATGCGCTGCCGCACCGCCGAGCGCTCGCGCGCGGCGACGCTCGGTGTGGAACTGCTCGCGAGCACCATCGGCCGCCAGATCGGCGCGCAGCCGCGCCTGATCGGCTCGCCCCAACCGGCGCGCCCGCAGGGCTACGAGGAGGACCTGGCGGCCTCGCGCGGCTGTCTGCTGGAGGCCGGCGGCCAGGTCGAGGACGCGCTGAACGCCGGCACGCTGCCGGTGCGTCGTGGCTGGCGATGGCTCGATCGCGCTGACCACGCTGCCCACAGTCGCGCGCATGCGCCCCGACGCGCGCGTGCTGTGGCTCGACGGCCACGCCGCCTTCCACACGCCCGACACGACCATGACCGGCTACCTCGGCGGGATGGCGCTCGCCGGCGCCTGCGGCCTGTGGGAGACGGGCTTCGAGGGCACCGTGCCGGGCGAGCGGGTGTGCTGTGCGGGGTGCGCGACCTGCGAGGAGGGCGAGCGCGAGGGTCTCAGCGGCGCGCGCGTGACCGTCATCGGCTCGAGCCTCGAGACGCTCGTCTTCATGCAGAACGCCCTCGACGGCGCGCCCGTGTATCTGCACCTCGACGTGGACGTGCTGGACCCCGCCACGATGCCCGTCTGCCACGCGGTGAAGACGGCCGGCGGCTTCGACGACGGCAAGCTGCTCGACCTGCTCGAGGCCGCTGGGCGAGTCCAGCGAGGTGTCGGCATCGAGGTCACCGGCTTTGAGACGCATCGAGGAACAGCCCGAGCAGACCACGCTGGGCGCCGAGGTGATCGCGGGGTGCTCGACCCGCTGCTGCCGTGATGTGCGCCGTGGCTGCGGGCGCTCGGGGCGGGCCGACGAACATGTCTCCTGCCTCTGCCGACGGGTCCGCTACTTGACGGCACGCACGGAACCTGACAAAGTAGGAAGTAGGACTTCCCACTGTTCACTACCTACGCGGCCCCTCCCCTCCCCAAAAAACACGTTCATGTCCTCCAATACCTCGATTCCTCGCTGCTGCGCCCGCTTGTCGAGGATCTGCACGCGCGCCGCGCCGCGATCAAGCTGGGCGGGGGCGAGGAGAAGATCGCCCGCCAGCACGAGCCGGCAAGCTCACCGCGCGCGAGCGCCTGGCGCTGCTGATCGATACCGACGGGCCACCGGCGAGAGCACCTTCGTGGAGCTCGGCATCCACGGGCGCCCGCACTTCTCCCAGCGCGCGATGGAGGGCAAGGAGGCGCCCGCCGATGGCGTCATCACCGGCTACGGCAAGATCGACGGGCGGCTCACGGCGGTGTGCGCGTATGACTTCACCGTGATGGCCGGCTCGATGGGGATGACCGGCGAGATCAAGGTCACGCGCCTGCGCGAGCTGGCGCTCGACCAAGCGCATGCCCTTCGTGTGGCTGCTCGACTCCGCCGGCGCGCGCGTGCAGGAGGCGGCCGGTTCGGTGTTCGCCGGCTCCGGCGCATCTCTTCCGCGAGGAGGTCATCATGAGCGGCGTGATTCCGCAGGTCGCCGCGCTGATGGGGCCGTGCGCGGCCGGCACCGCCTACATCCCCGGCCTGGCGGACTTCGTGCCGATGGTCAAGGGGCCGCGGCTCGATGGCCCTCGCCGGACCCGCACCTCGTGCGCGCGGCCGTCGGCGAGGACGTCACCCAGGAGGAACTGGGCGGCTCGCGCGTGCACTGCCGCAAGTCCGGTGTCGGCGACATGGAAGTGGCGAGTGACGAGGAGTGCATCGAGCGGATCAAGCAGTACCTCGCCTACATGCCTCCCAACTGCGAAGCCGAGCCCCCGGTGCTGGCCGGCTCGCGACCCGATCGAGCGCGCCGACGAGGAGCTGCTCGACGTACTACCGGAATCCAACCGCAAGCCCTATGACATGTACGAGGTGATCCGCCGCATCGTCGACGACGGCGAGTATCTCGACATCAAGGGCCAGTGGGCCAAGACCGTGATCACCTGCTTCGCGCGCTTCGGCGGGCGCCCCGCGGGGATCGTCGCCAACCAGCCCAAGCACCTCGGGGGGATCCTCGACAACAACTCCTCCGACAAGGCCGCGCGCTTCGTGAACCTCTGCAACGCCTTCGCCATCCCGCTCGTCTTCCTGATGGACGTGCCCGGCTTCATGGTCGGCACGAAGGTCGAGGCCGAAGGGATTATCCGCCACGGCGCCAAGATGCTCTACGCGGTCGCCAACGCGACGGTGCCGAAGATCACCGTGATCACGCGCAAGGCCTACGGCGCCGGCTACTACGTGATGAACGGCCGCGCCTACGAACCGGATCTGATCGTCGCCTGGCCCTCCGCCGAGATCAGCGTGATGGGCGCCGAGGGCGTCGTGGAGATCGCCTTCCGCAAGCAGGTCGAGGAAGCCGAGGACCCCGCCGCCAAGAAGCAGGAACTGATCGAGGGGTTCCGCAAGATCTTCGACGTCTACATCGCCGCCGGCAACGATCTGATCGATGACGTCATCGACCCGCGCGAGACGCGCGCCACGATTTGCCGGGGGCTGGAGATGGCACTGGCAAGCACGTCGAACGGCCGTGGAAGCGGCATGGGGTGGTGCCGGTATAGTGACCGTCGTGTGCCAGGAAGGTGGCCGCTATGAGCCTCGATGACCCATCGTCATCACCTGCGCGATCTCCGGCGTACTGGCCAACCGTGAGCAGTGCCCCGCGATCCCCTACACCCCCGCGGAGTATGCGGAGGAGGCGCGAAGGATCGTGGACGAGGGCGGGACGATGATCCACATCCACGCGCGTACGCCCGAGGGCAGACCCAGCTTCGAGGTCGAGGACTTACAACGCGATCAGCGACGCCATCCGCAACGAGGTGGGGGACGCGGCGATCATCAACTTCTCCACTGGCGCCGTCGGCGTGAGCGTGGAGAAGCGCGTGGCCTACCTGCGCGAGTGCCGCCCCGAGGTGGCCGCGCTGAACATGGGCTCCATGAACTACGCCAAGTACTCGCGCTCGCGCAAGGACTTCGTCTTCAAGATGGTCTTCGCCAACCCCTTCGAGGAGATCGTCGAGTTGCTGCGCGCGATGCGCGAGCTGGGCATCAAGCCAGAGCACGAGTGCTTCGACATCGGTCACGTCGGCTCGCTGGAGCCGCTGATCGACATGGGCGTGCTCGAGCCCCCGCTGCACGTCGACTGCATCATGGGCGTCGTCGGCGGCATCCCGCCAAGCGCCCGCAATCTCGCGGCGATGGTCGAGAACATCCCGGTGTTGGGGGCTGGCCGGGCGCGATCGGCGGGGGCGGGTTGGGTGCCACCGGCGCGAGCGAGCTCGGCGGGGCGGGCGGGACCAAATCCCACTGGGCGGTCATTGGCATCTCCCGCCAGCAGTGGCTGCTCGTGGCTGCCGCGCTGACACTGGGCGGGTCGGTGCGCGTTGGGCTCGAGGACAATCTGTACCTCCCGAACGGCGAGATGGCGCGCTCCAACGGCGAGCTCGTCGCCAAGGCGCGGCAGATGAGCGAAGACATCGGCCGCCGCCCCGCCACCGTGCGGGAGGCCAGGGCGCTGCTGGGGGTGCCTCCCCGGTGAGCCTGCCCCTTGCCGGCATCCGCGTGCTCGACCTCTCGCGGCTTTTGCCCGGGGGGTTCTGCTCGCTCTTGCTGGCCGACTTCGGCGCCGAGGTGCTGAAGGTCGAGGACACCGGCATGGGCGACTACATCCGCTGGGCGCCCCCCTACTACGAGGGTGCCGAGGACAGCGCCAAGTCGGCGCTCTTCCTCTCGCTGAACCGCAACAAGCGCTCGATCCGCATCGACCTGAAGAGCGAGCCGGCCGCGAGGTGCTGCTGCGCCTGGTGCGCGACTACGACGTGGTGCTGGAGTCCTTCCGCCCGGGCGTGCTCGACCGTCTGGGCGTGGGCTACGAGCAGATGCGCGCGGTCAACCCAGGGATCGTCTACTGCGCGATCTCCGGCTACGGCCAGGACGGGCCCAAGCGCGAGGCCGCCGGGCACGACATGAATTATCTCGCGCTCGTGGGACTGCTTGGGCTGACGGGCGACGGCGATGGGGCCGGCAAGGGCGACGGGGCCGCCAAGGGGGACGGGGCCGGAAATGGCGGTGGCGAGGCCTACGGCGGGGTTGGCGGGCATCCGATTCAGGCCGCCGGTCAGATCGCCGACCTGGGTGGCGGCGCCATGATGGCCGCCTTCGGCATCCTGGCCGCGCTGCGCGAGCGCGACGGTCGGGGGCGGACGGGTCGCGGTCTCCCGGCTCGGGCCTGGGCCAGATCGTCGACGTCTCGATGGCCGACGGCGCGCTCTCCTGGCTTGCGCTGGTCGCCGGGCGCTACTTCGCCGAGCAGCTCGTGCCGCGGCGCGGCGGCCTTGAGCTGGCGGGCTCGCTGATCTGCTACCGCCCCTACGAGTGCGCCGACGGCTGGGTCGCGCTGGGGGCGCTGGAGCCCAAGTTCTGGCAGGCGTGGTGTCGGGGCGTCGAGCGCGAGGACCTGATCGAGCGTCAGTTCGAGGGGCCGGGCTCGGAGGCGCACGCGCAGGTGTGTGAGGTCTTCAAGGCGCGCACCCGCGCGCAATGGGAGGAGTTCGCGCGCGCCCACGACTGCTGTCTTGAGCCGGTGCTCGACTTGGACGAGGCGCTCAATTCCGAGCTCGTTCGCGCGCGGGAGATGGTGGTGGAGATCGAGCAGCCCGGCGTGGCGGGCGGGGTGCGCCAGTTGGGCGTGCCCGTGAAGCTCACGCGCACCCCCGGACATCATGCGCAGCGCCCCGGTCCCGCGCTGGGCGAGCACACGGTGGAGGTGCTGCGCGAGGCGGGCTGCTCGGTGCAGGAGATTGAGGATCTCGTGCAGGCGGGCGTCGTAGCCGGTCCTGCGCAGGCGCAGGCGCAGGCCGGCCAGGCCACGGCGTTCCGGGCGTGAGCCGCCTGGTCGCAGCCCGGCCGGATTTCGGGAGCCGTACAGGTCCAGCAAGGATGGCTCGATTGACATGAGCCAAACGGTACGGACAGGGGGAGAGGTTTCAGTGGATCGCCCCCCGACGGCCGAAGCCGGCTTGCTGAAGATGAGCGAGCTCGCCGAGCGCTCCGGCGTGAGCGCCGGCACGATCAAGCACTACCTGCGCGAGGGGCTGCTCGGTGGCGAGGAGGGCATCGTCAGGACGAGCCGCAACATGGCCTACTACCCGCCCGAGCTGGTCGAGCGGATCGCGCTGATCAAGCGTCTGCAGGAGGAGCGCTTCATGCCCCTGCGCGTCATCAAGCGTGTCCTTGAGGACGACCCCGAGCGTGTGCGCGCGCTGGTCGAGCTCGAGGACCGCATCCTCGAGCGCGCGCTCGCCAGCGCCGAGGAGCGCAGGGTGTCCTCGAAGGAGGTGCGCGAGCGCTACGGCATCCCCGACATCGTGCTCAAGCGCCTGGCCGAGATCGGCGTCCTCAGCCCGAATCGGGGCGGCTACGCCCAGGACGACGTGAAGATCATCGAGGCGATCGCCAGCTTCCGCGCGGGCGGCTACGACGAGGCGCTTGGTTTCACCGTGTACGACACGCTGCGCTACCGCAAGGCGCTGGAGCCGCTCGTCGAGGAGGAGGTCAGGGCGCTGCTCGACCGCCTCGCCGGTGAGGTCGAGGTGGAGCGGGCGCTACAGATGATCGCCGCGGGATCGGAGCCGCTGAGGGAGCTGATCGGGGCGATGCACTCGAAGCTGCTGCTCGCGGAGCTGGCGCGCCAGCGGGAGCGGCGGTAGTCGTGCCGGATGTCCAGCCGATGGCCGCCGGATAGCGAACGGGGTCGTTATACAACGGCCCCGTTATGCAATTGGCTCGCTACCAACGAGCTTTATGGTGCTCGACGACGCCAAGACCCCGGGTAAGGGCGAAACCTCCCGGGAGCATTCCTGCGAAGGTCCCAAATGGCGCCCGATAGTCACTGCTCACCAGCAGCAGGTTCTCACGGCGACTGCGCTGCGCCTCGGCCGCGAAGTGCAGCGTCGATCCATCCTCGGCGAGGATCTGTGTCAGATCGGAGGAGAAGCTGACCGCAGGCGCCTCGTGCGGCACGCCATCCACCCACACCGCCCGCTCACTGCCGGTGGGCGGATCATTGACGCCCTGCACGAGGTTGAATGCCAGCGGCCGCCCCGCGGGGTCGATGCCGACGCCGGCTGCCCAGCGCCACTCGGTCACGCGCGCGTGGTAACCGGCGGTGTCGTCGACGACCGCAAGCGCCTCGATTGAGCGCGGCGGAGCAGCGTCGAAGGCGAGCGTGCCGTGTGCGCGAATGCCGGCCTGCTTGCACGTCCAGACGTACTCGGTGCCATTGGGGCAGGTCGTCTCCCACCCCGCTTCTTCCTCCAGCGCCAGATCGATGCGCACAGGACCGTCATTCACGCGCAGCCGCCCTGCCGCGAGTTCGACCGAGCCGCGTCCCAGGAGCGTGTGCGTGCGCTCCCGCAGCCGGGAGTCCGTGCGTGTGAAGAGCGCCCAGAAGCTCTGGTGCGCCGGCCCCACCTGGGCCCGCGCGGCGCACAGCATCAGTTCCTCGCAGAATACCCCCACGTAGCGCCAGCGCTTGAGCGGGCGGGTGCCGCGGAAGAGGGGCGTGGGCGCCGGTGGAGTGGACCTGCCACTCCGCGGCGTCGCCACCCCGGTGCCATCCTCGGGCGCTATGCTTCGGGTTGTTGACTGACTAGTCAATCTATTCTGTGGGAGGGGAAGCCCGCGGGAGGAACGCGCATTGAGAGCAGCGGCCGTCCAGCTCAACTCCACAGCCGACAAGGCCGCGAATCTCGCTGCCGCCGATCGCCTCACGCGCGCCGCGGCGGCGGACGGCGCGACACTCATCGTACTGCCTGAGAAGTGGACCGCCCTAGGGCGGCGACGAGGATCTGCGCGTGGCGGCCGAGCCACTGGATGGCCCGGCCATCGAGTGGGCGCGGCAGCTCGCGCGTGAGCTGCGGGTCGATCTCGTTGCGGGTTCGATCGTCGAGCGTATCCCGGGTCGCGAGAAGCTCGCTAACACCTCCGTCCACGTCAATCCGCGGGGAGAAGTCGCGGCCGTCTATCGCAAGGTGCACATGTTCGACGTTGAGATCGAGGGGCGTAGCTACCGCGAGTCCGACCTGGAGGACCCTGGCGATGAGGTCGTCATGAGTGAGATCGCCCCGCGCGCGGGGGACGCTGCCCCAGGGCATGAGACCAACGGCGGGGGTGAGGCCATCAGCGGCGATGAGACTGTCGGCGGAGCCGAGGCTGCAAGTAGCGAGGCCGGTGCCGGTATTCCGCTGGGAATGACCATCTGCTACGACCTGCGCTTCCCTGAGCTTTATCGCATCCTCGCGGTGCGCGGCGCACGCGTGATGGCCGTACCCGCGGCCTTCACGCTCCCCACCACGCGCGACCACTGGGAGGTGCTGCTGCGTGCGCGGGCGATCGAGAACCAGGCATTCATGGTGGCGGCCAATCAGATCGGCGCGCACCCCGGGGGACACCACTCCGGCGGGCGCTCGATGATCGTGAGCCCCTGGGGGGTCGTGCTCGCGCAGGCCGAGGACCGCGAGGGCCACATCGTGGCCGACCTCGATCTGGAGCGCCAGCTGGAGATCCGCGCACGGCTGCCCTCGCTGGCCAACCGCCGCCCCTCCGCCTACCGTTGGCCGCAGGAGTCCCTCACATGAGCACCCCCCGCGCCAAGTCCCCCGACAAGCGCCGCCTGATCCTTGATGCGGCCGTCAAGGTGTTCGCTCGTCAGGGCTTTCACGCTTGCCGCGTCTCGGACATCGCGGATGAGGCCGGTGTCGCCTACGGGCTCGTCTACCACTACTTCGCCTCCAAGGACGAGGTCCTCGACACGCTCTTCCTGGAGCGCTGGAATGTGATGCTTGAGATGATCCGCGAGGTCGACACGCACGGGATCCCGGTGCGCGAGAAGCTGTGGGCGATCGCGTCGTTCATCGTCGAGAGCTACCGCCACGACCCCGACCTGATGAAGGTCATCATCGTCGAGGTCACGCGCGCGGCCAACTCCTTCGGGCAGACCCACCTCGGCCAGATCCGCGAGGCGTACAACCTGATCGCGCAGATCGTCACGCAGGCGCAGGAGGAGGGCGCCTTCAAGGCCGACATCGACGCCGCCTTTGCGGCGATGGCCTTCTACGGAGCGATCGAGCAGCTCCTGACCGGCTGGATCTTCGGCCTCCTGCCCGAGAACGAGGAGTACTTCGAGCGCGCCAAGTGGCTCGTGGTGGAGACCGTGTGCGGCGGCTTGGAGGCAACGACCACCGCGGGGACTACACTCCCCGGATAATGGAGAATGACATGGTCAAGCGATTGATGTGGTCGGGCCTGCTGGCAGGCCTCGGGGCGCTGTCGAGCATCGCTGCGCAGCGCGCCGCGGCGCTGGTGTGGCGGCGGTTCTTCGACGAGGAGCCGCCGGAGTGAGCGAGGCTCCGCAGGAGCAGCGCAGGGACCAGCCCCAGAACATCGCGACGGCGATCACCGAGGTCTCCGAACGGGCGACGCTGCTCGTGCGCGAGGAGATCGAGCTCGCCAAGGCAGAGGTCTCCGAGAAGGTCGCCAAGCTCGCGCGCGGCGCGGTCGTCGCCGGAGCCGCCGGCATCTTCCTCGTGACGGCGCTGATCTTCGTGCTCAACGGGCTCGCCTGGTTGCTCTACTACGAGCTGCCGATCGGCGGTACCTTCACCTACTTCTGGGGCTTCTTCGCGATGGCCCTGATCCTGGTCGTGCTGGGCGTGCTGGCCGGCCTGCTCGCCACGCGCCTTGTGCGCCGCAGCTCCCCGCCGGTGCCCAACATGGCGATCGAGGAGGCCCGCAAGATCCGCGAGACGGTCAGTGCCGGCACCCAGTCCGGGACGAGCACGACGTCCGCCGGGAACGGGGCAGCCGCGGGCGCGACCACCCGGGCCGGCGCCGGGCTGGGAGGGGGCAGCTGAGATGGCCCAGCGCTCCCCGACAGAGATCCGCGACTCGATCGAGAACAATCGCCGAGAGCTGGCGGTCTCGCTGGAGACCCTGCACGGCGAGGTCACACGCATCACCGACTGGCGCGGTCACGTGCAACGCCACCAGCGCGAGCTGGTCATGGGCGCGGCCGCGGTGGGCGTTGTGATGCTGTTGCGCGGTCGGCGTCGTCGCAAGCGGCGCCGGTAGCCTCAGCTCAGCAGAGCGCGCGGGATCGCACCGACGCCGATCAGGCCCGGCCCGGTGTAGGTGCCGATCACGGGCCCCACTTCGGAGACGAACGCGGGCTCTGAGCCATATAGCTCGCGTCCGTGATCGATCAGCCGCTGTGCCTGGTCGGTGGCCTGGATGTGCTGCACCACCCAGCCATCCGCGCCGGAGTCGTGCAGCTCGTGCATGTACTGCACCATTCGCTCGAACGCCCGTCCAGCGGTTCGGACGCGCTCGACCGGCGTGATCTCATAGTCGAGCGAGAGGATCGGCTTGATCTTCAGCGTGCCCCCCAGCCATGCCTGGGCCTTGCCGATGCGCCCGCCGCGGCGCAGGTACTCAAGCGTGTCCAGGCAGAACCACATGCGCAGTGCCCTGCGCGCCTCGTGCACGCGCGCCACGACCGCCGCGCGATCGGCCCCCGCATTGGCCGCGGCGGCGGCGCTCAACAGCAGCAGCCCGAGCCCGCCGCAGGCGGTCTCTCCGTCGATCACCTCCACGCGCTCGCCAAGCCCACGCTCGTCGAGCACGCCACGCGCCTGGCGCGCTGCCTCGCAGGTGCCCGAGATGCCGCCCGCGAGGTGCACCGAGACGATGTCGCGCCCTTCCTCGAGCAGTGGCTCCCAAACGGCGAGGAAGTCGCCGATCGAGGGCTGCGAGGTTGTCGGCGTCTTCGGGTCTGTGCGCAGGCGCTCGTAGAAGGCGTCGAAGTTCGGCATCTCCAGCTCGCGCACGGGTTCGCCCTCCCATCCCACATAGAGGCTCACCTGGTGGATTCCCTGTGCATCTGCGAGCGCACGGGGGAGGTAGTTGGTGGTGTCCGACACCACTGCGACGGGGGTCATGGCGCGCTGACCCTATAGCAACGGCCGAGGCCGTGAGGAGCGGCTGCACCTGATATGAGGACGCTCTCATCGAGCGAGCGCGGATGGTCGTGCGGCTCGCCCGAGGGCAGTGCGCCGATCGACGCGGGGGCTTTTTCGCATAGGGCCTATCCCGACAGGGACGTGCGGCTGGGGTGGTCGAGGGTCGAGTGGGCCGAGGACGCAAGGCCGAAGGCGTGGTGGTGCCACGTCGAGGCCGAGGACGAAGGCCCGCGAAGGCCATCGGCCGCATCCAGACGTGCGGGCCTGGAGGGATAGGCCCTTAGCGGGAGAACCGGCCTGGCGCGGGGGTTGGCATCGCTAGACTGGCGATGGTGCCCAAGACCCTGCTCACGGGTGGCGCGGGTCTCGTCGGCTCGCAGGTCGCCCGCCTGCTGGCCCAGCGTGGGGACGATCTGCGTTTGACCGTGCGCAGGCACACCAACCTGGAGAACCTCGACTTCGAGTACGAGTCGGTGAACTGCGACATCCTCGATCGGCGCGCCGTGAGCCGTGCGCTGAAGGGGGTGGATCGCCTGTTCCACCTTGCCGGCTCGACGTCGCTGCGCGCACCGATCGACGCGCTCTTTCAGATTAACGTCGAGGGCACGCGGATCGTGCTCGAAGAGGCCCTGCGCGCGGGCGTGGAGCGCGTCGTCTACACCTCCTCGATCGCCGCCGTCGGCCCCGCGCCGCGCGGAACCGTCGCCGATGAGACCCAGATCTTTCGTGGCGGCTATGGCCTGCCCTACATGGACTCCAAGCACGAGGCCGAGGTCGAGGCGCTGCGGCTGGCGGCGCGCGGGCTGCCGGTCGTGATCGTCAACCCCGCGTTCGTCTTCGGCGCGGGGGACGTCAACCGCTCCTCAACCGAGCTCGTGCGACGCTTCCTGCGCCGTGAACTGCCCGCCTTCGTGGATGGCGCGCTGAACGTCGTGGACGTCAAGGACGTGGCGCGCGGACACCTGCTCGCCGACGAGCGCGGTGCGCCCGGCGAGCGCTACATCCTGGGCAACCGCAACTTCACCTTCGAACGGCTGCTCGCCGACCTGGGGCGCATCTCCGGTGTGGAGCCGCCGGCGATCAAGATGCCCATTCCGCTGGCGCTCGCGCTGACGGAGACCATCGAGGCGTTCCCCGGTCGTCTGCCGGTCACCGCGGGCGAAGTCCGGACGGTCTCCCAGTGGTGGTGCTACTCCAGCGCCAAGGCCAAGCGCGAGTTGGGTTACTCGCCGGGGCATCACGAAGACACCCTCGCCCAGACCATCGAGTGGTATCGCGAAAATGAAGAGCGTCTCGCTCCGCCGGGGGCCCGCCAGGCGACCCCGCTGCGGCTACTCGGCTTCGGCTTTCGTCAGGCCGACGGGGTGCTGCGGCGGCTGGGGCTGGCCGAGAGCGACTACTGAGGCTCCTAAAGCCGGTTCTCGATCTGCAGGCCGGCGGCTGGCTGCGCCGTGGCGGACAGCGCCTCTGGCTCCTCGCCTGGATCGCTCTCCAGCCCAAGCGTCTCTGCCAGCTCGCCCGACTCGTACATCTCCATCACGATGTCGCACCCGCCGACCAGCTCGCCGCCGACGAACAGCTGGGGGATGGTGGGCCAGTTGGAGATCGCCGAGAGCTCCTGGCGAATACGCGGGTCGGGCAGGATGTCGACGGCGGCAAACGGTGCGTCGAGCGACTGTAGCGCCGCGACCGTGCGCGCGGAGAAGCCGCACGCCGGGGCCTCGGGGGTGCCCTTCATGAACAGGATCGTGGGGTGCTCAGAGATCGCCTCTGAGATTGCTTCGCGGATGGGGTTCGTATCTGTCTCTGGCATGTGATGTGGGCTCCTGACTGCCTGGGGGCTTAGCTCTGCACGGCTTCGGATGGCTGGGCGAGGAGCGTCTTCAGCGACAGTGCGTGGATCGCGCCGCCGATCTCGCTGCCGAAGACGTCGTAGACAAGGCGGTGCTGCTCGATGCGGCTGCGACCGGCAAAGGCCTCGGCGACCACCGTCGCGCGGAAGTGATCGCCGCCGCCGGTGTAGTCCTCGACCTCGGCGCGTGCTCCGGGGATCGCGGTCTCGATGCGCTGCTTGATGCTCTCGGCGGTCGGCATTTGCTCCTCGGTGGGTCGCTCGTCTCGGCTGGGTCGCTCGTTCTCGGGGGTCGCGGCGCTCCAACCGATCGCTGGAGGGTCGCTATACTTTGGAAAGCGATGATATCGATCACCGACAAGGGTGCCGAGAAGGTGCAGGAGTTTCTCTCCGGGCAGGAGGGCGATGTGAGCATGGCCGGCCTACGCGTAGGCGTGCGCGGCGGCGGCTGCTCGGGCTTTCAGTACCAGCTCGCCTTCGACGAGCAGCGCGAGAACGACGTCGTGGTCGAGGATCACGGGCTGAAGCTGCTCGTCGATAATGCCAGCCTCGAGTTCGTGCGCGGCTCGGTGATCGACTACGAGGAGAGCCTTCAGGGCGCGGGCTTCAAGGTCAACAACCCCAATGTCGTGGCCGCCTGCGGCTGCGGCTCCTCGTTCCGCGTCGCCGAGGAAGAGCAGGTCTCCGCAGTCTGAGCGTCTACGCCTGGTGGCTTGGACGGGTCAGCGCACGTTGGGTGGTATCGGTACCCCGAGCTGCCGGCAGATAGCTCGCGCCAGGGCCGGCCCGATCTCCTTGTGGCGCGGCACAGCTGAGACCTCACCTTGTGGCCCCCGCCACTTGGCGTGCTTCGATCCTCCTATCTCCCGGCACCCGTGCACGGTCAGGTGGCGCTCTAAATCTCGATGTTTCACGCAGCGACGACGAAGCGCATGTGCTCAAGATTTGCCTGGGACGGGGCGTGTCCGGCGAGCTCGTCATCCGGAGTCAGCACGGTGCGTAGAGCGTCTAGGACGTTCTCCCTGGCCTGCTCGCGCGTGCGGCCCTGGCTGAGCGCGCCCGGAACCTCCAGGACGCGCGCGAGGATCCAGCCATCCTCGTCGGGACCTTCAAATTCAATGGTGAACTCGATTGAGGCTGCCATCAAGCACACGATATCGCTCGACCTGGCGTTGGTTCACACCGGCTCGTTACGCAAGGAGCGCCACAGGTACCGACACGCCAGCGTACGGTAGGGGCGCCACGGCTCGGCGAGCGTCTCCATCTCCGCTGCCTCCGGCATATCCGGCAACCCATAAGCCCGCTCGATCGCGCGGCGGACGCCCAGATCGCCGACGGGCAGCACATCGGGGCGCTGCAGGTGGAACATCATGAACATCTGCGCCGTCCACACGCCGAGGCCCTTGACGGCGACGAGCTCGGCCACGACCTGATCGTCCTCGAGCTCCTCCAGGCGCTCGAGCTCGAGTTCGCCGTCGAGGACGTGTTCGGCGAGCGAGCGCAGGTAGCTGACCTTCCCCCGCGAGAGCCCCGCCGCGGCGCGCAGCTCTTCGGGCTCGGCGGCGAGCACCTCCTCGGGTGTCGGCGTACGCCCGCCGTAGCGCTCGGTGAGGCGCCCGAAGATCGACGCCGCCGCCTTCGTCGAGAGCTGCTGGCCGACGATCGCGCGCACGAGCGTGCCGTAGTGGTCGTGCGGGCTGCCATCGCGCCCGTCGTCCAGTCCGCGCGGGCCGAGATCCTCGATCAGCTCAGCCAGCACAGGATCGGCCTTGCGCAGATGAGTGAGCGCCTTTCGCTGTGACGGTATCGCGGCCCCCGTCTGCTTCTTGTGCGCTGCCGCGGGCTTGGTGGGCGTCACCTTTGGCTTGGTGGGCGCCGCCTTGCGCTGGGAGGGGCGCGGCACGAGCTTCAGGCGCCCGTCGCGGTGAGACCCAGTGCGACCGGCTCGCCGTCGAGCGCGTTCAGCGCCCGCTCTAGCGACATCTTCAGGCACGTGAAGGAGGGCGTGTCGCGCACCGTGAAGCGCGATGCCTCGGTCGTGCGCAGGCGCTGCACCAGATCGAGGAACGTGCCGACGTCGTCGGTGTCGAAGGCCACCACGAACTCCTGGTCGTCCAGGCCGAAGGAGTAGGTCGTGTGGTTGTCCACGCCCGGGTATTCGCGCCCCACGGCGATGTGGCCCTGCATGATCCGCCAGCGCTCCTCACCGGGCAGGGCGTACCACTCGCGCGACTTCACGAAGGGGTATACGAACACGTACTTGCCGCGGAAGCCGCGCGGCACGGTGCGCTCGTCTTCGGAGTATTCGGAGGACTTGCGCATGCCCAGGAACGAGTAGGGCGTTTGCGCCCAGCGCATCAGCCCGCTCTGGCCCAGCACGACGTGAAACTCGTGGATGCGGTCGAGGTTCTCGGCCTCTGAGATGAGCAGCAGCTCGGCGTCCCCGCGCGTGCCGACGAGCGAGAAGGACTGCAACATGTGTCCGTCGGCGAAGTCCTCGCAGGCGGCCGCGAACTCGTGCTTGTCCTGCGCGCGCTGCTCCGCGCCCAGCCGCCGCCACGCGGGGTCCATCTTCAGAAAGGTGTACTTGACGAAGTGGCGGTCGCTCATGGAATAACCAAAATAGAGGGGTTCCGGAAGAGCCCGGCCGGGTAAACCGTTGGCCGATTGCGCCACCCTCTTCGCCAGAGGCTACAGTTTCAAGGGTGCGCGTAGCGCTTGTATCGCCATATTCCTGGACGTACCCCGGCGGGGTGACCCGGCACATCGAGGCCCTGTCCGCCGAGTTGGCCGCGGCCGGCCACGAGCCCAGCATCCTTGCGCCCTTCGATCCACCCGACGCGCTCTCGCGACGCCTGCACCGGGGGGCCGCCCCGCAGGAGCTTGACCCACCCGAGAACTTCATCTCGCTGGGCCGCACCATCGGGCTGCCCGCCAACGGCGCCGTCTCGAACATCGCGCTGGCGCCCAGTGGCGTGCTCGCGCTGCGTCGCGCGCTACGCGAGGGCGACTACGACGTGGCGCACATCCACGAGCCGATCGTGCCCTTCCTCGGCTGGGACATCGTCGCCCACGCGCCCGAGGGACTGCCGCTGGTGGGCACCTTCCACGCCTACTCGACCAACCCGATCACCAACGGCGGCGCCTGCGTGTTCGGCGCGCGGCGGCGCATGAACCGCCTGCACTCACGTATCGCCGTATCCGAGGCCGCCGCCTGGACCGCGCGGCGCTTCTTCGGTGGCCGCTACCGCATCGTTCCCAACGGGGTTCACGTCGCCACGGATGCGACGGGGCGCTGGGAGGATCTTGGCGCCTTGAACGGAGGAGGGGGGCCGCACAGAGGCGGCCCTGCGGGAGCCGCGTGGGGCGAGGCGACGGGCGCTGAGGCTGGCGCCGTCTACGCAAACGCCCTTCACGAACGCGCTCAGGCATCGGCGATCGGTTTCGATGACGGCACTGACGGCACCGACGGCACCGAGGCACCGCTGCGCATCCTGTTCGTCGGGCTGCCCGTCGAACGCAAGGGCCTGCCAGTACTGCTTCGCGCGTTCGAGGCGCTGCGCGACCACATCCCGGCGACGCTTACGCTCGTCGGCCCGGGGCCCGAGGATGTCGCGCCGCTGCTGCTCGACGCCCGTGGCGTGCAGGCGCTAGGCAAAGTCTCCGACGCCGAGAAGTCCGCCGAGCTTGCCCGCGCCGAGGTGCTGTGCGCGCCCTCGCTGCACGGCGAGAGCTTCGGCATGGTCCTCACCGAGGCTTTCGCCGCGAGCACCCCCGTGGTCGCCTCGGACATTCCCGGCTATCGCGATGTGGTGCGCGACGGCGTCGACGGCCTGCTCACACCGCCCGGCGACGCGCTCGCGCTGGCCGAGGCGCTGCGCCAGCTCGCTCTGGAACCCGAGCGCCGCTGCGCGATGGCTGCCGCCGCGCGCGAGCGCGCTGAGCGCTTCGCCTGGCCGCACGTGGCCGCCGAGGTCGTCGACTGCTACGAGCAGGCCCTCGCGATCGGCAGCCCGCGTCCCGGGCTGCACCGCGCGATGGTCCGCCACGGGCTGGCGCCCGCGGACCTCCAGCCCCCGGTCAGGGCGCGGCGCCTGGAGAGTCTTGAACCGCGCGCGGCAGGGCCACAGCGCGGCCCCCTCCTATCCCTCCTAAGACGCGTAGGTGTGGTCGGCTTCTCGCTCGTGCTGCTCGCGCTGGCCATGCTTGCCTTGAGCCGCATCGGCGTCGACCGCGTCGTGGCCAGCCTGCTCGCCTCGAGCCCCGGTCTGCTGCTCGCCGGCCTAGGGGTGATGTGCGCCTCGATGGTCGCGCGCGGGTTCGCCTGGTACGCGATCCTCTCCGCCGCCCCCACCTGGCGGCGGGTGCGCCGCCGCGACGCCATGCAGGGGACGTTCATTGGCGTGCTGATGTCCGCCACTCTGCCCGCGCGCCTGGGTGAGCCCTCGCGTGCGCTGATCGTCGCGCGGCGCATCGGTCGCGCGCGCGAGACGCTTCCGATCGTGCTCGGCACGATGGTCTCGCAGACGCTCCTCAATCTCCTCGCGCTGGCGATTCTGGGGATCGCGATGTTCTCCAACGTGCAGCTACTCGACGGTCACCATGGCGCACTGATCGCCACCGTGCTCGCGCCCTTGGGCGTGGTCGCGTTCGTGCTGCTGGCGCCCGTGCTGATGCCCGCCGCCGCGGTCTCGCGCTCTCGGCGCCTGCACGCGCTCGTCGTCGGGGTGCGTCGCTCGCTCGTGCGCGTGCGCGCGGGGCTGCGTGTGTTTCGCCAACCCCGCCAGGCGGCACTTGCCACCGCCTCCCAGCTGGGGGCGTGGGGCCTGCAGTGGATGTCCTGCTGGCTGCTCCTGATGGCGCTTGGCCTCGACCACCGCGTCGGCATAGCGGGCGCGGCAGCGGTCCTTTTCGCTGTGAACGTCACCGCGGTGGTGCCCGCCACGCCCGCCAACATCGGCATCTTTCAGGCTGCTTGCGTGGCTGTGCTCGCGGGCGCCTTCCACGTCTCCACGCCCGACGCGCTCGCCTACGGGATCGTGCTGCAGTTCGTCGAGATCGCCACCGCCGTCGTGATGGGCATGCCCGCGCTGGTCAACGAGGGTCTCTCCTGGAAGGACGTGCGCCTGCGCACCATGCACGCCGCGCCAGTCTCGCTGCCCGCGCTGCCCGAGCGCCAGTCGCTCACCGCGCAGGGGCGCTGAGCAGCTCTAACGCCTACTTGAAACTACTCTAAAGATGTTAGAGTAGTTTCATGTCTACGGTGGCCGAGTCCGGGACGCTTTCCCGGGCTGGTCGACCTGAGCGACCCGCTGCACAGCACCCGCTTTGCGCGCAACCCGCGCATCGCGCGTGTCTGCTCGGATCTGCACTTCGGGCAGGAGCTGGGCGAGGGTATCCGGCGCATCTTCGAGGAGATGCGCGCCGCCGGCCTGGTGGACCCCGTCTACAGGCAGACCTCTGGCAGCGTGCTTTTGACGCTATCGGCAGACCCTGCAGACCGGGCGCTCGATGCGCGGCTGCCCGATGAGGCCCGTGCGGTCATGTCCGCACTCAGAGAGCACGCGCGGCTCAGCACTGGGGAGATTGCCGAGGCGCTCGGGCTGTCTCGGCCGGCAACCATTCAGCGACTGAAGGCTCTGCGGGGCGAGGGGTTGATCGAGTGGGTCGGCAAGAGCGCTCGCGATCCACGGGCCTACTGGCGCCTCCCGCCGACGTAGGGCCGAGGGGATCCCGCCGACACGTCCCGCTTGTCTCGGGCCTTGAGAATTGGCCCTCCTCAGAAGGTCCTGGGATGCGCTACGGCGACGCACGAGCCTCGACCCGGTCTAACGCTACTTGAAACTACTCTAAAGATGTTAGAGTAAGCTTCGAGCTATCCGGCCATCGCCGGTTCGTCCTCGCCCTCCACCGCACCCTCGGGCGGGTCCTCGTCGGCGATCTCGCCGAACAGCGATGGATCGCGGTAGGAGCCCTTGATCAGGTCGTCGGGCGAGCCCTCGGGCAAAAGGCGGCCCTGGCGCGTGCCGAAGTAGATCGCCTGGGGTGATGCGCGACGAGCGCGAGCGTCGACTGCTCGGGTTCGGGCGCGTAGCCCTCGGTGATCTTCATGCCGATCTGCCCGAGGTCGAGCAGCTTCTCGACCTTGAGGTGCTCTGACTGCTCGGGCACCGCGGGGTAGCCCCACGAGTAGCGCCGGCCCTGAGTGGCCGGGATCGAGAGCATCTCGCGCGCCTCGTGGTGCAGCCACTCGGCGAGTCCCTCGGCGGTCTGCACGCCGAGGCCGTGCACGAACAGCTGCTCGGCGAACTCGCCCTCGGTCTCGAGCTTGGCCATCAGCTCGGTCACCTCGCTGCCCACGGTCACGGCCTGCACGGCGATCACATCCAGTTCGGCGGGGGCGGGTCTGACGCGGCGGACCCAGCCGACCCCGCTGCCGCTTCATCTGCCGCGTCGTCGGTTCCGTGGTCCAGCTTCTCGCCCGGGCGGAAGAAGTCGGCCAGGCAGATGCGATCGCCCTTGGGCTGGCGCGGGCACTCAAAGCGCGTCAGCTCGGTCTTGCGGTCCGCCGGGTCGAGCACGACGATGTCGTTGCCCGCGGCGTAGCAGGGGAAGAAGCCCAGCAGCGCGCGCGGGTGCAGATAGTCCTGCTCGGCCCACATCCGCTCCAGGCGCGGGCGGAAGTTCTCCTCCACCAGCTCGCGCCACGCCTCGCCCTTGACGCCCTTGCCGCCCCAGTGCAGCTTGAACAGCACGTGCGTATCGAGGTGGCTGTACACCGCGTCGAGGTCCACGGGGATCTCGCGCACGCCCCACCAGGGCGGCGTGGGCACGGGCGCGTCCGTGCGCGCGGCGCTGCGCACGGAGTCATCGGCGAAGTTCAGCTCCTCGACGGGCGCCTCGCCCTTTTCGCGAAACGCCGTGGCGCCCGCGCGCAGCTTCTCCAGCAGCGCCGCGTGGGCCTGCTCGTCGATCAGCTGGTCCATCACCGAGAGCCCCTCGAAGGCGTCCTTGCAGTAGAACACGCCCGGCGCATAGGGCTCCTCCGAGTCCTTGCCGCCGGGATAGAGCGCGCGGAAGCTGAACGCGCGGTTGATCGCCGCCCCGCCGATCAGCACCGGGAACTGGAGACCCTTCGCGTGCAGCTCCTGGATGCACGCCGGCATCTGCTTACTGGTGGACACCAGCAGCGCGCTCAGCCCGATCGCCGTCGCCTCGTGCTCCTGTGCGGCGTCGACGATCGTCTGGATCGGCACCTGCTTGCCGAGGTCGATCACGGTGTAGCCGTTGTTCGTGAGGATCGTGTTCACCAGCGACTTGCCGATGTCGTGCACGTCGCCGAACACCGTCGCCAGCACGACCGTGCCCTTGGTGTAGCCCTCG
This sequence comes from uncultured Solirubrobacterales bacterium, assembly GCA_963723045.1. GTDB lineage: Bacteria > Actinomycetota > Thermoleophilia > Solirubrobacterales > Solirubrobacteraceae > Palsa-744. Next base: position 1,013,978 of record CAVROU010000002.1, on the reverse strand, counting down.
ATCTTGTCCAGGTACTTCTCAAGCTGCGCCACCGCGCGCTTCATCACCTCGGCGGACTGCAGCACGAAAGGCAGGATCAGCTCGCCCGCGCCGAACTTGTCGCCGACCTCCTTCATCGCCGGCAGCAGCACCTCGTTCAAGCGTGGGCACCGCGCCGATCTTCGCCACCGACAGGTCGATCCACTCCTCGACGCCCTCCTTGCGGCGGCGCAGGATGTGGAAGTGAAGCGCCTCCTCGGGCTCCATCCCCTCGGTGGGGTTGGCTGTCGTCTGGGTCTCCTCCTCGCCCTTGGACTCGAAGTGCTCGATGAAGTGCTGCAGCGCGTCCTCGTCGCGGTTGAACACGAGGTCGTCGGCGAGCTTACGCTCCTCGTCTGCATATCTCCGAGTAGGGCGTGATGTGGTTGGGGTTGACCATCGCCAGATCCAGCCCCGCCTGCACGCAATGGTGCAGGAAGACCGAGTTCAGCACCGCACGCGCGCCGGGCGAGACGCCGAAGGAGACGTTCGAGACCCCCAGCGAGGTCTTCACATGGGGGATCTCCGCCTTGATGCGCCGGATGCCCTCGATCGTCTCCACCGCGGAGGGCCGCCACTCCTCATCGCCGGTCGTCAGCGTGAAGGTGAGGCAGTCGAAGATCAACAGCTCCGGGTCCAGGCCGTGCTCCTGCAGCACAGGTCGCGGATGCGCTGCGCGATCTCCACCTTGCGCTGTGCGGTCTTGGCCATCCCCACCTCGTCGATCGTCAGCGCGATCAAGCGCTGCGCCGTGGGCCAGCGCCAGCGGCACGACGCGGTCGAGCTTGTCCCGGCCCGCCTCCAGGTTGACGCTGTTGACGATCGCTCTGCCGGGGATCTGATCGAGCGCCGTCTCGATGACCTCGGGCTCGGTCGAGTCGATCTGGATCGGCGCCGGCTGCGTCAGCGAGATGCGCTTGGCCACCTGGCGCATCTGCTCGTCCTCGTCCTGGCGCTCCGTCAGCGCCACGCAGATGTCCAGCACGTGCGCGCCGCCGGTGACCTGGTCCTCGGCGATCTGCACGAGGCCGTCGTAGTCGTCCGCCAGCAATAGCTCCTTGGCCTTGCGCGAGCCCTGCGAGTTCACGCGCTCGCCCACCATCGTGGGCGCTTGGCTCCTGCACCAGCGGGGTTGCGGCGATCATCGAGGACAGATGGGGGCGGAGCGCGGGCGCCCGCGGAGTGCGCTCCACGGGGCTGCCGATGCCCACGCGCTCCACGATCGCGCGGATGTGCTCGGGGTCGTGCCGCAGCAGCCGCCCACCACGCCCACGCCGTAGCGCTCGACGAACTCCTGCAGCGCCTCCGCCAGCGGCTCGGGCTGCTCGGGGAAGATCGTCTCGCCGTCGGGTCCCTGCAGCGGCAGGCCCGCGTTGGGGATGCACGCCACCGGCACCGAGCAGAATTCGCCGAGGAAGCGGATCGCGTCGCGCATGTCCTCCGGCCCCGTCGAGCAGTTCAGTCCGATCACGTCCACCTTCAGCGCTTCAAGCGTGCACAGCAGCAGCGCTGATGTCGGTGCCCAGCAGCATCTTGCCGCCGTTGGGCAGCAGCGAGACGGAGGTGTGGATCGGCAGCGTGCGGCCCGTGCTCTTGAACGCCTCGCGCGCGCCGAACACCGCGGCCTTCACCTCCAGGATGTCCTGTGCGGTCTCGATGATGATCAGGTCAGCGCCGCCATCGATCAGACCCGCCGCCTGCTCGTTGAACACCTCCACCAGCTCGCGGAAGCGGATCTGGCCCAGCGTCGGATCGTCGCTCGCCGGCAGGTAGCCCGTCGGGCCGATCGAGCCGGCCACGAAGCGGTGCTCTCCGGCGGCCTTGCGCGCGATTTCCGCCGCCTTCGTGTTGACCTCCACGGTGTAGTCGGCGAGGCCCCACTCCTCGAGCTTCAGGCGCGAGGCCTGGAAGGTGTCGGTCTCCACGACCTCCGCGCCGGCCTCCAGCATCGAGGCATGCACGCCCTCGATCACGTCCGGGCGGTTGAGCACCAGCGCCTCGTGGCACTTGCCCTGCAGGCCGCCGTAGTCCTCCTGGGTCAGGTCGAACTGCTCCAGGGTCGCGCCCATGCCGCCGTCGTAGACGACGACGCGCTGGGACACGGCCTGTAGGTAGTCACGCATCGGCAGAATGCTAGCAGTGGGGGCGCCGGTCTTCACCTTTGGGGAGCGGCTGTGTCGTCCCTTTGGGCACCGTGCGCGTCGTGCCATTGTGCCGACAGCGAGGTAACACTAAAGGTGAAAATAATTAACACGCACCCGTTAACCTTTTTGGCAAGCGCGTTAGACGCCTATATGAGGGTCGCTAGTCCAATCGTCCGTTAAGCGTGAGCTTCCCGCTCCGAGCGTCATTCTGCTCGGCCACAGGCACCGTACGGCTCCCACGGATGGGATACCCGATTTCGGTGAATCTGAAGCAGGCAGGATGTGGGGACCTCGCCGCAGCTTCACTTGATGAAACCCGCCAGGGCCAATAGGTCAGTCAGGAGAAGTCGCCGTGTCGAATCGAGCAGTCACATCGAGTCCCATCACCGCAGCCGGGGGGCCCTCAACACAGGATGTGCCTCCGGCGGTCACTGACCGGCGCTCCCAGCGGGTCGCCTCACCTGTCGTGGAGGAAATGAGTTCACAGGTTAATAACGCCCCTGCCCCGGCGCAGCTCACTGCCGAGCATACGGTCGTCGCGGTCGTCGGCCTCGGCTATGTTGGCCTGCCCACGGCGATCGCGTTGCGCGATGCCGGCCACAGGATCGTCGGTATCGATGTCTCCCAGCAGCGGCTGGAGGCGATCCGCGCGGGCCGCGTGGAGCTGCTGGAGGAGGAGCTGCGGGCGCTCGACCAGCATCTCGCCGGCGACGGCTTCGTGCTGACCGACCAGCTGCAGGCACTCGATGCCGCCGACGTGGTGCTCGTCTGTGTGCCCACGCCCGTCGACGAGCGCCTGCAACCCGACCCGCGCATCCTGCGCGAAGCGTGCGCGGCGGTCGTGCGCCACGCGCGGCCCGGACAGACGCTCGTGCTGACCTCGACCACGTAGTCGGCACGACGCGTGAGCTGCTCGCCCAGCCGCTCACGCGGCGCGGGCTGAACGTCGGCGAGGACGTGTTCGTGGCCTTCGCCCCAGAGCGCATCGACCCCGGCGTGCGGGGACACGAGCAGCTGGGCACACCGCGCGTGCTCGGCGGCGTCACCGAGGCATGCTTCGAGCGCGCCGAGGCGGTGCTGCGCCATACCTGCAAGAGCCTTCACCGCGTCTCCTCGCCCGAGGCGGCGGAGATGGTGAAGCTGTACGAGAACACCTTCCGCGCCGTCAACATCGCGCTGGCCTTCGAGATGGCCGAGGCCTGCCGCGCGTTCGAGCTCGACCCCGTCGAGGTGACCGACGGCGCGGCGACGAAGCCCTATGGCTTTCTCGCCCACTACCCCTCCGCGGGCGTGGGTGGGCACTGCATCGGCGTCGACCCCTACTACCTGCTGCGACCGCTGCGCGAGCGCGGCCGTCCGGCGCTGCTCGCCGAGGAGGCTCTGCGCAAGGTGTCAGGGCGCCCGCGGCACATCGCCTGGCGTGCGCACGAACTGCTCGCCCGCTCGGGCCGTCCGCTGAAGGAGGCGCGCGTGCTCGTCGTCGGCGCCTCCTACAAGCCCGGCGTCGCCGACACGCGCGAGGCGCCCGCCGTGGAGATCATGGCGCGGCTGCGCGCCGAGGGTGCGCAGGTCGACTACCACGATCCGCTCGTGCCATCGCTGCGCGTTGACGACGAGACGCTCAGCAGCGTGCGTATCGAGCAGCGCGGGGAGGGCCCCAATGTCGGCCGCGGGGAGAGCGTCAACGTCGGCGCCTACGACCTCGCGATCATTGCCACGCTGCACCCCGAGCACGACTACGGCTGGCTGCACCGCTGCCCGGCTGTGCTCGACTGCACCTACCGCACGCCGGTCGGCCGCAAGCGGTTGCTGCCGTGAACGAATTGCGCCCACTCTCGGCGGCCAGGACGCTGCGCGGACGGGTCCTCGCGGCCAATCGCGCCGTGAACGGCCTGCTCGCGCAGCCGGTCACCGTCAACCGGACGCTCAAGGCCCTTGCCGCGCTCTACATGCTCGGCCTCGTCGTGGCCGTCATCTCCTACAAGGCGGCCTTCGCGGACGTGATGTTCTCGAACGTCTACTTCGGCGTGTACTCGGTGTGCGTGGCCTCCTACATCCTCTCGCGCTTTCTGTTCAGTCTCTTCTATCGCTCGCAAGGCGGACGCCGGGCAGCAGCCGCAGATCGCGATCGTGATGCCTGGCTTCAACGAGGAGGAGGCGATCGCCGACGTCGCTGCGCTCGCTGCTGGCGCTCGACTACCCGCGAGGACAAGCTGGAGCTGGTGGCCGTCAACGACGGCTCCACCGACGCCACGCTCAGCGAGATGCAGCGCGTGGCGGGCGAGTCGGGCGGGCGCGTGCGCGTGATCGACTTCCCCGAGAACCGCGGCAAGCGCGCGGCGATGGCCGCCGGCATCCGCGCCACCTCGGCGGAGGTGGTGGCGTTCGTGGACAGCGACTCGGTCGTCGAGCCCGACGCGCTGCACCGGCTCGTGCAGCCCTTCGCGGACGAGCGCGTGGGGGCGGTGTGCGGGCACGCCAACGTGCTCAACACGACCGACTCGTGGCTCACGCGCATGCAGGCGGTGCGCTACTTCGTCGCCTTCCGCGTCGTCAAGGCCGCGGAATCGGTGTTCGGCGCGGTCACATGCTGCTCGGGCTGCTTCTCCGCCTACCGCCGCCGCGCGATCCTGCCGCGCCTGGAGTGGTGGGAGGCACAGACGTTCCTCGGCGTGGAGTCGACGTTCGGCGATGATCGCTCGCTCACCAACTGCGTGCTGCGCGACTGGCGCGTGGTGTATGAGAAGCGCGCGGTCTCCCACACGATCGTGCCCGTCACCTTCCGTGCGTTCATCATCCAGCAGACGCGCTGGAAGCGCTCGTGGACGCGCGAGTCGCTGCTCGTGGCGAAATTCATCTGGCGCAAGCACCCCGTCGCCGCCTTTTTCACCTATATGAGCATCGTGCTGCCGCTGGTCGCGCCCGTGGCGGCGCTGCATGCGATCGTGTGGGCGCCGCTCGTGCACCACGCGGGGCTGCCGCTCGTCTACCTCGCGGGCATCTATGCGCTCGCGCTTGTCTATTCTCTTTATTACCTCCTCTTCCAGGAGCATTACGACCTGCTGTGGCTGTACGGGATCCTGTTCGCCTTCCTGTATCTCGCGGTGATGCTGTGGCAGACCTACTACGCGATCGCCACCTGCCGCACCTCCGCCTGGGGCACACGGCCGGCGACCGCGGGGATGCAGGGAGGAGAGGGATGAACAACTTCCTCAGGCGCCTGCTCGTGCGACTCGTGCTGGTGGCCTCGGTCGCGCCCGTGATCCTGCTCGGCCCGGCGCTCGTGCGCGCGCCGATGAAGCTGCTGCACGAGGTATCCGCGCGCCGCGCGATCCACCACGTCCCGGGACCGGGGCGCGTGCATGGGCTGCGCGTCCTGCACAGCACCCCCGCGGCCGCGCGTCTGTCGTGGCGGCGCGCACGGCACGGCCGCTATCCGCTCGAGGGCTACCGCGTGTGGCGCGACGGCGTTGTCGTAGGGCAGACGCCGAGCCGCAGCTTCGTGCTGCGCCTGGGCGCCTCGCAGGTGCACGTAGTCGGTGTCGCGGCGGTCGACGTGCGGGGCCGGCTCGGTCCGCGCTCGACACTTGCGATCGGCGTGCACCTTCCCTCCGGTGCGGCGGACGGTTCGGGCGCTCACCGTCCGGCGACCCCCTCCAGCGCGCGCTCAAATTCCTCCGCGGGCTCCTCGGCGTCGGGGACGCCGGCGCCTCCCCACGCGCCCGCGGTGCACACGCCCCCGACGCCCCCGGCGCAGCTGGCGGCAGAACGGGTGAGCGACACCTCCGCGACGCTCTCCTGGCAGCCCGGAAGTGCCACCACGGGCACGCTCGTGGGGTACATGCTCTACGAGAACGGCCAGCCCGAGGAAGTCGTGCATGGACAGTCCGTCACCGTCGCGCTGGCCTCCGCGCGCAGCTACACCTTCACTGTGCGCACGCTCGACTCGGGCGGCTACCTCTCAGAACCGGCGCCCGAAGTGACGGTGCTGACCACGCACACGCCACCCTCGATGCCGGAAAACCTGAGTGCGAGTGAGGTGACAGAACAATCGGTGACGCTCAACTGGTGGCCCTCCACGCCGGTGAGCGGCTCGATAATCGGCTATCGCGTGTTCCGCAACCAGATCCCCGTGGGGGAGGTCTCGGCGAACACGCTCACGCTGTCGAACCTCGCGCCCTCGACGGCCTATGAAATGACGGTCGTCGCCGTGGACTCGCTCGGCGGGATCTCCGCGCCCACCGCTGCGCTCGCCGTGCGCACGCTCGACCCGACACCGACGCATGGCACCGCGCAGGCGTTCCTGCTCGCCACTACCGATGAGTCCTTCGAAGATCTAGAGGCTCACTATCAGCAGATCGGCGTCGTCTATCCGACCTACTTCGAATGCGGCAGCGAAGGCAAGGTTCTCGGCCAGAACGACCCGCTCGTGACCGGCTGGTCGCTGGCGCGCAAGATCGCCGTGATGCCACGCTTGAACTGCCAGAACCCCAACGACGAGACGCAGATCCTCACCAGTGCGGTCTTCCGCGAAAAGTTCATCGGCACGCTCGCCTCGCTCTGTGAAGAAGACGGCTACCAGGGCATCCAGATCGACTTCGAGGGCGCGCCGCCGAGCGACCGCGAACCGTTCACCGCGTTCATCACCGAACTGGCCGCGCGCCTGCACGCGCAGGGAGACAAGCTCTCCACGATCGTCACCGCCAAGACGTACAACATCATGAGCGGGCGCGCGGCGATGTATAACGACGCCGCCCTCTCGGTCCCCTCGGATTACATCTTCGTGCTCGACTGGGGTCTGCACTGGACGACCTCCGCGCCTGGGGCGCTCGATGAAATGGCGTGGTTCAAGAAGGTCGCCGAATACGCCGCGACGATGCCCAACAAGGGCAAGTTCGTGCTCGGCATGCCGCTGTACGGGATCGACTGGGCCGGCAGCGGCGGCGCGGCCAACCCCGGCACGCCGCTGGAGTACAGCGAAATCATGGCGCTGAAGAACCAGTACGAAGCGATCCCCCAGTGGGAAGCGCTCGCACAGGACCCTTTCTTCACCTACACCAAGGAAGGCGTCACGCACACCGTCTGGTACACCGACCACCAGTCCGTGCAGGCGCGCGTGGAACTCGCCGACTCGCTTGGTCTGGGCGTCGGTCTGTGGCACCTTGGCGCCGAGGATCAGAGTGTGTGGGAACTTCCGGGGCTCGGCGGGGAATAACCCTAAGCTGCGTGCGTGAGTCTTCGTCTGCTGAGGAGAGCCGCGCTGGGCGCGGTGGCGCTCGTGCTTGCTATCTCGCCCGCTGCCTCTGCTGCTCAGCGCAGAACACGCCCGACTGCGCGCACCCTCGCCCCCTTCAAGCTGCAGGCGTTCCTGCTCACCAGCTCGCCCGACTCCTTCACCGATCTGCAGGCGCACGTCGGCGCGATCGAAGCGCTCTACCCGACGTACTTCAGCTGCCAGGTGGGCAGCGGCCAGGTGACTGGTCAGGACGTACCTACGGTCACCGCCTACGCCGCCGCCCACGCGCTGGCGCTGATGCCACGCTTCAACTGCCAGGACGGGGCGACGGTGCACACGATTCTCGACGAACCACAGTTGCGCGCGCAGGTGCTCGCCAACCTACTCGCGCTGGCCGGCAACCCCTCCTACGCCGGCCTCAGCCTCGATTTCGAGAACGATGGCGCTGCCGACCGAGCGACGTTCAGCTCGTTCGTCTCCCAGCTCGCCGGTGCCCTGCACGCGATGCACCGCCGCCTCACGGTGGTCGTCGACGGCGTGACCCACGAAGACGCGCGCGCCTCCACCGGCTTCTACGACGACCGAGCGCTCGCGGCCGCCGCCGACCGGGTGTTCGTGCTCGCCTGGGGCCAGCACTGGGAAGGCTCGGTGCCCGGACCGATCGCACCGCTGCCGTGGGTGCGCCAGGTGGTCTCCTACCTCACCTCGCTGCCCAACGCCGGGCGTTTCGTTTTGGGCGTGCCGATGTATGGGCTCGACTGGCCTACTGCGCCGGGGGCTCCCGCGGGCGCCCCCTCTGAAAGTCCGTCGGGAGGTTCATCCGGAGAGCAGGTGGGAGGTTCGTCGGGGGAATCGTCGGTGGGGCAGGGAGGTCCGGGCACGCGCGGGACCGCGCGCCAGTTCTCCAACATCGCCACTCTTGCCCACGCGGTGGGGGCCAAGCCGCTACGCGACTCGTCCGCGGACGAAGTCACATTCGCCTACCAGCGCGAAGGAGTGACCCACCGCGTCTGGTACCTGGACGCCCGCGCGATCCTCGACCGCCTGAAGCTCGCCCGCGCCCACGGTCTCGCCGTCGGCGTGTGGCGGCTGGGCACCGAGGATCAGTCGCTGTGGTCCTCTGCTGTCGTGAAGTAACGCGGGGCGGGGGAGCGGGATAGGACTTTGCTCACATCGGCCTCACGCAGCTGCGCGAAGCCCGCGTCTCTTATCTACCTGGGCGCGCACCAGCCGTCCGGCCTGCCACATCCCCAGCGCGGCGGCGGCGCCCACCATGCCGATCGGTGGGATCGCTGCGCGCGCGTCCCACGTGTGGCCCGCCGCTGGGGTGACCAGCGCAACCCATGCCATCGCGAAACACAGCACACCGACCTGTCGCGGCCGGCCCCGCGGTAGGAACGGGGCGAAGAACGTCGAGAGCATCAGTACGGCCATCAGCAGGCCGTATACGCGCGAGTGGGTCTCGTATTCGAGCAGAAAGTTCACCAGCGAATGGTTGACTTTGTAGCCGTCGACGCCGTAGTAATTCAGTCGGGTCTGGCGCGCGATCTCCTGCTGCTGTGGTTCGAAGAGAACCTGGTGGTAGAAGTTATAATAGTCATAGCCGATCTCGTTGTGCGAGCTGAATACGACATCCACCGGCGCGACATACGCCAGCACGCTCTCGAAGACCGTCTCGAGATATTCAAAGGGCTGGTGAAGGATCACAGCCCGCGTCCATTCGCTGATCTTGCGGTTACTGGCCTGGCTGGAGGCGAATGGGCCGGCGCCGTTGCCAAAGGCTCTATCGGCAGGTGAGAGTTCGGAGTCGAATGTGTACTGTTCGACCCCCGCCTTTCGCTGCGACGGCGGCGTGCTTTCGCACAGTACGCTCGTGCCGGGCGGTGGAGTGAACTTCTTGCAATTCGCAAACGGCGCCACACGCGAGTAGAGGTTCCAGGCGCCCGCGGGTGTGGTGAGACCCCAGTAGCCGGTGTGCTTGTGCTGGAGCACGACATACGGGGTGAGCACGCAGGCCATACACACCAGGGAGACCGCGCTGGCGATCAGTCTGCGTCGCCACGCTCCCCCCGAGCCAAGCAGCAGCCATACGAGCAGCACGAGCATCAACGGGAGCGCGACGACACGCACCGTGTTGGCGAGCGCCAGCGTCAGCCCTGCCAGGGCCGCCCATACCGGCGTGCGGGCGCCGGCGGCGCGGGTCGCGAAGTAGAGCCCGAGCGCGAGCAGGAATATGAACAGCGACTCGGTGAGTGTCGTGTGCTCGAGGAACATCTCGGCCCCGTTGAGCGCCACGAGCGCGGCCGGTAGCAAGCCCAGCCAGGGAGGGCCTCCCGCCCGCCGGACGGCCAGAAAGACGAGCACCGCGCTCGCGAGCCCGAAGAGGTGCTGCAGTGCGATGACCCACGTCAAGTGAGTCGGGAAGACCGCGTGTAGCTCGCGTAGGAACAGCGGATAGCCCACCTCGCGGGTCGGGTCGACCCACAGCTGGTCGCGTGCCAGCCCGACATAGGTCAAGGAGTCGGGGAACCCGAAGAACGCCGGCCGCCAGGCGAGCAGAAAAGCAGGCGCATCACACCGCCGGCGAGCAGAATCGCGAGCAGCCCGAACAAGGCAACTCGTCCGCCGCGCGTACGCGGCCACTTCGATGCCAGCGCCCTCAGCGGACGCTGGATCGCGCTCTCCCTTGGGCCTGCCTTGGTCGCTTGGTCGAGTTGCACGGAGGTTGGGCTCTCGCATCGCTGCCGTGTCCCGATGCCGATGGGACGCCGAACGCGAGCAGGCAGGATATAGGCTCCTTCCGACGGCGGCAGCGGATCGGTGCATCGACTGGCCCGCTCGGACCCCCTTGTGGGGTCCTCCTTAAATGCCTACTTGATGAAAAGCATCTCCGAGTACTTCGGCAGCGGCCACAGGTCGTCCGCGACGATCTTCTCCAGGCGGTCGGCGACCTCGCGCACGTCTTCCATCGCGGGGATCGTCGTGTCGCGCATGTACTTCGCCCACTTGTGCGCGTCGTCGTCGGGCTGGTTGTCCTTGAGGTTCGCATCCTCCAGCTTCACGATCGCGTAGTGCAGCTCCTTGATGACGGGCTCCAGCTCCTCGATCAGCTCCACCATCTCGGACATGCGCAGTTCGTTGAGCTGGCGGATCGCGGCGGGCAGTATCTGCGTGCGGGCCATCGTCGCGGCCGTCTCGGCCTCGATGTTGATCGTCACCGCGTACTGCTCGGTGAATACCTCCTCGCGCGATTCGAGCTCGCGCTTTGAGAGCACCTTGTACTTTTTGAACGCCGCCACCGTCTGCTTGTCGGTCAGCCACGGCAGCGCCTCGGGCGTGGTGCGCAGGTTGTAGAGGCCGCGCTTCTCCGCCTCCTTGTGCCACGCCTCCGAGTAGCCGTCGCCGTCGAAGACGATCTGCTTGTTCGCGCTCCAGCTCTCCTTCACGACCTTTGCCACGGCCTTCTCCAGGGTGGCGCCCGAGGCCTTCAGCGCCGTGGCGAGCTTGCCCGCCAGCTCGTCCACGGCCTCCGCCACGATCGTGTTCAGCACCGTGTTCGGCATCGCCGGCGAGGCGCTCGATCCGAGCGCGCGGAACTCGAACTTGTTGCCCGTGAACGCGAACGGGCTCGTGCGGTTGCGGTCGCCGCCGTGCAGCGGCATCGGGGGCAGCACGGGTGTGCCGAGGCCGAGGAACGAGCCCGGCTTCGAGGTCTGTGCCTTGCCCGCCTCGATCGCCTCGAACACCTTCTCCAGCTCCGCGCCCATGAAGATCGAGATGATCGCCGGCGGCGCCTCGTTCGCGCCCAGGCGATGGTCCTGGCCGGCGCTCGCGATCGACGCCCGCAGCAGCGCCTGGTGCTTGTTCACCGCCTGGATCACAGCCGTGCAGAAGAACAGGAACTGCAGGTTCTCGTGCGGCGTGTCGCCCGGGTCGAGCAGGTTCAGCCCGCTGTCGGTGCCCATCGACCAGTTGTTGTGCTTGCCGCTGCCGTTCACCCCCGCGAAGGGCTTCTCGTGCAGCAGGCACACCAGGCCATAGCGGCGCGCGGTGTTCTGCATGATCTGCATCGTGATCATCTGGTGGTCCGCGCCCACGTTCGAGTTCTCGAAGATCGGCGCCACCTCGTACTGGTTGGGCGCAACCTCGTTGTGGCGCGTCTTGATCGGCACGCCCAGCTTCGCCAGCTCCAGCTCCACCTCGAGCATGTACGCGAGGATCCGCTCGGGGATCGACCCGAAGTAGTGGTCATCGAGCTCGTGCCCCTTCGGTGGCTGCGCCCCGTACAGTGTCCTCCCGGTGGTCAGCAGGTCAGGGCGTTCGAAGTAGTACTGCTCGTCGATCAGGAAGTACTCCTGCTCGCAGCCGATCGTCGTGAACACGCGCTTGGCGTCCTCCACGCCGAGCAGCTCCAGCGCTCCCATCGCCGAGGTCGACAGCGCGTCCATCGAGCGCAGCAGCGGGATCTTGTGATCGAGCGCCTCGCCCGTCCAGCTCGTGAACGCCGTGGGGATGCACAGCAGCGCGCCATTGGGGTTTTCCAGGATGAACGCCGGGCTCGTGGGGTCCCAGGCGGTATAGCCGCGCGCCTCGAACGTCGCCCGGATGCCACCAGTGGGAAACGACGATGCGTCGGGCTCGCCCTGGATCAGCTCCTTGCCGCTGAACTCCGCGATCGCCGTCCCGTCGCCCGCGGGGCCGTAGAAACTGTCGTGCTTCTCCGCCGTGCTGCCCGTCAGCGGCTGGAACCAGTGCGTGTAGTGCGTCGCCCCGCGCTCCATCGCCCAGTCCTTCATCGCCTGTGCCACCGCATCGGCCAGCGAGGTGTCGAGCGCCTCGCCGCGCGCCAGCGTCTTCTGCAGCGCCTTGAACACGTGCTTGGGCAGGCGCTGGCGCTGCACCGCCACGCCGAACACGTTCGAGGCGAACACCTGGTTGCCGGGGAGGGTCAGGTCGGGTGAGCCGAGCGCGCTTCCATTGGCGCTCCACTGCGCTGCGGTGACGTTGTGCTGACGAGTCCTGGGCATGGGCGGTTTCGATTCCTCCTGAGGGGTGTTTGAAAGTGAGTGGCCGTGTGGTCGGGGGCGCGTGTCCGAGTCTGCGTAGGTCCGTTTGGGCGCGTGAGGCCGAGCCGCATCGTAGACCCAATCGGGTCCGATTGGCAGCGCCCGACTGGCGAAATCTGTGCTTCGATCTTTCGACAGGCGGCCAAAATGACGACTGCGTGATCCTAAAGAAGGGCTAAAGGAGGAGGCTGGGTGTTCGCGTTTTTTGTTGCGTCATGCAATAGTATCTATCATGTATATACGATTGCTAGCAAGTTTTAAAAACGGAGACAACCTCTACGGCACATAGGGATACGGCCCCGGCTCGACGCGTCCAGTTTCCGGGTTCACGTGCCGCGCGGGCGGCGCCGGGGCGATGTTCACGACGAAGTGTCCGATCGGCAAGCCGCCACCGGGGCGCAGTCGCGCGTGCGCGTTGCCGTTCAGTCCGGCCGCCACCAGGTAGCTCACGCGGTGCAGACCCGGCTTGACCGGCGTCACGCGCCACACGAACGTCTTGCTCGCGCGGGGCGCCAGCGGTCCGAGTGCCCAGGTGTCGTGAAATGCCGTCTGCCCGCCACCGGCCGGGTCCACCGTTTCCGTCTGCACGAGTCGCTTCGGCACCGTGCCGGGACCTCCGTCGATAATCCACACCGGCCGCTGGCTCGCGGCCAGTTCGGGCAGCGTACTCGTGAGCGGGTAGGAGAAGGAGTCGATACTCACGGCCACGTTGGGAATCGTGCGCAGGCCCGGGTTGTGCACCCTGATCACCATCGTCGCGGGCCGTGCGATCGACTGGCGCACGGGGAAGCTCGCGTGCACGACCTGCACCGGGAAGCTCGCCTTGACTTCATGCGCGTCCTGACGCGTCCCCCCGCAGCCGCTCACCAGCAGCCCGGCGACAGAGAGGGCGCCGAGCAGGACCGCCGACTTGACTGGCCTCCCCCTCACAGCGTCGCCACGATACCAATGTGGGTGGCGCCGCGCGGTGGGAGCGGCTCACGAGACCACGCCCGCAACCGTTGTGGATAGCTCAACACGACCACCCCGCGAAGTATGGCGCGGATGGGCCCAAGGTGCTAGTGTGCCAGCACATAGAATCGGAGGCGGTGGCGCGACGCCAGCGCATCGCGTAGAGTTCTCATCAAGGCCTCAGGCAGTTCGCGTAGTCACCCGAGGAGGGGTAGCTGAAGATGGTGCGCAGTGCGGCAGAGCGGGCGTTCCTCCCGACGAGGAACGTGCTCGAGGAAGTTGGGGACATGGTGATCCTTACGGGGCGGACGATCATGTCCGCGCTGCGGCCGCCCTACCCCTATGGCGAGGAGCTGGTCTCGCAGTTCCTCTTCACGCTGCGGCTGTGCTGGTTTCCGCTGATGCTCTCGACGTTCGTCTTCGGCTATGAGGCGCCCGGGTTGCAGGCGGCGAACTTCCTGTCGCTGTTTGGATCGCTCGATCGCCTGGGTGGCTTCTTCGTGCTCGCCTCCGTGCGCGAAGCTGGTCCACTGATCGACGCCGTGATCCTCGTGGGCGTCGCCGGCACCGCGATCACCGCCGACCTCGGCGCGCGCAAGATTCGTGAGGAGCTTGACGCGCTGCAGGTGCTCGGCGTGGACCCCGTCAAGAATCTCGTCGTGCCGCGCTTCCTCGCGCTGATGCTGGCGACGGGGCTGTTCGACATCTACGCGGTGCTCTTCGGCATCTTTGGCGGCGTGCTCGCGGCGATCGTCTACGGCCAGCCACTTGGCCCCTTCTGGGCGACGTTCTTCACGAACGCCTCCACCACCGACCTGTGGGGCTCCGTGCTGAAGACCACCATCTACGGCGCGATCATCGCGATCGTCTGCTGCTACAAGGGCATGAGCGCCTCCGGCGGCGCCGAGGGCGTGGGACGCGCGGTTAACCAGGCCGTCGTCGTGGCGCTACTCGCGGTGAGCGCCTTCGGCTATGTGTTCGCGCAGACGCTGCTCGCCACCCATCCACAGATCCTGATCCCGAAGTGAACCGGACGACCGATAGCCTTCGCGTGGCGGCGTCCTCGGTCGCTCGTGTGCTGAGCACACCACGCTCCCTGCGTCCTTGCCACACTCGACTCTCGGCCGTCCGGTCTGTGTGTGAGGTACCGTGAACGAACTGCTCTTGATGCCACGCGAATGGCTCGCCGCGACCGGCGAACTGAGCCGCTTCGTTGCGCATGTCGTGCGCGACGTGTGGGGGCTGCGCGTGCTGCGCTTCTTCGGCGAGGGGCTGCGCCAGGCGGGCATCCTGATCATCGGCTCGACGCTCGTGATCTGGGGCCTTGTGTTCATCATCGGCCTGACCTGCGGCATCTCTGGGGCGTACCTCCTGAAGGGGGTCGGCGCGCCCGCCTACTCGGGCGTCTTCACCGCGTGGTGCGATCTGCGCGAGCTCGTGCCGCTTGTATTCGGCTACATGATGGCCGCCAAGGTCGGCACCGGGATCGTCGCCGAGCTCGGCGCGATGCGCATCTCGGATGAGATCGACGCGCTCGAGGTGATGGGCGTGGACTCGATGACCTTCCTCTGCGCCACGCGCCTGATGGCCGCCTGGCTGGTGCTGCCCTTCATGTACATGGCCGCGATCGGCGCCGGCTTCCTCGCCTCCTACATTGCCGTCGTGCAGCAGGTGGGCGCGGTCTCCTCGGGCGGTTACTTCCTGATCTTCTGGCAGTTCCAGAACCCGCCGGACTTCTTATACAGCCTCATCAAGGCGATGTTCATGGCCACCGCGATCGTGCTCGTGGGGTGCTACTACGGCTACAACGCCTCCGGCGGCCCCGTCGGGGTGGGTACCGCGACCGCCAAGTCGATGGTGCTGAACCTCGTGCTCGTGCACCTGATCGCGGCGATGGGCACGCAGATTTTCTGGGGTAACAATCCACGAGCCCCGATCGGGGGTTAGCGGTGAGCGACGAGGAGCCCGGGGTGCGGGGTGGGGATGGTATGGGCGCAGCCGAGCCCCACCGGCGGCGGAAGGAGAGGGCGTGAGTCCCGACGATGAGCGGAGCGACGTAGGTCGTACCCGAGATGGAGAGGGCGACGGCGAGGGCGGAGTTAGCCCCGCGGGCCAGGTCGAGGGGACCGTCTCCGCCGAGCAGCGCGAGGCCGAGGCGGACGAATTCCGCTACCACACCGGCGAGGGGCGCCCCAGCGAGGGAGGCGACGCGATCGAGTTCGTCGACGTGCACAAGGCCTTCGGGCGCAACCGCGTGCTGCGGGGGCTCAACATGGGGCTGCCCGAGAACCAGATCTCGATGATCATCGGCCCCTCGGGAACGGGCAAGTCGGTGTGCATCAAGCACATGGTCGGGCTGCTGTACCCCGACGAGGGCGATGTGATCGTGCACGGCCAGTCGGTGCCGAGCCTCCCCGACGAGGAGCTGTTCGAGATGCGCAAGCAGTTCGGCGTGCTCTTCCAGGACGGCGCGCTGTTTGGCTCGATGAATCTCTACGACAACGTGGCCTTCCCGCTGCGCCACCACACCGAGAAGGGCGAGGACGAGATCGCCGAGATCGTCAACCGCCGTCTGCGCGAGGTGGGGCTGACGAACGCGAGCGACAAGATGCCCAACGAGCTCTCCGGCGGTATGCGCAAGCGCGCGGGCTTCGCGCGCGCGCTTGTGCTGGAGCCGCAGATCGTGCTGTTCGACGAGCCCGACTCGGGCCTTGACCCCGTGCGCACGGCGCTGCTGTGCGAGCTCATCAAGGAAGTGCACGCCGAGAACGGCGGCTGCTACGTGGTCATCACGCACGACATCATGAGCGCGCGACGGGTGGCGAACCATCTGGCGGTGCTGTGGAAGGGGCGCATCGTGCAGTCCGGTCCGGCGCAGGAGATGTTCGAGTCCGAGAACCCCTTCGTGCGGCAGTTCCTATCGGGCGAATCAGTCGGTCCGCTCGGGATGGAGTGACCAGCCGGCTGCTATCGACCATGGCCGCCGGCGCGGCGCGCCGGCCGCTGCTGGTGGTGGGTGTGGCGCTCGTGCTCGGCCTGGGCGGGGCGGCGCTGGCGCTCGGCTTGCACCCGAGCGCTGAAGCGGACACGTTCGTGGGGCGCTCGAGCGCGGCGTATCGCGCGACGCAGCGCTACTACGCCAACTTCGGCGAAGAGCCCGTGGACGTGGTGGTGCACGGCGACCTCCAGCAGCTCGTGCTGAGCTCGGACATCGAGCAGCTGGCGGGGCTCGAGGGGTGCCTGTCGGGCACCGTGCCGGCGTCGGGTCTCGCACAGGAGGGCGGCACGAGCGGGCCGTGCGGGCAGCTGGAGCAGGCGCACACCGTGAAGGTCGTGCTGGGACCGGGGACGTTCATCGCCGAGGCTGCGCGGCAGAGCGCGGCGCTGTTGGCCGCGCAGAACAAGCAGGCCCAGGCGGAGGCGGCGCAGGCCGAAAGCGTGGTGCGCGCGGCGGCGCGCGCGCGCGGCCACAGTGCCTCCGAAGCCTCCGCGCTCGGCAGGCAGGCGTCGAAGATCACGCTCACGCGCTACGCCCAGGAAGTGCTGAGCGAGGGACTGCGCTACGGGCTGCGGGCGGTGCCGAGCATCAGCGACCCCAACTTCGTGACGACGCTCGTATTCAACCCGACGGGCAAGCCGGGCACGCCCAAGCAGCGCTTCGCCTACCTCTTCCCCAGTCGCGAAACGGCGCTGATCTCGGTGCGCATGCGCGCGGGCCTGAGTCAGGCCCAGCGCACGCACACGATCGCGCTGATTCGCCAGGCGGTGGCGATGGGGCAGTGGCGTCTCGCGCACGGCGAGAGCTACCTCGTAACCGGAGAGCCGGCGATCGTGTCCGACCTGACGGGCTCGATCTCGCACACGCTGCTGCTGCTCCTGCTGGCGGTGGCGCTCGTGATGGCGCTCACGCTCGGCCTCGTCTTCAGTGGCCGCCCACGTCTGCTGCCGCTGGCGCTCGCGGGGTTGGCCTGCGCGCTGACGTTCGGCGCACTGGCGCTCGTGGGTGGGTCGCTGTCGATCGCGCAGGTCGCCGTGCTGCCCGTGCTGGTCGGCCTGGCGGTGGACTACGCGATCCAGTTCCAGTCGCGCGTGAGCGAGGAGCGCTCGCGCGCGGGAAAGGAAAATATTAATAGGGATGGAGCCGCGCACGGCATGCGAGGCGCAGTTCGCAGGGCGGCCGCCGCGGGGGCGCCGACGATCGCGTTGGCCTGCGTGGCGAGCGCGGCCGGGGTGCTCGTACTGGAGCTCTCGCCGGTGCCGATGGTGCGCGGGTTCGGCCTCCTGCTCGTGGTGGGCCTGGTGTTGGCGTTTCTCTGCGCGCTGGTGGTGGGGTCGGCCGCGATGGTGCTGGTCAGCTCCAGAGGGGGGCACGGGATGACAGAGGGTCTGACCGAGGCGGGCGGCGCGCCGATGGGCCCGGGCGGCTCGCTCGCGACGGGCCTCATGGGTGCGTGGCACGGCGCGCGCGAGGTGCTGCACGACAACCCGCTCACGCGCCTGGTCGAGCACGCGGCGCTGGTGGTCGCCGTGCGGCGTCCCGGCCGCGTGCTGACCGTCGGCCTTGCGCTGGCGGTGCTGGGGTGGGGTCTCGACACGCAGACGCGCGTGGAGACCGACATCACGAAGCTGGTCCCCCAGAGCATGGCCTCGCTGCGCAACCTCAACACCCTGGAGCGCGCGTCGGGGGTGGGCGGCGAAATCGACATGATGGTCAGCTCCAAGAGCCTGACGAAGCCGGCGACGATCGAATGGATGAGCTCCTATGAGGCGGCCGTGCTCAAGCGCTTCGGCTACACGGCGACGCGCGGCTGCGGAAAGGCGCAGCTGTGTCCGGCGTTCTCGCTGCCCAGCCTGTTCGGCGCCGAAGAAGCCGCCACCGAAGCCGCGGGGGGATGACCTCGGGCAAGAGCGGCGCGGCCGCGTCCCAGCCGAAGCTCTCCCAGGCCGAGATCAATGGGCTGCTGGCGGTGCTCCCCCCGTACTTCTCCCAGGAGGTGATCGCGCCGGGACGACAGACGGCGACGCTCGCGTTCGGCATCCGCCTGATGGGGCTCCCGCAGCAGCAGCAGGTGATCGAAGGGATGCGCTCAGCGCTGCACCCGCCCGCCGGCGTGAGCGTGCAGCTCGTGGGGCTGCCGGTGCTGGCCGCCCAGGCCGACGCCCAGGTCGCCTCGGTATGGCGGCGGATGCTGACGCTGCTGGTGGGGCTCGTCGCCGTCGGGATCGTGCTGCTCGCGGCGTTCCGCGGCGACGGCAGACGCGCGCTCGCGCCGCTGCTGCCCGTGGCGCTCGCGACGGGGTGGTCGGCGCTGATCGTGTTCATCCTGCGCGTGCCGCTGAACCCGATGTCGGTGACGCTCGGTGCGCTCGTACTCGCGGTGTCGACCGAGTTCAGTGTGCTGCTCGCCGAGCGTCACCGCCAGGAGCGGATCGCGGGGGCGTCGATGGTCGATGCGCTGCGCCACGCCTATCGCCGCACGGGCGCCGCTGTGGCGGCCTCGGGCGTGACGGCGATCGCCGGCTTCGGCGTGCTCGCATTGTCGGATATCCAGATGCTGCGCGATTTCGGCGTCGTGACGCTGATCGACTTGAGCGTCTCGCTCGTGGGCGTGCTGGTGGCGCTGCCCGCCGCGCTGCTGGTGGTGGAGCGCGGCGCGCTGGCAAGCCGCTCGCGCCATCGCGTGGGCGTCCCGCTCGCCAGCCATGACCCCGCCTGAACCGGGAGGGCTGGGCGAGCCGGGGCCGACCGAGCGGGGGTCGGCCGAGCGGGGAGAGCGGCCAGAGTCGGCGCCCGGCCGGAAGAAATCCTCCCAGCCCGTCCCAGGACTCTCGCCCGCCGAGACCAGCCGGCGCTATGGGCGCTACGTGGTCTTGATCGGGCTCGTGCTGGTGGCATTCGCCATCGCCGACACGCTGCTCAAGCCGCCGCGCGGGGCGGACGGGATCGTGCCCGGCGAACGGGTGCCGCCGTTCGCGGTGCCGCTCGCGAGGGGAACGCTGCACGGGCGCCGCCAACATCGCCACGCGCGCGCATGAAGGCGCGGTCCACGCGGCGTGCACCGAGCGCGGCGCGCGGATCCTGAACGTGTGTGAACTCTACGAACGGGGGCCGGTGGTGCTGGCGCTGTTCGTCGACTACGGCTCCTGCCCGGCGGTGCTGGACGAGATGCAGGCGCTCGCGCCCTCCGTATCCCGGCGTGCGCTTCGCGGCGGTCTCGATCAAGGGCGAACGCGCGGCGCTGCGGCGCCTGATTGCCGGCCACGGCCTGCGTTTTCCGATGGGGATCGACGAAGAAGGGGTGTTGACAGTCCTCTACAAGGTGTCAAGCTGCCCGCAGGTGAACTTCGTGTACCCGGGCGGTGTGGTGCAGAGCAAGGCGCTTCTGGAGACGCCCTCGCCGGCGGACGCTGCGCGCGCGTGTGCAGGCGCTCGTGGTCGGCGCGCGGGCGCGCGGATGGCGAGGGTAGATGAGCTCGGCCAGTCATCCGGGGAAATCCAGCCGCCGGAGCGAGCCCGACCGGCGCGCGACGGGCTGGAGCAGGAATCGCGGCCGACGGTCGGCTGGTGCGCGCCGGAGGTGCGCGAGGCGTTCCCCGACCTGCATCTGGTGGTGGCGGAGACGCACGTGGAGCACGCGGCTGCTCTCACCGGCGGATCGCCGCGCCGGCGTCAAGGAGCGCCTGGGGGCGCTGTCGGACCGCTGGTCGGGCGCGCAGGCGGTGATGGTGCGCCGCCAGGCCGTGCCCGCGGCCTACCGCGTGTTCTTCCGCCACATCGGCCTTGACCCCGACGTGCAGCGCACGCCGCTGGAGGGGGCGGTGCTGGAACGGATGTTCGACGGCGGCTTCCTCTCGCGCGGGCTGCTCGCCGACGTGCTGCTGCTGGCGCTGGTCGACACCGGCGTGCCCGTGTGGGCGCTCGACGCCGACACGCTCGACGGCCCGCTGGGGGTGCGCCTCAGTCGCGCCGGCGAGCGGCTGGGGCGCTCGGCGCAGGCAAGGGAGCTGCTCTGCTGGGCAGCTCGTGGTGGCCGACGCTTCGGCGGCGCTGGCGCTGCTGTTCGGCGAGCCTGGCGTCGGACATCGGCGTGCATCAGCGCACGCGCGCGGCTGGCGCTGTTCGCGCTGCAGGTGCCGGGCGTGCCCGAGCTGCAGGTGGAGGAGTCGCTGTGGAGCGCTCAGAGCACGCTCGAATGGGCGGCCGGGGAGCGGTAATGGAGTCTTCGAGCGGCCGGCACGCACATACGATGGAGAACTGTCGAATCGGCGGCCCGGGCGCGGTAGAATCTGTGATTCCGCGGCAGCGTGAGGAGGGGTCGTGAACGTGAACGTAGCCGAGCAGTCCAGGAGCGATCGAGCGACGGGCGAGCGCGCCGCCAAGGAGTCGCTGCGCGCGCAGGTGCGAAAGCTCGAGCGCGAGCTCTCGGGGATCGTGGCGGACGGCTTCCCGCACATCCCCGCCCACCGTGGGCCGGGCGGCGGGCTCATGAGCCGCGCGAGCTCGACCGGACCGCACCTGCTGACGCTGGGCGAGCTAGAGCGACTGCGCGACGGACTGGCGCTGCGCGTGCACGAGGCCCAGCGGCTGGCCGCGGCACGCGCCGAGCGCGAGCGCCGCGCGCGGGCGCTGCTGGAGCGGATGCGCCTGGAACCGGGGCGCTACCGGTTCACGCGTCTGCCGGTCGCCGACCTGGGCGAAGGCGGGTGCGGGGTGTGGGAGGTCCGCCCCCGCCTCGGCCTGATCGGGATGCTCAGCGGCTGGTGGCAGGTGAAGCTTTCATCCGGCTGTCCGTAGGGACAGGGGCCACGCATTCTGCGTGGCCCCGGGTGGGTGGGACTTAATCGGACAGGGGCCACGCATTCTGCGTGGCCCCGGATCACTTAGTCGATAATGGCTACGGCTACGTGTATGGCTACGGCTACGCGTATGCGTGGGGCGAGCGGGACTCAATCTGTTGTGGCTTTGAGTCGGTGAAGGGCCCCCGCCGCCCCGTGGGCCGCTCCCGGGTGAGCATCGCCGCGAGCGTGCGGCGTTGGCGGTCGGTCATCGTGCCGACCGTTTTGGTCTCGGACATCGGGATCTGGGAGAGGAACTTGCGGCAGCGGCTCTCGCCCCAGCGGCGTTGGCTGGTGAGCAGATCGGCGATGGCCATGCTCTGCGCCTCCCAGGGGCACTGCAGGATCACCTCGGCGACGCTGGTTTCCCCCGTGGCCACCCGGCGCTTGAGGTCCGCGCGGGCCAGGCGCACCTTGTTGGCGCGCTCCAGTGCGCGCATATACTGAGGTCCCGCCGGAGTGGGTGGGCAGGCGGGTGGGCCTCAGACAGGGGCAATCGTCGCTGTCGCGTTCATGTGTGCTCACTCCCCGTCGCTGCGGAGGCTTCTCCGAGGCGACATCCGTGCTTGATTTTTTACGAGTAGCGCCGCTGCGACGACCGCCAGAGGCCGTGCCCACCGACTGGTCTCCGCGCCACCCCGGCACCCCTTTTGCCGACGGTGTTGCATGGACCTCGAGGATCTGTGGAGCGCCCCTTCAAGCTACGCCAGCGAGGGGGGCGCGGTCAACGTCTCGCGCACAGATCGTGCGCTAAAAGCGACCTTTTTCTTTTCCCTTCCACCTTGTGAGGAACTGGACAAGAGCCAGGCAAAGGACCGGGCAAGTTTCAAAGAGCGCCCGGTTCGGGTAGCGGCCCGTGCTCGGCCTCGAAGTCGCGCTTGACGCGCGGCGAAGACATCCAGCGCGCGGTCGAGCACGGCGTCGTCGTGCGTGGCCATCACGCTCGTGCGCAGCAGCGCGCCGCCCGGGGGGACGGCGGGGTGCAGCGCGGTGTTGACGAACACGCCCGCGGTCGTACAGCGCCTTCCACAAGAGCGCCGCCTTCCAGTCGTCGCCGACGAGCACGGGCACGATCGGCGTGACGATCGACGCTCCGGTGTCGTCGAGCTTGACGCCGGGGGGAGCGGCGGCGGTGGCGTCGGCGGGTGCGCCGCGCGCGCCGGGATCGGCGGCATCGGCGGAGAAGCCGAGCAGATCCGCGGGCAGCGCCTGCGGGGAGACGACCGCGAAGCCCAGCTCGTGCAGCCCGTCGCGCAGACGCTGGGCATTCCCGAGCACGCGCTCCAAGAGCGGCGGTCCCTCCGGCGAGCGCACGATGCGCAGCGCCGCGAGCGCCGCGCCGAGCGCCGCGGGGACGGCGGAGGCCGTGAACAGGAAGGCGCGCGAGTACAGGCGCAGGTACTCGATCACCTCGTGCTCGCCGGCGATGAAGCCGCCGCAAGAGGCGAGCGACTTGGAGAAGGTGCCCATGCGCAGGTCCACGCGCTCCTCGACGCCGAGCAGCTCTGCGGAGCCCGCGCCGCGCGCGCCGAGCACGCCCGCGCCGTGCGCCTCGTCCACCATCAGGCGCGCGCCGTAGCGCTCGCACAGCTCGCAGATCTCGCGCAGCGGCGCGATGTCGCCCTCCATCGAGAAGACGCCGTCGACGACCACGAGCACGCCGCCGCCGTCGCTCCTGCGCGCGCTGGAGCATCTTCTCCAGCTTGTCCAGGCGGTTGTGGCGGAAGGGCCGCAGCTTCGCGCGCGAGAGCAGGCAGCCGTCGAGGATCGAGGCGTGGTCGCCGGAGTCGGCGATCACCGTGTCGCCCGGCCCCAGCAGCGTGCCGAGCGTGCCCAGGTTGGCCTGGTGGCCGGTGGTGAAGACGATCGCCTCCTCGGTGTTCATCCACTGCGCGATCTCCTCCTCCAGTTCCAGGTGCAGCGGGATCGTGCCGTTGAGCAGGCGCGAGCCGGTCAGCCCGGTGCCGTAGCGGTGCAGAGCGTCCTGCGCGCCCTTCAGCACCCGCTCGTCGCCCGTCAGCCCGAGGTAGTTGTTGGAGCCCAGCATGATCCGCTGCGCGCCCTCCATCTCCACGACGGGCATCGCCGGCGAGGTGAGCACGTGGAAGTAGGGCAGGATGTCGGCCTCGCGCGCGGCGGCGAGCAGCTCCGAGCGTTCGTGGTGGCGGACCTTGGCGAAGACGTCTGTGCGTGGTGTGCATGTAGGGTCCCGGGGCAGTGAGCATTGAAAGCGAAGTGAGCGCGAAGTTGACTAGGTCGAATGTGCTGCCGATGGTGGCGGTGGGCTTTTGGAAGGGAGCGGTCCTGTGGGCGTTGAGGTCAGCGAAGCATCCGGCTTCAGGGACATGCGGGAGTTCGTCAACCTCCCCTTCCGCCTGCACTCTAACCACCCGCTGTGGGTGCCCCCGCTGAAGCTCGAGCGCCACATGTACTTGAGCAAGCGCATGAACGCCTTCTTCAGCCACGGCGAGGGCGCCTACTTCCTCGCGCGGCGCGACGGGCGCGTGGTGGGGCGCATCAGCGCGCACATCAACCGCTCGTTCAACGAGCAGCACTCCGAAAACTGCGGCTGGTTCGGCTTCATCGAGTTCGAGGAGGACGCGCAGGTGCTGGGCGCGCTGCTCGACGCCGCGCAGGCGTGGCTCGCCCAGCGCGGCTGCGGGCGCATGCTGGGACCCGCCGACTTCGCGATGAACGACGAGTGCGGCATCCTGATCGAGGGCTTCGACGTGCGCCCGATGATCCTGCAGCCGTGGCACCCGCCCTACTACCAGCGCCTCCTGGAGGAGGCGGGGATGACCAAGGCGATGGACCTGTTGATGTGGAACCTCGAGGTCACCGAACGCGACCGGGTGCTGCCGGTGATCTGGGAGCTGGCCGCCAAGGCGCAATCCGAGCACGGCATCCGCGTGCGCCACGATGCGCCGCCGCCAGCTGCGCAAGGACCTCGACTCCTTCGCGGAGGTCTACAACAGCGCGTGGTCTGAGAACTGGGACTTCATCCCCTACTCCAAGAAGGACCTCGACGCGCTCGCCCAGGAGCTGCAGCTGGCCTTCGACAAGCACTGGTTCATGATCGCCGAGCGCGAAGACACCGGCGAGGTGGTGGGCATCGCGATCACCGTCCCCGACCTCAACCAGATGCTCGCCAAGATGAAGGGGCGCCTGTTGCCCTTCGGCTGGTGGTACTTCCTGCGCAAGGGCTCGATCATGACCCGCGTGCGCGTGGGCTGGCTGGGCGTCAAGCCCGAGTACCAGCACACGGGCGTCGCCGCGAAGCTGTATGAGATGCACTTCGACGCCGCCGAAGCGCGCCCGCAGAAGGGCGGGGAGATGGGCTGGATCCTTGAGACCAACACCGCGATGAACCGGGGGATGGAGGCGATGGGGGGCCGGGTCGTGAAGAAGTACCGGATGTATGAGCGGCTGTTGAGCGACACCGCGGAGGCGACGGACACTGCGGCTGTCGCCGTGCCGGCGTAGCCGAAGCTCCGCGGGCCATGCCGCGGGCGCCATACCGGCGCAGCCGAGAGACCGCGGTCGCTGTGCCGGCGTAGCGGTCTGACGCGCTCTTTACACTGAACCGAGTGAGCGAGCCGCACGAGCCCGAGGCTGAGCCTGTCACCGAGGAAGTCGACGCGCTGATCGTCGAATCCGAGGAGCGAATCGTGCTCGCGGCGCCCAGCACGGCGCTGCCGGCCACGCGCGGGATGGTCCCCGCAGTGCAGGCCGCCGCCGTCGCGGCCGGGGGGTTCGTCGCCGGCGCCGCCGTCGTGGGTCTCGTCAGCCGTCGCCACAACCGCGCCGCGCTGGCGGCGGGCTCCGCGCCGCGCCGGCGCTTGCTTAGGCGCTCCTCCCAGGACAAGCGTGCGAGGCGCTGCAGATCGTCTCCACTCGCTCGCTGCTGGTGGACATCCACCTGCTGGGCGGCGGTGAGCGGCTTGGACGCACCGGCGCTCGCACCGCGCGCGCTCGCGCGCCGCGCCGGTGGGAGCGCCGGGGTGGGTCGAGCTGCGCGAGGAGGTCCGGCCGCCCTGGCCGTTTCGCCTGCCGCTGCACGGGGGCGCCGACGGGGTGCTGCGCCACCGCAACGGGGTGCTGCATCGGCTGCTGCACCACGAGGGCCGCCCGGTCGTCGTGCGCGTGGCGCAGACCTCGCCCGAGACGGTCCTGTTCGGCGCGAACGCCGACACGCGCGGGCGGCGGCTCGATATGGCATCGCGCGCATGCGCTTCGCGCTGGGCGTCGACGACGACCTGCGCGCCTTCCACGAGCGCTTTCGCGACGATCCATTGATCGGCCACTCCGTGCGGCGTCGTCTGCACCTGCGCATTCGCCGCCGCCCCGAGCCCTTCGAGGCGCTTGCCTGGGCGATCTGCGAGCAGCTGATCGAGTTCGAGCGCGCCGCGGAATCGAGCGGCGCATCGTGTGGCGCCTGGGGCCGCGCTGGGAGGGCGACGGCGTGCTCGCTGCGCGATGTGCCGATGCCGAGGCGATGGCGGGCCTCTCGCCCGCCTACCTGCAGTCGCTGGACCTCGGCGGGTCCCGCGCCCGCACCCTCGTGCGCGCCGCGCGCGAAGTCGCGCGCCGGCGCATCGACCTGCACGCCCCCGATCACGAGCGCGCCTGGCGGCGCCTGCGCGCGATCCCCGGCATCGGCCCGTGGACGGTCGAGATGCTGGCCCTCTACGGCCAGGGCCGCCACGATCAGATCCCCGCCGGGGACCTTGGCTACCTCAAGCTGGTCGGGCGCCAT
This sequence comes from uncultured Solirubrobacterales bacterium, assembly GCA_963723045.1. Lineage (GTDB taxonomy): Bacteria > Actinomycetota > Thermoleophilia > Solirubrobacterales > Solirubrobacteraceae > Palsa-744. The sequence goes on along the minus strand of CAVROU010000002.1, from coordinate 987,971 downwards.
CTCTCGGGCGGCGATCCGCACGCGCGGGCGGAGGAGCACCAGGTCAGGGAGTTCTTCGCGCCTTACGGCGAGTGGGCCGGCCTTGCCGCCTATCACATGACGGGGTCGTCTGAGGAGAGGATTACGCGTCCTCGCTGAACTCCTTGCGACAGCTCGTCATTCCCCGTGCTCAGGCTCGGTCAGCGCGGCGATGTCGGCGAGGTCTGTGGGGCGTCCGCTGGCGTGCTTCATCGTGATCAGGTCGTCGCGTCCGGCGATCGGGATCGTGAGGTCTCCGAGGGAAATTGCCAGTGCGCGGCTGCGCAACTGCGGGAAGGGCGCCGCGCCCGGGGCTTCGTGCAGGATGTCGATGTCGCCGTGGGGAGTGCTGAGTTGCCACAGGGTCGCGCGGGGGAGCATTCGCGCGTCGATTGCCAGGTGCTCGCTGCCCGGGTTCAGCACGCGGGCCTCCAGCTCGCGCAGCGCGGCGGCGAGGCGCTTCAGGTTCTCCGGCGTGGGGGAGGGGATCAGGTCGAGGTCGTTGGTCATGCGCACGTGGCCGTGGACCTGCACGGCGATGCCTCCCACGACGACGTAGTCCACGCGGTGCGCGTCGAGCGCGGCAAAGATGCGCGCCACGTCCGGTGGCTGCTGCTCAACCATCGCCTCGCGCGGCGCGTCCCGCGTTCGCCAGTTCGACCGCCGTGCGATTCCAGGAGATCGCCAGTGCAAGGCGCTCCTCCGGGGTCCGTTCAAGCGTGCTCGCCATGTGTGCCGGGTCCCAGTCGGTTGGCAGCCGCTGTGAGGAGAGCACCGGTTCCTCGCCCATCGCCAGCATTAGTTCGCGCAGCGTCGTGAATATGGGCGACACCAGACCCCGCTCGATGCGGCTCACGGCGGCCTGGGTGGTGCTGGCACGCAGGGCCAACCGCCGCTGGCTGAGGCCATGACGTTCGCGTGTGGAGCGGATCAGTTCGGATGGAAGCATGACATCATTAAAGATATCATATCCAAACTAACGCGGAGGAGGCTCTCTCTCTCTCTCTCTCTCTCTGGGTTTGTGCTGCCCGGGTCTTCTGGGTGGTCGTGTTCTCGATTGCTCCGGGAGGGGATCGCTTTGCCATGCGGCGGGTGCACACGGACCCGCTGCGAGCCGCGGCAGGCGGGTGGTGGCGTAAGGCTTTGCTTCGACTGGCCGTGTGGCAGGCGGGTGGTGGGCTGCGTCCTTGCTTTGAGATGCCAGTCGGCGGGGTACGCCGCGGCTCCCGCGGACCCCCTTGTGGGGTCCTTTTCTGCTTTTCTTTATTTGGACGTGTGGCCAGTCATCTAATACTGCGAAAAGTTGTAGCCTCTGGCGCTCGTGGACGTTGCCCTTCAGGCTCAGCTGGGCGTAGGACCCCCGTTGCGACTGCGCGAGCGCGCCGAGGAGGTCGTGGCTGAGGTTTCGCTGCGGGCCGGCCTGGGGATCGGCCCGCTGTGTGAGGCGCTCGGGCGGCGCCTGTTGGAGGAATCGCCCGCCTTCGGGCAGGACGTCGAGCTCGAAGCCGAGATGCACGCCGCGGTCCTCGCGAACATCGAGCACGTCTTCGCGCGGGTTATGCCTGGCGCGGAGGGTGCGCTCAGCGCGCCCGCCGACGCGCTGCGCTTCGCCGCCTCGGTGCTGCACCACGGGATCGACACCGCCGATCTGATCCAGGCCTATCGCGTCGGGCAGAACATGGCCTGGTCGTGGTGGATGGTTCGCCTCGCCGACCACGTCGAGGACCGCGAGCTGCTGATCGAGGCGCTGGAGGTCTCCTCCGGGCGGATGTTCAGCTACGTCGACGCCGTCCTCGACGAGCAGGGGCGGCTGTGGGAGGAGGAGCGCCGGCGCTGGCTCGGTCGCGCCGTCGCGCTGCGCGCCGAGGTCGCGCGAAGGGTGCTTCGCGGCGAGCCGCTCGGCGCCGATGAGGTCGCGCAGGCGCTCGACTATCGCCTCGACCGGCCCCTGCTCGCCGCGATCCTGTGGGACGAGCGCGCGCCCGTCGGCGCCGATGACGCGATGGATCGCCTCGAGGGTGTCGCCGACGCGATGGTCCTCTCCGTGGGGGCCGACAGCGCGCTGCTCGTGCCCGCGGGCTCGGCGAGCCTGTGGGCGTGGTTTGCTGCCGAGCAGCCCCTCTCGCTCGACGGGCTCGCGCGCGCCGCCGAGGAGCAGCTGCGCGACGGGCAGGGCCTCGCGCTGGGGCTGCCCGGTGCCGGCCTCGACGGGTTTCGCTCCTCGCACCGCCAGGCGCGGCGCGCCCGGCGCCTGGCCGAGCTCGCGCACGCCCCCGCCGGGTCTGATCCGCTTCGACGAGGTCGAGACGCTGTGCCTGATGAACGAAGACGTCGAGCTGGTCTCCGACTTCATCCGCCGCAAGCTCGGCGCGCTCGCCGCCCACGACGCGCAGACCGAGCGCGTGCGCGCGACCGTCCTCGTCTGGCTGCAGCAGGGCGGCAACGCCAGGCTCGCCGCCGAGCGCCTCGGCGCGCACAAGAACACCGTCCACTACCGCGTGCAGCGCGCCGAGGAACTGCTCGGCCACCCGCTCTCCGTGGACCGGCTCGGGTTGGAGCTCGCGTTGACCGTCGCCGAGCGCGTCGGCCTGCGGCGGCTGGAGAGTTGATGGGTTCGGGAGGGGAGTCGCGGCCCGGGTCTCGGGATTGGGGGCGAGGCGGGGTGTGGGTCGTTGAGAGGGAGAGGCCGGCAGAGCCGGCAGGGAGCCGCTGGTCCTACAACCCCTGCCCCGGCAGGTACTCGTTCGTGAACGGCGGCAGCCCCGTCGCGTCGGGGTTGGCTGTGCAGCAGCCCGTGCGCCAGCATCCAGCTGCCGAACGCCGCCCACGCCGTTGGGGTCCTGCCAGCCGTAGGGCTCGCTCGCGTTCGCGCCGCTGGGGAGTGTCGCCGGGAGCGTGCGCCGGATCGATTCCAGCTGCAGCTTCGGTTCGAGGCTCGGGTTCGCCGCCATGATCAGCTTCGCCGCCGCCTCCGGGTTGGCGCGCACCGCGCGCTCGCCGCGCGTGAGCGCCTGCAGGAACGCCCGCAGGTCCTGCCCGCGCGTGTGCGCCTCTTCTTCGCGCACCACCAGCACCAGCTCGTTGTAGTTCGGCACGCCCGCCTGGTCCACTGGGATCGTCGTCGGGTGCTTGTGCAGCAGTTCCAGCTGGATCGCCTCGTAGTTCCAGAACCCGCCGAGCGTCGCGTTCACCTTGCCCGAGAGCATCGCCGGCACGAGGTTGAAGCCCACGTTGACTTCCTGCACGCTGCTCGGGTTCACGCCCGCGTTCTGCAGCGCGGTCTTCAGCTCCGCCGCCTGGTAGGGGATCCCGGCCGTGCCTACCTTCTTGCCCTTCAGCTGCGCCACCGTCGTGATGTGCTGGTTTGGCAGCGCGATGATGGATGTCAGCGGCCGCTGCACGAGCGCGGCGATCGAGACCACCTTCAGCCCCTGGTCGCGCGCGATCAGCACTTCCGGCTCGTAGCTGATCGCCATGTCCACCTTCCCCGCCGCCAGCAGCTGCAGCGGTTCGGCGGGGTTCGCCGGGGTCTCGGGCTTCACTTCCAGGCCCGCCCGCCTTGAAGTCGCCGTTTGCGATCGCCGCATACAGCGGCGCGTGGTCCGCGTTGGGGAAGTAGTCCAGCATCACCGTGAACGGCTTCGTCGCCGCGGGGGCGATCGTGTCCTTCTTTTCGCCGCATGCCGCGAGGGCCAGCGCGCAGATCAGGGCCAGAGCCACGGCGGCCAGGGCAGTGCCGTGCGCACGGGGTCGGTTGGTGCGCGCGGCGGGTCGTGTGGCGGGCAGGGCGGCGCGGCGACTGGCGGCGTGGGCTCTCAACGTCGTTCTCCTTTGCGGGTGTGCGCCCAGGGCGCCAGGCGGCGTTCGATCAGGGCGAGGGTATAGAAACAGGCGACCGCGAACACGAACAGCACCGCCGTGGCGGCCCATGCGCGGGGGGTCTGCAGAGTGCTGAGGTCCGTCTCGATCTCGTGCCCCAGCCCCGCGCTCGTGCCCGCGGTCGTGACTTCGGCGATATACGCGCCGATCACGCCCACCGCCAAGGCGATCCGCGTGCCGCTGAGCGCCGCCGGGAGGGCGGCCGGCATCTCCGCGATGCGAAACGCCTGCCAGCGCGAGGCATCGAGCGTTCGCAGCAGCTTCAGCTGATCGGGGTCAACCGCCGCGAGACCATCCACGGTCGTCACCACCACCGGGAAGAAGCAGATCAGGGCAATCACCACCAGCTTCGGCCAGATCCCAAAGCCCCACCAGAACACCAGCAGCGTCGCGATCACCGCGACCGGAATCGCCTGGGAGCCGACCGCCAGGGGGTAGATCGCGCGGCGCGCCAGGGGGAGAAGTGAATCGCCACGGCCACCGTGAAGCCGGCCGCGAGCGCCAGCGCGAGGCCGAGGATCACCTCCTTGGCCGTCACCGCGAGGTTCGCGGAGATCAGGCTCCAGTTGTTCCACAGTTCTTCGGCCATTTCGCTGGGGGCGGGCAGTACGAACTGGTTCACGCCGCCGCTGGTGGCGTAGATCTGCCAGGCGCCAAGGAGGGCGAGAAGCAGCACCACGGCCGGGAGGGCATTCAGGAGCCTGCGCTTCATGCCGACCTCGCGGGGGCCTGCGTGCACATCACGCAGACCTTTCGGAGGTTGTGGCCCCGTTTGCGGCCCCGTCCAATACAAGGGTCTCCAAAACCCGCTCCCTAAGCGCCTGCACGGCGGGGTCGGTGCGCGAGCGCGGACGGCTCAGCTGCACGTCCAGCTCGCCGCTCACGCGCCCCGGGCGGGGCGAGAGGACGACGATGCGATCCGCGAGCACCACAGCCTCCTCAACATCGTGGGTCACGAGCACCACCGTGCGTGGCTCCTGGCGCAGCGCGTCCGCGAGCCACGCCTGCATCTCCGCGCGCGTGATCGCATCGAGCGCGCCGAAGGGCTCGTCGAGGCACAGCAGCGTCTTGCCCGACATCAGCGTGCGCAGGAAAGCCACGCGCTGGCGCATCCCGCCCGACAGCTCGCTCGGCCGCGCGTCCTCGAAGCCATCGAGCCCGAGCTCGGCGAATAGTTCGCGCGCGCGGTGACGGGCCTCGCCCTTCGGCACGTGCGCGATGCGCGGCGCCAGCGCCGCGTTGTCGAGCGCGCTCAGCCACGGCAGCAGCAGGTCGCGCTGGGGCATCAGCGCAGCCGGCGCGCACTCGATCGTTCCCGCGTCCGGGGTCTGCAATCCGCAGATCAGCTCCAACAGGGTGGTCTTGCCACAGCCGCTGGGGCCGACCACGGCGAGCAACCCGCCGGATGCCGCCTGCAGCGACACATCGCTGAGCGCCTGGACCGGTTTCCGCCGCTCGGGGCGGTAGGCCATGCTCACGCCGCGAATCGCCACGCCGCCCGCGACTGCGCCGCGCTGCGCCTGCGAGTCCGACTCCGATGACCTCTGACCGGGCGGTTCCAGCCCTGTCAACACGTCGCTCCCTCCGCGGGCATTACCCCACAGGTTCGAAGGGTCTGCGCCGGGGGAGTCGCCTCCCGTGCGCAATCTCAGCCGGCCTGCCCGCCAGCTCCCCTGGTTTGTCTTGCTGATGGGGGATGCTAGCGCGATGGGTCGGGTGGCTGCTCAGCGCGCGGCGGTCCGCCCGGGGCGCGAACCGCCGCCTATGCGTGGACCGTGGCTGTCTGCATCGCCTCGCGCAGCGCCAGCGCCTCGATCGCCTGGTGGGCGTTCTGGGGGGTGTCCTCGATCTTGCCTTCCCGCCAGGCCTCGGTGAAGCCCGCCGGAGAGCGCCCAGTGCGAGTCTGGAAGTCGTCCATGCGTCCCTCCAAATCGCCGGGCTCCTCGCGTGGCTCTACGAAGCTCGCGAGTATACGCTGAACCTCTTCGGTGGGGATGCGCAGCGCCGTCTTGCCGATGCGGATAGCGCGGATCTCGCCCCGCTCGATCTTGTTGTAGACAGTGCTTCTGTCGAGGCCGAAGTGCTCGGCGAAGTCCTTGATCTTCCAGTACTGCTTGTCAAAATCAGCCATGATGCGTCTCCATCCACATGAAATCTATAGCTTACATATAGTATCGTCAGAATCGACGAAATCAACAACCTCTTCCGGGGGCAGTTGAGGATTACAGCCGGTGTCGCTGATAGATAGCCGCCGGTGTCGCACATCAGCACATTCATCTCACGTCGCTTCGAGGAGCTGCACGCGCTGCTCAACGCCGCTGGGTACCTGCTGGACTTCAGCGGTCGCGAGCTTTCGCGCTGGGAAGACGATCCGCCGTTGGGGCTTGTCCACATGCGGGCCGTGTTCGTGCCAGATGCCGACGAGGACGAGGACGCCGAGCCAGATGAGCGGATCACCTTCACGCTTGTCGAGCGTTGGTCGGAGCGTCCTCTCGGCGATGCCCGGGAGCGCGAGGGCCTGTACCTGTGCAGCTACTCCTACCACGGACAAGCGGGTAGTACGCGTTTGCGCTACGAGTTCGACCCTGAGGGGCATCCTGAGCGCCCGTACCATCTGCACCCTGCGGGGGCGCCTGACCACGTTCGCCAGCCGACCCTTGCGGTTCCGCCTGATTTCGTACTCGGCGAGTTCGGCGCGTTGATCGCCTCCGAGCGCTCTGCTGGGCGTCTCTGAGCGGTGGTTCCCAACCAGGGTGGTGGTCGGGGGTGGGGGGTGGGGGAATCGCTCAGCGCGGGGTGATTGCCGCCGCCCCCGGCCGCGCCAAGGCCTTGACGAACTCCTCCAACTGCGCCGTTGTCCAGCACTCGAAGGCGGTGCAGTACTGCTCATATGCCGCGATGACCGAGTCGCCGTAGTTCCAGTACAGGCGCGGCTCGGGGTTCAGCCAGAAGGTGCGCCCGGCGCGGGCGGCGACCGCGGCGAACAGGTCCGCGCGCGGGTCGCGGCCATTGGTGCGGGCGTCGCCGAGGACGATCACCGTGGAGCGGGGCGTGAGGTCGTCGCGGATCAGCTCCAGCAGCTCTGACCAGACGCGGCCGTAGTCGGTGTAGCCGGAGATGTCGGCGACGCCCGCGTCGCCGGCGATCCGTTCTGAGACCTTCTTGAAATCGCGCTCCTGCTCGAAGATGTCGGTGATCTCGGAGATGCGCTCGATGAAGACGAAGGAGCGCATCTTGCGGAAGCTGTCGTGCAGCGCGTGGAGCACCGAGAGGAAGAAGACCGAGGCGGAGGTGACCGAGGTGGATACGTCGCAGAGGACGTAAATCTCCGGACGCCGGGGGCGGCGGGGGCGGTACTTGAGTTCGACGGGCACGCCGCCCGTCTGCAGCGACGCGCGCATCGTGCGGCGCACGTCGACGTGCGCGTGGTGGCGGTGCCCGCGCGCCTGCTTGCCCTGCGTGGCGAGGCGCCGGCGCAACTGCGCGACGACGCGGTGCACCGCCGCGAGGTCCTGCAGGGGGCCGGAGGGCAGCGCGCGGTCGAGGTCGCCGAGGGGACGCGCAGGTGGGAGCGAGCCGGTGCGCTCGATCTGCCCGCGTTCGAGCTCGCGGCGCAAGAGCGCCTCGAACCGGCGCAGCGCCTCGCGCGGCAGGCCCTCGCGGCGCGGGTCGCCGGCGGGCAGCTCGGGCTGCGGGTCCGAGCGCAGGCCCAGCGCGCGGCGAATTCGCTGCACATCGACGCCGATCACGCCCGAGCCGTTCTCCTGGCGCCCGAAGGCGGCGATCGCCATGCGCGCGAGGTCGCGCATCGCGCCCTCTGAGCCGTCGCGCAGCGCGGCGGCGATCTGCTCGCGCAGGGCCTCCAGATCCTCGGGGGAGAGCTCCTCCAGCGACAGTTCGCCCTGCTCGCGCAGCTCGTCCTCGCGCACCCCCTCGCGCGCCGCGGCCAGCTCCACGGCGCGGAAGAAGAAGCGGTCGAAGACCAGCTCGAAGGTGCGGCGGTCCTCCTGGCTCTTGGCCAGCGTTGCGGCGAGGCCCTCGCGGAAATCGGGCTGGCTCGTCCAGTCGATCTCCTCCAGCACGCGGAAGGCGTCCAGCAACTCCGAGGTGCCGACGGCGACCCCCTCCTCGCGCAGCGCGTCGCCCAGCTCCAGGAGACGGGCCGCCAGGCCCTCGGGTGGGCTGGGGTCACGCGAGGCGAGCGGGTCGCCCGCGGCGGGGGTGGCGCCACCCGGGTCGCGGCGGGGGCCGTTGGTCGCGGGGCGGGTGGGCTCCTCAGGCGCGGGAGGCATCGAGCGGCTCCGCCGGCCCCGCGAGCTTCAGCCCCACACGCTCGGAGACGACATCCATGTCAGTGCGGTGCTTAACGATCACCGACATCGTGTCGTTGAAGACCTTCGCGTCGATGTCGCGCACGCCGAGTAGCAAAAGCGCGCGCGCCCAGTCGATCGACTCGGCGATCGAGGGCGGCTTCTTGAGGTCGAGCGCGCGCACCATGCCTACCACCTCGACGAGCTTACGCGCGACGAGCTCGGGCAGCTCGGGCGTGTGCAGGCGCACGATCTCGAGCTCGTGCTCCAGCGCGGGGTAGTCCAGCCACAGGTACAAGCAGCGGCGCTTGAGCGCCTCGGTCAGCTCGCGCGAGTTATTGCTCGTGAGCAGCACGACGGGGTGCGTGCGCGACTCGACCTTGCCGAGCTCGGGGATCGAGATCTGGAAATCGGAGAGCACCTCCAGGAGCATCGCCTCGAACTCCTGGTCGGTCTTGTCGATCTCGTCGATCAGCAAAACGACGGGCGTCTCGGAGGCGATCGCGGTCATCAGCGGCCTGGCGAGCAGGAAGTCCTCGCCGAAGATGTCCTCCTGCACCTGACTCCAGCCGGCCCCATCGGCCTCGGCCTGGATGCGCAGCAGCTGCTTGCGATAGTTCCACTCGTACAGCGCCTTGGCCTCGTCGAGGCCCTCATAGCACTGCAGGCGCACGAGCTCGCGACCGAGGTAGCGCGCGAGCGCCTTCGCCAGCTCGGTCTTGCCGACGCCGGCGGGCCCCTCCACGAGCACGGGCTTGCCGAGCTTCGCCGCGAGGAATGCGACGAGCGCGGTGGCCTCTTCGGGCAGGTAGCCCACCTCGCGCAGCCCGGCGGCGACCTCGGCGGCGCTCTGAGGCTCCACGCCCGCGGCGGGCGGCGCGGGGGTGCTCTGCGACCCGTCGCCCGCGGCGGGCGCCGGGGACGGCGACGGGGAGGGGGTCTCAGGCCCCGGTGGGGAGGTCATGCTCACGGGAATGATAGGACTCGCCGGGTGCTAGTGCTCGTGCTCGGACTCCTCACACCGCTCGCGGCGGCCAACCCGCCGGCCGGGCCCTTCCTGATCGGGATGGTGCTCGGCTTCCTTGTGGGCACCTTCGGCCACATCCTCCACTCGCGCCCTCTGATCCTGTTGGGGATCGCGCTGTTGGGGGTGACCGTCTCGATCTTCATGATCGACGGCTTACAAGCAGGGTAAGGAGGGGAGGGAGCCGCGGCATTGCGGACCGGCGCGCGGCGCCCCCAGGGGGACCGGGCGCAGCGAGGCTTGACAGGCTAAAAGCATGCGCATTTTCCTTTGGGGCTTGACAACATCTACTGCGTATGCTTATAGTGCTCTTGTCCGGTGCGCCCCGATCCAGGGGCGGGCGGGCAAAGCATAGGTCGGGTCAGGGTCCTCCCGCAGTGTGCGGGTTTCCATGGGACCGCAGGGATTTGGTTGGAGAGGGATGTCGATCGCTTTATGAGGGTTATGAGATGAGTGATCTTGTTTTCACCGCGCCGAGCGCGGCCAATGGTCTAGCGGCCCCGATAGAGGACGTAGCTAGATGCTTCAGCGTCTCTGAAGCATCTCTCTCTCTCTCTCTCTCTCTCTTGGCCCGGCTCTCTAGCTTCTAGGGCCTTTCGCCGCCGGTTTCTGGCGGCTCGCTCCGGCCAGGTGGGCCGGGTTGGCCTCTCGCGTCTTAAGGGCGCCTCATGTTCTGCTGCCGTCTCGGGCCTGGTGCCTGGGGCGGTTTTGTGCTGCCCGGGCCTCTCGGGTGGTCGTGTTCTCGATTGCTCTGGGAGGGGATTGGTTTGATGAGTGTTCGCAGGCTGGCATTGGTGTCGATGTGTGCGTTTGTATGGGTATTGTCGATGGGCGTCTCGGCGCTGGCGACTCCTGTGCAGGTGGGTACGTTCGGTGGGGAAGGCTCCGGCGATGGGCAGTTCCTGCACCCCTCGGGGGTCGCGGGCGATCAGTCGACGGGCGATGTGTATGTGCTGGATGAAGGTAACGCTCGTCTTGAGAAGTTCACCTCCACGGGCACCTTCATCGCGGCCTGGGGTTATGGCGTCGGCGATGGAGCGGAAAGCTTCGAGGTCTGTGCGAGTGGTTGTCGCGAAGGGAACCCGGGGTCTGGTGCGGGACAGTTCTCGCGCGAAGCCATCGGGGTCGCGGTCGACAACTCGCTCAGTCTGAGCGACCCGTCGGCGGGTGACGTGTATGTCGCCGATGCCGGCAACGACGTCATCGACAAGTTCGACTCCAGTGGGGTGTTCCTGGGCGCGATCGCCGGCACAGGGTTGGCTGGCTCTGCCTCGTTTGCGGGTGTTCGGGGCGTTACGGTCGACGCCACTGGTCAGTTATGGGTATACGAGGCGAACGGCAACGTCGACAGGTTCGACGATTCCGCGAGCAATCTGTATCTGGCGCAGTGGAACACCGGATTTGGAGCGAGACCGGGGATCGCGGTCGACTCCCATCAAAATGTGTACTTGGTCCAGGAAGCGCAGGACGTCTACAAGTTCAGCGAAGCCGGATCCTACGACTCGGATATCCTCACGGGCGACCCGGTCAGCGGGGTTGCGGTCGATCCCTCCACGGATGATGTATATGTAACCATACACGAAGGTGACGCTCTGTCGCTGGTTTGGGGCGTCTATGAGTACTCCTCGTCGGGGGCTCTGCTTGGTTCGGTTGGTTCGCTGGGTTCGCTAGGTTCGCACAGTAGTGCCGGTAAGGCCGGTGGTGTCGCGTTCAATCTCGGAGCGATCATTCCAGGGAGCGCTGCCGGCGCGCTGTATGTCGCCGTTACGTCGAATGACGATGTGGCGATCTTCGCTCCCCCCGTGCCGGTTGCGCCCGTGGTCGATGGAGAGTCGGTCGCCAATGTGGGCTCGGGCTCGGCGCGGGTGAGTGCGCAGATCGACCCGGGCAATGACGACACCCACTATTACTTTCAGTACGGGACGGACACCAGCTACGGCGGTGGCGATGTCCCGGCTGTGCCTGGAGCCGATATCGGCGCGGGCGGAAGTGACGCTGCGGAGGGGGTGACGTTGGTTGGACTTGCGCCGAGTACGACCTATCATTTCCGGGTCGTCGCGGTGAACTCGGTGGGAGCGGTCGACGGTGCCGATCAGACGTTCACCACCTTTCCCGTGGGTGGCTCTGTCCCATTGCCCGACGGCAGGGCCTATGAGCAGGCGTCCCCGGTCGACAAGAACTCCTCGGAAGCCTACGTGAGCCCTGTTGATACGCGGGCCGCGCCGTCGGGCGATGCGGTCACCTTCAGCTCGCTTCTGCCGTTCCCCGGGGCGGCGGGAGCGCAGAACTTCACGACCGATATCAGTATCCGCGGTGGGGGTGGATGGTCGACACGGGGTCTGTTGCCCAAGGCCGAACCAGGGGGCTTCTCGGTGGTCAGAGGCGTAACGGAAGACCTGAGTCAGGCGTTTGTACTGTCGCGTGCCAATTCGTTGACGCCCGAAGGCAAGCCGAATGGGATGGATTTCTATTCTGAGAACGCCGCCGACAGTGAAGATCGACTGGTGGCCCAGCTGACTACATCTGAATTTGCCAGCGCCTATTTTGTGGATGCCTCAGCTGACGACTCGCATATCTTGTTCGAGAGCACGAAGCAGCTGCTCTCTGATGCTGCGCCGTTTGTGAACAATCTATATGAGTGGGACGGCAGCCGGTTGACGCTCGTTGGCGTTTTGCCTGGTGGTGTGGCGCCTGAAGAAGGGTCTTCGGCAGCGTCTGAACCGATCGGGTTCTCGGGCATGTACACGCAGCACACGATCTCTGACGATGGGTTGCGCGTGTCGTTCACCGATGATGGGACTGGGCGTATCTATGTGCGCGAGCCGCAAGTGGAACGCACGATTCCCGTGTCTAGTGGGCGGGCGGTTTGGCGTGCGATGACGCCTGATGGGCGTTATGTGTTCTATACCGAAGGTGAAAATCTCTACCGGTTTGCGGTCGAAGGCGAAACGCGCGAAGCGCTCACCAGCAGCACCTCCGGTTTGCTTGGTGTGCTTGGTGTGTCCGACGATGGGTCGTACGTGTACTTCGCGGCGACTGGGGCGTTGGCCGGTGGGGCGACGGAAAGCATGATAAACGTCTATGGCTGGCACGACGGAGCAATTGTGTTTATCGCTTCGTTGAACGGAGGAGAAGATGAATACAACTGGGCGATCCAAAACAGCGGGTCCGCGTTAGGGGGCGGACAGGCTGTAGCTGGTGACGGCAGGGATTCGCGTGTCACTCCCGACGGTCAGACGCTGTTGCTGACCTCGAGGAGCAGGCTCACGAGCTATGACAATGCGGGAAAGAGGGAGCTTTATCTCTACAGCGCCGCCGGTGGTCGCCTTATCTGTGTGTCGTGCAATCCGACTGGCTCACCCGCGACCAGCGATGTTTATCTGGCGGACGACGGAAGCAAGTCAGAATCACAGCCTCCCGAACTGTTGCCCGCGGCGTTGCCGCGTAATCTGTCTGCGGATGGTTCACGGGTTTTCTTCGATACCGCTGAAGCGCTCGTGCCACAGGACACGAATGGTGCGACCGATGTGTATGAGTGGGAGGCCGATGGCAGCGGGAGTTGTACGATCGCGGTTGGCTGTCTCTACCTGATCTCTGATGGCCACGGCACGCAGCCGTCGTACTTCGGTGATGCGAGCACGAGCGGCGACGATGTGTTTTTCTCCACTGGGCAGGCTCTGGTGGGGCAGGATCAGGACAACAACAGCGACGTGTACGACGCGCGCGTGGGGGGTGGGATCGCGGCCCAGAGTCCGTCTGCGCCGTCGGCGCCGTGCTCGAGCGATACGTGCCGGGAGGCGAGCGGCTCGTCCATAGCGCCGGCTGTGCCGGCAAGCGCGGCTTTTTCGGGCGCGGGGAATCTCGCTGCGCCGGTGGCGAGCGCGCCCGCGTCGCACAAGACGACGGCGAAGGCCAAGAAGGTGAAGAAGAAGAGTCTCAAGAAGAAGCGAAAGAAGAGAAGGAAGGGGAGGAAGGCTCGTAGTTCGGTTCGTGTAAACAAGAGGGTTGGAGGGCGTCGCTGATGATCGTGCTAAATGAATTGAAGAGAACGCTCAACGCCCGGCGCACGATCGTGGCCATCGCGTTGACCCTGGCGGCTTGGTCGCTTGTCGTGACGGCGTCTGCGTCGGCTTCGTTTGGAGTCCAGAGCTTCGGCACGTCGCTGCTCAACGAAGACGGCACGCCGGCTGTCCAGGCGGGTTCTCATCCTGCGTCTCTGACGGCATCGTTCGGGCTGAATACTCACTACAGCGCCACATATGAAGCGGGGGGCAGCATTCCCTACGGGAGCCTCAAGGATGCGAGCGTGAGTCTGCCGCCGGGCTTGATCGTCGACCCCGAGGCGACCGAGATCAAGTGCGCCGAGGCCGAAATCGAGTCAGAACACCAGTGTCCTCCTGCGTCGGCGGTGGGTAGCGCGAGTGTCACCTCGAACCTGTTCGGCCAGCCGTATACCTCTACCTCACCGGTGTACAATATGGTCGCGCCGCCTGGTTCGCCGGCTCAGTTCGCGTTCAACGCCCTCTCGGTGGGAGTGATCGTGCATCTGGACACGCATGTGCGCACGGGCAGCGACTATGGGTTGTCGGCGAGCGTCACGGATATCTCGCAGAAGACGTTGGTGATCGGGACGTCGGTCACGCTGTGGGGCGACCCTTCGGCGGCGAGCCACGACAGCGAACGCGAGCTCTGCGGTGGGTGCAGTCGGGCGGTTGAACGGGTCGATCGTCCGCTGCTGACGGTGGGGTCGTCGTGTGGTGCGTCCGCGGCGGCGTCGTTGACGGTGGATTCGTGGCAGGAACCAGAAAATGTGCTGTCGGCGAGCTTCACCTCGCCGTTTGGCGTCGTGGGCTGCGATCAGCTGGACTTCAGTCCGCGGATGACCGTCATACCGGACACGCAGGTGGCGAATACCCCGAGCGGCCTGAACGTGGACCTGCGTATTCCGCAGCTCGATACGAATGAGAGTCTCGCGGAGGCCGGGTTGAAGAAGGCCGAAGTGCGCCTGCCGGTCGGGGTGCGTGTCTCGCCGACGGTCGCGAGTGGTCTTGAAGCGTGCTCTGAAGCGCAGATCGGCCTGCACGACGCGGATCCCGTGGCGTGTCCGGATGCGTCGAAGATTGGGTCTGTGGAAGTGGATTCGCCGTTGTTGGGTGTGCCGTTGATGGGTGGTGTGTATGTTGCGGCCCAGGGTAGTAATCCGTTTGGGTCGCTACTCGCGCTGTATCTCGCGGTCGAAGCGGATGGCGTGCTTGTCAAGCTCCCAGGTGAGGTGAGCGTCGATGCTGTGACGGGGCAGGTGGTCGCGACGTTTGATGATGTGCCGCAGCTGCCGTTCTCGGAGTTGAAGCTGAGCTTGTTTGGTGGGCCGCACGCGCCGTTGGTGACCCCCACTGTGTGTGGGACGTATACGACGACGGCGTTGTTGACGCCGTATAGCAGTGAAACGCCGGTGGAATCCAACAGCGCGTTCGCGGTGACGTCGGGTTGTGGGGACGGGTTCGGCCCGTCATTTGTGGCGGGTACGGCGAATAATGAGGCGGGTGCTTTTAGCCCGTTTAGCGTGTCGTTCTCTCGTGGCGACGGGGATCAGGAGCTGGGTGGCGTTAGCGTCACGACGCCGCCGGGGCTCCTCGGGATCCTCAAGGGCGTAGAACGCTGCCCCGAACCACAAGCCAGCCAGGGGACGTGTGGTGCAGGGAGCCTGGTCGGGCACACGACGGTCGGTGCGGGCGCGGGACCGGACCCGTTCTATGTGCCGACGGGCCAGGTGTTCCTCACGGGACCGTATAAGGGCGCGCCGTTCGGGTTGAGCATCGTTGTCCCGGCGGTCGCGGGTCCGTTTGACCTGGGGACGGTGGTGGTGCGTGCGGCGGTGCGGATCGATCCGCGTACGGCTCAGATCACGGTGGTGAGCGACCCGCTGCCGACGATCCTGCAGGGCATCCCGCTGCAGATCAAGAGCGTGAGCGTCGCGATTGACCGGGGCGGCTTCATATTCAACCCCACCAGTTGCGAACCGCTCAGCGTGGGAGGCACGCTCACAAGCACGCAGGGCGCGAGTGCGGCCGTGTCGAGTCGTTTCCAGGCCGCGAACTGCGCGGCGCTGCCGTTCAAGCCCGCCTTCACGGTCACCACAAAGGCCGGTACGAGCAAGAAGCAGGGTGCGAGCCTCCTCGTGAAGGGGACGTTCCCTGCGGGTGAGGCGAACATCCACTCGGTCGGTGTGGTTCTGCCCAAGCAGTTGCCGGCGAGGTTGACGACGATCCAGCAGGCCTGTCCGGAAGCGGTGTTCGACGCGAACCCCGCGGGCTGCCCGGCGGGGTCGAACATCGGGACGGGGACAGCGGTGACGCCGATCCTCGCGGGTGCCCTCTCGGGTCCGGCGTATCTCGTATCGCATGGTGGCGCGTCGTTCCCCGACCTCGTCGTGATCCTGCAAGGCGAAGGCGTCACCGTCGATCTCACGGGGAGCATCGACATCAAGCACGGTGTCACGAGCAGCACGTTCGCAGCGATCCCCGACGCGCCGATCACGACATTCCAACTGAGCCTGCCAGAGGGCCCACACTCCGGGCTCGCGGCCGTCGTCCCCGCGAAAGCGAAGGGCAGCCTCTGCGGACAGTCCCTCCCAATGCCATTCACGATCACCGGACAGAACGGCGCTGTCGTCAAACAACCCGTGAAGATCGCCGTCACAGGGTGCCCACGGGCCAAGAAGAAGGCCGTCAAGCACACCCAAAGGGCGCACGGCAAGCAGAAGCACGCCCCGAAGAAGAAGGGGTAGGGGGTGGCCGTCCTCGTGCCACCACGCGACACCAAGCCCGGGGGGCGCGGCAAGCGCGCGCGTCCCGGCGCCAGCGATGGCTCCCCGAGCCGCGGCGGTCGGTCTGCTGTGGAGACCGGGTCCCCTGATGCCGCGTTTGCCGTCAAGACCGGCTCGCCGCGCGGCTTGTCCTCGACGGTGGAGGGTGTGCCGCGCGAGCACGTCACCGAGATCCAGCGCGTGCGGATCCTGATGGCGATGGCGGAGGTCGCGGCCGAGCGCGGCGCGGGCCAGGCGTCTGTCGCGCACATCGTTTCTCGTGCGGGGGTGTCGCGGCGTACGTTCTATGACCTGTTCGAGGATCGTGAGGACTGTTTCCTCGCGACATTCGACGAGGTGATCGCGCGGGCGTCGACGCCGGCCATCCCCGCATACCGGGAACACACGCGCTGGCGGGAGCGGATCAGGGCCGGCCTATTGGCGCTGCTGGTGTTCTTCGATGAAGAGCCCGCCCTCGCGCGCTTCTGTGTGGTCGAGGCGCTCGCGGCCGGCCCGCGCGCGCTGGAGCGTCGCGGCGAGATCGTCGACCGGCTCGTAACCGTCGTGGACGAGGGCCGCACAGAACGCCCCGCCCGCGCACCGCAGGCGCCGCCCCTGGCGGCCGAGGGAGCAGTCGGCGCCGTCCTCGCGGTCATCCACCGCCGTCTGGTGGCCGGTGGTCAGGCGCCCCTCACCGACCTCTTGGGCTCCCTCATGAGCGCGATCGTTCTCCCCTATCAGGGGGGTGCGGCAGCACAGAAGGAGCTGCACAAACCGGCCCCCTTCCTTAAACCTAATCCCGCGCGCCATTACGGCGACCCGCTCGAGGGCCTGGAGATGCGCATCACCTACCGCACCGTCAGAGTCCTGATCGCGATCGCCTCGGTCCCCGGCGCGTCAAACCGGCAGATCGCCACCGCCGCCGACATCCAGGACCAGGGCCAGGTCTCAAAACTCCTCACACGCCTGGAGCACCTCGGCCTGATCCATAACGAGGGCGTCGGACCCGCCAAGGGAGCACCCAACGCCTGGACGCTCACCGAGAAGGGCCAGCGCGTCGAGGAGGCCGTGCGCGTACAGTCCACGCCGCGCTGAGCGGCTGCGAAAGCATCCGCGACGCCGCGTACCGTCTCGAGGGTGTCGCGCTGCAAGCGGCGCTCGCGGCCTGACTCGCTACCGCCGCTCCGTCGTCTGCTCATAGTCCACCGATCGCTCGCGCGGGCGCACGACGGGCGGTTCGGGGCGCTGCGCTGCGCGCATGCGCGAGCCCGCGTAGATCAGCGCTCCCGCGGCGGCCAGCGCGAAGAAGATGCCCCACTGGATGCCCACGTTCGCCGCCACGCCGTGGCTCGTTATCCCCGGCTTGTCGAACAGCCGCAAGACGAGCAGCAGCGCGGTCCAAATGCCGGCGATCATCACGATCGCGCCGTCGCTGCCGGGGAGGTGGAACTCGCGTTCCTCCGCCCTTGCGATCAGCAGCGCCAGCACCGCCGCCGCGACGAGCAGCACCGCCGCCTCCACGAACGAGAAGACCGCCCATGCGTTGAGGTTGCGGCTCACTAGCGGCTGAGTGTGGCTTGAGCTGACGACCGCGTTCTGCTGATACCAGGGGAGGAACATGCTCACGAATAGCGCCCCCGCGGCGAGCGCCGCCAGGTGCTGCTCTGGCTCCAGGGCGCCCCAGGCGCGGATTGTTCGATTCACGCTTCGATTGTACGTTGGCGCACTGGCCGGGCGGCCGGGCAAGGAGTCGCGGCGGTGGGTTCGATCGGCATCGGTCCCGCCGGTTGGCACCTGCGTGGAGCGCGGTAGAGTGGGCCAGCATGAAGGCGCTTCTCGCCAACGGCTACGGACCGCCCTCGCAGCTCGTCCTCGGCGAGGCGCCGCAGCCCGAGCCAGGCCCTGGCCAGGTGCTCGTGCGGATGCGCGCCGCCGCGCTCAACCCCTTCGACCTCAAGCAGCTCACGGGCGCGTTTGGGGAGAGCTCGATCGCCGAGTTCCCGCACGTGCCCGGCAGGGACGGTGCGGGGTTCGTCGCCGCGCTCGGCGAGGGCGTCGAGGAACCCGCCATTGGCGAGGAGGTGTTCGGGTTCTTCGGGCGCACTCCCGGTACGTTTGCGGAATACGCCATCATCGATGCCGGGTCCTACCTCGCGCTGCGCCCTGAGGGCCTCGACGCCGAGCACGCCGCCGCTCTGCCCCTGGCCGGGATCACCGCCAAGACGCTTCTGCGCGCGCTCGATCTCGATCCCGCTTTGCCCTCCGCCGCGGCAGCCGGGAGTCGCCTGCTGGTCGTCGGCGCCACCGGTGGCATCGGCATGTTCGCCGTCCAGCTCGCCGTCGCCGCGGGCGCCGAGGTGCTCGCCACCGCCGGACCTGCCGAGATGGAATACGTGCGCCGCCTCGGCGCCACCCACGCGCTGGATTACACCTCGGGGGATCTCCTCGAGCAGGTGCTCGCGATCCACCCCGAAGGCGTCGACGCGGTCGTCGATCTGGTCAACTCCGGCGAGGGCATCCGCGCATCGGCTCAGGCGCTGCGCCCCGGCGGGCGCCTCGCCTCGCCGCTCGGGGGACCCGAGGATCTCGATCGCGGCGTGGAGGTCTCCTATGTGAGCCTCACGCTCCTGGAGGGCGACCTGGACGACCTCGCCGCGCGCGCCGCGAGCGGTGAGCTGCGCGTGGAGGTCTCGCGCGTCTACCCCTTCGCCGAGGCGGTTGATGCGTTCGTCGAGTTCGCCGAGGGGCACACCCGCGGCAAGCTTGTCGTCAGCCTTTAACGGTGGGTATGGGTTCCGGGGCGGCGAGGTCCAGCCGGCTCGGACCCCGGCAGGCGCCGCGGTCGACGCTCGTCAGCCCTTGACGGTGATCGTGCCCGTGGTGCTGCCGTGGTTGCCTGCCAGGTCGCCCGCGCTCGCCGTGACCGTGTAGGTGCCGGCCTTCTTCGGTACGACCCACAGCAGGCGAGGTTTGCCGCCCTCGACGGTCGCGCTGTTGCTCCACACCCTGTGCCCGCTCAGGCTCACCGTCATCGACAGCGTCGCGACCTTCGAGAGCTTGAACTGCACGCCCGCGTGTGTGCCCCCGCGCACCGTCTGCGTCAGCAGTTCGAGCACCGGCGGGGTATGCACGTCGGCCGTGAATTCTTCGGCCGTCGTGCAGTAGATCGCGTCGCCCGCGATCGGTGTGGGCTTGGGGGCGGGTGTGGTGCTCGCCGCGACCGCCACCGGGCTGCCGCCGGTGGCCTGCGGACCGGATCCCGTGGCGAATGTGACGCTCGCCTCTGCGGCTGTCGCCGGGCTGCCGCCGGTGGCCGGCGCGGAGCTGGTCGTGGACACGCTCATCGTGGTTGTCGCGCTGGCGGTGGTCGTGCTCGTGCTCGTCGTCGTGCTCGACGTGGGCGGCGGTGTCACCGGGATCGGCGGGCCGCCGCGCGTGCGCTGGCACAGGTGCAGTAGGAATTCGGCGAGCAGTTCGTGATAGCTCAGGTCTGATTCTTCGTACTGGTCATACAGCGACCAGCCGCCCGTGTTGTAGTGGGGGGTCTCCGCGCGCGCCTCCGCGTCGCCCGCTTCAAACAGCTGCTGCCCGAGCGGGTCGTGCGTGATCGCCGTGTAGTCGTAGAGCCCCACGAGCGACTGGATAAAACCGTTGAGGATGTGCAGGTTGGGGGCGTAGGTGTACTCCGCGTACTCCGCCCCCGCCGGCGTCGCCACGCGCACGCCCACCGGCGGCGGCGTCTGGAAGATCCCGAGCGACTGCTGCGCCGCCGTCAGATACACCTGTTCGTGAAAGCGCTGGTAGGCGCGCGAGAGCACCTGCAGCCCCGTGCCCTGGGAGAGCCCGCTCGTCCACGGCGGCAGGCCGCCGTCGAACTGGAACATGTACTCCCACGCGATGCCGCCCGCGCGGTGCGTCGCTAGCGGTATCGCTTCGGCGAGCAGTTCCTTCAGCTGCGTGTTTTCGTGGCCCGAGAGGAAGTAGCCGTTGGCCTTGCCGAACGTCCCCAGCCACTGGATCTCGATGCCCTGGCCGGCGTAGTACTCCCACACGAGGTGGCTACCGGGGCCGGGGATGGTGATCCGCTCGCGTGGGGTGATCAGCGGCTCGGTCGTCCACCACGTGCGGTTGGCTTCGAGCGTCAGGAAGAGCGCCGGCAGGCGCGAGGGGATAAAGCCGCCCGCCGCGGCGATCGCCGCCACGTTGTTCAGTACGCCCCCCAGTTCGCTCTTGCGCGTGCCGCCGAGCTTGCCTAGCGAGCTCTTGGCCGCGGTGTAGGCGTTCGCGTAGCGGTTGTATTCGGTTGCCGTGATCTGGTTCGAGCGCTGCAGGCCCTGCAGGGCCGCGGTGACCGTGATCGTCGGGGCGTGGTGCGTTGCCTTCTTGCGCGCGGCGGCCGCGGGCAGCGCCCAGGCGGCGGCGAGCACCGCCAGCAGCACTCCCACGGCGAGCAGGCGCCTGGGTCCGGCGGGGAGTCGGGAGCGCACGGGCCTGATGCTAAGGACAACCCGCGCGAGCCACGCAGGTTGCGTTGCAGCCGCACCCTCGCTACCCTTCGCCCAGGCCAGTTGACTGACTGGTCAATCTATCTTTCACGCGGCCTTCTGAGGCGGCGTCGTTCCCCAAGGAGAGCTGAGAAGAATGGTCGATTTCACGCTCACAGACGAGCAGAAGAACCTCCGCGAGCTGGCGCACGACTTCGCCGAGAAGGAGATCCGCCCCGTCGCCTGGGAGTACGACAAGGACGGCGCCTGGCCCAAGGACATCATCCAGAAGGCCTGGGAGGTGGGCCTCATGAACACCCACATCCCCGAGGAGTACGGCGGCCCCGGCATCGGCTACCTCGAGGGCTGCCTGATCGAGGAGGAGCTCTCCTGGGGCTGCTCGGGCATCCAGACCTCCCTGGGCTGTAACGGGCTGGCGACCGCCCCGATCACTTTGGGCGGCAGTGAGGAGACCAAGAAGAAGTACCTGGGCATGCTCACCGAGGAGCCCAAGCTCGCCTCCTTCTGCCTCACCGAGCCCGACGCCGGCTCCGACGTCTCCGGGATGCGCACCACCGCCGTCAAGCAGGGCGACAAGTACGTCCTGAACGGCTCCAAGTGCTTCATCACCAACGGCAGCTACGCCGACTATTACACCGTCTATGCGAAGACCGACAAGGAGGCCGGCCACCGCGGTATCTCCGCGTTTGTGGTCGAGCGCGACTGGGGCGTCGTCGTCGACAAGAAGGAGGACAAGCTCGGCCAGCGCGCCTCGAACACCGCCACGATCTCCTTCAACGACGTCGAGGTCCCCGCCGAGAACATGCTCGGCGAGGAAAACAAGGGCTTCAAGCTCGCGATGATGACGCTCGACCGCACGCGCCCCGGGGTTGCGGCGATGGCTACGGGTATCGCTCGCGCGGCGTTCGAGTTCGCTACGGAGTACTCCAAGGAACGGGTGCAGTTTGGGGTGCCGATCGCCATGCACCAGGCGATCCAGTTCATCATCGCCGACATGGCCACCGAGATCGAAGCCGCGCGACTGCTCACGTGGAAGTCAGCGACGATGCTCGACAATGGCGAACGCAACACGCTGGTTTCCTCGCATGCGAAGCGCTTTGCGGCGGATACTGCGATGAAGACTGCTACCGAAGCCGTGCAGGTGTACGGCGGGTATGGGTTCATCAAGGAGTACCCCGTCGAGAAGCTGTTCCGCGACGCCAAGATCATGCAGCTCTATGAGGGGACCTCGCAGATCCAGCGGCTCGTGATCGCGCGGGAGACGCTCCTGCCGAGACGCATCGAGGAGCCCGCCGCCGCGATGGCGTAGTCGCTTGCGCGACCCATCTGGGCGGCCCCCCTCCGGGGCCGCCTCTTAAAAAGTCCTGCCGGCCAGTCCGATCCCCACCACGTCCCAGCCCAAGCAAGCCAGAGGAGACCAGCATGTTCGTATTTAAAGCCGCCGTCGTCGGCGCCGGGACGATGGGCGGCCAGATCGCCCAGACGATCGCCGCCGCGGGGATCCCCGTGGTGCTGAAGGACATCAGCTCTGAGCTCGTGCAGGCCGGGCTGGATGAGGCTCGCAATGTCACCGCGGGTCAGGCCAACAAGCTCGCCGAGAAGGGCAAGATCACCCCCGAGCAGGCGCAGGCGCAGATCGAGGAGGTGCTCGCGCGCATCCACGGCACCACCACCTATGAGGCCTTCGGCGACGTCGACTTCGTGATCGAGGCGGTCCCCGAGAAGATGCAGATCAAGCAGAGCGTCTTCGCCGAGCTCGACGCGGCGACGCCCGGGCACGCAATCCTTGCCTCGAATACCTCCTCGCTGTCGATTACCGAGATCGGCGAAGCCACGCTGCGCCCCGACAAGGTCGTCGGATTCCATTACTTCTACCCCGCCTCGCTGATGCCGCTGATCGAGGTGGTCGAGGGCGAGGAGACCTCCGGTGAGACCGTCACCGCCGCGGTGACCTTCGCGCAGACAATCCGCAAGCAGCCGATCACCTGCGCGGAGGTGCCCGGCTTCGTCGTCAACCGCATCCTCAACTCGGGTACCTCTGAGATCTGGCGCGAGCAGGAGCAGAAAGGGCTCTCGATCAAGGCGATCGACGAGGGCGTCGGCGCGGCGGGCGTGATCCCGATGGGCCCCTACTTCCTCGTGAACCTGCTTGGCCTCGACACCGTCCTGCACGTGGCCGAGCACCTCGCCGAGAGCTACGGTGACGAGCGCTTCTACGTGCCCAAGGGCATGCAGAAGCTCGTCTCCGAAGGCAAGCTCGGCGCGAAGACCGGCGGCGAGGGCTTCTACAGCTCCACGGGCGAGCCGAACCTGCCCGGCGAGGCGGCGCCCGACGTCGACGAGCTCGTAGAGATGCTCGTCTTGAAGACGTTCGTAGAGGCGTGCCTCGTGCTGGAGGAGGGCGTCGCCAGCCATCGCGACATCGACTTCGGCCTGATGGCCGGCGCCGGCCTCGACCCTCGCCGGGGGCTGTTGCCGCCGTTTATGAAGGCCGACGTCGAAGGGCTCGACACCATTCTGGAGCGTCTCGAGAACGCCCAGGAGCGCCATGGCGAGCGCTTCACGCCGCCCGCCATCCTGCGTCGCCTCGTCGCGCAGGGGCGCCTCGGCCAGAAGTCGGGGCAGGGCTTCTACGCGTATCCCCAGCCCGATGCCGAGCAGCCCGGCGAGGTCGTGAAGCTCGAGACGCGCTCAGGCGGCGTGGCGATCGCCTGGCTCGCGAACGGGCAGATGAACTCGATCGCGCCCTCCGTGATCGAGGACCTCGGCAAGGTTTGGGCGCACGTCAAGGGCAACGGCACGCGCGCGCTCGTGATCGCCTCCTCGAACCCGATGCTCTTCAGCGCGGGCGCCGACATCAAGGCCTTCACCGCGATGGACGAGGCCCAGGGCGAGCAGCTGATCCACTCCGCCCACGCGCTCCTGCGCGAGTTCGAGCAGACCGGCATCGCCACGATCGCCGCCGTCAACGGTCTCGCCTTCGGCGGCGGCTGCGAGCTCGCGATGGCCTGCGACGTGCGCCTGGCCGCGCGTTCCGCGCTGTTCGGCCAGCCCGAGATCAAGCTCGGGATCATCCCCGGCTTCGGCGGCACCCAGCGCCTGCCGCGCCTCGTGGGCACGAACAAGGCGCTGGAGATGAATCTCGTCGGCGACCCCGTGCTGGCAGAGGAGGCCTACGAGTACGGCCTCGTCAACCGTGTCCTCGACGACCACGAACTGCTCGACACCGCCCTCTCCTGGGCGCGCAAGCTCGCCGGGCAGGCGCCCGTCGCGATGGAGCAGATCAAGCGCGTCTCCGGCGCCGGCGAGCTCGACGAGGGCATCGAGGCCGAGAAGCAGGGCTTCGCGACGGCCTTCGCGAGCGCGGATGCCAAGGAGGGCATCTCTGCCTTCCTCGGCAAGCGCGCCCCGCGCTGGTCGGGGAAGTAAAAGAAGAGGAGGAGGCGGCCTCCGGCCGCCAGCGATGGCCGCGAAGTGGGGGGTCGGCGGGCTCGCCGGAGCGGTGGCTCCGCCCGTGTGATCGGAAACAGGAGGGCATGAATAGTGGCCGTGGCCGCTCGTCGAGCCTAACCTCGGGCGATGCGCCTGGGCTTCATCGCAGAGCCACGGGCCCCCAACTCGAACTATCGCGTGATGTTCCCGATGCGCGCGCTGGAGCAGCGGGGGCATGAGGTGCTGTGGCCCGCCAACCCCGAGCGGGATCTGCCGCTCGGGGACCTGCAGAGCTGCGATCTGGTGCACTGCTTTCGCCGTCTGGACCGCTCGCGCGACCTGAAGCAGCTGATCCAGCGCGGCGTGGCGGTGAGCTTCGACAACGACGACGACTTCGGCGTTGCCGACATGACGAGCGGCGCAGGGGGCAGGCTCGAAGCGGGGGGCAAGGCGCGGGCGGCCAACAGCAAGCGCTTCACCGAGATCCTGCGGCTGACACGCGTGGTGGACCTGACTACGACACCCAGCGAGGTGCTCGCCGAGAAGTACCGCGCGGCGGGCGCCGAGCATGTGGCGGTGATCGAGAACCGCCTCGACGGCGAGCTGGAGGGCTTCGGCGCGAAGGCGGCGCACTCCGGCGTCGTCGTCGGCTGGATGGCGGGCTCCGAGCACGAGCGCGACCTGCCACTGCTGGGAATCGTCGACGTGCTGCAGGGGCTGCTCGACCGTCACCCCGAGCTGCGCATCGTGACCATCGGCCTGCGCCTGCCGCTGCGCGGCGAGCGTTACGAGTTTCGACCCAAGGTGCCCTTCGGCAGGCTGCTGGAGGCGATGGCAGACATCGACATCGGCATCGCGCCGCTCGCCGACACCGCTTTCAACCAGGCGCGCTCGGACGTCAAGCTGAAGGAGTACGGGTCGGTGGGGACAGTATGGCTCGCCTCGCCAGTGGGGGCATACCGCGAGCGCGGCAGCGGGCAGGGCGGGCGACTCGTGGGGGACGGCGAGTGGTTCGACGCGCTCGACGGCCTGATCCGCAGCGGCTTCAAGCGCCGGCGGCTCTCACGGCAGGCGTTGAAGTGGGCGAGCGCGCAGACGATCGACCGCTTCGCCTCTCAGTGGGAGGAGGAGTTCGCGCTGGCCGTCGAGCGCGCCCGTCGGCGCCGGTTGGCGCCAGCTTCAAGGTGAGGTGCACGGAAAGCCGTTCCTACGCCTCAGCCGCCGACCATCGCGAGATCGCGCTCAGGGACGATCTCCCAGCGCGCCGCGACCTCCGCAAGTTCGTCGCTCAGCGCCCAGCGGTCGGCGAGCGGAACGCCTTCGTGCTGCACGCTGGCGCCCTTTAGGGCCATGCAGCCGGTGTTATCGCCGATCGCGCGCAACTCGTGCACCTCTGCCTCGCTCAGCGTGGGCTCGGCGGGGAGCGCGGCCAGGTCGGCACGCTTGGCCTCGATCGCCCGAGCCCCCTCGCCGCTCTCCTGGATCAGCGTCGGCGCCACGCAGCGCACCGCCGGCTGGGCGAGGTTCCACTGGCAGGCGAGCTGCAGCATGCTCAGGCCGTGGCGCTCTGCGTAGGGGCGCATCCGCTCCAGCTTCACGCGCCCGGTCTGCACCCAGCCATCGGGACGGAACTTGCGGTGGTCATAGGGGGCGAACTCGTGGCCGGGGATGACGTCGTCGTGGAACATCCCGCCGTAGTCGACCACGCGCGTGATTAGGCTCACGTCGTGGGTCTGGGCGGCGTCGAGGACCAGCCCCCCCGGCCAGGGCTCCAGCGGGCCGAGGATGATCATCGCCCAGTCGATCAGCTCGCCGAAGCGCTCCAGGCAGCCGATCAGGTCCAGGGTGAAGCCGTTGGCGGGGCCGGGCGCCACGCCCAGCCGTGTGGTCAGGCCAGCCTCGCGCATCGCCGCCATGCCCTCCCAGACCGCAGGGCTCGAGTAGCCGGTGTGGTCGGGATTGTGCAGCAAAAGCAGGTCGAAGCGATCGACGCCGCAGCGCTCGAGGCTCCGCTCGGTGGCCATGCGGATGTAGTCCGCGTACGCCTCGGGGCCGCGCAGCCGGGAGTCGGTGAAGCGTGGAAAGCCCTTGGCTCCTTCGCGTTCGCCCTCGTAGAAGTCGTGTCCGATCGCGCCCACCAGGCAGTAGTCCTCGCGGGGTACCCCGGCGAGCGCTTCGCCGAGCAGGCTGTCGGCCTGGCCGGCGCCGTAGGCGTCGGCGGTGATGACGGTGTCGATCCCGTCCCCGGGACGCAGCAGCGCGCGCAGCCGCTCGTCCTGCAGCGGTTCGCCGAAGTGCATGAAGCGCCCGCCGCTCCAGGTGCCGATCGCGGTTGTGGTGGGGTCCATGGACCGCACTTTACGACTCTCGGGTCGGCGCGGCGCGCACGATAGACGCCTTCAGTCGGCAGAGGGTTGACCCGCTGAAGGCTCGCCGCCGAAGCCGGCGGCAGTGCGCGCTCGCAGCGCCGCCTCAAGGCGCTCCAGCGCGTGGCGAACGGTCTGCTCGTCAGGCATACGTGCATCGCGTTGCATGGGCGCGTCGGGCTGCGTCGCAAGCGACGCATCGTGATCCGACGGCGGCGCGATGCCCGCGCTGAGCTCCTGCAGCTCGGCTAGGCGCGGGGCGAGATCGGGGCGATCCTCGCCCTCCAGCTCTGTCAGGGCGGCGGTGTAGGCGCTCTGCAGCTCCACCCGCGCGTGCGCGAGGCGTCCCTGGTCGAGGTCGCGGCGGGCGCGCAGCGCGAGCTCCTCGCACAGAAGCGCCTCTTCGCGCGCGCCGAGCAGGACCGAGAGTCGCTCCTGGGGACGCAGCGCGGCGACCCGCCGGCGCTCGCGCGGCGCGCGCCAGGGCAGCTCGAGGGCCTGACGCCAGTGGCCGTCGGCGACCTGCTCGCCCTCGCCCCAGCCCGCTCTGATCGCCAGTGCGCCGGCGGGGGAGGGCTCGTGGATGTAGGGGTCGGCCGTGGCGATGCGGTAGGCGTGCAGCACGCGCCCCAGCACATCGCTCGCGGCGAGCGTCTCGCGCTCGGGGTCGAGCGCTCGCAGCCAGGCCTGCGCCTGCGCGTCGCTCGCCACGGCCTCGGGGTCGATGACGGTCGCGCGGGTGACCGCCACGGGAGTCGGCTCGGGCTCGGACGCCACCGGATGCGGGCGCGTGCGGCGGCGTCCTCTGAGCATGCCCTCCACGCGGCGCGCGGCGCCGACGGTGCCCAGCACGACGACGTGCTCGGGCTCGCGCTCGGGTCCGCCGCGCAGCAGGTAGCGCCCGTCGGGGGGCCCCAGCTCCCACGGGAACTCGAGCTGCACGAAGAGAAACAGTCGCTCGGCCATCCCCGCACCGTATCCTTCACAGCTTCCCGCCACGCTTCACAGCTTCCCGCCA
Source organism: uncultured Solirubrobacterales bacterium (assembly GCA_963723045.1). Classification (GTDB taxonomy): domain Bacteria; phylum Actinomycetota; class Thermoleophilia; order Solirubrobacterales; family Solirubrobacteraceae; genus Palsa-744. The sequence continues at coordinate 960,614 of CAVROU010000002.1, read as the reverse complement.
CGCTTCGGCGCGTCGGGTCCGCCGATCGTCCCTCAGTCCCCGTCCACCGCAGAGGAGCCAGCGATGTCAGACGAAAGCGCCACCAAGGGCCTGCGCGAGCGACTCGCCGGCGGCACCGAGGACCGACTCGGCCGGGCGCTCTCGGACCTCCTGGATAACTCGCTGCTCACGGGCGCGATCGGCCGTGCGTTCGACGCGCGCGAGAAGGCCGCCCAGGCACAGGAGCTGGCGATGGGTGCCCTCAACCTACCCTCGGCCGCCGACATCGAACGCCTCACGCGACGGCTGCGCTCGCTCTCCCAGCGCCTGGAGGGCATCGAGGACGGCGTGGACCGCCTGAACCGCTCGCTCACGGCCCCGAAGGTCGAAGCGCGCCTAGAGCGGATCGAGGAGCAGTTGGGAGAGCTTTCGCGGAAGGTCGACGCGAACGCGAAGAAGCCTGCCGCGCGCAAGCCCGCCGCGAAGAAGCCCGCCGTGCGAAAGACCGCCGCGAAGAACCCAGCTGCGTGAGGCACGCCGTGAGGCTGGCTGTGTAAAGAATCCAGCTGCGTGAGGCATGCCGTGAGGCTGGCTGTGTAAGGGCCCGTTGCGAAGGGCCGTCAACCACCCAACGCCGCATTAGCTGAGCGGCCCATCGCTTCGGCCGCCTCCACCAGTTCGTGCTCCCCGATCCGCTGCCGTCCCGACTCAGCCAGCAGGTCGGTGACCACCAGCATGCAGCCAACGGGCACCCCCAGTCGCGCGCCCACCGCGAACAGTGTCGCCGCCTCCATCTCGACCGCCGCTGCTCCCGCCGCGCGCCAGTTGCGCTCGCGCTGGGGGTCGGGCTCATAGAAGAGGTCGGTGCTCACCACGGTCTGTGGACCCCCACCGGCGCGGGAGGGGGCGTGGGACAGGCCGGCGCGCTCCAGTGCCTCGGTGAGCCGCGGGTCGGCCGCCACCCGCTCGCCCGCCCCGAGTGCGCGGCTCGTGCCGTCGGCAGCGATCGCCTCGCTTGCCACCAGTAGCTGGCCGAGCTGTAGGCGGCCGTTCAGCGCGCCGCAGGTGCCCACCCTGATCGCCCGTCGTACGCCGAGCGTCACGAGCTCGTGCAGCACGATCGCGGCGCTGGGGCCACCCATGCCGGTGCTCTGGATGCTCAACAGCTCGCCGTCGGCGGCGCGGCCCGTGTAGCCCCAGAGGCCGCGGTTGTGGTTGAACATCAGCGGCTTCTCCATCAAGAGCTGGGCGAGGGCGAGCGCACGGCCGGGGTCGCCAGGCAGCAGTACCCGCTCGGCCAGCTCGGCCGTGGGGCGCAGGTGGATTGTCTCGCCGCTGTTCATCTGATCAAAGAGAGGACGACTCGACTGAGCCATGAGACATGCGCCTTCGATGTGACTCCGGCCCGACCAGCCGGCTGTGGCCGGCTGCGTCGCTTTCCCCGCGACTCTAAACTGCCGGCCCGTGGCCGCGTCGCCGTCCAGTCATCTGACTCTCGCCCAGGTCGCGACGCGTGCCGGCGTTTCTCCCGGCACGGTCCGTCGCTGGGTCAAGGAGGGGCTTGTGCCCCAGTATGAAGGCGAATGGACCCAGGCGGCAGCCTCGCATGTGCGGATCGTGGCGCGCTTGCGCGAGCGCGGCCACACGGTGGAGCGGATTCGCGAGGCCAGCCAGAGCGGGCGGCTGGTGTTCGGGTACATCGACGAACTGCTGCCTACCTCCGATGGCCGCTACACGCTCGCCGAGGCTGCCCGCGCGACGGGCCTGAAGCCCGAGCGGATCGAACGGATCGTCGCGGCGATGGGGCTGAGTGTGCTCTCGGTGGAGTCGATCTCCGACGAGGACCTGCAGGTGCTGCGCTATGGCGCTGACATCCTCGCGGCCGGCTTTCCGGAGACCGCGCTGCTGCAGATCGCGCGCGTCTATGGGCAGGCGATGGCGCAGATCGCCGATGCCGAGGTGCGCCTTTTCCACCTCTATGCGCACGAGCCGCTGATGCGCGCGGGCGTCTCCGGCGTGGAGGTGGCAGAGGAGATGGAGGCCCTTACCCGCGAGATGCTGCCGTTCGCGGTGCCATTCATCAACTACCTGCACGCGCGCCTGTTGGCCTATTACGTCGAGCAGGACGTGATCGGCCACATCGAAGCCGACCTCGACGAGGACTCCGCCGAGGAGGGACGCCTGCGCGTGACGGTCGCCTTCGCAGATCTCGCCGGCTACACCCGCCTCACCGAGGAGGAGGGGGAGCAGGAGGCGGTGGGCGCGGTGGAGCGCTTCGTTGAGACGATCGAGCAGACGCTGCCGATCGACGCGCGCGTGATCAAGACGCTCGGCGACGAGGCGATGATCGTCGGCGCCGACCCCGTCGCACTCACCGAGTGGGCCGTCGGCCTGGGCGCGCTACTGCCCGAGGGCACGCCCGCGCCGCGCATCGGCATCCACCAGGGCGCGGCGCTCTATCGCGACGGCGACTACTACGGGCGCGAGGTCAACCGTGCGGCGCGCGTCGTCGCGCGCGCGGCCGGTGGCGAGGTGCTCGTGACCCATCCGGTTGTACACATGGCCGGGATGGCCACTGGGCCCGAACGACTGCGCTTCGAGCTGATCGGCGAGGTCGTGCTGAAGGGCTTCTCCGAGCCGACCGAGCTGTTTTTGGCGTCCGCCGCGGAGGGGTAGCGGACGGCGCGCCTAAGATGGCTGTGAGCCGGCTCTACGCGGTCCCGATCTGTCGGTCATGCGGGGCTGTCGAGCCGGCCTCCTCCGTTCCCGAGCTGGTCAGCTCTATCTTTCGGTCAATGGATGTCGTGGAGTTCGTGCGCGGCGGTGGCCTGCTTCCCGACTCGGCCGGGCGACCGTGCGTCGTCATGCTCTCCGGCGGCCGCGACTCCGTGTGCCTGCTCGACGTGGTCGTGGCTCTGTGCGGGTCCGGACAGGTGCTGGCGCTGCACGTCAACTATGGCCTGCGAGTGGAGGCCGGCGACGACCAGCGCCATTGCGAGGAGCTGTGTGGCGGCTTGGGCGTGCCATTGGAGGTCGTCCGCCCAGAGCGTTCACCCGGCAATGTGCAGGCGTGGGCGCGGGAGGCTCGCTACGAAGCCGCATCGGATCTGGCCGAGAGGCAGGACGCGCTCGTGGCGGTGGGCCATACGGCGAGCGATCAGGTCGAGACGATCCTCTACCGCCTGGCGGCCTCACCGGGACGCAGGGCGCTGCTGGGGATGGCTGTTCGTGACGGGCGCGTCCTCAGGCCGCTGCTGGGCGTAACGCGCGAGCAGACCGCCGCGCACTGCCATACGCGGGGGCTTCGGTGGCGCGACGATGCGACCAACGACAGCGACAAGTACGCGCGCGGGCGGGTACGCGGACAACTGCTGACGGCGCTGAGGGCGGTGCACCCGGCTGCCGAGGCCAACGTGCTGCGCACGGCCGCGCTCCTGCGCGAGGAGACTACTCTGCTCGAAGGGCTCGTCGAGGCCGAGCTGAGTGGTGAGCGCTCTATCGCGCTCGCGCGCCTGAAGGAGCTGCCGGCGGCGCTTGCCCGGCTGATCGTGATTCACCTGGCCGAGCAGGCCGCGGGCCCCGGTACCTACGTGCCCCAGGCGGGCGACCGGGTGGCTGAGGTGATCGCCCTTGGCGAGCGGCAGAGCAGCGGAGAGCTGCACATCGGGGGGCTCGTGAGCGCCGTGGTAGAACGCGGACAGCTGCGGATGGTCGCCATCGAGCCGCATTTTCCCTCGCCCAAGCGCACCTGAGGGAATGCGGTGGGGGCTGGAGGGCCGAGGAGAAGGCTCCCTCTTCTCCTCGGCGACGGCTCTTATCCGGCTGGGTACTTACTGGGAGACCTCGGAGTCTGCCGGCAAGGGTTCTTCGTCAGCCCAATGCGAGGCCTGTGAAGATTTTGGATTTTTCGTAATAGCCTGAGGCGTATGGCACGGCGCGGGTCGCGCAAGCGTTTTCTGTGTAGAGCCCCACCGCGACGATTGTGTAAAAGCAGTATGACAATTCCGATTCCGATGCGACTGTTTTTACCGCTCCTGAGTAGGTTCCTTCTTTCGATTCGCCTTCTGCTGTTCCACAGCCCCCACCGACATTCCGCTTGATTTTGTAGGTGATACCCGTGACGTTTGCTTCGGCGGTGAAACCGGGGTTGAGGTTCGAATACGCAAACGTGCTAAGTTCGCTGTTTCTGCCGCCCGAGGCTTCCGGCACTTCAACTTCGCATTCGATTAATTTACCTGTGGTCGCCAAGATTATGACTTTACTTTGTATAGCAGCCTTTCCGTTGGCGTAGAGTTTATACTCAATGGGCGTAACTTTTGCTCCTACGATGCCAAAGGCTTTGCATCCCGCATATTCAAAATCCGCGGGGATCGTTGGCGTTTTTTCTACGATGGTACCCCCGTCGCCTTTCACTTCCGTGCATTCGACTGTGCCGGCTTTCGTTTTGAATACCTGGGTGTTGTCACCCTTTATTTCAAAGGCGGCTTTCATCGGTTTTTGAATGAATTCTTTGAACGCCGATGCGGGCGCCGCAGTGATCGTGAGCGCATAGGCCAATGTCATGATTGCCAGTGCTATTCTTGTCTTCTTCATCGAAGTGCTCCTTGTCGCTTATATGGGTTCTGTGCCGTGTGCGTCCGCGCGAATGCGGCGCACTGGTTCGAGCGTATTCGCGCGAGCGACCGTTCTGGCGATTATGCTTCCGGGTGTTTCCGACTATGCGCACGAGGCCCAGGCCCCGCTGGGTCGGACCGTGCATGACGCGTGGCCCTCGGCATGACGCATGGCCCTCGACTAGACTGCCAATGGCCATGCCCGAGCGCGTCATGACGGTGCCGGCCGACGGCTCCCCCGAGGTCGGAGAGGTGCTGGTCGACGCCGAGGCTCTGCAACGGCGCGTCGCGGAGTTGGGCGAGGAGATCTCGCGCGACTACTCTGGTCGCTCGCTGCTGTTGGTCGGAGTGCTCAAGGGCGCGGTGTTCTTCCTCGCGGACCTGATGCGCTGCATCGACATCCCCGTGGAGCTCGACTTCATGGCGGTGGCCTCCTACGGCTCGGCGACGGACTCCTCGGGGGTGGTGCGCATCCTCAAGGATCTCGACGTGGTGATCGAGGGGCGCGAGGTGCTGATCGTCGAGGACATCGTCGACAGCGGGCTCACGCTGCAGTACTTGCTGCGCAACCTCGGCTCGCGCGACCCGGCGTCGCTGGAGGTCTGCGCGCTGCTGACCAAGCCTGAGCGGCGCAAGGTCGATCTCCCCACACGCTACGTGGGCTTTGAGATACCCGATCGCTTCGTCGTCGGCTATGGCCTAGACTATGCCGAGCGCCACCGCAACCTTCCGTATGTAGCCGCGTTGACGCGGTAAAGTGAGGCAATTCATGAGTCGCTTCTTCAAAAGCGCCGCATTCCCGATCCTGATCGTGGTGCTGGTCGCGTTCGCCGCGACCAAGCTGATCCCGTCGGGCAGCTCCAGCACGACCGAACACACCTACCAGACGTTCGTCGCCAAGGATCTGCCGAGCGGGCGCGTGGAAAAGGTCGTCATCAAGCAGAAGGGCAACTCTGTCGAAGTCAAGCTCCAGCACCCCAGCGAAACCTACGAATTCGGCTACCCCGACCAGGCCGCTTCGCAGCTGATCTCGCAGATCGAAAAGGCCGGGGTGCGCTTCAACGTCGAAACGAACAAGAGCAGCGTGCTGCTCTCGATCATCACCTACATCATCCCGTTCGTGCTGTTCCTGGGCTTCTGGATATTCCTCATGAACCAGGTCCAGGGCGGGGGCTCGAAGGTGATGTCCTTCGGCAAGTCGCGCGCCAAGCGACTCTCCGCGGACTCGCCCAAGATCACCTTCCGCGACGTCGCCGGCGTGGACGAGGCCGTCGAGGAGCTGCACGAGATCAAGGAGTTCCTGGAGAACCCAAAGCGCTTCCAGGCCCTTGGTGCGCGCATTCCCACCGGTGTGCTGCTCTACGGACCGCCCGGCACCGGCAAGACGCTGCTCGCGCGCGCGGTCGCCGGGGAGGCGGGCGTGCCGTTCTTCTCGATCTCGGGCTCGGACTTCGTGGAGATGTTCGTCGGCGTGGGCGCTTCGCGCGTGCGCGATCTGTTCGAGCAGGCCAAGCAGAACTCGCCCTGCATCATCTTCATGGACGAGATCGACGCCGTCGGGCGCCACCGCGGCGCGGGCCTCGGCGGTGGGCACGACGAGCGCGAGCAGACGCTCAACCAGCTGCTGGTGGAGATGGACGGCTTCGAGGCGAAGGACAACATCATCATGATCGCGGCCACGAACCGCCCCGACATCCTCGACCCGGCGCTGCTGCGCCCGGGACGCTTCGATCGCCAGATCGCCGTGGATCGCCCCGACCGCAAGGGGCGCTCGAAGATCCTCGAGGTGCACACGCGTGGCAAGCCGCTGGCCAAAATCATCGACATCGACTCGCTCGCCGGCCAGACGCCCGGCTTCACCGGCGCGGACCTGTCGAACCTAATCAACGAGGCCGCCCTGCTGTCGGCCCGCACCGGCAAGCGCGAGATCGGCCAGGACGAGCTCGAGGAGGGGATCATGCGCGTGATCGCCGGCCCCGAGAAGAAGACGCGCGTGATGAGCGAAAAGGAGCGCACGATCACCGCCTACCACGAGATGGGCCACGCGATTGTGGGCCACTACTTGGAGCACTCCGACCCCGTGCACAAGATCTCGGTCATCTCGCGCGGGCAGGCGCTGGGGTACACGATCTCGATGCCCCAGGAGGACCGCTTCCTGACCACGCGAGCCGAGCTCAACGACACGATGGCGATGACCCTCGGTGGGCGCGCGGCGGAGGAGATCGTTTTCGGGGAGATCACCACCGGCGCGTCCAACGACCTGGAGAAGGTCACCGCGACGGCCAAGCAGATGGTGATGCGCTTCGGCATGAGCGCCAAGCTCGGCCCGCGCGTCTTCGGCCACGACCACGGCCAGCCCTTCCTGGGCCGCGAGTTCTCCACCGAGCCCGACTACTCCGACGAGATTGCACGCGAGATTGACGACGAGGTCCGCCGCATAATCGAGAGCGCCCACAAACGCGCGACAGACACTCTTACTGAGCACCGCGAAAGTCTCACCCGTATCTCCGGATTGCTGCTCAAGCGCGAGACGATCGAGAAGGAGGAGTTCCTCGGGTTGCTCGCCGGCAAGAGCGAGGAGGAGGTCTTCGGACCTGACGAGGACTCCACGCCGGAGCTGCCCGCGCCCACGGCGCCCGCCGACCGCGCGGGACGCGAAGCGCCGCGCCCCTTGCCGCGCCCGGGGCTGGCTGGCGGCACGGCCGAGTTCAGGGGCATAGACCCTGAACGCCCTAGCCTCACCTAGTGCGCCCTTAGGGGCCGAGTTCGCTGCCTTGGAGTGTGAGGGCGCGGATGGTGTTGTTCTCTTTTCAAAACTTGATTGCCATGGTATCTACGTTCTGTATCTACTGTAGATATCAAGTTTTAAAAATGCTCACCCACAACCTCCGCCCTTAGGTTGTCTTTATGTTTGTGAGGCCGTCCTTTCGCCTGATGGGCATCGTCAACGTGACGCCCGACTCGTTCTCCGACGGCGGCTTGTTTCTCGACGTCGCAAGCCGCCGTTGCGCATGGGCAAGAGCTGGTGGCCGAGGGCGCCGACATACTCGACATCGGCGGCGAGTCCACGCGGCCGGGGGCCGAGCCGGTGGGGGAGGCCGAGGAGTTGCGGCAGGTGCTGCCCGTGGTCGAGGGGCTTGTAGGGGCCGGCGTGGGGGCCGATACACAGATCTCGATCGACACTTCCAAGGCCGCCGTCGCGCGGGCGGCGCTGGCGGCGGGGGCGAGCCTGGTCAACGACGTGAGCGCCCTGCGCGCCGACCCCGAGATGGCCAGGCGTGGTAGCCGAGGGCGAGGCGCAGTGCTGCCTGATGCACATGCTGGGCGAGCCGCGCACGATGCAGCAGTCGACCGCGCATATGAGAATGTGGTGGACGACGTGAAGGCCTTCCTGGAGGAGCGCATGGGCTTCGCCGTGCGCGCCGGGATCGCCAGAGGAGCGGCTGCTGCTCGACCCTGGCATCGGCTTCGGCAAGACCCTCGCGCACAACCTGGAGCTGCTGCGACGTCTCGATGAGCTGACCACGCTCGGTCGTCCGCTGGTGGTGGGCACCTCGCGCAAGAGCTTCCTCGGGCGCCTGATCGCCGACGCCCGGGGGAGCGAGCAGCCCGTCGACACCGACGAGCGGCTGCCCGGCACGCTGGCCACGAGCGTGCTGGCCTACGAGCGCGGAGCCACCGTGCTGCGCGTGCACGACGTCGCGCCGATGCGCGCCGCGCTCGCGGTGGCGGCTGCTACGTTGGGCGAGCCATGGGCGCGGACGGGGACGACGGCGAGGACCTGAGCGAGGAGCGTTCGGGCGGCGAGGAGTCGAGCGAGGACTTCGAGGACGCCGAGGGCCTGGAGCCCGAGGTGCCAGAGAGCCCCCGACGCAGACGCGGCGGACGACGTGGACGACGTGGAGGACGCGGAGGATGAAGATGAGGATGACGAGGACGATGACGGGCCGCGACGGCGAGGTGCTCGAGTCGGTCACCATCGAGATCACCGGCCTCTCGTTGTACACGCACCACGGCGTGAGCGCCGCCGAGCGCGAGGTGGGGCAGCGACTGGTGTTCGACCTGCGGCTGGACCTGGGCGAGACCGACGCCACGGTGACCGACCAGATCGAGGACACGGTGGACTACGGCGAGGTGTGCCAGCTGGTGGCGCTGATCGCCCAGCAGCGCTCGCACAAGACGCTCGAGCGGCTGTGCTCGACGATCGCCGACCGCCTGCTCGCCGACTACGAGCTGGAAGGGGTGTGGGTGAAGGCAGCCAAGCCCGAGCCTCCGATCCCGCTGACGGTGGACGAGGTGTCGGTCGAGGTGTGGCGCGAGGCCGAGCAGTAGCCCCGCTCCGCCCCGATCCGCCGAAGCTGGACGAGGATGTGGGCGAGACATGACACGAGGCGGAGCAATGACACGAGGCGGAGCATGGATAGCCGGCTGGCCTCGGTTGGCGGGCCTAAAACCTCGTCTGGCGGAAAATCTTTCCAGTACACCTTGAAAGATTAGTTAGCACTCACTATAAATACGGGGATGAACCGTCTTACTGCCTTGGCCGTGGGGCGTTCCAGCCGCGTTTTGACGGTGGCCGGGATCGTGTTTCTGCTGGCGGCGGTGCTCGGCGGTCCTGTGGCGGGCGTGCTGAAGGGTCGCTCGACCGACTTCCACGACCCGAACGACCAGAGCCTGCGCACGAAGGCGGCGATCCAGCGCGCAACGGGCCAGTCCCCGGACTATGGCGTGGCCGCGGTGCTCAAGAGCACGGGCGACGCGCGCACCGACCCCGCCGCCGCGCCTGATGACCGCACGTCTGGCGGGCTGCTCGCAGCGCAGAGGGGCTTTCAGCGGGTGCTCGACTACCCCTCCAGCCACCTGGCCCGCCTCGTCTCGCGCGACGGCCACGAGAGCGTGGTGCTGGCTGCATACGCCACGCAGGAAGACTCCGCCAGCGGCGGCTGCCGCCTACGCCCGCAAATGGCGGGCACCGGCGTGCGTTTCGGTGGTCAGGACGTGGCGTTCTACGAAATCAACACCGCACCTCGTCGGATCTGGAGCGCGCCGAGCTCCTGGCCTTCCCACTCCTGCTGCTGCTCTCGCTGTGGGTCTTTCGCGGTCTGGTCGCCGCGATGATGCCCCTGCTCGTGGGCGGTTTCGCGATCGTGCTCACCTTCGTGGGGCTGCGACTCGTCAACCAGTTCGCCGGCCTCTCGATCTTCGCCGTCAACCTCGTCACGGGCGTAGGCCTCGGACTGGGCATCGACTACAGCCTCTTCATCCTCTCGCGCTACCGCGAGGAGCTCGCCGGCGGGAAGGAGCCGCGCGAGGCGATCCAGCGCACCCTGCAGACCGCCGGGCGCACCGTGCTCTACGGCTCGCTCACCGTCGCCGGTGCGCTGGCCTCGATGCTCGTGTTCCCCGAGCGCTTCCTCTACTCGATGGGCTTCGGGGGGATGATCGTGGCGCTGATGGCCGGCACCGTCTCGCTGCTGGTGCTGCCCGCGGTGCTGTCGCCCTCGGCCCGCGCATCAACGCGCTCTCGCCGAAGTGGATGCAGCGTGGCACCGCCCGCGCCGCCACCGCCGGCGAGGAGGGCGGCTGGGCGCGGTGGGCGCGTGCCGTCATGCGCCGCCCGGGACCGTGGCGCTGCTGAGCACCGTGCGTGCTGCTCGCGGTTGCCTCGCCCGCGCTGCGCCTGGCGCTTGACCCCCGCCGACGCGCGGGTGCTGCCCGCCACCTCGGAAACCCGCCAGGTCGCCGACGTGCTCAGCCAAGGACTTCGCCGTGGACGGCTCGCAGACGATCACCATCGCGCTGCCGGGCGCGCCGACCTCGGCGCGGACGGCGCGGCCGCGGGCGAGGCGGATCGACCCCGGGCGGGCGCTTCGAGCTTCACTCCGAGCGTTCGGGCGCCGGCCACGACTGGCGCGGGCGGGCAGCTGGGCCGGCGTGCAGGCGCTCGCCGCCCAGGCGCAGCGGATCGCCGGGCGCAGGCACAGGTCGCACCGCCGCGCTACCTCGGCAGGGGCGAGTGGGAACTCGACCTGCTGCCCCAGGGCTCAGGGCGCCTCGCCGCCAACCAGGCGCTCGTCAAGCGCCTGCGCGCGCTCGTGAACCCGCGGGGCGGCCTCGTGGGCGGCCCCACCGCCGGCTTCATCGACCAGAAGTCCTCGATCGCCGCGCACGTCCCGCTGGTGCTGGCGATCCTCGCGCTCGTCACCTGCGGCTTCCTCTTCCTGATGACCGGCTCGCGCGCTGATGCCGCTGATGGCGCTGGCGATGAACCTGCTCACGGTGGCCGTCGGGCCGGACTGTTGGTGTTGATCTTCCAGGACGGCCACGGTCTCCTCGCTGCTCGGCTTCAGCCCGATCGGCGGGCCTGGAGGAGGCCAACCTCGTCCTGCTGTTCGTGATCGCCTTCGCGCTCTCCACCGACTACGGCGTGTTCCTCTTCGGCCGCATCAAGGAGGCCCACGACAGCGGCCTCTCCGCACGCGAGGCGGTCGCCGCGGGCTGGAGCGCACGGGACGACTGATCACCGCCGCGGCGCTGCTCTTCTGCGTGGCAATCGGCGCCTTCGCCAGCTCGCACATCTTCTTCGTCAAGCAGCTCGGCGTGGGCGCCGCGCTGGCGGTGGCGATCGACGCCACCGTCGTGCGCGCGCTGCTGGTGCCCGCGCTCATGGGCCGCCTCGGCGAGTGGGCGTGGTGGGCGCCGCGGCCGCTGCGGCGATTGCACACCCATATCGGCCTGCGCGAGGGGGCAGGCGAGGCCGCTATGGAGTCAGCCGCACCGGCAGCGTCTTGAGCTGGTTGAGGAACACCGATTCCGTCCGCAGCGGCTCGCCCTCGATGCTCATCTCCGGGTAGCGCTTGAGCGTCTCCTCGAACAGGATCCGCAGCTCCAGGCGCGCCAGCGCGGTGCCCAGGCAGAAGTGGCGCCCGCCCGCGCCGAACGCCTGGTGCTCCTCTTCGCGGCGCACGTCGAAGCGGTTGGGGTCCTTGTGGCGGGTCTCGTCGCGGTTGGAGGAGACGTACCACATCACCACCTTCTCGCCCTCCTTGATCTGCGCCCCGTTCAGCTCGGTGTCGCAGGTAGCGGTGCGGCGGAAGTGCGCGAAGGCGGGGAACATGCGCAGCGACTCCTCGACCGCGCCCGGGATCAGCGCGGGGTCCGCGAGCACCAGCTCGCGCTGCTCGGGGTTTTCCATCAGCGCGCGCATGCCGCTGCAGTAGGTGGCCTTCGTCGAGTCGTTGCCGGCGGCCATCAGCAGGAAGAAGCCCATCACGATCTCGTGTTCCTCGAGCTTCTCGCCGTCGACTTCGGCGTGCACCAGCACGCTCGTCAGATCGTCCGTCGGGTTCTCGCGGCGCTCGGCGATCAGCTTGCCGCAGCGCTCGAAGATCTCGGCGATGCCCTTCTGCATCCCCTCCTCGATATCCCCGTGGGGATTCAGGTCGGTGTCTCCGGCGGCCAGCGTCGAGTTCATCAGCCGCGCCCAGATCTCGTCTTCCTCCGGCGTGATGCCCATGAAGGTGCCGATCACGCGCGAGACCACCGGCTGGGCGACGTCGTTGACGAGGTCGCACGCTTCGCGCCCCTCCAGGCGGTCGAGCACCTCGACCGTGATCGCCCGGATGGCCTCCTCGTGCGCGGCGATCCGCTTGGGCGTGAAGCCCGCCTGGAAGAGCGCCTTCACGCGGTCGTGCTTGGGCGGGTCCATGCCGATGAACATCGCCCGCGAGAGCTCGATCGGGAAGCCGATGTTGGCCGCCGTGACGCCGCCCAGTTCCGAGGAGTAGGTCTTGAAGTCGCGGCTCACCGTCAGTACGTCCTCGCCCGTCGTCACCGACCAGTAGCCGGCCTCCTCGGGGAATTCGGTGATCTTCGAGGTCCAGTGCACCGGGCATTCGCTGCGCATGCGCGCGAACAGCTCGTGCGGGCACGCCGTCCTCCCACACCTCGCGCTCGGTCAGGAGCACGTCCTTGATGTCGGTAGTCGGTGCTGCCTCGGTCAGGTCGCTGCTTGCCGTCGATGCCATGGGAGACCTCCTGGTCGCTGCTGAGCGCGGGGACGTTCACGCCATCATACTGGCCAGACGGCCAGTATGCGAGGGTCGGCTGCTGTGCGAGCATCGTGCCCGGCCCGATCGCCATCCCTCGCACAGGTCTGCTCGGACTCGGCTCGAACGTAGGCGAGCGCCGCGCCCACCTGCAGGCCGCCGTCGACGCGCTGCCCGCAGCCGGGGTCGAGGTGCTGGCGAGCTCCTCCGTGTACGACACCGACCCCGTCGGCGAGGTCCTCGAGCAGGCGAGCTTCCTCAACGCCTGCCTGCGCGTGCGCACGACGCTCGAGCCGCTGGAGCTGCTCGATGCCATCAAGCGCCTGGAGCGCGAACTGGGGCGCGACGGTGAGGGCTCGGGGTACGTGCGTCACGGGCCGCGAGCGATCGATATCGACGTGCTGCTGCTCGGCGACCTCGAGCTGTGCCACGAGCGCATGTCCCTGCCCCACGAGCAGGTGCTCGCGCGGCGCTTCGTGCTCATCCCGGCGCTGGAGCTGGACCTCGATCTAGCGGTGCCCGACGGTCGGCGCTTGGCCGACGCGCTGCTGGCGCTGCCCTTGAGCGAGGGCGTGCGCTGGGCCGGCCCGCCGCTGGTGCTCCGCGGATTCTGAGAGCTGTGGTTGAGCGAGGGTGTGCGCTGGGCCGGCCCGCCGCTGGTGCTCGGCGGCCCCTGAGGTCTCGCCACCGCTGCGCGGTCGTGCGCGGGCAGGTCGGCGATGCGGTGCAGCGCTCAGCGCGGTCGTGCGCGGGCAGGTCGGCGATGTGGCACGACGCTCAGTGGACGATGATCCTGCCGTCCATATGCGGGTGCACGGTGCACGTGTAGCTATAGCTTCCGCCCCGCGTGAATCGCACCGTGAACGACCCATGCGTCATTACGCTCGACTGAAAGCCATGGCCCACGACGTTGTGCATCGTGTGTCCATCGCGCCACACCCACGTGACGCTGTCACCGCGGCGAATCGACACGCTGCCCGGCAGGAACTGGCTGTGTCTCAGCACCACCGTATGGCTGCCCGCCGCGTGTGCGCCGCCCAGCGCCGCCGCGGGGGCACCCACGCCAACCGCGGCAATCGTCGCCAACACCGCCACATACTTGCCGTTCATATGAACTCCTTAGCCTCGTTGCGCCTCTCCCACAGGGACGCCCATGGAGTGGCGATCCTTCCCGGCACTCCCGCGACGATAGCGTCGGGGTCGCGCTTTCGGCATGGCCCGAGAGGGTGCATGGATGAATTGGGTGCAGGGACGCACCCGCGGCCTGGAGGCGCTCGCTACGCCAGCAACTCCGCCGGCAGCGTGCCAGCGGGACTTCGCCCACCATCGGCGGGAAGTAACGCGTCAGCTCCATTGCGGGGTGGCCCTCCAGCAGCGGGCGCACGTCGGCGATCGTGTTCAGCAGTCGCATCGTGCTGCCGATCTGCAGGTCCGCCGCGTTCGGCTGCTCGCCGCCCAGCAGCTCCCTCAGCGATCCACGCGTCGATCTTCCCCAGCTGCTCCGGGCAGCGCGCCGAGGTCGGCGCCGCACGTTCTCGTCCTTGGCCTTGTTTCGCAGCGCCATCAGCCGCGCCATCAGCGGCAGCGTGGGGCGCATCGCCGCGCGCGGCAACGGCAGTTTCGCGTCTCGGGCACAGTAGCTCTCCATGCAGCCCGCGTTGCGCAGGAAGCCCGCGTCGAGCATGCGCCGCGGGACGCTCTGGAACACCTCGTCCCCCCAGCGCTCGGCCTCCAGCACCTTTGCGCGCGCTCAGCCGCGTCCGCGGGCAGCAGCGCCGGCTCGGGCGACCAGCTCGTCCAGGCGGCGCATGATGTGGCGCGAGCCCACCATCTTCTCGCCGTCCATGCGCACGCCCGGCACCGTCATGCCGCCATACAGCAGCGGTCCCGCGGCGATCTGCACCATCGGCAGCAGATCCACGCGGCTGTAAGGGCATCGACTTCATCCGCAGCGCCACTTCCACTGCGGCGCACGGATGCGAGCCCGTGAGCACGTACAGCTTGAGCTTCTTGGGGCTCGCTCCGTTCGCCGGCATCGGTTGAGCATATGCGAGTCTCTGTGCCGGGTCCGTGCCGCTAGGCTCCCGCCCCCTCATGCTGCTCGTCGTCGACGTCGGAAACACACAGACCCACTTCGGCGCCTTTCGCGGCGAGGAGCTCGTCGAGCACTGGCGCTTTGCCACCGTCCGCGACTCCACCGCCGACCAGCTCGGCGCCGCGCTGCGAAACCTCTTGGAGCTGCGCGGCCTGGGCTTCGAGGACCTCTCCGCCTCGATCGTCTCCTCCACCGTGCCCGCCCTGGAGCCCGAATGGACCGCGATGGCCGAGCGCTACCTGCGCCACGAGATGCTCGTCGTCGGCCCCGGCCTGCGCACCGGCATGGCCATCCGCTACGACAACCCCCGCGAGATCGGCGCCGACCGGCTCGTTAACGCCGTCGCCATGCGCGCGCGCTTCGGCGGCTCCGCCGTGTGCGTGGACTTCGGCACCGCCACCACCTTCGACGTCCTCTCCCACGAGGGGGAGTACATCGGCGGCGCGCTCATGACCGGCATCGAAATCTCCCTCGACGCGCTCACCGAGCGCGGCGCGCGTCTGCCCAAGGTCGAGCTGGCCCCGCCGCGCTCGGTTGTTGGCAAGAACACGATCGACGCCATCCGCTCGGGGGTCGTGTTCGGCTATGCCGGGGCCGTCGACGCGATCCTGCGCCGGCTCTATGACGAGCTTGGGGAACGGCTTTCGGTTATTGCGACGGGTGGGCTTGGGCACTTGGTGGTGCCTTTTACTGAGGAGATCACTGAGGTTGATGACCTGCTCACGCTCACTGGGTTGCGGCTTTTGTTTGAGTTGAACTGAGGTTTCGACAGGGCTTGGTTCGGATTAGCTCGCCGGAACTGAAGTGCTCGGGCCGGCCTCCAGCCGGCCCTTTTATAAGACGGCCGCCTTCCTGGCGGCCGTGACCGGGGCCTTCGGCCCTTTTACAAGCCCTTGTCCAGCCAAGCGCGTTGCGAGTTGGGGTGAGGGCTCTCGTTTAGCCGTGCGTTTTGCGAGTTGGGCGCCAGCTGGACGCCTTGGTTTGCGCTTCGCGGCTACCTGCCGGCCAATGGCCGGCTCTTCCAAGCTATTTTCCTCTGTATGTCGCCCGCTCCGGACCTCTCCTCGCCGTGGACTCTCGGGCCTTTGCGCGTGCCCAATCGCGTCATGCTTGCGCCGCTTGCGGGGATTGGCAATTGGTTCGTTCGTCTTCAGGCCAAGCGCTTTGGGGCTGGCATGGCCGTCTCGGAGATGGTCTCCTCGCATGCGCTTTACTACCGCAACGAGCGCACCCTTGTGGAGATGCTTCGCATCCATCCCTCCGAGCGCGACGGTGGGCCCGTTTCGATTCAGCTCTTCGGCCAGGACCCCGCGATCATGCGCTCCGCGGCCGCCACTGTCGCCGCCGCGGGTGCCGACGCGATCGACCTCAACATGGGCTGTCCCGTGCCCAAGGTCTGTCGCACCGGCGCCGGTGCCGCGTTGCTCTCCGACCACTCGCTCGCGGTCGACGTGGCCAGTGCCGCTGTTGCGGGCTCTGGGTTGCCGGTCACCGTCAAGTTGCGCTCCGGTCTGCGTCCGGGCGACACCTCCGGCTTTGAGCTCGCCCAGCGTCTCGTCGCGGAGGCCGGTGTCGCCGCCATCGCCTTTCACCCCCGCTCGGCCTCCGTGCACCACAAGGGCGTTCCCGACTATGCCCTCGCCGCGCGCCTTGCCGCCTTGCTTCCCGTTCCCGTGATCCTCACCGGCGGGCTGCGCGACGCCGACGCCACTCGTGCCGCCTACGAGGAGACAGGGGTCGCGGCGGTCATGCTCGCCCGCGGCTGCCTCGGCAACCCGTGGCTGTTCGAGCGTCTGCTCGGTGCTCGCCAGACCGACCCCACGCGCGAGGAAGTCCTCGCCGAGCTCGACTGGCTGCTCACCCGCGCCGTCGAGCATCTCGGCGAGGAGCGCGCCACCCGCTACCTGCGCAAGTTCTACCCCTGGTACCTCGCCCGTCTGGATCTCTCGCGCGAGGACCTCAAGAGTCATGCAAGAGGCCTTGCAGCTCGCCCCCACACTCGAGGATTCCAGGGCGCTGCTTGGCCTTGGCACAGTCTCCGCGAGTCTCGCCGCCTGAGCTTGACCCGGTCGTGCCCGCCCGCGCCGAGAGGCCCCCTCGCCCTCGCTATACTGCTGCGCTCGCTGCCTCAGTCTGAAGCCGCGAGTCCCCGTCGGCAGGCGGGTTTTGTTCTGTTTTCCGGGTCTTTTAGAGGACCGCCCTCCGGCCGGTGGCCGGCAGGTCGGACGCCTCTAGATTCCAATCGACTTCAAGGGTCACATGCCGAAGGACGTCATCCTCACCCCCCAGGGCCTCGAGAAGCTCCGCGACGAGCTGGAGCTCCTCTCCACCTCGCGCCGCCGCGAGGTCGCCGAGCGCATCAAGGAGGCCCGCGAGTTCGGAGACATCTCCGAGAACTCCGAGTACGACGACGCCAAGAACGAACAGGCCATGCTCGAGTCGCGCATCGCCCAGCTCCAGGAGAAGCTGCGCATGGCCACCGTCATTGAGACCAAGGACCTCTCCACCGACGTCGTCCAGATCGGCTCCGTCGTGCACGTCAAGGACGAAAAGACCGGCAAGTCCGTCAAGTACACGATCGTAGGCTCCGCCGAGGCCTCGCCCGAGGAGGCCAAGCTCTCCAACGAGTCCCCCGTCGGCCGCGCGCTGCTCGGTCACCGCCGCAACGACACCGTCGCCGTCAAGGTCCCCCGCGGCCCGGCGCGCAAGCTCAAGATCACCAAGATCGACGTCGGGCTGAAATAGGAGACCCGCGGGGGCATCTGCCTCCCCGGGTCGCCTGCCTTTCTCCCGTTCTCCTCCGGGCTCTCTTTCCGGGCCCCTAACATCTTTCTTGGTCATGTCAAAGCTCGATTCACATCCCCTGGTGTCCTCTCCTGAGTCGCCCCCCGAGTCGGAGGGTCCCGACGTGTCCTCGCCAGCCAACGGCGCCGAGGACGTGTCCTCACCAGCCAACGGCGGGGGGGCCGACGAGACCGGCGTGCCGGATTCAGAGGGATTGGACGGGCAGCGGGTCGAGGTGCCTCCGGGCGCAAGCGACACCGAGGAGCGCGGCTTGGCCGAGCTGATGGCCGTCCGTCGCGCCAAAGCCCACCTGCTGCTGGCGCCGGGGGAGACCGTGTTCCCCTACTCGTTTCCCGACACCGAGCCCATCGCGGATGTCCGCGCGGGCTTCGAGCACCTCGCCCCCGGTGAGGAAACCGACTCCGTCCATCGCGTCGCCGGGCGCCTGGCCGCGCGCCGCGGCCAGGGCAAGGCCGCCTTCCTGGACCTCGTCGACCGCTCCGGCCAGATCCAGCTGCATGCCCGCCTGGACGTGCTCGGCGAGGAGGCCTTCGAGCGCCTGCTCCAGCTCGACCTGGGCGACCTGCTCGGCGTCAGCGGCGCCGCCATGCGCAGCCACAAGGGCGAGCTCTCACTGCGCCTGCTCTCCTTCGAGGTCCTCGCCAAGTCGCTGCGCCCGCCACCCTCCAAGCACTACGGCCTCGCCGACGTGGAAACGCGCTATCGCCAGCGCGAGCTGGATTTGATGTCCAGCGAGGACGCCCGGCAGCTGTTCGTTACACGTGCGCGCATCGTCTCCGCCGTGCGCTCCCACCTCGACGGGCGCGGCTTCATCGAGGTCGAGACTCCCGTCCTGCAACCGCTCTACGGCGGCGCGCTGGCGCGGCCCTTCACCACCCACCACAACGCTTTGGATCGCACCCTCTACCTGCGCATCGCCACCGAGCTGTTCCTCAAGCGCTGCATCGTCGGCGGCCTGGAGCGCGTCTACGAGCTCGGCAAGGACTTCCGCAACGAGGGCATCTCCGCCAAGCACAACCCCGAGTTCACGATGGTCGAGTGGTACGAGGCCTACGCCGACTACCTCGACGAGGCCGCCCTCACCGAGGCGCTCGTCGGCTACGTCGCGGCGGCGGTCGACTACTCCGGCGAGCTGGACTTCTCCGCGCCGTGGCGGCGTATCGGGTTCGTGGAGTCGATCCGCGACGCCACGGGCGTGGACGTGATGGCCCATCGCGACGCCGCCTCGCTCGCTCAGGCGATTGCCGCCTCGCCGCAGATCGCCGCCGCCGCGTCTGCCGGTGGTGCGAGCGGTGACGGAGGCGCTGGTGCTGGCGCCGGCGCCGGCGCGGGCAGCGCCATCGCGATCGACACCGACGGCGCCACCTGGCCCCAGCTGGCCGACGAGTTGCTCTCCAAGTTCGTCGAGCCCTCGCTGCTGCAGCCCACCTTCGTGATGGACTATCCGCTTGAGCTCTCGCCGTTTGCGCGCGCCCACCGCTCGCGGCCGGGTCTCGCCGAGCGCTGGGAGGCCTTCGCCGGGGGCATGGAGATCGCCAACGCCTTCTCCGAGCTCAACGACCCCGACGTGCAGCGCCAGCGCTTTGAATCCCAGCGCCGTCTGGCCGAGCTCGGCGACGAGGAGACCCAGCCGTGGGACGAGCTCTTCCTGGAGGCCCTCGAGCACGGCATGCCGCCCACCGGCGGTGTCGGCCTGGGGGTCGACCGGCTCGTAATGCTCCTCACCGGCCGGCGCACGATCCGTGAGGTCGTGCTGTTCCCGGCGATGCGCACCTAGCGGGACTCCCGGCAGGACACCGAGGGCGATGTGGGTCGGCGGGCTTATCGATGTGGGTCGTTGGGCCTATCGATGTGGGTCGTTGAGCTTAGGTCGTTGAGCTTATGTAGAGGGGCGGGTTGTTTGTTATCGATTTTGAAACTTGGTTGCAATGGTATCTACGTCGCAGAAGATCGAGTGTCGAGCCGCCCGCCTGTCAGGGCTACCGCACATAGGTCCGTCGGCCCCTTGGTAGACTGTTCTCCGGTGTCGATTCCGACCCGGACGCTCATCTTTTGAGGAGATTCCGACGAAGATGGTTCTAACCGGGTAGTTCCCAGCCCCCGAGATCCCGTCCACCCTCGGCAAGAGGACGCAGCACATGTTCGAGCGATTTACAGAACGGGCCCGTCAGGTGGTGGTCCTCGCGCAGGAAGAGGCGCGCACGCTCAAGCACAACTACATCGGCACCGAGCACATCCTCCTCGGCCTGCTGCGCGAGGAGGAGGGTCTTGCCGCCCGCGTGCTGGAGTCCCTCGACATCACCGTCGAGCGCGTCCGCGCGCAGGTCGTGCGCATCGTCGGCTCCGGCGAGGAGGTCACCTCCGGGCAGATCCCCTTCACGCCGCGCGCCAAGAAGGTGCTTGAGCTCGCGCTGCGCGAGGCCCTCTCGCTCGGGCACAACTACATCGGCACCGAGCACATCCTCCTCGGTCTCGTGCGCGAGAACGAGGGCGTCGCCGCGCGCATCCTGCTCGACTTCGACGCCGACTCAGAAAAGATCCGCAACGAGGTCATCCGCATGCTCTCCGGTCCCGGCGGACGCCGCCAGGGTCAGGGCCAGTCCGCCTCGGGCTCGGGCTCCGGGGGCCAGGCCGAAGGCAAGAAGTCCTCCAAGCTGCTCGACCAGTTCGGGCGCAACCTCACGCGTCTGGCCGCCGAAGGCAAACTGGACCCCGTCGTCGGGCGCGAGACCGAGATCGAGCGGATCATGCAGATCCTCTCGCGGCGCACCAAGAACAACCCCGTCCTGATCGGTGAGCCCGGCGTGGGCAAGACCGCCGTGGTCGAGGGGTTGGCCCAGCGCATCACCAACGCCGACGTGCCCGAGCTCCTGAAGAACAAGCAGATCTACACACTGGATCTAGCCGCGCTGGTCGCCGGCTCCAAGTACCGCGGCGAGTTCGAGGAGCGCCTGAAGAAGGTCATGAAGGAGATCACCCAGCGCGGCGACATCATCCTGTTCATCGACGAGCTCCACAATCTGGTGGGAGCTGGAGCCGCCGAGGGTGCGATCGACGCTGCCTCCATCCTGAAGCCTGCTTTGGCGCGTGGGGAGCTGCAGACGATCGGCGCCACCACGCTCGACGAGTACCGCAAGTACCTGGAGCGCGACTCTGCCCTGGAGCGCCGCTTCCAGCAGATCCGCGTCGAGGAGCCCACGATCGACCAGTCCGTGGAAATCCTCAAGGGCCTGCGCGACCGCTACGAGCAGCACCACAAGGTGCAGATCACCGACGAGGCGCTGCGCGCCGCCGGCGAACTCGCCGACCGCTACATCTCAGACCGCTTCCTGCCCGACAAGGCGATCGACCTGATCGACGAGGCCGCCTCGCGCATGCGCATCAAGTCGATGACCTCCCCGCCCGCCAACCGCGAGCTCGAGGAGGAAATCGAGACCACGCGCCGCGAGAAGGAGGCCGCGATCGAGGCGCAGGAGTTCGAGAAGGCCGCCGCCCTGCGCGACCAGGAGCGCAAGCTCACCCACCGCAAGCGCGAGCTTGAGGAAGAGTGGGAGGCCGGTGAGTCCGGCGAGCGCCCCTCGATCGGCGAAGAGGAGATCGCCGACATTGTCTCGATGTGGACCGGCATCCCCGTCTTCAAGCTCACCGAGGCCGAGACCCAGAAGCTGATGCGCATGGAGGAGGAACTCCACAAGCGCGTCATCGGCCAGCACCCCGCCGTGGAGGTCATCTCCAAGGCGATCCGCCGCTCGCGCGCCGGTTTGAAGGACCCCAAGCGCCCGACCGGCTCATTCATCTTCCTCGGCCCGAGCGGCGTGGGGAAGACCGAGCTCGCGCGCACGCTTGCGGAGTTCCTCTTCGGCGACGACGACACGATGGTCCGCATCGACATGTCCGAGTACATGGAGAAGCACGCCGTCTCGCGCCTCGTCGGCTCGCCCCCCGGCTACATCGGCTACGACGAGGGCGGCCAGCTCACCGAGGCCGTGCGCCGCAAACCGTATTGCGTGCTGCTGCTGGACGAGATCGAGAAGGCGCACCCCGATGTCTTCAACATCCTGCTGCAGATCCTCGAGGACGGACGCCTGACGGACGCGCAGGGGCGCACCGTGGACTTCCGCCACGCGATCGTCATCATGACCTCCAACATCGGCGCCGCCGAGATCGCGCGCAACACGCCCCTGGGCTTCGCCGTCTCCGATGATGAGACCGGCATCACCTATGACGACATGAAGAACCGCATCATGGGCGAGCTCAAGAAGGTCTTCCGCCCCGAGTTCCTCAACCGCATCGACGACGTGATCGTCTTCCACAAGCTGCAGAAGGACGAGATCAAGCAGATCGTCGAGCTCCTGCTGCTGCGCATCCGCGAGTCGATGGCCGAACGCGAGCTGCAGCTGGAGCTCACCGACCCCACCAAGGACATGCTCGTCGAGAAGGGCTGGGACCCCGCGATGGGCGCCCGTCCGCTGCGCCGCGCGATCCAGCGCTACATCGAGGATCCCCTCGCCGACTTCGTGCTGCGCGAGAAGGTCATCCCCGGCGCCACCGTCGTCGTCACCCCCGCCGAGGAGGGCGAAGAG
Organism: uncultured Solirubrobacterales bacterium; assembly: GCA_963723045.1. Taxonomy (GTDB): domain Bacteria; phylum Actinomycetota; class Thermoleophilia; order Solirubrobacterales; family Solirubrobacteraceae; genus Palsa-744. Next base: position 938,491 of record CAVROU010000002.1, on the reverse strand, counting down.
GGCGAGGTGCGCCTGACCGTCGTCAAGCCCAAGAAGCAGAAGACGCCCGTCGCCGTTGGCGCCGAAGGGGCCTCCGGCGAGCTCCCAGAGGGCGAGCATGACGGTGGGTTGCACGACGGCGAGGATCTGCCCGAGCTGCCCGACCCCGAGCTTCCCGACCTCACCGAGGGCGACTCCGGGCAAACATCCGCGGCCGACGAGTAGGCCCAGCTGAGCGTCGCGCCCGAGCAGTCCGTCGCTGTGGAGCCACTCACGGCTGGCGACTGGCCTGAGGTTGCGCGCATCTACGCCGTCGGCATCGCCGGCGGCAACGCCACATTCGAGCACTCCGTCCCCTCCTGGGAGGACTGGTTCGCCGCGCGTCTGCCAGAGCCGTGCCTGGTGGCTCGCGATGCCGCGGGCGCCGTCATCGGCTGGGCCGCCCTCAGCCCCGTCTCCACGCGAGCCGTCTATCGCGGAGTGGGTTCCGTCTCGATCTACGTCGACCCCGCGCTCGCCGGGCGTGGTGTGGGTACCACGCTTCTGTCTGGGCTGATCGGTGCCTCCGAGCGCCTCGGATTGTGGACACTCGAGGCCGGTATTTTCCCCGAGAACGCCGCCTCCCTCGCGCTGCACGAACGCTGCGGCTTTCGCCCCGTCGGCGTCCGCCGGCGAGTTGGGCAGATGCAGGACGGGCGCTGGCGCGACGTTCTTTTGTATGAGCGCCGCTCTTCGATCGTCGCATCCGACTGAGCCGTCGGGGGCGATCCGTAGGGTGGAGTAATGCCTCGAACGTCGGTCTACACCTGCTCTGAGTGCGGCCTGGAGGTGGCCAAGTGGCATGGTCAATGCCCCGGCTGTCAGGCCTGGAACTCGCTTATCGAGGAACCGCGTGCCCAGCCGCACAAAAAGAGTCGACCTGAAGCCGTCACGCCGCGCCTCTTGGCCGAGGTTGGTGCTGCCCCCGTGGCGCGTCTTTCGACTGGTATCGGCGAGCTTGATCGAGTGCTCGGGGGCGGACTTGTCCCTGGCTCGCTGGTCCTTCTTGGCGGCTCACCGGGAATCGGCAAGTCCACGCTCACAAACATGGCTCTTGGCCACATAGCTCAAGCCGGGCATAAGACGCTGTATGTCAGCGCCGAGGAGTCCGCCGAGCAGGTCCGCCTTCGTGCTGAGCGCCTTGGCCCCGGTGCGCTGGCCGTGTCGATCATGGCTGAGACCAATCTCGAAGTGGTGCTCCAGACGATCGCCGCCGAGCGTCCGTCGGTATGCGTGATCGACTCTGTGCAGACCCTGCACGCCGGAGAGTTGACCGGCGCGCCCGGCTCCGTCGGCCAGGTGCGCGAGGTCGCCGGGCAGCTGATGGAACTCGCCAAGTCACAGGGCGTCGCTGTGCTGCTCGTGGGTCACGTCACCAAGGAGGGCGCGCTCGCCGGGCCGCGTGTGCTTGAGCACCTCGTCGACTGTGTGCTGCAGTTCGAGGGCGAGCGCGAGCGCCCCTACCGCGAGCTGCGCGCGCTGAAGAACCGCTTCGGCTCGACCAACGAGGCGGGCCTCTTCGAGATGCGCCAGGGTGGCCTCGTCGAGGTGCTCGACGCCTCTGCGCGCTTCGTCGCCGAGGCCACCCGTGCTCCCGGTTCAGTAGTGCTCGCCGCGATGGAGGGCTCGCGTCCGCTGCTCGTGGAGGTACAGGCGCTTGTGGCACCCTCCGAGCTCGAACAGCCACGGCGCGTGGTCTCGGGGCTCGATCGCAACCGCCTCGCGCTCGTGCTGGCGATCCTCGGGCGCCACGGGCGCGTGGGGACCGGCGGGGCCGACGTGTTCGTCAATGTCGTCGGGGGTGTGCGCGTGGATGAGCCCGGCGTGGACTTAGCGATTGCGCTGGCCGTTGCCTCTGCTAGTCGCGGCGTGCCGCTCGTTGGCACCCCCCGCGCCTGCTTCGGCGAGCTGGGCCTCACCGGGGAGCTGCGCTGGGTGGGCCACCCTGAGCGGCGCCTCGCCGAGGCCGCCAAGCACGGCTTGGGCGACGTCGTGGCGCCCGCGGGCAGCGGCGGCGCCGCGCGCGAGGCGGCTACGCTCAGCGAGGCTCTGGCGCAGGTGCTCCCCCGCGCCGACCGTGCGCGTCCTCGCGCCGCGGCGTAGCAGCCCGATCCTTCTGATTATCCGAATCTGGACGCTTTGCCGCATGTTCAGGCCGTAAATCAAGGCTAAATGCCGTAGAATGGATACCTATGCCACCACGATCCGGGGAAGATTTCGACGCCGAAGCAAGGCCAGAGCCCGGTTTGATGAAGGCACTGGAGATGGTCGCGCCGGGCACCGCCCTGCGCGAGGGGATCGAGAGCATCCTGCATGCCCGCACCGGCGGTCTGATCGTGATCGGCGACCCCGAGGAGCTCTCCTTCCTGAACAGCGGTGGGATCAAACTCGACATCGACTACACCCCCGCCTTCCTCTACCAGGTGGCCAAGATGGACGGCGCGATCATCCTCAACGTCAACTCCACCAAGATCGCGAGCGCCAACGTCCAGCTGATGCCGGACCCCACGATCCTCTCGCACGAGACGGGTACCCGCCACCGCACCGCCGAGCGCGTCTCCAAGCAGACCGACGCGCTCGTCATCGCCGTCTCCCAGCGCCGCGAGGTCGTCTCGCTGTACGTGGACGGCGCCAAGTACATCCTCGAGGACATCCCCGTCGTGCTCGCCAAGGCCAACCAGGCGCTGGCGACACTCGACAAGTACCGTACCCGCCTGGACCAGGTCTCCACGCGCCTCACCGCCCTGGAGTTTGAGGGTGGCGCCACGCTGCACGACGTGCTCACCGTCCTGCAGCGCTCGGAGCTCGTCACACGCATGGCCGTCGAGATCGAGCGCTACATCGTCGAGCTGGGCTCCGAGGGGCGCCTGATCGAGATGCAGCTCGAGGAGACGATGGTCGGCGCCGCCGCCGAGAAGGCCGCGCTGGTGCACGACTATCTCTCCGACTATTCCGACGAGGCCTTCGCCTCCGCGCTCGACCAAGTCGGGCGCCTGGCCCACCAGGACCTGCTCGACTTCGGCTGCCTGGCGGAGATGCTCGGCTACGACCGCAAGCTCAACACACTTGACTACTCCGTCTCACCACGCGGCTACCGCATCATGGGGCGCATACCCCGCCTGCCGCGCTTGGTGGTGAGCGAGATCGTCAAGGAGTTCGGCGGTCTGGACGAGCTTCTGGCCGCCACAGACGGCGAGCTGGAGGCAGTGGAGGGAGTGGGAGAGATCCGTGCGAAGGACATCCGCGAGGGCCTTCGCCGGTTGCAGGAGATCAACCTCGTGGACCGCTACCTGCAGACATGACGGCCGCCCCCTGGCTGGCCGCAAACCAAGGAGGACACCATTCCCCAGGCAATTGAAGATGAGCTGATCGAGGAGCTTACGGTCACGCGCGAGGTCGAGTACATAGAGTTCGAGCTCGGCGACCACGTCGTCTACCCCCATCACGGCGCGGGCAAGGTGCTCTGCAAGGAGGAGATGGAGGTGCTCGGCGAATGCCGCGAGTACCTCACGATCAAGATCCTCCACAACGACATGACAGTCAAGGTCCCCACCGAGAACGCCGCGCTGGCCGGACTGCGCCGCGTGATCGACGAAGAGACCGTCAAGAAGGTCCTGGACGTGCTCGAAGGCGACGTCTCCGAGATGCCCAAGAATTGGAACCGCCGCTTCAAGCACAACCGCGACAAGATCAAGACCGGCGACATCTACGAGCTCGCCGAGGTCGTGCGCAACCTCTCGCTGCGCGAGAGCGAGAAGGGTCTCTCCACCGGCGAGAAGCAGATGTACACGCGCGCCAAGAAGATCCTCGCCTCCGAGCTGATGTATGCGCTCGACAAGGACGAGGAAGAGGCCGAGTCCTACCTGGACGACCTGCTCGCCTCCTCTGCCGCCAGCCAGATGGCCGCGGCCAAGTAGCGAGGCTCTCGCGCACGCAGCAGCCCTCGCCCGCAAGGCGGCCTGCTGCGTGCGCGATGGTTTCTCGGGTACGCGAGCCAGCCGTGGCAGTTGCTCTGATCGTTGCCGCCGGGAGCGGCGAGCGTCTTGGCGCAGGGCGTCCCAAGGCGCTCGTCGAGCTGGCCGGACGGCCGCTGGTGCAGTGGAGCCTCGACGTGCTGCAGGGCATCGCCGCGATCGAACAGATCGTCGTCGCTCTGCCAAAGGGTGCGCCGGCGCCCGTCGGCACCATCGGGGTCCCCGGCGGTGCCGTGCGCTCGGAGTCAGTGCGCCTTGCACTCGCCGCGGCCGGAGAGGGGGATCTCGTGCTTGTCCACGACGCCGCTCGCCCGCTGCTGAGCGCCGATCTGGTCGAGGCTGTGCTCGATGCCGCCGGACGCGAGGGCGTGGATGGTGCCATCGCCGCTGCCCCCGTCACCGACACGATCAAGCGGGCCGACGGCGAGGGTGTCGTGAGCGAGACGCTCGACCGCTCCGCGCTGTGGGCCGTGCAGACGCCGCAGGTGTTTCGCCGGGCCGTGCTGGAGCGGGCCTTGGACGTCCCTGAGGAGGTGCTTGCACGTGCGACTGACGACGCATGGCTCGTGGAGCGCATAGGGGGCAGGGTGGTGGTCGTTCCCGCCCCCAAGGAGAACCTCAAGGTCACTGCGCCGCTCGATCTCACGCTCGCCGAGGCGCTGCTCGCATCCAGGAACGGGTGAGCATTCGACGCCTGAGACGGGCACTCGACGCTTCTGGAACGCCTGCGCCCCGCGGGCCTGCTTGAATCGCGCTGGATGCTCACCGACTACCACGTACATCTGCGCTTGGACGACGCCGAGGCGAGCGCCGCCGAGCACTTCACGAGCGCCAATGCCGAGCGCTACCGCGAGGCGGCGGATGAGCGCGGGATCGCCGAGCTCGGCGTCTCCGAGCACGTCTATCGCTTTCGCGAGGCCCTGGAAGTCTGGCAGCACCCCTTCTGGCGCGCCTACGCTTTGGACGACCTCGGTGACTACTGCCGCTTCGTGCGCGAGGACACAGACCTGCGCCTGGGCATCGAGGCGGACTTCGTGCCGGGTGCTGAGGACCGCATGGCCAGTCTGCTGGAGTCACATGACTTCGACTACGTCGTCGGGTCGGTGCACTTCCTACGCGACGCCTCGATCGACATGGAGGACTACACCGTGTGGAGCGGCGAGCACTCGCCCGAGGACGTCTGGCGGCGCTATTTCCAAACGCTCGGGGAGGCCGCGCGCAGCGGGCTGTTCGACATCCTCGCCCACCCCGACCTGGTGAAGGTGTGGGGCGCTGAGCGCCCGCGCCCGGCGGGGGATCTGCGCCGCTACTACGAGCTCGCCCTCGACGGCATCGCCGACTCGGGCATCGCCGTCGAGGTCTCCACCGCCGGGCTGCGCAAGCGCGCCCGCGAGCTCTACCCGGCGCCCGCCTTCCTGGAGATGTGCCTGGAAGCCGGCGCGCCCGTCGCCCTCTCCAGCGACGCCCATCGACCGCAGGACATCGGCGCCGACTACGACGCCGCGTTGGAGCTGCTGGAGAGGTTCGGCGTGGGCGAGCTGTGCGTGTTCGAGCGCCGCGCGCGTCGTCTGGAGCCACTGGGGGCGGGCGTGCGATGAGGTCCCTACGCGGGCCCGACGGCCGTCTGGCGGCATCGGTGAAAGTCCGGGCGCTGCCACGATGAGCCTCTCGGGTATCGGCTACGACTGCCACCGCCTCGCCGAGGGACGCAGGCTCCTACTCGGCGGCGTCGAGATCCCCGCCGAGCGTGGCCTCGAGGGACATTCGGACGCCGACGTGCTGACCCACGCGGTGATCGACGCGCTGCTTGGCGGCGCCGGGTTGGGAGACATCGGCGAGCACTTCCCCGACACCGACGAGCGCTACCGCGACGCCGACTCACTCACGCTGCTGGAGACGGTCGTCACGATGGTCCTCGCGGCGGGCGTTGAGATCGAGAACGTCGACTGCACCGTCTTGATCGAGACGCCGCGAATCGCGCCGCACCGCGACGCGATCCGCGAGCGGCTGGCCGCCGCGCTCGGCCTCGCACCGGGACGGGTCAACGTGAAGGCCACCACGGGCGAGGGCATGGGTTTCGTCGGGCGTGGCGAGGGCGTGGCTGCGCTTGCCATTGCCGGTCTGCGCAGCCGCTGAGCCAAGGCTGCGCGACGGCGCATCTCATTCTTATCCGCCTGGCTCCCAGTCGTTGAGCTGATATGGACGTAGGTTTGTCAAGTGCCCAGCACCGGGTGCCCGCGGCGGGGGCGGGCATCTTGGTCGGTCAAGGGGGCGGCGGGCCTGGCGGGTGCGCGACGCGCGGTCAGGCTGATATGCGCGGGTTGGGTATCGCAGGACCGGGTTTCGTCGTGAGAGCCCGCGTTCTAGGATCGAGCGTGGCCTCCGTTGTGGGGGTTGCTCATAGCTCAATCGCGGGTGCTCTCGCGCGTGGTGGCCAGGTTGTTCCCGCCGTCTCCTTGACCGACGTGGTGCAGGGTGGGTCAGTCGGCGTTGGCGATCGCCCAGCAGAACCCGGCGAGTTCGCGGGCGACAGCGACCGCGACGATCGTGCGTCGCTTACCGCGTTCTGAGTCCAGGCGTCGCCACGTGCGGTGAAGGCGCTGCTGGGTCTTCCAGGAGAGCGCGATCACGTGCTGGCTCTGACCGTCTTGGCGGCGGTGCAGCGTGAGTCCTTTCGCTGGCTTGCGCCGGTAGTGCCACGCGGCCTCGACGAGCAGCCGGCGGGCGTGACGGGACCCGGACTTCGTGATCGCGCCCTGGCGGCGCTGCTCGCCGCTTGAGTTCTCCGAGGGTACGACCCCGAGGAAGCTCATCAGCTGCCCCGCCCGCTGGAAGCGCTCCCAGTCGCCGATCTCCGCGCACAACCCGACCGCGGTGAGCGTGTTGATGCCGCGCAGACAGCGCAACCTGGCGACGGTCTGCGCCCACGGGGAGTCGCCCACCAGCTCACCGATGGCGCCCTCCAGCGCGTCGCGGCGCACGAGGAGCGCATCGATCGCACCGAGATAGTCAAGCAGCGTGACCTGCGCACCACGGTCGGGGAACTCCAGGCGTCCGGGCCACTGCCGGTGAGCGACACTCCAGTTCCGTCCCGGTCCAGCGAACGCGATGTCGTGGCGCAACAGCAGTTTGCTCAAACGGTGACGGGCGCGCATCAGATCACCACGGACGTCCTCGCGCGCCCTCACCAGGTCACGCAGCGCCTCCTCCTCGGTGCCCGGAACCCTCACCGGGCAAAGACCATCGACCATCAACAGCCGCACCAGGCGCTCCGCGTCACGCCGGTCGGTCTTCACCCGATCCTGGGCGGGCCGCTCGATCTTTCCCGGCGCCGCGACCACACACTGAACACCCGCGTCCCTGAGTGCCCGCGCGAGCGTGAACCCCGTCGGCCCGGCCTCATACGCCACCCGCACCGGGCCCGGAAGACCAGCACAGAACTCGACCACCTCACCAGTCCTACCCGGCAAGCGACGCGAACACAGCTCCCCGGTCTCCCGGTCCGCTGTCACCGCGACCACCTTCGCCACGTGCACGTCCAACCCGACAAAACTCCTAACCTGCGCCATGGTCGGCACCTCCATGATTGCGGTCGGCGCCCAGGCCAATCCTGGACGCTCAACCCGCGCACCTCATGCGCGGGTGCCGACCCTCACACCACCAGCAGACGGAGAGAACGGCCGTCCATATGGTCTAGGGTTGCGCGGCGATGCGCCCCGTCCACCTGCACGACACACTCACCGGCGAACTGCTCCCTCTGCAGCCGCGCGACCCCGGCCGCGTCGGAATCTACGCCTGCGGGCCGACCGTCTACAGCCGCATCCATATCGGCAATGCTCGCCCGTTCGTGATCTTCAGCCTGATGAAGCGTTTCCTGGAGCACGAGGGCTATGGCGTGAAGCTGGTCGTGAACATCACCGATGTCAACGACAAGATCTACACCGCCGCCCGGAGGGCCGGAGTGCCGAGTGAACAGCTTGCGCGCGAGATGACCGAGGCCTACACAGCCGACACGGACTCCCTGGGAATCGGTCGTCCCGATGCCGAGCCGCGGGCGTCCGACGCGGAGATCATGGAGGCCATCATTGCCTACATCGCGGATCTCGTCGGCGTAGGGCACGCCTACGAGAGCGGGGGGGACGTGTACTTTGCGGTCCGGTCCGACGACGGCTACGGCTCGCTCTCCCACCGTCAGGTGGACGACATGGACCAGGGCGAGGGCATCGAGGGCGCAGACCGTAAGCGCGACCCGCTCGACTTCGCCCTGTGGAAGGCGCACAAGCCCGATGAGGACACCTCCTGGGACTCGCCCTGGGGTCCGGGCCGGCCCGGCTGGCACATCGAGTGCTCGGCGATGGCCGAGTCGCTGCTCGGCGTCGGCTTCGATATCCACGGCGGTGGATCTGACCTCGTGTTCCCCCACCACGAGAACGAGGCTGCGCAGACCCGCGCTGTACGCGGCGCGGAGTTGGCCGCGATGTGGGTCCACAACGGCATGATCCAGTCCACCGGCGAGAAGATGGCCAAGTCGGTCGGCAACATCGCGCCGCTGCACGAGGTCGTGGAGCGCTATGGGGCCGAAGCTGTGGTGATGTATTTGGTGGGCGGCCACTACCGCCAGCCGCTGGCCTTCTCGGAAGCCGCCCTGGAGCAGGCACGCTCCAACGTCAAGCGGATCCGCGAGTTCGGTCGAAGGCTGGGCCCGGGACCGACCTGCTATCGCGCACCCGGTGAGCAGCAGCATCTCGACACGTTTCGCGAGGGTTTCTTCGGAGCCCTCGCGCAGGATTTCAACACAGCCCCGGCTCTCGCGTATCTAAACGAGTGGATCCGTGGCGCGGGGCACCTGGGTGTCAAGGGGGATCAAGACCTCTCCGAGATGCTGAGCGTGCTGGGTCTTGAGACCCTGCTTATCCCAACCGACGAGGCACCGCAGGTGGTCCGTACGCTCGCGGAACAGCGCGACCGCGCGCGGGATGAGCGCGACTTCGCCACCGCCGACCGGCTGCGCGAGGAGATCGCCGCGCTCGGCTGGGAGGTCCGCGACGGCTCCGGCGGCTTCGAGCTGCTGCCGCTTTGATCCTCTACGGTCGCAACCCCGTCAAGGAGGCGCTGTGCGGTCGCCGCGCCCACACCGTCGAGGGAGTGTGGGCCACGCACGGCGCCGCGCGCGAGCCGTGGCTGGCCGGCGTTGAGGTCCGCATGGCCACGGCCGAGGAGATCGAGCGCCGCTGCGGCTCCGCCGCCCACCAGGGGCTCTGCGCACAGGTTGGCTCCTACCCATACGTCTCCGCCGAGGAACTGCTGCTCGGAGAGGCGCCCCTGATCGTCGCGCTCGACCAGGTCCAGGACCCCCAGAACCTCGGCTCGATCTGCCGAACCGCAGAGTGCACTGGCGCGAGCGGTGTCGTGATTCCCGAGCGCCGCGCCGCGGAGGTCACGCCCGCTGTCTGCAAGGCCTCGGCCGGGGCCGTCGAGCACCTGCGGATCGCCCGGACGCGCAACATCGCCGACTTTCTCGGCCACGCCCGCGCGGCGGGCTGCTGGTGCTATGGCGCCAGCGCCGAGGGCGCGAGCATGACCTACGAGCAGCCCGACTACAGCGGTGGCGTGGTGCTGGTGCTCGGCAGTGAGGGTCGGGGACTGCGCCCGCGCGTGGCGGGTGCCTGCGACGCGCTTGTCTCGCTGCCTCTGCGTGGGCGGATCGAGTCCCTGGGCGTGAGCGCCGCCGCTGCGGCGCTGCTGTACGAGATCTTGCAGAATCGCGCAAGCGCTCTTGACAAGGCTCCATAACTGTGCGAGATTGCCCTCCACATAACGCTGAACCTAAGGTTTATAAGTGCCGGCCTAGGAGATGCTTCACCATAAGAAGTTGGCGCCAGGGGAGGAGTGCGCCACTGAGCACTGGGCTGCACAGCCCGGGAAAGGATTGCTCGTGGCACGTACCTTCAGTAACCCTCAGTCTGAGGTCAAGGTCGATGATGGATTCCTTATCGCTTTGGCTAAGCAGGGCGACCGCACCGCCTACGACCGTCTGGTACGTCGCTACCACGGGTTCGTTCGCCTGAAGGCCTCCTCCTACTTCCTCGTCGGTGGAGACTCCGAAGATCTCATCCAAGAGGGGCTCGTGGGCCTCTACAAGGCGATCCGCGATTTCCGCTCCGACCGCGAGTCGAGCTTTCGCAACTTCGCCGAGCTCTGCATCACGCGCCAGATCATCACCGCCGTAAAGACCGCCACGCGCAACAAGCACACGCCGCTCAACCAGTACGTCTCGTTCTCCTCGACGCCCGCGGCCGCCGGCGAGGACGTCCCGACGCTCGACCAAGTGATCCCAGGTTCGACCGTGCATGACCCCGTCAACCAGGTCATCTCCTCCGAGGAGCTGCGTTCGCTGGTCGGCTGCCTCTCCACCGCGCTCTCCGAGCTCGAGAGTCGTGTGCTGACGCTCTACCTCGACGGCTGCTCCTACGAGCAGGTGGGCGAGCGCCTGGCGTGCGACACCAAGACGGTCGACAACGCCCTGCAGCGCGTCAAGCGCAAGGTCGGCGCGCATCTGCAGGCTCGCGCGGTAGCCCTTTGACGGCCGTCGCCTTAAGCGCTGTGGCCTGGGCGGCCGTGGTCTGAGTGGCGCCGCCTTTGGCTTGAATGGCTGTGGCCGACAGTTGCGCTACGCACGGCCTGTGGCCGCCCCTCGCGGGACGGCCACAGCGCTCTGAATCCTGTCGCCGGCTGGACTCGATCGCCGGTTGGTTCGCGACTGCCGCTAGGGCCTTTCGGTCCCTTCCAGCGAACCTTCGCCGCGTTCCCCATCTGCTTCTGAGCCTTCCGAGGGCAGCGAGGTGTTATTCACTGCTTCGGGTACCAACGCTCCGGCGGGGGCCGGTGTCACCGTGATCGTGAACGGCTGGCTCGCTGCGCCCAGGTTCTCCGGGCCGCCCGGGATGTAGATCCTGAAGACCTTCGTCCCCGCGTCGTACACCTCGTGCACGATCGAGTACGTCGAGTCGGAGTTCACCTGGGTGAGGTCGACCACGTGGAAGCCCATGCCGTTTGCGTCCTGGCGCTCCAGATAGACGACGTGCCCGGGGTGGCTTGGGGCCACGATGCCTGAGAACGTCAGCTTCTGGCCGGCCTGCACCGTCGTGGCTGACACCTGTGCCGTGAGCAGGTCCTTCACGCCCTCATACAGCACCGCCGACTTCACCGCGGCGGCCGCCGGCGGGACGCACGGTGCCCTGACGGGGACGGCCGCGCCGGCGCACACGATGTGAGCGGCAGTCGTGACCCGATAGAACGTGCTGTCCATCGGCGACTGTGCTGGGAAGGAGTAGTTGCCGCCCGCGTCCGTCGTCGCCTGGGCGACCGGTGCGAAGCTCTGGCCGTCCGTGCGAGCCAGCAGCGTCACGGGCCTGCCGCCTGCGCCTGGGCCCCCAAGTACGCCGGTGATCGTCACCGACTGCCTGAAGGAGATCGGGTCCTGCGAGGCCACGATTGTGAGCGCGGGATTCTGGGTCTGGGAGATCTCGTACTCGAGCGGGTCCGACGCGCTTGGCACGTTGCGCCCCTGGCTGCGCACCAGCACCCGCAGGTTGGCATCGCCTGGGAAGCGGAAGGTGTGCACGATCGTGAAGCTCCCACCCTGTTCCACGGTGCCGACGTCGATCCGCCGCCATTCGCTGCCCGTGACGGCGTTCTGGCGCTCGAGGATCACGCGTGCCCCCACATCGGCGGGGTTCACCGAGCCTGTGAAGGTCACCTTGTTTGCCGGCCCCGTGAGCAGCTGGGTGCCGGTGGGAGGGCCCGCGAACGACACCTGCGCGCCAACCCTGATTCGCTTGCTGGCGCTCTGCGCCCCGTGTGCGCGCACATACCAGGTGCGGTTGGTTTCAACCACTCCGTCGGCGCGCGAGAACTCGTAGAAACCGTGCGCGTCGGTGCTCACGCTCTGCACGTAGGTGAAGCCGAATGAATGGGAGCCGATCAGGTGGTGGTAGAGCTTCACGGTCTGGTTTGCCTGCTGTGCCGGTGCTCTGCAGTGCAGCCGGCCGAATATGACGACCGGGTCCCCGGCGGTGATCTCGGGCGGAGCAACATTGATGCTGATGCGACAGCGGCCGCTGGGGTTGGGGTGCTTGAACGCCCACGCCCCGGCTGGAGCGACGAGCAGTGCAGTCGTGGCAACGACGGCCGAGACGACCTTTCGTGCATACATCTTCTTGCCTCTCTCCTCGTGGGTGCGATCCAGTGCGGTGAATCGTTTGACCGGTCCCCCTAACCCGAGAGCGCCGGAATCGATGCGGTCAATTCCTCCTCGATCATGCGTGAGCTTCTTCGATCGGCGGTGTCTTAAGGGCGTTCACACAAAGAACGTCTCGGGAGGAGGTCTCCACTACCAGCACGACAACGTCTCCGCACCGCACATCACATACGAAACGCAGCCCGCAAAACTGCGTCGCCCGAGGCGGCGATCTGCAGGCCGAGCCGAATGTCGGCTACTCCGGCGCCGGTGCGGCGCAGCTCCGCTCCCGGGGACGGTGGACGTGACCCCCACAGATCGTCCACCTCTTCCCGCGGGCTGTCGCGCTCGCCGTCATGGTGGCGCAGGCAAGGACCGGGGGGTGCTCCGCCCTGGGGGCACCCCCCGACCATCGTGATTGGACCATCGACACGGACCTGCCTTTTCGTCCATCGCCACAGGTCATACCAACCGGGCAGTGTCTATGATTGGAATGCCGGTTGCTTTTGGGCCCCACGGGGCGCAGGACATCCACGCCGGTCATCCACGATGAGCCCGAGGGCATCGACACGTCTGCTGGCGACCCAGTCCGACGAGCGGCTGACGGCACTGGTGCGCGCAGGTCACGATCGCGCCTTCGAGGCGCTCGTGCTCCGTCACCGGCCTTCGCTGCTGCGCTACTGCCGGCGACTGCCGCTGTCGGAGGTGCGTGCCGAAGACGTCGTTCAGCAGGCGCTTCTGCGTGCCTGGAGCGCGTTGCGGCGGGGGGCTGAGGTGCGCGACCTGCGCGCGTGGCTTTTCCGGATCGTCCACAACACGGCGGTCAACGTCGTACGGGAGTCCGCCCGCGAGGGCCTGCAACTGATGGCCGACTCCGATGGCGCGCCCGGCCCGGCATCGCGTCGGGCGGTGGCCGACGAATCGGGGCTCGACCAGGGACTGCACGCCCGGGAAGCGCTTGGAAGTATCGCCGGGCTGCCCCGGATGCAACGCGAGGTCATCTTCCGCACCGCCGTCGCTGGATTCAGCCACGAGGAGGTGGCGAGCGCACTAGGCCTGAGCGAAGGGGCCGTCAGGGGTCTGCTCTACCGGGCCCGTGTCGCGCTGCGGGCCACGGTCACGGCGATCACGCCCCCGCCGCTGCTCGCGTGGTTGGCGGGGTCCGGTCAGGGGGCCGGTGCGGAACGGATCGGCGAAATGACGGCCGGCGGCGGCATCGGCCTGGGTGGCCTGCTTCTCAAGGGTGGCCTGGCGCTCACCGCCGGAACGCTCCTTACCGGAGCCGTCATCGTGCACGTCCACACCCCCACTCGCCATCATCGCTCCGGCGGAGCCTCCTCAAAGGGGAGTGGCGAGCTCGCGTCGCTCGGTGGGGCGCATGGTCACGTCGAGTCATCTCTCGGCGCCTCAAGCCAGTCCGCCGCCGGTGGCGCTCGCGTCTCCTCGACTTCGTCTTCCGCGTCGTCCCCGGTGGAGGGCGGGCACCAGCGCGCCCTCCACTGGCGTTCGGGTGCGGGAGGGAAACTGCGAGCCACACGGCCGATCGCCGTTGGCCACCGGTCGCCCAGCTCCGGCTCTGCGCCCGGCAGCGTCCACAGCGGCCCTGCGACGGGACCCGCGAACGGTGGATCCTCCGGCGCGGGACAGAATCCTTCGGCGGGGGAAACAGGTGGAGGCGCGGGGAGTGGAGGTGGCGCCGGCGCGGGATCGGGGGCCGGCTCGGGATCTGGTGCCGGCGGTGCCGGGGGAGGCACAGGAGGCGGGGGGTCGACCGGCGGAGGCACGGGCTCGGGTGGGTCCGGTGGATCGAACGGCGGCTCGGGAGGTGGCAACTCTCCGGCGCCCCCACCCACGGGCGGCGGCTCGGGGTCTGAAGGCTCGGGCTCCGGCGGCGGCTCCACAGGCGGGTCGGGTGGCGGCTCGGGCTCCGGCGGCGGCTCCACGGGAGGATCGAGCGGCGGTTCAAGCTCCGAAGGCGGGTCGACCGGCGGAGGGACCGGCTCCGGTGGCTCGGGCGGCTCGGGCAGCGGCCCGATCGTCACCGTCGTACACGAAGTCACCAACGTCTTGGAATCGACCGTCAACGGTGTTCTCGGCGCGGCGAAGTGAGCCGGGAGAGCTGCCGTCGGGCGCCCAGGGCTCGACTAGCGAAGTGCGCCCGAGGCTCGGGCGCTCGGGGCTGCGAGTAACGAAGTGCGCTGCCCGAGGGCTCGGGCGCTCGGGGCTTCGACTAGCGAACTGCGCTGCCCGAGGGTTCGGGCGCTCAGGGCTCGAGCAGACCCGCGTACAGCGCGAATATCGCGCCCTGCGGATCCTTCACGACCGCGATCTTGGCCATCTGGATGTCGATCGGTCCGGCAACGGTGCTCCCGCCCAGCTCCTGTACTTTGGCGAGACCGGCATCGATGTCCTGCACACCGAAGTACACGAGCCAGTGCGGCGGTACCCCGGGGGGTCTCAGCTCGCGCATCCCGCCGTTGTTGGCGCCAGCGTTCTTGATCGACAAATACGGCGTCGGGCTGCCTTGGAAGGGCGCGATCTCCCATCCGAAGAGGCCGCCATAGAAGGCGCTCGAAGCATTGAGGTCGGGTGAGGACAGCTCGTTCCAGACGAGCGCTCCCGGCGCGTTGACAAGCGCCGCCCCGAAGTGCGCGCTCGGCTGCCACACCATGAAGTAGGCGCCCTGGGGATCCTGCATCACCGCCATCCGTCCGGCCTCCATCACGTCGAAGGCGGGTGCGTGAGCGTTGCCGCCAAGCTCCTTGGCGCGCTCGACGCGCGGCGTCGGCGCTCTCCACCGAGATGTAGGAGCCCCACACTGGCGGCGCCCCGGCGTCGCGCTGCTGCTGGGGCTGCGCTGCGATCGCGGCCACGTTCTTGCCCTCGATCTGCATCATCGAGTAGACCGCGCCCCCACTCATCGGCATGTCCTGTGCCTCCCAGCCGAACAGCCCGCCGTAGAACTCCTTGGCCGCAGCCTGGTCGGGGCCATCAGTTCGCTCCAGCAGAACGTCCCCGGTGTGTACTCGCGTGCGCTCGCCCACAGGCGCGGACCATACAGCGCTCCACGCGGAGGCGCGCTCCTCCTATAGCCGCAGCGATCCGCGAGCCGCTCCTTCCATAGCTGCGGCCGGGCGATTTTGGATTGACATTGCCGCTGGTCACTGGCTATTTATAGTCCAGCACTTTAGGACTGTTCGTGCAACAATCACTATGGACGCAAGCGCTGCTTGTGCCGATGTAAGGTATTGTTCGGGCTAGCGAATCGAGGGAGCGTAGGGATCCGTGGAACCAGCCAGCGTTGGCAATAGGGATTGGATGAGAGGCAGTTCGCCCTTGAAAGGGGCCCTGCTGGGCCTGGTCATCCAGCACCCCGGGCACGGCTATGACCTCGCCAACCGTCTCGACCGACGGCTGGGGCCGGCCTGGCAGATAGCAGCCAAGGATCTCTACCGGATGCTCGAGCAGCTCGAGAAAGCGGGCCTCGTCTCCTCGCGGCGAGTCTCCAGCGACGGGCCGACGGGCAGCCGGCGTATCTACTCTCCCACGGAGCGTGCCGAGGCCGCGCTGACCGAATGGATGAGCACGAATACGCGGATGGCGCCCGTGCGCGCTGAGTTTCAGGCCAAGATCGCGGTCGCGCGCGCCGGGGATGCGCCGCGGCTGCTGGTCGCGCTCGACATCTACGAGCGAGAATGCTTCACGCTGTTCAAAGCCTCCTCCCAGGAGTCTCCGCCGGTGAGGTCCTTTGCCGGCGTTGCCGTGCACCTTTCCCGTGCATCCGCGCGCCTGCACCTGCGAGCCGAGCTCGAGTGGATCGTGCTGGCCCGACGGCTGATCGCCGAGGTTGCGGCGTTCTCGTAGCGCAGCCGGTCCGATGACGCTTCTTTCGCTCACCCAGGTCACCAGGTGCTACGGGGATGGACGGCGGAAGGTCACGGTCCTCGATCGGGTGTCCATGGAGATCGATGGCGATGATTTCGTCGGCATCTGGGGGCCCAGGCGCTCGGGCAAGACGACGCTGCTGCGGGTGGCAGCCGGCATCGAGATGCCCGATTCCGGAGCGGTGTGTTTCGACGGTCATGTACTGACCGAGATGGGGGCCAACGAGCGAGTGCGGGCACTGCGAGCCCACGGGATCGCCCACGTCTGCGGAGACTGGCAGCCCCAGCTCAACCAGCTGTGCATCGACTGTGTCGCGATGGCTCTGCTCGGCGATCGCGTGAGCTTGCGCGAAGCCAGACCACTGGCGCGGCGCGCTTTGGAAAGGGTTGGCGCCGGTGCCTGCGCTGAAGAGTGGACCGGCCGGCTCTCACCCGGTGAGCGGATGCAGGTCGCCCTCGCGCGAGGGCTGGTGCGCGAACCGCGTCTGCTGCTCGTCGACGAGCCCGCCGTGTCGCCGAGTCCGATCGAGTGCCAGGAGCTGTACGCACTGCTGCGCTCGCTTGCTCGCGAGGACGGGCTTGCGGTGGTGCTCGCTTCGGAGGATCTGGACGCACTCGAAGGTGCCCGCAGGATGATGTCGATCTCCGGAGGCGCTCTGCGCTCGATGGACTCCGACGGAGTCGTCGTGTCGTTCCCGGGCCGATATATGGGTCGAGCCGAGCCGTCCGTCTCATGAGATACCAGAGCGTTCGACCCACGCGGTCTCGCCCGTGAGCTCACTTGAGCTGGACAGCCTCGTCAAGCACTACACCACAGGGGTCGAGGTCGTGCGGGCCGTGGATGGCGTATCGCTGACGGTCGCTCCCGGCGAGTTCCTCGCGCTCTACGGGCCATCTGGATCGGGCAAGACGACATTGCTGCTGCTGGCAGCGGGGCTGATGACTCCAGATGCGGGGAAAGTGATGTTCGGCGGGCGCGACATTGCCGGACTGTCGGCTGCTGAGAGCGCCGTCTACCGCCGCCGGGAAGTTGGGTTCGTCTTTCAGGCCTTCCACCTGATTCCGGGCGCGCCGGCGGTCGACAACGCCGCGCTCAAGCTCCTGGCTGACGGTTTCAGCATGGCCCAGGCTAGGCGCGAGGCGCGCCCCTGGCTCCGCCGCGTGGGCCTCACCGAGCGTGAAACGCACACGCCGGAGCAGTTGTCGATGGGCGAGCGTCAGCGGGTCGCGATCGCACGCGCCCTGGTGAACGAGCCACGCCTGCTGCTGACCGACGAGCCGACCGGCAATCTGGACTCCAAGCGCAGCCGTGAGACCCTCACGCTGCTGCGGGATGTCTGTCACGAGCGCGGTATCCCGGGCGTGCTCGTGACTCACGATCCGCAGGCCGCCGCGTACGTCGACCGCCTGTACACGCTGCGCGACGGGCGCCTGACAGAGGGTCTTGACGCCGAGCTCGCCGTCGTCGCGCTGTGATACCCCGATTCTCGATCATGGGGGTCCGCGCGGGCTCGCTGGTGACCCTGTATCGATGGAGGTTGCGCCAGCGCTGGGCGCAGGAGCTGCTCGCGGCGGCTGGCATCATGATCGGGGTGGCGCTGGTGTTCGGCGTGCTCCTCGCGAACTCCGGCATCACCGGGTCGGCCGGGCGGCTCGTTCACCAGCTTGTCGGCTCGGCGCGGCTCCAGCTCGCCGCGCGCTCGGGTGAGGGGTTCGACGAGCGGCTCGCCGAAGCGGCGGGCCGGCTCCCGGGGGTAGCGGTGGCAACACCGATTCTCAGGGAGAACGCCACGATCATCGGGCCGACGGGGCGCGAGCCCGTCCAGCTCGTCGGCGTTACCCCGCGTCTGGTGGCGCTGGGCGGTGCCGTGACCGGGAATCTCGGCTCGGGAGCGATGTTGATCGCCGGTGGCATCGGGCTCCCCTCGGCCGTCGCGAGCACGATCGGCACGCACAGCGCCGGAAATGTGGCGCTGGTGGTGAACGGTAAGGTCAGCTCGTTGCGGGTCCGCGCGGTGCTGGGCAGCCAGACGATCGGCGCCGTCGCCTCGAGCCCGGTGGTCATCGCCCTGCTGCCGATCGCCCAGATGCTCGCCGACAGACAGGGTCAGGTCACCAGCGTTCTGATCAAGCCTCGTCCCGGAGCGGATGCGCTGGTCGCGAACGAGCTGCGCGTGCTGGCCCGTGGACGCATCGACGTGGTGCCCGCCGACAACGAGCTGCGCTTGCTCGATCAGGCCGCCCAGCCTAACGCGCAGTCCACAACCCTGTTCGCCGTCATCAGCGCCATGATCGGCTTCCTGTTGGCGCTCAACGCGATGCTGCTCACGGTCCCCGACAGGCGTCGCTTCATCGCCGAACTGCGTACCCAGGGTTTCGCTCCCCGCCAGGTTGTCCTCGTGCTCGGTTTTCAGGCCCTGACGCTGGGACTCGTCGGCTCGCTGCTCGGGATCGCATTCGGAGTGGTGCTCTCCCATACGCTGTTCGGGCAGATCCCCGGCTACCTGACGTTCGCTTTTCCGATCAGCTCACAGCGGATCCTCAGGGTCTCCACGATCCTTATTCCCGTCAGCTGCGGAGTGCTCGCCGCGCTGCTCGCCTCGTTGCCTCCACTACTGGATCTGCGCTCCTCCAGAGCGCTGGATGCGGTCCTGCGCGAGACGGGCGAGGCGGGCCAGAACATCACTCGCAATACGGTGCTGCTCCTGGGCATCCTTGGATGTGGCCTGGTGCTCGCGGTCACCGTTGCCGCCCTGCTGGCCCCGCGCCTGACGGCGGTCGGGGGTGCGCTCCTGGCGCTTGCGGCGGTCTGTCTGATCCCCTGCGCCTTCGAGGTCGTCATCTCGCTGCTCTCGCCGATCGGCGAGCGAATCAAGGGCAGCATGCTCTCGCTTGCGATCGTCGAGCTGCGCGCAAGCGCCACTCGCTCGATTGCTCTCGCCGCCGTAGCGGCGCTGGCGGTCTACGGGAGTGTGGCGATCGGCGGCGCTCGCGACGATCTCCTGGGAGGGATCGATGACGCGATCGTCCAGTACTTTCACACCGCCGATCTGTGGGTGGTCAACGGCAATGACGTCTTCAACATGAGCGGTATCGGCGCGCCGGGCGCCACCGCGGCGAAGATCGCGGCGGTGCCCGGAGTGGCGTCTGTCCGTGCCTACCAGGGCGGAGTGCTCGATATCGGTCCACGCAGACTGTGGCTGCGCGCCAGTCCGCCCGAGGACCCCGCGCCGATCGAAGCCAGTCAGGTTGTCCATGGCAGCTACGCCACGGCCTCGCAGCTGATCCGCGGTGGTGGCTGGGCGGCGGTCTCCACCGGCTTTGCCGACGAACACCATCTGGGGGTTGGCGAGTCGTTCGTCCTACCAACGCCGTCTGGTCCGGCGCGTTTCGGGGTCGCCGCAGTAATGACCAACTCGGGGTGGCCGCCAGGCGCGATCACCATCAACAGCGGCGACTACAGCCGCTACTGGCAGA
Source organism: uncultured Solirubrobacterales bacterium (assembly GCA_963723045.1). GTDB lineage: Bacteria > Actinomycetota > Thermoleophilia > Solirubrobacterales > Solirubrobacteraceae > Palsa-744. The sequence goes on along the minus strand of CAVROU010000002.1, from coordinate 918,899 downwards.
CCACCGATGCGACGGCGCTGGAGGTCGGCCTTCGCCCCGGCGCGAGTGCGGTCTCGGCCAAGCGGGCGGTTCAGGTGGTGCTGGGGGCGGACTCGGGATTGTCGGTGCGCACGAGCGACGAGCGCACCGCTGAAACTCAGGCCAACGCACGTCAGGGGCTGCAGGGGCTTCGTCAGATATCGCTGCTGCTGCTGATCGCCGGCGCCCTGGCGATAGCCGCATCTCTGAGCGCGGTCATCTGGCAGCGCCGCGCTCGGCTGGCGTCGATGAAGACGCAGGGCTTCGACCACTGGCAGTTATGGCGCTCATTGATTCTGGAGAGCGCGATCGTGTTGATCATCGGCTGTCTCGACGGTGCCGTGCTCGGTGTCTACGGTCACGCGTTGGCGGATCGCTGGTTGAGGCTGACAACCGGTTTTCCGGCACCGTTCAGCGCCAGTTGGGCGCAGGTGTTTCTCATATTCGCGATCGTCGCGGGCATCGCATTGGCAGTGGTGGCGCTGCCCGGATGGTCGGCGGTACGCGGCCGCTCGAACACACGTCTACAGGAGTAGCCGACGTCAGCTCCGGGTGCGTAAAGCTGTCTGCATGTGGGAGCGGGCAGTGAATCGCGTGGGGCGGGCGATGGCGTTCGTGGGTGCTGCACGCCGTTACTGGCTGAGTGTCTTTCCCCAGGCTCAGGGTGAGCTCCGCCATTGGCGAGTCCGTGCCGGTGAGATTCGTGATCCCGCTCTTCGCCGACTGGCCTTCGATGCGCAGTGCTCAAAGCGCGAGAGTCTGGAGGGCGCGTTGGCTTTCGCCGCGTTCGTTCCGGCCGCCAGTCGCGCACTGGTGATTCGCGCGATCACCGCCTATCAGGTGGCCTTCGATTACCTCGACGAGCTCAGCGAGCAGCCCGGCTCCGACCCGATCGCCAACGGGCGCCAGCTTAATCAGGCGCTCCTGGTTGCGTTGCAGCCCAATGCCGCGCATCCGGACTACTACGCCAATCAGAACTGCTATGAGGACACTGGCTATCTGTGCGATCTCGTCGATACGTGCAGCACCTCGCTTCAGTCGCTTCCCTCATACGGGGCGATCGCGGACTCGATCCGGTGCATCACAGCGCGAATCGTCACCTATCAGAGCCTCAATCACGGTGACGGTCATGGCTCATACGACGCTTTCGCGCGCTGGGCGTGTACCGAGAATCGCCGCGCTACCGGCCTGCGCTGGTGGGAGACCGGAGCCGCCGCGGGCTCTCCGCTGCCCGTCTTCGCGCTGATTGCGACCGCTGCCAAGCCTGCTGCCCATGCGCGCGACGCGGCCGCCATCGAGGGTGCCTATTTTCCGTGGATTGCCTCGCTCAGCTCACTGCTAGACAGCCTCATCGACCGTGGCGAGGATCGTGTCGATTCTCAGCGCAGTCTGCTCGACTACTACACCTCGACCGCGGAAGTGGCGGCCCGCATGCAGTCCCTGGCGGCGCAGTCGCTGGACCGTGTCAGGGCGCTGTCCGATCCGGCTCCGCACGCGATGATCCTTTCCGCGATGGCGAGCTTCTATCACCTGACTCCGCAGGCCTCCGCCAGCGAGACACGTCTGGTGACTCAAAGGGTCATGGACACCGTGACAGGTGATTTCGCGCAATTTGCGACGCTCGTGTTGCGCATGCGCGCGGTCACCGGGCGCCTGCGCCTATTCGCTATGCGAATAGGCGCAGGGGGACTTTCCGCCACCCCACGGGAGTTGACATCATCGACTGACGCGACGGCGGACACCCGCGAGGCTGGCCGACTCCCCTGCCCTGGAGAGGAGGCGCCGTCTGAAGAAAGCGTTGTAGGCCTTCGCGTGCTTGAGGCGCAGTACCGGTGGCGTGGACCGGGCATTGGTGGTTAAGCCCGGTCCACGCCACCAAGGATGCGATCGGTTGGCAAGCCGCGGTCCACTCCCTCAATGGATGTGCCGGTTGGCAGGCGGCGCTGCCTCCGACGGGGAGATGGTTAGCCGCTGTAGGAGGAGGGGGCCGGCGGTTCGCCGCGGATGCTCGCAAGCTCCGTCAGTAACTCCTCCGAAGAAGTCCCGCCCAGCACGCGCAGGCGATGCAGGCGATAAGGGTCTTCATCGGGGTGTGCCCAGCCGGGGACGACGGTCGTCGAGCCGCTGTAGCCTGCGGCCTTGACCGCGGCGATCACCGTTGCGTCATAGTGGCCGGAGGGGTAGCAGAACCAGTTCACGGGCACCCCGTAGCGCTGCTGAACCACCTTTCGCGCGACGGCCACCTGATAGTGCAGCGCCTGTGTGTCCAGCGTGATCAGATCGGCGTGGCTGAAGCCCTGGGTGTCGAGCTCCCACCCAGCCGAGACCAGGCCGCGGACCTCTTCCTGGCTGAGTCCGCCCTGCGAGGGCGGCAGTCCGGTGAGCTGGATGTTCTCATCGCCCACCCATCCAAGCCGGCGAAGGACCGGCAGCGCCTGGGAGTACTGGGAGTGGTAGCCATTGTCGAAGCTCACCACGATCGGTCTGCCTGCCCGGAGCGGCACGCCCCTACTCCAATACGCCTTGACCTGATCGAGCGTCACGGCGTGCCAGCCGGCGCTCTTCAGCGCCTGCATCTGGGCGGCGAACTCTTCCGGCTGCACATAGAGTCCCGGGAACGGAGCTCCCGGTGGCGGAGCGGCGATCACGTGGTACATGAGAATCGGGACCGCCTCGGTGCCCGGCTTGCCGGTTGCGACGCTGTTGCTCACGGTCCCCCGGGGCGCGCTCGACTTGGCGGTTCGGGGCTTCGTCGTGCTGTGCGAAGAACCGGCGCTCTGCTTGGTTGGCGCCGAGGACCCGCCCGAGCGGGTCGCAAGCACGACGATCGCCACCACCACGACCGCCAGTGCCACGAGGGCGGTCACCCTCCTGCGACGGCGCACCAGCAGCCGGGCGATCTCACGACGGTTACGGCGCGCCTCGTCGTCCACTAACCGCGGCTTCCGAGCATGTCCGTCAGTTTGCGCGGGCGGGTGCCGAGCGGGCGGGGGAGGCCGAAGACGACCGGGTATGTACGTCGCGTGTTGCCGGGGTCGACCCGCTGAAACCGACGGTCGAGACGAGCGCGGCGGCGCTCATCGCACTGAGTGTGAGCATTCTCATCCGGCGCGGTGTGAGCCAGCCGAAATGGTGTGTTTGCAGCCAAGTTCGCAGTCCGGTCGCCGCCGAGGTGGCGACCATCGCGCAGCCAACGCACATAAAGCAGAGCATAGCCGCGAGGGCCTATGCCAGACTGGCGCTCGTGTCCGGCGAGACCGCGCAGCAGAGGCGTCGCGCTGCCAGCCGCCGTCGCCTCGCTCGCCAGCGCAGGATGGTCGCTCTGGCGGTGCTGGCGCTCGTTGCGCTGGCGATCGTGCTCGCGAGCTCGCTCGGCGATGATTCCAGCAGCTCGCACTCGACCGGCCAGTCCCACAAGGTGCCTGGGCGGGCCGAAGCGGCCGTCGTGCCGGGCGGGCCGCTCGCTCCACGCGTGCTCGGCGGCCTGGCGGCGTTGTGGGCGCCGCGGAACGTGGTCGGCAGCCAGCCCGGGACGGCCGCGGCCTATCGGGCGGCCTCCAAGCTCCCGGGCCTGCCGGGCTACCTGCTGATCGCCGACCGCGGCAACAACCGCATTCTCGTCGTCGATCCACAGCGCAGGACGGTGTTCCTCTACCCCTCGCCCGCCGATCTGGCGGCCGGGCGACGGTTGAACTACAACGACGACACGTTCATCGCGCCCGGCGGCCAGTCGCTGATCGCCAACGAGGAGGACAACCACGCGATCGTGCGGGTGGGGCTCGCCGATCACAGCCTGAAGGTGCTCTTCGGCCATCCCGGGGAAGTGGGTTCCGACCAGACGCACCTCAACACCCCCGACGACGCCTATGCGCTGCCCGATGGCACGTTCACCGTTGCTGACGCCTACAACTGCCGGATCCTGTTCATCGACGCCGGGCGTATCGTGCGCCAGTACGGCGACCCGAATGTCTGCCGCCACGATCCGCCGCGCTACTTCGGCGCCGTCAACGGCGACACGCCCGTGCCCGGCGGTGGGGTGCTCGTCAGCGAGATTCCCGGCAACTGGGTCGACGAGGTCGGGCCCGACGGAAAGCTCGTGTTCGCGGTGCGCGCCCCCGTGAGCTATCCCTCCGATCCCCAGCCGCTGCCGGGCGGCCGGATACTGCTCGCCGACTATGCGGCCCCCGGCCACGTCCTGATCATCGATCGTCACGGCAAGGTGCTCTGGCGCTACGGTCCCGCTCAGGGCTACGGCCGGATGGATCACCCGTCGCTGGCGATGGCACTGCCCAACGGGGACGTCGCGGTCAACGACGACTATCGCGACCGGGTGGTGGTGATCGATCCGCGCACCAATCGCATCGTCTGGCAGTACGGCCACACCGACCAGCCGAGCGCCGCCATCGGCTCGCTCCACACCCCAGACGGCATGGACTTCATACCCGCGGGCCCGCACGGCGGACCCGACTATGCGGCAGTGGTGCACCCCTAGCGTGGTTCGGTCGGGCTGAAGATGAGCCGACCCTCCGGAGGTGCCACCCGCCCTCCCGTCCCGGAGCGCGTCATGGCTCGGCGGGCGGCCCGTCGGCGCGAAGTTCGCCGGCGGCGGCGAACAGCGGTCGGGCTCCTGGCGGCGCTCGCGGCGCTCGCGCTCGTAGTTCACCACGGCTCCTCCACGGCGGGGTCGGCGGCCGGGCACGCAAGCCGCAGCGGGGGCTCCACCAGTGCTGGCACCGGCTCCTCTGGTGGGGCTCCCCGGGCGGTGAGCGTCACGGTGCGCACCACCGGCAGGCTGCCGGCGCCCGTGCAGGATGCGGCGGTGGCGGCCATCGGAAACGAAGACGCGCTGCTGCTGGGCGGACTGGACCAGGGCGAAGCCTCGCATGGGGACATCCTGCGGATGAACGGCTCGGGCGCCGTCAGGGTCGGCTCGCTGCCGAGCGTCCTGCACGACGCGTCCGCGAGCTCGCTGAGCGGCGCGACGTATCTGTTCGGCGGCGGCGTGATCGCGTCGTTCCCGGAGATCCTGCGCGTTTCTAGCGGCGGTGAAACGCAGCCGGCCGGTCAGCTGCCCACCTCCGCGTCCGATCTGGCCACCACGACTATCGCAGGGACCGTCTACATCGTCGGCGGATACACGGGCCAGACGCCGCTGCACACGATTCTCGCCTGGCGTCCGGGTGGCGCGCCGGCGCGGGTCGTGGGGGTACTCCCCAAGCCGCTGCGCTATGCGGCCGTGGGTGCGGTGGGGGGACGCATCCTGATCGCCGGAGGTACCTCGGGGGTGGCGGCCAGCCGCGACATCTACAGCTTCGATCCTCGCACCGGCGGCGTCGCAATGGTCGGACAGCTGCCTCGTCCGCTGACGCACGCGGCTGGTGTGGTGCTCGGCGGGGCTCTGCTCGTGGTCGGTGGTCGCGGGGAAGAACCCGACAGTCAGACACGTCAGATTCTCTCGATCTCCGCGGCAGGCGCCGTGCATAGAGCGGGTGTGCTGCCCGTTGGTCTCTCAGATCTCGCGTCGGTCAAGCTCGGGGAAGTGGTTCTGCTAGCGGGCGGCCGCGACAGCGCGGGGCGCGTCCAGGACACGATTCTGACTGTCGGCCTGGTGTAGTTGACATGCCCGGGGACGTCCAAACGTGAGCCTTGACGGTCTCGTACACCTCGGCGTCAGATCGTCCGACCGCGCTGGACAGCCGCTGCCGCTAGGCCCCGCGCACAAGCATATAGATCCTGACCGGCGCCCCGGCCGCGGTCGGGGCGGAAAAGGAGAACACGCCATAGCTCCGCCGGTGGATGCTGACCCTGCCGCTTTCGGGTAGCCGTCTGGGAGCCGAACGGATGCTGCCGGCCAGCTGTCGCGAGCCTTCGCGGATCAGCACCTGCGCGCCTGTGAGGTCTTTGGCGACCGTGACGTATGCCTTGTAATTGCTGGGGGAGAGGACATAGCGCCGCGAGATGCGGGTGACCACTTCGCCCAGCGTCGCCACCCTGATCTCAGAGCACGTGCTTGAGCCAAACGGCTGGCTGGGCAGCGGTATGAGCAGATGGATGCGCAGCGGCCCGCTGGGGAACGCGGTGGCGTCGATCGTGTGGATCAGATAGGTGACTCCGCCGAGCATCAGCGCTCCGTGTTCGGGGATCGTGGGCGGTGGGGGTCGCACACTGCTCATGAACTGGCGGCCATGTGCGTGCATCACGACCTGCATGCCCGCAAGTCGGCCGGACAGCAGCAGGTAGCCGAGGTCGTCCTGGATCGAGAGCACGTAGCGTCCGACTACTCGCCCATGCAGGCGGATGTTGCCTTCCAGCGGAGCAAGCACGAACGGGCCGCCGACGTCGGAGAGCACCCTTCCGTCGTGGATCACGCGCAGGCGCACGATGTGCAGATGGTTGTAGACGATGCCGGTCACCGCGGCTTTCGTCGCCACGGGGTCGCCGGTCGCGACCGCGCGAGCGAGGGCTGTGGAGTGCGTGACGCTCGCGATCGCGCTAGCGACCGCACCGGTCCGAGACAGCTCGCCGCGGTAGATCCGTTCGCCGACTTCGCCCAGGGTGCCGCTTAGGGTGCTCGCGGCCGAGCTGGCACAGGGAGCCGTCGCCGCGCGCGTTGCCGCCGCGAGCGTTGCTGACGGAGTCTCTCCGCTGTCCCCGCAGCCGCCGAGGAGGAGGGCTCCCGAGCACGCCGCCAGAGCCAGTCCGACTAAGCCCAGCGCGCCGCGCGAGGGACGCCCTGCTGCTCGACCCTGCCGGTATCGGCCGACTCCTCGTCGCGAGGATCGGCGTGTGGGCGGTGGGGGGCCATCCAGCTCCATCCTTTGAATGTATGTACCCAGGGCCCAATTTGCGGAGTATCGATCCGCTGATTAAAGGATTCTCACTGGCTGGGTCGCCGGTTGGGACGGGCCGAGAGGAGCCATCGGGGATCCTGGACGGGCGCCGGCCGTGGCAGCCCTCAAGGCGTTGTACGATCCCTGGGCACGCCGGTGTAGCTCAGTTGGTAGAGCACCGCTCTTGTAAAGCGGGGGTCGCTCGGTTCGAGTCCGGCCGCCGGCTTCGCCAAAGGCCCTGCTAACGCGGGGCTTTTGCTTGGTAAGGGAGCGGTAGCGAAGCGAGCAAAAATGGCTTGGACCCCGCAGGGGACCCCGAGACAGCGCGGGGAGCGCGCCGGGACGCTGTAGCGCCGCGAGCCGCCGGGGCTGGGGGTAGGGGAGGGTCCGGGCGTATCTGCGCCTTACGCGTGGCGCAAACGTGCCCTGCGCGGCGATGCGGGTGTGGCGCGGGTTCCCTGGTGGGCCACGGTAGGATGCTTGTGACGAATCTCACAAAGTGAGCCTCGCGCCGTATGAGCGACGCGAGGCTCTGGACACAAGGAGGCCAGCTCCCCATGCCCGTGACCCATCGTACCCCTGCCTCGGATGACTCTGATGGCGATGTGCAGTTGATCGATGACCCGTGGATGACTGAGCGGGCCATCGTGTTGCAGGCCCTCCGCAACGATCACCCCGCGCGGTGGACACGAGTGGAGTTGCAGGCCGAGATTGACGACGTTGACCCGGTGGCGATCCGCAAGGCGCTTCGGCGCTTGGAGGCGCATGGCGTTGTGCATTTGGAGGGCCGGGAGGTATGGGCGTCGCGATGTGCCCTGCGCCTTGACTATCTGGGGATGGTGAGCATATGAACGCGGCGAACCCCAACCCCGCACTGAAGCACGGGATCACTCAAAAAAGGCTGGCAATTGAAGCAGGTGTTTCGATCAAGACCGTCGGGCGCATTGAGCGCGGCGAAGGCGACCCGAGCCTAGAAAATCTGTGGGCGGTAGCGACGGCACTCGACACCACGCTAGGCGAGATAGTCAGTGGCGCATAAAACCATGCCACCGAAGAGAAAATCCAAACCGCTTAGCCCGGATCATGCCGCGCTCGCTCAGGCTATCGAACTCCTGATATCTGAAGACCCGCAGATAAGCCAGAAGTCGGTCGCCGCCGAGAGTGGTCTAAATATCAGGCAAATAAACTCCTTCACCCGAGGCCAAGGCAACCCGACTTATGAGACACTGCTCCGCCTCTGTGATGGATTGCATGTAAGGCTTAGTGAACTAATCACCCTCACGGATGAGATTGGCCGGCTGACGGACGCGCATGGTTGACCCTGCTGGGCTTGCCATTCAGCGCTTGCGCGTAGAGCGCGGGATCACGCAGGAAGCGCTGGGCTTCAAGTCTGGCGTCAAGATCGCCACGCTTTCACGGATCGAACGGGGAGAGACTGAGCCAAAGATCGGCGCGCTAAGGAAGATCGCCGACGCGCTGGGCGTGAGCCTTGCTGATCTAGTCGCCATGACGGAGACACGTGAGGAGAAAGTGAATAAATGGATAATGAGCGCATGAGGTCAACCGCGAAGGTGGACCCCACGTTCGGGACCGCGATCCGGCACGCGCGCACCGAGCGGCGTATGTCACAGGAATCGCTCGCGTTCGCTGCTGGCCTCCACGTGGGGACGCTTGGCTGTATCGAACGCGCGAAACATACCGCCGATTGGCGAACCGCCGAGGCCATCGCCGACGCGCTGGAAATACCCTTGCAAAAACTGGTGCCGTCACGTCCGCCGGGTGAGCGCAGAGAGAGGCCACCGACCAGACCCGACGTAAACCCATACATATCTGTCACGGTGCGGCGCCTGCGCGAAGGTCAGGGCATAACCCAACAGGGGTTAGCCGAGGAAGCGAACATAACCCTAGAGACCCTTGGGCGCCTAGAGCGTGGCGGGACGAGTCCGCGCATGAACACAATGGAAGCAGTAGCCGACGGGCTGGGACTCACCCTGCCCGAGTTGATTGATGAGATTGTACACACACGAGAGGAAACAAATGAATAACGACGAGTGCCTTGACATGTGCCGCACGGCGCTACGCGAAGCGCTGAGAGACGCCGACACGCTAAATGACGCTGAGGGCGTGAGCGACCCCGAATGGAACCCGGACGATGTTACAGGTGAGGAATGGAGAAAAATGGGAGCGCGCCTAGCTGTTGTGCCCGGTGACGTTCAGAACGGGGTGTAGGTAGGTCCGGGCCTACCGAGAGGCTGTGGGTGTCAAAGCTCACCACCTCAAGGGAGGCCCGGAATGCCGCACCATAGAGCCCGCATGACTCCGCGTGGGCGGGAGATGGTCGTTCGTCGTGTCGTTGATGACGGGATGTCCTTCGCGCAGGCTGGAGCGTGGGGGAACGTGTCGAAGTCCACGGTGTGGGAGTGGGTACGCCGCTGGCGTGCAGCGACCCCTGCTGAGCGTGAGTCGCTGGCGTGCCTGACGGAGCGCTCCAGCCGCCCTCGCCGTTCTCCCTCTCGGTGCCCTGTCGATGAGGAGCAGCGCATCTGTGAGTTGCGGCAGCGGACGGGCTGGAGTCCCAGGACGATCGCGATGCTGATCGGGCGACCCCACTCGACCGTCCACCAGGTCCTGCGACGCGGGGGCTGCTCGCGGCGGGAGCCATCCGAGCGCCCTGGGGTCGTGCGCTACGAGTGGCCGTGCCCCGGGAACCTGCTGCACATGGACGTCAAGAAGCTCGGGAAGTTCACCGAGCCCGGGCACGCGCTGACAGGGGATCGCACCCGGCGCTCCCGCCGCGTCGGCTGGGAGTACGTGCACTCGATCATCGATGACTGTTCACGCCTGGCGTACTCGGAGATCCACAACGACGAGAAAGCCCCGACCGTGACCGCGTTCACCCGCCGCGCACTGGACTGGTTCCTGGAGCACGGGATCGTCACCGAGCGGCTGATGACCGATAACGCGTTCACCTACATCCACAACAAGACGCTACGCGAGCTGCTGCACCGCCGCCAGGTCCGCCATCTGCGCACCCGGCCGTACACGCCCCGCACCAACGGGAAAGTCGAGCGCTACCAGCAGACCCTGCAACGCGAGTGGGCCTACGCCCTGCAATACGCCTCAAGCGACGCGCGCCACGCAGCACTGCCACACTGGGTCCGCCACTACAACGAGCAGCGCACCCACTCAGCGCTCGGCAACCGCCCACCCATCCACCGCGTTCGGGACGTCACCGGGCACAACACCTAGAGCGGCTTTGTTGGCAACTTGCCGCTGAGCTTGAGCCCATTCCAGCCGTAACAAACGATGACATTGCAAATGCGGAACGGGTGATTGATGCGATCATATACGGATACCGTCGCGTTTACGTTGATCGTAAGGAGCGTAAAGCACTCAAGCGGCGAGACGTGGACGCATGGGCGCGATTGACTGAATGGTGCAGTCACCATGTAGCAATGCGGGAGCTAGTTATATTGGCCGTGGGCAAAGTGAATAGACACTTTGACATATTAGGCATAGACTCTGATCGGCTTATCGCGGAAGGGGTCCCGCCCGAGGATTGGTTTACGCACTTGCTTGGCGACGGGCCAGAGCGATGGCTCGCCGAACAAGACGAACAGCAAGGCGACTGACGTGTGGGGACCTGCGTAGATGCATGTAGGAACCGAAGTGATCGTCACATCCGTTGCGCTCGGCTTGTGGGAGACTCAGCGATGAGCGCCTCAGCCTTCGGCCACGTCCTGCTCGCTCTCGGAGTCGCGCGGCGTCAGCTTGGTCACGTTGTCGGGCGGGTTGGCTGCCTCGTCGTGGGCGGCGTCGAGGCCGTCGATCAGCGTGGCGTCGAGGCCGTCGAACAAGTGGCCGTAACGGTTCATCGTCGTCGTGATGCTCGCGTGCCCTAGCCGCTCCTGAATGATCTTGGGGTGTGCGCCCTGTGCGATCAGCAGGGAGGCGCAGGTGTGCCGTAGATCGTGGAAGCGCAGCGCGTGAAGCTCCGCCGGGAGTGCGGGCTTGATCTTGCGCTTCTTGTCGCCTTTGATCGTCGGCTTGAACACGCGGCGCATGAACAGGCCGTGACGATGAACGCCACCCTCCGGTGCCGTGAACACCAGCGCATCAGCGCCAGCCCCGCTGGGACCGCCCTTGGCTGGCGTGAGTGCCAGGTGGTCGGTGAGCAGGGCGCGTAGGAACTTCGGCAGGGTGACGGTGCGCGGCTTGCCGCTCTTGGGCGGGCCGAACACTGGCCCTCTGGTGCCGTCCGGGCGCTTGATGTCGAGGGCCTTGAGTGCCTGCCGCACCTGTACGACGCCGCGCAGCAGGTCAACGTCACGGCGGCGCAAGCCCGCAAGCTCGCCAGCGCGCAGGCCCGTGTACGCCGCCATATAGATCAGCAGCTTGTCCGTGCCACGCGGCATAGTCTCCGCCAGCACGCGCACCTGCTCGGCGTTCAGGAATACCGGCTCCTCATGGCGGTTGGCGGGAAGGCCGCGCATCCGCGTACAAGGGTTGGCCGCCAGCAACTCCAACTCCACCGCCTCGCTGAGGATGGCCGACAGTACCGTGTGAACCTTGCGCACGGTGCCGGGTGCCTTGCCGTCGCGTGTGAGCCCGGCGAAGTACCGACTCACAACCTCGCGCGTCATCTCCGTGATCGGCGTGCGGGCGAACTCGGGCTCCAGGTACGTCCTCACCACCTGTCCGTAGCGCGCCGTCGTGCTGGGCGCGAGGCCCGTCCAACACGTCTCTTTCCACACGTCCACAATCTCCCTGAACGGGCGCGGGCGCTCGGCATTGGTCGGCTGCTTGAACATCGCGCCGTGTGCCTCTGCGTCCATGCGCGTGACCCAGCGCTTGGCAACATCCTTGTCGCGGAATTGCTTCTCCTTGCGGATCGTCGGGTTGTCCGGGTGTCGCCATCGCGCCTGCCACTTGGTAGTGCCGTCAGCGCGCTTGCCCCGGTTCCTGATGTGTCCTGGCATTGCTCAGTGCTCCTTGCTCGCCTAGCGGCGGTCGTCCGGTAGCTGCGGTGAAAGCGGCGCGGCTGTGCAGCGTTCGTTATCAAGAATTATAGCGTTCGCGGGGTCCGCTACGGGGTCCAAGAGTGAAAATCTTTTGTGACATACCAGTGCAGGTAAGGGATTTATGGTGAACGACCCCCGCTTTCGCTAAGCGGGTACTCATAGAAAAGTGCGCCCGTAGCCCACACGGGGAACGACCAGGACGAGATAAGCGGCGATTGCCAGCGGTGGAGTAGGAATCGGGCGCATAGGATGACCTCTCAGTAACTCTAGGGGTAGTCGTGACTCTAGGTATGTGCCGCCGGGGACGGGGGGCGCACGCTTGGGCGATCATCCTCGCTACCGACGTAACCGACGTAACCGTAAACCCACCCTCACGCATAAAGCCCAATCTCCTGCGCTCCTCTTCTCTCTCTATTTGGCAACAACTAGTTAGGAGGAAACAAGAGCCGTTGCCTATGTCTGGGATGTGGTGACGAGTTACGTCCGTTACGCCAGTTACGTGCCGATGCCTCATAGGTAGCGCTTCCACGCATCATGGAACGCTTCCCCCTTGTACCCCTTGGCGGGCTTGTCACCCTTGAGGCGAACGGTCGTAGATTTGATGTCGTAGTGGCGTAGCAGGCTGCTCAAATCGCGTGGGTCGATATTGCGCCCGTAGTAGTTGGCCCACGGTGCCTCGTCAATCGAGACAAGCTCGTCTATCAGCGCGCTGGTAGATATCCTGCTGGCGTCGCGCTTCTCGAACGCTGTTCGGATATCACGTAGCAGGCGTATCCTCATGGACTCCTGATCGTCCAGGCGTTCAACGGCAAACAGCGCCACTAACGCCTCGCGCGCCTGCTTGCCACAACGCAGCATGTCCGCGATGGCCACAAGCGCCTCGCATCCCTCCTGCATACGATCATTTAGCTGATTGGGCATGTCTGGTTCTGCCGTGGCGATCCCGGCGGCGTGTTTCTTGACCCACTGCTCAACACGCTTACGCAGCGCGTCAGCATCGGGCTTGACCTGTCGTCGCTTGAACGGGGCTGTAGGGTCCTGACTGGTCTTACGCTCTAAGCGTATGGGTATGGCGCGATCCGCCACAGTGTCCGGCAGCGTGCCTATGCCCGCGAGCACCTTTGGACAGAACGTATTGAATTCGGCGATCTTGGCTGTGGTGCCGATGCAGCGCGGCACCTTGGCACCCCTGCGGTGGCCGTTATTCAACAGCGCTCGCAGTCCCTCATACCGATCCGCCGTCTTTGGGTTGAATATGGCGTCAACCTCGTCCAGCAGCATCGTCGGCACGTCGTTATGGACCTTGCGGTACACGACAGCTTCTGACGGTAGGAGCGTCAGCCATGACCGCGCAGACAGCATTTCTATGGTCTCCAGTAGGCGTGACTTGCCGCATCGCTTCTCAGGGCTCGTCACCGCCAGGTACGGCGTCTGTTCTACGCTCTCTATACAGTGGGTGTGGATAATCCACAGAGCCGTGATTAGCAACTGCTCGCGCGACATCACCACGTACCGACGGATAAACGCCATGAGGTCGAAGACGAGTCTGCTGCTAGCACGTAGCTGTGCAGGGTTGAGTGTGTCCTTGGGGCTCATGTTGATCGCCTCCGGCGGCTGTGTGTGCTGCGCTCGCGTTTGATAAGGCGGAGCAGGGCTGCACGTGACCGGCCGTGCTTCACGAACCAATCTGTAACATCCTCGCCTCCGCGCATCCCTGCCTGGGTCAGCCGGACGGCCCATGCGTCCGCTCCGTCCCGGCGGAGTTCCACTGCGCGGCTGACGGCCTGCTCATGCTCGCGCGCATCCGCGTCATAGATGACAGCGACGCGCTTACCCTTGACCATCCAGGCCCACTCCTGCCGCCAGCGTGTCGCTGCGCCGGACGTGACGCTGACGCCGGGGAGGCTGTGCGACAGGAGCACCAGAGCATCAAGCTCACCGGCCACAAGGATCAGCGGGCCGGGCGGCAGCCAAGGGTAAATCGTGACGCCGCCGTTCTCCAAGGTGCGGCCCGCCAAACCCCGGTACTTGCCGCCGGAGACCACATGCGACAAGTAGCGCCGACGCAGGTTCACCAGCTTGCGGGTCCGCACGTCGTATATCGGGATCGTTATTGCACGGCCGTCATAGCCCAGCTGCGCCTGTTCGATAATCCGCTCGTTGAGCCCACGCTCAGCCATGAGGTAGCGCATCACGTTGGCGTCGTTGCCCAGCATCCGGCGCCACGCCGTAATGTCCTCCTTGGAAGGGAGAGGGGCGGGCTCGGTAGGAGTGGCAACGCGCTGCGTGATGTATGGCTCAAGGTAGCGCCAGGGGTCTTCCTTCAGCATGTAGCCGCCACCAAGCAGGTCAAGTGCATCGGCCAGATCAAATAGGTAACTATTCGATGGACAGGACCAGCAGGACACCACCCATTCGCCCGTGCGAGTGCTGATATTCGCGCGGCCCTTCGCCTTGCCACACAGCGGGCATTCAAAAGCGAATCCACGCGGCGTGCTGTTCCGATCCCCGTGGCGCTGCTCCTCTTTGAGCAGGCGTTTCATGCGTCTACGGGGATTGCCCGCGAGACGATCCACTCATCGAGTTCGTCAGGGTCAAAGTAGACGCGCCCCGTCCTGCCAGGGCTCATCTTGATGTGGGGGATGCGCTTTTCTGCCACAAGGCGGCGGAGGTAACGTTCCTCCAGCCCGGTGTACTCGGCTGCTTTCGCAAAGTCCCGTAGCGGTCGCCTGAATCGCTGCGGTTTAGTCGTGGCTGTTTTATTCATGCCGCGCCTTCCGAGCACGCCTCAGGCTGACCTCACTTCTATCACGTGGTTTATTCAAGTTATCCATATCACGCCTGCTCAGCCCGAATACGGCGGGACTCGATGTAATCCTCGATGGCTGACTCTGGGTAGCGATTGAGGCTGCCCACCTTCACTAGAGGGAATGTGCGCCGGGCGTCTGCACGCCGGAGCCACCTACGGGTGACATTCAGCCGCTCGCATACTTCCTCGGGGGTCAAGAGCTTTTCCTTCTGTAGTGCATTAGCCATTTGAGCTCTCTTTCACGGGCAGACGGGCGCAGGGTCCAAACCACGAACTCACGCGCCCGTCTGCCCTTGTCAGGAAAGACAATCTCGTGAGCCGAGATTTGGACCGCTCCCAGTCCGTGGCGGCCAACGCCTGCCCTACACGCATGGATGACCACTACATGCGCTTGCCACCTACTTGCGCTTCCCACGGGATTACCCGCTCGGAAGAACTTATCTCAGTGGTTGGCCCACTGGGCGTTCTTCACTGGTCAACGCATTCGGAGCTAGACCGATTATTGGGGTCCACGAATGGCTGCTCCGAAGCATAGCGCGGGCGCAATCAGGCGTCAAGGGTTTGCGCTCAAGTTAGAAAGGTTCGGAAAGGGCCACGCCCGTTATTACCCTTTAGTGCCCGGTAGCGCCCGCCCCACAGCCAACCATAATGCCTAGGGCTTGGTCTCTGCGGTTGCTAGCTCCTCACGGAGGGCGACTCCGAGGCGCTGCCGCATTGGGGCGGAAAGCCCGGCGGTATCGGCTGCGCGGGCAAGCGCCTGTCCAAGTATCGAGACCTGCGCCTCAGCTACGCGCACGGTGGCTGCATCAACCCCAGCCTCGGTGCAAAGCTTGGCGATCTTCGTCTTGCGGTCGCGCTCGCCGTCGTAGAGCCTGATGATCGCCTGACCCTCGATGGTGCCTAGCTCCTCCGGTGCCATGTTGGCAATCTGCACGCGGAGCCAAGCAACGTGACCGCTGGAAGCGTACAGCTCACTGAGCAAGGCTCCGAGGGCGGTAACGTCCTCGTCGGGCTGGCCGAGAGTTACCATCTTGCGCTTCATTTCCAGCGTGACCGCGCGCTTGCCGTGGTTTGGTGTGGAGCCGCCGTGAAACTTGCAACAGCCGGTGCCGGGGTGCGGGGTGCCCTGCCCGGCGAAGCTGCGGCAAAGCTCGCCGTTCTTCTTCTTTGCACCGCATAGTGACTGCTGGTCGCGCTGCTCGGGCGTGTGCGGCATAAGGGTAAAGTATACCCGACAATCTCCGCAGTTACTTACCTCCTGGCCTGCGCTTGTAGTTCTCTCAATTTCCGTTCTGCTCGCTCTCTCTGCTCTGATATCCGGCGCAAAGCTCAATTATCGTGTGCCAGCTTCGACTTCTCTGAGTTCCTGTTCTGCCTTTTCCCTGTGAACGTTCTTGGCTGCTTCTTCATTGGCCTGTTTCTGCGCATCGTTTTCCTTGTTGATCTGTGCTTCATGCGCCTTGTATTCTTCCGATTCCTGTGGTGCGCGCTCCTTGTTTTCTTCGACTTCTTTGATGCCCTGTTCGCAAGTGTGCTGGTTGAAGGCTTCGACTTCCTTGTGAGTCTTGGCATATTCGCGCGCCTGTATGCAGGACTGCTCGGCGGGCGGTTCGTGTGCTGCTGGGGTGCTCTGCGTCTGTGTCGTGCCGCATCCCGCCATGCCTGCGCCAAGGGTTACGCATACAGCGGTCAACCCGAGGATGCTCTTGACTCTCGTTTGTTTGACGCCCATTACTCGATCTCCGTGACCAGATTGAAGCCTTCGCCGTTGGCCTTGGCGCACCGGAAGTGCTGGATCTCGTAGGAGTCGCCGCCGGGGCCGTTGGTGCGAAGTTCGCTTCTCGCGTGGCAGGTGTAGCGGTACTGCCTCGGATGCCCGGCCGTGTTGGTGCCGTGGTCCCAGAGGTAGAAGACCTTGACGGGCCAGCGTGAGGCGACTTGCTGGGCGACATCCTCGGCGAGTAGCTTCGCGTACGAACATTGAAGGTTGGTTTGGAGGTTGACCTCGTACGACAGAACCTTCTTGCAAGGATGGTATGGCTGGGTGGCTTGTGCGGTGGCGGGGGCGGCAGCCAAGCACATGGCAGCGGCCAGCACCATCTTGTGGATTGAAAACATGCCTCAACTTACCGCTTTGGTCATGGTCACGTTGGCTCAGTTGGCCGAGGATCGGGCACATGGACTCTCCCGTCCGACGCTTCGGCCAGAACGTCCGCGTCGCCCGGCTCGCTCGCGGCTGGACCCAAGAGGACTTGTCGCACGCCTCCGGGCTCGCCGTCGTCCAAGTCTCCCGCATCGAGCGCGGCACCCGAGAGATACGCCTGACCACCCTCCTGCGGCTACTGGCAGCCCTTGAACAGCGCCCGGACGATCTGCTGTCGGACCTCTATTGACGACCCATAGTGGTGTGCGACCACGAGGTCGTCCGATAGGGTGTCTACTGTTTTGATTCTATGGCCATTGTTGATTCACGCGCGGTGGATAAGCGCGCCGCGGTGGTGCTGGTAGAGCGACTTGGACGGCTCGCCAAAAAGATCGTTCTGAAGCCGACTTCAAACGACTCTAGTCCTGAGCCGTCCTACATCGTCTCTTGCCGTCCAACGGACGATCCAAGGTCCCTCACCGAAATCGTGTCGCTTGCGGATCGCGCTGGTCTTGACGTGGTGCTGGAGGGCGACGCGATCTGCTTCCATCAGCGGCAGTCCTAGCGTCCATACAGGCCGACCGGCTACGCACTGTAGCTATGGACCCCGCAGGGGACCCCGCAGAGTGGGGCGAAAACGCATCAAACCGCGTCAAAGCGATCCGAAGTCGGGCCAACGAAAGCCCTGGTATCACCACCAAAAGTGCTCATTTGCAGGACTTTTCCGTTGGCTCTTGTAAAGCGGGGGTCGCTCGGTTCGAGTCCGGCCGCCGGCTCTGCGCGGCCCGCGAGTCGCGTGCCGGGCTTGTGCTGATGCATGGCGTCAACGGGGTTCCACGCCGTCGTGGCGAGGTGCGGTGAGCTGGCAGCTAACGACCCAGTGTGCGCACGAACTCGCGCGCGCGCCCGCGCAACCCGCCGAGCAGCGTGCGCACCTCCTCCAGGCCCGCGCGCAGTTGCGCGTCGCCGACCTCCACGGGCAGCATCGAGTCCTGCAGGGTGGCAAGCGTACCGTCGGCTCTGCTCACGGCGTCCATCGCCGCGTCGATGTACGTGCGCGTGTCGCGCGAGGGCGCCGCGACCGGCACGCTCGCGAACTCGGCGCTGGGCAGCTCGTGGCGCTCGGCGAACTCCGAGTGCGTGCGCTTCGCGCGGCCGTAGGCGCTCTGGACCGGGCGAAACAGCTCCTCTTCCAGGCGTTCGGCGCTGTGTTCGTCGAGATGCTCGTATGCCTCGCTCAGCGCGGCAAGCGCCGCGGCGATCTCCGTGGTGGCCTGCGCGAGCGTGTCGAGCAGCTGCTGGCGGGCCTGGGCGTTGGTGTAGGGCACGGCGTTGGCTCACTGTAACGACGCACCCGCCCACGGGTATCCAGGATGTGGGCAGCGAACGCCACAGCGACCCCTCGACTCGGCGCCCACCGGCGCGGGACACCGATCCTTCGGCGGGAGACGGAGCGCGACAGACGGCCGAACTCGGGGCGTTTCACGAGCGGGCGCTCGGGCGCGGTGTCAACCCCGTCCTCTACGCGCTCGTGCGGGCCGTGCTTTTGCCCTTCTTCCTCGTCTACTTCCGCCTGACACGCATGGGCGCAGAGCACCTGCCGCGCTCGGGGCCTCTGCTGCTCGCGGCCAACCACCGCAGCTTCCTCGACCCGTTCGCGATCGGCTCGCTCACGCGCCGGCCCGTCTACTACATGGCCAAGCGCGAGCTCTTCGAGCGCCGCTGGCAGGCCTGGTTTTTGAACAGCCTCGGAGCCTTCCCGGTCGATCGCGGGGCGGGAGACGAGGCGGCGATGGCGACCGCGCGCGCGATCCTCGCGCGGGGGGACTGCGTGGTGATCTTCCCAGAGGGCACCCGCCGGCGCGAGGGTCCGCTCGGGCGCCCGCGCCGGGGCATCGGGCGCCTAGTGCTTGAGACCGGCGCCCACGTTGTGCCGGTCGCCGTGATCGGCACCGAAGACGTGCGCCGGGGGTGGCGTATACGCCCGCGCAAGATAAGCGTCCGCTGTGGCGCCCCTTTGATGTTCCCCTCCACCGAGCATCCCTCCCAGGAGCAGGCGTTGGGCGTGACCGAACGCATCTGGACCTGCATCAACCTGCAGTGGGAGTGGCTTGGCGGTGCAGCCGCGCCACGCCGGCTGTCTGGTTCGCACGCGCGAGAGCGCTCGCGCGAGTCCGCGCGGGCGGCCTGAATGGGCGAGAGCGCGAAGGGGGATAGGGTGCGATGAGTGTCCGAGGGAGACAGGCAATCGACCGAGAAGGAGCAGCTCGGGCAGGCGCCGTCAAATCCGCGGGCGCGGGCGGCGCAGCCGGGGGAGACGGCGCAGCCGGGCGGGGCGGCGCAGCTCGGGGGGCGGCGCGGCTCACGGGCAAGCCGCGCCTGGACGCCGAGTTCTCCGAGCTCTACCGCACGCACCTGCGCGATGTCTACAGCTACGCCTATTACCGGGTGGGCAACCACCACGACGCGGAGGACCTCACCGAGCAGACCTTTCTGCAGGCCTACCGCCACTTCGAGCGCGCCCAGCGCGAGTCCGATGGGCGCCCGCTGCGACCGTGGCTGATCAGGATCGCCCACAACCTCGCCGCCAACTTGTACCGCGACCGCTCGCGCCGTCCGGTGGCGCCGATCGACGAGAGTACCCCGCTGGCCGAGCCGCACACCACCGAGGAGCTCGTGGAGGAGCGCGAGGAGCTGAAGCACATCCTTGCGGCCGTCCAGGAGCTGCCCGACGACCGTCGCGAGGCGCTGATCATGCGCTTCGCGCTGGGCATGGACAACCGCGAGATCGCCCGCGCGATGGGACGCTCCGACGGTGCCACGAAGGTGCTCCTGCACAGAGCCATCAAGCAGCTGGAAGGGCTCGTGGCCGGCGATGAGTGAGATGGCCCGGCTGAACTGGAGAGGTCCGCTGAGCGAGGGCATCGTGAGGATCCGTGGCAAACGATGAGTGAGATGGCCTCCAACTTCGAGAGTCTGCTGCGCGAGGCGCTTGCGCCCGTCGATCCCCCGCACGACCTTGGGCAGCGTTTGGAGGGCGCCCTTACCGGCCTCACCGAGCTGGCGGCGGATGAGCTCGAGGCGTGGGAACTCTCGGCGATGCGCGACCCGCGCAACTGGGTGCGACCCGCGGCCGCACTCATGGTCGGGAGCACGGCCGGTGTCGCACTCGTGCTGTTGCGCGCACGGCGGCGGTTGCATTGAGCTCACGGGGCGGTTGAGCCTGGGGCGGCGGCTGCATTGAGCCCGCGGGGGCAGTTGCATTGAGCCCGCGGCGTACCGCGGCAATTGCACCGAGTCTGCCGCGCGCGCGACGGTGACTCCGTTGACCGCGTTCGACCACGCGTACTGCCGAACAATTCGATAAGTTGGCGCTCGTGTGCAGATGTCTGCTGCACTGAGCTTTCCTCTTTTTGTGGATTCCCTGATCCGCGAGTGGGGCACGTTGCGTATTTATGTTCGAGATGGCCCGCTACAAACGCTCCGCCGAAGTCGCCTCCGTTGCTCTGCGCCGGCTGGCCGACGAGGATCTCATGCAGCTCGTGCGCGAGAATGACCCCGCGGCCTTTGCGGTTGTCTACGAGCGTCATTCGAGCGTGGCCTTCTCACTGGCCTTCCGCATGTGCGGCAAGCAGGGTCTCGCCGAAGACGTCGTCCAGGAGGCCTTTCTGTCTCTGTGGCGCAGCGGCTCGCGCTATGACCGCTCGCGCGGGAGCGTGCGCACGTGGGTGCTGGGCATCGTGCACAACCGCGCGATCGACGCGCTGCGCCGTGGCATCGTGCAGGACCGCGGCAAGATCAGCGATGAGGGCATCGAGGAGCACCTCGAGGCGCCCGAGCGCACCGAGGTGGAGGTCGGCAGGCGTGAGGAGGCGCGCGAGATCCGCACGGCGCTGGAGAGCCTGCCTGCCGATCAGAGCCGCGTAATCGAACTCGCCTATTACGGAGGCTTCACGCATTCGGAGATAGCCTCGATGCTGGACACTCCGGTGGGAACAATCAAGGGCCGTATGCGTCTGGGCCTACAAAAGATGCGCTCACAACTTCCAGGGCAGGTGGTGTCGTGAGTAGTCGCGGTAACGAGTCAGGGCGGGTGGTCTCGTGAGTAGTCGCGAGTACGGTTCCGTGCCCGAGGCGCAGTGTGAGCACGCCCCCGACGCCGCGGCCTACGTTCTCGGCGCGTTCACCGACGGGGAGGTGCAGGCGTTTCGCGAGCACATGGCCGCCTGCGCGGTCTGTCCCGGCGAGGTGACGCGCCTGCAGGCCGTCGCGGACGGGCTGGCGATCGGGGTCGCCCCTCATCCGGCGCCCCCCGAGCTGCGCGCGGGAATCATGGCAACAGTGCACGCCGAGGCGGAACTGCTCCGCGCGGCCGGTCACGACGCCGACCGTCCGCCTTCGGCGGCGCCCTGGTGGCGCTGGCGCCTGGCGCCCGCGCTTGCCGCCGCGACTGCGCTGGTGGCCGGCCTCTTGATCGGGGCACTGGCGCTCGGCGGCGGCTCCAGCACTACCCGCACACAGGTGGTCCAGGCGACCGTGCTGGCGCCCGGCCATCGCGCCACCGCGGAGCTGCGCAAGGTGGGGTCGCACGTGGAGTTGGTCGTGGAAGGTCTGCCAGCTCCTCCGCGCGGGCGCATCTACGAGGTGTGGCTGGAGCGGGGTACGCAGGCGCCTGAGCCGACCGATGTGCTGTTCTCGGTCACCCACGGGGGAGACGGCTCGGTCGGAGTGTCCGGGTATGAAAGTGGCGTGAGCAAGGTGCTGGTCACCGACGAGCCGCTCGGCGGCAGCCTCAAGCCGACGCGTACCCCGATCATCGTCGCGCCGACGACGTAGGGTCGAAGCTCTGGCGGAGCAGCTGCCGACGATGTAGGCCCGAAGCTCTGGCGGAGAGCCGCCGACGACGTAGGGTCGAAGCTCGGGCGGGACCAGCCGCCAAGGACTCAGGGTCGAAGCTCCGGCGGGACCAGCCCCTGGCCGAGATAGGCTCTTGCCCGCATGGCCTCCTGCTATCGCCACCCTGGGCGCGAGACAAACGTGTCGTGCTCGAACTGCGGTCGTTCGATCTGCCCGGACTGTATGACCACGACACCGGTGGGCATGCGCTGCCCCGAGTGCTCGCGCCAGAGCACAAGGGTCGTGCGGATGCGCGACATGACACGCACCCCACAGGTGACCGTCGCGCTGATCGCGATCAACGTGATCGCCTTCCTGGCCGAGGGGAGCGGCAGCTTCAGCGTCGGCGGGGGTGGGGGCGGCTCGGTGGAGACCAAGTTCGCGCTGCTCGGCAGCGGCCTGGAACGTGGGCCCGGCGGGCAGGGCATCGAATACCTGGGCGTCGCCTACGGGCAGTGGTGGCGGATCGTCACCGGAGGCTTCCTGCACGCGAACTTCCTGCACATCGCCTTCAACATGTACCTGCTTTACCTGCTCGGGCAGATGCTCGAGCCGGCGCTGGGCCACGTCAAGTTCGCGCTCGTCTACTTCGTCTCGCTGCTGAGCGGATCGCTGCTCGCGCTGATCGTCTCGCCGCACGCGCTCACCGTTGGCGCCTCGGGGGCCGTGTTCGGGCTGATGGGAGCCGCCGCGGTGGAGATGCGCGCCCGCCAGATTCCCATCATGCAGAGCGGCATCGGCTTCCTGATCGTGATCAACCTGGCGCTCAGCTTCACCATCTCGGGCATCTCCTGGGGCGGCCACGTCGGCGGGCTGATCGGCGGGGGGGTGGTGATGCTGCTGCTCCAGCTCGGCGATCGCTACCGCCAGCAGGCGCTCGCGTTCGCCGGGTGCGTGGCGATCGGCGTCGCCGCCTTCGCCGGCGGTATCGCGGCGGCGAAGTCCAGTGAAATCCCTCAGTTGCCGGCGGGGGGCGAAACGTCGGTGGGCGTTCCCAGTCAGTGACCCCGGCGATTCGGCTCGCCAAGTGGCTCCACCGCGCCGGCGAGGTGAGCACGGGTGCGGCGAGTCCGCCGCGATAACCTCGGACTCAGATGCCACCGCTGAGCGACCAGGACATCGAGCAGCGCCTCGCCGGCAGCGAGTGGCGCCGCGAGGGCGAGGCGATCGTGCGCGAGTACAAGCTCGCGGACTTCGCCGCTGCGATCGCCTTCGTCAACCGCGTGGCCGAGGTGGCCGAGCGCGCCAACCACCATCCCGACATCCTCGTGCACGGCTGGAACAAGGTGCGCCTGGAGCTGAGCACCCATTCGCAGGGCGGCCTCACCGAGGCCGACTTCGCACTGGCCGTCGAGGTCGACGGGCTGGTGTGATCCAAAAATCTGCGCCGCAATGCGATTGTATCTACGCAGTAGATGCCATGGTTATCAAAAGTTAAAAACGGAACAACAACATCCTCGCCTTTACACGCGTCCATCGCCGCCTCATCTGGGGCCAAGCGCCGGTGCTTTGCCGCGGAGTCGACTGGCAGCGCTGCTACCTTTAGCTGGTCGCCATTGATGACCGACGACGACCCTCCTCGAAGTAGCACCGCGTGAGCGGCCTGAAGCTCGCCTTCACGGCCGTGCTGGTCGCGGTCAACGCGTTCTTCGTGATCGCCGAGTACGCGCTCGTGCGCTCGCGCCGCGCCCGCCTGGAAGTGCTGCAGGAGGAAGGCGCCCGCGGCGCGTCGCTCGCGCTGAGCCAGCTGGAGGACATCAACGAGTACATCTCGGCCGTGCAGATCGGCGTCACGATGACCTCGATCGGCATCGGCGCGCTGGGCGCGACGGTGCTCGCCGACCTCTTCAAGGAAGCGCTCGGCACAACGATCTCCCACGGTGTGGCCGTCGTCCTCTCCGCCGTGGCGGCCTTCGCGATCGTCACCACCGTGCAGCTGATCGCGGGGGAGATGGTGCCCAAGTTCTACGCCATCAACCACGCCGAGACGGTCGCGCGGCGCGTGGCGCGACCCGCTGCAGGCGTTCAGCACCCTGTTCCATCCGCTGATCCTCGCGCTCACCGCCGTCTCGGGCTGGATCCTGCGCGGGCTAGGAGTCGACATGAGCGTCCAGCGCCCCGGCGGCTCCCAGGAGGAGCTCAAGCGGCTGATCGCCGAGTCCTCGGAGGGCGGCCACCTCGACCCAGGCGAGGCGGGGATGCTGAGCGGGGTCTTTCATCTGCACGAGCAGGAGGCCCGCCAGGTGATGACGCCGATCCCGGCCGTTATCACCGTCGATATCTCCCAAGACGTCGAGGCGGCGCTGAAGCTGTGCATCTCAAGCGGCCACACGCGGTTGGTCGTGACCGAGGAAGAAAACCGCGACCGCGTGCGCGGCCTGGTGCACGCCAGCACGCTCGCGCAGCGCCTGATGGACGAGGGACCGCACGTGCCGGTGGGGCCGATCGTGCACGACGCGCCGATCGTCCCCGAGACCAAGCCGCTCGACGACCTCCTCGCCGACCTGCAGCGCCAGCAGACCTCGATGGCCGTCGTCGTCGACGAGTACGGCCGCGTCGTGGGGATCGTCACGATCGAGGACATCATCGAGGAGGTCGTGGGGGAGATCGTCGACGAGACCGACCCCCTCGCCGGGGAGATCCGCAAGCTGCCCGGCGGCGAGTGGCTCGTGCGCGGCCACGTCGCCGTCGCCGACCTGGCCGACCACGGGGTGGCGCTGCACGCCGACAGCGACGCCTACAACTCGGTCGGCGGCTTCGTCTTCGCCGAGCTCGGCCGCCTGCCCCGGCGCGGGGACACGATCGCCGCCGACGGCTTCTCGATCAGGGTCGAGTCCGTGCGCCACAACCGCATTGAGGCCGTGCGCATCCGCGAGCGCCGGCCGGTTCCCTCGCGCGAGACCGAGCCCGGCGAGGAGCACTTAAACACGTCCGGCCCGCAGGGGGGCCGCGGGCCGGAACATGTGCACTGGGAGGAGGCGGTTGTGCATGCGAACTGTGTCGCAAAGGGGAGTATCGACCCCGGGATGAAGCCCACCTAAAAGATCTTTTCGATCCAGGTAAAGGTGGCTCAATACGTGTGAAACCCGCGACCGGCCTTGCGCCCGAACGCGCCCTCCGCGACAAGCTGGCTCACCCTGGGAGGCACCGACTCGCCGATCGTGCGTCCGATCGCCTCGGCCACATCCAGGCCGACGAGGTCGAGCAGCGCGAGCGGACCCATCGGGTGGCCGGCGCCGAGCTTCATGCAGGTGTCCACGTCGGCGGGCGCCATGCCCGTCTCTTCCACCAGTCGCACGGCGCTGAAGAGGTAGGGGAAGAGCAGCCGGTTCACGACGAAGCCCGGCACGTCGGGCACCTCCACGGGGGTCTTCTCGAAGGTCTCGCACAGCTCCAGCGCCCGCCGGCGTGTGTCCTCGCTCGCCTGCGCCGGGTAGACCAGCTCGACGAGGCTGCATCTTCGTGACGGGGTTGAAGACGTGCAGCCCCACGAAGTGCTCCGGCCGCCCGCTCGCCTGCGCGAGACGCTGCCACCGAGAGCGAGGAGGTGGTCGACGCCAGTACCGCCTCCGGTCCGACGATGCCATCGAGTTCGCGCCAGCACGCTGGACTTGATCGCGAGGTCCTCCACGACGGCCTCCACCACGAACGTGGCCTGCGCCAACTCCGCGGCGTCGGTGACGATCTGCACGTGCTCCGGGTCGATCTGGCGGCCAGCGCGCGAGGTTCTTCTCGACCGTCGCTCGCGCGCGCTCGGCCGAGCGTTCCGAGCGTGCCAGCAGCAGCACCGGCCCATGGTGGGCGGCGGTGGCGGCGAGCCCGCAGGCGATCGCGCCGCTGCCGACGATGGCTAGGTTTTCGTTCATGCGGTCGGGGATGGTGTCAGAGATGCGCCCGCAGACGCTCCGCGAGATTGACTGACTAGTCAATCTATGGGCGGGGAAGCGGTAGAATACGCGGTGCAGGCGCCGGGCACCAGCTCCGTCGCCCAACCAGTGCCAACCGCTGGCGCCCCCGTGGTCGGCTCCCAGCCGGCGGGCAGAGGCGGGGCGGGGCGGGGCGGGCAGGCGGACCCCCACATCCCACTCCCAACTTCCAAACCCAGATACGGAGGACGTTCAAAATGAGGCAGCCAGAGGGCCGCGAGGTCGTGATCGTTGAGTGTGTCCGCACCCCCATCGGCCGTGGACACAAGGAGAAGGGCTACTACAAGGACACCCACCCCAACGCGCTGCTCGGCAAGGTCTACAGCGAGGTCATCTCCCGCGCCGGCATCGACGCGAGCGAGGTCGAGGACGTGATTGCCGGCTGCGTGCAGCAGTTCGGCGAGCAGGGCTTCAACATCGCGCGCAACGCCTGGCTGCAGGAGGGCCTGCCGATCGAGACGCCCGGCACGACCATCGACCGCCAGTGCGGCTCCGCGCAGCAGGCCGTCAACTTCGCGGCCGCGCTGATCGCCGCGGGCGTGCACGACGCGATGATCGGCAGCGGCGTGGAGCACATGGGCCACTTCCCCTTCGCCGCCGGCATGAAGACGCAGGAGGACTTCGGCTTCGCCTTCACGCCCGAGCTGATGGCCAAGCACAACATCGTCGGCCAGGGGCTCGGCGCGGAGATGATCGCCGACGAGTGGGAGATCCCGCGCTCGGAGCTCGACGAGCTCGCCGTGCGCTCGCACCGCCTCGCCCACCAGGCCACCGAGGAGGGCCGCTTCGAGCGCGAGATCGTGCCCTTCACGGTCAACGGCGACACCTACGTCACCGACCAGGGCATCCGCCCGGACACGAACCTGGAGTCCCTCTCGCAGCTCAAGCCCGCGTTCAAGCCCGACGGCAAGATCACGGCCGGCAACGCCTCGCAGATCTCCGACGGCGCCGCCGCGGTGCTGCTGATGTCCGCCGAGAAGGCCGCCGCACTCGGGCTGAAGGCGCGCGCGCGGATCGTCGACCAGACGACCGTCGGCTGCGACCCGGTCAAGATGCTGGAGGGGCCCATCCCCGCCACCGCCAAGATCCTCGCGCGCAACGGCATGAAGATCGACGACATCGACCTGATCGAGATCAACGAGGCATTCGCGCCCGTCGTCGCCGCCTGGCGGCGCGAGCACAACCCCGACATGGACCGCGTCAACGTCAACGGCGGCGCGATGGCGCTCGGCCACCCGCTCGGCTCGACCGGCGCGCGGCTGATCACCACGCTGCTGCACGAGCTCGAGCGCTCCGACAAGGAGATCGGCTTCGTGACCATGTGCTGCGGCGGGGGACTGGGCACGGGAACCCTGATCCAGCGGGTCTGACGCGCGATAGCCGGCGCGAGGCGGCGTCCTCGTTCGCTTGCGTGCTGAGCACGCGGCGCTCACTGCGTCCTTGCCTCGCTTGGCTCTCGCACGTCAGAAGGTTTTTTTGAGGGCCGGCCTTGAGGGCCGGCAATAGTGCCGCGGGGTGGCGTATCGGACGCGCCCCCGCGGTTCCACCGCATTTTCGGTGCATGCGCGGTGGTTGTGCGAGCGCGCTGAGGATGCGAGCGGCTTTCGCGCGCGATCGATCCCGTGGACAGCCCGCGCTTCCGGCGCCCGCGAGTCGACGCGCCACCGCCGTAAGTCGGCCACTTCGCGGCCCCCGCCGGACCCCCTTGTGGGGTCCTTCTCCTTCTTTTCCTACCCCTTCGGTCCGCTTTCCGTCCAGTCCACCGCCACGGCCGGCAGTGCCAACAGCGCCGCCCATGTAGTCGGGTCGGTCTGGCCGCTCGCCGCGATGCCATGCGCCGTCTGGAAGGACTGCAGGTTGGCCGCCGTCGTCGCGTCGAAGATGCCGCTCGTCGCCTGCGCCGGGGACCGCGCTGGCCAGGTGCTCCTGCATCCACAGCACCTGGTCGCCCTTCGCGCCCTGGCCCAGCAACGGCGAGGTCAGCTCCGGCGAGGGCACCGTCAGCGCGGTGTTCAGCGGTTCGGCCAGCGCCGCCCAGCGCGCCGCCGGCGTTTCCTGCCAGTCCCACCAGCTCAGGCCCTTCGCTCCATAGGCGGCCGCCAGCGAGCGGAAAGCCACCAGTTCTTCGGCCTAGGGTCTCTCGATAGGTCTGCCCCAGCGGCGCAATCGGCCGCCCGTAGATCAGGTTCTGCTCGTAGGTGTGCGCATACACGCTGGCCACGCTCGTGCCGATGTCCTTCCAGTACATCTGCGGCGCATTGAACTGCGCCCCATTGGCGCCCAGGAACACCGAGTAGGGGAAGCTCTCGTGGTAGTCCACGTACGGGAAGCTCGCCAGGCCCACCGGGTAGGCCGGGCCGATCTTCGCGCGCAGCGTTTCGATGTACTTCTGCGCCGAGGCATAGTGCCCTTCGTACTCGCCCTCCGCATCGATCACCAGGCAGTCCGCGCCAGCCGCCACCGCGCGCGCCCCCAGTTCCGCCTCGCCCACCGGGTTGGTCCCGTAGACGAACTGCCACGCGCACACCTTCAGCCCGTTCGCGTGCATCGCCGCCACCAGTTCAGGCGAGAACTGGCTCCAGTAGTTGCTGCTGCCGTCGCTGCTCTTCACGAACAGCGTGCTCACGCCCGCCGCGTGCGCCTGCGCGACGATCGCCGGCAGGCTCCCGCCGTCGGAGGCTTCTCAGGTACCAGATCCACATGCCCTGGCCTTCGAACGCGCTTGTGCCGGGCGCGCCTGCCGCCACGGGCGCCGGCGCCGGCGGGGCCTTCGGGCGGGGCGGGTGCAGCGCGTAGGGCACCACCGTGATCGGCCTGCTGCGGATTGGAGTGCCTTCCGCCGCCGATCAGGATCTCGATGCGCCCGCTGTGCGCGCGCACGCGGCACCTTCACCGCCGGGCCACTTGGCGACTGGTAGATGCGCGTCAGCGGCGAGTTGCTCGCGATCGTCGCATTGCGCGATGCGGGAACGCGACGATCAGCCCCGGGTCCAGCCCGCGTCCGCTGAGCACCAGATAGCCGTGCACCGACACCTCGTGCGGGTTCGTCGCGCATTGCGCCGCCGGCGCGCAACGCGCGTCGCTGATCGTCACCACGCGCCGGGTGTGGGGGGTGGCACGCCGCGGCGTCGCCGTCGTCCCGCCGGTGCGGCGCCCGATGTGCCCGAGCCCGCGGCGCCCGTCTTTGCTCCGCTCCCGCCCGTCGACCCCGCCGGGGCGCCGGTGCCGCCGGGGTTGGCGGCGCTCGCCATGTCTGCCGCGAGGGCCGGGAGGGCGAGCGACAGCACAAAGAGCGCTACCGCAGCCAGGACCCAGGAGCGTTGTCGGATTCCTGTGCGTGCCATTTGACGTGCCTATCGGCGGGCCGCCGACCATAGAGGCTATGCGCTCTCCAACCAAGCCGCGCCAGCGAAGTTGCGGCCTCCAGCCGTACGAAGGCTTGCCCTCGGGCCTCCAGGCGGAGCGCCGAGCGGCGGCTCAGCCCCAGCGAAAGCCGCTCGCCGACGGCGCCGGCGCGAGCGGACTGCTCGGCAAGCCGCGCACCGGGCGGGGGAGGTTGAAGCCCGTCGGCGCCACATCGTTCGGCGCATCCGCGTGGAACAGCGACGCGAGGTACTGGATCTGCTCGCGCCCTACGCCCAGCTCGAACTGGCCGCCGCCGTAGTTGCCGATGCCCCTGTCCGCGCAGTAGTCGAAGGCCTCCAGCAGGTTTCGCAGCCCGCCCAGGCGCGAGGGCTTGATGTTGACCATCCTCGGCGGGTAGGGCAGCGCCTCGATGTCCGCCACCGAGTGGATCGGCGCGTCCCAAGAGAAGCGCCCGCGATGCGCCGCCAGGATCGCATCGGTCTCGGGTGTCAGCGCCGGATCCTCGATCCAGGCGTCGGGGAAGGCCTCGACCACGCGCTCGTAGAGCACCGGGTCCGCCGGCTGGTCCACGATCGAGCCCACGTAGTAGGCCTTGAAGTCGACCGACTCCACCGCCCCCGTCTGCTACGAGCTCGGCGATCAGCCGCCGGCGACCACGAGGAGGTGGGGTCGAGCTTGAAGCGCAGCCCCGGATACAGCTCCAGCCATCGGCCCAGCAGCTCGATCGTCGGCGGCTCGCCCAGGCGCAGCGACACCACGTAGCGCACCGCCTGCGGCGTGCGCCCCAGCGCCTCGTGCAGGGAGGTGTGAGCCTGGCGCAGCGCCAGGTCCAGCGCCGCCGACTCGTACGCCCAAACGCGGTAACGGCGCGAGACCTCGCGCTGGGGCGGGCGCGGGAAGAGGTCCCTCTCTGCCAGGCGCTCGCAGAAGGAGGCCATCGTCCAGCTGCCCTCGAGTCTCGCAGGGGACCCGCGGCCTGCAGGATTTCGTGGTCGGGCGCGTCATACGTCACATCCTCGCCCTGTCCCTCCTCGCCGGCGCCATGCAGGTGGATGACCGTCGAGAGACGTTCAAACTCGCTCGACACCTTCGCCTCCAGGCCCTCCAGCGTGCAGTGCTCGATTCGCAGCGGCAGCTCCGCCAGCTTCTCCCAGGTGCTCAAGGTGTGCTCTCGCCTTCCAGGCGGCCACCAGCTCGTCCAGGCGCAGCTCCTCCAGAGCCCCGCCCACAGCATCGAGCTCGCCCGCGCAGTACTCGATCAGCGCCTTGCCCTCACGCACCAGGTCGAGCGTCTCGTTCAGCGACGCCTCGCCGGAGTCCAGCCGGCGGATGATCTCCTCCACCCGCGCCGCCGCCGCCTCGTAGGTCTGTGTCGGTGTCTCGCTCATCCCTCGATCCTCGCCGCAACCGTATCGTCGGCGAAGCGCACATGAACGTCCCCCTCCCGCTCGCGCCGCCTCGGCGCTCGCCATTGGCTTCGCCCGACGGCTCTGCACGAGCGCATAGCCACGCTCCAGCGTCCGCTGTGGGTCGTGGCCCGTCAACGCTAGTCGCAGTGCGCTCGAGTTCCCGTGGGCCGCGCTCGCGGCATTCGCGCTCGGTGGCGCGGGTCTTGCGCTCCAGCACGAGCGCCCGTCTGGCGCTTACGTTCCGCTCGTCCTGTACCCGCCGGCGCGCGCCGGCACGGGTCTCACGCAACTGCTGGTGCAGTTGTGTGCGCTGGCGGCGCAGCTGCTCGGTTGGTGCACGCGTGAGAGCTGCCAATGCACGCGCGCGTATGAGTACCGCGGGGCGGCCGTGGTCGGCGAGGCGCCGGGCGTAACCCCCAAGCGCGACGCGCGCCTCGGCGCAGTGCAATCTCACGGCCTCCTCCGCCGCATGCGTGGGCGTGGAGCAACTCACCGCCGCCACATCATCGAGCAGTGTGCGATCGGTGTGGTGGCCCACCGACGCCACCACCGGCACCCCCAGCAGCGCCACCGTGCGGCACAGCGTCTCGTCGCAGAAGCACCACAGGTCAGCCAGCGATCCGCCGCCGCGCGCCACCACGATCGTCTCCGCACCGCCCACCGCAGCCAGGTCCTGTACCGCGCGGGTGATACCCGGCGCCGCGTGGCGGTCCTGCACGGGCGCGTAGGCCCACACCAGCCGTCCCGCCCAGCCGCGTCGGGCGAGGGCCGCGAGGATGTCGTCGCGCGCCTTGCCGCTCTCCCCCGTGACCACCCCGAGGGTGCGTGGGAGCGTGGCTCGCGGAAGCAGCTTCTGGCGCTGCAGGAGACCCTCCGCGTCGAGCGTCTTGCGCAGGCGGTCGATGCGTGCCAGCAGATCGCCGACGCCCGCCACCCGCAGGTCGGTGACATGGAAAGAGAAGCCGGGGGAGGCGCTCGCGCTGCCGGGGTAGTAGTCGCAGCCGCCCGCCACCACCACCTGCATGCCCTCCTTGACTTCGCCCGCGCGCGCGAGCACCGTCTCCCAGTCGCGCGCCCACGCCGCGCACGGCACCGCCCCCGAGGAGTCGCGCAGCTCGAAGTACACCCGCGCGCGGGCCGCACGCAGGTTGACGATCTCGCCCACCAGCTGCACGCGTGTGAGCGAGCGCAGCTTCGCGCGCAGCGCCTGCGCATACTCACCCACCGGGAAGGGGCCCGCGAGCGCGCTCTCCGGGATGCCCGCCGACGAGGGTGGCGTGAGCGTTGACATCCGATTCAGCATAGGCGCTAGCATCGACGGCAAGTGGCCAGTGCCAGCAAGAGCCGTCGCTCGCGCAAGCGGCGCCCCGCTGCCGCCGCTGCTGCGCGGGGAACGTCGGGCTCTGAGGGAGTCGATTCCGCGACGCCTGACTTCACCGCGCCTGACTCCGCCCAGCGCGACTCGTCGACGGCGCGGAGCACTCGTGGGCGACAGGCCCGCACCGAGAGCGGCTCGCGCTCGCGCACACGCCCCAAATCCATCCTTGGCGAGCGTCCGCGCGCGCCGTGGTATCCGGTGCCCCTCTCGGAGATCCTCATCCTGGTCGGCGCGATCGGCACGATCGTCGGTCTGCGGCGCGGCGGCTCGTACGGCACCGCGCCGCTCGTGGCGGGGCTCGTGGCGGTGGGGCTCGGCACCCTTGAGGTGACCCTGCGTGAGCACTTCAGCGGCTATCGCTCGCACGCGATTCTCCTCGCGCTTGTGCCGGTGCTCCTCTTCCACACGGTCGTGGTGCTCGGCTACTCCAAGTTCGGCGCCGTGCCGGCATTTCTCACGCTCGCACTGCTCCCGCTGGACGCGGCGCTGTTCGTCTTTCTCTTCAAGCTCCTGCGCGCGCGCTTCCTGGAGGCCCGCCACCGGCGGGCGCTCGGCGGTCGGTAGTGCGCGCGCCTATCGTCCTGAGGCTCGCGACGAGTGGGCGTGCGGCGACCAGGAACGTATTAGGCGCGCCCG
Source organism: uncultured Solirubrobacterales bacterium (assembly GCA_963723045.1). Lineage (GTDB taxonomy): Bacteria > Actinomycetota > Thermoleophilia > Solirubrobacterales > Solirubrobacteraceae > Palsa-744. Next base: position 886,467 of record CAVROU010000002.1, on the reverse strand, counting down.
CCGAGGCTCGCCGTGGGTGGGCGCCCGGCGGCTAGGGCGCCGCGAGGCCGCTCAGCGACGGCAGCGGAGGCTCGCCCTCGTTGGCTCCCTGGCCGCGCGTCTCGCCCTGCAGCCCCAGGCGCTCCAGACGGGCGATCTCGCGCTCGCCTTCCACGCGCGCGGGGTGCTCGGGCGGCAGCCCGGCGATCAGCCGCGCGATGCGTTCGCGCAGCTGCAACGCGAAGTGTGGGGTGGAGGCGCCCATCAGCTGGCGCACGTCCTCGACGCTCACCTCGTGCTCGGGGCGCATGCGCGTGGGGTTCTCGGCTTGGCTCATTTGGTGGGCGTGGGGACCGAGGTTTCGGTGGTCGTCGTGGATGTCGCGCTCGTCGTCGAGGAGGCTGCTTCGGAAGAGGTTGTCTGTGGCGCTATCTTCGAGCATCGTGTCCAATTCTGCCTGCGTCCTCGCGGAGATCGCACTCTCGTCGCCGATCATCCAGCCGTGATTGTACGTGCCGTGCGTCGCGCGGTAGACCGGCGCGCTCGAGTAGGCCGGGCGGATGTCCGCGAGGTATTCGCCCAGCACCTTCGGCACGCCCACCGGGCTTTCCAGCAGCAGCAGGGGCGCATAGTCGCCGCTGCTCGCCAGCGGCGCCGCCGCGGGGGCGTCGAGCGGGCGGGCGGTGTTGGCGAACACCAGGCCGCGCCCCGGTTCGTCCGCGCCCCAGCCGAACCCGTTTTCTTCGAACAGCGCCACCGCGATGGCATTGCCGACGGGGTCCTCGCGGCCGATCCGGCCCACGGGGCTGACGATGCGCTTGACGGTGCCGTAGTGCCCCAGCGCGCTGAGGGTGGCGCTGTTCACCGCTGCCGTCGAGCCGACCACGTAGATCGTCGGCCGGTGCAGGTGGGCCAGTGCCGTGGCCGTCGCGCTTGGGACGCCAGCGGCGCTCACCAGCAGGATCGGCGCACCGCTCTCGGCCGCCAGTGCGGCCGCGGGCATCGCCTGCGCCGGCGGGCCATCGGCCGCCGTCACGATCACCGCGCGGGGCTCCTGGCGCTGGACTGTGCTCAGCAGTCTCTGCACCTGTACGGCCAGCACGTAGGGGTTGGGGCTGCTCAGACCCTGCGTGCGGTAGCCGGCGATGGTGGCGGGCGCCGCGGAAGTACCGAGCTGAATCACCTGCGCACCGCCCAGCGCCGCGTCGCCCGTCGGACGCATCGTCTTCAGCGCCTGCGCGCTGACTTCCGGCAGGGCGTCGCCTTCGCTGTAGAGCAGCGGCGCCAGCAGCGGGGCGCTCGCCAAGGCTGAGGCCGCGAGCGCCGCGGGCCAGTCGTGTTCGTCGACCACCACCACCGCCTGCGGGCGGGTCGCCGCGGTCAGCCCGGGGTGGACGGCCAAGGCCACCGCCGCGGCGTCCGTCGCGACGTCCGCGCCCCCGAGGCGGGTGGTGTTCTTGGTCGTGAGGCCGCCCGCGCCTTCGGGCGTCACCGGGGCGAGCGGTTGCCCGGCGCCCTGGCTTGCGCTCGTGCCGGGCAGCGATTTGCCGCAGCCCGCCAGCGCCGCGGCCAAGGCCACCGCGGTCACGCCGAGCCGTAGCGGGTGGGCACGCATGACCCGGCACACTAACGGGCGCGGCGGGCGCCCCCGCTTTGTGCGGACTCACTTGCCCTAAACGCCTGTTTGAGGTCGTTTTTCCCGGCATTTGCGGGAACTTTGTGGGCAGGCCCGTGCAGCCGGTGCAACCGTCATTGCACTCTGCTAGGCTGCCCCGCGAAATGCCGAATCCTTGGTTAGAAGCCAAGGAACGGGGGACCCGAGATGTTGGGGCGAATTCCACGGTGTAGCCGTGGGAGGCGCAGGCTCTTTCAGCGCCAGCCCGTCAGCTAACCCCGCAGGCCTACGAAAGAGGTTGTCTTGCGGGTGCTTACGCGCAATGCAGTGCTACTTGGTTTGACGTCATTGGCAGGTCTCTCAGCGGCCCCCGCCGCGATGGCCGCCTCCACGGGCGGCACCGCTTCCGGATCTTTGGCCGCATCGGCCCCGCGCACCTCGCTCGCCTCCGCCACTACCCGCACGAGCACCACCGCAACCGCCGGCGGTGCGGCTCCCACGGCCCCGGCCACGACCCCGGCGACCCCCAAGCTGCACCTCGCGCCGGTGACCGCGCGCAGCGCGAGCCTTGTCTACACCGGGCCGGTCTATGAAAAGAGCGCCACAGGCCAGGTCATCCCCTATGTCGCCCCCCTGCCTCCGGGCCAAGTCGGCGGACCCACCGGAGGCAGTCCGGTCGGCGCCACGACCACCACCAAGCCCGAGCTGCTCGTGCCGGGCACGATCGCGCGTGTCGTCGACGGGCTCGCCGCGGCCCCCATGTCCGCCCCGGCGCCAGTGCAGGAGATCATCTGGACCGGCAACCAGATCATCGGCCTTCCCTACATCTTCGGTGGCGGCCACGCCTCCTTCACCTCGCCCGGCTATGACTGCTCGGGCACCGTCTCCTTCGCCCTGCACGGCGCCAGCCTGCTCGCCACGCCGATGGACTCCTCGGAATTTGAAGCCTGGGGCGGCCACGGGATCGGCCAGTGGGTCACGGTTTTCGCGAACCCCGGCCATGCCTACATGACGGTCGCAGGCGTGCGCCTGGACACATCGGCCGCGGATGACCCCTCAAACCAGCAGGGTCCTCGCTGGCGCCCACTGCGCCCGGCCAACTCCGGCTTCAAAGTGCGCCACCCCGTGGGGCTGTAGGGCTTTCCGCATAGCCTCGGTTCCGCGGTCAGCTACGCTTGGCTTCCCACAGTTCATAGGAGGATCAGGATGGCCGGTTTGACCGGGCGCATGTCAACAGTCGTGAAGGCCAAGGTTTCCAAGCTCCTGGACCGGGCCGAAGACCCCGGCGAGACGCTTGACTACAGCTACGAGAAGCAGCTCGAGCAGCTGCAGAACGTCAAGAAGGGGATCGCCGACGTCGTCACCGCCAAGAAGCGCCTGCAGATGCAGGAGTCGACGCTGCAGCAGCAGCTCGTCAAGCTTGACACCCAGGCCCGCCAGGCGCTCGCCGCCGGCAAGGAGGACCTTGCGCGAATGGCGCTCGAGCGCAAGAACGTCGCCCAGACCGAGCTGCAGTCGCTCGACACGCAGATCCACGAACTCGAAGCCCAGCAGCAGAAGCTGACCGACTCCGAGCAGAAGCTGCGCGCCAAGATCGAGGCCTTCCGCACCAAGAAGGAGGTCATCAAGGCGCAGTACTCCGCCGCCGAAGCCCAGGTGCGCATCTCCGAGGCCGCCACCGGCGTGGGCGAGGAGATGGCCGACGTCGGCCTCGCCATGCAGCGCGCCGTCGACAAGACCGAAAACATGAAGGCCCGCGCGGATGCTGTGCAGGAGCTTGAAGCGGCCGGCGCGTTCGATGACGTCACCGCGCTTGGGCCCGGCGAAGACGACATTGATAAGCAGCTCAAGGAGCTGTCCTCGTCCTCGGCCGTGGATGACGATCTGGCGAAGATGAAGGCCGAACTCGGCTCGGGCGGTGCTCCTGGTGAGCTGCCCGCGGGTGCGCCTGGCGCCCCGGGTACGGCCGGCGCGCCCGCGGCGGAGGAGGCGCCGGCGCAGCCCGCCGAGGGTCAGTCGGCATGATCGTACGGGTCTCGGGGGAGGGTCAGTACCGGCTCGATCAGAGCAACGGGGAGCTTCATCAGCTCGACAATGCCGTCGTCTCGGCGGTCGAGGCGGGGGACGAGGTTGGGTATCGCTCCGCCTACGACGCCCTGCTCAGCTTCGTGCGCTCCGCGGGCGAGCCCCTCGGCGAGGACGACCTTGTGGGCTCGGATCTGATCCTGCCCCCGCCGGACCTCAGCCTGCAGGAGGCTGCCGCGGAGTTTCATGGCGAGGGTTTGATCCCGGACTAGGCTCTGTGGCCGCGCTGCGGCCGGTGCGTCGATAGGGCTTGGCGGGCCGCCCCGGATTGGTCGGGCTGGGCCATCGTCTTGGGCTCGGAGCAGTCGGAAACGTTTTTGCTGGGACTCGCGGGCGAAGCCAGCCGGGGACGGAAACATTCCTGAGGGTCCCTGAGTACGGGCAGGCGGACTTTCAGGTGCGCTTGGAATAGCGGGAAAGCCCTGATTTTGGTGGCTCTTCGGGATCTCGCTCCCGGACGGCCGTTGGGGCGAGACGCGGTCGGGCGGCACCGGCTCGCTTTGACGGCGGCGGGCAATCGCGCTTAGCTTGGTGGCGTCCTCCGCCGGGTCCCTGAGGGGCGCGGAGGTGGGCGCTTCGAGCCGTCGCTGAGCTGCCGTGAGGTAACTCGGCGTTGTCTCGACCTACAAAGCCCCGGCCGTAGGCCGGGGACGAATAGTCAGGAGATATGACATGCATCGAGTCAAGTTGTTGTTGATGGGTCTGATCGCGGTTATGGCAGTCGGGTCGGTCGCTTCGGCGACGGCGTCGGCGGAAGCCGGACCGTTTTGGCACCATCGGTTTTCTGTTTCAGAAGAAGAAGGGAAAAAATTCAATCAGTCTGAACAAGAGAAATATTATGGGCAAGGGAAAACCATTCTGTCCACCATTATACTTGGAACACCGGTCACGCTAGCTGGGGAATTGCAAATCAAAGGTACACTCTGGAATGAAGCGAATCAAGGCCAACTAAAAATGCAAGCTGAATTCCATAACGTCATCTGGGTCGGACATTGTCAGGTGAAAGTGGTAGTGCCTGAAGATTACCAGGGTCATTTGATGTGGAAATGGAATGGAGAAGCCAAACAGTTGGAAAACACTAAAGCGGCACAAGAAGAACAACACTGGGATGGCATCATCCTTCCAGCCAAGACAACGCTGACTGGCACTGGACTGTCAGGAAAAAATTCCTTTGCAACTATCACCTTTGGACCTTTGTGCAAAGGGCTGGAAAATATACATGGTGAAGCTACGGGAGCAGCAGCATTCACCGCAGAAACTAAGCCGGGAGAATTCAAGAAAGCGTTCACTTTCATATCGCCCGGCGTACCAGTAGTACAACATTTCTGGAACGGATCAGCATTCACCGGGCTTAAAGAAAATCTCCTATTCGGAACAAACGAAGCCAAATTCCTTGCCTACATACCTACGGAAGCAAGCCAAGAAGTCGCTGTCTTTGAAAAATAGCAGCTAGTTCAAAACCGACATGAGTTAATAGAGGGAGGGCAGAGTTGAATCAACTCTGCCCTCCCTGCTCACGGTCTCTTATAACAATAATGGGGTGTATCAAGCCGTCGTTGGCTGTCGTGAGGTGGTTTGACGTCGTCTCGACCTACAAAGCCCGACAGTATGCCGGGGAAAAATGATCAGGAGACATGACATGCATCGAGTCAAGTTGTTGTTGATGGGTCTGTTCGCGGTTATGGCAGTCGGGTCGGTCGCTTCGGCGACGGCGTCGGCGGAAGCCGGACCGTTTTGGCATCATCGGTTTTCGGCTTCAGAAGAAGAAGGTAAAAAATTCAATCAGTCTGAACAAGAGAAATATTATGGGCAAGGGAAAATCCTTCTGTCCAGTACCATACTCGGCACATCGATTGTGCTAGCTGGGGAATTGCAAATCAAAGGTACACTCTGGAATGAAGCGAATCAAGGCCAACTAAAAATGCAAGCTGAATTCCATAACGTCATCTGGGTCGGACATTGTCAGGTGAAAGTGGTAGTGCCTGAAGATTACCAGGGTCATTTGATGTGGAAATGGAATGGAGAAGCCAAACAGTTGGAAAACACTAAAGCGGCACAAGAAGAACAACATTGGGATGGCATCATCATTCCAGGCAAGACAACGCTGACTGCTACCGGACTATCGGGCAAAAATACCTTTGGTACCGTGACTTTCGGACCTTTGTGCAAAGGGCTGGAAAATATACACGGTGAACTCACCGGTGCGCTGAGCTTTACGGCAGAAACTAAACTGGGAGAATTCCGTAAAGAATTAACGTTAATAATACCAGGTGTCGTGACTCTGCAACATTTCTGGAACGGATCGACCTTCGTCGGTCTAAAAGAAGACCTCGAGTTCGGAACAAATGAAGACAAGCTCCTCGGGTATATACCCATGAAAACGAGCCAAGAAGTAGCTGTATTTGAAAAATAGAATACAGCTCCACTGGGAACTGGTATTTCTAGCAGGAGGGGGTTGAGTTGATCCGACACGACCTCCTCCTGCGTACATGAGACTAGGACTAGCCAGTCCCGTTCGGGATTGGCATCACAAGCGTCGCTCGCGCCGAGTGAGAGACGTGTATTGCGAGATGGTAAAAGTATAAGGTAAACTCACTCATGTGATCATCCAAGCAATAGTGCTTCTTGCCGTCTCCATCCCGACTGCTGTTGCGCTGCTGTCTTGGTCTTCTCGTGGGCTTCCTGTATTGCACCAACGTGGGATTGGGCCCGACCGTCCGACCGTAAGTATTTATGGCTGGCACGTACTCGCAGGCGGCATATGTGTGACGCTAACATTGTTTGGATTTATCACCGTTGAAAAGTCTAGTGCGGCTGATCCTTGTACCAATGGAGAACTGCGAATCATGCAGCATGACGAGGCGCTTCCTGAGTGCAGAGCATACGAGTTGGTGACTCCGCCCTACAAGGAGGGTAACGTACCTAACCCATTCGCGGTCGCAGAAGACGGGTCGCACGTCGTCATCAGCAGCTACGGCGCATTCGATTCGCCCGCCGGGGACCCCTTCAACACGACAACGGAAGGAGCTGTCTATCTTCTGACGCGTACGTTGTCGGGTTGGAAGACTACGCCTACGAGCGCGCCAGAATCGATGTTTCGGTCTGAAGTTTCCTTTTGGGATCTTAATCAGGATTCTGCAGAACATAATAGTGCGTCTGCTTTTACAGAAAGTCTGTGGTCTCTAATACCCAAAACACGCCCGCCAGGCGACTCCAGCTTTTATCTACGGAGACCCGACGGTACGTTTGTGGAAGTGGGGTCTCCGACGCCGGGCGAAACCGCTGAAAATCTGACCGCATATCGCTATCTGGGCGCGTCGGGCGACCTTTCGCATATACTGTTCGAAGTGGGCCTCGGATCGGTGTACGAGTATGTGGGGCTAGGAGGTGCCCGGTTATCCGTCGGGGTGATCGGCGGGACAGGAAGCACCGTGCCTGCGAGTGCTTGCGGTGCGCGCCTGGGCTCGGGTCGGGAATTGCTTTCGCCGCTGGGGTCATTTTACAACGCGATCTCGGCCAACGGCTCGCGGATCTTCTTCACGGCCCAGCGGTGCGGGACGCAGCCGCCGGTGGAAGAGCTGTTGGCACGAGAAGAAATCGACGGAGCAGGTGTGACGAGCACGATGACCACGCCGATTTCAGAGCCCTCCCTCACGTACTGTGCCGAATCTCCCGCATCGCCCTGTGGAGACGCAGAGTTCGAGGGTGCATCGCAGGACGGATCGAGGGTATTCTTCACGAGTACGCAGGGGCTTGTGGCGGGCGCGAGCAACGACACGGAAAGCGGCGACAGTGCCGTCAGCGGATGTGCGGAAACGACGCCCGGTCTCAGCGGCTGCAACCTGTACGAGTACGAATACTTTCCCGGCGACACGCATCGGCTTGTGCTCGTGTCCGGCGACGCCGCGCCGCAGGTGCAGGGTGTCGCGCGGATCTCCGAGGATGGCTCGCATGTGTATTTCGTCGCAAAGGGAGTTTTGACCAGCGCGAAGGACGCCCTGGGCGAAACGGCGCAAGAAGGAGGCGAGAACCTTTACGTGTACGAGCGTGACGCCGGTTTCCCCGAAGGGCGCATGTCGTTCGTCACGAAGCTTTCTTCACAGGATGCAGTCGACTGGGCGCGCGCTGACGATCGGCCGGTCGAGACCTCTAGCGACGGCCGCTATCTTGTTTTCGTCAGTCACGGCGACCTGACCGGCGAACCGGGCATCGAAGCAGACAGCGCACAGATATACCGATACGATATACAGACCGAACAGTTGGTGAGGGTCTCGATCGGTCAGAGCGGCTATAACAACGACGGCAAGACTCCAGGCTCGGCGGCGTCGCTGACCGTCGGACCCGAAGCTATATCCGGCACGCTGCCCATGCCGTATACAGCCAGAGACTCGCCTGCGGCGGCGGAGAGCACGCTCACGCCGGACAACGGAGACGTATTCTTCACGAGCCCGGCCGCGCTCGCACCCGGCGCGATGAGCAATCAGGCGGACGCCTTCCTGACTATGGCGCTGCTCTCGAATGTCTACGAGTACAAGGATGGCACGGTGTACCTCATTTCCGCTGGTCAGGATACATCGGTCGTGCACGAACAGGCAGCCACGCGACTGCTCGGCGCGTCCGCGACCGGAGACGACGTCTTCTTCACCACCTCCAATCAACTTGTCCCCTTCGATCAGGATAACCAGCAGGATGTCTACGACGCACGCGTCGAAGGAGGATTTGCGGAAACGGGGAAATCCGGCTGCAGTGGAGAAGCGTGCCAGGGACTGGTTTCCGTCCCGCCAAGCCTGCCAACTGCCGGTAGCGTCAGCGAACCTACCAACGCGCCTGGTGCGTTCACTGTTTCGGTAGGGAGTCCGAAGGTCAAGGTCAAGATCAAAAGGACCAAGACCAAGACGATCAAGAAGCGGAATAGTCGTGCAGGCAGAAAGTCGTCTCGGAGGAAAACCCAGCACGGGAAGACGCGAAAGACCGACTTTTCTCGTGCCATGCGAGCGGGAGCAAAGCAGCGATGAGAAAGGGGATGTGGAGCAAGTGGGATCGTCGTCCGGGTCGTCTATGTCCGACTCGGACGATAACCGTTGTGGCTGTTTTGATCGCGAGCTGGTGCGCCTTCAGCTTTCCTGCGATTGCGGCCGCGTCATCTTCTGTGGCGTGGTCACTCCGTGTGATAGCTCAGCCGACTCATTTCTCATCGACACACAATACCCAGTGTTTGGATAGCCCGAGTAGGGGCGAGCACTGCGACAGCTACACGCTGCTCGTCACGAACGTCGGCAGCCAGGCGGCAAACGGACCGGTGGTCATCGCCGATACTTTGCCGGCCAGTGTGACCCCCATTGAAGTCAGGGGAGAGGACCTGTCGGACGGAGCGTTCTTCACCTGTACTCCGGTACCATTGCAGTGTATCGACCCGGATACGGGCGAATCAGCGGTTGCCCCGGGCCAGACGCTGATGGTGGCGATCTATACGACGGTGCAGCCGGACGCGCCCGACAGTGTCGTGGACCACGCATCGATCGCGGGGGGGGGCGCGCCTGCGGTGGCGACAAGCGCAGAAACGACGGTCAATCCTTCGTCGGCGTCTTTCGGGATTGCGGATTTCAGTATGCAAGTGTTTGGGGAAGACGGCGGCACGAACACTCAAGCCGGTGGCCACCCATACGAGTTGGTGTCAAACTTCGACCTGAATACGGTCAGCCGACCTCACGGCTACGGCGAAAACGAATACGCGTCTCCCGAGCAGCTGAAGGATGCGATCGTCGAACTGCCGTTGGGCCTGCTGGGAAACCCTCTCGCAGCACCGCAATGTCCGCTGAACGGGTTGTTTGTGGGCGCGGACGCGGACGAGGTGTCGTGCTCGCCCGGCAGCAGGGTTGGAGTAGTAACCTTCGAGCACGAAGGTATATTCGGCTTGACGGAAGAAAGAGGTAAGAGCGTAACAGGGCTATACAACATGGTGCCGGAGACCGGCTATCCCGCCGAGTTTGGGTTCACCTATTTCGGCAAGGCTGTGCTGATCTACGCCAATCTTGTGCGAGTGGGAGGCGCTTATCGCCTGCGTGTCACCGCTCCGGGCGTTCCCGAGATAGGCACCGACGGCTCGTCGCTCACGTTCTTCGGCGATCCCGCGGCGCGCGACGGGAGCGAAAACACACGCCGCGCCTTCTTCAGTAACCCCACCGCCTGCTCGGACAAACCGCTGCGCGCGAGCATGCGCGTCGACTCGTGGGAAAACCCGAAGTCTCCGGCTGAATACACACCTCCGGTCGAATCCGTCGTCTATCCGCAGGTCACCGGGTGCGAACTGCTCACGTTTCGGCCCACGCTGAGGACCAAGCCGACGACGACCGCCGCGGATGAGCCCGCCGGCTACGAATTCGAGTTGCAGTTGCCGCAGGAAGAAAGCCTGGAAGCGCCCGCGACCCCCGCGTTGAAGGATGCGACGGTCACGCTCCCGCCGGGTGTCTCGCTTTCGCCACCCGTTGCCGGCGGACTGCAGGTCTGCCGGGAATTCGGCCCCGAAGGCATCAACATCGAAGGCCCCGAAGCAAGCGAATTGGGCGAAGGCGCTCGCGACGGCAGCCCCTACCACGATGGCCAGGAACACACGGCCCCCGGTCATTGCCCGGCGGCCTCGACGGTGGGCAGCGTGGAAATCACGACGCCGGTCCTTGCCGAACCGCTGAAGGGGCACGTATACGTCGCCGAACCGCGGTGCGGCGGGGCGGGTCAGCCCGCGTGCACCGAAGCGGACGCGGCGAACGGGAGCCTGTTCGGCCTATATCTGGAAGCGTCCGGCGGAGGGGCGATCGTCAAGCTTCGCGGCGAGGCTTCGGTGAATCCCGGCACGGGCCAGGTGACCACTACGTTCACAGAAAATCCGCAGCTGCCGTTCAGCGAGTTGATCCTGCGCCTGAAAGAAGGGCCGCGCGCCCCGCTCGCCAACCCGCAGACGTGCGGTCGCGCGACGACGAGGAGCGATCTCGTGCCGTGGAGCTCTCCGACGACGCCCGATGCATACCCGTTCAACTCCTTCTCGGTCGACTGGGACGGCGCGGGCGGCGCCTGCCCGGCGAGCCTGCCGTTCGCTCCGGGCTTCAGCGCCGGGACAGTCGCGCCGGTTGCCGGCGCGTTCAGCCCGTTCACGCTGACACTGTCGCGCGGCGACCGCGAACAGGATCTCGCGCAGGTGGCGGTGCACACGCCGCCGGGGCTGCTGGGGATGCTCTCGAGCGTGACCCTGTGTGGAGAACCGCAGGCCGCGGCGGGGACGTGCTCTTCCGCGTCGCAGGTCGGCTCGGTCACGGCGGCGGTGGGAGCGGGTCCCACGCCATTCTGGGTCCAGGGTGGTCGCGCGTATCTGACCGGTCCATACAAGGGCGCCCCGTTCGGCCTGTCGATAGTAATCCCGGCTGTGGCGGGTCCCTTCAATCTGGGCAACGTGGTCGTTCGCGCCACGATCAACGCCGATCCCAGCACGGCCGCGCTGACGATCACCAGCGACCCGCTGCCCCAGATCATCGACGGCGTGCCGCTGCGGGTGCGTACGGTCAACGTCACCGCGGATCGGCCCGGGTTCATGTTCAACCCGACGAACTGCTCGCGCCAGGCCGTCACCGCGACGGTCGCCGGCGAGCAAGGGGCGGTCGCAGCGGTGTCGAGCCCATTCACGGCCGAGGGCTGCGCCGGGTTGCCGTTCAAGACGAAGTTCACGGTCTCGACGCAGGCGAAGAGCAATCACGCCGACGGAGCCAGCCTCGACGTGAAGGTCTCGGAGGTGCCCGGCCAGGCCAACATCGCCAAGGTATCGGTGAGCCTGCCCGTCAGGCTGCCCTCGCGGCTCACGACGATCCAGCACGCCTGCCCGGACAGCGTCTTTGCCGCAAATCCGGCGACGTGTGACCCACGGTCGCTGATTGGGATCGCCAAGGCCGTGTCGCCGGTCCTGCCGGTGATGCTCACCGGTCCGGTCTACCTGGTGTCCCACGGCGGCGCGGCGTTCCCGGATTTGGTCATGGTCATTCAGGGTGACGGCGTGCGCATCAACGTGACGGGGTCGATCAACATCTCCAAGCGGGGGATCACGAGCAGCACGGTGACCTCACCCGACGCTCCGCTCAGATCGTTTGAACTGCTCCTCCCCAGGAGTCCTCACAGCGCGCTCACGACCGCGGGCATCCCCGCCAGCGCGCACGGCAGCCTGTGTGGTCTGAATCTCGTCATGCCCACCACGATCACGGGGCAGAACGGGGCGCAGATCAAGCAGAACACCAAGATTGCAGTGACCGGGTGTCCCAAGACGAAGAAAAAGGCTTCCAAGACGAAGAAGAAGGCTTCCAAGATGGCGACGCACGCGATCCGACACGGAGGGAGGGGCAGGTGACGCTCACGGTCCGCAGATTGTCGGCGATTGCGACTGTGGCTCTTCTCTGTGTGTTCGCGGCGCCTTTGAAGCCGGCTGGCGCGGCGGAACTGCCAGGCTTACTGCGAGAATTCGGCTCCCTCACGCACCCCACCGGCGTTGCGGTCGATCAGACATCCAACGATGTTTTCGTGGCTGATGGCGGTGGCTCGGAAGTGGTGGACGTGTTCGGCCCGGACGGTAGCGGCCCGTTGGCGGTATTGTCTGAAACGGGAAGTGAACATGGCGCACCGGGCGAACATTTCGACTTCGAAGGAAGGCCGGTTGGTGTGGCAGTCGATAATTCCCTAACCAGCTCCTCTCATCGGGATATATATGTGGCTGACGTGCTTCACAACGTCGTCGACAAGTTCAGATTGAAGGGTACCGAATACGAATATGTTTGTCAGATAAATGGATGGTATGGCGATGGCGAAGAAGCATGCTTGCCGAAGGGGGGCACACCGACTCAGCCATTCTCTGTAGCTCGAGGTGTAGCAGTCGACTCAAGTGGCAATGTGTATATCTTGAGCTTTGAACCTGGAGATGGATTTGTTGCAGAGTTCAATTCGGCCGGCAAGGGTATGATGCTGCTGAACAGCTCAGAACACAGCGAGCTCGATGGGCACCCGGGAGGCTTGGCAATTGACTCAAATGGAGATCTGCTAGTGCAGAACTCGACAGAAGGTAGTGAGGTTGTGCGGTTTATCTTCAGTTCTCCGGGTGTGGTTGAAAGTGAATCGACGATCGTTTCGTCGGCTACAGCTATCGCGCTGGATGAAGCAAATGATCACCTTTACGTAGATGAGGGTGGCGAATCCGTATTGGTGCTGGGAGAAGATCCCGAAAAAGGAATGGAAAGAGCTTGAATCTTTCACGCTGGAACCGCTTGGAGGAGGTGCGAACTCCAAGGGTCTTGCGGTTGACGAAGGGACTGGTGATGTGTACGTGTCAAGCATCGATAGGGGAAATGTCGAGAACTTCGGACTCGTCGAGGTGCCAAATGTGACCCATTGCGCTGCGGGAGAAGTGACATCGACGACCGCCAGGCTCGAAGGCGAAGTCGATCCCCTGGAAACAGCGGGTGCGGAATATCGCTTCGAGTATGGCCTGGATGAAAAATATGGTTCGGAATCTGCATTGACCGGCATCGCGGGCGGCGTGTCGGAGCCCGTGTCCGCAGAATTGACCGGGCTCACGCCAGGCACGACATACCACTGTCGATTGGACGCCACCGACACTGCTGGTCTAAATGCGAGTTCGCTCTTCAACCACAGTCCCGATGCCCAGTTCACGACCCCGCCGCTTCCTCCCGAAGTGCTCGAAGGAGAAGCGTTGAACGTGACGACCAGCGGGGCGCTCTTCCGGGGGTCCGTGAATCCTGGCAACGGCAGTACGACATATCGTTTCGAGTACGGCAGGACGACCAGTTACGAAACCGAACTTCCCGACATCACGATCGGCTTCGGCCTGGAACCGATTCCCGTCGAACAGGCCGCCGAAGGGCTGGAACCGGACACCGTCTATCACTTCGCACTCGTGGCGAAGAACTCGAGCGGCGAAGTTGTCGGTCCCGATCATACGTTCACGACCCCTGTGGCTGTGCCGGTGCCCGCGCCGGGCTCCGAAGCTCCGCTGGAAGCGCCCGTCGTGCAGGGCACGCCCGTAACCCTGAGTGCGCCCGCGACCCCGCTGCTCATTCCGACGCCGGTCTTCCCGCCAGTGAAAGAACCCAAGTCGAAGCCTCACAAGCCCACCAAGAAGCACAAGAAGTCGAAGCGGAAGCCCACGCGACGCGCAAAGCGGCGGTGAGGACGGCGTCGCCTCAGATCGGGATCCCCCACAAGGGGAACCACCGCTCCAGTTCCGGCTCCATCGGCAGCTCTGAGGCCATCTGCGCCTTGAGCTGCAGCTCGCGCTCTGTCAGCCGCTCGTTGGCGTTGCCTGGGGCGGGCACGAACGGGTACCAGTAGCCGCGCTTGTAGTTGTAGATGAAGTAGATCTGCTGGCCACGCGCGTCCTTGAAGGCGAACACCGCGCACAGCAGCCGCTCGCCGTGGCCGGCCGTCTCGATCGAGCTCGACACCGCGTTGATGCCCACCGCGAGGTCTTCCACGGCGGCGTCCTTGAGCACCATCCAGCGGTAGCCATAGCTGTCGTCCTGGCTCGACACCTGCGTGCCCGTCTCGCCGCCCGTGGCTCTCACGACTTCTTCCATGTCGCGCATCGTCGCTTCGAACTCGCTTGTCGCGAGCGCCTGAAAGACGATCGCCGCGTCCCCCGCCGGTTCGATCTGGTGTTCTGCCTGCAGGGCGATATAGGCGGTCGAGATCGCGAACAGGCGGTCTGGCGCCGGACCCTTCACCTGGCGGCGTCCCAGGAGTGCGTCGCGCAGGCCCAAGGTTCTACGCGCTGCCCTGCAGCTGGCTCTCCAGCCGCTCCAGCGCCGCCAGGCGCTGCTCCAGCGGCGGGTGGTCGGCGAAGATGTTCATCAGCGACTTCTTCGTGCGCGCCGGGAGGATGAAGAAGGCGCTCATCCCTTCCGCCTTGCGCAGGTCCTGGCTTGGCACGCGCTCCATCGTGCCGCTGATCTTCAACAGCGCCGAGGCCAGCGCGCTCGGGCGGCCCGTCAGCACCGCGCCACCGCGGTCAGCCGCGAACTCGCGATAGCGCGACAGCGCGCGCAGCAGCAGGAACGAGACCGCGTAGACCAGCATCGACACCAGCACCACCACGAAGATGTCCTCCTCCTCTTCGCTGTTGCCATAGCCGCCGCCGAAGAAGAACGCGAACTGCGCGATCAAAGACGCCAGCGTCGCGAAGAAGCTCGCGAGTGTCATCACCATCACGTCGCGGTTGATCACGTGCGTCAGCTCGTGCGCCATCACGCCTTCGAGCTCCGCCGGGCTGAGCAGTTCGAGGATGCCCCGTGTCGCGCACACCGTCGTCGACTTCTTCGAGCGACCCATCGCGAACGCATTGGGCATCGAGGTCTCCATCACGCACACCTTCGGCTTGGGCAGGTCAGCCTGCACGCACAGCCGCTCCACGATCCCGTGCAGCTCGGGCTCCTCGGCCGGTGTCGTCTCCTTGACGCCCAGCGTCGCCAGCGCGATCTTGTCCGAGGTGAACAGCTGCACCAGCAGCAGCACCACCGCGAAGATCACGATGAATCCCGCGCCCGCGCCCACCGCGAACAGCACGCCCATGAACACCACATACACGAGCCCCAGCAGGAACATCGTCAGCAGCATTCGCGCCTGCAGCCCGCCATCGCGGCCGAAGTTCGTGCGCCTGTTGGCCGTGTGGGTCGCCATGGTCCGATTGTCGCAGACCAGCCTTGCGCTGCCCTAAAGTGCGGGGCGCGTGCAGCCCGAAGTCGACATCCTCGGCATCTCCGTCAAGACCTTTGGCGTCACCTTTGCATTGGCCTTCCTCGCCTGTGGCCTGTTGCTGGCGCGGCGCCTGCGCGAGCTCGACCGGCCCGCCGACTGGGCGTACGAGATCATCTTCGCCGCGCTCCTCGGCGGGGTCATCGGCGCGCGTGGCTACTTCATCGTCCAGAACTACTCCTCCGTCAAGCACGACCTGCTCGGCTCGATCTTCTCGGGCTCCGGTCTCGTCTGGTATGGCGGCGCGATCGGCGGCGCGCTGGGCGTCATCGCCTGGATGCTCTGGCGACGCGCCTTCGAGCTGCGCATGTTCGACATGTGTGCCACCGGCCTCGCGCTCGGCTATGCTCTCGGGCGCATCGGCTGTCAGGTCTCAGGGGACGGCGACTACGGCATCCGCTCGCACCTTCCCTGGGCGATGGGCTACCCCCACGGCACCGTCCCCACGCCGCCCGGCGTCACCGTCCAGCCGACGCCGATCTACGAGACGCTCGCGATGGGCCTCCTCGCCTACCTTCTCTGGCAGCTGCGCGACCGCGTCCGCCCCGGCGTCATCTTTGCGCTGTATCTGGTCCTCAGTGGCCTCGAGCGCCTGCTCGTCGAGTTCGTCCGCCGCAACAAGGAGGTCCTTGCCGGCCTCACCACACCGCAGCTGGAGAGCATCGCTTTGTGCGCCATCGGGTTGATCTGGTTGGCATATATGGCCCGCTCGGCGGGAGGCTGGGCCGGTCTACGCGCGGGCGTTGGCGCCGCTCGTCCCACCGCCGCCTGACCAGTCCGGCGAGCGCTCATGGCTCGCGCTGGGTGCCAATCGAAGACATTCGTGCCCTGCAACCGACGGGCGACCCGTCCGCCCGCGATAATTGCCTGTCATGGCAACCGGCACGACCCTCTCACACGTCTTTCCTCTCGACTCCTCCCTCTCCGAGCGTGGGGTGCTGGAGGTGGGCGGCTGCGATGCCCTCGACCTCGCGCGCGAGTTCGGCACCCCCGCGTATGTGGTGGCCGAGGCCGACCTGCGCACGCGCGCTCGTGCCTTCATGGCGGCGGCCCGGACAGCCGGGGCAACGGGAGGGGTGGGCGGACAGGTCGAGGGAGGGGCCACGGGACAGGCAGCGGGAAACGGCGACGGCGACGTCGAGGTCGCCGTCGTCTACGCCTCGAAGGCCTGTCCCTGTACCGCCCTCCTGGAAGTTTTCGCCGCGGAGGGTCTCTGGTGCGACGTCGCCTCCGGCGGCGAGCTCCACCTCGCGCTCGCCGCCGGCTTTGCGCCCGAGCGCCTCGTCCTGCACGGCAACGCCAAGTCCGAAGCCGAGCTGCGCATGGCCCTTCAGCATCGTGTCGGGCTGATCGTCATCGACAACCTCGACGAGCTCTCGCGGCTGGAGCGCCTGCTCGGGGAGGGTGAGCGCGGCGGCGAGGCCCAGCCGGTGCTCATCCGCGCGACCCCCGACGTGCGCGGCGACACCCACGACGCCATCTCCACCGGCCAGGCCGACTCGAAGTTCGGCTTCGGCCTCGACGCCGCGCGCGAGGCCATCGCGAAGGTGCGCGCCGTTCCGGGCCTCGATCTTCAGGGCATCCACGCCCACGTCGGCTCGCAGCTGCTCGACCTCGCGCCCTTCGAGCGCGCCGCCGCGCAGCTCGCCACGCTCGGCCGCTTCCCCGTCTGGGATCTCGGCGGTGGCCTCGGCGTCGCCTACACCCCCGACCAGCACCCGCCGGAGATCGAGGACTATGTCGGTGCCGTCGTCGGCGCCGCGCGCGCCCACCTTGGTCCGCACGAGCGCCTCCTGATCGAGCCCGGCCGCGCGCTCACCGCCCGCGCCGGCGTCACCCTCTACACCGTCGAGTCGGTCAAGCGCAATGTCTCCCTCTGGGTTGCCGTCGACGGCGGCATGTCCGACAACCTTCGCCCTATGCTCTACAGCGCCGTCTACGAGGCCCAGGTGGTCGACCGCCCCGGCGGGGGCATCGAGTGCGTGCTCGCCGGCAAGCACTGCGAGTCCGGCGACGTCATCGTCCGCCGCGCGCTGCTCGATGACCCGCGCCCGGGCGACATCATGGTCACTCCCGCCACCGGTGCCTACGGCTACGCGATGGCCAACAACTACAACGGCGTTCCCCGCGCGCCTGTCGTCTTCTGCCGGGATGGCCAGGCGCGTGTGGTCGTGCGCCGCGAGTCCTTCGACGACCTTTTGGCCCGCGATGTCCGCTGAACGCTCTTCTTCGGCGCCCTCCGTCGACTCCGCCACTTCGCGGCCCCAGCCGGACCCCCTTGTGGGGTCCTCCTCAAAACCCTTCCCCGTGGGCCTGCTCGGGCGGGGCACCGTGGGCTCGGCCTTTGCGTCGCTGCTGGACGAGCGCGCCGAGCACGTGGGGAGGCTCACCGGCCGCGTCCCTGTGCTCGCCGGGACGCTCACGCGCTCCTCGGGCCGCTTCGAGGAGATCCTGGAGGATTCCGAGCTTGTGGTCGAGCTTGCTGGGGGGCATCGAGCCGGCGCGCGACTACGTACTGCAGGCGATGCGCGCCGGGCGCCACGTCGTCACCGCCAACAAGCAGCTGCTCTCCCAGCACGGCGAGGAGCTGTTCGCGACCGCCGCCGAGCACCGCGTGCAGCTGCGCTTCGAGGCCGCCGTCGCCGGCGTCGTTCCGGTCGTGCGCGTGCTCTCCGAGTCGCTTGCCGGCGCCCATATCGAGCGCATTCACGGGATCGTCAACGGCACCACCAACTTCATCCTCTCCGAGATGGCCCGCGGCGCCGACTACGCCGAGGCTCTGGCTGAGGCTCAGCTTCAGGGTTATGCCGAGGCCGACCCCTCCGACGACGTCTCCGGCCGCGACGCCGCCGCCAAGATGGCCATCCTCGCGCGCCTTGCCTTCGGCACCCCCGTGCGCCTCGAGGACGTCCCCTACGAGGGCATCGAGCACCTCCAGTCCGACGACCTCGCCTACGCCCGCGAGCTCGGCCTCGGCCTGAAGCTGATCGGCACCGCCGAGCGCCGCGAGGCGGCCTCTCGGTGCGCGTGCACCCCGCCTTCCTCTACGCCGGCCACCCCCTCGCGTCGGTCGGCGGCCCCTTCAACGCCGTCACCGTTGAATCCGATGCCATCACCGAGATCACCATGTCCGGCCCCGGCGCCGGCGGCGTGCAGACCGCCTCCGCCGTGCTCGGCGACGTCGTCAGCGTCATGCGCCCGCCCGCCACGCTCCCCGCTCCGCTGGAGCCGTTGCCGCTCGTGCAGGATGTCCCCTCCTCCTTCTACCTGCACATGGAGGTCGCCGACCGCCCCGGCGTACTCGCCGCAGTCGCGCAGGTCCTCGGCGAGCACGGCGCCTCCGTCAAGTCCGTCGTGCAGCGTGGTCTGGGCGAGGGCGCGCGGTTGGTCATGGTCATCCATCCGCTCGTCCGAGTCGCGCCTGCAGGAGGCCATCGCGCAGATCGGCGCACTTCGACTTCATGCGCTCCACCCCGCGCGCCATTAGGGTGATCGAAGAGGAGTTCATATGAATCCCCCCAAGGCGACGTATGCCGAGGGGCCGAGTGACCTGTCGGTGGACTCGGCTTCGTCGTGCAACGCGAGAGGCAGCTGATCTCTATCACCAAGTGCCACGTCCCCCTGATCGAGCGCTACCGCGAGCGGCTTCCGTTCGCGCCCGGCGACCCGCTCGTCACGCTGCAGGAGGGCTCCACGCCGCTGCTGCGCGCGCCCGTCCTCTCGGAGATGGTCGGCGCCGAAGTGCGCCTGAAGCTTGAGGGCGCCAACCCCACCGGCTCCTTCAAGGATCGGGGCATGACCTGCGCCGTCTCCGCCGCCGTGCGCGAAGGCGCCAAGGCCGTCATCTGCGCCTCCACCGGCAATACCGCCGCCTCCGCCGCCGCCTATGCCGCGCGTGCCGGCATCACCTGCGCGGTGATCGTCCCCGACGGCAACATCGCCGCCGGCAAGATGGCGCAGACGCTGATGCACGGCGCGCGCGTGATCGCGCTCGACGGCAACTTCGACCGCGCGCTCGAGCTCGTGCGCGAGATGATCGCCACGCACCCCATCACGCTCGTCAACTCCGTCAACGAGTTTCGCATCGAAGGCCAGAAGACGGCCGCCTTCGAGCTGCTCGAGGACCTCGAAGGCTCTACTCGACGCCCTCTACATCCCCGTCGGCAACGCCGGCAACATCACCTCCTACTGGCGCGGCTTCAGCGAGATGGGCGCCTCTCCGCGGCTCTACGGTATGCAGGCCGAGGGCGCCGCGCCGCTCGTCCTGGGCAGCCCCGTCGAGCGTCCCGAAACCGTCGCCTCCGCGATCCGCATCGGCAACCCCGTCCGCTGGGAGGACGCCATGAGCGCCGTGCTCGACTCGCGCGGGGCGATCCGCGCCGTCAGCGACGAGGAGATCCTCGCCGCCTACCGGCTTTTGGCCTCGCGCGAAGGCATGTTCTGCGAGCCCGCCTCCGCCGCCTCCGTCGCGGGGCTGCTCAAGTACGGCGTCGACGGCGCCGAGCGCGTCGCCTGTGTGCTCACCGGCCGCGGCCTCAAGGATCCCGAGACCGCCATGGCTCACAACGACGGGCTCACGATCCACTGCCTCCCCGAGACGGGGGCGCTGGAAGAGGCGGTCCTGGGTGGCGCCTAGGGGCGTGACGCGGTTCTGCGGGGAAACGCCGCGGTTGGCGGGCGGTTTGGTGTGCGCTCTGTCCCCAGCGTGCGCCGCCTGGATGGTCTTGCGCGAGAGGACGGCGTGATCCGCAGGCGCCTCGTGCGCGTGCCCGCCTCCTCGGCCAACCTCGGCCCCGGTTTCGACTGCCTCGCCGCCGCGCTCGCGCTGCATCTGGAGCTCGAAGTCGAGGAGACCGGCCACTTCGCCGTCGAGACCGACCTCGCCGTGGCGCGCGGGCGCGAAAACCTCTGCGTGCAGGCCTTCGAGCGCCTGCACCCCGCCGACGGCTTCACCTTCCGCATCCGCTCCGCCATCCCGCTCTCCGGCGGTCTCGGCTCCAGCGCCGCCGCCGTCGTCGCCGGGCTGATGGCAGCCGACCACCTCTTCGAGCTCGACGCGCCGCTGCTGGAGCTGGCCAGCGAGCTGGAGGGTCACCCCGACAACGCCGCCGCCGCGCTGCACGGGGGCTTCGTGGTCTGCGCCGACGGGGAGGCCGTGCGCTTCGAGCCGCCGACGGGCCTGGAGGCGCTCGTGGTGGTTCCCGGTGAGGCCGTCAACACCAAGCGCGCTCGGGCCGTCCTGCCGGCCGAGGTGCCGATGGCCGATGCCGTGTTCAACGTCGCCCATGCCTCGCTCTTGGTCCTGGGCCTCGCGCGGGGGGACTGGGATCTCCTCGCGCGCGGCCTGCACGACCGTCTGCACCAGCCCTATCGCGGCCCGCTGTTCCCGCGCTCGCTTCAGCTGGCCGAGCGCGCGCGAGAGCTCGGTGCGCTGGGGGCGACCGTCTCAGGCGCCGGCCCCACTGTGCTGTTCTGGTGCTTCTATGAGCAGACCGGCTCGGTCTGCGCGGCCCTGCAGCGCGAAGCCGAGGGCTGGGCCACGGTCCTGCGCGCGCCCTTTGAGGCGCAGGGCGCCTACGTGACGGCTATGTAAAGGGGGAGGTTGGAGGTTAAGGAGTTTAAAACTTGATTGCTATCGTATATATATGCTGGTATACTATTGCATTACGGACTAAAAAACGGACACCCAACACCCACGAACACCAACACCATCCCTTGGACGGAGACTCAATTCAAGGAGACCCAATTCAGGCCATGCCACGCCAACGACGATGAGCGACGCCGCCGTGCGTGTCCTGCCGACCTCAATGCAGCTGCGCCAGCCGTATGCGCGCGTCCTCGAGCCCCGGCAGCCGCCCCAGCAGCTCGTCCGTCAGCGCCAGGTAGTCCGCTCCGAGGTCCGGACGGTGATCGAGGATCGACACCGCCCGCTCTGCCGACTCGGCATAGGCGATCGAGCTGCGCACCACGCTGTCGGCGACCGACTCGCCGAAGCTCTCGCGCAGCGAGGCCAGCGCCTCGCGCGAGTGCACCGTGCGCATGTCCGCGAGGTTCAGCACGATCGCCAGCAGCGCAAGGTCGGGGTTGAGGCTATCGCGCGCCAGCTCGATCACCTCCATCGCCTGCTCGACGCCCTGCAGCGCGAAATACTGCGCCTCGGCGGTCACAAGCGCGTAGTCCGCCGCCACAAGCGCGTTGACTGTCAGCAGGCCCAGCGAAGGGGGACAGTCGATCAGGATCGCCTCGTACTCCGCCGGCGCCTTGGCCAGTGCGCGGCGCAGCGTCAGCTCGCGGCCCATCTTGCCGCCCAGCATCAGCTCAGCCTCGGCGAGACTCAGGTTGGCCGGCACCACGTCTGAGTGGATCGCCTGCGCGATGCCCGCGCGGTCGGAGAGCACGTCGGCGATCGTCGGCTGCGCGTCAGGAGGGATGTCGAAGTAGTCCGACAGGTTCCCCTGCGGGTCGAGGTCGACCGCCAGCGTGCGCACCCCCGCGCGACGCAGGGCGTCGGTCAGCGTGCGAACGGTGGTCGTCTTGCCCGTGCCTCCCTTCTGGGAGAGCACCGCGATGGTATGCGACATGGCCGGCGATACTACGCGGCCCGAGGCGGATAGCGTCAGCCGACCGAATGCAGGTGCCGCGGATCGCCCGTTTGCTCCGCCTGATCGGCCATGACGCTCAAAAAGCCCAGCCGGTAGCGCCCGACGACGATCTCATCGCCGTCTTTCAAGGCGCGCCACTCGATCCGCTCGCCGTTCACGAACACCCCGTTGAGGCTGCGATCGTCCAGCACGCGCACGCCGTCGGGCTGGCGCACGATCAGCGCATGGCGGCGCGAGACGGTGGGGTCGTCGAAGCGCACGTCGGCGGCCAGGCTGCGCCCCACGCGCGTCCACTCGCGCGTCAGAGCCACCACCATGGGTTCGCCGTTCTCCTCATAGACGATGTACTCGCCGGGCTCCTCGATCCGCTCGCGCACCTCGCCCAGCCACGCGTCGCGGTCGTGGTCGTGGTCGGTGTGCGGGGCCGACGTGCTCGTCTCGCCGTGGGACATGCGCGCGGTGCTGAACAGCGAGGCCCGCACGAAGCTTCGCCCGCCGCAGCCGGGGCAGTCGGTGAGCATGTCGCAGGCCGACAGCGTCAGCACGTAACCACAGCGCTGACAGCGAAACGACCCGGTGCCGGCCATTGTGCCCGAAGTCATGGACTCCATTGATGCACCTCCTTTTCGGCGCGTCGGTACGCTGGGATCGTTCTGCCGACGGAACCTCGTAGCAATCATAACGAGGGTGTCAACTTGTGCCATCTACGGTCCTCCTCCCCCATAAGAGCCCGCTAAGCGACCTATAGAGGTTTCGTAAAACTACCCACCGCCGCGTTGTCCCAAACGGATGACCGGCCGCTCGTTCACAACCGGGCGCCGGGCCCCTTCATTGCACCCGGGAGGAGGTCGCCCAGAGCGGCGAAACCCCCATCCATGCCCGCTTCGGTCACTCCCATAAAGCAGTTCGAGCGCCTGCTGCTGCGTCGCGGGGTCGGCGCCCTGGCGGCCGACCGCCACCATTGCAACGACTGCGGGCGCACGCCGCTGGTCGGCGAGCGGGTGCACCTCTACGAGCGCAGCGAAGGGATCGTCTGCGAGCTGTGCCGCCCGCTGCGCCGCGAGGCACCGGCCGCGAGCGAGCTCGTGCGCCACTCCGAGCGCGGCCACGCCGTGCGCCTGGCCGCGCGCGCAGCCTAGTTCCACGCCGCGGGAGTGAGCCTGAGGGGGCGGGCTGTGTATATGACCTCGAACCTGGCGGGGCGGTATACGAACCTGCCGGGATGGGCCCTTATAGACTCCCGTGCGCATGGACCCGGTGACCGTGTCGATCCTCATTGACGCCCCGCGCGAGGAGGTCTTCGACTACCTGCAGGACATCGCCAACCACGCCGAGTTCACCGACCACTATCTGGTCGACTGGCACCTCACGCGCATCGACTCCGTAGGTCTCGGTGCGGGCGCGCGCTTTCGCGTGAAGGCCCCCGCCAATCGCTTCAGCTGGGCGGACGTGACGTTCGTCGAGGTGGAGCGCCCGCATCGCCTTGTCGAGGCGGGGCGCACCGGCAAGACCAACCGCATCCGCACGCTGGGCGTCTATGAGCTGGCGCAGGGGACAGGCGGCGGCACGCGCGTGCGCTTCACGCTCGCCACCGAGCCCGCGAAGCTCTCCGATCGCATCATGGAGAGCTTCGGCGCGCGCCGCTGGACCGCGCGCAAGAACAGACGCGCGCTGCGCCGTCTGCGCGCGATCATCGAGGGCGCTCCCGAAGCTCGCCCGGTCGGCGGGCGCGTCACCGTGGCCGCTGGATAGACTGCCGCGTCGCATGCCCAGCCGCACGTTCCCACCGAGATACGCCCTTGCCGCGCTGAGCGTGGTCGCGGCGCTTGCACTCGGAGCGTGCGGGGAATCGCACACGAAGGTCACCGGCGGCACCTACGCGGGCGAGTCGGGGGCCAACGCGCCCTACCTCGACGTCGGTCCGCTCGTGTACGAGGTGCAGATCTCGCGCGAGCTGAACCCCTACGACGAGGAGGACTCCTCCTACCTCGTCGGCCTCACGCCCGCCCAGCGCCGGCTGACTCCGGGGGAGGAGTGGTTCGGGGTGTTCCTGCAGGTCTACAACAACAGCGAAGCCCCGCACCTGGCCGCGCCCGCGCGGACGCTGAGCATCACCGACACCCAGAAGAACGTCTATCTGCCGATCATCCCCGACGCGACCAACCCCTTCGCCTACCGCGCCGGCGTCGTGCCCGCCAAGAGCCGCATCCCGGTGCTCAACTCCGTCGCCTCCTTCGGGCCCACCCAGGGGGCGCTGCTGCTCTACAAGATCCACGTCGTCTCGCTCGACAACCGCCCGCTGACGCTGAAGATCGTCGATCCGCTGAACCCGGCGAACTCCGCCTCAGCGGAGCTGGACGTCTGAGTCAGCGGCTGGCCTTGAGGCCGGCCTCCAGCACCTGCCGGGCGACCGGGGCTGCGGTGGCGCCGCCGGCGCCGTCGCGCACGAGCAGCACGCCCACGACGATGCGCGGGTGCAGGGCGGGGGCGAATGCCGCGAACCAGGCGTCGGTGTTCTGCGCTTCGTTTGCCCCGCTCTGACATTCGCCGGCTGAGGATTCACCGGAGCCCGTTTCGCCCGAGCTCGTATCGGATTCCGAGCCGGAACCCGATTCAGAGGCGCTCTTGCAGGACTGGGTCCCACCCGCCTTACCGAGTTCCGCGGTGCCCGTCTTACCAGCCACCGTCACGCCCGGGATCGCCGCGGCGGTGCCCGTGCCTTCGCGCACCACGCCGATCATCAGGCGCCGCACGGTGCGTGCGACCGCGGGGCTGACCGCGCGCGGCCCCGGCGCCGGCCGGCCGGCGGCGAGCGTGAAGGTCGGCTGCGGACGGCGCCCGCCGTCGGCGATGGTGGCCGCCACGGTGGCCATCTGCAGGGCGCTAGCCTGCACCTCGCCCTGACCGATCGCGGTCGAACCGACGTCCAGTTCGCCCTGGATCTGCGAGGCGGGGGGAGGGTGCTTTCGACCGCTCCCGCCACGCCGGGAGGGTGGTTGAAGCCATAGCCTTCGGCGGTGGACACCAGTCGCGCCGCGCCGACCTTCACGCCGAGCGGTGCGAAGACCGAGTTGCAGGACACGGCGAACGCCAGCGCGAACGAGCCCCCGCAGTCCTCGCCGTTAGCGTTGCTGAGCTTCACGCCGTCGAGCGTCGCGTAGGTGGCGTACGGGAAGACCGTCGTGGGCTTTGCCAGCCCGGCCTCTAGGGTGGCGCTGAGCGTGATCATCTTGAACGTCGAGCCCGGCGGCTGCAGGTCGTCGATGCCGATCCCCGCCACCGCCAGGATCGCGCCGCTGGCGGGGTCCAGCGCGACGACCCCACCGTACTGGCCGCCGAGGGCTTCCACGGCGGCATGCTGCACGGCGGGGGAGACACTCGTGCGCACCGCGCCGCCCACTCGGCCAGGGCGCTCGCGAGCACGCGTTCGCCGGCCAAGCAGCTCGCCCCCCGGGGTGCCGCGCAGGCGTTCGTCGAAGCGTCAGCTCCAGGCCCGAGACGCCGACCAGCGCGTCGGACGGGACGCCCTGGCTTTCGAGCGCCTCCCGCTCGGTGGAGGGGATCGCGCCGGTCTCGCCCACCAAAGCGCCCGCCAGCGCCCCGAGCGGCGAGTCGCGCTGCCCGTCGACGGCCGCCCCGGAGGCGAGCACCGAGCCGTCACGCGCCAGCAGCGGGGCGCGCGGGGGCAGGAAGGTGTGCCGTGTGAGCCGCTCGCCGGAGCGCAGGCCGGGGAACAGCAGCGCGCGCGACCACACCACGCGCGCGCTCGCGCCGCTCGCCGCGCACCGGCAGGGTGAAGCTCGCCGAGAGCGTGCCGAACAGGCGCGTCTGCACTCGCACCGGCACCGCCACGAGCGTCACGCCCGCCGGCGGGGTGGGAGCGTCGACGTCGCGCGGTGAGCCCGTCACGCGCTGGCGCGTCGTGGTCGCGGTAAGTGCCGTCTGCCGGTAGTCGGCGGCGAAGTCGCTCGCCGACAGCTCCCGCCTGCGAGGCCAGGTCGATGTCTGCGTACATCGCTCGTAGTCCCCGCGCGCCCAGGCGGTCGCAAAGCGTGCCGCGAGCGTATGCGCTGAAGATGAGGAGGAGGGAGCCGCGCCCGCGATGACGCCTGCAAGGAACGCGACCGCCGCGAGGCGCCGCAAGTGCTCGCATACGCCACCTGCTTCCGCTGCGCCGGCCCGGGCCCGAGGAGCGCCCGCGTCGCCGCGACGAGCCTCTCGCGCCGCCTCCCGAGAAGCCGGTCGTGAGCTGCCCGGGGAAGCGCGTCGTGCGCTGCCCGAGAAGCGCATCGCGGGTATCACCTCAGCGGAACGGTAGAACATGGTCGATGACTCGCTTGGACTGGTTCATCGTCGCATTCGTGGCCATGATGGCCTTCTTCGGCTTCCGGCGAGGCTTCATCGTGGGGGTGCTCTCCGTCGGCGGGTTCCTCCATGGGTGCTTTCCTCGGCACGCGTCTGGCTCCTCTATTGCTGCCCCAGGGCTCCGCCTCGCCCTATGTGCCCGCGTTCGGGCTGATCGGCGCGCTGCTTGGCCGGCGGCATCCTCGCCACGGGCCTGGAGGGCGTGGGGTGGAGGCTGCGCCGGGCGCTGCTCTCCCCGGCCTGGGTGTGGTCGACGGCGCCCTGGGGCGCCCTGCTGAGCGCGGCCGTGGGCCTCGCGATCGTGTGGATCGTGGCGGCCGTGGCGGTGCAGGCGCCCGTGCAGACGCTCGTGCGCGAGGACATCCAGCGCTCGGCGATCCTGCGCGATCTCAACCGGCTGATGCCGCCCACGGGTCCGATCCTGAACGCGCTGGCGCGCCTGGATCCGCTGCCCTCGATCGCCGGCCCCTCGCCTGACGTGGCCCCGCCGCTGCCCGCCGTACGCGCGCTCGCCGGGCGTGCGGCTGGCCTAGCACAGCGTGGTGCGCGTGCTGGGCACCGCCTGCGGGCTGGCGATCGAGGGCTCGGGCTGGGTGGCGGCGCCCCGGCGAGGTGCTGACCAACGCGCACGTGGTCGCGGGCGAGCAGGACACCACCGTGGAGGTCGGCGGCGAAGCGCCGGGCCTGCCCGCGCAGGCTGTCGCGTTCGACCCCACCGACGATCTGGCGGTGCTGCGCGTGTCCGACCTTCGCTGCCGGCGCTGAGCCTCGCGAGCGAATCCCGCGGCGGGCGAGCGGGCGCGATCCTGGGCTATCCCGAAGACGGGCCGTTCGACGCGCGCCCGGGCGCATCGGGCAGACCCAAAGGTGCTCACACAGAACGCCTATGGCGAAGGGCCCGTCTCGCGGCTGCTGACGCCACTGCGCGGGCTGGTGCGGCCCGGCAACTCCGGCGGGCCGCTGGTGGACTCCCCGGGGCGGGTGTTGACGACTGTGTTCGCGGGCACCACTGGCGGTGGCCCGCACGGCGGCTATGGCGTGGCGAACGCCACCGTGAGCCACGTGCTGGCGGGGGCCGCCGCGCCGGTCGGCACCGGGCCATGCGCCGCGGGGTGAGAGGCAACCGCTACGCTGACGCGCAATGGCCAAGACCCTCGTCATCGCCGAGAAGCCCTCCGTGGGGCGCGACCTTGCGCGCGTGCTGCCCGGCCCGTTCGCCAAGCACGAGGGTTGGCTGGAGGCCCCTGACTATGTGATCACCTGGGCCGTGGGGCATCTGGTGCAGCTGGCCGAGCCCGACGAATACGACCCTGCTACAAGCGCTGGCGGATGCCCGACCTGCCGATCGTGCCCGAGCAAGTTCAAGCTGGTCGTGCGCGACGAGCGCTCGCGCAAGCAGATGTCGGTCGTCTCCGGGCAGCTGCGCCGCGACGACGTCGAGAGGTCGTCAACGCCTGCGACGCCGGCCGCGAGGGCGAGCTGATCTTCGCCTACCTGTATGAGAAGGCCAAGGCGATCCAAGCCCGTGCAAGCGCCTGTGGCTGAACTCGATGACCACGGCGGCGATGAAGGACGCCTTCGCCTCGCTGCGCCCCGCCGAGGAGATGGCGCTCTTGGAGCAGGCCGCCCGCTCGCGCTCGGAGGCCGACTGGATCGTCGGCATGAACGCCACGCGCGCCGCCACCATCCGCCTGCGCACCTCCTTTGACGGGGCCGTGTCGCTGGGGCGCGTGCAGACGCCGACGCTGGCGATCGTGACGCGCCGCGAGGAGGAGATCCGCGCGTTCGTGCCCGAGCCCTACTGGCTGGTGGACGCGACCTTCGCGGCCGCACCGATGGACGGGCATGGGGCCGGCCGAGAGCGACGGCGAGCGCGTCTACGTGGGGCGCTTTCACGCCGGTGCCAAGCCGCGCATCGCCACCGAGGCGAGGCGCGGGCGATCGTCGATGCCTGTCGCTGGTCGTCAGGGCACGATCACGAAGCTAGAGAAGAAGGAGCAGCGCGAGAAGGCGCCGATGCTCTACGACCTGACCTCGCTGCAGCGCGACGCCAACACGCGCTACGGGTTCTCCGCACGGCGCACGCTGGCGGCGGCGCAGCGGCTTGTATGAGGAGCACAAGGCGCTCACCTATCCGCGCACCAACTCGCGCTACCTGACGACCGACATGATCCCCGAGATCAAGCCCACGGCCGAGCAGGTGGGGGAGCGCAAGGAGTACGCCCAGGCCGCCGCCTACGTCGCGGCGCTCGATGAGCTGCCGCTGGAGCGGGTGGTCAACGACAGCAAGGTGACCGACCACCACGCGATCATCCCCACGCGCGCCGAGCACATGGTCGACCGCATGAGCGACGACGACAAGCGCGTGTACGACATGGCCGTGCGGCGCTTTCTGGCGATCTTCCACCCCGAGGCGGTGTTCGAGAACACGCGCGTGGAGACGACCGTGGTCCCCGCCGGCGGGGCGGCGGCCGTGAAGGCTGTCGCGGGGAAGGACGGGGCTGAAGAGGACGCCGGCGACACAGCCGCCGAGGAGGACGCCGCGAAGCCGGCCAAGGCTGAGAAGGCGACCGCCAAGAAGAGCCCGGGCTACGTCTTTCGCACGCGCGGCAAGCTTTTGGTGGTGCCCGGCTGGCGCGGTGTCTACGGCGAGGTGCCGGCGGAGGCCAAGGCCGACTCCGACGATGACGAGGATGCCACCGACCAGCAGCTGCCGCGGCTGGTCGAAGGCGAGGACGTGGAGACGCGCAAGATCGAGAGCGCGCGCAAGGAAACCAAGCCCCCACGCCGCTACAGCGACGCCTCGCTGCTGGGCGCGATGGAGACCGCCGGCAAGCTCGTCGACGACGACGAGCTGCGCGAGGCGATGAAGGACTCGGGGATCGGCACGCCCGGCGACGCGCGCGGCGATCATCGAGCGGCTGATCACCGTCGGCTACATCGAGCGCGACGGCCGCGCGCTGGTGGCCACCGAGAAGGGCCTCAACGTCGTGCGCCTGCTCGACGGCCACCCGCTGACCTCGCCCGAATCTGACCGGCAACTGGGAGCATCGCCTGGGCAAGATCGAGCAGGGCACGACTCGCGCGAGCGCTTCATGCAGGACATCGCGGGCTTCGCGCGCGAGACGGTCGCGGAGCTCGACGAGAAGCTCAAGGACATCGCATCCCGCGTGCCACCTCGGGCCATGCCCGGTGTGCGGGCACCCGATCATGGAGAACCGCAAGGGCTTCTCCTGCTGGGCGCGCGAGGACCCCGGCTGCGGCTTTGTGATCTGGAAGGGCAAGGCCGGCAAGCAGATGTCGGTGAGCGTCGGCAAGGAGCTGATCAAGACCGGCTACACCGCGCGGCCCGTGACGGGCTTTCGCGGGCGCTCGGGCCGCAGCTTCCGCGCGCACCTGGCCTCAGCCAGACCGAGGAGGGCAAGTGGCGCGTGGAGTTCAACGAGGCCTGGGCCAAGGAGGGCGCCAAGCCGCCCGACCACGAGACCGTTAAGCCGGCCGAGGCCGAGCCGCTCGCCGCAGGCAGCGCCGCCTGAGTACTCGTCGCAGCGCAACCTCGCTTCAGCCATCCGCGCGTGGTTTTGGGGTCCAGTGTTGCGTGCCCCATTGGTCTGCATGGCCCCGTGGTACCTCGAGCCCGCTCGTGGTCTTGTCGTGCATTGCGCAGGGCGTTTTTTGTTGGGGGTTGCTTTTAAGCCCGAGTTGTGTATATGATGAGCTGGTCATGGTGATCCGGGTCGGGTCGCCGGCATAGATAGGTTTGGTTTGGGTTGGTCCCTGTGGATCGATTACAAGCTTGCAAAGGGATTATTGGGAGAGGGCTGGGCCGAGTGATGAGGGAGCTTTGGTTCGCGTGAGTTCATTTAGAGCAGGCGTGTCGGGAATGGTTGTGACCCCTGTGGGGGCCGTAACTAGATGCAACAGCATGGCTGATGCATCTCTCTCTCTCTCTCTCTCTCTTGGCCGGGGTTTGGCTCTCTAGGGGCTAGCCCTGGCTGGCCTTCGGGCCGTGCCCTGTGTGGGAGGACCGTCTGATGGCCGCGTCGACGCGAGCGGCAGTCTCGACGCGGACTCGTTCACGAGCGAGCGCCCCAGAGAGCCCTGTGGTCCCCGGGCCTGGGGTGGGGGCGTCTGAGGCGCTTGATGGTGTGGTGGGTGGGCAGGGTGTGGCGCATCCGCAGGTGGTGGAGGTTCAGCGCTCGAGGATGCTGGCTGCCGCGGCGCGTGCGGTGGAGGAATTGGGTTATACGCAGGCTACGGTCGCGCATATAACGCGCCGCGCGAAGGTCTCGCGGCGTACGTTCTATGACCTGTTCGAAAACCGCGAGGAATGCTTGATCGCGGCGCTCGAGGGTGTTGTTGACCGTATCCGTGGGGAGGTCGCGGCAGCTGGGCTTGAGGGTCTTGGGTGGCGTGAGCGGATCCGTGGGGGGTTGTGGGCGATCCTCTGCTTCTTTGACCGTGAGCCTGTGCTCGCAAGGTTTTGTGTTGTGCAGGCGTTGCGTGGCTCTCAGGCGGTGTTGGAGCGCCGTGAAGAGATCTTGGGGGATTTGGCGCGGGTGCTCGACGAGGGCCGGGAGGAGGCTTCGCGGGGTGCGGAGTGTCCGCCATTGACGGCCGAGGGTCTCGTCGGTGCGGGGTTCGCAGTGGTGTATGCGCGGTTGTTGCGCCGCGACAGCGAACCGTTGACCAATTTGTTCGGGGATTTGATGGGGATGATCGTGCTGCCGTACATGGGTCCCGCGGCGGTACGCAAGGAGCAGGCGCGTCCCGCACCGGACCCGGCCAGGGCGGCTGTGCCCAAGGCGTTCGCGACGGCGGAGGGGGCGGATGATGTGTTGGCGGGTATTCCGATGCGTCTCACCTACAGGACGATGCGGGTCTTGGAAGCGATTGCAGAGGCTCCGGGGGTTTCGAACCGTGGGGTTGGGTTGCGAGCGGATATCGCCGACCAGGGGCAGATTTCGAAGCTTTTGGCGCGGCTCGAGCGGTTGGGGCTTGTGGCGAACGCGGGTGTGGGGTGCACCAAGGGGGAGCCCAACGCGTGGACGCTGACGCCGACCGGACGCAAGGTTGCGCAGAGCATTCGTATTCATACACACGATCATAAGGAAGCGGCTTGATGAGACACCACACGCCACATGTTCGTACTCTCGCCATACTGGCGTCGCTCGCCGTGATGTTCGGTGGGCTGGCGTCTGTGCTCGCTTTCTTTGTGGCACCCGCCTCAGCTGCCATGGTGCACGAGTTCCTTCATACGTTCAACGGGGCGGGTGAAGCCCCGGAAGCGTTGCAGAGTCCGGTGAGTATCGTTGTCGATGATTCGCCTGCCGTTACTGCCGGTGATGTTTATGTTGGGGATGGTGGTGGGAATGTGGTGGATCGCTTCGATGCCGCTGGGAAGTATCTTGGGCGGTTGACGGGCGCGAAGGCTCCGTTGGGGTCTTTCGCTCAGCCGTCTGGTTTGGCTGTCGATCTGTCCGATGGGAGTGTGTATGTGGTGGATCGGGGGCACGGCGTGGTGGATAAGTTCGCGTCTTCCGCGGGTGAAGAAATCCCTGTGGGGTCTTTTGGTGAAGGTGGCGAGGTTTCGGCTGCGTCGATTCCTTCGGGTCGGGTCGGCTCGCCGGGGACGGGGAACCCTTTTGAACCTGCGAGCATTGCTGTTGACCCGGGGACGGGTGACTTGTATGTCAATGACTTGGGTAACCGGGAGATGGATGTCTTTGACTCTGCGGGTGTGTTTGTGCGGCAGTTCGTGGTTACGAGGGAGCAGGGGAATGGGAGCATCGCGATTGATGCTGCTGGGAGTCTTTTTATCGCTGATGAACAGGAAACGACTGTTATGGTCGCCGCGACCGGGGTCGTGGATCATGCCTATGGTGGGGGTTCGGCCACGATCGATCCGCATCCCTCCAGTGGGGTGGCGGTCGACCCCGTCAGTGGCGATGTGTATATCAGTGGTGGTGGTGAAGTCGTGCAGTACAGCGGGGCGGGCGCTGTGATCTCGCGGTGGGGTCCTGAACATCTCTCGGGCGCCTATCTGGGCGTTGTCGGGGTAGCGGTTGGAGACGCTCCCGGTGGTGGTGTCTACGTCGCCAACCAGAGTCCCGCGGGTGTTGCAGTGTTTACGCGTCCGTTGGTGCTCGTGCCGGATGCGAGCACCGCAGCGGCGAGCGCCGTGACGGATACCACCGCGACGTTACATGGCTCGGTTGGCGCGGCTGGTGGCCCGTCGGCGACGTGCGCATTTCAGTATGTCGATGAAACGGCGTTTTCAGAACACGGTTTTGAAGGCGCTCCGAGCGCCGCGTGTTTCCCCGCGGGGCCGTTCCTCGGGACCGGCGAAGAAGAGGTATCGGCCGGTGTGAGTGGTCTGAACGCCGAAACGGGATACCGATACCGACTGGTGGGCTCCAATGAAAACGGCCCGAATGCCGGGGCGACGATGACGTTCGAGACACTGCCCGCGGTCAGCGTGCAGACCCTGGAAGCCAGCGGTGTAACGGCGACGAGCGCGACGCTGAACGGCACGCTTGACCCCGAAGGCCAGGACGTCAGCGAATGCTTCTTTGAATACGGCGAAAGCGAAGAATACGGCCAGAGCAAGCCCTGTGAAGAACCCACCGCCGCGCAGATCGGCGCTGGCAGCGAACCGGTCAAGGTACACGCAAGTATCACCGGCCTGACGGCTGGGAACTCCTATCACTTCCGTCTGGTCGCTGCCAATATTCATGGCACGAGCCATGCCGCGGACCAGGTTGTCGGTGAGCGGCCGCTGGTCGATGGCACCTCCGTGGCTGGGGTGGGGTCCCAGTCAGCGGAATTGCAGGCTCAGATCAACCCGGGTGGCGTCACGGCCGCCTACCATTTCGAATATTTGAGCGAAGAACAGTACGAGCAGGACGGTCGCAGCTTCGCCTCCGGGCCCGTGGCGCCTGTCAGGGTCCCTGCTCCGGACGCGACGGTCGTCTCCTCACGCACCGATGTGGCGGTGGTCCAGCAGATCGGGGGTTTGGCGTCTGAAAGGACGTACTACTATCGTGTGGTTGCCAGTAACTCTGCGGCGCCGGGTGGTGTCGATGGGCCGGTCGATACGTTCGTGACGCACGCCGCGTCCCTCGTGGCCGGTCTGCCTGACGGTCGCGTCTATGAACTGGTATCCCCGATTGCCAGGAGCGCCGGCGGGGGCGTCTCCGCCGGCGTCATGGAAGCCACCGAAGACGGTTCGGCGGTCGTCTACACCGGCGAAGGCTTCTTTGGGCAGACGAAGAACCCCGAAGAATTTGGTGTTCTGTATACGTCGGTTCGTGGCCCCGATGGCTGGAGCACGCGCAACGTCAGCGGCGAGAGCCGCGAAGAAGCGTTCGCGCCTCTGGCACGGCCACCGGCGCCGTCCGTCCCCGCGCTCCCTGAATCTGTGTCCGCTCCCGGCGCCACGGTCCTGGAAGGCACCCCTGACGGGTCTGAGATCTTTTTCACCGACGAAGAACAACTCACCACGGGTTCGACCGCCGCGTCCGAAGAGCCCGACCTCTACCGCTACGATGCTTCCAGCAAGCAGATCACGGATCTGACGGTCGACCCCAGCGCGGGTGAACACGCCGATGTGCTGGGCATCCTCGGTGTCGGTGGCCCAGCGAGCGAAGAGGGATCCTATGTGTATCTCGTCGCGAATGGTGATCTCACCGGCACAGAAACCAACGGGCAGGGCAAGCAGGCACAGGCCGGACAGCCCAACCTGTATCTCGCACACGGCGGCATGACCGTATTCATCGCCACCCTCTCCGCCCAAGACGACAGGAACTATACTTCCCCTGGTGAATGGCAGTTGGAACCTTTCAATATATTGGACTGGCAGTCGAATCCGGACGAACGCACTGCCGAAGTCTCTCCGGATGGGCGCTATGTTGCATTCGGCGCCCGTGAGGAGCTCACCGGCGAGCCGGCCGGCAGTTACAACTACTTTGGTACCGAGGTCCCTAACGCTGAGGTCTTTCGCTACGACGCTGGCTCTGGGTCGCTCTTGTGCGCGTCGTGCGCCCAGGACGGGAGCGTGAGCTCCGCCGCTTTCCTGCCCTTTTCGTATGGTGGTCCCCGCGCGCACTACATGCTCGATGATGGCCGTGTGTTCTTCAATGATGTCGCTCCGCTCGCACCGGAAAATGTCAACGGGCGCGTTGATGTGTATGAGTTTGAGGACGCGGGGACGGGGACGTGTCAGGCGCGGGGTGGATGTCGTTCGCTGATCTCCGGCGGTGGGGGGACGGGTGGCGCCTTCCTCGGGGTTGTCAGTGGGGAAGGGAGCGACGTGTTCTTCACCACCAGTCAGCAACTCATCCCTGGAGACCCGAGCGGTACTCCTGCTCTCTACGATGCGCGTGTCGATGGCAGTCAGCCCGCCGAACCGTTCGTTTGCGAAACGGCCGGGGCGTGTCACGAACCGGTCTCCCAGCCCCCGGTTGAACAGGTCGGGGGGAGCGCTCTGTTCAGTGGCCCGGGCAACCTGGCACCCGGGCCGGGGATAGAACCGACACCCAGGCCCGAGCCGAGGGTGAAGGCGTTGACACGTGCGCAGAGGCTCGCCAGGGCGTTGAAGGCATGTCAGAGGAAGCCCAAGCGCCAGCGCGCGTCGTGCAGGCGGTCCGCAGGCAAACGTTACGGGCCGAGGACAAATGTCAAAAGGTCGTCCGGGAGGAGCAAGTCATGAGGTTCGGCGTCGGTGTCCTCAGGTCCGTTGCGGCGAGGGTCGCGACGGTCGCAGCGGTGGGTGCGATCGTTGGTGGGGTGGTGTTCGTGTGCGCAGCTCCCGCGCTGGCTGGGACCCCGGCTTGGCGGATAACTGATGAAGTGGTTCCCAACAGTATCCCGGCGGGTGGTAGCGGGTTCCTTGTTTTGCAGATTCAGAACACCGGTGATGCGGCCACGGACGGTTCGCCGGTCACTGTCGTCGATCATCTCCCCGCCGGGGTGACCGCGACCGCCACGGACGGGATGACATACGGGAGCAACGGCCAGCTCCGGTTCGAACCCGGTAATTGGAGTTGCAGTGGTGTGGGAACATCCACGGTCACATGTGTCAACAATTCCACCGGGCTTCCCGGCCCCTCATTTACCGGACACTCTTTCTTCGTGCCCACTTTCTACAACGGCTGGGGGCTCATAAATCAAGGCTGTCGTGCGGCTTCGCCAGCTTTTTGCTATCCGGGTGGCTACTTGCCTAACAAGGAAGCCCTCGATACGATGCCGCCGCCGATCGGTATCGCTGTCAGTGTCGGGGCGTCTGCCGCGGGTGCTCTCTCGGATGATGCGACGGTCTCCGGTGGCGGTGCACCCATGCTCGCTTCGGATCACAGCACGGTCCAGGTGAGCCCCGACCCGACCCCATTCGGTATCGCGGGCGTTCGCTTGCATGCGATCAGTACCGATGGCAATCCCGATACCCAGGCCGGCTCCCACCCCTATTCCGCCGGCGGCGTGATCAAGTTCAACCTCGCACCCGGAGGCGAAGGTGCTGGCTTGCTCCGTGGTGTTCACGCCGAACTCCCCGCGGGCTTCCTCGGTAACGTAAATGCCTATCCCAAATGCACGCAGCAGGCCTTTGAAGAACGGCCTAATGCTTTTCCCAGGTGCTCTAGTGATACGCAGCTTGGCGTTATCTATGTCGATATTTTCGGCGTCAATGAGTATGCGGATGTTCCTCTTTTTAGTCTTGTGCCTAATCACGGGGAAGCTGCCCAGTTTGGGTTCACCGTTGCTTCGTTGGTGTTCTATCTCAGTGCGAGTATTGGTCCGGGACCGAACCATAACGTGGTGATATCTCTCCGCGACAATGAGTCCAGGATTGCAGTCGGTTTTGCCGATGTCACTTTTTGGGGGGTGCCGTCCGATCCCTCCCACGACCGGGAGCGCTACGAAAAAGTCGCGCCAGTAGTAGGTGAAGGCGAGCCGCCGCAGAGCAGCGATGCTCCTTTGAAGCCGTTTTTGACGTTGCCGACGGAGTGCGGACAGCGCCAGACGTTCTCGGTCGGCGCCGAAGCGTGGGAAGGGCCACGGACTGTTGGTCCGCTGGCGTCTGGTCCTGTGAGTGTGTTTTCCAGTGACGAGCAGGGCAACCCGGTGCTGCTGGATGGATGTGAACATCTTGATTTCAGCCCGTCGGTGCAGGTCCTGCCGTCGAGTACCGCGGCTGATTCTCCGACTGGGGTGGAGGTCGATTACCGTAGTCCGCAGCAGGCGCATGAAGAAAACCCGGCGGGGTTGGCGGAGGGCGACCTGAAGGATGCGATCGTGTCGTTGCCGGCGGGGTTGACGGTGAACCCGGGGGCGGCGAATGGGTTGGGTGTGTGCACTGAGGCGCAGGTCGAACTGGAAGGCTCTAGCCCTGTGCAGTGTCCCGCCGCGTCGAAGATCGGAACCGTCGAAGTCGAAACGCCGTTGTTAGAACACGCGTTGCCGGGGTCGCTCTACTTGGCGCCCGAGTATGAAAACCCGTTTGATAGTCTGCTGGCGGGGTATATCGTGGTCGATGACCCGGTTTCGGGTGTTCGTGTGAAGCTCGCGGGGGAACTGCGGACGGATCCGGTGACGGGTCAGATCACGGGTGTGTTCAAGGAAAGCCCGCAGTTCCCGTTGAGTAGTGTGAAGCTGCGGTTCTTCAACGAACTTGCGACGCCCCAGTCATGCGGGGTGTTCACGGCCACGAGCGATTTGACGCCGTGGTCGACACCGGGGACAGCGGACGCGACGCCGTCCTCGACGTTCCAGGTCACTTCGGGTGCCGGTGGCGGGGCGTGCCCGGGTGGTGTGTTGCCGTTCGCGCCGGGGTTCTCGGCGGGTACGACGTCGAACCAGGCTGGCGGGTATAGCGCGTTCGATGCGGTCATCTCCCGCTCGGATGGGGAACAGCACCTGTCGGGTGTGACGGTCAGGATGCCGCCGGGGTTGTTGGGGAAGCTCGCGCGGATCCCCCTGTGCGGTGAACCGCAGGCTGGGTTGGGGCAGTGCTCCTCGGCGAGCCAGATCGGGGAAGCAAGCGCCGCGACGGGGGTCGGATCGCAACCGTTCGTCGTGAACGGTGGCCGTGTGTATTTGACGGGCCCGTACAACGGTGGGCCATTTGGCTTGTCGATCGTCGTCCCGGGTGTCGCTGGGCCGTTCAATCTCGGGAACATCGTGGAACGCGCTTCGATCAGGATCGATCCGAACACCGCACAGGTCAGCGTCGTCTCCGATGCGCTGCCGCAGATGATCGACAGCATCGAAGGGCTAAAGAGCGGGATCCCGGCGGACATCCGCAGCCTGAATATCTCGGTGAACCGGCCTGGGTTCATCTTCAACCCCACCAGCTGCGAACCACTCGCGGTCACAGGGACCATCGTCGGCGCGCAGGGCACCACGGTCCCCGTCTCCAGTCGTTTCCAGGCCGCGGGCTGTCAGGGCCTGTCGTTCAAGCCCGTCTTCAGTGTCAGTACGCAGGCGAAGACGAGTAAGAAGCAGGGTGCGAGCCTGACCGTGAAGGGCGCGTTCCCCGCGGGGCAGGCGAACATCCACAGTGTTGCCGTCACGCTCCCCAAGCAGCTCCCCGCCAGGTTGACGACGATCCAGCAGGCCTGCCCCGAAGCGACATTCGCTCAGAACCCCGCGTCGTGCCCCGCGGGCTCTGACATCGGCACGGCAACCGCCACGACGCCGATCCTCTCAAACCCCGTGAGCGGCCCCGCGTATCTGGTGTCCCACGGTGGCGCGGCGTTCCCCGACGTCGTTGCGATCCTCCAGGGCGAAGGCGTCACCGTCGACCTCACCGGCAGCATCAGCATCAAGCACAACATCACGAGCAGCACCTTCGCGACGGTCCCCGACGCGCCGATAACCTCGTTCGAGTTCGACCTACCCGAGGGCCCCCACAGCGGCCTCGCGGCGGTCGTCCCCGCGAAGGCCAGGGGCAGCCTCTGCGGTCAATCCCTGGCGATGCCGTTCACGATCACCGCGCAGAACGGCGCCGTCGTCAAGCAGAACAACAAGATCGCCGTCACCGGCTGCCCCAAGACAAAGACGGTCAAGAAGAAGAAGCCCAAGCACCCAAAGAGGAAGGCCAGGAAGAAGTAGTCCACACAAACCCCTCGCAGGCGGGCGACCAACGGCGGTCGCGAGGGTACGGTCGATACAAACGAGATCGAGATGGCGCGGGGAGCGGTGCGGGATTGGCGGCAGTCACCGGCCAGCGCGGTGGCGCCTCTCAGAGCCGAACCCCGGCGACCAGTTCTCTGTGGGAATGGGCACCGCGGCGGCGCGACGGCCGTGCGGGCCTGGCTGCCGGTTCGGCGCCGCCCGGGATCGAGGTGAGCGGGCGCGACACGCGCTGGCGCATCCAGCGCTCGCAGTCGTGTGCCGGCATCGGCGGGCTGTGCAGGAAGCCCTGGGAGAGGTCGCAGTCGTGGGCCACCAGCAGGCGCTCCTGGGCCTCGTTTTCCACGCCCTCGGCGACCACGTGCAGGTCCAGTTCGTGGGCCATCGCGATCATGAAGCCCACCACCGCGGCGGCGTGGCGGTCGTGACCGGCCTGCTCCAGGAAGGAGCGGTCGATCTTGAGCGTGTTCAGCGGGAAGCGCAGCAGGTAGCTGAGCGAGGAGTAGCCGGTGCCGAAGTCGTCGATCGCCACGCGCACGCCGAGTTGGCGCATGCGCAGCAGGATCGCGGTGCTCGTCACCGGGTCGGCGAACATGCTCTCGGTCAGCTCCAGTTCGAGCATGTCCGGGGGCACGCCGGTGTCGCGCAGGGTGCGCGCCACGCAGCCCACCAGGTCGGGCGCGCTGAACTGGCGCGCGGAGAGGTTGACGGCCATGCGCACCGGCAGCCCCGCCTCGCGCCACACGCCGGCCTGGCGGCATGCCTGCTGCAGCGCCCACTCGCCGACCTCGACGATCTGGCCCGTCCGCTCAGCCGTCGGGATGAAGTCCAGCGGCGGCAGCAGCCCATGCTCGGGATGCTGCCAGCGGATCAGCGCCTCCACCGCGGCCACGTCGCCGCTGCGCAGATCGAGCACGGGCTGATAGTGCAGCAACAGCTCCTCACGCTCGAGGGCTGCCACGAGACCTTTACAGAGCTCCAGGTGGCGCCCCTTGATCTGTGTCACTTGTGCTCCTTCTCGGTCCAGCGGACCCTGGTCGTTGGCCCGGATGGCCAATCGCACCTCCTGGGGATCGGCGATATTCCAGAAACCTGAAGTTTTTCCATTTCGGCTGGCCACGTGTAGGCGACGGTTGCCCGTCGGGTGGTTGCGCCAGTATGGAGTCGATGGCGATAGTGCTCATCACCGGACCCGCCAACGCGGGCAAGGCGCGCGTCGTGCTCGACGCCGTGCGCGAGCGCGCCGCGCGCGGCGAGGAGCCGTGGCTCGTGGTGCCCACCCACCACGACGTCGAGCGCTACCGGCGCGAGCTGGCCGAGGACGGGCTCGTGATGGGGGTGCGCGTCGAGCGCTTTCACGGCCTGCTCGCGGAGGTCGTGCGACGGGCGGGTATTCGTGAGCCTCCGCTCTCCGCGCTGGCGCGTGAGCGCGCGCTCACGCGCGTGGCCGCTCGCACCTGTTCGCCTCCCGAGTTGGCCGAACGTCCCGGCTTCGTGCGCGCGCTCGTGGCCCTCGTCGGCGAACTGGAGGTCGAGCGCGTCACCCCGGCACGCCTGCGTCGCGCGCTGCGCGAGTGGGCTGGGGCTGGGGAGGACGACGCAGCGGGTGGGCCTGTTGGTCGCGCCGCGGAGTTGAGCGCTCTGTACGCGGGCTACCACGAGCTGCTGGAGCGCATGGGGCGTTTGGACCCCGACCAGCGCGCCGCGCTCGCGCTCGATGCCATCCGCTGCGCCCCGGCCCTGTGGGGGCATACGCCGGTACTGCTTTACGGTTTCGACGACCTCACCTCGCTGCAGTTTGACGCGATCCAGACGCTGGGCCAGGTGGTCGACGCACCCATGACCGTCTCGCTCGCCTACGAGCCCGGGCGGGTCGCCTTCGCGGGACGTGCAGGAGCGTTTCAGACGCTGCTCCCCTGGGCCATCGAGCATCGGGCGCTCCAGGCGCGCGCCGAGTATTACGCGCCCGGCGCCCGCGCGACGCTGCACCGCTTGGAGCGGGGGCTGTTCGAGTCTTCGCCACTCCGACGCACTCGCCGATGGATCCCCAGCGGACCCGGCCGGCGCGGTGCGCATGCTGGAGGGTGGCTCGTCCCGTGCCGAGCTCGAACTCGTCGCCGGTGAGATTCGCGCGCTGCTCGACGCCGGCGTGGCGCCGGGCGAGATCGCCATCGCGCACCGCTCCCCCGGGGCCGTCGCCGAGCTGCTCGGCGAGGTGCTGGGGGCGTTCGAGATCCCCTTCGTCCTTCCGCTGCGGCTGTCCTTCCCGCAGACCGCCCTGGGTCGCGCCCTGTGCGGTCTGCTGGCGTCCGCCTGCACGGAGGAGGGTGGGCTGGAGGACCTGCTCGCCTGGCTGCGTGCGCCCGGTTTACTCGAACACTCGGAGCTCGCCGACCGCCTGGAGGCCTCCGCGCGGCGCACGGGTGTGCACAGCGCCGCGGGCGCACGGGCGCTGTGGGAGGCCGAGTACTGGCCACTGGAGACGCTCGACCACCTTCGCGCTGCTGCCGAGCGCGGGCCGCTGGCGCTGATCCAGCGCACCACGCAAGAGCTGCAGTGGCTCTTCAGCGCTCCCCGCCGCCACATCGGTGCGGTGCTCGAGGGCGAGCAGCTGGGTGACGCGCGCGCGCTGGCGGGCGCCACGCGCGCGCTGGCGGAGCTCTCTGAGCTGGCGCGAGCCGAGCCTTCTCTTGCGCCAACGCCCGTGGAGTTGCTGGCGCTGTTGCGGGGCCTTGAGCTTCCCCCGGGCGATGGCGTGGGGTCCGGAGTTGGCTTACCCGTCCCCGGCGTCGCCGGCCTCGGGGTCGGCGACGGCTGGGAGGACACCACTGTCGAACACGCCGTCGCGGTGCTCGACCCGCTCGCCCTGCGCGCGCGGCGGGTTCGCGCGCTGTTCCTGTGCGGTCTGCAGGAGGGGCTCTTCCCCGCTCCTCCCCGCCCGCTGCCCGTGCTTTCCGAGGAGGAGCGCCGCGCCTTGGCCACCGCCTCCGGGTTGCGCCTCGGCGCGAGCGAGCAGGCTCTGGCTGCGGAGCGCTATCTGTTCTACGCCGCCGTCTCGCGCCCGGAGGAGCTGCTCGTCTTGAGCTGGCACACGGCCACCGAGGAGGGCGAGTCAACCGTTCCCTCGCTGTTCCTCGACGACGTCTGTGACCTATTCCCCGAGTCGCTGCGGGACGAGCGCGCCAGGCGCCCCGCGAGCGCCGCACGGTGGCCCGGTCCCGGGCCGGCACCCGCGAGTTGGGCCGCGCGGGAGCTCGCGCTCGACTCCCCCCACCAGGCGCCGCCCGCACTGGCTGCGCTGCGCCGATGATCGGCTGCTGGGCGAACTGCGCGAGGACCGCCTGTGGTCGGCCTCCTCGCTGAAACTGTGGGCCGACTGCCCAGTGCGCTGGTTCGTCGAGCGGCTGCTGCGCGCCCAGGACCTCGACCCAGACCCCGAGCCGCTCGCCCGCGGCGGGCTAGCCCACGCCGCGCTGCGCGACACGCTCGCGGGGCTACAGGAGCGCTATGGCTCGGCTCGCCTCACGCCCGGACGTCTGGGCGCCGCGCGCGAGCTGCTGCGCGTGGCGCTCGCCCGCCACGCGCCCGATTACCCTCTATCGGTCGCCCCCGAGCGCGTGCCCGGGGTGCGCCGCCGGCTGGAGGCAGACCTTGAGCGCTATCTGACGCACGCCGCCGGCGCCTCGCCGGAGGGGCGGGGTGAGGCTGGGCTCCAGGCACAGGGTCCCGCGCCACTGGAGCCGCTGCACCTGGAGCTTGGCTTCGGGTTCCCCGAGGACACACCCTCGCTGCCGCCGCTCGACCTCGGCGACGGCATGCGCCTGCGTGGGCGCATCGATCGCGTCGATGTCCGCATGGGCGCCGACGGGGGCCAGGCTGTCGTCTACGACTACAAGGGCGCCTTCGCGCCGGCAGCCGACAGGTGGGCGGGGGAGCGCAGCATCCAGGTCGCGCTCTACATGC
The DNA here is from genome assembly GCA_963723045.1 of uncultured Solirubrobacterales bacterium. Classification (GTDB taxonomy): domain Bacteria; phylum Actinomycetota; class Thermoleophilia; order Solirubrobacterales; family Solirubrobacteraceae; genus Palsa-744. The sequence goes on along the minus strand of CAVROU010000002.1, from coordinate 843,933 downwards.
GCGCCGTCGAACAGCTCCTGGGGCTCCAGGTCGTGGGGGGGTTCTACCAGCCGCTTTCCGGACGGGACCTGCGCGCCCGCGGCCTGCTCGCCGTAGGTGGCGGAGTGCAGGCCGCGGGAGGCGCGAGGCGGGCGGAGGGCGGTGGGGCCGAGGCCGGGGGAGGCGCGAGGCAGGCGGAGGGCGATGGGGCCGAGGCCGGGGGAGGCGGGTTCGAACTCGAGTGCGTTCGCGGGGACGCTCGCCCCCCCGAGGAGGTTCAGGCGATCGTGGAGGAGCTGCTCGACATCGCGCGCGAGGCTGCCAGCCAGGCCGATGCCGGTGCGCTGGAACCGCGGCCGGACACCTGCGGTTTCGGTGACGGCGGCTGCATGTACCCGAGCATCTGCAGGTGCACCTGATGGCCGCCGCTCAGCTCGCGCTGTTTTCCGCTGCCGAGGCGCCCGCTGTGGCCCAGTCGGCGCCCCAGCCACAACCGCAGCCTTCCCCGACGCCGGGATTGACCGACGAGCAGGAGCAGGCCATCGCTCGCCGTCAGGGTTCGCTGCTGCTGGCCGCCGGCGCCGGCTCGGGCAAAACATCGGTGCTCGTCGAGCGCTTCGTGCGGGCCGTCCTCGACGATGGTCTCGCCCCGGGGCGCATCCTCGCGATCACCTTCACCGAGCGCGCCGCGGGCGAGCTGAAGGAGCGCATCCGCGCGCGCTTCATCGGGCTGGACGCGCGCGAGGCCGCGCGCGATACCGAGGCGGCCTTCATCGGCACCTTCCACGGCTTCTGCGCGCGCCTGCTGCGCACCCACCCGCTTGCGGCTGCGCTGGACCCCGATTTCACAGTGCTCGACGAGCCTCACTCCGGGCGTCTGCGTGGGCAGGCATTCAGCGCCGCGCTGGGCTCCTTCCTCACGCGAGACGGATCGCCGGCCGTCGACCTGGTGGCCGCCTATGGCGCCGATCGCCTGCGCGGGATGATCCTGGGGGTCTACGCACAGCTGCGTAGCCGGGGTCTCTCCGCGCCCCTGCTGCCGTCCTTCGCGGACGGGAGGCCTGGCGCGGCTTCGGGCGAGGCCGGGGTTGATGCTGGAGGCGAGGCCGAGGGCCGGGTCGGTGCTGAGGGCAAGGTTGCTGCCGATGCCGGCGATGGCGCTCTCGCCGACGCCGAAGGTGCCCGCGCCTGCGCGCTGATCGACTCGCTGCTGCGGGACTTCGCCGCACGCTACAGCGCGCTCAAGCGCGAGCGCTCACGGCTCGACTTCGACGACCTGGAGCTGCTCGCGCGGGAGCTCCTGGAGCGCCACGAGGACGTGCGCCGGCACTGGTCCGAGCGCCTGGAGCTGCTGATGGTGGATGAGTTCCAGGACACCAACCCCCGTCAGCTCGCGGTCCTGCGGGCATTGGAGCGGGACAATCTGTTCACCGTCGGCGACGAGCTGCAGTCGATCTACGGCTTTCGTCACGCCGACGTCGGCCTCTTCCGTGCGCGCCGCGCCGAGTTGGCCGAGCACGATTCGAGCCTCGCGCTCACCCGGAACTTCCGCAGCCGTCCGCCGCTGCTCGCGGCGATCAACGCCGTGTTCGCCACGCGCTTCGGCGACGCCTACTCGCCACTGCGCGCGGGGCGCGAAGCAGGGGAGGACCACGAGCCCTCGATTGAGCTGCTTCTGAGCGACGCGTCGTGCCTTTAACGGCGACTCCCGCCGATCACTCGCTCGGCTGGCGCCAGCTCCTCGGCGGAGCCGGTGTCGCGGCCGAGCTGCCGCCCGCTCCGCGCTGGCGTCAGGCCGAAGCCCGTCTGTTGGCTTCGCGCATCGCCGAGCTGGTCCGCGCGGGCCGTGCGCTGCCCGGGGAGGTGGCGGTGCTGCTGCGCTCGGTCGGCGACCTCCCGCTCTACCAGCGCGCGCTGGAGGCGCAGGGTTTGCGCACGCTCGCGGCCGTCGGCTCCTTCTGGGGCCACCAGCAGGTGGGCGACCTGCTCGCCTGGCTGCGCGTGCTGGCCAATCCACTCGATGAGGTCGCGCTGTACTCGGTGCTTGCCTCACCGCTGGTCGGCATTTCGAGCGATGCTCTGGCGCTGCTTGCTCGCGCCGCTCAGGCGGACGGGCGTGGGGTGTGGGAGACAATCCGGTTGGCCGCTCCCACCGACGAGCGTTCGGCGGGTTTTGCCGGAGGACCGCCTTCGGTCGATGGGCCCCTGCGCGACCTCACCGACCGTCTGCCCCCGGCCGATCACGAACGTCTCGAGGCATTCGCAACGCGTATCTGCGCCGAGCGCGCCGACGCGGGCGACCACACTCTCGGCGAGCTGCTGCGCCGTGCGCTTGTGACTGGGAAGGTCGAGGGGCCCGACCGAAGCCAGACACGCACCTCCGGCGCGAATCCCCGTTTCGACCAGCCGGCCTCCGGCCGGCTGCGCCACCCTCTTGGCGGCGACTACGAGACCCACGTGCTCTCGCTCCCCTGGGGCGAGCGCCGGCTGGCCAACATCCACAAGCTCGTGCGCCTCGCCGTCTCCTACGAAGCCCAGGAGGGACGCGACCTGCGCGGCTTCCTCGACCACGTCGCACACCAGCAGGACGAGATGGAGGGAGCCGAGCCCGAGGCCCCCGCGGGCGAGCTCGAGCCCGACGCCGTGCGCCTGCTCAGCATCCACGCCGCCAAGGGCCTCGAGTTCCCCGTCGTCTGCCTCGCCGACCTCGGCCGTGTCCCTCCGACCACAGCCCCGTCCTTGCTCCTCGACGGGCCGCGCGTCGGCCTGCGCCTGCAGCGCCTCGACGGCTCCGAGGCGGTGCCCACGCTGCACTACTCCGACCTTCTCGACGCCCGCCGTCAGCGGGAGGCCGAGGAGGAGGAGCGCATCCTCTACGTCGCCATGACCCGCGCCCGCGAGCTGCTCCTGCTGAGCGGCGCCGTCGACTTCGAGCGCTGGCCCGCCGTGCGCGGCGGCTCGCGCCTGGCTCCCGCCCCGATCGCCTGGCTGGCTCCCGCCCTGGTCGAGGATCTGCCCGCGCACGTCGCTGCCCCGGAGACACCGGTTCAGGTGCTGCCCGTGCGCGGTGCCGCCGGTGTCTCGGTGCGCTGTGTCTTTCACACACCCGCATCCGCCGCTTTGGGGCTCGATGAGGGTCGGTCGCGGGATCCAGGCGTCGCGGGTCCCGCCTCCGATGCCTCCGCAACGTCGGGTCCAGGGTTCGATGCTCCCCCGACGCCGGGTCCCGGCTCCGATGCTCCCGCGACGTCGGTTCTCCACGTGTCGTCCCCCGCCGTCCACTCGCCCGCGCCGTCCTCGCGTCAGCGTCCCGCGAGGGCGTCCCCCACTTCGCGGCTCCCCTCTCTTAATAAAAAATGTCCGCTCCCATCCCGTTGAGCTACACGGCGCTCAGTGAGCTCGAGCGCTGTGGCTACCGCTACTACCTCGAACGCGTCCTGCGGCTCCCCGAGCGCGCGGCCGAAGGTGGGGGTGGGGGGCTGCCCGCGCGCGCGCGCGGCGTTCTCGTGCATCGCCTCCTGCAGGCGTTCGACTTCGCCTCACCTCCCTCGCCGCGCGACATCGGCCTGGCCGCGCGGGAGCTTGGGCTCGCCCTCTCACGGCACGAGCGCGAGGAGCTGAGCGAGCTGCTGCGCGGGGCCTGCTCCACCACGCTTGCACGGCGCCTTCAGGCCGGCACCGTGCGTCGCGAGCACCCCTTTGCGTTCTCGCTGGACTCCGCCCAGCCGCTCGTCACGGGCGTCTTCGACCTGCTCCTCACCGAACCCTCCGGGAGTCTTGTCGTGGACTACAAGAGCGATCGGCTCGCTCCCGATGAGGATCTCGAGGCTCGTGTGCGCTCCGACTACGGCGCCCAGCGTCTGCTCTACGCGCTCGCCGTCCTGCGCGGCGGTGCCCCGCGCGTGGAGGTCATCCACTGGTTCCTCGCCCGTCCACACGACTGGGTCTCGGCCACCTTCCTCGCCGCCGACGCCCCCGCGCTGCAGGCCGAACTGCTCGCCCGCGCCGAGCATGTGCGTCGGGCTGGCTTTGCCGTCGCCGCCGTTCCCCACCGCGGGCTGTGCCTCACCTGCCCCGGGCGCGCCACACTGTGTTCATGGAGCGACGCCGAGACACTCCGCGACGCACCGGCACCGGCAGCGGGGTCGGGGCCGGAGTGAGCGAGCCCTCCGACGGCGAGCTCTTCGAGCGCCTGCGCCTCACCGGCGACCCCGCCGCGCGCGAGCAGCTCGTCGAGCGCTACCTGCCGCTCGCCCGCCAGCTCGCGCGCCGCTACCAGCGCGCCGAGGAGCCCCTCGAAGACCTCGTCCAGGTCGCCTCGCTGGGGCTGCTGAAGGCCGTCGACCGCTTCGACCGCGGCCGCGAGGTCGCCTTCTCAAGCTACGCCGTCCCCACCATCCTCGGCGAGCTCAAGCGCCACTTCCGCGACCGCACCTGGTCCGTCCGCGTTCCCCGCGACCTGCAGGAGCTCGCCCTGCGCGTCGACCGCGCCGTCACCCAGCTCTCCGCCGGCCAGCGCCGCGCGCCCTCGGTGGGCGAGCATCGCGCGAGGCCGTCGAGCGCCCCCCGGAGCAGGTGCTCGAAGCGCTCGAAGCCGCCGCCGCCTACCGCGCCGGCTCGCTCGACGCGCCCCGCTCCGTCGCAGGGCGAGGACCCCGGCGAGACCGCTCGCCGACGGTCTCGCCGACGAGGACTCCGGCTTTCTGCGCGCCGAGCAGCGCGCCACGCTGGAGCCGCTGCTCGCCCGCATCTCCGAGCGCGAGCGCCTCGTCCTGGAGCTGCGCTTCGGCGAGGACCTCATGCAGGCCGAGATCGGCGAGCGCATCGGCGTCTCCCAGATGCAGGTCTCCCGTCTGATCCGCCAGGCGCTTGCGCGGCTGCGCGCTGGGCTCGGAGCCGCCGGACGCCTGACGGTGGCACGCAAGCGCCACTTCACGGGTTGACAACCGCCGAATTGCGGTAACACTGTCCCTATGCCACGCTCCATGTGGATGGGCACGCTCACCTTCGGGCTCGTCAGCGTGCCCGTCAGGCTCTACAGCGCTGTCGTGCACCGCAACGTCAACTTTCATCAGCTCCACGCCACCGACCACGCGCGCATCTACATAAGCGCGTCTGCCCCGTCGACGAAGAGGAGGTCCCCTACGCGGAGATCGTCAAGGGCTATGAAATCGCCCCCGAACGCTACGTCGTGATCGAGCCCGAGGAGTTCGCCGCGCTGGAGCCCGCCTTCACGCGCACGATCGACATCGAGGACTTCGTCGAGTTCGAGGAGATCGACCCCATCTACTTCGACCAGCCCTACTATCGTCGTCCCCAACAAAGGCGGCGCCCACTCCTACCGCCTGCTGCTGGAGTCGATGCGCGACACCGGCAAGGTCGCCATCGCGCGCATCGTGCTGCGCTCGCGCGAGCGCCTCGTCGCGATCCGCCCGCGCGGGGAATCGCTGCTGATGACCACCATGAACTTCGGCGACGAAATCCAGTCCGCCGCAGGCGCTGCGCGAGCTCGAAGAAGCCGAAAACGTCCCCCTCGCCGAGCAGCGAGCTCTCAGCGTCGCCCGGCGCCTGGTCGAGTCGATCGCCGAGTCCTTCGACATCACCAAGTACCACGACACCTACCGCGAGGCCCTGCTGGACCTGATCGACCGCAAGGCCGCCGGCGAGGAGATCGTCGTCGAGCCCCACGCCCGCCGCGAGCCCACCGCCACGCCCGACCTGATGGGCGCCCTAGAGGCCAGCCTGGAGGAGGTGCGCCAGCGCCAGGGTGCGCGCTGGCCGCCGAGAAGAACGGCGCCGCCAAGGCCCGCTGCGGCGAAGAAGGCGCTGCCAAGAAGAAGCCGCCCGCAGAGAAGCCCGCCGGGAAGAAGCCGCCGGCCAAGAAGGCCTCCGCCGCCAAGGCCGGGCGAAGACTGCTAAAAGCTGATCGCTGGGACCGGTTCCCGAGCGCTCAAGCTGACCGCCAGGACCGCTCCTCTGAGCCGCTCTAAAAGCTGATCGCCAGCACCAGCTCCTCGGCGCCGCCCTCGCCGCGCCGTCTCCACGCGCAGCTCGTCGGTCAGTCGCTCCAGCACGTTTCCCACTCCCGGCATCGCCGCCGCCTGACCATCCCCGCGGCGCCGTGCTCGGAGAGCTCGCCCACGCGCATCTCCAGCCGGCGTCCGGTCGGTGCTCAGGTCGAACGTCAGGTGTCCGTCGGCCGAATGGGCGGGCGCGTGCGCCGAGATCTGTCGCACACCAGCATCGCGTCGTCGAGGCGATTCAGTCGGGCCTCCGCGCGCGCCAGCACCATCGAGACCACCCGGCACAGCACGGGCGCCGCCAGTGGGCCGTTTGCCAGTCGCAGCGATGTCTGAGCCTCGTCATGCCCGCGTCCCGCTGCACGCGTGTCGTCCATCTCAGCTCGGCACGATCGTTCGCTCAGCGAGAATGTCATGCGCACCTCTGTCCGCCTGTCCTCGCGTCGTGCCCCAGCTGCACCGATTCGGCCAGCGAGGCGATCAGCGGCAGGCCCAGCCCCAGCCCGGGCTGTCGGTGCGTGCCGCGATGCCCCGCCCTCGTCGCGCACCACCACCGTCAGCCGTTCGCTGCCGCAGCGTCGCCAGCACCTCCAGCGGCCCTTCGCGGCCGTCGGGGTAGGCGTGCACCACCACGTTCGTGCACGCCTCCGTCACCGCCAGGCGGATGTCCGACAGCGTCTGCGCGTCCATCTCGATCGCCTCGCCCAGCGCGCCCATCGCGTGGCGCACGATCGCCACGTTCTCCGCGCGCGCCGGCAGCGCCAGCTCGATGTCCGCGCCGGCGCTCGCCGCGGTCGTTGGCGCCGGGCGTCACCAGCTCTCCCGCGGATCGGGCGTGGCGCTCTGATCTGCGGCACGGTTCTCATCATCGATGATGGTCCCCCGCGAGGACGCTTTTCACACATCAAGACCTCTGAGTCGGTACGGCTCCCGCTCTAGGGCGGGTCTTGAGTCACCTGCAACGATGCATCATAAGCGGCCGTCTGGCTGGACGGATAGCCGGGAGCGCAACCGCTGCTCGCCGATCCGGCGCGCAGCCGATTCCGCCGCGCGTCGCCCGCGATTCCGCGTGCCTGTCGCGTGGAGCCGCCCGTGGGTTCGCCCCGCGATCTTCTGTCGCCGGGCGGATTCCGTCCCCCTCGTCGATGCTACGCTTTCAGGCTCCGCCTCAGGCGCCCACAGTGGCCCTACGGGCATCCCCCACCCGTACTGCAGGCGCCACTCCCCGGGAGCACTTCCATGACTTCGCACACCATGCAGCCCTCCAAGGCCGTCGGACTCTACGACCCCCGCTTCGAGCACGACGCGTGCGGCGTGGGCATGGTCGCGCGCCTGGACAACGCTCCCACCCACGAGGTCGTCACGATGGCGATCCGCGCGCTCAAGAACCTCGAGCATCGCGGCGCCTCCGGGGCCGATCCCGACGACCGGCGACGGTGCCGGGATCCTCATGCAGATGCCCGACGAGCTGCTGCGCGCGGTGGTCGCCCTTCGAGCTTCCCCCCGCCGGGCGCTACGGGGTGCTGATGTGCTTCCTGCCCACCGACCTCGCTGCGCGCGAGCGCGCTGGAACAGGCGCTGGAGGCGACCGTCGTGGCCGAGGGTCAGCGGGTGCTCGGCTGGCGTGAGGTGCCCGTCGCCCCGAACACTGCGGTCGCACCGCCGGGGCCTGCCGGCCCGTGATCCGCCAGCTGTTCGTCGGCGTGGGGACGCTCGGGGCGGGCGCCGCCGTCGCCGGCGCTTCGGAGACCGCTGGGGCGGAGGCCGGTGGTGCTGCGCCCGCTGGCGGTGCCGGCGCATTTGACCAGGATGCCTTCGAGCGCAAGCTGTATGTGATCCGCCGCATCTGCGAGCTCACCGCCGAGCCGGGCCTGTATGTGACCTCGAGCTCCTCGCGCACGCTCAACTACAAGGGCATGCTGATCAGCTACCAGCTCGCCCGCTTCTACCCCGACCTGCAGGACGAGCGCTGCAAGAGCGCTATGGCGCTGGTGCACTCGCGCTTCTCCACCAACACGTTCCCCTCCTGGGAGCTGGCCCACCCCTACCGCGTGACCTGCCACAACGGCGAGATCAACACCGTGATGGGCAACGTCAACTGGATGCGCGCGCGCGAGTCCGAGCTCTCCAGCGAGCTGTTCGGCGAGGACCTCGCCAAGATCCTGCCCGTCGTCAGCCCCGGCAACTCCGACTCGGCGACCTTCGACAACGTGCTCGAGCTGCTGCTGCTCGCCGGCCGCGAGCTGCCCCACGCCGTGATGATGATGATCCCCGAGGCCTTCCGCAATCGCACCGACCTGCCCGACGACCTGAAGGGCTTCTACGCCTTCCACGCCTGCCTGATGGAGCCCTGGGACGGCCCCGCCGCGGTCGCCTTCACCGACGGGCGCGTCGTCGGCGCGACGCTCGACCGCAACGGACTGCGCCCCGGGCGCTGGGTTGAGACCACCGACGGGCACGTCGTGCTGGGCTCGGAGGCCGGGCTCCTCGACATCCCCGCCGAGCGCGTCGCCCGCCTCGGCCGCCTGCAGCCCGGCAAGCTGTTCCTCGTCGACCTCGCACAGGGGCGCATCGTCGAGGACGGCGAGGTCAAGCGCGAGGTCTCCACGCAGCGTCCCTACGGCGAGTGGTTCGTGCGCAACTCCGTCCACTTCGACGACCTGCCGCCCTCCGAGCAGGTCACGATCTCAGACCAGCCGCTGCACTTGCGCCAGCGCGCCTTCGGCTACTCCCAGGAGGACCTCCGCGTCCTGTTGACCCCGATGGCGCGCGACGGCGCAGGAGCCCGTCGGTTCGATGGGCAACGACCAGTCCCTCGCGGTCTTCTCCGACCAGGCGCCGCCGCTGTTCTCCTACTTCAAGCAGCTCTTCGCACAGGTCACCAACCCGCCGATCGACCCCATCCGCGAGGAAATCGTGATGAGCCTCGCCACCAGCCTCGGCACCGAGCGCAACCTGTTCGACGAGACCCCCGACCACGCGCACAAGCTGATCCTCAACCAGCCGATCCTGCTCAACCGCGAGCTCGAGACCCTGCGCCACGTCTCCCACGACCTGTTCGCCGCACGCACGATCGACATCGTCTGGCCCATCGCCGAGGGACCCGCGGGCATGGAGCGGGCACTCGAACGCATCTGCACACAGGCCCACGAGGCCGTCGCCGCCGGGGTCAACATCATCGTGCTCTCCGATCGACGCCTGAATCGCCACCAGGCGCCGATCCCCTCGCTACTGGCCGTCTCCTCGGTGCACCACCACCTCGTGCGCGAGGGCATCCGCCTGCGCGCCGGCATCATCCTCGAGTCCGGCGAGCCCCGCGAGGTGCACCATTTCGCGACGCTCATCGGCTTCGGCGTTAGCGCTGTGAACCCCTATCTTCTGCTGGAGACGCTCGACGAGCTTGTCTTTAAGGGCCTCATCGTGCGCCCGGGGGTCGCCGGCGGGATGGCGGCTGGCGGCGCGGCAGGCGGCGCGGCGGGCGCCAACGGTGCGGGGCCGAGCAATGGCGCGGGAGCCGCCGACGGCGAGGCGTCGCTCGGCGTCGAGGAGGCTGCCCAGAACCTCGTCAAGGCGATCGACAAGGGCCTCCTGAAGACGATCTCCAAGATGGGCATCTCCACGATCCAGTCCTACCGCGGCGCGCAGATCTTCGAGGCCGTCGGCCTCGACCGCGAGGTGATCGACCGCCACTTCACCGGCACCGCCTCGCGCATCGGCGGCGTGGGCCTTCAGGTGCTCGCCCGTGAGGCACTCGAGCGCCACGCGCGCGCCTATCCAGCACCCGTCGGCGGCGGCGAAGGTGTAGGGGAGGAGCTGTTGCCCGTGGGCGGCGTCTACGCCTGGCGGCGCGACGGCGAGCACCATATGTGGAACCCCGAGACGATCGCCCTCGTGCAGCACGCCGTGCGCGCCGCCAACGGCGACGTCGCGGCCGCGCTGAAGGGCGACGCCAACGCACACGAGACCGTGCGCGAGAGCCCCGCCTACGCCAAGTATCGCGAGTACGCGCGCCTCGTCAACGAGGACGCCGCGCGCCAGGCCACGCTTCGTGGCCTCTTGAAGATCGGCACATCTGAGTGTCAGCCGATTCCGCTGGAGGACGTCGAGCCGGCGTCCGCGATCGTGCGCCGCTTCTGCACCGGCGCGATGAGCCTCGGCTCGATCTCGCGCGAGGCGCATGAGACGCTCGCGATCGCGATGAATCGCCTCGGTGGGCGCTCGAACACGGGCGAGGGCGGCGAGGACCCCACGCGCTTTACGCCCGACCCCAACGGCGACCGCCGCCGCTCAGCGATCAAGCAGGTCGCCTCCGGGCGCTTCGGCGTCACGATCCACTACCTCGTCAACGCCGACGAGCTACAGATCAAGATGGCCCAGGGCGCCAAGCCCGGCGAGGGCGGCCAGCTCCCGGGCCACAAGGTCGACCGCTACATCGGCTCGATTCGCCACACCACCCCCGGTGTCGGTCTGATCTCACCGCCGCCCCACCACGACATCTACTCGATCGAGGACCTCAAGCAGCTGATCTACGACCTGCGCTGCTCCAATCCGAGCGCCCAGGTCTCCGTCAAGCTCGTCTCCGAGGTCGGCGTCGGCACTGTCGCCGCAGGCGTCTCCAAGGCCAATGCCGATCGCGTGCTGATCGCCGGCCACGACGGCGGCACCGGCGCCTCGCCGCTCTCCTCGATCCAGTCCGCCGGCGTCCCCTGGGAGATCGGCCTCGCCGAGACCCAGCAGACGCTGCTGCTCAACGAGCTGCGCTCGCGCATCGTCGTGCAGACCGACGGCCAGCTGAAGACCGGCCGCGACGTCGTCATCGCCGCGCTGCTCGGCGCGGACGAGATGGGCTTCTCCACAGGACCGCTCATCGCCACCGGCTGCATCATGATGCGCGCCTGCCACCTGAACACCTGCCCCGTCGGTATCGCCACCCAGGACCCCGAGCTGCGCAAGCGCTTCAAGGGCACCCCCGAGCACGTCGTCAACTTTTTCTTCTTCGTCGCCGAGGAGGTCCGCGAAATCCTCGCCTCGCTCGGCCTGCGCTCGCTGGACGAGGCGATCGGCCACGTGGACCTGCTCGAAGCGCAGGACGCGATCGAGCACTGGAAGGTGCGCGGCGTCGACCTCTCCCACATCCTGCGCCACATCGGACTGGAGGACGGCGCGCCGCGCCGGCGCGTTGAACCGCCGCCGGCAGTGCTCGAGGACGCGCTCGACTGGCAGCTCGTGGAGCGGGCGGGCTCGCTGCTTGGCGTGGGCGCCGGTGGCACGGGCACCGATGCCGTGGGCGCCGATGGCACTGGCGCCGGCGAGGAGGGCGCCGGCGCTTCCGCCGATGTCGACGGGCGCGCTCGGAGGATCGCCGGCCGGCAGGTTCGCATTCAGTTGCCGATCCGTAACGTCAACCGCTGCGTCGGGGGCATCCTCTCCAGCCACATTGCCAGTGCGCACGGCGCCAAGGGCCTCCCCGAGGACTCGATTGTCGTCGACTTCGAAGGCTCCGCCGGGCAGAGCTTCGGCGGCTGGCTGGCGCCCGGCGTCACCTTCACACTGCACGGCGACGCCAACGACTACACCGGCAAGGGGCTCTCGGGCGGCGTGCTCGCCGTGCGACCCCGCCCCGGCATGGCCCCCGACTGGCCGGCCGAGCAGAACGTGATCGTGGGTAACACCCTGCTCTACGGCGCCACAGCCGGCCGCGCCTTCTTCCGCGGGCTGGCCGGCGAGCGCTTTGCCGTGCGCAACTCCGGCGCCTGGACCGTCGTCGAGGGCGTCGGCGACCACGGCTGCGAGTACATGACCGGCGGACGCGTCGTCGTCCTCGGGCCGACCGGGCGCAACTTCGCCGCCGGCATGAGCGGCGGCGTGGCCTATGTGCTCGACGAGGACGGCTCCTTCACCGGGCGCCAGGACAGCTCGCAGGCGGGACGCTGCAACATGGGCATGGTCGGCTTCGAAGAGCTCTCCACCGCCGACGCCGCCGAGCTGCGCGGGCTGATCGTCGAGCACGAGGCCCGCACCGACTCGCCCGTCGCCCGGCGCGTGCTCGGTGAGTGGGATCGTCTGCTGGGGGCCGGAGCGTTTGTGAAGGTGATGCCCCACGACTACAAGCGCGTCCTGCGCGAGCTCGCCGAAGAGGAAGAGGAGCAGGCCGAGGGAGTGCCCGCATGAGGAGTCAACCAACGTTCGATCCGTCGATTCGCGCCTTTGCCGGCGGCTGGACGGGCCAGATCGCGCAGGGGCACTGATGGGCAAGCTCGGCGGCTTCCTGCGGATTGAGCGCCACGGCTCGCGCTACCGTGACCCCTCAGAGCGCGCGCACGACTATCGCGAGTTCGTCACGCCCGCACCGCTCGAGGAACTGCGCGACCAGGGCGGGCGCTGCATGGACTGCGGCGTGCCCTTCTGTCACAACGGCTGTCCGCTGGGCAATCTGATCCCCGATTGGAACGACCTCGTCTACCGCGATCGCTGGCAGGAGGCGATCGCCCAGCTGCACGCCACCAACAACTTCCCCGACTTCACCGGCCGCCTCTGCCCAGCGCCGTGCGAAGCCGCCTGCGTGCTCGAGATCCGCGAGGGCGAGGCGGTGACGATCAAGCAGATCGAGCACTCGATCATCGACCGCGCCTTCGCCGAGGGCTGGGTCGTGCCCGAGCCCCCACGCACCGAGACCGGCCACGCCGTCGCCGTCGTCGGCTCCGGGCCCGCGGGCATGGCCGCCGCCCAGCAGCTGCGCCGCGCAGGACACCGCGTGACGCTGTACGAGCGCGACGAGGCCGCCGGTGGGCTCGTGCGCTTCGGCGTGCCCGACTTCAAGATCGAGAAGACCGTCGTGCAGCGCCGCGTCGAGCAGCTCCTCGCCGAGGGCGTCGAGCTGCGCTGCGGCGTCGAGGTCGGCTCCGACGTGAGCGTGCAGGAACTGCGCGAGCGCTACGACGCCGTCGTGCTTGCCACCGGCTCGCGCGTGCCGCGCGACCTGCCCGTCCCCGGCCGCGAGCTTGACGGCGTGCACTTCGCGATGGACTACCTCTACCAGCGCAACCGCTGGGCCGCGCGGGAATTCGGACCTGAGCCGACGGCGCCCGCGCCGGAAATCCCCTCCCCGGCAAACATCACCCCAAACGCCGGAGGATCGGGCCAGGCGGTCGACGGAGCGGACGGGGTGTCCCGCGGATCGAGCGAGATCACCGCCAAGGACAAGAACGTCGTGGTGATTGGTGGCGGGGACACCGGCGCGGACTGCGTCGGCAACGCGCTGCGCGAGGGCGCCCGCTCGATCGTGCAGCTCGAGCTGCTCCCCGAGCCGCCCCAGCACCGGCCCGACGACCGCACGCCCTGGCCGCTGTGGCCGCAGAAGTACCGCCTCTCCTATGCCATGGAGGAGGCCGAGAAGGCTGGGCTCGGCGAGCAGGACTACTCGCTCACCACCACCTCCTTCGGCAGTGACGGCGAGGGGCGTGTGAGCACCCTGCACATCGCCCAGGCCGCCGCCGAGCCGCCCTTCGGGGCAGTGGCGGGGACCGAGCGCGAGCTGCCCGCCGATCTGGTGCTGCTCGCGATGGGCTTCCTGCACCCCGAGCAGGGGCTGCTCGATCAGCTCGGCGTAGAAAAGGACCCGCGTGGCAACGTCAAGGCCGTCTCGCCCTACACCACCTCGGTCGACGGTGTCTTCGCCGCCGGCGACGCCCGGCGCGGGCAGTCGCTGATCGTGTGGGCCATCAACGAGGGGCGACAGTGTGCGCGCATGGTCGACCGGTATCTCGCACAGCGGTGTCAGGATCGCCCCGGCGCGGCGAGCGACGCGGCGGTGGGAGAAGACCAGGGCATCGCCGGCCACTCCGACGCCGACAACGGGCCCGAGGGTCCGCCGCAGCACGTGGGGCCGGGAATCGGCGCGTCTTAGCGGCGCTTCTTAGCAGCCGCTACCCTGGAGTGCGATGAGCGAATCGACCGCCACCGGGAACGCCTCTAACGGCCGCGATCACGCCGAGTTCCCCAAGGCCTGCATCATCGGCGCCGGCTCCTCCGGCATCGCCGCGGCGAAGGCCCTGAAGGACCGCGGCATCCCCTTCGACTGCTTTGAGAAGTCCGATCGCGTTGGGGGAAACTGGGTGTTCGGCAACAAGAACGGCATGTCGGCGGCCTATCGCGACTTGTTCATCAACGTCTCGCGCGAACGCATGCAGTACGCGGACTACCCGATGCCCTCTTCGATCCCCGACTTCCCTCACCACACGCACATCGCGCGCTACTTTGAAGACTACGTCGACCACTTCGACCTACGCGACTCGATCGCCTTCGAGACCGGCGTCGAGCACGCCCACCGCCGCGAGGACGGCGTCTGGGAGCTCACGCTCGACACGGGGGAGACCCGCACCTACGACGCGCTGCTCGTAGCCAACGGCCACCACTGGAGCCAGCGCTGGCCCGAACCGGCGTTCCCCGGCTCGGACTCGTTTGCCGGCAAGCAGCTGCACGCGCACGCCTACGTGGATAACTCCCTGTTCGCCGAGAAGGACGTCGTCGTGCTCGGCATGGGCAACTCGGCGATGGACATCGCCGTGGAGTCCTCCTACGTCGCGCGCAACACCTACCTTGCCGCGCGCCAGGGCGCGTGGATCATCCCCAAGTACGTCTTCGGGCGGCCCGTGGACACGCTGCCGAACAATCCGCGCATCCCCTTCAAGATCCGTCAGCGCATGATCCACCAGACGATCAAGGCCGCCGCCGGCGACCCCACGCGCTTCGGGTTGCCCAAGCCCAACCACAAGTTCGGCGAGGCCCACCCGACGGTCTCAGGGCGGATCCTCGACCGCATCGCGCACGGCACGATCGCGCCGAAGCCCAACATCGCCTCGCTCGACGGCGAAGAGGTCAAGTTCACCGACGGCAGCTCCGTGCACGCCGACGTGGTCGTCTACTGCACGGGCTACAAGATCTCCTTCCCCTTCTTCGACGAGGACTTCATCTCCGCGCCGGAGAACCACATCGAGCTGTTCCGGCGCGTCTTTCATCCCGAGGTCGACAACGTCTTCTTCATCGGCCTGCTGCAGCCGCTGGGGGCGATCATGCCACTGGCCGAGGCACAGAGCACCTGGGTGGGGGACTACTTGCTCGGCGAGTACGCGTTGCCTGATCCATCGGAGCTGCGCGAGGACATTCGCGCTGACCAGGCGGCGATGCGCAAGCGCTACATCGCCTCCAAGCGGCACACAATCCAGGTCGACTACGACGACTATCTCTACACGCTCGGCAAGGAGCGTCGTGCGGGTGCCGAGCGGGCACGGGCGCGGGGATTGAAGCTGCCGCTCCCGGCGCGCGCAGAGGGCGTTCCGGTCTAGCCTGAGCTGGATGCCCCGCTTCTGCCGACACAGCCGCTTCATCGAGCGCTGCCCGATCTGTCGCGAGACGGTCCCGGGCCTCGAGCCGGCCAAGCGCTCGGCTGGCGCCGGCTCGCGCCGCGCCTCACCGGGATCGGGCTCCGGCGCGACGCGCACGCACAAGCGGGCGGGGTCGGGCAAGGGCGTGCGCGTCTACACCGACGGCTCCCTGCGCGGCCAGGACGATGGCTACAGCTGCGAGCTGGTGCCGGGCTTGCACAACTCCGCCGACGCCCAGCGCCTGGCCGAGGAGCTCGCGTTCGCCGCTGGACGCCTGAACCTGCTCAGCTCGGCGCCGCCGGACCTCTACGGCGAGGTGCGCCAGCAGGAGAGCTGGGAGCGCGCCACGTGGATGTGCTTCTTGATCGCCTACCTCTCGCCGCTGCAGGGTGAGGACCCCTTCAACGGCATCCGCCGGGCGCTCGCTGCGGAGGTGCAGGACGGCGAGCTGCCGGACCTCGACACGATCCCGCTCGGTCCGCGCACATCGCACGACTACGCTCGTGGAAATCGCACGCTGGAGGCCTACCTGCAGTGGACGCAGCGAGCTGGCTCGCAGGTGCGGGCCTTCTCCGGCGACCACAACTGGAGCGAGTCGCGGCGCTTTGAGCGTCTGTTCGAGCGGCTCGCGCTACCCGGCCTGGGGCGCATGGGGCGCTATGACCTGCTCCTCACGCTGGGGCGCCTGGGGCTGTATGAGCTGGAGCCCGACTCGCTGCACCTGGGTGCGGGTCGCCTGGAGGCCACGAGCGACCCCACTACGCTCGCCGCCAAGCGGCTGTTTGGCATCGGCGACCCGCTGATCCTTGAGCGGCGCTCACTCGCTCTGGCGGAGGCCGCGTCGGTGCCGCTGGAGGCGCTGGACCTCGCCCTTGCCAACTGGCACACCGGCGAGCGGGCCACGGTCGGAGTCCACCCGGACACCACCGACGGCCACGTGCTCGAGCAGGCCCGCGCCGCGCTGGAACTCTCCTAGATAGAATCCAGTTGCGGGAAGCCCTGTGTTCGAGTGGAATACAGGCTCGATGACGGGCAGAGACCCATCGCGAACTTGACGCCCGCCGTCTGCTAGAGTCGCCTAAGACGCTATCGTGACTCCAAGGGTGTAAGGCCGAGGCCGAGAGAGGGGAGTCGCGTTGTGAAGGGATAAGGGGATGGTCACAGATGGTGTTGCAGGGGCAGCCACGAGCTGTGGCCGCTGGTCGGCATGGGCACGTGCGTTTCGTGTTTGCATACTGACGGGTGTCGTTCTGCTTTGTGTAGGCCAAACGTCTGCAGTTGCTCTGCCGCTGCCTGACGGGCGCGCTTGGGAGATAGTCTCACCACCTGAAAAGAATAACGCGCTCATCACCGGCATTGATGGGTTTCCGGGGACCTCCTTGGGTGGCTTGATCCAAGCCGCGTCTGACGGTGAATCGATTATCTACGCGTCGAATGGTGCGTTTGCCGAACCCGGTGGCGCGCCGCTTGCAGCTCAGTACCTCGCGACGCGAAGCGCGGACGGCTGGTCGACGGTGAGCATCATTCCGGCGATTCGCTCTGAGTCCTATGGGACCGTGGGCAGAGGGGGTCCCTACAAGGCGTTCTCGGCCGATCTATCGAGTGGGCTTATGGTAAACGGCGTTAGGCGGCCGATCAAGAACCCGCCTCTGGCCGAGGGCGCACCGGAAGGGTATCAGAATCTTTATATACATTCGCTCAACACAGACAGCTTCCAGCCTGTGCTGACAAGTACGCCAAATGAATCGCCTTCGGAATTCGAATTGACGTTTCAGGGTGCAACGCCTGACTTGAGCCACATTGTATTCTCCTCATTTGAAGCACTTACCACAAATGCAGTTGATGACGGTCATCCCAATCTATATGAGTGGTCCAATGGTCAGCTTCAGCTTGTCAGCATACTTCCGGGCGAAGAACAGGGGGTATCGACGCCGGTTCTTGGGGAAGACTACAACGGTGAACCTGGCGGCGTTTCGTATCCTATGTCGGATAGCGGATCGGTTGTCTTCTTCACCGATGAAAATCACGAAATTGAAGAACGCAATCTCTACGCACATGAGAACGGTATCACTGTTCAGGTCGACGCATCACGTGAAGGTTTCGAAAGCGGTGGGGGGCTGTTTCAGACTGCTGCCAGCGATGGGTCGAGAGTCTTTTTCACCGATAAGCGCAGGTTGACCAGCAACTCCACTGCTGAACCCAATAAAGATCTAAGTGATTTGTATGAATACGACCTCGTGGGCCATCGGCTCAGCGATCTCACCGTTGCGGATCCCGCAGGCGCTGAAGTGCAGCGCGTATTGGGTGCCAGCGAAGATGGCTCTTACGTCTATTTCGTCGCCAACGGCGTCCTCGCAACGGGTGCCTCTCGTGGTGACTGTTCGACGTCGATAGTCGAAGGTGGCTCCCAGACGTGCAACCTCTATGTTTGGCACAGGAGCACGCCGACCGACACGATCAAGTTCATAGCCACCCTCTCCGAGGATGACAACAGCGAAGTGCCTAAGGACCTTCCGGAAAATGGCGGAAGGGCTGATGACTGGACCTCCGTAACAGCTGATCGCACCTCGAGGGTGACCCCGGATGGATTGAATCTGGTGTTCATGTCAGACGGAGATTTGACAGGCTATGATAATAGGAATCCTGAAACTGGTCAGCGTGAGGAGGAGGTCTACGACTACAACGCGGGTAGGAATATGCTCAGTTGTGTGTCCTGTAATCCCAGTGGTGCGCAGCCAACGGGCTCCTCGAATATCCCCGGGGGCACGCAGTATGAAATTGTGCGGGCTATCTATCAATCTCGTGCGCTGTCCGATGTGCAAGGACGTGCTCGTGTGTTCTTTGATAGCAGCGACGCTCTCGTACCGCAGGACACCAACGGTACGCAGGATGTGTATGAGTGGGAGGAAGACGGAAGGGGTAGCTGCCAGACCACAGATGGCTGTGTCGGCCTGATCTCAAGCGGCACGGACGGAAGCGAATCGTCGTTTATGGACGCCAGTGTCGATGGGAAAGACGTCTTTTTCCTCACCAACGCTGAGCTCGTCTCGCAGGATACCGACCAGCTACTGGATCTTTACGATGCGCGCGAAGATGGAGGTTTCCCGGCTCTGCCGACTCAGTCGCCTGGATGTGAAGACGAAGCTTGCAAGCGACCCCTCGCGCAGGCGCCATCCCTCGAGGCGCCTACCAGCACTTCGTACGTTGGCTCGGGGGATCTCCTGCCATCCGGGTCATCGAAACCGGCTGCGAAGTCCAAGCCGAAGTCCGGGCATAAGAAGAGGAAGCCAAAGATACGTAAGCGCAAAGCGAAGCACGTAGCCAAGAAGGCCAAGCGCTCGGTAAGAGGGAGGCTATAGAAATGCCCAGAAAATTCTTGCCTCTCCTGCTGCTCTTGGGTTCGTGGATGCTTTTCCCTGGCTCGGCAATGGCTGAACTTGGCTTTCAGAACTTTGAAGTAGCGATGACTAATGTGGATGGTAGTCTTGACATGCAGGCTGGGTCGCATCCCTTCCAGTTGACTACCAGCTTCCATTTGAAGACGATTAAAAATTCATTTGGAGCAGTGGTGCCCAGCGGAGATATTAAGGATATCAGGGTAGATTTGCCACCGGGCCTGGTTGGCAGCGCAACTGCTGTTCCACCATGCAGCCAGGAGCAGTTTGAAAAGGTAAGAGAATTAGCACAAAGCATCACAGCCATACCAAGCTGCGAAGACGCAAGTGTTATAGGGGTCGCAGGGATCTTTTTGAGTCCATCGTCGACAGTGTATGTACCTGTCTATAGCCTGGTTCCCCCTGTTAGTGCCCCCGCGGAGTTTGGCTTCAGCTTTCAGGGCGTTCCGGTTGTGCTGATTCCTTCGCTACTCACAAGCGGCGATTATGGCTTGCAGGTGGAAAGCAATGATACCAGTCAGGGCATAGCAGTCTTCGGGAGCGCTGTGACGATCTGGGGCGTACCGGCCGACCCGAGGCACGACGAAGTGCGTGGGCCATGTCTGGATCAGTTTACGGGCGGCTCGAAGGGGGAAATATGCCCTGCGGGCGTAGCGCCCAATCCGCTGCTGACGCTTCCGACCTCCTGCTCCGGTCCGCTGACGTCGATAGTCCACGCTGACTCATGGGAGGAATCGGGATTGGCCCCGGAACTGTGGCCTTCGGAAGAAGCTGTGAGCCGTGATGCTCTCGGCCACTCTGTCGGCGTCGACGGCTGCGATCGGCTGAACTTCTCTCCGTCGCTCACCGTCCAGCCCAACACGACCGTGGCTGACTCGCCGGCCGGTTTTGAAGTCGGGGTGAGCTTCCCACCGGGCAAAAGCCCGCAGGGCTTGACCGAGGCTGATGTGAGGAAGGTGCTGATGGCGCTCCCACCCGGCGTGTCGGTGTCTCCGTCGGCGGCCGCTGGCCTGGAAGCATGTACTGAAGCCCAGATCGGGCTGCACTCGGCCGAACCCGCACAGTGCCCGAACGCCTCGAAGGTGGGGTCTGTGATGGTTGAAAGTCCGTTGCTGGCGCATCCCCTGGAAGGCTGGTTGTATGTAGCCCAGCCAAACAGCAATCCGTTCGGGGGTTTGCTTGGGTTGTATCTGGTCGTCGAAGGTTCGGGAGTGCGCGTCAAGCTCGCCGGCGGAGTCGAAGCTGACCCGGATACGGGTCAGTTGATCACAAGGTTCGAAGAAATAGAAAAACCCGGACAGCATCTCGCCTTTCCTCAGTTGCCCTTCGGCGAGCTCAGGCTGAAGCTCTTTGGTGGGCCCAGGGCAGCGCTCGTGACCCCGCAGGGTTGCGGTGCGTATACCGCGACGGGTCTGTTGACACCGTGGAGCTCCACGGCGGAGGTGCCGGTGAGCGTCGCGAGCTCCTTTGAAATCAACTCAGGCTGCGTCAACCAGTTCAAGCCTTCGTTCACGGCGGGCACGACCAGCAACCAGGCGGGTTCTTTCGGCGTGTTCTCGGCGACGTTCTCGCGTTCCGATCAGGACCAGGACGTCAGGGACGTCGCGGTCAAGACTCCGCCCGGCCTGTTGGGAATGATCTCGAACGTCCCTCTGTGTGGGGAACCGCAGGCGCAGCTGGGCACGTGCCCAGCCTCCAGCCAGATCGGACACGTGGCAGTCAGCGCAGGCGCTGGACCGGACCCTGTGCTCCTGCCGCAAGCGGACCGCCCAGAAGACCCCGTGTATCTGACCGGCCCCTACAATGGGGCGCCCTTTGGCCTTTCGATCGTTGCCCACGCCGAAGCGGGACCATTTAATGTCGGGACCGTAATCGTCAGGGCGGCCATCGGCGTCGATCCTCACACCGCTCAGGTAAGTGTCGAGAGCCAGCCCTTCCCGCAGATTCTGCAGGGCATCCCGCTGCAGATGCGGAGCGTGACCGTGACGGTAGATCACGAGGGCTTCATCGTCAACCCGACAAACTGTGAGCCACTCGCGGTCACCGGTACGGCGATCTCCACGCAGGGCTCAAGCGCGTCGCTCTCGAGCCGCTTTCAGGCGGCTGATTGTGCGAGCCTGGCGTTCAAGCCACAGTTTGCGGTCTCGACGCAGGCAAGGACGAGTAAAGCCGATGGCGCCAGCTTGCGTGTGAAGGTAACCTCTGGCGCGGGTCAAGCGAACATCGCGAAGGTCAAGGTCGATCTCCCCAGGCAGCTCCCCTCACGATTGACGACCCTACAGAAGGCGTGCACGGCCAGCGTGTTTGAAGCAAATCCCGCAGCGTGTCCCGCCGCGTCGCTTGTTGGAATGGCGACGGCTCATACACCAGTGCTCGGCACTCCGCTCACAGGGCCGGCGTACCTGGTCTCTCATGGTGGTGCGGGATTCCCCGACCTCGTGGTTGTCCTGCAGGGTGAGGGAGTCACACTCGACCTGGATGGTCTGACGGGCATCAAGAGCGGCATCACCTCAAGTACGTTCAGGTCGGTGCCCGATGCACCGGTCGCCACGTTCGAACTGGTCTTGCCCGACGGGCCGCACTCAGTGTTTGCCGCGAACCTGCCGGCGAAAGCGAAGGGCAGCCTCTGCGGACAGGGTCTTGTTGTGCCGACTGCGATAATCGGCCAGAACGGGGCGGCGATAAAGCAAAACACCAAGATCGCGATCGTCGGCTGTCCGAAGTCGCGCGAGACCACTCGCACGCGGTAAAGGAAGGAATGGCCTGTATTTATGGCATCATTAGCGGCCTGGGATGTCAGGCATAATCAATGTGTGGGCCGGCCAACGAAACGGGCCAGCCCACACATGTTGTAATACCTAGCTTATAGGAAACTAAAGAACTTTATACTTCTTTGAGTAGTTCTCCGAGAACTTCGCCTTTCTCTTTACCCACTTTATTTTTAGCGTTGGTGATTCCCCCTAATTCACAGATTATGCCACCTTTGGCTTCAGACGTGATGCCTTCCACATTGACTTTTGATTTGAGATTGGATCCTGAATTTTCTCCAAATATTTCTTTGAGGTTTTCGTTGGAACCGCCGCTTCCAGGAGGCACCGTGATGGTACAGCCGGATGCTTTGACTTCGCAGCCTTTAACGACAGATCCAAGGCCTTTGTGTTCTTCGCTTTTGACTTGCTTTACCTGGAGTTCGCATTCGCTGACTTCCGCTTCCCCGAGGGAGCTTTTGCAGCCTTTCCATCCCGCTGGTTTGGCAAAGGAGGCGTTGACGTGGATATTAACGGTTTTTGACTGTTTTGCTGTTGCGAGTTTCCACGTTCCTTCGGCACTTGTACAGGTAACGGATGCACCTTCGTCAGTGAACGTTGTTGAGCCGGCTGTGCCTTTTCCTTGTGTTGCCGTGCCGTTGTTCGCGGACGAGAAAAAGGCAGATGCGGATGATGCTGATATGGCTAGTAGTCCGATCATTACAGTCAGTCCGAATAGCACCCTGAACTTACTCATGCGGTGATGCTCCTTTTCGTTGTTTTGGTCGTGATGAAGACCGAGAGGCGCGGCTAGCGCAGTCATCCTGATGATGGCTGGCGGGCTTGCCCTCGGCGAGTCGTGATTGACGGACTCCCCTGCATAGTCCGCGTTGCTGGCGCCAGCGTCAAATGGATGCTAGGGCGATAAGAGATGAAGAGGGAGCTAAATATCAAATAAGATCGGTTTCCCCCCAAAAAACACTGCGATCTGCGGGCATATGGGTGCGCCGCCAAGTTTCAAGCCGCTGCCCAGATTTGTTTCTGATCTCGGTGGATCTGGTCGTTTGTTTCTGATCCGACTTGACTGGAAGTGCGTCCGACTCGCACAACCTGGCCTGGTCCCTGTTCATGGAGCCATGGGGACCCCGTGACATGAGTCTGATCGGTCAGCCGCGCCGGCCTGCCGGCCTGCGGCCCCGTAAGAGGCCATCAGCGGACGCGTCTTGAGGTTGTGGTGCCAGACCGCGAGGATCGTGTTCTCGGAGCACGTCCGATAGCAACCAGGCCTGCTTCGCGTGCGACACGCCGATGCAACGGGCGGCAGTCTCGTCGATTGGATCTCTGGATGCTCGGCCACGCCCGCGCCGCGCTCGAACTGTAAAAAGTGCCGTCCACACGGCCACTTACAGTCTCCCTGTCATTTCTTCCCCCGCCCCCCAGGGAGCCGCGATGCCGCTGTGCTTCATCGAACCCAAAGACGCCATCCGGGTCATCGCCGAGTCGCTTGGCCGCGAGGCGCGCCGCCAGCTGGTCGGCGAGGTCGTGCGGGCGTGGGTCGATGACATCCCCGACCAGGAGCTCTCGCTGCACTACGCCAAAGCGATCGCCGGTCTGGACGAGGACGATCTGCACCTGCTGGCGGCCTGGCACGCGTCGCTGGAGGTCGGCCAGCCGATCCCCAACACGGCGTTCCTCGTCGGCGTCTTCCCCAGCCTCGGCGAGAACCGCCGCGAGGCCCTGAAGATCGCCGCGGGCTTCCGCGGTGAGGAAGCCTTCCAAGCCGGTGTCGCCGAGGACCAGGCTCTCGACACGGTGCTGCCCCACCTCTCTCGCGAGCGGGCTGTGGAGCTCGCCAACGAGTGCATCGGGCTTTACATGTGGGATCGCCTCGGCTGCGACAACTAGCGCCCGGCCGCTGTTTACATCGCGTGAACGCCAGGTGAAGGGTCTCGTCAGCTGCCCCGGTAGGCCAGTAGACTTGAAGACATATGCCCACCGTTGACGACGTCATGGATGCACTGACCAACGTGATCGACCCCGAGCTCGGCCTGGACTTCGTCGAACTTGGGCTGATCTACGGCGTCGAGGTCGACGGGGGGCATGTGGGCGTCACGTTCACGCTCACCACGCCGGGGTGCCCGATCGGGCCGCAGGTCACCGAGCAGATCGAAGAGTTCGTGGGTGAACTCGACGGAGTGCAGACGGTCGCCTCAGAGATGGTCTTCACGCCCCCCTGGTCACCGGAGAAGATGAGCGAGGACGCCAAGTTCGCGCTTGGTTATTGATCGCGCTGCTGCTCGCGCTCAGCAGCCCGGGGGAGGCATTTGCGGGATCGTCGTCCTCTCGCGACGTCCTGTTGCAAGGGCTCCCCGACGACCCCGCGTTGAGCACCTCCGAGCCGGCGCCGGGCACGCCAGCGCGCACGCCGATCGAGTGGTGGGCGCTGCGTGAGGACCTGCCGCAGGCGTGGAGCGTCACGCACG
This sequence comes from uncultured Solirubrobacterales bacterium, assembly GCA_963723045.1. Lineage (GTDB taxonomy): Bacteria > Actinomycetota > Thermoleophilia > Solirubrobacterales > Solirubrobacteraceae > Palsa-744. The sequence continues at coordinate 819,926 of CAVROU010000002.1, read as the reverse complement.
GCGAAGGCGCTCTGGTGGCGGTGATCGACTCCGGCGTGGACGCCGGCCAACCGGATTTGGCGGGGAAAATCGCATATAGCAACGACATCGACGGCGAACCCGGCGAAGGCACGGCCACGGTCGATCACAACGGGCATGGCACCGCCGTGGCGGGGATCGCCTGCGCGGCTCCCGACAACGGTATTGGCATGGTCGGGGCGGGCTATGACTGTCGCCTGTTGATCGAGAAGAGCGATCTCACCGAAGGCAGCGAGATCAAGGCGATCCTCGACGCGACCAACCATGGCGCGCAGGCGATCAACATGAGCTTCGGGACCGAAGGCTCGACCCCCGCCTCTCCACAGCTGCGCGAAGCGGTCGAATATGCCTACCGCCATAACGTCGTCATGGTGGCCGCGGCGGCCGATCGGCCGACGACCGAACAAGGCGCCCCGGCCAATCTGCTGCAGCCCCCCGGGACCGGCTCGCTGCTCGGCTCCGGGCTGGGCCTGACGGTGGCCTCGGTGGACTACTCCAATCATCGCTCGGCCTTCTCGGGCTATGGCAGCGAGATCTCGCTCGCCGCCTACGGCGCGTTTCACTCCAGGCCAGGCGAAGACGGGGGGCCACCGGGGATCTTCAGCACGTTTCCCGCCAATCCGACGACGATCGAGCAGGGCACGCTCGACCCCGCGACGCCCCCCTGCTCCTACTGCCGCACGACGCTCGAGGGCAGCGACAGCTACGCCTACCTCGCGGGCACCTCGATGGCGGCGCCGCAGGTCGCGGGGGTGGCCGCGCTGATCCGCCAGGCGGCGCCCAGCCTCGATGCCGCGCAGGTCATCCGGCTGCTGGAGTCGACGGCTCGGCGCTCTCCCGGGAGCGGCTGGAGCCCCGACGTGGGCTGGGGGATCCTCGACGCGGGCGCGGCGGTGGCGGGGGCTCTGGTGCTGAGCCACGAGCCAAGGCCACAAGCCCGGCCAGCTCGGCGGCGATACTCGCCCCGATCGAGTCGATGTCGTGCAGCGCGTCGAAATCGCCCAGCAGGCCGAAGTTCATCTGGCCGTTGTAGGACATGATCGCGACCGCCAGCGCGTGGTGTTCGGGCAGGAAGGCCACCGGGTAGGCCTCGAGCATCCTGCGCCCGAGCACGTACAGCGGGAACTGCGGGCCGGGTACGTTCGTGACGATCAGGTTGAACAGGCGCGTGGAGAAGTTCAGCCGCGAGGCCTGCGCGAGGATCGTGGGCGGCGCGAAGTTCTGGGCGCCCGCGATCACCTCCGCGCCGAGCGCCTGCTTTGACTCCTTCAGCCCGTCCATCGCCTGCTTGACGAAGCGCAGCCGCTGCAGCGGGTCGGAGATGTAGACGGGCAGCGGCCCGCGCATCACAACGATGCGATTGCCCGCCTCGTGGTGCTCGTGGTGCGCGCGCACCGAGACGGGCACGAGTGCGCGCATCTCCAGGCCCTCGGTGCGCACGCCGCGCGCGACCAGGAAGCTGCGCAGCGCGCCCGCCACGACCGCCAGCACCACGTCGTTGACGGTGCAGCCGAAGGCATTCTTGACCACCTTGAAGTCTTCAAGCGAGCTGCCCACGCCGACGAAGCGCCGGTGCGGACCGATATCGACGTTCAGCGGCGTCGGCGGTGCGGGGTTCAAGCCCGCCCACACGATCTCGCCGACCCCCTCGGCGGCCTCGCGCGCGGTGGTGAGCGCGCGGTCGGGGTGGGCGAGGGCGTCCAGCGCGCCGCCCACCAGATCGACCCCGGCGCTGAGCGCGCCGCGCAGTCCGGCGGCCACCAGCTCGAGCGCTCCCGGCTCGCGGTGGGGCTGCCACGGGCGACCGGAGTTTTTGACCGGCGGCGGGTCGGGGGAGAGGTCGAACAGGACCGTCGCGAGGTCGATGCCGGCGATTCCGTCGATCAGCGAATGGTGGGTCTTGGAGATCAGGGCGAAGCGGTCGTCCTCTAAGCCCTCGATCAGCCACATCTCCCACAGCGGCTTGGAGCGGTCCAGTTGCTGGGAGAAGATCCGTGCGGTCAGCGCCTGCAGCTGCTCCCATCCGCCGGGCGCGGGCAGGGCGGTGTTGCGCACGTGATACTCGAGGTTGAAGCTCGGGTCGTCGATCCACACCGGACGGCCGCTGTCGAGCGCGGTGTGCGCGAGCTTGTGGCGGTAGCGGGGTACGAGGTGCAGGCGCCAGCGGATCTGTTCCTGAAACTCGTCGATGCCCGGTGGCGGGCCCTCCAGGATGGTGAGCCCGCCGACGTGCATGTGCGAGTGAATCCCCTCCTGGTGCAGAAAGGAGGCGTCGACGGCGGTGAGGCGGTCCAAGTGGCGCGGCGGCATCTCGCTAGAGCCTACAAGGACGTTGGTCTTTTCCACGGTTCTGCAGGCGACGGTCCACGGCTCGGTGGGCGATGCACATGGCGATCACGCCTACAATGATCCTGGTGCCAGCCACAGCCGCCGCTCCCAACACCGTCGAGAAGCTGCTCCTCGCCGCGCCGCGCGGATACTGCGCGGGCGTGGACCGGGCCGTGCAGACCGTCGAACGGGCGCTTGAGCTGCACGGGCCGCCGGTGTATGTGCGCAAGGAGATCGTGCACAACAAACACGTCGTGCAGACGCTGCGCGAGCGCGGCGTGATCTTCGTGGAGGAGGAGACCGACGTGCCCGCGGGCGCCGTAACGGTGTTCAGCGCCCACGGCGTGGCGCCCTCGGTGCGCGCCAATGCCGAGAAGCTTCAGCTGCGCACGATCGATGCGACGTGCCCGCTGGTCACGAAGGTGCACCGCGAGGCGCAGCGCTTTGCCGAGCAGGGCTACACGATCGTGCTCGTGGGTCACGAGGGCCACGAGGAGGTCGAAGGTACGATGGGCGAGGCGCCGCAGAGCATCGTGCTGGTGCAGAGCGAGCAGGACGTGGAGGATCTGCAGGTGAAGGACCCCGAGAAGGTCGCCTATGTGACGCAGACGACGCTCTCGGTCGACGAAACGAGCGCGATTGTCGCGCGCCTGCGCGAGCGCTTCCCGGCGATCACCGCGCCGCGCACCGATGACATCTGTTACGCCACGACCAACCGCCAGGCCGCCGTCAAGGAGCTGGCGGTGAAGTGCGATCTGGTGCTCGTGATCGGCTCGCGCAACTCGTCGAACTCGCTGCGCCTGGTGGAGGTCGCGCGCGACTGCGGCACCGAGGCGCACCTGATCGACAATCGCGAGGAGGTGCGCGAGGAGTGGCTCACAGGCAAGCGCGTCGTGGGGGTCTCCTCCGGGGCCTCCGCGCCCGATGAGCTGGTGGACGATCTGCTCGACTTCTTTCGCGCCCGCGGGCTGGACGAGGAGGACATCGCTGAGGTACGGACAGTGCGCGAGGACGTCCGCTTCATGCTCCCCAAGCCGGTCAGAGCGGTCTGCGCACCCTAGTCGTCTCCGACCTGCACCTCGGGAGCGCTTCCGGGGTGGATCTGCTGCGTCGCCCCGAGCTGCGCGCAGGCCTGCTCGCGGCGCTGCAGGATGCAGATCGGCTCGTGCTGCTCGGCGATGTGCTGGAGCTGCGCCACGGGCCGCGCCGCGAGGCGCTCGCGGGGGCGCGCACCTTCTTCGAAGATCTCGGCGCCGGGTTTGCGGGGCGCGAGGTGGTGGTGCTCGCGGGCAACCACGACCACGCGATCGTCGAGCCGTGGCTGGCCGGTCGCGGCGAGCTCTCCGCGCCGCCGCCGCTTGGCGTCGAGCAGCGCTTCGCCGCCGTCGAGTCATCGCCGATGGTGGCGACGCTCGCGGAGTGGGCGGCCCCGGCGCGCGTCACCGCCGCGTACCCGGGTCTGTGGGTGCGCGAGGACGTGTATGCGACACACGGGCACTATCTCGACTGTCACCTGACGGTGCCGACGATGGAGCGGCTGGGGATCGGCGCGATGGGGCGCATCATGCGCCGGCCCGCCACAGGCTTCACGACGCCCGAGGACTATGAGGCGGTGATGGGCCCTGTGTTCGCTTGGATCGACGCGGTGGCGCAGCAGGCGCGCACGTCCGACGCGTTCAACGGCGCCTCCACGGTGCGCGCCTGGCGGGCGCTGGGAGGCGGGGGACGATCGACCGCGAACCTGCGCACGCGTGCGCTCGCGGGCGCGTTCCCGCTGGCGATCGCCGCGCTGAACCGCGCCGGGGTGGGGACTTTCAACGCAGACATCTCAAGCTCGGAGCTGCGCCGCGCGGGGCTGCGCGCGATGGGCGAGGTCGCGCGACGCCTGGGGCTCGGGGACGCACACGTGATCTTCGGGCACACCCACCGTGCGGGGCCGCTTCCCGGCGATGACCCAAGCGAGTGGTTGACGCCCGCCGGGGCGCGCCTGATGAACAGCGGGTGCTGGACGTATGACTCCTACTTCCTCACTTCCCGCCCGGGGGAGAGCCCCTACTGGCCGGGCGGGTGCGTGGCGGTCGACGACGACGGTCCGCCCACGCTGCTGCGACTGCTGGAGAACCGCGAGCACGCGGAGCTCGAACCGGTTCGGGCCTGACACCTGCCGGCCCGCGGCGATGTTGGCCGGCTACAGAGACACGCTGGTGAGGTCATGCGACTGCAGCGGCTCCCTTTGCACGCCCAGCAGCTCCTGGATCGCCAGCTCGGTCTCCACGTAGGCGCCTTCGCCGTAGTGGTAGTCGAACAGCATGCCGTTGCCGTCGAACAGGTAGCGGGCGGGCCAGCCGCGGTTCTCGTACTCCTGCCACATCTCGAGGTCCGGGTCGAGCAGCACGGGGTAGGTGATCCCAAGGCGCTTGACGGCCGCTTCGACGGCGGCACGGTCGCGGGAGCGCTCGAAGCCGGGGGAGTGGATGCCGATGACCTGCAGCCCGTCGGCCTCGTAGCGTTCGTGCCAGGCCTTGATGTATGGGAGCGTGCTCAGCGAGTACGAGCGGCAGAAGTCCCAGAACTCAACGAGCAGGGGCCGGCCACGCAGCTTGTCCAGGCGCACCCGGGGCACGTTGACCCACTTCAGGTGGGGCAGGAACGGCGGGGCGGCGATGGTGTCAACAGGAGCACGCAAGGGATCGCGAGACTCAAAAACTACCCAATGGAGCCGACCATCTCCAGCTGGATGAGACGGTTGAGCTCGACGGCGTACTCCATCGGAAGCTCCTTGGTGACGGGCTCGATGAAGCCGTTGACGATCATCGCGGCGGCCTCGTCCTCGGTGAAGCCGCGGGAGCCCATGTAGAAGAGCTGGTCGTCTGAGATGCGCCCGACGGTGGCCTCGTGGGCGACGGTGACGTGGGGGTTCTGGATCTGGATGTCGGGCCAGGTGTCAGAGCGCGATTCGCCGTCCATCATCAGGCCGTCGCACTGCACGCGCGCCTTGGAGCCGGCGCTGTTGTGGCCCATGCGCACGAGGCCTCGGTAGCCCATGATGCCGCCGTCCTTGGAGATCGACTTGGCGAGGATGTTGGAGGTGGTGTTGGGCGCGAGGTGGACGACCTTCGCGCCGGTGTCCTTGTGGACGCCCTTGCCGGCGACGCCGACGTTGAGGTGGTCGGCGCGCGCGCCCTCGCCCATCAAAAACGAGCCGGGGTAGAGCATCACGTACTTGGCGCCCATCGAGCCGCCCACCCACTCAACCGTGCCGTGGGCGTCGACGACGGCGCGCTTGGTGTTGAGGTTGTAGACGTCCTTGGACCAGTTCTGCACGGTGGTGTAGCGGGCCTTGGCGCCCTCGTGCACGAATATCTCGACGACGGCGGAGTGCATCGAGTTGACGGAGTAGGTCTGCGCGGTGCAGCCCTCGATGTAGTTCACCTCGGAGCCCTCGTCGGCGACGATGAGGGTGTGCTCGAAGGTGCCCTCGCCGGCGCCCTCCATGCGGAAGTAGGACTGCAAAGGCAGGTCGCACTTGACGCCCTTGGGGATGTAGCAGAAGGCCCCGCCGCTCCAGACGGCGCCGTGCAGGGCGGAGAACTTGTTGTCCTGCGGGGGGACGCACTTGTTCATGAAGTACTTCTGCACGAGCTCGGGGTACTCGGTGACGGCGGTATCCATCGAGCAGAAGAGGATGCCCTGCTTGGCGTACTCCTCCTTGAGGCCCTCATAGACGGGCTCCTGGCGCCAGACCCCCACGACGCCGGCGAGATGCTCGCGCTCGGCCTGGGGGATGCCGAGGTCCTCATAGGTCTTCTTCATCTCCTCGGGCACGTCGTCCCAGGAGTCAAAGCGCCCGGCTGTGGGCGGCGAGTACAGCACGAGGTCGTCGAGGTTCAGGCCGCTGAGGTCGGGCCCCCAGGTGGGGACGGGCTTGCGTTCGAAGATCTCCAGCGCTTTGACGCGCTTCTCGGCCATCCAGGCGGGCTCGCCCTTGATCTTCGACAGCTCGCTGATCACCTCGCGCGAGATGCCCTGGCGCGCGCGCAACTGCCCCTGCTCGTCCTCGACGATCGGGCTGGGCTTGGTGATCCTGGTGCGGTCTGTCGTGGCCATAACGCTCCTTGCCGTGGGCGGCGGTCGGGAATCCCGTGCTGTGCACTAGGAATTGTACCGATGCCGAGGGCGCGGCCCGGTTTGGCCGGCCATTTTTAGGAAAAGGACCCCACAAGGGGGTCCGCGGGGGCCGCGTGGTGGGGGACAACGGCCTGCGCCGCCTGCGATCGTGGTCGGGATCCGGCGCGGTAAGCTCCGCGACGATCGGCCCGTGGCGAGGATGAGCGTCCCCCGCGCCGCCGGATAGCGGTACACGAGGCGTGCCAAGGCGTGTAGTAGGCTACGAGTATGGAGCGCGCTGGCACCAGGCTGAACGTGACGTTGGATCCCGAGCATGCCGCCCGTCTGGCGCGGCTGGCGGAGCGCACGCATGTGCAGGAGGGAACGCTCGCGCGGTCGCTGCTCTCGAGCGCGATCGAGGAAGCCGATCCCGACGCGCGCAACGTGGCCGCTCTGCTCGACAGCATTCCGGGGGCATACAGGCGGGCGCAGCTCGGCCTGGAGCGCGCACGCGCCGACGAGACGATCTCGCTGGACGAGCTGTAGACGGTGGCCGAGGTCCGGCTGAGCGCCCTCGCGGTCGAGGACCTCGACCGTTTGATTCTCACTCACAGCCTCCCAGAGGACACCAGGACCCGGGTGAAGCGCTCACTGCGCGCTCTGGAGCGCTTTCCCCGCCTCGGCCGCGAGCTGGAGGGGCGCTGGCGGCCGTTCCGCTTCATCCTCGGCCCCTGGCGCTGGCTGCTGATCCTCTACGTCTACGACGAGCAGCGAGACGTCGTCCTCATAGCGACGATCCAGGACGCAAGATCGTCTTCCGCGGCGACGTCCGGCTGAGGCGTCATCGGACCCTCGCGGGCGTCCGGATCGTCGGCTTGACGATTGGGACTTGACAATTATTTCTCGACGGTCTACAGTGGTCTTCTAATGGCGTCCTGAGACAGGGCGTCCAACATAGGACCGGGTTCGGGTCGGACCCCCTGTGGCCGGCTTTTCATTCGTTTGGCAGGGTTTTCTTGGGAGAGGGACATGGTCGCGAGTTTTATGAGGGAGTGGGTTTTCGCGTGAGTTCGTTTTGGACAGACGTGTCGAGGGTCGTTACTGCTCCTTTGGGGGCCGTAACTAGATGCTCCAGCATCGCTGAAGCATCTCTCTCTCTCTCTCTCTCTCTTGGCCGGGGCTTCTAGCTTCTAGGCCGTTTCGCCGCCGTTCCTCGGCGGCTCGCTCCGGTCGTGTGGGCCGGGTTGGTTACTCTCGCGCGTTAGGCGCGGTTTGTGTTTCTGCCGTCTCGGGCTGGGCGCCCGGGGCGATTTTGTGCTGCTCGGGGCTCCTCCCGGGCGGTCGTGTTCTCGATTGCTCCGGGAGGGGATGGCTTTGATGCTGCGTGCTGTCGTGCTTGCGTTCGTAGGGTTGGTTGCGGGTGTGTTCGGGGCGCCGCTGGCGGCGTCGGCTGCGAGCGGGTGTCCCAACGAAGCGCTGCGCACGGGTTCCAGCGCCGCGCTGCCAGACTGTCGGGCGTATGAGCTGGTCTCGCCGGTAGACAAGAACGGTGGGGGTGTCGACGGGGGGACGGTGTTTGTTGCGCAGCCCGCTCCGGCTCAGGCTGCTTTGGATGGGGAAGCTGTGACATATTCGTCCAGTGTTGCGTTCTCGGAAACGGGGGCATCGAGCGCGATGACAAATGTGCAGTACCTCTCCAGGCGTACTGCGGAAGGCTGGCGTACGCAGGCAATTACTCCAGCACAAGAGTATCCTGATGGTCTGAATTTTCACGCGGAAGATAATGTTGATATGACGTTTTTTCAGGGCTTTTCTGAAGATCTGTCCCGGGGGTTCCTACTTGCAGCCGAACCGTCGCCAGTAAATGATGCGCCTAAGGGTTACTATAATCCGTATGTGCGAGATGACAGCGATGGCGGTTTTTCGTTGCTCTCAACAGAAACGCCGCCTGTACAGCAAGCGGGGCAGCCCGGCGTCTATGGCGGCCTCAAGACTCAGTTCGCTGGGTTCTCGGAGGGTGATCCAAGCCACGTCATATTCCAGTCAAACGATGCCCTGGCGTCTGGTGCGAATCCGGGTCAAGAAAACTTGTACGAGTGGGCTGGGGGTCATCTGGAACTCGTGAGCGTTCTGAAGGATGGCACGGCAGCTCCGGGCCCTGGTGAACGAGGAAGCGACTTGAGCTTCGGGAGTCTCCCCTTTGGATCTGAAAGCTATGATTTCAGTCACGCCATTTCGGCGGATGGGTCGCGTGTCTTCTGGAGCGCGAACCTCGGTAACGGCGGGCACGAACAGGTTTACATGCGTGAAACCGGTGTTGGGGCGAGGACGGTGGAGATGTCTGCTTCGCAGCGTACCGATTGCGCAGAACACGATCCGTGTACGGGGGCGTTGGCGCCCGACCCCGGTGGGCTGCAGTCTTCGCGGTACTGGACGTCAAGCGCGGATGGGTCGCTGGTGTATTTCACGAGCTGTGAGAAGCTGACAAACGACTCGACGGCCCACCCCGACGAAATCGAAAATGCGGCACCGGGGTGTTATGCAGGCGTATCCGCTGCTAGTTCCCCCTTTGCTGAAAACAGCATTGGGAAGAGTGGCTCGGATCTCGCGCAGGGTGAAGATCTCTACCAATATGATGTGAATACAGGTCTGCTTACGGATCTCACCGTCGATCACGGTGAACAGTCGTTCGAATGGGAACTGGGTCGTCATTTTACGGTGAAGGGCGCAGAAGTCGTGAGCGTGGTGGGTGCCAGCGAAGATGGTTCGTACGTGTATTTCGCTGCCAGGGGTAGTCTGGCGGTGGGCGCGCCGGTAGGTCTTGACGACAATTTGTATGTGTGGCACGCAGGGGAACCGATCAGGTTTATCGCTACATTAGCTCCGGATGATCTGGATGACCTGTTGAATTACACGGTAGAACGGACTTCCAGGGTGTCGCCCGACGGTATGCACCTGGTATTTCAGTCCACGAGGAGCTTGACGGGCTATGACAATACTGCCCAGAATTCGGGCGAGTGCATCGACTTTCCAAACGAAGTCGATAGACACAAACTAAGCCCGTTACTTTATGAATCGGGACGATGTGTCGAGGCCTATGAGTACGATGCGGGGTCGCACGCGTTGGAATGTGCGTCGTGTAACCCGACGGGTGCGCGGCCGACGGGGGATGCGATTACCCCCGCCGTGCCTCATGTATTCGCCACGATTTACGGCTGGCAGGATCCTGCTACCCAGCAGCGCTATCTGCTGGATGACGGTAGGGTGTTCTTCGAGAGTGAAGATGCGGTGCTGCCAGGAGCGAGCAACGGCCAGCTGAATGTCTACGAGCATGAGCCGGACGGTGTCGGGAGTTGTGCGATGGTGGGTGGCTGTGTGTACCTGCTGTCGAGTGGTACGAGTGACTCGAGCTCGTATTTCATAGATGCGAGCGCGAGTGGTGATGATGCGTTCATCAGGACGAGCAGTCAACTTGTCTCGGGGGACGGTGATGAAGCGGCGGACGTTTATGATGTGCGTGTCGATGGAGGGTTTCCGGCGGTTTCGTCCGCCGTGTCCTGTCTGGGCGACGGTTGTAGGCCGTCTGTCGCGGCGCCTGTGCTGGGCGGTGGCTTTGCGAGTGCAACGGCATTGGGCGCTGGGAATCTCAGCTCATTGCCGGCTGTCAAGCAGGTGGCCAAGAAGAAGGTCGTCAAGAAGCCCAAGCCCAAGCCCAAGCGGAAAGTCAAGCGGAAAGGCAGGGCGGCGACGCGTTCTGCCCGCAAAGGGAGGAGCAAGTGATGTTTCGTCATTCGACTTGGTGTGGGATGGTGTTGGCGGTCGTAATCGCTGTCGCCGGTCACGTGTCTGCGGCGTGGGCGGGATTTGGGTTTCGCCCGGATGGTGGGGTGGCGATGTCGATGACGCAGGCTCCGCCGGCGGGTTCTCCGGCAGGTACGCTTGGCTCGGTACCTGATACGCAGGCGGGATCGCATCCGTTTGAATTCTCGAGCACGATAGCGGTGAACGTCGCTGAAATCGAAGCGTTCAATCCAAATTTTGGGGAACCGTCGGAGTTCACAATCGCTGAAGGTGGCGATGTGAAGGATATCGAAGTAGCGCTTCCGGCTGGTCTTGTTGGAGATCCTTCCGCGACGCCGCAATGCCCACACAATGTGTTTGACCAGGGCCGGCTCTCATTTGAAAATGGGCAGGATAGTTGTCCGGTGGACACCCAGGTAGGGTATGCTCAACTACTGGTTGGCAACTCTTTTGAATTCTGGTTTCATCCGGAGATCTTCAATCTTGTTCCACCGCGTGGCGTGCCGGCTGAGTTTGGCATGGTGATTCTGGGTACGCCGATCGTGTTTGTTCCGTCGGTGCGTACTGGTGGGGATTATGGTTTCACCGCGAAGTCCTCGGATGTTCCGCAGGCCTATTCGCTGCTCAGCGGGGATATCACGTTGTGGGGTGTCCCGGCGGACCCCGCACACGACCCATACCGCGGAGCCTGTCTGGCGAAGGAAAACCATGAGGAATTGCCGGAATCAATATGTTCGGAAAGCTTCGGCGATCCGTCGGTGAGGCCGTTCGTGACTTTGCCTACCTCGTGTGCGGGTCCGTTGAAGCTGTCGGCGCGGATCGACTCCTACGAAGCCCCGGGTGTGTTCGACGGCGACGAAGTGCAGACTCCGGGGATGACGGGCTGTGAAAAGATCGCGTTCACGCCGAGCATCTCTGTGCAGCCCGAAGGCTCTGGGGCGGGGTCTCCGGCGGGGTTGAATGTCGATGTGCATACTCCGCAGAACTCGAATCCGTCGGGTTTGGCTGAAGGGAACCTGAAGCGTGCTGTCGTGACGCTCCCTGCGGGGGTCGTCGTGAATCCGTCGCTCGCGAACGGTCTCGATGCGTGCACGCCGGGAGAGATCGGGATGGATAACGCGAACCCGGTGTCGTGTCCTTCGGCGTCGAATATCGGGAGTGTGGAGGTCGATACCCCGTTGCTGTCCGCGCCGTTGACGGGATTCTTGTATGTCGCGCAGCAGACGGCCAACCCGTTTGGTTCGCTGCTGGCGGTGTATTTGGTGGCTGAAGGCAGCGGGGTGTTGGTCAAGTCCGCCGGGGAAGTACGCCTCGACCCGACCACGGGTCAGGTTACGACCGTGTTCGACAACATTCCCCAGCAGCCGTTTACGGACGTCAGGCTGCATCTCGATGGAGGCTCACGGGCCGCGCTGGTCTTGCCGCAGAACTGCGGGACGTATACGACGGAGTCGCAGTTGACGCCCTACAGCAGCCTCCTTGCGACGGACGCCTCGGAGAGTTTCCAGGTGTCCTCCGGTTGTCAGCAGGGGTTCAGCCCCTCGTTCAGTGCGGGGACGACGAGCAACCAGGCTGGTGGTTTCAGCCCGTTCAGCATCACGTTCTCGCGTACCGACCAGGACCAGTATCTCGGCGGGCTGAGCGTGAAGGCGCCGCCCGGGTTGCTGGGGCTGCTGAAGACGGTGCAGTTGTGCGGGGAACCGCAGGCAAGCCAGGGGACCTGTGGCGCCGGGAGCCTCATCGGGCACACCACAGCCACGGCAGGCGCGGGCCCGGATCCGGTGAGTGTGACGGGTCAGGTGTTCTTGACCGGCCCCTACAAGGGCGCTCCGTATGGGTTGAGCATTGTCGTGCCAGCAGTGGCCGGCCCGTTTGACCTTGGGACGGTCGTCGTGCGCTCTGCGATCAGCATCGACCCGCATACGGCGCAGATCACGGTGACCAGCGATCCGTTGCCAACGATGCTGCAGGGCGTTCCGTTGCAGATTAAGGCGGTGAACGTCACGGTCGACCGGGGCGGGTTCATGTTCAACCCCACCAACTGCGAACCGTTGTCGGTGGACGGCACGATCGTCGGCACCCAGGGCGCGAGCGTACAGGTCTCCAGTCGTTTCCAGGCCGCGAACTGCGCCGCACTGCCGTTCAAGCCTGTGTTCTCGGTGAGCACACAGGCGAAGACAAGCAAGCGCAATGGGGCAAGCCTGATCGTGAAGGGCGTGTTCCCGGCGGGCGAGGCGAACACGCGGTCGGTCGCGGTCGTGTTGCCCAAGCAGCTCCCGGCGAGGTTGACGACGATTCAACAGGCATGCACGCAGGCCGTGTTCGCCGCGAACCCCGCGTCCTGCCCGGCCGGGTCGAACATCGGGACCGCGACCGCCTCTACGCCGGTTCTCGCGGGCCCCGTGTCGGGTCCGGTGTATCTCGTGTCGCACGGCGGCGCGGCGTTCCCGGACGTCGTGGCGATCCTGCAGGGTGAAGGCGTCACCGTCGATCTGACGGGGAGCATCGACATTAAGCACGGCGTCACGAGCAGCACGTTCGCGGCGATCCCCGACGCGCCGATCACAACATTCCAGTTGAGCTTGCCCGAGGGCCCGCACTCTGGGCTCGCCGCCGTCGTCCCCGCGAAAGCGAAGGGCAGCCTCTGCGGACAATCCCTCCCAATGCCATTCACCATCACCGGACAGAACGGCGCCGTCGTCAAACAACCCGTGAAGATCGCCGTCACGGGGTGCCCGAAGACCAAGAAGAAGCCCAAGGCGGAGCACACCCGTGCGCGCGGAAAGCCGAAGTCCGGAAAGGGGAAGTGATGGCGGCCGTTGCGACCGTGAATGGCTCTCGTGGATCCGGCCGGACGCGTCGTGGGGCGCCTGGTGGCGCGGCGCGTCACGCCTCCCAGGGCTCCGGAGCGGGCCAGGAGCGGGTCTCCGCGATCCAGCGCTCGCGCATGATCGTCGCGCTCGTGGAGGTCGCCGCCGAACGTGGGGTGGGGCAGGCCTCCGTTGCGCACATCGTCGCTCGGGCCGGTGTTTCGCGACGCACCTTCTACGAACTCTTCGAGGACCGCGAGGACTGCTTCCTCGCCGCATTCGACCACGCGCTTGTCAGGGTCTCGCAGGCCGTCGCGCCCGCCTACGAAGCGCAGAGCAGCTGGCGCGAGCGCGTCAGGGCGGGGCTCACGGCGCTGCTGCGGTTCCTCGACGAGGAGCCGGGGCTCGGCGGGCTGCTGATCGTGGATTCGCTCTCCGCTGGACCGCGGGCGCTCGAGCGCCGCGAACGCGTGCTCGCTGCGCTCATCGCCGCCGTCGACCGGGGGAGCGAGGAGGGCAAGGCCGCCCGCGAGCGCCCGCCGCTGGCCGCCGAGGGCGTCGTCGGTGCCGTGTTCAGCGTTGTCCATGCACGGATGCTCAGGCTGCGCGCCTCGGGAACCGCGGACGCTCGATCAGGGGAAGGCGAACCGCCGTTCCTCGGGCTGCTCAACCAGCTCATGGGGATGATCGTCATGCCCTACCTCGGCACCGCTGCCGCCAAGCGCGAGCTCACGCGCACCGCGCCGGCGGTACACACTGTCAGACGCGTCGCCGCCGACCCGCTGCGCGACCTGGACATGCGGCTGACCTACCGCACCATCAGGGTCCTCGTCGCGGTCGCCGAGGCGCCCGGCGCCAGCAATCGCCAGATCGCCGAGGCCGCTGGGGTCTCCGACCAGGGACAGATCTCCAAGCTGCTCGCGCGGCTAGAGCACCTCGGGCTGATCGCCAACACAGGCGACGGACCCGCCAAGGGCGAGCCCAACGCCTGGACGCTCACCGCCACCGGCGCCGAGGTCGAGCGGGCCATCGCTTTGGAGGCGAGCGTCTAAACGGGCCAGTCGGCGTCGCCCGTCACAGCGCCCTTGACGACCTTCAGGTTCAGCAGCGCGCACTTGCGGCGTGTGGCTGAGACCGGGATCCCGAGCAGGTCGATCATCCAGTCCGCTCCGAGTTCGCCCACCTCCACAAGATCCATGCCCTGCAACTCCTCGCTCGCGATCGACGCTGCGGCCTGGCTGATTGCGCAGCCGTGGCCGTGGAAGCGCAGCTCCTCGATCTTGCCGTCCTTTACGCGGATATGCACTCCCAGCTCGTCGCCGCAGAGGGGGTTGTGCTCCAGCGCCTCCATGTCATGGGGCTCCAGGTCGCCGAAGTTGCGCGGGTGCTTGTAGTGGTCGAGGATGTAGTCGCGGTAGAGGTCGTCCATGGGGTCACCGCCGGCGCTTCGAGGGGGCGGCGGGGGAGGGCAGCGAGGCGGCGTGCGTCGCCGCGGGTACGGGTCGGGGTGGTGCTTCTTCTCACAGGCCGAACACCTCGCGGCCCGCGATCAGCGCGTCGACCAATGCGTCGATGTCGGCGGGGGTGCTGTAGATGCCCACGCTCGCGCGTGCTGTCGCGCTCACGCCCATGCGGCGCATCAGCGGCTGTGCGCAGTGGTGTCCCGCGCGGATGCATACCCCGCCGCGGTCTGCCAGCTCGGCGATGTCGTGCGGGTGCATTCCCTCGATCGTGAACGACGCGAGGCCGCCGCGCTCGTCGGCGGCGGGGGGGCCGACCACGCGCAGGCCGGGGATCTCCGCGAGGCGGGTGAGCATGTAGGCGGTCAGCTCGCGCTCGTGCGCGCGCACTCGCGCCATCCCGAGGGTTGAGAGGTACTCGGTGGCCACGCCCAGGCCGACCGCCTCGGCGACCGGGGGGGTTCCTGCCTCGAACTTGAAGGGCAGCTCGTTCCACGTTGCGCCGTCGAAGTCGACCGAGGCGATCATGTCGCCGCCCGTCAGGAACGGCTCCATCTCCTCCAAGAGGGCGCGGCGGCCGTGGAGGACTCCGATGCCGGTTGGCCCTAGCGCCTTGTGGCCCGTCCACGCGTAGAAGTCCGCGTCCACCTCGCTTACGTCCACGTGCATGTGGGGGACCGCCTGGGCGCCGTCCACGAGCGACACCGCTCCCGCTTCGCGGATCCGGGCCGTCATTGCTGCCACTGGGTTTACCGTGCCGAGCACGTTCGACACGTGCGTGAAGGCCACCAGGCGCACGTCTCCGCGTTCGAGCTCGCTGTCTAGCTGCGCGGGGTCGAGCTTGCCGTGCTCGTCCACCTCCAGGTAGCGCAGCTTCGCGCCCTTCTCGCGGCACAGCACCTGCCAGGGGACGATGTTTGCGTGGTGCTCCATCGTTGTCGTCAGCACCGCCTCGCCCGCGTGAACGTTTGCGCGGCCCCACGCGTACGCGACTAGGTTGATCGCCTCGGTTACGTTCTTGGTGAAGATCGTCGTGCGCGGCTCGCCGCCGGTGAAGCGCGCGATGCGCTCGCGCGCGCTCTCGTACGCCGCGTCGGACTCGCGTGCCAGGGCGTACACGCCGCGGTGCACATTCGCGTTGTGCTCGCCCAGGTAGGAGGACACGGCGTCGATCACCGCCTGGGGCTTCTGGGAGGTCGCGGCGGAGTCGAGGTAGATCAGCGGGCGTCCGTCGAACTCTCGAGCGAGGATCGGGAAGTCGCCGCGTACGTGCAATGAAGGAGGGGGGGGCGCTGTGTTTGTTCGATTTCGGTTTATGGTTGCCATGGTATGTACAGCAAAGGGAGGGTAGCTACTATGGTTATCTAAAAGTAAAAAGGGAATACCGATGCGCGCGCTCATAACGCGCTCGTTCGGCTCCTGCCGCGCCCCACAGCCGAAACCCCGACAACGCGGCCCTCGCCGGACCCCCTTGTGGGGTCCTTATTAATATGTTGTTGTTTTCACCGGCTCGTCGCATACGCCTCGATGTCCTCGCGTGCGCCTGCGAGCTTGGCCGCCACCTTCGCGCGCACGATCTCTTCCAGCTGCGTGTCCTGCAGCTCGGCGATCAGCGGCTCGAAGAAGCCCTCCACGATCACCCGCACCGCCGCCGGGCGGTCCAGGCCGCGGGTCTGCATGTAGAAGATCGCCGCCTCGTCCAGCTCGCCTACCGTGCCGCCGTGCGAGGCCGACACGTCGTCTGCGCTCACCAGCACAGAGGGGATCGCGTCGATGCGCGCCTTCGGTGAGAGCATCATCGAGTGAAACTGGAGGTACGTGTGCGTCTGCTGCGCGCCCGGATTTATCTGAATCAGGCCCTCGAAGCTCGCGCGGCTCGCGCCTGCCGCCGCTCCGCGCCAGTGCACGTCGCCGCCGCTCGGGCCCGTCTCGTGCAGGTCCACCGCGAACACATCCAGGTGCTCCTTTGCCTCGGTGAAGAAAATCCCGCGGAACGCCATGTCGCCGCCTGCCTCGCTCACCGCGATCTCCAGGTGCTGGCGCTTCAGGTGGCCCCCGAGGAGGGCGGGCAGCCAGTGGCAGTACGCGTCGCGCCCGACCCCCACGAAGCGCGTCGTCGCGTCGTACACCTCGCCGCTTCCCCAGTCCTCGACGTGGGCTATGCGGGCGCGCGCGCCGTCGTTCAGGTACACCTCGCTCGCACCCGCGTGCAGGGACTGCCCCGAGAAGTCGGGGGCGAGGCCGTATTCGTGCACGCGAAACTCGCTTGCCCGCTCGCCCACGATCAGCGTGCGCGCGTACTGCGCGCTGCCCGGCCCGTCGATCGCGTAGACGATCTCGAACGGGTCCTCCACGACCACGTCCGCCGGTACATGCAGGAACGCGCCGCCGCTCCACAGCGCCGCGTTCGCCGCCTCCAGCTTGTTGCGGTCCTGGGTCAGGCGCCTGCCGTACCACTGCGCGAAGACCTCCGCGTGCTTGTGCGCTGCGTCCTCCAGGGGGCACAAGACGACGCCCTTAGCCGCCAGTGCGGGGTCGAGCTCGACGTGTACCACCGAGCCGTCGCGCTGCACCAGGCGGCCCGCGCGAGGGCGCTCGGGGATCGTGTCGCTCACGACCTGTGGCACCTGCTCGGCGCCCGTGGGGTGCCGGCGCACCTCGAGCGCCTCGATGTCGAGGTCCTGCAGCGTCGTCGTCCAGAACCCCGAGCGTCGCCACACGGGCATCTCCTGCGACTCATACGCCGCCAGCGCCGCCTCACGCAGCTCGGCGAGTGTGTGGCCTTCGCCCGCGCCGGCTCCCGCCAGCGCGTGGTAGAGGCTCGCCTCGCGGTGGCGCCCCGGCTTCGTCGCCACCTCGGCAACGGGTGCATCGACCTGGGTGGCCACCGCCGGCTCGCCGCCGGGCGCGGTCTTGTCTGTCGCGCTCGCGCCCTCGGTGCCTGTCGCGCTGCTCCCGTTCTCAGACACCGGCCGCGAACTCCTGGCGGATCCGGTCATAGCCCTCGCGCTCCAAGCGCTCCACCAACTCCACGCCCCCCTCCAGCACGATCCGCCCATCCATCAGGATGTGCACGAACTGGGGCTTTATGTAGTGCAATATGCGCTGGTAGTGGGTGATGATCAGCGCGCCCAACCCCTGCTCGTCGTGGAGGCGCTGCACGCCCTCCGCCACCGTTCGCAGCGCGTCGATGTCGAGACCCGAGTCGGTCTCGTCCAGGATCGCCACGTCGGGTGCGAGCATCGCCATCTGCAATATCTCCGCGCGCTTCTTCTCGCCACCCGAGAAGCCGTCGTTGAGATGGCGCGAGGTGAACGCCCGATCCACGTCCAGCAGCTCGATCGCGTGCTGCAGCTCCGTGCGGAACTCCTTTACCTGAATCGGCTCCTCGCCCGCGCCGGCGCGCTTCGCGTTGATCGCCATGCGCAGGAAGTTCGCCACCGACACCCCCGGGATAGACACCGGGTACTGGAACGCCAGGAACAGTCCCGCCTTCGCGCGCTCGTGCGGCTCGGCCTCGATTATCTCCTCGCCCTTGAAGACGATGCTCCCCTCCGTCACCTCATAGGAGGGGTGCCCCAGCAGCGTGTTCGCCAGCGTCGACTTGCCCGATCCGTTCGGCCCCATCAGCGCGTGCACCTCGCCGCGCGAGATGTTCAAATCGACGCCCCGCAGGATCTCGCGATCCTCGGTCCGCACGTGCAGGTTCTTGATTTCGAGGTCTGCCATCGGTCTCAGGCTCCAGTTGTCAGGGTTTCTCTGTCGGGGGTGAGGGTCAGCGCGGCGGGCAGTGCGCCCCCGGCCAGTGACGTCTTGGTCTTTGCCTTCTTGGCGGCGGGCGTCGTTGTGGTTGCACTTGCGACAAGGTCCGCGAGGGTGGTCTCGCGCAGCGTGCTCACGATCGACCCGCGCACGCGCGACCATAGGAGCTTCGTGGGGCACACGTGTCCGGGGTCCGACTCGCGTGAGCATTTCACGCTGCCGTCCGCGGCGAGGGAGATGCACTCGATCGGCGCGATCGACCCCTCCAGTGCCTCCACCACCTCGGCCATCGTGATCTCGCTTGCCGGCCGCGCCAGCAGATAGCCGCCGCGGCTGCCGCGCCGGCTGTCCACGAGTCCCGCCTTGCGCAGGCGTGCCACCAGGTGCTCCAGGTAGGCCAGTGGCAGCCCGTCCTGCTCGGCGATCTCCGCCAGCGGTACCACCGGGTCGGGGCCGCCGTCGGCTGGCAGTGCGCCCTCGGTGGCGTCCGCGCGGCGCGCCAACGCGACCATCACGCGCACGCCGTACTCGGCCTTGGTCGAGAACATCATCGGAGCGCACAACCCGCTTCGCTGCCGGTGCCCGACGGGTGGGCCGGGGCGGCCGCTGTCTGAATACCTACCACGGAGGTAGGGTATAGCAGGCCGGCGCTCAGCCGAGGGCCGAGGCAGGAATACCGCTCGATCAATCGAACAGGACGAATGTGTCGGCGAGATTGACCAGGTGGGTGGTGCGTGCGACGCTCGCCGCGCTCCTCGCCATGACGCTGGTAGTCCCCGCGATCGCCACCGGTGCCGCAGCACCGGCCGAAGCGCCCACCGGACCCCCGCCGCCGGCGAACGACAAGCTGGCGAACGCGCAGAGCGTCCACAGCCTGCCCGCGACGCTGACAGG
This sequence comes from uncultured Solirubrobacterales bacterium, assembly GCA_963723045.1. Lineage (GTDB taxonomy): Bacteria > Actinomycetota > Thermoleophilia > Solirubrobacterales > Solirubrobacteraceae > Palsa-744. Next base: position 800,746 of record CAVROU010000002.1, on the reverse strand, counting down.
GACCACGGTCGGCGCCACGCTCGAACCTTCCGAGGTCGAATCCGGGTGTGCCGGAGGCACCACGCACTCGGTCTGGTACAGCCTGCGCTCGGGGAGCGCCCAGCGGATCGCCATCGACCTGGCCGCGGGCGGCGCGCTCGACGGCACTCTCGACGTCTACCACGTCGTGCGCTCCAAGCTGCTGCCCGCGGGCTGTCAGGCGACCGACTCCCACGGCAAGGCCACGCTCACGTTCAAGGCCTCCAAGAACGGCGTCTACGCGATCCGCGTGGCCGCGCTGCAGAGCTCCCAGCTGGCTGGGTTCACGCTCGACGTGTTCCTGCCCACGCCGGCGGTCGGCCCGCCCGGACCGACGCTGCCCGCAGGGGGCGCGAGCGGCCAGGTGGATCGCATCCAGAACATCAACGCTGCCTACTCCTTCACGCTGCGCGCCGGCGTGAGCTATCTGATCAACCTCGCCAACCGAACCGAAGGCGCCTGCGTCAGCGGGGGGCTGTTCGCGCCCGGCACGAGCTCCTTTGAAGAAGGCTCCCCGCTTTTGAGCATCCACTGCGGCGGCTACCGGCTGTTCACGCCGGGTCCCGGCGAAGGGGGGCGCTACAGCTTCCAGGTCACTCCGCGCACCTCGAAGAGCGGTGTGCAGCGCTTCAGACTCGATGTCGCCCCCGCCAGCTCGGCCGAGACCGCGCCGGGGGTGGCGCTCGGCAACTACGCGCACGCCCACGGTCGCCTGGACGGCAGCGGCGTACAGGTCTTGCGCCTGTATCGCCTCGACGTCACTACCCACTCCAATCTGACGCTGCGCCTGGACGCCCCCGGCTCGGCCGACTTTAACCTGCAGCTGCGCAACCAGAACGGCAACGTGATCCAGTGCCAGTGCGGCGAAAGCGGCTCGCAGACCCTGCAGCAGCAGCTCGTGCCCGGCCGCTACTACGCGGTCGTCTCGGTGCGCGACGCCACCTCCGGCAACTTCACCCTGGTGCGCGAGTCGCGCACGATCACCAGTACGCGCGTGGGCTTCGGCAGCGAACACGCGAGCGCCGGCCAGGGCGTGGGCATCGACGTGCGCGTCTCGCCCGCCGCCTCCGGACCCGCGACCGTGGAGATCGAACGCTTTGACCCCGTGTTCGGCTGGCAGTTCTACCGCCAGGTGCAGGCCCAGGTGAGCGAAGGCCTCGCCGCGATCCCCTTCGCGCCGCCCGCCGTCGGGCGCTGGCGCGTCAAGGCGAACTACGCGGGGTCGCGCACCGCGAGCCCGAGCGCGGTTGGGTTCAGTTACCTGCTGGTCAGCTGAAGTCCGCGGCGACGGGTGAGCTGGGGTCCGCGGCGACGGGTGAGCTGGGGTCCGCGGCGACGGTGAGCTGAAATCCGCGGCGATGTGGTGGGTGGATCGTCTCCACTGTCAGCGGCCGCCGGTGCGCAGCTTTTCCACGTCGTGCGCGAGCCCCTCGGGCGAGAGCTGTTCGACGCCGAACTCCACACGCTCGTCCCCAGCGGGGTCGATCAGGAGCACCGAGGCGAAGCGTTCGAAGGCCGCCCGACTGGTCGGATTGGGGATCACGCGATAGGCGCGCCACGCCGGCGCCAGCCGCGCGGGGGTGCCCGTCAGGTACTCCATGCGCCCGCCGAGCGACACGCTGTTCAGGAAGGCCCGCACGTGCGCGGGACTGTCCGCGGCGGGGTCGGCACTCACCGCAAGCGCCGGCACCGCTCGGCCCAGATCGTCCAGTGCCCCGCGGATCTGCTGGGCGACCAGCCCACTCGCGCCCGCCTGGGCGGTCGTCAGGAACGTGAGGATCACGACCTGCCCGCGATAGTCGCTCAGGCTCACGCGCCGCCCGGCCTGATCGGTCAACGTGAAGTCGCGCGCGGGAATGGGAGGCAGCGGCGCCCCGTCAAAGCCCCCGGTCTCCGCCGAGTCTTCGGGAGTTGAAGAAGGAGAAGGGGAGGGGCCGCGCGTGGCGTGCTCGCCTGTGCTGTCGAGCACGACGGCCAGTCCGAGTGCCAGCACGAGCAGAGTGGCCAGGGCGAGCAGCAGGGGCCGGAGGGGAGGGCGCATCGGCGCCTCAGGGTATGGCCTCGTCCGCTCCATCGGTGTCGATGTCGGTGTCGAGCTCTGTCGGCGACTTGCGAGCCGCTTCCGCCGCCGCGACGAGTTCGACAGGGGTGATGCCGAGCGCGTCGGCGATCTTCACGAGAGTGGGCCAGACAGGATTGGTCGCCCCGCGTTCGACGCGCGAGAGGGTGGCGATCTTGACCCCGGCCTTGAAGGCCAGCGCTTCCTGGGTCATTCCATGCTCGATACGCATGCGCTTGATCACAGACGCAAGTGTCTGATCGGAAGCCGTCATGAGCGCGGCGATGTTTTGGGGCTGGTCATGGTGGTCATGGGCTTGAATGTCCTTTGCACAAAGCTGACGGGTTCGATGCCGATGCACTTCTGTCGTGTCTGGTATGGTTGCGCAGACAGTTGTCCGCAAAAGCAAGAGTATGAGATCGATCAGATAGAGAGAGGAGCGGCAATGACAACGGTGAGTGTGCGCATCCCGGACGAGCAGGATCAGGCGCTGAGAGCGCTCGCGGTGGCGGCGGACGTCTCCGTCTCCGAGCTGGTCAGGGTGGCGTTGGCGGAGTGCATCGAGAGGCACCGCACCGAGCGGGCGAATCTGCGAAGCCGGGGGCGGGAGGGGGAGCGCCGCTGGAGGCTCTTCGAGCGCGTCGCCCGGTAGTCGTGGTCGGCGAACCGCGCGCTATACTTTATGAAGTCACCATGAATCCAGATTGCGATTTGGGGGTTTCCCTATGAGTCCGTCCTCCGCGGAGCTGCTGCGCCAGGTCAAGAGCCAGATCGAGGAGATCGATCCGGGGGTCGTGCACGAGCTGCTGACTGCCGCTGATCGCGCGCCCGCACTGGCGGGGTCGTCCAATGGCACAGCGGTCGCCTCTGCCAACGGCTCCGCCTCTGCCGCGAGCACTGGTGCGCCGGTGCTCACGTCCGCGCCGGTTCTGATCGACGTGCGCGAGGTCGAGGAGTTCGCCGCGGGGCACATCCCCGGCGCCAAGCACGTGCCCAAGAGCTACCTGGAGAGCCGCATCGAGGCAGCGGTGCCCGATCGCGACGCGCAGGTGGTGCTCTACTGCCAGTCGGGCAACCGCTCGGCGTGGGCCGCGCGCACGCTGATCGACGACCTCGGCTACAGCGACGTGTCCTCGATGACCGGCGGGATCACGCTGTGGAAGGACCGTGGCTATGAGGTCGAGGTTCCGCGTGCGCTCTCCTCCGAACAGCGTGAGCGCTACTCGCGCCATCTGCTGATGCCCGAGGTCGGCGTGGAGGGACAGCTGAAGCTGCTCGACGCCAAGGTGCTGCTACTCGGCGCCGGAGGCCTCGGCTCGCCGACTGCGCTGTACCTCGCCGCCGCGGGGGTGGGGACGCTCGGGCTCGTCGACGACGACGAGGTGGACCTCTCGAACCTGCAGCGCCAGGTGATCCACTCCACCGCGCGCATCGGCATCCCGAAGGTGGACAGCGCCGAGGAGACGATCCACGCGCTCAACCCCGACGTGGAGGTCGTCAAGTACCCCGTGCGGCTGAACGCCGAGAACATCATGGAGATCATCGACGGCTGGGACATCATCGTCGACGGCGTCGACAATTTCCCCACGCGCTACCTGCTCAACGACGCCACCGTGCGCCTGCAGATCCCCGTCGTATCCGCCTCGATCCTCGGCTTCGACGGGCAGCTGTCGATCTTCAAGCCCTACGAGGGTCCCTGCTACCGCTGCCTGTTCCCCGAGCCCCCGCCCGCCGAGCTGGCACCCTCCTGCGGCGCCAACGGCGTGCTCGGAGTGCTGCCTGGCACGATGGGGCTGCTACAGGCCACGGAGGTCGTCAAGCTGATCCTCGGCATCGGCGACCCGGCGATCGGACGGCTCCTGCTGTATGACGCGCTCGCGGCAACGCTCAGCGAGGTGAAGGTCCGCCGCGACCCCGACTGCCCGATCTGCTCGCGCCCGCCCGATGCGATCTCCGACGAGGAGATGGGCGTGTTCCCCGACTACGAGGCGTTCTGCGCCGCCGCTGGATAGGCTGCGGTATATGGCCACCATCAAGATTCCCCCGGTGCTGCGGGCATCGGTTGGCGGTGAGCGCGAGGTGAGCGCCTCCGGCGAGAACGTCGGCGCGATCCTGCGGGACCTCGCCGCCACGCATCCCGCCACCCAGAGCCAGCTGTTCTCGGGTGAGGGCGAGCTCAACCGCTACGTGAACGTCTACCTCAACGACGAGGACGTGCGCGTGCTGCAGGGGCTGGACACGGCCGTCGGCGAAGCAGACACTCTCGTGATACTCCCGGCCATGGCCGGCGGGCACTGAGCGTCCAAGTTTTCGCCCAGCGCTAAACCTCCCGCCTGAGCGCACGATGACTGGGCCATGCTCCCGAGAGTCGGTCGTCTGTTCGTCTCTGGTTTCCCGCGCGCCGCTGGTTTTGCGCGCGGCGCCTGCCTGACGCTGCTGCTGGCACTGGGCGCATTGCTTGTGCCCGCCGTACAGGCCGGCGCCAACTCTCATCACGAAAGCACCGAATACTCTCTCTCGATCGTCGAGGGTGAGAGCACAATGCCCCAAGACTCGATTCTGCACACGAGCGGCTGGGCCAGTTCCGGCGCTCAGGTGGTCGTCTCGATCGTGCGCGGTGGCGTCACCGTGGCGCTGGAAAGCCACAACGAAGGGGCGTGGCTCTCGCAGGTGCCGCAGGTGGGCGACGTGGTCAACCTCGAATCTCCGGCCAATCACTTGATCGGCTCGGTCGTCTACGACGGACTGCCCTCAATCGACCCGACGGTGTGCGCGGGCTCCGCGAACTTCTCCGGCCAGCGCTCCTCGGGACAGACCGTCGAAGGCGGCTACTACAGCTTCACCGCCCCGGACCACTATGGCAACGTGCACAAGACCAACCTCGGCACCGCGCAGGTCACGAGCCTCGTCGGCTCCGGCTACGCGGGCAGCTTCCTCGCGCCGCTGGCGATCGGGGAGACGGTTTGGGCGACCGAGTCCCTGCAGACGCCGCTAGCGGGCAACGCGACCTTCACCTACTCCAGCGAGAACGACCGCCCGGTGGGCGCCTGCCCGCCGCCGCCGCCCGCTCCGGCGCCGCCGCCCCCGCCTCCCGCGCTTCAGGGCTCGATCTTCAAGCTTCTGCGCACCACCATTCACAAGCTGCTCGTCTCCGGCTGGCTCAGCGAGGTGACGATCAACCAGCCCGGCACGGTCGTCGAGGATCTCTACCAGCAGGAGGGCATCGTGCCGGCCTTCGCCGCGCGCGTCGGCGCAAAGCGCCGTGCGCGGCCGCGCAAGAAGCCTCCGGCGGTGCTCCTGGCGCGCGGATCCGCGAGCGCCAAGGCTCCCGGCACAGTGTCCGTGATGCTGCACGCGACCCCGCAGGGACGGCGCAAGCTCAAGCACGCCAAGCGCGTCGCGGCGGTGCTCATCACCACGCTGCACTCCAGTTCGGGCCAGACGCTGACCCTTGAACGTCGCTCGCTTTCGCTGCACCGTTAGACGTCGCTTCACGGCTCATCGGCCACCGACATTCGCCGGCCATTTAGATGCCCAGTCTTCCCAATGTGCCGGCGCTGCTGAGAGAGGGCGTAAGCCGGCTCCGGCCGCGACACTCGCTGGCGCTGCTCTCGGCGCTCACCTGGCTGCTGCCCCCGGCCGTCCTGCCGCTGCCCTCGCGCAGCGGTCCCGACGGACCGCCGCGACCCTATGGCGTGGAGCCCGCGCCAGGCGGACAGCCGGCGCACACGGCAGGCTGGCTGGAGCGGGGGCAGAATCGCGCGCTGCTCGACGGGCCCTTCCCGCGCGGGGGGCTTGTGCGCGGAGTATCCGATGGTCTGCTCCTGAGCGAACACGAACAGGTTCGCGCCGGTGCGCTGACCCTGATGCGCGCGGCCGGCGCGCATGTCGTGCGCATCCCAGTCAACTGGCGCGACGTGGTCGACGCGAGTCCGGCCGCCGGCTTTCAGGCAAGCGATCCGGCGAGCCCCGCGTACCACTTCTGGCGCATCGACGCCGCCGTGCAGAGCACGCTCGCCGCCGGGTTGGAACCGCTGCTTGTGGTCTCCCACGCACCTGCCTTCGCCGAAGCGCCGGACCGCTGGCCCTACGCCTATCCGGGCAGCTGGGCGCCCGATCCGGCTGCGCTGCAGGCGTTTGCCGCTGCCCTGGCGCGCCGCTACGACGGCTCGTTTCCCGAACCGCTCGCACCGGGCGGGGTACTGGGCCGGGTGCGGCTGCTGCAGGCGTGGAATGAGCCCAACCTCTCGCGCTATCTGGAGCCCCAATGGGTGGTCGAGCACGGACGCTGGAGTGCCTTCTCGCCGGCGCTCTACCGCCAACTGCTAAATGGCTTTTACGCGGGCGTGAAGTCGGTGGAGCCCTCCGACACGGTCGTCGCCGCCGGCGTGGCACCAGAGGGCGAACCGACGGGGGAGGGCGTGATGTCGCCCGTGCCGTTTCTGCGGGGGCTGCTCTGTTTAGAAGTTTCGGGGGGCTGTCTCCAGCCTCCGCACTTCGACGTGCTGGCCTTCCACCCGCTGTCGGTGTCGGATCCCGACGTACCGGCCGCCTCGGCACTCGACGTCTCGATCTCCGACATGGCCAAGATCACCGGTCTGCTGAGGCGGGCCGAGCGTCTGGGAACGGCGCTGCCTGCTGGTCCCAAGCCGCTGTGGGTGACGGAGCTCAACTGGGAGAGCGCTCCACAGACTCCCCACGGCGTGCCCGCCGATCTGCAGGCCCCATGGCTCTCACGCGCGCTGCACCGCCTGTGGGTGGCCGGTGTGAGCCTTGTGGACTGGGAGTTCCTGATCGACCCTCCCGGCGGCGTATCCCTCTCGAATTCCACGGGTGCCACGGTGGTCGTCCCCCGCCCGGCGGGTCTCTACACCCTCCCCGGAACCGCCCGCGAAGACGATCCTGCGCTGGCCCAGCCAAAGCCGTTCCTTCGAGCTTTCGCCTTTCCGTTCGACCCCCTGCGCATCGATCGCGGATACGTGCGGGTGTGGGCTGTGCTCGACCGTCCCGCTCAGCTCGCTCTCCTGCAGCGTCGGCGGCAAGACGGGAGTTGGCGGACGGTGAAGCAACTGCACGCCGATCGCTACGGGATGCTCAATGTGCTAGTTGCCCTTCGCGGCGCCGCACGCCTGAGGCTGTCGAGCGAGGGGATCATCTGCGCACCCGAGTGGGTGGGGCGGCGGCGGACTCTGTAGCGCAGTCCAAGGCCTCACACCGCGCAGCTCGGCCCGTCGCCTTGGCCGCCCAGGCCGGTGCCGAGGGTCGGGAGCTCTGCTCAGGCCGCCGCGCATACCGGCTCGGTGGCGCTCTCGCCGGCCGCGGGAACGTGGCTCATCGCGTGCTCGGCCAGCGCGGTTATCGTGAGGCTCGGGTTCACGCCCACATTGGCCGGGACCGCCGCGCCGTCGCAGACGAGCAGGTTCTTGTAGCCGAAGACGCGCTGCTGGGCGTCAACGACGCCGCTTTCGCGGTCGCACGCGATCACCGCGCCGCCGAGGATGTGTGCGGTCGTGGGGATGTTGAAAAGCGCCTCCATCACCGAGCTCTGGGCGACGCCACCGGTGCGCTTGGCGAGCCATTCGGCGGCCTCGTTGGCGACCGGGATGAACGTCGGGTTGGGTCGCTCGGGGTCCTGTTCGGTGCTCAGCCACAGCATCCCGAAGGGCCCGCGCCGCGGGCGCAGCGCCATGGCGTTGTCGAGCGTCTGCATCACCAGCAGGATGATCGTGCGCCGCGACCAGTGCTTGGCGAACAGCACCTGCGCGAGACGCCTGGGGTGCAGGAGGAACTGCCCGAGTAGCTTCAAAGGCCGCGTCAGGCGCGTGCCATCGCCGACGAGCAGCGTGTACAGGTGGCGCATCGAGTCGCCATCGTTGCCATAGCTGACGGTCTCGATATGGGTATGCGGGTCGGGGTAGATACTCGAGGTGATCGCCACGCGGCGCGTCAGATCCTCCGGGTAGTCCTCAGGGACGGTCACGGTGAGAATCGCCTCGCTGTTGGTGCGCACAAGCTCGCCCAGCCGGTGGCTGATCGCCGGCAGCGAGCCGCCCAGGCGGCAGCGCTGCAAGAGCGTGTTCGTGCCAAGTGGGCCCGCTGCCACGACCACGCCCCGCGCACGATGTACACGGCGCCCGCGGCGCAGCCACGAACCCGACCGGACGCTTTCCACTTCGTACCCCTCGCTGCCGTCGCCCCTGCCGATCGGGCGGACGTCGATGACGGTGCGTTCGGGCAGCACCTGTGCGCCGCGACGTTCGGCGAGGTAGAGGTAGTTCTTGACCAGCGTGTTCTTCGCCCCGTGCGGACAGCCCACCATGCAGCGCCCGCACAGCTGACAGCCGGTGCGCTCGGGGCCCTCGCCGCCGAAGAAAGGGTCGGGCACCGTCTTGCCGGACTCTCCGAAGAAGATCCCCACGGGGGTCTTCTGGTAGGTCTCGCCGACGCCCAGCTCCTCGCCCAGCTCGCGCAGCAGCTGGTCAGCGGGGTCGTCGTGGGGGTTCTGCACCACACCCAGCATGCGCTGGGCTTCGGCGTAGTGGGGGGCCAGCGCGCTCTCCCAGTCCTGCATGTCAGCCCACTGGCGGTCCTCGAAGAACGCCTTCGGGGGCACATACAGCGTGTTCGCGTAGCCAAGGCTGCCGCCGCCCACGCCGCAGCCCGAGACAACCGACACGTCGCGGAAGGTTGTCAGGCGGAAGATGCCCTTCATTCCGAGCTTGGGGCGCCAGAAGTAGCGCCGAAAGTCCCCGGTGCTCTTGGGGAACTCGTCGTCGGCAAAGCGCCGCCCACACTCAAGCACGCCCACGCGATGGCCCTTCTCGGAGAGGCGCAGCGCAGACACGCTGCCGCCAAAGCCCGAGCCGATCACCAGCCAGTCGAAGTCGAAGCCTTCCTCCATCGTTCCCACATGCTACCTGGCCGGCGAGCCAATAGTGGGAGACGTCCCCGGTTTGTGGGCACTGTGGGGCAATAGAATCGATGTGTCTATTCATGCATTCCGGGCCTCCACGGGGCCTCTGGGACGGGAAGACAACTTTGGGTGGGCCGGCTGCCGGCCTTTTGTCGCAGGCAGTTCCGGGCGGAGACAACGACGATGGAGGGATGAGGGATGAGGGTTCGGAGACTGATGTTGGCGGCACTGGCCGCTTTGAGTGTGCTGGGCGTTGGCCTGGTGTCGACGTCGGCGGCCTTGGCGGCCGGAGCGCCAACCGTGGAAGCGCAGAGTTCTTCGGGCGTTACTCCCTTCGATGCCGTCCTCGAAGCGCAGGTCAACCCCAACGAAGAATCTACGGCGATCACGTTTGAATACGCGACCAACGAAGCGCTCACGGGTGCTACGACGGTCACTGGCCCTACGATCGAAGGTGGCAGTCAGCCGGTGGCTGCCGACATTGGCGGTGGTCTGACTCCGAACCAGATCTACTACTACCGAGTGGTGGCGACTAACGCAACCGGCACCACCGATGGCACCCCGGTGCAGTCCTTCAACACGCTCGTGGCCGAAGCGCCTGCCGTTGGGACACAGAGTTCCTCAAGTGTGACTCCTTTCGATGGGGTCCTTGAAGCACAGGTCAACCCGAACTACCAGGAAACGACGACGACGTTTGAATACGCGACGAACGAAGCGCTCACGGAAAACCTCAAGACGGTCGCAGGTGCCACTTTCGGTGGCTTCGGCGAACAGCCGACGAGCGCCGACATCGGCGGTGGTCTGACGCCGAACACGACCTACTACTATCGGGTGGTCGCCACCAACGGGACCGGCAAGACCGAAGGTGCCCCCGTGCAGACATTCACGACTCTGGAAGCATTTGCGCCGGAAATCAGCGGAGAAAACCTCACCGAATTGACGTCCACCAGGGTGGACGTCAATGGCCAGATCAATCCGGACTACCAGGAAACGGTCTACGCGGCCGACTGCGGAACCGGCGAAGACCCCAGCAACGACTTCCAGACCTACCCGGGCACCGAACCGATATCTGCCGCCAACGGCAGCCAGCCGGTGCCGGTAAGCATCGCGGTCACAGGGCTCACACCGAACACCAAGTACTCCTGCTGGCTCGTGGCCACCAACCTCACCGGTGAATCCAAGGGCGTGGAAATGCCTTTCCAGACCCAGGATCAGCCGGGCGTCGTCACCGGCGCCAGCTCGAACATCACGCGCACGACCGCCGCCCTTGCGGGGACGGTCGATCCGGCGGGCGTTAGCACCTACTACCACTTCGTCTACGGCACCACCGAAGGCTACGGGAGGAGCACGAGCGAAGTCGCCGCCGGCGAATCGTTTGAAAACATCGCCGCCGGCGCCGCGCTGGAAGAACTGGCGCCCGGCACCACCTATCACTACGCGCTCGTCGCAACCAACATCTATGGAACCGTCATGGGTGCGGATCGGACGTTCGCGACCTTGCCCCCCACGCCTCCGACGGCGAGCACCGGTGGGACACTCAACGTTGGTCATCAGTCGGCGATCCTCACCGGCACGGTCGACCCGGACGGCCTGCCGACGGTCTACAAGTTCGAACTCGGCACCGAAACGGGCGTGTACTACCCGCAGACGTTCGGCAGCGCAAGCGGCTCCGGCGGTCAGGGCGTCTCGCTGGAACTGCAGTCGCTGGCGGCAGGAGTGACCTACCACTACCGGATCGTGGCCGAAAATGCCGACGGGATTTCCCGCGGGCAGGACCAGACGTTCACGACCGAAAGCTACCCCAACCCGCTGAGCGTACCCGTGAGCCCGGCGCTCATTCCGATCGCGCCCGCCACGCCGCCGGCGAAGGTCGTCGCCAAGAAGGCGGCCAAGAAGCCCGTCAAGCACAAGAAGCACAAGAAGTCGAAGAAGAAGAAAAAGAAGAAGAAGTAGCGGCGTCGCCAGGGCCGGGGCATCGTTCCCGGCCCTGCTGCGAGACATCGCTATATTTCGTGAAGTAATGGCTGTCGGGCGCCTTCAGAACAAGCCGTGCGGAGGTCGCTATGGCGACGTCGTGCAGTCGATCGGCAACACGCCGCTCGTGGAGCTGCCGCGGCTCTCGCCCAAGCCGGGCGTGCGCATCTGGGCGAAGCTCGAGTCGCGCAACCCCACCGGCTCGGTCAAGGACCGCGTCGCGCGGGCGCTGATCGAAGACGCCGAGACCCGGGGCGCGATCGCTCCCGGGCAGACGATCCTCGAGCCCACCTCGGGCAACACGGGCATCTCGCTGGGGATGATCTGCCGCCGCCGGGGCTACCCGCTGAAGGTCGTGATGCCCGAGAACGTCACCCCCGAGCGCACCCAGCTGCTGCAGATGTGGGGGGCCGAGATCGTCTACTCCGAGGGCTCCAAGGGCTCAAACGGAGCCGTCGAGCTGGCGCTCGACATGGCGCAGGCCGACTCCTCCTACTACATGCCCTACCAGTACGGCAATCCCGCCAACCCCGATGCCCACTACAACGGCACGGCGCTGGAGATCCTCGAGGAGCTCGACGAGGTCTCCGCCTTCGTCGCCGGCCTCGGCACCGGAGGCACGCTGATGGGCAACGGACGGCGCTTGAAGGAGACATTCGGAGACGCCTGCAAGATCGTCGCCGCCGAGCCCATGCAGGGCGAGCCGGTGCAGGGCCTGCGCTCGCTCGACGACGGCTTCATCCCGCCGATCATCGACCTCTCACTGCTCGATCGCAAGATCTTCGTCACCAACTCCGACGCCATCCTGTGGACGCGTAAGCTGCTCGACGAGGAGTGCGTCTTCGCCGGCGTCTCCTCCGGCGCGATCGCCCGCGTCGCCGTGCGCATCGCCGGCGAGCTCGACGAGGGCAACGTCGTGTTCGTCGTCGCCGACGACGGCTGGAAGTACCTCTCCAGCGGCATCTACACGCGTCCCCTGGAGGAGATCGAGAACCTCGACTCCACCGTGTGGTGGTGAGCCGTGTCTCGCAATCTCGCCGCCACGGCGCTTCGTAGAACGGTCCGCTCTCCCGACCTCAGCCGCGGCAGATCCTGACAATGGTCATTGCCCGCCATCTGCTGGACGATCTCCTCGCGCACGCGCTCGAGGACCCCGCCAACGAGGTCTGCGGCGTCGTCGCGGTGGACCGGAGCCCACCCACCCCGCCGGCTCAGGCAGTTCGTGTGCACCGCGCCGTCAACGTGCACGCCAGCCCGCTGAAGTTCGAGATCGACCCCAAGGAACTGCTGGACCTCTATCGGAAGATCGAGTCCGAAGACGGCGATCTCGGCGCGATCTACCATTCACATGTGCGCTCCGCGCCCTACCCCTCGCAGACCGACGTCAACTTCGCGGCCCACTGGCCCGGCGTCGAGTGGATCATCGTCGGGCTCGCCGGCGGGGAGCCCGAGGTGCGTTCCTACCTGATCGACGGCGGCCAGATCAGCGAGGTCGCGCTGGATATCGTCCAGGAGACTCCCGCGCGATGAAACTCATCAAGGTCGCCTACGCACAGCAGCTGCCCGAGGCCGAGCTGCTGCAGAGCTTCCTGCGCGACGAAGGCATCCCCTGCATGGCGCCGCCGCGCCGCCGGCTTCGACGTGCCCGACTTCCTGGCCGCGGGCCCGCGCGAAATCCTCGTCGCCGAAGAAAACGAGGAGTGGGCGCGACGGGCTGCTCGACACGGGATGGCCGCCACCCCAGAACGACGGGCCTCTCGGCGGTGGAGCCGAGGTTCCGGCGGTAACGGCGAGAGAGTCCGGCGACCGCGGGGCCTAGCGCCGTGGTCTGGCGTGCGGGGTCAGACAAGCCGCGTGCAGGTCAGACGAGCGCCGGCTGGCCGGCGGCTTCCTGCGTGATCGCTTCGATTTCTTCGGAGGCGCGTTCGAACTCGCCGTCGGAGAGCACCGGCGTGCCCTCGAAGGGCAGTTCGCGCGAGAGCTCCACCCACGAGTGGCAGCCGGCGTATTCCTCCTTGACCTTCACCGTCACCGGGCGAGGAATGCGATAGGTGCGCAGCAGCAGCACGTGCAGCGGATGCCGCGCTTCCAAGCCAGGCGCTTCTCCGCGTAGTCGGTCGTCCACACGTAGAAAGGCGACAGCGCATCCACACAGCGTGGGTCTGAGATCGTGAAGTGGCCGGCCACTTCAGCCCACGCACGGATACGCACGCGATCCGGCTGCTGGACGGCTCCCGCCGCGAGCTCGCGCAGCGACGGCTCGCCGTCGCTCCAAACGCCCTCCTCGAGCGCCCTGCGCAACTCCGGTTGGTGGGATTCGCGCACCAGATCGTTGCGCTGATGGTCGAAGGTCGGGTACAGAAAGAAACGCTCATGCTCGAGCTGGAAGTGCTTCTCGGTCTCGCGAATACCGCCCTTGCGCAGGGTCAGAAGCTGCTCGCCTTCGGCGAGGGCGCGGACGGTGACCGCCCATTCCTTAAGAGCAATTGGCATAGCTTGATCAGGGACTACGGGGGGATTGAATGTTGCTTGTAGACCACCGGACGCCAGGGGACTGGCCAGCGGGCTGCCCCTTAAAGATACGAAATCCCGGCGGAAATCCCAAATCCCCTGCAAATCGGGTGTTTTTTTGGGCGATCTGTGCGTCGAGACGTTTCTGACCGGCCTACAATCGCCGTCCCGCAAGCCCCTCTGCGGCCTCGATCACCGCCGCATAGTCGTCCTCTCCGTGACCTCGTCCCAGCGCCGCGGTCAGCAGATCGCGGGCGTGGGCGGCGGCCGGGAAGGGCACCCCCGCCGCCTGGGCTTCCTCCAGGCACAGTCGCACGTCCTTGAGCATGTGTGCCGTCTTGAACAGCGTCGTGTAGTCGTGCTCGCGCATCGGCCCCGCCTTCAGCGCCAGCTGCGCCGAAGCCCCCGACCCCGCCGCCACCACCTGCTGGAGCGCGTCCAGATCCACGCCCGTCGCCTCCGCCACGAGCAGCGCCTCCGCCAGCGCTGCCGCGTTGGCCGCGCCCATCGAGTTGTTGATCAGCTTGAGCATCTCGCCCTGTCCCAGCACGCCGACGTGAACGATCAGGCTGCCCATGCTCTCCAAGAGCGGCCGCGCACGCGCGAAATCCGCGGGCTCGCCACCGGCCATGATCGTCAGCGAGCCCTCCTCCGCGCGCGGGGAGGAGCCCGTCACCGGCGCGTCCAGCAGCGCCACGCCGCGTGCGCTCAGGGCGGCGCCGATGCGCCGTGTGTCAGCCGGGGCGATCGTCGAGCAGTCCACACACAGCAGCCTCTCGTGGGCCGCCCCGATGACGCCGTCCTCGCCCAGCAGCACGCCCGCGACCTGCTCGCCGTCGACCACCATGCTAACCACCATGTCGCTTGCGCTCGCGACCTGCGCCGGGGTATCGCGCGGCGGTTGCGCCGTGCTCCTGCGCCCACCGCTGTGCCTTGCCGGGGGTGTGGGTCCAGACGGTCAGCTCGTATCCGGCACGTCCTACGTTCGCCGCCATGCGCGAGCCCATGATCCCGAGGCCGAGGAATCCAATCCGCTCGGTGGGCCGCGTGAGTTGGCTGCCGGGTGGCGGCTGCGTGGCGTGTGTTGGGCTCACCGGGCACACCTTAGCCCGTGCCCTGGGGTTGTTTCATCCGCTGCCCCACCCACCGCCGCCGGGTGTTTCGATGCGCAGCCGCTCGCCCGGCGCCAGTGTTCCCACATCCTTGCCCGGCAGCTCGCGCGGTTCGCCGTTCGCGGTAGCGATCAGCATGTTTCGCCCCTTCGCGCCCGACTCTCCGCCGTCGGACCCGCGTGGGGCGTGCCTGCGGCGCTCGGTGATCAGCGAGTACCGCACCTCGCGCAGCGCTTCTATCTCGCGTACGACGCCCTCGCCGCCGGGGTGCGCTCCAGCTCCGCCCGACCCGCGCCGTAGCGCGTATTCGCTCACGATCAGCGGGAACTCGCGCTCCAGCGCCTCCACCGGGGTGTTCAGCGTGTTGCTCATCGCCACATGCACCCCGCTGGGGCCGTCCGCGTCCGGACATCCACCCTGGCCGCCGCCAAGCGTCTCGTAGTAGCTGAAGCCCTCGTCCCCGAGCGTCAGGTTGTTCATCGTCCCCTGGCCCTGCGCGCGGGCGAACGCGCTCAGCACGAGATCTGCCACGCGCGAGCTCGTCTCGACATTGCCACCCGCCACCGCCGGCGCCACGCCCTCCGCGTTGGGCCGCGCGTTCAAAAGCGTTCCCTGTGGCACGCGCACCTCGATCGGCCGGTACGCGCCGGCGGTGGCCGGCACATCGGGGTCACTCAGCACCCGCGCCGCGAAATAGCACGCCGAGCGCGTCACCGCAAGGGGGCAATTGAGGTTACCCGCGTGCTGCTCTGAGCTGCCCGCGAAATCGAGCACCATTCGCTCCCCATCCACCGTCGCCCGCAGCTTCAGCACGAGATCGCCCTCCACGGCCTCCAGCACGTCCTCCGCCGTGTACACGCCGTCGGGCAGTTCACGCAGGCGCGCCCGCATCCGTCGCTCGGTGTAGTCCATCACGGCGTCCGTCGCCTCCCGCAGGCGCCCGTATCCCACGCGCGCCGCGAGCTCCACCAGGCACATCGCCCCGATGCGGTTGGCCGCGAGCTGCGCGCGCAAATCCGCACGGCGCTCCTCGGGCTGGCGCATCCGCGCCACCACCTTCTCAATCGCCTCCGTCGTCATCGGGCGGGGGGAGATGACCACTCCCTCCTCCGCCAGCGTCCGGCTGTCGGCCGGCATCGACCCCGGCACACGCCCGCCGACGTCAGCATGGTGTGCGCGGTTGGCAGCGAACCCGATCAGCTCCCCTCGGTGGTGCACGGGCGTGACGACGGTAATGTCGGGCAGGTGCGTCCCGCCGGCGAAGGGGTCGTTCAACATCCACGAGGCACCTTCGGAGTGGTCCTCGTGGATCACCGCCTCCACCGCCGCCGGCATCGCGCCGAGGTGCACCGGTATGTGCTCGGCCTGCATCGTCATCTGCCCGTTCGTGTCGAACAGCGCGCTCGACGCGTCGCGGCGCTCCTTGATGTTCGCCGAGTAGGCCGAGTGGATCAGCACCGCGCCCATCTCTTCGCAGGCGGCGCGCAGCGCGCCGGTTATTACCTGGAGTTCGATCGGGTCTAGTTCGCCAGCCGGGGCGCCGTGGGGTATCCGAGACGGGCTTGCCTGGGCGCTGTGTGGTGCAACGCCCCGATCAAAGGGTCCCCCGCGGGGCATCCGGCCCCGCGTTCTGATCGGGCGGCCGCCTTCCGGGCGGCCGTGACCGGCCGGACTTTGCCCGGCCTCCTTTAGGTGCACGGTTCCCTGTGTGTCTGCTTCTGCTGCCCAGCCTGGGGGCACGTAAAGCGTTGACTCGTCTGTCGCGTAAATGGCCGGGCCGTTCAGGCGGGTGCCGGCCGGCAGCTCGCCCGTGAGGCATTCCGCCTGCATCTCTTGCCCGTCCACGATCACGCCACGCCGTGTGCGTGTCGGCTCGTGTGCACCCGCCCCCGCGACCCGCAACTCCGGGGCTGTTCCCCAGGCCGAGGCTCTGATCGTCACGATCTCCACCTCCGCGCCCTCGTCGCGATAGCCATAGCGCTCCTCGTGGATCTCTTCGAACGCCGCCCGCAAAGCCTTCAGGTCGATCTCCTGTTCGCATTCCTCCCCGCTCTGCTCCACGCCGAGCTCGAAGGACTGGCCCTCATAGCGCATCTCGTAGTCCACCCTCACCGTCCGCTCCGCGTTCTTTGCGCTCATGCTCGCTTCGACTCTTTTTCGGCGTGGCAGCCGGTCCCCCACCAACCGGCTCCCTCCCTCCTTATCCTTTCCCTCGCCAAGTTCCGCGCGCACACGGCGTACCAGCGCGTCGCGTGCGTCCTCCACGTTTTTCGGCCTGAGCCTCTCGCCGGCCAGCATCACCGTGCGCGCCGCGTCGCGGCGGGGCGGCGCTCCGGCCAGGCCCAGCGCACTGAGCACGCCCGCCGAGCGGGGGCAGGCGATGCGTTTGATTCCGAGCTCGCTCGCAAGTGCCGCCGCGTGCAGGGGACCCGCGCCGCCGAACGCCACCAGCGTGAAGCGCCGCGGATCGATCCCGCGCTCGACCGTCACCCGCCGCAGCGCCCGCGCCATCTCCGCCTCTGCCACCGCAACGATCCCCGCCGCGCAGGCCCGCGTGCTCAGGTCGAGCTCGTGTGCGAGCGCTCCCACCGCGGTCCCTGCTGCGTTGTGGTCGAGCCTCAATCCGCCCGCCAGCAGCGTCTCGGGCGCCAGCCTTCCCAGCAGCAGGTTCGCGTCGGTAACCGTCGGCTGCTCGCCGCCTCTCCCGTAGCACGCCGGTCCCGGCTCCGCGCCCGCCGAGCGCGGCCCCACCCGCAATGCCCCGCCCGCGTCGCGCCACGCGATCGACCCGCCGCCCGCACCCACCGTGTGGATGTCGAGCGCCGGCAGCGCGATCGGCCGCCCATCCACGCTGCGCTCGAAGGTCTCGACCACCTCGCCGTCCACGATCACGCACACGTCGCACGAGGTCCCGCCCATGTCGAGGCACAGCACATCGCGCATTCCCGCCGCCCTCGCCAGCAGCAGCGCACCGCCCGCCCCGCCCGCGGGTCCCGACAGCACCGTCAGCGCCGCGTGCGCGGCTGCCCGCGTGCAATCGATCGTTCCGCCCGAGGACTGCATCACCTCGGGCTCCGGCATCCCCTTCGCGCGGGCCCTTGCCGACAGGTGGCGCAGATACCCGCCGACCCTGGGCGACAACGCCGCGTCCGTCTCGGTGCTCGCCGCCCGCTCGTACTCGCGATACGTTCCCACCAGCTCGTGCGACAGCGACACGTGCGCCTCCGGCAGGCGCTCCGCGAGCATTCTCCCGAGCTCGATCTCGTGCTCTGGGTGGGCATAAGAGTGCAGCAGCACCACCGCCACCGCCTCCGGCTCCGCCCGCGCGAGTCGCTCGATCATTGCCCGCGCGCGCCCTCGCTCCAGCGCTCGGATCGGGCCGTCCGGCCCCATTCGCTCCGGCGCCCCATACCGCAGCTCCCGCGGCGACCACGGCCGTGGTCCCGCCTCGCACAGCCTGTACAGGCTCGCCCTCGCCTGGCGCCCCAGCTCCACCACATCGGTGTGTCCCTCGGTGGCGATCAGCGCCGTCCTTGCCCCCTTTCCCTCCAGCAGAGCGTTTGTGGCGACCGTCATCCCGTGCGCGAAGCGTCCTATCTCCGCCGGCAGCGCACCCGCGGCGGCGAGCACCGCCTCCGCCGCTTCGATCACGCCATCGGACTGGTCGGGCGTACTCGGGAGCTTTGCGCTGTATACCCGCGTTCCCTCACCATCCTCGCGCTCGACTACGAGCACCGCGTCGGTGAAGGTCCCGCCCACGTCGACTCCCAGGAGCACCCCCTGAGCCTACGCGGCCCATTGCCCGCGGCGCCCCTCAGCGTCGCGGGCGTCTGTGTGCCTCAGGCCGCCAGCTGCTCGCGATGCTCGGTATCCGCCAGATGCTGGTGCGACGGGCAGTAGCCGTTGTGCGGCAGCGGCACCCGCTGACACGCCGCCCCCTTGCGTGTCGTCGCGCGACACTCAAGCGGCTTGCCATTCACCTCCGCATACGCCGCCAAGGGGTTCTCCGCAAGATACTTCTGCGCGAGCGCCATATACCGCGCAACGACCTGATAAACACGCTCCTGTGCGTTCATCGGGAAATACCCCCTGATGTCGCAAAACAGCGTGCGTTCCGGGCGCGCGAAGTAGTATCGATCGGTCGCCATCCGTGCGACCGCTGCCTCGCAGGCGTGCAGCACCTGCTCGTGGTAGGCGCCCGCCCCGGCCGCGCTGGCCATCGTTCCCTGCTTGGGAGGGCTGATATAGGGCGCCAGCTCCCGGTAGATGGCTCGACTGAACTGATACATGGCGCCCCTGCCCTCCTTTGGTTCCTAGACCAAGGTCGTTTGTGGGTCTTGCCTCTGCGATCTCGGTGACTCGAAAATGTCTCCGAGACCTTCCTCCCCCCACAACACGCACGGCGCGCAAAAGGACCGCTATGCCAAGACTTTTCCCTTGCTCTTCCAATGATGGCGCCGTTTCTAAGTCCCCCATGAAGCGCAGAGCAAGGAATGGTTAAGCGTGGGTTAATTCGCCCCCTGGCGACCGGGGTGGTGGAGATTGCCGCTTGGGCGGTTGGGGGTCACGGCTGGGGCGGTTGGGGGTCACGGCTCGGGCGGTTGGGGGTCGCCACTCGGGCGGCTGAGGGTTGTGGGGTCGGACGGGAGTCTGGGGGTCCGGTAAGGGTCCGGCCTACTCCCACGTCTCCCAGCGCACCTGCTCCCTCCGGTCCACCACGACATGCAAGTGGTCGCGCTCGGGGTCGCGCTCGGGATGATCGGTGCGCCGGTGTGCCCCGCGGCTCTCCCTGCGCTCCAGCGCGCAGCCCGCGATCAGCCGCGCCAGTGGATGCGGGTCGCTCGCCAGCCTTTCCAGTCCCTCTCGATCGCGCTCTACTCCCGCCTCGCGCCACAGCGCCTCGCGTGTGCCCGCCTCGGCGGGCGGAGGTGCCTGCAGCGACGTGAGCGCCTCTGCGCTCGCCGGGCGTGCAGGTGTCGGCGAGGACTCCTCCAGGGCCCGCCGCGCCGCGCGCCGCGCGAACACAAAGCACTCGCTCAGCGAGTTGCTCGCCAGCCTGTTGGCCCCGTGCAGGCCGGTGCACGCGGACTCGCCCACGGCGTAGAGCCCGGGGACGGTCGAGCGTCCCTCCAGATCCGTCACGATCCCGCCCATCATGTAGTGCGCGGCCGGTGCCACCGGCACGAGCTCGCGCGCGGGGTCGAGTCCCGCGTCGCGCAGCGCGCCGACCACATTGGGGAACAGCGCGGGGTCGATCTGGCGCATGTCGAGCCCCACGGATGGCGCCCCGGTCTCCCTAAGCCGCGCCTGGATGGCGCGTGACACCTCGTCGCGCGGCGCCAGCTCGTCGACGAATCGTTCGCCGCTCACATCGTGCAGCGTCGCGCCCTCGCCGCGGATCGCCTCGGTGATCAGGAACCCCTCGCGTCCTCTCACGCCGGCTACCGCCGTCGGGTGAAACTGCAGGAACTCCAGGTCCGCCAACTCCGCTCCCGCCGCGTGGGCCAGCAGCAGGCCGCTTCCCTGGGAGCCTGGGGGGTTGGTGGTACGCGCCCACAGCGCGGCGGCCCCCCCTGTGGCGATCACGACCGCGCGTGCGCTCAGCAGACGGCCGTCCTCGCAGAGCACGCCGCGGCAGCGGGGGTGGGTGGGGTCCTCTTCTATCCACAGCGCCCGCGCCCGCGCGTTCTCCAGCACCGCGATGCGTCCCTCGCCCACAACCACCGCCGAGAGCTGGCGCAGCAGCCGTCGCCCCGTCGCGCTCCCGCCCGCGTGCACCACGCGTCGCACCGAGTGTCCGCCCTCCAGGCCGAGCGCCAGGCGCCCGAAGCGATCCGCGTCGAAGCGCACGCCCAGCTCCTGTAGGTCCTCCACGCGCGCCGGCGCCTCCCGCACGAGGATCTCCGCCGCGGAGTGTCGCACCGCGCCGCGTCCCGCGCGTTCGGTGTCGCTCAGGTGCAGCTCGGGACTGTCCTCCGCCGCCAGCGCCGCCGCCAGGCCTCCCTGCGCCCAGTAGCTGGCCGTCTGCGCCAGGGGCGCCGCGGAGACGAGCGCCACCCGCGCCCCTGCCTGCGCCGCACACAGCGCCGTATACAGTCCGGCCGCGCCCGCCCCCACGACGGCCACGTCGACCTCCATCTGCTCCGTGCTCACTTCGGCGTGCGTGGCAGCAGGATCGAAGGGATCGTGGCGGTGCGCGTCACGCCGCCCGTCGTCGTCGTCACCGTCGTACTCGCCCGGGGCGCCGTGCTTCGCTGCGTCGTCGCATTCGGCGTCGTCCGCGGCGTGCTCGAGCTGCCCGGCGCCAGCGCGCCGGGTGTCGTCGCGCGCGGCGCAAGCGTGCCCGGTGTCGTGCTGCCGGGCGCCAGCGCGCCCGGCGTGCTCGTGCCCGGCGTGGTCCCCGGGGTGAGCCCTCCCGGCGTGCTCGTGCTCCCCGGCGTGCTCGTCCCCGGTGTCAGCGCGCCCGGAGTCGTCGGAGTCGTGGGCGTCGCCGGAGTCGTCGGGGTCGTTGGACTGGTCCCCGTCGCCGGTGTCGTCACCGTCCTGGTAACAGTCGTCGGCGGCAGTGTTTCCGGTCCTCCGGCAAGCTTCACCAGGGCCGCCGCGAGCACCCCTAGCGCAAGCACGATCACGGCCGCCAGCCCGATCAGCGGACCCCGCCAGTTAGGCGTCGAAGCGAGGCGCGTGCGCGCCGCCGCGCCGCAGCGCAGACACCAATCCTGGTCGAGTCCCAGCGGTGAGCCGCACAGCGGACACTCCTCGGCCGCCTGCGCCGGCGCCCCAGTCTGCGCTGCCGCTGGAGAGACGGCCGCGGCGCTCACGCCCGGTTTGACTTCTCGGCCGGGGGCTCGTCCTGGGAGGGACGCACGATCTGCGTCGGCGGCTCGATCACCTGGGTCGGTTGATCCTCATCGCGCCCGCTCCGCGCGGGGGCGGGCTGGACCTGGGCGGGCGTAGCGGCACTCTGAGCCGCTCCCGCTGGCGGCACGGAGGTCGCGGGCTGTGCGGGGCCTGTGGGCTGTGCGGGGGTCGCGGGCCGTGCGGGACTTACCGGCGACGTCGGGGGTGTCGCCGCGGGACGGGGCGGGCTCACCGGTACGACGATCGGAGCCCGCGGCGGCGGCGGCGAGGACGCCGAGGAGGGCGGTGTCGCGACCGCCGGCTGGCTGTACGCCCCGGTGGGCGCCGGGGAAGCCTGCACAACGGGCGGCGCGCCGATCGGCCGATCGGCATGACTCCCCATCGAGAACCCGCACGCGGGACAGAAGCGATCCTCGCTGCCATGGATCGCCGCACAACGGGGGCAGGCGGTGACGCCAGCCTCGCGCAGCACCGTTACACCGCGGCGCTGGCGCAGCGTCTCCTCGATCGCCCGCAGCTCCGTGTCGATGCGCTGCAGCGTCGCCAGCTTGCTCGCCAGCAGATCCTCGCGCTGCTGGCCGAGGCGGTGCATCTCGAACACCAGCCCGCCCAGGTCGCGGTAGGCCAGCTCGCGGGTCTTGCGCAGGAAGCGCAGCCTGCGTCGCAGCCCGCCTCGCTCCAGGAACCCCGGGTCGCCGGCTGCCGCGGGAGCGTCCACGCCCGCTACAGGACTCGTCTCCTGCGTCTCCCTTCCGGCTCCCACCGGATCCACGGCCGGCTGGTTCTCAGCGGTTTTGCCCTCGTCCACCATCGAATCATGCTATCCACCTTCACAGCGGCAGCACTCGCCATGGGCGTTTGCCCCGGTTTCGACCGCGCTCTCCGAGCGGTCGTCCTTTCAAGCTCAGCAGCGCTCGCTGGGCCGTCTGACGCTCAGGTCAGCTGGGCTCGCCAAGCCGCCGCCACGCGCTGGGCCATGCGCTCGGCCGAATGGCGCGCGGCGCGCTGGTGGCCATCGATCCGCGGGTCCTTCGCCGCCAGATGAGGCTCCAGCGCCTCGCGCCAGCGAGCAAGGTCGAAGGGGGCGCACAGCGTGCCCTCGAGCCCGTTCAGGACCTCAGGATGCACACCCACAGGGGTCGCCAGTACGGGCACGTCGCACGCCAGCGCCTCAAGCACCGCCAGGCCGAAGCCCTCCTGCTCGGAGGGCACCACGACGGCATTGGCGGCGTTGATCCACAGCGGCACCTGCTCGGGGTCCACGCCACCGAGCGTGAGCAGTGTTCTCTCCCCGGCGAGCACCTGCGCGCGATCGAAGCGCTTGGCGCTCCGTGCCGGATCGGCGGGAAAGAGGAGATAGGGCCGGTCGAGGTCGAGGCCCAGCTCGGCGCGCGCCTGCGAGCGGGGCAGGGGGCGAAAGCGTTCCATGTCCACGCCGCAGGGCAGTACCAGAGCGCGCTTTCGTGCTCTGCGTCCGGGCAGCTCCGCTGCCAAAGGCGCCGATGCCGCCGCCACGATGTCCATTAGGGGCAGCACCGCACGGGTCGTCTGGCGCGTGCGAGGGTGGTGCACGTCGGTGCCGTGCACCGTCAGCGCCCGTACGCGCGCCCGCACCGCCAGCGCCGGCCAAGCGCTGAGGCCAAAGTGCGCGTGGACCACATCCAGCGGCGTTTCTCGCCGCCGGCGCCTTTGTCGTTGCCGGCGTCTCAGCTCACCCGCGGCCGCGCGCAGTGCGGCGCCGCCGGGAGGGAACTCATACAGCTCCACCTCCAGTCCCTCCAGCTGCCGTAGCGCGCGCACCTGGTCGCGCACGAAGCGCCCGCGCTCGGGGTGCTCGGTGTCGGGCAGCATGTTGGATACCACTAGCGCTCGCAGCCCCTGCGTCAAGATAGGCGGTGCGGCCACCCGCTGACCGTATCGCTCTGGAATGATGACCCGCGTGGCCAGCGCCTCCTACGACCCACGCGCGCGGCCGATCGGCGTGTTCGACTCCGGCGTCGGCGGGCTGACGGTCCTGCACGAGCTGCTCGTCGCCCTGCCCCAGGAGGACTTCCTGTACCTGGGCGACACCGCGCGCTTCCCCTACGGCGAACGCACTCCCGAGGAGCTCGTGCGCTTCTCCGCGGGGATGGCCGAGGAGCTGCTGCGCCGCCGCGCCAAGCTGCTTGTCGTGGCCTGCAACGCCGCCACCTCCGCCGCGCTGCCGTCACTGCGCAGGCGCATGATGGAGACGACACTCGGCGTCGACGTGCTCGGTGTCGTGCGCCCGGAGGCGCTACAGGCGGTCGCCGCCACGCGCACCGGGCGCATCGGTCTGCTCGCCACGCCGACGACCGTCGCCAGCGGCGCATACGAGGAGGCAGTGCGCGCGATCGACCCCTACGTCACGCTCCACGCCGTGCCCTGTCCCGGTCTCGCGGCGATCATCCAGGCGGGCGAACAGTTCGACGAGCGCGCCGTCGCCACTGTCCGCGCCGTCTGCGCGCCGCTGCGCGAGGCGGATGTGGACACCGTGATCCTCGGCTGCACGCACTATCCGCTGATCGGCCTCCTGCTGCAGCGGATGCTCGGTCCCTCCGTAACGCTCATCAGCTCCGGCGCCGCGCTCGCGCGCCAGGTCGAGCATGCGCTATCCACCCGCGAGTTGCGCAACCCGCGCGAGGGCGAGGGCGAGTACCGCTTTCTCTGTACCGGCGACGCCGAGTCCTTCCAGGAGCTCGGCACGCGCTTCCTGCAGATGCCGCTGGGCGCCGTCGAGCGCGTCGAGCTGGCCGAGGTCGGGGTGCTGGCGTGAAGCGTGCGTGTGCGCCGTTCGGATCGTGGGCGGCCAGAGCCGGGGTGATGGCGTGAGTCGCAGCTACGGCCGTGGCCCCGACCAGCTGCGCCCTACGACGATCGACCCCGGCTTCGTGCGCACCGCCACCGGCTCGGCGCTCATCTCCGTCGGCGAGACGCGCGTGATCTGCACCGCCTCCGCGCAGGAGTCCGTGCCCCGCTGGATGACCGGCAAGGGGCGCGGCTGGGTAACGGCCGAGTACTCGATGCTCCCCGCCTCCACCGGCGATCGCAAGCAGCGCGACATCACCAAGGGGCGCCTGGATGGGCGCTCGGTCGAGATCCAGCGACTGATCGGCCGCTCGTTGCGCGGCGTCGTGGATTTCAAGGCGCTCGGCGAGCGCACGATCTACCTCGACTGCGACGTCCTGCAGGCCGACGGGGGCACACGCTGCGCCTCGATCACCGGCGCCTACGTGGCGCTGGCGCTGGCCTGCGCGCAGCTGCGGGCCAAAGGCAAGCTGGAGACATCGCCTTTGACGGGCTCCGTGGCCGCCGTGTCGTGCGGCATGAAGGACGGCCGCGCGCTGCTCGACCTCGACTACTCCGAGGACTCCAACGCCGAGGTCGACGCGAACGTGGTGATGACCGGGGAAGGAGGCCTTGTCGAGGTGCAGGCCACCGCCGAGCGCACCCCCCTTTCGCGCGCGCATCTGGACGAGCTGCTCGCGCTCGCCGCCACCGGTATCTCCGAGCTGCGGACTCTGCAGGAGGCGGCAATCCTCGGCGCGGCCTCGAGCGCCTGAAGCGCGTGAAACTCCTGCTCGCCACCCACAACGAGCACAAGCGCAGGGAGTTCGCGCGGCTGCTGGGCAACGGCCGGTCTTCAGGTAGGTATGAGTTGGAGATTCTCCCCGACGCGGTGCAGCTTCCGCCCGAGGACGGGGATACGTTCGCGGAAAACGCGCTCGGCAAGGCGCGCGCCGCGGCGCAGGCGACAGGCGGCATGACGATCGCAGACGACTCCGGCATCCAGGCCGCCGCGCTCGGTGGCGCTCCCGGAGTGCGCTCCGCCCGCTACGCGGGGGAGACCGCCACCGACGAAGAGAATCTGCGCAAGCTCCTTCGCGAGGCCCCGGCGGGTAGTGCGCTGGAGTATGTGTGTGTCATTGCGCTCGTGGACCCGATAGGCGAGGTCGAGCAGCTCTTCGAAGCGAGCTGTGCGGGCCGCCTGGCGAGCGACCCTCGCGGGGAGCGTGGGTTTGGCTATGACCCGGCCTTCCTGGCCGACGACGGCCCGCCGGGGCTGACGATGGCCGAGCTCAGCGACGAGCAGAAGGACGCCATCAGTCACCGCGGCCGCGCCGCGCGGGCGCTCGTGGGGTGGCTTACCGGCTAGCCGTGCGTCATCCGCGCTAGCCCTGCTGCCAAGGCCAGGGTGCGATCAGATTGACGAGGATAAGCGCAACCAGACCCGCGATGGCAATCACCGCTCCAGCCGATACACCCTCCCCCTGAAGGACGAGCCCGGCGATCAATGTCAGCAGGGCCAACGCAGAGCGCTTGATCAGCCGCACCATGCGCTGCTGCTACCCCATAGCGCTCCTGCGAAACATGTATGTCCTTCAGAAAAGATTGATCGAAGCCGACGCGCCCACGGCCACCGACAGCGCCGCATACCCCGTGTAGCCCTCGAGCAGCAGCAGCACGGCGACGACGAGCGCGACCAGCACCGTGGTGAGCCAGGCTATGCGTTCGAGGGGCATCGCGACGTATTCTGGCGCTTGCATCCACGGACCGCCGCGTCGCGTGCCGGCGCCGCCCTATCCGCGGCCCTGCGAACGTCCGCGGGCGGTGTTAGCGTCGCGCGAGCGCTCACGATAGGAGAGCTGCGAACCGACCCAAATGAGGAGGACGAAGTGACCAAGTCCGAGCTGATCGATCAGGTGGCCGACCGCGCCGAGCTGACCAAGCAGGACGCCGCCCGCGCGGTGGACGCCGTCCTTGCGACCGTCGAGGCGACCCTGCGCCGCGGTAGCGAGATCACCCTGTCGGGATTCGGCAAGTTCCACGTGGGTGAGCGCGGTGCCCGCCAAGGGGTCAACCCGCGCACCGGCGAGCGCATCCAGATCGCCGCCTCGCGCGTTCCCCGCTTCACCGCGGGCAGCGGCCTGAAGAGCGCCGTCAAGGAGCGCTGAGCCACGTTAGGCGACCTCCTCGCCGCCAGGGTGGCCGAGCGCGAGTCGCAGATCGTCCTCGGCCTTGACCCCGACCTGAGGGCGCTGTGGCCCGGGGTAGGGGAGGCCGCGGTGTTGCCGGAGGTGGCGGAGGCCGCGGTCGGACTCGCAGGGAGTCCGACGCGAGAGGACCCGCCCGTTTCGGTCCAAGGCGCCGCGGGGGGCTCGCGGGGGGACGAGGCCGCTCCGGTCCAGCGCGCCGCCCAGGCGGTGCTCGCGCACTGCCTGGCGCTGATCGACGCTGTCGCGCCGGCGTGTGTCGCGGTCAAGCCGCAGCTGGCGCGCTTCGAGGTGCTCGGCGCATCCGGGCGTGCCGTGCTGGGAGCCGTCGCGGACCATGCGCGCCAGGCGGGCCTGCTCGTGATCGCCGACGCCAAGCGTGGCGACATCGACGTGAGCGCCCAGGCATATGCCGAGTCGCTGTTCGGCGGGCTTTCGACGCCATTTGGGACCCTCCCTGGGCTCGGCGCCGACATGGTCACGGTGAACCCGCTGATGGGCGCCGACGCGGTCGAACCGTTCGTGACGGCCGCCCGCGCCGGCGGTGCCGGAGTGCTGGCATTGGTGCGCACCTCCAACCCGGGCGCCGCCGACGTCGAGGATCTGGAGCTGGAGGGCGGCGGCGCGGTGTGGGAACGTCTCGCGCGCATGGTCGACGAGCTGGGCCGCCCGGGAGTGGGGAAGGCCGGTCTCAGCGATGTCGGGGCCGTCGTTGGCGCCACCGCCCCCGCTCATCTGGCGCGCGCACGCGAGCTGATGCCCCACGCCGTCTTCCTGCTCCCCGGAGTGGGTGCCCAGGGCGGGCGCGTGGAGGATCTGCTTCCCGCCTTCCTCGCGGGGCGCGCGGGCGGTCTGATCAGCGCCTCGCGCTCGATCGCCACTGCTTACCAGGCACAGGGCGGCGATCCCGCGGCCTGCGCGCGTGCGGAGGCCGAGCGTCTGCGGGCGGTGGCGTGGCAACTGGGTTAGCCGCAACCCCGGCGGGGTAGCAAAGCGCCCGGCGCACCCCAGCGCCGCTGCGCTACCCTCTGGCGTGGTCCACCGGCGCTGTCCAGCGCCCCGGTCCGGGAAGGATGTTGAACGCGAGATGATCATCACGGTCACGCTCAACGCGGCGATCGACAAGTCGCTGTCGGTGCCGAACTTCCGCCTCGGACGTCGCCATCGCACGGTCGAGCAGCGGACGATGGCAGGCGGCAAGGGCGTCAACATCGCGCGTGCCCTGAAGGCTCTCGGTCAGCCCGTGATCGCGACCGGGATGGCGGGCGGCGCCACCGGAACTCGCATTGTCGAGCAGCTGACCGAGGAATCGATTCTCAACGATTTCGTGCGCATCCGCGAGGAGTCGCGCACGAACACCTCCGTGCTCGACCCCACCGACGGCAAGCAGACGGAGGTCAACGAGCGGGGCCCCGCCGTTTCCGAGCACGAGGTCGAGCTGTTCCGCGACAAGCTCCTGTATCTCGCCCGCGGCGCGGCGATCGTGGTGTTCGCCGGCTCCATCCCGCGCGGTGTGGACGCCGACATCTACGCCACGCTGATCCGCGAGCTGCAGCGCACGGGCGTGACCACGGTGATCGACACCGACGGCGACCCCCTACACCAGTCGGTGCGCGCCGAACCGGACGTCGTCTCGCCCAACGTGCTGGAGGCCGAGGAGCTCGTGGGCCACGAGTTCAACGACGACACCGAGCGCTCGCTGGCGGTCCGCGAGATCGTCGCGCTCGGCGCGCGCGAGGCGATCATGACGCTGCCCGACGGCTGCTTCGCGCAGGTGCTGATCGACGGTCAGCCGTGCCTGCGCCGTGCACGTGTGGAGCCCCGCGAGCCGATTGCCACGCGCGGCTCCGGCGATGCCTTCCTCGCCGGCTACGTCGCCGCGCGCTACAGCGGCTCCTCGCCGGAGGAGTGCCTGCGCTTCGGGGTCGCCTGTGGCGCGGAGTCGACCGGGCGCCTCGGTGCCGGGCTGATCGATCCGCGCGAGGTGCGCAGGTTGGCGGCCGACGTGCAGCTCAGCGCGGTCGAGCTGCCCGCCGAGAACGTGCTCTGAAAACAGACACACCGGTCGTCTCCTCCGATCCTGTCCAGTAGTCTGGGCGACCGATGCCGTCCAGTCGACTATTCACCGGCCTCGCGATCCTCGCGGGGGTTGGCGCGCTGGCGGGCTGCGGCAGCTCCGGCTCCACCTCCAGCCAGTCGGCGGCGCTGACCACCACGACGACTGTTGCGAGCACCGCGCCAGGTGGCTCCACGAGCACCTCAAGCGTGCCCTCCTCCGCGGCGAGCACCGCCACGGCGAGCGCCGGCTCGCACAGCGCCTCCACCACGGCCTCCACGTCCACGCAGGCCCGCTCGGCGAGTACCGCCAAATCTCCCGCCAGGACACCCACGCACACCACCGCGAGACTTGCGGTGCTCAGCAGCGCCTTCCCGAAGGGGGGCGCGATGCCTGTGCAGTACAGCTGCCACGGCGCCAACACCTCGCCGCCGCTGCAGTGGAGCAAGGTGCCGGCCGGCGCCACGCAGATGTTCGTGCTGGCGCTCAGCCTCAACGGTGAGTCCAAGGGCCCCATCCGCTGGGCGGTCGGCGGGATCGACCCCGGCGCGGGCGGCTTCGCTGCCGGTCAGTTGCCCGCCGGGGCGGTCGTGGGGCGCAGCAGCGACGGTCACCCGGGCTGGGTCGGGCCATGTCCTTCAGGCAGCCGGCCGGAGACGATGGTGATGCTCGTCTACGCACTGCGCAACAAGATCAGCCTGAGCCCAGGCTTCGAACCCGCCACGGTGCAGCACCAGCTGGCCGGCGACACCGTCGGGAGCGGCATCGTCTACGGGATCTTCAAGTAGGCTCAGCCGCCGGCGACGTCGCGGCGCAGGAACACCAGGTACGCGGCGAACAGCGCGGGCACCGCATACAGCGCGCAGACCCACAGCGAGTGCCAGATCGGCGCCCAGTCGGTAGGGGTGCGCATCAGGCCCTGCCAGCTCTGGAACTGTTCGGTGAGCAGGTAGGGCTTGATGCCTTCCAGGCCCGGGATCTGGGCGACGATGTAGAGCATCAGCACGAGGCCGACCGCGCCGACCACCGAGGCGGCGCTGTTGCGCGTGGAGGTGGACAGCAGCACGCCAATCGCCACGACGGCGAACAACGGGATCAGGTAGACGGCGTTGGCGGCAAACACCAAGAGCAGGCCTTCCGATGCCGAGACGACGGTGCCGGAGTAGGTGACGATCGAATGGAAGCCCCACGACACCACGCCGGCAAGCGTCGCGACGAGCGCCGCCACGAGCACCGCGAGCGTGGCATAGGTCATCGCCGCGAGCGCCTTCGCCGCGAATATCTGCCCGCGGTCGGCCGAGCGGGTGAGGATCGTCTTCAGCGTGCCGTTGCCGTCCTCGGCGGCGACGATGTCACCGGCCACGAGGCAGGCCACGAGCGGCAGCATGAAGGCGGAGAGGAACAGCAGCATCAGCACCGGCGTGGCCAGGCCGGACTGAGTGATCTGCGCGCCGAAGATGCCCCCGCCGCCGCGGTCGTGGCGCTGGTGGACGTTCTGGAAGACGACGAAGAACAGCGGCAGCACGATCACCAGCCCCAGGCCCAGATAGGTGCGCTTCTGGGAGATCAGCTTGCGCAGCTCCCAGCGGTAGGCGGTGAAGGTCATGCGCCCACCGTTGTGGATGGCGATGTTGGCTCCGCCGTGGATGGGGACGCCGGCTCCGGCGTGGACGAGGAGACCGGGTGCGGCGGGGCGGAGGCCGAGGGACCTTCGGTCAACGAGAAGAACAGGTCCTCGAGCGTCGCCAGCTCGGGGGTGAGCGCGAGGATCGCGACACCCTCGCGGCCGAGCTGCAGCGACAACGCGCCGACGTCACGCTCGTCGGCCTGCAGGCGCACATACCCGTCGATGCTCGCGGCCTCGTGGATGCCCGGTTGTGCGCTCGCCAGCGCGACAGCGCGCTGATTGTCGCTCGTACGCAGGCGATAGCTCGCGCCGCCCTGGCGGCGTAGGTCCGAGAGGGCACCCTCGTAGACGACGCGCCCGCGATTGACGATCGCGACGCGGTCGCACAGTTCCTGGACCTCCGGGAGCTGGTGGCTCGAGAGCAGCACGGTGATCTCTTCGCTCGCCAGCCGGCGGATCAGATCGCGCATGTCGCGCATGCCCGCCGGGTCGAGGCCCGTGGCGGGCTCGTCGAGGATCAACAGGCGCGGGCGGCGCAGCAGCGCGGCGGCGATGCCCAGGCGCTGGCGCATGCCGTGCGAGTAGCCGCCGACCTTGTGCTTGGCGCGCGGGGCCAGTTCGACCACGTCCAGCACCCCGTCGATCCGCTGTCGTGCCCCGCCTCCGTCGAGCGCCGCCAGCAGTTCGAGGTTCTTGCGGCCGGTCAGATACGGGTAGAAGCGCGGCGCCTCGACAAACCCCGCGACGCCCTCGAGCGCCGCCGCGCCGCGCCGCAGCGGGTCGCGCCCGAACAGCTCGACCGTGCCCTCGGTGGGCGTGATCAGGCCGAGCGCCATGCGCAGCGTCGTCGTCTTGCCGGCGCCATTGGGTCCGAGGAACCCATACACGTCGCCCGCCTGGACGTTCAGGTCGATGTGATCGACCGCCAGGACTTCGTCGTAGCGCTTCACCAGGCCCCGAGCTCGAACGGGGAGCGCTTCGTCGCCGGCCTGCGCTGCGACCTCGGCGTCAGACGCGACCGTCGCGTCTGACACTAAAGGCCTCGCGCGAACGCTTCGATCGACGCGGGCGTGACCGAGCCGGCGAGCAGGTAGCGGATGCCGCCGCGCTCGAATGTGAGCAGTGTGCCCAGCGGCGTCGCCAGCTCGGAGGCCGTCGTGCCGTTGACCTTGACCTGCGGCAGGCCTTCCAGCGATTCGGTGGTCTTGGCGCCGTTCTCGGTCTGGTCTTCGATCACCGCAATGCCCGCGAGACCTTCGCCGTGGGTGGTCACCGTCGGCTTGCTGTGCCCGCTTGAGTCGCCCGGCGCGGGCTGACCCGCGGAGGATTCGTGCGGCGCTGTGACTTCTTCGATCTTCGTATTCGCGGGCGGATTGAGTTCAAACACCGAGTTTTCCACGGGACCGTAGGAGACAGACGTGGCCGCCAGTTCGATCACTGGCGCGGCGCTCGTGCTGGAGTAGATCGCCGCGCGCAGCGGCGCGCCGTTGGTGGCGTCCCAGGACAGCTCGGCGCCGCCGATCAGCCCCCCGTTGTGAGTGGGGGTAATGCGGACAGTGTAGGCCGGCTGGCCCGCCACGTCGGTGGGCGTCGCGGCGGAGATGGTGGCGCCGTGAGCGGTGGCGTGCGCGAGCGCTTCCTGGATTTCCTGCGCCGTGGGCACGCCGTGATGGTGGCTGGAGTCGCTGCTTGCAGTCGACCCACTGTCGCCTGCTGCCGCGCCACCGGACCCCTGCTGCGGGGTGTAGCGGTACTCGGTGTTGGAGGCCGCGTCGTAGAGCGAGACCGTATGGCCGTCGTAGAGGATCTGGCTGTCGCCCTTCTCAGACTGCAGCTCCAGTCGCGCCTTGCCCTCAGAGGAGATCCACAAGCGCCCGGAGGCACCGGTGAGCAGCGGGCTGGAGGCGAGGCCGCCACCGCCACCATCGCCGCCACTGCCACCATTGCCGCCGCCGGCTAGGTTGGCGCCTTCGACGAGGTGGTT
This sequence comes from uncultured Solirubrobacterales bacterium, assembly GCA_963723045.1. Classification (GTDB taxonomy): domain Bacteria; phylum Actinomycetota; class Thermoleophilia; order Solirubrobacterales; family Solirubrobacteraceae; genus Palsa-744. The sequence goes on along the minus strand of CAVROU010000002.1, from coordinate 768,619 downwards.
TGTGAGCTGTATCTGCGCGCTCACGCCCTGGACCGGCTGCGAGCTCGCACCGGCGAGCGAGTCGTGAACAGCTTCGGCAAGCGGCTTGGCCGGTGGAACCGGGCCCGTGGAGAGCCCCACGGCGAGCGCCGTGACGCCGATGCCGATCGCCACGACGAGGCCGCACAACAGCAGCAGGCGCGAAAGGGGGAGGCGGCGGAGAAGGTTCACGGGGGACTCACTTTCCTCGGAGGCTCGAAGAGACTCACCTCCAAGGCTAGCGCCGTAGATCAAGGCAGCCTGAAGAGTTTCGTGAGAGGGCTCTCACGAAGCGCTCGATGCCCATGTCTCGGGAGGCGAACGGGTCATCGTGGGAGCTTGGGGAATGAGCGGGCCGCCGGGGGGAGGTGAGCAGGTCAGCCCGCCCGTGGTCGGCGGCACGACCCTTCCGTGCGCCCCTCAGGTATCTTCTCGACCCGATGGTCTACGGCTTCGTCCTGTTCTGGGTCCTCCTGGGGCTCACGGTGTTCTTCCTGGCCATGCGCGGCGGGCCGCGCGGTGCGCGGCAGTCGCTGCACACCGAATCGAAAGCCGGACAGCGCGTCGTGTGGGCCGTGATCGTGCTGGCCTTCGCGTTCGGGCTCGTGATCCCGTCGCTGGTGCTGGCGCGCAACGGTGCCAACAAGGCGAGCGTGGCGGTGGGCGGGCTGCACCTGAACGCCGAGCAGCAGCAGGGCCGCGAACTGTTCGCGCACTCCTGCTCGATGTGCCACACGTTGGCGGCCGCCAACGCGGTGGGGCGGATCGGGCCGAACCTCGATGTGCGCGTCGGCGACTCGATCCCCACCCCGGCGGGCCGCAAGGCGCTGGTGCTGAATGCGATCGCCGAAGGCCGCGCGCGCGGCCTCGGACAGATGCCCGCGCTGCTCTTCCAGGGCCACGAAGCCGAAGCGGTGGCCGATTTCGTCGCGGCCGTCGCCGGGCACTGAACGCCAAGCCGAAGCGGTGGCCGATTTTCGCCGCTGCCATAGCCGGGCACTGAGCGCCCGGCTCGTCATTCTCCGCAAATAGCGCGACAGCGCGAATTTGCCGCCGCCGGCGCCTTTAGCATCGCGATCAATGGCGTTGCGAGCCGAGGCACACGCTTGGTGGGACGAGGTCGAGGATGTGCGCAGGCGCGAGCGCATCGAGCGCCGCCGGCTAGCCGAGGCGCAGGCGGCCCAGCGCGGGATGCGCCGCCGCTCGCCGCGCCGGCCGGTGGAGCACATCGGGCCCCGCCCGGACAGGATCGCCTCGTGGGCGGTGGCGATGGGTGCGCTGCTGGTGGTCCTGGCGATCCTCAGCGCGCACGGCTGAGAGCGTCTACGCGCCAGTCTCCCGGTCTCGTACGTTTCGGCCGTTTCTCGTGGTGCCTACGCAGTCCGCCGCGGTCTTCCGCCAGCTTCGGTCCGGCCCCAACTTTGGCCAACCGTCGATACCGACCCCGGGGGCCATCGATTAGGCTCAGCCCCCGATGGCCGAGATGCCCAAGGAGATGCCCAAGACCGCCGAGGACGTGAAGGCGCTGGTGGCGGAGCGCGAGATCCGCTTCATCCGCTTCTGGTTCACGGACATGCTGGGGCGGCTGAAGTCGTTCTCGATCAACTCGCAGGAACTCGACGATGCGTTCGAGGCGGGGATGGGCTTCGATGGCAGCTCGATCACCGGGTTCAATGCGATCGAGGAGTCGGACATGATCGCGATGCCAGATCCCACGACCTTCGCGATCCTGCCGTGGCGCCCGGAGGAGCAGGGCGTTGGGCGGATGTTCTGCGACGTGATCACCCCCGAGCGCACGCCATATGAGGGCGACCCGCGCCATGTGCTGCGCCGCGCGGTGCAGCGCGCGCAGAGCATGGGCTTCGACACGTTCAACGTCGGGCCCGAGCTGGAGTACTTCCTGTTCCGCGACCACACCTCCACGGAGGTGCTCGATCGGGGCGGCTACTTCGACCTGACGACGCTCGACGCGGGCTCGGACGTGCGCCGCGAGACGGTGCTCGCGCTCGAGCAGCTGGGGATCCACGTGGAGTACACCCACCACGAGGTGGGGCCCAGCCAGCACGAGATCGACATGCGCTACGCGGACGCGATGAAGATGGCCGACGACTGCATGACCTACCGCATCACGGTGAAGGAGTACGCGATGAAGTACGGCTGGCACGCGACCTTCATGCCCAAGCCGCTGTTCGGCGAGAACGGCTCGGGGATGCACACCCACCAGTCGCTCTTCAAGGACGGCCAGAACGCGTTCTATGACCCCGATGACCAGTACTTCCTCAGCGACGTGGGCAAGGCGTTCATCGCCGGCCAGCTCAAGCACGCGCGCGAGATCAGCTCGATCTTCGCGCAGTGGGTGAACAGCTACAAGCGCCTCGTGCCAGGCTTCGAGGCACCTGTGTATGTGGCGTGGTCGCGGCGCAATCGCAGCGCGCTGGTGCGCGTGCCGCTGTACCACCCGGGGCGCGAGAAGGCGACGCGCATGGAGCTACGCTGCCCGGACCCCGCGTGTAACCCCTACCTGACCTTCGCGGCGCTCCTGCAGGCGGGCCTGGAGGGCATCGAGAAGGGCTATGAGCTGCCCGAGCCGATGGAGCAGAACCTCTACCACCTCTCCGGCGAGGAGCGTCGGCGCCTGGGCGTCGAGCAGCTGCCCGAGACGCTCGGCGAGGCGATCGCGCTGACAGCAGAGTCAGAGCTCGTGTTGCGCACGCTGGGCGAGCACATGTTCAACCGCTACATCGAGATCAAGCGCCAGGAGTGGGACGACTACCGCGTGCAGGTCACGCAGTGGGAGCTCGACCGCTATCTGGCGGTGCTGTAGACAGGTTTTCAAGGCCTCCGCCCTGACGGGCTACGGCATGGGCCGCGCTGAGTAGACCGCCCTCTACGGGGTGAGTCAAGGGTGCGCTTGCGAGCGGTGCACCTTATGCAGGATCACGCTCAACACGTAGATTGCCATTGCGGATGCGATCCACAAGCCGCCACACATCTGTGCTCGGATTGTTGCGAAGAGGACTTCCGTCATCGGCATGTTTGCGATCCAGCTGTTTTGCTCGTCGTGCCGCGTCGCGGTAGAGCGGGTCCAGCGCAGCCAGGGCGTCGCTGGTGAGGTGTTTGCCGCAATCGAGCAGCTCCCGGGCGCGTCGCTGGGCGGCTTTAGGATCGATATGTGCTGTTTGCTCTTCATGGTGCAGGATCAGCCACAGCTCGATGCACGGATTCGAGGCAACCACGTTGATTTCGTTTCTTTGGGCCAGCTCGATCGCCTCCGGGACGCGCGGGTGTTCATCGAGGTCGAACATGCACCAGACCTCGTCGGCGGCCCTGCCGCGTCCCTTTCTTTGATCGAGCAGTTCTGCGCTGCGCGTGTGGATAGCCCGTTCGACAAGCGGCATCGGTGTGCCGCGGAACTCGTCTACAACGAGAATCAGGTGCTCGCGCCGTGGCCGCCAGAGGTGCTTTAGATAGTCCTCCTCAGTGCGCCGGCCCTCGACGAACGCCAGCAGGCGCAGCGGCTGAGGTCCGCTGGATGTGCCTCGTCGCGGCCGACGGCTCGGTCGAGCCAAGCTAGTCGTCGACGGCGATCAGCTCGCCGACGCGGTCGAAATCGGAGCGGGAGAGAACGGGCGTAGCGCCGTAGCGCCCTTCGAGATAGCGCCGGCCGACCGCCTCGTGCTTGCGTGGATCGAGGTCGAGCAGTGGGAACAGGCGCGTGCTGCCATCGATGCGCTTCTCGGTGAACCATGTCTGATCCCGGCCTAGCAGGCGCTCGTCGCGAGAGTCCCCGAGGATCGTAGGATCGTGCGAGTTGAAGATCAACTGTGCCCTGTGGGGATTGGTCTCTGGCTCCTGAAAGAGCTCGACGAGTCGCTGCACCAGAGCTGGGTGGAGACTGGCGTCGAGCTCGTCAGCAAGCAGCACCGAGCCACGACTCAACGCGTCTACAAGTGGGCCGGTCAGCCCGAGCCACACAAGTGTCCCCAGTGACTCCTCCTCTGGCTTCAGCTCGACCTCACCCGATGCGCCGTGGTGTACCAGCGAGAACCCATCCATGGCAAGCTCGAAATCTGGTTCGTCATCTCCCAGCTTTCCGACCTCAAGTACCACCTCGCGCAGCACACGCGTCACACGCTCCTTGAACGCAGGGTCTATCTCGACCTTGCGAGCGTCGACGATGCCGAGATCCGCGGCACGCAGCAGCGTGAGGATCCGCTCGCGGCTGATGCCACGATCAAGCATCTCGATGGTAAAAGCCTGTCGGCGGGGGCGGTTTGCGACCATGGCAGGGAGGAGGTTGCGGCGGAACCACTCGTACAAGGGCATGAGCAGCGCATGGCTTGCTGCTGCTGCGGTCGAAAGGAACAGTGCGTCGGGACGCAGCAGCCGCTCCACTGCTCGTGTTTCGGCGCGGGCGCTCGAACCAGGATCGAGCGCCTCCTGTTTGCGACTGAAAAGCCGCGCCGCCTTGCCGCGCGGATAGCGGACGGCCCACTCCTCAAGGATCTGCTTCCCGTCAAGCACGAAGCCGTACTCGTGACGAACGCCTCCAAGCACGATGTCGATCTCATACCTCGAAGGGCGGGGCTCGAAGTTGGGATCGAGCCGAAACGGCCATCGGAGTAGCACCTCGCCCGTACGTCGGAATGAGTTTATTACATAGAAACGCATATCATCCATGGCTTCCAGCACGTTTGACTTACCCGAGCCATTGGCCCCAAAGATCCCGGCGACTGGCAGCACTCCCAGCGGGTGGCCCCCTTCGCGCCAGCTCACTTGACGCACAACGCGTGGCTCCGCGCGTGCCGTGGCAAGCATCGATAACTCCAGCTCGTCGCGGAATGAGCGGACGTTCGCAGCACGAAATGCAAGCAGCATGGAGCCTTGCTGGATGCCTGTCCCGGACATGATAAGGCGATTCTTGCAGAAAATCTACGCTGAGCTAGGTTATGCTAGCTTTTTTGCAGTCTTCGTTCCAGGCATCGTGCGGCCAGCCGCCCGTCTTGGTCGTCCACGGCAACGCACGCCGTCCCACTCACTGTCTATATGCGGCCTCGGGCCGGCGGCACCGCGCAGGCGGGACCCGCCTCGGGGAAGAGATACAGCTGCATCGCCTGCAACACATGGCCGAAGGCCGTGGGGTGGCGGGGCGCGATCTCGTGCACCAGACGCAGCGCCCCGATGGCGCGGTCTTCATAGGCCTGCTCGCCGGTGAGACGCGCTAGGCGCAGCAGGCCGAGCGTCGCCGAGGAGGAGCCCGAGGGGATAGGGGAGTCCTCCAGATCCTTGCGCCTGACGATCAGCGTCTCCGCATCGGAGGCGGTCGAGAAGAAGCCACCGTGCTCGGGGTCGGCGAAGCGGGTCAGGATCTCGTCGGCCAACGCACGGGCCTCGGTCAGCCAGCGCTCCTCGCAGGTGGCTTCGAATAGCGTAAGCAGCGCCTCCAGCAAGAAGGCATGGTCCTCCAGATAGGCGCCCAGCCGCGCGCGGCCGTCGGAGTAGGTGCGCAGCAGACGGCCGTCGGCGTCGCGCAACTCGCTGAGGACGAACTCGGCGCAGCGCTCGGCCGCGGCGAGATAGCGCGGCTCGTCGAGCACCGAGCCGGCGTCGGCGAGAGCGGCGATGGCCAGCGCATTCCACGACGTCAGGCGCTTGTCGTCGAGCCCCGGCCACACGCGCCCCTCGCGCGCGGCGAGCAGGCGTGCGCGGATGCGCTCCTGTACGTCTCGCGCTGGTCGTGTGTCGCGGTCCTCCAGCACGTTCAACCCCGGCTGAGGATGGTGTGGATCCATGAAATTGCCCGCCTCTGTGGCTCCCAGCCAGACGATTGCGGTGTCGGCATCCTCACCGAGAACCTCCCTCAGCTCGGCGAGCGTCCACACGTAGTAGCGACCCTCGACCCCCTCGGAGTCGGCGTCGAGCGCGGAGTAGAAGCCGCCCTCGGGGCCCTGCATCTCGCGCAGGACCCAGTCGAGCGTGTCGCGGCAGACACGCGCGAAGTACTCGCCCTCGTTCCAGGGATCCTTGGTGGCGCCCGAGCCGGGGAGGCCTGCTTCCCCGATCGTCCTGTACGCGTGCAGATAGGCGCGCGCCAGCAGAGCGTTGTCGTAGAGCATCTTCTCAAAGTGCGGCACCGTCCAGGTGGCGTCGACGGCATAGCGGTGAAAGCCCCCGCCCACCTGATCGTGGATGCCCCCCGAGGCCATCGCGTCCATCGTAACGAGGGCCATATTGACCTCATCCGCCGTGGATGCGGCGTCGTCGGGTGGCGAGGCTGGCTGGAGGTTGGGGGCGGGCACTTCTCCAATTGGTTCGCCAGCGGCGCCGCGCGCCAGCAGAAACTCCAGCACCGGAGCCTGCGGGAACTTTGGCGCCCCGCCGAAGCCGCCGTGGCGCGAGTCGAAGGAGCCGCGCAGGTTCTCCAGGGCGTTCTCCAGCGAAGCGGCCCGGAAAGGCGCCTCGCTGGGGCTCAAGAGCGCGCCGCCGCCGAGCTGCGCGCGCAGTCGCTCGCCCCCCGCGCGGATCTCATCCGCCTGCTCGCGCCACATCTCGGCGATCGCCTGCAGCACCTGCGTCCACGCGGGCATCCCGGGGCGTTCACGTGGCGGGAAGTAGGTGCCGCCATAGAAGGGCACCTGCTCAGGCGTGAGGAATACGTTCAGCGGCCACCCACCGTGGCCGGTCATGCCCTGCACGGCCTCCATGTAGAGCGCGTCGACGTCCGGGCGCTCCTCCCGGTCGACCTTCACGCACACGAACTCCTCGTTCATCACCGCCGCCGTCGCCGGGTCCTCGAAGGACTCGTGCTCCATCACGTGGCACCAGTGACACGAGGAGTAGCCGATCGACACCAGCAGCGGCACGTCGCGCTCGCGCGCCCGCGTCAGCGCCTCGGACCCCCAGGGAAGCCAGTCCACCGGGTTCTCGGCGTGCTGGCGCAGGTAGGGCGAGGACTCCCGGGCGAGCGCGTTGGGCACTCGCTCAGCCTAGCGGTGGCGATTCGCGATGGAAGATAGCGATGGGTGCCCTGTATCGAGACGGGAGGTGCCTCGGTCAGGCAGGTGCCAAGGTCGGCCTGCGCAGGTGGGACGCGGGCCTGGGGTGTTCAGCGCACGTGCGCCAACCCGGGCAGCGGGAAGCTCAGCGGCGCCGTCGGCCATTCGTGGTCCGGTGCCCCCACGCGCGAGAGCTTCACGCTCGCCAGCGACACATCGAAGCGCCGCCCGCCCAGGTCGCCGCTGACCCGCTTGCCGGCTCCCACCGTGATCGTGCCGGACGCGGCCGCGGAGCCGCCGACGCTCACGGTGGTGCTCAGGAGCTTGCCTTCCTTCACCGGGAACCTCCCGCTGAGCGCCACCCCCGTCACGAAGGAGAAGCCGTGCAGCGTCAGCGAGCCATTGCCCAGGCGCGCGTAGCCTCCGCGCAGTCCGCCGAAGCTCGATCCGCTGGGGAGCGCCTGGTTGGCCTGGAGCGTCGCGCCGATCACCTGGCGGTTGAGGTCCACGATCGTGTCCAGTACCGCCGTCAGCGTGCGCCCGGGGGTGCCGCCCACGCCGGAGGCCGCCCGCACCGCGGAGAGACGCACGGGGGTGATCGGGGTCGGCGCGAAGATGTCCGGGCCACTCGCGCAGGCGTTCACGGGCGAGCCGCCGAAAAACGCCTTCACCGCCGTCAGCGCGCAGCCGCTGAAATCGGTTCCCAGCACCGAGTGGCCCGTATAGGGGACGACCAGCAGCTGGGCGTCGGGGATCATCGCGGCCACGCTACGTGCGTCGGCGGTGGGGGTCCGCAGGTCCTGTGCGCCGGAGAGGATCAGCGTGGGCACATTCGGCAGGCTGCTCACCGTCGGTGGCGGCGGGGCGGCGTCCGGCCAGTCAAGGCAGCCGGGGATCGTGCCGTCTTCCAGGGCGGTGCTCGGATCGAAGGGGTAGAAGTCCGAGCCCGGCAGCGCCTTCAGCGCGGTGCCCACCTCGCCCGGGCGGGCCGCGAGCGGATCGCCGCGGCCCCACGGGAACAGCGACTCTTCGCAGATCGTCGTCGCGTTCAGGGCACCGTCGATGCCCTCCGAGGCTTCGTTCGGCTGTGTCGACCCGGGCACCGTCGGGATCAGCCCCTGCGCGAGCAGCTCCAGACGCAAAAGCGGGCTCGCGTCGCCCGCCAGTGCCGAGCGCACCGCCGCGGGCAGCAGCGCGCGCAGCGCCGGGTTCAGGTCGCCCGCCTGCAGGATCCCCAGCAGGTCGCTCTCACCGGTGCGGATCGTGTGACGGCGTCCCGCCCCGTCGTACACCGTGCCCGCAAGCGGGTGCCTGTGCAGCAGCGCCGCCAGATGCGCGACGTCCGTCAGGGGGGTTGCCGTGATGCCATTGCAGGCACCCTGCGAGCACAGCTCGCCGAGCACCGGGCGCAGCGCCTGGAAGGTCGCCACCTGGAAGGGTTCGGGACCGCTCGGCGGCTCCACCGAGTCGAGCACCAGCGCAGAGACATTCTGGGGGTAGCGCGCCGCGTACTCCTCGGCCACCTTCGTGCCGTAGGAGACGCCGTAGAGCACCAGCTTGCCGTAGCCCATCGTCTGGCGGATCGACTCGATGTCGGCGACCGATTCCGCCGTCGTATACCCCGCGCGCGCCGGGCCGAGCTGCACGGCGCAGCGTTCGAAGAGCTTGCCCACCGAGTCGATCCCCGCGGCGCCGCCGGGGCTGCTCAGCGCGGGGCAGCTCAGGGGCGAGGATTCGCCGGTGCCCCGCTGGTCGAACACCACCAGGTCGCGGTTGGTCAGAGCGGGGGCGAGCGCCTTCGACATGAACCCCGCCAGTGGCAGCGCCGCCTGTCCGGGGCCCCCCGCCAGCGCGATCACCGCTTCGTTGCTCGGTGTGGCCCCGGCCTGCAGACGCTCGACCTTCAGTGTGAGCGTCCCGGACACCGTGCCGCTGCGATCAAGGGGCACGGCGAGGGTGGTGCAGCCGAAGCCCTGGTTGTCCGCGCAGGGGGTGTAGGTGAGAGCTGACGAGGCCGAGGCGGCGGGTGGCTTGCGATCGGACGCTGCCGCGGTGGCGTGTCCAGGGCTGGAGGCGGCCGAAGCGGGGGGCCTGCTAGGGCTGGAGGAAGCCGCCGAGGTCGCCGGCCAGAAGGCGAAGAGCAGCGCGGGCAGCAGCGTCGCGAGGACCGACGTGAGGGCTCCCCTGCGCATTGTCTCCGACAATAGCGATCCTCGCCGTGTGGCTGGGCAGTAGGTGGACGCCGCGGCCCCCGAGGGTCCCCACGAGCGCTTCGCGGGGGCCGAGGCGCAGCGTGCCGTGCGCCGCCGCCGCACCGCCGATGTGCAGGTCGATCGCGCCCGTTCGCATGCTCCCGCTGATCGTCAGGCCCGGCACGTAGCTGTAGCCGTGGAAGACGAACGTACCCTTCACGAGCGCCGCCCATCCGCCGCGCAGGCCACCGCTGCTGAGGTTGTTCAGCGCGAGGATGCCCGCTCCGCCCCCGGCTTCGCCGAGCTGCAGCGCGAACTGGCGCTCGAAGTCACCCAGCGTGAGCGCCACCGCCTGCAGCGTGCGCCCCGGCAGGCCCCTGTTGCCCTGCGTCGGTGCCACCTGCGCGATGCTCGTCGGCGGCAGCGGCGGTGGGCGCAGGCTCAGAGGTGGCGGTTCCGCCGAGCAGGGCTTCACCGGATGGCCGGCAAACATCGCCTGCAGCCCTTCCCGCGCGCACGAGCCGGGCTCGCCGCCGAGCACCGAATGGCCCGTATTGGGGACCACCAGCAGGTGTGCGTCGGGGATCTGCGCCGCCACTTCGCGCGCGTTTGCCGTCGGCGTGCGCAGATCGTCCGCGCCGCTGAGGATCAGCGTCGGGACGTTCGGCATCGACGCCTGCTCGGGTGCCGGCGCGGGTGTCGAGTAGGGCCAGTAGGCGCATTCGGTGACATCGCTGAAGTCGAGCGCATTGGCCAGCGTGAACGGCGCGAACGCATCCGCTCCAAGCGCCCGCGCGGCCGCTGTTGCCTGGGCGATGCGCGCCTTCGGGCTCGCCGCGCGGCTCCAGGGGAAATTCTCCTCTTCGCAGACCGTCGCGTAGTAGAGCGGCGTGTCGAAGTCTTCGGATTCGCCGCCCCCGCCGGACGCATGCACCAGCAGGCGCGCGAGCGGCGCCGTGTCGCCATTGGCCGCCGAGCGCACCGCCGTGACGAATTCGGCGCGCAACAGCGAGGAGAAGTCCCCCTGAACCAGCATGCCCAGCAGTTCGTTGGAGGAGATCGCCACCGGATGCGCCCCACCGTGGCCGTCGATCGCGCGCCCGCGCAGCGGCGCGCGGCGCATCCTTGCCACCACCCTCCTCAGGTCCGCCACCGGTTCGGGTGTGATGTGCGCGCAGAGGTGCTTCGCGCAGATCTGGCGCAGCACGCGCGGGATCGCCGCAAAGGTCGAGCGGTCGAGCGCTTCGGGTCCGGTCGGCGGCACCACCGAGTCGAGCACCAGCGCCTCCACGTGCGCGGGGTACTCCTGGGCGTAGCGCTCGGCGACCTTCGTGCCGTAGGAGGTGCCGTACAGCACGAGCTTTTCATAGTCCCCCGCCACACGGATCGCCTCGATGTCGGCCACCGTGTCAGCGGTCGTGTAGAAGGCTCGATTCGCACCCAGCTGGGAGGCGCACGCCGCGACCAGCGCGCCCTGCGAGTGAAAGGCGCTCAGATGTTCGAAGGCATGGCAGGACAGCGGCTCGGAGAGTCCGATGCCGCGCTGGTCGAGCACGATCAAGTCGCGCGTCGCCGCGATCGGGCCAAGCAGTTCGGCGAAGTCTTCGGCGAACGGGATCGCCGGCTGTCCGGGTCCCCCCGCAAGCGCCACGATCGCATCGCGCGCTTCGCCCACCGCCGCGCGGTGGCGGCGCAGCGCGAGCGTCACCGTACCCGGCACGGCGCCGCTCGGGTCAAGCGGCACCGTCAAGTGCCCGCAGGCGAAGTTATTGCCGTCCGCGCACGGCGCGTAAGCGATCTGCGCGCCAGCCGGCAGTGCGAGGACTCCCAGCAGGGCAAAGGTCGCCAGGACGGCGATGGCGAGCTTCCCGACGGCTGATCGCACCAGTCGGAATCTAGTCGATCAGAGGAGGCGACGCAGTAGGGTCCTATCCATGGGCAGTCCTCGCCAGACCGTGACGGCAGCCGGGGCGCCGGCCGCGGTCGGCCCCTACAGCCACGCTGTGCTGGTCGATCTTCGATCGGCCGGCGAGCTGCTCTTCTGCTCCGGTCAGATTCCGCTCGACCCGGTCACTGGAGATCTGGTCGGCGATAGCGCCGGTGAGCAGGCGCGACGCTGCCTGGAGAATCTGCAGGCCGTCTGTGAGGCGGCGGGCACTTCGCTGCAGCAGGCGGTACGTCTCACCGTCTACATGACGGACCTAGCGGCCTTCAGCGAGGTGAACGAGGTCTACGGCGCCTTCTTTACCGCGGAGGCGCCCGCGCGAGTCACGGTCGGGGTGGCACAGTTGCCCCGGGGCGCGATGGTTGAGATCGACGCCATCGTTGTCGCTGACAGCCTGCTCTGAACAATCCACCCGCCGGGCGCCGTGAGCTGAGCAATCCACCGCCGGCTCCGCGAGCTCTTCACACGCGCGGTAGGGAGGGTCGTTTGGAACTTGTGGGCTTCTGTATTGACAAACCGAGGGTGGTTGTGTACAGTCATAGGTGTTCATGGCATCCCACCCTGGGTTGCCAGGCGAAAATAGGTTTGGGTTGGGTTGGTTCCCCTGTGGTCGACCGTGTTGCGCTTGCAGGGGTTGTTGGGAGAGGGCTTTGATCGACTTGATGAGGGAGATGTTGTTCGCGTGAGTTCGTTTGGGGCATACGTGTCGAGGGTGGTTACGGTTCCTTCGGGGGCCGTAACTAGATGCGACAGCATGGCTGACGCATCTCTCTCTCTCTCTCTCTCTCTTGGCGGGGTTGGCTAGGTTCTAGGCTCCGCTGGTCGGCGCTTTCGCGTCGCCTCGCCTCCTCGTTAGGAGGGGCTTGGGTCTCCATTTCTTGTGCTAGCTGCCGCCCTGTGGGCGAGCGGCTGGTTGCTTGTTCTTTGTCATCTTGGCGAGGGGCTGGCCCCTCTGTGTTCGAGGAGGGGATGGTCGTATGAGGGTTTCCAGATCGACCCGTTTGGGTTTGGCCGGGTTGTGTGCGCTGGCGTGCGGTTTGGTGTTCGCTTGTGCGCCTGCGCTTGCTTTGACGAAGTATGTGCAGGTCTCCAGTTTCGGCTCCGGTGGTGCTCTGCCGAGCAACCCATTTGGCGTGGCTGTCGATCAGTCCAGCGGCGATGTGTTCGTGGCCGATGGCGAAAGCGTGCAGCGGTTCGCGCCGGTGGACAGGTCCAGTCCGTCGGCGGGGTATGTGTTGGGGTCGCCGCTGGCTGGGTCTTTCACGGTAGCGTTCGCAGTGGCGGTCGATGACTCCGGGGGGCTCTCGCAGGGCGCTGTGTATGTCGTCGATCTCGGCACCGGGGTGGTCGACAAGTTCGATGCCTCGGGGCTGCCCGATGTGAGCACTCCGCAGATAGGTGCGGGTGCTTCACCACTGGCATTGTCGAGGCCTGAAGGTGTCGCGGTCGATCCGGCCAATGGCGATGTGTATGTCGCGGATGGCGCCAACAGCGTGGTCGATGTGTACAGTCCGACGGGCGGATTCCTCTCGCAGTTCTCGACCGGCCCCGCGACCGAACCCGGAGGACTTGCCTTCAACTCCTCGGGCAGCGATCTGTATGTGATCGCCAATGGGGGCGAAAAGGTCGAGGAGTTCGATGCGTCGGGCGGCCCCGTGGAACAGACCGCCGGGCCGCACGCGGGGACGAACATCGTCGATGACAGCGAACATCCAAACGCCGTCGCTGTTGACCCGGCCACGAACGACGTGTACGTCTCCCAGCGAGAAGACGGAAGCGTTGTCGCCTATGACTCTTCCGGGGCTCCTCTCAGTCCGCCGGGGTTCCGGGTCGGAGAAGTGCTGCTCTCTTTTGGGCTGGCGGTGGACGGCTCGACGGGCGCCGTGTTTGTCCCTGAATATTTCAACGACGCGGTGAGTGTCACCCAGCTGGTCGTGCTGCCTGAAGCCACCACCGGCGCGGCGTCCAATGTGACGGAAACAAGCGCGACGCTGAGCGGGTCGGTCATCCCGGAAGGCTTCCCCGTCGAATCCTGCCAGTTCGAATACAATGGGCAGACGGCCGCGTGCTCTGAACTGCCCGCCGGTTCTGGCACCGAACCCGTGCAGGTCCACGTGGACGTGAAAGGCCTCACGCCCAACACCACTTATCACTTCCGTCTGGACGCCGGCAACGCCAAGGGCACCAACACGGGCGCGCTCGAAGGGACATTCACTACCCCGAGCCGGCCGGTGCTCGACGGCGAGTCCTTCTCTGAAGTGGGCGCGAGCACCGCGACGTTGAACGCCCAGGTCAACACCGCCGAATCCCCGACGACGTACCGCTTCGAATACGGCACCAGCAGCGCCTATGGCTCCAGCACGCCGCTGGCGAGCCTCGGCTCCGGGCAGGGCGACGTGGGCGCGCTCGCGCAGGTGAGCGGCCTTGCGCCAGATACCGTCTACCACTTCCGGGTACTCGCCACGAACGGGCGCGGCACGGTGCAGGGCGCGGACGTCACCTTCAGCACCTTCCCGGTCGACGCGTACAGCCTGCCGGACGGCCGCGTCGATGAAATGGTGACGCCCGCGGACAACCAGAACGCGAACGTCTACGCTCCGAATATAGGCTCTGTCGGGGCTGTTACTTTTACGGAGCTGCCGTTTCGAGCGTCGGCTGAAGGCAACGCGGTGGCCTATGTGGGCGACCCGACGTCGGGAGGGAATGGCAGCAGCGGCGGCGACGGCAACGAGTATCTCGCTACGCGCGCTCCGGCGGGCGGCTGGACGCAGGTCGATATCGAGCCGGCCGGCTACAGGCAAGCTGTCTACCAGGCATTCTCGAGCGATCTCTCGATGGGTATCCTGGAATCCCGAGAAGAACCGCCCCTGTCAGCAGAAGCGCCGGGCGGCGGTTATAACGTTCTCTACTCGCGCGTCGACGGCTCTGGGGAATACAACGCGCTCTTCACCACCACGCCTCCCGACCGGATACCGAATGAATTCGGTTCTGTCAGCCTGCGACCCGGTGAAGTCACGGTTGGGCCACCGCTGTACGCGGGCGCGTCCGCGGATCTCAAGCATCTGCTGTTTGAGGCCAACGACAAGCTGACGCCCACCGCCCTCGACGGCGGACAGACGGAGGACAACCTCTACGATTCGACCGGCGGTCGGCTGAGCCTGGTCAATGTGCTGCCCGACGGCGCGCCGGCTCCAAATGCCTCCTTCGGCTCACAGCCGGGTGAACAGGGGTACAGTTCGCCGGACTTCAGCCACGCTATTTCAACAGATGGGTCGCGTATCTTCTGGACCGATCTGAACACGGGCGATCTCTATGTGCGCGAGAACGACGCCAAGACCGTGCAGGTGGACGGCGCGGTCGGCGGGGGTGGCCAGTTCTGGACGGCCACCGCTGACGGCTCGAAGGTCTTCTTCACCAAGGGCGATCTCTACGAGTACGACCTCGAAAGCCGTCAGACGACCGATCTCGCGCCCGGCGGCGAAGTTCAGGGCGTGCTGGGCGCGAGCGAAGACGGTGAATATGTCTACTTCACGGCGGACGGTGTCCTGGCGACGGGCGCCACCGCGGGTCATCCCAACCTCTACCTGCGCCATAGCGCTGTCACGACGTTCATCGCCACACTTTCCCCTAAAGACAATGACTGGCAGCCCGATATTGGGGATCGCACCGCGGAGGTGACGCCCGATGGCCGCAGTCTGGTGTTCATGTCCTATCAGAGTCTCACCGGCTACGCCAACGATGGCTCGACCGGCGCCATGGGCGAGGTGTTCGTCTACGATGCCGATGTCGGCAGGCTTTTCTGTGCTTCGTGTAATCCCAGCGGAGAGCCGCTCTCGCTCTTGCTCACCGAAAATGGGAGTGCGGGCTACCTGCCGCACAGCTTCAGCAATACCTACCAGCCGCGGGTGATCTCCGAAGACGGCAGCCGCGTGTTCTTCGACAGCGCTGAGTCGCTCGTCCCCACGGACACTAACGGCGAGCAGGATGTGTACGAGTGGGAGCGCGACGGCGCGGGCAGTTGCACGGACAGCGGCGGCTGTGTCTACCTGCTCTCGGGGGGGACCAGCACCGATGTCTCTGCCCTGATCGAAGCGAGCGCGAGCGGCGATGATGTGTTCTTCGCTACCCGTGCGCAGCTCGTGCCGCAGGACCAGAACGACAACTTCGACCTCTACGACGCGCGCGTCGGTGGTGTCCAGTCGCAGTCCGCCGCGGCGTGTTCGGGTGCGGCTTGCCTGGGCGTCTCGCCCGCGCCGCCGGGCTTTGCGACTCCTTCGAGCGCGACGTTCAGCGGTGCTGGCAATCTCGCCGTGTCCCCTGAGGGGTCCGTGACGTCGAGGTCCAAGCCGTTGACGAGGACGCAGAAGCTGGCACGTGCTCTGAAGGCTTGCAGGGCGAAGCGGAACAGGCGTAAGCGAGCGGATTGTGAAGCGCAGGCCAGAAAGCAATACGGCTCGAAATCTAATGCGAAGAAGAGCGCCAGAAAAGTTAAGAAGAGCGCTAGGGGAGGCAAGTGATGATGGCTTGGCAATCGCGTAGGGCCGCAAGGGCGGCGGTTATGGTCATGCTCCTCGTGGTTTGCGCAGTGGGTGCGCAGGCCGTGTCCGCGAGTGCGGCGTCCCCGATTGCGCCTGGCTTCAACACCACGGCGACGGGCTTTGGGTTTCACAGTTTCGAAGCTTCGCTCTCCGGTACGCAGGCCGGCTCGCACCCCGATCTGACTCTCGCGTTCGAACTCAACAGGGAACAGCGATTTGTAAATGGCATCTCGACGCCCGTTCCGGCCGGTGGTGAAGTCGGGAACCTGACGGTCAACCTGCCGCCGGGCCTGGCGGCGGGCTCATCGCGGTGCCCCAGTGCACACGCCAGCAGCTGGACGCGAGTCTAGCCTCAGAGTGTCCCGCCGATAGCCAGATCGGCATTGATAAAGTGGGTCTCGGTAGCGTCGGGGAAGGTCTCTTCGAAATAGAAATCCCTGTGTATAACATGGTTCCTCCCGCGGGGGTCCCGGGACAATTCGCGTTCGATTTTCTTCACGTCCAGGTCTTTATCGATGGGGGTCTCCGCAGCGGTGGTGATAATGGGATCACAGCGCACATCGACAACTTGGTTCAGCGGGCGATCATTTACAACTCTGTCACGCTCTTCGGTGAACCGGAAGGGAAGCCGCTCCTGACGTTGCCGGCGTCGTGTGGGGGGCCGTTGCGGTTCTCGGCGCAGGCGAATACGTGGGAGGATGAAGGCGCGACGGCTGAAGCCTCGACTGAAACGCCCGCGGTTACGGGTTGTGGGCGGTTGACGCATTTCAGCCCGTCGATCTCGGCGACGCCGGATACTTCGATGGCGGCTGCCCCGGCGGGTTTGGTGGTGGAAGTGGGGTTGCCGCAGGGGTTGAACCCGGAAGGTCTGGCGACGTCGGGTTTGGAGGACTCGACGGTGATGCTGCCGGCGGGTTTGGCGGTCAATCCGGGTCGCGCGGCGGGCCTTGAGGCGTGTCAGCCTTCACAGGAGGGGTTGGGCAGCGAAGCGGATGAGGGTCCCTCGTCGTGTCCCGCGGCGTCGCGGATCGGGACCATCGAAGTGGAAACACCGGTGTTGAAGGACAAGCTGGTGGGCGGTGTGTACGTTGTGCAGTCCAACCCCCCGAACCTCCAGTTGCTGCTCGCGCCGTCGGGGGATGGTGTGAATCTGAAACTGTTGGGAATGTCGCACTTGGATGAAGCGACGGGCCAGTTGACGGCGACGTGTCAGGGGTATACCGGATCAGCCCTTCAGCCGAATGTGGAGCTGACGTTCGAAGGTGGGCCGCAGGCCACGCTTGTCACCCCGGGGGCTTGTGGTGTGTATGCGACGCAGGCGGATTTCACGCCGTGGAGCAGCCCGTTCGTCCCGGATGCGTTCCCGACGAGCAGCTTTGCTATTGAAAGCGGTGTGGGTGGTAGGCCGTGTGGGTCGCCGTTGTCGTTCAGCCCGTCGTTCACGGCGGGCTCGTCAATAGTCAGGCCGGTGGTTTCAGCCCGTTCAGTGTGACGCTTTCGCGACAGGACACTGAACAGGATCTAGTGCGGGTGCAGGTTACGACCCCTCCGGGCCTGTTGGGGATCCTGAAGGGTGTGGAACGTTGTGGCGAACCGCAGGCCGGCATGGGTGCGTGTGGGCCGGGGAGCTTGATCGGGCATACGACGGTGGCGGTGGGCCCGGGTTCTGACCCGTTGTATGTGCAGGGCGGTCAGGTGTTCTTGACGGGCCCGTATAAGGGTGCGCCGTTTGGGTTGAGTATCGTGGTCCCGGCGGTCGCGGGCCCGTTCAACCTGGGGAACGTCGTGGTCCGGGCACAGGTGCTGGTTGATCCGCATACGGCGCAGATCACTATTGTGAGCGACGCGTTGCCGACGATCCTCGATGGTGTCCCGTTGCAGGTCAAGACGGTGAACTTGGTGATCGACCGTCAGGGGTTCCGTTCAACCCGACGGACTGCGAGCCGTTGATCGTGTGACTGGATCCTGACGAGCACCCAGGGCGCAACCGCACAGGTGTCCAGTCGTTTCCAGGCGGCGAACTGCGCGACGCTGCCGTTCCACCCGGTGTTCTCGGTTTCCACGCAGGCGAAGACGAGCAAGAAGCAGGGCGCGAGTCTGGATGTCAGGACGAGTTCCCGCTGGGGCCGCAGGCGAACATCCATAGTGCCATGGTGACGTTGCCCAAGCAGTTGCCGGCGCGGTTGACGACGATTCAGCAGGCGTGCACGGAAGCGGTGTTCAACGCGAACCCCGCACTGTGTCCCGCGGGCTCTGATATCGGGTTCGGGGACCGCGAGCACGCCGATCCTCGCGGCCCGTTCACGGGCCCTGCGTATCTGGTGTCTCATGGTGGCGCGGCGTTTCCCGATGTGGTGGTTGTGTTCCAGAGCGAAGGCGTCACGTTCGACCTCGTGGGGAGCATCGACATCAAGCACGGCGTTACGAGCAGCGCTTCGCGAGTGTGCCTGACGCGCCGATCAGCTCGTTCCAGTTGAGTCTGCCGGAGGGCCCGCACTCAGGCTTGGCGGCGGTTGTTCCCGCGAAGGCGAAGGGCAGCCTCTGTGGGCAGAGTCTGAGTATGCCGTTCACGGTCATCGGGCAGAACGGCGCGGTGCTCAAGCAGGACGTGAAGATCGCGGTCAGCGGCTGTCCTAAGGCAGTGCGCCACGTGCGCAAGAAGCAGAGCCACCGGAAGCAGAAGGTGCGCCGTGCGCGCGCAAGCAAGCCCTGATCTGAACGCCGCCCGCAGGCGCGGTGCACGTGCGCCAGTCGAGCCGCGTGCACCGGTCGAGCCGCGTGCGGGCAGCGCGCAGGTCACCGAGGTGCAGCGCGCGCGGCTGCTCACAGCGGCGGCGCAGGTCGTCGCCGAGCGGGGCTACCGGCAGATGTCCGTGGCGCGTATCACGGCTCGTGCGGGTGTTTCGCGGCGTACGTTTTATGAGTTGTTTGATGGTCGTGAAGAGTGTTTTCAGGCGGCCTTTGAAGATGCTTTAGAGCGTGCTGCAGTGGTCGCGAGGGAGGCGTATGCGGGGGAGCGTTCCTGGCGGGAGCGTGTCAGGGCGGGGCTCGCGGCGCTGCTTGGTTTTTTTGATGGTGAGCCTGAGCTTGCGTGGTTGTGTCTTGTGGAGGCTCTTGGTGCGGGGCCGGGGGTCTTGCGTCGTCGTGCGCGTGTGCTTGATGCCTTGGCGTGTTGTGTGGATAAAGGTCGGGGCGAGTCTCGGGGTGTGAAGGATCCTCCGCCGTTGACGGCGCAGGGTGCGGTGGGCGCGGTACTGGCGTTGATACACGCGCGGTTGCTGGAGGGCGAAGACGAGCAGGGGCGCAGGGACAGACACGGGTCTGAGCCGCTGCTTGTGTTGCTGAACCCGTTGATGGCGGTGGTTGTGCAGCCCTATCTCGGTGCGGCTGCGGCCGCGAAGGAGCTGGAGCGTCCTACGCCTGTGCTGTCGAGTGTGTCGCGTGGGCCTGTGCGGGGATTGTTGGAGGGCTTTAACATGCGGTTGACGTATCGCACGTTGCGGGTGTTGATGGCGATCTCCTCAGGGCCTGGGGCGAGTAATCGTGAGGTCGCTGATGTTGCTGGTGTGCATGATCAGGGGCAGATCTCGAAGCTGTTGGGTCGTCTGCATAACCTAGGGTTGATTCAGAACACGGGGGAAGGCCATACCAAGGGCGAGCCCAATGCTTGGACGCTCACGCGTCGTGGTGAGGAAGTCGAGCACGCCATCCGCGGCGAGACTTCGCCTACGCGTCCCGCAGCTGTGCCCGCTTGACCTTCCCGCTGGGCGTCTTGGGCAGCTCATCGATGAACTCCACCACACGCGGGTACTTGTAGGGAGCGGTCTCGCGCTTGACGTGCTCCTGCAGCTCCGCCGCCAGCGCTGGGGAGGGCGTTTGGCCGTCGCGCAGGACCACCACCGCCTTGACCACCGCGCCGCGCTCCTCGTCGGGCGTGGCCACGGCGGCGGCCTCGGCCACGGCGGGGTGGGCCACCAGCGCCGACTCGACCTCGAAAGGGCCGATGCGGTAGCCGGCGCTCACGATCACGTCGTCGTTGCGGCCCTCGAAGTAGAGGTAGTCCTCATCCGAGCGCACGCGGTCTCCCGTGTGCCAGCGGCCCTGACGGCGATCGGCGACGATCCACGTTCCGTCCTCGTTGTGGTTGGCGCCTTCGCCCAGATAGCCCAGGAAGAAGGTGGGCACGCTCTCCGGCTCCACCATCAGCTCCCCGTCCTCGATCGCGAGTTTCATTCCGGGCAGCGCTCGGCCCATCGATCCTGGGCGGATCGGCTCGTCCAGTGGTGCGCCAGTCAGCTGGCCCGTCTCGGTCTGGCCGTACCCGTCGCGGATTGCGAGTCCGGTGGCGTCTTCCCACACGCGCAGCACCTCAGGGTTCAGCGCCTCGCCGGCCGCCACCAGCCCGCGCAGGACATTGCCCGATGGGGTGGGGGTGGCTCCAGCGGCTCGCACGTCCGCCATCCCCAGCGCCTCCAGCTGCGCTCCCGCCCGCTTGGCGATCACGCGGTACTCCGTCGGCGCCATGCACAGCACATTCACCCGCTCGCGCGCCAGGATCTCAAGGCGCTCGCTCGGATCGAAGCGCGCGTCGTGCAGCAGCGCCGTGGCCCTCCGCAGCCAGGGGGCGATGAACACGTTGCGCGCGCTCTTGCTCCAGCCGCTCACCGCCGTGCACCACACGACATCTCCCGGCCGCGCGTCCAGCCAGTGCTCGGCCTGCACGCCCTGGCCCCACAGGTAGCGCTGGCCGTGCACCACGCCCTTGGGCTCGCCCGCGGTGCCACTCGTGAACGTGATCAGGCAGGGGTCCTCGGGGCCCAGGTCAACCGGGGGCGCCGGCTCGGCGGCGTACAGGCTCTCGTCGGGTACCGCGATCACCGGGCACCCCGGCGAGGCCGCTGTCAACTCGCCCATGTCGCGCTCGTCGGCCAGCACCAGCTTCGGTCTGGCCGCCCGCAATCGCACGCGCAGATCCTTGGCGCGCAGCTGCTCCGTGCAGGGCAACACCACCGCGCCAATACGGAAACACGCCACCATGCACGCCACCCACTCCGGTCGGTTGCCGATCACGGTCATCACCACGTCGCCCTTGCCCACACCCCGCGCCGCGAGCGTCCCCGCCAGGCGCGCGCTGCGCTCCTGCACCTCCGCGTTGCTCCACACGCGGCGCCCGCCATCACGCGCCAGCTCCACCAGCGCCGTTCCGGACGGCGGCAGGCGGTCAACCACCTCGCTCGAGAAGTTCCTCACCGCCGGCAGTCTGCCATTTGTGCGCGGCAGCCCCCCACTTCGCGGCCCTCTCTATTCTTAAAAAAAATCTTCAACCCCTGGAGCGCCCTGAGCCATGGCCGTAGCCACTTCCTCTTTCGAGCAGTCCGACGAGCAGAAGGCGATCACCGAGATGGTTCGTCAGTTCGTCGACGAGCAGATCATCCCCAACGCCGAGCATTACGACTCCAAGGACGAGTACCCCGAGCCGATCGTCGAGCAGATGAAGGAGCTGGGGCTGTTCGGCATCACCGTCCCCGAGGAGTACGGCGGGCTCGGCCTGGACCTGACGACCTACTGCATGGTCGTCGAGGAGCTCTCGCGCGGCTGGATCTCGATCTCCGGCGTCATCAACACGCACTTCATCGGCACCTACCTGCTGATGAAGTACGGCTCGCAGGAGCAGCGTCAGAAGTACCTGCCGCGCATGGCCACCGGTGAGATTCGCGCCGCCTTCTCGCTCTCCGAGCCCGAGCTCGGCTCCGACGTGCAGGCGATCAAGACCTCCGCGAAGAAGCTCGAGGACGGCGCCTGGGAGATCAACGGGCAGAAGATGTGGGTCACCAACGGGCTCATGTCCGACCTCGTCTTCGTGCTCGTGAAGACCGCCGACACACAGCCCCGCCATAAGGGGTTCACTTGCTTCATCGCCGAGAAGGAGCCCGGCGTGAGCGAGAACACCGGTGCCTTCGCGGGGCTGGTCGTCCCGCCGAAGATCAAGAAGATGGGCTACAAGGGCGTCGAGTCCACCGAGCTCGTCTTCGACGGCTACCGCTGTCCGGCAGAGAACATCCTCGGCGGCGAGGCCGAGGGCCTCAACGCGGGCTTCGCGCAGATGATGGACGCCCTGGAGGTCGGCCGCGCCAACGTCGCCGCGCGCGGCGTCGGTCTCGCGCAGCGTTCGCTCGAGCTCGCCCTGCGCTACTCACAGGAGCGCAAGACCTTCGGCAAGCCCATCGCCGAGCACCAGGCGATCCAGTTCAAGCTCGCCGACATGGCCACCCAGGTCGACGCCGCGCGCATGCTCACCCGCCGCGCCGCGCAGATGAAGGACGCCGGCCAGCGCTCGGACCTGGAGGCCGGCATGGCCAAGCTCTTCGCCTCCGAGGCCGCCCACTTCTGCGCCACCGAATGCCTTCGCATCCACGGCGGCTACGGCTACTCCAAGGAGTACGAGATCGAGCGCATCTACCGCGACGCCCCGCTGCTCTTGATCGGCGAGGGCACCTCGGAGATCCAGCGCATGGTCATCGGCCGCAAGCTGCTCCAGCGCCACAAGATCTGACGGCCCGGCGCGTCAGACGGGACTCTGGGTGTCCGTCTGGCGCTTTGCGGGTAGCGCTCCGGTCGAGGCCATCGCCTTGCGGGCGACGGATGCCATAGGATCGCTCCGTCTATCGATGTCCGGCGAGGGGCCGGTCCAGGGCCGAGGACGACGTACTGAGGAGGAGCGATGTCGGAGGACGCCAAAACGCTGATCGAAGTCGCGGTGCGCAGGTTTCTGAAGGAAGTTCCCGCGCTCGAGCCGCTCAAGCTGGTCGTGGGTGTCGAACTGCGCGGTCGCGGCGACGTGCAGCATTTCCGCCTGGAGGTCCCCGGCCCCAAGGTCACCAAAGGCCCCGCCGCCGACGGCAAACTGCGCCTGGAAATGCGCCGCGAGTTCTTCAACATCATGGCCAAAGAAGGCAAGGTCCCCGACTGGGTCGAGGCCTTCACCTACGGCCAGGCCAAGGCCACCGGACCCGAGCAGTTCGTCAAACTGATCGCCAACGTCGTCGAACGCCAGCAGGAGCGCGAGCGCACGCGGCGCGCCAAGCCGCACCCTCAGTGATAGGCGCTGATCTGCTGCGCCAGGAACGCCAGCGAGGCCAGCAGGAAAAAGCACATCACGTACAGAGAGAAATTTTCGTTCACGGCAGTTCGATCTAGACGATAGAGCACGCCTCGGTCAGGGGCGAGCTGTTCGGGCTCAGGCGAGTATGGCGCTGTTGTCGTAGAGCTTGATCACCTTCACCGCGCCCGGCACCGCATTCAGGCACAGCCGGCACAGCACGCACTCGTCGAGGTTCTTCTCCACGATCTCCAGCGTCCCGTCGTTCTGCTGGGCGAAGATGTCCACGGGGCACGCCTCGGTGAGCTTCGCCGCGAGCGCCGCGTCCGATGCTGTCGCGTCATCGACCTCGACCGCGATGAATGTGCCATCGGACTTCATGCCGCGCTCCTCTCGGCGATCTTTGCGCCGATCATCTCCGGGATGTCCTCGATCCGCTCGGCAACCGTGATTCCGGCCTGCGCGAGGCGCGCGATCTTCTCGCCCGCCGTGTCCTCCTTGCCTTCCACGATCGTCCCCGCGTGGCCGAAGCTCATGCCGGGCATCTCGTCCATGAAGCGTCCCGCCATGAACGCCACGATCGGCAGTCGCGAGTTGTTCTCGGTCACCCACTTCGCCAGCTCGGCCTCCATGCGCCCTCCCGGCTCGGTGTAGATCACGATGCCCTGCGTCTGCTCGTCGGCCTCGAACAGCGGCATCAGCTCGGCGTAGCTTGAGCCGATGATCGCGTCGCCGCCGATCGACACCGCCGTCGACTGGCCGAGGCCCGCCGCGCTGAGCGTCGAGCTCATCTCGGTCGTCATGCCGCCGCTGCGTGAGATCACGCCGATCGGGCCCGGTGTGTATGCCTGCGCGGCGTTGCGCGCCGGGCCGCCGATCCCGCCCATCTTGATCACATCGGGCACGATGATCCCCAGGCAGTTCGGGCCGATGATGCGCGCTCCCCTGAGCGTCGCCAGCTCGACCATCTCCGCCACATCGCGGCGGGGGATGCGCTCGGTCACGATCACCACGAGCTTCACACCGTTCTCGACTGCCTCGAACACCGCGTCCTTGGTGAACGCGGGGGGGACCGTCACGACCGAGCCGTGGATCGGCTCGCCATGGTGCTCCACTGCCTGCGCGACCGTGTCGAACACCGGCACCCCGTGCACCTCGCGCCCGAGGCGCCCCGGCGTCACGCCGCCGACGACCTTCGCGCCCGCGCCGTAATCCAGGCACTCGCGCGTCAGGTTCACGGCCTCGCGGCCGGTGATGCCCTGGACGATGAACGTTGTCTCCGCGTCAATCAGGATGCTCACATCGTGCCCTTTGGGTATCTCATCTTCACCAGGTCTCGACGTGGTTGCTGTTCGGGTGGCCGCATGCGGCCACCCGCCGGGCGTCGCATGCGACGCCCGGGCAATTGGCGCATGCGCCAATTGCTATCCAAGTAGGACAGCTTGCTCATGCTGGAATCTTCTCCACGGCGCGCCGCGCTGCCTCATTGAGGGACACGCTGCGATCGGCATAGTCCACGCCGTACTTCTTGAGGATCTTGAAGCCCTCCTCCTCCCACGCACCGGGGATGCGGAAGATCGCGATCTTCTCCGACGGGTCGTATCCCAGCTCCAAGCATGCCTTGATTACCCCGCGCGCGACGATGTCCACGCGCGTGTTCGACACGATCGACATCATCACCGCGATCTTGTCCACGCCGGGCTTCTGCAGCACGAGCTTCGCCAGTCCGCAGGCCTTCGACACGGAGGGGTTGCCGCCGATCTCGCAGTAGTTCGCCGGCTTGCCGCCGTGCGCCCTGACCGCGTCGAACAGCGTCAGCGAGCCGCCGCCCGCGCCGATCACGAGGCCCAGGTTGCCGTCGAACTCCGTCACGTTCCCCGCCACGCCGCGGTGGTCCTGCGAGTCGACCGCCTCGCCCGCCAGCTCGAAGGGCGTCGCCTCGCGCGCCTGGCGCGTCTCCTCCTCGCCCACGCCGAGTTCGGCGAGCAGCTTCTTGTGGCGCCCGCGCGCCTCGTTCTCGATGTCCATGTGCGCGTCGAGCGCAACGAACGAGCCGTCCTTCAGGCGCCCCAGCGGGTTGATCTCCGCCAGCGTCATGTCGTTTGCCACGAATAGCTTCGCCAGGCGCGTGAGGATCGGCGTGAGCTTGTTCAGCGCCGAGCCGGTGACGCCGGTGGAGGCGATCACCTCCTTGGCCTCATAGTCGCCAAAGGGCAGGATGTTCGAGAAGTGCCGCCGCCCAACCTTCTCGGGCTGCTCCTCGGCGACCTGCTCGATGTCGATGCCCCCCACGGGCGAGAAGATCATCACGGGCTGCTTGCGTATCCCGTCCCACACGACGCCCGCGTAGTACTCCTGCTCGACCTCCGCCTTCGGGTCCACCAGCACGCCGCGCGGCATGTGCCCGTTGATCTCCAGCGCCAGGATGTCCCGCGCGTAGGACTCGGCCTCCTCGGGCGTGTCCGCGAACTTCACGCCGCCCGCCTTCATCCGCCCGCCGGTGAGGACCTGCGACTTGATGACCGTCGGGCCGCCGATCCGCTGCGCGATCTCGCGCGCCTCGGCGGCGTCGGTCGTGAAGCCGTAGTCGGTGACGGGGATGCCGGCGCGCTTGACCACCTCGCGTGCCTCGAACTCGAAGAATCTCATACGCGGCGCGGAAGCCTACACGGACTGCGCGAACGACGTGAGCAGCGGGCGTGAACCGCTGCTCACACCTATGCCCCGACCGGCTCGAACCCGTAGGCCTCCGCCAGCTCCGGGTCCTTGCGCGCGAGCATTTCCGCGAGGCCTACCATCACCTGGCACTGCTTCCAGGTGGCGTCGTCCTGCATCTTGCCGTCGATCATGTGCACGCCGCGTCCGTCGGGGATCGCCTCGATCACCTTCTTCGCGAAGGCCACCTCCGCGGGGTCGGGCGAGTAGACCTTCTTGGCGATCGCGATCTGCGCCGGGTGCAGCGACCACGCGCCGACGCAGCCCAGGAGGAACGAGGCGCGGAACTGCGTTTCGCAGCCCTCGGTGTCGCGGATGTCGCCGTAGGGGCCGTAGAAGGGCAGCGCGCCGACCGCCGTGCAGGCGTCGACCATGCGCGCGATCGAGTAATGCCACGGGTCCTGCTGATAGCTGGGGCGCGGCGCCTCCGGGTTCTCCGGGTCGGGGTCGGCGATCGTGCGGTAGCCGGGGTGCCCGCCGCCCACGCGTGTCGTCTTCATGCGCCGCGAGGCCGCCAGGTCGGCGGGACCGAAGCTCATGCCCTGGATGCGCGGGCTGGCCGCGGCGATCTCCTCCAGGTTGGCCACGCCGAGCGAGGTCTCGAGGATCGCGTGCAGCAGGATCGGGCGCTCCAGGCCCGCCTTGGCCTCCAACTGCGCGAGCAGACGATCGACGTAGTGGATGTCCTCGGCGCCCTCGACCTTCGGGACCATGATGACCTCGAGCTTGTCTCCGATCTCGCTCACCAGTTCGGTGATGTCGTCGAGCATCCAGGGGGAGGCCAGCTCGTTCACGCGCGTCCACAGCGCCGTGTCGCCGAGGTCCATCTCGCGCCCGACCTTGATCAGCCCAGCGCGCGCGGCCAGCTTGTTTTCGACCGGCACCGCGTCCTCCAGGTTGCCCAGCAGGATGTCCACCTTGGGGGCGATATCGGGCACCTTGGCGACCATCTTCTCGTTGGAGAAGTCGAGAAAGTGGATCATCCGGGACGGCTTGAAGGGGATCTCGCGGGCGGGCTCGGGGGCGCCGATGGCGAGGGGCTTGAAGAATGCTCGTGGGTTGCGCAAGTCGGTTCTCTCCTGGACGGGGCGGTTGCGGGCTGGCCGGACGGCCACCTTGAACCGTATCGCCTGACGTGTGCTCGCAGCTGGGGCCCCGCTGGAGCCCAAGGCGGCGGGCATCACCGGAGGCCCAATAGAGTTCACGGTCAAAGACCCGGACCAGGAGAGTGCATTGAGTACCGAGACCACCACCGTCGAGACCGACCAGGCCGTGCGCGAGGCGAGCGGCGCCCACCCCTACGGCCGCTACCTGGAGGAGTTCGAGGTCGGCGCCATCTACAAGCACTGGCCCGCCAAGACCGTCACCGAGGCCGACGACCACCTGTTCTGCCTGATCACGATGAACCACCACCCGCTGCACATCAACGACGTCTACGCCGCCCAGTCCCAGCAGGGGCGCAACGTCGTGGTGGGGCCGCTCGTGTACTCGCTGGCGCTCGGCATGTCCGTCAGCGACGTCTCGGGCAAGGCGATCGCGAATCTCGCCACCGAAGAGCTCAAGCACCCGGCCCCGGTGTTCCACGGCGACACGCTCTTCTGCGAGTCCGAGGTGCTGGAGAAGCGCGAGTCCCAGTCCAAGCCCGACCGGGGCACCGTCAGGGTCCATACGCGTGTGCTCAACCAGGACGGAGTGCTGGTGGCCGAGTTCAAGCGCCTCGTGCTGGTTCCGCGCAAGAATCCCGCGGCGACGGCCAGCTAGGTCCCGGAGCAAGAATCCCGCCGCGAGCTAGGTCCGGTACCCTCTCTGGATCGTATTTCGCGCGGCGCCTGCCTGGTGTCGTGCACCAGGCGGGCCATGGATGAGCCCGCGCGCCTTGCCAGCGCCACCCCCGCGAGACCCTAGGAGACCCATTTACCCCATGGAGACCACCGCCACAACAACCCCTCAAACTAACCACGAGCGTCTGCTGAACTGGGTCGAGGAGGTGGCTGCCCTCACCGAACCGCAGGACATCCATTGGTGCGACGGGTCGGCGGAGGAGTACGAGCGTCTGTGTCTGAGTCTCGTCGAGGCCGGTACCTTCCGCAAGCTCTCCGACGCCAAGCGCCCGAACTCCTATCTGGCGCTCTCAGACCCCGGGGACGTGGCGCGCGTCGAGGACCGAACCTTTATCTGCTCCGCCACCGAGAAGGACGCCGGGCCGACCAACAACTGGCGTGACCCGGTCGAGATGAAGCAGTTCCTCGGCGAACTCCTGCAGGGCTCGATGCATGGGCGCACGATGTACGTGGTGCCCTTCTCGATGGGGCCGCACGGCTCGGACAAGAGCCAGATCGGCGTGCAGCTGACCGATTCCGCCTACGTGGCCGTGAGCATGCGGATCATGACGCGCATGGGCTCCGCGGCCCTGGAGACCCTCGGTGAGGATGGCGAGTTCGTCCCCTGCCTGCACTCCGTCGGCATGCCGCTCGATGACGATGTGCAGGACGTGCCGTGGCCGTGCAACGCCGATAACAAGTACATCGTGCACTTCCCCGAGACGCGCGAGATCACCTCCTATGGCTCGGGTTATGGCGGCAACGCGCTGCTCGGCAAGAAGTGCCTGGCGCTGCGCATCGCCTCGGTGATGGCCCGCGACGAGGGCTGGATGGCCGAGCACATGCTGATCCTCAAGCTGACCTCCCCCGAGGGCGAGGTCAAGTACATCACCGGCGCCTTCCCCTCGGCGTGCGGCAAGACCAACCTCGCGATGCTGATCCCCACGCTCGAGGGCTGGACGGTGGAGACGATCGGCGACGACATCGCCTGGATGAAGTTCGGCGAGGACGGCCGCCTGTACGCGATCAACCCCGAGGCCGGCTTCTTCGGTGTGGCGCCCGGCACGGGCATGGACACCAACCCGAACGCGATCCACACGATCGAGCGCAACTCGGTGTTCACCAACTGCGGGCTCACCGACGACGGCGACGTGTGGTGGGAGGGCCTCACCAAGGAGCCCCCCGCGCACCTGATCGACTGGCACGGCAACGATTGGACGCCGCAGTCAGAGACGCCCGCGGCGCACCCCAATGCGCGCTTCACCGCGCCGGCCTCGCAGGACCCGGCCATCGCGCGCGAGTGGGAGAGCCCGACAGGCGTGCCGATCGACGCGATGCTATTCGGCGGACGGCGCTCCACGGTCGTGCCGCTCGTCACCGAGGCGCTGGACTGGGAGCACGGCGTGTTCCTCGGCTCGATCATGAGCTCCGAGAAGACCGCCGCCGCGGCGGGGAAGGTCGGCGAGCTGCGCTTCGACCCCTTCGCGATGCTGCCCTTCTGCGGCTACAACATGGCCGACTACTTCGCCCACTGGCTGGCGATGGGCTGCACGCCCGGCGCGAAGCTGCCGAAGATCTTCTACGTCAACTGGTTCCGCAAGGACCCCTCCGGGCGTTTCCTATGGCCCGGCTTCGGCGAGAACTCGCGCGTCCTGGCGTGGGTGTTCGCGCGCTGCGCCGGCCACGGCGCCGCCGAGCAGACTCCGATCGGGCTGATGCCGCCCGTAGGCCCCGAGGGCTTGGACACGCGCGGCGTGGACGTCACCGCCGAGGACATGGCCGAGCTCTTGCGCGTCGACAATGGCGAATGGCGCGCGATGCTGCCGCAGATCCGCGCGCACTTCGCGAAGTTCGACCGCCTCCCGCCGGAGCTGCACACGCAGCTGGATGCGCTTGAGAAGCGTTTGGCCTGAGGCTATTCGTGGCCGTGCGCTTCGGCGGCGGCTGCCGGGGGGCGCGACTCCTCGGCCAGTGAGGTGATCGTGAGGTCGCCGCGCGCGGCTTCCTCGAGCACTTCGGTGGCCTCCTCCAGCGAGCGCGCATAGAGCTCGACGAGCAGGTGCACGATGATGCGGGAGTCATCTTCGTGCTTGTGGAAGCGCACGTGCGTGAAGAACTCGCGCACGCCGTGGTCGCCGAAGGCGGCGTAGGAGAGGGCGTCGCCCGCGTCGGGACCCGAGCAGCTCTCGACGTCGTCGGCGTCGACGGCAACGGTGCACGAGGCGACCCAGGGGGTGCCGGCGATCATCCGTTCCCAGCGGTCCTCGATCGGCTCCACGCGGCCGTTTGAGAAACCCAGGTGGGGCTGGTCGTGCATGCAGTCGAGGCACTGCACCACGGCCTCCTGGAGCTCGTCCACGACTTCCGAGCGCTCGCCGGTGGCGGGGTCGATCTTGTGGATCCCCTCGTAGTGCACCTGGACCTCCAGGTCCTGGGACCAGCAGCGGTAGCAGCGCAGCCAGCTGTGCGCGATCACCTGGGGTGTGGAGCCCTCCATGCGCCCATTGTATGCGGGCTCGGCGGGAAACCGGTACGGGGCAGCAGTGGAGGGTTCGCTGGGCGTTGGCGCATGGGCAGGCCCAAACGCGGACGGGGCGCCTGAGCGCCCCGTCCGGATGCTGTTGCATCGGCCTCTCAGGCCGACCGCTCTAGTGCTTCTTGTGGTGCTTCTTGGGCTTGGGCTTGGGCTTGAGCTTCACGAACACGCTCTGCAGGTGCGCCACGGGCGCCCCGCCGGCGCGGTTCTGGAACGTCGTCGTGATGACGACATTCAGCTTCTTGCCGGCCTTCAGCGCGTTGAGCACCTTGCCCGACGGGTTGATGATGATCGAGTAGGTGCCGGGTGCCGGGATCGTCTGCACGGTCGTGCCGTAGACCACAGGAGCGTTATTGAGGCACTTCTTGCCCTTCTTCACGTAGCCGCGCTTGCACTTGCTGGACTTCTTGTGCCTGGCGGCTTCGGCGAGTGCCTGCTCGACGAGCGCGGCCTCCTGTGCGCGGGCCAGCGTGGCGCCCTGCTGCACGATGCCCGTGGAGGTCGCCGTGCCGGGAGCCGGGAACTGTGCGAGCACCACGATCTGCCCCGTGCGGACGTTGAACTGCGGGTTGCCCACGGGGAAGAACTGGCCGCTCGGCGGTGGTGGTGGCGGTGGTGGTGTCGCCGCGGCGACCGTCAACACCTCGCTGCCGCACGGACTGACCGCCGGGGCCAGCACTCCGTTGCCGGAATAGCTCGCCTGGTAGTAGTACGTGCCGGACGGCAGGGTGAGAGGGTTGGATGCCGGCCCTGAGCCCGTCGTGAGACCGCCGCCCGCGCCCTTCAGCTGCGTGAACGGGAAGCAGCTCGGGTCGGTGTAGATCTCATAGCTGAGGCGACCGCTCACAGGCTGTCCGCCCGGAGAGGTGATCGTGGTGTTGTCGGTGACCGCCGTTCCGGGGGGGACGGTGATCTTCGCTCCGGCCTGACCGCCGCCGGTCAATACCGTCGTGACAGCGGGCACAGGCAGCGTGGGCGGAGTGCCGAACGCCATCGTCTCGCTGCCACACGGAGTCTTGGCGGGGTCGTTTTCGTGCGGGGCGGCGTTGCCGCTGTATTCGACCACCCAGTAGTACCTGGCGTTGTTGGGCAGTGCCGCTCCGATTGGATCCGATGCCGGGAATACGCCGGCGGTGACCGTCTTGGCGCTATGGCCTACTTCTGTCGTGCACAGCGAGTCCGAGTAGACGCGATATGTGACGGTGCCCGTGGCTTCGGTGCTGTTGAGACCCAGCAGCGTCGCCTGATCGGTCACGTTGGCTGGTGCGGGCAGCTTGAGTTCGGCTGTCAGCCCTTCCAGTTCGGTGCTTTCGGGGTCTGTCAGGGCCGTCGTCAAGACGTCGTTGGTTTCGCCGGAGGCGATCGAGGGGTGACCGCCGGGTTCGGCCTCGAGCGAGAAGTACGTGTACTGGCCTGGCTGCAAGGGGGTCGGGAACGAGACCGTTCCGGCGTCGAGAGGTTCGCCTTCCGCCACCGGGTCCGCTGTGAGGACGGTGTCGGGACCGAAGTAGTCGTAGGGGTCTCCGTTGTTGCCGGGCGGTCCGAAGGGACAGCCATCCGGAGAGGGTCCGCTGCCGGGTTCGCACAGGCCGTCGCCGTCGAAGCCGAAGGGGTCATCCTCGGGACCGCTGCCGGCCACGCCGAGATGGATGCTGCTCAGCGGCACGGCCGAGTCGTTCTGCACGGCGACCGTGACATCGTCGCTGCCGTCGTAATAGCTCTGAGATGGGTCCTCGATGATCGTCGACGCGACGGCAGCCCCAGAGGGGTTGGCGCTCGTCACATTGATGAGAAACTGGCAGGTGGTGTCGAGGCCGATCGCCGGACACTGGTAGAACGGCGGGGTTGTGGGTCCTGCGGGGGGGCCCTGCGCCGAGCCGGATGCGAGGGCGCCCGGAGCAAGCGCCCCGAGTCCTCCCACGGCAAGCGCCGCGACCAAAAGTCCTCTGAACTTGCTCATACCGCGAATGCCTCCTTGGGCCCAGCTTTGGCTACCCGAACGTAAAGGAGTAGCCCGTGAGGCCGGATGCTAGTCGCAGACTCAGACGGTGGCGCTGATTGCTCGGCAAAGAGACGAGCGAGTAGAGGCGTTCGTCGGTTACCGTGACCACACCATTGTGCACATCCGCACCCGCGAGCGAGGCCGGGATCGGGTGCCCGTCGAGCAGCACCTGCATCTGCCGTGGGCGCCGCCCGGCCGAGGAGAGCACGAGGTAGACGTTCTTGGCCTGCACCTCCGCGTCGATCCCCGCGCCGGAGACGGCCAGGGCAGGCTGGCCGGAGATGTTCCAGGTGCCGCTGTAGGCGAACTCGTTGAGCGCCAGCCCCCCAGTGGGCGGCGGTCCATAGTCGTGCAGGCCGGGCTTCGGGCCGTTGGTCCAGCCCTGTGCGCGGGCGGTGCCGAGGTAGGTCTCGGGGGTCGCTTCCTGGCTGGGCGTGATCGCGCCCGTGGGGTGGCTCATCCCGCCGACGTTCGCGCCCGCTTCGGCCAGCAGCGCGCGGATCGCCGACTCGGTCTTGTCGTATTCGCCCTCGCCGATCGCCACGTAGCGCACCTGGCCGGTCGCGTCGATCAGGTAGTCCGCCGGCCAGGACTGGTTGCCGTAGGCGTTCCAGGTGCCGTATTCGTTGTCCTGCACCACCGGGTAGCGGATGCCGAAGCGCTGGATCGCTTCGGCGACGTTCGAGGCCTCGTGCTCGAAGGCGAACTCGGGCGTGTGCACACCCACGATCATCAGGCCCTTGTGCGCGTAGGCGGCGTTCCACGCCTCCAGATAGGGGAGCGTGCGCAGGCAGTTGATGCACGTGTAGGTCCAGAAGTCGACCAGCACCACGTGTCCGCGCAGGCCGCTCATGCTCAGCGGGCGATTGCCGGGCGTGTTGAACCAGTCCTCCGTTTCGGTGAATTCCGGCGCCGGGCCGAGCGCCGGCAGCTGCTGCGCGGCGGCCAGCAGGCTCGCCTGCGAAGCGTTGTGCGCCAGCGTCTTTGGCATCGGCGCGGTGTCGCTCGCCAGGAACTTCGCCTGGCGGCCCGTGATCTGCGGGAGCCGGCTCTGCACCGCGTGCGAGCTCTCAAGCGACGCGGTGAGGTTGACGTTGGGAATGTGCTCGGCGATGTACTGGTCGAAGCGCACGTCCACGTTCGTGAGGATCGCCACCGCGGTCACCACCATCACCGCGCCGAGCGCGCGCTGCAGCGCCGGTCCCCGCCCGGCGGCGCGCACCCGCTCGAACACGCTGCGCCCGCCGAGTGCCAGCACGAGCAGCACGAGCGCCGAGCCCGCGGAGTAGGCGATCGCGACCGCCACGGTGCGCCCCGAGGCGGCGCTCACCGAGATGACCGCCGCGAGGATCGGCCCGGCGCAGGGGGTGTAGACGAAGCCGAGCGCCGCGCCCACGAGCAGGCCCGAGGCAAAGCCATCACCGGTGTCGCGTGGCCCGAGCGCCGCCAGGCGCGACATACGCGCCTCCAGCCGATCGCCCACGGCGGGGATCATCAGCGCGAGCCCCGCGGCCAGCAGCACGAGCACGGCGAGCAGGCGCAGCGGGTCCGAGCCGAGGCCCACGCCGCCCACGACCTTGGCGATGCCGACGATCGTGACGGTGAACGTGACGCTCAACCCCAGCACCACGCCGAGCGGACGTCGCCGCCCGCCCACCCCGGCGGAGGCCAGCAGCGCGGGGAGCACGGGCAGTACGCACGGGGACAGCGCCGTGCCGGCGCCGGCGAGCAGCGCGAAGGCGAGGAGGACGATCATCTAGGAAGAGGTTAAGCCCGGGCGGCGTGCATTACGCAGGTAGCCTGCACCACGGGCATTACGGAAGCCTTACGTCGGGTCGCCGCAGTCCTATCTCGGGGACGATTGCGGGCGCGCCATGTCGAGTGCGCGGGCGGGCAGTTTGGCGCCGACTCAGGAGATGCCGGCGCGCAGCGTCGCCTCGAAGTCCGTCTTCGGGATCGGGCCGATGCACGGCGAGGTCGAGCCGGCGTCGCGGTAGCGCTGGATGCCTGCGCGCACCCCTGCCTCGTCGCCCACGGCCGTGAGCTGCTCCAGGAAGTCGTCCGAGATGGCGGCCTGCATCGCATCGACGTCGCCTCCAACTCCGTCATAGGCCGCAATATCCGCGCCAAAGCCCGAACGCTCGATCATCGCGCGGTAGAAGGGCAGCCCGAAGTAGGGCAACAGATCGCGGCGCATCGCCGCCCAGGCGCCCGCGGGATCCTCGGTGAGCGCCGCGGGAACGGCCGGCACGATGTCAAAGCCCTCCATGCTCTTGCCCGCACGCTCGCGCCCGGCGGTCACTTCGGGGACGACCACATCGCGGATATACCGCGGCGAGCAGAGCCACAGCAGCACCCCGTCGCCAATTTCGCCGGCGAGACGCAGCATCGCAGGGGAGAGGGCGGCGATGTACAGCGGCAGCTCGGGGCGTGGGTCCAGGCCGACGAGGTGAAAGCCCGTACTCCACTTCTCGCCCACCAGCGGATCCTCGCCGCGCAGGATCGCGCGCACGATCGAGGCGTACTCGCGCATCTCCGCGACCGGGTGGTCGATCGACTGTCCGTGCCAGCCCTCGACGATCGCGCGGTGCGAGACGCCCAGCCCGAGCGTCAGGCGCCCGCCTGACAGCTCGTCGATCGTCGCGGCGGTCTGCGCCATCGTCGCGGGCGTGCGCGTATAGATCGGCACGACGCCAGTCCCCACGCGGATCCGGCTCGTCGCGAGCGCGTAGGCCGTGAGCACCGTCAGCGACTCGCGCCCGGCGATGTGCGTGACGTACACGCTCTCATAGCCCAGCGACTCGGCGAGGCTAACGCGCTCAACAGCCCCGTCGAGCGAGCGGCCGGTCGAGATGAAGCAGCCCGTGGCCATCGAGCGGGAAGCATAGCTCTCAGCGGCGGATCAACACGTACACGAGCGCGATCGCGAAGCCGATCTGTCCGAACGCGAGCGCCGTGCCCAGGTTGGTCGCGCCGAGCGCGCCGGCCAGCGCGCTTGCCGCTACGAAGGCGCCGAGCATGATCAGCAGGTCACCCGCCACGTGGGGGCGCGGCCGTTGGGGTCGCTCGGGAGGACGTCGGGAGATCACCGGCTCCCTCTCTCCTCCAAAAAACGGCAAGCGAAGCCTCGTCGAGCTTCGGGTCCTGCTTGGCGAGCAGACGCCGCGCGGCTGTGCGCCCGCCGAGCGCGCGCAGTCCCTGCTCGCCGTGCTCGCTCGCGAACTCCGTCTAGCGCTCCCGCGCGCCGGGCGCTGCAGGCGCCGCGCGGTCAGGTCGAGGCCGGCGCGGTGGGCGTCGAGGGTCGCCACCAGCTCGTCGACCCCTCGTGGCGGGGGCAGCGAGCAGACAGCCACGACCGGGGTGGAGCGCGAGCCGAGCGAGCGCAGCGCCGCGCTCAGGTCGCGTCGCGCGCTCGTCGCCACCTGGCCGAGGTCCGCCTTTGTGACGACGAGCACGTCCGGGATCTCCATGATCCCCGACTTCAGGAACTGCAGCACGTCGCCCGAGCCGGGCTGCACGATCACCGCGACCGTGTCCGCCACGTCGGCGATGTCGGTCTCGGCCTGGCCCACGCCGACAGTCTCGATCACGACCACGTCGAACGCTGCCGCCAGCGCCTGCGCCGCCGCGCGCGTGCCCCACGCCAGGCCGCCCAGGCGCTCGCCGGCCGCGGTCGAGCGGATGAACACGCCCTTGTCCGACGGATCGAAGTCGATCCGCGCGCGGTCGCCCAGCAGCGAGCCGCCCGAGCGCCGCGAGCTGGGGTCGACGGCGAGCATCGCCACGCTGCGGGCGCTTGGCCTCCTCTCGCCACGCGTGCAGCAGGGCTGAGAGCAGCGTCGACTTGCCCGCGCCCGGCGGTCCCGTGACGCCGACGATGTGCCCCGGCGCCTCGTGGCCCAGCGCTGCGGGGGAGACCTCGCGCAGCAGCGCCGCCGCCTGCGCGCGGTCGGCGGCGGTCGTGCTCTCCAGCAGGTTCAGCGCGGCGGGTGCGGCGCTTAGGTCGCGGGCGCGCAGGCGCGCGCCGAGCGCCGCCCCGTCGCTCACGCGCGGGCGTCGAGCCGCCAGCGGCGCGCCGCTACGCGGGGCGCCGTTGCTGCTCCGCGCTCGACCAGCGGCCACGATGTCGCGCATGATGCGGGTGATGTCGAAGTCCTTCGGCGTGTACACCGCCGCCACGCCCGCCGCCTTCAACGGGGCGACGTCCTGCTCGGGGATGATCCCGCCGACCACCACCGGCGCGTCGACGCCGGCCTCGCGCAGCGCCTCGATCACGGCCGGGATCAGCTCGCGGTGCGAGCCCGAGAGGATCGACAGCCCGATCACGTGCACGCCCTCCTGCAATGCCGAGGCGGCGATCTGCGAGGGGGTCAGGCGGATGCCCTCATACACCACGTCCATGCCCGCGTCGCGCGCGCGCACGGCGATCTGCTCGGCGCCGTTTGAGTGGCCGTCGAGGCCCGGCTTGCCGACCAGGATCTTCGGGCGGCGACCGAGTCGCTCCGTGAGGCGGGCGACCTCCTCGCGCAGCTCGTCGAGATCCGCGTCGGAGGGTGCGGCGGCCGCCTCGCCGACGCCGGTGGGCGCGCGGTAGGAGCCGAACACCTCGCGCAGCGTGCGCGCCCACTCGCCCGTCGTGGCGCCCGCGCGCGCCGCCGCGATCGTCGGGACCATCAGGTTCTCGCGCCCGTCCCCGGCCGCGAGCGACGCGTGCGAGCTCGGCCAGCGCCGCATCCACCGCCGCCTGGTCGCGCTCGGAGCGCCAGCGGCGCACCGCCTCGATCTGTTCGGCCTCCACGGCGGGGTCCACCACCAGGATGCCGCCCTCCGCTCCAGCCGTGAGTGGCGAGGGCTCCGTCTCGGTGAAGCGATTCTGGCCGACCACCACCTGCTCGCCGGACTCGATGCGGCGGATGCGCTCGCGGTGGGAGTCCACGAGCGCGCCCTTCATGTAGGGGACGGCCTCGACCGCGCCGCCGTGCTCGGCGACGACGGCGATCTCCGCGCGCGCGCCCTCCAGGAGCTCCTCCACGAGCCCCTCCATCACGCGCGAGCCCTCGAAGATGTCGGGGTACTCGAGGATGTCGGTTTCGTAGGCCATCACCTGCTGGATGCGCAGCGACCACTGCTGATCCCACGGGCGCGGCAGCCCCAGCGCCTCGTTCCAGGCGGGCAGCTGGATCGCTCGCGCGCGCGCGTCGCGCCCGAGCGTCACGGCGAGCGTCTCCAGCACGATGCGCTGCACGTTGTTCTCCGGCTGAGCCTCCGTCAGCCCCAGCGAGTTGACCTGCACGCCGTAGCGGAAGCGCAGCTGGCGCTCGTCCTCGTACGCCGTAGCGCTCGCGCCCCAGCTCCTCCCACAGGATCGACATCGCGCGCAGCTTCGCGTGCTCCTCGATGAAGCGCACGCCCGCGTTGACGAAGAACGAGATGCGCCCGAACACCTGGCCCATCAGCTCATCGGCGCGCTCGCCCAGGCGTTCCTTGACGCCGTCGAGCACCGCGATCGCGTTGCTCATCGCGTAGGCGATCTCCTGCACCGGCGTCGCCCCCGCCTCCTGCAGGTGGTAGGAGCAGATGTTGATCGGGTTCCACTTCGGCACGTGCTCGACGGTGTAGGCGATCATGTCCGCGATCAGCCGCATCGAGGGGGCCGGCGGGAACGCGTAGGTGCCGCGCGCCAGGAACTCCTTGACGATGTCGTTCTGCGTCGTGCCCTGCAGCTGCTCCTGGGCCACGCCCTGCTCCTCGGCGGTGACGATGTACAGCGCGAGCAGCCACGCCGCGGTGGCGTTGATCGTCATCGAGGTGTTCATCGCGTCCAGCGGGATGCCCTGCATCAGCGTCGCCATGTCGCCGCGGTGGGACACCGGCACGCCGACCTTGCCCACCTCGCCGCGCGCGAGCTCGTCGTCGGGGTCATAGCCGGTCTGGGTGGGCAGGTCGAAGGCCACCGACAGCCCCGTCTGGCCCTTGGCGAGGTTGCCCCGGTACAGCTCGTTGGACGCCTTGGCGGTGGAGTGGCCCGCGTAGGTGCGCATCATCCAGGGACGGTCGCGCTCGGGCAGGCGGGGGCTGTGCTCGCTGCTCATGGCTCAATTGTAAGGGCGCGCGAGGTCGGGGGTTATCCTGGCGCCTATGAGCCAGACGATCGAGCTGCCGCGCACCGGCGGGCCGGGCACGGACACGGGGGAAGCTGGCGCGTGATCGTGCGCAACGACGACCACAACACCTTCGATCACGTCGCGCGCACGCTGGCGCGCTTCATCCCTGGTGTGACGCTGGAGCGCGGCCACGAGATCGCCGGCCAGATCCACAAAACGGGCCAGGCGATCGTCTATACCGGCCACCAGGAGCCGGCCGAGCACTTCTGGGAGCAGCTAAAGGGCGCCGGGCTGACGATGGCACCCTTGGAGCAGTGCTGAGGCTCAGGCGCCGTGGCGCCGCTCTGCCGGACGCCGTTGCCGTGTCCGTTGCCGCCCGTCGCCGGCACGGCACGCCGCCCTCGACGATCGCGCCCGAGGCGGTCAGGTCCCACCAGCCGTAGAGCACCGGCACCTGATACCAGCTGGAGTGCCGCGCGCGGAAGTCGACCATCTCCGGGCCCGCCCAGTAGCGCTCCCAGTCCAGGTGCTCCTCAAAGCGCGCGAACTGCTGGAAGCGGTAGCGGTCGTCGCGCATGCGGTACACCGCGTAGGAGTCCGCGCCGTAGCGCAGCGCCACCGCGGCGATCTCGTTGAGGACCTCCTCGAAGCCGTCCTTGCGAAAGCCCGTCGCGTACCACGGGACGATCACGGTGCCGTGGCCGTAGTAGCCGGCCATCAGGCGCCGACCTCCGCGTGGATCGCGCCGGGGCCCTCGGCGGTCTTGCCCTGGCCCTCGCCATCGGCGCCGACGAGGATCGAGATCTTGCCGAGGTGCTTGTTTTCGAGCATCAGCTGGTGCGCTTCGGCGACGCCCTCGAAGCCAAGCGTGCGCCACAGCACCGGGCGGATCTGCCCGCTCTCGATCAGCTCGTTCGCCTTCATGCACTCGTACGCGTTGGCGAAGTGCGAGCCGAGGATCTCCTTCTGCTTCATCCACAGGTAGCGCACGTCGAAGTCGAGGTTGTAGCCCGTCGTGCCGGCGCAGATGACGACCTTGCCGAACGGCTTCACCGTGAACACCGAGGTCGGGAAAGTCGCCTTGCCGACGTGCTCGAAGACGATGTCGGGCGCGTCGCCGAGGATCTGCTTGACGCGCTTTGAGAATTCGCGCGAGACGCCGAAGCGGGCCTTGTCCTCCTCGGGGGTCTCCTTGCCCGTGCGCATCATGCCCTTGAACTCGGCGCGGTCGATGTAGTCCACGGCGCCGAGACGCTTGACCAGCTCGCCCTTCTCGGCGGAAGAGACGACGCCGACGCAGTGCGCGCCGGCGGCGGCGCAGAGCTGCGTGGCGAACACGCCGAGGCCGCCGGCGGCGCCCCAGATCAGGACGTTGGCGCCGGCCTGGATCTTGCAGCGCGTGATCAGCATGCGGTAGGCCGTGAAGTACACGAGGCCGTAGGAGGCCGCCTCCTCCCACGTCAGCGCCTGGGGCT
This sequence comes from uncultured Solirubrobacterales bacterium, assembly GCA_963723045.1. GTDB lineage: Bacteria > Actinomycetota > Thermoleophilia > Solirubrobacterales > Solirubrobacteraceae > Palsa-744. The sequence goes on along the minus strand of CAVROU010000002.1, from coordinate 729,180 downwards.
TTGGCAGCAACTGCTGGGCCTGCACCTTCGTGAACTGCGCGAACGAGCCCCACGTCGTCTCGTAGCCCCAGATCTTCTGCGAGGGCGCGGCCATCGGGTCGAGGCCGTGGACCTCGGGATCCTCGTAGGAGGCCTGGTTGCAGTGGATCACGACCTCGTCGCCCGGCTTCCAGCGGGTCACGCCGGCGCCGACCTTCCACACGATCCCCGAGGCGTCGGAGCCGCCGATGTGGTGGCCCGTACTGGGGATGATCGCCGTAGCGCCACACCGCCGACCGGCTTCGCCGAGCGCCGCCCACACGTTGTTGTAGTTCGACGCCCGCCGCCATCACCCGCACGATCACCTCGAAGGCGCCCGGCTCGGGCACCTCGATCTCCTCGAGCTGGAAGGCGTCCTTCGGTTCGCCCTGGCGCTCCTCGCGGATCACCCACGCGGCCATCGTCTTGGGCAGCTCGCCCGGCTCGGTGTCAACCTCGGAGACTTGTTTCAGGTCGATAGCCACGGTGTCGTTGAACCTCGCGTTGATCGAGAGCTCGCCACCCGGACGGAGCAATCCTACCCTGGCCGGAGCCGGCAGGGGCGCCAGGCCCGGATCGCTTCCGGCCTCGGCCGCACGCTGCTCGGGAGCCGCGCTGGACGGCTTCGGCGGCGGCCGCCTCCGGCGCCTCTGCGCGCCTGGGCTCGGCGTGAACCCCACCGGGCACCATCGCCTGCGCCCGCGAGGCAACCAGCACCCACGCCAGCACCGCGCCGAGCAGCGCCACCGCGGCGCCGACGCGCAGGCCGTACTGCAGCGCGTACACGTACGCCTCGTGGCGTGGCGGCGATGCACCTGTGGGGGCACGCCGTGCAGGACGCCGCCCGAGCCGAGGCTTTCGGTCAGATCGCGCGCGTGCACCGGCAGGCACCCTGGGCAGCAGTTCGCGATCTTCGAGCCGCCGAGGCTGCTCACCAGCGCGCCCGTGACGGCCACGCCGAAGGTGCCGCCGACCATGCGGTTCTGCGAGAGGATGCCCGAGGCCACGCCCGCCTTGGTCTGCTCGACGGAGTTCATCGCGGCGGTGCTCATCGGCGACATCACGAAGCCGATGCCGATGCCCATCAGCATGAAGCCGGGCAGCAGCGCGCGCGTAGCCGCTTGAGACCGTCAGGTGCGACTGCCAGAACAGCGCGCCGGAGACGAGCACCAGGCCGAAGGTCATCAGCGGCCGCGGGCCGACGCGGTCGGCGAGCCGGCCCGCGAGCGGCCCCATCACGATCACCAGCGCCGTGGAGGGCAGGAAGCGGATGCCGGCTTCAAGCGGCGAGTAGTCGCGGATGTTCTGCATGTAGAGCGCGAGGAAGAAGAACATCGCGAGCATCGCGAAGCTGACGATGAACGCGACGATGTTCGCGCCGAGGAACGAGCGCGAGCGGAAGAAGGCGAAGTCGACCATCGGCACGCGCCGGCGCAGCTCGATCTGCACGAAGCTGAAGAGGCTCGACGGCGGCGAGCGCGAACAGCACGAGCTCGCGCGTCGAGCCCCAGTGCCAGCTGTTTCCCTCCACCAGCGCGAGCACGAGCGCCGCCAGGCCGACGGTGAGCGTCAGCACGCCGGGGATGTCCACGATGCGCTCGACGCGTTTCGTCGCGCGACTCGCGCACCGCGAACAGCGCGACGACGACGGCGCCGACGGCGACGGGGACGTTGAGGAAGAAGATCGACTGCCAGCTGACGCGTTTCCACGAGGAAGCCGCCGACCACCGGCCCGATCGCAAGCGCCATCGCGGAGACGCCGGCCCACGTGCCGATCGCCTTGCCGCGCTCCTGCGGCGGGAACGCGTTGGTGATGATCGACAGCGTCATCGGCATCATCAGCGCCGAGCCGCTGCCCTGGATCGCCCGCCACACCACGAGCCAGGTGTCGCTCGGCGAGAAGCCGATCGCGCGCGCTCGCGCGCGCCGAAGATCGACCACGCCCGTCAGGAAGATGCGCCGGCGCCCGAAGATGTCGCCCAGGCGCCCGCCCGTGACCAGCAGCACCGCGAACGTCAGCGTGTAGGCGTTGACCGTCCACTCCAGCGTCGAGGTCGTCGCGTCCAGGCTGCGCTGGATCGAGGGCAGCGCGACGTTCACGACGGTGTTGTCGAGCATGATCATGAACAGCGCGAAGCACATCGCTCCCAGCGCCCACCAGCGGCGGTTCTCCTCGTTCATCCGGATGGCTGCGATTCTCGGCGCTCATGGTGGCTCCTTTCTGTGGAGGCGGCAGCTGCGATATCTCTGTGGGGCTCGGCCGTAGCGCGGCCAGCTCGGGGCGCTCGGCGAGGATCAGCTCGAGCGCATGGCCGAGGGCCTGCGCCTCCTCCTCGCTCAGTGAGGTGAGGAACTCCTGCAGCGCCGATCAGGCGCGCCTCGTTGAGCGTGCTCGTCACCGCGCGCCCGGCGTCGGTCAGGCAGATGCGCTTCATGCGCCGGTCGGTGGGGTCCTCGTAGCGGTCCACGAACCCACGCTCGTACAGCCCGTCCACGGCGCGGCTCATCGCGGGCAGCGAGACCTTCATCGCCTCCGCCAGCCCCTTCACCGAGGGCTCGCTTGTCGTCGAGGTCCATCCTGCACAGCGCCTTGATCTGCGTGAACGACAGATCGAGTTCCACGATCGCGTTGAACGTACCCACGTTCGAGTTCCGCATCAGGAAGCTCGCCAGGGCGAACATGTCGCTGATCAGGGTCTTGCGGGCTACTTGCGCGGGAGCAGGAGTTGCTTGCATGCACGCAAGTATAGCTACCTACGCAATCATTGCGCGTGTGACATTGATCACATTCCGAACGTAAGCTCCACGGCTCGCGAATGGAAGCCGCGACGCAGGGAGCAGGTGGTCTATGGCTGCGCGAACGGAAGCTCTACGACTTCGGCGGTGCCATGCTCGCCGACCGCCACGGTCGATCCCGGCTCGGCCTCGCGGCGCACGAGCGCCAGGCCGATCGGCCCGAGCGTGGGGGAGACGACGGAGCTGCCGAGGTGTCCCACGAGCGCTCGCCCAGGCGCAGCTCCTCGCCGGACGCGGCCGGGGCGGAGAGACGCAGGCCGCGCAGGTGGCGGTTGGGCTTGCCCTTGTAATAGAGGCGCGCGACCGTCTCCTGGCCGACGTAGCAGCCCTTGGTGAAGCTCACCGCGCGCTCGTTGAGGCCGGCCTCCTGGGGGATCGTGGTGTCGTCCAGGTCCACGCCGTAGCGGGGGCGCCCGCGCTCCACGCGCACGATCTCCGCGGCGGCCTCGCTCACGGGCTGCGCGCCGGCGGCGACGAGGGCTTCGCTCACGGCCTCGCGGTCTGCCGCGTCGCACAACACGTCCACGCCGCCCTCGTCGGTTGCGATCAGGCGCACCTGCTGGTCGGCGATCATCGCCGGTGTGTGGGTGTGCTCGCGCTCTGGCAACCAGTCATCGAGCATCGTGACGCTCCCAACCCGACGCGCGCGCGGCGACCTCCCGGCTGGCGGGGCCGACGAGCGAGAGCAGCGCGCACTCCAATGTGCGCTTGTGCAGCTCCACTTCGTAGCCGATCTTGAAGCGGCGGATCATGTCGAACAGCGCCTGCAATGCCACGCGCTCGGTGTCGAGCAGCAGTTCGCTCGGGCGCCCTCGGGGTCACCGCCGACGGCCAGGACGCGCATGTCGCCGAGCATCTTGCCCTTGTGGGTCAGGAACGCGGCGTAGCACCCCTCTCCGGGCTTGAGCGCCTCGATGTCGTTGGTCACCTGCCCCGCGAGGAAGCTCTTCGCGTCCGGGCCGTGCAAGGGCGAGCTTGCCGCGCTCGGAGCGGTCGACGAGCCCACAGTTCTCCCTCAGCGCGCGGTACTCCTCGCGCAGATCTTCACCATTGGTGCGTTAACGGCGCGACGGGGGAGGGGCTTGTTGCAGGTGGGCTTGTCTCGGTCGAGGCCACTGATTCGAGGATAGCCCGGCGCGCTCGCTACGCTTTCCGCCATGAGCTTGGCCGACAACTTCCAGCAGACCGTCGACTCGCTGCCCGACGACTGGACCGATCTGGAGCTGGACCTGCGCATCGCCGATGAGTCGCGCTACGTCGATGCCGCCGTGTACCTGGCGACGTGTAACGCACAGCCCTACTCCCACCACGACTGGCACTGGCGGCTGCTTGTCGCCCACCGCTTCGGCCACGCCGCCGCGGCGCCCGCCGTGCATTGCGCGCTGGGGCTGCTGGACGACGCCGGCATCGAGGGCGAGCTGGTCCTGCGCGAGCTGCGCGAGGGGCGCGCCGAGGTCACGCAGATGTGGGGCCGCCCCCAGTCGGCGCGCGAAGAGTTCCTGCGCCTGCGCGCGCAGTAGTTACCCGCCGTCATGGGTGCCGGAGCCAGGGGGCTGGAGCGGAGGCCGATGCGACGACGCGCGTCGTGGCGCTCGTCCCGGACCTGCTGTTCGGCTCGCAGGTGCAGGGGATGCTCAGGGCCGGCGGTTTCGAGGTCGAGCTGGTGGGGAGTGCCGAGCGGGCGAGGGAGCTGCTTCCCGGGGCGGCGGTGCTGGTGGTCGATCTGACGAGCCCCGACCTCGACGGCCCCGCGCTGGTGCGCGAGCTGGCCGGCGCTGGCGCGCTGCGGGGAGTGCACACGCTCGGGTTCTACGCCCACGTGGACCCGGACGCCCGCCAGCGCGCCCTGGATGCCGGCTTCGACCAGGTGGTTCCCCGCTCGCGCATGGCGCGTGAGGGGGCGGATCTGGTCAGGCGACTCCTTACTTCTCGCGATCGATGAGTTGCGCGGCCCGGTGGCCGAGCCATCACGAAGGCGCACCACGCGGCCCCATTGCGGAGCGGAGCGGAGCCTCTCCAAACGTCTGATGGCTTGATGTTCCTCAGGGCAGGTGGATTACTCGGTTGCGCAGTGAGTCTTCGCCGCCATGCTCGACCAACAGCTGTGTGAGCGCCTGTACCCATTGAGGAATCGCCCCCTTGGTGCGGGGCATCGTCGCGTCGAACGTGAAGACCATCCCGTGGTGCTCCTCACCTGCGGCGAGCATTTGGTCGTGGATGGTCTGGAAGTCGGCGATGTCGTTGGTCACGATCACGCGTCGCTCGGTGGCCATCTGACGGACGATCTCGCGATCGCCGCGGCTGGCGAGGTCGGGCCGGTCTTTTTTGATGGCCTGCGCGTCGTGCCCGTCCGCTCGCAGCTCGCGGGCGACTCGGGGGGAGATCATCTCGTCGAGCAGCAGCCTCAAGCGAGGGCCTGCCGGCGGCGCTCCCAGCGTTCACGCTCGCGCTGCGCGATTGCCTGCGTGCGCTCGATCCAGGTGTCGATCTCCTCGCTGTAATCCGCGTAGTAGCGCAGGCACGCCTCGACGTGCTCGACGGGGATCTCCAGGTAATCGGCCGCCTCCTCGACGGAGTTGCCGTTCTGCCTGATCGTGCCCATCACGTCGGCGACGTCCAGGCGTGTACCCAGCAGCGCCGGCCTGCGTCCCGCCGCGCCGTCGTGGAACCAGATCAGCGGGTGCTCGTCGTGGCGCAGCCCCTCCTCGATGTAGCGCTCGGCGAGCGCGGTCTGAGGCGCGTGCGTCTCCCGCGCGCGCTGCTTGAGGTGCGCCACTGTGTCGCGGTCGAAGCGGAACGCGACACTCTGCTTGGTCGTGGATGCTGCCATCGTCAATACAAGTATAGCGATGTAGGGTTGAAGTGAAATCCAAAATTTCGCTCGGCACATGTACCGCTGAGAACCTCCACGATCTGGAGGCCACTCACGGCGAGTTGCCGGACAGCCGGACTTCTTAGCCCGGAATTGTCGTCACCGACTCCCCGCCGTGCTCGATCTTGCGCGCCTCGCGGGGGTCGAGAGGGATCAGCGCGCCATTCGGCACCCGGTCGGCTAGCGTCGCGCCGTGTTCGAGGTGCAGCGACAGCGCGAGGCGGATCACGCCGCCGTGGCAGACGACCAGTGCGGGTGCCTCGGCGCGGCGGATGTCGTAGATCGCCGCCGCCACGCGCACGCCCTGCTGCATGAAGGTCTCGCCGCCGGGGAAGCCGAAGTGGGGATCGCCGTCGACGAACTTCTGGAACTCCTCGGGCGCTTGCGCGTGGACGTCGCTGAACAGGCGGTCCGTCCAGTCGCCCGCGTCAGTCTCCATCAGGCGCGCGTCCTCGCGCGGGGTCAGCTCGATGCGCTCGGCGACGATGTCCGCCGTTTCGCGCGCGCGCAGCAGCGGGCTGCACCACAGCGCCTCGAAGCCGCGCGCGGCGGCGCGCTCGGCGAGCTCTGCGGCCTGCTCGCGGCCCGTTGCGTCAAGGGGGACCGGCAGCTGGCCCTGGAAGCGGCCCTCGTGGTTGTATGCCGTCTGGCCATGGCGGGCCAGGAAGACGCGGGGGGAGCTGCCCATCGCGCCCAGGATAGTGGCCTGCGTTCGCGGATCGTCCCGGCAATCGTCAGCGCGTCCACCGCAGCCTGCCGGGAACGGGCCGCGCGAGGGCTACTCGGCGATGCCCTCGTCCACGGGTGGCGGCTCCTCAGCCGAGCGCCCGGGCAGGTACAGCCACTCATACAGCACCGCCGCCACCGCGCCGCCCACGATCGGGCCGACGTACCAGACCCAGCCGTTTGACCAGTAGTCGCCCACCAGCTGCGGGCCGAACGCGCGCGCGGGGTTCATCGCCGCGCCCGTGAAGGGGCCTCCGATCAAGATGTCGATCGTGATCGTCAGGCCGATCATCAGCGCCGCGATCGACTTGAACGCGCCCTTCGGGTCCACTGCCGTGCCGAACACGACCGTCACCAGCAGGAACGTGAGGATGCCCTCCAGCACGACCCCCGCGCCGGAGTTCACGCCGTGGCCGAGCGCGGGCACGCCGAGGTGCACCGCTTCGGTCGGCCCGCTCGGCAGCAGTTCCTTCAGCAGCAGCGCCGCTGCGGCCGCCCCGGCGAACTGGGCTACCCAGTAGATGCCTGCCAGGGCGGGCTTGATGCGGCGCGTCAGCAGGAAGCCGAAGGTCACGGCGGGGTTGAAGTGCGCGCCCGAGACGCGTGCGTAGACGGCGACCATCACGCCGATCGCCAGGCCGTGGGCGATCGCGACGCCGATCAGGGAGGAGGATTCGAGGCCTTCGGAGGCGATTATCGAGCCAGCGCCGACGAAGATCAGGGTGAACGTGCCGATGAACTCGGCCACTGCGAGGCGTGCATTGTCTTTGGGCATTCGCGCAAGCTACGAGGCCGGTCGGACAGATCGCGGGTGGCGCGCGGCGAGCAGGGTAGGGCCCGGGCGGGCAGGTTGACGGATCGGCCCGCGGGCGGCTGGAGTGGACCTCATACACTCCTGGCATGCGGCGGAGGGTCACCTACTCGCGCAACCTGACGCTCTCGCTCTCGCGTACGTGTCAGTGCCACTGCAAGTACTGCTCGTTCGCCACCCACCGGGCGCACCTGTACGCGCCCGAGGAGGTCCTGCGGATCCTCGACGGCGCCGCGCGGCGCGGGGTCAAGGAGCTGCTGGTGCTCACCGGCGAGCGCCCCGAGGTCAACCGCGAGGTCGCCGCGCGTCTGGAGGAGTATGGGCACGAGGACTTCACCGCCTACGTCGTCTGGACGTGCGAACGGGCGTTGGAGCATGGGCTGCTCCCGCACACGAACCTCGGTGTCCTCTCGCGCGAGGACCTGGCGCGGCTGCGCGAGGTCACCGCCTCGCAGGGCCTGATGCTGGAGTCGGTCTCCGAGCGGCTGATGCAGACCGTGCATGCCGGCTCGCCGACAAAGCACCCGGCTCGGCGCCTGGAGACGATCCGCGCGGCCGGGGAGCTGCGGATCCCCTTCACTTCGGGCATCCTCGTCGGTATCGGCGAGACCGTGCAGGAGCGCATCGCCTCGCTGGAGGCGCTCGCCGCACTGCACGCCGAGTACGGGCACATCCAGGAGATGATCCTGCAGAACTACGTGCCCCACCCGAAGTACTACGGGCAGGAGCCCGCGCTGATTGCCGAGGCCGCCGCGCGCGAGCGCTGGGAGAAGGGCGACTCGGGCGCCCCGGACGGGCTGGTGCGCGAGCACAGTGCCGAGGCGGCGGGCGACCCGAAGGGGGACCATGACCCTCGTAAGGAAGAGGCCCAGGTCCCGCTGCCGCGCTGGGCCACCGAAGGAGCGGGGCCGGTGTCGATCGAGGACATGAAGCGCCTGATCGCCGAGACGCGGCGGCTGATGCCGGACGTGGGGATCCAGGTGCCGCCGAACCTCGCCGACTGGTGGCCGCAGCTCGTCGCGGCCGGTGCCACCGACCTGGGCGGACTGTCGGCCAACGGCGACCACATCTCGCCCGAGCACCCCTTCCCCTCGCCGCATCAGGTGCGCAAGCGCCTGAAGGCCGACGGCTACGCGCTGACCGAGCGCCTGTGCGTCTACCCGCAGTACATCGACCAGCAGTGGGTCGCGCAGGGCGTGCTCGACACCATCAAGCTGAAGTACTGGTCGTTCATCCCGCGCCGCGGCTCCGGAGGGCCGGCGACGCGCCGCGAGGACTCTCCCTTCGCGATCCGCCCCGAACTCGTCCCGGCGGCGATCGCTAAGGGCCGCGAGGGCGAGTGGCTGTCCCCCGAGGAGCTGACCGCCCTGTTCGCAGAGACGCGCCCGGAGGCGATCGAGGACATGCGCCAGGCCGCGGATGAGCTGCGCACCGAGCTCGCGGGGGACACGGTCACGTTCGTCGTCAACCGCAACATCAACATCTCCAACGTCTGCACCGTGGGCTGCGCGTTCTGCGGCTTCGGCCAGGGCAAGCGCTCGCCCGACGCCTACGAGCACGACGAGGCGGAGTTCGTGCGCCGCGTGCTGGAGGCGATCGACTACGGCGCGAGCGAGCTGTGCATCCAGTCGGGCATCCACCCCGACTGGTCGCTGGAGGACTACCTCGGCTGGCTGCGTCTGGCGAAGGCCACCGCGCGCGAGGCCGGCACGGAGCTTCACCTGCACGCCTATTCGCCGATGGAGATCGCGCACATGTGCGACATCTCCTCGTTGCCGCCGGCGGAGGTGTTCGCGCGCCTGGCCGACGCCGGCCTCGGCTCGACGCCGGGGACGGCCGCGGAGGTGCTCCACGACGGCGTGCGCGAACGCATCTCGCCCAACAAGCTGCCCGTGGCGCGCTGGGTGGAGATCATCGAAGCCTCGCACCGCGCCGGGCTGCGCTCGACCTCGACGGTGATGTTCGGCCACATCGAGGAGCCCTGGGAGCTGGCCGAGCACATGCGCGTGATCCGCACCCTGCAGGAGCGCACGGGGGGGATCACCGAGTTCGTGCCGCTCTCCTTCATCCCCTTCCAGACGCTCTTGGGTCGCACCCACGGCGTGGAGGAGATCGGGCGCGAGGAGAACCTCAAGCACACCGCCGTCTTCCGCCTCGCGCTGGGGCGCTCGATCGCGAGCCTGCAGGCATCGTGGGTGAAGATGGGCATCGACGCCGCCACCGAGTCGCTGCGCTGGGGCGTCAACGACCTCGGCGGGACGCTGATGGAGGAGTCGATCAGCCGCCTCGCCGGCTCCTACCACGGCACGAGGCTCGACCCCGAGCAGCTGATTGCCGCCGCGCACGAGGCCGGGCGCCCCGCGGCGGAGCGCACGACGCTGTATGAGATCAGGCGCCAGCACCCGCTCGAGGGCGCGGGCACGGTCCCCGTCGCGGCCTGAACGGACGCCGAGTGGATGGATAGGGAGGGACGGCCTACCGGCCGTCAGTGGGCCGCGCAGTGCGTGCGTCGCTCAAGCGCCGATTAGCTCGGCCTGTCCTCGATCAGCCGCTCGATGATGTCGATCATCTGACGCTGGTAGTCGATGCCGCCGATCAGCGTCGCTTCCGCGCCGCGCCACACCTCCGAGCGTTGCTCCTCGGGCATCGCGCGCAGGCCCTCCAGGTAGCCCTCCAGCTCGACGAGCTTCGCGCGGTGCCAGTCTCCGCGCCCGATATACACGGACTGTGGGTCGGCGCCAGCGAACACCTTCAGCATGCCCTCGTCGCGGTACTGCGGCGGCCCGGCGCCGGGGGTGTCGGCCCACGCGCGCAGCGCCTCGCGGCCGGAGTCGGTCAGTGCGTAGCGCTTGCGCCGGCGCCCGCCATCCTCCTGGCGTTGGGAGAGGTAGCCTGCCCGCGCGAGGCGCGCCGGCTCGTCGTAGAAGGTCGTGTGCGGCACCGGCCAGAAGTTTTCGATCGAGTGTTCGAGCGCCTGCTTGAGCTCATAGGGAGTGGCCTCGCCGAGCATCTTCAGCAGGCTCATCACGGCATAGGAGGTTGTGGTGAGACGGATTTGTTTGCTGTTCACGGAACCGGCTTGCATTTCATAGTTCGTCCTGTATAGTTCGGCTCGAACTATAGAGCGTGTGGACGGGGCGGATGGGTCCTAATCTGGCGCATGCGAGCAAAAGGAGCTGAGTGACATGGCCGATTCAGCACAGACGCAGGGCATCATGGACGTTGGCGCGGACCCCGTGCCGTCAGGCGCCGGCGAGGCACCCCCCAGCGGCGGCACAGACAGCTACGACGTCGCGGTCGTCGGCGCCTCCCTCGCTGGCTGTACCACTGCGATGCTGCTTGCCCGCGCCGGCGCGCGCGTGGCGTTGATCGAGCAGCGCCCCGATGCGGGCGCGTTCAAGCGGATCTGCACCCACTACATCCAGTCCTCCGCGGTGCCCACGCTGGAACGGCTGGGTCTGCTGGAGCGGATGCTGGACGCCGGCGCGCTGCGCGGGCGCCCGCGCATCTGGACGCGCTGGGGCTGGATCAACCCCCCCGCGCACAGCTCTGTGCCGAGCGGCGTCAACCTGCGCCGCGAGGTGCTCGACCCGCTGATCCGCCAGATGGCCGCCGAGACTCCGGGCGTCGAGCTGATGCTCGGGCGCACCGTCACCGAGCTCCTGCGCGAGGGCGCCACGGTGTGCGGCGTCACCGCGCGCAACACTCAGGGTGAGACGCTGAATCTGCGCACGAGCCTCGTCGTCGGCGCCGACGGGCGCGACTCGCGCGTGGCTAAGCTCGCGCAGGTGCCCGAGAAGCGCAGGCCCCACGGGCGCATCGCCTACGGCGGCTACTTCGAGGGGCCGCGGCCGGCGACCTACCCCGACCCGGCGCTGTGGCTGATGGACCCGGACATGGTCGCCGCGTTTCCCACGGACAGCGAGCTGATCTTCTACGCCACGATGCCCTCCAAGAAGCGGCTGCCCGAATTCAAGGCCGACCCCGAGGCGGCGCTGCGCGCGCTCGTGTCCGGCGTGCCCGAGGCGCCGCCGATCCTCGCCTCGCGCCTCGTGAGCGAGGTGACTGGCAAGATCGACATGACCACCGTCACCCACGCCCCGACGGCCCCTGGCCTGGCGCTCGCCGGCGACTCCGCCGGCGCGCTGGACCCGCTGTGGGGCATCGGCTGCGGCTTTGCCTTCCAGTCGGCCGAATGGCTCGCCGACAGCGTCGCCCCGGCGCTGCTGGGGGCCGAGCAGTTGGAGCAGGGCCTCGAGCGCTACCGCCGCCGCTACAACCGCCGCCTGCGCGGGCACACGCTGACGATCAACGACTACTCCTCCGCCCGCAAGCTCAACCCCGGCGAGCGGCTCATATTCTCCACCGTCGCCACCAGCGGCGACGAGCGCCTGGCGCGGACCTTCGAAGCGTTCGGCTCGCGCAACATCGGTCCGGCGCGCATGTTCGCGACGATGTTTCCGCGTGTGCTGTACCTCAAGGCGCGCGCGGCGCGCAACGGGCATCGCGGCGGCGGCGCGCACGCGGTGGAGACCGAGAGCGCGTAGGCCGCGTGCGGATCTCAGCGGACGAGCCTCGGCGGGCGCGCCTCAGCGGAACCTCAACGGACGAGCCTCGGCGGGGGAACCTCAACGGACGAGCCTCGGCGGGGGAGCCTCAGCGGAACAGGTCCTCCGCGAGTGGGCGCAACAGCGCGAGGGCTCCCGGGCCGTCGGCCTCGCTGACGAACCGCTGCAGGCCGTCGATCAAGACGACCGGCTCGCGCGAGTCCTTCGCGCGGGCCAGGTCCGCGGCGCCCGCCGCCGCATCGGCCACCGCCAGCCAGGTGGCGCGCAGCTCGCGGCCCACGCTGTCGCCGCGCCCACGCCAGTCCTCTAGCGGTGCCATGCCGGCGCAGCCGATCGCCACGTCGCACTGGCCGTGGCGCCACGCGCGGCCGAAGCTGTCGGTGACGAGCACCGCGGGGGCGGCACCCGTCAGCTCGAGTAGTCGTGCACGAAGGGCACGCGCTGAAGCGTCGGGGTCGCGGGGGAGCACGATCAGCGTCTCCTCGCCGTCGGTGGCGGCGTTGGAGGCGTCGACGCCCGCGTTGGCGCACACGAAGCCGTGGTGGGTGCGGCAGATCAGCACACCATTCGCCGCGCGCAGCAACTCCGCCGACTGGTCGAGCACGACCTGCACCGCGCGCGGGTCCTTGCCCTGCTCGGCGGCCAACTCGCACGCGCGATCCGTCGGTGTGACGCCGGCGAGCGCCACGACTGAGTTCTCGGCCTTGGAGACGACCTTGTGTGCGACAACGACCACCTGTCCGTCGCGCACACCGTCCTCCAGGGCAGCCACGATCAGCGCTGCCAGATCGTCCCCGGCGCGCACCTCGGGCAGCCCGCTCAGGCTGCGGGCATACAGCGTGCTCAACGGGCCGCGAGCGCCGGCTGGGTACTTTCGGCGAGTCCCAGCACCGCGCGTGTGCGGGGCGCACGGGTGCGCTCGCCCGCCAGGCGCTCGCGCAGCGCCGCGAGGTCCGCGCCCGTGTCGATGTCCAGCAGCAGCGAGGCAGGGCGCTCCAGACGACAGGCCACCCTGGCCGTGTGCGAGAGCTGAAGGTGGCGCTCACAACTGTCGGGTCCAAAACTGGGAGAGATGGCGTCCGGCGGTGACAGCAGCAGCCCGTTGGTGCCGGTACCGTGGCGGTCGGGGACGATCACGACCTCCTTTGTGGCCGCACCGCCAAGCAGTGCGTCCAGCTCGACCGGATCCAGGGCGGGACAGTCGCCGGGGATGCACAACGCGCGCTCGACGCCCTCCGCCAGCGCCCGTTTCAAGCCGAGAGCCACCGCTGCGCTCTGGCCGGCCTCGGCCGAGTCTGCCACGACCATGGCTCCCTGAGCGCGCGCGGCGTCGGCCACCGACTGCTCGTTGGTGACGACCACCGTCAGCGCCAGCGACTGGCACGCGCCGAGGGCGCTCAGCACGTCGCCCACCATCGCCTGCGCCAGGTCGCGGCGCAGTGGATCGGCGAGGCTTGCGCCGAGTCGCTGCTTGGCGTGGGAGAAACGCTTTACAGGGAGAACCGCGGCGGTGCGCATCGGTGTGGCAGACGATAAAGGGTCGAGGAGTGTGCGACGAAAAATGATTTATGGTTGCAATTGCATATACGAGCAGCGAATACTATTGTATAGCAGAAGGTAAAGGGGCGGGGAGTGTGTGATGAAAAATGATTTATGGCTGCAATTGCATATACGGGCAGCAAATACTATTGCAACCATAAAACAAAAACGGACACACACAACCTCCGCCTTTACAAAACTTCTCAAACGAGCGAGTCGGCGAACTCCAGCACCTGCGCGGCGACGCCCGCACGCGCGGGGGCGTCGTCCATGCGCGTGTCGATACGCCGCGACGGAACGCCACCCGCGGGTAGCTCCTCGTCGCAGACGAGCCCGTCGAGCAGCTCGCCGTAGAAGTCCGCCACGCCCTTCGCGCTGCACTCCAGCGCCGCGAACGCCATGAAGGCGGCCGTGGGGCCCTTGAGCACCTCGCCGCCCACGATCGGGCTGACCGCGACAACGGGTGCCGGCGCGGCGGCGAGCGCCTCGCGGATGCCGGGCACCGCGAGGATCGGCGCGATCGAGGCCAGCGGGTTTGAAGGGCCGATCACGATCGCGCGCGCGCCGGCGATCGCGGCGAGCACCTCGGGGCTGGGAGCGGCCCGCTCGGCGCCGCGGAACTCGAGACCCTCGACCGGGCCGGTAGCCCGCCGGCGGATCATGAACTCCTGGAAGGAGCACCAGCCATCAGGGTCCCGTACCCACGTGCGCACCTGGCGGTCGCTCATCGGCAGCACTCGCGCGCGCACCCCCAGCGCCTCGTTCAGGCGCGCCAGCGCGGCGGTGGGGGTGACGCCCTCAGACAGCATACGCGCGCGCTCGATGCACCACGCGAGGTCGAGGTCGCCGAGGTTGAACCACACGTCGACGCCAAGCCCGCGCAGGCCGTCCATCACGCGAAAGCTGTCGCCGCGCAGCCCCCAACCGCGTTCGTCGATCTGATCGGCAAGCCAGAAGGAGATGAGATCCGGGTCGGGGGAGACGTGCGCGCCGTAGATCTCGACGTCGTCGCCCGTATTGGCGATCACCGCGAGGCGCTCGGCGGAGACGACATCGAGTATGCCGCGGGCGAGCTTGGCGCCGCCCGTGCCGCCTGCCAAGACGACGACCTCGGGGGTGGAGGGAGGGGATGCTTGGTTCGGGTCCGGCGACGACGGAGCTCCCTGGCCATCGTGCGGGCTCGTCCCGCCTGGAGAAGAGGCTCCGCCTACTCCCACAACTGCTCCGGCAGTCCCGTCAACCGGATGCCCGCGTGCGTCTTGTAGCGGGAGTTGACGCCGATCAGCATCGCCGTGAGCGACTCGGTGATGCGCGCCATCTCCAGGCGCCCGCAGTCCACACAGCGCAGCCCCGCGATCTGCTGCAGCAGCAGCGCCGCCTCGCGCTTGTCGGCGCGCGCATCGCCGCACAGCAGCGCGTCCTCGTCCAGCTCGTGCTCCAGATCGGTGAGCGACGCCGCGCTGACGGTGTGTAACGCCGAGACCACGCGCACGCCCTCGCCCACCATCTCCCGGGCCTGCTGCGCCGCTGAGCCCTGCCACACGCCGAGCATGCGCGTCGCCTTGCCGCTCACGGCCGCGGCGAGCGGCACGGTCGCGTCGATCAACAGCTGCCCCTCGCGCCAGGCGCCCTTGAGGTTCGTGAACGTCTCGGAGTGGCTTCGGAAGGGGACGCTGAGGATCACCTGCTCGGCTTGGGCCACCGCGTCCGCGTTGGCGAGGCCCGTGAACTGCCCGTCGGAGACAACCGCGCGTGCGCGCTCGGCGGCCTCCTGGGCGCGCGATGCCTCGCGCGAGCCGATCACCACGGGCACGCCGGCGCGGCCGAAGCGCACCGCGAGGCCGAAGCCCAGCGCGCCCGAGGCGCCGACGATGCAGACGGGACAGGACATCGGCGGCCGAGTATACGAGCGCCCGTCCACCGCCGGTTCGCGCGCTCGCCGATCGCCGATCCGGAGCGCGCGGTTTACGCCAATCGCATGTCGTTCAATCGCCGATCCGCGCGGACGGCTACGCTGCCCCCATGCGCCTTGAGGGAAAGATCGCGCTCGTCACCGGCGGCGCCTCGGGAATCGGCGCGGCGACCGCGCGGCGCCTGGCTGCCGAAGGCGCACGCGTGGCCGTCGGGGACCTCAATGAGGAGGGGGGCCGCGCCGTAGCGGGCGAGCTCGACGGGTTCGCCTGTCGCCTCGATGTCACCGACGTCGACTCCGTGGGGGCGGCCGTGAAGGCCATCGGCGAGGCGCTCGGGCCGATCGACGTGCTCGTCAACAATGCCGGCACAGATCTCTTCTCCTTCTTCGTCAAGACCGACCCCGGCCTGTGGGACTTCGTGCTCGGCGTCAACCTGCGCGGCACGCTCGCCGTGACCCATGCCGTGCTGCCGGGCATGCAGGAGCGCCGCTCGGGTGCGATCGTGAACGTTTCCTCGGAGGCCGGGCGCGTCGGCTCACAGGGCTCCGCCGTCTACTCTGCCGCCAAGGCCGGCGTGATTGGCTTCACAAAGGCCATCGCCCGTGAGGCCGCGCGCTACCGCGTGCGCGTCAACGCCGTCGCCCCCGGCCCGATCGAGACGCCGCTGCTCAACGCCGCGCCCGTCGTCTACGGCGAGGTCGGCGAGCGTCTGAAGCAGGGCATGATCGACGCCACGCAGCTCGGCCGCGCCGGCGAGCCCGAGGAGGTCGCCGCGGCGATCGCCTTCCTCGCGAGCGACGACGCCTCCTACGTCACCGGCCAGACGCTCAACGTGAGCGGCGGGCTGTCCTTCTCGTAGTGGTAGCGCCCTTTCACAACGCTGCCCGCCGGCGTGTCTGGGCGCCTCTTCCTCTCACTACGCGACCCATCGCCGGCCCCCCTTGTGGGGGCCTCTTCAAGCCTTTCTCGCGGGAGGTCCGCGCGCGCATGGGTGATCTGCCGGGCGCCGTGCGCATCAGGGAGGTCGGGCCGCGCGACGGCTTTCAGAACGAGCCCGAGGTGATCCCAACCGCGCGCAAGATCGAGCTGATCGACGCGCTTGCGCGCACGGGCCTGCGGCGCATCGAGGTCACGAGCTTCGTGCGCCCCGACGTCATCCCACAGCTCGCCGACGCCGCCGCCGTGCTCGCCGGGATCGACGTGCCCGAGGGGGTCTCCGTGAGCGTGCTCATCCCCAACGAGCGCGGCCTCGACACCGCGCTGGAGCAGCGCGCGCGCTTTCAGGAGATCAATGTGTTCCTGTCGGCCTCGGAGACACACAACCGTAAGAACGTCAACCGTTCCGTCGCCGAGTCGCTCGCCGGATTGGAGGTCGTGCTTGGGCGTGCGCGCGAGGCGGGCCTGCGCTGCGAGGGGGTCATCTCCACCTCCTTCGGCTGCCCCTACGAGGGACACGTGGCGCCCGCCCGCGTGCTCGAGATCGCCGCGCGCCTGCGCGACTTCGGCGCTCAGGAGGTGGGCTTCGGGGACACGACGGGGATGGCCAACCCGGTGCAGGTGACGGAGTTCTTCGCGCTCGCCCGAGAAAGATTGGGTGCCCACCCGCCCGAGGTCGAACTGACCGCGCACTTCCACAACACGCGCGGCGCGGGCTCGCGAATGCGCTGGCCGCGCTGCAGGCCGGGATCGCCAGTTTCGAGTCATCCTTTGGCGAGTTGGGCGGCTGTCCGGTGCCGGCAGGCGCGACCGGAAACATCGCCACTGAGGACCTTGTCTCGATGCTGCATGAGATGGATGTCGACACCGGAATCGACCTACCGGCGCTGATTGCATGCGCCCGGCGCGCGCAGGAGATTCTTGGCAGGCCGCTCGGGAGCCATACCCTTGTCGCCGGGCCAGTCGATTGGCGCGATCCCTGAGTTATTGTTCCTTCGGCAACTACGCCTAGCAGCATGCTGCTGCGCCGGCGAACACGGGACAGAAGCCGTCGGTTATGCGCAGCGGCGGGCCGGCAAGCCCACTACGTCCGTCATCTCAGCGCGCAATGTGGCGTAGCTTGATACCAAGCGATCCGAGTGGAGCGGAAGCAGGCGAGTCGAGTGAGCGCTATGGCCCCGGTGGCAGGAATCGGAAGATGTCGACAAACGCATCGAATAGCCGCTGCAGTTCGACGCCGATGTATCTCGCGGTGTCGAGTAGCTTGCGCATGGCCGGACTCAGCGCCCGCTTAGCTGCGCTTCGGTCGAGGCGCTCTCGGTCTCGCCTGCCGCCCGAGCCGCCTCGCGCATCACGGCAACGCAATACTCCTGAACCGAAACCTCCATCTCCAGCGTCTGCGCCAGCGCGGGCCGCGCGGAGGCATCCATCACCCGCTTGGCGCGCCCCACCGCGACGTGCGAGTTGGCAAGCAGCTCGTCCACCAACGCCTGCGTTGCCGCCTCCAGCTCCTCGCCCGCCACAACGCGGTTCACCAGCCCAATCCGATGTGCCTCGGCGGCGTCGATCATCGCGCCCGTCATGATCAGCTCCTTGGCCCGACCAAGCCCCACCACCGCCGGCAGGCGAGTGGAGCCGCCCACGTCGGGGATGATCCCGAAGCGGACCTCCGGCAGCCCAAAACGCGAGCCCTCCGCGGCGACGCGCAGATCGCAGCCAAGCGCCACCTCCAAGGCCCCGCCCACGCACGTGTGGTGAACCTGGCAGATCACCGGCTTGGGCATCGTTCGCAGAGGTTCGCGCACTCGAGGAAGACGTTGCGAAAGGCCGCAGCACGCCCGGCTCGCCCGCGAAGGCGGCTAGCTCGGCAAGGTCTACGCCGGCGGAGAACACGGGGCCCTCGCCGCGCAAGACGACGCAGTGCACCGAGGCGTCGTCGCTCGCCGCGCGCAGGGCCGCCGCGAGTTCGGTAAGCAGCGCCTGGTTCATCGCATTGCGCTTCTCGGGGCGGTTCAGGACGACGTGGCGGACGGCGTCGCGGTCTTCGGTGGCTACGAGGCTCATGGTGGCTCCTTCGGGTGTCTCGACGGCTGGGCGGATGTGATATGGCGGGTGGGGCGACTGGCGCCGTCGTCGCCGGCCGCAGTCCGGTCCAGCCGCTCGCCAGTCCCGCCGCTCAGCTCAGGTCCAGTACGGGCGTGGGCGGCTCGATCGAATCCTGCTCGTGTCCCTCGCGCGGCACGATCGCGGTGCCCACGGCGAAGAACTCGATCGTGTGGCTGCCCCAGCCGTGGCTCTTCTCCTGCAGGTCCACGCCGACGATGCCCTCGGCTCCGATCGTCTGCGCCTCGCTCTGCATGCGCTCCATCGCGAGCTCGCGCGCGTCATACAGCGCCTGGGTGAAGTTCGTGAGCTCCACGTTGCGCCCGGTCTGGGCCATCGACTGCAACATGCCGCGGTGGGCGACGTGGTACACGCAGCTGCCCATCACCATCCCCACGGGGCGGTGGCCGGTGCGCAGGAGCGTCCAGAAATCCTGCCCGAGAGGTCGCTCGTGAAGGGGCGCCCGTTGGGGGCGCGGTGCATGACGCCCTCGCGGTGCTTTACGGCGGTGCCGATCGCGATGAACTCCGCCATGTCCTGGCCCCACTCGTAGCGGCCGATGTCCAGGCGCACGCCGACGATGCCATCGGCGCCGAGCTGGTCGGCCTCCTCCTCCATGCGCGTCATCGCGAGCTGGCGCGCGCCGTACATCGCTTCGGAGAGGACCGTCATCTCCTGGCTCTTCTTCCAGCCGCTCATCTGGATACCGATGTGGTAGATCGAGCTGCCCACGACGAGCCCCACCGGCTCGAAGCCGGCCTGCTTGATCAGCAGGAACTCGTTCACGCTGAGGTCGGAGGTGAACAGTCCCGCGTGGTTCTGCTGCAGGCGTGCGCGCCCGGCCTCGGGCACGCCCTCCAGAGAGCGGGGTCATATGCGGCCTCGGTCTCGCTTACGTCGTCGCTGTTGCTCATCTTGGGGGCTCCTCTGGCTGGGTGTGTGTTCGCTCGCATGGGGGCGCGGGGATGTGTGTGCATTCGTGCTCCCCTCAGGTGGTCATGTCGATGGCTGGCTCGGGCGGCCAGATGGTGGTCTCTCCGGTCTGACGAATCGCCGTGCCGATCGCGTGGAAAGTGACGGATAGTCCGTCGCGCGTCGTCCGCTGGCCATCCCGCCGCCGACGCTCTGGCGGTGCATGGTGTGCACGATCCGCACGCCCACCACGCCGTCTGCGCCAAGTGCCGCGGCCTGGCGGCCCATGTTGCCCATCACCTGCTCGCGCGCGCTGTAGAGGGCCTGGGTGAAGGCGGTCAGCTCGAAGTTCTGCATGTAGCCCCCTCCGAGTGACATGCCGCCCTGCCCGAGCGTGCCACGTTCGAGCATCGGGTTGAAGCCGTAGGCGACGAAGAACACCGAGCTCCAGGCGACGACCCCGAGCGGCTCGAAGCCCGAGCGCACGAGCTTTGCGTAGTCGGCCACCGACAGCTCGGTGAGGACGGGCCGGCCGCCCCGTGCGTGGCGGTGACCGTGGTGCCTGTTCTTCCCTCTCCGCCGCCGGTCCCACGCCCTGCCCCAGCCCCGCGGCCTCGCCACCCGCCGGCGCGCCCCCGCGGCGCACGGCGGTGCCCATCACGACGTACTCGATCGCGCCTTCGGCGAAGTCGTGCGCGCCGGTGCGCAGGTCCACGCCCACGACTGCGTCCGCACCCGCACGCTCGGCCTCCTGCGCGAGGCGGCCCAGTGCGTGTTCGCGCACGTTGTTCCACGCTTGCGAGAGCGTGTCCAACTCGGTCAAGCACCGTCCCGCCCATCATCATCGGCCACGTCGATTCCTGGTAGCCGACCTGATAGATCGAGCTGCCCATCACCTGCGAGAGCGGCACCAACCCAAGCTGATCGCAGAGCGCGAAATCGGCGATCGACAGGTCCGAGGTGAAGCGCCGGGCGACGTTCCCGTTGTCACTCCGCCGGCGTCACCTGGCCTCAGCCCACGAGCCCTTCCAGCGCGGTGCGCGCCTCGGCGCTGCGCTGTGCCTCTTCGCGCAGCTCCGCCGTAAGCGCCGCGACCCACTCGTCGGGGGCGAGCGGCTCGCGCTTGATCGAGATGCCGCCGACCCGCCGCTCGCGCGACCCTCGACGCGATCGCCGTCGATCGCTCAGCTGGTAGGTGGCCCCGCTGAGGTCCACCTTCAGTTGGCGCACCCGCTTGTCGCCCCGGCCGAAAAGCCCGCCGCCGTGGCGCTCCACGCGCGTGCGCCCCGGCAGCGACGACTCAAGCTTCGACGCGAGCACCTCCACGGAGATGCGCAGGTCGGTGCCGTCGGCGCGCAGCCCGGCGGCGGAGAGGTCGAAGTCCTCGTCGCTCACCCCTCAGAGGCTACCGTGACGAAAGGAAGCACCCAGGCCCAGTCTGCACGACGACCGGCTCCGATTAGGGAGATCACTTTACTTCATCAGTATCCCCGTCTCGGCAGGCGTACGCGCGTGTCCCCCGCCTCGGGCGCGCCCTCTTGCTCCCGTCCCTCGACAAGCATGCAAGCGGAGGGTTCATGGCGGAGATCAAGCAGGTCGGAGTGCTGGGTGCGGGCCTGATGGGCCACGGCATCGCGCAGGTCGCCGCGCAGGCGGGCTATGAGGTGGTGCTGCGCGAGGTCGACGAGGCAGACGCTCGCCAAGGGCGTGGGCAAGATCGAGAAGCAGCTCGCGCGCGCGGTAGAGAAGGGCAAGTCCACGCAGGAGGACGCCGACGCGGTGCGCGCGCGCATCAAAGGCACGGTCGACTACGGCGACCTCGCCCAGTGCGACCTCGTGATCGAGGCGATCACCGAGAACCTCGCGCTGAAGCTCGAGATGTGGCGCGAGCTCGATCAGATCGTCAAGCCCGAGGCCGTGTTCGCCACGAACACCTCCTCGCTGTCGGTGATCGACCAGGCGGCCGTCACCGGGCGCCCGCAGCAGTTCGTGGGGCTGCACTACTTCAACCCCGCGCAGG
This sequence comes from uncultured Solirubrobacterales bacterium, assembly GCA_963723045.1. GTDB lineage: Bacteria > Actinomycetota > Thermoleophilia > Solirubrobacterales > Solirubrobacteraceae > Palsa-744. Next base: position 707,966 of record CAVROU010000002.1, on the reverse strand, counting down.
TCATGAAGCTCGTGGAGGTAGTCCGCTGTGTGACTACCTCGGACGAGGCCTTCGAGACCGGGCTCCAGTTCGCGCGCAGCGAGGGCAAGCTCGCGATCCCCACGCGCGATCGCGCGGGGTTCATCGTCAACCGCCTGCTCGTGCCGTACATGCTCGACGCGATCCGCGCCTACGAAGAGGGCGTGGGCTCGGTCGAGCGAGATCGACGAGGCGATGAAGGCCGGCGCGGGACATCCGATGGGCCCGCTCACGCTGTCGGACTTCGTCGGGCTGGACACACTCGGCTCGATCTGCGACGTGCTCTTCGACGAGTTCCGCGAGCGCCGCTTCGCGCAGCCGCCGACCCTGCGCAAGATGCTCTCCGCCGGCTGGTTCGGGCGCAAGTCGGGCATGGGCTTCTACGACTACTCGGGCGAGCGACCCAGTCGCGAACCCGGGGATCTAGCGCGAGGCGTGAACCCACTGCGACGCCGCCACCGAGCGGGCGCTCGCCGGCGGACCCGAGCGCCACCGCGAGAAGGCGCGCGAGCAGGGCAAGCTCCCCGTGCGCGAGCGCGTCGCGCTGCTGCTCGACCCCGACTCGTTCGCCGAGGAGGCGCTGCTCGCCAACTGGCAGGAGGATGGGCTCGGCGCCGACGGCGTCGTCACCGGCGTCGGCACGCTCGAAGGCCGACCGGTCGCGCTGATGGCCAACGACCCCACCGTCAAGGCCGGCTCGTGGGGACCGAAGACGGTCGAGAAGATCCTGCGCATCCAGGAGCGCGCGATGGCGCTGCGCATCCCGATGGTCTACCTCGTGGACTCGCGCCGGCGCGCGCATCACCGAGCAGGTGCAGATGTTCCCCGGCCGCCGCGGCGCGGGGCGGATCTTCCACAACCAGGTGAGCATGTCGGGCGTGGTGCCGCAGGTGTGCGTGCTGTTCGGGCCCTCAGCGCCGCCGGGCGGCGCCTACATCCCGGCCTTCTGCGACATCGTGATCATGCGCGAGGGCAACGCCTCGATGTACCTCGGCTCGCCGCGCATGGCCGAGATGGTGATCGGCGAGAAGGTCACGCTCGAGGAGATGGGCGGCGCACGCATGCACACGAGTGTGTCCGGCTGCGGACATCTGCTCGTCAAGAGCGACGAGGAGGGCATCGCCACGGCGCGGCTCTATCTCTCCTTCCTGCCCTCAACTGGGAGCGCAGCCACCCGCCGCCGCCGCTCGCGCCGGCGGCCGCTCCGGCAGGGGACTCGGACATCGGCGCGCTGATCCCGGCCGACGAGAACAAGCCGTTCGACATCAAGCAGCTGATCGCGGGCCTCGTCGATGGGAGCTCGTTCCTCGAGATCCACCCGCGCTGGGCCAAGGAGCTGGTCGTCGGCTTCGCGCGCCTGGACGGTCGCGCGGTGGGCATCGTCGCCAACCAGCCCAAGCACAAGGGGGGCGTGCTGTTCGGCGACTCCGCCGACAAGGCCGCGCGCTTCATCTGGACGTGCAACGCGTTCAACGTGCCGCTGCTGTTCCTGGCGGACGTGCCCGGCTTCATGATCGGCACGCAGGTCGAGCGCCAGGGGATCATCCGCCACGGCGCGAAGATGATCAGTGCGGTATCGCAGGCGACCGTGCCGAAGATCTCCGTCGTCGTGCGCAAGGCCTACGGCGCAGGGCTCTACGCGATGGCGGGGCCGGCGTTCGAGCCCGACTGCTGCCTGGCGCTGCCGAGCGCTTCGATCGCCGTGATGGGGCCGCAGGCGGCGATCAACGCCGTGTTCTACAACCAGCTGCAGGCGATCGCCGACGAGGCCGAGCGGGCGGCGAGGGTCGAGGAGCTGCGGCGGGAGTACGCCGAGGACATCGACATCCTGCACCTCGCCTCGGAGCTGGTGGTCGACGCGGTGGTCGAGCCCGCGTCGCTGCGCGGCGAGCTCGTGCGCCGCTTCGCGCACGCGGCCAGCAAGCGGCGCGAGTGGCCCGCGCGCCACAGCGCCGTCACTCCGGTCTGAGGTCCCATCGCCGCTCGTCGCCGGGGCCAGCCGGCCGGAGCCAGGACACGCCCTGCGCCGCTCGCGTCGGTCACGCCCGGCCGTGCACCGACGGGCCGCCTGCACTAGATTGCCCTCCATGGATTCCACCGACCTCGCCTACGCCGGCATCGCCCGCCAGGCCGAGCTGATCGCCGCGGGCGAGGTCTCCTCGCGCGAGCTGGTCGAGCTGTGCCTGCGGCGCATCGAGCGCTACGACTCCCAGCTGAACTCCTTCCGGGTGGTGTTCGCCGAGCGCGCGCTGCTGGAAGCCGACCAGGCCGACGCACGGCGGCGAGCCGGGGCCTCGCCCACCGCAGCGCCCGCTCCTGGGCGTGCCGATCGCGATCAAGGAAGACGCCGACGTCGCCGGCGAGGAAACGCGGTTCGGCACCGGCGCGGGCGATCGGCCAATGCCCACCGATCAGGAGGTCGTGCGGCGCCTGCGCGAGGCGGGCGCGATCATCATCGGCAAGACGAACGTGCCCGAGATGACGCTGTGGCCGTTCACCGAGACGCCCACCTTCGGCGCGACGCGCAACCCGTGGAACCTGCAGCACACGCCCGGTGGCTCCAGCGGCGGCTCGGGCGCGGCGGTCACCGCGGGGCTGGTGGGCGGCGCGCTCGGCTCCGACGGCCTCGGCTCGATCCGCATCCCCGCGAGCTTCTGCGGGCTGTTCGGGATCAAGCCCCAGCGCCACCGCATCTCGCTCGCGCCGCACACCGAGCAGGTGTATGGCTGGCACGGGCTGGCGGTGTACGGGCCGATCGCGCGCAGCGTGCGCGACGCGGCGCTGTTCCTCGACGCCACCGCGCAGACCCCGCCGGCGGAAGGGACCTTCTCGCAGGCGGCGGCGCGCACGCCCGGGCGGCTGCGCATCGCGCTCTCGACCAAGCCGATCCTGCCCCAGCCCGTCGACGCGCGCGTGCTGCGGGCCGTGGAGCAGACCGCCGAGCTGCTGCGCTCGCTCGGGCACGAGGTCGTGCAGCGCGACCCCGACTACCCGCCGTGGCTGGGCCCGCACCTGGTCGCGCGCTACCTGCGCGGCGCCCACGACGCGGCGATGGACCTCGGCAACGTCGAGCGCATGCAGCGCCGCACGCGCCAGATCGTGCGCATGGGGCGCCTGGTGGGCGAGGCAGGTCTCGCCCGCGCGCTGGCCGCCGAAGCCTCGCTCGTGGCGCGCGTGGGGCGCGTGTGGGAGGACCACGACGTGCTGCTCTGCCCCGCCACCGCCCGCCCGGCGCTGCGCATCGGCGAGTACGAGGGGCGCGGCGCGCTGTGGACGATGAACGGCGGCACGCGCCTGATCCCCTTCCTCGGCACGTGGAACGCCACCGGCCAGCCCGCCGCATCGGTGCCCGCGGGCTTCACCGAGGATGGGCTGCCGCTGGCGGTGCAGCTCGTGGGACGCCCCCACGACGAGGCCACGCTGCTATCGCTGGGCGCGCAGATCGAAGCGGAGCGCCCCTGGACGCAGGACCGTCCCGCCGCGTTCGCGTGAGCGAGGGCGCCGAGCCGATCGCCCCGCCGGGTCGACGCCGCTCCACGGGTCAGCCCGACGTGAGCACTCGCCCAACGTGGACCGCCCGTCGTGAGGCTGTCCGACGTGCCGCCCTCCTTCGAGCGACCATCCGCTTCCGAGCTGCTGGAGTCGCCGGAGCGCGCCGCGCGCATGGCCGGGCGGGCTGCTGCTGGAGCGCTTCAGGGCGGGCCCCGAGCAGGAGGTGTCCAGCAAGAGCACGCCGACCGACCTGGTCAGCGAGGCCGACCTCGCCTCCGAGCGCGCGATCCGCGAGCTGCTAGCCGAGCTGCGCCCGCAGGACGGCTTCCTCGGCGAGGAGGGCGATGACGTGGCGAGCACGAGCGGCCTGCGCTGGGTGGTGGACCCGCTCGACGGCACCGTCAACTTCCTGTTCGGCCTGCCGCAGTGGTGCGTGAGCGTCGCCGTGCAGGACGCGGCGGTTCGCTGGCGGGCGCGATCTACGACCCCTGTCGCGACGAGCTGTTCGCGGGCGTGCGCGGTCGAGACGCCCACGCTGAGCGGCCCGCGCGGCACGCGCGCGCTGCGGGCGCCCCTGCGCGAGGACCTGGCCACCGCGATGGTGGCGACCGGCTTCGCCTACGACGCGCAGGTGCGCGCCGCTCAGGCGGAGGTGCTGGCGCGCGTGATCCCGCGCGTGCGCGACATCCGCCGCTTTGGCTCGGCCGCGCTCGACCTGGCGTGGACCGCGGCGGGGCTGTACGACGCTTACTTCGAGCGCTCGGTCAAGCCGTGGGACATCGCGGCGGGGACGCTGCTGTGCGAAGCCGTCGGCCTGCGCGTGGTGGAGCTGCCCGCGCAGGGCGTGCTGCCCTGGGGCATCCTCGTCGCCCCGCCCGCGCTGTGCGAGGAGCTGCTGGAGCTTGTCGGGGGCGGGTAGGCGCCGAGCTAGCCGTAGGTCTTGGAGCAGGAGCCGTGGGGCGGGGGCGAGCCGTGGGGCAGGGGACGAATGAGGCGGTCGTGGGGCGGCGATGTAGAGGCCGAAAATGCGGGCGAAGGGACTCGAACCCCCAAGGGCTTACGCCCACCAGCTCCTAAGGCTGGCGTGTCTACCAATTCCACCACGCCCGCTTGAGCGCGAGCCGCCGCGCGCACGATCGCACACGGAGGCCGCCTGAGATTGTAAGGTCATTGGGGCAATGTCCAGCGCAGCCGCCCAGCAGCCCTCCGCGGGCATGGTGATAACCCATCCCAACCGCGAGAAGGCGATCGTGCAGAGCACACGCGCGACGGTGATCCTGTTGCTGCTCGTCAGCGCTGCGCTGATCCTGCTGATCACGATCGGCGGCGCGGAAGCCCTGGCGAGGTCATCGATTGCGATCCAGATCTTCTTCGTGCTCGTCTACCTGCTGCTGGCGTTCTTCGCCGGGCGCTGGAACCGCGGCGTGCTGCCCGTCGCCTCGGGTCTGGGGGTGCTGTTGATCATCTTCGCGCTGACAGGCGGGCCGGCGTGGTTCAACCGCAACGGCGACGGGCTTCACCCAGCCGATGCTGAACGCAGGGCTGTTGGGGCTATTGACGCTGCTGCTCGTCCCCCTGCAGATCCTGCTCGTGACATTCGCGATGCGCGGCTTCCAGCAGGGCTGGAACGTCGAGGTCGAGCAGCGCGCAGGCGCCGACGTGGACTACGGCGCAGCCACACCGCACCCGGCCTGACGCACGATCGCCGCCTGGACTACGGCGCGGCCGCACCCCATCGGCCTTGACCCATGCCACGCCCGGCCCGGCCCGGCCCCAACCGGTTCTCGGTGTCGTGCCGCGCCAGCCTGGTCTGGCCAAGGCGTACCGTCCTCGCATATATTGGGCAGGCGTGCGGCGGTGGCGGAATGGTAGACGCGGGGCCCTCAAAAGGCCTTGTCCGCAAGGGCGTGTGGGTTCGACTCCCACCCGCCGCACCTCTCGAGCCAGACCGCCTCGAGCGGGCCCTTCCGGAGCGATCCTTCGCTGCTCCTGGCCGGTGGATCGGCCTCAATGAATTCGACCTATTCGCAGTCTTGCGTTTACGCAGTTGTCGCGTTCGCAGTCAACGTAAAAGATGCGGCGCACGCATGCGGAGCACGGGAGATCGGGACATAGACGAGCAATTGCGGCGGTTCGGGCAGAACATCCGCGACGCACGAGCACGCGCGGGTCTTGCCCAGGACGACCTGGGGATCGACCGCGCGGCGATCAGCTTCCTGGAGCGCGCCGAGCGCTCGCCCGATCTGCCCACCGTGGTGCGCGTCGCGCACGCCGTGGACGTGACCCCGGCGGCGCTGCTGAAGGGTGTTGGCGAGGGCGACTCGCGCGTGCGCGGACCCCGGCACGACGGCGACGCCGGCGGTAGCCCGGCGGCGCACTTCGGCATCAACCTGCGCTGGGGGCGCGAACGCGCCGAACTCTCCCAGGAAGCGCTCGCGCTGAAGGCCAACGTCGACCGCGCCGCGATCAGCGTATTCGAGCACGGCCGCCGCGACCCCAACCTGCTGACGCTGCTCAAACTGGCGCGCGCGATGGAGATCCCGCCCGCGGTGCTGCTGAACGGAGTAGAAGGCCGAGGCGGCACCCGCTAAGAGCGGAGGGCGTCGGCCCGCAAAGCAGCGCGTGTCGCGCAGTCGCGCGCCACGCGGCGACGCCCGGAGAGCGCTGGGTCACGCAGCGCTGCGCGAGACCGTCGGCGATAAGGCTCTCCAAGGCCTGCTCGATCGCGGTACGGTCGGGCTGGGAGGTGGGATCGCGCTCGCAGGCGATTGTTGCCTGCTCGAGGGTTACAGGGCGTGTGGCGGCCAGGAGAGCGTGTAGGGCCACCGCCGCGAGGAGATCTGGGTGCGGGTCGTGTTCAGGCGACTCCGATGCTTGGGGCACATGGCGAATCTACAACAGCTTGCGGACGATTGTCTGTTTAGGCTATTCCGCCAGCGTCTCGCGCTGGATCAGCCACGCGGCCTGCATGGGGCTGAGGAAGTAGGGCGGGACTCGACGCGCAGACGGTCGTCGTAGTTGTAGTTCTTCGAGTATCCGGTGGCGACTTTCCGTCGTTGTTGTGCGTGCCGACGGTGCCGCGGAAGATCTGGGCGATCGCACCGTAGACGGTCAGCGTTCCCATTGCGGCTGGCCGCAGTCGAAGTTGTCCACGATGAACGAGTGGTTGACTGCGAGGATCGCCGCGTAGATCGTGGGTTCCTTGAGCCGCCGTTCCCGTGGAGGGGAGCATTCTTCGTATTCATTGCCCGTTTGTTTAGCGGGTGGTAGATCGCGCACGAAGTTGTCCGCGATCAGACCCAGCACGGCGTTGGTCGTCGGTATCGCCGTTTCGCTGTTGATCGGCGTGGTGAGGTTGCCGTCGATGACGACGTCGTTTTCGGCGGCGATCGTCAGCTGGCCGGTGTTGTTGCCTTCCACGTAGACGTTGCCGCAATGGACGTCCTCCGTGTAGGTGGGTCCGTCGGGGGTGTACGTCACACCGGCAAGTGCCTTGGGCGTTGCTGGAGACGATAGATCAGGCCGTTTGCCGGGATATGGCACATTTGATTCAACGGATCGTGGTGATGACGTGAGTAACTGCGTTTTCGGTGTAGTGGGTGACCTTCATCGTGGCGCCCTGCAGCACGAGCGCCGTCTTGCCTGAATAGTGATAGGCAGGTTCGACCACTGTCTTTAATGTCGTGTCGCTCGGGGGCGGTTCGATGCTCCTGATGTCGGTCGTCACGTCAGTACCGATGAACTCGGCGCGTTCGTGCCCGAGCAGCCGGCCGAGCGCCAGCCGTGCAGAAATTCGATGCTGTCCGAGGGCTTACGCCCGAACGTCGGTGTGCCGCAGATCGCCGCATTGTCCTGGGTGTGGAAGGGGCCGTTGACGTGATCTGCACCGATGAAGTCGATCTCTTCACAGGTGGGCGGCGCCGGTCGGGTTCCGTAGGGTGCCGCACACTGCGGTCTCGACCGGGTTGTAGGTGGTCGGGTCGAGCGTCTCATACTTGGTGTAGTAGATGAATTCGAGGAAGCCCTTGTGGCCGAAGGTGGCCACGATCGTGCGCTTCTGGTTGCCGGAGAAGCCGGTCGACTTGATGCGGAAGGTGCCGCTGAAGTTGCTGCCGGCCTCGATCATGCTTCGACACCGGACTTGCCTTGTTGCACTTGGGTTCGGCTTCCTTGTTGGTGGTTGCCGGCAGCAGCTGGATCGCATATTCCTCTTCGCTGGCACCCGGCACGGGGACCTTGTTGCGGTCGAGCGGCCTGGTTGAGCGCGTGGTTCGAGGCCGCCGAGCCTTCGGTGCAGTAGGTCCAGTAGTTGATGTCCTGGTTGAGGTGGTAGACGTACTGGCTGATCCCGGCCTGGGCGGCGTAGTAGGCCTTCTTGCCGTTGGTGTCGGTTTGGGTGAGGTGGATGTCGCCGTTGGCGGCGACGAAAGCGGCGGCCATCAGCAGCGAGGCGATCACCATCACGGCCAGGTCGACGATCATCGTGAAGCCGCTCTCGTCGCGGGAGATCGCTGCGGCGCGGTGCGCTGCGGTATCTCGGATAGCGTTCTCATTGCGCAGGGTTCGTTGGTGCCGGTGGCCGAGGCGGGATCGAAGCGCAGCACGGCCGTGTCGCTGAGATCCACCGTGCGCACGCCGGTCGTGCGTTCGGAAGTGGGGGCGGCGGTGAAGCTCACTGTTACCTCCGCGGTTTTTCGGCGTTTTCCTTTCCGAGGGGCGAGGCGGAAAGAGGCGTGCTTGAAAGTTCACTGCCGGAGTACTTGAAGTACTGGAAGATGGGCACCGTCTTCATCGTTTCGCCTTCCTTTACGACAGACTTGTTAACGCCCGTCAGCAGCGTCTGCGTGCTGGTCGGTGTTGCTGGGGGGGGAATTTCCATTTAACGCCCAGTTCTTCGGCGGTGTTTGTACTGGCGTAGGTTGTGTCTATGAGCTAGTGCGTGGTTCCGAATAGGCGATCACGTGTTGGTCACCTTCGTCAGGTATGCCGCGGCGCCGGGCTGACTGATGAGTCCGAGCCTTTCCGCTTGCTTTCCTTCAGCACGGGAGTCGCTTTGATCGAGGTGCAGCTCGAATGCAGATCTTGCATGAATCCTTTCCATCACCAGACGCCCTCGTTGGTCGGCGTCGACGCGTTCTGAGATGCGCGAGGACTGACTGATTGAGATGTCAAGGACCGAAAGCGTGGCGAGGATAACGAGGATGCCGGTGACCAGGGTGACGAGCATCTCCACGAGTGTGAAGCCGTGCTCGCCGGATCGAAAGGAGGGGGAGTTGGGTAGGGTGGAGGCATCAGCAAGTCAGATTCGGGCAGCTATAGGTCGATCGTCGTTCCCGACGGCGCTGAGATATATCGTGCGTAGGGCCGTGCCGCTAGGGCGCTTTTGTTGTCGACGGTGACGCTTGGAACTCTCCAGTATTTCGTGCCTACGCTTTTCCGCCGAAGTCACGCACAGCGAGAAGGTTTTGCCGAACGGCATGCCCTTGTGCAATTCTCCGGTGGATCACATTCACGACGGAGAAGGACGTTCGGCGGCCTTTCGGGTATGTGCTGTTTTTGCAGCCTTCGTCGTAGAGCTTGCCGTTGAATTCGTTACAGGGCTGCCTTCGGAGCTCGACGAGTCCCGCTCATGACCCTGAGGTTGATCGCCGGCAGCGGCACCTTGATGGCGACCGTTTCGCCCGGCAGGACGTTAATGTGCCCTGGTGGGCCAGCGCCCACCTTTTCTGGATTGTCCGCTTCGCAGGTGCCGGCATAGACCCCATACTGGCCGCTAGCGGTTGGATGTTCGGGGCTCGCCGGTTCACCGAACGGAAAGAGTTCTATGGGAGAGGTCACGGTCGTTTCGTATGTGCCAGGCGTTCCAAAGCTCTTGTACGAGGGAGTGGGCAGAGTGGGTTCTGGGCCACGAACGTGTCGCCCTTGGCTTCCGCCCCGGACGTCGGTTCGAAGCTCGCCGCGATGGCACCAGGCTTGTCGAGTTCAAACGCCTTCTTTTCGGTGGTCGCCCGGGAGATCGTGGCGTCGTTAGATTCGGGCGTTTCGCTTGCCTTCCTTGTCGATGTAGCCGGTCTCGTGCGCGGTGACCTTGTATTCGCCTTCGGCGAGACGCGGCGAAGATCACGCACCCCTTTGCCGGGCCGGTGACGGCGCTCGCGGAGGGGGCGGGTCCGGTCGCCGTGACGTCATGCCCGACACCGGGGCGGCCTTGGCGTCGGTGACCTGCACGAGCAGCGCGCCGCCGGCGGGTGGCGCGATCAGACCCGTCTCGACGACGGGGTTGCGCGTACCGGCCCCCGGCCAGGTGACAGTCGAGGTCGTCCGCACGTAGCTGGCTTCTTCGGCGACGGTGCATGCAGCTCGAGCAGCCCGTGCTGTCGGCGATGAATTCGCCCTTGGAGACGAGGTGTAGGTCGTATCCGCCATGACGCGCGGTTCGCGTTTCGGTGAGTCCGAGAGCCGGTCGATCTGGAAGCTGCGCAGCCGATCCTCGTCCTGCTGTGCGACGACATCGGCCTGTGCGCGCGCACGCTCGTCGGCGCTCGGCCCGGTTGGCGACGTCGAAGCCGGTGAACGTCGCGACCACGATCAGCGCGAGCATCACGGCGCTGATCAGCACCTCGATCAGCGCGAACCCTGCCTGCGCATCCGTCGCAGACAGGGTCGCGCCTCTTGGCGAGAACGTCTCCCGCGCCTGCCGCGCGGAGGCTCCCGCGCTCCTCGGAGAGGTCGCCGCCGAGCACGGGCCCATCGACCGTGAGCTCGGCGTTGTGCGCTTGAGCCTGCCAAGGAATGTACGGATCATCACAAATGCCAGACGCTCGTCATCCCGTTGGACTTCGGCACGGGGGCGATGCTGCTTTAGCGCGCTGGACATCCTTCAGGCGCATGGGCGAGACCCGGCTCGTCAACCACGGGCGGAGGGCTCCGAACCCATACAATCCCAGGCCCGGGGGACTGGTGTAACGGTAACATGGGGGTCTCCAAAACCCTTGCTCGAGGTTCGATTCCTCGGTCCCCCGCTGGCTCTGCAGAGCCAAATCTCGGCCCAACACGAGCGCCCGATACTCTGAGCCCGTGCGCTGGCTGGTGGACGGGATGAACGTGATCGGGACGCGTCCGGACGGATGGTGGGAGGACCGTCACGCGGCGATGGTTCGGCTGGTGGGCCTGCTGGAGCGCTGGGCGGCGGCCACCGGCGAGGAGGTCACGGTCGTGTTCGAGCAGCCTCCGCGCCCCCCGATTAGCTCAACGGTTATCGAGGTGGCCCACGCGCCCCGGCCGCGTCGCGATTCGGCGGATGACGAGATCGTCCGTTTGCTCCGGGCCGATCCCCAGCCGGGCACGGTCCGTGTCGTGACATCCGACCACTGGCTCAGCGATCGCGTGCACGCCGTTGGCGCCACCGTTCAGCCATCAGAGTCCTTTCGGATGCAGCTCGACGGCGACTGACGCCGGCGGCGACCGGCTTGCAGCCCGGCGCGCGAGTGCTCACGGGAACGAAAAGACCGTTTTCGCGACAGCTTTATCGCCCAAGGGGCCGAATCGGCCATTTGTGGGTGGATCCGTCCGGTCGGTGTGGTCGGGTGAGGCAACTTGTAATCGGATGGCCCCGACGCGGGTGGTGCCGCGCCGGGGCCCGCACGGAAAGGGCGGTTCTTCCCATGCCGGGTGAGCGTAGTGGCTTCGGCCTTGACGACGAGGAGACAGCCGAGCGAGCGATCGTTCTGCAGGTCTTGAGAGACGATCACGACGAGCGGTGGTCCCGCGTGGAGTTGGAGCGTGAGATCTATGACATCGAGCCGCCGGCGCTGGGCGACGCGCTCGAGCGTCTGCGCCGTGAGGGCGTGGTACATCTTTCCGGCCAGCAGGTGTGGGCATCGCGGTGCGCTCTACACCTGGACGCGCTGGGGATGGTCTCGATCTAGGCCGTAAAGGGACTCCCTGCGAGCGAAAAGGCCGCATGCCGCCCGACTGCGCCGCGGTTTGAGCGGCGCCGCTAAGTGCCTGTCTCGCGGCGCTGGTGGTCCACTCGCCGATGGTTCACTCCTTGGTCTCCACCGATGATGATGTCGCTCACGAGCCCGGGCGCGAACAGTCCGTGCTCCACCACGCCGGGTGTAGCCGACAGTCGAGCGGAGAGAGCGGCAGGGTCTTCGACGGGGCCAAGGTAGTCGGCGATCAGATTGCCGTCTGGGCTCGGTGGGACGTCACGCAGGCGCGCGGGGTCCAGAGCACGCAGCGTGGAGGAGGCGCCAAAGCGAAGGATCTCCAGCGGCACCGGAGCGCTCACCGCGGACACCAGCTTCTCCTCGGAGGCGATCACCACGAAGCGGCGCGCGGCCGCCGCGACGATCTTCTCGCGTGTGTGGGCGGCGCCGCCGCCCTTGACGAGCCACCCCAGCGGGTCGACTTGGTCGGCACCGTCGATCGCGATGTCGAGCTCACCCACGTCTTCGAGCGACTCCACCCGGAGCCCCAAGGCGCGTGCGGCGCTGTCGGTCCACGGCGAAGTTGCGACACAACGCAGCTCGCGCAGCTTCCTCGCGGCGAGTACGGTTAGGAGATAGGCGACTGTCGATCCGGTACCGAGACCCACGCGAGCGCCGTCGTCGACCAGTTCCGCGGCGACCTGCGCGGCGGCACGCTTGCGAGCCTCGATCGTGTCGCGCGTGACGCCGCTCATCGGCTCCCGGTGTCCAGGGTGCTTAGAGCGCCAAGCACTCTTAGGAGCCGGCTGTGCCAAGCGGCGCGGCCGGTTTGGATTCGGCGGTCATCGAGCCGAGCGCATTCGTCGGTGGTGCCTCGCCGCGCAGGAAGCGCCAGACCGCCAAGCAGACGAGCAGAGTCATGAAGATCGCGCTGCTCACGCACCACTGGCAGATGGCATTGATCGAGAAGAGCTCGCGATAGGTCAGGTACGCGGAGAAGCCGAAGCCGATCATCGTGAAGGTCATCGTCGCCAGGCGCGTGGTTTCGCTGGAAGGAGCCAGCAGAGAGCCGAGGATCAGGACATAACCCAACAGCCCGATCAGAGCCACCGGTATCCCGGCGAGGTCCGCGTAGGAGGAGTGCTGGACGGTCTCGCAGCCGTGGCTGATCGAGCACAGCACCGCCGTGTTGGTGTAGTGGGTGTACGTTAGATAGCTCGCGACGCCTAGGCCTAGGCCGGCGATGACGATCATCGTGATACGCATCGTCCGGTCGCTCATGCGTGACCCTTAGGCGAGCAGCTTGTTGATGGCCGCTTCAAACCCGGCCGGTTCGGTCAGCGAGGGGCTTTCGAACTTGCTGACCGTCCCGCCGGTCTTGCCGATCAGGAAGGACGGAGTGCCGGTGAAGCCCTCCAGGTTGGCCGTCTGAGCGTCGCCGGTGACCTGTGCGGCAAGGGTCGGATCGTTGCGCGCGGTGCTCCAGCTCGCGAGATTCAACCCCGGCACCTGCTGGGCGAGGCCCTGCAGGTAGCTTTCGGTGACATAGCCGGTGTCCTCCGCGCCCTGCTCGTGGTAGAAGAGCTCGATGTAGTTCCAGCCCTTGTTCTGCTTGCCCGCCGCGAGCGCCGCGACCTGCTGGTTGTGGAAGACTTCCGGTTCGCGCGTGGCCGTCTTGAGCGAGTGGTATTCGATCTTGACCTTTCCGGTGCGCACGTACTTCTGGATCACCGCGGGTAGAGCGCCGAGCGTGAAGTCCCTGCAGATGGGGCACTCCAGGTCGCCGAAGTACTGGATCGTGACCGGTGCGTTGGGGTTGCCCAGCGTGTTGCCCGACTGCGGGATGCCGTGAATCAGCGCCGTCACAGCGGCGGCTTCCTTGCTGGCCTTGGCACCTGTGGGGACGGTGGCCGTTTTGCTGCCGCTGCCGCCGCTGGCGAGCAGGATCACGGCGATCACCACTACGACGAGGCCGACGACACCGCCCAACTGCATCAGGCGTCGCCGTCGGGCGTTGGCCTGATGGGATGCCTCCAGCGCCTTACGTTCGGCGCGTGCCTGCTCGCGGCGCTCCTTGCGCGTGAGATCCGGATCGGTGCCTGGTGTCGAACTCATGCGGCTACTTTTACAGCTTTCGCTTCAAGATTGCCTAAGGCTTAGGGGGATTTTGGGCCACCAGGTCAATGGTAGGCCCGAATCCCCTGTCCTAGTGCGGTTTGGCGGTGGCTGGGAGTCAGAGATACGAGCGCCGAGGGGGCGGGTTGTGTGGGTCGGAGTATGTGCGCCGAGGAGCGAGTTGCCTGGTCGCGGTAAGTGCGCCGACGGGCGAGTCGCATGGTCAGAGTATGTGCGCCGAGGGGGGATCGTGTGGTCGGCCGGCAGATGGCAGCGATCACAGCCACACTATGGGGAAGGCATCGCGCCCCCGTAGCTCAGCTGGATAGAGCGTCGGACTTCTAATCCGAGGGTCGCAGGTTCGAATCCTGCCGGGGGCATCCTCAGGTGTAGCGGCTCTCCAGCGTCCGCCAGTGCTCCATGTCGTGTCCGGGGACGACCAGTGCGTCGGGGTGTTCGCGGTCGTAACCCTGGATCGCGGCGACGCTGTGCTCGAAGGCCACCGTGTCCTCTGACCGCCACGGTCGCTCGCCCTCCCAGAGCGTCGCCATCGTGTAGATCGCGTCGCCCGCGATCAGTGCCTCGCGCGAGCTCAGGCGCAGGATCACCGACATGTGCCCGTCGCTGTGTCCGGGCGTGGAGGCGAGGATCAGCGAGCCGTCGCCGAACACGTCGAGCGTCTGGGCGAACGAGCCCCGAGGCTGGGTCGGTGGGGCGCTGAAGTCCACCGTCCGGTAGCTCTGGAGCGGATCGAGCTGGGCTGCGCAGTAGCCGCGCAACGACGAGCCGCGGCGCCGGGCCGCGCGCCACTCCCGCTCGGACACGAGCACCGTGGCCTGCGGAAAATCCGACAGCGCGCTGGCGTGGTCGAAGTGCAGGTGGGTCATGACGATCAGGCGCACGTCTGCGGGGTCGATCCCGCGTGTCTTCAACTGCGCGGCGATCGTCTGCTCGGAACGCATCTGAATGCTGCGGCCCATCACGCGGCCGATCGGACCCAGATTGGTGTTGCGCTCGGCCTTGGGGCCCGCTGCGATAGAGCGGTGAAAGCCCGTGTCGATCAGGATCGGCCCGGCCGAGGGGTGCTCCAAGAGAAAAGCAACGATCGGTACGGCGATCTGCTGGTCGGCGGACACGCCGATGCCGAGTGCCTTCAAGGCGGCGGTGGGGCCGGCGGCACGGTGAAACCAGCCGACCGGCCCGCTCATCTCGGCGCACAGCAGCGGCTGCAGGGTCACGCTTGCGCCCGTCTGTCCGCCGGGGAGCGGCAGTTCGGCGGGCGCGGCCCGCGCCGTGTCCTGGAGGGGAGGCTTCGGAGGGCTCTCGGGCTTCGAGCCGCTCGGTGAGGATGGGTCGCGAGTGTCGTTCATCTCTGCAATATGGCAAGCTCAGCGCCATGGTGGCTGGTGAGTACCCCGTGCGGCTCCAGGCCCGGCTGCGGGAGCTGAAGGTCTTCGAGGGTTCGCTCGCGTCCTTCGAGCCCGCCGGTGTGCCCGCCCATCCCGCCGAGCTCTTCCTGCAATGGCTGGAGGAGGCGATCGAGGCCGAGGTGCGCGAGCCTCATGCGATGACGCTCTCCACGGTCGACGCTGACGGTCGTCCCAGCTCGCGCGTGCTGATCCTGAAGGGCCTCAGCGACGGTCGCTGGGAGTTCGCGAGCAGCCGGCTCAGCCGCAAGGGGCGGGAGCTCGAGGGCAACGGCTGGGCCGCGCTGAACTTCTACTGGTCCGAGCAGGGCCGCCAGGTGCGGGTGCGCGGGCGTGTGCTCCCCGCCGGCCTGGATCGCAGCGCGGCCGACTTCCTGGCGCGCTCGGAGGGAGCGCGCGTGGAGGCGCTAGCAGGCACTCAGAGCGAGGTGCTGGGACGCCAGTCCGACCTTGACGACGCCCTGCGGGAGGCGACACGACTGATCGAGCGCCGGCCGCAGACGGTCGCGGAGGAGTGGGTCCTCTACGGGCTCGCCGCGGATGAGGTCGAGTTCTGGCAGGCCCACCCCGAGCGGCGCCACGTCCGGGTGCGTTATCTGCTGCGCGCCGGCGAGTGGAGTCGTGAGCGGCTGTGGCCATGAGCAGCGAAGCAGGGCCCCCACCCGTTTCCAGCTCGGTCTACCACATCGAGTTGCGCCAGTTTCCGCACAACCTCTGCCACTTCAACATGACAGCCGAAGAGCTGGATGCCGCGGTCGTAGAGCCCTGGGCACGCGACCAGTGGATCGAGATGGGCGAGCGCAAGTGGAGCCCCCACCAGGCGAAGCTGACGGTGCTCGAAAGCCCGTACATCCCCGTCGAGGACCTCTCGATGGGCCGCGGCTGGCGCGCCGCGCAGCGCAGGGGCCGGGACGTGACCGAACGTGTGCTGGCGGCCGCTCGTGAGCGGATGGCGGGCGCCCAGACGCCTTCGCCTCCTGCTGCGGGCGGGGCGACCGCGGGCGAGGGGGATTACGTGGACGGTGCTCCGGCGGGGCGCCCGGGGGGGTCTGAGTTTCGCGGCGTTGCTCCCGAGGCGCGCGGCGGAGATCCCGAGACTAGCCGCAAAGGCCTGGAGGCCCAGGGGGTCGATCTGCTCGCCGACTCGCTGGGCCTCGAGCTGCTGGGCGCTCTCGTCGCCGACGGTGCGCCGCTACACAGCGCATGGACTCTTGCGGCTACGCGCCACCCGGACTGGGTCGCCAGCGACTGCCTTGCCCTGGCTGAGCGCGCCATCGGCTCCCTGCTGCGCTCGGGGCTGGTGGTCCTGCAGGCGCCCGGTGGCGAGGACGAAGCTCACCGACGGTTCGAGGAGACCGAGGCGCGGGCGGTATTGCTCGCCGTCGAGAGCTGGCGTGACGATTCACCGGACGCCGTGACGCTGCGCAGGGCCTGAGGGTGGGCGTTGCGAGCTGACTGCTCGGTGCAACCCGCCGCTAAACTCGGTCCTCGCCTGGTGGGCGTAGCTCAGTTGGTAGAGCTCTGGGTTGTGGTCCCAGCGGTCGCGGGTTCGAGTCCCGTCGCTCACCCCTCATGCCCATGAGCCGACCGAAGCTCGCGGTGGTGGGCCACGTCGAGTGGGTGCAGTTCGCGCGCGTCGCACGCGTTCCACGCGAGGGCGAGGTCGTGCACGCACACGACCCCTTCCAGGAGCCGGCGGGCGGTGGGGCCGTCGCGGCGGTGCAGCTGGCCCGGCTGGCCGACGAGGCTCTGCTCGTGACCGCGCTCGGTGAAGACACCGCGGGCCAACGCTCCGTTGCTCGTCTGGGCGAGCTGGGGGTAGACGTACAGAGCACCGTGTCTGCCCCGCGCACCCGTGGCGCCGTCACGTTGGTCGACGATCGTGGTGAGCGTACGATCACCACCTTCGGCGAGCGCCTGGACCCGAGCGGCGAGGACTCGGAGATCCCCTGGCGTGAGCTGGCGAAGATGGACGCCGTCTACTTCACCGCCGGGGATCTCGCCGCGCTGCGCGCCGCGCGCGCCGCGCGGGTGCTCGTCGCGAGCCCGCGCGCCGCTCACGCACTCGGTCACGGCGTAGCGCTCGACGCGCTCGTACTGAGCGAGGACGACGCGATCGAGCGCCGCGAGGCCGCACGAGCGCGGGAGGACGCGGCGGTAGTTGTGTTCACCGAAGGCGCCCGCGGTGGCTCCTACCGGCTGCGCGATGGGGGAGAGGGCACGTGGGATGCCGCCCCGCTGCCGGGGCCCGCGGTCGACTCCTACGGCTGTGGCGACTCCTTTGCCGCGGGTCTGACATACGGCCTCGGCGCAGGACTCGAACTCCACGATGCGCTGGTCATCGCCGCCCGCTGC
The DNA here is from genome assembly GCA_963723045.1 of uncultured Solirubrobacterales bacterium. Lineage (GTDB taxonomy): Bacteria > Actinomycetota > Thermoleophilia > Solirubrobacterales > Solirubrobacteraceae > Palsa-744. The sequence goes on along the minus strand of CAVROU010000002.1, from coordinate 690,628 downwards.
GGGGCGGTGTGCCTCACCGGCCGCGGGCCCTATGAGCGGCAGCTGACGAGCGCCGCGCTGGCCGGCCAGTCGATCGCTTAATAACCCTCGCGCACGACGTTCACCAGCGGCTCGCCGCGAACGTAACGGCGCACCTGCTCGCCGATGAGCGCGAACGCGCGGCGATCGGCGGCGACGGTGTCGCCCGCGAGGTGGGGAGTGATCAGCACCCCCGGAGCATCCCAGAGCGGATGGTCGGCGGGCAGCGGCTCGGGGTCGGTCACGTCCAGCGCCGCCCGCACCCGCCCGGCCCGCAACAGCTCGAGCAGCGCCTGCGTGTCGAGGATCGGCCCGCGCGCGGCGTTCACAAGCAGCGCGCCCGGGCGCAGCGCGCCGAGCATCCCCGCGTCGAGCAGGCCCGTCGTCTCGGGGGTGAGCGGCAGCAGCACCACAACGACGTCGGCCCTCGGCAGCAGGTCGCGAAGGTCGCGCTCGGGGTGCACTCCCTCGCGGGTATGCCGCGCCACGCGGATCACCTCGACCTCGAAGGGCGCCAGGCGCTTCTCCACAGCCCTGCCGATCGAGCCGTACCCGAGGATCAGCACCGTGGCGCCGGCCAGCTCGCCGCACTGGCGCCACTCCCAGCGGTGCTCGTGCTGGTTATCGCGCAGCTCTCCCAGGTGCTTCACCGACGCAAGGATCGCCGCTAGCACCCATTCGGCGACCGCTACGTCACGCGCTCCGCTCGCATCGCAGAGCGTCACCCCGGGTGGGGTATGTGGCACCCAGTCGACACCGGCCGACAGCGTCTGGATCACGCGCAGCTCGTTCATCCGCGGGAGCAGCTCGCCCAGACGGTGGTCGCCGGAAAGTGGGACCAGGAACTCCGCTTCCAGCACGCCGTCGGGCAACTCGCCATCGTGCGGGATGACGCTCAATCGAACGTCGTCGGGGAGCTCGCCTACGGCCTCGCAGCCGGCCCGCTGCGGCATCCACAGATTCACCGGCTCAGTGTATGGGCGGCAGTCTTTCGGGGCAGTAGTCTGTGGGCAGTCTTCATGGACCGCCTGCCCTGTCGACCCTTCGCGAAGATCTCGCCGCCTGCGGTATGAGCGGCGGCGAGCTGGCAACAGTGCGGTTATGCGACGCCGAAGCGGGGATCGAGGCGACGTTCGTTCCCGGCGCAAACATGCTCTGCTGCTCGCTGCGCCATCGCGGTGAGGAGCTGCTGGCCCAGAACGCCGGCGTGGACGCCTATGCGCAGCGCGGCAAGACGATGGGCATTCCGCTGCTCTATCCCTGGGCCAATCGCCTCGCCGCCTTCGACTACACCGTTGCGGGGCGGGCCGTGGCGCTACCGCACGACTCCGCCCGCGTCGCGCTCGACGGTAACGGCCTGCCGATCCACGGTGTGGTGGGCGGGAGGCTGGCCTGGGAGCTCGATGGCGCCCCAGCGCAGGACGCCGGCTCTGAGTTCACCGATGCGGTCGAGAGCGGCGGGGATCGGACCGCGCCGCCACGGGGAGCCGATTCACTGACGGCGCGCCTGAGCTGGAACGACGCAAAGCCCGAGCTGTTCGAGGTGTTCCCCTTCCGCCACGATCTCACCTACAGCGCACGACTCGCCGCGGGGCGCCTTCAGATCGAGCTGACGGTGCATGCCTGCGGTGCGGATGTCGTCCCGGTCGCATTCGGCTTTCACCCCTACCTCTGCGTGGCTGGCGCGCCGCGCGAGGGCTGGCGCATCGAGTTCCCCTCGATGCGGGGCCTGAAGCTCGATGCGACACAGATTCCGTTCACCTCCGGTGAGATGTTCCACGCCTGGTGCGCGGTGCTCGGCGAAAGCGCCTTCGACGACGGCTTCGAGGCGCTCGCCGAGCCCGCCTGCTTCTCCGCGAGCGCAGGCGGGCGACGAGTGGCGTTCGAATTCATGCAGGGCTACCCCTGCGCGCAGGTCTACTCTCCTACGGGTGCCCAGTTCGTCTGCTTCGAGCCGATGACCGCCCCCGCCAACGCGCTGCGTAGCGGCCGCGGTCTGCGCCTGCTTGCCCCGGGCGAGCGCTTCAGCGCCGCATTCGCGCTCTCGGTCGAAGATCTCCCCGAGCGGTAGTCCTCCGTGGCGCCGCCATGAGTGCCCGTATGGGGGCGCGGTGAGCACTTCGGTGGCGGCGTGGTGACCATCCGCCGCCATTTACGCGAGAATCAGGGCGATGCGCGTAACCGCCAAGGCCGACTACGCCGTTCGAGCCACCGTCGAGCTCGCGGCGGGAAGTCAGGACGCGCCCCGCAAGGTCGACGACGTGGCCCGCGCGCAGGGCATCCCGCTGTCCTTCCTCGAGAACATCCTCACGCAGCTGCGCAGCGCCGGGATCGTGCGCAGCCAGCGCGGCCCGGAAGGTGGCTACTGGCTGGCGCGCGCGCCAGCCGATGTGACCTTGGCACAGGTGATTCGCGCCGTCGAGGGCCCGCTCGTGGGCGTCCGTGGCCAGCGTCCCGAGGAGATCGAGTACGGCGGCTCGGCCGAATCGCTGCAGCAGGTGTGGATCGCGCTGCGTGCCAACCTGCGCAAGGTCCTCGAGCGCGTCACGGTGGCCGATGTCGCGGCGGGCAAGCTGCCGAAGGACGTCATCGCGCTCACACGCGAAGAGGACGCCTGGGAAACCCGGCGGGGAGCCGACTAAGCCGGCAGGCCCGGCTGGCCTGGCTGGGCGGCGAAGACCCGCGGCGCCGGTAGCCGCACGGCGAGGATCTGTCCCTCCTCGAGCTCCAGCTCCTGTGCGCTCTCGCGCGTCACCTGCGCCCACATGTCGCGCCCGTCGTGCAGCGTCAGCTCGACGCGCACCTCGAAGCCGAGGTGCACCACGCGGCGGATCAGCGCCTCGGTGGTGGTCTCGTCGGGGTGCGGCAGGATCTGGATGTCGTGCGGGCGCACGAACGAGTCGCCCAGGCGGTTGACGGGCCCGACGAACGACATCACGAACTCGTTGCGAGGGCTCTCGTACAGCTCGCGCGGTGCGCCGGCCTGTTCGATGCGCCCGGCGTTCATCACCACGATCTGCTCCGCCACTTCCATCGCCTCCTCCTGGTCGTGGGTGACGAAGATGGTGGTCACGTGGATCTCCTCGTGTAGGTGCCGCAACCACTCGCGCAGCTCGGCTCGCACCTGGGCGTCGAGCGCCCCGAAGGGCTCGTCCAGCAGCAGCACCTTCGGCTGGGGCGCGAGCGCCCGCGCGAGCGCCATGCGCTGCTGCTGGCCGCCGGAGAGCTGGGAGGGGTAGCGCTGGGCGAGGCCATCCAGGCGCACGAGCGCGAGCAGCTCCTTTACACGCGCGCGCACCTCGTCCTTGGGTCGCTTGCGCACCGTCAGTCCGAAAGCCACGTTGTCGTGCACCGTCATGTGCTTGAACGGCGCGTAGTGCTGGAACACGAATCCCACGCCGCGGCTGCGCGCCGGGGTTGCCGTGACCTCCTCCTCGCCGATCCGCACGCTGCCCTCATCGGGGCTCTCGAGACCGGCGATGATTCGCAACAGCGTCGACTTGCCGCTGCCGCTTGGCCCGAGCAGCGCGGTGAGCGCCCCGTCGTCGACGCGCACGCTCACGTCGTCGAGCGCCAGGAACTCGCCGAAGCGCTTGGTGACATTGGTCGCCTCGATCGCCATCAGAGGTTGACGAACGGCCTCGGGGTGGAGATCGAGTTCCCGGCGGTCATCACACCGGGGTCCTCAAACGAGTGCGTCGCGTCAGCAGGTTCATCGCCACCAGTGTCGCAAGCGCCAGCAGTGCCAGCTCGACCGAGGCTGTGTAGGCGCCGGTTGTGTCGAAGTTCTCGAAGCGGTCCTGCACATACAGCGGCAGCGTCTGTGTTTCGCCCTCCAGGCGTCCGCTGACGATGCTCACGGCCCCGAACTCCCCGAGCACACGGGCGGTGGTAAGCACGACGCCATAGACCACTCCCCAGCGGATCGACGGCAGCGTTATCCGCCAGAACGTCTGCCACCCGTTGGCGCCGAGCGTCGCGGCGGCCTGCTCGGCGTCGGTGCCCACCTCGCGCAGCACCGGGATCGTCTCGCGCGCGACGAACGGCAGCGACACGAATGCGCTCGCCATGACCATCCCGGGCACCGAGAAGATCACCTGCAGGCCGTGCGCGTCAAGCCAGTTGCCAAACCATCCCAGCTGCCCGTACACCAGCACCAGCGACAGGCCTACGACCACCGGGGAGATCGCGAAGGGCAGGTCGATGATCAGGCTCAAGAGTGCCTTGCCGCGGAAGCGATGGCGCTCCAGCAGAATTGCAATCGCGACTCCAAATACGGTGTTGAGCGGCACAGCGATCGCCACCATCTCGATCGAAAGTCGCAGCGCGTGCAGCGCGTTCGGCGTGCTCAGTGCTTCCCATACGGCTGCCAGTCCGTGTTCGAAGGTGCGGTAGAAGATCATCGCCACCGGCGCTCCCAGCAGCAGCGCCAGGTATCCGAGCGCCACTGTGCGCAGCCCCAGTCGCGAAGCTCTGGCGGGCATCAGAAGGCCTCCGGGGGCTGAGCTTCGCTAGCGGGCATGGCGTGACCACCGTCGCGATAGCCCGCTCAGCGCGGCCAGCACCAGCAGCGCGGCCACAAGCAGCACGACCGACACCGCCGCCGCCGCAGGCAGGTTGTCGTTCTCGACCTGATTGAAGATGTACACCGAGCCCACTTCGGTCTTGAACGGCAGGTTGCCCGAGATCAGCACGATCGAGCCGAACTCGCCGACCGCCCGCGCGAAGCTGAGCGCCACGCCGGAGACGATCGCCGGTGCCAGCGCGGGCAGCACGATGCGGCGGAACACCGTCAGCCGCCCGGCGCCCAGCGAGGCGGCGGCCTCCTCCATCGTGCCGTCGAGCTCCAGCAGCACCGGCTGCACCGAGCGCGCGACGAACGGCAGCGTCACGAATAGCAGTGCCAGCACCACGGCGGTGCGTGTGAACGTGATGTCCACGCCTGCCGGGCCGCCCTTGCCGTAGAGGGCCAGCAGCACCACGCCGGCCACCACGGTCGGCAGTGCGAAGGGCAGGTCGATCATTGCGTTGACCACGCGCTTGCCGGGGAACTCGTCGCGCACCATCACCCACGCGATCAGCGTGCCGAACACGGCGTTAATGCACACCACGACGGCGGAGGCGCCGAGCGAGAGCTTGATCGCAGCCACCGCCTCGGGGTTTGACACCTCGCGCCAGAACGCCGCCGCCCCGCCGCTGGCGGCCTGCGTCAGCAATGCAGCGATCGGCAGCAGTACGAGCACCGACAGGTAGATGCCCATCAGTCCCCGTCCGATGCCGGTGGCGGCGCGAGCGCCGAAGTCCGCCCCCAGAGGACCCTGGCCGGGGCGCCGCTCGCGCGAGCGCCCCGGACGGTCAGACGGGCGGCGGTGCCGAGTGCCGAGGCGCCGACGGGGGTCCAGTCTCCATCGGTGGCCAGGGCGCTCCAGCGCCGCGGCTGGGTCGCTACTTGGCAGTGGAGACCCCCAGCGACTGCTCGATCTTCGTTACCACTCCTGTTTCGGCTTCGAAGAACTGCTTGTCCACGGCCTTCCAGCCGCCGAGTGTTTCGATCGTGAACAGCTGCGCGGGGGTGGGGAACTTTTCGGCTCCCGGCACGCCGGAGATCACCGGACGGTAGCCCTTGGACACCCAGATCGCCTGGCCGGCGGGGGAGAGCAGGTAGTTGACGAACTTCTGCCCCTCTGCCGTGTTGCCCTTGCTCAGCGTTGCGATCGGGTTCTGGATCAGGATCGTCGCCGGCGGCACGACGTATTCGATCGGCGAGCCCTTCTTTTCGTCGGAGATCGCCTCGTTCTCGTAGTCGATCAACGCGTCGCCGCGCCCGGCGAGGAATGTCTGCAGCGCGTTGCGCGCAGAGCTGTCCTGGCTGACGACGTGGTGGAAGAGTTCGACGAGATACGCCTGCGCCTGTGCGGGCGTCTTGCCTTCCTTCAGCTGAGCCCCATAGGCGGCCATGATGTTCCAGCGCGCGCTGCCCGAGGTGAAGGGGTTGGGCGTCAGCACCTGCACCCCCGGCTTGGTCAGATCCGACCAGCTGGTGATGTGCTTGGGGTTGCCCTTGCGCACGATGATCACCGCCACCGACTGGGTCACGAAGCCGTGCGTGGCGTTCTGGTTCCACGTCGGGGACACCAGCCCGGCCTTGACGAGCCGTTCGACGTCCGGTTCCAGGGAGAAGTTGACGACGTCGGCCTTCAGCCCATTGGCCACCGCGCGGCTCTGTTCGCCAGAGGGGCCATAGGATTCGCTGAAGCTCACGCCGCTGCCTTCGGGGGTGGCCTTGAAGGCGGGGATCAGCTTTTCATAGGCCCCCTGCGGGGTGGAGTAGGCGACGAGGGTCAGGTGCTTGCTCGAACTCGAGCTCCCGCAGGCGGTGAGGCCGAACAGGGCCGGCAGCGAGAGGGCCGCGGCGATGATGGTGACGGCGATTGAGCGCTTTTGCATGGTCACTTTCTGCATAGCTGACATGAGGATTGCGCCAGCAAATTAGCATAAAGCGAGTCAGGATTAGCGTAATTGTGCGGGGAGCTATGCGAGCATCGGCCGATCGACTGGCGGCATGTCGTCGGGGCGGCGGCTCGCTCAGGCCGACAGCGCCTCGCCGGGGCGCCGTGGGTTCAGGCCTCCAGCACGGGGTCTGGGCGCCTTGCGCCCACCGAGGCGAGCACGTCGGCGATGCACGCCTCTTGCACCTGGACCGGCTCGATCGCAAACGGCTCGGGCACGCCGCCCGGTCCGGCGCGCACACCCGTTCGGGCGCGGGCGAGGTGCATCGCGCCGAGTGTCTGCGTGTAGAGATAGTTGGCGGTGAAGTCGGGGTCCTCGACCGTGAAGACACCCTGCTCGGCGCCCTGGCGCAGGATGTGGGCGAGACGGCCAAGGCACCCGGCCATGCCCTGGGCAAGGCGGATCCAGACACCGTCGGAGACCGTCTCTTGCAGCTCCTGCGCCGGTCCGCGCATCAACGAAAGCGCACAGTCCAGGAACGCGGGGTGCTCCAGGCAGAAGCCCGTGTAGCGGCGCCACCCCTCCTCGAGCATCGCCACGGGGTCGAGCTCCGGCGCCACGTCGTCCAGGCGCTCGGCCAGCTCGCGCAGGTAGCCGGTGAGGGTAAGCACGAACAGCTCCTCCTTGGATGAGAAGCAGCGGTAGATCAGCGCCTTGTTGATGCCCACCGCGCGGGCGATGTCCTCAATCGGCGCGTCCTGCATCCCGCGTTCGTCGAACAACAGCCGCGTGGCCGCCAGGATTTCGCGCTCGCGCTCACGGCGAATCGCGGCGCGGCGGGAGGCGAGCGGCGGGCGGGCGCGGGCGTCGGCGGTTGCCATGCCGGGTCACTATAGACCTCCTGTAAACGAAGTTCAATCTTGCATTTGACAGCCATTTACAGGTGGGCTAGACTTTGGCGGAGTCGCATGGGGGCTCCCCAGGCCCCTGCTCTTGCGGCCTCAGCAGTCCAGCTTTATATCGAGCACCGTATTCCAAGCCGTCCAACTTCAGACCCTCCGTCGTTCACGTCGTCCAATTTCAAACAAGGAGCCCCCGCCCCGATGTCCACCACCGAGGTCACCACAGAGGCCGCCGAGGCCGCCGTCGAGGCGATCACCGGCGCCGCCAACAAGGACACCGCCTTCTCGATGGCCCTCTCGCAGGACCAGAAGGACATCCGCGACTGGGTCCACGGCTTCGCCGCCGACGTCATGCGGCCCGTCGCTCACGAGTGGGACGAGAAGGAGCAGACCCCCTGGCCCGTGATCCAGGAGGCCGCCAAGATCGGCCTCTACGGCTTCGAGGGGCTCGCGCAGTTCTTCGCCGACCCCACGGGCCTCACGCTGCCGATCGTCAACGAGGAGCTCTTCTGGGGCGACGCGGGCATCGGCATGGCGATCATGGGCACCGCGCTGGCCGTCGCCGCGATCTTCGGGCAGGGCTCGGGCGAGCAGATCGGCGAGTGGATTCCGCGCTGCTTCGGCACGCAGGACGACATCAAGGTCGCCGCCTTCTGCGCCTCCGAGCCCAATGCGGGCTCGGACGTCTCGGGCGTGCGCACGCGCGCCAAGTTCGACGAGGCCGTGGGCGAGTGGGTCATCAACGGCCAGAAGGCCTGGGCGACCAACGGCGGCATCTCCGACGTGCACGTCGTGATCGCCACCGTCGACCCCGAGCTCGGCTCGCGCGGGCACGCCGCCTTCGTGATCCCGATGAGCGAAGCCAAGGGCATCTCGCAGGGCTCGAAGGTATCGAAGCATGGCCTGCGCGCCTCGCACACCGCCGACGTCTACCTCGACGACTGCCGCGTCCCCGCCGGCTACGTGCTGGGCGGCAAGGAGAAGCTCGACGAACGCCTCGCCCGCGTGCGCGAGGGCAAGCGCGGCAAGTCCCAGGCCGCGATGGCGACCTTCGAGGCATCGCGCCCCACCGTCGGCTCGCAGGCGCTCGGCATCGCGCGCGCCGCGTATGAGTACTCGCTGGAGTACGCCAAGGAGCGTGAGCAGTTCGGGCGCAAGATCATCGAGAACCAGTCGATCGCCTTCACGCTCGCGCGGATGAAGATGGAGATCGACGCCGCCCGCCTGCTCGTGTGGCGCGCCTCCTGGATGGGCCGCAACCAGGTGCCCTTCGAGAACGCCGAGGGCTCGATGTCAAAGCTCAAGTCTGGCGAGGTCGCCGTGTGGGTCACCGAGCGCGCCATCCAGATCCTCGGCGGCAACGGCTACACTCGCGAGTTCCCCGTCGAGCGCTGGCACCGCGACGCGAAGATCTACGACATCTTCGAGGGGACGGCGGAGATTCAGCAGCTGGTCATCTCCCGCGCGATCAGTGGGATGCACATCAAGTAGTTTGCGGGGCCGAAGGGCGCCACATCCAGAAACGGCGAGCGGTCGGGGCGAGCACGTCGCCTCGACCGCGTTCACCCCGAGCACGTTTGCCCGACTGCGTTTTTCGCCACGCTCTAAGAATCTGTCGCTAAAGAGTCGTCGGCCCTATCCATTCCCCGCCTTCGTGGGCGAAGTCGGAGATTTCCGTACTGCTGTTGGTAAAGAACACGTACTGGTTGTTGTTCGTTGGGTAAGTCACTGCGTATGGACTGCTGTTGGTTTCGACTTTGCCGCCGAGCGCTAGTCCTGTCCATTTTCCCGCGGAAGATATCCAGCTCGTTATTTCACCGCCCGATTTCACATAGTAAACAAATGCTTCTTCGTTGCCGTAGACCACTGCCGTTGGCCTTGTGTTCGTCTTCGCTGCTCCTCCAATGTTGGATGGGCCCGTCCATCCTTTGCTGTTGAGGAAGAAGTCGGCGATTTCTCCACTGCTGTTCACGTAGAACACATACTGGACGCTATTTTTAGCGTTCGTCACTGCGAATGGACCGCTTTTGGCTGCGACTTTGCCGCCAAATGGCCGTCCTACCCACTGTTCTTCGGAGAACGTCCAGTTCGCTACTTCGCCACTGGAGTTCACATAGTATATGAAGGCCTCATTGGTGTTGTAGACCACTGCCGACAGGCTCGTGTTCGCTTTGGCTTGTCCGCCAATGGCAGATGGGCCCGTCCATCCTTTGCTGCTCAGGAAGAAGTCGGCGATTTCTCCACTGCTGTTCACGTAGCACACGTACTGAACGCTATTCGACGTATTCGTTGCTGCGAATGGGCTGCTGTTGGTTGCGACTTTGCCGCCGAACACTCCCCCTACCCACTGTTCTTCGGAGTATGTCCAGTTCGCTATTTCGCTATTTTTATTCACGTAGTAAACAAATATCTCACCGGTTTTGTAGATCACGGCCGACGGGCTGGTACCCGTCTTGACGCTGCCCCCAACTTTGGCGCCTACCCAACCTTCGGTTGATTTAGAGCGGTGCCAGTATGCAATTTCGTTTGTACTATTGACATAGAATGTCCACTGTTCGCCGTTAGTTGGGTTCACCACGGCTGTCGGGCTCGTTTCTGGTGCTGCTTTGCCGGCCTGGGCGTTTCCTACAAGCAGCATGCTCATTACGAGCATGGACACGAGGCAGGATCCTACGAGCTTGCTCATCGTTCGCATCTTAATCGACTCCTTTGATCCAATGGGATCAATCGTTTTTTCAAACAAGGAGTCCTTAGCGTTTTCTTCCGCGCCCGTCAAGGCGCCCTGGCGACCTCCAGCAGCGATGGCGCTTAACGCCTCAAGAATGTTTCCTACCCGCCTCGGCGAGGCCCAAAGGCGGCGTCGGCGAGATGGCGGTCGAGGAGAGCTTCCGCTTGGCCCTCTGCTCCTACTCGCGAGCTACGGCACGCGCTTGGCCAGCAGGTCTACCAGGCCTGCGGTGCGCCGCAGTGCGGGCACTGGACCGACGTCGAGACCGCCGCGGCGAAGGCGAACCCGCACAGGCACACGTAGGCGGCCACGTCAAGTGGACCGCCCGCTTCGCGGACCTTGCACGCGTCGCGGTCGAGCTCGGGCTGAGCCTGGACCACAGGTCGCGCGGCGGGGCGCCTGCGGTTGGCGCGGCGCTGTGGGTGCGGTAGGTGCAGTCTGGTGCTCATCACGCGGCTCTCGTCCTTAAAACTCGGCGCACGGGCGAAGGTTTCGCCAACGACCGGTGTTTCCCTGGACGTGCGTTTGAGATACTTGGCTGGATGAACCCCGCTCGCAAGCGCACGGTGCGGCTGGTGGTGGCCCTGAGCGCCGCCGTCGTGCTGGCCAGTGCGTTGATCTACACCTCCTTCAGCGCCGCCTCGCCCGCGCTCAGTCCCAGCCAGCTGCTGCGCCAGGCACGGCCGGGGCAGAGCTACCAGCTGACCGGCACCGTCGTGACGGGCTCGGTGCGGCGCTCGGGTCAGACGATCGACTTCAGCGTCGGCGACCGTGCGGGGGGCAACGGTGCGGCGGCGGTGCCCGTCGTCTACACCGGCTCGGTTCCGGGGCCCTTCCGCGAAGGGCGCGAGGTGATCGTCACCGTGCAGCGTCAGGGCCAGGGCTGGGTGGGCGAACGCGACTCGCTGATCACCAAGTGCCCGTCCAAGTACACCGTGGCGCCCTCCAGCAAGAACCAGAGCTACTGAGGCATGTCGATGGCCTCGCGCGGGTACCTCTGGCTGTCGGGATGCGCGGGCTGATGCTCGCTCTGAGCCATGGCCGGCAGGCGGGAGGCGCTGACTGATGGCCGGTCTCGGACGCGCCCTTCTGCCGCTGGCGCTCGCCGTCTGCCTGTATGGCATCTGCGCGTCGGTCTACGGCGCGCGCACCGGACAGCAGCGCTGGACGCGCTCGGGCAGGCGTGCGGTGTATCTGCTCGCGGGCGTCCTCACGCTCGCCTTCGCGGTGCTCGAGGTGGCCTTCCTGCGCGACGACTTCTCCTTCAAGACCGTCGCCGACACCTCGTCGATCTCGACGCCCACCTTCTACAAGGCCGCCGCGGTGTGGTCCTCGCAGGAAGGATCGCTCTTGCTGTGGGCCTGGCTGCTCTCGCTGTGGTCCTCGCTGGCGCTGTTCATCACGCGCAACCGCCTGCGTGAGGTGGCCGCCTACGCGACCGCCGTGCTGCTCGGCTTTGGGGCGTTCTTCGTCTCGCTGATGGTCTTCTACGCCGACCCCTTCGCCACCCTGAATCCGGCGCCCGCCGACGGCGTGGGCCTCGACCCGCTCCTGCGCCACCCCACGATGATGATCCACCCGCCGATGCTCTATTCGGGGTACACGCTGTGCACAATCCCCTTCGCCTTCGCCGTCGGCGCGCTGATCACCAGGCGGGTGGACGCCGACTGGCTGCGCACCACACGCCGCTTTGCGCTCGGCGCGTGGCTGTTGCTCGGCACGGGCATCCTGCTCGGCGCGCGCTGGTCCTACTCGGAGCTCAACTGGGGCGGCTACTGGGGCTGGGACGCCGTGGAGAACGCCTCGCTGATGCCCTGGCTGACGGCGACGGCGTTCCTGCACTCGCTGATGATCCAGGAGCGCCGGGGGATGCTGAAGGTGTGGAACGTCTCGCTTGTGCTCGCCACCGGCACGCTGTCGATCATGGGCACCTTCCTCGTGCGCTCGGGCGTGCTGAACTCGATTCACGCCTTCGGGGGGGCCACGCTTGGGGTGCCCTTCGTGGTGCTGATCGCGTGCATGATTGTCGGCTCGATCTATCTCGTGGTCTCGCGCCGCGCGGTGCTGCGCTCGGAGCACCGTCTGGACTCGCTCCTCTCGCGCGAGTCGGTCTTCCTCGCCAACAACGTCGTGCTCGTGGGGCTGTGCTTCGTGATCTTCTGGGGCACCTACTTCCCGCTGATCTCCGAAGCCTTCACCGGCACCGCCGCCTCGGTGGGGCCGCCGTGGTTCGACCGCTACACGGTGCCGCTCGCGCTCGTGCTCGTGCTGCTCTCGGGCATCGGCCCCGTCGTCGCCTGGCGGCGCGCGACGCTCGCCAATGCGCGACGCAACTTCGTCGTGCCGCTCACGACGGGCCTCGTGGCGCTCGTGGTGCTGGTGGCGGCGGGGGTCACCTCGAAGCCGCTCGCGCTCGCGATGTTCTGCTGTGCGGCCTTCGTCCTGGGCTCGCTCGGGCAGGAGCTCTTCCGCGGGGTGCGCGCGCGGCGGCGCTCCACGGGCGCCTCGGTGCCGCTCGCGACGCTGGGGCTCGTGCGGCGCAACCGCCGCCGCTATGGAGGCTACGTGGTGCACCTCGGGATGGCGGTGCTGTTCGTGGGCGTCGCCGCCTCCTCGTCCTTCCAGCACGTCGCCGAGCTGTCTCTGTCTCCGGGCCAGTCCAAGCGCGTGGGCGCCTACACGATCCACTACACGCGCCCCACGGCCTCGGTGACGCCGACCTACGATCCCGCGCACACGGGCGCGACGATGACGCTCGGCGCGCGCCTCGACGTCACCAAGGGCGGGCGGCACGTGGCGTGGCTCGAACCGAACGAGGGCTACTACGACAGCGGCGAAGCTGCGCAGGGTTCGGTGGGCCACTTCATCGGCGGCACCGCCGTGAGCCACGTCGCGGTGGACGCCGGCCTCACGCGCGACGTGTGGACGGCGGTGGCGCCCGACATCAACACCCCCGCGCTGCAGCGGATCGTGACCATCGCCAACCAGAAGATCCCGCTCGTGCGCCCCGACGAGGGCGTGATCGCGATCGCGGTGCTCGCGCGCGCCTACCTGCAGAACCCGCCCCCGGCGGCGTTCCGCTTCGAGGTGTCGCCGTTGGTGATGTGGATCTGGATCGGCGGCGCGATCGTCTTCCTCGGCGGCCTGATCGCACTGTGGCCGGCGCCGCGGGCTTTGCGCCGGCGCGTGAGCGTGCGCTCGCGCACGCGCCTGGGCTCGGAGCTCGAGGCCGCGCGCGAGGCCAAGTACCGCGAGCTGCGTGAGCTCGAGCTCGACTACGCGACGGGCAAGCTCTCCGAGGCGGACTACCGCGCGAGCGACGGCATCCTGCGCACTGAGGCGCTGGAGATCCTCGACCGCCTGGAGGAGCTCGACGGGCTGGAGGCCACGAGCGCTGTCGAGGAGCCCATGTCAGAGCCCGAACCTGTGGGGGCTGACAGGAATTAAGAAGGACCCCGCAAGGGGGTCCGCGGGAGCCGGTGGTGGGGGGCCGAGGGAGAGGTGCCGCTACGCGGGGCAGCGCCCGCTGAGGGAGATCTGGAAGCCAGGCCGATGCCGGCCTGCAAAAGCTAAGCCCAGGGCTTCTTCAGTAAGAGAATCGTGTTTCCGACAAAGAGGATCGCGAATACCACCGTCCAGCGATTGAGGTTGCGCTCGACCAGCGATCCGCCTCCCAACGGGCCCGTGCCGCTGCCCACGCCGAAGGCGCCAGAGAGCCCGGCGTCCTTGCCCGAGTGCATGAGCACCAGGAAGATCAGCACGACGGCGATGATCACCTGGATGATCGAGAGGATCGCTTCCATGGCGCTAGATTAGCGCGCCGGCGCGCCGCATGGATTGGGTCCCGCCGCGGTTCGTGCGCCCGTTGGCGCCCAAGGGGCTACGGGCAGCGCGCGGTCGCCGTACTGCTGGCGGTGGAGCCGTCGTCGAAGGTGAAGTCCGCGCCGAAGGGGAACCCGCCCGCCGGACAGCTGCCGGGCGTCCGCACGAAGTCGCGCGGGCCGTGTGGGCCGCCGATGGTCAGCGTGAAGCGCTGGATCGAGGCGTTCGGTTCGGTGGGGAGCGTGGGGATCGGCGGGACCGACATCTGCAACTGCAGCCCATAGGGGGGGCGGTCGCGCGTGATCGCGGCCGTGATCACGGTGCGCTCGATCAGCGGCGTCAGGCCCTGGCTTGCGATCAGCAGCGTCGGGTGGCCGCCCTGGTTGGGCCCGCGGTAGGCGGTCACCGTGGCGTTCTCGCTGAGCGTCTGCGAGCCCAGGTGCGCCGTCGCGATGTCGCCGCCGCTGCCCACGCGCGAGGAGGCCGGGCATCTCCCGCGGCTCACGCCCGAGCGGGAGCAGGTGCTGACGCCCTGCATGTGAAAGCTCAGCCCCGCGGGCAGGTGCACGATCGTGTGGGTCACCGGCGCGGGCACCCTGTGCGGGGCGCCCGCGTAGTCGATGTTCAGCGTGAGCGCCGCGGATGCGCCCAGCCGGTCCGGCGAGAAGGAGGGGAGAAGGCTTGTCGTGGTCCCTTCCGGCTGGCCTGGCAGTGCCTTCAGAGTGTGGGCGCCCAGCCGGGAGCCGGTGGTGTGGCTTGGCGTCCCAGCCAGCGTGTCGGCCGGGAGCGCGACGCCGCCGGCGAGCGCCGCGCCGATCCCCAGCGCGGCGCCGACGGCGATCCTCGTGCGGTACGCCGAGCCGCCACGTCCCCTCAAGCCTCTCCGGTAGCGGCGCATCGCGGCGCTACTTCTTCTTCGTCTTCGGGCAGGGCACCGTCGCCTTGAGCACGTCTGTGGTGTTGTCCAGGAACGACACTTCGGACTCCACCGGGAAGCCGCCGCGCGGGCAGGTCTTGGGGAGGATGAGGCCCTTGATGTGCACCAGCTTGCGCTTGCCGTGGACCTTCTCGAAGTAGGCCGCATTGGCGGCGCCGATCGTGACGTGCGTGCTGAGCACCGAGGCGTCCGAGGCGCCCGGCAGCGTGGGGATCAGGGGGATGTTGAAGTGGAAGCCGAGCCCATAGGGCTTGGGAAACTGCACCACGTTCGCCGAGAACACGAGCTGGATCGAGACCGGAGAGACGGCTTCGACGTAGAGCAGCACCACGATGTGGCCGGGCGTGTTGTTGCCGAGGAAGAAGTCGAGCGTGTAGGGCTCTTCGATGATCTGGCTGCCCAGCTTCAGCGCGCCCATGCCGCCGCCGAACCCGGCCTTGGATTCCTTGGGGCACGCCTGGGGGCCGACGCTTTCGAGGGCCGCGGCGCTGCATGTCTTGGTGCCGACGGTGTTGATCGTCAGCCCCGCCGGTCCCTTGACGGTGAAGCCGGTGACCGGTTCGGGCAGTTCGCCGGGCAGGGGGTTGGCTATCAAGGCGCCACCGGAGGCGTTCGTGGGGGATCCGAGCACGTCGGGTGTGAAGGCGACGTGGAAGTTCGAGATGTTCTCTGTCGCCTGCGCCGTGGCGGCGCCCACGAGACAGGCGCACCCCACAAGCGCCATCGTCAGAACCCTAAACCTAGACATGAGCATGACCCTCCATCCCTTTTTCGGACTACCCTCGTAATTAGACGAGCACTCTACCCGCTCGCTGGATATCGTGGCAAACCTCATAACCCGGCGGCGGTCGCAACGGAGCGGTGAGAGGGCGGTGAGTGGACCCTGGCCGGCTGGCCAAGATTGCGGTGAAGTCCGCTACTCTTCTTGATCGTGAGCGTTGCCGCCCCTCCCGATCCGGCCGCCGGCGCCCCCGGACAGTCGCCTACCTCACCTAAGCTGCCCCCCGGCCCGCGCATGCCCAGCGCGCTGCAGACGCTCGGCTGGGGCGCTCGCCCGCTGCCCTTCATGGAGCGCTGCCGCGAGCGCTACGGCGATGTCTTCACGCTGAAGATCCGCAACGAGAACACGTGGGTGTTTCTGTGCGATCCCGACGACATCAAGCGCGTCTTCACGGGCGATCCGGCGGTGCTGCGCGCCGGCGAAGCCAATGCCGTGCTGGAGCCTGTCGTCGGGCCGCGCTCGGTGCTGCTCCTCGACGAGCCCTCGCACATGGCCGATCGCAAGCTGATGCTGCCGCCCTTCCACGGCGAGCGCATGCAGCGCTACGACCAGCTGATGGTCGATCTGGCGCGCGAGAACGTCGCGCGCTGGCCTGTGGGAGAGCCCTTCGCGCTGCTCCCGCGCATGCAGGCGATCACGCTGGAGGTGATCATGCAGGCGGTGTTCGGCATCGTCGAGGGACCCCGCCTGGAGCACATGCGCGAGCTGTTGCGCGGCATGATCGACTGGGTGACCAACCCGCGGCGGCTCGCCGCGCTGGCGGCGCTCGGACCGGCGCGGATCGAACGCAACCGCCGCTTCCGCGGCGTGATGGATCCGGTAGACGAGGCGGTGCTGGCGGAGATTCGCCGGCGGCGCACCGAGCCCGACCTCGCCGAGCGCGAGGACATCCTCTCGATGCTCGTCCAGGCTCGCTACGAGGACGGCACGGCGATGAGCGACCGCGAGCTGCGCGACGAGCTGATGACGCTGCTCGTGGCCGGACACGAGACGACCGCCACCTCGCTCTCGTGGGCGCTTGAGCGTCTGCTGCGCCACCCCGAGAAGCTTGAGCGCCTGCGCGCGGAGACGCTGAGCGGCGAGGAGGAGTATCTGGATGCCGTCGTCAAGGAGACCCTGCGCCTGCGGCCCGTGCTGCCGATCGTGCTGCGCAAGCTCAGCGAGCCGATGGAGTTCGGCGGCCACCTGATCCCGGCGGGCGTGGCGGTGGCGCCCTGCATCTATCTGCTGCACCGCCGCGAGGACATCTATCCCGAGCCGCGCGCCTTTGCACCCGAGCGCTTCCTGGAGCGTCCCGCGGGCACCTACACGTGGATCCCCTTCGGCGGCGGCGTGCGCCGTTGCCTGGGCGCGAGCTTTGCTCTGCTGGAGATGAAGCGGGTTCTGCAGACGGTTCTCGCGGACGTCGAGCTGGCGCCCGCGGAGGCGCGCTCGGAGCGGATCGTGCGGCGCTCGATCACGCTCAACCCCGAGCACGGCGGGCGGGTCGTGGTGCGGCGCCGCCTGTCCTCGGCCGGCGCGCCGGAGCCCCACGGTGAGCTCTCGCATCCACACCACTCACCGGCCGTCGTCTCTGCCTGACGGGGCGCACGACACCGCTGGCTGGCCGTCGTCTCTGCCTGACGGGGCGCACGACACCGCTGGCTGGCCGTCGTCTCTGCCTGACGGGGCGCACGACACCGCTGGCTGGCCGTCGTCTCTGCCTGACGGGGCGCACGCGCATGCGCCCTCGTCGATGCTCGCTCAGCCGAGAGCCGGGTCGAGTCGTGGGATGGATGGACGGTTGCAATAGATCCTGCGGGCATTTGGCGGCAGGGAATCGGCGAATTCCGCCTAAGAGGTGTCTAGAGTCCAGGCATTCTGGCCACCACGACGGCTCCGCTGCGCCCGTCTGGTGGGCCTGTTTACGCTGGGATTACTAAGGCTTTACCGATTCTTGCTTGCCTGCCGATATGACAGGGAAAGGGGGCCGGCTCGCAATCGCGAGCCCTCCGCACGCACGACCATGGAAAGTCACGACGACTACGGCCTGCCGAGGCCGCCGATGAATAGCTCGCGCCGCCGTCTGCGGCGCGCGATGCTTGCGCTGGCGGGGGGCGGTTTGACCGCGGCGGGACTTGGCGGTCCGCTGAGCTCCGGGGCGCTTGCGGCGGGTGTGTCCGCTGCCACCGCCGGTACCCCGGCGGGCTCGGGGGGATCCACTGAAGACACGGTTACATCCTCCAGCGCCTCGACTCCGGCGCCGAGTGGCCCCGCGCAGGGAGGCGCCGGCGAAACCACGACCACGACCACCACCGCGAGCACGCCGCCCGCGCCGACGAGCACGGCGACGACCCAGACGACCACGGCGGCTCCGGCGCCGGCACCGACTGCCGGTCCCGCCCCAGCCACTTCCTCAGGTCCGGCCACGAGCCCGGCCGCCGGCCCTTCAAATCCGGCTGCGAGCGGCCCGACGGTGGTCGTGCAGCGCACGCAGCCCGCTCGCCCCCGTCGCCGCGGCTCGAAGACCGGCGGTGCGCAGGGTGGCGCCTCGGCGCAGGGTCAGGGCACCGATGGAGCCGGTGCCGGCAAGGGCGCCGGTGGCACTGGCAACACCCCGGCGACGGTGCCGCCCGGAACGCCGAACAATGTCGCGCCGCCGCCGCAGGTGGTGGCCGCTCAGGCGGGCACGCTGGCCTCGCTGCTCGGCCAGTCGGCGGTCTCCGCGCAGGCGCTCGAATTTTATCGGGTGCCCCTGTTCCTGCTGCCGATCTACCAGGCCGCGGGCATCCAATACGGGGTGCCGTGGCAGATCCTCGCGGCGATCAACGAGGTCGAGACCAACTATGGCAACGACCTCTCGGTATCCACCGCCGGTGCGGTGGGCTGGATGCAGTTCATGCCCGAGACCTGGCTGCAGTACGGGGTCGACGCACTCGGGGCGGGCTACGCGGACCCCTACAACCCGGTCGACGCGATTTTCGCCGCAGCTCGCTACCTGCATGCGGCGGGCGCGTCGAGCAATCTGCACACCGCGATCCTCGCCTACAACCACTCCGATGCGTACGTCGAATCGGTGCTTTTGCGCGCCAAGCTGATCGCCTCCTACCCGCAGTCGGTGATCGCTACGCTCACGGGCCTCACTGAGGGGCGCCTGCCGCTCGCGGGCGCGCGCGTGGTGCAGGACCCCGCCAACGTCGAATCGGCGCTCTCGCCGTCGAGTGCGACGGCCGGCGCCGTGCCCGTGGCTCCTACGCCCCAGGGTGCGGCTGCGGGGGCGCCCGCCGTGGGGACGGGAGCGCCCGGCGCGGCGGCCGTTGCGCCCGCCGTGGCCGGTGCGGCCGCCACGGCGCCCGGCGGGGCTGCCGCTAAGGGATCGAAGCAGAAGGAACCGCGCTTCGTGGATCTGCTCGGGACACCCGGCGAGGCGGTGACGGCCTCCGAGGACGGGCGCATCGTCAAGCTGGGGCGCTCGCACAGGCTGGGGAATTACCTCGCCCTGCAGGACATCTACGGTGACATCTTCACCTACGCGGGCCTCGGTTCGATCGCGCCTCGCTACCACGTCCCCGCCGTGCCGGCTCCGGGGCGCGCCGGCGCAAAGTCTGCCGCTTCCTCCCCGCCCGCCGCGGTGCTCGCCAAGGTGGGGGCTCACGATCCCAAGCCCGCCCTGCCCGCCAGCGCCGGCAGCCAGCCGCCGCTCACGCTGCACGTCAAGGCGCCCGCGAGTCATCCCGCCGCCGAAACCGAAGAACAGCCCCTACCCGGCGCCGGTGCGGTGCCCGCCGGGATGGGCAAGGTGCGCCTGTACGCGCATCCCGAGCAATCCGGTCGCGCGTGTGGCTGCGGCGCGCGCCGCGACCCGCGGCGCCGGACAGAGCGACGGCCACGGGGGGCGGTGGCTGCCTTTGCGTCTCGGCTCGGTCGTCTCGCAGGGCACGGTGCTCGGTCACCTCAAGGGCCTGCCGGGGACCGGGAGCGTGGCCGCGACGAGTGCCGCATCGGGGAGCGCGGCCTCGGTCGGCGCTGCATCCGGAAGCGGGGCGTCGGGAAGCGTCTCCCCGCAGAGCACGCCGCTCGGCTCAGGGGCGAGTGGTGTGATCGGAATCTCACCGGCCGCGCGGAGCTCGCGTCTGCGTTTCGCGATCCGTCCCGGCGGCGACGCCGCGACGGTCGACCCCCGACCGATTCTGGCCAACTGGCGCCAGCTCCAGGTGGCGCTGCACCCCAAGGGCGCCAAGGCGGCCCTCGATCTGCTGGGAGCAACCGCGGCGCAGGTGTTCCTGATGAGCCAGAGCGAACTGGAGCGCACGGTGCTCGCCGACCCGGGCATCGACATCTACGCCTGCGGCCGGCAGGACATCGCCTCGGGGGCGATCGACGGGCGCGTGCTGGCGGTGCTGGAGTTCCTCTCGCGCAGCGGTCTGCGCCCGACGGTCAGCGCCCTGCGCTGCGGTCACAGCGAGTTCACGACCACGGGCAACGTCTCCGAGCACTACTTCGGCGACGCCGTCGACATCTCCGCCGTCAATGGCATCCCGATCGCCGGGCATCAGGGGGCGGGGTCGATCACCGATGTGACGATCCGCGCGCTGCTGACCCTCCAGGGACGCTTCGTACCCCACCAGATCATCAGCCTGATGAAGTACCCGGAAGCCGAAAACACGCTGGCGCTGCCCGAACACTGGAATCACATCCACATCGGCTTCCGCCCCGTCGGCACGACGCTCGCGCCGAACCAGGCGACGACCGCGACCACGGCGCACTCCGCCGGCAAGAACGGCCGCCCGGCGCCTGCGCCGCTGGCCGTCAGCCCCGAACTTAGCCCCGCGCAGTGGAATCAGCTGGTCGGGCGCATCGGCTCGCTGCAGGAGCCCGCGATCTCGAGCAAGCCCAGCTCGGCCGCGATCCGCGACCCGCAGGCCGCGGCGACCAACCACGACCTGGGCTCGCAGGCGCTGCCTCTTCGCGACAGCGCCTCCGAAAGCGGCTCCGAAGAATAGGCCGGCTGCGACCGGTCGTCGCCAAAGCGGCTCCAAAGATAGGTCGGCGTCTGCCGGTCGCCGGTTGGTGGGCGTCCGTGAGGGGCGGTGATGTCAGCGTCACCGCCCCTGCCTCCCAGCTGTGGCCGTGAACCTAAGCGCCGCCGCCCGCGCCGGGTCTCCCGCCGGGTCGCGCATAGGCGCCGCTGAGCTTGCTCTGGCACTTGGCCCTGGCGGCTGTGAACTGGGCGCTCTTGGTTTCGATTCCCTTGGTGTCGAACACCGGCCCGTTGCCCGAGGTGTTGGGTGTCGGCAGGGCAATCCCATTCTGGCGCATGCATACCGCGAAGGCGGTCACCGCAGTGCGAAAGGCCGGGCTGTTAAAGCGTCCCGCGCCGGGCCGCGCAAAGCCGCGTCCGCCACCGCACTTCTTCAGCGCGGCTTCGAACTGTGCGCGAGTGACGCCCTTGGGCAGCTGTGGACCTGCGCCGCCGCCACCGCCGAGGAATCCGCCGGCACCGGGCGTCCGCGGCTGACCCTGAGGACGGGCGGGCAGTGTGATGCCTTCCTTCTGCAGGCACGACCGCATCGCCGCGAACCTCCCCGATCGCGCTCCCTGTGGTGTTCCGGAGCCGGTCGTCGCGGTGTTGGCCGCGTTCGTCGTTGAAGTCGACGACGCGCTGCCCGAAGAGCCGCAGGCCGCCAGGCCGAGACAGGCAAGCGCCATCGCCAGGACTCCGGCGAGGAGCCACTTGCGACTGTGAATATGTGTGTGAGACATGTAGTTCCTTTTGATCGATTGTTATCCGCCGAAGAGGCTCGGCGCCTTGCCATTTCCGCTGCTGCTGCTGCTGCCATTGCCGCCGCTGCTGCCACCATTGCTGCCGCCCCCGCCGTTGCTGCCGCCACCGCCGCTCGTCGAAGCGCCGTCCGAGCCGCCGAAGAGAGCGAGCCCACCGCCGCCACCCGTGCTGCCGCTGTCACGCACGGTCGTGGCCTGGATCGAGCCGCTGGGCAGATGGGTTCCCGCGACGACGACCGTGTCGCCGGGGTGTATGCCCTTCACGGAGGTGCTCACCTGCTTGATGATCTGCGCCGCGGAGGTCGCCACCTTGACCGTGTTGCCCTGCAGTTCGGTGACATACAGGTCAGAGCCGGAGATGTTCGCCACCTGGCCGACCGTGGCGCCCGCGCCGCCGCCACCAAAGCCGCCACCCGCCGCGGCGCCCGCACTCCCGCCGAACCGCGAGCCGCCGCCCGTGGCGCCTTCACCCGCGTTCCCACTGGCACCGCCCGTACCGGAGCGGCTCGCAGCGCCGGTTGCGGCGGCTCCAAGTAGCGACGCTAGGCGTCCACTGCCGCTGCTGGATGAGCTCGACACTTCGCCCTTCTCCACTGGACGCCGGCGATGAAGCCGCCCGCGCCCACGAGGATGGCAAACAGCAGGGCCGTCAGCGGCGTGAGCAGCCGCCGGCGAGGGCGCCTGGTGAGCGGCTGGTCCTCCCAGTCGTCTGCTTGCTCGGCCTCCTCGAAGGCATCGTCGTCTTCGGCGTGTACCGGTGGCTGCTCTTCGGTAGTGCTCATGGGGGTCTCCTGGGTGGGATGTGGCCCGGTGGGGCGCGGTCGGTCGCGCAGGTCCGGGGACTGCGGCTTGGCGGTCTGGATCGGTTCATCACTCATAACGCAGCGCCTCGATCGGTCTCAGCCCGGCCGCGCGGCTGGCCGGGTAGGTGCCGAAGAAAAGTCCCGTCGCGACCGCTGCGCCGAAGGCGAGGAAGATGGAGTAGCCGGCGATCACAGGTTGCACGCCCGCGATTTCAAACTGGCTGCCGAGGACCCCGACCAGCACGCCGATGGCTCCGCCGAGGATCGAGACCATCACCGCCTCGGTCAGGAACTGGCCGAGGATGTCGCTGTGACGCGCGCCGATCGCCTTGCGGATGCCGATCTCGCGTGTGCGCTCGGTGACGCTCACGAGCATGATGTTCATCACGCCGATGCCGCCCACGAGCAGCGAGATCGCGGCGACCTCACCAAGCAGGGTGGTGAAGACCGAGCTGGTGGAGCTGGAGGCTTCGAGGATCGAGCCCTGGTTGATGATGTTGAAGCCCGGGTTGGCGGCGCTCGTGCCCAGCTGGCCCTGCAGGATCGAGCTTACCTCCGCTTCGGCGGCGTTGAGCTCGTCCTGTGACTTCGCCTGTACCGTGATCGAGCTGAGTGGTCCGTAGCCGGTCAGCTGATCCTGCACGGTGCTGATCGGGGCCATCGCGATGTCGTCCTGGTTGAGCGCTCCGCTGGCGCCCTTGGACTTCGTCACGCCGATCACCTGGAAATTGGCCCCGTTGATCTGGATCGACTGGCCGATCGGAGAGGAGGTGGGGAACAGGTTTTCCACCACCGTCGGACCGATCACGACCACCGGGCTGTGTTCCTTGATGTCCTGTGAGGTGAATGAGGTGCCCTCGGCGAGCTGGTAGGTGTGGGCGCTCAGATATGAGGGCGTGGTGCCCACAAATGTCGATGGTGAATAGCTGGTGCCGTCGAACACCATCGTCGCGTTCGACGCGTTCACGACCGGCGAGACGCTCTGCACGTCGGGGGCGTTGTCGGGGTTTTCAAGCGCTTGCGCTGCCTTTTCGGTGAGCGGCGCCGTCGCGGCCGTGGCGCCCGCGCCGCCGCGCTGAAAGCCGCGCGTCACTAGCAGGACGTTGGTACCGAGGCTCTCGATGCGCTTCTGCACCGTCAGCGAGGAGCCGTTGCCGACGGCGATCAAGACGATCACCGAGGCCACCCCGATCGCGAGGCCGAGGATCGTCAGGGAGGAGCGCAGGCGGTTGGCCAGCAGTCCCTCTATCGCGATGCGCAGGGTCTCGCGGCCAATCATGGGCGTGGGGCGGGGCGGGAGGGTTTGCCGGAGTGGTGTGGTGGACGTGGGTCATGGGTGGCTATGCAAGTGGTGTCTTGTGAGACGGGATAGTGGAGGTGACGAGCAGGCGATCAGCTCGACGGCTGCAGGGGGTGGGCGTACTGACCGTGTGCGGACTTCAGCGCGTGCCCCGCCGGAGGATGGCCTTCCACCTCGCTCGTGCGGCGTCCTCGACGATCCGCCCGTCGCGCAGCCGGAGCACCCGCTTGGCCCGGGCGGCGACGTCGGGCTCGTGTGTGATCAACACGACAGTGCGCCCCTCGCCGTTGAGCCGCTCGAAGATGCCCAGCACGTCCTCGCTGGAGCGCGAGTCGAGGTTCCCAGTGGGCTCGTCGGCAAGGATCAGCGAGGGATTGGTGACGATCGCCCGGGCCACCGCCACGCGCTGCTGCTGGCCGCCCGAGAGCTCGGAGGGGAGGTGCTCCGTGCGGTTCCCATTCCCATCGAGCGGAGCGCCTCATCGGCGCGGCGGCGTCGCTCGCTCCTGCCTACGCCGGCGTAGGCGAGGGGTAGTTCGACGTTGGCGAGCGCGCGCGTGCGGGGGACGAGATTGAAGCTCTGAAAGACGAACCCGATCTTGCGGTTGCGCACGTCGGCGAGCTCGTCCTCGGCGAACTCCCGCACGTCGATGCCATCGAGCTGGTAGGCACCGCTGGAGGGCACGTCAAGGCAGCCGAGGATGTTCATCAGCGTGCTCTTGCCGCTGCCGGAGCGCCCATGATCGCCACGAAGTCGCCGCGCTGGATGCGCAGCGTCACCCCGCGCAGCGCGCGCACGCGGATGTCGCCGACCTGGAAGACCTTGGTGACGTCCCGCACGTCGATCACGGTGCGCGGTCGCGGGCTCATCCACCGGCCCCTCCCCCGCCAAAGAACCTGGCACCGCCGCCTCCGCCGCCACCCAGGCCGCCTCCGCCAAGGCCGCCGGCTCGCCCAGTCCGCCGGTGCCGCCCGTGCCGCCGCCCAGCGAAAGCCCGCCGGCGATCGGCACAGATACCTGCTCACCGGGGCTCAGTCCGCTCAGGACCTGGGTGGTGGTGTTGCCGACGAGGCCAGTGATCACCGCCTGGCGCACGTCTTTGCCGCTCCGCACCACCGTCACGGTCTGCGTGGTTCCGCGCCCGGAGAGCGCCGAGCTCGTGACGTTGACGGCATTTTCGACCTGTGCCACCACGATTTCCGCCGAGGCCGTCATCCCTGGCCGCAGCCCGTCCTCGCTCTGCTCCAGGTCGAGGGTGACGTCGTAGCTCACCACACCGCTGCTGGTGGTGGAGAGCAGCGCCACCGAGGCCACGCGCGCGGCGAGCTTCAGGTTGGGCAGTGCATTGACCGTCACTGTCGCCGCCTGTCCGGCCTTGACCTTGGTAACGTCGGACTCGCTCAACGGCACCACGACCTGCATGTCGTTCGTATTCACCAGCACGATGAACGCCGAGGAGGACGAGCTGCCCGAGTCGCTCGACCCGGCGCTGGAGGAGGCTCCGGAACCTGCCGCACCGCTGCTGCTCGCGCCGCCGCCGAGGGAGCTGCCGGAGCCCGAGCCGCCACTGCCCGAGCTGGAGCTTCCCGAGCTGCCTGATGAACCGCTGCTCCCCTCGGAGCTTGCACTCGAACCCGCCGAGACGCTTGCGCCGGGCACTTCCGCGGCGATCGAGGCGACGGTGCCGTCGGCGGGGGCGTACAGCTTTGTCTGTGCCAGCGCCTCTTCGGCGCTGACGACGCCGGCCTTGGCGCTTTCGACGGTGGCCTCGTCGGCGGCGACATTGGCCGCGGTGGCCGCCGGCGACTGGGTCTGGGTGGTCGTTGTCTCGGTCGGAGTGGCGGGGGCGGCCGAGGCACCTTCCTTCCTGGCGGCAGCTTCCTTCTTGCCATTGGAGGTGCTCCCCGTGCCTCCCTTCGCCGGTTCTTTTTGCTTAGGCTGTCGTGGGGCGGTTTCGCTGTTGGTGGTGGTCGTGTGTTCTGCCGGTTCGCTCACGGAGAGACCCACCGAACTCGCCTTGGCTGAGCCGCCGTGGGAGCTTTCGCCAGCCGAGCTTTCGGCGCCCGAGCCGGTGCCGCTCTCGGCCACTTCCAGACGATCCTCGGCGGCGTGCAGGTTGTCTTCGGCGACCGCGAGGTTGGTCTGGGCCGCGCGGGGGTTCAGTTCGGCCAGGAGTCGCCCCGCGAGTACGCGCTCCCCCGTGTGCACGTACACCTGAGCGAGTTCTCCGGCCACCTTGAAGTCGACGTTCGTCTGGCTGGCCGCCTGCAGGCTGCCGCTGGCGCTGACCGTCGACTGCACGACCCCCCGGCCGACCGTCACGATGCGACTCTGGGTGGCGGATCGCGCGGGCGGTCCCACAACGAGGAACGCGGTCACCCCGGCGCCCACGCACAGGGCTCCCAATATGTAGAGGAGCCAGGGAGCTCCCGCACGCTCGGACATGTGTTCGTGGGATATAACGCGCTCCTCGTAAGACCTGCTAAAGGCAGACTAAGGAGCGATAAAGGTCCGCCGTGCGTCCTCCGAAAGGTCCGCCGTGCATCCTCCGGCGAGTGCTCTAACGTTAGAGCCGCGTTGCCCCAGCCAGTTGTGCACTTATCCGCGATCCTGCGCAGCCCGCTGCTCGATCGCACCGGGGAGAGACTCGGGCGTGTGGAGGACCTGATCGTGCGTCTGGCCGACGGCGGCTACCCGCCGCTCACCGGGTTGAAGGCGCGTATCGGTGGGCGCGATCTGTTCGTCCCGATCGACAAGGTCGCGACGCTCGAGGCCGGCGCCGTGCGGCTCTCAGGGCAGAAGCTCAGCCTTGGCCGCTTCGAGCGGCGCGTGGGGGAGGTGCTGTTGCGCCAGGACGTGCTCTCACGCAAGTTGGTCAATGTCGAGGCCGAGCCGCCGCGCCTGGTCACCGCGCATGAGATCGAGCTGGCCTGCATCGATGGCTGGTGGCGCGTGGTGGGCGTGGACCCTAGCCCGCAGGCGCAGCTGCGCCGCGCGCTGCCGCGCCCGCTGAAGCGCCTCCTCAGCGACCGGCCATTCCTCGACTGGGCGGACATGGAGCCATTCGTAGGGCACGTGCCGACAGCCCGGCTGCGCTTCTCTCACCGCAAGCTCGCCAACCTGCATCCCGCCGAGATCGCGGATCTGGTGGAGGCTGCCTCGCACGAGGAGGGCGAGGAGCTGATCGAGGCGATCGGGCAGGACCGCGAGCTCGAGGCCGATGTCTTCGAGGAGCTCGACGAGCACCACCAACTCGAGTTCATCCGCGAGCGCCCCGATACGCAGGTGGCCGCGGTGATCGCGCGCATGGCGGCCGACGATGCGGCCGACCTGATCGAGGAGATCGACCAGGAGCGCCGCGCGCGCATCCTCGCGCTGCTCCCACCGACCCAGCAGCAGCAGATCGAAATTCTGCTCGGCTACAACCCCTCGACGGCCGGCGGGATGATGAGCCCCGAGTTCATCGACCTGCCGGCAGAGGCGAGCGTCGGCGAAGCCCTCGATGCCGTGCGCGCCCGCGAGGCGGTGCCACAGACACTCACCACCGTCTATTTGCACAACGCGGAGGGCAATCTATGCGGCTCGGTGGCTCTGGTGCAGCTGATCCGCGCCGCCGCACCGCAGACGCTGTTGCGAGAAATAGCCGAGGATGAGCCGGTATCCGTCAACACGGACGCAGAGCTCCCCGAGGTCGCTCGGACGATGACCGACTACAACCTCACGATGCTGCCCGTCGTGGAGGAGGAGCAACGTGTGGTGGGTGTCATCACCGTCGATGACGTGCTCGAGCTAACGCTTCCGCCGGGCTGGCGGCGGCGCTTCGGGCTGGTCAGCGACTGAGGACGGATTCGCGGGCCCCGACCGTCGGTGCTAGGCTCTGAGGGCTTCGACGAGCCCTCGCGGCAAGCGCGGAAAGGAGGCTGGAATGGATCGAGAACCCCCGCGAAGTACCCAGCCGGCCACGCGCTCGCCGAGCCCGTCCCTTCTCGCCTAGCCTCTCTGGGACGCCTCCTCTGGCGCGTGCCGACCGCCCTGCGCGCCGCTCTCTCGTGGCTCGCACGCTCGCGGCCGTCCGCCATGGCATGGACGGCGACGCGGCACCGCCCGCCACGCTCCGAGTCAGGAAAGGAGGTTGACCCCGATGGCCGAGAACCCCACGACGTTGGACCAGGAGCCGGTACACGAGGCCGTACCGCCCGTCCTCGACGAGGCTCACATCGGGGACATCCGCGGGGCGCTGGGCACGATCAAGATGAGCGACACGGGCGAGCGCCACGGCTGGCGCTCGCGGGCGATGGCGCTGCTGGCGATCATGGGCCCCGGCCTGATCGTGATGATGGGCGACAACGACGCCGGCGGCGTCTCGACCTACGCGCAGGCCGGACAGAACTACGGCACGACGCTGCTGTGGACGCTCGTGCTTCTGATCCCCGTGCTGATCGTCAACCAGGAGATGGTGATTCGCCTCGGCGCCGTCACCGGGGTCGGCCACGCGCGCCTGATCAACGAGCGCTTCGGGCGCTTCTGGGGCTGGTTCTCGGTGGGCGACCTGTTCATCCTGAACTTCCTGACGATCGTCACCGAGTTCATCGGCGTGAGCCTCGCGCTCGGCTACTTCGGCGTCAGCCGCTATCTCGCCGTGCCGATCGCGGCGGTGGTGCTGGTGGGTATCACCTCGACCGGCAGCTTTCGCAGCTGGGAGCGCTTCATGTACGTGTTCATCGTCGCCAACTGTGCTCGTGGTGCCGCTGCGTCATCCTCTCGCATCCCAAGGTGAGCAACGTCCTGCACCACGCCTTCGTGCCCGGCATCCAGGGCGGCGCCAGCTCGACCGCGGTGCTGTTGATCATCGCGATCGTGGGCACCACCGTCGCGCCCTGGCAGCTGTTCTTCCAGCAGTCGAACATCGTCGATAAGCGCATCACGCCGCGGTGGATCAACTACGAGCGCGCGGACACGGTGATCGGCGCCTTCGTGGTGGTGATCGGCGCGAGCGCGATCATCGCGCTGACGGCCTTTGCCTTCGGGGGCACGCCCTACGCGGGTCACTTCAACGACGCCGGCACGGTCGCCGCCGGCCTCGATCGGACGCTCGGCTCGACGGCGGGGGCGTTCTTTGCGATCGTGCTGCTCAACGCCTCGCTGATCGGCGCGGCGGCGGTGACGCTGTCGACCTCCTATGCCTTCGGTGACGTCTTTGGGGCCAATCATTCGCTGCATCGCGGTTTTCGCGATGCCAAGCTCTTCTATGCGAGCTTCACCGGCATGGTGCTCGCTGCGGCCGGCATCGTGCTCATACCCGGAGCGCCGCTGGGTCTGATCACCACCTCGGTACAGGCGCTCGCCGGGGTGCTGCTGCCCAGCGCTACCGTCTTTCTGCTGCTGCTCTGCAACGACCGCGAGGTGCTCGGGCCCTGGGTCAACCCCCGTTGGCTGAACGCCGTGGCGAGCGTGATCGTTGCGATCCTCGTGGAGCTCTCGCTGATCCTGATGGCCTCCACGATGTTCCCCGGCGTCGACGTGGCGCAGTTGTTCGTCTACCTCTCGCTCGGCGTGGTCCTCGCGCTCTTGGCGATGGGGGTCTACGTCCTGCGCGCTGGAGGCGCGGCGGTAGAGGTAAAGACTCCGGAGGTCTCTCGGGAGCGACGCCACACGTGGACGATGCCGCCGCTGGCGCTCCTTCAGCGCCCCGTGTGGTCGCCCGGGCGCAAGGCGGCGATGCTGCTGCTGCGCGGTTATCTGGTGGTGGCCGTGCTGTTGCTCGCGGTCAAGACCGTGCAGCTTGGTCACTGATCGAGCCCCATGGGGCGTGGCCAATCAGAGTCCGCCCGCATTCGTCCGTCTCCAGACAGGCTCCAATCCGTCCGTTCGGCGGCGCGGCCGGCCGGTCCGTCCGTCCGTCCGTCCGCGGCGCCTATCCACCGCTGAGATTGGTGGGTATCGGCTGCCCGGGGGGAGGCGGATCGTCGAGCAGCAGCCGCGGGACCGTCACCGGGCGAAGGCCCCGTGCGCGCAGGCCTCGCACGATCGCGGGGAGGGCGGCGATCGTCTCTTCGCGGTTGCCACCCGCGTCGTGCATCAGGATGATCGCCCCCGGATGCGCGCCGGCGAGTGCGCGCTGGACGATCGTCTGCACACCGGGGCGCGCGTAGTCTCCGGTGTCGGTGCTCCACAGGATCATCAGCATGCGCAGGTGTCTTAGCTCACGGAAGGTGGTCGCGTCGAAGGAGCCGTAGGGCGGGCGAAACAGCCGCGGCGTCGGTCCGCCGAGCAGCTGGATGCGGTAGATCTGTTCCTGCAGCTGTTCGCGCTGGTCGTGCGCGGAGAGCTGGGCCATCATCGGATGGGTCTCGGTGTGATCGCCTACGATGTCGCCCGAGCGGAGCTCCTGCAGGGTGCCCTGCGAGAAGTAGCGCTCCTCCAGGCCGATCGCGAAGAAGGTGGCCTGCACGTGCAGCGCGTTCAGCGTGTCCACGAGCTGCTGGGTGTAGGGGCCGGGGCCATCGTCGAAGGTCAGCGCGACGTCGTTGCCCTTGATTCCACCCTGCACCACCGCGGGGGTATAGGCGAGGACGGAGTCGATCGCCTCTTCCTGCTCCTTGTCGACGAGTGCGCGCGTCTGTGCGGGGGTCAAGTGTGGTGCCGTGGCGTGCGCGGAGATGGGCTTGGCGGGCTTCCCCGTGTGGTTCGCGCCTCCGGAAGCGAGTGCGCCGATCAGCAGCGCAATCAGCAGAGCAGCCAGCGCGAGGATCACAAGCCCGGCACCCAGCCGACGGCGGCGAAACGGATCGTCTTTGGCGCTCGAGGAGCGCGTTTCGCGCGCCGGCTCCGTGCGTGGCGAGGCACCCCCGGGGGGGACTGCCTCGCCGGTAGTGCCGCCGCTCCCGGTAAGGCCTTCACCGCCGCGCCCTTTGGAGGAGGGTGGCTCCTCCCAGCCCCATTCGCTCACCGGCGCTCACCTTCGCCGCTGGTGAGCGCCCGGTCGATCGGACCGGCCAACGACGCGCTCGATAGATCCGTGGAGGGCAGCACCTGCGCCGTCTTGCCCTTGGGGGCGAGCAGGAACGACGGCGTGCTCTGCAGATTCAACTGCCGTGCCAGAACGTGCGCCTGGTCGATCTGCGCTTCGACCGTGGCGGAGGAGCGTTCGTGCAGCGCGCGGCTCACATCCACGCCGGGAATCGCCCCGGCCAGTGCCCGCAGGTAGCGGTCGGTGACGTATGAGGTGTTCTCCGCCCCCTGGTTCTTGTACATCAGATCGATGAACTCCCACAGATGGTTCTGCTCGCCCAGGGCCCCCGACATGCGCGCCGCACGCGCGGAGTCAGACCCAATCGAGTCCAGATTGCGGAACACTAGCCGCAGGCGCCCCTCCCGCACGTAGCGGTTGACGATGCTCGGGAGTGTGTCTAGCGCATAGGCCGCACAAACGGGGCACTGCAGATCGCCGAACTCGACCAGCGTCGCGGGTGCCCCGGGGTCGCCCAGGCTGATCCCGTGCTGAGGTATTCCCGCGAACAGCGCCAATGTCTGCGAGGCTCCGGGCACGGGCTTGCCGGGAGCCAGCTGTGAGGTGCTGCCGCTGGTGAGCACCGCGATCAAGACCGCGCCGATGGCGAGCACGCTGACGGTGAGCGCCGCTAGCTGGTAGAGGCGCGTGCGCCTCGTCGTCTGCTCGTCCGGTTGCCCATCCATCCGTGCCGCGGGCTCCTGTGTCGAGGGTGCGACCATGTCTGTCTTCTATCGCACCGCGCGGCTGCTCAAGACAGCTCCCTGTTGCCGGCCGTTGGAGGCGGAGATATTCGTTAGGCGCCGGGAGGCTACGGTGCGTCTATTTTGGTCTCACCGCCGATGCTCCCGTTCTGGATTTCCATCGTTGTGCTCTCGCTCGTGCAGGGCGCTGTCGTGGCGGCTCCCTCACAGCACGCGGTGGCTGTCCTGAAGCGGCTTCGCAGTCCGCTGTGGGCGGTAATCCCTCCGGCCTCGGTGGTGATCTTCGTGTTCGTCGCTCGGCAGGCGGAGCACCCCAGCGCCGAGACGCTCACCTATCTGGCGCTGATCGCGGTGCCGATCCTGGCGGCGCTCGCGCTTGGCTGGGCGGTGTGGGATGGCGCTCGCCATCGCGCGGCGGCTCTGCATTACGATCCCGCTGTTCGCGCTCGCCTGGGTGGATCGCAGCGGCCTCGCTGGGGAGGCGGCGGCGGTGGCCCTATCGGCGCTCAGCTGCGTGACGCTCGGCGTGCTGCTCGCGGCTGTCACTCCGGCGCGATGGCTGGTCGTGGCGATCGTGCTGATGGCAGTGGCCGACACGGCGCTGGTGGTCTCAGAACTCCTGCAGCAGCCCAACGACGTGCTCAACGCGGCTAACCCGGTGGCGGATCTACCCAGGCTCCAGTCGGAGACGTTCGGCTCAGCGGTGATGGGCTATGGGGATCTGTTCGTTGCGGGGCTCCTCGGCGGGCTGCTTGCCGCTGGAGGCGAGCGCTCGCGTCAGCTGTTTGGCGCCGCACTCGTGGCGGGACTGGCGGTGGGCTTCGACCTGTTGTTCTTCGCTGTTCAGGAGCTTCCGGCGACGGTCCCGGTGGCGCTCGCCACGATCCTCATGATGGTGAGGAGCTCCGGCGAGGATAGGGTCGCCTGGCGCACGCGGCGCGAGCCCAAGCTCACGGCTGAGTCGGTGGGGTCAGCGCGGGCGCCGGATGGCCGTTGGGCGTCCGATGAATCGAAAGCTCGCCCTCGATCCGCGGCTCGACCTCGAGACGGGCGGTGAGCGGCCGCGCGGTGGTGTCGATTGCTGGCGGTGCAGCGACCTCGCGCTCGGAGGCCGCGCCGGCCTCCTCGATGCGGCGCAGTTGGGGAACGACGCGCGTGTCGAAGGATCCGACGGCCTGGTTGTAGGCGCCGACGGCGGAGTCGAGCTGGCGCCCCACTTTGGCCAGGGGCTCAGCGAAGCGCCCCAGGCGGCGGTGCAGCTCGCGAGCCGACTCGGCGATCTCGCGCGCGGACTGCGCGATCAGCTCTTGGCGCCAGCCGTAGTGGATCGCGCGCAGCAGCCCGATGAGCGTCGTCGGTGTCGCCATCAGCACCTGCTGCTGGATCCCGTATTCGATCAGCGAGGGGTCCTCGGCGAGGGCCGCCTGATAGATGCCGTCGGAGGGAACGAACATCACGACGAGCTCGGGGGTGGAGTCGAACTGGTTCTGGTAGCCCTTGGAGGCCAGCTTGGTGATGTGCTCGCGCGTCTGCCTGGCGTGACGGGCGATGTGCAGCTCGCGCTGCCGATCGTCGGTCGCCTCCAGGTGGGCGAGGTAGGCGTCGAGCGGCACCTTGGAGTCCACCACCACGACCTTGCCACCGGGTAGGCGCACGAGCACGTCCGGTCGCAGGCGCCCGTCGTCGGTGTGGATCGTGCTCTGCTCGACGAAGTCGCAGCGATCGACCATCCCGGCCATCTCGATTACGTTGCGCAGTTGGATCTCACCCCAAGAGCCACGCGTGGAGGGTCGTTTGAGGGCGGAGACGAGGTTGCCTGTCTCCTGGCGCAGGCCGCCGACGCCCTCGTGCAACTGGCGGATCATCTCCGCGAGGCGCCCCTGGGCCTCTTTGCGCTCGCGCTCCAGCCGGCCGATCTCGCTCTCCATGCGCCCGAGCTTCTCCTGCACGGGCGCCATCACGCCTTTGAGCTCCTCGGCGCGGCGGGCCATCTCGCCGCTGGCGCGCTCCTCCCGGCGCGCCATCTCAGCCGCCGCACGCTCCTCTCGACGGGCCATCTCGCCTGCGGTTCGCTCCTCCTCGGCGCGCCGCTGATCGGCGAGGCGTTGTGCGAGGGAGTCGCTTGTCTGCTGGAGGACGTCGACGGAGATGGACTTCAGTTCGTCGCGCATGCGCGCGCGATTGGGACGCGCGAGCAGGGTCGCGCCGAGGGCGCCGAGCAGCAACCCGGCCGCGAACAGCACGATGCTCATGTCTTGGGTGGGGGGGTTGGGGGAGCGATGGTCAAAAGGTCCCATCTGCTCCGGACGGGAGAATTGGCTGGGAGATCAGAGCCGGAAACCTCTACGATGACTGGATGGCTGGCGAGGGAAGCTCATTTGATGTCCTTGGCGACACGCCGCCACTCGCAGGCGAGATGGGCGGTGCTTTGAACGAAGCACCCGCGTCACATGCTGGGCAGTCTTCGGGCGATAGGGCGGCATCTGGCGAGACGCCCTTCACTCACGGCGAGGCGCAGGTGGGCGGCGGGATCCGACTGCACTACGTCGAGGCCGGCGAGGGGCCGCTCGTGGTGCTCCTCCATGGCTTCCCCGAGTTCTGGTACTCGTGGCGCAACCAGATTCCGGTGCTTGCGGCGGCGGGCTATCACGTGGTGGCGCCCGACATGCGCGGCTATAACCTCTCGGACAAGCCGCTTGGGTGGCGCGCGTATGACGCTGAACACCTGGCGCGCGACATTGCCGGTTTGATCGGCCACTTCGGCGTGGAGCGGGCCTATGTGGTGGGGCACGACTGGGGCGCGGCGGTGGCCTACACCGTGGCAATGCGTCACCCCGAGGTTGTGGAGAAGCTCGCGATCCTCAACGTCCCTCACCCCGAGCGGATGCTTGCGGGGTTCCGCACGGCCCGTCAGCTGCGCAAGAGCTGGTACATGTTCTTCTTCCAGATCCCCTGGCTGCCGGAGAGGCTGATCGGACGCGACGACTTCTCCTTCGCCAAGCGCTCGCTGCGGGCCGACTCGCGCGAGGCGTTCAGCGACACCGATCTCGAACGCTACGTGGAGGCATGGTCACGGCCGGGGGCGCTGACGGGGATGATCAACTACTACCGCGCAGCGCTGCGCCGCTCGCCCAAGGCGGCGCTCGCGGCACTGCGCCGGATCGAGGCGCCCACGATGGTGATCTGGGGTGAGCGCGATCGGCACCTCGGCGCGGAGCTGGCCGAACCGCTGCCGCAGTGGGTGCCGAACCTGCGCATGGAGCGCATTCCGGAGGCCACACACTGGGTCCAGCACGATGCTCCCGCGCGGGTGAACGAGCTGCTCGCGGACTTCTTCGGTTCCCCGGGAACTCCCACGGAGGGGTAGCTGGAAAGCCTGTGAGCGGCGCGGCGGATCGTCATGCTGACGCCTGGGCCGCCGAGAGCCATGCGAACAGCTTGAGTGTGGCGGCGTCGGTCTGCAGCATGTCCGGCTGGGCTTCGTGGGCGGTGATCGAAGTGCCGTCCCACGCGCGCAGATATAGATCCTGCTGGGGTTCCAGCGCGTATGCACGGGCGTCGGCTGCCATCCCAGCGGCCAGCGTTCGCCAGCGCTCATCGCCCGTCTGGGCGCCGTAGAGGAGCATCCAGTGCAGGTAGATCGTGTCGTACTGCGGCCCCATGTTCAGCCTTGCTTGGAAGCGCTGCCAGCAGGCATCCGCGAGCGCCCGCGCTCGCGCGCAGTCCGCCTGCACGCCGGCCTGGCAGAGCAACTCGTGGGCCTCGACCAGGGTCCCCTCCACGTAGGACGTGGGCGTCGGATCGGAGTCGGTCCGTGCGTAGAGGCCCAGTTCGGTCTGGAAGTGTGCGTCCGCCCAGGTCAGGAATTTGCTCACCTCGGCGAGGTAGGACGGACGACGAGTGGCGCGGTAGAGCAGTGCTCCGAGCAGCGTATCGGCGGCCAGCGCCTCGCCCGCGCGATAGGTGTGGGCGGTGTTCCACCAAAGCCCGCCTCCGCCGGCGGCGTCCCAGCCCTGGGCGGCGATGAATGCGAAGGCACGCTCGGCGTCGTGCAGATAACGCGCGCGGCCACTCGCGCGAAAGGCGTCGACGAAGGCGATGCCCCACCAGCCGTTGTCGTCGAACCACGTCTCGGCCTGGCCGCGGTCGCCGGGGTAGGGGGCGTAGCCCGGCGTGGGGCGTAGCCCGGCGTCGTAGTAGCGCTCGGCGCCGTCGGCGAATGCGACGACGGCGGCGCGATGAACCGGAGAGGGTGTTGCGATCGCGACGGCGTCAAGCGCTTCGAACAGCGGCACGACGCCCCAAATCGTGGCCAGCGGATAGCGCGCGGTGTCGTGCAGGCGTTCGTCATACCAGCCAAGCCGCCGGTCGCGCCAGATCCGCTCGGCGCGCAGAACGCCCACTTCAGCAAGGCGCAGGTATGAGACGGGAGGGGTGGCCGGGGGAGAAGAAGAAGTGCTCGGAAGGGGAGCGGAGCTCGAAAAAGAAAAGGAGGAGGGAAGGGAGCCGCGCAAGGCGGGCCGGGCGCCGATGAGTGGCAGGCTCGAGAGCGTTGACGTTCGCGGGTGCGCCTGGGCTTGGGTTCCGGCCGACAGCGTAAGGCAGAGCAGGGCGAGGATCAGAGGCGCGAGCGACACCGCACAGCGGCCACGGGGAGATCGCACAGCTTGGCCGTGAGGAGGCACCGATTCGATGCTATCGGCGACCCCGGGGCTCCCCGTCGCCCGCAAACTCATCGGCCAGCAGGTCCATCAGCAGCCCGTCGCGCCACTCCCCGCCGGCGGGGTCGCGCTCGTAGCGCCGCAGCACGCCCACCGGCCGGAAGCCGACCTTCTCATAGGAGCGGATGGCCGCGGCGTTGCCGAGAGAGGGATCGATCGTAAGGCGATGATGGCCGCGCTCCTCGATCAGGTGCACAGCCATACGGCGGAGCGCCTCGGTGCCCAAGCCGCGGCCATGCAGGGCGGGATCGAGGAACAAATCGATCGCGGCGTGGCGGTACCTGGGCTCGGACTCCTCGGAGAACTGGATCAGGCCCGCGATGACTCCGTCAAGGACGATCGTCATGCTGGTCGCGCTGGGCTCGTCCCACGGAAAGCCCTCGGCGGGCTGACCCCACCAGCGAGCGACCTCGGGGGTGCGGTGGATGCGCAGCAACTCGGCCTCGTCACCCGAGGCGAGCGGGCGAAGGATCATGCGCTCGTGCTGGCCCTCCTCGGCGGGCATGCCTTGAGCGTAGTGGGATGCCGATGCGATGGCTAGTCGGGCGACGAATTGCGGTGAGCCTGGAGAAGTAGGATGTAGGGATGAGGCTACGTCTCGCCGACGCGGCCGCGCTGGCTGGTGTCGTCGTGGCATTCGGATGTGTCGCCGTGCCCGCGTATGCGGGCACGCCCGGGTGGGCGGTCAGCTCGGCACCATCCCCGACGGACTTCGCGAAAGGGGATGAAACGGGCGCGGACATGTACGTGTTGACGGTCGTCGACGACGGCCGCGGATCGACGACGCCGGGCAGCCCGGTCGAAATCACCGATACGCTGCCGAGTGGTCTGGCGGCGAGCGGCATTTCCGGCAGGGATCTCGGGAGCGGACAGGCGCTGTCGTGCAGGTTGACCCCGACATTGGGCTGCAGCTACGAAGGCGCCGAAGTAGCTCCCGGGGATGTGCTGCAGGTCGAGATCCGGGTGAAGGTGGGATCCGGGGTTGGGCCCTCTGTGGTGAACTCGGCGGCGGTGACGGGCGGCGGTGCGGCCGCTGCGGCCGCCGAAGAGCCGACGACGATCGGCTCCGAGGGGGCGGGGTTCGGGCTCTCCGGCTACGCGACGACGTGGTCGGGGACGCAGGCCGGCGCGGCTGTGAACCTGACCACGGAGTTCACTCTCAACCAGGTCGTGAGCGGCGGTGAAATCGTCCCGGCTGGGGACGCGAAGGAAGTGGCGGTGAATCTGCCGCCCGGGTTCGTCGCAAACCCTGCTGCCGTGCCGGAGTGCAGCGTGAGCGAAGCGAACGACGAGAGCTGTCCGGAAAGCGCGGCGGTCGGGGTCGTGTTCACCTCAGGCGGATTCGGAGTGGGCGGCGAGCCCACGCCCTATTCGAGCCTCGTCTACAACTTGGCTCCGTCTCCAGGCGAGTCCGGCGCGCTGGTCTTGTTTTTGCCGAGCGGCCCGGTGCGGCTTGGTTTTGCGCTTCGCACCGACGGTGGCTACGGGCTGCGCATGGTGGCGAGCGATCTCACACAGGTCGATGCGCCGATCTCGCTGACACTGACGTTGTGGGGCGACCCGGGGGCCTACAACGGCTCCGGCCCGGGACCGGACCATGTCATCGCCGGCGGGGCGCCTTCGTTCGGCAGTCCACGCGGGTTGCCGGGGCGGTTTCTGACAAGCGCCGGGACGTGCGGAGGCGCGTTGCCGGACAGCATGCTGTCGGCTGACTCGTGGGCGGCCCCGGCTGTGTTCGTCGAAGCTTTCTCGACAACCCCCCCGTTGGAGGGGTGCGACGGGCTTTCGTTCGAACCGTCGCTGCTTGTCGCTCCCGATGTCGCGGAGACCGATGTGCCTTCCGGCTACGAGCTCGACCTAGATGTTCCCCAGCCCGAAAACCCAGAAGGGCTCGCGGGCGCCGACCTCAAGGAAGCGTCCGTGGCGCTGCCGGAAGGCGCAGGCATCTCGCTTTCCTCGGCAGATGGGCTGGAGGCATGCACCGAAGCGCAGGTCGGACTGGCCTCGTCTGCGC
This sequence comes from uncultured Solirubrobacterales bacterium, assembly GCA_963723045.1. Classification (GTDB taxonomy): domain Bacteria; phylum Actinomycetota; class Thermoleophilia; order Solirubrobacterales; family Solirubrobacteraceae; genus Palsa-744. The sequence goes on along the minus strand of CAVROU010000002.1, from coordinate 652,676 downwards.
CGGCGACCTGCCCGCAAGCTTCGAAGGTCGGTGATGTCGAGGTCGAGACGCCGCTGCTGGTCAATCCACTCGAGGGCGCGGTCTATCTGGCGGTGCCTCGCGAAAACCCGTTCGGTTCGCCGTTCGCGATGTACATCGTCGCGGAAGCCCCGGTATCGGGTGTGCCGGTCAAGGTCGCGGGTCAGCTGGTGCCAGACCCTGCGACGGGGCGTCTGACGATCGTGTTGCGTGAACTGCCGCAGCTGCCGATCAGCGGATGGAAACTGCACTTCTTCGGGGGCGCGCGGGCGTTGCTGAGCACGCCTTCCGTGTGCGGTTTGGCGACGAGCACGAGCGAATTGACGCCATGGAGCGGGAATGTTGGCGCCATGCCCTCCAGCGCCTTCGAACTCGATTCGGGGTCGAACGGGGCGCCGTGCCCGGATACGCAGTCGTTCAGCCCAGCGTTTCAGTCAGAAAGTACGACAGCGGGTGAAACCGACGCGTACGGCTCGCTGACGCTGCTCGTCTCACGGACTGTTCAGGAAGAACAGGTAGGCGCGATCGCGATACAGGCCCCGGCGGCTGTCCAGGAAATGTTCGCGGGCGTGCCTACGTGCGGCGAACCGCAGGCCTCGGAGGGCGCGTGCCCGGCGGCCAGCGAGATCGGAACACTCACCGCAAGGGCCGGTTTTGGCCCCGACCCGGTCGACCTGAACGGCGCTGTCTATCTGACCGGTCCATACGGCGACGCGTCGCAGGGCCTATCGATCGTCCTGCCGGTCGATCCCGGCCCGTTTGAGCTCGGTACCGTGGTTGTGCGCGCGAGCGAGCAGGTCGACCCTCAGACCGGGCGGATGACGATCGTCACTGACCGGCTGCCGACCATTCTGGATGGCGTCCCGCTGCAGTTGACCACGATCCTCCTGCGGCTCGATCGGGGCGAGTTCCGGGTTGCCCCCGATGGCTGCGAATCGCTGACTGTCACGGGCACGATCACCGGGGCACAGGGCCGCTCCGCCACGATTGCCACCGAACCCCTGGGCGCGTCCTCCTCCTCGTGCCCGCAGCAGGCTGCTCCCCTTCCTGCCGCCGCGATACCCGGAGCAGGCGCCTCGGTGCTGGGTGGCGTGTCGCTCGCCGGCACACGCCTCGCGACGACAGCCGGCGGTGAGGCAGCCGTCGAGCTGACCTGCACGGGCACCGGAAGATGCAGCGGCAAGCTGACCCTGACGGCCAAAAGCAGGTCGAAGAATGGCAGGAAGGCGAAGATGGAGAGCATCGGTACGGTCGCATTCTCGATCGCGCCGGGCAAGACGGCAACGATCAATCTCAAGCTCAATGCCGCCGGACGTGCGCTGCTCAAAGCGGATCGCGGGCGTTTCAACGCGAGCTTGGCACTTCTCGAATTGGCGCCTGGCTCTCGGGACACAAAGAGCGAGACGGTGCAGGTCGTAAAGGTCAAAGCACGTCAAGTGGCGCGGGCTGGATAACGACGCTTCGACCATTCCACGTCACAAGGAGATCGGGCCGGAGCTGGCCCGAGCCATATGCGAGCAACTCGGCATTCCGACGCCTACGAACCCGCGCTGACGGCTTTCATGAGGCGCCCGGCCGAGACTGGGAGTCGCATGACATCAGCCTGGACGCATGCCACGACTGTTGTCACGGCCAGAGCGTCTGCGATCACAAACGCCGCACAATCTCCCAAAATCCCCGAATTTACAGCACTTTTACGATGCGGATGAGAGGACTCGAACCTCCACCCAGTTGCCTGGACACGGACCTGAACCGTGCGCGTCTACCAATTCCGCCACATCCGCGTGGGGGACAGCGAAGATACCGCACCTGCACTCCGCTCGGCCGGCCAGTGCGGGAGTCCGCCCAGGGGCGACCCTTTGATAGCCTCGACGGGGCAGTCAAGGCATCGCGCCGCCATCGTCTAGGGGACTAGGACGCCGCCCTCTCACGGCGGTAACACGGGTTCGAATCCCGTTGGCGGTATCCGAAGAAGCCCTGCAAATCGTGGGGTTTTTTCGTTTTCCGTGGTGCTGCGCGCCAGTATGCGCGCCAGTCGTGTGGGACGGACAGCTTTGGGGGGCGCCCGGCGTGCCGTGGCGCTGCCAATCGCTGACGACGGGTTACACCCCCCGTGACCGGCGCGCTGCGCGCGCTTTCTTGCACACCCATCCCCAGCCCAATGCAGGGAGGGGTCGGGCTGCGGCCCTCCGGCGTCGCTTCGCTCCGCGTGGCGCTGCTCCAGCTCATGCCTCGTAGGGCTTGCCGGTCACGAGGCCCGTGAGGTGCCTCGGGTCCCCTTCATGCTTGGTCTGTCGACAGGCCGTGGGGGTAGGCTGCTGCGCAAATGCCACGAGAAACCTTTGATTCGGTGTCCCTGTGCCTGTCTCTTCCCGTGCGGGCTGGCGGCTCGGGAGCTGGTCGGTAGATCGTTGACAGCGCTGCTTCCCTTCTGGTTTCCCACCGTCGCTGGGGAGACAGGGGTTCGGGTTGAGGTCCAGCTCGATCTCGGTGGCGGTCAGGAGCCGCTGCGACTGCGGACGTGTGCGCAGAAGCCTGTCCGTCTCGTTCGCGGCGACTGGTCCGAGGGCCTGGCCGAGAGCGTCGATCGCCGCTACGAGGCTCGCAACGGCTTTGACAAAGGGAGGGTACTGTTCGTGTGGGCAGCTGGGAAGGCGGGGATCGAGAGGCCAGTTGCGTGCTGCTGCTGGCATGTGCATCAGGGCAATTGGCCGCTGTGCGTGTTCGATGCCGGCTGGGCTCGGTCTTTGGACGACGCGGTCGGTATCGCGCTCGTCGAGCGGGTTCTGTTCGGGGCTCTGCGACAGTTGGCAGCCGACGAGCACCTGCGCGACAGAGCCGTGCCCCGTCCTGCGGATCGCCTTGGATGGCGCGTGGACCATCAGGATGGCGCCGGCGATCTACAGGCCCGTCGAGACTGGGCAAGAACAGTCGCCACGCGCGCCCAGCATGACTTTGGCTTCGTCAGGCTCGAGAAGGCCAAGCGCCCGAGATGGGCTCGCGAGGGCTTCTACGCGGAGCGCATGTTCTAAGTGGTCTCGCTTGCAAGTTCGCGCACGTATCCGGTGGGCAGGAAGCAAACGGGCACCTGCGAGAGGCTGATCGAGACCCCTATTCGCCCGGACACGCGAGTTCGTGGCATTGCAGGTCTCCGGGAACTGCTTGACGCTCTGACCGTCGGCGTGGGGTCGTAGCAGCTAGTTCGATCATCGAAGAGAGTCGCGACCTCAACACAGCGAGCGAAAAGTCCCCGGCCACCAAGCCAACTTCTTCCGGGGTATTTTGGCATACGACCCGGAGCGAAGCGACGCCCAAGGGCCACGATCGTCTAGCGCTGCTGGTTTTGCGCAAAGCCCAAGAGTACCTCCCGTATGGTGCCTAGAAGAGATAGAAACGATTTGTCGGATCGTTATGAATCTCTGTGGATCAACGATAGGCTCTCTCGCAAAGTACCGCGACCCAAGCTCGATCCTCCATTATACGAAGGAGTGCCGTCGGCGTCGCAGCGGACCGTTCTTACAGGTTTCTGCTGATCGTTTGGGCAGAATATTCAGACACTAAAGAAACGTAGCCTTCTATGCGAAAATTTTACATATATCTAGTGGCAGCCACTTGTGCAGTCACCGCAGTTGCCTTCGCACCATCAGTCGCCTCAGCTGAAGAATTCCCATGCTTCCCTCTCTTTGAAAGCTGTGTCACACTTAGTGGCACCGGAAAGAGTTCCGGGAGCCCACAGTATAAAGCCACCAATGCCACTGGCACCAGGGCAGGAGTTTACGACAAGCATGAGTCTTTGGGTTATTCGTGCGGAAAAGTAGAATTCCTTGGTAATGTCGAGGCGGATGGCGTCCACCATGCAAACGAAAGCATAGGGGACTCGCTCGGCACCGTAGCTAACCACATGGAATGCCCTACAAATACTAACATGAACTTTGGATGGAGCTTTTTTTATGTGTACGGGCCAAAAGAACAGAATACCGTGGAGTTGCGAATATATAACGTCATCGGAGAAATAGAAGGTAAATATGCGCTCGTCTGTCGTATACATTTTACAGGACAGGAAACGGCTGAGTATAAAAATAATACTCATACGTTCGAATTCCAAGCAGGTGGCAATCTGCACGTGAACGAGGTGGATAATAAAGTGTACTGCGGCAGTATTGGATTCCTGGAAGGAGACGAAGTTATACTAACCGGTCGCTTTTTGTGGTCGCCATCAACCTTTGATATTAAATACACCAGCTAGGCTCGTTACGTAGGCTCGGTGCCGATCGGCCACTAGCCAGGCTTTAAGTATCGCGTGCGTAGCGGATATGCCTGACGGCACGCAGATAGGCCAGCGGCGGTGCGTACGCCTGACAGGCGATGCGCTGCCGCTCGCCTTGCGGGGAAGAGGTCATCTTCGATGCTTTAGGTATGGTCGCCCAAACTCTTGAGCACAGGTTGAGGCTTTACGCCAAGTATCGCGGGCGGGACGTGTGTGAACCCGGTGCAGCTTTCGCGGCGCCAGGCGCCCAGCGGACCCGCACCTCCGCGCCAGCGAGGATGACGCGCCCACAGCTTGGTCGGCTGGTCGCCCTGCCAGACTATTGGCTCTAACGTGGCGGGCGAGTGGCCGCCAGCACCGGGCGCAGTTCCATCTCTTCCGAAAGCGCCCCGCTCGCTCTCGCTTGCGCCGGATGAGCGAGCGCGTCTGGCACGCTGGACACGTGCGCGAACTTGCGAGGGGGATCACTAAGCGTCGAAGTCGGAGAGGTCCACATCGACCGGCAGCGCCGCGCGCGGCTGAGTGAAGCCGAGACGGTCGAGCGCATCGCGCATCTGCGCGGGGGAGAGGTCGACGTGCGCGTGGGCGATGGTGCGCGGAGCGATCTGGTACATGCCGTCGAGCAGGCGGCTCACGCCTTCGTCTCCCAGCGTGCGGATGATCGTCTCCGGCTGTAGTCCGTCCAGGGCGTCGTTGGGTGCCAGCAACCAGGCGCCGACTCGATTGACGTCGTCGTGGACCCACTCATGCGCCGCCTGTGCCACAGCAAGGAGACGCCCGATGTGCTGAACGTGGTCGGCCCGTGGCCGCGAGGGACCTACGTCCTCCCAGGCTCGCATCGTCGGCGGGCTCCAGCCCAGCGCGCGACGGAACTGCGAGCGATCGCTGAAGTAGCCTGCCAGTGCATCGAAGCTGGCCTTGGCGCCTGTGGCCTCGGCACTTGGCGCTCGCCCAGGTAACGCCCGGAGCCGAGCACGAGCCGAACTCGCCCGCGCAGTGCGCCTTGGCTCTTCCGTGCTTACGAAACCAGGCCGGCGCGCGGCCTGTCCCTTGACTGGTGTCTCTACACTTACCATCACGAGGAAAAGTGTAGCAGCACACCGACTGGCTGCGACTCTAGCCCGTCAACAACGCGCCACTCGCGACCACCGCCCCTGAGCCTCGACGCGTCCTCGCTGCGCTCGGCCGCGCCCGCCCGAGGCTCAGTGGCTCTGCCGATGGCGCTGCCGCCGCTCCGTTCGCGTCGACTCTCCACCGCGCAGGCGCCACTCGAAGCCTCCGGCGAACCCCAAGCGCAGCAGGCATCCCTGCCGCTCCGCGTCGCTGCGCGGCACAGTTGCACCAGGGGTGCAGCGCCTTTGCCAATTTGCCTAAGTTTGCTAATTTGGGCAGAGAGCAAGGATGCTTTCCATCGGCAAGATCGCCCAGGGGCAGCACAAGTACTACGAGCGCTAGGTCGAACGCGGCGTGACCGATCCAGCCTGGAGCAGCATACGAGCCATCGTCAAGGCGCTCGGCATCAGCCTGGACGAACTGGGAACGGCCGTGGAGCTGGAGGAACGCTCGGTGCAGGGAGCTGAGATATAGACGACTCGCAGAGTGCCGTGCCGCTTGGATAGGGCGCGGCGCTACTTCCTGTCTGAGGGAGCTGCTAGAACGTACGTTCGCAAACAGACCTGTGTATGGAAAGGAGGTGATCGACGTGCCCACAGGGAAAAAGGCAGCATCCGACGCAGGAAAAGTACTGGCAGATCCAAAGGCGACCTGAAGGGGTCCCTGTTGGTGGTCCGGGGTTTATGCGTGGTCTGGTTGGTTGTGGTTGGTTTCTTTCCCTGCGTATTCGGCGGGTGTGAGGCCGCCGAGGGCTGAGTGTGGCCTGTAGGTGTTGTACTGGATGCGCCAGTCCTCGATGATGACCTTCGCCTCGGTGAGGCAGGCGAACTCTTCGATGTTCAGCAGCTCGTCGCGGAGGCGGCCGTTGAAGGACTCCACGAATGGGTTCTCCCACGGGCTGCCGGGCTCGATATAGGCGGTGCGGGTTCCGGTGAGGCGGCAGTAGTCCCGCAGCGTCCAGGCGATCATCTCGGGGCCGTTGTCAGCCCGGAGGTAGGTGGGGGCGCCGCGATCGGCGACGAGCTGTTCGAGGATGGTGATGACGTCCTCGGCGGTGCAGTTGCGCGCGACCCTGATCGCCAACGCCTCGCGGGTGTACTCGTCGACGATGTTGCAGAGCTTGATCCTGCGCCGGTCAGAGGTCTCATCGAACTGGAAGTCAAAGGCCCACACCTCGTTCGGCCCGCTCGCCCGTAGACGCGCCGTCTGCCCCGTCCCAAGGCGGCGGCGCTTACGTGTCTTCACGGGCCGCCGTAGCCCCTCCTGGCGCCAGACCCGGCGGGTCCGCTTGCGGTTGATGCTCCAGCCCTCCCGCAGCAGGATCGTGTGCGCGGTCTTCCACCCCCACCTCGGGTGATCCCCCGCGATCTCCCGCAGCCGGCCCGCCAAACGCTCATCCTCACTGCGTGGCGGCAGTGGCTGTTTGCGTTGCGTGGAGCGGTGTTGCCCCGCGACACGGCACGCCCTGCGCTCTGAGACCCCGAAGCGCTCCTGCAGGGTACCGACGGCCCTACGCCGGCGCCCCGGGGTCAAAAGTTTCCCTCCGCCAGCTCCTTGAGCATGTCGATATCCAGCGCCTGCTCCGCGACGAGCTTCTTCAACCGCTGGTTCTCACCCTCCAAGTGCTTCAGGCGCTTGGCTTCATCAGCCTTCATCCCGCCATACTGCGCGCGCCAACGATTGAACGTCGACTCCGTGACCTCGAGATGCCGCAGCACCTCGGCGAGATCCTGCCCCTCGTTCAACAGCCGCTCGCCCTCACGGATCTTCCGAACAGCCTGCTCCGGCGTGTGCCTATGCCGCTTCATGGTCGTATTCATCCTCTCATCCCATCAACGGGACATGACGAACACACAAGCAACCCGGATCACTTCACGGGGACCCCGTCAGACCAAGGCTGAGAAGACCGCAGCGGCGAGCGATCTGGCCCAGACACCCAAGCACGGCGGGGCGAAGAAGTAGGAAGGCGGTAGCGCTAGCTGGGTGTTTGTCGTGGCCCAGCTAGCGCCGCGCCGCCCGGACAGGGCTCCAGCGCTGGGCCTGCGGCAGCGTTAGAGCTGATTGACTGTGCGCTGGCGGCCAGCAAGCAATCGGTGGTTAGGGCATAAATGCGCCAAAGAGCTGTCTCTCGGCGTCATCGGGGTTAGCCATATGTTTGGCAAGCTGCTTGAACGTCAAACGCTCTTCCATCTTGCCAGCACCCCCGCACTTAGGACAGTTTCCGCCGATGGTCGTCGTGCGACTTCTTCCGGCTGTAAACGATTCGGTCGGCTCCCGTCCACTTCCGCCGCACTTGAGGCACCGCATTGATACGGCAATGGTTGGCTCGTCGCTGAGCGGCGCATCGGGCATGAAGGCAGAGACTATCGAACGGGGCGAAAGTCCGATGACTGAGAGTTGTCGCCCCAGCGCTGGGCGTGCAGTTCGCGGATGTGCCGCCATGTGGGGCCTTGTTTCAATCGTCCGCTCGTCAGGCGTATCGAAGTGGCCGTGCCGGGGTTGGGCGCACGGACAGGGGGTCCGGGCCAGTTCCGCGCCCGAACCCCGCGATTCGTCTCGAACCGATCCCTCAGGTCGTCTCGGGCTCGCCGAGAACCACCAGGCCGTGGATGCAGACCAGGCAGATGGCGAATACGCCGATCGACCACCACGGGTGTGCGCCGCCGATGTCGAGCAGGGCGCCGATCGCCCCCAGGGTGGCCGCCACGAGGCCGACAACGCGACCGTAGGTGCCGCCGCCGAACAGCGAGAAGGCGGCGGTCAACTGGATGATGCCCAGGATGATCGTGATCCACCCCCAGGTATGGAGGCTTGAGAATACGAACTGCGTGTCGTTGACATAGAAGTGCGCATCGCCAACGGCGGCGATGCCATAGACGATGTTGAGGACTCCCGCGACCATCAGCAGGATCCCCACGAACAGTGCACTACCGACTCCTCGCATCTTCTCCCCTTCCGTAACGGGCACCGTGCGATGCCCTACCGCAAGTGTATGGCGAGGTGCCACAAGATGGATTGTCGCAAAGCGCTGAATCCAATCTTGCAGTGGCGAGGCGGTCGTAAAGCCCGGCGGCTCTGCTGTCCGGCGGTTCTGCTCGGCTCCACCCGGGATCGACAAGTCGTGCCTGGTATTCAACGGCCGCCTACTGGTTGAGCCCGAGGGTTTCGAGCAGCGCATCCCAGTCGTCGAAGCCGGTGACAGTTTCGATGTGTTCAAGCTCGGTTTCCAGTCGCGTGGTGCGCGCGAGGATGCCTCTGTCGGCTGGGCGCTCGGAGGGGGCGAGCAGCCGTGGTGCGATTGTATGTCCTTCGATCGCTTCGACATGCTTGTCGAAGCGGATCGTTGTCGCGGGCACCGTCTGAAAGCCGCTCGCGCTCCACGTATGCACATCCGCGCAGAGATCGGGCAGTCGCAGGGTGGCCAGCTCGTGCAGGCTCCGCGCGTAGTTCTGTGCGGCGCGAGTGAGTCTGGGGTTGCTCCACCTCAGCGGCGCCACCGTCTGTACGAATGTGCGGATCGGGCCGGCGTCGGCGCCGTAGGTGACCGACCACAGCGCCCCGGCGGCCTCGTAGCTGAGCTTCTGGGATTCTTCGTTCTGGGGCGATCCCGCACCCGCGTCACGACACTCGTGGGCGAGTTCGCGGGTGAGGCGGATAGTGGCGGTCTGCCCAGCTGGCGCCCTGGCACGTGAGGCCTGTGTGAACGCGAAGTTCGCCACGATGTAGGCATGTGTCGCGGCTGCATCCTGAGGTGTGGCGAGTGCTTTGGCGGGCGTCGCGGCGAGCGCAAGCACCACGAGGAGGATTGTCGAACGTCCGAGCATTGCATCCCAGGGTAGCTCGCCGACGGTCGCTAGCATCGCGGTAATGCTCGCCTTGACAGCCGCGCCGGGTGCTCCGGGGAACGTCGAGTTGCGCGAGGCGCCAGATCCGCAGCCCCTCTCCGGCGAGGCCGTCGTGCGCGTGAGCGCTTTCTCGCTGAACCGCGGCGAGAGCATGCGCTTGGTCGATATGGAGGACGGTGAGCTTGCAGGTTGGGACGTGGCCGGGGTCGTGGAGCGTGCCGCCGCGGACGGCTCTGGTCCGCCGGCGGGTACCCGCGTCGTGGGCCTGACCGTCCGCGGCGCCTGGGCGCAACTCGCCACGGTCGGCACGGATATGCTCGCGGCGCTGCCAAAGGACGTCTCCGATGCTCAGGCGGCGACGCTTCCGGTGGCCGGTCTGACGGCGCTGAAGGCGCTGGACGTCATCGGCCCAGTGCTTGCCCGCAGAGTGCTGGTCACGGGCGCGAGCGGCGGTGTGGGCCGCTTTGCGGTGCAGTTGGCGAGACTGGGCGGCGCACACGTGAGCGGCGTCTCGGCAAGCCCGGAGCGGGCACGCGGGTTGGCGGAGCTCGGCGTGGAGGAGGTGCTGAGCGAGCTCACGCCCGAGGGCCCGCTGTTCGACGCGATCGTCGAGGGCGTAGGGGGAGCCACGCTCGGCGCGGCGCTCCAGCGGGTGGCGCCATTCGGCATAGTCGTATCGTTCGCCTCCAGCGACAAGAGTCCGGTGCGGTTTCCCACGCGATCTTTCTTTGCGCGCGCGCCGGGGGCTCGTCTGTATGGGCTCTTCATCTTCGCCCAGCTGCAGCACGAGCGCTCCGGTGAGCGGGACTTGCGGCGATTGGCCGAGCTCGTCGCCGACGGACGCCTGCAGTGCTCGATTGCGCACGAGGCGTCCTGGTGTACCGCTGCCGAGGCGATTGCGGCGCTACTGGACAGGCGCATTGCCGGCAAGGCAGTGCTGCACGTTGACTGATTTCGAGCGGGCGCTCTCCGGATATCTTGATCGCGCCATGAGGTGAAAAACGCATCACGGAAGGTGAAAAACAGCTTGATTCGGGCAGTCGGCGGAGTATGCCTAATTGCCTGTATGGCGCCTCGTGGATCTGTCATGGCAAGGGGGGGTGGTCGGTAAGTAGGAGACGAGGCTCGACATTTCGCGGTCAACCCGCAACGCTCTTGTAGCCGCGCTCAGAAGGATCCTCTCACCACGCCTCGGGCGAGACGGTCCGGCAGACGCCGCGACTCCGAGGGGGACTGGTGCCCCCTGCATTCGACTGCGAACAAGGATTGGTAGGCGGAGATAGATGGCTTCCAAGGCTTCCAGGGCATCCAGGGACAGGGCACGTTCAGGCACGCCGCGGCTACGACCGGGCCCCAACGGCCTACCCCGGGGTCAAGTAACCGAGATTCAGCGCAGCCGGATGCTCACCGCAACAGTTGAAGCGGTCGAGGAAGTCGGCTATGCGCGGCTCACTGTTGCGCAGGTGATCGGCCGTGCAAAGGTCTCGCGCAAGACCTTCTATGACGTGTTCCTCGATCGCGAGGACTGCTTCCTGGCTGCCTTCAACGAAGCGATCGCTCGCATGGAGGCGATCGCGACGGAAGCCTACGAAGCAGAGGACTCATGGCGTGACGGAATGCGCGCCGGTCTGGTGGCGCTGCTTGTGTTCCTCACCGCCGAGCCGGGTCTTGCCCGCCTGTGCATCGTCGAGGCGCTCGGGGCCGGTCCGAGGGTGCTCGAGCGTCGCGCCGAGGTGCTCGAGCAGCTCAAGGCCGTGGTGGATCGTGGCCGCGTGGCCGGCGGCGGACGTGCGCCAGCGCGCACGAGCGCCGCCAAGCGCTCACGGGCATCCGCGGAGCCTGCGGAAATCACGGCCGAAGGCGTTGTGGGCGCGGTGTTCGCCGTGCTCCACACGCGGCTTCTGGCGGGCGGCAGGCGGCCGCTCACCGACCTGGTCGGTCCGCTGATGAGCATGATCGTGCTGCCCTATCTCGGCGCGCGGGTGGCGAGCAACGAACTCGCCAAGCCAGCTCCCAAGCTCCCGAAGATGAGCCGGGGGTCGCAGGCATTGCGCAAGGACCCGTTGGAGGGTCTTGACATGCGACTCACCTATCGCACGGTGCGTGTGCTCTCGGTAGTCGGGGAGAGTCCGGGCGCGAGCAACCGGGAGGTCGCGGAGGGCTCGGGCATCGCCGATCAGGGTCAGATATCCAAGCTGTTGGCCCGGTTGGAACGCTTGCAGCTGATCGAAAACACGGGAGGAGGCCAGCTCAAGGGGGCGTCCAACGCGTGGCGGCTCACCGAGCGTGGGGCTCAGGTGGAGCGCGCCACTCGCCCGCGGTGAGTGACGAGCAAGCGCCTCGTCCGTAGAGAGCGGTGCGGTCGTCGCCCGTCCACGGAGAGCTGTGTGGTTAGCGCTCCCGCCCTCTGCGGGCGCCCGGTCGGTGGTGATGACATGATTGTTCTAACGTGAGCTGGGTCGATGCTCGCGAGGACAGAGCGCCAGCACGAAGCGCATGAGCTGTTGGCGGCCGCCGGCGCCGTGCTCGACGCCTCACTGGACCCCCAGCAGACGATGAGGACGATCGCGTGGATGGCGATCCCCCGGCTCGCCGAGCTGTGCGTGATAGACCTCATCCGCGAGGACGGTCTACTCGGCGATTCGGTCGCGGCTGCGGTGGACGAGCGACTGGCCCGCGGACTGGAAGAGCTGCGTCTGCGTCAGCCGCTGCCGCTCGGTGGAGATCATCCTGTAGCGCGCGCACTGCGCTCGCGTGAGCCCGTGGTGGTCCCCGATCTGCTCGCCGCCAGGGCGCGTGGAGAGATTGCGCCGGGCGCCGGCTACGGGGGCCTCCTGCGCGAAGGAGGCCTGCGCTCGGCCGTCGTGATCCGCCTGGCGGCCCGCGGGCGGCTGCTCGGTGCGCTGTCGCTGTTGTGGCGCAGTGCGACTCCCGACGTCGACGCCGATCGCCTGGCCCTGATGCAGGACCTCGCCGATCGCGCCGCGATGGCGCTGGATAACGCGAATCTCTACTCCGAACGCACGCGTGTAGCCGACACGCTGCAGCGCAGTTTGCTGCCCGACGATCTGCCTGAGGTGGCCGGGCTGCAGCTGGCTTCCGTGTACCGCCCGGTCGGTCAGAGCAGCGAGGCGGGCGGGGATTTCTACGACGCCTTCGAGACTCCCTCGGGGTGCTGGCTAGCGGTCGGCGATGTCTGCGGCAAGGGCACCGAGGCTGCTGCGGTGACGGCGATGGTGAGGCACGGCATTCGCGCGCTCGCTTTTCAGCAGGCGAGTCCCGCGGAGGTGCTCAGGACCGTCAACGACGTGATGCTCAGCCACGAGCTCGATGGGCGCTTTGCGACGGCGATCGCTGCGCGGATTGATCTCGCTGGAGGACCCGCCAGGGCGACGATCGCGAGCGCCGGGCATCCACCGCCGCTGCTGGTCGGTAGGGACCAGGCGCGCTGCGTGGAGGTGCGCGGTCCGCTGTTGGGTGTGATGCCTTCGATGGGTCTGCGAGAGGTCGAGATACCGCTGAGCCAGGGGGAGACGCTCATCCTCCACACCGACGGGCTGACGGACGCAGGAGCGCCCCGACGGGGGCTCACGCAGGAGGATCTCTGCCGTCATCTGGTCGAGCAGGCCGGGTGCCCGCCGCGGGTGCTAGCGAGGCGATTGGAGGATCTCGCGGTCTCAAGGGGGACGGTGCGGTTGCGCGACGACATCGCGATCCTCGCGGCGCGGGTCGAGGGGTAAGGGTCGGGCGCAGGGCGGGGTCGAGCACACTAGGGGTTGGGCTCGGGCGCGGTCGACGTTGGCGTCGAGGTAGCGCGCAGGCAGACCGACGGGAGGTGCGCTGGGCCTGTCCCGTCCGGGCGGCGGCCGTCGGAGAAGAAGGAAGGGTGATTGTTCGCTTTCTTCTGTGGCGTATGTTCGGGGCGCTTGCCGGCGTGCTGGCCGTCGGCGTGGTGCTGTGGATGCTCGGCGGAGGACTCGGCAGGGCGCTGCGCGGGAATCCATCGGGAGCGGCCCTCAGGGAGCACATCCGCCCCGTCACCCTTCAGGCGCCCTCGTCCGTGCAGCCGGCACACCTTTTCGCCTGGCTAATGCCGTCGGCTCTGGCAGCGGCCATGGTTCTTGCGGGCGTGCTGTTGGCCAGTGTGGCTCTGCTGGCCTGCTTGGTAGTCGGGGCGGTCAGGTGGAATGCGCGCAGCCGCCGCCGCTACGTACGCCTGCGGGTGGAGCCCTACCGCACCGACACGGCAAGCGCGGAGGCGGTCGTGGCGATGTTCGAGTCGCTGCACAAGCGCCTGCTGGTGCGCTGGTGGAGGCGATTGCTGTGCGGGCAGTCATCGACGGCGTTGGAGGTGCATAGCGCCACTCCCGCCGATACGCCGCGCGTGTGGCTCGAGCTGACCTGCCCGGAGGGCGAGCAGGAGATGGTGCAGGCGGCCCTGCGCAGCGCCTACCCGAACTGTCGCCTGACGCCGTCGAGGACGACGGTCGGCAACCCTCCGGCGGTGGTGCGGCTGAAGAAGCATGCGGAGTTCATCAGGCGGGTGAAGGTAGCCGACCACTTCGAGCACGAGCGCGAGCCCGCAATGAACCGCCTGATGACGGCCCTCGCGGCGGCGGGCGGGCCGGCGATCGTCCAGATCGCCCTGACCCCTACGCCGGCGGCCTTCGAGCGACACGCAAAGAGCGTGTACAAGCACCACGAGGCGCGGCTCGCGCGCCGCCGGCGCGAGGGGACGAGAGTGGTGAAGGACCGCTCGCTGGTTGACGAGAGCGAGCTGCGCGGCGGGCTCGACGTGCAGCATCGGCCGCTGTATTTCACCGACGTCAGGGTGGTGGCGGGCGAGCGCAGGACGTGCGAGCGGATCGCCTCCGAGCTGCGCTCCGCGGGTGCGGAGAACCATCTCGTGGAACGAGGGACGGGGGTGCGACATGGCGTGCTTGGTCTCTATCGCAGACGGATCGAACGGGGTGAGGGCAACCCCTGGCCCTCTTGGCGCAAGGGCGTGTGTGCCTCCACTGAGCTGGCGGCGTTGTGGCACCTGCCGTCGGTGGGGTACCTGACGGTGCCCTTCGCGCGGGCGGCCGTCGCAGCGGCACCCGCTCCACCGGCCATCATGCGGCCGCGCGGCGGGGCGGGGACGCTCAGGGATGCGCTCGGGACGGTGACACTGCACGAGCAGATGCGTCGCCAGAACACGGCCGTGCCGGGCACGGTGGAGCAGGGCAAGACGAGCTATCTGGTGGCCACCGTCGCCGAGGACCTGCGGCGCGAGAACTGCGCGGTGATCGTGCTCGACCCGAAGGGCGACGCGGCGGAGGCGGCGGTGAGCATGGTGGCGCCCGGACGCACATGCACGCTGCTTGATTTTTCGCACCCCACGTGCGGGTTCAACCCCCTGGCCGTGCAGGCGCCGGCGGACACGATCGCTGATTACGTCGTGGGGGCGCTGAAGAATCTCTTCACCGACGCAGATATCCGTGCATCGTCCGACCGGTATCTGCGAAACGCCCTGATCGCGGTGCTGGCATACGACCGCGAGGCGACCCTGTGGGACGCGGCGCGCCTGCTGTCGGTGGGCGAGGAGGGCTACGCGTATCGAGCCCGCGTGGGCGCGCGCGTGCGGGAGCTGCCGGAGTTCAAGGAGATCTCGGAGTTCTTCACGGCGGAGCTCGCGGCGCAACTGGCGGACGCGCGCAGCATGACGACGGCCAAGCTGGACGCGCCCGTGAACAAGCTCGCGCGGCTGCTCAACTCGCCGTCGATCAAGCGGGTGCTGCTCAACGACTCGCTCACGGTCGATTTCGACCGGCTGATCGCGCGGCGGGAGGTGCTGGTGGTGCGCGGTGCGATGGGCGGGATGGGGGCGGGCAACACCTCGGTGCTGATGCAGCTGCTGGTGGGCATGCTCGACGCGGCGCTGGCACGCCAGCAGGACATGGTCGCGGCGGAGCAGCGGGTGGCGGTAGCGCTGAAGGTGGATGAGGCGCCGCTGGTGCTCAACCGCGGGTTCGCCGAGACGCTGGCACTGAAGCGCTCGGCGGGCTTGGAGACGGTGGCGTGCTGGCAGACGGAGGCGCAGTGGCAGGAACGCGAGGTGCGCGACCAGCTCGACGCGCTGTTCGCCCACCGTGTGTATTTCGCGACGGCCTCGGTGGCGGACGCGCGCGCGTCCGCGAGTCTCGCGATGGCCGAGTTCTCAGACGTGGTGCGCCCGGGGGAGAGTCTCTCGGCGCTGGGCAACCCGGACGCCCGGCTGCGCCTGCCCAAGCACCACGCGATCGTCAGCTGGAGCACGCCCGAGGGCCGTCAGCCGCCGTTCGTCGCTCGGACGATCCCGATGCGGGTCGACCGGGGGCGGCTGGCACTGCACGCCGCACGCCAGGCCGAGCGCGGCGGACGGCATCTTGCCGATTTGACTCAGCCGCACTGGGACCGACGCGAGGCGATTCAGGGCGCGCGTCCGCGGGTCGAAGGTGCGCGGGGAGCGAGGGCCGACAAGGAGGAGGAGAAGGGAGCCGCGCAAGGCGAGACGGGGGAGAACACCGAAGCGAGCGCTCCGCGCGTGCCGGACAGTCGGATTGCACTTGGTGAGGCAGCGGTGGGCGGCGAAGCGAGTGCTACGTGCGTGCCGGACAGTCAGATTACGCGTGGTGAGGCAGTGGTGCGCAGCGAAGCGAGTGCTACGTGCGTGCTGGACAGTCAGATTACGCGTGGTGAGGCAGCGGTGGGCGGCGAAACGGGTGCGTCACGCGCGCCGGACTCGGCCGGCGAGGTGGCGGAGAGCACCGAGACGAGCACTCCACCCGGTCCGGACGCACCCTCCGCCGCGGCAGCACTTCCCTCGGTCGCGGCGGAGAGCTATCGCGATCTGGTCTCCCTCGATGGGGCGCACCGCGTGCGGCGCGCCAAAGCTCCTGCCTCGCCGCGCGCGGTGGAGCCCGATCGTCTGGATATCGAGATCTTGACGCTGGTCGCCGATATGCGACACGTGCTTTCAAGTCAGATCCATCGGCGATTCAATCCAGCCCGTGCGAACACGACCACCCAGCGGCGCCTGAAGCGCCTGTCCGACGCCGGGTGGGTACGGCGGCTTCAGTTCCACCGCCACGACGGGGGAGGGACGCCAATGTGTTACGCCCCCTCCGAGGCCGGAATGGAACTGCTGCGTGTGCACGGGCGCCTCGACGGAGCCGAACAGAGCTCCGGTGGGCACGCCGACGATGAGCGGCGGCTGCGCCAGGCCCGCCACGATGTGCATGTCGCCGGCTGGGTGCTCGCCCTGGAGCACGCCCTCGGCGGTCCCGCGCGGGGGTTGCGGTTACGCGGGGCGGACGCCTCGGTGCTCTCGCCCCCGCTGCGCTCCACGCCCGACGGGCGCACGGCGCTCGGGCCAAGTGGGCTGCGGCTGCCGGGCGGCCGCACGCCGCACGGGTTCCTCAGCACCGACGGCGCGGGCGGGTGCACCGAGGTGGAGCGGTTCGAGACCGTGCGGCCCAATGCCACCGTCGAGGTGCCCGCTTCGCTGTTTGATCGTGGCTCCGGCGCGCCACGCGGTAGTACTTCGTGGCCCGACGCACCCTCGCAGTCGCACACCCTGGTAGGGGTGCCTCAGACCGGAGTCGACGTGCTCATTGAGCTGGATGACCGCCTGCCCAGCGGCCGCGGAGCGGCCAAGTTGGAGCGCTACGACCATTTCCTGGCAGGCTGGAGCATGTGTCTCAAACGCTACGGTTCGCGCTCGCTGGCCACCTCACTCGTGGTGTTCGTCTGTCGCGACCGCGCCCGCGCGCGCGAGTGCGCGCGGCGCGCCGACGGTGTGCTTACCGCGTGTCGCGCGTACGCCGGCGAGTACCCTGCCGACTGGGACTACCCCGGACGCGCCGGTGTGGTGTGGGCCGCCGAGCGCGACATCCACGAGGGCGTGGCGCACGCTTACGGGGTGCCGCGCCTGCCGCCGGAGGTGCGCGTGGCCGCGGCTCACGGCGATCCGCACGCGCGTGAGGCGGCGGTGCGCGCGACGAGCATCCTGCCGATCGGAGTCCCATGGCGTGGCGCAAGCTGAAGCTGCGCTGGGCCGACGTGTGCGTCGGCTGCGGGTCCACGCTGCCGGTCCACGCCGACGCCTGGTGGGACACGGCGACGAAGAGGGTCACCTGCCCACGATGTCGAGCGGGGGAGCTCGGGGAACCGGCGGAGCGCGGCAGGGTCGCGCAGCTCGATCGCGGGGGCCCTGTGCAGCTCGATCGCGGCCGGCCCGGCGCCAGTGTGGGGCGGGAGTATCTGCGCCGCCGCCACAATCGCGAGACGCGCACCCTCCAGGCCCATCCCCGGATCGGCCCTCTGCTACTCGCCCTGCGCGGCGCGCCCCGGCACGAGAAGGCGTTCCGTGTCGGCGAGCTGGGGGAGATGGCCGTGGCGGCGGCATTGGAGCGGGACGTCGCGTGGCCGGCGATCACCTTGCACGACCGGCGCATGCCCGGCGGGTACGGCAACATCGACCATCTCGTGGTGGCACCAGCCGGCGTCTTCGTCATCGACGCCAAAGGTTCTCGTGGGAAGGTCAAGGTCGAGACCCCGCTGCTCGGCACCCCACGGCTGCTGATCGCCGGGCGCGATCGCACCAAGCTGCTCGACGGTCTCGACAGGCAGGTCGAGGCGGTGCGCAAAGCGCTGCTCGCCGCCGGGCATCACGGAGTGCCGCCGGTGCAGGGAGTGCTGTGCTTCACCGCGCCACCCTGTCCTTGTTCGGCACGCTCCAGATACGCGGCCATCTGCTGCTCGACCGCAGGCCGCTGGTGAAGCGGCTCTGCGCGGAGGGACCGCTGCGGACCTCCGCGATCGACGAGCTTGCCCGAGCGCTGGCCGTGGCGCTGCCGTCGGCCTGAGCTTGCTCTCGGTCTGAGCCTGCCCTCTACCTGAGCTTACCCTCGGCGGAGTGCGGGCTAAAGCTCGGGCTGCCTCGATGGTCGGTCGAGAACTCGGCGGGAAGCCGTTCTTGCAAGGGCCCGGCAGAAAGATGCAGCCGCCCCCGTGCATGGTGCAACTGCCACCCCTCCACACGGCTATATCGCGCAGTTGCCAGTTGGGGATGACGTCAGGCGACTACATCGCGGCACCGTCGATTTTGGCTCTGCAGAGCCAAACTGCACGGTGCTCGGAGGGCGAATGCGCCGGGTGATGGGCTCTCGGTCCATTTCAGATGGCGTACGGCGAGCAATCTCCTCATGAGCGGCTAGGCTGGCGGCCTCCCTTTCTCGCTTCCCTGAGCCGTTCGGCCTACGCCGCTCTCACATAGCTCGCCACGTGGCGGGCGCCGGGCACTTCCTCCACTCGCCCCAGATGGAATTCGTCGTCTGGACGAAAGTCGCCTGGGTCGACGAAGTGATGGCATTTTCGTCGTCTGGCCAACACCGTCCGGGTCGACGGGCTGACGCTATCTGGCTCATCCCAGACGACCGTCCAAGCTCTCGCAAAGACCAAAATCCGGACAGCTTCATTTGTTCGGGATCGTTTGTCGCTGCCCGCTCCGAGAACCCCGTAGGGGTCTCGGAGGGTTCATCGGACTTCGTTGCACTGCGCTCTCACCCGCTTGACGCCCGCGCGCTCGAGGCCCTACAAGCCACGGCCACACCCACCCCAAGCCAGGCCCCCGGCCCCGTGTCAAGGAGACCTCATGACCCCCGCCGCCTCATCCGTGCCCACCGTCGATGTCGTGAAGGTTGCGGCTGTCGACTCGCAAGGCGTTGCTGTCGCGACGAGTGCCGCCGTCGACTCGCAGGCGGTCCGCCGCCGGCGCAAGAAGGCGCGCGCTCGCCGTCAGGCGGCCACCGCCGAGCACTCGGTGCTCGGCCGCTACGTCGCCGAGGGTCGTCTGCGCGAGGTGCTCACTCAACCTGGCTCCGCGGGCAGTGTGCTGGTGGTTGATCGTGACGTCAGCAGCGAAGGCGACCTTCGCCTGGTCGCGCATCTCGGCGCCGATGAGCCGCCTGGCAACGCCGCGCTGGCGTGTCGCGATTATCTGCTCTACCCGTCCCACCGCTGGTGTCGACGTCTGACGGCTGAGGACCTGGTGGTGGCACCGTTCGGCGAACGGCCGGTGCAGGATGAGGATGACGCGGCGCCTGCGCCCGCGCCGCTGTGCGATCGCCACGGGTGCACCTATCTGCTGGGGCCGGCCGACACCGGCATGTCGATTCCCCAGCTGCGCTGGCTGCGCCTCGGCGCGGATCGCGCCAGCGCTCCCGAGCCGGTCGGCGTGCGGGATGTCGTTGGCTCCCTGGAGGACTACGAGCCAGTACGCACGCTCACAGTCCGTGCGCTCGAACGCCATCGGGGCGACCAGCACGTCTCGACCTACACGCTCGGCGCCGAGCTGGAGCGGCTGGACGCCAGCCGCATCGTGCTCAACCGCGGTCTGCGCGAAGCGGTCGTCGCGGTCGTCGACTCGGGTGTGAGCATGAGCGAGATCACCGTCCGCTGCGGACGGCTGAAGCGCAGCGGTGGCACGGCGGCCGGCGGCGACACCTCGTGGCTGGCGCGTCGCGTCGGCCTGATGCCCGAGGGCGGGCGCGGCGGCCGGCCCACACCGTGGGTCCACAGCGAGGTGCTCGCGCTGATCGCCCGTCGCGGCCTCGGCATCAGCCCGCGCGAGGTCGAGCTGGGGTGAGGTTCGCCGACGGCCCCTTTGTGCTGGTGCTGGAGCCCGACTCCGAGATGGCTGATGCGCTTGTCGATCAGCTGACGGCTGACGGCTGCCACGCCCGCACTGCGCTTACGGCCGAGCACGCTCGCGCGCTTGCTCGCGCCCATCCCCTGGACGCGGTGCTGCTGGGTGCGCTGGACCCGCCGCGCGGCGCGCTGGATCTGCTCGCCGAGATTCGCCGGGGCGCCTCGCCCTGGGTGGCCGACCTGCCGGTGCTCGTTCTCGGCTCGCCTGCAGTCCTCGATCTGGTGCGCGCCTTCGAGGTGGGCGCCGACGACTTCCTCGCGCGGCCCATCGTCTACCTGGAGCTGCGCGCGCGTCTGGGCGCTCTGCTTCGCCGCGCTGGCCGGGAGCGTGCGTCCCTTGAGGTCGGCCCTCTGCGACTTGACACCCGCTCGCGCGTCGTCACCTTGGACGGGGAGCCGGTGTCGCTCTGCCGGCTCGAGTTCCAGCTGCTTGTGCACCTTGCCTCGGAGCCCGCGCGTGTATTCACGCGCGCCGAGCTGCTGCGCGCCGTGTGGGGCGTCGGGTCCGCGGGTACGCGCACGCTCGACAGTCACGCCAGCCGTCTGCGCCGCAAGCTTGGCGGGGGCGATCGCCGCTGGGTGGTCTCTGTGCGTGGCGTCGGCTACCGGCTGACCTGAGTCCCGCCCGGCTGCTTTGGCCGCGACCTGAGTCGTCGCAGGTGCGGGCCTGAGTTCCTCGCGCCCTCGGGCGCTCATCGTTGGCGGGCCTGCCGGCCTGTCTTCGCAGGACACCTCAACGGCGAGCCCTCGGGCTCGCCGTTGCTCGTTAACCGGGCCGGCTCGCTGGTCCTTCATGAAAGGAGGGGCTCATGCCCTTCTCCTCGTCTCATTCTCACGGGCCGGAGCTTCAGGCCCATCTTGAAGCGGGAGCCGTGTCATTCGGTTCCGAGCCGCCGCTCGATCCGATCGGTCCGGTGGACCAGCTCTTTCAGTGGCTGATCGGCACGGCCGAGCACGTCGGTGAGGGTGTCGTGCTCGGGCTGCTCGCCGCTCCCCTCATGCGCCATCGCCACCTGCACTGGAGCTGGGCCGCCGCTGCGTTCGCGCTCATCGTCGCGGCGCGGGGTGCCCTTGGGCCGCTGGCCCCCACGCTCGGCACGGCCGCGCTCACCGCCACGGTGCGGGGTCGGCGCTGGCATCGGGACGACCTCGAGGCCGGCGCTGACCTCACGGACATCGCACGCGAGCGGTTCACGCCCCTGGACGCGCTGCGCGCCGGTCTACGGCGCGTTGTGGACGCCGTGGCTGCCGTGGACGGCTTTCACCGGCTGTGCTCGGGTCTGCACACGGGCGAGGGCCGGGTCGGTCCGGGTGGCTCGGCGGCGCCCGGCGAGTCGCGTGGGCTGTGCCTTGGCTGGTTCGCTCGCCGCGCCCGCCTCGCGCCCGGCGAGCTCGTCGTCGGCGAGGACCGCCGTTCGCATCCTGTCTCGCTGCCGCTTAGCGACTCCGGCGGCGGCGTTCACACGCTCGTCCTCGGCGCCACCGGCTCGGGCAAGACCGTCACGCAGACCTCCCTAGCCACCGCCGCCGTGCAGCGGGACATGGCTGTTGTCGTCGTCGATCCCAAGGAGGACTCCTACATGCGCACCGAGCTGGCGCGCGCCGCGCGGGTCGCGGGGCGGCCGTTCATCGCCTGGACTCCTGAGGGGCCCTCTGTCTACAACCCGTTCGCCCACGGCTCGCCCACCGAGATCGCCGACCGCGCCTTGGCCGGGGAGCGTTTTACCGAGCCGCACTACCTGCGCCAGGCCCAGCGTTATCTGGGCTTTGCCGTCCGCTCGCTGCGCACCTGTGAGCGCGTCGTGAGTCTGGCCGAGCTCGTCGCCGTGCTCGACCCGGAGACGCTGGGGGTGCTGGAGCGGAGCATCCCCGACCCGGCGCGCGCCCAGGAGGTGCACGACTACCTGAGCTCGCTCTCGCCGCGCCAGGTGACCGACCTTAGTGGGGTGCGCGATCGCCTCGCGATCATGGTCGAGTCGGACATCGGCCCGTGGCTTGACCCGCGCAGCGAGGGCCTGGTGTTCGATCTGCCCGGCGCGCTGCGCGAGCGGGCGGTCGTCTACTTCGGCCTGCGCGCCGACCAGCGGCCACTGGTGAGCGAAATGCTCGGTGCGGCGATCGTGCAGGATCTGCTCAGCGCCGCCGCCGCTCTGCAGGACGCGCCGGTGCCCGCGCTGGTCGCGCTCGACGAGTTCTCGGCGCTCGGCGCCGCGCACGTCACGCGGCTGTTCGGCCGCGCCCGTTCGGCCGGCATGTCCTTGGTTTTGGGCACGCAGGAGCTCTCGGACCTGCGCTCGCGCGAGCACGAAGGTCTGCTGGAGCAGATCCTCGGCAACCTCACCACCGTTGTGGCACACCGCCAGGTGGTCCCCGACTCGGCTGATCTGGTGGCGCGCCTGGCGGGGACGCGCGGCGCGTGGCACACCTCGGTCAGCTCCTCGGGCCAGCGTACCCGCAGCAGGGTGCGCGAGTACCTGTTTCACCCGCAGTACCTCCTGCGCATGCCGCGCGGCTGCGCAGCCGTATTCTCGCTCACCGGCGGTACCGGTGTCGCCACGGTGCGCATCGCGCGGATGTTCTCACCCCAGCGGTAACCCCGCTGGCAGTTCGCCGTTTCGCCTCGAGCCGACCGCGTGGCTCGTCGGCGTTTCTCCTCGGCGTCGGTGCAGTTTGCCCACGCCGCTATCCCGCACCCGCGGCCCCCTCCGGACCCCCTTGTGGGGTCCTTATTAAAAACAATAACGAGGAGTTCTCATGTCCCGTTCGATTCCCGTGCCCGTGCCTGAGCGCGAGGCCCTTGTTAAGTGGGTTGCCAACCTCGGCGCCGTCACGGTCGAGGCGCTGGCGCTGCGCCTGGATGTCTCGCTCGCCTCCGCCCGCGGCCGTCTGTATGCGGCTCAGCGTGCCGGCCTGCTTGCCGTTTACCGCGTCGGTCCGGTTCTGTTCACCGTCACGCCCGCCGGGCTGCGCGCGTGCTGTGAGCCGGGCCTTGAGGCCTGTCGTGTCAGCGCCGCCTCGGCGCGCCATCTGGCCGTGTGTGCGCGTGTCGCCGCCGCTCTTGAACATTGCTATCCGGAGTGCTCGCTCGTGGGCGAGCGGCCGCTGCGTCTGCGCGAGCGGGGCGTCGGTGCGCTGGCGAGCGCGCGTGTCGGCCTGACGCCCGGCGGCGCCCCGGCGCTGCACCGGCCCGACCTCGTGCTGTGGCCGCCGGCCGCTGAGGAGCTGCCCGTCGCCGTCGAGGTCGAGTTGACCGTCAAGGCGCCCGCGCGGCTGCTTGAGATCTGCCGCGCGTGGGCGCGCTCGCGGTGTGTCGCGGGCGTCTTGTATCTCGCGCCGCCCGAGGTTCGTCCCGCCGTGCAGCGCGCCATCGCGCGGGCGCGCGCACAGGAGCAGGTTGTCGTGCTCGGATTCGACTCCGTTCCCGGGCTGGAGGATTGAGGGTCCTCATGGTGCGCCAACGCGTCCGTCGCATGCCGCTCAGGCGTCTCGCTTCGCGCCCTCGACGACCCGATCCACTGAAGTCTCTCCGGTGCCGCGTACCTTCTGCGCTGGGGGTGTCCTCTCTAACCAAAGGAGCACCATGTCCTACGCCAACACCAACCGCGTCATCCTTGTCGGCCGTCTCACCCGCGACCCGGAGCTGCGTGCTCTGGCCTCGGGGAGCGCCGTCTGCGGCCTGCGCGTCGCCTGCAACGGGCTGCGCAAGGACGCCGACGGCTATCAGGAGCGTCCCAACTACTTCGACGTCTCCGTCTTCGGACCCCAGGGCGAGAACGTCGAGCGCTACCTGCGCAAGGGCTCGCGCCTGGCGATCGACGGTCGCCTGGAGTGGCGCGAGTGGGAGACCGGCGATCAGAAGCGCCAGGCCGTCTGCGTCGTCGCCGAGTCGGTCGAGTTCCTCGACTCGCCCGGCTCCGCCCAGCGCGAGGGGCGCCTCGACGGGGACGGCGAGCTCGGCTCCGAGGAGGGCGAGCTCGTCGGGGCAGGCGTCGGCGGCGAGAGCGAGCTCGTCTTCTGAGGCCCTGGACATCGAGGCCTCGACTCAGAGGCTCCCGGCAGTTGGGTGACTGTCATGTCGGTGCCCCCGAAGGGCCTTGGCACGGCGTCACCCTCGGAGTCCTCGGGTCCCCAGCTCTCGCTGGTGGCCCGGGGGCTCTTTTTGCGTTTAAGGGTGATCCACCTGCCTCAGCTCACCCGACCCGCCCGAACCCGTAAACTGCCCCGCCGCTACCCCCGCGCGCAAAGGAGTCCCACCCGGTGCCAGTGAATACGCAGGCCGTTGGCAAGACCTATGAGCCCACGCTGTATGCCGTGGGTCGCGAGAAGATCAGGGAGTACGCCCGCGCCGTGGGCGAGACCTCGCCGTTGTGCCTCGACCTCGAGGCCGCGCGCGCCGCGGGCTACGCGGATCTTGTGGCGCCGCCGATGTTCGCCGTCGTCTACTCCGCCCCCTCGGTCGGTCCGCCGATCTTCGACCCCGAGATCGAACTGAACTTCGCGATGATGGTGCACGGGGGGCAGGAGTTCGAGTGGGGGCCCGTCGTTGTCGCGGGCGATGAGATCACGACCACCGCGTCGGTCAAGGACATCTCCGAGAAGGACGGACGCGGGTACTACGTTTTCGAGTCCCTTTCCACTAACCAGCGCGGCGAGCAGGTCGTGCGCGGGACGTGGACCAACATCGTGCGAGGTGTCTGATGGCCGATCTTTCCGTGGGTGCCTCGATCCCCGAGGTTCGCGTCACGCCCGACAAGTACCTGACCGCCCGCTACGCCGGGGCCTCAGGGGACTTCAACCCGATCCACATCGACGAGGAGTTCGCGCGCGCCGTCGGCCTCCCGGGCCGCATCCTGCACGGGCTGTGGTCGATGGCGCAGGTCGCGCGCGCGCAGACCGAGGCCGCCGGAGGGCCCGAGCATTTGAAGCGCCTATCGGTCCAGTTCCGTGGGATGGGCGTGCCTGAGCAGGAGGTCCTCGTCACCGGCACCGTGCGCGAGGTTTCCGATGGTCTTGCCACGATCGACACGGTCGCCGAGCAGGACGGCAAGCAGATCATTCGCAATGCCGAGGCCGTCGTCACGGTCTAGCGCGCCGGGTCGCCGCCAGCTCGGGGCCTACAATCAAGCCATGCTGACCGCTCGCCAGGAGCGCATTCTGTGCAAGGTCATCGACGCCCACCTGCTGACGGGCGAGCCGGTGCCCTCGAAGACGATCGCCGCCGACCCCGAGCTCGACTGCGGGGCCTCCACCGTGCGCAACGAGCTGGCCCAGCTGGAGGAGCTTGGCCTACTTGCGCATCCACACACCTCCGCGGGCCGTGTACCGACGGACGCGGGCCATCGTCATGTGGTCGACCGCATGCTCTACACCGGCCAGGGCCTTGTACCCGCGCCGCGCCTTGAGCTGTCGGTCACCCAGCGCGAGGTCGAGGAGGCGATGCGCGTCACCAGCGAGACGCTCTCGCACGTCACGAACCTGCTCGCGGTCGTCTCCGCGCCCTCGCCCTCGACGGCGACGATCCGCCACGTCGAGGTGCTGGCCCTGCAGCCGCACGTGGTGATGGCCGTTGTGATTACGTCCACGGGCGGCGTCTCCAAGGTGCTCGCGACGCTTGAGGGCGCGGCGGACCCGGGGCTTTTGGCGTGGGCCGGGGAGTACCTGAACGAGCGCCTTGTCGGCCTGCACCTGGGGGCGCGCATGCTCCATCAGCGCCTCTCGGACCCGACGCTGCCCGCGACCGAGCGCGCGTTCCTCGACCGCCTCGCGCCCGGGATCGCCGCGCTCGGCTCAGAGGCCGAGGACACCCTTTATGTGGAGGGCGCAGCGCGCCTCTTCTCCGAAGAGCGCCCGGGCGATCTGACCCAGGTCAACGAGCTGATGGACCTGTTGGAGCGGCGTGTCGCGCTGCTGGACGTGCTGCGCGCGGCGCTGTCGAAGCCGGGGGTTTACGTGCGGATCGGGCACGAGAACCCGCTACCGGCGATGCGCTCGCTGGCACTTGTCGCCGCTGGCTACGGGGTCGCGCAGCGCAAGCTCGGCACCGTGTCCGTGATCGGGCCGGTGCGGATGGACTACGCGCAGGCGATCCCCACCGTGCGCGAGGCCGCCTTTGAGCTCTCGCGCTTTGTCGAAGACGCCTACGCTGAGAATTGACGGGGCTGGATGTTCGCCGCGCCGTGCGCCTGGGCTTCGGGCCTGACTGGATAGGCTCTCCCCTCTTATGCCACGCGATCCCTATGAGGTGCTGGGCGTCCAGCGCGACGCCACCGAGCAGCAGGTGAAGAAGGCCTTCCGCGGGCAGGCGCGCGAGCTGCACCCCGACGTAAACGCGCACGACCCGCGGGCCGAGGAGAAGTTCAAGGAGGCCGCGGAGGCGTACGAGATCCTGTCCGATCCCGAGCGCCGCGCGACGTACGACCGCTACGGGCACGAGGGGCTGCGCTCCGGTGGCTATGCGCCCAACTTCGATGGGTTCGGCTCGATTGGGGACCTGTTCGATGCATTCTTCGGCGGCAACTCCCCTTTCGGTGGCGGAGGATCGGGTGCCCACCCACCCGGACCGATGGCGGGCGAGGACGTCGCGGTGGCTGTACAGATCGACCTTCTGCAGGCTGCCGCGGGCGCCAAGGTCGAGGTCTCCTTCGAGGCCGTCGAGCGCTGCGAGCACTGCCACGGCAACGGCGCCGAGCCCGGCACGCCGATCGAGACGTGCTCGCGCTGCGGGGGCGCCGGCCAGCTGCAGGCGGTCACGCGCACGCCCTTCGGGCAGATGATGCGCAACGTCGTCTGCGACACCTGCCACGGCGACGGTCGCGTGCCGAAGAAGCCCTGCGCCGAGTGCCGCGGGCGGGGGCGTGTCGCTACCACACGAACGCTCGACGTCGACATCCCCGTTGGTATCTCCGACGGCCAGCGCATCCGCCTTACAGGCAAGGGCCACGCCGGGCAGGCCGGTGCCCCGGCGGGAGACCTGTACGTGCTCGTGCGCGTCGTCGCCGACGAGCGCTTCGTGCGCGAGGGCGATGACCTGATCACGCTGCTCGACGTCCCCGCGCCGCTGGCCGCGCTCGGCGCGACGCTGGACGTCCCCACGCTGGGCGAGCCGACGCCGCTTGAGATACCAGCCGGCACTCAGGCGGGCGAGGTGATCGTCCTGCGCGGCCAGGGCATGCCGGCCCTGCGGCGGGGGCGCCATGGAGACCTGCGTATCGTGGTCAATGTGGTGGTTCCGAGGCGGCTTTCATCGGAGCAGCGCGAGATGCTGGAGCGCTTCAACGAGACGCTCACCGATGAGAACCTGCGCACGGAGGAATCGATGTTCGCCAAGCTCCGCCGCGCGCTGCACAGCCGAGCCGCGTGATTCGACTCGCGCTGCGCGTCCGCCACGAGGACGCGGAGGTCGCGCTCGCCGAGCTGCTGGAGCTGTCGCCCTCGGGGGTCGAGGAGACCGAGGTGGGGGAGTGGGTCGAGTACGCGGTGTACGGCGCACCGGGAGAGCTGCCTGAGTTGCCGGACCTGCGGGCGGCGGTTGGGGATGGGACGCTGGTTGAGGTCACGACGAGTGAGCTGCCCGATGACTGGGGTGAGCGCTGGAAGAGCTTTCACCGGCCGATCGTGATCGAGGCGCCCGCGGGCGGGCCCGCTGCCGTGTCGGCCCGTGTGCCCGCGCTGCGCGTACGTCCGCCGTGGGAGGCGTCCGCCGAACTGCCCGAGACGGAGGAGATCGTGATCGACCCGGGCCAGGCGTTTGGCACCGGAGCGCATCACACCACGCGCATGTGCCTAGAGCTGCTGCTGGAGCTGGCCTCGCAAGAACCCGGACGCGGCGCCGTAGTGGATGTCGGCTGCGGATCGGGAGTGCTTGCGATCGCCGCCGCACGGCTCGGCTATACGCCGGTGTTGGGTCTCGACCATGAGGTCGAGAGCGTGCAGGCCACCGCTGAGAACGCCACGGTGAACGGCGTCGGCGAGGGCATCGAGGTGCGCCGCTTCGATCTGCGCCGCGAGGCACTTGCGGCGGATGATGGGCCGGCATCGACCCCGAGGCCGATCGTACTTGCGAATCTCATCCGGCCGCTGCTGCTCGAACTCGCGGAGTCAATGGGCAATTCTGGGTACGCGCCGGCGCACCTGATCGCCAGCGGTCTGCTGCGCGAGGAGGCCGAGGAGGTCGCGGGCGTGTTCGCCCAGCGCCTGGGCCTGCGCCTGCGTGAGCGGCGCGTGGGCGGGGAGTGGGCGGCGCTCTGGCTGGCCCTCTGAGATTCAACGCCGCTCGCCTGAGCCGGCGCTTTCCTCCCAGCGGAGGACCTGCCGCTCCAGCGCCTGGAGCTCATCGAGGCTGGTGAGAGCCGGCGGGCGGTCCATGCCCCTGACCCACACGAGCCCGTCGGGCAGCGGGTTGAGTGCTTTGTCGAGCCTCGGTGGTGAGCCGTCGAGTGCGAGGTCGCGGAGGATCAACGGCATGTTCAGGCCCGCGCTGGTGAAGAAGTGGATGGTCGTGAAGAAGCGGCCGATGTTGATCTCTGTGAGATTGGGCTGCCCCTCGCGGTCATAGGTCATGTCGACCCCGAAGATGCCGTGCGGCGCGGGGTCGATCGCAAGAATGGCGGCCCGCGCCAGCTCGTCGATCTCGGGTTCGGAGGCCGTCGCGGCGATCCGGGTGACGCCGGTGACGCCGGCGGGCGCACGGTTGGAGAACGCCCACTCGTAGCGTCGCCGGGTCTGGGCGACAACGAGCTCTCCCTCCCACCAGATCGACTGCCAGGTGATGCTGTTGCGGGCGAGCATGCTCGCGGCCGTAAACGAGCCCCAGCCGTCGAAGCGATCTATCCAGACGCGTCCGAACTGTGGCGAGGAGGTCGCGATCGCGCCGCTGCCGCCCCCGCCCTCGATCGCCCGCAACCACACCTCCGGGCCGAGGCGCTCGATTGCATCCTCCAGGTCGGCCGGCGTGTGCAGGAGGACGGTGGTGGGAACCGGCAGACCCGCCGCGGCCCAGGTCGTATAGGAGCGGTACTTGTCGACGCACACCTCGATCGTCTCGGAGGCGGGCAGCGGAAGGCGGATGCCGCGCGCGAGGATCTCCTCGCGGATTCTCGAAGACGGCGCGCACCTCGAAGTCGTGTTGGACGAGGAGCATGTCCGGATGGGTGCTGTCCAGCAGCTCCAGCAGGGCCGTGGGGTAGGCGGCGTTGGATGCCTCGGGGACGAGATGGGCCTCGTCGACCTCAGCCAGAAACAGGTCCGCCGGCGAGGAGGACTGACCGATGATGTGGTCCTCCCGCGCGGAGGCGCGCAGCGAGCTGATCACATTGTTGCCCGGCGCCCCGCCGACGCCACCGATCTGCACACGCGCCATTGGACTACCCAGGTCCCCCGACCTCGCTCAAAGCGGGCTTCGCGTTGCGCTGGAGAGCCACGACGTGGGCGACCTCGAGGCGCAGCCCCTCAGCCAGGGGCAGCCGCTCCCACTCGCCGATGGTCTCGCCCAGCAGTGCCGTGTCGAAGCTCACCGATGGTGGTCGCGGATGGTCGCTGAGGTAGCGGATTTTGCCCAGGAAGCCGACGATGTCGATCAGCGTCTGGGCGATCTCCTCGACGGTGTATGTCTCGCGTGCGGCCAGGTTGACTACCTGCGGAAGTACGCGGGCGCTCCTCGTCAGACGGCGAATGGCCTCGGCTGCGTCGTCGACGTAGAGCAGGTCGCGCCGAGTCTGACCGTCGCCCACGACCGTCGGCGGGCGGCCACACATGAGCGCTCTGATCATCGTGGGGACGACCTTCTCGTAGGCCTCCTCGCCGGGCCCGTAAAGGTGGCCGATACGCATCGCGCACGCCTCGTAGCCACGCGCACGAGCGTCGGCGCGCACGAGGTGCTCACCGAGCAGCTTGGAGGCGGCACGGGCGTCAGCGGGGTCCAGCAGGGAGCGCTCGGAGGCCCGCCGATCGCTGCCCAGTCCGTATACGTCGGTCGTGCTCGCGAACAGGAACCTGCGCGGAGGCGGATCGAGCGAGCTCAGCAGGCGCTGGAGACCGACGACGTTCGCCTCGACGATCCGCTCGGGGTCCTCCGAGCCGTGTCGCTTGGCCGTCCAGGCGGCAAGATGAACGACGATGTCCACAGGAGGATCCAGCCGGTCGAGCTCGGCGAGTCTCCTCCCGAGCATTCTCGCCTCGATCTCGGGGTCGCCCGCGAGACTCGCACGGACACTTTTGCCCAGGAAACCGGTCTCGCCGGTCAGCAGCACGGTGCTCGACACGCTCGCAGCATATGGTCGGCCGCTGTCCACAATGGAACGTGGGGAGAGCCCAGGACGCCGCGGCCGCCGCAAACCCCGGTTTCATCGGGCCGTGCGGGCGAGTGCGTACGGCCCGGGCGTTTCCTACAGCCCGGTGGCGGCCCAGACGGTTGAGGGTCTTACAGCTCGGTGGCGGGCCCGGCCGCGAGGGTCTACAGCTCGGTAGCGGCCACGGCCATCGAGCGAAACAGCAGGTCGATCGCGGCAGACGCGCCGCCCTCGGTTTCCAGTAGGGCGCGCGCGGCGGTGAGTGCCGCGCCGATCGTCTCCAGCGCCTCGCCGACGGCGCCCGGCTCGGGGTCGCGGCATGCCGCCGCCGCCATGTCGACCATCGCGGCGGCCTGCTCGGGGACGCCCGCGAACAGCGCGGGGCCGGCGAGGCTACCGTAGCCGTAGACGCGTGCGAGGCGCCCCTGGAGTGTGATCGTGGGGCCCTGGCGTGGGGGTGTCACCGGTGGCAGCCCCTGCCCGTCGAACAGCCCGGCGACTGTCCCGCCCAGCATTCCGCGCGTGGCGGCGTCGTCGAGGCCGACGTAGCGCGCGACGCGCAGCGCCATGTGCAGCCCCGTCGCCGTGTGCCCATAGGGCGGGTCGGTGGCGAACACGATCCGCTCGACGGGCACGCGCGCGAACAGCTCGATCACGTCCAGCGTGAAGAAGCAGGAGATGTCATACAGCACGCCCGGATGGTCGGCCAGGCGCGAGGTGAGGATGCCCTGGTCGCAGATCGCGCCGTGCGCGAGGATCAGGACGACCTCGGGGTGGCGCAGCGCGACGTTCGCGAGCCCGTCGGCGACGGGGGGCATGCCGCGCCCGGCGTGGATCAGGATCGGCACGCCCGCTTCGCCTGCCAAGGCGAAGATGCCGTCCAGCTCGGGGCCGTCGAAGGAGAAGGCCTGCGCGCGCGGGTGCAGCTTGATTCCTCGCGCCCCTCCCGCAAGACAGCGTTCGCCCTCGGCGATGGGGTCTTCGGAGGGGTCCAGGCGACAGAAGGGCAATAGGCGCCCCTCGCTTTCCCCGGCCCACTGCAAGACGCGGTCGTTGGGCACGCGGTAGCCCGGACGGCGCTCGGGGTCATGCAGCGGGAACGTGCACGCACGGCGCGCGCCGGCCTGGTCGAGCATCTCCAGGAGACCGCTCAGCGAGAGCGAGCGCCCGTCCTCGTCCAGGCCGAGGTGAGTGTGGCAGTCGAACACTTCCGCGCTGGGCGGGCGCAGGCGCTCGGTTTCGGCCTGGAAGGGAGCCAGCGCGTCGGCGTAGAGGGAGGCGCTCATGGCGGGGACCTTATTCGTTCGCTCCCGTACACGCCGGTATCTGCACATCGGTGCATGCGTCCATGGGGCGGCCGTCCCTGCAAGCGACCGGTCGGACCTCTGAAAGCTTGTAACACGCTTGTAACATTGGTCTCTTCCGTCCGCGGGGGATAGCCTCGACCGGTGTCCTGGCACGTGGTGATAGCCGGAGGTGGCTTTGGCGGCTTCTACGCGGCGCGTGCACTGGAGCGCGTGCTGCCGGCGCACAGCGCGCGGGTGACGCTGGTGAACGACGCCAACTTCATGCTCTACACACCGCTCTTGCCCGGAGCGGCGGGGGCGACGCTCGACCCACGCCACGTGATCGTGCCGCTGCGCTCGCAGCTGAAGCACACGGACCTCTTGATCGGGCGCGTCACGGGCGCCGACCCCGAGACGCGGACGCTCACGGCGTGCCGGATCGACGGCGAGCTCGTGACGCTCGCCTACGACCGGCTGGTGGTGGCGCTGGGGTCGGTGTCGCGCACACTGCCGATTCCGGGCCTCGCCGAGCATGCGATCGGGCTGAAGTCGCTCACCGATGCCACGGCGCTGCGTAATCAGGTGCTGAGCTGCCTGGACATCGCCGAGTCGCTGGAGGACCCCTCAGAGCGCGCGGAGTACCTCGGGTTCGTGTTCGTCGGCGCGGGCTACGCGGGCGTCGAGGGGCTCGCCGAGCTGCAGGACTTCGCGGCGCGCGTGATCGACCTGTACCCGCGCTGCAGCACGCAGGGGATGCGCTGGGTGCTGGTGGAGGCGCAGGAGCGGATCATGGGGGAGGTCTCGCGCGGGCTCTCGCGCTTCGCAAAGCGCGAGCTTGAGGGGCGTGGGATTGAGGTGTACGCCGAGACGACCCTTTGTAGCCTGACCGATCGCCACGCGGAGCTCTCCGACGGGCAGTGCATCCCCGCGCGTACGGTGGTATGGACGGCAGGTGTGAAGCCCGCGCCCGCGGTTGCCACGCTCGGACTGCCGCTCACCGACGGCGGGCGCATCGAAGCGGACTCACGCATGCGCGTCGCGGGCTGCCACGGCGAGGTGTGGGCGATCGGGGATTGCGCAGCCGTGCCCGACCCCGCGCACCGCGGGCGCCCGTGCCCGCCGACGGCCCAGCACGCGCTGCGCCAGGGCCGGCGCGTGGCGCGCAACGTGGCGGCGAGCCTCGGCAACGGCCACGAACGGCCGTTTCGCTGGCGCACGCTGGGGGTCGTGGCGGAGTTGGGGCACAACCAGGCGGTGGCGATCACCGCGGGAGTGCGCTGGCGCGGGCTGCCGGCGTGGTTCATCGCGCGCACCTACCACCTGCTTTTGATGCCCGGCGTGGGACGCAAGCTGCGGCTCTTGGTGGACTGGAACGTGGCGCTGATCTTCGGCCGGGATGCCTCGGATCCCGGGCGGTTAGGGAGCCGGACACCGCTTGAATTCAGCGACGCGACACTCCCTGAACACAGCGACGCCGGCGAGTCGGCGTATCCTGAGTCATAGATGGCGATAGCCGACCAGGTGAGCGCGGACGTGAAGGACGCGATGCGAGCAGGGGATAAGGAGCGCGTGGGCGCGCTGCGACTGGTGCTGTCCGAGTTACAGAAGGCCGCCAAGGAAGGAACACAGGACGAGCTGAGCATCCTCCGGCGCGAGCGAAAGCGCCGCGTGGAGGCCGCGGGCGCGTACCGCGAGGCGGGGCGAGCAGACCTGGCGGATGGCGAGGAGAAAGAGGCGGAGCTGATCGCCACGTATCTGCCGGCGGAGCTCTCAGAGCCCGAGCTCGAAGCGATAGTCGAGCAGGCGGTGCGCGAGAGCGGAGCGACATCGGTCAGAGACATGGGCGGGGCGATGAAGGCCGCGATGGCCGTGGTGGACGGCCGCGCCGACGGCAAGCGTGTGTCGAGCCTGGTCAAGGTGGCGCTGAATGGATAGGGACTCTCAGCCACTCCAGCCGCAGACCCCTGCCGAGAGAGGCCCCAAGGCTTGAGGACCCAGATCGAGCTGCCGGCCGACGTGGCGGCGGAGCTGGCGGGCACGCAGGACGCGGTGCTGCGCGCGCTGGAGGGGCACTTGAACTGCAACGTGTACCTGCGCGGGAACCTGCTGACGCTGGACGGCTCGGAGAATGAGATGCGCGCGGGCGAGCGCGTCGTGCGCGAGGTCTCAGAGCTGATCGAGCGCGGGCACGAGATCGGCCCGGGCACCATCAGCGCGGTGACGGGGGCGCTCGACGCGCACGAGAGTCCGGCGAAGGTGCTGGAGGACGTTGTCTGGCGCCACCGCAGCCTCAGAGTGGCGCCGAAGACGGTCAACCAGAAGCGCTATGTGGATTGCATTCGCAAGGCGACGGTCACCTTCGGCGTGGGGCCGGCCGGGACGGGCAAGACGTTCCTGGCGGTGGCGATGGCGGCGGCGGCGCTGAGCCGCAACGAGGTGAATCGCATCATCCTGACGCGCCCGGCGGTCGAGGCGGGCGAGCGGCTGGGGTTCTTGCCGGGCGATTTGATGGCCAAGGTGGACCCGTACCTGCGGCCGCTGTTCGACGCGCTGCACGACATGCTGGACCCCGAGAAGGTCAGCCAGCACCTGGAGCGCGGGGTGATCGAGATCGCGCCGCTGGCGTTTATGCGCGGGCGCACGCTGAACGACAGCTTCGTGATCCTCGACGAGGCGCAGAACACGACGCCGGAGCAGATGAAGATGTTCCTGACGCGCCTGGGATTCGGCTCGAAAATGGTCGTCACGGGCGACGTGACGCAGGTGGACCTGCCCCGCGAGCAGCGCTCGGGGCTGGTTGTAGTGGGCGAGGTGCTAGACAGCATCGAGGGCATCGAGTTCGTGCGCTTCGGCGGCGAGGACGTGGTGCGCCACAAGCTGGTGCAGCGGATCGTGGAGGCCTACGACGAGCACGCGCAGCGCGACGCGCCGGACCGATCGAAGATCGTCCAGCATGCAGCCGAACGTCGCAGGGCGTAGGGCACGAGCAGCGGACCGGCGATGACGGGGGAGGCATTTTTTTGAATGAAGGACCCCACAAGGGGGTCCGGATGGGCCGCTTAGTGACTGGAATAGAGGTGGAGGTGATTGGCGCGCAGTCCAACACCAACGCCCCGCCTCTCGCGCAGATGGAACGCCTGTGTGCGGTGGCGGCCGGCGCGGCCGGCGTAGAGGAGGGTCATCTGGCGGTCGAATACGTCGATGCAGAGCGGATCGCCGAGCTGAACGCCGAGTATCGCGGCAAGGACGAACCAACCGACGTGCTGTCGTTCCCAATCGACGAAGGGGAGGTTCACAGGGGCGTGCCGTGTGAGCTGGGTGACGTCGTGATCTGCCCCGAACACACCGCGGACATTGCCGAGGCAATTGTCCACGGCACGCTGCACCTGGTTGGAATGGATCACGAGACCGACGACGGCGAGATGCTGGCGCTGCAGGCGGAGATCCTGCGCTGGGAGCGCGAATACGACACCCCCGCGTTGCAGCACCCAGATCCTCTGCCGACGCGGGCGCGCGATGTCGGCACGCCCGCGGAGGGCGAAGCGTGACGCGCAGCGGGTTCGTGGCGCTCGCGGGGCGGCCGAACGTCGGCAAGTCGACACTTATCAATGCGGTAGTCGGAAACAAAGTGGCGATCGTCTCCGACCGCCCCCAGACGACACGGCGGGCGATCCGCGGTGTGCACACCAGCGGCGAGAGCCAGCTCGTGCTGGTGGACCTGCCGGGAGTGCAGCGACCGCGCGATGCGCTGACGGCGCGCATGGCAAGGAGGGTGACGCAGGAGCTGGACGGCGCGGACGCGGCGCTCTTGATCCTCAACGGCGAGCAGGGGGTCGGACCGGGTGACCGCTACATCGCGCAGACACTCGCGCAGACCAAGGCGCCGGTGACGGTGGCGGTGAACAAGGTCGATCGCCTCAGCCGCGCGCAGACGCTGGATGTGCTCAGCGAGGCCGCGGAGCTGCCGGTGGGCGAGGACGTTTTTGCCGTCTCGGCGCGCACGGGTGAGGGGGTGCAGGCGCTCGTGAAGCACCTGGCGGAACACATGCCCGAAGGGCCCTTCATGTTCGACGCGGTGCAGAGCACCGACCAGCCACAGGAGGTCATGCTGGCGGAGCTGATCCGCGAGGCGGTAATCAGGCGGACCTTTCAGGAGCTCCCGCACGCGGTCGAGGTTGTGATCGAGGAGATCGAGTACCCGCGAGCGGAGCTGGCGCGCGTGAGAGCACTGATCTGGGTGGAGAGCGACTCCCAGAAGGGCATTCTGGTCGGAGCGCACGGGCGCATGATCAAGGCGATCGGCATCGCCGCGCGACGGGAGTGCCAGCGCGAGCTGGGCTGCCAGGTGCACCTCGATCTGGCGGTGCGCGTGCGGCGCGAGTGGCGCGCAGACGAAAGTCTGCTGGATCGCCTGGGGATCGTTTAGTAGGCTTGACTCCAGGACCATCCTACCGTTCGAGATGCCAATTTATTGGAATGGTTCTGCTTAAGATGCGCAACGGAGCCAGATGGTGTACCGTCCCCAGACCTGGTAACGAAGGTCGCAAGGAGTGCTCGCAAATATGTCAGCGAAGATCGCTGTACTGGGATTGGTCATCGAGGAGCCCAGCCCGCCGCACAGGCTGACCGCCAAACTGCGTCAGCGTTTGAGCTCGGCCGAGTTCGTGGACTCGAACGTGTACTCGGCGCTCAACCGTCTGGAGCGCGAGGGGCTCGTGCGCACCGGCGAGGACGAGGTCGCCTACGAGGCGACCGAGGAGGGAGTGCGCCACTTCGAGCAGTGGCTATTCGCCTCCTCTTCGGCGCCGCCGCTGCGCGACGAGCTGCACATGAAGGTGGCGCTCTGCCAGCCGCAGAACCTGCCGCGCATGATCGAGCTGGTGTACGGGCAGGAGCTCATGTGCCTGGCACGCGTGCAGGAGCTGAAGGCGTCCTTCGAAAAGCTGCGACCCCCCGACCCCCACCGCTGGTCGGGTCTGGTGATGACGCTCGTGCGGGATGCCGAGCTGGCCTTCTGGGAGGCGCGCCTGAGCTGGCTACAGGGCGTGCGTGAGTCGCTGGAGCACATGGGCGCCGCATTCGAGGGTGGCGCAGCCGGCCGCCAGGCCGGCGAGCCGGGCCCCTCGTTTTCCCAGTCCGAGGGTGGCGCAGCCGGCCGCCAGGCCGGCGAGCCGGGCCCCTCGTTTTCCCAGTCCAAGGGCGCCGGTAGGCGTCAGTCGAGGAAACCCATGGATGGAGAGTTCGAGGGCGCCGGCAGGCGCAGACGGATAGCGTAGAAGTGCCCCCGCTGCTGTCGTTGGAGGCGGTCGGCAAGAGCTACCTGCGGGGCGAGCACCGGCTGCGAGTGCTCAAGGATGTGTCCCTCGACCTCCTTGCCGGTCAGCTCGTCGCGGTGTGGGGCAAACGCGGCGCCGGCAAGACGACGCTGTTGAAGATCGCCGCGCGTCTTGAGGCACCCGACCAGGGCATGGTGCGCTTCGAGGGCGTCGATCTGGCGACGCTGCGGGAGTCCGACCACACGCGGCTGATGCTGGAGAAGATCGGCTGGGTGAGGCGTGCCGGACCCAAGAGCGACCTGCGGATCGTCGACTACGTGGCGCTGCCACGGCTCGCCGAGCGCGGCCGGCGCCGCGCCTATGCACTGGCCGCGGAGGCACTGGAGCGCGTGGGAATGTCCGAATGCGCCGGCCAGCACTGGGGCAGTCTTTCCGACGGCGAGCGCTCGCTGGTGGCGATCGCGCACGGGATCGTGCGCGCGCCGAAGCTGCTGCTGGTGGACGACCCGACGGCCAACCTCGATGTGCTGGAGCGCGAAGACGTCACCCAGCTGCTGCGCTCGTTGGCCGATGAGGAAGGCATCGCGGTGCTGATGACGGTGCCCGACATGCCCGGCGTGATGCGCGCGCACCACATCGCCTCGCTCAGCGGTGGGCGCCTGTCGAGGCCGCCGAGCGAAGACTCCGAACCGCCGCCGGCCGAGGACGAGGGCAAGGTGATCCATTTGCGTGGTCGCGAGCAGTCGGCATAGAGTGCTAGAGCTGAGCGAGGTCGTCAAGCACTACCGCCTCGGCGAGTCCGAGCCGGTGCGCGCGGTTGACGGCGTCTCGCTGACGGTCAAGCGGGGCGAGTTGATCGCACTGTACGGACCCAGCGGCTCGGGCAAGACGACGCTGCTGATGCTGATGGCGGCCCTGCTGCGCCCCGAAGCAGGTTCGGTGAAGCTGGACGGGCGCGAGATCTCGGCGCTCTCCGAACAGGATGCCTCCCGCTACCGCCTGAGCGAAATGGGATTCGTGCGCCAGACGCTCAACCTGATCCCCGGCGTCAGCGCGCTCGACAATGCAGCGCTGAAGCTGCTGGGGATGGACGTGCGTGCGCGCGAGGCGCGCGCACGCGTGACCCCTCTGATGGACCGACTGGGGCTCGAGCAGCGCCTGCGCAACCGTCCCGAGCAGCTCTCGATGGGCGAGCGCCAGCGCGTGATGATCGCCCGCGCGCTGTCGACCGATCCGAAGTTGCTGCTCGCGGATGAGCCGACGGGCAGCCTCGACAGCCGCCGCGGACGTGAGGTGCTCGACCTGTTGACCGGCGTCTGCCGCGAGCGCGAGCTGGCGGTCGTGCTCGTCACCCATGACCCGCAGGCGGCGGCCTACGCCGACCGCGTACACACGCTGCGCGACGGGAAGCTCGTGGACTACGAGCCCGATCCGCTGTTGGCTTCGGCCGATGTGGGATGAGAGCTCATATCTTCAGTGCTGCTTCGCCCAATGTGGATGAGGCCGTAGCGGACCCCGATCGGGTCGGTTGACGCGATGAGGCTTTCGAGCGTATTCCTGCTCTACCGAGTACGGCTGCGCACGAGGCTCGTGCAGGAGCTGTTCGCGATTCTCGGGATCGCTGTGGGCGTGGCGCTGCTGTTCGCGTCGCAGGTGGCCAGCACGAGCCTCAACGGCTCGGTCCGTCAGTTGACGAACGGGATCGTTGGCGACATGCGCTACCAGCTTGCTGCGCGCGGACCGGCGAGGTTCGATCAGCGACTGCTGGCGAAGGTGCAGAGTCTGCCGGGCGTGCGGGCCGCCGAGCCGGTGCTCGATGTGCACGCGAACGTGATCGGCCCGAATGGCCAGCGCGCGGTAGATCTGATCGGCGCCGACCCGCGCTTTGCGCGCCTGGGCGGAGCGCTGCTGCGCCATTTCACCGCCGCTCAGCTGATCCGCCAGCAGGCGTTGGCGCTTCCCGCGCCACTCGCGCAGTCGCTCGGGCTGTTGTCGCTGCAGCCGGTCACGATGCAGATCGGGGCGCGTGAGGTGAACGGTTTTCTGGGAGCGGAGCTGTTGGCGAGCGACATCGGCCCGCTGATCGGCAGCCCCGTGGCAATCGCTCCGCTCGCCTACGCGCAGCGGCTTACGGGCATGCCGGGGCACGTGACGAGCATCTTCGTGCGGTCCATTCCCGGACACGATCGCGAAGTGCGCGAAGGCCTCGGTCGGCTCGCCGAAGCCGAACACCTCAACGTCCAGCCGGCGGACTTCGCCGCGACAGCTGTTCGCTCTGGCCGCGCGTCCGGCCAATCAGTCCGCGCTTCTGTTCTCGGCGATCAGCGCGCTGGTGGGGTTTCTGTTTGCGTTCAACGCGATCCTGCTCACGATTCCCCAGCGCCGTAGCCTGGTCGAAGACCTGCGTCTGGATGGTTATTCGCGGCGGGCGATACGTCGAGGTGCTGCTGCTCGACGCGGTCCTGCTCGGCAGCGTCGCATCGCTGTTGGGGCTGGTGATCGGCGATCTACTTTCGCTGGCCGTCTTCAACACCAATCCGGGCTATCTCGCCTACGCCTTCCCGATCGGCTCGCAGCGAATCGTCACATGGTGGTGTGTGTTCGTGGCGGTCGGCGGGGGCATGCTGGCGGCCTGCTTCGGGGTGCTGGCGCCGTTGCGCGCTGACGTCTTCTCGCGTCTGTCGTTGGCGCCGCTGCCGGAGCTGCTGCGGGGTGGACGAGCCTACGCGCGGGCGGCGGCGGCCTGGTTCTGTCTGGCCTTCACGACGTTCGTCCTCGTATTCATCCCGGGGGCGGCGATCTTCGGGATCGTGAGCCTTGTGATCTCGCTGCTGCTGTTCCTGCCTGCGCTCGTCGGGGGGGTCGTCACCCTCTTCGACCGCCTGCAGCGAAACGTCAGAGGGGTGGCACCATATCTCGCGGTGATCGAGCTGCGCTCGCGGGTCAACCGCCCGCGCGCGTTGGCGATCGCGGCGACCGGAGCGATAGCCGTATTCGGAAGCGTCGCGATCGAGGGAGCACGCGGCAACCTGCAGAAGGGGCTGGATGCCTCCGCACACGACATCGATTCGTTCGCCGAAATCTGGGTCACGCCGGCGGGTGCTTCCAATACGTTCGCGACGGTGCCGTTTCATGACCTCGACTCGGCGAGGCTGCGGCGACTACCCGGCGTTGCCGCAGTTCGCCTGTATCGCGGCGGGTTCATGGATTACGGGCCACGTCGTGTGTGGGTGCTCGCACCGCCGCGCGTCGCGCCGCGGCCTGTGCCGCCAAGTCAGCTGCTGAGTGGTGGGCTCGGCCGGGCGACTGCCCGCCTGCGCGCC
Organism: uncultured Solirubrobacterales bacterium; assembly: GCA_963723045.1. Classification (GTDB taxonomy): domain Bacteria; phylum Actinomycetota; class Thermoleophilia; order Solirubrobacterales; family Solirubrobacteraceae; genus Palsa-744. Next base: position 612,531 of record CAVROU010000002.1, on the reverse strand, counting down.
GGCGGCTGGGCGATTCTCTCGCAGAGCCTCGCGGATGAACACCACCTGCGGATAGGTCAGACCTTCACGCTGCCCTCGCCCCGTCCGACGACGTTCCGGCTTGCCGCGGTGAGCACGAATCTGGGCTGGCCTCCGGGGGCGATCGTCCTCAACGCCGACGACTACGCGCGCGCCTGGGGCAGCGGCGATCCAAGCGCCTATCACGTCACCCTCACGGCGGGCGTCTCACCGGCTCTGGGCCGCGGCGAGATCGAACGGGCGCTCGGACCGCGCTCGGGGTTGGCGGTCGAAACCTTCATCCAGCGCGAGCGCCGTCACTACGCCACCACACGCCAGTCGCTTTCGCGACTGACCGAGATCAGGACGCTGGTGCTGATCGCGGCGGTGCTGGCGATGAGCGCGGCGATGGGAGCGATGATTTGGCAGCGCCGACCCCAGCTTGCCGACATGAAGGTGGACGGGTTCGGCAGGGGCGTGCTGTGGCGGGGGCTGTTGTGTGAGAGCGCTGTTCTCCTATCCGCGGGCTGTTCGATCGGCGCGGTGTTCGGGATCTACGGACAGCTCCTGCTCAGTCATGCGCTGGCGCGGGTGACCGGGTTCCCCGTCGTCTTCTCCGTCGGAGGCCTGGTGGCACTGGGCAGCCTGATGCTGGTTACGGCGGTCGCGGTCTCGATCATCGCCCTCCCCGGCTATCTCGCCGTTCGCGTAAGGCCTGCGCTCAGTCTCCAGGACTGAGAGGTCTTCGCAATGGTTCCGGGTGCGATACGCCCCCGGTCTGTTCGATCTTCTGATATTCGGGTGTCATTGCGACTGCCGGAATGGTTGCGGGCGTGCACAGGGCGCGTCCCGCGCTCTGATATTCGGGCTGCATTGCGCCTGTTCGAAATGGCCGTCCCTCGGTCCACATCATCCGACTGGAACCGACCGATCGACTGGCTAGCGTCTAAAATATCGTGGCGCTTTTTGGACGAATGTATGAGTCGGTCTCCCACTGCTTGGGGCAGGCCAGGGCGCTTGTGGGGGCCGTCGCGCACGAGCTGCTCTGGGCCCTGCCGTTCGTGGCGCGTGAGCTTCGCGGCTGGCAGGTACGGGCGGCCAGCATCCCCGATGCGCAGCTTCGCATCGCCGCAATCGGGGTTCTCGGGGACAAGCGCGCCAACAGCGACGGATCGGCGCTGTTCTCGATCCTTGCGCCGCGTCGCGATCCACGTCTGCTCCGCCTGCTGCTGAGTTACGAGCTGATGGCCGATCTGCTCGACGACCTCGACGAGCACCCCGCGTTTGCGGATGTCCTGAACGGTCGCGAGCTGCACGGCGCGACGGTTGCCGCGCTCGACTTCGCCCGCCCTGTTCGCGACTACTATCGCGGTCGTCTGAACGACAACGGCTATCTGCATGCACTGCTCTGCGCCAGTCGCGAGCAGGTCGCCTCGCTGCCCTCGTACGGGCACGTGGGGCCGCTGGCGATTCGCGTCGCCCACCAGGCTCAGGTGCAGGGCATCAACCATTACGCCGACCCGCATCGGCGCGACGTGGCACTCAGACGGTGGGCAGGAAAAGAATTCCCGGAGGAGGACGGACTGAGCTGGTTCGAGCTTGCCGGTGCGGCGAGCGGCTGGCTGGGCGTACACGCGCTGCTGGCCCTGGCCTCCGAGCCCGCGGTCGGGGAGCGCGACGGGAGCCAGACCTACGCCTCGTATCGATGGATATCGCTCGCGGGCACGATGCTCGACAGCTTCGGCGATCTGCGCGAAGACTTGGCGAGCGGCACGCACAGCTATATCGCGCACTATCCGACGCAGGAAATCGCAGCACAGCGGGTGGCGCAGTTCCTGCGTGAGTCCAACCACCGGGCGCGGACCCTGCGCAACGGCCACCGTCATTCGGTGATCGTCGCCTGCATGATGGCCATGTACCTGTCCAAGGACGGCATACGCGACCCCGGCAGATGCGCTATGACCGCAAGGCTGCTGCGCGCCGGTGGTCCGCTCACCAGACTGCTGGTGCCGGTGCTGCGGCTGTGGCGCATCGCCTATGGCCAGCAGTCGGCCTGAGAGCCTTCTGAGGCGCGGGATCGTCCAGGTATGCGACCGAAGAGCCCCTGAACGAATTTTTCACCTGTGTATTGAGTGCGACCGGACCTTTGGCCATGATGGAGCGTATGGCAATGCGGGACGAACACACCAGTCGGGTTGAGGCTGTCGAACGCGGGGAGGAGGGGCACTGCGCGTGCGGCCCTGTCAGGGATGGCAAGCCCGGAGTCCTGCTGCTACGAGGCGCTCCACCACGGGCCGGGCGCACGCGCCCGGCCCGTGTTACGCCGCGCCGGCATGCTGCACGAGGCAGGGATGCGGCACGAGGTCGGGGAGCCGCACGATGCCGGGGAACCGCACGAGGCCGGCAATGCTGACCCGTGCGCCGCGAATCGAGGAGGAGGCGACGTGGGCACTCGGCGAGAGCGAGCGCGTCCACTCGCTGATCGGCCTGCCGCTGCCCTCGCTGCGGCTTCCCTCCACGACGGGTGGGGAGCTCAATCTGGCGATGCTGACCACGCAGCCGGTGGTGGTGTATGTGCACCCGGGGACAGAGACGATGTACGAGGTTCCGGAGGATCCCGATGGGCTGCTTGCCAGCGGATGCACGGTGCAGAGCCGAGTCTTTCGCGAGCACGCCCCGCGCTTTGCGGCGCGTCGGTTCCAGGTCGTTGGGATAAGCGGCTGCGAGCCGCGCGCGCAAGGGCTGTTCGCGCGGCGCGAACGCCTTGCCTTCCCGCTGCTGAGCGACTTTGCGATGGAGTTGGCGGAGGCGATCGACCTGCCCACCACGCTCACGGCGGGTGGAGAGCGTGTGTACAGCCGGCTGACGTTCATCGCGCACGAAGGGGTGATCGATACCGTGTTCCACCCCGTGCCGATCCCACGGCGCAATGCCATCGACGTGTTGGCGTGGCTTGCCAAACAGGGCACAGTCCTGTAATCAGCAGACATGGTCCAGGCAAAGCAGTCCCGTGCGTCAAGGGGTGGTGCAGAGCACGGAACCCCGGCTTCGCGTGCAGTGTCCGAGCTCGGCGAGGCGGCGCGTTTCTCCTCGTCGCTGGTGGCCGGCCTGGCGATCCTCGGCTGCTTCAGCGCCGAGCGTCCCCAGATGGGTATCGCCGCGCTGGCGGACCGCCTGGACCTGACTCGCTCCACGACTCACCGCTATGCCGCGACGCTGGTTGCGCTGGGCTATCTCGAACAGGATCACGCCCGCCAATACAGGCTCGCCCCACGCGTGGCAGATCTGGGGTTGGCCTTGATGGACTCGATGGCGTTGCGTCTCCTCGCGCGCGAGTCGCTGCGAGAGCTGCGCGCCAAGACGGGACGCACGGTCTCGATGACGATCCTCGACGGCGTACAGATCAGATACATCGAATGGTTGCCCGGCTGGAGATATGGCCAGCACGCGGTCGATCCGCACCTCGGGCTGGCCGCGCGCCAGCCGGTCCACTGCACCGCGATGGGCAAGGTGCTGCTCGCGTATCTGCCCGAGTCGCGACTGCAGGTGCTGATGGGCGAGCTCGAACTCTCCCGTCAGGGTCCCAATTCGATCACCAGCAAGAAGGAGCTGCGCGCAGAGCTCGCGCGAGTGCGCAAGGCCGGCGTCGCGGTGAGCGACGAGGAGCAAGCGCCGGGGCTGCGTTCGATCGCCGCGCCGCTGCTTGACGAACAGGGCCATGCGGTGGCCGCGATCGCCGTGGCGGCACCCGTCGCGGCGTACACGCGTAAGGAACTCGTGGCACGCGTGGGTCCTCTGGTGGAGGCGACGGCCGAGCGAATCACGGCCCTCGTGCAGGCGCCGTAGCCCAGGGCCGGCCAGCGTAGATGGCGAGTCAAAGCGCGCGCTGTGCGGGTCAAAGCGCGTGCTGCTGCTGAGCCAAGACGCTCCGTACAGATGCCGGGTCAGAGCGCCCGGTGCAGACGCTGGGCGATGCGCTCGATGCTCGCCCGGTCGAGTTCTGCCTGAAACATGAACGGGACACGCAGCACACGCAGCTCCCGGCGGCGCAGGCGGGCGATCTGATTGTGCTGCGAGCGTCCCCGCTCGTGCACGGCGCGTGCCGCGAGGCGCGCCGAGCGAACGACCGCATCGGGCGAGTCGACCTCGGCGAGGCGCTGCAGCTCGCGCTCGTCGAAGCGCCGCGGCAGGGTGGCGTTGACCACCACCGCGTCGAGCTCGCGGCCGAGCTGCTCGCGCAGGCCCTCGCGCAGCTGGAGGGTCTCCGAGACAGCCATCTCTGTGCCCTGCGCAACCGCCATGTACCCCGTACGCGCCGGGTCTTCGAGCAGCTCCTGGACGTTGCGCGACTGGCTGGCGATCGGCCCCACACGCGCGAGCGCGGCGAACGTGCGTGGCGAGCCGAGCATGGCGAGCGCGTGGCCGGTCGCGGGCGCGTCGAGGATCACAAGGTCGGGTCCTGTGCGGCCCCGTCGCCGTCCGCGGCCAGCGTCTCGCTCCTCGGTCAATTCAAAGACCTTGACCATGCTCAGTATCTCCCTGGCCCCCGGTGCGGCCGCGACGAAGTACTGAAAGGTCGAACTGGAGGTGAGGACGCGTGCCGACACGCGCCCCCCGAGCGCGCGCAGCCAGTCGGCGAGCACGCGATCGGGATCGATCGAGATGCTCGATAGCCGCTCGGCCAGTTGCACCTCGTTTCCATTCTCAGACGGCCCTTCACCTAGAAGGACGGGGAGCTGCAGGCGCTCGCCGACCTCGACGACGATCGTGCGGCGACCCTCCCGCGCCGCCGCGAGCCCCAGGGCGGCGGCGATGGTGGTCTTGCCCACGCCTCCCTTGCCGCTCACGACGATCAGTCTGCGATCCAGCAGCGATGTCATGGCGACAGCATGACGTCTTCGCGCCAGGGCCTCCTACACCTACAATTGCCCGAATGAGCACATCTGTCAGTGAGGGGTTCGACGTGCCGCTCGCCTACGACGAGCGCGGGCTGGTGCCCTGCGTGGTGCAGGACTGGCACAGCGGCGAGGTGCTGACGATGGCGTATATGAACGCGGAGGCGCTAGCGCGCACGCGCGCCACGGGCGAGCTGCACCTGTGGAGCCGCTCGCGCGGGGAGCTGTGGCACAAGGGCGCGACGTCGGGCAACACCCAGGCCGTGAAGGCGCTGCGTGTCGACTGCGACGGAGACACGGTGCTCGCGCTGGTGGTGCCCTCGGGCCCAGCGTGCCACACGGGCGAGCGCACCTGCTTTCACCGCGGCGAGCTCGAGCCGGCGGCACCGCACGAGGTGCTGCCTTCTCTGGAGCGCACGCTGCATCGGCGCGCGGCCGAGCGCCCGGCGGGCTCCTACACCGTCGCGCTGCTCGAGGACCCGCCGTTGATCGGTGCAAAGGTGATGGAGGAGGCCGAGGAGGTCGCGCGCGCGGCACGGGAGGAGTCCGACGCGCGCGTGGACGAAGAGGCGGCCGACGTGCTCTACCACCTGCTCGTGCTGCTGCACAGCCGCGGGCGCACGCTCGCCGACGCCGAGCGGGTGCTCGATGCCCGTCGCAGATAGGCCCGTGGGCGAGCAGAGCCGGTCTGCCGGCTCCGACAATCTGATCCCGGTCTGCGAGAGCTTCATCGCCGACTGCGAGACGCCCGTGTCGGCGTTTCTGAAGCTGCGCGAGCTCGCGCCCGGCGAGCCGTGCTTCCTGTTGGAGTCCGCCGAGCAGGGGCAGCGCATGGGGCGCTTCTCGTTCATCGGCTTTCAGCCGCGCTCGATGCTGCGCTGGTCGCTGGGGGACGAAGGGGACCCCTATGAGCTGGCGGCCGCGCAGGTGCGCCGCTTTCGCCAGGCGCCGCTGGATGCGGCCGGCGGCGCAGGGTCCGGAGCCGCGGCTGCGGCCGAGATCCCGTTCCTCGGTGGCGCGGTCGGCTTCTTCGGCTATGACCTCGTGCGCACCGTGGAGCCGCTGGCGCCCGCCAATCCTGATCCTCTGGGCCTGCCCGACATGGCGCTGATGCTCTCCGACGTGCTGGTGGTCTTCGACCACCTCAAGCACACGGTGACGATCGTCGCCAATGCGGATCTCGAGGCCGAGCCCGACGTAGAGCGAGCCCACGCTGCCGCTAGGCAGAGCGATCGCCGATGTCAAGGCGCGCCTCGCCGGTCCCGTGCCGCCCGCCGCGCGCGCCGAGCTGCCGCGCGAGGCGCCGCGCTTTGAGTCGAACATGTCGCGCGCGGACTTCGAAGGCATGGTGGAGCGCATCGTGGAGTACATCTTTGCGGGCGACGCCTTCCAGGTGGTGCCCTCGCAGCGCTGGTCCGCGCCGGTGCCCGTGGAGGCCTTCTCGATCTACCGTGGCCTGCGCGCGGTGAACCCCTCTCCGTACATGTACTTCCTGGACTTCGGTGACTTCCAGGTGGCCGGCGCCTCGCCGGAGCCGCTGCTGACGGTGACGGGCAGCCACGTCTCGACGCGCCCGATCGCCGGCACACGCCCGCGCGGCGCGACGCCCGAGGAGGACCGACGGATCGCGGGTGAGTTGCTGGCCGACGAGAAGGAGCGCGCGGAGCACGTGATGCTCGTGGACCTCGGGCGCAACGATCTCGGCCGCGTGTGCGAGTACGGCTCGGTGACCGTGGACGAGCTGATGGAGATCGAGTCATACAGCCACGTGATGCACATCGTCTCCTCCGTCTCGGGCACCCTGCGCGAGGACGTGGGGGCGATGGACGCGCTGCGTTCGGTGCTGCCCGCGGGGACGCTCTCGGGCGCGCCGAAGGTGCGCGCGATGCAGATCATCGACGAGCTCGAGCCCGTCAAGCGCGGCGGCTATGGCGGTGCGATCGGCTATCTCTCCTACAGCGGCGACCTCGACACTGCGATCCACATCCGCACCGTTGTCGTCAAGGACGGCGTCGCGCATGTGCAGGCCGGCGGGGGCACCGTCGCGGATGCCAAGCCCGCGTACGAGTACGAGGAGTCGGTCGCCAAGTCCACCGCCGCGATGCGCGCGATCGAGCTGGCGTGCCAGCAGGAGGACTGGGGATAGGCGCGTGCGTGTATTGGTGGTCGACAACTACGACTCCTTCACCTACAACCTCGTGCAGTACCTCGGCGAGCTGGGGGCGGAGGTGGAGACGGTGCGCAACGACCGCGCCACCGTGGATGAGCTCCTGGCCGGCGGGTATGAGCGCTGCGTGGTCTCGCCCGGCCCGTGCACGCCCAACGAGGCGGGCATCTCCCTGGAGGTCGTACGACGGATGCCCGAAGCGGGCGTGCCGACGCTCGGCGTGTGCCTCGGCCACCAGGCGATGGCGCAGGCGTTCGGCGGGCGCGTGACGCTGCACCCGCCCGTGCACGGCAAGGCCACGACGATCGAGCACGACGGGCGCACGATCTTCGAGGGGCTCTCCACGCCGCTGACTGTGGGGCGCTACCACTCGCTCGTGGTCGCGGACGACCTTCCCGCGTGCCTGGAGTCCTCCGCGCGCGGCGGCGGCGTACTGATGGCGCTGCGCCACCGCGAGCTGCCGGCTGAGGGCGTGCAGTTTCACCCCGAGTCCGTGCTCACCGACGAGGGCAAGGCGCTGCTCGCGAACTTCCTCGCGTGACTATCTGATGCCCAACGAAGTCCTCACCCGCGCGATCGACGCGCTCGCCTCACGCCGCGACCTGAGCGCCGACGAGGCCGCAGAGGTGCTGGCCGAGATCATGGGCGGCCAGGTCTCCGAGACGCAGATCGCGGGCTTTCTGATCGCGCTGCGCACCAAGGGCGAGACCGTCGAGGAGCTGGCCGGCCTCGCGCGCACGATGCGCGCGCTCGCGACGACGGTGCCCACTGAGCGGGCCGACCTGCTCGACACCTCGGGCACGGGTGGCGGGCGTCGCACGTTCAACGTGTCCACGACCGCCGCGCTGATCGCGGCCGGCGCGGGCTGCGCGGTCGCCAAGCACGGCAACCGCTCGGCGACCACCTCCTCGGGCTCGGCGGACGTGCTCGAGGCGCTGGGCGCGCGCATCGACCTCGACCCGGCGGGGGTGGCGGCGTGCATCGAAGAGGCGGGCTTCGGCTTCATGTTCGCGCCCGCCCACCATGCCGCGACGCGCTTCGTGGTGCCCGTGCGGCACGAGCTTGCGGTGCGCACCGTCTTCAACCTGCTCGGCCCGCTCACCAACCCGGCGGGCGCGAAGCGGCAGCTGATCGGCGTGGCCGATCCCGCCTTCCAGGAGAGGGTCGCCGGTGCGCTCGCGCTGCTGGGCGTGGAGCGGCGCTGGTCGTCTCCAGCGAGGACGGTCTCGATGAGATCTCCACCTCCGCCGCGACGCGCGTGATCGAGGTCCGCGACGGCGAGCTGCGCGCATACACGATAGTCCCCGGCGACGTGGGAATCGAGCTGGCGCCGCGCGACTACGAGGGCGGCACGCCCGCACAGAACGCAGAGGTGACGCGCGCGATCCTCGCGGGCGAGGCGGGCTCCGCGCGCCGATCTTGCGACTCATCAACGCCGGTGCGGCTATCTATGTCGGCGGGCGCGCCGACTCGATCGCTGAGGGCGTGGAAGCTGCGCGGGCCGCGCTCGCCGAGGGCGCCGCGGCGCGTGCGCTGGAGGGGTATGTCGCCGCGAGTCAGAGACACGCGCCGGCGGGGGCACCGTCATGAGTGCTGAGCATCCTCGAATCTGCCGGGGTGCCGTCAGGTGAGCGCCACCGTTCTTGACGAGATCCTGGCCAGCACGCGCGGCGAAGTCGAGCGGCGCAAGCGCGAACTACCGGTCGAGATCCTCAACGAAGGCCTCTCCGCAGCCGGAGCGTCTCCCGACGCCGATCTGTCCGGAGCTGTCTCAGTCGAGAGTGCCCCGCCGCAGCTCCGCGCACTCGCGGCTTCCGCGAGGCGCTGTGCGGCTCTGGCATCGCTGTGATCGCTGAGTTCAAGCGCCGCTCGCCCTCCGCGGGGCGCCTGCGCGAGCAGCCCGATGTCGCCGAGATGGTCGGCGCGTACGAGCGCGGCGGCGCCGCCGCGCTGTCGATCCTCACCGAGGGGCCCCACTTCGGGGGCTCGCTGGAGGACCTACGCGCGGCGCGCGCGGCGAGCGCGCTGCCGGTGCTGCGCAAGGACTTCATCGTCGACCCCTACCAGCTGCACGAGGCTCGTGCAGCGGGCGCCGACGCGGTGCTACTGATCGTCGCCGCGCTCCCGCCGCCGAGGCTGTCTGGCTTGTATGAGGAGGCCCGCGGGCTCGGGCTGGATGTGCTGGTCGAGGTGCATGACTCCACGGAGCTGCAAGCGGCGCTCGACGTCAGGGCGGACCTGATCGGGATCAACAACCGCGACCTGCGCGACTTCAGCGTGGACGTGCAGCGCACTTCGCGCCTGCTGGCCGACATTCCGGTGGGCACGGCGGTTGTCTCGGAGTCGGGGATCGGGAGCTCCGAGCAGCTACGCGTCCTGGAAGAGCAGGATGTGCAGGCGGTGCTCGTGGGGGAGTCGCTGATGCGGGCCGAGGATCCAGAGCAGGCGCTGCGCGAGCTGTGTACCTTTAGCGGCCGCTGAGAACCTTTTAGCGACTCCGATGACAGCCTTTAGATCGCCTTCATAGCGGTCGGGCATGCTTTCGATCATGAACCGCACGTTCGCCATCCCCTTCGTCTCGGCCCTTGTGGGCGGGGCTCTCGTCGCGGTCGTGATCGCGATCGCCGGCGGCCTTGGCTCCTCCAAGTCGGTGACCACCGTCCAGGCCGCGGCGACGCCGCTGGCGCCCTCCAACGCCTCCTCGGAAAGCAAGGGGCTCACGCCGCACGACATCTACGTGCGTGACGCGCCCGGAGTGGTGTTCGTGACCTCGACGATCGTCAAGCAGACCGAATCGCCCTTCGGCCTGTTCGGTGGGGGCGGCGAATCCCAGCAGCAGCAGGGCACGGCGACCGGTTCGGGCATCGTGATCAGCGAAAACGGCACGATCCTCACGAACTGGCATGTGGTCGAGAACGCCGTCAAGGTCACCGTGAGCCTCGAAGAAGGCAAAACGGTCAACGCGCAGGTGGTCGGCAAGGACCCCTCCAACGACCTGGCGGTGCTGCGGATCCCGACCGACGGTCTGACGCTGCACCCGCTCACGCTCGGCAACTCGAGCGCCGCGCAGGTCGGCGACCCGGTGCTGGCGATCGGCAATCCCTTCGGCTTGGATCGCACGCTCACGACCGGTGTCGTCTCCGCGCTGCAGCGCAAGATCACCGCGCCCAACGGCTTCACGATCACGAACGTCCTGCAGACCGACGCACCGATCAACCCGGGCAACTCCGGCGGTCCGCTGCTCAACGCGCAGGGGCAGGTGATCGGCATCAACTCCCAGATCGAGACCGGCGGCAGCGGCGGCGGCAGTGTGGGCATCGGCTTTGCCGTCCCGATCAACACCGCCAAGTCCGAGCTGCCCCAGCTGGAGAAGGGCGGCACCGTGCGCGGCGCCTACCTCGGGCTGACCTCGCTGACGGTCGACGACTCCCTCGTGGCGCTGAACCTGCCGGTCAAGAGCGGCGCGCTCGTGCAGAGCGTTCAGCCCGGCACCCCGGCCGCGAAGGCGGGCATCCGCGGCGGCAGCATCAGCGGCCAGGTCGCCGGCGGCCAGGTCGCGGTCGGTGGGGACATCATCGTGGGCGTCGACGGTAAAGCGGTCAACAGCTCCGAAGACCTCGGCGGCGACATCTCCGCGAAGAAACCGGGCGATACGGTGTCGGTCGAACTGATGCGCGCGAAGGGCAACGGCAAGTACGAACACAAGACCGTCACGGTCAAGCTCGCCGAACGCCCCAACAAGGTCTCCAACCCGAACACGCCTGAATAGGGCCGAGGGTCTAACGTGAGGGCCGTGGTCCCGAACGTGAAGATCTGCGGTATCACCCGCCTACAGGACGCCGAGCTGGCCGTCGAGCTGGGCGCCTGGGCGGTGGGCATGGTCTTCTACGAGCCAAGCCCGCGCCGCTGCTCGCTGGAGGAGGCTCAGCGTATAGCCGCGACGCTGCGCCGTCGCGTGGAGCTGTGCGGGGTATTCGTCAATGCCACGCTGGAGGAGGTCGAGCGCACCGGCGAAGAAGTCGGCCTGAGCATGATCCAGCTGCACGGCGACGAGGGACCGGCGTTCTGCGAGGAGGTCGGGCGGCGGACTGGCGCGAAGGTCATAAAGGCAGTGCAGGTGGCCGGTGAGTGGGACATCAGGGATGTGGAGCGCTTCCACACCGACTATCACCTGCTCGACGCGTATGCTCCTGCACTGCGTGGCGGCACGGGCAAGACCTTCGAGTGGGGCCTGCTCGCCCAGCGGCGCTCGAAGGTGCCGCTGATCCTCAGCGGCGGCCTGGGTCCGGGGAACGTCGCGGAGGCGATCGCGACGGTGCGGCCCTTCGCGGTCGACACCGCCAGCGGCACCGAGGCGGCGCCGGGGCGCAAGGATCCGGAGAAGCTGAGGGCTTTCTTCGCGCAGGTGCGTCCGCTGGCGGAAGCCTCGCCCGCGTTGGAGATGCCGCCTGCCTCGGAGGTGCCGCCCGCGTCGGAGGTCCCACCCGCCTCGGAGGCCACGCCCGCCTCGGTAGTCTCGCCCGCGTGAGCACGATCGAGCACCGCTTCGGGCGCTACGGCGGCCAGTTCGTCCCCGAGACGCTGATGCCCGCGCTGGCCGAGCTGGAGCGGGAGTGGCTGGCGGCGCGCGCGGACCCCGCCTATCGCGGCGAGCTGGAGGGTCTGCTGCGCGACTTCGGTGGGCGCCCGACGCCGCTGTATCGCGCGCGGCGGCTCTCCGAGCGCCTGGGCCGGCCGGTGTACCTCAAGCGCGAGGATCTCAACCACACGGGCTCGCACAAGCTCAACAATGCGCTCGGCCAGGCGCTGCTGGCGCGGCGCATGGGCAAGCGGCGGATTATCGCCGAGACCGGCGCCGGCCAGCACGGCGTCGCGACCGCGACTGTGTGCGCGCTGCTGGGACTGGAGTGCAAGATCTACATGGGCACCGAGGACACGCGCCGCCAGCGCCCCAATGTGCAGCGCATGGAGCTGCTGGGCGCGACCGTGGAGCCGGTGAGCGCCGGGGCGCAGACGCTGAAGGAGGCGACCTCCGCCGCGATCCGCGACTGGGTGACGAACGTCGCCGACACCCATTACGTGATCGGCTCGGCGGTCGGCCCGGCGCCCTACCCGGCGCTGGTGCGCGACCTGCAGCGGGTGATCGGCGACGAGGCGCGCGCGCAGATCCTCGAGCGCGAGGGGCGCCTGCCCACACGCGTGGTGGCGTGCGTCGGCGGCGGCTCCAACGCGATCGGCATCTTCACCGCCTTCCTGGAAGACCCGCAGGTGGAGCTCGTCGGCGTGGAGGCCGGGGGGGAGGGCATCGATACGGCTCGCCACGGCGCGCCGCTGACGGTAGGCGGGCGGGCGGGTGTGCTGCACGGCTCGCTCTCGGCGATCATGCAGGACGAGGAGGGGCAGATCATCGAAGCTCACTCGGTCTCCGCCGGCCTTGACTACCCCGGCACGGGCCCCCAGCACGCCTTCCTGCGCGACTCCGGACGCGCTCGCTACGTGGCGGTCACCGACGCGGAGGCGCTGGCGGCATTCCGCGAGGTGACGCGCCTTGAGGGCATCATCCCGGCGCTGGAGAGCGCACACGCGCTGGCGTGGACGCTCGCGCAGAGCGAGGGCGACCTCGACCTCGTGTGCCTGTCCGGGCGCGGCGACAAGGACCTGGCCGAGGTGCTGGCCCTTACATGAGCGGCGTCGGGGAACGATGACGGCGTCGAGCGATGAACCTCGTCAAGCGATGATCGGCGAGCGATGAACGGCGAGCGATGAACGGCGTCGAGCGAATCGCCCAGGCGTTTGCCGCGCACGGCAAGCGCGCCGCCCTGATGCCCTACATGATGGGCGGCTATCCGAGCCTCGATGAGTCGCTGCGCATCGGCGAAGCCTGCGTGCAGCGCGGGCGCGGACATCATCGAGCTGGGGATGCCCTACTCGGACCCGCTCGCCGACGGGCCGGTAATCCATGAGGCGGGCACGCGGGCGCTGGCCGCCGGGGCGAACGTCGCGGGCGTGCTGGAGATCGCGCGCGCCCTCTCGCCGAGCGTCCCGGTCGTGCTGATGTGTTACGCCAACATGGTGCTCGCGCCCGGCGTGGAGGCGTTCGTGGAGCGCCTGGCACAGACCGGAGCGTGTGGGCTGATCGTGCCCGACTTGCCGCTGGAGGAGATCGACGAAGCGCTTGCCGCATGCGAACGCTCGGGTCTGGCGCTGGTACCGCTGGTTGCGCCCACGACGCCGCCCGAGCGCCTGGCACAGATCGGCGCGCGGGCGCGCGGCTTTCTCTACACCGTCTCGGTCGTCGGCACCACGGGCGAGCGCGCGGCACTGTCAGAGCGCTTCGCGCAGGTCGTCACGGGCGCGAAGGCCGCCACACGAGCGCCGGTCGCGCTCGGCTTCGGGATCTCCACGCCCGAGCAGGCGCGCGAGGCGGCCGACGCGGGCGCGGACGGGGTGATCGTCGGCACGCGACTCGTGCGCGCCGCGGCGGAGTCGCAGGACCCGGCCGGCGCTGTGGGTGCGCTGGTGGCGGCGCTTGCCGAGGGACTTGCCCTATAAGATGCTCGCCCAATGGGACTGATTCTCACTGTCACCAGCGGCCTCGTCGTCTGGATCGTGCTGTGGGCGCTGGGCGCGAAGGGCTTTGACGCGTTCATGCTGGCCGGGGCCATCATCCTGGTCGGCGCGTGCCTGAAGATCGTCTCGGGCTATCTCCCCGGCCGCCGCTCCTAACCCGCCGGTGCGCGCGGGCGGGCACCGGAATCTGACGCGCTCAGGGTCCGCGAGTCTCCGAGTACCCCGATCCCGCCGCCTGCTGATTCGCGGGCTCTCCCTGTGTCTTGCCGCTCTCGCCGCGGGCGCGGCGGCGGTCGCCTCCGGCTGCGGAGGCGTGGGAGTCTCGGGCGCCCTGGGCAACGTCAACAACCTGCTGACGGTCTATTCGAGCCTGCCGCTGCAGGGACCCTCGGCGGCCGCCTCGACGCAGATCGTCAACGGCGAGAAGCTCGCGCTGGCCGAGGCGGGCGGGCACATCGGGCAGTTCAAGGTCAGCTATTACTCGATGGACGACGCGAACCCGAAGACCGGCCAGTGGGATCCGGGCATCACGAGCGCCGACGCCAAGACGGCGGCACAGGACAACAGCGCGATCGCCTACCTGGGGGACTACAACTCGGGCGCGAGCGCCGTCTCGCTGCCGCTGGTCAACGCCGCGGGCATCCTGCAGGTGAGTCCCGCCGAGCCCCTATGTCGGGCTGACTTCCTCGCTCGACGCCGGGCAGTACGAGCCTGAACGTTTTTACCCCACCGGCAAGCGCACCTTCGCGCGTCTGATGCCCGCCGACCCGGTGCAGGCGGCCGCGCAGGTGCAGCTCATGCAGGCGCTGAAGGTCGAGCGGGTGTATGTGCTCGAACGACGAAGACCCATTCCAGGTGCCGCTCGCCCAGATCGTCGCCGGCGACGCCGAAAAGGCTGGGCTGAAGGTGCTGGGCGACGACGGCGTGAACACCACCGACGGCACCGAATTCGCCGCCGAGGTGCAGAAGGTGAGCCAGAGCGGCGCGCAGGCGGTGTTCTTCAGCGGCGGCACCTCCTCATCGGTGGTGACCCTGTGGCGGGAGCTGCACGGCGCCGATCCGCACCTGCTGCTGCTCGGACCGAGCACGATGGTCAACGCGGGCTTCGCCACCCAGATCGGTCAGGCCGCGCAGAGCACCTACCTGAGCACGCCGCTGCTGCCCGCGAGCATGTATCCCGCCTCCGCGCAGCGCCTGTTCGCGGACTACAGCCGGCACTTCCACGAACCGCCGACGCCCGATGCCCTGTATGGGTATGAGGCGATGAGCGTGGTGCTGGAGGCGATTCGCAAGGCCGGCTCGGCACGGCAACAAACGCCAGGCGGTGATCGACCAGTTCTTCGCCACCAGGAATCGCGACTCGGTGCTAGGGCGCTACTCGATCCAGCCCAGCGGCGACACCACGCTCTCGCGCTATGGCGTCGACCGGATCGTGAACGGGCAGCTCGTCTTCTACAGGGCGTTCGAAGCCTCGCCCCAGGGCTGATGCTTGCCGCCGGCCGGCTGTGCGGGCGCCCCGTCCGGGCTGAGATAAAGCAGCCTCAAGCCAGCGCCGAGCGCAGCGCCTCGTCCAGCTGCGGGTGGCGGAAGGTGTAGCCGAGCATCAGCGGCTTGGCCGGCAGGACGCGCGCGCCGGTCGTCACGATCTCGGCCATCTCGCCGTAGAGCAGGCGCAGCGCCATCCCCGGCACCGGCAGCAACGAGGGGCGGTGCAGCGCGCGGCCGAGTGCGTGGGAGAACTCCGCGTTCCTGACCGGTTCGGGCGCCGTCGCGTTGATCGGGCCCGACCAGCTGTCGTCTGCGAGCGCGGCGAGCATCATGCCCACGAGATCCTCGCGGTGGATCCAGGACATGTACTGCCGGCCGCCCGCGACCGGTCCGCCGACGCCGAGGCGGAAGGGCGGGAGCATCTTCGCCAGCGCGCCGCCGGCGCGATCGAGTACGACGCCGGTGCGAACCTGCACGACGCGCAGGCCGAGCTCGCTCGCCGCCTGTGCCTCTGCCTCCCACGCGGCGCAGACCTGGGCGAGGAAGTCGCTCCCCGCCGGGGCCTCCTCGTCGAGCGGCTCCTCGCCATGCGCTCCGTAGTAGCCGATCGCCGAGGAGCTGATGAGGATGCGCGGGCGGGCCTGCCGCGGTGAGCCTTCGCCGGTCGGGGTCGTGGCGGGCAGGCCCGCGACGAGGTTGCGCGTGCCGGACACGCGGCTCTCGCGGATCGCCCGCTTGGCGGCCGGGCTCCAGCGCTGGGCGACGGGCTCGCCGGCGAGGTGCACGACGGCGTCGCGTCCCGCGAGGGCATCCACGGGCGCCGGTTCGCTGGTCGAATCCCAGCGCTCGGCCTGCACGTCGAGCTGCGCGCCTGCCCGCGCGGGTCGCGCGAGAGGACTGTGACCTCGTCGCCGCGAGACCTCAGGGCGCTTAGGAGCGACGAGCCGATCAGTCCAGTTGCTCCCGTCACCGTCACCCGCACGACATCACGTCTCTAGCTTGGCATATGCACCTTGTGCTAGCCCATCGGACTCAGCCTCGGCATATGCACCTTGTGCCGCCGATCGTACTCAGCCCACGCCTGTCACCGAGCTCGCCCGGTGCGGCGGCGCACCCGGCGTCTCAGCTCGGCGTCTGTACTCGGTGCTCGCCCGTCTGGGTCATTGCGGCGGCCTGCCCGCCGGAGTGCGTGGCGAAGGTGTCGCCCTGGGCGAACCCGACCTCATGGCCGGCGAGTGCGGTGCCGCTCGCGCGCGCCTCCTCGGCCACCGCTGCGGCGACCGCGGGCGCGACGTCGCGGTTGAAGACGGAGGGGATGATGTAGTCCTCGCGCAGCTCCTCCTCGGGGACGATGTCGGCGATCGCCTGGGCGGCGGCCATCTTCATCTCCTCGGTGATGCTGGGCGCGCGCACGTCGAGCGCGCCGCGGAAGATGCCGGGGAAGCAGAGCACGTTGTTGATCTGGTTGGGGTAGTCCGAGCGCCCGGTGGCCATGATGCGCACGTAGGGTGCGGCCTCCTCGGGGTTGACCTCGGGGTTGGGGTTGGCCATCGCGAAGACCATCGCGTCGTCGTTCATGCGCGCGAGCGCCTCGGCGGGCAGCGCCTTCGCGCCGGAGAGGCCGATCAGGAGGTCGGCGCCGTCGATCACGTCCTCGGGCCGGCCGTCGCGGCAGTCGGGGTTGGTCGACTCCGCGAACCAGCGCTTGATGGGGTTCATCGTGCCGTCGAGGTAGTCGGCGCGCTTGACGTGCAGCGCGCCGCGCGAGTCGGCGCCGACGATGTGGCGCACGCCGGCGGCGAGCAGGATCTTCGTGACCGCGACGCCGGCGGCGCCGAGGCCGATCACGAGCACGTGCAGGTCCTCGCATGCGCCGGTCGGTCAGCTTGACCGCGTTGAAGAGCGCCGCCATCACGACCACCGCGGTGCCGTGCTGGTCGTCGTGGAAGACGGGGATGTCGAGCGACTGCTTGAGGCGATCCTCGATCTCAAAGCAGCGCGGCGCGGAGATGTCCTCGAGGTTGATGCCGCCGAGGCCGGGCGCCATCAGCTCGACGGTGCGCACGATCTCCTCGGGGTCCTTGGTATCGAGGCAGATCGGGAAGGCGTCGACGCCCGCGAACTCCTTGAACAGGCAGCACTTGCCCTCCATCACCGGCATCGCCGCCGCGGGGCCGATGTCGCCCAGGCCGAGCACCGCGGTGCCGTCGGAGACGACGGCGACGGTGTTGCGCTTGATCGTGTACTGGAAGGCCTTGTCGGGGTCGTCGCGGATCGCGATGCACACCCGCGCGACGCCCGGCGTGTAGGCCATCGAGAGGTCGTCGCGCGTCTTCAGCGGGTGCTTGTTGTGCTGTTCGATCTTGCCGCCCACGTGCAGCATGAAGGTGCGGTCGGTGGTGTCCACGACCTCCACGCCCTGCAGCGCCTCGATCGCCGCGAGGATGCGACCCCAGTGTTCGCGGTTGGCTGCATCGACCACGATGTCGCGCACGCTGCCGGCGGCGTCGGCCTCCACGAGGTCCACGGCGCCGACCATTCCGCCGGCCTCGCCGATCGCGGTCGTCACCTGGCCGACGACGCCGGGTGTGTCGTCCATGCGGACGCGGATCGTCAGGCGGTACTGCGCGCTGGGGGTGATGCTCACGGTCTCTCGCTCTCAATTGACTGGGATAGTCGAGGGGCCCGACTCGCCGGCTTGCGCCGGCTGCGTCACCCTCTTGGGTGGGGCTGCCATGTTATTGCTCGCGGGGCGCTAGCTGTTGTGCCCGGTGACGTCCCGAACGCGGTGGATGGGTGGGCGGTTGCCGAGCGCTGAGTGGGTGCGCTGCTCGTTGTAGTGGCGGACCCAGTGTGGCAGTGCTGCGTGGCGCGCGTCGCTTGAGGCGTATTGCAGGGCGTAGGCCCACTCGCGTTGCAGGGTCTGCTGGTAGCGCTCGACTTTCCCGTTGGTGCGGGGCGTGTACGGCCGGGTGCGCAGATGGCGGACCTGGCGGCGGTGCAGCAGCTCGCGTAGCGTCTTGTTGTGGATGTAGGTGAACGCGTTATCGGTCATCAGCCGCTCGGTGACGATCCCGTGCTCCAGGAACCAGTCCAGTGCGCGGCGGGTGAACGCGGTCACGGTCGGGGCTTTCTCGTCGTTGTGGATCTCCGAGTACGCCAGGCGTGAACAGTCATCGATGATCGAGTGCACGTACTCCCAGCCGACGCGGCGGGAGCGCCGGGTGCGATCCCCTGTCAGCGCGTGCCCGGGCTCGGTGAACTTCCCGAGCTTCTTGACGTCCATATGCAGCAGGTTCCCGGGGCACGGCCACTCGTAGCGCACGACCCCAGGGCGCTCGGATGGCTCCCGCCGCGAGCAGCCCCCGCGTCGCAGGACCTGGTGGACGGTCGAGTGGGGTCGCCCGATCAGCATCGCGATCGTCCTGGGACTCCAGCCCGTCCGCTGCCGCAACTCACAGATGCGCTGCTCCTCATCGACAGGGCACCGAGAGGGAGAACGGCGAGGGCGGCTGGAGCGCTCCGTCAGGCACGCCAGCGACTCACGCTCAGCAGGGGTCGCTGCACGCCAGCGGCGTACCCACTCCCACACCGTGGACTTCGACACGTTCCCCCACGCTCCAGCCTGCGCGAAGGACATCCCGTCATCAACGACACGACGAACGACCATCTCCCGCCCACGCGGAGTCATGCGGGCTCTATGGTGCGGCATTCCGGGCCTCCCTTGAGGTGGTGAGCTTTGACACCCACAGCCTCTCGGTAGGCCCGGACCTACCTACACCCCGTTCTGAACGTCACCGGGCACAACAGCTAGCCGCCCGCCCTCGTCGCGGACCCAGCGCCGCCCCGCCACAAAGCCAACGCGCCGTTTTCCCGTGCGCTCGCGCCCATCCGGCGAGGCACTCTAAAGTGCTCGGCGATGAGCGAGGCTAAGAACGGGCAGACGGCGGAGCGACGGCTCTTCCTGATCGACGGCCCGAGCCTCGTGTATCGCGCCTACTACGCGCTGCCAGAGTCGATCGCGACCTCCACGGGCGTGCCGACGAACGCGATCTTCGGGTTCGCCTCGATGCTCGTGAAGATCGTGACCGAGTACGGCGTGTGTCCCACCATCGTGGCCTGGGACGCTGGCACCTCGGGGCGCACGGAGCTGTTCTCCGAGTACAAGGCTCAGCGCCGCTCGCGCCCGGATCTGCTCAAGCAGCAGTGGCCGGCGATGGAACCGCTGACGGAGTCCTTCGGCTATCGCAATATCAAGGTCGAGGGGTATGAGGCCGACGACGTGATCGCCACGCTCGCCGACCGCGCCCGCGCCGCGAGCGTGCCGGTGATGATCGTGACGGGCGATCGCGATGTCTTCCAGCTGATCGACGAGGAGGGTCTCGTGAAGGTGATGGCGACCTCGCGCGGTATCACCGACACGAAGATCTACGACCGCCAGGCAGTGATCGATCGCTACGGCATCGCGCCCGAGTTGATCCCCGACTTTTATGGACTGAAGGGCGACACCTCCGACAACATCCCCGGCGTCCCCGGCATCGGCGACAAGACCGCGAGCGACCTGATCCAGCGTTTCGGCTCGCTCGAGGGCGTGCTCGGGCACATACGTGAGATCGGCGGCGCCAAGCGCAAGCAGAACCTGCTCGACCACGCCGAGGACGCGCGTGTCTCGATGCAGTTGGCGACGGTGCAGCGCGACGTCGAGATCGACTTCGACCCGACGGCCGAGGCCGCGCGCGAGCCCGATCGCTCGCGCGTGCGGGAGGTGTTCCGCGAGTACGAGCTGCGCGACCCGCTGCGTCGGCTGGAGGAAGCGCTCGGCGACCCCGAGCTTGCTGCGCCAGTACCGGCGGCGGAGGTGAAGCTGACGGCAACCGTCAGGCGAGGCAGGCCGACCGATATCGCGAAGTTCGCGGGCGCGACCGTGGCAGCGAAGGGGGCAGCAAAGGGGGCTACGGGCAAGGAGGCCATGGCGGCGGAACAGGAGCTGTATCTGGCGGTCGTGCCGAGCGAGGTCCCGGAGGGCGCGCTGTTTGCCGATGGGCCCTCGTGGCGGTTCGCCGTGTCCTTCAACGGCAACATCCTCGCCGGCGATTGTGCGGGTCCGCGGGAGGTCGTGCAGGCCTGCGGCGAGCGCGCCGTGGTGGCTCACGACGCCAAGGCCCTGCAGACGGTGCCTCCCGGCCTGGTGCACGACACGCTGCTCGGCGCCTACCTGCTGGAGCCCGCGCGCCGCGGCTACCCCTTCTCGGAGCTGTGCGAAGAGCGCGGGCTCTCCAGCGACCTGGAAGACCCCGTCGCCGCGCAGGCGCTGCTCGTGGGCGCGCTGGCCGAGTGGCAGCGCGAGCAGATCGCCGAGCGCGAGCTTGAGGGAGTGATGCGCGACATCGAGCTGCCGCTCGTGGAGGTGCTGCGCGACATGGAGGTCTCCGGGGTGCGCCTGAACGTGCCGCGCCTGCAGGAGGTTGCCCAGCGCGTGCGCGAGGAGATCCTCGAGCTCGAACAGGAAATCTTCGCGCTCGCCGGGACGGAGTTCCTGATCGCCTCGCCCGCGCAGGTGGGGGAGATCCTGTTCGAGAAGCTAGGGCTCTCGCGCAAGCGGCGCGGCAAGACCGGCTACTCGACCGACGCGCGCGTGTTGCAGGCGATCCGCGATGAGCACACGATCGTGCCGCGCATCGAGCGCTGGCGCGAGCTCTCGACGCTGATCAAGACCTACCTCGACGTGCTGCCCCAGGAGGTGGACGAGCGCTCGCGCATCCACACGACCTTTCTGCAGGCGGTCGCGCAGACGGGGCGGCTGTCGAGCACCAACCCGAATATGCAGAACGTCCCGATCCGCACCGAGCTGGGGCGCGAGATCCGCGGCTGCTTCGAGGCCGAGGAGGGCCACGTGCTGATCTCCGCGGACTACTCGCAGATCGAGCTGCGCGTGCTCGCGCACGCAGCCGATGAGCCCGTGCTGAAAGAGATCTTCCGCAATGGCGAGGACGTGCACACGGCGACCGCCGCGCAGGTCTTCGCAGTGGCGCCCGAGCAGATCGACCCGGGCATGCGCTCGAAGTCGAAGATGATCAACTACGGCATCGTCTACGGGCTCTCGGACTTCGGCCTCGCCGACCGCCTGAACATCCCGCGCGAGGAGGCCAAGGAGTTCATCGACGCCTACCTCGCGCGCTTCCCGCGCGTGGCGCAGTTCATGCTCGACACGATCGACCAGGCCAAGGAGGAGGGTCACGTCAAGACCCTATGGGGTCGGCGCCGGCAGATCCCCGAGCTGCGGGCACGCAACTACCAGGTGCGCACGCTCGGCGAGCGCCTCGCGGTGAACACGGTCATCCAGGGCACCGCCGCGGACGTGATCAAGCTCGCGATGGTGCACTGCCACCATTCGCTCGAGGTCGCCGGCTTGCAGACGCGTCAGATCCTCACGATCCACGACGAGCTGCTGTTCGAGGGTCCGCCCGAGGAGGTGCCGGTGGCACGCGAGCTGATCGAACGGGAGATGGTGGGCGTGTGGGAGTATGACCCGCCACTCGCGGTGGATGTTGGCGTGGGGCGCAACTGGCTGGAAGCGAAGTGAGCCCAGTGAGGCCTTCGTCCGCGGCTGCAGGGCATGCGCTGTGTCGGTGGCCGGCGTCGGCAGAGGTCAACTGGTGAGTCGTGGCCTGGCGATCCTGCTGGCGGCCGGCGCCGGGTGTCTGGTCGGCATGCAGGCGCCGGTCAACTCGCGCCTGGCGCGCTCGTTGGGTGAGAGCCTGCCGGCGGCGCTGATCTCGTTCGTCGTGGGGACGCTTGCGCTGGTGCTCATCACGAGCGTCTCGAAAAACGGCATCTCCAGTATCCGCAACGTCGCCAATGCGCCGTGGTGGGCGCTCGTCGGCGGGCTGTTCGGCGCCGCCTACGTTACGGTCGCGATCCTCACGGTGCGTACGCTCGGGGCCAGCGGTCTGACGGCGGCGGTGATCGGCGGTCAGCTGGCGATGTCGGTCGTAATCGACCGCTTCGGTCTGCTCGGCATCCCGCGCCAGTCGATCGGCGCGGGGCGTCTGCTTGGGCTGCTGCTGCTGGTCGTGGGCGTCACGCTTGTGGTGCGGAAGTAGCTCACCCTAGAGCGGTGCGGAACCCCTCGCGCCAGCTCGCCAGCCGCGGCTCCCAGTCGAGGTCCTGCTTGACGTTGGCGTTGGAGGCGCCCTGCGCCTTGACCATGAACAGCACGCCGAGCGGCCCGGCGATCACGCGGGCGATCGGGGTAGGGACGCGCAGCGGGCGCGGCGCTCCGACGGCCTCGGCCAGTGCGGGCAGCCACTCCCGCACGGGCGCGGGCTCGTCGTCGGTGACGTTGTAGATGTGCGCCTCGCCGTCGTTCTGCTCCAACGCGAGGACAATCGCCCGGGCGGCGTCGTCGATATGCACGAACGACCACACGCCCTCGCCGTGGCCGACCACGGGCATGCGCCGGCGGTGCAGATCCTCGGCCACCGTGCCGGCGCGTGCGATCGAGGTGCCCGGGCCATAGAGGTAGCCGAAGCGCAGCACGGTTCCCTGCACGCCGCGCACCGCGCACTCCAGCTCGTGCAGCGCCTGGACGGTGCGCTGAAAGGACTTGGGTCCGTCGAGGTAGAGCACTTCGGTCTCGGTGTGCAGCGTGCCGGGCGGGCCGGGCAGATAGGCGAAGGCGATGCTCTGCGCGACGATCCGCTTCGTCCCGGCGGCGTGGGCGGCGGCGAGCAGGTCGCGCGTGCCGCGCCCGCGCAGGCGGTCGTTGACGACGAAGTCGCGCTTGACCTTGCGCGGGTCGATGCGTGCCGGGAGCGCGGTAAGCAGGTGGACGATCGCCTCGGGCCGGGCGTCCACGACGGCTGCCTTCAGGGCCTGCGCGTCGAGCGCATCGCATACCACCGGCTCCGCTCCGGCGGCGCTCAGCGCCGCGACCTTCTCCGGCGAGCGGGTCATGCCGGTGACCTCGTGGCCCGCCGCCACGAGCATTGGCACCACGCTTCGGCCGAGCACGCCGGTGGCGCCTGCGACGAAGACCCTCATGCGCCGGATCGTACCGCCGCGTGGCCCTCCAACACGGCCTGGCGCCATAGCCAGGCAAGCAGCACCGTCAGGGCGGCCAGCGAGAAGAAATCGAAGTATCCGGCCCACTCGGGGTGAGCCTTGCCGATGTCAACCAGGTGGTTGACGCTGTGCAGCGCGAACTGAACGGTCGTCAGTGCCAGCACCGGAACGCGCCAGGAGGGGCGACGTACAGCCATGGCGAAGGCGAAGGCGAGCGCCGCGTTGTAGCTCGCCACGTCGCGGATGTAGTGGTCGTTGGCCACGCCGAACGGGCCGACGTCGACATAGAAGGCGTGGGGGGCGATCGCCATGAAAAGCGCCAGTGCGAGGTGGTAGACCGCGAAGGCAGCCAGCCCGACGGTGAGGATCGAGGGGCCCTCGCGCGTCAGCGCCGCCGTGCCAGAGGTCGCCGCGCCGGAGGGCTGTCCTGTGCCGGCCGCCATCAGCCTAACCATATGGATCGCCTGCCACCCGGTAAAGGGCCATTTGACGGCCGGCTGCAAAGACCAGTGAGACCGGATGACCGTGAGCGGGTCAGCCTGGCGCATTGGTCGGTCTCGCCATCGCGACTCCTCCTGTACCGGGTGTCTATCCAAACGCGTGCGTGAGCGTCCAGCCAGGGCCTATCCCAGCGCGGCCAACGATTGCGCGATCAGACGCACGCCCTGCTCGATCGCCGGCTCGGAGAGGTTGCCGTAGCCGAGCAGCAGACCCGGGGGGCCGCCGTGAGTAAAGCGGTGCCAGGCAAGGCCCTCCATCCCGACGCCGCGCTCCGCCGCCGTGGTGAGCAGCGCGGCCTCGTCGACTCCGTCGGGCAGCAGCACGAGCTCGTATAGGCCCGCCGCGTCGCCGCCGAGGCGCGCCTCGGGCAGCCACTGCGCGAGGGCTTCCAGCAGTGCGTCGCGGCGCCGCTGGTAGCGCAGGCGCATGCGGCGCACGTGGCGGTCGAGCTCGCCGCGCGCGATGAAATCCGACAGGGCGAGCTGGCCGAGGACCTCCGAGCCGCCGTCCTCGATCGCCTTGGCGGAGATCAGCTGCCAGGCGAGCCACGAGGGCAGCAGCATCCAGCCCAGGCGCATGCCTGGGGCCAGGCGCTTGGAGGACGAACCTAGGTAGAGGACGCGCTCGGGCGCGAGCCCCTGCAGTGCGCCGACGGCGACGCGGTCGTAGCGAAACTCGGAGTCGTAGTCGTCCTCGACGATCAGCCCCTCCTCGTCCTCGGCCCATTCGATCAGCGCCGCGCGGCGCTCGCGGCTGAGGACACTGCCGCTGGGGAACTGGTGCGCGGGTGTCACGAGCACCGCCTTGGCGCCGCTCGCGGCGAGTGCGTCCACGCGAAGGCCCTCCTCGTCCACGGCGACGGGAAGGATCTGCAGACCGGCCTGCTCGGCGATCAGGCGGTGCACCTGCCAGCCGGGGTCCTCGACGGCGATGGCCTCCACCCCCTGCGCGTTCAGCCAGCGGCAGACCAGCGAGAAGCCCTGCATGAAGCCGGTGCACAGCAGCGTGTGCTCGGGGTCGGCGGCCGTGCCGCGTACACGGCCGAGGTAGCCGGCGAGCGCTTCGCGCAGCTCGGGCACGCCGCGTGGATCGCCATAGCCCACGGCGCCCAGCGGCGACTCGCGCAGGGCGGCGCGCAGCGAGCGCAGCCAGCTCTCGCGCGGGAAGCCCGCCAGGTCGGGCAGCCCCGGGTGGAAGTGGTAGGGGTAGGTCGGCAGCAGCGAGCGCGCGGGCGCGCGGGGGACGGGCGCACGCACCGCTTTGGCCACGCGCACGGCGGCGCCCTGGCGGCTCTCCAGATAGCCCTCGGCCGCGAGCTGGCCGTAGGCCTCGGTGACCACGCCGCGCGATACGCCCAGCTCGGCGGCGAGGGCACGTGTGGAGAGCAGGCGCGCGCCACCCGGCAGGCGCCCACGGCGGATGTTTTCGCGCAGCGAGCGCTCCAGCTGCTCGTGCAGGGGCAGCTCGGCGTCGCGATCGATCTCGATCAAAAGCTCCGGCCCCGCAACTGGCCCTGTCGATGGCGTCATTACTGGAACTGTATACCGGACCAGTGGGGGCGTAGGGTGTGAGCGGTAAGAACAGATGTGGGGCGGAGGAACGTCCAAAACTCCCCAGGAGGACGCCATGAGCCAGCGCAACGGAAACCTGAACAGCCCTGTGAAGGTCGGCGGGGGTGCAAGCAGCCCTGTGACGGTCGGCGGGGGTGCGAATAGCCCCGTGACCATCGTCGGGGGAGGACTCGCGGGACTCACCGCGGCGATCACGTGCGCCGAGGGCGGCGCGGCGGTGACGCTGCTGGAGCGCAGCGGCGCGCTGGGCGGACACGCGCGCAGCAGCGACGGCCCCTATAGGACGAACATGGGACCGCATGCCTTTTACAAGGACGGTCCCTTCTGGGCATGGCTCGCCGAACGCAAGCTGCTCCCGCCATACAAGGGTGTGCCGCTGGCGCCGGTGCGGTTTCGCTGGCAGGGCAAGGTGCGGCGTACCCCGCCGCTGGGTGCGCTGCCCGCGGTGCTGCGCCTGCGCGGGCGCGAGGCGCCCGTCGATGTGGACTTCCGCACGTGGGCCGCGAGTCACACCGACGAGACGACTGCGGCGATGCTCTCGGCGGCGGCCGGCGTGTACTCGTTCCACCACGACCCCGGCGAGCTCTCGGCGGCGTTCGTGTGGCGGCACACGGTGCGGATCTTCCTCAGCCCGCCACCGCCGGCGCGCTATTTCGTGGGCGGCTGGAACGCGCTCGTCGACAGTCTGGAGCGGCGCGCGCGCGAGCTGGGTGTGAGCATCGAGACGGGCCACGCCGTCAGCGAGGTGCCAGCCGCCCCGACGATCGTCGCGACCGAGCTGGACACCGCGCGGGAGCTCTTGAACGACGACTCTTTGCGGTGGCTGAGCGGACGCACGGTGTGCCTTGATCTCGGGCTGCGCCACCGTCGCGGCGATCCGTTTGTCGTCTCGGACCTCGACGAGGCCGGCTGGATCGAGCGCTTCAGCGCCGCCGACACGACGCTCGCGCCCGCGGGCGAGGAGCTGGTGCAGGCGCAGATGCCGATCCGCCCGCGGGAGAGCGTCGATCAGGCCGCCGCCCGACTAGAGGCGCTCCTCGACGCGTCGCTACCGCAGTGGCGCGAGCGCGAGACGTGGCGCCGCCGGCAGGTGATGGATGGGCGCAGCGGCGCGCTCGACATGCCCGGATCGAGCTGGCGTGATCGCCCGGCCGTCGACCGCGGCGAGGGCGTGTTCCTCGCCGGCGACATGGTCGCCGCGCCAGGGCTGCTCTCAGAGGTGTCCTGGGCCAGCGCCCTAGAGGCCGGCCGGCTGGTGCTGGAGCTGGTCGGCGCCGAACGACCGCAGCTGCGCGAGGTTGCATGACGCCCCACCCACGAACGTCGGCGGGGCGATTGCGAGGTAGTGGTTGAAAGACCACTCCGCGAACCCCCGGTGCTCCAGCGCGCGCGCCAAGACGGTGGGCGCGCGCGTAGGAGTGAACCGGCCCACGGCGCGCTGCACGCGCAAGAGCCAGCGGAACTCGCGGGCGTGTCCGTCGGAGAAGGCGCCATAGCGCGCGAGCGCCTGCGCGCGCGTGGCGCGACCCTCGACGACCGCGCGCAGCTCGCGCCCGCAGGCGATGCCGAAATACAGGGCGGTACGGATGCCCTCGGCGGTCAGCGGCAGGCAGTGGCCGGCGGAGTCGCCCGCGAAGAACACGCCGTCCTCGACGGCGGCGCGCAGCTGGTGGGGGATCCAGTTGCCCTGGTAGCCCTCTGGCGGCAGTCCGAGGTCGGCGGCGAGGCGCACGGTGGGCTCCTTGACGTGGTGGCTCGGCCAGAAGGAGCCGACACCGACGCGCACCTCGTCCCGCGCGGGAAACGACCAGCCGTAGCCCGCACGCACGCAGCGCGCATCGATCCACAGCTCGAGCTCCTCGCCGTGCCCTGCCGGATGGACCTCGAGGCCGCGTGAGAGACGCGCGTTCGGAGGCTGGATGGGGATGGCATTTGAGAGCACCCGCCGCCAGCCGAGCCCGTCCACGATCAGCGGCGCGCGCAGATCGCCGCGGTCGGTGTGCACGACCTCGCCGTCCCTCCCGGTGACGGTGGCGGTCTCGAACTCCAGCTCGCCGTGTGCGCCCGCCGCCGAGGAGGAAGAGGAAAAGGACCCCACAAGGGGGTCCGGCGGGAGCCGCGCGGTGTGGGCCTGCTCGAACAGCAGGGCACAGAGCTCGCGGTAGTCGAAAGTCGAAAACGTCCAGGGCAGGCTCCAGCGGGCAGTGCGCCACGGTGTGTGCACGACGAGCTCGCCGAAGCTCTGGCGCAGCGAGCCCCGCAGGTCGAGCGCGTCCAGCCACAGCGTCGGCATCGCGCAGGCGGATGTCTGGCGCTCACCGATGTCGTACCGATCGATCATCAGCACGCGCGCGCCCGAGCCGGCCAGCTCGCGCGCGACTGCCAGCCCGGCGAAGGAGGCGCCGCAGATCAGCACGTCGCAGTCGCGGGTCAGGGGGGTGCGCTCGGCACCGCGCTTGGTCGCTCTGACGGGCATGCCGGCAATGATACGAGCGGCGCCGTCGAGCCTGCGCTAGGCTTCGAGCGGTGCAAGCACTGATCGACAATCCCCAGGCCCACGTGATCGAGGGCTCGGGCGGACTCCTGCTGGAAGTGGATGGGCAGGTGATCCCCAACTACGACGCCACGATGCGGCCGATCGAGGAGGGCGAGGTCGTCACCGGCCACGTCGTGCGCATCGACAAGGACGAGGTGCTCGTCGACATCGGCTACAAGTCCGAGGGCGTCATCCCCGCGAACGAGCTGTCGATCCGCAAGTCGGTTGACCCGCACGACGAGGTGGAGCTCGGCGAGGAGGTCGACGCGCTGGTGCTCACCAAGGAGGACCAGGACGGCCGCCTGATCATGTCCAAGAAGCGCGCCCGCTTCGAGAAGGCGTGGCGGCGCATCGAGGCCTCCGCGGAGTCCGGCGAAGCCGTCGAGGGCACCGTGATCGAGGTCGTCAAGGGCGGGCTGATCATCGATCTTGGGGTGCGCGGCTTCCTGCCCGCCTCGCTGGTGGACATCCGCCGCGTGCCGAACCTCGACGAGTACATGGGCACGAAGATCGAGACGAAGGTGATCGAGCTCAACCGCTCGCGCAACAACGTCGTGCTCTCGCGCCGCGCGGTGCTCGAGGAGGAGCGCAAGGAGGTGCGCCAGCAAATCCTCGACCGCCTGCAGCCAGGCCTCGTGGTGGAGGGCCAGATCTCCAACATCGTCGACTTCGGCGCGTTCGTCGACCTCGACGGGATCGACGGCCTGATCCACATCTCAGAGCTTTCCTGGTCGCACGTGAACCACCCCTCGGAGATCCTCAACATCGGCGACACCGTGCAGGTGAAGGTGCTCGACATCGACCGCGATCGCCAGCGCATCTCGCTGGGGCTCAAGCAGACCCAGGAAGACCCCTGGCAGCGGATCATGGATACCTACAACGTCAACGACGAGCTCGAGGGCAAGGTCACGAAGGTCGTCACCTTCGGCGCCTTCGTGGAGATCCTCGACGGGGTGGAGGGACTCGTGCACATCAGCGAGCTGGCCGCCCATCACGTGGAAAGCCCGCGCGAGGTCGTCCATCCGGGCGATGAGATTCGCGTGAAGATCCTTGAGATCGACTCTGAGCGCCGCCGCCTTTCGCTGTCGGCCAAGCGCGTGGAGGACCAGATCCTGCCGCTGCCGCGCGCCGGTGTCGAGGCGCAGAGCACGCCCGTCGCGCCCGTCGCGGAGCCGGTGGCCGAGGGTGAGGCGCCGGCGCCCGAGGCCGCCGCCGTCGAGACGCCCGAGGCGCCCGCGGTCGAGGCGCCCGCGGTCGAGGCGCCCGCGGTCGAGGCGCCCGCGGCACCGGACGCGCCCGAAGCCGGGGTGGTCGAGATGTCGCAGGACGCCGCCGTCGAGGCTCCCATCGCGGAGACCCCCGAGGCCCAGGCAAGCGAGACGGCTCCGGAGGTATCGGCGCCGGACGCTCCCGCGGCCGAGTCGCCGGAGGCGGCCGTCGCTGAGGCGCCCGCTGCACAGGTCGAGCCGGAGGCGCCGGCCGTTGACGCGCCCGCCGCGCAGGCCGAGCCCGAGGCACCCGTCGCTGAGGCGCCCGCCGCGCAGGCCGAGCCCGAGGCACAGGCCGACGCCGTCGAGGAGTCCGCCGAGGCGCTCGACCCGCAGCTGCAGCCCGCCGCCGAGCCCTCGCGGGACTGAGCTCCGAGCGAACCGCCATGGGGGCCGAGGCCGCCGTGCCCCTCGTCGGGCTGACCGGAGGGATGGGCGCCGGCAAGTCGACCGCGCTCGCCGCCCTCGAGCAGATGGGCGCGGCCGTGCTGTCGACCGACGCCATCGTGCACGAGCTCTACGCGAGCGAGCCCGTGCGCACCGCCGTTGTGGAGCGCTGGGGCGAGAGTGTCGCACCCAGCGGGGTCGTGGACCGCGCGGCAGTCGCCGAACACGCCTTCAAGGACGACGGCGAGCGTAAATGGCTGGAGGGCATCCTCTGGCCGCTCGTGGGCAAGCGCATCGCCGAGTGGGTGCAGCAGGCACGTGAGCGACAGCCGCCCCCCCGCGCGGCCGTGGTGGAGGTGCCGCTGCTATTCGAGGCCGGCATGGCCCCCGCGTTCGACGCCACGGTGGCGGTGGTCGCCGAGGAGTCCCTGCGCCAGGCGCGCGCCGCCGGTCGCGGGCATGCGCTGGCACAGGAGCGCGACACCCGCCAGCTGCCCCAGGACGAGAAGGCGCGGCAGGCCACGTTCGCCGTCCACAACGACGGGTCGGTGGAGGAGTTGGCAAGCGAGCTGTCGGCCATTCTCGACAAGTTGGGCGGATGAAAGAGTCGCGGGACGCGCACCCCCGATCGACGCGGAGTCTCCGCATGGCGTCGGGTCTTCTTGACAAGCTGAAGGGATGAGGGGAAGCGAGCCTGGACACCGTCGCCGCGCGCTCGGCACGCTCGTAGCAATCGCGCTCATCGTGCTCGCCGTGGGCGGCCTCGTGAGCCGCCTCCAACAGGTCGCCTCCGGGCCGCAGCTACCGCTGCAGGACGCGAGCGTGATCCGCACGCAGGCCGCCGCCAAGGGCCTCGATCCGGCGCTGGTCGCGGCCGTGATCTATGCCGAGTCGAAGTTCGAACCGCGCACCTCCTCCGCCGGGGCGCTCGGGCTGATGCAGATCCTGCCCGAAACGGCCACCTACATCGCGCGGCTCTCCGGTGGCAGCCGCTTCACCACGGCCGACCTCGCCACGCCCGCGATCAACGTCGCCTATGGCAGCTACTACCTGCGCTATCTGCTCCACCACTATGGCGGCGACGAGATGCTCGCGGTGGCCGCCTACAACGCCGGGCTCGCCAACGTCGATCGCTGGGTGGCGCGCGCGGGCGGCTCGCTCGCGGTGAGCGAAATCCCCTTTCCCGAGACGCGGGCTTACGTGGAACGGGTGCTTGCGGCGCAGCGTGAGTATCGCGCCGCGTATCCGCGGCAGCTCGGGCTGAGCTGAGCGTTGGGGGCGGCGCGGCCGTTCATTCGCAGCTTCGCTCGGATTGAGCGCGATTGGATTGGTCTGCCTGGGTACGTCGCCGTTCGCGTTGCTTCGCCCAGATGAGCTCGATTGGATCGACCGTGTGTGCGGCGCGGCCGTTCGCCCGCCACTTCGCGGCCCTCGCGGACCGGCTTGTCCGGTCCTTCTCCTTATCTACGGCCGCCGACCGCGCGCTCGCTACCGTAGTGCCTGCGACCGATGCCCGATTTCCGTCTCGACTCAGCCTTCACGCCCGCCGCCGACCAGCCGAAGGCGATTGCCTCGCTCTCCGAGGGTGTGCTCGCGGGGGAGCGCTTTCAGACGCTTCTCGGGGCGACCGGGACGGGGAAGACGATGGCCATGGCCGGCGTCATCGAGGCCGTGCAGCGCCCCACGCTCGTGATCGCGCACAACAAGACGCTCGCCGCGCAGCTCTGTAACGAGTTCCGCACCTTCTTTCCCGACAACTCCGTCGAGTACTTCGTCTCCTATTACGACTACTACCAGCCCGAGGCCTACGTCCCGAGCCGTGACCTCTATATCGAGAAGGACTCCGCCATCAACCAGGAGGTCGACCGGCTGCGCCACGCCGCCACCGCTGCCGTCTTCGCGCGGCGCGATGTGATTGTCGTGGCCTCCGTCTCCTGCATCTACGGTCTCGGCTCGCCCGAGGTGTACGAGATGAACATGCAGATCCTTCGCCGCGGCGAGCTCATCGACCGCGAGCGCCTCCTGCGCAAGCTCGTCTCGATCCAGTACACCCGTAACGACACAGTTCTCTCGCGCGGCACCTTCCGCGTGCGCGGGGAGACGCTCGAGATCTTCCCCGCCTACGCCGAGACCGCCTACCGGGCGTCTTTGTTTGGCGACGAGGTCGAGCGCCTCGCGCAGTTCGACCCGCTCACCGGCGAGCTTTTGGAGGACGACCTCGAGCACGTCGCCATCTGGCCCGCCACGCACTACAACGTCAAGGAGGGCACCATCGAGGACGGCGTTGCCGCGATCGGCGCTGAACTGGAGGCTCGCTGCACGCAGCTGGAGGCAGACGGCAAGCCGCTGGAGTCCCACCGCCTGCGCCAGCGCACCCAGTACGACATGGAGATGCTCCGCGAGATGGGCTTCTGCTCGGGGATCGAGAACTACTCGCGCATCCTCGACGGCCGCTCACCCGGCGAGCGGCCCTACTGCCTGATCGACTACTTCCCCAAGGACTTCATCTGCTTCATCGACGAGTCCCACCAGACCGTCCCGCAGATCGGCGGCATGTTCGAGGGCGACCGCTCGCGCAAGAACACTCTCGTCGACTATGGCTTCCGCCTCCCGAGCGCGCTCGACAATCGCCCCCAGACCTTCGAAGAGTTCCTCTCCATCACCCCGCAGCTGCTGTTTGTCTCTGCCACACCGGGCGAGTACGAGCGTACGCGCTCGGGTCGCGTCGTCGAGCAGATCGTGCGCCCCACCGGCATCGTCGACCCTCAGGTGCACGTCCGTGCCACGCGCAACCAGATCGACGACCTCATGAACGAGATCCGCGGGCGCGTCGCCGTCAACGAGCGCGTGCTCGTCACCACGCTCACCAAGAAGATGTCCGAGGACCTCTCTCAGTACCTCCTGGAGATGGGCTTCAAGGTGCGCTATCTGCACTCCGAGATCGACACGCTCGAGCGCATCCAGATCATCCGCGACCTGCGCCTCGGCGAGTACGACGTGCTCGTCGGCGTCAACCTCCTGCGCGAGGGGCTCGACCTCCCCGAGGTCTCGCTCGTCGCGATCCTCGACGCCGACAAGGAGGGCTTCCTGCGCGGGGAGACCTCGCTCATCCAGACCATCGGCCGCGCCGCGCGCAACATCCGCGGCACCGTCCTCATGTATGCCGACAAGGAGACCCGCGCGATGCGCGCCGCGCTGGAGGAGACCGACCGCCGGCGAGCGATCCAGCTGGCGTATAACGCCGAGCACGGCATCACCGCCGCCACCATCGTCAAGGGCGTCTCGGACATCGCCGAGTTCCTCCAGGGCGAGTCCAAGGTCCCGCGCAAGCGCCGCCGCGCGCGCGGTGCTCGCGCCAAGAGCGAGGAGATGCCGCGCCACGAGCTCGAGCGCATGGTCGTCGAGCTCGAGGAGGAGATGCTCGCCGCCGCCGAGGATCTGCGCTTCGAGTACGCCGCCCAGCTGCGCGACGAGATCCGCGAGCTGCGCCGCGACCTGCGCGAGGCCCAGGCCGGGGAGGCGCCCGGTGACGGCGGTGCGGGCGAGGTCGCGGGCGAGGGCGTCGATGCGAACGAGCCGGTGCAGGAGCCGGTGTAGTCTTGCCGCGCGCCATCGCCGGCGGCCGAGTCTGGCGCGGTCACCGCGTGTGGCTCGTCCCGGCCTGACCGTCCGCTACGCTTCGCCCTCAGTGGAGCTCGACCGTCAGAGCGTCGAACGGCGCGACTTTCCGATCTCCCGGCGCGGGTACGACCCGGCCGCGGTCGACGCCCACCTGCGCGCCCTCGCCGTCGAGGTCGAAGAGCTCGAGCGCTCGCTCGAGACCCGCGGCGGCGAGACGCTCGGATCGGCCGCCGCCACGCAGATCCAGTCGATCCTCGAGGCCGCCGAGTCCACCGCCGCCTCGATCGAGCAGCAGGCCGCCGCCGAGGCCGCGCAGACCCGCGAGGACGCCGCTCGCGACGCCGAGCGCACCCGCGCCGAGGCCGTCGCCCGCGCCCAGCGCCACGTCCAGGCCGTCTCTGAGGCCACCGCCGTCCTGCGCGAGCGCGTCGAGTCGATGGACTCGGAGGTCTCCGCGCTCGTCCAGTCCCTGCGCGCCGGCGCCGGGCGACTCGCCGCAGACCTCGGCTCTGTCGAGACCAACATGGGCGAGCTCTACGACGCCGCCTCCGGTGCCGGCCCCTCGGACGGGGCGATCTCAGTAGTGGGCGAGGCGGTCGCCGGGGGTGAGCAGGTCTCCGCGGGCGAGCCGCTCGACGCGCTCGATCTGGAGGAGCACTGGCCGCTGGACTCCGAAGCGCCTGGCCCGGGGGGTGGGTCCGTCGAGGGAGACAGTCCGCGGGTCACGCGCAACGGCGGCGAGCACGGCGGAGTCTCGGCTGCGCCAGCCACCGCCGCCGACGATCTCGACGGCGCGCGCCTGATCGCGCTCAACATGGCACTCAACGGCGAATCGCGCGAGCAGGCCGGCCGCTACCTCGCCGAGAACTTCGAGCTCGCCGACCGCGACAAGCTGCTCGACGAGGTATACGCCGCGATCGAGGGCTGATGCGGCTGGGCGCGCCGCTGGCCGGGCAGGGCGAATCCAACTAGAATGGCCGCTGTCTCACCACGCGCCTGTAGCTCAGTGGTCAACGGCAACCTACGGGGTGCCAAAGAGCAGCGGTCTTTCAAACCGCAGGTCGGGGGTTCGATTCCCCCCAGGCGCACTCAAGAAAACCGCTCCACGGAGCGGTTTTCTGCTGTCTCGGAGACACGGCTGCCATCGAAATCATGAGCGACTCAACCGTGACGAAGACAGCCGCCGCCGGTGCCCAGGTGATCCTGCTGACGCTGGCCGCCGGCCAGTTCCTGATGGCGCTCGACAGCTCGGTGATGAACGTCTCGATCGCGACGGTCGCCGAAGATGTCGGCACGACGGTCACCGGGATCCAGGGGGCGATCACGGCCTACACGCTCGTGATGGCGATGCTGATGATCCCCGGGGCGAAGGTGGGCGCGATAATCGGTCGCAAGCGAGCGTTCATGATCGGCTGCGTCATCTACGGCTGCGGCTCTTTCACCACGGCGCTGTCACAGAGCCTGCCGGTGCTGCTGTTGGGCTGGTCCTTCCTCGAGGGCGTCGGTGCGGCGCTCATCCTGCCGTCGATCGTGGCGCTGGTGGCCGGCAACTTCCCGGCGGCCCGCCGTCCCGCGGCCTACGGGCTCGTGGCCGCCGCCGGGGCGATCGCGATCGCCGTCGGCCCGCTGATCGGCGGGCTCGCGACAACCTATGCGTCCTGGCGTTGGGTCTTCGCCGGTGAGGTCATGCTCGTGGCGGTCATCCTGCTGCTCGCGCGGCGCGCCGAGGACGCTCCCCCCGACCGCCAGCCGAAAATCGACCTGATCGGCGCCGTCCTATGCGCCGCGGGCCTTGGCGTGTTCGTCTACGGCGTGCTCAAGTCCGGCTCCTGGGGCTGGGTGGCGCCGAAGGCGGGCGCGCCGCAATGGTTTGGAACGTCACCCGTGCCATGGCTGATGGTCGCCGGGCTCGTGCTGGTCTGGTCGTTTCTGCACTGGGAGGCGCGCATGGTCACCCGCGGCCAGGAGCCGCTTGTCGATCCGGCGCTCCTGCGCAACGAGCAGCTCAGGGGCGGGCTGACCATGTTCTTCTTTCAGTATCTCCTGATGATGGGGGTCTTCTTCCTGCTCCCGCTCTACCTATCCGTGGCACTGGGGCTGTCGGCGATCGCCACCGGGGTGCGGATCATGCCCATGTCCCTGACCTTGCTGGCGGCGGCGCTGGGAGTGCCGCGGCTGTTTCCGGACGTCTCGCCACGGCTGGTTGTACGCGTCGGGATCCTCCTGATGCTGCTCGGGTTGCTGGTCCTGCTGGCGGCGATCGACATCGATGCGGGAGCCGAGATCGTGACCGTTCCATTGCTGCTGGTCGGGCTCGGCCTCGGCGCGATCGCATCGCAGCTCGGCGCCGTGACCGTCTCAGCGGTGCCCGACGAGCAGAGCTCGGAGGTGGGCGGGCTGCAGAACACGGTGACCAACCTCGGCGCCTCGCTGGGCACCGCCCTCACGGGGTCGATCCTGATTGCCGTGCTGACGGCGTCGTTTCTGACACACATCCAGATGAGCGACGCGGTCCCGCAGCGCGTCAAGGACAAGGCGAACACCGAGCTGTCCGCCGGCATCCCATTCATGTCCGACAAGCAGCTCCAGGCCGCCGCCAAGGAAGTGGGCGCGAGCAACGAGGTGACGCAGGCGGCGCTCGACGCCAACGCCCAAGCTCGCCTTGACGGGCTCCGCGCTGGCCTCACGGTCCTGATCCTGATCGCGGCCCTCGCGCTTTTCTTCGTCGGGCGAATACCGACGCGACAGCCCGGCTCCGAGCCAACACCGGCGCGGGCCTAGGCAGAGCGACACCGGCACGCTAGACATTCGCGGTCGGCAAGTGAGGTCACTGGCGCATGTGACCTCGAAGGTCTAAGGTCCGAGCTGATTTCAATACCGCCCTGCCCCGCGAGGGCGCAACGAGAAAGGGACCAGTCCATGTTGCGACGGATGACGGACATGCCGAACGGTACAATCGGCTTTGAGGCGGTCGGGGAGGTCGAGGATGACGATTGGGAGGAGACCGTCGAGCCTGTGCTGCGTCAGGAGATCGCCGCGGGGCGCGATGTGCGGCTGCTCTACCTGATCGGCGCCGGAGCCCGTGAGGTCGAGGGCGACGCGATGAGCGCTGACACGGGCTTTCGCATGCGCCATGCGACCTCCTACGAGCGCGTGGCCGTGGTCAGCGACGAGGACTGGATGCGCCCTGCGCTGCGTGCCCTTTCCTTCCTGCTTCCCGGCAAGGCCCGGGGCTTCCGCGTCCGCGACCTGGCGGACGCGAAAGCCTGGCTCGCAGAGGACGGAGCCTAGCGGGCGCTAGCCCGCGAGTGCCTTCTGCTTGATCTGGTCGAACTCGGCCTGGGTGATCGTGCCCTGGTCGAGGAGCGCCTTCGCGTTGGCGATCTGAGCGGTTGGGTCGCCTGCGCCCGCTACGGACTTCACGTACTGGTCCATCTGCGACTTGGCCGCCTGCTGCTGGCTGATCGCCCGCTCGGTCATCCCCTTGTGCTCTGCGACGAGGTAGACGAACACACCCAGGTAGGGAAGGACGATGACGAAGATGATCCACGCGGTCTTTCCCCAACCCGATATGTCGTCGCGGCGAAACAGGTCCGCGAATACCGTGAAGAGGATCCAGATCCAGATGAAGAACGCGAAGAAGATGACCATCGTCCAGAACACTTCGAGAAATGGATAGGCGGTTGCGATCAAGGCGGGGCTCCTTTGAGTGGCGTTGTCTTGTATTGGCGCTTAGACTGGCCAGCATTCAGGACGACGCGATGTGCGAAGTTCGATGCCAGCCGGCAGACAGGGCCGGAGCATATCCACGGCCGAGTCCGTCTGTATGGACGCGGACTCGTCGGCCCGACGCACCGGGCCCTGTCGATACTGCAATCACGACAACAAAGGGAGACCCGATGGACATCTTTGAGATCAAGCAGAAGGAGACCGTCAGCCGGGAGGAGGTCGCGGAGCGCCTGCGGCTCCTCGCCGACATGCTCGCTCGTCACAACGACCTGGAGTTCGACCGCGGCGGCATGCATTTCACGGTCCACGTCCCCGATCGGCTGCAGCTCAAGGTTGAGCTCGAGGTGGAGACGGACGAGCGCGAGCTCGAAGATCGAGCTGAAGTGGTGATCGCGGCGCGCATTGTCTGCGTGAGCCGACGGCGTGAGGTGGTCGCGGCCAGTAGACCCGAGGCGATCCCGATCCCTATGCCGGCTGCGACGTCGCTGGGATAGTGAACGCCGGTATGCACGCGTGAGTAGGCAACGGCGCCCGCAAGCGGAACGAGGACGGGCCTCAGTACCGGCTCCTCGGCGCTGGCGCCGGTGGCAAACGCGAACGCCGCGGCACTGTGGCCGGATGGGAATGACGTCGACCGGGGCGTGCGGATGAGCGTGGGCGCCCAGCCCGAGGACGGCCGCCGTCTGCGCACGAGCAGCTTTGCCGGGCCGTTTGCCACACTCGCCGCGATTGCGATCGCGACGAGGCCGCGCCGGGCCGCCCTCCGCCCCCGTCGCCCTCCGAACAGCGCAAGCCCGCCCGCGACCACAAGCCAGAGTCGCGAGTAGTTCGCCGCCCGGGTGGTCGCGACGAGGATGCGATCCAGTGCCGGTGAGCGAGCCCCGAACGAGTGTCTCATCAGCCGGCGGTCAAGACGCTGTACGCGATGCCACACGGTCATCGCTCCCGAATGTACGCGACGCCACATCGTCATTGCTCCCGCAAGCAGCGCGACACATAGGTCGCCCAACCGCTGCCGAGCAGCATGCCGGCAACCACGTCGCTTGGATAGTGGACGCCCAGGTAGACGCGGGAGGCGGCCACCGCGAGGACGATCAGCAGTGCCAGGCTCCCAGCCACGCGGGTCAGCTTCGGCGATGCTCCCGCCGCCGGCAACGCAAACACCAGTGAGAACCAGAATGCGCTCGCCTGCGTCGAATGGCCCGAGGGAAAGCTCGAGCCGGTAACCGCCTGCAGGTGCTCCACAGGCGGGCGCGGGCGCGATACGAGCAGCTTGACCCAGTCTGAGATCAGCATCGCGCCGCCGAGGCTGAGCGCGACCGCGAGCGCCTCTCGACGCAGGCCCGCCCGGGCAAGCGCCAGGCAGGCGATCAGGGCGAGTGGGACCAGCAGGAATGCGCTGCCCGCCCAGGTGACCACCCGCGCCACCTCGGTGAACGCCGCCGTGCGCTGAGCGGCCACATCGCGTACCGCATTCAGCTCGGCCGACCCCACGACAGAGGTCCAGAGCTCCCCGACCCCCCAGCCGACGAGCACGAAAACGGCCAGGCCGAGCACCAGCCGCGCGGCCGGATGGCTCACCGGCCAGCCGCCACCCGTAGAAGCGCGCTCAGGTTGTCTGTGGTCAGCGCCGCGGCCCTGGCGGCCGGTGGCGGGCCGACTCCGCTGGGCAGCCGCACCCGCAGCGCCCCCGGCAGCGACGCGAAGCGCAGGGGGGGATCGAGCAAGAGCGCCTCGCCGTCGAGCCCAACCTCCACCGGGCTCCCGGAGCGGACCTCGAACTCTTGGGTCGACCACGACAGAAGTCCAGGAAAGCGGCCCACCTGGCCGACCAGCTCGAGCGCGACGAGCCTCGACACGTCGGCGGCGCTGCGCACCCGTGCGGCCACGACGCCGAGCTGGCCCGTGTCGATTCGCTCGCGCGTGCCAGCGCCGGCAAGGCTCGTCAGCCGATACGGATTGTTCGATACGAGCACGAGCGGCGCGTCGTCGCGGCGGCTCCCGTCGGGAGCGGTGAACTCGAGGTCGATCGGCTCCGCATCGGGACCCAGCAGGTCGGGCAGCATGCCAGTCCAGGTCTCGAGCTTGGCATCGCGGTAGGCCTCAGACTGGACGACCTTGGCATAGACGCCGAGCGAGGCGTTGTTGACGAACACGCGGTCGTTGACGCGCGCGAGATCGATGCGCCGCTCGACCCCGTCCGTGAATGCATCCAGCGCGCCCACGACATCGTCGCGGTCAAGGCCGAGGTCGAGGGCGAAGTGGTTTCGAGTCCCCGCGGGGATGCAGACGTGGGCGATGTCGTGCCGCGCGGCAACCGTCGCCACAAGGGCCTGCGAGCCGTCGCCGCCGGCCATCCCGATGACCTGGGCACCGTGTGCGATGGCGCTCTCGGCGAGCTCGAGCAGATCGTCGCCGGGCTGCAGAACAATCGGCTCGACGCCCCGTCGCCGTGCCTGAGCGGCGAGGTCGAAGCGCTCGGCCTTGCCTCCACCCGACTTCAGGTTGATGATCAGCACCGCCGCTTCGGCAGCGCCCACCGGCACGACCGCCCCAGCCACGCCGGCCGTAGCCTCCCCGGTCCGCCCCAATGCGTAGCGTGCGGCCAGTCCGAACATGGCGAGCAGCAACAGCAGCGCGACCAGCACCACCACCCCCTGCCAGTTGGCCACCAGCACCACGATCAGCCCGATCCCGCTGAGCGCGGCGAGTACCGCGCTGAGCGCTCGCCGGGGGCCGCGACGGGTCAAGGCGAGCCAGATGGCCGCACTGCAGACCAGCACGAGTCCGACTGCCAGCACTGCGACGGGCACATCGCCCGCCAGTGCGACCGCGGCCACCACAGCCATGAGAGCCGGCGCGACGAGCGCGAGGACCGCGGCGATACGTGGTCGCCACGGCATCGGAAGTATCGCCCAGCTCGAGGCCTGTGCCGATCTAGGTGCCGAGGATCTTAGCCTTGGCGCCCGCGAACTCCTCGTCGGTGAGGACACCGGACTCGTGCAGCTGGCCGAGTTCCTTGAGCTTCTCGATCGAGTTTTCTTCCGGCGGGGGCGGCGCGGCGGACACCTGCTGCTGTTCCTGGGTGGCCCGCTGCTCTTCTTCCTGTCGGGCCCACC
This sequence comes from uncultured Solirubrobacterales bacterium, assembly GCA_963723045.1. Lineage (GTDB taxonomy): Bacteria > Actinomycetota > Thermoleophilia > Solirubrobacterales > Solirubrobacteraceae > Palsa-744. Next base: position 572,618 of record CAVROU010000002.1, on the reverse strand, counting down.
GGCCCTGCTGGCGATGCTGAACGGCCCCGGAGGCGCCGCCCGCGACGGCGCCGACGGCGGCTACTCGGGCAACACGGCGAAGTAGTGGCATGCTGGTCTCCTTCTCGTCTGGGACGCCGGCTCAGGCGGCATCGAGGGCTTGGATGGCGGCGATGATCTCCTGCGTCGGTACCCGCTGGAAGTCCAGCAGCCGTCCCCCGTTGCGGCGCACCGCGGCGGCGAAGGGAGCGGCCCAGGCGTTCTCGAAGCAGATCAGCACGGCCGCCTCGCCCGGCTCGAGCGCCTCGCCCGCCAGGGCCGCGTCCTCGTCGCCGAGCATGCCGGTTCGCGCCCCCTCGAAGACAAGAAGGTCGCCCGCGCCGTCACCGTCGAGGTCGCCGATCTCGAGGCCCGAGATCACGCCCTCGGCGTCCTTCTGGACCACGAGCACATCTATGACCCGGATGATTCCTCGGTCCACGAGGTCCACAAACATCGGGATCGCCTCGCCGGTTCGCGGCGCATCCGGAGGGAAACCGATCACGACTATGTCGATGGGGCCCAGCTCCAACTCCTCGCTGCTCAAGGCTCCTCCTCTGGTTGGTCTGCCGTCCTTCGAGAGAGGCCGACCGTGGTCGGCTCAGCGACGATATCACGGTGGAGTGTTGCGGGACAGGCGAATTGGCCGGCCCATGCAGCGCTTCTTCGAGCCCGCGGAGGCGCTGGACACTCGCCGTGTCGCGGATCTAGCTGGTGGATTTGTCACAAAGGTTGCTTTTGCTCACGATCTTGGATAGGTTCGGTCACCGTGGCTGCTATGACGCACGATCGCTGGGGCTGGGGCAAGATCGTGGCACGCTGGGCTTTTCGGGTGTGCGTGCTGAGCATTTCCGTGCTCGCTTTGGCCGCGTGTGGCTCGGGCGGGGCGACGAGCGTGGCCAGCAGCCTGAGTCAGACCGCCTCCAGCCGTGCGGAGGGAACGACCGCGCGCACGACCAGCGGCACGCCTACCGCCACACAGGCCAAGACCGAATCCTCCCAGAGCCCAACAGCGACCGCGTCGGCGGAGTCCTCCCAGAACCCGAAGGCGACCGCGTCGGCGCTGACAAAGTCGGCGACGACCGCGGCTGCTCCGACGACTTCGACTACGGCGAGCACAGCGCCGTCGCAGACAAAGACCGTGACCAAGACCAATACGGTGAGCGCGCCTCCGAAGACAACGACCGTGACCGCGCCCACACAGACAAACACCGTCATCCAGACACAGACCACCACCGCCCCAGCCGCGACGACAACGACCTCGACCGGCCACGCCCCGGCCGCGGCAGCCGCCGGCGCCGCGGCGGCAGCAAGCAAGGAACCATCCTCCGAATCGGGCGGTCTGCCGGGGTGGGCTTGGGCATTGATCGGCGCGGCCATCGCCGGCGTCGCGATCTGGATCGTCACCCTGCTTCGGCGCGGCCGAAATGACAGCTCACCGTGAGGCGGTCCAAGCGGAGCTTGACTGGTCTTCTTTAGGCTAGCCCCTCGATGCCCGGGCGTCCCGGCACAGCTCGCGCGGAGATTTCACCCCGGCCGATGGGGACCGCGTCGCCCAGCGCCTCGAACACGTTGCGGGCTTCGGAGAAGATCTGCACGTGGACGACCAGGCCCTCTCGGAACTTGAAAACCCAGGTGGTAGGCGCGTTCTCGAAGGAGCCTGCGCCGGCGCTGCCGCTGACCAGACCCAGCGCGACAACAGCCTCGCCCGCCGCGCGTATCTGGGTGGGCTGGAGGGTGAGCTCGTCCCATTGTGCCTCGACGTCCGCGGCATAGCGGCGGATGCCTTCATGGCCGCGGTAGGGCTCGCCCGCGCGGGTGACCTGTGCGGTCATCGGCTGGAATACCACCTCAGGGTCCAGCAGGCCCAGCGCCTCTGTGATCTCGCGTCTGCTGAAAGCCTCGAACAGGCGAGTCACGATCGCCTCCTTGGACAGCGGCGGCGCACCATCCGGGATCTCCGCACCGCCGGGAGCGGAAGCCGCCCCGGTGGATGTCAGAGTGCCCGTCGCACCTTCGTCAATCATCGTCGCTCTCCGCCATGTCGGCCCTATTCTCTCGCATGCTCTTCATGAGTCAAGATCCCCCGGCAGATATGCCCGCCCGCCGATCGATGCCACGGGTCTCGTTATTACCCGTTGCCGGGGCGCTCAAAACGTGAGGACCGAGCGTCTGCTGCTCCGGCGCCGGCGCGAGGAGAACCGCAGGCCGACGGCAGGCGCCGCAGCTAACGCTCGAAGTGTTTGTCCCGTAGCTCATCGGTGAGGGTCATGAGCTCGCCGAGCCTGACGTGTAGTCCCTTGGAGAGGCGGAGCAGGGTCGTATAGGTCGGGTTGCCCTGGCCTCGCACAAAGGTATTGACCTGCCTGATGTTCAGGTCACTCTCCAGTGCAACCGAATCCTGGCTCATCCACTCGTCCTGGGCGATCAGGAGCTCGATCGCCTGTGAGAGGGCGGCGTGGTCCGGGCTGAGCGGCTTGGACTTTCTCCTGGGTGGCACGGCCGGCAGCCTTTATGTGCTCGGAGTGAAGGGGTTAGGCAATAACTGTGGTAACGTTTCAGCAGACAACTGTCAGCACCAAGTTGGAGCGTACTCCTGCCTGTGGACGGCCTCAGGTGAGGGACGCTGACGGCCTCAGACCATGCAGTCTGGCCTGCGGTGGGCAGCCACGAGCGACAACCTCGATCGATCTTGACGAACGACCCTGCCTCTACAATGACCGTATGTCAACGACCGCTGTCACGCCGCTGCCGTTCCACCGGCTCGATGTCGAGACGTACGGCCGGATGGTTGGGTCAGGAGCGCTCGAGGGTGAGCCGGTCGAGCTGCTTGAGGGATGGCTCGTCGACGTGAGCCCGCAAAATCCCGACCACTCTGCCGTTGTCCGGCGGCTGACGCGCTACCTGGCGGATGCGCATTCGTGGCTGCATGTGCAGCTCCCATTGGAGATACCCCCCGATTCGGTACCCGAGCCGGACCTGGCGCTCATCGAGTCCGAGCCGTCACCCGATCGGCACCCGCGCACTGCGCTGCTCGTGGTCGAGGTGGCCGTCAGCTCGCATATCGTCGATCGCGGTATGAAGGCGAGTTTGTATGCGCGGGCGGGCGTTCCCACCTATTGGCTCGTCGATGTCCCGGGCCGGGCGATCGAGGTCCGTACCGCTCCTGGCTCGGACGGGTATCTCGCATGTGAGACCTACGCGGTAGACAGGTCGGTTCCCTCACCCGCCGAAGGCGTGGACGACCTCGATGTCGGCTCGCTCTTCACTCGGGCTGGCTGACTGTCGTCCTCGGTGCTCGGGTCCTCGACGCGCAGCTCGCTGAAGTAGCGCCGATAAAACCCTCGGTCGCGCGTGAGTAGGCGGTCGGCGTGGACGAGAGCGTGCGCGCCGATCAGAAAGTCGGCGATCACCCGCTCCCGGCTCCCTCCGGCCTGGCGATAGGCGCGCCAGGCTTGCCCCACGGCCAGCGAGGTGGAGATGTCGAGCGGGGAGAAGTCGACCCGCAGGCTAGTCAACGCCGCCTCGGCGGCGTCTGTGGTCGCGAACGAGGCCGCCGTCTCGGCCCACACGACCTCACAGGCGAGGAGACTGCCCTCTGCGAGGCACCCGCGCACTGCTGCAGCGGAGCGTGGCCCAAACTCAGGATCGGCGCCGAAGATATCGAGCAGCACGTTTGTGTCGACGGCTGTGATCACACTGCGTCGGGCGCTCCACGCAAAGCGCGAATGGTCTCATCGGTGCTCTGTGTGCTATCGAGGATTCCGTAGACAGCTGCCACGGGGTCGCTGGCAACGGCCTTGCGGGCCACCAGTCGGCCCTCCTCCTCGGTCAGCTCCAGGCGGTCGCCGGCGCGGATACCCAGTCGTTCGCGCAGTTGCTTGGGGACCGTGATCTGGCCCTTCTCGGAAACCGTGCTCAGCATGGTTGGATCATCGCAGTAGGAATTACTACCCAGTGAGTTTACCATGTAAGCGACGCCGCCGGGCTTCAACGGAGCCGGGGGTGCATATCCCCGGTGACTTCCTGCTGCTCTCGACGTTCTGGTGGGCGCTGTTCCTGCCTCAACGGAACCGAGGGCTAACGTCCTCGGTGACTGAGACGCTCCCGGCACTCGCGGGCGGCGTTGTTGGTGCTTCAACGGAGCCGAGGATTCGCATCCCCGGTGACGATACCTCAGAACCCAACACTACGCCGGGCACGAGCTTCAACGAAGCCGAGGACTCGCAAGGTTCTCGCTTCAACGGAGCCGGGGACCCACATACCCGGTGACTAACTGTGGTTTCTGCGCCCTCCTTAGTCATGTCACCGCTTCAACGAAGCCGGAGACTCACGTCCCCGGTGACTCCACGGCGATGTGGGCGAAGGTCGTGGCGGCGATCGAGAGCTTCAACGAAGCCGAAGACTCACGTCCCCGGTGACAGGGCAGCGCGAGCTGTACGTGATCCTCCCCCGCCTCGCTTCAACGAAGCCGAGGACCCACGTCCTCAGTGACTCGGGGGCGTGGATGGTCGAGCCGAGCCCGTTGATCCCGCTTCAACGAAGCCGGGGAATCGCATCCCCGGTGACCAGCTAGGGGCCTCGGTCTTGTCGGCCGCGGCTACTGAGCTTCAACGAAGCCGAGGACTCACGTCCTCGGTGACGCGAACAACTCGACACTTTCCCAAACGGTGATGGCAGCTTCAACGGAGCCGAGGACTCACGTCCTCGGTGACGATGACGCCGTTCGTCATCTTGAACACGAACACCGAGCTTCAACGGAGCCGAGGACCCACGTCCTCGGTGACCCTGTGACCAAATGACGGATACGGACTTGGGAACGGAGCTTCAACGAGAGCCGGGGCGCACATCCTCGGTGACCGGGATGAGGGGACCCCTGCGGGGGTTGAAGCGCGCTTCAACGGAGCCGAGGATTTACATCCCCGATGACGCGGATCAGGTTCTCGGTGTCGGTTTGGTCGTACAGACTTCAACGGGGCCGGAGAGTCACATCCCCGGTGATTAGGTGATCGGCCTCCTCCTCCTGAGCGTAGCGATCGCTTCAACCGAGCCGAGGATTCACATCCCAGTGACGGTGAGTAGCTCTGTGGTGAGCTTCTCGCGCTACAGGCGTCAACGAAGCCGGGGACTCACATCTCCGGTGACGGGCTACGGGTGTCCCGGCGCTCTGTGCTCTGCTGGCTTCAACGAAGCCGAGGACACACGTCTACTCCCTGCTCTTGCGATACCACAAGCATCAACGGAGCCGGAGACTCACGTCCCCGGCGACAACGCAAGACCTCCCTCGAGGCTCGGGTCAGCGTCCAACGCGCTTCAACGGAGCCGAGGACTTACGTCCTCGGTGACGGCGTCCACGTCGCGCGCGCCACCGTCGGGTATCGGCTTCAACGAAGCCGAGGACTCACGTCCCCGGTGACCCGTCGTGGCGTCCCATCCCAAGGCCGCTTGACGCGAGCTTGCTTCAACGGAGCCGGGGACTCACGTCCCCGGTGACCCATACGCGGTCGAGCTCACGGCCACCGACGCGGCCGGCCTTCAACGGAGCCAGAGACCCACGTCCCCGGTGACGGAGGGGGCGTTGTTTGGGACTGTGGGGGAGGGGGTCCTTCAACGGAGCCGGAGACCCACGTCCCCGGTGACGGGCAGGGCGCGGGCTGCCAGGCGATCATCGGCGCGCACCTTCAACGGAGCCGGAGACTCACTTCCCCGGTGATGGCCTGTTCATCAGGACTGCCCAGGACTTCACGCTTCAATGGGGCTGGAGAATCGCATCACCGGTGACCTTGTTCTCAGCTTCAACGGGTTCGGCCACGGCGGGTCACGTCTATTGAATTGTCAAGGAACGGTAGGGATGATCTGGTCCGGAAAAGAGACCGGACATATCGACATCCGTGTCCGCGGTGAGCCCGCGAGCCACGCGCATCTGGACATCGCCACACTGGCAGAGAGACCGGATGGGTCGAGTTGTCTGCGGCTCAAAGCCTACGCCGAAGCCATACGGGGCGGTGTGTCTGCGTTGGCGCTGTACGCCTCTGCAGCCCTGCGAATGGTCTCGCTGCGCTTGACCAGAGTGGCGCCGGCGAGCGCCAGCTCGTGACTTGCCTCGTCGTTCTCCTCGATCGCGCCTGAAAGAGACGAGAACGTGATGCCCAGCAGCCGCACCAGTCGCCGACCCGACTCCTCGCCCCGCAGGATCCGCATCAGCGCTGAGACCTCGTACCTCTCGGTCTTCGCCAGGAGCATTGCGCGCAGGATGCCCGCGCCGAGGAAGTGCAGACGCCCATTGATGTGCAGCGAGGGAATTAGCCGAGCATCGGCCCAGCGACGCAACTGGACCGCTGATGCTCCGGTCGCCTTCGCCGCCTGGCCGATCGGCAACGGGTAGCTCGCATCTGGCAGGTCTGGATGGCTGGAGGGGTCGCGGACGACGGCTGTCTCCTCGGCGCTTAGATCGCCGAAGAGTCCAGCCTCGTGTGCCTCGTCGAGGTCTTCGAGGTTTCGAGTCAACGCGACAAGCAGGGATGACGGCTGTGGTGTCTGCCTCTCGAACTCAGTAAGCAGATCACTCTGAGCGTCGGATAGCGCGTCAGGCATGTTGTGTTGGGCCATGCGCGCCAAGGCCAGCCGTGCGCGCGGGCCAAGATCTGGGCGATCCTCGAATCCATCGATCGTCTGGTCCTCGAGCACGTATCCGGCTCGATCGCCTCGCAGTGTGGGGAGGACTTGCTGCTTCTTCATCCATCCAAGGATAGCATCGATGTCACTTCTAAAAGTCACTATTTCTCAGCTGAAGATCCCGGACGTCCATCGCCAGGTGCCGCGATTCCGCCGCCCGCTTCCGATAAGCAGGCCGATGAGGTCGAGCGTCGCTCCTGCTGGCGCCGCGTGGAAGAAGCTGTGCGGCGCGAAACGTCGAAAGGTCAAGGCGTCTTGCGATAGCACGATGACTCCTTCGATGGCGAGCTGATCGCGGCCGAGTGCGAAGAGCGTTTTGAGGATGAACTCGTCCGGTTTGGAGTCGGGCTTGATGTTCGTCACGTAGAAGCCGCAGCCTTGGGAGCCTGGATGCTCGGGTATGACGACCCTCTGCTCCTCGAAGATCTGGTCCGCGAGGTCGGCCTGGGTGTAGTGGAACCAGACGTGTACTCCCGTGCGCTCCCAGCAGGGATGGGCAATATGGGGGTGGCTGGTGATAGGCTTCATTCCAAATGGACAGGGAGTTTTAAGCGTCGATATTGCGACCATCCTACATGGGAGTCGGACGAAGGCCTAGCCACGTCACCGGGGGTATCGCGTCCTCCGGCTTTGTTGAAGCATTCCGAATGGACAGGGCCAGGAAGAAACAAGATCAATACACCGGGGGCCAAACGACCCCCGGCCACGTTCCGCCATCGCACGGGCTGAAGCGCCACATAGCAGTTCCAAAGGAAGCAAGAGGTCCATCCGGATGGCCATGTACAAATGCAATGTTTTGTCTTCCAACACCATTCGATCCCTCGCAGCGAGCACCGATCTCGTCCTAAACGAAGAGGAGCGACCACATGGCCTTTGACCTCCTGTCCACACTGCGCGAGGGACTCTCCAACGAGCCCTCAGCGGAGCGCCCGGCGGGCATCGAGATTCGCCAGGACCTGATCCCTGCTGCCGGGCTGCCGGTGCAGCCACCTGCGTACGAAGGGCGACTGGAGATTCACAAGCGTCATCTGGATGGAGGGATACGCGACGTGATCGAGCTCGACAGCGTCGGCTCGGCGGCCAATCGCCTCGAGGAGGTGCTGCTAGAGCTGCACCGGGCTGAGCGCTATCCGCTGCCGGTTTCCAGCACGCTGGTGGAGCCCTCCGATGGGGATCCGATCGAGATCACCACGCTGGAGATGCCACACCGCGTCTTCGATGCGTGGCTGCGGCTGTCAGCCGCCGAGGAAGGAGACGGCAAGTTCGAGGACAGCGAGCATGGACGGGAGTTGTCGCTTGCGCACGTCGGTGCGCTCGATGCGATCCTCGAGACCTCCGCGCACGATCTCCTGTTCGGTGCGTGGGACTCTCACCGCAAGGGCCCGCACGGCCAGGTGCGGGTCGGGCGCAGTCTGACGACGAGTCTCATCGGTCTCGACCCGATCGAACAGGCACAGTTCGCCGCGCGTCGCGATCCGCTCAACATGGGTGAAGCAAGCGATCTGCCGAAGGGTAAGAAGAAGCTCTCTGAGCAGGGCCTCAGCTCGATTCCGCCGCAGCAGAGGGTGCCCTTTGACGCCGCGCGTCTTGCGAGTGGGACCGATAGGCCTGTGACCGACAAGAAGATCGTCGGCTTTCACGGTGGTGTCGCGATCACCGAGGCACGCTACCTCGGCTTCCTCTCGTTCGCCGCGTTGCGCCGGCTCGGCTTTGCGCACTATGACACGGTGGAGGCGCGGGTGCTGCTCGCCACGCTCGGGTTGTATGCGCTGGTGCTGCGCTGTGCCGCCGGGTGGGACCTGCGTGCCCGCTGCGCGCTCGTGCCGAAGGGTGATATTCAGCTCACGGTCGTCGGCTCCGGAGAGCGCGCTGAAGCATTTGCGCTCTCCACAGAGGAGGCCGAGCGTCTGTTCCTGGATGCGGTCGACCGTGTCAAGGTCGAAGACCGCAGCGCGCGCCTGCACGCCGGATCGACGCTGAATAACCTCGTCGACGCGGCGATCGCAGAGGTTGGCAGCGCGAATTGAAGCGGCGAGTTCGATGCTGAATGTCACCGTTCGCTTCCCGTTGGGCGTCTATCACGGGCAGTCGGCGCAGTCGGCTGAGGAGCCCGAGTGGCCGCCGAGCTCGCTGCGTCTGATCGGCGCGCTGCTCGCGGCGGTGCACGAGCGCCCAGACGCAGATCCGCCTGCCGATCGGATTCTGCTCGGGCGCCTTTGCGAAGAGCCAGCGCCACTGATCCTCGCCCCCGATGCCGTTTCCGTCGAGGAGCAGGTAGATGGCGACCAGGCCGTGCGTCTGCGTGGTGCGACGCGCTGGGCGCCGCTGAATCACGTGAAGGGCGCGATTTTCCCGCGTAATCTCGGCCGCGAGCGTGCGGCCGTGAGCAAGGTGGGCGTGGCAATTGGCAAGCGACCCGTGCACTTCGTGTGGCCGGAGCTCGAGATGACCCCCGAGGAGCTCGGACGCCTTGAAATCCTCGCGAGTGAGGTGACGTTCCTGGGCACCACACGCTCACCGGCGCTGGTCGAGGCCGGGACGTGTGCACCGACGGCGATGACGCCGAGCTGGACGCCGGTCGGCGAGGGTCTGCTTACGGGCGACACCGTCGCGGTGCGGGTGCCAGACTCCGCGACGATCGCCGCCTTCGACCGGCGTCACGCCGCACGACACAGCCGCAACGGCGGTGTGCAGCCGGGAGGCATGGTCCCGCAGACGTGGATAGGTCGCACGAGGACATACGCGTTCATGGCAGGCGACGCACCCCCTCCGATCGTCGATCCGCGCCGGTGGGGTGAGGCGATCGTGCTTGCGCTCGATGAGGCGCACGGTGGGGAGCACGGCGGGCTGCGGATCAAGGCCCCGGCGGCCTATCTGCTCGCGCGCGCCGTCCGCGTGGCGCTGCTTGGGGCGTTCGGTCCCCAGGGCGATCCGGAGGAGGCGCCGTCGATTCTGACTGCGCGCGGAGCGGATCCCCACTGCGCGATCGTGCCGCTCCCGCACATCTGGGGCGAGCACGCGGATGGTCGCATTCTCGGCGTCGCGTTCGTGTTGCCGCACGCCTCGCGCGTGCCGGATCTGATGGCGCAGCGCACGCGGCTGGAACGCGGGATCCGTGCGTTGGTCGAGGGCGAGCGGCGCTTCGTGCAGATTCCCCGGGCGGGGCGCGTCTGGCTTGAGCTGCCCAGCCCCGAGCGGGCGCGGCTCGCGACGCTGCGGGTCGCGCGCTATGCGCGCCCTGCCCAGAGCTGGGTGAGCGTGACGCCCGTCGTGCATTCGCGCTGGCGCAAGGGCGGCGAGGACGCGCTACTGCGTCAGCTCGCGGCGGACTGCCTGCACGTAGGGCTGCCCGAGCCGGTGGACGTTCAGCTGTTGCGCGGTCCAGGTCGGCGCGGCGGTGCGTATAGGACGGTCAGTCGCGCGAGTGTGCCGGAGGCGTGGCGGGCGTCGATCAGCGGTCAGACCGACCACGTTCGCCTTACCTTTGCGGCGCCCGTGCGCGGACCGCTGCTGCTGGGACGCTCGCGCCACTTCGGCGGTGGGCTGTGCGTGCCGGACGTGAACGAAGAGATGGCGTGATCGGGTTCGCGGAGTTCCTCCTCGCGCTCGGACAGCGGGCACCGTATGAGTGGCAGACGCGCCTTGCCGAGCGCTGTGCGATCGACGGGCCTCCCTCGGTCATCGCCCTACCGACGGGCGTCGGGAAGACGACCACCGTCGAGGCGCTCGTGTGGGCACTGGCGTGGCAGGCCGACCGTCCGGCGCGCGAGCGCACTGTTGGCGTACGGACGGTGTGGGCGATCGACCGGCGGATTCTTGTCGACGAGGTACATACGCGCGCGTGCGATCTCGCCGAGCGCCTTGAGGTGGCGCTCGGCGATGCGAGTGATCCGCTCCACGAGCTCGCTGAGAGGCTTGCGCGACTCGGCGGCGCCGACCTCCCGCTTGCGGTGACCCGTTGGCGCGGAGGCATCAATGAGGAGCGGCAGCTGTTTGGACCGCTCCAGCCGCACGTCATCACGAGCACGGTTGCGCAGATCGGCTCGCGCCTGCTCTTTCGGGGATATGGCGTGGCGGAGGGGTCGCTGGCGATGGAAGCGGGCCTCGCCGCCGCCGATACGACGATCTGTCTGGACGAGGCACACCTCGCCGAGCCATTCCGGCAGACAGCCCGGGCGATCGGAGACCACCGCGAGGCGGTGGCTGGTTCGGTCGGACTCCCGCCGCTGCGGCTTGTCACCCTCACGGCTACGCCTCACGGCGAGGACCCTGACGCATTTACGCTGTGCGACGCGGATCGAGCTGAGCTGAAGCACCTGCTGAGCGCACCCAAGCGCGCACATCTCGTCGAGCCAGGAGAGGAGGCAGGCGCTCGGGAGCGCGTCCAAACGCTTGTGCAGGAGATCCTTGTTCATCACGAGGCCGGGGCGGATCCGATTGCGTGCGTGCTCAACACGGTGCAACGCGCGCGCGATGTGTTCACGGCTCTGAAGGCCGCGGTGCCGGGCGACGAGGTCGACGTGGCCTTGCTGATCGGACCGCAGCGACCGGCCGATCGCAAAGTTCTCCTGGCGAAGCACGGCGGCAAGCTGCTCAAACGGGAGACGGGTGGCAAGCCGCTGATCTGCGTTGCGACGCAGACGTTCGAGGTAGGGCTCGATGCCGACGTCCAAGCGCTGGTTACCGAGTCCGCCTCGGCAGCGGCGCTCGTACAGCGACTCGGACGCTTGAACCGCTCGGGCGCACGCGCGGGAAGAGCGAGCGTCGTGCGCGACGAGCAGACGTGGCTCTATCGAGACGACGAGCAGCGCGCATGGGAGTGGCTTGCCGCAAGGGTGGAGGACGACGGGATGGTCGACGTGTCGATCGCCGCGCTCGACGGAAACTGGCCGGAATCGCAGGCATCCAACAACGCCCCGGCACTCACCGACGACGTCATCGGTCTGCTGGCGCAGACCTCGCCGCGTCCAGGGCGCTACCAGGAGCCCGATGTCGAGGCGTTCCTGCGCGGCGTGGAGGTAGCTCCGGCAACCGATGTTGCTGTCTGCTGGCGGGCTGACCTGCGCCCCGAGCTGGCGGACGCGCAGGCCGATGGGTACCGCGAGCTGCTGCTGCGGGCCGCGCTGCCACAGGCGCAAGAGCAGATCGCGCTGAGCCTCACAGCGGCCCATGGGCTGATCGCCGCGCGCTACGGTGGCCGGCGCGCAAGCGGCGCCGTTCGTGCCGCGCAGGGTGACGGCGACCTTGAGGCGCCGCCGCCTGAGGTCACTGTGGCCGATGTGGCACCTACCGATGAGGGGGTGCCCTTCGTTGTAATCCGGCGAGGCGAAGTGGTCCGCGGGACACTCGATTCCCGCGATCGTGAGGCAGTTCACTCGACACGCCTCGAGCCGGGCGACGTTGTCGTGCTGCCCACGAGTGCGGGCGGGTGCGACGAGTACGGACTTGCGCCTGCAGCCCCGCGAGACATGTGGGCGTACGACGTGGCTCCGGACGTGCAGCCCGACGATCCTCTCGCGCCCATGCAATCCGGCCAGCGCGCCGCGCCCGTGCGGATCACGCCCGAGGCGGTGAGGGCGGCCTGCGGCAGTCGGCTTTCGCGAGATACCTGGCAGCGGGTTGCGTCTGCATGCAGCAAGGCCGAGAAAAAGCTGGATAGCCTCCGCGGCGCAGCGGCACGACGAGCCCGCATATCGGCGCTCGTAGAAGAGCTCGCGGTTGTGCTTCCCGAGCACGCAGGACTGGCGCAGCTCGCCCAGAAGCACGGCCAGTCCGCGGACGGCCATGTCGTGCTGCGCATGGCCGGGCCGACCGATGCAGAGCACGTGCCACTGTTCGATGAGAACGAGCCCTTGGAGGATGAGCCCGAGCTGGACGCGGGTGCCGCGGATCAGGCCGACCCCGAGATGGCGGAGGACCGCACTCCGACGGCACGTGGGCGCCCACTCACAGTGGCGTGGATCCTCGTGCCGGTTTCAAGCCACCGACGCGAGCGCGAAGACCGCCCGAATGTCGATCGGCTCCTGCCGAGCATCGACACACACGCTCGGGCTGTCTGCGGCCGGCTTGAAAGGGAGCTCGGTCGTCTTGAGCTCGCAGCTGAGCTGCGCGACTCGCTGCTACTGGCCGCGCTGGTTCATGACCATGGCAAGGCCGACCCCAGGTTCCAGACGTTCTTCCATCGAGGCAGCCGGCCTGTGGGGATCGCCCCAATCGCGAAAAGTGAGTTCGGGACCGACGATCTGGCGACGGAACGGATCGCCAGGCGAATCGCCGGTCTACCGGCGGGGCTGCGGCATGAGATAGCGTCGGTCGCGGTGCTGGCCGATGCGCTTGCCAAGTTTGGCGCCATCCCTGGATACGAGCGCGCCGATCTCGAGTTGGCGCTCCACCTCGTCGGTGTTCACCATGGCCGTGGGCGGCCGATCCCGCCGATGCCATCGATGCGGTCTGACTCGATCCGCGCGGGGCGGTTTCATATCGACGCGGCGGGTGTCGCGGGAGAGGCGTACGGCGATGGACGCGATGGCTGGCAGGACGGCACGTGGCTGCGCCGCTTCAGCGCGCTCAACGCGCGCTACGGGGCATGGAGCCTTGCCTACTTCGAGGCGCTGCTCATGCTCGCCGATCGAACTGTCTCGGCGGAGGGAGGCTGATGCGGCTCTCACTTCCCTGGATGCCACCGCATGCGCCGTACATGCCCGTTGCCACCGCGGGCCTACTGGCGTTGCTCGAAGACGCCGGCTGTGAGGCGACTACGCACTGGAGCAGTGATCCAGAGGCTCTCGTGCTCGAAACCGATACCGGACTCGAACGGGTCGCCGAGCTGATCGCTGGCGCTTCGTGGCCATCGGCTGAACACATCGCCTGGCCGAACGGAGTCTGGCAGCAGGGATTGAAGCCGACGCTGAGCAAGGCCCCGGATCCGCCAGCGGCGTTTCGTGAGATGGTCGGGAAGGCTCCGCCGCTGGAGCGGCGGCTGCTGCGCGCAATCCTGACCGATGGTCTGATCGGCGATGACGGGATGCCGGGCCGCAGCCGGCTGCTGCGCGGCGTGAAGGCAGATCTGTCGAGCGTTTTCAAGCCGCCAAAGACGATCAAGGCCGACACACTTCTGGCCGAGCTGCGCGATGGACCGGACTTCCGTTCCGGATCCTCAGGCTATGGCCTGGGGCTCGTGCCGGAGGTGCAGACATTCGGCGGCACGACGGGACCGGAGGCGTCCAGCGTCGGCGCCTATTCGCCTCTGCTCTACCTGTTGCTCTGGCACGGGATCATGGCCCTGCCGCCAGTGGCGATTCGTTCCGGCCGGCGGCGCGTCGTCGGCGGTCCACTCGTCACCGGCGCAGATACGCTCTCGTGGCCATGCTGGCGCATACCGGTCGATCTGCGAAGCCTGCGTGTTCTCTTCGGCCTCGGGGAGATTCACGACAAGGAGCCGGATCGTGCGATGCTGCGCGAGCGAGGGATCCAGGCGGTATACCGAGCGCGCGCGGTGAAGCTCAGCACGACGGTCGCGGTGTTTCGCTGGGGCGAACTGGTGATGGGGTAGATCTGCCCACTGCTCACCGACCCGAACGTCTGTTCGCCCGCGTAATATAGAGGCCAGTGGCTCAGAGCAACCAGATAGTCGTAAGCGGCGCGCGCGAGCACAACCTCAAGGACGTGTCCCTGAGCCTGCCGCGCGACGCGCTCGTCGTGATCACCGGCCTCTCTGGCTCTGGCAAGAGCTCGCTGGCGTTCGACACGATCTACGCGGAGGGCCAGCGCCGCTACGTCGAGTCGCTGTCGGCCTATGCGCGCCAGTTCCTCGGCCAGATGGACAAGCCTGACGTCGACTCGATCGAGGGGCTCTCGCCGGCGATCTCGATCGACCAGAAGACGACCTCGCGCAACCCGCGCTCGACGGTGGGGACGGTGACCGAGATCTACGACTACCTGCGATTGCTGTGGTCGCGCGTGGGCAAGCCGCACTGCCCGATCTGCGGCCGCCCGATCGTGGGACAGTCCGCGGAGCAGATCATCGATCAGGTGATGGAGCTGCCCGAGGGGGCGCGCTTCATGGTGATGGCGCCGGTGGTGCGCGGGCGCAAGGGGGAGTACGGCAAGCTGCTGGACGAGCTGCGCGCGGACGGCTTCGCGCGCGTGAAGATCGACGGGCGCATCCGCATGCTCGAAGAGTCGATCGTGCTCGACAAGCGCTACAAGCACGACATCGCGGTCGTGATCGACCGTCTGGCGATGCGCCACGACCTGCGCAAGCGGCTGGCCGATTCGATCGAGGCGGCCGTGGGGCTGGCCGACGGGTTGGTGGAGATCGAAATCGTCGAAGGAGGAAAAGGCTCCGCCCCACAAGGGGGCTCCGCCGATGGGTCGCGCTCAGCGGGGGAGAACGCGCGCGGGGAGGCGGCGGCCAATGGGGGCAAGAAGGCGAACCGAACAGCAGCGCAGAGTCATTCGAGCGGTGCCTTGGGCGTGCGGGCGGCGGCGAGTCAGATCGTGCCGGGCGAGATGCCTGAGCCCGGCACCATCTACACGTTCTCGGAGAAGTTCGCCTGCCCCGAGCACGGGCCGTCGCTGGTGGAGCTGGAGCCGCGGATCTTCTCCTTCAACTCCCCCCACGGTGCGTGCGAGCGGTGCACCGGGCTGGGGTCGCAGATGGAGATCGACCCCGAGATGGTGGTTCCCAACCCCGCCCTGTCGGTGGGCGAAGGCGCGATCGCACCGTGGGCGAACAGCACGTCGAACTACTACGAGCAGGTGACCGAAGCGATCGCCAAGCGCTACAAGGTCGATCTCGCAACCCCCTGGGAGGAGCTGTCAGAGGAACAGCGGGACTTGTTCCTGTACGGGACCAATGGGGAGAAGCTGCAGATCGAATATCGCAATCGTTTCGGGCGCAGCCGCAACTATGCGACGCGCTTCGAGGGCGTGGTGGCGAACCTTGAGCGCCGCTACCGCGAGACGGACTCGGAGTGGACGCGTGAGCGGATCGAGGAGTACATGTCGCTGCGGGCTTGCCCGGTGTGCCACGGGGCGCGCCTGCGCGCGGAGTCGCGCGCGGTGCTGGTCTCGGGCACGCGGATCGAGGACTTCTGCGCGCTCAGCGCACGCCGCGCGCTGCAGTGGTTACAGGACATCGAGCTCTCCGAGACCGACCGCCACGTCGCGCGATTGATCCTACGCGAGATATCCGAGCGGCTGCAGTTCCTCGAGAACGTGGGGATCGGCTACCTGTCGATGGACCGCGCGGCGGCGACGCTGAGCGGGGGAGAGGCGCAGCGGATCCGTCTCGCGACACAGATCGGCAGCTCGCTCGTGGGGGTGCTGTACATCCTCGACGAGCCCTCGATCGGACTGCACCAGCGCGACAACTCGAAGTTGATCGGCACGCTGGAGCGGTTGCGCGACCTGGGGAACACGGTGATCGTGGTGGAGCACGACGAGCAGACGATGCGCGCGGCGGATCACCTCGTGGACCTCGGCCCGGGCGCGGGCGAACATGGCGGGCGGATCGTCGCGCAAGGCACGGCCGCGCAGGTGCAGCGCGTGAAGGACTCGCTCACTGGGCAGTACCTCGCGGGCACGCGCACGGTAGAGGTACCGGCCAACCGGCGGACGCCCACCGGGTATATCGAGATAACGGGCGCGAGCCAGCACAACCTGAGGGATATCGACGTGCACGTGCCGCTCGGCACGCTGACCTGCGTGACGGGAGTGTCAGGTTCGGGCAAGTCGACGCTCGTCAACGAGGTGCTGCTGAAGGCTGTCGCGGCACGCCTGCACCGCGCGCGCCAGCGTCCGGGGGCACATCGCGCGATCCATGGCCTGGAGCAGCTCGACAAGATCATCGCGGTGGACCAGTCGCCGATCGGGCGCACACCGCGCTCGAACCCCGCCACCTACACGGGCCTGTTCGATGTGATCCGCGACCTGTTCTCGAAGACACAGGAGGCGCGCGCACGCGGGTACAAGCCGGGGCGGTTCAGCTTCAACGTGAAGGGCGGGCGCTGCGAGGTGTGCCGCGGCGACGGGCAGATCAAGATCGAGATGCACTTCCTGCCCGACGTGTATGTGCCGTGCGAGCAGTGCCACGGCAAGCGCTACAACCGCGAGACGCTGGAGGTGCGCTTCAAGGGCAAGAGCATCGCCGACGTGCTCGACATGCCGATTGAGGAAGCGGTGGAGTTCTTCACGCACATCCCCAAGGTGCGCCGGCGCCTGGAGACCCTGCACGCGGTGGGTCTCGGCTACGTGCGCCTCGGCCAGCCCGCGACGACGCTGTCCGGCGGGGAGGCACAGCGGGTGAAGCTCGCCACGGAGCTGTCGAAGGTGGCGACGGGCCGCACGCTATACATCCTCGACGAGCCGACCACGGGGCTGCACTTCGCCGATGTGCAGCGCCTGCTGGAGGTGCTGCAGCGCCTGGTGGACGCGGGTAACAGCGTGGTTGTGATCGAGCACAACCTCGACGTGATCAAGTGCGCGGACCGCCTGATCGACATGGGTCCCGAGGGCGGAGAGGAGGGCGGGATGGTGATCGCCGCGGGGACGCCCGAGGAGGTGGCGGGCGAGCCGGCATCGCACACGGGCCAGTTCCTTGCGGAAATACTCACGCCGGCCACGAAGAAAAAGCCCAAGGCCACCGCGCGCAAACGCCGCGCGAAGGTCGCCGCGTGACATGAGCCAGCTGTGCCGCTCGCGTTGTTGCGACAGGCGCTCTGGGCGCGCTCTCCGCAAAGGCTCGGCGTGAGCGATGTGGTCTTGCAGGCGCGCCTATGGGCGCAGAAGTGGCGCTGGTACGAGCGTAACTCGCTGCCGTGGAACCGTGCCCAGATTCACCTTCACTTCATGCGCAGCGAAGCATTCGTGCGCTGGCCCGTGCACGGCAACGTGCTGGAGGCGATGCGCGAGGGCAGATTGCAGATCGGAGCGGGGACACTGCTGGAGCCGAACGTCTGGATTACCGCACCTGGCAGAGCACAGGTGAAAATCAGGCAAGGGCACGTTTCTGAATACGGGCGTCATGATCGCCGCAGAGCAGCTGGTCGAGATCGGCGACCACTGCATGCTGGCGAACGGCTGCTTCGTGAGCGATTCGAGCCACCGTTACGATAATCCGGACAAGCCAATCACCTGGCAGGGTTTCATCTCAAAAGGCCCGACGCGTATCGGTGACAACTGCTGGTTGGGAGCCAACGTGGTCGTCACAAGCGGCGTCACGATCGGCGAGCGCTGTGTAGTGGGCGCCAACAGCGTTGTCACCCACGACATCGAGCCGTTTTCCGTCGCGGCGGGATCGCCCGCGAAAGTGCTCAGGAAAATCGAGTACGGCAACCCACCGGCCCAGACCGCCGGCGCGAGAGCCGAGCAGCGCCCGGCATCCGCGCCGTAGGTCAGCGGCGGCTCGCAGGCCGCGACTCAGGCCAGCAACTCGTGCAGCTCCGCCAGCTCTGAGGGGTCGATCGAGTAGGTGTGCTCCGGGCCGGGGTAGCGCCGCTCGCGGACATCCTCGGCGTAGGCGGTGACGCCGGCGTTCATATCATCCTGTATCGAGGCGTAGCGCTTGACGAAGCGCGGCCCGAGACCGTCGCGGATGCCGAGCAGGTCGTGGAACACGAGCACCTGCCCGTCGGTGGCGGGGCCGGCGCCGATGCCGATGATCGGCACCTCCATGTGCGGCATCAGCTCCTCGGTGACGGCGGCGGGGATCGCCTCGAAGACGATCGCGAAGCAGCCGGCCTCCTGCAAAGCCAGCGCCTCGGCGGCGATACGCGCGGCGGCGGAGGCGGTGCGGCCCTGCGCCTTCCAGCCACCGAGCGCGGTGGAGGACTGCGGGGTCAGCCCGACGTGGCCCATCACGGGGATGCCCGCGCCGACGATCGCGCGCGCGCGGCTGACAGGCGCGGGGCCGCCGCCCTCCAGCTTCACTGCGTCCGCGCCGGCCTCCTTGACCATGCGCACCGCCGTGGTGAGCGCCTGCTCGTCAGAGATCTCGTACGAGCCGAACGGCAGGTCGCCGATCATCAGCGGCGTGGTGAGCCCGCGGCGCACGGCGCGCTGGAGCACCATCATGTCCTCCAGGGCCACGGGCGTCGTGGCGGAGTAGCCGAGCACCGTGGTGGCGGCGGAGTCCCCCACGAGGACGAGGTCCACGCCGGCGGACTCGGCCGCGCGCGCGGAGGGGTAGTCATACGCGGTGACCATCACCAGCGGCTCGCCGAGGCGCTTCTTTTCGGCGAGCAGCGGCAGCGTCATCGGCAGGCGCCCCGGATCGGAGGGAACGCTCAGCTTGGCATGGCCGGTCGCGTGCGGCGAGTGGCCTGGGGAGGGGGATGGACGGGATGGGTGGCTTGACATGGGGGAATCCTCTCTGACGCGCTTGACGCCCTGGTCGCCTCAGGCCTCTCGCGAGACCGGGGTGGACAGAAGGGTCGCCACCGCGTCGTCGACGGTGATGATGCGGTTTGTTTCGGCCTGCACGTGCACGACGCGCGGCTCGTACTGCTCCAGCTCCTCACGGTCGTACTGGCCGTAGGAGATGACGATGATGGTGTCGCCGCGGTGCACGAGGCGCGCGGCGGCGCCGTTGATCTTCATGGCGCCCGATCCGCGCGCGCCGGCGATCGTGTAGGTCTCGAAACGCGCGCCGTTGTCGACGTCGACCACGTGCACCTGCTCGTGCTCGAGAATGTCGGCGGCCTCCAGCAGGTCGGGGTCGATCGTGATCGAGCCGACGTAGTGAAGGTCGCAGTCGGTGACCGTCGCGCGGTGGATCTTCGACTTGAGCATCACGCGCTGCATACAGGGGTCCTCTCGCTCTCGGGGTCGGGGGTTGTGCGCTCGTTCTGGGTCGCTGAAGCTGCCTTCTCGCTCTTAGGGCCATCGGCAGCTAGGGGAAGGGAAGGGGAGGGGGCCGCGTTGTGCGAAGGCTGGAGCACGAGGTTGTCGATCAGGCGCACTCCGCCGACATGGGCGGCAACGGCCAGCAGCGCCGGCGCGCGCAGCTGCGACACCGGCTCCAGCGTGTCGGGTGCGATGAGCGCGAGGTAGTCGGGGATCACGTCGGACTTGGCGAGCTCGGTGCGCGCGGCGTCGAGCAGAGTCTCGACCGAGCGCTCACCGTCGCCGGCGCGAACCTCGGCGGCACGCAGTCCTCGATACAAAGCCCGCGCGCGCACGCGCGAGGCGGGGTCGAGTCGCACGTTGCGGCTGGAGAGCGCGAGCCCATCGGACTCGCGCAGCGTCGGGCAGACCGCGACGCGCACCGGCAGGTTCAGGTCGGCCACGAGGCGCTTGATGACGGCCACCTGCTGGGCGTCCTTCTGGCCGAAGTAGGCCACGTCGGGCTGGACCATGCCTAGGAGCTTGGCGACAACCGTGGTGACCCCGCGGAAGTGCTCGGGTCCACGCACGGCGCCCTCCAGGCGATCGGTGAGCCCCAGTACCTGCACCTGCGTGGCGAAGCCGTCGGGGTAGACCTCCTCAACCGACGGCGCGAACACGACGTCTGCGCCGGCCTCGGCTGCCAGCGCAGTGTCGCGCGCCTCCTGGCGCGGGTAGCGCTCCAGGTCGCCGCGGTCCTCGAACTGCGAGGGGTTGACGAACACCGAGACGACCACCGTGTCGCACTCCTCGCGAGCGCGGCGGATCAACGACAGATGCCCCTCGTGCAGCGCGCCCATCGTCGGCACGAGCCCGATCGACCGCCCTTCGCGGCGCGTGGGCACCAGCGCGGCTCTCAGCTCGCGGACGGTGCGTATGGTGGGGATGTGGTTCACAGCTCTCGGTCCAGTTCCCGGGGGATACCGGCGCGACAGGGGCGAAACAGACAAACGACGAAGAAGGACTTTGCAGGTCCATCCCGAATCCACGGTGACGGCCTACTGCAAATGATACCGCCACGCGCGACCTTACAGGTCGGGGCGGCAGACGATGTGTGCTGGTGGACACACAGAGCGGTGGAGGCGGTCGAAGGCGTGGACGGAGCGGTGTGGAGGTGCGTCGGTGGGCGCCGTGGGCAGCTTCTGGGGCCGTGCACGGGCTAGGATCGGCGGCGGATGTCATCCGTGGAGAGCCCGCAACCGGAGTCGGCGGCCGAGCGTCGCGAGGCGCTCAAGACGGTGCTCGCTGAGGTCAGGGGCTGCGTGCGCTGCAGCGAGCTCGCGGCGGCGCGCAAGAACGTGGTGTTCGGCGCGGGGAACGCCGATGCCGATCTGATGTTCGTCGGCGAGGCGCCGGGGGCGAGCGAGGACGAGCAGGGACTGCCGTTCGTAGGGCGAGCCGGCAAGCTGCTGGAGACGCTGCTGGGGGAGATCGGGATGACGCGCGCGGAGGTGTTTATTGCGAATACCTTGAAATGTCGCCCTCCCGGCAACCGCGATCCGCTGCCTGTGGAGATCGAGAACTGCCACGAGTACCTGTACCGCCAGGTCGAGCTGATCCAGCCGAAGGTGATCTGCTCGCTGGGCAATTTCTCGACGAAGCTCTTGCGTGGCGATCCGACGGGGATCACGCGCCTGCACGGCCAGCCCGAGCCGCTGACGCTGGGGCGGCGCACGGTGCGGCTGTATCCGATCTTCCATCCGGCCGCTGCGCTTTACACGCCGCGGATGTTGGAGACTCTGCGCGAGGATTTCGCGCGGCTGCCGGCGCTGCTGGCAATGGACGAGCTGGAGCAGCCGGAGGTGTTGGAGGTGCCAGAGGCGGAGCCGGAGCTGGAGGAGGCGCGGACGCCAGAGGCCGGGGACGCGGCCCCCGAGGCGGATCAGCTCGGGCTGTTCTGAGAGCCGGCGTGGAGAGCTGGCCGGGGATGACTGGCTCGGCGTGTTCTAGACACCGCGTCCTGCGCTCAAGTGTTCGGCTGCGGCTGCCGATATCGAAAGCGTCTCCAACCCTCCCAGTAGTGCGGCCGGTCCACTCTCTCTCGGTGGGCCGGCCGTTTTTTGTCTGCGCCCGCGTCCAGCGGAGGGCTAAAGTAGGCCCTGTGCAGGTTCTCGAGACCTCGGACCCCGCCGAGACCGAGGCGCTGGGCGCGGAGCTGGCCAAGCGCCTGCGCGAGGGCGATGTCGTGCTCGTACAGGGCGAGCTCGGGGCGGGCAAGACGACGCTCGTGCGCGGTGCCGCGCGGGCGCTGGGCGTCACCGACCCGGTGACCTCGCCGACGTTCTCGATCGGCCATCGCTATGGCGGCGACGGCGTGACCGTCTCGCACTTGGATCTGTACCGCCTGGGCTCGCTCAACGGCGAGGACCCGGGGCTGCTGTCCGACTATCTGGGGGCGGGGCGCATCGCGTTCGTGGAGTGGCCCGCCGGCGACAGTCAGGAGCTGGCCGCTGCGCGGATGCGCGTGACCCTCTCCCACAGGGGCGGCGACCGCAGGCGCATCGAGGTCGTGGAGGGGCCGGACGTCCAGCTCGCCACAGCCGACGCCGACGCGCCGGCTGAAGCGAAGGGCACACGACCGTGATCGTATTGGGCTTCGACACCGCCACCCCGGCCACCGCCGTGGGACTGCGGCTTGCCGATGGCGGTGTGTTGGAGGCATATGACGACCCCAATCCGGACGAGCGTCCGGGGCACGCGACGCGCCTGTTGCCGCTGGCCGACGGCCTGCTCGCACAGGCCGGCCTCGACTGGCACGAGCTGGAGCGAGTCGCGGTAGGCGTGGGGCCTGGCACGTTCACCGGCCTGCGCATCGGTGCTGCGACGGCGCGCGGCCTCGCACAGTCGCAGGGCGTCGAGCTGGTCGGCGTGAGCACATTGCACGCGCTGGCTCACGGTGCCATGGGTGCTCCCTTCGAGCGCGAGCGCGAGGTGCTGGCCGTGATCGACGCCCGCCGGGGTGAGGTGTTCGTGGCCGGCTATGCGACCGGACGCGAGCTGTTCGCCCCCCGTACGCTGGCACCGTCTGCCCCTGCATCGCTGCTTGCACCGGGCGCCTTGGCTGTGGGGGATGGGGCGGTTCGCTATCGCACCCACTTCGAGGACCAGGGTGTCGAGGTCCCCGAGGATTCCTCGGCGCTTCACCGGGTGCGCGGCGCCTGCATCTGCGAGCTTGCCCTCGGTGCGACTCCGACGGAGGCCGGGAATGTGCTGCCCGACTACCTGCGCCGTCCCGATGCCGAACTCGCCCTCGAGGCGGCGGGCGCCGGGGCGGGCGCGGGCGCCGGGGCAGGCGCGAGCTCCGGGGCGAGCGCGGGGTAGGGATGGCGGCGGTTCAACGCATCCCCGAACTCTCCCCGGTGCAGATCCGCCGGCTGTCCTACCCGGACCTGCCGCAGGTCATCGCGATCGAGCGCCGCGCGTTCCCCACGCCGTGGTCGCTGGCGATGTTCGTGCTGGAGCTCTCCAAACCGTCAGGGATCTGCCTCGCGGCGGCGCTTCCCGCCGAACGCCGACAGTTGGCTGGCTACCTCATCTGCTCGCGCTACGACACGGTGTGGCATGTGATGAACATCGCCGTCGACCCCACCCACCGCCGGGTGGGCGTCGCCTCGGCGCTGCTCGCGGAGCTGTACGCGCGCGTAGACGACTACCAGGCGCGCTACACACTGGAGGTGCGCCAGTCAAACCACCAGGCGATCCACCTGTATGAACGCGAAGGCTTCCGCGCGGCCGGTGTGCGCCGGCGCTACTACCAGGACAATGGGGAGGACGCATTGATCATGTGGCGAACCCCGGCCACACTCGACGGGTCGCTCGCCGACGTGCCCAACCCACCACGATGAGCGACGCGATCCTCGCAGTCGAGACCAGCTGTGACGATACGTGCGCGGCGGTCATCGATGGGTCCGGCCATGTGCGCTCGAACGCGATCTCCTCGCAGGTGCACGATCGCTTCGGCGGCGTGGTGCCCGAGATCGCTTCGCGCCACCACCTGGAGCTCGTCAACCTCGTGGTGATTCGTGCGCTGGAGGAGGCCGGTGTGACGCTCGACGATGTCGGGCTGGTTGCCGCGACGCGCGGGCCGGGGCTCGTGGGGGCGCTGCTCGTGGGGCTCTCCACGGCGAAGGCGCTGGCCTGCGCGAGGCGGCTGCCGTTCGCGGCCGTCGACCACCTGCAGGGGCACGTCGCGGCGAACTTCCTGCGCCTCGGCGAGGCCGAGCCGTTCGAGCCGCCCTTTCTGTGCCTGATCGCTTCGGGCGGGCACACGCTGTTGGCGCACGTGCGCGAGCACGACGGCTTCGAGGTGCTCGGGCGCACGCTCGACGACGCCGCCGGCGAGGCGTTCGACAAGGGCGCGCGGATGCTCGGTCTGGGCTATCCGGGCGGCGCCGCGCTGGAGCGCCTCGCGGCCGACGGGGACCGGCTCGCGTTCGAGTTCCCCGCGGGCGGCGCGCGCCCGCGCGCGGGGATGGGGGCCGGGCGCCTGCGCTTCGCACGGTCGCTGGACTTCTCCTTCGCCGGCCTGAAGACTGCGCTGCTCTATCGCGTGCGCGAGCTGGGCGAGGCGCAGGCCGCGGCGCGCGCGGCGGATCTCGCGGCCTCCTACCAGCACGCGATCGTTGAGTCGCTGCTCGGCCGCTGCGCGCAGGCGCTGGAGGCGACGGGCCTACAGCGGCTGGCGATCGGCGGGGGCGTGGCGGCGAACGGGGTCCTGCGCGCGCGCCTGTCGGAGCTTGGGGTGCGGGTGCATCTGCCCGAGCGCGAGCTGTGTACGGACAACGCCGCAATGATCGCCTCCGCCGCGCGCTATGCGCCGCGGCTGGTCTATCCGGACTATCTCGCACTCGACGTGTACGCCACGGGCGAATCGCCGGCGTGAGCGAGTCGCGGGCACCGGGGGTCAGTGCGGCGAACGCAGGGGCTCGGGCCGCGGCGGGTGCCGGTGCGCCGCTCGTCACCGTCTACTCCAAGCCCGGCTGCCACCTGTGTGAGGACGCGATGGCTGAGCTGCGTCGCCTGCGCCCGGAGCTGGGCTTCGAGCTGGAGGAGAGAGACATCCTCGACGACGAGGCACTGAACTGCGCCTACTTCGAGCGCATCCCCGTGATCGCGCTCGACGGCGAGGAGCTGTGCGACTACTTCGTCGACGAGTCGCTCCTGCGCGAACGGCTGGCTGGCGCCCGGGACGCGGGCCGGCCTCGCTAGAGTCACGGTCGATGACCTACCAGGAGCTGAATGGGCCGGCGGCAGCAATGCGGGGCGAGGAGGAGGCGGCGGTCCTCGAGCGCCTTTCCCTGGGGGTGGCGGCGCGTCTCTCGCGCTACCTGCAGGTGCTCACGCAGGCGAAGAAGATGGGTAAGGAGACGATCTCCTCGCAGGAACTGTCTGACTACACGCACGTCAACTCCACCCAGATCCGCCGCGACCTGTCCGGCTTCGGCAAGTTCGGCAAGCGCGGCGTGGGCTACAACGTCGAGTCGCTGGTCTCGCAGATCCGCAAGATCCTGCGCACCGCCGGGCAGCACAACATCGCGCTGTTCGGCGCGGGGCACCTGGGCAAGGCGATCGCCTCCTCGGACATCTTCGCCGACCACGGCTTTCGCGTGGTGGCGATCTTCGACGTGGACTCCGAGCGGGTCGGCACGACGGTGGGCAATCAGGTCGTGCGCCACGCGCGCGAGCTGCGCCAGGTGGTGGAGGACGAGGACATCGTCGTGGGCGTGCTCGCTGTCCCCACCTCCGCGGCCCAGCCGCTTGCCGACGAGCTGGTGGGGGCGGGGGTGAAGATCATCTTCAACTACTCCGAGTCGCTGCTGGCGGTGCCGCCGGAGGTGACGGTGCACACGTCGAGCCCGGCCGTGGACCTGCTGTATGCGCTGTACTTCTATCTGACCTGATCCGCTCTCTCTCGATTGTGTTCCTAAGCTGAGCTGATGTCAGGGCGTTTTCGTGCCTCCAACGACACTCTTCACACCATGAGCGGGCTCGACCTCGACCAGGCCGTCGACACCTTCGCGCGCGCCACCGACCTGACGGTGGGCCTGGAGGAGGAGTTCGCGATCATCGACCCCCTCTCGCTGGAACTGATTCCGCGCTATGAGGATCTACGCGACGCCGCCGCGAGCGACGCGATCCTCAGCGAGAGCATCTGCGGCGAGCTGATCTCCTCGGAGGTCGAGATCGTCTCGGGCGTGGGCACGGACGTGCACGACGCGTTCGCCCGCCAGCGCGAGCGCCGGCGGCGGCTGTTCGCCCTCGCCGCGGCCCAGGGCGTGGCGCTCGGCGCGAGCGGCACGCACCCGTGGGCGGACTATCGCCGTCAGCCGATCATCGACACCGAGCACTACCGCCGCGTGGAGGAGGGGCTGAAGTACGTGGCCTGGCGCAACAACACCTTCTCGATGCACGTGCACGTGGGGATGCGCGATCTGGATCGCGCGGTGCGCGTGTGCGATCGCCTGCGCCCCGTTTTGCCGCTGCTGCTGGCGATCTCGGCGAACTCGCCCTACCTCGATGGACAGGACACAGGGCTGCACAGCGCGCGCACGCAGTCCTTCACCAAGAGCTTCCCCCGCTGCGGCGTGCCCGACGCGTTCGGCGGCTGGGCGGCGTATCGCGAGTACATCGAGTTGCTCGTGCGCACGAGCTCGATCGTGGAGTTCACGCAGGTGTGGTGGTCGGTGCGCCCGCACTTCCGCTTCGGCACGGTCGAGGTGCGCATCTGCGACGCGCAGTCCACAGCACAGGAGTCCGAGGCGCTCGCGGCGCTGATGGTGGCCTGTGTGGCGCAGGCGGCGCGCGACGTGGATGAGGGCGTGCCGTTCGTCGACCCGGCGCCGCGCATGATCGAGGAGAACATGTGGCGCGCGATCCGCTTCGGCCTCGACGGGCGCCTGCTCGATCTGGAGCGCGGCGAGGAGTACCCCGCGCGCGAGACGATCGAGCGCCTGGCCGCCTGGACGGCGCCCGTGCGCGGCGAGCTGGGCATCGAACCGACCTTCCCCGAGCGCAATGGCGCCCAGCGCCAGCGCGCGCTGATCGAGGCGGGGGCCACCCGCGAGGAGGTCTTCGCGGCCTCGGTGGCCGAGACACTGAACACTTACGCACAGGAGGTTGCCGTATGAGCACCGGGAGTCCGCTGGATATTGAGAAGGAAGAGGACCCCACAAGGGGGTCCGTGGGGGCCGCGTCAGGAGGACCCGCCGCCGGCGCCGAACCAACGGAAGAGGAGCTTCGCCGCGCCTATGAGGAGGAACTGGCGCGCATCACGAGCACCGACATGCTGCTGCAGACGGCGGCCTCGCTGCTGAACATCGGCGGTCTGCGCCTGGGCCTGGTGCCGGACGCAACGGTCGAGCGCGATCTCGATCAGGTACGCGACGCGATCGACGGGGTGCGCGCGCTGCTGCCGATCCTCGAGCGTCACTCGCTGCCGCAGCTGCGCCCGTTGCGCGATGCGCTGTCGCAGCTGCAGATGGCCTACACGCGCGAGGTGCAGAGCGCCACAGAGGAGGCCGCGCCGGCCGCTGCGGAGGAGGGCGCTCCGACCGCCGCCACTCCAGCCGCGGCCGAGCAGCCGGCGTCCCCGAAGCCACAGCAGCCGCCCACGGCCAAGCCTGCCGACGGCGAGCCCGGTCCCGGCCCGGCGGAGTCGAGCGGCCGGCTGTGGGTGCCGGGCCGCTGAGCGCTCGCCGCCTGTGGGTGCCTGGGCGCTGATCGGGCGAGCCGGGGTGGGCCGGGCGCCATTTCCCAGCAGTGGCGCGGCGCGAGGAGACCGCGCCGCCGCCGCCCGGCGCGATAGGATGCGCCCGCCTTTGGCCGGGCCCCGCGCCGAATGCTGGGCGTGCCCGGGGAGAACAGAACAGAACAGTTCGCGCGAATCCTCGCGCGGCACACCAATCAGACCGCGGAGGATTTTCAGTTGAGTAGCTTTCTGACCGACCATGGGGTCGTCGTTGCCCTGGTGTGCGCCGCCTGTGCGGTGGTATACGGCCTCGTGACCACCCGGGCCCTGCTCGCGCTCTCGCCGGGCAACGAGAAGATGCAGAGCATTTCGCTGGCGGTGCAGCAGGGCGCGCGCGCGTACCTGAACCGCCAGTACACGACGATCGCCGTCGTCGGCGTGGTGCTGTTCGTCGCGCTGATCTTCATCCAGAACTTCGCCGTGGCGATCGGCTTCGCGATCGGTGGCGTGCTCTCCGGCGCGGCCGGGTACATCGGCATGAACGTCTCGGTGCGCGCAAACGCACGCGTGGCGGAGTCTGCCCGCGGCGGCGTCTCGCCGGCTCTGAGCGCGGCCTTCCGCGGCGGGGCGATCACCGGCATGCTGGTCGTCGGCCTCGCACTGCTGGGCGTGGCCGGCTACTACGGCCTGCTGACCGCCGTCATCGGCGAAAGCCAGCGCACGGCAGTCGACGCGCTGATCGGCCTGGGCTTCGGCGGCTCGCTGATCTCGGTGTTCGCCAGGCTGGGCGGCGGCATCTTCACGAAGGCCGCCGACGTGGGCGCCGATCTGGTGGGCAAGGTCGAGGCGGGGATCCCCGAGGACGACCCGCGCAACCCGGCGACGATCGCCGACAACGTCGGTGACAACGTCGGTGACTGCGCCGGTATGGCGGCGGACCTATTCGAGACCTACGCGGTCACGGCGGTCGCGGTGATTCTGCTCGGCGTGCTGACCTTCCATGAGTCCACGCAGGTGGCGCTCTACCCGATGGCGCTCGGCGCGGTGGCGATCATCGCCTCGATCATCGGCACCTTCGCGGTGCGCTCGGCGAGCGGCAATGTTGAGCGCGCGCTCTACCAGGGGTTGGCGGTCGCCGGCGTGCTCTCCGCCGCGGCGTTCTACCCGATCACGAAGTGGCTGATGAGCAACATCAGCTACAAGGCGACTAATGGCCTGGTGCAGACCCCCAGTGTGGGCGACCTGTATCTGTGCTCGGTGATCGGCATCGTCGTGACGGCGTTCCTGTTCGTCATCACCGACTACTACACCTCCACGCGCTTCGGCCCGGTGAAGAAGACCGCGAAGGCATCCATCACCGGCCACGCGACGAACATCATCCAGGGCTTCGGCTCGGGCCTGCAGGCGACGGCGGCGCCGGCGATCGTGCTGGCGCTCGGCGTGCTCGGCTCGTGGAAGCTCGCGGGCGGCGGCGTGCAGGGGATCTACGGCATCGGCGTGGCGGCGATGGGCATGCTCTCGCTCGCCGGGCTGATCGTCGCGCTCGACGCGTTCGGGCCGATCACCGACAACGCGGGTGGAATCGCCGAGATGGCGGACCTGCCCGAGGAGGTGCGCAAGGTCACCGATCGCCTCGACGCAGTGGGGAACACGACCAAGGCCGTCACTAAGGGCTACGCGATCGGCTCCGCGGTGCTCGCTGGGCTAGTGCTGTTCGCCGACTTCCAGCAGGTGCTTGTGGAAAGCAGCCACGAAGCGATCAGCTTCGGCATCAACGAACCGCCTGTGCTGATCGGGCTGCTGCTGGGCGGGCTGATGGTGTGTCTGTTCGCCTCGCTCTCGATCGAAGCTGTCGGCCGCGCCGGCGGCGCGGTCGTCGAGGAGGTGCGCCGCCAGTTCCGCGAGAAGCCAGGGATCATGGACTACACCGAGGAGCCCGACTACGCGGCGTGCGTGGACATCGTGACGCGCACGGCGCAGCGCGAGATGATCCTGCCCTCGCTGCTGCCGATCGTGCTGACACTGGTGATCGGCCTGATCGACCAGCAGGCGCTGGGCGGCCTGTTGATCGGCGTGATCGTCGTGGGCCTCTTCTTCGCCGTGCTGATGACGGCGGGCGGCGGCGCGTGGGACAACGCGAAGAAGCTGATCGAGGACGGCGCGTTCGGCGGCAAGGGCTCGGAGGCGCACGCGGCGTCGGTGACGGGCGATACGGTGGGCGACCCTTTCAAGGACACTGCCGGGCCGGCGATCAACCCGATGATCAAGGTCGCGAATATCGTCGCGATCCTCATCATCCCGCTCATAACCTGATCTGGCTTTGGTGGCCGGGCGGAGCGTCGCGATGCGGCGGCCGCCCGGGCCCATCGGAGGGCGGGCGGACGCCCAGCCGGAGCGAGACCCGCTCTAAGCTCACCATGAGATGACCGGAAGAGGACTCCACCGCTCGACGACCGTCGTCCTCTCGCTGCTGATGGTCGCGATCGGCGTGGCTCTCGTGGCGCAGGCGGCGGGCGGCCACGGCTCCGGCATCACGGGACGCCTGCTGTTGGGCGTGCTGTTCCTGGCGGCGGGCTTCGGAAGGCTGTATCTGGAGTCGAGAAGGAGCCGTCGCGAGTGAGCACCACCGAGGAGGGACCGGCGGGGACAACGCCGGCGACACGTCGGCGCGTGATCCTGCGCCAGAGCATCGGCTCGCCGATGCTGTTCACGGTCGTGTATGCGTCGCTGGCGAGCGCGATCTACTTCTCGCTCGGCGTGGTGGCGGGCCACGCGCTCGGCCTGACGCCGGTGGTGTTCCTGGTGGCGGCGCTCGTGTTCGGGCTGACGGCGATGACCTACGTCGAGGGCGCGTCCCTGCACCCGGAGCGGGGTGGGGCGACAGTGTTCGCGCGCTACGCCTTCAACGAGCTCGTGAGCTTCGTCGCCGGCTGGGCGATCCTGTTGGACTACATAATCCTGATCGCCGTGACGTGCTACTCGGCGACGCAGTACCTAAAGGTGTTCTGGCACCCCCTCGGCCACTACACCGAGTCGCTGCTGTTGGCGCTGGCATTCATCGGGTTCGTGGTGCTCGTGAACGTGCGCGGCTTCAACGGCGGGCGCAGCGCGCGGCGCCTGGGCGTGCTCGTTGCGGGGGACCTCGCGCTGCAGCTGCTGATCGTGGTGCTGGGGCTGGCGTTGTTCTTCAACCCGCACACGCTGGTGGACCCGATCCACCTCGGCAGTACGCCCACGTGGTCGGGACTGGTGTTCGCACTGACGGTGACGACGATCGCCTTCACGAACGTCGAGTCGGCCTCGGGCCTGGCGGGCGAAGTCCGCGCGGGACGCGGCGCGCTGCGACGCCTGGTCGCGAGCGGCATGGCGCTCGTGCTCGTGGGCTACGTGGGTATCGGGCTGGTGGCCGTGACGGCGCTGCCGGTGCACAACGGGCATACGGCGCTCGGCGGGCGCTACCTGAACGACCCGGTGATCGGGATCGTCACGCAGGTGCACCCCCACTGGCTGGCGCAGACGCTGCGCTATCTGGTGGGGGCGATGGCGACGGTGACGCTCGTGGCGGCGGCAAGCGCGGCGATGCTGGGGCTCTCGCGCTTGGCCTATTCGCTATCGACGAACCGCCAGATCCCGAGCGGCCTGGGCCGTCTGCACCCTACGCGTGCGACGCCGTATGTGCTGATCTGCCTGGCGGGCCTCATGGCGGCGGCGCTGGTGGTGCCCGAGGACCTCGACTTCCTCACGGGCATCTACGCCTTCGGCGCGATGCTGGCGTTCACGCTCGCGCACCTGTCGGTGTGCCGCCTGCGCTATACCGAGCCTGATCGCGACCGCCCCTACCGGATACCGCTGTCGGTGCGCGTGCGCGGCGGCTCGCTGCCGCTGCCTGCGGTGCTCGGCGTGCTCGTCTCCGGCGCGGGCTGGGTGGCGGTGATGGCGCTGCACGAGCCGGCGCGCTATGTGGGGCTGGGGTGGATGGCGGGGGGACTGGCGCTGTATGTGGTGTATCGCCGCGCGGACGAAAGTTCGCTGCTGCGCCGCGTGACGGTGTCGCCGCAGATGCTGAGCCCGGAGAAGCCCAAGCCCGGCGAGCGCGATTACGGCTCGATCCTCGTGCCGCTATTCGGGACAAAACTCGACGACGACATCGTCCAGACGGCCGCGTTGCTCGCCTCGGGCGAACCGACGGACGACGCCGCGATCGACACGGCGACGATCGAGGCGGTGTGGATCTTCGAGATGCCGATGGCCCTGCCGCTGGAGGCCCGCCTGCCCGAGGCGCAGATAAAGCACGCGCGCCAGGCGCTCGCGCGCGCGAAGGCGGTGGGGGAGGAGTACGCGGGCGTGCACGTGGCGACGGCGACGATCCGCTCGCGCCGCGCGGGCTATGCGATCGTCGAGGAGGCGCGCCGGCGCGGCGTGGAGGCGATCGTGCTCGGCGCCGAGGAACCATCACGCATCCGCGGCGGCGCGCGCCTGGGGGGCCGCGGGGGCCCGCTGGAGAACTTCGTGGGCGACGTGACGAAGTACGTCGTGAGCAAGGCGGCCTGCCGGGTGATCGTCACGGCTCCCCCGGAGCAGGATTCCGAGTCCTATGCTCACCTGCCGTCCGCGGAAGAGGTCGCCGCGGCGCGGTAGGGCGGCTGCCGCCTTGCGCGACTGCCACAGTGTCCACCGGGTCCCAGTGTCTGCGCGGAAGGGTCGCCGCGACGGCGGCAGGTCAGGACCCGGCTGCTGCCTGCGCGACCTCCACTGTGTCCACCGGCCCCAGCTCCTGCCCGAAGAACGCCAGCATCCGACCCCAGGCGTCCCGAGCAGCCTCCTGCCGGTAGCTCGGACGCGTGTCGTTGAAGAACGCGTGCCCCGTGTCGGGGTACACCCGCAGCTCGTGGTCCACTCCAGCCTCAGCCAGCGCCGCGTCGAAGGCGGGCAGTCCGGAGACGATGCGCGGATCCTCGCGCCCGTAGAACCCGCGCACGGGGCAGCGGATCGAGGTGACCTTCTCGGCCTCGGGTGAGCCTCCGTAGAAGATCACCGCCGCGCCGAGCTCCGGCTCCTCGCAGGCCAGCAGCGCGGAGAGGCCGCCGCCCAGGCAGAAGCCCACGGAGCCGACGGCGCGCCCCGCGCAGGCGGGATGCGCACGCACGTGGCCCACCGCCGCCCGCAGCACCTGCAGGTGCCGTGCGGTGTCTCCGCCCGCGCCACCGAACAGTTCGCCGATCGTCTCGCCGACCTCCTGTGCTTCGTCGTCGGGCAGCGCCCCGAGCGCCTCGGCTCGCCTGGTGTCGTCGCCCAACACCGCCATCCACTGTCCTGTCGGGATTGTGTTCAGAAAAGCCTTCGCCCGTTCCAGGCGCCCGGCCTCGAGCGTTGCCGGCCGCCCGCCGCCCGCGGAGTACAGGTCGGGCGCCATCGCCAGGTAACCGGCGCTCGCCACCCGCTCGACTACGTCGGCGATGTGGCCGTCGACGCCCCACACCTCCTGCAGGACGAGCACCGCGGGCACCGGTGCGTCAGCCGCGAGCGGCCGTGCGAGATACGCGGCCACCGCCCCGGAGGGGCTCTCATAGTCGATCCATTTGGCTGCCAGCTTCATCGGTGCCTCGGCATCTCGCCATCGTACCCGGCTGGTCGCGCCTTTGGGAGCCGTGGCGTGGCCGTCTGGGGGCGGGTTTCTGGGTGTATCCGGGCTGGGGCCCGGCCGTCCGTGGGCCTCGCCCGGCGCGGTGGCTGCGCCCGGCATCGTCTAATCTCCGCCTCATGTTCGTCCTGATCGTGGGAGCAGGCCGCGTCGGCTCCGCCGTGGCTAAGTCGGCCCTCGCCGCCGGCCACGAAGTGTCCGTGCTCGACGAGGATCCCCTCTCGCACGAGCGCCTCGACGCCGGGCAGAGCAAGAGCTGGGAGGACGCCGACGGCCGGTTCACCGTCGGCACCGCGCTCGAGGTCGACGCGCTGATCCAGGCCGGCATCGAGCGCGCCGACGTCTTCATCGCCTCCACCGACGGCGACAACACGAACCTCATCATCGCCCAGATCGCCCAGAAGCGCTTCGGTGTGCAGAAAGTGCTCGCACGCGTGATGGACCCCGCGCGCGCCGGCTGGTACGGCGAGCAGGGGCTGCACACGATCTCCCCCACCAGGCACGCCATCGAGATGTTCGAGAGCGCCCTCGCCCTCGAGCACGCCTAGGGGAACAGGAGCCCTCCCGCCCATGTACGCGATCATCGTCGGTGCCGGCAAGGTCGGGCGTGCCCTTTCACGCGAGCTCATCGCCAAGGATCACGAGGTCACGCTGATCGAGTCCTCGCGGGCTCGCTACCTCGCGATCGAGGAAGAGTTCGAGCACGCCGTCCAGTACGGCGACGCTACCGAGCTCTGGGTGCTAGAGCGCTCCGGCATCCAGCGCGCCGACCTTGTCATTGCCGTCACCGGCGACGACGAGGACAACATGCTCGTCTGTCAGGTCGCCAAGGAGAAGTATCTCTGCGACCGCATCATCGCCCGAGTGAATAACCCGCGCAACCTCGACCACTTCAAGCTGCTCGGCATCCAGCCCGCCGTATCCGCCACTGACCTCATCCTGCGCCTGATCGAGCACGAGGTGCCCCGCTACGGGCTCGTCCACCTGCTCGCGCTCGAGGAGGAGCGTCTGGAGATCATCGAGCTCGAGGTCTCCCTCGGCGCCTCCGCCGTCGGCCAGTCCGTCTCGGAGATCGACCTTCCCGAAGGCAGCCTCATCATCTCCGTTCTTCGCGACGGCTCGGGCTTCGTGCCCAAGGCCGACACCGTCATCCAGGCCGGCGACGAGGTCCTGCTCGTGCTCGACCCCGGCCTCGAGGAGACCATCACCGCCTTCTTCGCGCCCAACGGCACGCGACCGCAGGGCTGACGCGACCGCAGGGCTGACGCGGCGGGGGCAGCCGCGGGCGGCGGCCGACCGCTGCCCAAGCTATTCTTGGGCCTCGATCCGGGATGGTGTAATTGGCAACACGCGTGCCTCTGGAGCACGAATTTGGGGTTCGAGTCCCTGTCCCGGAGTACGAAAGGACCCGTGGCTGCGGGGCTTTGGGCGTTTATGGAGGCGCTCGCGCCAGTATTCGCGCCAGTTGTGTCGGGGCGGTCGCTCGGAGTGTCTGGTAGGCCCGCCGTCCTGCGGGGTATCGTCAATGCGATGAGCACTCCGGATCTTCGTCCCACCTGGACGCCACCCGGCTGCGTCTATGCGCTGCAGGTCGAATCGATGTGTGAGCTGCATCAGCACGCGAGCGAAGGGCTGCCGGGCCGGCACATGCTCGGCGAGCGCCTGGTGGCGCTGGCGATGGGGCCGAGTCTCAGCCGAGGCGACATGGCGCGAGCGGCAGAGATGACCGAGGCCCAGGTTGCAGAGCTCATCGCCGAGCGGATCGCGCACCATGCCTATTGCGACAGTCGGGCGGCAGAGCAGAGAGTCGCACGACATCTGCCCGCATAGCCCGGTGCTTGTGACCACGAGTTACACCCCCCGTGACCGGCGCGCTGCGCGCGCCTTCTTGCACAACCACCCCCAGCCCAATGCAGGAGGGGGTCGGGCCTTCGGCCCTCCGGCGTCGCTGCGCTCCGCGTTAACGTCGTCCGATCACCGACTGCACGATTCAAGCGCTCGGTGATAGACTGGTGGTGTGCTTGCAGAGCTTCCATTCGTCAGCGCCGAGGAGATCGCGGAGCAGTTCCGTCCCGGTGCGACCGCGACTACCAAGTCGGCGCTTGAGACGTTGCGCCGCCGTGGGCTGCTGAGCGAGGGGATATCGAGGCCGCTGCGGGATGAGGGCGGCAAGGCGCGGGGGACGATGCGGATCTACTCCTCGCTCGCGCGCGAGGCGGCGGCGTTCGCGGCGGCGGGCGACGATGCTCCGGCGCTGCAGCTGGTCGGCATTGCGCAGCGCTTGGAGCGCCGCCAGGACGCGACGAGGATCGCGGATGCGCTGGCGCGGGCCGGTGCGGCGA
This sequence comes from uncultured Solirubrobacterales bacterium, assembly GCA_963723045.1. Lineage (GTDB taxonomy): Bacteria > Actinomycetota > Thermoleophilia > Solirubrobacterales > Solirubrobacteraceae > Palsa-744. The sequence goes on along the minus strand of CAVROU010000002.1, from coordinate 537,370 downwards.
TGGCGCCCGAGCAGCGGACGATCGCGCGCATGATCGCGAGCGCCGCGAGCGAGCCGACGGTGGCGAGGCAGCTGGCGACCCACACCGAGGCGGTCGCCCGCGCACGTGAGAAGGCGCCGCAGGCGGGGCAGGTCGCGCTCGGGCACGTCGCGTCCACGAAACAGCCGTTGGCGGATGTCGTGTTGGAGGACGGTGCTGTGGTTTCGCTCCCGCGCGCCAAGCTGCCGGCGCCGTCCCAGGAGGGTGTGGGCGCGCCTGTGGCGATCCGCTGGACCGATCTTGGCCAGGGCGTGTGGATGACCGCCGAGCCCGCGATCGACGTGCAATTGGCGGGCGCGCCGATCTACCCTTTCGAGCGAAGAGGGGGCGAACCGACGACCATCCCGACTGCGGTCCTGCACGGGGCTCCCACGATGCGCCGGTCGCGGCGTACGAAGATCATCGACTGAGTGCCCGATCCGCTCGCCGAGCCCCAAGCGCGCCGGCTGCGCGTCGACGACTGGCAGCGATTGAGGTCCTTCGCCTGCTCGACCGGAGCCTGGTATGAGGATGATGTCGAGCGCTTCGTGCAAACCAGGCTGCGCGGCCACTACGAGTGGCGCAAGGCGCAAACCGACATCTCCGTCCTCGTGCTCGTCGCAGCGGGGAATCCGCGGGACATCCTGGCCGTGGGTGCCCACGAACTCGATCCCCAGATCACCGATGACGGGCAGTCGCTTGAGGGCAGCTACCTGATCGTCGGAGCGGTACGCCGGGACCTCCAGGGTAGAGAGGTGGACATGGAGCCGTTTGAGGACGGACGGCCGGTGAGCGTCGGACGGCTGCTGATGGAGACCCTGATCGACGACCTTCCCGAGCGCCCCGGGGCCGTGCGTGCGGTCGTCGCGAGAGACAACGCTCGCAGCCTGAGACTCTGCGAACGGATCGGCCTGCGCGAAGAGCGACCGGACGCGGACCATCGGTTCGTGCAGCGACTCGGCCGCCTGGCATAGGCGCTGAAGCACCGGCCAAGCCGGCCGATTCCTTTCCTCCCCGCGCGCCGCCCGTACCCCCCGCCCCTGAGCCTCGACGCGCCCTCGCTGCGCTCGGCCGCGCCCGCCCGAGGCTCAGCGGCTCTGCTCGTGAGCCTCCCACGCGTCATCCCGCCTCCACTGTCCACACCGCCCCGCCACCACCCAACGGCCTCACAGGAACGACGCGGCCCCAGGCCTCCTGCCGCTCCGCGTCGCTGGCGCTCCGCTGCGCAGCACACAGTTGCACCAGGGGTGCAGAGCGCTTTGCTAATTTGGCCAAGTTTGCTAATTTGGGCAATGAGCAAGGATGCTTTCAATCGGCAAGATCGCCCAGGGCCAGCACAAGTACTACGAGCGCCAGGTCGCACACGGCGAGGACGACTACTACTCGGGCCGCGGTGAGGCGCCGGGGGAGTGGACGGGCGAGGGCGCGAGGGCGCTCGGGCTCGCGGGCCGGGTGAGCGCGGAGCAGTTCAATGCCCTGATCGCGGGCAACGACCCGCGTGACCCAACGACCCGTTTGCGCAGCAGCGAGCAGGATCCGAAGGTGGCGGCGTTTGATTTGACGTTCAGCTCGCCGAAGTCGGTGAGCGTGCTGTTCGCGGTCGCGCCGGCGCATGTGTCGGGTCAGCTCGTGGCGTGTCACGAAGGGGCGGTGAGGGCGGCGCTCGAGTATCTGCAGGACACGGCGGTGAGTGTGCGGCGCGGCAAGGCGGGGGAGCACGTCGAGCGCGCGGGCGGGCTGATCGCGGCCTCCTACCGCCACCGCATGAGCCGCGCACTCGACCCTCAGCTGCACACGCATGTCGTCGCGGCGAACCTCGCGCAGGGCCCGGACGGTCGCTTCACGGCGCTGCACAGCAGCCAGCTCTATCGGGAGGCGAAGACGGCGGGGTATCTCTACCAGGTACACCTGCGCGCGCTGGTGAGCGAGCGCCTGGGGCTGGAGTGGGGGCCGGTAACCAACGGCGCGGGCGAGCTCGCGGGCGTCGCGCGCGGCGTGATCGAGTTCTTCAGTAAGCGCCGTGAGGAGATGCTGCGCGCGGCGGCGGCGGGCGGGATCGGCCTGGACAGCAAGAGCGCGGCGGAGAGCGCGGCGCTCGCTACGCGCGAGCGAAAGCAGTACGGCGTGGAGACGCACACGTGGCGCGAGGAGGTGCAGGCCTGCGCGGCCGAGCAGGGTCTCGGCACCGACGAGGTGACGCACCTGCTGCACACAGGCCAGGAGCGCGCGAGCGACCCGGCCGGCAACCGTCCAACGGTGGACGAGCAGGCTCTCGGCGAGCACCTCGCCGGCCCGGGTGGGTTGACCGAGCGCAGCAACACGTTCGATATGCGCGCGGTGCTGCAGGAGTGCGCGGCCGCCGCGCAGGCGGGAGCGCTCCTCGACGAGGTACGCGAAATGGCGAGCCGGTTCACCGCCCGCGCGGATGTGCTCGCGACGACGCGGGGTGAGATGACGACCGCTAAGTTGACAGATATTGAGAGGCGGCTGATCGCCGCCACGATGGGTCGCGCGAGCGAGCAATGCTGCGTCGTGGGAGAGCAGCTCATCGAGCGTTCGATAGCTGCCGCCGACCGCGAGCTAACCACGGAGCAGGCCAGCGCGGTCCGCGCGGTGACGGGCAGCGGCGACGGCGTGAGCGTGATCGAAGCGTTGGCGGGGACGGGCAAGACGTACACCGCGGGCGTGCTGCGCGAGGTATACGAGGCCGCCGGGACACAGGTGATCGGTGTCGCGCCGACGGGCCGCGCGGCACGCGAGCTGACCGAGGAGGCGGGGATTCCCGCGCGCACGCTTGATCGGCTGCTGACCGAACTGGAGAAGTTCGGCCAAGAGCTGCCCGGGGTGCGTGGTGGTCCTTGATGAGGCGGGGATGGCCGCGACTCGCGCGAGCGCGAAGCTGCTGAAGGCAGCGCAGCGGGCGGGCGCGAAGGTGATCGCGATCGGCGACCCCGGCCAGCTCGCGTCGGTGCGGGCTGGCGGGTGGCTCGCCGCCGTGGGTCGCCGCCTGCGCGCGGTGCGTCTGACGGAGGTGATGCGCCAGCGCGACCCGGCCGAGCGTCGAGCGCTCGCGGCGCTGCATGACCGCGAGCCCGCCCCGTATCTGGAGTGGGTCGACCGGGCGGGCCGCATAGAGACCTTCGCGGAGCCCCACGGCGCACGCGAGCAGGCGCTCGCTACGTGGACGAACGCCGCCACCGAAGTCGGCCCGGCGCAGGCGGTGATGATCGCCAGCGAGAACGAGCTGCGCGACGAGCTCAACCACGCGGCGCGCGAGCTACGTCGAGCACAGGGTGCCCTGGGGGAGGAGCGCGACTACGGACCCGTCCAGCTCGCGGTGGGCGACCGGATTATCTGCCGTCGCAACGACCGGACGGTGGATGTGGACAACGGGATGCGCGGCACGGTCCGCCACCTCGACGCCGACACCGTGACGATCGACACCGACGGCGGCCTGGTCCGCAAACTGCCTGCCGCCTACGTGCATGAGCACGTCGAACACGCGTACTCCCTGACGGGCCACGGGATGCAGGGCGGCACGGTACAAACGGCGATCGTCGTCGCGAGCCCCCGCGACTTGAGCGCGGGCTGGAGCTACACCGCGCTCTCCCGCGCCCGAGGCGAGACACGACTGCTCGTATATGAGGAGAACACGACCCAGGAGCGCAGCGAGTTCGCGCCACCCGAGCAGACCGAGAAGGCAACCCGCGAGGAACTCCTTGCGCGCACCGAACAACGAATGACCGAACGCGACGACGAAGACCTCGCGATCGAGCAGCTGCCAGCCAAGACCCCCGGCGCGGGCCGCCCAGACGACCCCCGCCTCACCGGCCCCAGCACGCCCACCAACGAACCCCCGCAGGAGCACGCCGCCGCGCGAGCCGAGCCCAACCAACCCGAGCCCCCACCAAGCACAGCACGACTCGCGGAGCTGCGCGAGCGGGTCGCTCAGCTGAAGGCACAACAGGCGGCGCTACCGGCGCGCGAGCTGCGACGCATCGACGACCTCGAGGCCCGCGCAACCACACTGGAAGCCAAGCGCGAGCAGCTCACCGAGCGCCTCGCGGCCCTCGCCGAGCCGACGCGCCGCTGGGGCCGCGAACAAGACCCCGAGGCAGTCGAACGCGCCCACCTCCAAACAGCCCTAGAGGCCACCGAGCGCGAGCTGACCACAACCCTCACCGACCGCACCCGCCACGAACACGACCTCGGCGCCAACCCAGCCGAGGCCCGAGCCGAACGCAACGCCCTCAAACAAGCCCTCGCCAACCTGACCCGAGAACAGCGAACTCTAGAAGCCCAAACCCCCACCGACCGCGATTGCAACCGGCCACGCGCCCCCGAGCGCGACACCCTCGACCTCGAACTCTGACGGCAGAGCCTACCATTGAGATCCTGCAAGCCTGTCGCCGGGTCTTGCCTATCCGTAGGCTCCCAGCGTCGTGTCGAGTTTGCACCACGCCGCTCCGGACGAGGAGGGTTAGCTCGACAGTCCATGGGTGGGCTCTCTCCCGGCAGCATCCCGGTGGCGTTAACCGGCCGACGCACTGAGGGGCGCGCCGCCGGATTCACGCCGTCTTTACCTGCAGCTGACAAGGAAGCTCCGACCTGCCTAGATTGGAGCTTCGCTCGCGCTACTACGAGCCTGGATTCCTCCTGCGCATCTCCAACCACTTACGATTGACCCTCTCTACGCTGCCACCTGGCACCATCTCGCTCGCCTCTAGTGCCTCGCGGTCAATCTGGTGATCAGAGGTGATCCTGCCGCCTGCGTCAAGAACGACTAACACCGTGTCTGATTGATCAATGGCTATACTCATTAAACTCCCTTTCTTTTAATTTTAGGTTAAAAATAGGATGTCATGTGTAGACAAATCAGTCAAACAAACTAGTAAAAACAATTTAGAAAAATTCAAGTGAGCAAACATTGAATTATACAACGGCATCCTATACGCAACAATTATACCCGTACCGCGACCGGCCACTCGCCGAGGTCGGCCCCGCATCGGACGGCGACGCAGACTCTGCTTCCGCGACCGAACGAGCGTCAGGGCGGGGACGACGCGGACGCCTCGCCTCGGACGAGATGCGGAACGCGCCGTTGGACTGGAGACGTTGCATATGTCACACTGCGCCGGATGTCTCGACTCGGGCTGGCAAGGATCGCCACGACAGTGCTTTGGGTGGCTTGCGTCGTACTCCTCGTCACCGGCACGTCCTTCAGAACGCTCGCGTGGCCCTTCCTTGTCGTTTCCTTTGGTGAGGTCGCGATCTTCTGCATCGAGGACCCCGAGCGGCTACGCCGCCATGTCGGTCGTACAGAGGTGCTCCAGGCGCTGCTCGGCATTGCGGCAGTCATGGCGGTAGGTATCGCCGTGGCCTCGTTCTGGTCGTAGACTGGTGACTTCGGGATGACTGTCGAGGCCTTTCTTACTTCCGAGCAGGTCGCAGAGGCGCTGAGCGTCACGCCTCAGACGATCCGCAACTGGATCAGAAAGGGCGTGCTGCCGGCCGAGAAGTATGGGCACGTCTTTCGCATACGCAGCGAGGATTTCGCCACGTTCGCGGGCAAGCAGGCCGACGGCATATCACCCCCGACGGGTGCAGACATATGGGCTTCAGGGACGGGGGTACTTCCTCGCCGCCGGGCCAGACATCCGCACTCCGTGTGGGATGCAGCGACTACGGTGCTGCCGCGCAGACGGCCATAGCCTGCACGGCGCGCGTGAGGTCGGTGGCTGGGTAGCCGGGGCTCAGGCTGAGCGACGCGCCCGAGCCCGTGGGCGCGGGCTGCCTGCTCCGTCTTCGCGCTCGATTGCCTGTCCGAGCTGCGCGGCGGCTGTCGCCAGATCCTCATAGGCGCCTGCGACTTCGAGCATGTTCTCGCCTTCAGTAGCCGCGCCCAATCGCTCTACGGCGGTGTCGAAATGCCGCCAGAGCTCCTCCGGTCCGCGCCGTCCGGTGTTCGGCAGAAGCTCATACGGTGGCTGGCCGGCGCTGTAGGGGACCCATTCGTAAGCTGCGGCTGCCGCATGGTAGATACGTGCCTGCTCGCTGGCAGCTGCGGCGAGCCTCGCCAGGCGAGTGCCGAAGCCGGCGTCGGGCGGTGCCATGCGATGGGCCTCGATCGCCGAGGTCCAGTCGGCAAGGCTCGCGCGGAGTTCGGCAAGCGTCTGCTCATCGTCATCGACAACGCTGGGTTTGCTTCTTTTGCTCATTTGGCGAGCTTACCAGGAGACTTCGGCCTGGATCCTCTCTGGCTCGCTCCGTTGCAGGCCTTTGCAGATTTTGCTAATTTTGTTGGTATGTCCCTCGGCTTGGTACCAGATCCCGGAGCACGCGGCGCGGTGCAAGACACGAGCGCTCCGAGGACGCCGGCGCTTGCGTTGAGCATCAAGCAGGCCTGCGTGTCCCTGGGGGTGAGCTGGGATACCTGGCACGAGCACATCGAGCACGAGGTCAAGATCGTTCGCATCGGCAGACGAAAGCTCGTTCCGGTGCGCGAGCTTGAGCGCTGGCTGGACGAGCACGCCGAAACGACGCTACCGGGCGCTGCATGAACATCATCCCCTGGCGGGGCTAGCATCTGGCCAGGGGTGGCAAAGGACGATCGAAGGAGGCAAGCGATGGCAACCGGCATGCGTCAACGCCACAGCCTGAAGTGCACCGGCAAGGGCCGCTGCAGCTGTCCGTGGGAGGCATGGGTCTACTCCAAGCGCGACGGCAGGAAGATCCGAAAGACATTCCCGACGCGCGCGGCGGCGAAGGGGTGGAGGGAGGACAGTCGCGGTGCGGTCAAACGCGGCGAGTTGCGGCCGCCCACCACCACGACTGTCCGGCAGGCTGCGGAGGTGTTCATGGCGGGCGCGAAGGCCAAGACGATCCCGACGGCGTCGGGGGACGACTACAAGCCCGCGACGCTGCGCGGATACCGCGTCAGCTTGGACAAGCGCATCCTGCCGGCACTTGGCAACAGGCGCCTGTCCGACGTGCACCGCGCAGACGTGCAGGAGCTGGCCGACCGGCTGACAGCGGAAGGCTTGAGCGCGAGCACCGTGCAGAACACGCTCGACCCGCTGCGGGCGATCTACCGGCGCGCGATCCGCCGCGACGAAGGCGTGACCATCAATCCGACGAAGGGACTGGAGCTGCGTCGACCGGACGGCAGGCGTGACCGCATAGCGAGCCCGGCCGAGGCCACGCTGCTCATCGACGCCGTAGCAGAGGACGAGCGGGCGCTGTGGGCGACCGCTTTCTATGCCGGCCTGCGGCGCGGTGAACTGCGTGCGCTGCGCTGGAAGCACATCGACCTGGAGGCCCGCGTGATCCACGTCTCGCGCGGCTGGGACGCGATCGAGGGCGAGCAGGACACCAAGAGCGCCGCGGGCAAGCGCAAGGTGCCGATCCTCGACCCGCTGGCCACCGCGCTGATCGCGCACAAGGCGCGCAGCGGGTGCGCTGACGACGCGCTTGTGTTCGGCCGCACCGCGACGGATCCGTTCAACCCCGAAACGGTGCGCCGCAACGCGCTCGCCGCATGGGGCTGGAAAGAAGCCCCGAACCCGGACTACCCCGACGCGGACAAGAAGACGATCCACGTCAAGGCGCGCAAGGACGCGCTGAAGCCGATCACACTGCACGAGGCGCGGCACACCTGCGCGTCTCTGCTGATCGCGGCGGGCGTAAACGCGAAGGCGCTGAGCGTCATTATGGGGCACTCGACTATCGCCATGACCTTCGACACCTACGGTCACCTCATGCCCGGCGGCCTGGACGAGGCGGCGGCCGTCACAAACGCCTATCTCGCGCGCCTGGCCAAGCGCCCGGCACTCAAGCTCGCGGCATGAAAACTCGCGCCAGTTTCGCGCCAGTCGTGTTCCGATTTAGCCGGATTTCGGCGTACTCGGCCGGACCGCCGATGTAGGCGTTTACCCTGTATACAAGCCAGATTTGGCTATATCAGCGGGATCGCGTAGGGCGCTTCCCACGGTTCGAGTCCCTGTCCCGGAGCTTGCTGACGCATGCCCCCTCCGCCGCTTAAAGGCGGCGGGATCCCCGAGGGGAGGCAATGGTTGGGAGGCCCTTCGGGGGCGGATCCCAAGAGACAGGAATGGGGTTCGAGTCTCTGTCCGGAGCTGCGCGTGGGGCCGCTACGCCACCTGTTCGGCCCAGTCCCGATACAGCTTGTAGTAGCGCCCCTCGGCCTCGATCAGCTCGTCGTGCGTGCCCTGCTCGACGATGCGCCCGTGTTCGAGCACCACGATGCGCCCCGCGCGGCGGATGGTCGAGAGGCGGTGCGCGATCACGATCGCCGTGCGTCCCGCCAGCAGACGGCGCAGGCCGTCCTCGATCCGGCCCTCTGTGTGCAGATCCACGTTCGAGGTCGCCTCGTCGAGGATCAGGATGCGTGGGTCGGCCGCCAGTGCGCGCGCGAAGGCGATCAGCTGGCGCTGGCCCGCGGAGAGCTGCGCGCCGCGCTCGCCCACCTCGGTGTCGTAGCCGCGCTCCAGCTCGGAGATGAATTCGTCCGCGCCCACTGCCGCGGCGGCCGCGCGGATGTCCTCCTGCTGTGCATCAGGGCGCCCGAAGCCGATGTTCTCGCCGATCGTCCCCGAGAACAGGAACGCCTCCTGGGGCACGATCCCCAGCTGTGAGCGCAGCGACGCGCTCGTGATCTCGCGCAGGTCGTGACCGTCCACGAGCACGCGCCCCGCCGTCGGGTCATAGAAGCGGGCGACGAGCTTAGCCATCGTGGACTTGCCGGCGCCGGTGGCGCCCACGAGCGCGACGGTCTGCCCGGGTGGGATGTCGAGGTCGATGCCCTCGAGCGCCAGCACTTCGTCCTTGGCATCGGGTCCCGCGCCGTTCGCGCCGGGCGAGGTCCCGTCCGAGGATGCTCCATTTGCTCCTGCACTGCCGGCGGCCTCCGGGGCACCTTCCCCTGAACGGCTCCGGCGGGGGCGGTAGGCGAACGACACGCCCTCGAAGCGCACCTCCCCGCGAATCCGCTCCAGCGCCACCGCGTCGGGGCGGTCGATCGTCGTCGGTGCGGTATCGAGCAGCTGGAAGATCTTCTCCAGCGCCGCCATCCCCGACTGGTAGGTCGTATACAGCTGCGAGAGCTGCTGGATCGGTTCGAAGAGATACGAGAGCGTCGCCACGAACGCCACCACCGTGCCCGCGGTGATGTGCCCGTCGATCGCCTGGTAGCCGCCATACAGGACGATCAGCGAGAGCGCCACACCGGAGAGCATTTCCACCGCCGGGAAGTACGCCGCGTTGAGGCGCACCGTGACCATGTTCGCGTCGCTGTTGTCCTCGTTGAGCGCCGCGAACTGCGCCGTGTGGCGGTCCTCCTGGCCAAAGCTCCGCACCACGCGGATGCCCGAGAGCGTCTCCTGCAGGTAGGCCGTCAGCGAGCCGATCGTCTCGCGCGTGCGCCGGAACGCGCCCGCGGAGGTGAGACGGAACCAGATGCTCAGGCCCGCCACGACCGGCACGACGGCGAATGTCAACAGCGCCAGAGTCGGATCGAGATAGAGCAGCACGCCGATTGCACCCACCAGCGTGAGGCCCGACTGGAACAGTGTCACCACCGAATCCGTCACGAGGCTTTCCAGCGCCTCCACGTCGTTGGTCATCCGCGAGATCAGCACCCCCGCCGGGCGGCTCTCATAGAAGCCGATCGGCTGGCGCTGCAGGTGCGTGAAGATCCGGATTCGCAGGTCGGCCAGCGCGCGCTGGCCGACCCAGCCGACGAGGTAGGTCTGGATGTAGGTCATCGCCCACACGAGCAGCGCCGCCATGAGGAACGCGATCACCACGAGCACCAGCGTGTGGCTGTCGTCCTTGTTGATGCCTTCGTCGATCGCCTGGCGGGCCAACAGCGGTGGTGCGAGCGCCGCGGCCGTGCCGAGCACGAGCGCCGTCAGCATCCCCGCGACGCGCAGGCGGTATGGCCGCAACAACTCCAACAGACCGCGCAGGTTGCGCCCGCGGTTTTCTTTGCTCGCGCGCTCGCCCGTCCACTGCGAGCCGCCGCGACCCATTCCGGGCCCCAGTGCGCGTCCGCCGCCGGCGCCACCGCCCATGCGTCCGCCGCCGTGTGCGCTCATCGTGGGCCCTTTCGGACGCAGGGCGCGGTGTGCTGGCCGCGCCGTAGACAAATGCTCATATGCCGCTCACCTCCGGCTCGCGCTCGCGCGTCTCCTTCGTCAGGAAGACGTGCTCGGGCAGGCCCTTCTCGACGATCTCGCGATACAGCTCGGAGACCCCAAGCAGCTCCTGGTGTGAGCCGTGCGCGACGATCTGTCCGTGATCGAGCACCACGATCTCATCTGCCAGCGAGATCGTCGAGAGGCGGTGTGCGATCACGAACGTCGTGCGCCCCGCCATCGCCTCAGCCAGTGCCAGCTTGATCGACTGCTCGGTCGAGGCATCCACCGAGGACGTCGCATCGTCCAGCACCAGCACGCGCGGGTTGGCGAGCAGCGCACGGGCGATCGCCAGACGCTGGCGCTGGCCGCCCGAAAGTGACAGGCCGCGCTCGCCGATCTGCGTCTGAAACCCTTCGGGCAGGCGCTGCACGAAGTCATACGCCTGCGCCCGGCGTGCGGCCTCTTCGATCTCCTCCAGCGGAGCGTCGGGGCGGGCGTAGGCGATGTTTTCGGCCACCGACGCACTGAACAGGAACGGGTCGTCGCTGACCACCGCCACCGCCCCGCGCAGCGCGCGCAGGTCCACGGTACGCACGTCGGCGCCGTCGAGCAGCACCGCTCCCGAGACCGGGTCATACAGCCGCGAGATCAGCGCTACCAGCGAGGTCTTGCCCGAGCCTGTGGCGCCCACGAGCGCTACGGTACGCCCGGCGGGCACGTCGAGATCGATGTCGCGCAGCACCGTTCGCGCCTGGCCGGCGATCGGAGAGGATCCGTTGGTGGATACCGACGTGCCCGCCCGCGGGATCGGGGTGGGCGTGGACGAGGCGTGCGGCGGGCCTGGCGAGGTGCGCTGCGCTGCCGCGGCCCCAAACTCGTCGTGCGGATCCTCGTAGCGCAGCGTGACTCCACGCAGCTCCACGTGCCCGTTGCCCGCCGGCAGCGCCGGCGCATTGGGCGGCGCCTGCAGCCGCGGTTCGCGGTCGAGCAGCTGAAAGATGCGCGCGCCCGAGGCCGTCGCGCGCTGGGCGAGGTTGAGCGTCACCCCGAGCGAGCGCATCGGCCCGACGAGCATGTTCAGGTACAGGTAGAACGCGGTGAACTGGCCGAGCGTCAGGTGCGAATGAATCACCGCTTCGCCGCCCACCAGCAGCACCGCGGCGAGGCCGAGCTGGGGGAGGAAGCCGATGATCGGGTTGTACGTGGCTTCAAGGCGCGTGGCGACCATCGCCTGGTCGAACGTGCGCCCCACGCTGCGCTGGAAGCGCTCCAGCTGGCGGGGCTCGCGCGCGAAGGACTTCACGACGCGCACACCCGAGATGTTCTCCTCGGCGTCCGCCGTCAGCTCGGCGATGCGCTGCTGCACCTCCTGGATCGCCGGCCGCGCCCGGCGCCCGTAGCGGTAGGAGATCACCACCACGAAGGGCACCGGCACGAGCGCCAGCAGGCCGAGGCCGGGGGAGATCACGATCATCACCGCGCCCGCCAACACGATCGTGAGGACGAACTGCAAGATGAACACGAGCCCGTAGCCGAGGAAGAAGCGCACCGCCTGCAGGTCCACGGTGGCGCGCGACATCAGCTGGCCCGTCTGCTGGTGGTCGAAGAAACCCAGCTCCAGCCGCTGGAGCTGGCCGTAGAGGCGCTCGCGCAGGTCGTATTCGACGCCCAGCGACACCCGCCCGGCGATCAGCCGCCGCCAGTAAGTGAGCCCCCAGCGCAACAGCACCGCTGCGAGGATCACCAGCGCGATGACCAGCAGGCGGTTGCGGTCGTGCTCGTGCAGCGCCGTTTCGTGGTGGATCGTGTGGTGGGCGCCCGTGTCGATCGCTTCGACTGCCTTGCCGGTGAGCAGCGGCAGGAGCACCGTCATCGCCATCGCCCCCGAGGCCAGGATCCAGGAGGCGATCAGCCCCCGCCGGTAAGGCGAGAGGAAGCCGAGCAGTCGGTAGAAGGTCTTCATAGTTGCTTAGTCAACGATTATTGCAGTTGTAGGGTGCGGGTGTGTGCCCGCCCGCCGAGCCGACACCCGCAGTGAGGCCCCGCGGTGGACCCCCGGCTGGGCTGTGCGAGACCTGCGGCCACCAGCAGGTCGTGCCCAACACGCGCGGCTCGCGCTTCTCGCTGTGCACCCGCTCGCGAGTCGACCCAACCTATCCGCGCTACCCGCGCCTGCCCGTGCTGAGCTGTCCCGGCTATGAGTCACGCCGGAGCGGCGGAGAGGGCGACGTCGAGCTCGCGTAAGCGCCGGCGCAAGCGTTCGCCGGCGAGGCACGCGACGTCGTCGCTGCGCAGCAAGGCACCGCTCACGCGTGTGCTCCCGCGTGCAGCTCGCGCTCGGCACTCTCGGCGCCGGCGGTGGTTTCCGCGTAGCGCGGGCGCATCAGGCATACCAGCGCGCCCACGAACGAGGTGCCCGCGAGCACCCACAGGGCGACGTGCATGTTCGCGATGAACGGCGCAAGGCGCTGTTCGGAGAGGCCCTTCGCGAGTCCTGAGAAGACCGCGAACAGCGTCGCCTTCGGCACGGCCGAGGTGACGATCGCGAGCACGAACGCGATCGAGAGCACGGCGCCGGTGTTCTGCAGCAGCGTGCGCGCACCCGCCGCGATGCCGCGGCGGTTGGCGGGGACGGTACCCATCATCGCTGCCGTGTTGGGGCTGTTGAACATGCCCGAGCCGGCGCCCACGACGAACAGCCACAGTGTGCTCTGCCAGTAGGGCGAGTGGACCTCCAGCGTCGTCATCAGCGCGAGACCGGTACCTGTCACGACCATCCCGAGCGAGGCGAGCATACGCGAGCCGTGACGGTCGGCGTAGATGCCGGCGAGGGGCGAGGCGATCAGCATGCCCAGCGCGAGCGGGATGAGCTTCACACCGGCGGTGATCGGATCATCGCCCTGGGCGCCCTGGAAGTAGAAGACGAACAGGAACATCAGCGCGAAGCGTGCGAGGCCGTTGATGAAGGCCGCAGCGCTGGCGGCGGCGAACAGACGGTTCTTGAACAGGCGCAGATCGAGCATCGGCGCGCGCGAGCGCGACTCGATCAGCACCCACAGTGGCAGCAGAACGGCCGCGAGCAGGAGGCTCACGATCGTCACGGTGTCGCTCCAGCCCGAGAGGCCGCCGCGCGAGACGCCGAGCACGAGCCCCGTGAGCCCCACCACGAACGTGCAGGTGCCCAGCGCGTCGTAGCCGCGCACCGTGTCGGGCTTTGCCAGCTCGCGCAGGATCAGGGCGCCCCACAGCGCGCCGGCGAGCGCGAGGGGCACGTTGAACCAGAACACCCAGTGCCAGCTGATCGCGACTAGCGCGCCGCCCAGCACCGGCCCGAGTACGAGGCCGATCGCGGCGATCATCGTGTTGGCGCCCATCGCCAGCCCGAGCTGCTCCAGCGGGAACGCGTCGGTGACGAGCGCGGCGGCATTGGCGAACAGGAACGCCGAGCCGATGCCCTGCAGCACGCGCCAGACGATCAGCACGGTGGCGTTGGGCGCGAAGCCCGCGCCGAGCGAGGCGAAGGCGAACACGAGAAAGCCGCAGACGTAGGCGCGCTTGCGCCCGAACAGGTCGCTGAGACGCCCCGCCGTGAGCACCAGCACGGTGGCCGCGATCAGATAGGCCAGGATCACCCACACGAGCGCGAGCAGGCTCGCGTGCAGCGAGCGCTCCAGATCGGGCAGCGCGATTATCAGCGTGCCCGAGTTGGTGGCCGCGAGCAGCATGCCGAGGCTCGTGCACGACAGGGCCCACCACTTGTAGTTCTCGTGGCCGGCGGCGACACCAAAGCGGTGGCGGGAGGTCTTCGGCATCAACATCGACATAAAGACAAGGATGACAGGAGGGCCGCGTTGCGCGGGGACGGGGCTGGTGGTCGCAAGCGAGGCGGCGGGACACACGAACCGCAAGCGCGGGGCCGCGCGGTGGGGGCCAGGCTGGGTGGTCGCAAGCGAGGCAGCGCGAAGTGCGTGACGAACGCATTTCGTGCGGCCGAGAAGCACGAATTCCAGATGTCGATACGCGAAGGCGGCAGGGTGCAGCTTTTGCGTAGGTTTGGTGCAGTTTCTCGGCGCAAAGCTGTGCAAAGACGCACACCACCCTCATGGCGCTCGCCGAGCATCGAATAATCGACATGTCGCATATCCGACGCCCCTGCCGATGCCCACCTCGACCGCTCCCACATCCCACCGCCTCGTGCTCGACACGGGGCGGCGCATCCCGAGCCTGTCCTGGTCGGGGGAGCGCGGTGGACTGGATTCGAGTGCCGGTCTCCCGCGGCGACCGTGGCTCGAGCGCCTGCGCCGCGCACTGCGCGAGGAATCATTCGTGCTGCACTACCAGCCGATCCTCTCCCTGCGCGACGGCAGGGTGGACCACTACGAGGCGCTCGTGCGCCTCGCCGACGATCCCGACGCGCCACCGCTGGCGCCGGGTGCGTGGCTGCCGGCGGCCGAGCGCTATGGGCTGATCCGCGAGATCGATCGCCTCGTCGTGAGCACGGCCGTGAGACGGCTGGCTGAGGAGCTCGAGAGCGACGTGTCGATCGCTGTCAATTTGTCCGCGCTGTCAATTGTCGACCGGGGCATGCTTGCGCACATCGAGCGCGAGCTCGTACGTCACTGCGTGGCGCCGGAGCGGCTGACGATCGAGGTCACCGAGACGGCCGCGATCTCCGACATGGCTCGCGCGGTGGCCTTCTGCAAGGACGCGGCCGCGCTCGGCTGCGCGCTCGCGCTGGACGACTTCGGCGTCGGCTTCGGCTCGTTTCACTACGTCAAGCTGCTGCCTTTCAGCCACCTGAAGATCGACGGCGAGTTCATCCGCGGGCTGTGCGCTTCCGCGCACGATCGACTGATGGTCGAAGCGCTCGTCGACGTGGCGCGAGGGATGGGGATGCGCACGATCGCGGAGTTCGTCGGCGACGGCGCGACGCTCGAGCTGCTGCGCGCGCTGGGCGTGGACTACGCGCAGGGGTTCCATGTCGGCCGCCCCGAACCGGAGATCGGCTGGACGCCTGAGATTCGCTGCGCGCGGATCACGCCGTAGCTGCTGCCAGCTTCGCTGCTATCGGTGGAAGTCGGAAACGTTGGGTTGGATTCTAGGCAAGGGTGGGATGGTTTTGGCTATGCTGGGCGGATTCAGCATATCTATATCATGACAATATTATAAAGGAGCTGACTCCAATGATGCGCCAAAATCAATCCATATCCCTCGTGCTTGGCATCCTCGCCACGCTGATCGCGGGAGCCATCGCGGCACCGGCGGCGCTGGCGGTGGTCGAAGCACCCTACTGGAAGGTCAACGGTGGTCGACTGGGCGCCGGTGTGCCAGAAAGCACGATCGTACGAAATGTCTCCAAAACGAAACCGACCATCAGCGGAGAACTCAAAGAAGGCAAAAGCGAAAAATCGACCCCGGTGGAAGTGCGTTGCGAAAAACTGAAATCAGGCGTAAAAGCCGCGATCATCGGGTCGAAACCGGAACACGACAGTCTGGCTGCGCTGACCATCAAACTCGACGGGTGTTCTCTCTGGCTCAAAGTGGGGGAAAAATCCGTAGAAGAAAAACTGTGCGCCGTTGAACCGATCGAAAGCGAAGGGGAACTCGAAGGGAAACTCTGGTACGAAGGAACCAAAACGGGAGGCGGGCACGAAATCGCGGTGCTCTTCGAAAAGGCCAAAACCGCGGCGATCATAGGGAAAGTTACGCTGAAAGGATCGTTATGCCCGTGGGCTGGCGGTCACGCGATCGAAGGCAACTTCGCCGGGAAAATCTCGCCGGTGGACAGCGAAAGTCTGGTGACCAAAATCGTGATGTCGTCGCCCGGGATCTCGGAGGTTTGGCAACCGCAAGAATCGGGTCTGGAACTGAGCCCGAAACTGACCGTCGACGGACGCACGGCCACCTTGATCGACGAACTGGAAGTCGAATTGGCCAAACCAACTAAATTCGGAGCATTCAATATGTAGAGGAGACCGGTTCCCGCGGCCGTCGCGATGCGCAGCTAGCGCGGCTGCGGGAACTGCGTGCGCATCATCGCGTCCCACACCCGGTCGGGTGTCAGCTTGCGCTGCAGGATCGTCAGCTTCGCCGAGGGCGTCACCGTCACACGCGTGGGTGCGCGCCTGCGCTTGAGCGCCTTCTCGATCGCCTTCGCCACGACATCGGGGCCGCCGCCGAGGTGGCGCATCGGGCCGCGATAGGCGTCCACTGTAAGCGCGGCGACCTTGGCGTCGAAGTCACGGTAGGGGCCGTCGACGAGCGTCTCTGAAGAGGCCGCCACCGCATTCTTGGCAAACTCGGTCGTGATCAGGCCGGGCTCGATGAGCACGACGTCGACGCCGAAGCCCTTCACCTCGAAGCGCAGCGCGTCGCTGACCGCCTCCAGCGCGTACTTCGTGGCGTGGTAGAGCCCGCCGCCGGGGAACGTCAGGCGCCCGCCCATCGAGCCGATGTTGACAATCTTGCCCCAGCGCTGCGCGCGCATCGCGGGCAGCACGAGCTGCGCCATGCGGATCGCGCCGAACACGTTGGTCTCGAACTGGCGGCGCACCGTCTCGGGCGGGATCTGCTCCAGGGCGCCGCCCTGGCTGTAGCCGGCGTTGTTGATCAGCACGCCCACGGCGCCCTCCGCGCGTGTGACCTCCTCGACGGCGGCCTGCATCGATGCCTCGTCAGTCACGTCCAGCGCGAGCGTGCGGCAGCCCTCGGCGGCGAGGCGCTCGATCGACTCCGGCCGCCGCGCGGTCGCGTAGACCGTCCATCCGCCGCGCGCCAGGCGCAGCGCGGTGGCCTCGCCGATGCCCGAGGAGCAGCCGGTGATGAGCACCGCCCTTGACTCGTTCCCCATGCGCGGCAGCATACGCGCTGCGCGCCATCGTTCCGCGCCTCGTCTCCGACGCGGGGGCCCCGTTGCCGGCGTAGGGATCGGATGGGTGGGGCACGCGCCTGAGTGCGGAGACTGGGTGGGGAGGGCGCGTGCCTGCATTCCGCGGGTCAACGATAGGGTTGCGTGCGATGCGCGCAGTCACCTTCCAGGCTCCCAACGAGGTACGGGTCAAGGATGTCCCCGAGCCCACCCTGCTCGACGCCGGAGACGCGATCGTGCGCATCGAGGCCACCGGCGTGTGCGGCTCGGACCTGCACATCTACCACGGCCGCGTGAAGATCGAACCGGGTTTCACGATCGGCCACGAGTACGTCGGCACGGTGCTCGCCGTCGGCGATGCCGTCCACGACGTGGCGGTCGGCGACCGTGTGCTCGGCTGTTTTCAGACCGCCTGCGGGCACTGCTTCTTCTGCCGCCGTGGCCTGTTTCACAAGTGCGACTCCTCGCGCACGTTCGGCCACGGCGCGGCGCTCGGCTCGCTGCAGGGCACCCAGGCTGAGCAGGCGCTTGTGCCGAGCGCCGACCTGGTTCTCAGGCGCGTGCCCGAGGGCATGAGCGACGAGATGGCGCTGTTCGCCGGCGACGTGATGGGCACCGGCTACCACGCCGTCGCGGACTCCGGGCTACACCCTGGAGACACCGTCGCCGTACTGGGCCTCGGGCCGGTCGGGCTGTGCGCGGTGCAGGCCGCGCGTGCCTGCGGCGCCGCTCAGGTGGTGGCCGTCGACTCGGTGCCCGAGCGCCTGGCGATGGCCGAGTCCTTCGGCGCGCAGGCGGTTCATCTGGAGGAGGGCGACCCGCGAGCCGCTGTGCGCGAGGCAACCGCGGGGCGTGGGGTGGACCTGTGCATCGACGCCGTCGGGCACCCCTCGGCGCTCGATCTGGCGGTTCGCCTCACGCGCAAGTGCGGCACCGTACAGACCGTCGGCGTGTACGCCGAGCGCGTCGAGCTGCACATGGGGCTCGTCTGGATCAAGGCGCTGCGCCTGTGCACCGGCCATGCCAACGTACTCGCCCACGTTGACCCCGTCCTGGCGATGATGTCCGCGGGCCTGCTCGACCCCACGCCGCTCGTCACCCATCATATGAGCCTCGAGGAAGCGCCGGAGGCGTACGCTTTATACGATCGCCGCGAGGCCCTGAAGATCCTTCTGCGACCGTAGTCCCTGCTTTTAGGGCAGTACGCTCCCCGCGCCGAGCGGGGTGCGGCGATACAGCTATGTACAAGATCACCGGCCCCTCCTATCCTTCCTTTTACTACGCGTCCGGCGACGCGGCGTCACGTTCATGACCACGGCCACCGACTCCCCATCCTTACCCGAGGCCCTCGGCGACGCTGCGCGGGCGTTCCTGACGGGCGAGTTGCGGCTCGTCATCGGCGCTGAGCGTCCCGCCGCCGCCGATGGGCGCACCTTCGCGACGTTCGACCCAGCGACAGGCGGCGAGATCGCACAGGTGCCGTTCGCCGGACCCGCTGACGTTGAGGTCGCCGTCGCCGCCGCGCGCGCGGCGTTCGAGGGTCCGTGGGCGTCGCTCTCACCGGCTGCCCGCGGGCAGCTGATCGGCGTACTCGCCGACGCCGTCGAAGCGCACGCCGAGGAGCTCGCGCAGCTGGAGTCGCTCGACAACGGCAAGCCCGTCAAGCTCGCGCAGTACGTCGATGTGCTCGGCACCGCCGCGCACCTGCGCTACTTCGCCGGCTGGCCCACCAAGATCGAGGGCTCGGTGCTGCCCGTGACGGCACCCAACATGCACTGCTACACGCGCCGCGAGCCCGTCGGCGTGTGTGCGCAGATCGTCCCCTGGAACTTCCCCCTGCTGATGTCCGCCTGGAAGATCGCCCCCGCGCTCGCCGCCGGCTGCACCGTCGTGCTCAAGCCCGCCGAGCAGACGCCGCTCACCGCGCTGCGCCTCGGCGAGCTGGCGCTCGAGGTCGGCTTCCCGCCGGGCGTGCTGAATGTGCTCAGCGGCGATGGCTCCACGGGCGCCGCGCTCGTCGCTCATCCCGGCGTCGACAAGGTCGCCTTCACCGGCTCCACCACCGTCGGGCGCGAGATCGGCGCCGTCGCAGGGCGCGCGCTCAAGCGCATGACGCTGGAGCTCGGGGGCAAGTCACCCAATGTGATCCTCCCCGACGCCGACATCGAGGCCGCGATCAAGGGTTCCTACCAGGCGATCTACTTCAACTCCGGGCAGGCCTGCAACGCGGGTTCGCGCCTGTTCGTGCCCGCCGAGCGCTACGACGAGGTCGTGGGCGCGCTCGCCGAGCGCGCTGCCGCCACGCGTCTGGGGCCGGGGCTTGACCCGACGACGCAGCTCGGACCGCTGATCTCCGCCGAGCAGCGCGAGCGCGTGCTGGGCTACATCGACTCCGGCCGCGCCGAGGGGGCGGAGCTCGTGACCGGAGGTGGTTCGGCGCTGAGCGAGTCCGGAGGCTACTTCGTGGAGCCCACCCTCTTCAGCGTCACCTCCGACGACCTGCGCATCGCGCGCGAGGAGATCTTCGGGCCGGTGCTCGTTGCCTCGCCCTACGACACTCTGGAGGAGGTCGCCGAGCGTGCCAACGCCGGGGACTACGGGCTTGCCGCGGGGGTGTGGACGCGCGATGTCGGCTCCGCCCACCGTCTCGCCGCGCTCCTGCGCGCCGGCTCGGTCTACATCAACCACTGGGGGGGCTCGGACCCGGCTGCGCCCTTTGGCGGTTTCAAGGCCTCCGGCGTCGGGCGCGAGCACGGTCACGACGGCCTGGACTCCTATCTGGAGACGAAGACAGTTTGGACATCTCTTACGTAACGCCCCGCCTCACCCTAAGACGTTTGTATCGAAGTACACTCCTAGAGGGTGGCGCAGCAGGCCGGCGAGCTGGGCCCCTCTCCTTTCTCTATAAAAACGCTATGAGCGAACACCTTCCCCCGCCTGGGCCCCTGGCCATCTCGTGCGTGGTGGACAACGGCACCGTCTCGATCGCCCTCGAGGGCGAGCTCGACCTTGCCAACGCCCCACAGCTGGAGGAGCGTCTTGCCGATGTCGAGGGTCGCGAGCCCACCCGCGTGGTCGTCGACCTCGGCCGCCTCGCCTTCATCGACTCCACCGGCCTCCGCGTCCTGCTGCAGGCCCACGCCCGCGCGCGTCAGAGCGGCCGCGAGTTGACGCTGCGTCCCGGCGACGCCACCGTGCAACGCGTGTTTGAGATCACCGGCGCGCTCGACATACTGAGCTTCGAGCCGCTGCCCGCCGCCTGACGGGCCATCCGAGCACCCGATCCCGCCATCGACGCCCGCGCCTGACGCCCGCGCGCCTGACCATCTGGCAGGCTTCGGGGCGCCTTGAGCTCCCTCGCCGCGCACCCGCCCCAGTCGTTGCCCGCGCGTGCGCGTGTGAAGGGGGTCCGTCGCTGGGCGCCCGCGCTCGCCGGGCTCTGCACGCTCGTGCTGGTCGCCGCGACCGCCGAGATCGTCTTCGACGGCGCCGTCGGCCACTCGCCGCTGATCCCCAAGTCTCCCGCGATCGCCGGCTGGCTGTCCGGTGTGGGCGAGCGCCTTGGCTACCGCGTCTTTCTGATCGCGCTGCTCGCGTTCGCCGCTGCCTACGGCGTGCTCCTTCTGCTGTGCGCTGGCGCGCGCGTCGGCCGGGTGTCCAAGGGCTGGGCGATCGCGCTCGTGGCCGTCCTGCACGCGCTCGTGTTTGCCGGTCCGATTCTGCTCTCCACCGACGTCTTTAGCTACATCGCCTATGCGCGCATGGGCGTCGAGCACGGCTTGAATCCCTACCTGCATGGGCCGCTTGCGATCTCGGGCGATCCAGTCTTCAAGTACGTCGGCATCGACTGGACCCACGTCGCCACCGCCTATGGCCCGCTCTACACGCTGATCTCCTATCCGCTTGCCCCGCTCGGCGTGGTCGGCGCGCTGTGGGGGATGAAACTGATGGCGCTGCTCGCCTCCTTCGGCACGCTGGTGCTCACCTGGCGCTGCGCGCGGCTGCGCGGCTTTGACCCTGTCCTGGCGCTGCTCGTGGTCGGAGCCAACCCGCTGTATGTGATCTATGGGCTGGGCGGCGCGCACAATGACCTTCTGTTGACGCTCCTGACGATGGCTGCTGTGGCGCTGACGCTCACAAGCGCCGCGGGGGACCGCGCCGGTGGAGAGGAGGTCGATGCGAAGGGTGTCGACGGTGCGGCAGGGACCGCCCCGATACCTGCGCGCGCCGGAGCCCGCGAAGCCTGGGCCGGCGCGGCGATCATGGCCAGCGCGCTGATCAAGGCCACCGGCGGCGTGCCGCTGCCGTTCCTGGTGCTCTCGCGACGACGCCTCGCGCCGATCCTGGGCGCCGCGGCGGCCGCGCTCGTAGGGGCGCTTCTCGCCTACGTCGCCTTCGGCATCCACGGCGTGAACATCGTCTCGGCGCTGAACCGCGACTCGGCGTTCGTCTCCACCGACTCCTTCCCCACGGAGGTCGCCCACCTGTTCGGCAAGCGCGGCGTCTTTCCCATCGACCACACCCTGCTGAAGCTCGCGCTCGCCGCGATCCTTGTCTATCTGATGTGGGGAACCTGGCGGGGCTACGACTGGATCTCGGCCTCCGGCTGGGCGCTGCTCGCGATCGCCGTCACCTCCACGTGGCTGCTTGCCTGGTACACGCTGTGGTCGCTGCCGCTGGCCGCGATCGGGCGCGACCGCCGCCTGCTGTACGCGACGCTGGGTGTGCAGCTGCTGTTCGTCCTGCACCAGATATCCCCCCTCTTCGCGCCAGTCTCATGAACGCCCAACCAGCCACGGGTGGAGGGACCGCCTCGACCCCCTGGAGCAGCCGCCGCCTGATCGAGACCACCCTGCTCGTGCTCGTCGGCGTGCTGCTGGCCGTGGGCACCATCTACGACGTCTCGCGCCAGGTCGGGGTCAACCACCGGCTGATAGCCGATCTCGCCACCTGGCGTGCGGTCAGTGGGCGCCACTACCACAACCTCAGCGTCGAGCAGGACCAGAAAACGCAGACCACGCGCGACGTCGTCTGCGGCAACGTCTCCCCGGGCGCTCCCAAGGAACGCACGCAGCTGTGCTTCGTGATGAGCGGCCCCGTCGTGCACGGCCGGCGCGCCACGCGCGGTGGCTACTACCTGCCGCCGCGACTGGTGTTCGACTCGCCCTCCAAGCGCTACGGCTGTTTTGGCGCTGCAGTGGAAGAAGAACTCTGCCCCGCTCCGCAGACGCCGGCGTCGAGGTCGGGCTAGTGCAGTCCGCGGCAGTGTCTCCTGCCGATGCTTCACAGCCGACGACCAGCTCGTCGGCGTGGCCCGCCTGGTGCCCGTGGCCGCTGGCCGTTGTCGTGCTGCTCGCTGCCGCGCTGCGGCTGCCGACGCTTGGGTCGCAGAGTCTCTGGTACGACGAGGCGTTCACCCCCGTGCACGTCCTGCACGCGAGCCTCGGCGCCACGCTGCACTCCGTCTCCCAGACGGAGAATTCCCCGCCGCTTTGGTATGGGCTGGAGTGGGGTTTCACGCGCCTGCTCGGCACCGGCGCGCTCGCGCTGCGGGTGCTCTCCGCGCTGGCCGGCCTGGCGACGGTGCCGCTCGCGTGGGGGGTGGGTCGCGAGCTGGCCGGACGCCGCGCGGCTGCTGCCACGGCATTGCTGGTGGCGGTCAACCCGCTGTTCGTCTGGTACTCCCAGGAGGCGCGCGTGTACGGCCTGTTCGTCTTCGCCGCCACGCTGGCGTTTTGGTGCTTCCTGCGCGCACTGCGCGACCCTACGCCGCGGCATCTGGCGGCGTTCGCCGCGAGCGGTGCGTTGGCGCTGTTAACGCACTACTTCGCGGTCTTCCTGCTGGCGCCGATGTGCACATGGCTGCTGTTCGCCGTCCGCTCCGTCGACCCTGCGCGTCCCGCCGATCCCGCCGACTCCGCGCGCGCTTCGGATGGTGGGCGTCGAGTGCCGATGCGGGGGGCGATCGCCGCCGTTGCGACGATCGCGCTGGTCGGCCTCGCGCTCGTGCCGCTGATCCTCTCCCAGGGGGGGCACGGCACGCAGTGGATCGGTCGCTGGACGCTCTCATCGCGCCTGCAGGCGATCCCGCAGTACTACCTCACCGACTACTACGGCTCCGCGCTCGGCCACGGCGTGGAGCTGCTGGTGGCGCTGCCGATCCTCGCCGGTGTCCTGTTCGGTCTGTGGCGCGGGCTGACCCGCGAGGAGGAGCGTGGAGCACTGCTTGCACTCGTGGTGTGCGCGTGCGGCGTGCTGATCCCGATCCTGCTGGTTCTCTTCGGAGCGGACTACCTCGCGCCGCGCAACCTGGTCGCCGCGATGGTCCCGCTCACCGCGCTGCTGGCGGTGGTTGTGGTCGCGCGGCGCACCGGCCGGATCGGCCCCGCGCTGGCCGGCGCGATCGCGTTGGCCTTCCTTGCTGTCACGGTCGATGTGTCACTGAGCCCGCGCCTGCAGCGCGGGGACTGGCACGGATTGGCCTCAGCGATCGGTGCTGCACCTAGCGGGGCTCGATCGACAACCGACAGCGCCCTCGCGGGCAACGCGGGCGGGGCAGGCGCGAGCGCGGCTCGCGTAATCACGACGGTCGAGCTTGGCTCGGCTCCGCTGAAGTATTACCTGCCGCCGCTGCATAACCTGGCACCGGGCGCGACGGTCAAGGTGAGGGAGATCGACGAGACCGGATACGCGCCGCTGCGCGAAGGCGCGCGCGAGCCGCCCGCTCCGGGCTTTCGCCTGGTGCAGAGCAGCGATATTCATGGCCTGATTCTCTACCGCTTCGTCTCCCCGCTGGCGCACGCCGTGTCCGAGGCCACGTTGCGCCGGCACGTCATCACACTCGAACACCCTGAGGTGCTGGTCCCGTAGCGGTCAGGTAGCGGTCGTGGCGGCGGCGTCGGCGGCCGAAAAGTTCTAGCTTGTCGCCATGTCAGCCGACGCCTACCGCCATTGCGAACGCCAGACACGGGCGGCGACCGGCAGCCTCTACTACGGCATCCGCCTGCTCCCTCGCCGCAAGCGCCGGGCGATATGCGCCGTGTATGCGTTCGCGCGCCGCGTGGACGACATCGCCGACGGTCCGCTTGAGGCGGCGGAGAAGCTACACCGGCTGGAGGCGACCCTGGGTTCGCTGGGCTCGCTGCGTACCAAAGTCCCGCTGGGCGGCGACCCCGTGATAGTGGCGCTGGCCGACGCACACGCGTGCTTCGAGCTGCCGCTGCCGGCGCTGGAGGACCTCATCGCGGGCGTGCGCATGGACGTCGAAGGCGCGACATACGAGAGCTTCGAGGATCTGCTGCTCTACTGCAGGCGTGTGGCCGGCTCGATCGGACGGCTGTGCGCGGCGATCCTCGGCAGCCGCGACCCTCGCGCCGCAGCGGCGTTTGCCGACGACCTCGGGGTCGCGCTGCAGCTCGCCAACGTCGCGCGCGACCTGCGCGTGGACGCCGAGCGGGGCCGTGTCTATCTGCCCGCGCAAGAGCTCGTGCGCTATCACCTGCACGACGACGGGGCGCTCGACGCCGCGGCCCTGGCGCGGCTCACGCGCGAAGGGACCACCGCCGAGCCCTCGGTCATCGCCGGTCTGGACGGCGGGGACGTGGGCCAGCTGTACGCGCTGATGCGCTTTCAGGTGATGCGCTCGCGCGACTGGTTTCACCGCGCCCTACCGTTCGTGCAGCTGCTCGACCGTCGTAGCGCGGCGTGCACGATGGCGATGGCCGGCGCCTACATGCGCCTGGGCAGGCGCGTCGAGAAGCGCCCCGACCGCGCGCTGGCCGCGCGTATGGCGCTTTCGCCGCGCGAGAAGTTCGGGGTGCTCAGACAGGCCCTGCTCAGACCGAGACGGGTGCCCGAGCAGCATCCGGCCGAACGGATGTCGTGATCGAGTCGCGGATCGCCTGCACGACGGACAGGCAGCGGATGCCCATGTCGAGGTCGACCTCGGGCTGTGTGCGCTCGCGCACACAGCCGAGGAACGAGCGCAGTTGTGCCACCAATGGCTCCTCGATCGGCACGAATACACGCTCCAGCAGGCTCTCCTGGCGATAGGTGCGCGAGCCGCCCCCGTCAAGCTCCAGGTGAGTGGAGCGGCAGCGCTCGACCGTACGGCGCAGGTAGTCGACGGTGACATGGGACTGCTCGGTGGTGGCGCTGAGGCGACGGATCTTCTCCTCGGTGACACGGCTGGCCACGAGCGTCCCGATCAAGCCGTCCTCGAAGGTGAGCGTCGCCACGGCATAGTCGTCTAGCTCGGGGGAGCGTACGCGGCGGCCCACCGCGTGCACGTCGCGCAGCTCGCGTCCGGCGGCGAGCGTGAGCAGGACGTGGATGTCGTGGAGCATCAGATCCTGCACGACATCGGCATCGACGATGTGTCCGTCGAAGGGACTCAGTCGCTGCAGCTCCAGCGCGACGATGCACTCGCCCTCCAAGAGCTTTGCGACCTCGCGCACGGCGGGGTTGAAGTGCTCGATGTGTCCCACCTGCACCACCGGGCGCCGCGCGCAGGAGGCGACGGTGTCGCGCAGCGCCTGGGCGTGCTCGACGCTGAGTGCGACTGGCTTCTCGATCAGGACGTCGACTCCGGCGCGCAGGGCGAGCAGCGCGTGCTCGACGTGCAGCGCGCTGGGGGTGCAGATCGAGACCGCTCTCACCTCCTCGAAAAGCTCCTGCGCGCTTGCGAAGGGGCGCGTGTCGAACTGCCTGGCGACGGCCGCGCAGCGCTCGGGGTCGGCATCGTAGATGCCCCGCAGCTCGCAGATCCCGCCGAGCGAGCTGTAGGTGCGAATGTGGTGGGAGCCCATGTTGCCCGCGCCGATCACGCCGACGGGGATCGGGTCGGTGCGACGCCTTCCGCCGCTGCGACGACGCTCGACAGGCGGGACGGACGATGGAGACTCGGGCATCAGCTCAGGCATCGGCGCATCAGCTCATGCTCACGTAGCCGGTCGCTTCACCGGGCGGGCGTTCGTTGAGTGAGACCTTGTTTTCGTAGTTGCCCTCGATCGTCTGGATGTTGCCGTTGGGCAGCACCCCGCGAACGATCCCCACATGCTCGCCGCCGAACACGATCAGGTCGCCGGGCTTGGGTGTCACGCCGGGCCCGTTGGCCACGGCGCGCCCGGCGTTCTGCGCCCACGACCAGATCGCCGAGACAGAGCCCAGTCCTTCGCCCTGCGCGCCCAGCGGCTCGCCCGCCTGGCGGGCGGCCCACGAGGCGAAGTATGCACACCACGGCTCCCCGGGCGCCGCGCCGACCGTGGCACTGCGGTACTGGGCGATCGCCGGCGATTCGTTGGAGCCGGGGGGCTGCTCGGCCTGGCCGATCTGGGTTTCCGCCGCGGCCACGATCTGTGCCCCTGGGCCGCCGTTCGAGGCGGGCGAGCCAGGCAGGGTTGGCGAACTGAGTAGGGCGGGGGAGCCAAGCGGCGTGGGGGAGCCAAGCGGCACGGGTGAACTCAGCGGCGTGGCAGAGTTCGACGGCGTCGCAGCGCTCGCCTGAGCAAGGGTGCTCGCAAAGGTGGGTCCGCTGGTCGTGACTTCCGCGGCGGGCGCGGCCGTCCCGCCCGTGAGCGCAGCCGGGTTGGAGAGGGCCTGGTTTATCGTTGCGACGCGCTGCAGCGCTGAGTCGATCGACATCGCACCCGGGTGATCGGCAGCGCGCCCTCAGGGTTGAGGCATTAAAAGGGGACGGACGACCGAAGTCGTCCGTCCCACCACCGTTCCCTCGATGAATCGGCGGTATATAGCTTCTGCCGGCCTTCCCTGACCGAGCGAAGCATTGTTACCCACCCCGGGGTGGTCTCCCACCCCCGGGCGGGCTTCGCTGCAGCGGTGGCGCCAGAGACGCCACCGCTGAGGAAGTGCTTGGACTACTGCAGGAGCTTGAGGACTGCCTGCGGGATCTGGTTGGCCTGCGAGAGCACCGCGGTGCCGGCCTGCATCAGGACCTGCTCCTTGGTGAAGTTCGTCATCTCCGCCGCCATGTCGACGTCGACGATCGAGCTCTGTGCCGCAGACAGGTTCTGGTCATAGGTGGCCAGGTTGTTCTGCGTGTACTGCAGGCGGTTCTGGACGGCGCCGAAGTTACCGGCGGCGGCCGCGACCTTGCCGATCGACGTATCGATTTCTTCCAGCGCCGTCGCCTTCGAGAGGCTGATCGTGCCCACTTCGGCGCCGAGGCTGATCGTGCCGACGGTGATCACTTCACCGTCGTTGGCGCCGACCTGGAAGGAGATGGTTGCCGCTTCCTTCAGCAGGTTGATGCCGTTGAACTGAGTGGTCGTCCCGACTCGTTCGATCTCGGAGCTCAGCTGCCCGACCTCGGACACGATCGCTTCCTTGCTGGATTCCGAGTTGGTGCCGTTCTTGTACTGCACGGCGAGCTCGCGAACGCGCTGGAGCATCTGCTCCACCTCGTTGATCGAACCCTGTGCCGTCTGCGCAAGCGAGACAGCGTCCTGCGTGTTCTGCTGCGACTGGTTCAGACCGTTGATCTGACTCTGCAGCGTCTGGCTGATGGCGTAGCCGGCAACGTCGTCGGCGGCCGTGTTGATCCTCAGACCTGAGGACAGGCGCTGCATCGACATGGACAGCGAGCTCTCCGTGTTGGAGAGGTTGCGCTGCGCGTCCATCGCCTCGATGTTCGTGTTGACTGTTAGGGACATGCGTTCATCTCCTTGATGACGGTTGGTTGATAGTCCCGAGCCGACTCCATGTCAGCCCTTCCTACACGCCGGTTATCGTCAGAGCGCAGGGGAACTTGAGAGCGGCGTGGACGCGCTGGCCATCCCGGCCGAGCCTGCCCTTCCAGACAGGCTCTAAAGGCGCCGTAGGCTCCGCTGGTGCGGCACGGGTGCGCTGTGCGCGTATGCCCACACCTCGTTGCCGGGGCAGTGACGCCCGCCGTGGCAGGCGTGGGGGTCGAAGTAGAAGTGCACCCGGCCCTCGGCGACCTGCGTCTGCAGTTGTGTGGTGCGCGTGAGCTGTCCGTCGACGCTGTTGAGCACGAGCACGGGCAGGCCGTCGCGGGCAATCAGTCCGACGACGTCGTTCACATTGGCGCTCGCGACCTCATAGCGGGCGCCGGCGCGATGGGCACGCAGGTAGCGGCTCAGCGAGGGTGTGCTGTAGTCGGTCAGCAGGGAGTCGGTGCGGGCGCGGTGGATGACATAGGTGTCCTTGCTGAACGACGCGACCAGGAGGCCAAGCGCGAGGCACACGAGCAAGGCGCGCAGCGCCGGGAGTCCGCGCGAGGCGGCCAGGCCCCGCCAGAGAGCGCTCAGGGAGATCCCGAGCACCGCGCACACCGCCGGTACGAACGCCTCCAAGTAGCGTGCCTGCAGGCGTTCCATCGCGCTGAACGCGATGAGTCCCAGCGAGAACCACATGACGATCCCGACCGCGAGTCGCCCCGGCGCGTCGCGCAGCCCCTCACGTATGTGCTCCCGGCCCCGCGCGAGCACCATCGCCAGCGCCGCGAGGCCCAGCAGCGAGGTTGCCAACAGCACGATGCCGAGCAGGCTCCAGTACTGCATCGGGCCGGCGCTCAACAGGCGCAGCGGGCCAGCCCCGCCTTCGGCCATGCCCGTCGCGCCATGACTGGAGAGTCGATCCAGGCCGTTGTAGACGAGTGTCACATGCCAGATGCTCCCGTTGGCCGAGCCGATCGGGAACGGTCGGCTGCCGCTCGGTGTAAGCGCTGCGATCGCCGTCCAGGACAGCGCGACCACGATGAACGTCGCGGCAGTGGCCCCGACGGTTCGCAGGCGCGAGCCGGGCGCTGCTGCCCACAGCCATAGCAGCGCCATCGCCGGCAGCGCGATCAGCATCTCGCCGAGCTTGATGTTGAAGGCCGCGCCCATCAGCGCTGCGGCCAGCACCGACCAGCGCATGCGCCCGCTCTCCAGGGCCTTCCAGGACAGCCACAGCGCACCGACCTCGAGCGCGGCGAGCACCGAATCCATCGTGTCGCTGCGCGCCGTCAACACCGAGACTGGCAGCACCGCCAGCGCGAGGGCGCCTGCGAACGCCGCGCCGACGCCGAACGGGCGGCGCAGCGCGCCGAACAGCAGCCCGCATGCCAGCACGCCGCCCAGCGCCTCGGGCAGGTGCAGACCCACCAGCCCGAACCCCAGCACCCGCGTGCTTGCGACCTGCAGCCACAGATCCACCGGTGGCTTGTCGATCGAAATCGTTCCGCTGGGCTCCAGCGCACCGAAGAAGAAGTTGTGCCAGGAGGCGCCCATGCTGCGCACCGCCGCGTCGTAGAAGACGTTGCCGGGGACATCGCGGATCATCCACAGCCGCAGTCCTGCCGCCAGCAGGAGCAGCGCTCCCACGCACAGCCATTCGACGCGGCGATCGACGGTGCGGTACGTGGTGGCGGCGCCCTCGGCCGCCGGCGGGTCAGGCGCGTATGTCGACGTGGCGGGGTCCGTCATCGTCCGGAGAGTACGGGGAGTTGCTCTCCTGCCGCGACCCATCGCGTTCGCGCTTGCCCCGCTCCTGCTCTTTGCGCCGCTGTTCGCGCCGGTCGCGAGCTGCGCGGTCGCTCGGGGCCGGCGCTACCGGCGCGAGCGCCGGAGGGCGGGGGGTGATGGGATGGATCGGGTCCATCGTCGGTTCTTTGCTCAGCGCCGCCTTGCCAACTCGGCCTGCAGCAGCTCGTGCTGGCGTGTACGCAGCTCGGCCACCACCAGATGGCGCCAGAGGAACACCGCGCTGGCCCACACCACCACGTAGCAGGCGACACCGGCGATCAACGCGTGCAGGCCCGCGCCGGCGAAGGTGTTGGTCGGCAGGGAGAAGTATCCACCCACCAGGAACCCCACGAGACCGCCCCAACCCTTGGCTCGCGCGACGGCCCGCGCTGCGCGCGGGTGTGCGGCGATGCTGAGGCCCGAACCCACCGCGGCGGCCGTTTCCCGCTTGGGCTTCTTCTTTGGCTCCTTGCCCTTGCCCTTTTCCTTGGGCGCCTTGGACTTCTTGGTCTTGGCATCCGCGACGTCGGTGTCGGCGGCATTGGTCTGCGCAGCCAGGGGCACGGCGGCGACCGGCGCGGTGGTGTCGTCCTCCTCAGCCGCCATGGCCTTCCTCCCGCTCCAGGCCCCTGCGCCGCTCGGCGCGCTGACACTCAAAGATGAAACGCACGAGCCGGCGGTGATCGCCCTCGCCGATCTCGTCGAAGCAGACCGCGCGGTGTCCGCGTGAGTCGGTGCGCACCACAGTGCCGCTGCCGAGGATCGGCGCGCCGCCCGGGGTGGTGGTCAGGCGGAAGTCGACGCGCTCGCCGATCTTCAAAGTGTTGGGTCCGGCCAACAGCATCCCACCGCCGCTGAGATCCACCGAGTAGCTCTGCACCGTCCCCTGGCTGCCACCCGTGCACACCATCACGGGACGGGTGGCGCGCACGCGCACGTACTCTCGTTCCTGAAGGACCTCAACGGAGCACAGCTCGCGGAAGCGCAGCAGGTCGCGGTCCTCGAGCGTGACGGTGCCCCGCAGGCGTACGCGTCCGCGTCCGCTCGCGTACTCGAGCACGATGTCTTGCAGGCTGCCTTCGCTGAGAGGACGTTCGGTGCGGAACATGACCCCGATCAGCAGCGAGTCCTCCTCGCGCTCGGCCACTCGCGCCTGGATGCGCTCGCCGGAGTCTCGCACGAGCGTGACCGTCGCCGAGCGCTTGGGCAGCTTCAGTGCCTCCTTGTCCTCGGAGTTGCGGCGTAGCAGTCTCATCGCGAGCAGGGTGCGTAGGAGTGGCGGGATGCGTGGGAACGACGGCGGTCGGCTGAGCCTGGGTGCGGGGGTGCGGGTCTCATGGCAATAGACGGTCCGCCAGATGGGTCGGGTCGATCCGGGTCAGTCCTCCACGAACGCGTCCGCGATCCAACAGATATTCAGGCGCTAGATCGAACTTGCACGCCGCCTCGACGGCCACTCCGATCTGGTCGGTCTCATCGGCGTGGGTGATCGCGAGGCCGCTGGCTCCCAGTGGACGCAGCGCCTCAAGCAACTGGGCGGCGGCCCTCGCGCCGAGCGTCGCCGGTAGCGCCACCACGACGCGGTCGGGCTTTAGCTCCTCGAGCAGCCCGGCGATCATACGAATCGTCGGGCGCTCGGCGGGGGAGAGGGCGGGCATGTCGAGCAGCAGCAGCCCCTCGCGGCGCGCGTCGGCAAGCACCTCGCGTGCGCGCATGGAGCCGATCGCCGCCGGCTCCATGATGTGGGGGCTCAGCAGCATCGTCGGCTGCCTGAGCTCTGTATCCAGCATGACGCTCGCGCAGCTCGCCGGCAGCGAGCCGGAGCGGCGATAGGCCCCCAGCACCGCCGCGCAGCAGCTCGTCTTGCCGCTGCCGCCCGGTCCAACCACCGCGACCGTCGCGCTGTGGGCGCTCAGCAGCGGGTTGACCGGTATCCGCGCCACCAGTGCACCATGCACCGCACGGGCCAGTCCCACGCGCGGGGCGAAGGGGATCGCGTGGGCGATAGCGGAATCGATCAGCTCCTGTGCCAGTTCCTCGCTCACGCCGAGCTCGGTCATGTTGCGCTCGATGCTTGCCCGCACGCGCTCCCAGCGCGGCGTCGCCGGGCGCGGCGCAGGCACGTCTCGCGCCGGCGCCTGCGGGCGCACGACCGACAGCTTGGGCGTGTTTTCGCGCATGTCGTCCTCGATCCGCTCGAGCTCGCTATCGAGTGCGACAGGTTGCACCGCCGCCTCGGACATGGCGGCGCCAAAGGTGTCCGGAGTCAGCTCGCGGGGCTGCGCCGCCGCCTCAGCCAGAGCCGCCCCGAACGTGTCCGGAGTCAGCTCGCGGAACTCCCCCGCCGGTGTGGGCGCGCGAGGTGGGTTTTCGACGGTTGGGGCGGGCATACCGGCCGCGGCGATCGAGGCGAGCGTGTCGGTCACATAGGCGCCCACCGGACGGCGCGGAAGCTGTGTGGGGGCATATTCCTCGAGTGTCGGCTCCTGGGCCGAAAGTGTCATGGCGGCGTAGGCTTGGTTTGTGGCCGCCACCCGTGGCGTCGCTGGTCGCAGGGGGGCCTGCCCGGCCGCGGCCTGGAGTGTCGGTGCTTGGCGACCGGCCACACCCTGCAGCGCTGGGGGTAGCGCGGGTGCGCCGGAGCTCTCGTCATAGATGTCGATGCGGGGTCCTCCGGCCTTAGCCTCGACCTCCACGTAGGGCCGCTGGAAGAAGCCGCCGATGCCGCCCTCCAGGCCCCGCTTGCGGCGCACCACGATCGCGTCGACGCCGAGCTCGGCCTCGATCTTGGGGATCAGCTCATCGATCGAGCGTCCGCGGTACAGGCGTGTCTGCCCGTCGGATTCGGGCAGGCCGAGCGCCTGCTCCTCTGTGGGCCGCGGTGTGTTCAGCAGGGTGCTGAGGGTGCTCATGCGTGGATAACTCCAATCGTCTCGACGTTGACGCCCGGCGCGATCTCGTTGTAGGAGCACACCGGGAGGTGGGGCTGGGCTTGGGCGATCAGCCTGCGCAGATGGCGGCGCACGCGCGCAGAGCAGAGCAGCACGGGGCCTCGCAGCGGCCCCGAGCCCGGTGATAGGGCTCCGATGCTCATCGCGTTGGCGTGCTCGACCTGTGCGCGCAGCGCACCGACGATGGCGTGCGCGCGCGGCGGGTCCATCGCCAGGTACTCGCCGTCTGTGGTCTGGGTGATCGAGGTGGCCACCTCCTGCTCGATCGCAGGATCCAGGGTGATCGCCCGCAGGCGCAGCTGCTCGTCCAGGTGGGGTGCCGTGATTGCGCGGCCCAGCGCCTGACGGGCGTACTCCGATAGCAGGCTCGTATCCCGCGTTATTCGCGCCTTGTCGCCGATCGCCTCCACGATCGTTCCCAGATCGCGGATCGCGATGCCTTCGCTCAGCAGCGACTGCAGCACGCGCTGGATCTCGCCGAGCGAGAGCAGCTCGGGCACTACCTCCTCGACGACTGCCGCGTTGGTCTCCTTAAGCTGCTCCAGCAGCGCCTTGACGTCCTGGCGGGTGAGCAGCTCGGCGGCGTGGTCGCGGATCGTCTCCGTCAGATGGGTCACGATCATCGACTCCGCGTCCACGACGGTGTAGCCGAGCGTCTCGGCTTCCGCGCGCGCGGACTCGTGCACCCACGTCGCCGGCAGTCCGAAGGCGGGCTCGGTCGTGGGGATGCCCTGCAGGCCGCCCGCCGCGTCGCCCGGATCCATCGCCAGCAGATGCCCCGGCATGATGCGCCCGCGCGTGACCTCCGAGCCGCGCACCTTGAGCACGTACTCGTGCGACTCCATGCCTAGCTCGTCGTGGATGCGCACCGCGGGGATCACCACACCCAGCTCGCTTGCGATCTGGCGGCGGATCATGCTCACGCGGCGCAGCAGGGATTGAGACCCGCCCGCCCCACCGCTCGCCTTGCCGTCCACCAGCGGCACGAGCCCGAAGCCGATCGCGAGCTCCAGCGCGTCGAGCGGCGTGCGCTCGACATCGCGCTCGCCCCCGCCCCCCGGCGGGAGCTCCGCTGGCGCGCCGGCGGCCGCGAGCGCGAGCTCTGTGGAGCGCTCCTGCCCTGGCATCCCGTTGCGCACGCTCCAGCCGATCGCCCCAAAGATCGCGGCGATGACTAGGAATGGCAGCTTGGGCAGACCTGGAATAAGCGCGAACATTCCGATCGCCGCGGCCGCCACGAGCGGTGCCTTGCGCTGGCTGAGGATCTGCCCGGCGATGTCCGAGCCGAGGTCGCGATCGGAAGCCGAGCGGGTCACGATGATGCCCGTCGCCACCGAGATCAGCAGTGCCGGGATCTGCGCGGCCAGGCCGTCGCCGATGGTCAGCAGTGAGAACTGGTGGGTTGCTTCGGAAAATCCCAGATGATGCTGGGCGACGCCGATCACGATGCCGCCGACGAGGTTGATCGCGGTGATGATCACCGCCGCCATCGCGTCGCCCTTGACGAACTTCGAGGCGCCGTCCATCGCCCCGTAGAAGTCGGCTTCGCGAGCGATCTCAGAGCGGCGCGCGCGCGCCTGATCGTCGGTGATCAGACCGGCGTTCAGGTCGGCGTCGATCGCCATCTGCTTGCCCGGCATCGCGTCCAGCGTGAAGCGCGCGCCCACCTCCGCCACGCGGCCGGCGCCGTTGGTGACGACCACGAACTGGATCACCACGAGGATCAGGAAGATCACGAGCCCCACCACGACGTTGCCGCCGACGACGAACTGCCCGAAGGACTTCACCACGCGAGCCGGCGTCGCCGGTGGTGAGGATCAGGCGCGTGACCGACACGTTGATCGCCAGGCGGAACATCGTCGTCAAGCAGCAGCAGCGAGGGGAAGGAGGCGAAGTCGAGCGCCTTGTTGAGGTACATGGTGGCGACCACGATCGTCAGCGCCGCGGAGATGTTCAGCGTGATCAGAAGGTCCAGCAGCATCGCGGGCAGCGGCACGACGAGCATCGTCACCACCATCACCACCGCCACCGCCGCCAACAAGTCGGTGTGACGCAGCATTCTGCGCGCGAAGCTCATATCGATCGCCTCCTGGAGGCCTGGACGAGGGGGGCAAGGGGGCGGTCTCGAAAACGCTTGGCGAGGTTCATGGAGATGCTCAGGGGTCTCATACCGCTCGCCTCCTGCGCGCGGCGAGGCGATAAACGAACGCCAGCACCTGCGCCACGGCGGCATACAGTTCCTCGGGGATCACCTGTCCGATCTCCGTCGATGAGTGAAGTGCGCGTGCCAGGGGCGGGTCGGGGATCACCGGCACGTCGTTTTCCTCAGCCACCTTGCGGATCTGCGCGGCGATCAGATCCTGGCCCTTGGCCACGACCTCTGGTGCCGCGCGCATGCCGTCGTAGCGCAGCGCGACCGCATAGTGGGTGGGGTTGGTGACCACCACGTCGGCCTCGGGCACCGCGGCCATCATGCGTGCCCGCGCGGCCTGCATCTGGCGGCGGCGCTGCGCGGAGCGCACCTCAGCAGAGACGCTGTACTGGCGCTGCTCGTCCTTGACCTCCTGCTTGGTCATGCGCAGCTGCTTTGCGTGGCGGTGGCGCTGCCAGATGTAGTCGATCACGCCGATCGCCAGATAGGCGTAGGCGGCGTGCTGGGCGACGCTCATCGCGCGCTGGCCCATCACGTTGCCTAGCGCGCCCGGCGTAATACCCACGAGTGAGACCAGCCCTCCCATCCCAGGGACCACAGCGAGCGCCGCGACGGCCGCCACGGCACTCACCTTCGTGACCGCCTTGAGCGCCTCGAACACGAGGTTCGGGCTGAACAGATTGCGCATCCCCGAGATCGGGTTGATGCGACGAAAATCGGGCGTCGAGCGCCTTGGGCGAGGGGTGAAAGCCGACCTGCGCGACACCCGCCGCGACTCCCGTGAGCCATGCAGATCGCCGCGATCGGGCCGACCGTGATCGCCATCGTTTCGACCATCCGGTGCAGCAGTTCGCGCAAGGCCTGCGGCCGAGGTCGCCTGCGCCGGGTGGGCGATCTCGGCGAGTATCCGCTTGAACGATTCCGCGGCCGCCGTGATGATCTGCGGCCCCAGCAGGCTGAGCCCGAACAGCCCGGCGACCATCACCAGCGAGCCGCCCGCGTCGGCCGAGCGCGCGACCTGTCCCTTCTCGCGCGCCTTCTCGCGGTGCTTGGGGGTGGCCTTCTCGGTGCGATCCTGTTGTGCCATCCGAGGTCTCCTAGGCCACGTGCAGCGCGCCGAGGGCCGCCGCGACGCTGGTCGAGATTTCGATCCGACATCCAGCCGGCCATGAACGGCAGCGAGGCACCGACGACCAGCAGCGCGACGGCCACCTTGGCGGGGAAGCCGACGGCGAACACGCTGAGCTGCGGCACCACGCGCGAGACCACGCCGAAGGCGACGTCGGTGATCATCAGCGCGACGCACCACCGGCGCGGCGATCTCAAGCGTCGCCACGAAGATCGCGGCGAACACCTGCTCGGCGCCCCCCACGAGCGAGGAGAGCCGCGGAGCAGAGGTCAGCGGCACGAGCTGGAAGGTCCGCGCCAGCCCGCGCAGCACCCACGCTTCGCCGCCGATCGCGAGGAAGATCATCGTGCCCACCAGCGAGTAGAACTGCGACAGCGGACCGGCCTGGTTGCCGTCCATCGGGTTGATCAGCGAGCCGAAGGAGAACCCTGCCAGCACGTCCGCCAGCGATCCCGCCGACTCCACCGCGGCCATCAGCGCGGCCAGCCCGAAGGCGAAGCCGAAGCCCACGAGCATGCCCCTCGATCACCAGTCCGGCGAGGCTCAGCGCGTCGCTAGGGACGTGCTGTCCCTGTAGCGCCACGGGCGCCAGACCCAGCGAGAGCGCCACCGCGACAATCCCGCGTACGCGCGCGGGAATCATCTTCGAGGAGAACAGCGGCGCGAGGAAGAACAGCGGCGTCACGCGCGCCAGGACGAGGATGAACCCGGCGAGCTGGTTGCCGGCAAGCTGGGCGAGCAGCTGGTTCACTAGCCCACCATCGAGGGGATCGCGGTGTACAGGTTGGTGGTGTAGGCGACGAGCTGTCCCAGCATCCACGGGCCGAGCACGACCACCACGACGGCCACGCCGAGGATCTTCGGGATCAGCGAGAGGCTCTGCTCCTGGATCTGGGTAACAGCCTGGAAGACGCTCACGAGCAGACCGATCACAAGGCCCACCAGCAGCAGCGGACCGGCGACCTTCAGGGCGAGGCTCATGGCCTGCGAGGCGAGATTGACGACTGTGTCCTGGTTCATGGCTGACTCCTAGTGGAAGCTCTGGACGAGCGCTTTGATTACGAGGTCCCAGCCGTCGACCAGCACGAACAGCAGCACCTTGAAGGGCAGTGAGATGAACGTGGGGGGCAGCATGATCATCCCCATGCTCATCAGCGTCGAGGAGACGATCAGATCGATAATCAGGAACGGCAGGAAGATCAGAAAGCCAATCTGGAAGGCGTCCTTGAGCTCGGAGACGATGAACGCCGGGATCAGCACCTCCGTCGGCACGTCCGCGCGCGTCTTCGGAGGCTTTGCGTGGGCGAGGCCGATGAACAGCGAGATGTCCTGCACGCTGGTCTGGCGGAACATGAACTCGCGCAGCGGTTCCTCAGCGCGGGCGATCGCTGTCGAGGTGCTGATCTTATGGGCGCTTAGCGGTTCGATCGCGTCGCGCTTGATCTGGCTGACCGTCGGCGCCATCACGAAGATCGTCAGGAACAGCGCGATCCCCACCAGCACCTGGTTGGGGGGCGCGTTGGAAGTGCCCACCGCTGTGCGGATGAAGCCCAGCACGATCAGGATGCGGCTGAAGCCCGTGACCGTGAATAGGAGCGCGGGGACGAGCGTCAGCCCGCCCACCAGCAGCAGGATCTGCACGGCGGTGGATGAGCTCACGCCGTTCATCGGCGCACCGTCCATTCGCGCAGGCGCTCCAGCAGACCGCTGCTCTGGCCGGGGATCTGGATCGGCCGCGGGCCGCGCGGCGTCGCTCCAGGCTCCTGCTCAGACGCCTCGCGCTCGTCGATCAGCCCGGCTTCGCGCGCCTCTTGTTCGGTGTAGCGGTGGATCGGCGCCACGCCGTGCTCGGCGCTGCCCACGAGCAGGTAGTCCGCGCCGGCGCGCACCAGGTGCAGTGAGCGCCCGGAGCCGAGCGGCAGCGTGGCGAGGCTACGCAGGCCGTCTCCGGCCGAACGGTTCTCGCGGCCGGACTTGACTTGACGCAGGATCCAGCTGAGCCCCCAGATCACCGCGATCACGATCAGCAGGCCGACGATCGTGCGCACGATGCTGGGCCCGCTAGAGGTCGTATGCGCACCCACCTGGGAGGGCGTGAGGTTGAGTGGCGTGCCTTCCGCGCTCGACTTGTGCGCGACCGGCGCAGGGGTGAACGCCTTTGCGCCGGCAGGGGCCAGCACCAGCGTGCCAAGCACGAGTGTTACGGCCCGGACGGCCGCACGCGAAAACGGGAAGGACTTGATCATCGAGGGACGACTCCGAGGGAGAGTCGCCCGGTTTATCGACGCCGCCCTGGGCTCCTTTAGGGGAGCGCGCCGGCTTGCAGTCGTCGATTACTTCGGCCCGTCGTGCTGCCCCTCAGGTGAGCTTGGCGGCGAGCCCGCGCGGCAGCCCTCAGACGAGCGCCTGGACCTGCACGGCCCACTCGCCCTCGTCGCCCACGACGAGGCTGCCGTGCGCGAAGGCGAGGCCACCGGCGAACAGTTCGATCGGCGCCTGGGCGCCCTGGTCGAGCTCCACGACGGCGCCCGGCGGCAGTTCCAGGGCGTGTCCCAGCGGCATGTGTGTGCGTCCTAGCTCCGCCCACACTCGCACCGGCACGCCGGCCATCCGCTCCAGTCCCTGAAGGGGCGCCTCGGCGCCGCTCGCGCGACCAACCGGCCGGCTCTGCCGGCTTTCCTCATCTTCATTCGCTTGGGCGTCACCCGAGGCCTCGTTCGTGCCCGCCGCGCCGCCCGCCGTCGAAGCGCGCAGGCGCCTGACCGCGCTCGGGGCGTCCGTCGTGGTGAGCTTGACCGCGCGTCGTGCGCCGCTCAGACCGGGGCGTCCGCGGCCGAGGGGCACGCCCTCTGCGTACAGCGCCACGCCGTCCTCCGCGCGATCCTCAAGCATGAGCAGACTTCCGGGGCTCAGGGCGACCATTTGCTCGATCGGCATCTGCGTCGAGCCCACCTCGGCGCGCAACTGCACCTCCGCGCCGATGAGACCGCGCTCGATCTCTGAGCGCTCGTGCGGGTCCTCTTCGGAAGGAGATTGCTCGGCGCCGAGCAGCTCCGTCGCGACGGGCTCGATCGCCGACCATGGGATCAGGAGCGACACGTTCGAGGATTGACCGTCGATGCGGCACTCCAGCGCCAGCGAGAAGGTTGGCTCGCCAGTCGGCACGACCACCCCGGCGTCGCCCTCCAGATCGAGCTGCCCGAAGGTCAGCTCGAGGCCCGCGAGGTCGCGCCAGGCGAGCGCCAGCTGGCTCACGATCGCCTCCACGAGCCCGCGCGTGAGCCCCCAGTCAATCTCCGAGAGGTGGCGCTCGCGCGGCGCCTGCTCAGCACTTCCGCCGAGCAGGCATTCAAGTGACTGCAGCACCATCGGCAGCTCGATCTCCAGCAGCATCTGGCGTTCGACGGGGTTCACGTTCAGTGCTACCGACACCGACTGTGCCGGTAGCTGTGCGCGCGCCGCCGACCACGTCAGCTGGCTCGAATCGCTGACGCGCAGCTCCACGGGCGCGCGCAGCTCGGTGGAAAGCCGGCCGGCGACCGCCTCGCAGAACGGCCCCAAGAGGCGCCCCACGCGCCGGCGGAAGTCCGCCGTGAACTTCGTCGGCTGGGAGAAGTCGATCGTGCGAACGGTCTTTCCCACCTTAGGCCTCCGGCGCCTGGTCGCTGTCGGGGGCATCCTGTCCTGCTGCCTGCGCAGGGGCGTCCCCAGCGGGCTCGCCGTCCCCGATCTGCGTGACGCGCAGGCCGAACTGCTCGTCCACGACGACGACTTCCCCGCGTGCGATCGGCGTGCCGTTGACGAGCATGTCCACCGGTTCGCCGGCCAGGCGATCGAGCGTTATGACCGAGCCGGCGCGCAGCTGCAGCGTCTCGCCGACCGTGATCTGTGTGCGACCGATCTCCACGCTCAGCTCCATCGGCACGTCATTCAGACGGCGCAGGTCCGACTGGCCGGCAATCGGGCTGCCGTTCGTGCCCGGCGCGGCTTGACCGAACTGCTCGTCGAGAGCCGTATCGCTTGCGCCGTCGGTGGCGGGCGTCAGATCGGCGGGATCAGTGGAGTCGGGGTCGGTGGAGCTGGGATCGGTGGAGTCGGGGTCGCTCATGTCATGGCTCTCCTATTGCACGGTGAGGTCGGGGAACAGCACCTGTTCGACCTTCACGTCGGTCTGCCGTCTGATAGCGGTGAGAATTTCGTGTTTCACTCTGTTGCGCCCGCCGTCGCCCGAGAGGGTTGTGCTGCTCTCATTGGTCATCAGATTCGTCACGATGTCGCGAATCACTGCTTCCTCGGGCAGAGTTCCCGCGCCGCCTTCGGTCGGCGCGGAGCCGCCGGCCGCGGAGGCGCCGCTGCTCTGGCCGGGTGCAAGCACCAGCCCGAGCGTGAGCTTGGCGAAGTGGCCGTCGCTGAGGTTCAGCAGGAAACTCGAGGGCAGCACGTAGATCGAGCCCTGGATCTTGTCCTTCACGACCACCTTGGGCTTGGTCATCGAGTAGCCCTCGAATGCCACGACCAGGAGCAGCACCAGCCCGATGAGCACCTTCTTGTTCTTGAGCATCGCGCCAGCCTCCTACCTGCCCGACGCGCTCGTCTGCGCGCCGGCGGTCGAGGTTTCCGCTTCTGAGACCGACTGTGAGCTGCTGCCGTACATGCGCTGCAGCACGATTTCAACGCGCCGGTTGCGCGCCCTGCCGGCGGCGCTCGCGTTGCTGTCGATCGGGCGCAGGTCCGCGTAGCCGGAGGCGCTCAGGCGCGTGGGGAAGACCCCCCGGCCGATCAAGAAGCGCACGACCATGCTGGCGCGCGCCGTCGAGAGCTCCCAGTTGCTGGGGAAGCTCCCGCCGTGGATCGGCACGTCGTCGGTGTTGCCTTCGACCGCCACCGGGTGCGTGCGGTCGACGTTCACGAGCCCCGCGATCTCACTCAGCAAAGGGAATGCCTGGGGGATCAGCGTGGCGCTGCCCGAGGCGAACAGCAGGCGGTCGGTGAGCACCCGGATCACCAGGCCCCGCGCCTGCACAGTCGTGTTGACGTCCTTGGCGAAGCCGTGGCTGGCGGCATAGGCGTCGAGCTGGTGCTTGAGGTGTTCGAAGCTGCTCTGCTCCGCTTCGGCCTTTTGTACCGATGCGCTCACGCTGGCTGCCGTGGCGCTGCTTTCCGCACTGCTGGCGGCGTGCGGTGTGAGCGGCACGATCGAGGACACTTCCCTGTTTGCGGGTGCCTGATGGGCGCTGGCGGTGGAACCCTGCTGGGCGATGTCCTTGCCGCCGGGGAGGATGTTGTCGGGCGAGAAGGCCGCCTTGAGCGACTTCTGCAGCGCCTGGACCTTGGAGATGTTCACCGAGGAGATCGAGAACAGCACCATGAACAGCGCCATCAGGAGCGTGATCATGTCGGCGTAGGTGAGCAGCCAGCGCTCGCCGTCCTCGTGCCCGCCGCCGCCGTGGGCGCCGCGCCTGCCTCCTCTACGACTGCGTGATCGGGACATCGCTTACGCAGCCTCGGCCCGGGCGCTCGAACCGGCTCCACCGCCGGCATCCTCGTCGCTGGAGCGCTCGGCGGGGGGCAGGTAGGACATCAGCTTGTCGGCCACCAGCCGCGGGTTATCGCCCGCCTGGATCGAAAGGATGCCCTCGAGCGTCATCATGCGCAGTTCGGTCTCTTCGGCGCTGATCGCCTTCAGGCGGTTGGCGATCGGCAGAAAGATCACGTTCGCCGAGCCCACGCCCATCAGCGTGGCCAGGAAGGCGGAGGAGATCGAGGGACCAAGCGTGGAGGGCGCGGCGAGGTTCTCGAGCACGTGCACGAGCCCCATCACGGTGCCGATGATGCCCATCGTCGGCGCGAAGCCGCCCGCCTTGTCGAAGGGCGCGGCGGCGGCGGCGTGGCGCGCGGCCATGCCGTCGACCTCGGCCTCGAGGATCGCGTGCACCATCTCGGGGTCCGTACCGTCGACGACGAGCTGCAGCGCGTTGCGTGTGAACATGTCCTCGACCTCGCCGAGCTGCGCGTCGAGCGCGAGCAGGCCCTCGCGGCGGGCCTGGTCGGCGAGCCCCACGAGCTGGTCCAGACGCCCGCGCATATCCGGCGGTTCGCTCGAGAAGACCATCTTGTAGAGCGAGGGGATGCGCTTCATCGAGGCCATGCCGACGCTCGCGAGCGTCACACCACCGGTACCCCCGATGATGATAATCAGCGCGGGGATGTTCAGGAAGACGGCCGGACTCGTCCCATCCATCATCGCGCTGAGCAGCAGGGCGCCCATGGCGACCCCGATCCCAATAGCTGTAGCGGCTTTCATCGCCCTGGTTCATCGGCCATCGGCCGCGATCCTTCAGTTCCCATGGACCGAGCGGACGGGCGAGGGGTCGCGTTCGGGCCTTCGGTTTCGCATCGCCTCCGAGAGAACCTCCACGCGCCAGATGCGCACGAGGTCCGCCACTTCATCCGGCGTCTCCGCCACGACGACCTTGGCGGTGGTCGCGAGCGTGATGACGGTGTCGGGCGTCGACTCGATCGTGACGATCAGGTCGGGGTTCAGTTGGAATGGCTCGTCGCTGTGGCCGAGCCGGTTGAGAGTTATCACTGTGCTGCGCCTCCTCTCGACTGCTGGGTTGGTGCGTCCGTGCGTCTGTGTTGCCGGTTGGTGCATCCGTGCGTCTGTATGTGCCAGCGGGTGGACGGCGGCCTCTCAGCCGTCGCCCACCCGTGGCTCCTCGGATTCGTCCTTCTTGCCGTCACCCCGGCGCAGCGGCCGTGCGGCCGCCCTCGCCCCGGCGCGGCGGGTGTGGTTACTGGATCATGTTCACCACCGTCTGCAGCATCTGGTCGGCGGTGGTAATGACCTTCGAGTTGGCCTCATAGCCACGCTCGGCGGTGATCATCGTGGTCATCTCGCTGGCCAGGTCGACGTTTGACATCTCGAGCTCGCCACCGATCGTCGAGCCGAAGCCGCCGGTGTCGGGGGTGCCCACGATCGGGGCGCCCGAGTTGGCGGTCTGACCCCACAGCGAGCCGCCGAGGCGTTCCAGGCCCGACTGGTTGGCGAACTGCGCGAGCGAGAGGTAACCGGCCGTCACCTGCTGCTGGTAGGTGGGCGAGGCGGGGTTCTCGTCCTCATAGCTCACCGCGCCGTCCTGCCCGATCGACACGTTCGCCGAGCCGGGGGGGATGACGATGTAGCTATCTTCGGCGCCCGGCGCATAGGTCGTGCCCGCGGCGGTGACGGTGGCGACGGCGTTGCGTCCGACCACATAGTCGCCGGCCTGGGTGGTGAGAAAGCCCTTCGTGTTGGTCGTCAGGTCGCCCGCGCGGGTGTACTGCATGTTCTTGGGCAGGCCGGCAGTGTAGGGGGGCGCTCCAGGGGGGGTGCCGGCGCCGACGCGCAGGAAACCCGAGCCCTCGATCGCGACGTCGAGCGGGTTGTTGGTGGACTGGAAGGAGCCCTCGGACATCTC
This sequence comes from uncultured Solirubrobacterales bacterium, assembly GCA_963723045.1. Classification (GTDB taxonomy): domain Bacteria; phylum Actinomycetota; class Thermoleophilia; order Solirubrobacterales; family Solirubrobacteraceae; genus Palsa-744. Next base: position 494,150 of record CAVROU010000002.1, on the reverse strand, counting down.
GGAGTCCGTCGAGGCGACCTGCACCCCAAGGCCCACCTGCACGGGATTCGATCCGCCGTTTGTGATCGTCGAGCCCGAGGCGCCGCGCAGCACCTGCGTGAGCGAGTCGGCGAAGGTCACCCGCGCGGACTTGTAGCCGACGGTGTTCACGTTGGCCAGGTCGTTGGCCGTCTCGTTGAGCATCGTCTGGTTTGCGTCGAGGCCGCTGATTGCGGCATACATTCCACCCATCATCTTGGTCGCACTTCCTTTCGCGGCCTCCTCGATGAGGTCCGGCCGTGGTTTCGTTGCATTGGTCTCACCGACGGCGTCTCATGCGATCACGGCGCTGTCGATATTGGTGAACACGTGCTCGCGCATGTGTTCGGCGCCGACCGCCGTGACGACGGTGCGGCTGCCCACGGCCACCACGAAGGCGGTGCCGTCGACGAGTACGACGGAGTCGCGCGAGCCCTTGCCGGCTGCGCGTCCCACTCCGTCCTGAAGTCTGTTCAAGGTCGCTGGGGTCAGGTCGATGCCGCGCCGCTGCACACGCTCCAGCGCGTGGCGGGAGAAGCGCAGCGGCTGTGCGCCGGCAGTCTCCGGGGCGGAGCTCGTCTGCTGCAGGACCTCGGCGAAGGAGGGTCCGGCCGCTGCGCCCGAAGGAGCCGTGCCGGGGAGTGCGCCCTCGCCGCGACGCGGGCCGCTCGCCCCGCCGACGCTGCCCGGCTTGGCGCCGGGTGCCATCGGCCCGGATGCCAGCGCGCCGGGTCCGAGCAGCGCGGGGTTGACAGTGGAGCTCACGTGACCTCCGTGATGCCGGCCGGTTCGATGCCGGTGTGGCCTTCGACGGTGAGGGTGGCGCCGGAGGAGGTGATCTCGACGTTCTGGACGGTGCCCTGGGCGACGACGCCGGTGGAGGGGTCGGTGTAGGAGACGGTGTGGCCGATCAACTGCACCGCCTGGGCGACCTGCTGGGCGGTGGCCGACTGGGAGGATGTCTGCGCGAGGTTGGTGACCTGCTCGAGCTCGGTGAACTGCGCGAGCTCGCCGACGTAGGCCGAGCTTTCGGTCGGCTGCAACGGGTCCTGGGACTGCAGCTGGGCGACCATCAGCTTGAGGAAGTCGTCCTTGCCGAGCGTGCCGCCGGGATTGGTGGGGATCGGTTCGCTGCCGGGCTTCGCGGTGGATACGGGCGTCGCCGCGCGAGGCGTCGCGGTGGGGACGGAGGGTGTGGCTGGGCTAGGGGCGGTGGCTTCGGTTGCGGGTGTGGACACGGTGGCTCCTTTCTCAGGCGAGCACGTCGACGAGCGCGCCGCGGGCTGTTCGCGGGACCTCGGAGGTTGGGTTGGAAGCGGTGGGATCGGAGAGGTCTGTCTCGTCGTCCTCGCCGCCGGTCGAGCGGTGGGTTGGTGAAAAGCCGGCGGAATGCTGGGGGGCGTGGCCCTGGCGACCCTGCTCACCCGACTGGAAGGCGCCGGTGTCGAGGTGCAGCGCGGTGAGGCCAAGTGAGTTGAGCGAGGAGCGCAGCTCGGCGCGGCCTTCGGTGAGTGCCTGGGCGGCGGCGGGGGAGTCGGCGGTGATGCGCGCCACGAGACCGGAGGCGCTCTGCGTGAGGTGGATGCGGATTTCGCCCAGCTCGGCGGGCTGCAGGGCGATTCGCGCCTGGCTGAGCCCCTGGCGCGTGGCCATTTCGATCGTGGCGTGGACCGCTTCGATGGTGTGCTGCAGGTCGACGCCGTAGCTTTCCGTCGTGGCCTGGCCGGCGACCTGTGTCGGAAGGGTGCTCTCTCCGGTGGCGAGCGCCGTGAGCGGAACCGCAGCGCCGGCGGGAGCGGGGGCAGGGGCGGGTCCGGTGGCGGTGAGTCCCAGAGCCAATGCGCTCGGCGCCTGCGCGCCCTGGCTCGTGGCATGTGACATGGCGGAGCTGCCGTTCGTGGCAGAGCTGCCGTCGGCGCTCGGTGCGGGCGAAACCGCCGGCTGGCTTGCGGCGGCGGCCTTTTCGGTGGAGAGGCCGGATCGCTCAGCGCGAGCAGCGGCTTCAGCCGCAGCCTCGGGGAGAGAACTTTGGAGAGAGGGAGCCGCTGAGCGGGGGGCGCCGGTTGGGTTGGCGCTCTGCGCCGCCGCCTCGGAGGTCGTGGTGGACGCTGGGGCGCCCGCGGCAGGTTCGCCGGACGGTGCGCCGTCCGGAGCGCCCTGTGGAGCGCCTGCGGGATTTGCGGGGGTTGCGAGCGCCGTGCCGCTCGCGGCGGCGTTCGAGTTCGGCGCCGTCGAGACGGAAGTCGCTCCGGCTGCCTCGGCGGAGAGTGTGTTGCCGGAGGGCAGAGCGGCCTCTGCGGAGGCGGTCGCGTCGGCGCTCTTAGAGGAGGCTGCTTCAGCGGGTTCGCTGTCTTGAGAGCTCTCTAGGGCGGACGCGGTGAGCGCACTCGCCGACGGGGTGTTGGGAGTCTGGGCAGTGGCGGGAATACCGGCGGCAGCTCCCGAGGCGCCGGGCGGAGTCGGGGCGGAGACGGCACCAGACGCAACGGCGGCGGAGGGAACGGCGCCAAGAGCGGCCGTGGATGTCCCCGGCAGGTCGGTGGCGATGCCGGCTGTCGTGGTTGAACCAGGCGTTCCGGGCGCCGAAGCGGACGCCGTCGAGGCCGCGGCCACGGAGCTCGAACTCGTAGAAGTGTGGCCAGGGGGGATTGAAGAGAGCGCGCTCGCGGGAGCCCGGCTGTCGGTCGAGTGAAGCCGGTTCGCGCCCGTGCCCTGGTCCAGTGGCTTCGCCACGGTTTGCACGTCGCTCGGGGTGGCGGCCGCGGTCGGCGTGTCGGCCCCGTCTGGGCGATCGTCCCGACGATGTTCTTCAACGGTTCCGCGATGCCCCTCAGAGGAGCTCTGCCGATGGCCTTCCGCAAGTGCGGTCCGGGCCGAATCTTCGAGCGCGCTCTGAAAGAGCGGCCCGCCGGGTGGGGGCCCCGGCGGGGCCCCGCCCGAAGGCGGTGGCGGGGAGGGGGGCGAGGCGAAGGTGGGGGTTGCGGGGACGGTCATACGATCGAACCGCCCGGAGCGGTGGAGGTCGGGATGACGCTCGCTCCCGCGGTAGTCGCGGGGAGCGTGCGGCTGTAGGTGGCGGCGTAGCCGAGCACCTTGTTGACGTATTCCTGGGTTTCGGCGTAGGGCGGGACGCCGCCGTATTGGCTCACGGCTCCCGGCCCGGCGTTGTAGGCGGCCAGCGCGTCGGCGGTGTTGCCGCCGAACTTGGTGAGCATCTCGCCCAGGTAGCGGGCGCCGCCTTCGATCGACTGGGTCGGGTTGAGTGGGTCGGAGACACCGAGCGAGGACGCGGTACCCGGCATCAACTGAGTCAGGCCGAGCGCACCTGAGCTGGAGCGGGCGTTGGGGTCGAAGCCCGACTCCTGCTGAATAAGGCCGTGCAGCAGCGCCGGTTCGATGCCGTTGCGCGCGGCGGCCTGGGCGATCGCGGCGTCATATGGGGAGGAGCCCGAGCCTTCGGCCCCCACCGGGGGCGTGTTCGCGGCGGCTGTGAGGGATGTCTCGCCCAGGGAGGGTGCCTGGAGCGGTGTGCCGGCGACGTTCGGGGTGGCATATGCAGCAGGGGCCGTTGGCGTCAGTCCAGCCGAGGCCAGGGCTGCCGCAGTGGCTGTCGGTGCAGGGGGACTCTGCCCGGTGGCCTGGGCGTTATCTTCAGTGGAAGGTGTGCCTTGCCCGCCGGCGCTCGAGGCGCCCGACGCGGCGTTCAGCGCCGCGGCAAAGCTCGCGGTCGACCCCGAGGCGGCCTGGGCGACGAGCGCCTGCAGCTGCTGTACGCGCCGGCTCGCGCTGGCGGCGTCGGCGGGGCCGCTTTCGGCGGCCGTCGGTTCGATCGCGAGCGCGCTCACGCGGCGCTCCGACGAAAGCGATCGAGGGCGATCTCATCGAGGGCGCCGCTCTCCTGGCGCTCGAACTCGCGGTGGTGCTCAGCACGCTGGCGATCCTTCAGGCGCTCGAGCATCTCCCGCTCGCGCGCCGCCTGGCCGAGTTCGACATCGCGGTCGGCCACCTCGCCGTCGTGGCGCTCGAGCTCGCGCAGACCGGCGATGCGCTGGGTCTCGACGTGCTCGACGAAGGCCTGGCGGGCCTGGAGCTCGGCTGCCGTGGCGGTGGCCGCGGGTCCGGTGGCTCTGCGCTGCAGGGTGCGGGCCTGCTCGAGGTGTGCCTCCACCTGCTCGAGGTGCGCGCGACTGTCCGAGCGGCGGCCCAGCGCCTGCGCGAGCGCCTGGCGGGCAATGTCCTCCCGGCGCTCGCGCAGGGCACGGACACGCTCCAGACGGAAGCGGAATGAGGGTCCGGTCACGGGCCGGGTAATCGGACAGCGCCGGCCGTCCTTTAGGCAGATCCTCGATAGGAGGAGGTGGGCCTCGTTTGGGAGAGCCTCGTGGGGGAGAGCCTCGTGGGGGAGGGCCTCGTTTGGGGAGAGCCTCGCTGCGAGGAGGATCTCGCTGGGAGGAGGGTCCACGACAGGGCATCTGAGTCTCCAGCTCGAGATCGCGCGGAGCGCCCTCGCCGACCCTCAGCGGAGTTCCGTTAAATCAAATCTAAAAGTTTCCTAAGAGTTCCCTCACTGTGTGATCCGACTGCCCCAATTATTCGCAAAGAGAATATTCGCCTCGTGTCTAGGCGAATACTACGCCAATAGTCAAACTATTCTGTTAGTCGAATCGAATGAAGCCAGAAGTCCCATCAAAGCCCCGGCCACGCCAATTCCTGCTCCCTCGAAGGGATCGCCGCCGTCCTGGCGATGCGGTGCAAAGCGTAGACCGAACATCCAAAGTGCTCCTATAATCAAGACTGCGAGACGCTATGCCTACGAAGACGACGAAGAACACCAAGAAAGACGAAGAAATCTCGATCACTCTCTCGCCCGTCCAGGTCGAGCAGGTGATGCGGCTCGCCGGACAGAGCCGCAACGGGACCGTATCGAACCTGCTGCTGGCTGCGCTCGACAACGCCTACAAGCCCGGCAACGGCAACAAGCGCAGCAAGACGAAGTCGCTGCAGAAGGCCACCCAAGAGGCGCTCGAGGACGCGCTGACCGATCCCCAGCTCTCGCAGTCCCTGCTGCGTGGTCTGGCGATCCTGTCCTCATATGGGCCCGAGCGGCCGTGGCGGGCGATTATCGACCTTGCCCACCAGTTGGGCATGTCACCGTCGACGACGCATCGCTATGTGAAGACGCTGCGCGCAGTGGGGTTGCTAGAGCAGAACCCGACGACGCGCGAATACCGGCCCGTCGCCCCCTGAGGCTCCAGCTGGTCGCATCGGCAGGGCCAAACCGCATAGCTGAGCCAATCAGATGCTCAGATGCAGCGCCGGGATCGCCGACGGTCCCGGCTCGTGAGTCGAGGTCGCCTGAGACTCGTGTCCGACCTCCTCGCCGTCGAGGACCTCGCTGTGCTGCGTCTGCAGCGTCCGCTCCAGGGAGTCGGCGAGTTCGATCAGCTGTGCGTCGGCGCTCTCGGGATCGGAGCGCTCGACGGTGGCCTGGCGCAGAAATGCCTCGATGTGGGGGCGGTGCGCGAGGGCGGCGTCGAGTGCCGGATCGCTGCCGGAGGAGTAGGCGCCGATCGCGATCAGATCCTCCTTCTCGCGCAGCGAGGCAAGCGCGCCCCGCACCCTTTGTCCGGCGCTAACTACCGAATCAGAAACAATTTCGCCGATCAGACGCGAAACGCTTTGCAGCACGTCGATCGCCGGATAGTGCCCGGCGTGAGCCAGGGAGCGTGTCAGCACGACGTGGCCGTCGAGGATCGAGCGCACCGCGTCAGCGATCGGCTCGTTCATGTCGTCGCCGTCCACAAGGACCGTATATAGCCCCGTGATCGAGCCGCGCGGGCTGGTGCCCGCGCGCTCCAAAAGCCGCGGCAGGAGCGCGAACACCGACGGGGTGTAGCCGCGCGTCGCGGGCGGCTCGCCGATCGCCAGGCCGATCTCGCGCTGGGCCATCGCAAAGCGCGTGACCGAGTCCATCATCAGCATCACATCGTGGCCCTCGTCGCGGAAGTACTCCGCGATGGTCGTCGCGGTGAGCGCGGCCTTGATTCGCACGAGCGCGGGCTCGTCAGAGGTCGCGACCACCACCACCGAATGCTCCAGCGCGTCGCCGAGGTCGCGCTCGACGAACTCGCGCACCTCGCGTCCGCGCTCGCCCACGAGCGCGATCACGTTCACCGTGGCGCTCGTGGAGCGGGCGATCATCCCGAGCAGCGAGGACTTGCCGACGCCCGAGCCGGCGAAGATCCCCAGGCGCTGCCCGAGCCCGCAGGGTACGAGCGAGTCCAGTGCCCGCACCCCAAGGCCGACACGCTCATCGATGCGGGGGCGACTCATCGCGCTCGGCGGCGAGGCGACGGTCGAGCGGGGGTTGACGCCGGCGCTCGGCCTCTCCAGGCCATCCAATGGTGCCCCCAGCCCGTCGATGACACGGCCGAGAAGAGCCGGTCCGACGTCGATGCGAAACGAGGCGCCTGTCGCCAGGACCCTTGTGCCGGGGCCGATGCCGTGCATCTCGCCGAGCGGCATCAGCAGCGTGCGTCCTTCGCGAAACCCGACCACCTCCGCGGAGACGGCGGGCGAGGCGCGGTCGGCTCCGATCAGGCAGACCTCGCCGACCTCGGCCTCCAGGCCGGTGACCTCCACGATCAGGCCGATCAGGTTGCTCACGAAGCCGTGGCGCTGAGCGAGGTCGGCGGAATGCAGAGCCGCCCTGGCGCTGGTGAGCGGCGTCATTCGATCTGCTCCTCGGCGGTGGAGTCGAATTCTGTGTCTTCACACTCGCCGTGGCGCTCGTCAGCAAGCATCAGCTCCCGCGCGCGCTCCAGCTGAGTCTTGACGGTCGCGTCGATCTCGCCCTCGACCGTGCGCACTATTGCGCCGCCGCGCCCAACGCGGCGGTCGGCCTGCACGTCGCAGGTCTCGATGCCGCCCACCTGTGCGCGCAGGTCGCCGACGGCGGCGCTCACCACGTCGAGGTCATCCGGGTCGACCAGCACGACGATCTGGCGGCGGTCGCCGATGCGCCGCAACGCGCCGCGCACGACATCGATCACGCGCTCGGGCTGAGCTTCCAGTTCACCCGCAAGAATCTTCGCGGAAAGCGCGAGCGCAAGTTCCACCGCGTCGCGCTCTATAGCCTCGGCCGTCTCGTGGCGCAGCGCCCGCAGTGCGTCGACGGCTTGCGCCATCGCGCCGGCGGCCGCGGTGGTCTCCGCGAGGCCGTCGCGGTGGCCCTGCGCGCGGCCTTCGGTGTGGCCCTCGGTGCGCGCCTGCTCACGAATGCGCTCTGCTTCTTCACGCGCCCGCGCGAGGATCCGATCGGGGGCGTCGCGGGGCAGCGGAGGAGAGGGCTGCAGCTGCTCGAAGGGATAGCCGCCGAGCTCTGCCGGCGGGCTCTGAGGATCCCGTGGCTCTGGCGGAGGGCCCTGAGGATCCCGTGGCTCTGGCGATGTGGCCGGCGTTTCAGGCGCGCGCACGATGGTGGCCGCGTCAGACAACCGCTTCGCTCTCCTCGTCGCCCTCGCCGGAAAGGACGATCGTGCCGGCCTCCTCCAGGCGGCGGACGACCGCGACGATGCGGCTTTGCGCCTCGTCGACGTCGCGCTTGCGCTGGGGCTGCTGGACCTCCATCTCCTCCACTAGCATCGCCGCGCCGCGCTCTGACATGTTGGCCATCACGATCTCCTTGACCGCGTCGGGGGCGCCGCGCAGAGCGAGTACGAGGTCCTTCTGGTTGGCCTCGCGCAGCACCTGCTGAATCGCGCGCTCCTCGAGCTTGACGATGTCCTCGAAGACGAACAGCATGCGCCGTACCTGCTCGGCGAGGCCCTGGTCGGTGGCGCCGAGGTGGTCGAGCACATTGCGCTCGGTCGAGCGGTCGGCGTGGTTGAGGATGTTCGCGAGCGCCTTCGTGCCGCCCGCCGAGGAGTACTCCTGCTCGACGAGCGTGCTCAGCTTCTGGCGCATGATCTCCTCGACCTGATGGATCACGCGGGGGGAGGTCTCGCCCATGCGCGCGATCCGCAGCGCCACGTCGGGCTGCATTTCCTCGGGCACCTGGGCGAGCACCTGGGCGGCGAGCATCGTGTGCAGGTTGGCGATCACCAGCGCCATCGTCTGCGGAGACTCGGTGCGCAGGAACGCGACGATTTGCTCGGGCGGGGTGCGGCGCAGGAACTCGAAGGGGCGCATCTCGATGACCGTCGAGAGCCGGCCGATCAGCTCCTCGGCGCGCTCGGCCCCCAGCGCGCGCTCCAGCACGTCGCGCGCGAAGTCGATGCCGCCCGAGACGTCGGCAAGTCCCTCTGATTCGGTGACCGCGGCCAGCTCGTTGAAGATCGATTCGGCGGTCTCTTCTTCGACGGTACTGAGCTTGGCCATCTCCAGCGAAAGTCCCTCGATGTCCTCCTCGCGCATGTGCTGCATCACGCCGGCGGCGCGCTCGGAGCCGAGCGCGGCCATCAGCACGGCGGCCTTGCGCCGACCGGGCAGCCGCGCGGCCGTGCGCTGAGGGAGGCCGGCGAGCGCCGGGGCCTCCTCGGCGGCAGGGAGCTCAATCGCCATCAGGCTTGCCTCACGATCACGCCGGCTTGGATGCAGCCGGGATCGCTTGAGCTCTGGTCAGCCGGCGTGATCGCTAGCCCGATCATCTAGTCCTCCTGCATCCAGGTGCGAAGCTGCTGGGCGACACGGTCGGGGTTGCTCTCGGCCAGCTGCTCCACGCGCTGGCGCACGGGGGCGTCGCCGCCGCCCACCGTGACGGCCGTGGGCGAGGGCTGCTGGGGGGTCGCGGGGGTCGAGGTTTCGCGCTCGAGCTCGGAGAGGCGCACGGGCAGCTCCAGTTCGCGCAGCCACACCGGCTCGTTGTCGATGTCGGCCGCCTCGCGCTTGCGCAGCGAGCGGGTGGTGAAGAACAGGAAGAGCAGCGACGCCAGCCCGATCAGCGCGTACTTGGCATAGGCGAGCATTCCGCTCGTCGCGCTCGCCGCGGGAGCAGCCGTCTTGGCGAACGCCATCTGGCCGACCGATAGCGTGTCGCCGCGCTTGGTCTGCAGGCCCGCGGCGTTCGTGACGGCTTCGCGGATCGCCGGCAGCGAAGCGGCTGGGACCGACTTGTCGAGCAGCACCGAGACGTGCTCGTTTTCGATTTCCCCGGGGGCCACCGTGGAGTGGGTGACGGTCTTGTTCACGCCGAGCGCGGTGTTGGTGATTTCGTGCTTGTAGTTGGACTTGCCGCCGGCACCCGTCTGCGCGTAGGCGGGAATGTTCGCGGTGCCCGTCGCGCCCGCGCCGCCGCTGCCGTTGCCTGTGAGGGTCTCGAGGTCCTTACTCTGCGTAAGCGGCACACCGGCCTTGCCATAGGTGAGCGTTTCCTGGGTGGTCTGGTTCACGTTCAGGTTGGCCGCGACTTGCACCTGCGCCTTGCCGGGCCCGAGCGTCTGCGCCAGCATCGCGTTGAGGTTGGCGGCCGTGCTGGAGTCATAGCGCGCCTGCGCCGCCTGCTTGCCCGATTCGCCGCCGCCCCCGCCTTCAGAGCCCGGGGCGGGCCACAGCAGCTGCCCCGTGCCGTCGGTGATCGTGACCTTGCTCACCGACAATCCGGGCACCGAGGAGGCCACCAGCTGGGCGATGCCCTTTACAGAAGACGGTTCCAGCGAGGTCGTACCCGACAGCAGCACCGCCGCGGAGGCGGGGGTCTGGCTGGATGCAAACAGCTGCGCCTGGGGGGAGGGCAGCACGAGCTGCACCTGCGCGCCGGATACCCCCTGGACGTTGTCGATCGTTTCTTCCAGCTGCCCCTGCATCGCGCGTTGGTAGTTGACCTGCTGCTGGAAGTTGCTTTCGCCGAGGCTCTGCTTTTCGAACAGCGAGAGGTTGGTGTGGCTCGATCCGAGCACGCCAGCGCTGGCCAGCGCCACGCGCGCCTTGGCGGTCTCATTCGAGGGCACCGCCAGCGCGGTGCCGTTGTTCTGCAGCTGATAGCCGATTCCCTGCTGGTCCAACGCACCGGTCATCTTGCCCGTCTGCGCCGGGTTCAGGCCGCTGGCCAGCGTCGAGTAGCTCGGCTGGGAGACCATGTGCAGGAACAGGTAGATAAGCACCACCGAGCCGACGAGTGAGCCGCCCGCGATCAGCCATCCGCGCGGTGAGAGTCTGGAGGCAAGCTGGGCTACTGGCATCGGTCAGGGTCCGTTCGGTGGTGGTGGGCGTCGAAGGTGGCTGGCGGTCGGATGAAGCGGTGAACTGGGTGGGCTAAACCTGCGTCTGGAAGATCGACTGGGCTGCTTCGGTGGCCTTCGTGCGGATCTGCGAGGCGAGCTGCATCTCAAGCTGCGCGTCCTGCACGGTCACGACGGCGCTCTCGGGGTCACTGACCGAGCCGGTGGCCAGCGCCTGCGCTGCGCTGTCGGCGCTTGCCTGGGAGGACTCGAGTGAGGAGATCGCGCCGGAGAGGGCGCCACTGAAGCCACCGGATGGGCCGGCGGCGGCGGTGCCGCCGAGCGCCGGTTCGCTCTGGCTGACGCCGGCGCTCTGTCCCGCGGGTGCGCTCTGTCCGGCGGCTCCACTCAGCGCGGCTTCCCCGCTCTGGGCGAGGCCGCCGACGTTGCTCAGCGACAGGCCGCCGAGACCGCTGACGGGCGGGATCATGACTTCAGCAGCCCCAGCGTCGAGTTGAACATCGACTTGGCCGTCTGCATCGCGGTCACGTCCGACTGATAGGAGCGCGACTCGCCAATCAGGTCGACCATTTCGGTGACGGTGTTGACGTTGGGCATCTTCACGTAGCCCTGCGCGTTGGCGTCGGGGCTGCCGGGGTTGTAGATCTCCTGGTCGGGCGTCGCGTCGGCGACGATGCCCGCGACCGTCACGCCGCCCGGCGTCTGCTGTTGCGTGGCGCCCGCGTTCATTGCCCCGGCGAGCGTCTCGCCGAAGCCGGCGGTGCCGAGCTGCTGCAGCTCGACGTCCTGGCGCTGGTAGGGCTGGCCGCCGGGGCCGCGCGTGGTCTGCGCGTTGGCGAGGTTCTCGGAGGTCACGTCCATGCGCACGCGCTCGGCGGACAGCCCGCTGCCGGCGATGTCGATCGCGTCGAAGAGGCCCATGACGTCAGTTGACCCCCATCGCCGAGCGTAGGATCGCGTCGCGCGCGCCGAGCACCTGGGTCATGGCCTGATAGTCGAGACCATTCTCGGCGACCTGCGCGGATTCCTCGTCGATGTTGACACCGTTGCCTTCAGGACCCGCCACGCCCGGCTTGACTTCCGGCTGGAACTGGACTTCCTGCAGCGCCGATTCGCCACTTTCCATCGCGCCGCGCAGCGTCGCCTGGAAGTTCGACGTCCTCGCGCTGATAGCCGGGGGTGTCGGCGTTGGCGATGTTGTTCGTCAGCAGCGTCTGGCGCATCCACGCGCCGCGCATGCCGGCCTCTAGCGTGAGCTGTGTGGGGTCAAGGAGGGACAAGGCGTCGAAGACTTTTGCTCTGCCCTCCTTGGGCCAGATCCGGCTTTCGCTCCTTGAAAGCCGTTGCCTGATAGCTCAGGTCCCACCCGTCATCGGTCGCCGGCGGCGAACCTTTAGAGCTGGTTGGTGCGGGGCGCCGCGGGATGGCTAATGCGGCCGCCGACGAGCGGGCGAGTCGCGGCGAATCCTGCGCCGTGCCTCACGCGTCTGCGGTCGATCCGGCGCTGGCGCCGGCGTTCCTGGCTGGCGTAGCCGTGCGCCGCGCGGCTGGCGCGGGCGGTTGTGCGCATGTCGCACAGCATCGCCTCGCGCAGGCGCAGCAGCTCGATGTGGGTGCGCTCGTGCGCGAGCGCCGCGCGCTCCAGCAGCGGCTTGGCGGCCTCCGGGGGACGCGCGGGCAGCTCGGCCACGAGCGCGCGCCACTCCTCGCCGAGGGCATGCAGATCGTCGATGCGCCCCATCCCGGCGAGCTCCAGCTCGCGCTCGGAGAGCTCCAGGATCGCCGCATAGGGGTCGAGCGTGGCGTTGGCGGGGCTCATCAGGCGCCCACTCCGGCCGGGGTGCGATGCGGGCGCCTGCGCCGACACCCGCGACAGCGGCGTTTGCCGCTTCCCGCCGCGCGCGGGATTCGCGGCGACCGCGGCCCATGCTTCGCGCAGCTCGCCGAGCAGCTTGCTGACCTCTTCCAGCATGCGCGGGTCCTGTCCCATGCGCCCGCGGTTGAGGTGCGTCATGCAGAAGCGGTAGATCGAGTGCAGCCGCAGCGAGATCTGGCCCTGCTCGTCGTCGATCGTTGCGTCGAGGTGGCCGATGATCATTTCGGCGCGCCGCAGCGCGTTGTGCGCGCGCTCGACTTCATGTTGTTCCATCGCGCCGGCGGCCTGGCGCAGGAAGCGGCGCGCGCCGTCGTAGAGCATCACCACGAGCTCGCCCGGCGAGGCGGAGAGCACCGCGTTCTGCCGGTATGCCTGCGGCGATGCCGTGAGAGGGGCCATGCTGTCCTGGTGATCGGCCGGGCGGAGCCGAAGTTGAGTGCTCGTTCAGCCGATGCTCGGGGGCGCTTGAGCGCTCGCTTGGGGCGGGGGCGAGTCGGGCGCTCGGGCTCTAACCGGCTGTCGTCGCGCCGACCACGGAATTGGCTTCGAGCGCCTTGAGCTGCCCTGAGAGCCAGCTGCCCTGGGAGGTGCTGGCCTGGACGGCCGCTTCCATCGCCTGGTATTCGGCCTGGAGTGTCTTCTGGCGGACGGCGAGCATTTCGTTCATCGCCGTGATCTGTTCGCCGAGCGCGGAGATGCGCGTGGTTTCGCCGTTGATGCGCGTTTCGAGCGAGCCGCCCGGTTCGGCGAAGGCGTCGACGCTCTTCTGGAAGCCCTGCCCCCAGGACTGGAGCATCTTTTCGACGCCCTGGGGGTTCGTCTGGATCGCCTTGGTCAGTTCGGCGACGTTCACCTTCAATTCGCCTTCCAGCGAGCCCTGGGACGGCGTGGCGGAGCCCGAGGCGACCCCGGTGCTGATGCCGATGCCGGCGAGGCTCGACATTTCCGCCGGCAGCCCTTCGACGGGCGTGTAGATGGCCTGGCGCATCGTGTCGATCGCATCCCCGAGTTCGGTGTCGCCGAACAGGGTCCCGGTGCCGAGTTCGCTGCTCGCCGGGTTCGTGGGGGGCTTGGTAGCGAGCTGGTTGTGGATCGCGCCGATCGTCGAGTTGTAGAGCTTCACGAACGATTCCACCTGACTCGTGATCCCGCTCACGCTCGGCGCGGGCGCCGCCACGTCGATCGTCACCGGGCCGCTCGTGGTGGTGAGCGCGGCGAAGGTCAGCGTCACGCCGGCGATCGCGTTGCTGACGGTGTTCGAGCTGGAGGTGCCGGCGACGCCGTCGACGGTGTATTCGGCGTCCTTGCCCTGCTTGGCGGTGCCGGCCTGTTCGACAAGCGTCCCACCTGGGTCTGAGACGGCAATAAAGCCTTCGCCGGTGTTCCCCGTGGTGCGATCGGACAGCACGATCTTGTTTGCTTCCACGGCCGCCGCATAGACCGTGGCGTTGCTGTTGGAGTTGATCGAGGCCGCGAATTCCTTGGCGCTCTCGCCCGCGGTCACGGCGATTTCCTGGCCGTCGATCGTAAGCGTTTCGTTGCTCGCGGGACTCGTGAAGGTGAAGCTTCGCTGCGCGGAGTTCGCCAGCTGGCTGACGCTCACCTGATAGCCGCCCACCCCGGCGCCGTTGCTGCTGACGGCGGTGATCTGGTTGGTGTCGCTGGAGCTGACCTGCTGGGTGGTGTTGAACAGCGTCGGCGAGGACAGTTCGGCGGCGGAGAAGGCCAGCTGCTGCAGGCTGCTCTGGATCGTGCTCAGCTGCGTCTTCTCGGCCTGCAGCTTGATCTGCTGGTTGGTCAGCTGCGTGACCGGCGCCCGCTCGACGTTCATCAGCGCGTTGATGATTTCGGTCGTGTTGAGCCCCGAAGAGAGGCCGGTGATGTTGATCGGGGCGCTCCCGCCTCCGCTGACGACTGGCTGAGTGGACATCGCGCGCTCCTACTCCAGTGGCTCTTGTCGGGTGGACATCGTGGTCTCTACTGCAGTGGCTTTTCCAGCGGACATCGTGGTCTACTCTACTCCAGCGGCTTTCCGGCCGCGACTTGCAGCGCCTCGGAGGGGGAGAGCATGCGCAGCACGTTGCCGCGCGTGTCGCGCACCTCGATCTTCATGCGTCCGCTCGCCTCGTCATGGGCGAAGTGCAGTTCGCGTCCCTGCGTGTGCAGGGTGTCGTAGACACGGGCTGCCTGGCCCATCTGCTGGAGCACTTCATGTGGTGGCGAGCTCATGCTGTGTTCCTCCTGAACGCATCCGCGGTCCCGTCCCTGGGCCGCCTGGCTCTTTGCTTGTTCATCGTGATCGACTGCCTCCCCATAAAGCTTTAGGCCGCCGCGCGTCGCTCGACACCCTCGCCGCTCTCGCGCACGCGCATCAGCAGCTCGGCGGCCGCCTCGTTCTCGGGCTCGATCGTAAGGGCCGCCTGGGCGAAGTCGAGCGCCTCGGCGGCCATCCCCTGACGCTCGGCCACGCGCGCGAGCCCGAACAGCGCGCGTGCGTCGGGCTCCTCCTGGTAGACGGCCATCCACTCTCGGGCGGCGCTGGCAGCGAAGCCACGACGCAGATAGAGCTCGGCGAGCCCCTCGCGTTGCTCGCGGATTGAGAGGGGGGTACGCTCGAGGAGGCCAACTGCGACCTCGAAGACGTCGAACTCGTGTACGCGCAGGAGCGCCTCGAGCACCGTGCCGAGCAGCTCCAGCGCCTCGCCCGCGATGGCCACGGTGCTCTCACCGCGGTGGGCGAGCTCCCACCAGGCGGTGAACAGGTCGAGCTCCACGCCGGGCATCTGGGCGCCTTGGGCCCGCGCGAGCGTGGCGCCCGCGGCGATGAGATCGCCGCCGGTGATCCGCGCGAATAGCTCGCTGCGGCAGGCCATCACCGCAAGGGAGTCCTCGGTGTGGATCTCGCACAGCACGCCTGCCGCCTGCGCGTAGCGGCGCTGCGCGAGCAGCGTCTCGCCGAGCGCCACGCGCGCGCGAGCGGAGTGGGGCTGGCGTTCGAGCACTGCGCGGAACTGCGCCTCGCCGGCTTGAGCGGCGCCGCCCTCGTACAGCGCGGTGCCGAGCAGAAAGCGTGTTGCCGCGGTGGGCTCGGGGACGCGCCGCTGCACCTCCGCGACGACGTCCTCGGGCTGGGTGCCTGCGGCCAGTAGCGCCGAGGCGTAGGGCAGCACCGAGCCGATGAAGGTGGGGTGCTCGCGCACGCAGTGCCCCAGCAGCTCGATCGCCTGCTCGATCTCACCGCGGCAGTGGCGCAGCTCGCCGAGCGCGATCCGCGGCAGGTAGCTGCCGCAGCCGACGGTCGCGGTGTAGCGGCGGGGCGCGTCGCCCATCGCGATGCACTGCTCGTAGAGCTCGATCGCGCGCTCCTCTTCGCCGAGCGAGGCGCTCGCGGCGGCCTGCTCGAGGACGAGGTCGGTGAAGCCGGGGAAGCGCTCCAGCGCCTCCCGCGCCTGTGCGATCGCGTCCGCGGGGCGCCCGCAGGCGCGCAGCGCGCGCACCAGGCGGTTGGCGAGCGCGGGCGCGAACTGCAAGACGTCGCGATCGGGGTCGGCCTCCATCAGCTCCCACGCGCGCTCGAACTCCGCGAGCGCCTGCTCGGAGAGACCGGCGACGGCGTACTCGGCGCCGAGGTTGTAGTGCAGGAACGCCGTTGGCTCGCTCTCGGCCTGCTGCAGGCGCAACAGCTCGATGTTGCGGCGCGACTTCTCGCGGCTGTCGCGCACGGCGCCGAGATAGCCGTAGTGCTCCAGGCGCACGTTCGTGTACTCCACGCGCTCAGGTAGGTAGGCCGGGAGGGAGCCGGCGATCTGCTCGTGCAGGCGCCCCGAGTAGCGGTACTGCGGGCGGTTGCGGAACATGCGCAGCGTGTTGTGCGTGACGGCGCTGCCCGCGTCCAGGTCGCCGGTGTAGTTGGTCTCGGCCACATAGAAGGCCTCGCGCCAGGTGCGCCCGGTGAGCGAGCGCAGCAGCTGCACGTCCTCGGCTACCAGCAGCTCGTCGGCGTCGAGCACGAACGTCCAGTCGCCCGTGGCGGCGTCGAAGGCGACGTTGCGCGCGTCGCCGAAGGAGCCCGTCCACTCGCGCTCGATCACGCGCGCCCCGAAGGAGCGCGCGATCTCGATCGTCGCGTCGAGCGAGCCGGTGTCGACGATCACCATCTCGTCCACCGCGTCGGCCACTGCCGCCAGGCAGCGCGGCAGCATCTCCTCCTCGTCGCGCACGATCATGCACAGGCTCAGCGTGAGTCCCTCGGCGGGGTGGGCCCGCTCGGCGATCGCCAGCGCGCGGCGCTCCAGCTCAGGCAGTGCGGTGTGCAGCGTCTGGGAGCGCCCGCGTCGCCGGCCCGCGCCGAGGGCGCGGCGGCGGTGGGAGAGGTGCGCGAGGTTGCGCTGCGCCTCGCCGAGGGCGGGATCGAGGCGCGCGGCGGCGTCGAACAGCGCGCCTGCCGCCTCCAGGCTCCACAGCTCATACAGCGCGACGCCGGCGAAATTGAGCAGCCGCGGCTCGCGCGGCTCGCGCTCCAGCGCCTGGATTGCCTCGCCGGCAACCGTCGCGTAGGCGCCCGCCAGCTGTGTGCCGCGCGCCTGGGCCGCCGCGGCGAAGTCCTGCTCGATCGACCTGACGGTTGCGTGATAGCTGAGGTTGGGGTCCTCCATTGCGCCGTTGATCGGCCGCGCCGGTCGATACCTGAGCGCCAGCCCGCCGGCTGCGCATAGAGAGGTCTTCACGGGCCGTCCCACACTCCGAGCGCGCCCGATCTTCTGAAAGCGCCGATCCGCGGCTCAAGCCCGAGAGGGAAGCCACCGATGTGGACGACTGTCTCCCCGTGGAGACGACTTCTCTCGTCCCTCGAACCATCTTCCCTCGAAGTCCGGAGCTCAACACATGCAAAGCAAGGAGCAGGGCGCCACCCGGGTCTCGGCCGTCGAAGTGAGCACGCTGTGGCGGCGCTATCAGCGCACCAGGGACGTGAAGCTGCGTGACCAGCTGGTCTTCATCTTCACGCCGATGGTGCGCTACATCGTCTACCGCAAGGTGCGCGAGGTGCCGGCGCAGTGCGATGTCGAGGACTTCCTCTCCTGTGGTCTGGAGGCGCTGATCCGCTCGATCGACCGTTACGACCCCGCTAAGGGCGCGACGCTGGAGCAGTTCGCCTGGACGCGCGTGCACGGCGCCGTGCTCGATGAGCTGCGCCGCCACGACTGGGCCCCGCGCTCGCTGCGCCGCGCCGAGCGCGCGATCAACGGTGCGCGCGAGAGCTTCGTCTCCCGTCACGAGCGCCAGCCCACGCGCGAGGAGCTCGCCGCCGCGACGGGCATGGAGCTCGAGGAGCTGGCGCGGCGCCTTGACGAGATCGCGCTCGCGGAGGTCGCCTCGCTGAACAAGACCGTTCGCTCGGAGGATTCGACGACGATCGAGCGGATCGACACGCTTGAGAGCCCCGACGAGGACGCCGACCCCGGCCTCAGCGCCGAGCGCTCGGAGGCCAAGAAGCGCTTTCGCAAGGCCTTCGCGAAGCTCCCCACGCGCGAGCGCCAGGTGGCGGTGATGCTGTACGTCGAGGGCTGCACGCTGCGTGAGATCGGCGCGCGCCTGGGGGTCTCCGAGAGCCGCGTCTCGCAGATCCACACCGAGCTGCGCCGGCGCCTGCGCGAGCAGCTGGCTGCCGACGCCGCGCTGTTCAGCGCTGTCTAAAGAACTTCCGGTATCGGTCGAACACCCGGGACGATGGACCTTGGCCTCAATATCGCCGCGACGGGCATGGTCGCCGAGCAGACGCGGCAGGACCAGATCTCAAACGACCTCGCGAATGCCTCGACGCCGGGCTACAAGCCCGACCAGTCGACGCAGAGCAGCTTCGGCGAACTGCTGCTTTCGAGCTCCGCCACCGGTCAGCCGGTCGGTCGGGTCTACACGGGTGTGGCGCTCGGCAAGGCCGTCACCGACATGACCCCCGCGGGCATGCAGGACACCGGTCAGCCGCTCGATTTCGGGATCGTCGGGCAGGGTTTCTTCGCCGTGAAGAGCGCCCAGGGCGTGCGCTACACGCGCGACGGCCAGTTCAGCGCCTCCGCCTCGGGGCAGCTCGTGGACAGCGCCGGGGACCCCGTCCTCGACCAGCAGGGCCACCCGCTCACGGTGGGCGCCGACGGGCGCGTGCCGGCCTCCTCGCTCGGCGTCTATGAAGTGCCCGGCGCGGTGAAGCAGGGCGAAAATCTCTTCACCGGCACGCCCTCCGGGCAGGCCTCGGGCACGGTGCGCCAGGGCTCGCTGGAGCTCTCCGGCGTGGACGCCGCCAAGGCGATGGTCGACATGATCGGCTCGATGCGCACCTTCCAATCAGGCCAGCAGGCGATCCAGGCGATCGATCAGACCCTGCAGGAGGCCTCAACCCAGGTCGGCTCGACGACCGGCGCCCAATAGGCAAGGAGGAGCGATGCTCGAAGGTCTCTACTCGGCGGCGGCGGGCATGTCCGCGCAGCAGCAGCAGATGGACGCGATCGGCAATGACCTCGCGAACGTCTCCACGACCGGCTACAAGGCAGAGCGCGTCGGCTTCCAGGATCTCCTCTACAGCCAGGTCAACCAGGCCGGCACCGCCACCACGAGCGGCGCGGGCGCGCTGGCGCAGGTGATCGGTCGCGACTCCGCGCAGGGCTCGCTGCAGCAGACCGGCCAGCCACTCGACCTCGCGATCCAGGGCGAAGGGTTCTTCCAGATCAAGGGTGCCGGCGGCAAGCCGGCGCTCACGCGCGACGGCGCGCTGAGCGTCGACGGCAAGGGCAACCTCGTCACCTCAGACGGCTCGCAGCTGGAACCGCCGATCACGCTCCCCGCGGGCGTGAGCCCCAGCGAAGTGAGCATCGCGAGCGACGGCACCGTGCACGCCGGCACCCACTCGCTCGGCCAGATCAAGCTCGTGACGGTGCCCGCACCCGACAAGCTGCTCGCCGACGGGGCCGGCGCGTTCACGCCGACGGCCGCCTCGGGCGCGCCCAAGCCCGTGCAGAGCGCCACGATCAAGCAGGGTGCGCTGGAGGGCTCGAACGTGGACATGGCTTCGGAGATGACCACGATGGTCGCCACCCAGCGCAACTATCAGCTCGCCTCGACCGCGATCCAGACGCAGGACCAGATGCTCTCGATCGCCAACCAGCTGCGCTCATGACCCCCGCCTTCGCCCCCATCCCGCGCTCATGACGCCCGCGATCGACACCACTGCAGCCACACCGGGGCTCCCGACGATCAACCAGGCGCTGGAGCCCGCCTCTGTCCGCAACGGCTCGCCCGCGACGCAGAAGGCCTACGCCGGCGCGATGGCCTTTGAAGAGATGCTCGTGCAGCAGCTATCCCAATCGCTCACGCAGGGCACCGGGCTCGGTGGCGAAGAAGGCTCGGGAGAAGGCATGGAAGAAGGAGCCCCACAAGGGGGCTCTGAAGGGGCCGCGGGTCTCGCAGGCGGCGGCGCCGCCACCGGTCAGCTCGCCTCGCTGCTGCCCCAGGCGCTTACAGAAGGCGTGATGAGTCAGGGCGGGTTGGGACTTGCCACGCAGCTGATGGGTTCGCTTGCACCAGCCGCGGCGCCGGTCGACGCGCAGGCGGGAGCCGTCGGTGCGGGCGGCGGAGCCTTGGCCCCCGTCACGCCGGCAGCCGCCACTCCGGCAGCCGGCCCCGCTGGCGCTGCCATGTCTACCACGCCGAGCGCGAAGGTCGCTCCCACTGGAGGTGTGTCGGCGTGAGCGCACTCGCGCCCTCCGCCGAGCTGCTCGACGATGAGCGCGCGCTCACGCGCGACGTGCTCGCGCACCTCGACACCCAACTTGCCTCCGCGCGGCGGCTGCTGGAGACGGTGCTCGAACAGGGCGCCGCGATTCGCGCACGCGACGTGCATACGGTCGTGCGCCTCGCAGGGCTCCTGCACGGCGAGATGACTCGCCGCCAGGGAATCGAGGGCGAGCGCGCCCGGCTGCTGAGCATCAGCGGCGCGCTGCTGGGGATCGCGCCGGAGACCGTCACCCTCACGCGGCTGTCCACTCTGATGGAGCCCGTCGCGGCGGAACTTGCCCAGGCTCGTTCGGCTGAGCTGCGCGGGCTCCTGCACGAGTTACAGCGCGAGCACTCCTGCAACCGCGCGCTGATGCGCCTGGAGCTTGCGTTCCTCGACCACTTGATGACCTCGCTCGCGCTCGACGGCGCGCACGGCTATGACCCCCGGGGCTCCTCCTCGGCCGGTCCGCGCCAGCGCGGTGCGATCCACGTCCTCGACCTGCGCGCCTGATGCGACCGACTGCCGCCTCCAATGTCACTCCGGCTGCCAGCATTCTGACGGCGCCCACGCCGCAAGGAATCTGACCCGATGCCCATTCCCACACTGCAAGGACTCCAGACGGCCCTCTCGGGGTTGATCGCCAACCAGGAGGCGATCGACACGACGGGGCACAACATCACGAACGCCAACACTCCCGGCTACTCGCGCCAGACGGCGCTGATGCAGACCAACCAGCCGCTGCCGATCGAGGCGATGTCGCAGATCACCGGCGCCGGCGGTCAGCTCGGGACGGGCGTCAACGTCGACACCTTCACGCGCATCCGCAACCTCTACCTCGACGCGCAGTTCCGCACCCAGAACGCCAAGCTGGGGTCCTCAGCGAGTGAAACTGAAGAGCTCCAGCAGGCCCAGAGCGCCTTCGACGAGCCCTCCGAATCGGGCATCTCAAGCCAGCTCTCGGCCTTCTGGGGCGCCTGGAGCTCGCTCGCCACCTCGCCCTCCAGCGAAGCCGCGCGCGAGGGCGTCGTGAGCGCTGGCAAGCAGCTCGCCACGACGCTCAACCAGCTCTCGGGGCAGCTCTCGACGATCGCCACGCAGACGACCCAGCAGTACAACGCGATCACCGGGCCGACTGGGCAGGTGCAGGACGATGCCAACCAGATCGCCCAGCTCAACCATCAGATCAAGCTCTCCGAACAGGCCGGCCAGTCGCCCAACGACCTGCTCGACCGCCGCGACGAGCTGATCGACAAGCTCTCCGAACTAGCCAACGTGACCGTCACCAAGGAACCCGACGGGACCGATACGGTGAGCTTCGGCGACGCCGCGCAGCCCCTGGTGGAAGGCAGCACCGTCAACTGGCCCCAGGCCTTGACCCCGGCGGCCGGCGGGCAGCTCGGCGCGCTGCTGGGGCTCTCCGCGCCGGCCGGGCCGCTGGCCTCCTTTCAGACTGGCCTTGACGAAGTCGCCGCGCAGCTCGCCGGCTCGGTCAACGCGCTGCACACCACAACGCCGTTCTTCACCGGCGCCACGGCCGCCACGATCGCGGTGGCCGTCACACCCGCCCAAGTCCAGACCTCCTCGCCGGCCGCGGCCGGCGGCAACAACATCGCCCAGGCGATCGCCGCACTGCGCGGTGGCGCCGCCGACCGCGCCTACACCGGTCTCGTGGCGAAGGTCGGCAGCGACGTGCAGACCGCCCAGGACGACCAGAGCACCGCCAAGGCTGTCGTGGGTGCGATCGAAAACCAGCGCCAGTCAGTCTCCGGCGTTTCGCTCGATGAAGAAATGACCAACCTGATCAGCTTCCAGCGCGGCTATCAAGCTTCCGCCCGCACCCTGACGATGATGGATGAAATGCTCGACACTCTGATCAACCATACCGGGATGTAGCGATGAGTGAGTTTGAAAACACGGCTGTGGGGCCTGAGCCGATCGGCGAGCCTGTCTTTTCCGGTGGGAGGGCCGAGCGATGAGTGACCGTGTCACTTCGGCGATGGTCTCCGGCACCACGCTGACCGACATCAACGCCTCGCTGAGCGCGATGCAGCGCTCAGAGAGCGAACTTGCCTCGGGCAAGTCGATCCAGGAGCCGTCGGACAACCCCTACGGGGCGAGTCGCGCGATCGAACTGCAGAGCTCGATCAAGGGCCTCGACTCCTATGCCGCGGCCGCCCAGGACGGCATCTCCTGGACGCAGACGGCATCGAGCGCGCTGTCGAACGTCAACGAAGTCGGCCAGCGCGTGCGCGAGCTGCTCGTGCAGGCCGCCAACGGCGTTAACAGCTCGGTCGATCGCGAAGCGATCGCCGAAGAGGTCGATCAGCTCACCGAAACGGTCAAGAACGACGCCAACACCCAGTACGCCGGGCAATACGTCTTCTCGGGCACTCTCACGAGCACCGCGCCCTACCAGAGCGGTGCCGGCGACGAATATGAGGGCAACGGCGAAGCGATCACGCGCTCGATTGGTCCGGGGGCCTCGCTGAAGATCAACACCGACATCTCCACCGTGCTCGGCAGCGGCCAGGGCGCAGGCGACGGCAAGCTGCTCGACACGCTGCGCACGATCTCCCAGAATCTGCGCAGTGGCACCCCCGCCGCGCTGGAAGCTATCGGCGGCGAAGACATGAAGAACCTCAGCGCCAACCTCAACCGCTCAACACCCTGCAGGCGGGCGTGGGCGCGGTCACAAACCAGATGCAGGTCGCCGTCAACCGCGTACAGGACCTGCAGACGAGCGCCGCCGAAGCGCTCTCCAGCACCCAGGACGCCGACCTGGCGAAGGTCTCGATCGACTACTCCAGCGAGCAGGCCGCCTACAACGCGGCGCTGCGCGCCGGCGCGAGTATCGTGCAGACCTCGCTGCTTGAATTCCTGCATTGATAGTCGGTTGCCAGCCATGACCACCACGTCTCTGAACCACGTTTCGAGTACCCGATTACGACCCGCCAGATCGAGAATCGAGAGGACCAGCGCGTGACGCTCACAATCGACAGCTCCCGCTTCGGCTCGCTGGAGGTCGCCGCCGAGGAGGTGATCGAGTTCCCGCTCGGGCTGATCGGCCTGGACGGTTCGCGCTACACCCTGCTCGACCGCAACCCCGGCAGCGGCTTTCTGTGGCTGCACTCGCTGGAGGATCCCGCGCTGGCGCTCCCCGTGGTTGACCCGCGCAGCTTCTTCCCCGCCTTCGAGCTGCAGCTCACCGAGGAGGAGCGCGAGCGGATCGGCGTCGAGGACCCCGCCGCCGTGCAGCTGTATGTGACGGTCCGCGCCGCCCCGGATCCGGCCGAGGTGCTCGTCAATCTGCGCGCCCCGCTCCTCGTCGCCGAGGGCCAGGGCCATCAGGTGCTGAACACCGCCCCCGGTGCCGAGCTGCAGGCTCTGCTGTTCGGGGATACCGCGGGTTCCACTGCCGCTGCCGCCGGGTAGTCGCCGAGGCCGCGCCCACCGCCGCGGACAATCGCCGAGGCCCATCGGGCGGGCTCCGCTGATCGGTACTGCATAATCCCTCCATGCTGATCCTTACACGGCGTCCCGGCGAGCGCGTGGTGATCGGCGATGACATCCTCGTCACCGTGATGGAGGTCTCCGGCCAGACCGTGCGCCTGGGCATCGCCGCGCCCGAGGCGCTGCCGATCTACCGCGAGGAGATCTGGCTGGCCGTCAAAGAGGAGAATCGCGCGGCCGCGGCTGCCGCAGTGGACTCGTTGCCGGCTCAGCGACCCTCGTAGGTCGCCTTCCCCGGGCCGTGCTCCAGGAAAGAGCGCACCGCGCCCTTCAGATCCTCGGTCGCGAACAGCCCGCCGGCCAAGTCGGGCACGAGTGCGTCCGCCGCGCGGGCGCCGCCGTCCTCGCGCACGGCGCGCACGATCTCCTTGGTGGCGGCGTGCGCGCGGTGGGACCCTCGGCCAGTCCGCGCGCGAAGGCGCGCGCGGCCTCGTCGAAGCCCTCGTCGGGCAGTACGCGGTTGACGACGTTCCAGCGCTCCAGGGTGGCGGCGTCGTACAGCTCGCCCGTCATCACCAGCTCGCGCGCGCGAGCTGGGCCGGCGCGCTCAGCCAAGCGCTGCGTGCCGCCCATCGCGGGCGTCAGCCCGACTACCGTCTCGACGAGCCCGAAGCGCGCCGACTGCGCCGCCAGCAGCAGATCGCAGCCAAGTGAGAACTCGAACGCGGCTGTCAGGCACAGCCCATGTGCGGCGAAGACGGTTGGTAGCGGCAGCTCCTCGACGCGATGCACCAGCCCCAGGAGGCGCTCCCACAGCTCGGCCCCGCGCTCGCGCGTGAGGCCGTCGAACTCGTGCACGTTCACGCCGCCGCTCACGACGCGTCCCTCGGCGCGGACGAGCAGCCCGCGTGGCGGATCGGCCACGAGCGCGTCGACGGCGTCGATCAGCTCGCCGATCAACTCGTGTTCGAACAGGTTCAGCGGCGGGCTGTCGAGCGTGAGCACTCGCAGCGGACCGTCGTCTTCGATGCGTATCTTGCTCATCGCGATTCAGGCCAGCCTATCGCCTGGCCTGTGGGAACAACTCGGCAACGGCTGGAGTCTCCCTTGCACGGCCTCACGCCGCCCTCGCCTGGGAGTATGCTCGGCGCGGGTTCAGACAATGCGACACGAGTTGGAGGTTCGCGATGGACAGGCTTGCTCTACGTAACACACCCGTTTTCCGGCTGCTGGCGGCAGGAGCGCTGGTCGCGGGCCTCGCGGGCTGCGGCAGCTCGGGCAGCTCGAGCACGAGCAGCACGACCGAATCGACTGCTGCGCCGAGCGCCTCGACGACGGCCTCGTCCAGCGCCAGCACCGGCTCCTCGACCTCGGCCGCGGGCACGCCCGCGAGCGGCGCCGCGCAGGTCGTCAAGCTGGCCGCCAACCCCGAAGGCTCACTCAGCTATAACACCACCGCCCTCACCGCCCACCCGGGCAAGGTGACGATCGAGTTCACCAACATGGCGCCGCTGCAGCACAACGTGACGGTCGAATCGGGCTCGGGCGGCGGCAGCGTTCTGGGGTCCACGCCGACCTTCAGCGGCGGCACGAAGTCGGTGACGCTCGACCTGAAGGCCGGCACGTACACCTTCTTCTGCTCGGTGCCCGGCCACCGTCAGGCGGGGATGCAGGGCACGCTGACCGTGCAGTAGTCAGGCGGGCGAGGCAGACGCTGACCCGCGATATTCAGGCGGGGGATGCTGGCCCGCTGTAGTCAGGCGGGATGCTAGCCCGCCGGCCGCGCTGTAGGCTCCCCAAAAATGTTCTAGTCCTCTAGAACTCTATATGTTATGATCTCCCGCATCGTCTCCTGGCCAGGAGTAAAGGTTCTAGACGAGGAGCGGAGAACATGTTTTCGAGAACGTGGGTCCTTCCCGCTGTGCTGTTCTGTTGTGCCTGCATTGGGATCGTCGCGACCGCGTGGGCGGCGCAGACGCTGACGGTCCAGGCCTGGTTCACCCCCGACAAGCTGGGTGCACCGGCGAATCTCTCGGCCACCGCGAAGTTCACCGCGACCGGCGGCGGTGTGCCATCGCCGATCGCCACGAACGCCGCCTATGGACCGGCGGGTATGGAAGTCGACGTGCGCGGCGCCGGCACCTGCACGGCCGCGACGTTGGAAGCCTCAGGTCCGAGCGCCTGTCCCGCCAACTCCCGCATCGGCTTCGGCGGAGGCACGGGATTGCTGGAACTCGCCAAGGAAGTCATCCACGAGCCGTTCACGATGGACTTCTTCGTCGGCCCGAAGGAACATGGGCATCTGGTGCTGTTGATCTACGTTAACGGCTCGAGCCCGGTGTCCTTGCAGCTGGTCCTAGTGGCCAAGGAAGCCTATGCGCCCAAGCCCTACGGCTGGGGCGTGACGATCGATATCCCGCCGATCCCGACGCTTCCGGGGGCGTCCTACGCGTCTGTGGAAAATCTCCACTTCACGGTGGGCGATTCGAACTCCGCTTACTACGAGACGGTGCACGGCAAGCGCACGCTCAAGCATATGCGGGGCCTGGTTGTCCCCAGGAAGTGCTCCCCAGGAGGCTTTCCCTATGAGGTGCAGGTCGGCTTCGAGGATGGCACGAGCAATACCTACAAGAGCGCCCTTCCCTGTCCTCGTAGATAGCCACGATTTAGTCGCTTGGGGCCCGTGCGCAGGGTCGGCGCGCGCGGGGGTCGGGGGTCGCGCCCGGGTCGCGGCCCCCGGCAATTCAGGGGAGAGCAGTGGTGCCCAGGAAATGGGCACAGCCGCCGAGGGGTCGCGCGGGATCGCTCACGCGCCCGCTCCGCCGGCGTGGATCGGCTGTGCTCCGTCGTGGCTCTCGACGGTGACGTGCCCGCCCGTGAGGATCTTCTCGCGCTTGTCCAGCTCGTCCAGATAGGGCGCCAAGTAGCGCGAGGCGATCTTGCTCGGCGGCGACCACGTGGGGGTGTCGGTCACTTCGGAGCTGAACCCCTGCCCGCCGGTGATGCGGGCGGTCAGATAGTGCGGCTTCTCGGGCGTCAGCAGCATGCCGCGGATCACGGGGCGAAACGGCTCGGGCTTGATCGCGGCGCCAGCCAGTGCGGCAATCGACTGTGCGGCTGCGTCGGCCTGCTGGGAGCCGAGCCCGCCGTGCTTGACGGGGAAGTCGGTCGCGTCCCCGGCTGCATAGATAGATCCGGCGTCGTGCACGCGACCGTGCGGGTTGACGCGGATGAAGCCGTGTTCGTCGAGCGGAATGCCGCGCACGCACGGCCCGTAGAGCTCTGGCAGCGCGATCACCCGGTCGACGCGTAGGTGTCGACCGCCCGGGTTGACGAGTACCTCCCTGGCGCTCGGAACCTCCGCGTAGGCGGACCCGATCACCTCGATATCCGCCTTCGCGAGCAGCTCGGCGACCGCCTCGCTGGCCGTCGAGCCGAAGACCGCCAGCGGACTGCTCTCGGGGGTCACGATCGTGCTCGTCAGCTCGATACCCATGTCATACGCCCGACCCGCCGTCATCAGCGCAAGCTCGTACAGCGGCAGCGGCCATGCCATCCGCCCGGGGGCGACGAATGCAAGGCTGTGGACGTAGTCGCCTTCGATGTCCTGGATCAGGCCATGCAGCGTGTCATCGAGACGGCGGTCGTCGATCGTCAGCGCGTGCTTGAAGCGCTCGCTGGGGCGGGCGCCGAGCGCGAGGATGAGCGCGTCGTACTCGATCTTCTCGTCCGTCTTGGTGTGCACGATCTGCTGCTCGGGATCCACCCAGCCAAGCTCGTCGACCACCAGCTCCGCGCCGGCGTCCTGTGCGATCTGCGCGATGGGGTAGCGCCGTGCGCGGCCGTAGGCAAACGGCTCACGGACCGCCAGCGCGCGATAGTAAAAGTCCGGCTCGGGTGCGATCAGGGTCAAGTCGGTGTGGTCGGGCGCGAGGTGTGCGAGGGCGAGCATGCTCTCCAGCGCAGCCACGCCGCCACCGGCGATCACCACACGAAGCTTCTCGGTATTTGGGCTGTCGGTTGTCATGGATAAAGCGTAAATCTCGACGCCCAGCCCGTCTGCCGAGAAAAGCCGCTGTGCTTGTCGGAAAACTACGGAGTCGCGCTGAGTGTCACCGGTCCGCGCACGTCCCGGCGCACCCGTGCCAGCAACCCAGACAGCGCAGGCGCGCGGTCCGGCATGGGTGCCCCAGCTGTTCTTCGAGCTCGCGCGCCGCGGCGGAGACGTCCAGAAAGCTGCACATCCCCAGCGAGCCCGCCAGCATGTGCCTCGGGTGCAGCAGAGGGCGGCCGGATATGAGCTTTCTCATGCTGCTGTTAAGGGCTCGTTAGGGAGCCTGCCGACACTTGCCGTGTGACGTTCGAAAGTAAGGCGAGCCAGGGCGCGCCACCTCGGCGCGGCGGTCTTGCGCCCGAACAGCGCTCCGGTCTCACGCCTCGGCACCCGGAGACTGGCGTCACTGTCGATGAGCACCGCGCGCCGGACACCGTTGCTCGGGGCGGCTCGTTGTTTGCGCGTCTCACCGCCGGCGGCACGGATGGCAACGAGCGACTGACGACCGTCACGGGCGCGCTGCTGCTCGGGTTGCTCGCGGTGCTCGGCATCACGATCGTGCGGGTGCACCCGCTGCTCGAAGAGCACATGTTTCTCGGGATGCTGCTGATCGGCCCGGTGCTCTTGAAGATGGGGAGCACGGGGTACCGCTTCGTGCGCTACTACACCGCCGAGCCGCGCTACCGCCGTAAGGGCCCGCCGGAGGCGGCGCTGCGTGTGCTGGCGCCGCTCGTGGTGCTAAGCACGGTGGTCGTGTTCGGCAGCGGGGTCGTCCTGCTGCTGGCCGGTCCGAGCTCACGGCCGACGTGGTTTCCGATCCACAAGGTCAGCTTCTTCGTGTGGCTCTCCGCCACCGCGTTACACGTGCTCGGGCACCTGGCGGATCTACGGCGTGTACTCGCGCCCGGTGAGACGGGGATCGCTGAGCTGGATGCGCGTCGTGCAGGGCGCGGCGGACGCGTACTCGCACTGGGTGGGATGCTCGTGGCGGGTCTGGTGCTCGGGGCGATCTCGATCTCCCGATTCCCGGCGTGGGTGAACGCACCATTCCCGCGTCACTGAGACGCGCGATAGTGCTCGCGCCAGATCAGCCTGTAGATCGGGATCCGGCGGGGGAGGCGTTGACGATGCCGGGGATGAATGGGATGCATATGAACGCCAGGCTCAGCACGCCCATGATCATCATCACGAGGATGTCGGCGTTTTCTGAGGCCTTGAAGGGTTCGACCTGATACCAGAGCGTATACAGCCACAGCCACGGCCTGGCCCGGGTAGCTGCCCGTCTCGTTCATCATCCCCCACTGCTCCCCCAGCAGGTGCTGGTCTTCGGCGCGTTCTTCGAGAGCGCCGCCGTCGGCCATGAACAGCAGCGGCTTGGTGTAGTCGGTCTGGAAGAACTGATTGCTGGTCAGCAGGCCCCGTCCAGGCCGCCGCTCTGGGCGAGCGCCAGCAGGCTGTTCATCATCACCGGCACCGGCCCGGCGCCGCCGGCCTTGACGGTCACCGCGCCCGTGCCTGATCGGCGCACGCCTTGGAGCGCTTGACTTCTTCGTGGCGTTTCGTATTCTTCAAGCGGCTTCGCATACGCTTCGGCCCAGGCCTTTTTCGTGGCTGCGGGCGCCGCCCTGTAGTTGGCGATCGACGCCTTCAGCGCGGGTCGTTGGGCGACGCTCTTGCAGCGGGTCGATCACGTAGTCGTTGGCCGTGTCGATCGGATGGCTGACGCCGAGCCATTTCTGCAGTTCGATGAACGCCGCGTGCTGGCCCGCGCCGTTGTGGTTGTAGGGCGGGCCGTATTCGGCCGTCCCGCTCGTGCCACCCAGCTCCGCGTTGGCGGTCGTCACGAAGTCGGCCGGCATCTGCTGTGACCACTGCGCGATCGTGCTCGGCTTCTCATCCGGCGAGGAGAACAGCACCGTGAGCACGACCGCCAGCAGTGCCGATCACGCCGACGGCGATGCACAGCTCTTTGATGAGGTCATACGGGGCGTAGGGGCCCGTCCAGGGCTTCGTGTCGTCGCTTCGCGCGCAGGCTCACGAGCGTGCCCCCTCGGCCGGCGAGTGCTCGCCACCTGTGGACGACGGTGCCCCGGCCGGGGTCGAAAGGGACGGTGTCATCTGATCTGTTCGAGGACCGGCCGTCAGGGGCGCCGAGGATGGCTCTCGGATGCGTCGCAGCTCGAACGGCGGCACGACCCCGTGGCGGCGCACGAGCAGCACGTGCGCGGCCACCAGCGCCACCACCGCCGATCGGCAGCAGCAGCACGTGGTAGCTGTACATCTGGCCGAAATTGGTCACGTTGAAGAACGCGCCGACACCGACCGAGTTCAGGCCGTCCTTGGCCTGCGTGGAGATCCACTGCGCGTCGAAGTTCTGCTGCGAGACGTAGCCGGTGAGAGCGGTGGGGACTGCGACTAGGAACGTGATCGCGCCGGTCACCCACACGCGTGTGCGCCCTCCGCGCCAGGCGGCCATCCAGTACTTGCCCCACAGGTGTACGACCATCACGAAGAAGAACAGCTCCACCGCCCACAGGTGGATCGAGTTGAAGAAGTGCCCCACGCCCGTGTAGTGCCACCAGGCGGGGCCCTTCAGCGCGAGGATCCAGCCCGAGGCGATGATCACGATCAGCGCGGCGATGCTCGCCACGCCGAACACGTAGATCCAGGAGGCGACATAGGTCGGGCTGGCCGTCGGGCAGCAGCTTCTCGGGCGGCAGCGCCTCGACTGCGCGCTTCGCGCGCGCGCACGGTCCAGGACTGTCGAGCCGGTGCGGCGAGGAGGCGTGCCCGGCGTGCTCACCGGGGCGGCGCGACGCTCATGAGCGGCTCTCCCGCCGGCGCGCCGCGCCGGGGAACGGCAGCAGGATCGCCAGCACGAAGACGATCAACATCAGGCCGATCACGACGATGTTCGCCACCGAGAGCTGGATGAAGTGCCATTTCACCACGTGCGCCGGGTTGTTGAGGTTGAAGATCGCGCCCGTCACAGCCGTGCTCATGAGATTCAAGACCTGCCTCCGATCTGAAAGCGCTCGCGCGCAAGCAGCCATGCCGATGTGGGGAACTCGACCGTCTCGGTGCCTTCGTGGAACACCGTCTGTGCGTCGAAGCCGTCGCGGAAGACGTGCAGCATCTCCCTGTTGTCGTGCAGCACCTCGGCTGTGAACTTGACGATGCCGCGCGTCGCGGCTGTCTCGGCCAGCCGCTCGATCAGGATCGTTCCGAGGCCTCGGGCGTGGAAGTGGTCGGCCACCTCCACCGCGACTTCCGCGCGCGTCGCGTCGATCGGGATGTAGGTGGCGTGTGCGACGAGCGAGCCCAGCTCGTCGTGAGCCACCAGCCCGAAGCGCTCGGGGCTCATCTCCGCGGCCTGGTGCGCGGCAATGCCCATGTCAGCGGCTCCAGTGAAGAAACGCGTGCGCCGCGCCTCCGAGCACAGTCCCATCAGGAATATTCGCAGCGGCTCCTCGTCGCCGGCCCGCACGGGGCGAACGGTCACCCGCGACCCGTCGCGCAACCGTATGAGCGTCGGCGCCGCGGGGCTCGGCTGGGGTGTGGGTGCAGCGGTGTCTGGCTCAGGTGCGAACGTCGCCGGGCTCGGCCCTGGAGGCCTCTCGGGCGGGGCGACGGTCTCGGCGTGTGCTCTCCTCACGGTGCCTGAAGACTCGCGACTGCGGAGAATCCGCACATCCGACCTTGACCGTGGGCGCGCGGCGGGAAACTACGTAAATGGCGGTGCCGGATCGATCCCTCCGAGGCGGCCGCCCCGCGAAGACTTCGGCTGCACCGCACGTGCAGTCGTCTTGACGGACCTATAGCGGCCAGTAGTGCCCGATGTGCGCCGCTGCGCGCGAGGTCAGCATCGGCTCAGGCGCCGCGGAGTGTGGCGGCTTGTCGCTGTCGAGCGCCGCCAGCGTCAGCCGCACACAGCGCGCGAGCGCGGCGGGTTCGTAGCCCCCCTCCAGGACCACGCCGAGCGGCACGTCGAGTTCGTCCGCTAGGCCGCACACGTGGCGGGTCATCGCCGCGAAGGACTCGTCCTCCAGGCGACAGCCCGCCAGCGGGTCTTCGCGGTGCGCGTCGTAGCCGGCGGACACCAGGATGAGATCCGGTGCGAAGGACCGCGCGGCCGCCAGCACGATGTGCTCCAGCAGCGAGAGCCACAGTTCCTCTTCAGAGCCCGCCGGTACGGGCAGGTTGATCGTGTACCCCTCGCCGGGCCCCGAGCCCACGTCGCTCAGCTCGCCCGTGCCCGGGTAGATGCCCGACTGGTGGATGCTCGCGAACAGCACGTCCGCGCGTCGGCGGAAGGCGGCCGCGGTGCCATTGCCGTGGTGCACGTCCCAGTCGAGCACGAACACGCGTTCTGCGCCTTTCGACTGGCTGTCCGAGTTGTCGTCCGGCTGGCCGTCCGGGTCACCGTTCGACTTGCTGTCCCGATTGCCGTCGGGCGGGCCGTCCGGGCCGCCGGGCGACGATCCCACCGCGCGAATCGCGCTCTCCGCCGCGAGCGCGACGTTGTTGAACAGACAGAAGCCCATCGCGCGATCCGGCTCGGCGTGGTGGCCGGAGGGCCGCACACCGCAGAACGCCCGCCTCGCCTCGCCCGCCATCAGCGCTCTGGCCATCTCACACGATCCGCCCGCCGCGTGCAGCGCGGCGCGGTAGGAGGGCTCGCCGACGTAGGTGTCCGCGTCGATCGCGCCGCCGCCCGCGAGCGAGAGCTCCTTGATGCGCTGCACGTGGCGGTCGCTGTGCACCAGTTCTAGCTGGGCCTCGCTGGCCGGCGGGGCCGCGCGCCGCTCCCAGCCGAGCCAGTCCTCCGCGGCCAGTGCCCGCTCCAAGGTCAGCAGCCGCTCCGGCGTGTCAGGGTGCCCCGGCACATGCGCACTCGGATCGTGTTCCAGGGATGCCGGGTGGCTGAAGTAAAGGGGCCGCACCGCGCCCGGGAGCCTATTGGGGTTGGTCGTGCCAGTCTCTGTGACTGGTCGACCGCGCCAATCTGGGGTTATTGAGTCGGCTTTGTCCACTCGGCGTCTTCGCGGGACACCCGGTGGGCCGCGAAAGCGCTGCCGCCCATCAGCAGTGCGGCCAGTGCGATCGGCGCCACCAGGTCGACGTTGAGCACGAGTAGCGCGCCCACCAGAGCCCCGCAGAACATCGCGCCCACCGAGATCAAACGCCGACTCGGGTGGCCTCCGGCGCGTCCCGCCAAGCGCGAATCCGCCGCGATCCCCGTCAATGTCAAGGTCAGGACAGTCGTGGGGAGGTCGGGCACCGCCAAGCGGCGGGCCGTCGCGTTCTGGATTCCCATCGCCAGCGCCAGCGGCACGATCACCGCGTAGCGAGCGCCGCTCGACACCGGCTGGCCGACGATCGCCGCGAGGACGCCCGCCAGCAGCAGGGGCGCCACCGCGATCGCGCTCGCCGTACGCAGGTGTCGACCGCGGTGCTTAGCCGTAAGCACACCGATCCTTCCGCCCACCAGCGCGCCGAGCAGGAACGCGCCGAGCGCCGCCAGCGACGCCAATGCGGAGAGGCCGGATGCCCCCGCGAGCGCGAACCCGAGAAACACGATATTGCCCGTCATATTCGCCACGAACACGTGCCCCAGCGCGATATAGCTCACCGCGTCGACCACTCCGGTTACCACCGTCAGCAGGACCAGCAGCTGGGGGAGGGGTCCGTTGCCGCTGTCGGCCCACGGCCAGCGCGCATGCATCGGGCCACTTTACGACTGTCGCTGCTTGGCAGTCAGCCGCCGACAGTTCCGGGCGTCCCGCTTCGATCGAGCCTATGGGTGGCGCAGCTCTACGCCGACTTGATTCTCCCTGCGCGGCCCCATGCCGTAGAGGGATTAGGCCCACCCACCCGGAGGCCTTAAAATCAACGACCCCAGCATTCCGGCGAGGGCTCCTCACGGCGTCTAGGATCCTAATGTCGCCACATACACGGCAGGCGCACACCAGCAGACCGGCGCGATCGAAACCACCAGTGGACCGAAAGGAACGAAAATGACATTGCAGCTAGGCGACATCGCCCCCGATTTCGAGGCGGACACCAGCGAGGGTCCGATCCACTTCCACGACTGGCTCGACGGCTCCTGGGCGGTCCTCTTCTCGCACCCCAAGGACTTCACCCCCGTCTGCACCACCGAGCTCGGTTACATGGCGAAGATCAAGCCCGAGTTCGACCGCCGCGGAGTGAAGATCATCGGCCTCTCCGTCGACCAGACCGGCAAGCACGCGCAGTGGGCAAGCGACATAGCGGAGACCCAGGGGCAGGCGCCCAACTACCCCATCATCGGCGACAGCGACTTCAACGTCTCAAAGCTCTACGGCATGCTCCCCGCGAGCACCTCCGGCGACTCCGACGTGCGCACGCCCGCTGACAATCAGACCGTGCGCAACGTTTTCGTGATCGGCCCAGACAAGAAGATCAAGCTGATCCTCATCTACCCGATGACCACCGGGCGCAACTTCGACGAGGTGCTGCGCGTGATCGACTCGCTGCAGCTCACCGCCAACCACAAGGTCGCCACGCCAGTCAACTGGAAGCCCGGCGAAGACGTCATCATCGCCGGCTCGGTCTCCGACGAGGAAGCCAAGGCCACCTACCCCGATGGGTGGAAGACGCCCAAGCCCTACATTCGCATCGTGCCCCAGCCGCGGTAGGCGTTCCTCAGGAGGCTGCCTGGGGCCGGCGCGGGTCGCGGTTCGCCGCCGGGGGAGCCGGGTCGCGGCTCAGCCGCCGGGAGAGCCGACGATGAAGTAGCCGTAGCTCTCGCCGACTTTCTCCACGGCGCGCCGGTCCACCACTTCCTTGTTTTCGTACTCATAGCGCAGTGTCAGCCGCGTGAAGTGCCCCGCGTGGGGGGCACTGGCGCGAACCCTCACGGCGTACGGGTGGAAGGTCCCCTGCGCACAGCTCGGTTCGCAATCGTCGAGCCACACCGCACCTGTCCCAGTCGCCTGGCGGCGGCTCCACGTCGACCAGCTCAGGCTTCCGAAGCGTGGGAATGGGCCGGTTCCGCTGAACCCGCCCAGCACGCCTGACCCATCGCCGGTGTAGACGATCTGCGCCGGGCGCACCACGAAGGGCGGTCCGTGGCCCGTCTGGGTCAACAGGCCGGGCAGCGCCTGTGCTGTTGCTGCAAGCAGCGCGAAGAGGACGACGGTGACAGTGAGTACAACTGCGCGTGAGATCGAACTCATGCCCCCAGCCTAACCTGGCCGGTCTCCGAGTGCTCCCCCAGCCTAACCTTTGGGTGCGAGGGCCTGTTGCGGGGAGCGGCCGACGGTGAGGAGCGCGGCGCTGCCCGGCGTCATCTCGAGCGCCACCGTCCCCGCGTTCGCGGCCGCGCTCTGCTTCGCGACCCGAGCGCTCCAGGAGCCATCGGCCGCAACCGCGTGCCCCGCCAGCAGCACGCCCGCTGTGGCGCTCTGCGAGGACGCCGTCAGGCGCTGGACGCTTGCCGTGCCCAGGCCCGCGCCCACGTTCAGTCGCAGCGCCAGTGGAGTTGTGCCAGGGGCTTCGTCGTCGACGAGCACCACCCTCAGGGAGTGGTCGGGTGCAGAGAACGCCGCCGCCACGACGTCCGGCGAGCCTTCGGCTGAGATCGTCGTCGGCAGCGGCCGGGTGCCCACGAGTTCCCTGCTCAACAGCAGCGCGTACCACTCGGGCTCGGCGCGCAGCCTCCCGCTTGCCAGATCGGCCGCGCTGGGTGCGCACAAGGGGGTGTAGCCGGCACAGTTGGAGGGATTGCCCTCGAGGTTGATCCCTGCCACACCGTCGGCCATCGCCTGCGTGATGTATCCCGTCGCCCACAGCGCCGAGGCGAAGGTGTTGCTGATCCCCGCCACCCCACCGCAGCTGACGGTGTTGGTCTCGTCGATTCGCAGCGGAATGCCATTCGCGCGCGCGACAGCCATGTAGCTCGCCAGCGAGTGCGCCGCGCGCCCCCGGGTAGTCGTGCTCAACAGTGCTTCGATCGAGGGCGGCGGTGTCTGCACGCAGCCAAGTGGATAATGGTGTCCCGTGAGCATCGCCGGGGTCTGCGAGAGCGCCTCCTCTTCGCCCCATTCCGCGAACGCGCCCGAGCCCGAGACGTCGGGTCCCGCGATCGGCACCCCAGGGGTAAGAGCTTCAATCGCTTCGCGATAGCCGCTCACCTGTTCCTCATAGCCCTGCGCGATCCACGGGAGTTCGCGAAAGCCGTGGCTACCGTACGAGTTGGGCTCGTTGCCGATCTCCACCGCCGCCAGGTAAGGCCCGAGCGCGGCGTGCGCCGCGGCCACCTCGCGCGCGGCCGCCGCCGGTTCGTAGTGGGCCATGCCGACCGTGAGCATCACCTGCCATCCGCTGCGGCGGGCCAGCACCGCGAGCGCGCGCAGCTCCGCCGGGTCGATCGCGCTCGACGCCCACAGCGGCCGTGGCGTGGACGCGTCGCTCCAGCCGACATTCTCATCTGCCGTGATCCCGCCGAAACGCAGCACGCCGGGTCCCAGCGAGCGCAGCAGCCCGACCATGTCGCCGCGGTAGCCATACTGCGAGATCTGGCCGAGTGCCGCGGCCTCGAAGGAGAGTCCGAGGAAGCGTTCAGGGACCGGCGGACCGGGGTCGAGCCGGTCGATACTTACCGTTACCGCCGGCGGGGACTGGGGCAGCAGTGGCTGGCCGGGCGGGGCGGACGTGTTTACCGCAAAGGGCAGCGCGGGGTGGGGGTCCTTGGTCGCGGCATTGGCAGCGCCGACTGTGCTCAATGACGCCAGGAACAGTCCCACGGCGCTCGCCAGGATCAACAGCGTCAGTTGTGTCGGTCTGCGCATGGTCAGAGGGGTCGCCGAGGCTCGGTCCAGTTGAGTAGTGGAGTGAGAGATGTATGAAGTATTGCCCGACCGTGAGACGCTTTCGACGGCTGTAGCTACCGCCTCGTCCTGTCGATCTAAGATTCCAGCTGGCCGGCAGGTCAGGACTATGGACAGCACACAATCCGAAGAGCGCTTCTACACCGGGCCGGCCCACTGGAAGATCACGCCTGCGCCGGAAGATCTGGAGGCAGAAGACTTTACGGTCGTCGAGTGGCCGCAGTTGCGCGAGCGCTGGGTCACGGCAGCTCGCAAGATGGACATGCACCGCCGCTCGTTGCTGAGCGCCGCGCATGAATGGCTTGCTTGGCTGGCCAATGAGGTGGACAAGCTCGCAGTTGTGGATGTGAGCCTCGATGACGCCGACGCCATGGCGGATCTGCTGGGCTTCGTGGTGGAGCCGGCGGCCCGGTTTGGCATCGAGCTCGCGATCGGCAGTGAAATCGAGTTCGAGCAGCTCGACTCGGGACGGTTCCTCGAGCCCCACTTTGGTTATCCATACTCGTTCGAGCGGCTGCGCTGGTGTCTGGCAGGAGGTAGACCGGCAGTAGCGACCCCACGTCTGCTGAACGAGACCGGCTTCACCCCTGACGCGACGCAGGAGCTTGCGGTGCGCGCCGGAGAGGGCGTGGTGCAGATCATCGCGCCCGCGGGAAGCGGCAAGACGGCAGTGCTGGTCGAGCGGGTGCGCGAGCTGTTGCGCCGCGGCGCACAAGCGGAGGCTGTCGTGTGCCTGACGTTCAACGCGGCGGCCGCCGGCGAGCTGCAGGAGCGCCTTACTGCGGCCGGTGTGGGAGAGGTCAAGGCGAGGACCTTCCACAGCCTCGGGTTACACATCCTGCGCGCCGCCAACGCGCTCCCCAGGGACACCAAGCCGTGGAGCCCATCGCTCGGAGAGTGGCGGAGGCTGGCGTTCCTGGCCAAGAGCAGGGTCGGCGAGGACGGGCACTGGCTCGATCCGCCAGAGGCCCAGGGCGCGGTGAGCAACATCAAGCTCGGCAGGATGATGACCGCGCAGGAGTATGCGCAGACGCTCGACGAGAGCAGCGACGCCCGCGAGCGCACGGTGGCGGAGCTCTACCGCTTCTATGAGGACTTGCAGCGTGAGAGGGGCAGGCGGATCGACTTCGACGACATGATCCTGCGCGCGGTGCGACGTCTGCGCGAGGACCCGAGCGTACGGGGTCGCTGGCAGAGTGTCTACCAGTACGTGCTGGTTGATGAGTACCAGGACATCGAGCCCGCACAGGAGCTGCTCGTGCGTCTGGTGGCGGCGCCGCAGGACCAGTTGTTCTGCGTTGGCGATGAGGATCAGACGCTGTATGCCTTCCGTCGCGCGAGCGTGGAGCGCATCATCCTGCTCGACAAGCTCTACCCGGCCCTCGAGCGCGTAGCGCTGGGCGTCAACTACCGCTGCCCGCCGAAGGTGGTGGAGGCATCGCGCACGCTGATCGAGCACAACAAGGTCCGCTTCCCCAAGCAGATCACGGCCGGGCAGCCAGACGGTCATGACAGCCCGATCCTGGCACTGGGCTTTGCCAGCAAACCTGAGTCGGCGGTCGCCGTCGCACAAACGCTGAAGGACAGGGTTCGCGGTGAGATCGTCGTGCTCGCACGCACGACCGACGCGCTGCGGCCGGTGGCGCTCGCCTGCGCGGACGTGGGCGTCAAGATTGACGGGCCGCAGAAGCTGTTCGAGCCCAAGGGCGCCCGCAAGGCGCTCGAAGATCACCTGCACCTCGCGCTCGCGCCTCACGAAGCCGACGAGAATCTCCTTCGCAGCGTCTGCCAAACACCTGGACGGTCGGTATCGCGTGAGGACCGGGCGTCGATTCTGGGGTGGCTGCAGGCCGGAGAGTCTTTCGACGCGGCGTTCGCGAGCATTGCCGCGCCCAGGCGTGGCGGCGGGAAGCTGCTGGCGCCGGGAGAGCTGTTCACTGAGCTCGCGCATCGCCAGGACGCGGGGGAGGCAGTCGCGCTGCTGCGCGGCCCTGGTGGATTGGATGAATGGTTCGAGAACGAGGACGGAATGGGTGGCCTTGACCAGTTCGAGTGCGAAGCGCTTGAACAGGCCGAACAGAACGCGAAGGACATGAGCCCGCGCGACTATCTGCGGGAGCTCGAAGACCAGACGCGGCGCTTGCGGGCGTGCCGCGACAGCGAGGAGGGCATCGAGCTGTCGACGATCCACGGCGCGAAGGGACGGCAGTGGTCGCACGTGATAGTCGTGGCCTGCGAGGAAAAGATGCTGCCGCACAAGCGCTCGCTTGAGGGCGTGAGCGATCAGGATCGTGCACGCGGCGAGGGCCTTGAGGCCGAGCGCCGCCTCGGCTACGTGGCGTTCACTCGCGCGCAGGAACGCCTTGAGATCCACTACGACGTCGGACACCCCAGCGTCTTCCTTTACGAGTCAGGCATCCTCGAAAGGCCCGTCGCACCCTCGCGCTCTCCACGTAAGCCACCCCCGGCCCCCGGTCTCTCCTCGAAAAAGAAGAAGAAGCAGCAGGGCGTCTCACTGCGCGCGATGCTGAAGCAGCTTGCTCGCACCAACCAGCCCACACAGGGGTAGCGGCACTAGTGTCTGGGCCGATGTCGGCAGTCGCGCGCTTCCGAGCTCTCAGGGACGGGGGGCATCTGCAGCCACCTCCGGATTGTCCCCTGGTCGCCAGTTCTCCCGCGCGGGGCTCGCGGCCGCGCTAGTCTGGAGTAATGCTCACTCAGGCAGATCGCGCGGCCGAGCGCCGACGCGTGAAGCTGGAGGACCTTCAGCGCCAGGTCAAGGACGGCTCGCTGAGGATCCGCAAGATGACGCCCGAGGAGCGCCGGCGCTATCCCGCCGTGCCGGCCAAGGCGCGGCGCAAGTGACGAGCTTCTTCGTCGCCGGCATCAAGTCGGACGGGGCGCGCACCGAGAAGGCCTACAGCGAGTTGCGCGTGCGTTCGTCGTTCGCCGCCGGCTGTCCTGCGCGATCGCGGCGGATCTTCAAGCTGAGCTGTCGCTTCGATGGGCAGGACCGGGAGATCGAGGTCGGCAGGCCGCTGTCTGAGGGCGGCGATGTCGTGGTCGCGATCCTCGACCACGGGCGCTTCGAGGATTTCTGCGTGCATACCGACGGCAGCGGCGAGAGTACGCCCGCGCGCGTAGGTCGCCCCGTTTACTCGGTGACGGAGTTCTCGTGAGCGCAGATGACGCACAGGCGACGTTGAGATCCGCGCCCTCCTAAAGCGGCTGGCACGCCCCACTCCTCTGGCGGGGATGTCGTCGAGCGTGCGGCCCTGCTCGCCTCGGGAAGCGACTCCCCAACCGCGGGATTGAGGTTCCGTTGGTCAGGAGCATTCCGTGGGATCGTGGGTACGACTACCGGCCGGTCTTCCCGTTCGGCGTTGCTGGCGGGGTCGGCGTATCTGGGAGCTCGTCGGTCGTGCCGATGAGGATCGTGAGCAGGTCGCTGATCCGCTGCACGCGGCCGAGGCGGTCGGGGAGCGGAAGGCCGGACTGGATCGTGTACTGGTTGCGGCGTCCGTTGCGCTCGCGCGTGATGTAGCCGCCTTCCGTGAGCTCGGTGACGATTCGGTGGGCGGCGCGTTCGGTGATTCCGACCCGGTCGCTTATCTCCCGTAAAAGCACGCCTGGATCGTGGGCGATGCAGGCGAGGACCTGAGCGTGGTTCGTCAGGAACTTCCAGCGGTGAGTCGTGTCCTTAACCATGTGCCAAGAATAGCATCTCTAGATTTATATTTCCTAGACATGATTTTCATGCTATGTTGTTCAGGTCCGGCGGTGCTTCTCAGATCGCTGGCGCTCATGCGCTCATACGCACATCCAACGAAACGAGGAACACCGTGCCCAGCTCAGTCATGCCTCATCCTTCGGCCGGCACCACTCCCAACGGCGTAAGAACTCCCGACACCGAGGAGTCCTTATCCAACGGACGCCGCCAGAACTCACAGCCCGATCGCGCGCCGCGTAACCCGCTGCTGGCGAAGCTGACCAGCCTGACCTCGATCGCCACGGTCGCCGCGGCGGGGATCATCGTCCTCGGCGTCCTCGCGGTCGTCGGCGGCAACTACGACAAGCAGGTCGTACACGACCAGCTCGTCCCGCAGAAGATTGTCTTCCCGGCTGCAAACAGCCCCGCGCTGCTCCCGGGCGTCAAGCAGTACGCCGGCCAGCAGCTCGTAAACGGTGCTCAGGCCAAGGCATACGCCAACAACTTCATCAACGTGCATCTCTCAAAGATCGCCGGCGGGCAGACCTACGCCCAGGTCGCCACCGCCGCACTGGCCGCGCCTAAGAACGCGAAGCTCGCCGAAGAGAAGGCAACACTGTTCCAGGGCGAGACCCTACGCGGCCTGTTGCTCAACGCCTGGGGCTGGTCGCTGGTCGGCACCATCGCGACGCTCGCCGGCTTCATCTTAATCGCGTTGGGCGCCATCCTGTTCTTGCTTCCACTGGCCAACTGGCAGATCAACCTCAGAGACCGTCGCCCGGCGGCCGCTGGCGCCTGACATGAGGCTCTCGTTTATCCGCTTGATGCTCTCGTCCAAGAGGCCGTGAAAGTGACCGTATACGTGCTGGCCCTGATCGTCGTGCTCATGGCGGCGGTGGTGTTCGTGGGGCCCGGTGTGTGGGTGGGCGTGGCGCTCGTGTAGGGGGCACGTAGGATTCGCGCAGTGACCTCGATCGATACTGAGCTTGTGCTTGTCGCGCTCGGTGCGATGTTGGCGCCCGTCACGCTGTTCTTGTCAGTGCTGGCGCTCGTTGTCGGCGAGCGGCCGATGCGCACTGGCGTG
Organism: uncultured Solirubrobacterales bacterium; assembly: GCA_963723045.1. Classification (GTDB taxonomy): domain Bacteria; phylum Actinomycetota; class Thermoleophilia; order Solirubrobacterales; family Solirubrobacteraceae; genus Palsa-744. The sequence continues at coordinate 453,143 of CAVROU010000002.1, read as the reverse complement.
TGGTTCTATCTTGGGGCGTTCGGCGTCACCCTCCTCGTTGGCGTCGTTGCTGCGTTCGTGCTGGGGAACGGCGCGGCTTCCCCGAAGCCGAGCACGCCAAAGACCTGGGTCGCCGTCGTGGATGTGGTTGCCGGAGTACTGGTGCTGTTTGTCGTCGCTCGCTTTCTGCGGCGCCCGCGCGATCCCAAACGTGTGAAGGGCATGATCGATCAGATGAGCAGGGTGGCCTCCTCGCCGGTGATCGCGATCATCGCGGCCGGTGCCACGCTCGCCAACCCCGGTGCGTTCATTCCGCTTGCACTGAAGGACATCTCAGAGACGAATCCGAGCGCGGGCCAGTACATCGCGGAGTGGGTCGCATTTGCGCTCGTTTCGCTGCTCCCCCTGTCGGTCGCGCTCGTGATGCTGGCGGTTGCGCCCGACCCAACTCAGCGTGCGCTTCACAAGGCGCGTGGCCTGCTCGAGCGTCACGCGAGAACGATCGCGGCGGCGATACTCATCCTGCTCGCCGCGGTGCTGATGCGCAATGGCATCGCCGGGCTGACGGCCTGACACTGGCTCTCGGCCCGCCGATGAAAGATCGATGCTCGTGGGCTACGAGTCAACTGCGCTGGCGGCCCCCGATTGGGAGGGCCGACTGTTCACCGAGGCCCTTCCTGGTCGAGGTACCAGTGGCGCCCGACGCTGGCGAGCCACGCATCATCCCCGACGGGGGCGAGGTGAAAACGGCTGATCGTGCGCTGGCCGCCGGCCTGGTCGGTGTAGAGCAGCTCGATCGAGATTGTCTGATGCTGGTTAGTGGCGTCGGCGATCGGGGTGTGGGAGTCGTCGGCGGGATCGCGCAGTGCGCCCTGCCAGAGGCCGACGTCGCCGGCGGGTATGTACAGGTCGCGTGTCAGGCGGCGGAAATCCTCCTCGGCGGCGTGATCGACCCGCGAGGTTTGCAATCCGGCGCGTGCGACCCATCCCTGCAGCACGCCGATCCCGGAGCCGACGTTGCGCAGGCTCATCGCAAGGTAGACGGTGCCCTCGATGTGCTCGGCGACGGCGTGGCTGCCCGGTACGCGGACCCAGTGGCCGTCGACGAACATGATCTTCTGCAGCGGGTCCTCGAGGCGCGACTGGACGAGCACCGGCCGGCGCTGCTCCTGCAGCGCGAGCTCGGCGACGCGCGCGGAGCGGTTGGCGGAGCGCACCGAGGCGAACGTGGCGAGCGCGAGCACCAGCGTCCCGGCGGCGGTGGCGAGCGAGGCAACGGTCGGCCAGTCGAGGCTCGCCAGATCGGTCATGGCGCACATCAAAGCGCAGAGCCTGTGAGGACGCGGACTCGAGGATGCGACACACACATCGAAGCTGCCTGTCTTTAGGTTTCCATGGCCAGTCGCTCGTGGACGGAGCGTACGGCGCTCGATCCCTCGCCGACGGCGGCGGCGACTCGCTTCATCGAGTCGTGGCGGACGTCGCCGGCGGCGAAAATGCCGAGCGTGGATGTCTCGAACGGCAGCACACCAGCGGTCTCGGGGGTGAACGGTCCGGGCAGCTGGCGGTCGGTGAGGATGAACCCGTCGCTGTCAAGCAGCACGCTCTCGCCCAGCCACGCGGTCGCCGGTCTCGCACCGATGAAGCAGAACAGGCCCGTGCACGCGAGCTCCTGCCGGCGGCCGGTGGCCCTGTGGGTGAGCGTTGCCCCTTCGAGATGATCCCGGCCGGCGAGCGCTTCGACTTCGACGCCGGTGAGGAGCTCGATTTTTGCGTCGGCCTCGATCCGCTCGATCAGATATTGAGACATACTTTGGGTGAGGTCCTGCCTGCGGATGGCGATCGTGACACGACAGTTGTTCTGGGCGAGGTAGATCGCTGCCTGACCCGCGGAATTCCCGCCGCCGATGACCAACACGGGCGTTCCACCACACACACGCGCCTCGAGATCTGTCGCTGCGTAGTAGACACCGGCCCCCTCGAAGCGCTCGAGGTCCTCGACCTCCAGCCGCCGGTAGCGCGCTCCGGAGGCGACGATGACAGCTCGGGTGGGGACCTCGCTGCCATCCCGCAGCACGACTACGTGGAAGCTGGTCTCCGATCGCAGTCCCACCACCTCGCAGGGGGCGTTCAGGCGGGCGCCGAGTCGCATCGCCTGGACCGCGGTCCTTCCAGTGAGCTCCTCGCCGGAGATGCCATTTGGGAATCCCGCGTAGTTCTCGATCCGCGAGCTCGCCCCGGCCTGTCCACCGATCGTCACAGCGTCAAGGGAGACGGTACGCAGACCCTCTGAGGCGCCGTAGACGGCGGCGGCGAGCCCCGCCGGTCCGCTGCCGATCACCACCAGATCGAAGATGTAGCCGGGTATGGGCTGGAAGGTCAGCCCGAGGTGTTCCGCGAAGATGGCGGGCGAGGGACGGCGCAGGGTCTCGGTGGCGGTAATTACCGCGGGGATGTCCTGCGCTCGCAGACCCATCGGTGCGAGGAAAGAGTCGAGGTCCTCGGCATCCTCGACGTCGATCCAGGCGTGCGCGAGATGGCTGTGTTCGGCGAATGAGCGCAAGCTCATCGCCTCGGGGGAGTAGCGCGAGCCGACGATCCGGATCGCCTGCGCTCCCTCTCCGGATCGCAGCTGCTCCCGGCGTGCGAGCAGCGCGTTGAAGATGGTTTCGGAGAGCGCCGGACGCACGCTCATGAGGCGGCGGAACTCGGCTTGCGCGATCACCAGCACGCGCCCCGGCTGTGAGACGCGACCGGTCAGGAAGCGACGTTGACCGGTCAGCAGCGTCAGCTCGCCGACGAAGCCACCTGGCCCGAACTCAGCGACGATCACCTCGTCGGCGCCATCAGGGCGCACGACCTGCACCTCGCCCGCAAGAACGACAAACAGATCATAAGACGCCTCCCCAGCCTGGAAAAGCAACTCCCCAGCCTCCGTCATTCGCTCAGCGCCGAACGTCGCCATGTCCGCGAGCTCCGAAGCACTGAGCACCGGCCAAGCGACTGGGTCCTCAGAGTCGCTCGCGCTCATCGCTGCCAAGTCGTCCATGTTCGCCTGGAAGCGCACGCGATTGCGGCTCGAGCGCGGTCCGTCCGTATACCTCCGCTACGTGCAGGACACTCATGCCGTGAGCGCTACGGCGGCGTCGGGGCTGGCTGCCAGGAAGGAGAAGCTCTCCTCGATGTAGAGGTGGACGGCTTGGTCGTCGTGTCGCTGGTAGCCGATGGCGAGGTCCTGTCCGCAGTCGAGGATGAAGTCGCCTCCGCGCTGGCTGAGCACGACCGCACCGATGAGCCCGGGCGCCCAGACGATCGGACCGTCGAGGATCTTGCGCAGATGGTCGAGCAGCAGGTGACCGCCATGCTCGGCGGTCTCGATGACGCGCCGGTACTGCTCGCGTCCGAGCGCCATGGCGTAGGGCCCGCCGATGCCGTTCCCCAGCAGCAGCTCGACGGCGCCGGCGACCGCGCGCGGGTAGCGATCGGGGTCCTCGCCGAGTGGCCTCGGTTCATATGGTGAGGCGTCGAGGATCCCGGTGATCTCCGCCTCCGGCCAGCCGTGGAAGATGGCGATGTTCTCTGCGAGCGCCAGCTTATGCGCGGCGTCCTCGAGCGAGGATAGATCCACGTCCCGTGCGCCACGCTCCAGGTCGCCGAGCTCCCGCTGGGAGACCGTGAAATCGGCCCGCAGCTCGGCCAGCGCCAGCACACGACGCCGCAGCGCCGAGACGCCCTCCTGGGGAGGCGCGACGAGCCGCTCGGTGCGTCCGAGGTTGGTGGCCGAGTGCTCCCAGCCGTGCGGACCGGAGAAGTCGACCAGCCTACGCGCCGCCAGTGCGGGGGCCAGTCGCTGCTTCGCCTCGCTATCCAGAAGCTCCCAGCCTGAGTCCGTGATCGGCGCGTGTGGGCGCAGGAGATGACTCATCAGCGCACGCTCCCAGCCTCGCCGCCGATTCCCAGCGAGCCCGAGCTCCCGTCGCTCGCGCCCGCCTGCACCGGGGCGCCACCGCCGGTGGCTCGCGCCTCTGACTCCTCGCCGTGCTGGACGATATCGCCGGATTGGAAGAGGATCCCCCGCGCGATCTCGCGCCATAGCGGTGTTTGGCGCAACAGAAACTCGAGGTCCATGCTGAAGTGCTTGAACTCCTCGCCCTGTGCGTCTCGCATGATCGCGAGCGCTTCTGCGTCGTTCTCGACGGCGAGGCGCTGCTCGTACCAGCCGATCGCTTCGGCCTCCTCGGTCAACGAAGCGCACATACGCGCAAACGTGCGCGTCCGTGCGGGCAGCTCGTGTGCCGGCTCGTGGTACTGATCAAAGCCCATGTGGCCTCCTCGATGGTGGGACCGATCACGGTCGTGGCCCCAGGATGGCAGGCTTGCCGTCCGAGCGCTCGGCGATATCTAGCTGCCGTCCATGCCCTCTCCGGGGGCCGGATGCCGGACGGGCTCTCAACCCAAGGTTCTCGGCGCGATCGGCGCACGGGTAACCGAAGGCGAGGTCGCCGCAATCGGCGTGACGATCTCGAATGCCCATTCGATCCCGGACGCCGACGTATCAGGCGCAGATGCCGTAAGTCTCCTCATGCAGAGGGGACGAGCGACACTCGACTTATGCCAGTGCGCCCATCTGACGGGGTCTCTATATGTTCGGCAAATTGTTCCCCTGGGCCATGGCCCAAAACCGGACAACGGCTTGCGCTGCGACGGGGAAGCCCTTAACGAGAAAAAGCCCTGGCTTCCAGGGCTTTTTCTATGCGCCCGAGTGGACTCGAACCACCACGGACCATACAGTCCACAAGGCCCTCAACCTTGGACGCCCGCGCCATATACGTCCGCCAGCGACCAGATCGTCCTATCCATCCCGGTTTACGGACACATCGGACGCATCGGACAATTTGACATTTGTCAAAGATTTGTCACGGATTCTGGCGACGGGCCAGTTCGATAGCGTGCTCGTGCCAGCGCTCGACGGTATGGCGTAGCTGCTCTGAAGGGGTCCCTGTTGGTGGTCCGGGGTTTATGCGTGGTCTGGTTGGTTGTGGTTGGTTTCTTTCCCTGCGTATTCGGCGGGTGTGAGGCCGCCGAGGGCTGAGTGTGGCCTGTAGGTGTTGTACTGGATGCGCCAGTCCTCGATGATGACCTTCGCCTCGGTGAGGCAGGCGAACTCTTCGATGTTCAGCAGCTCGTCGCGGAGGCGGCCGTTGAAGGACTCCACGAATGGGTTCTCCCACGGGCTGCCGGGCTCGATATAGGCGGTGCGGGTTCCGGTGAGGCGGCAGTAGTCCCGCAGCGTCCAGGCGATCATCTCGGGGCCGTTGTCAGCCCGGAGGTAGGTGGGGGCGCCGCGATCGGCGACGAGCTGTTCGAGGATGGTGATGACGTCCTCGGCGGTGCAGTTGCGCGCGACCCTGATCGCCAACGCCTCGCGGGTGTACTCGTCGACGATGTTGCAGAGCTTGATCCTGCGCCGGTCAGAGGTCTCATCGAACTGGAAGTCAAAGGCCCACACCTCGTTCGGCCCGCTCGCCCGTAGACGCGCCGTCTGCCCCGTCCCAAGGCGGCGGCGCTTACGTGTCTTCACGGGCCGCCGTAGCCCCTCCTGGCGCCAGACCCGGCGGGTCCGCTTGCGGTTGATGCTCCAGCCCTCCCGCAGCAGGATCGTGTGCGCGGTCTTCCACCCCCACCTCGGGTGATCCCCCGCGATCTCCCGCAGCCGGCCCGCCAAACGCTCATCCTCACTGCGTGGCGGCAGTGGCTGTTTGCGTTGCGTGGAGCGGTGTTGCCCCGCGACACGGCACGCCCTGCGCTCTGAGACCCCGAAGCGCTCCTGCAGGGTACCGACGGCCCTACGCCGGCGCCCCGGGGTCAAAAGTTTCCCTCCGCCAGCTCCTTGAGCATGTCGATATCCAGCGCCTGCTCCGCGACGAGCTTCTTCAACCGCTGGTTCTCACCCTCCAAGTGCTTCAGGCGCTTGGCTTCATCAGCCTTCATCCCGCCATACTGCGCGCGCCAACGATTGAACGTCGACTCCGTGACCTCGAGATGCCGCAGCACCTCGGCGAGATCCTGCCCCTCGTTCAACAGCCGCTCGCCCTCACGGATCTTCCGAACAGCCTGCTCCGGCGTGTGCCTATGCCGCTTCATGGTCGTATTCATCCTCTCATCCCATCAACGGGACATGACGAACACACAAGCAACCCGGATCACTTCACGGGGACCCCGTCAGGCGGCCTGATCGGCGCCACTCGGTTTGAGCAACGGGGACGGACGCTGACTGTGTTGAACGTCAACCAAAGCAAGATCGAGAAGAGTCTCGGTTGTGACCTGATCTACTACGTCCACGACTACGACGCCTACGTGCTGGTGCAGTACAAGCGCTTGCGTAAAGGGGGGGTTGGTTGGGAGTACCGGCCCGACAAGCAGCTGGAGAAGGAGCTCGAACGGATGCGCACCCTCACCGGCCTGTCCACCCCATCCGCGGAGCCGGGTTCACACCGACTGGGCGAGGACTTCTGTTTCTTGAAGTTCTGCAAGCCCGAGGTCGACGATCCGTTCTCGCTGGAGATGGCTGAGGGTATGTACCTGCCAGTGAGTCTGTGGGACAAATTAGTGAGTTCCGAACAGTTGCTGGGACCGCTGGGCGGTACCGTCCTCACTTACGACAACGTCTCTCGCTACCTCACCAACACGAACTTCATCGCCCTCGTCGAGCGGGCCTGGATAGGCAGCTGCAACCTCACCAGCGCGCAGATCACCGAAGTTATCAGGGGGGCGCTGAAGGCGGGTGATTCGGTGATCCTTGCTACCAGCCAAAGCGCGCCCAGGCGCCGCGCCCGCGCGAGTTAGGGTCGGGTTGCACCGCAACGGGCGTCTGTGATAACGTACGCATGTATGATGACTGTCAAGGAGCAGACAACCCGTAGCGGAGCGCCGCGCGTGGACAACGCCACGCGCGTGAAGGGAGCTGTCGAAATCGACACCGCCGCCCCCGATCCGCTGGACCCCGTCGTCCTTGGGGCGCGTGTGCGGGCGCTGCGCGAGGCGTCCTCGCTGTCGCTACGTGACCTGGCCGCGCGCAGCGGGGTCAGCGCGCCGATGCTCTCCCAGGTCGAGCGGGGTGATACGAGCCCGACGCTGACCGTCGCCGCGCGCATCGCGGCGGGGCTGGAGCTGCGGCTCTCACAGCTGCTGCGCCTGGACGAGGACGGCGCGGTGACGATCGTCCACGCCAACCAGCGCCAGCGCGGCGGCAACGCGCGGCGGGGGCACCGCTTCGAGGTGCTCACCTCTGGGCAGCCAGGGCAGCGCGCGGATCTATCGCGGCACATGCTGGCCCCTGGTGGCGCCACTGGGGCACCCGATGACCCGCCGATGCACGAGCCGGGCAGCCGTGAGACGGCGCTCGTCGAGCAGGGTGGTGTCGTGCTCGTCTGCGACGGACAGCGCTATGACTTGCACACTGGTGACTGTGTCACTTTCGACGCGGATCTGCCACACCATTTTGAGAACCCCGGCACAGAAGACGCGAGCCTGCTGGCCGTCGTCTCCGCCGGATTGAGACGGAGCTGAGATGGAGTTGTTCAGTAACTACGCGGCCCCGTCGGACCATTGCTTAGGCCCACCCACCCGTCCTCCTCCAATAAAAGACAAAGGAACCACGATGCCCAAGACACTATTCGAGAAGATCTGGGAGTCCCACGAGGTCGCGCCTGGACTGCTCTACATCGACCTGCACTTGGTGCACGAGGTGACGAGCCCGCAGGCTTTCGACGGCCTGCGCCTGGCCGGTCGCAAGGTGCGCCGCCCCGACCGCACGCTGGCGACCGCCGATCACAACACGCCCACCGACGGCACGCCCGTCGCCGCGCGCATCAAGGACGAGCTCTCGCGCGTGCAGGTGCAGACGCTTGAGCGTAACTGTGAGGAGTTCGGCGTGCCCGTTTATTCACTGGGCTCCGATCGCCAGGGGATCGTGCACGTGATCGGGCCCGAGCTCGGGGTCACGCAGCCCGGCATGACGATCGTGTGCGGCGATTCACACACCGCCACGCACGGCGCCTTTGGCGCGCTGGCGTTCGGCATCGGCACGAGTGAGGTCGAGCACGTGCTCGCGACGCAGTGCATGGTCCAGCACCGCCCGCGCTCGATGCGCATTCACTACAGCGGCGCGCTGGGGTTTGGGGTGACAGCCAAGGATCTGATCCTCGGCTACGATCGGCCAGATCGGCGTTGGCGGGGCCACCGGCCACGTGGTCGAGTTCGCCGGTCCCGCGATCCAGGCGCTCTCGATGGAGGGTCGCATGACCGTCTGCAACATGACTATCGAGGCCGGCGGGCGCGCGGGGATGATCGCGCCCGACGACAGCACCTTCGCGTGGTTTGAGGAACGCGAGCGGCCCGGCTTCCCGCGCGGGGAGGCGCTGCAGGCAGCCGTCGAAGGCTGGCGCGCGCTGCCCTCCGAGGAGGGCTCGGCTTACGATCTGGAGGTCGAGGTCGACGCCTCTGCGATTACGCCGCAGGTGACGTGGGGCACGACGCCCGACATGGTGCTCTCGGTCACCGACAGCGTGCCCTCGCCCGAGGACTTCGACTCGCCCGCCGACCGCGAGGCGGCCGAGCGCGCTTTGACATATATGGCGCTGGAGCCCGGCACGCCCATCTCTGATATCGCCATCGACCGCGTGTTCATCGGCTCGTGCACCAACTCGCGCATCGGCGACCTGCGCGCCGCCGCCGAGGTCATCGCCGGACGCAAGGTGGCCGCGAGCGTCAACGCGATGGTCGTGCCCGGCTCCCAGCAGGTCAAGGCGCAGGCCGAGGCCGAGGGGCTGGACCGCGTGTTTCGCGAGGCCGGCTTCGACTGGCGCGTCGCCGGCTGCTCGATGTGCCTGGGCATGAACCCCGACATCCTCGCGCCCGGCGAGCGCTGCGCTTCGACCTCGAACCGCAACTTCGAGGGGCGCCAGGGGCGGGGTGGGCGTACGCATCTGGTTTCACCGCAGATGGCTGCCGCCGCTGCCATCGAGGGTCACTTCACCGACATCAGGGATTGGACTTGACGGCAGTGGCCTGCACATCCAAAGGAGCCGGGCGCAGCCCGGCGGTTACGGGCGACACGAAGTCGCCCGCCCCATCAAACGCGGGGCTGGATGCCCCGCGGACGTGACCAGGAAATCCAATGCATCCCATCAAAGAGATCGTCGGCAATGTCACCCACCTGGACCGCTCCAACGTTGACACCGACCAGATCATGCCCAAGCAGTTCCTGAAGCGGGTCGAGCGCACCGGGTTCGGGGAGTTCCTGTTCTACGACTGGGCCAAGGAGCCCGGCTGGAGCCTGCCCGCCAACCCGATCCTCGTCGCCGGCGAGAACTTCGGCTGCGGCTCCTCGCGCGAGCACGCTCCCTGGGGCTTGCAGGACTATGGCTTTCAGGCGATCGTGGCGCCCAGCTTCGCGGACATCTTCTACTCCAACTGCACCAAGATCGGCCTCCTGCCGGTGGTGCTGTGCGAGGAGGACTGCCACGCGCTGGCCACGGCGGGAGCGGGCGAAGTCGACCTGGAGGCAGCAGGAGGTGCGCTTCGAGGGGCGCGAAGTGCGCGTTTGAGATCGACCACGAGATCCGCCGGCGGCTGCTCGCGGGGCTGGACGACATCGGCGTGACGCTCGGGCAGGCGTCGGGCGATCGTCGCCTTCGAGAGCGAGCGCGAGCGCTCAGGACCGGTGACGACGCTTTGTGAGACCTGCGCGGACCACGTAGCGCTGTGCGCCGCTTCGCGGGCTGGCCCTTCGAACCACCAGCGGCACACCGTGAGCACCACCACATAGTCACCCTGCCCGGCGACGGCATCGGCCCGGAGATCATGGCGCCCGCGCTTGAGCTGCTGCGCGCGGTGGGCGAGTTCGAGTTCGAGGAGCACCCCTTCGGCGGGGCCTCGATCGACGCTGCACGGGATTGCGCTCACCGACGACACGCTCGCGGCCTGCCGCAAGGCAGACGCCGTGCTGCTGGCGGCGGTGGGCGGCCCGAAGTGGGACACCACCGACCCGCACGCCCCGCGCCCCGAGCAGGGGCTGCTCGGGCTGCGCAAGGGTCTCGGGCTTGTACGCGAACCTGCGCCCGGTCCGCCCGCTGCCCGCGCTGTATGAAGCCTCGCCCCTGCGGCGCGAGCGTATCGAGGGCACCGACCTGCTGGTCGTGCGCGAGCTCACGGGCGGCATCTACTTCGGCGAGAAGCAGCGCACCGAGGACGATGGCCTCCGACCTGTGCGCCTACACGGTCGCCGAGATCGAGCGCATCGCGCGCACCGCATTCGCGCGCGGCGCGCACGAAGGTGTCGAGCGTGGACAAGGCCAACGTGCTGGAGACCTCGCGCCTGTGGCGTCGAGGTCGTCGTGCGAAGTGCACGCGCGCGAGTTCCCCCACATCGAGCTGGAGCACCTGCTCGTGGACAACGCCGCGATGCAGCTGGTCGCCGCGCCGACGCCACTTCGACACGATCCTGACCGAGAACATGTTCGGCGACATCCTCTCCGACGAGGCCGCCATGATCACCGGCTCGATCGGCATGCTCCCGAGCGCCTCGCTGGGCGACGCGCCTCGGCGGGCGCCGCTGCCGGCGACTCGCCGTCGACGGCAACGTACCGGGCCTGTTCGAGCCCGTGCACGGCTCCGCGCCGGACATCGCCGGGCAGGGCATCGCCAATCCGCTGGCGATGTTCCTGTCCGCGGCGCTGCTGCTGCGCCACGGGCTGGGTTTGGCAAGCGAGGCCGCGGCGGTAGAATCGGCTGTTGACCGCGCGCTTGCAGAGGGCCTGCGCACCCCCGACCTGGGGGGCGACGCGGGCACGGAGCAGGCCACGCGGGCTGTGCTCGCACACCTCTGAGGTGCAGGCATCGCCTCAGAAGGCTTGAAGGGATCGTAAGGGAGCGGATGAAAAGGAGCAGATGAACGTGGACCCCACCGACCTCATCTGGATGAACGGCAGTTTCGTCGCCTGGGAGGACGCCAAGGTCCACGTCTTGACGCACGGCCTGCACTACGGCACGGGCGTGTTCGACTCGATGCGCTGCTATGACACCGAGCTCGGCCCCGCGGTGTTCCGCAACGTCGAGCACCTGGAGCGGCTGCATCGCTCCGCGGACCTCTACTACATGCCAGTGCCCTACTCGGTGGAGGAGCTGCGCGCGGCGACGCTTGAGCTCGTCGCCCGCAACGGCCTGCGCTCCTGCTACATCCGCCCGATCGTCAACCGCGGGCTACGGCCAGATGGGCCTCAACCCGCTCGACGCCCCCGTTGACGTGACGATCGCCTGCTGGGAGTGGGGCTCCTACCTCGGCGAGGAGGGCGTGCGCAACGGCGTGCGCGCGAAGGTCTCCTCGTGGCGGCGGATCTCGCCCGACTCGCTGATCCCGCACGCCAAGGCCTCCGGCCAGTACCTGAACAGCGTGCTCGCCAAGGTCGAGTCGCTGAAGGCCGGCTACCAGGAGGCGATCCTGCTCGACGACCACGGCCACGTGTGCGAGGGCACCGGCGAGAACATCTACGTGGTGCGCGACGGCGAGATCGCCACGCCCGGCCAGCACAACTCGATCCTCGACGGCATCACGCGCCGCTCGATGATCCAGATCGCCTCAGGACCTCGGCTACACCGTGGTCGAGCGCAACGTCGCGCGTGCGGAGATGTATCTGGCGGACGAGGTCTTCCTGTCCGGCACCGCCGCCGAGCTGGTGCCCGTGCGGGAGATCGACGACCACACGATCGGCACTGGCCGGCCGGGCGAGATCACGCGCGTGCTGCAGGCCGCCTTTGACGACGCCGTGCACGGGCGCAGCGAGCGCTACCGCGAGTGGCTCGACGTGGTGCAGGCGCCGGCGCTCGACGACCCCCACGGGCGAAGCGGCCGCGCAGGGTCCGCGAACGGCCTCGGCGAACCGTTCCGCTGCTGGTTCCTCGGCGGGCGCCGACTCGGCCACGGGTCGCCGGTCTCACCGCCGAGTGCCCCCACACCGGCGGGCTGATGAGCGCCGTTCAGCTCTACGACGCCACCCTGCGCGACGGCATGGGCGGCGGCGGCATGACGCTTACGGCCGAGGAGAAGCTGCGCGTCGTGCACGCGCTGGACGACCTCGGCATCCACATGATCGAGGCCGGCTTTCCCTCCTCCAACCCCAAGGAGCAGCGAGCTGTTCGAGCTGCTTGCCGAGGAGCACCTGACAGACGTCGGAGATCGTCGCCTTCGGCATGACCCGCCGCCGCGACAGCACCGCCGAGCAGGATGAGGGGCTGCGCGTGCTCGCCGACTGCTTCGCGCCGCTTGCACGCTCGTAGGCAAGTCCTCGCTGCTGCACGTCGAGAAGGTCGTGCGCGTCTCGCCCGCAGGAGAACCTGCGATGATCGGCGACTCGATCGCCTTCCTGGTGGCGCAGGGCAAGCGCGTGCTGTTCGACGCCGAGCACTTCTTCGACGGCTTCGCGCTCGACCGCGCCTATGCGCTGGAGACGCTGCGCGCCGCCGCCGCCGCGGGCGCCGAGCGCGTGGTGCTGTGCGACACCAACGGCGGCTCGCTGCCCACGCGCGTGCGCGAGGTCGTCGCCGACGTGCGCGCGACGCTGCCCGACGTGGCGCTCGGCATCCACGTGCACGACGACTCCGGCTGCGCCGTCGCCAACACGCTCGTCGCCGTCGAGGCCGGCGCCACGCAGGTGCAGGGCACGGTCAACGGCATCGGCGAGCGCACCGGCAACGCCAACCTGATCACGATCGTCGCCGACCTGCAGCTGAAGATGGGCATCGAGGTGCTCCCGCCCGAGGGCCTGGCGCGCCTCACCGCGACCGCGCACTTCGTCGATGAGCTGCTCAACCGCGCGCCCGACCCGGCGCAGCCCTACGTGGGCAAGCACGCCTTCGCGCACAAGGCCGGCATGCACGCCGCCGGCGTGCAGGCCGACCCCGAGGCCTTCGAGCACACCGACCCCGAGCTGGTGGGCAACCAGCGCGACATCCTCATCTCCGAGCTGGCCGGGCGGGCCACGGTGCTGGAGAAGGCGCGCGAGGCGGGCATCGAGCTGGACGACGCCGCGGCGGCGCGCACGGTCGAGCGCGTCAAGGCGCTCGAGCACGAGGGCTTTCAGTTCGAGGCGGCCGACGGCTCGTTCGAGCTGCTTGATGCTCCGCGAGTCCGGCGCGTATGAGCCGCTGTTTCGCCTGGAGTCCTGGCGCGTGCTCGTCGAGAAGCGCGCCGACGGCCAGGTCGAGACCGAGGCCACGATCAAGATCTGGCTCCCGCCGGCGGCGGGCGGCGAGGAGGAGCAGTACATCCGCACCGCGATGGGCAACGGCCCCGTCAACGCGCTCGACAAGGCGCTGCGCGAGGCGATCGGCGAGATCCACCCGCACCTGCGCGACATCGACCTCGTCAACTTCAAGGTGCGCATCCTCGACGAGACGAAGGGCACCGGCGCCGTCACGCGCGTGCTGATCGACGCCTCCGACGGCCAGCGCGTGTGGGGCACGATCGGCGTGTCCGAGAACGTGATCGCGGCCTCCTGGGACGCGCTCGTGGATTCGCTGGAGTACGGCATGCACGCGCCGGGCTCAGCCGGAGCGCAGCGGCTGAGCGGTCGGGCGAAGCTCGGCGTGAGGCGCACGGCCGCCGAGCGGAGCTGTTTGGATGCTGAAGGCAGCCCGCGTGAGCAGGCGCCTGGGCGCGACCATCCCGCTCGCGCGGCCCGTCCTGGGCGAGGCCGAGGAGCAGGCCGTGCTCGAGGTGCTGCGCTCCGGCCAGCTCTCGCTCGGCCCGCGCGTGGGGGAGTTCGAGCGGGCGTTCGCAGCGCACGTGGGCGCACCGCTGGCGTGCGCGGTGTCCAGCGGCACGGCGGGCCTGCACCTCGCGCTGCGCGCCGTGGGCGTGCAGCGCGGCGATGAGGTCTCACGAGCCCCTTCTCGTTCGTCGCCTCGGCCAACGTGGCGCTGTACGAGGGCGCGCGGCCGGTGTTCGCGGACATCGACCCCGTTACGCTCAACCTCGACCCGCAGGCCGCCGCCGCCGCGGTCACCGAGCGCACGCGCGCGCTGCTGCCGGTGCACATCTTCGGCTACCCCGCCGCGCTGCCCGCCTTCGAGGCGCTCGCGCAGCGGCACGGCCTGGGGCTCGTCGAGGACGCCTGCGAGGCGCTCGGCGCCGTGCACGCCGACGGCACGCCGGTCGGCGGGCGCGGGCACCCGGCGGTGTTCGGGTTCTACGCCAACAAGCAGCTCACCACCGGCGAGGGCGGGATGGTCACGCTGGGCGACCCCGCGCTGAAGGAGCGGATCGACTCCGAGCGCAACCAGGGCCGCGCGCCCGACATGGGCTGGCTCGACCACGACCGGCTGGGGTTCAACTACCGCCTCTCGGACATCGCCTGCGCGCTCGGGCTGGCGCAGCTGGAGCGTCTGGGGGAGATGCTCGCCGCGCGCGCGCTCGTGGCCGAGCGCTACCGCGAAGCGCTCGCCGACGTCGAGGGCCTGGAGCTGCCGTGTCCCGACCGCGACGGCGACCGGCGCGGGTGGTTCGTGTTCGTCGTGCAGCTGCCGCGCGGCGTGGATCGGGACGGGGTCGTACGCGCGCTGGCGGCGGAGGGCATCCAGAGCAAGCCCTACCTGCCGGCGATCCACCTGATGAGCTTCTACCGCGAGCGCTTCGGCCACCGCCCGGGCGAGTTCCCGGTATGCGAGGACGTCGCGGCCCGTTCGCTGGCGCTGCCCTTCTTCCCGGCATGGAGGAGGGGCAAGTGGAGCGCGTGGCGCATGCGCTCCGAGGATCCGGCTCGGCTAGCCGCAGGCCCTGATCGCCTTCAGGGCCTAGGTCGCCTTGAGGGTCCTAGTCGCCTGCGAGGGTCGTCAGCCGCCTTCAGCGCTTCAGTCGTGCACCGGTGCGCAGGCCACGCGCGCGGCCTCCTCCGCTCCGACGAACGGCGCCAGCGCGATGTAGGTCGCGTCGGGCGTCAGCTCGGGGAGCTCCTGGAGGCGCCCGCGGGCGGCGTAGTGCAGGAACACCTCCTGCAGCCCTCCGGCGATTGCGTCGATGGCGATCGCCGGCGGACGCTTGCTCTTGGGCATTTCCTCGTAACCGGGGGCCAGCAGCTGGGCGTAGGAGCTCACGCCTCTGTCGGAGAGCTTGATCGCGCGCGGCGTGGCCACGGTGGTGCCCATCAGCGCGAGGCTCGCGAAGGACGGCTCGGAGGCGAGATACTCGGTCAGGCTGTAGATGCCTTCCCTGACGCCCGTGCGCCAGTCGGGTGCCGTGGCGAATGCCCGTTCGACGATGTCCAGGCCCTTGGTGTGGCCCAGCTCGTAGGCCACGAGGAAGGCGTCCTCCTTGCTTTCGAAGTGCTCGTAGAAGGCCTGCAGCGAGATCGCCGCCTCGCTCGCGATGTCTTCGACGGTCAGCGATCCGTAGCCGTTGGCCGCCGTCAGGTTGGTGACGGCGTCGAGGATTCGCTCGCGCTGGTTGTGCACGACGAAGCCGCGCGAGGCGCCGTGCGCGGTGCGCCGTCGATCCACCGGGCACCCGGGGCGAGAGCGTGCCCGGCGCTCTGCCGCCAGGCGAGCGTCCGCCCACCGAGGGGCCCGGTGCTGCTCGCTTGGCGCGGCTCCCGGTCATGCTCGCCTGCAGCGATTTCGGCAGCGGGTGATACACGGTCGCCCAGCGTGCCAGGTCCGGCACGAGCTCCAGCGGCTTCGCGCCCCGCCCGCTGTGCAGGCAGGCGACCAGCACCCGGTTGAGGCCGCCCACCACCGCCCGCACGGTCGTGTCGGACATCGCCGCGCGGCTGCCGTGCGCCCGCCCTGCCTGCCGGCGCGAGGCTGTCGCGGATCAGCTTTCCATATGCGGCGATCGCCGTCTCGCGGCGCTCGATACCCGCCGGGCCCGACGGCCGTGATCTCGGTCATCGCCAGGCGCAGCGCGTCGCGGTTTTCGACCGCCGCCATGAACAGTGCGCGGATCGCCGTCTCCGTGCGATCGGCGCCCGCACGGGCTTCGGAGAGGGTGCGCGCAACCCTGCGCCTGCCCTCCTCGACGATCGCGTCGTAGGTGGCGAGGAAGCACTCTTCCTTGTTGGTGAAGTGCTGATAGAAGGCCTTGCGCGACACGCCCGCGCGCCCGACGACCTCCGAGACGGTGCTCGCCACATAGCCCTTCTCGCCGATCGTTTCGAGCATCGCCATGCCGATGCGCATGCGCTGGTTGGCCGCCACCTGCTCGCGCGAGAGCGAATGCGGCCCGCGCGGCAGTCTGGAATTCATATGCGGAAATAGATTGGGGCTCTCCAGAGGGCGACGGGCCGTCTGTGGAGAGCGCCGAGCCGTCTGTGACATATCGTAACTCCTACCCTGAGTCAGATGGATGGAAAAGGAATCGCCAGCCTACCAGCGGGAGGAGGCTGATTCCAGGGAGCGCGCTCCCCCTAGGGGTTTTTACCAACTCGAACGGGGCTGTTGCGGGGCGGGTACTCCGGCAGGCGAGCGCCCGGTCGCTTGCGGCTGCATACGAGGCGGGCGGTCAGCGGCCGTGAACCGCGATAGCCGTGAAGCCGAGATCAGCGGCCGTGAACGGCGATAGCCGCGAAGCTGGGGCCGGCTTTGTGAGGCGGTCGCTCACGGGATGGGCGGTAGAGGATCTGCCTCAGGCCCTAGACTCACGCCCTCGTGTCCCGCTTCCACGAGCCCCAGCACGCCGACTTCCGTCGTCTGAACACTTCGGTCGGCTTCGATATGCGTCTGTGGCCTCAGGATCTCGCCGGCTCGCGCGCGCATGCGCGCATGCTCGCCGAGCGAGGAATCATCTCGACGCGGGACCGAGACGAGCTGCTCGCGGGCCTCGGACAGGTGGAGCACGAGTTGAGCGATGGATGTTTCCGACTACTCGAAGAAGACGAAGACATCCACATGGCCATCGAGCGGCGCCTGACCGAGATCGTCGGGGCGGTGGGCGGCAAGCTCCACACCGCGCGCTCGCGCAACGACCAGGTCGTGACCGACCTGGCGCTCTACACGCGCGAGCGCGCGGGCGTCGCGCGGTCGCTGTGGAGGGCCTGATGGAGGTCCTGCTGAGGCGCGCCGAAGAGCATCTGGACTGGCCGATGCCCGGCTACACCCACCTGCAGCGCGCCCAGCCGGTTTATCTCGGCCATCACCTGCTCGCCTACTTCTGGATGCTCTCGCGCGATCGCTCGCGCCTTCGCCTTCGCCGAGCGCGAGGCTTCGCGGCTGCCGCTCGGCGCCGGCGCGCTGGCGGGGGTCAACTTCGACACCGACCGCGGCGCGGTGGCGCGCGAGCTGGGCTTCGCGGAGGTCGCACCCCAACTCGATCGACGCCGTATCCGGCCGGGACTTCGTGCTCGACTACCTCGGCGCGGCCGCCACGTGCGCGACTCACCTCTCGCGTCTGGGCGCCGAGCTCGTGCTGTGGAGCAGCGAGGAGTTCGGCTTCTGCGAGCTGCCCGACGCCTGGAGCTCGGGCTCCTCGATCATGCCCCAGAAGAAGAACCCCGACGCCGCCGAGCTGCTGCGCGCGAAGGCCCCCCGTGTCGTGGCCCATCTCGCCGCGCTGCACGGTGTGCTACACGCGCTGCCGCTGACCTACAACAAGGATCTGCAGGAGGACAAGGAGCACCTGTTCGACACTGTCGACACGATCGAGCTCGCTCTCGCCGCCGCGCGCGGCATGATCGCGGGCGTCGTCTTTCGGCGCGAGCGTCTCGCGCAGGCCGCCTCGGACGAGATGCTGGCCGCCACCGACATCGCCGATCTGCTCGTCAGCGGCTGCGGGGTGCCCTTCCGCGAGGCGCACGGCATCGTCGCCGCGCTCGTGCGCACTGCGGTGGACGGCGGGCGCACGCTCTCCGAGCTCACGCCCGCGGAGCTCGCCGAGCACAGCGAGGCGCTGGCGGGGTGCAGCGAGCAGTACTACGCGGCGCTCGCACAGGGTTCGTGGCTTGAGTCCAAGGTCTCCGAGGGCGGCACCGCGTCGGCGCGCGTGCGCGAGCAGATCGAGTTGGCGCGGGGCGTGCTCGCCCGGGAAGCTTGAGGCGCGGATTGGGCTCGGCGGCTGCAGCCGCCGGCGGGGAGCGCACCGGGCCGGTGACTGAGATGGCCTCGCCATCGCCGCCGCTCGGGGTCGACTTCTACGACCGCCCGGTGCTCGAGGTCGCACGCGAGCTGATCGGCTGCACGGTTAGCCCACGGCGCTACGGCCGGGGTGATCGTCGAGACCGAGGCCTACCACGAGAGCGAGCCGGCCTGCCACGCGTTCGTCGGGCTTACGCCGCGCACGCGGACCCTCTTCGGCGCGCCGGGCCGGGCGTACGTGTACCGCTCCTACGGCATCCATGCGCTGCTGAACGCCGTATGCGAGCCGCAGGGAGTCGGCGCAGCTGTGCTGATCCGCGCGCTCCAGCCGCTGCGGGGGCTGGAGCTGATGCGTGAGCGGCGCGGCACCGAGCGCGAGCGGGACCTTTGCTCGGGGCCCGGCAAGCTCACGCAGGCGCTCGGCATCGGGCTGAGCGAGAACGACTCCGACCTATCTGGCGGTCCGATCGCGATTGCTGCTCCCGAGGGCGAGTGGCGCACGCACCCGGTGCTCGTCGGTGGGCGCATCGGCATCACCAAGGCCGTCGAGCTGCCATGGCGCTTCTGCGCAGCGGACAACCTCCACGTCTCGAGTCCGCGACTCGTTAGCCCCCGGCCACGGTTCCTCGACGCCGGCTTATCGCCGTCTGTCGGGGGCACGTCCTTGGGATCTCAGCCGCCGGGAGCCGCGGTTCCTCCGCTGGCGGGCGGTGGGGCGCCTGTCGACGGGCGCCGGGGAGGCGGGTGTCGGCGTGGCGGGGGCAGCCGGCGCCGGGGTGGACGGTTCCGGAGCTGGCGTCTGGGGCGCGGCGGACTGCGGGGCCGAGGACTGGGGTGCGGAGGACTGCGGCGCGGTCGACTTGGACGACGGTGTGACGGGTGAGTGTGTGGCAGGTGCTCCCGCCGCGCTGGCTTCTCCGGTGGTGCCGGTCGCTGTCGAGACGCCCACTTCCTGCGTGGGGCCCGACTTCGACTTCGAGCCACGTAATGCCGTCTGGGCGGCGCGTTCCTTTTCGATGCCCATCGCCGCGAGCATGAAGTCGTGCCAGATCAGCGCCGGGTAGGTGCCGCCGAACACGGGCTTGCCGCCGAAGTCGGTCGTCATCGGGATCAGCTTGTTCGGGTAGCCGACCCACACAGCGACGGTGTACTTCTTGTCCCAGCCCACGAACCAGGCGTCGCCGAAGTTGGAGGTGGTGCCGGTCTTGCCCGCCGCGAACTGTCCGATCGCGGCCGCGCGGGCGGTGCCGTACTGCAGCACGGTCTCGAGCATCGAGGTCTCGGTTTCGGACACCCCGCTCGGCAGCACCCGCGTGAGCTTGGTCTGCTCGACGTCGTGATGGTGTCCGTCGGGGAGCGTGCGGCTGCCGGCGTTGACTTCCTGGATGCCGACCGGCGCGGAGTCGGCGATCGAGCGTGCCGCTGACGCGATTGCCCGCCGTGGGCGATCGTCTCATAGGCGTGGGCCATGTCCAGCGGCGTCACGCCGACCTTCAGTCCGCCGATCGTCATCGCCGGGTTGGTGGAGATCGGCGTGGTGATGCCCATGCGGTGCGCCAGATCGGCGATGTGGGTGGTACCCACCTTCAGGCCGACTTCGGCGTAGATCGAGTTGTCCGAGTAGGCCGTGGCGCCGGTCAGCGAGTTCGAGCCGGTGTACGAGCCTTCGTCGTTGTGGACTACGAACTTTTCGGTCCCATGAGGGCCGTGCACGTAGAAGGTCTTCTGCTTGGAGGTCCACACCGAGCCGGGCGAGATGCCGTCTCCGAGCGCCGCGGCCAGATCGAACGCCTTGAAGGACGAGCCCGGCTGGCGCTCGCCCTGGGTGGCGAGGTTGAAGGGCGTTTCGTTGTAGTTGCGCCCGCCCACCATCGCGCGCACCTCGCCCGTCGAGTTTTCGATCGCCACGAGCGCCGCCGTCGGGCCTTCGGGGCCGGGCAGGTAGCCGTCGACCGCGCTGTTCGGCGGCGCGCTGCATGTCGAGGTCGAGCGTCGTGCGGACCTGCAGGCCGCCGTCGAAGGCGCGCGTGGCGCCGTAGCGTTCGATCACCTGCTGGGTGACCCAGCTGGCGAAGTAGCCGACGTCGATCCCTTCCACGAAGGTCTGATGGGGGAGCTGGATGTCCTTCGGCGCTGGCAGCGACTGGGCGACGCTTTCTTCGTACTCGCCCTTCGTCAGATAGCCCTGTTCGAGCATCTGCTGGAGGACCACGTCGCGACGTGCGCGGGCGGCCGCCGGCTCGGTCACGGGGTTGTAGACAGAGGGAGACTGGATGATGCCTGCCAGCAGCGCCGCTTCGGCAGGCTCGAGCTCGCTGCACGCACAGCGGGTGCTTGAGCGTGCCGCAGCCGAGGTGGTTGACGTCCTGGCCGAAGTAGGTGCGCGCCGCGGACTCGATGCCGTAGGCGCCGTTGCCGAAATAGATCGTGTTGAGGTACTCGGTGATGATCTTTTCCTTCGACCACTTGTGGGCCAGCTGGTAGGCGAGCGCCGCCTCGCGCAGCTTCTCGAAGATCGTGCGGTGCGACTGCGCCTGCAGCGCGTTCTTGACGAACTGCTGCTCGATCGTGGAGGCGCCCTGGACCGTGCCCTGGTGCAGGATGTCCTGGACGAAGGCGCGCGCGATGCCGCGGATGTCGATGCCGCTGTTGCTGCGAAAGCGCTTGTCCTCGATCGAGATCACCGCGTCCTTGACGATCTGCGGGATCTGACTGGGGGTCAAGAGGATCTGGTTCTGGCGGCTCAGCACCCCCAGCGGGCGGCCGAGGTCGTCGAGCAGCACCGAGTTGCGCGCGTTGTTGTACTCCGCGCGGTTGTCCAGCGAGGGCAGGTCGGAGGCGACGGCCATGAACATGCCGAACACGAACGAGACCAGGCCGAGCAGCATGACCGCCAGGAAGATCAGGAGGAAGCGAAGCTTCTTCAGGCGCGGCCGGCCGCCGGTGGGCGATGCGGCTAGCTCCACGGGCACAGGTTCGAGAGCTTAGAGCCTTTCCCGGAGGGGATGTGCGGTTGGGGTGGTCGAGGGTCGAGCGGGGTCCGGCGGCGCAGCCGGTTCTTCGGTCGCGTCGCGCAATAGCATGGACTCGATGTCCGACGTCGCCGACGAGACCGCCGAGCAGGCCGCGCGATTAGCCGCCAACGCGGTCGACAGCCTTCCGCAAAACGCATTGCCA
Source organism: uncultured Solirubrobacterales bacterium (assembly GCA_963723045.1). Taxonomy (GTDB): domain Bacteria; phylum Actinomycetota; class Thermoleophilia; order Solirubrobacterales; family Solirubrobacteraceae; genus Palsa-744. Next base: position 431,867 of record CAVROU010000002.1, on the reverse strand, counting down.
CAGGTGATCGAAGACGCGCGGAAGGAAGGTAGGGGGTTGCGCGTGAAGCTCGGGATCGACCCGACGGCGCCCGACATCCATCTGGGACATGCCGTCGTACTTGGCAAGCTGCGCGAGTTCCAGGACGCCGGGCACGTGGTGGTGCTGATCATCGGTGACTACACCGCCCGTGTCGGAGATCCTTCGGGGCGCTCGACGCTGCGCCCGATGCTCTCCGCGAAGGAAATCGAGGCCAACGCGGCGACCTTTCAAGAGCAGGCCTTGCGGATTCTCGATTCCGAGCGGCTGGAGGTTCGGCGCAACAGCGAGTGGCTGGCGGAGGTCGATCTGCTGGCGCTGACGCGTACGACCACTGTGGCCCAGCTGCTGGAGCGCGACGACTTCGCCAAGCGCTGGGCGGCTCAGCAACCGATCTCGATGCTCGAGCTGATGTATCCGCTGCTGCAGGGCTACGACTCTGTGGCCATCGAAGCCGACGTAGAGTTGGGGGGCACCGATCAGAAGTTCAACCTGCTGCTGGGACGCGACATACAGCGCGCCTACGGGCAGGTCGGGCAGGCGATCTTGACGATGCCGCTGCTTGTGGGCGTCGATGGGCATCAGAAGATGTCCAAGTCGCTGGGCAACCAGATCGGGATCACTGACCCGCCCGGTGAGATGTACGGCAAGACGCTCAGCATCCCCGACGAGGCGATGGGCGAGTACTACAGGCTGCTGCTGCACCGCGATCCCCCCGCGGCGGGGGAGAGCTCGCCGCGCGACGCCAAGCGCGTGCTCGCACGGGAGCTGGTTGATCGGCTGTACTCGCCAGCGGATGCCGAGCAAGCCGAGCGGGACTTCGACAGGGTGTTCATTGAGCACGCGATCCCGAGGAGGTCGAGGAGGCCCGCTTCCGAAACGACGGCGGCAGGGTCCATTTGCCCGAGGTGATGGCCACGGCATTCGGCGTCTCGCGCTCGCAGGCGCGCCGCCTGATCGAGCAGGGCGGGGTCTCCCTCGGCGGAGAGGCCTTGGCCCCGGACGAGTACGATGTCGAGGCCGAGCGGGCGGAGGGGCAGGTGCTGAAGGTCGGCAAGCGTCGCTTTCGGCGGCTGCGCCGAGCCGAGTAGACTGAGCGCGGCCGGCGATTTGACGCTGAGGGCCCAGGAGCGCTATACTTCTTCGTCGGCCCGCAGGTGCCCCAGGGCGCAGGGTCGGATCGGACTCCTCGAAGAGAGACCCTCAAGAGAGGTATCGACGGTCTTTGAAAACTCAACAGCATGCGCATCTACGATCGATTTCGATCGTGGTGTGCGTCCAGGTTCGACCCGTCGTCGGGCCGTGCGTTTACGCGTACGTGTCTAGCGACGGACAAAGAGTCAAGTAGGAGAAGTACCCCGTCATGGTTCGAGGCTCACGGTGTATGGAGCTTCGACCGTCCGGTGTCCGTTGGTCGTTTTGCGATTGGCGAAGATCGGCAACTCCATGACAGCTTTTCGTGAAGTTCTTCACGGAGAGTTTGATCCTGGCTCAGGACGAACGCTGGCGGCGTGCTTAACACATGCAAGTGGAGCGACGAACCAGGGCTTGCCCTGGGGCAGAGCCGCGAACGGGTGAGTAACACGTGGGTTATCTGCCTCGATGACCGGGACAACCCGAGGAAACTCGGGCTAATACCGGATGTGCCCGCAAGGGGAAAGGAAGCTTCGGCCTCCGCATCGAGATGAGCCCGCGGCCCATTAGCTTGTTGGTGAGGTAACGGCTCACCAAGGCTTCGATGGGTAGCTGGTCTGAGAGGACGATCAGCCACACTGGGACTGAGACACGGCCCAGACTCCTACGGGAGGCAGCAGTGGGGAATCTTGCGCAATGCGCGAAAGCGTGACGCAGCAACGCCGCGTGGGGGAAGAAGGCTTTCGGGTTGTAAACCCCTTTCAGTTGGGACGAAGCTTCGCCGGTGAATAGCCGGCCGGAGTGACGGTACCTTCACAAGAAGCACCGGCTAACTACGTGCCAGCAGCCGCGGTAATACGTAGGGTGCAAGCGTTGTCCGGAATTATTGGGCGTAAAGAGCGTGTAGGCGGCCCGACAAGTCCGCTGTGAAAGTCCAGGGCTCAACCCTGGAATGCCGGTGGATACTGTCGGGCTAGAGTCCGGAAGGGGCGAGTGGAATTCCTGGTGTAGCGGTGAAATGCGCAGATATCAGGAGGAACACCAATGGCGAAGGCAGCTCGCTGGGACGTGACTGACGCTGAGACGCGAAAGCGTGGGGAGCAAACAGGATTAGATACCCTGGTAGTCCACGCTGTAAACGATGGCAACTAGATGTGGGGGGTGTCGACTCCCCCCGTGTCGAAGCTAACGCATTAAGTTGCCCGCCTGGGGAGTACGGCCGCAAGGCTAAAACTCAAAGGAATTGACGGGGGCCCGCACAAGCAGCGGAGCATGTGGTTTAATTCGACGCGACGCGAAGAACCTTACCTGGGCTTGACATGTGAGTGACCGGCGTGGAAACACGTCCTCTCTTCGGAGCACTTTCACAGGTGGTGCATGGCTGTCGTCAGCTCGTGTCGTGAGATGTTGGGTTAAGTCCCGCAACGAGCGCAACCCCCGTCGCATGTTGCCAGCATTTAGTTGGGGACTCATGCGAGACTGCCGGTGACAAACCGGAGGAAGGTGGGGATGACGTCAAGTCATCATGCCCCTTATGTCCAGGGCTACACACGTGCTACATTGGCGCATACAGAGGGCTGCGATACCGCGAGGTGGAGCGAATCCCTTAAAGTGCGTCTCGGTTCGGATTGCAGGCTGAAACTCGCCTGCATGAAGGCGGAGTTGCTAGTAATCGCGGATCAGCATTGCCGCGGTGAATACGTTCCCGGGCCTTGTACACACCGCCCGTCACACCACGGGAGTGAGCAACACCCGAAGCCGGTGGCCTAACCCGCAAGGGAGGGAGCCGTCGAAGGTGGGGCTCGTGACTGGGGTGAAGTCGTAACAAGGTAGCCGTAGCGGAAGCTGCGGCTGGATCACCTCCTTTCTAGGGAGCACATACTGTGCCCCGGTCCACGCGGCCGTTCGATCGAAGGGACCCTCGGGTCCCGGGAGTCGGACGGTGACAGAGCAGACCGGGCCTAGCATGTCGACCGAACCTGGCTGGCCAGTGCCCTTTGTGGCACGCGCCGTCTCAACCGTCCAGCTCCGTCCTACTCGGAGGCGGGCGGGAGGACGGCGATCAACAACCGCCAGCATGCTGTTGAGTTTTGAGAGACCGGCGTCCGCCTGTGGACGGCGCAGTCGCGCTGATAAGAGCGCTTCCGCACATGCCCTACGCAGGCCGGCGTTATCGCCTCTCCACGGTCCTTGAAAACTGCACAGAAGCCACAATCAGCCGCCATCGATAAGCGGCGGCTGAAAAACGGGTATCACCGGGTCCTCTGTGATCGAACCGCACTCCGTCAGGAGGGTGGGAACGTCACTTGGGACCAGATCACCGTCAAGATAGTAAGGGCACATGGTGGATGCCTTGGCACTAAGAGTCGAAGAAGGGCGTGAACGGCTGCGATAAGCCACGGTTAGGCGCTGAATAGCCTTTGACCCGTGGATTCCCGAATGGGGAAACCCAGCGCTGGTAATGCGGCGTTATCCCCGGCTGAATACATAGGCCGGCGGAGGACAAGCGGGGGAAGTGAAACATCTCAGTACCCCGAGGAAAGTAAATCAACCGAGACTCCCTGAGTAGTGGCGAGCGAAAAGGGATCAGCCCAAACTTGCTGCGTGTAAGCGGCCACGCGTTGCGTAGCAGGGGTTGTAGGGCGTTTGTTCCGAGCTGTGGCCAGCTCGGCGGAAGTTACAAAGTCATGTGGTAGTCGAAGCGTGTGGAACCACGCACCATAGAGGGCAACCGTCCCGTAGACGAAACTGCATGGCCTTCCGTCAGACGTTCCTGAGTAAGTCCGCGCCCGTGAAACGCGGACTGAACCTGGGGGGACCACCCTCCAAGGCTAAGTACTCCTTAGTGACCGATAGCGGACAAGTACCGTGAGGGAAAGGTGAAAAGAACCCCGGAAGGGGAGTGAAATAGTACCTGAAACCGCGTGCCTACAAGCGGTGGGAGCAGACTTGTTCTGTGACCGCGTGCTTTTTGCATAACGAGCCGGCGAGTTACTCGTCTGCGGCAAGGTTAAGCGATGAGCGGAGCCGTAGCGAAAGCGAGTCCTAATAGGGCGACATAGTCGTAGGCGGTATACCCGAAACTGAGCGAGCTACCCATGGGCAGGCTGAAGCGGGGGTAAGACCTCGTGGAGGGCCGAACCGACCTAGGTTGAAAACTGGGCGGATGACCTGTGGGTCGGAGTGAAAGGCTAATCAAGCTCAGTGATATCTGGTTCTCTCCGAAATATATTTAGGTATAGCCTCGGATAAATTGCGTTTTGGCCGTAGAGCACTGTTTGGACTAGGGGCCCTACCAGGTTACCGACTTCAGGCAAACTCCGAAGACCATTACGTTTACTCCGGGAGTCAGTCGCTGGGGGATAAGCTTCAGCGTCGAAAGGGAAACAACCCAGACCGCCAGCTAAGGTCCCAAAGTACTAGCTAAGTGGGAAACGATGTTCGAGTGCATAGACAACCAGGAGGTTGGCTTAGAGGCAGCCACCCTTGAAAGAGTGCGTAACAGCTCACTGGTCAAGTGTTCGAGCGCGGACAATGTAACGGGGCTCAAGCTAGTCACCGAAGCTGCGGGTGCGTGAGGTCTTCGGACCGATCGCGCGGTAGGAGAGCGTTCCCATGCCAGTAAAGCGGCGGCGTAAGCCAGCCGTGGAGGCGTGGGAAGTGAGAATGCCGGCATTAGTAACGAAAGAAAGGTGAGAATCCTTTCCACCGATTGCCCAAGGATTCCTGAGTAAAGTTCGTCTGCTCAGGGTTAGTCGGGACCTAAGGCGAGGCCGAAAGGCGTAGTCGATGGCCAACAGGTTGATATTCCTGTACCACGTCGCTTCCGTTTGACCGATGGGGGGACGAGGAAGGCTAAGGGACCCCAGGCGATGGTTGCCCTGGGACAAGCATGTAGGGGCGGCCCCTGTTAAATGCGGGGCTGCATTCAACCCGAGGTGCGATGTGAGCTGGCTCTGAGCCGGCGACTCCCCGACGCCATGCCTCCAAGAAAATCCTCTAGGGAGGAAGCGCGTGCCCGTACCAAAACCGACACAGGTGGGCAAGTAGAGAATACTAAGGTGATCGAGATAACCCTCGTTAAGGAACTCGGCAAAATAGCCCCGTAACTTCGGGATAAGGGGCGCCCCAGTAGGGTGAAGCTCTTCGCGAGTGGAGTCCGAGGGGGCCGCAGTGAATAGGCTGAAGCGACTGTTTACCAAAAACACAGGTCTCTGCTAAGTCGAAAGACGACGTATAGGGGCTGACGCCTGCCCGGTGCCGGAAGGTTACGTGGAGTTGTTAGGGCTTGTCCCGAAGCAGCGAAGCTAAGCCCCGGTAAACGGCGGCCGTAACTATCAGTTGACCGAGGTAGTTGTAAAACTTGGCTATATGCTGGAACATCCGAGTATCCCGCACTACTCGTACCGATCATTCCATCCGGAGTGACCAGTACAGTGAAAATGTGTCGGGTGCGGACAATCAGCAGGAAAGGCCATTCATCGAGGCCATACCGGTCTCGCTCGGTAGCTTCTTGTCCGGGTTCGCGCTGGGAGAGGGAAGCTTCATGATCGTCTGTCGCAGACGCGGCGACTATCGACGAAGCTTCAAGCTCTCAGCTGCCTTCAATGTCTCGCAGCACGACCGCGAGCCTCTGGATCTCTTCAGGGAGACCCTTGGGTGTGGGACGCTGCGCAAGGCAGGTAACGGCGGGTGGTATTGGGAGGTCAACAGACTTCCTGATCTCGCCAACCGTATCACGCCTTTCTTCGATCGGTTTCCGATCGTTGGGCAGAAGGCAGATGACTACCAGCTGTGGAGAAGCGCAGTAATGCTTCTTTCAGCAGGCGGTCTGAGCGACCAGGACTACCATCAGGTTCTTGCTCTCCGGGAACGGATGAACCGCGGTGGGAAGAGACGCTATCGGATGGATGGAATCCTCAGAGACTATACGCCGAGCCCATCGGTCTAGAGCGATCGTGGGATGAGATAGTCCGCTCTCATGGGCGACCATGAGAGTCCGTCAGAAATGAGCGGACCGCTCAAGCGAAGTGCTTGAGTAGTAACAGTCAGGAACGGTCCTAAGGTAGCGAAATTCCTTGTCGGGTAAGTTCCGACCTGCACGAATGGCGTAACGACTTCAGCACTGTCTCAACGAGGGGCTCGGTGAAATTGCAGTCTCGGTGAAGATGCCGAGTACCCGCGGCTAGACGGAAAGACCCCGTGAACCTTTACTACAACCTGGTATTGGAATTCGGTGCATCTCGCTCAGGATAGGTGGGAGGCTTTGAAGCGCTGGTTGCGGCCGGCGTGGAGCCAACCTTTAGATACCACCCTTGGTGTATTGGGTTTCTAACAGCATTCCTTGAATCAGGGTGCTGGACAGTTCCAGGCGGGTAGTTTGACTGGGGCGGTCGCCTCCTAAAATGTAACGGAGGCGCACAAAGGTTCCCTCAGCACGGTTGGAAATCGTGCGTAGAGCGTAAAGGTAGTAAGGGAGCTTGACTGCGAGACTGACAAGTCGAGCAGGTGCGAAAGCAGGTCTTAGTGATCCGGCGGTAGCAAGTGGAAGTGCCGTCGCTCAACGGATAAAAGGTACTCCGGGGATAACAGGCTTATCGGGCCCAAGAGTCCACATCGACGGCCCGGTTTGGCACCTCGATGTCGGCTCGTCGCATCCTGGGGGTGGAGTCGCTCCCAAGGGTTGGGCTGTTCGCCCATTAAAGCGGTACGCGAGCTGGGTTCAGAACGTCGTGAGACAGTTCGGTCCCTATCTGCCGTGGGCGTTGGAGAGTTGAGAGGATTTGTCCCTAGTACGAGAGGACCGGGATGAACGCACCTCTGGTGTATCTGTTGTCCTGCCAAGGGCATAGCAGACTAGCTACGTGTGGATCGGATAACCGCTGAAAGCATCTAAGCGGGAAGCCGGCCTCGAGATGAACTCTCCCATCCCCTAGAGGGAGTAAGACCCCTGGTAGACCACCAGGTTGATAGGCCAGATCTGGAAGGACGGTAACGTCTGTAGGAGACTGGTACTAATGGTTCGAGGGCTTGACGGATTTACTTTTTTGTCTCGCAAGGGGCAGAGTTGTAGGTGGTACCCGGTGTGGCGCTGTGCAGTTTTGAAGGGCCCGGAGGGCGAGGTCTCTCGACTTTTTCCGGTGGCTTTAGCGAGGGGGAAACACCTCTTCCCATTCCGAACAGAGCAGTTAAGCCCCTCAGCGCCGATGGTACTTGGCTCGCAAGGGCCTGGGAGAGTAGGACGCCGCCGGTTTTTCCAGTACACGGGCCGCCTTCGGGCGGCCCGCTGTCGTGGAGCGCTCGCGAGAACGCTGCTCAGGCCAAAGAGCGCTGGGTGGTGGGCGAGATGGTCTGTAGGATGGCTGTCGATGCCCGCCATCGCAGATGTCTACGCCAAGGTCAGCCCCTATTTCGCCGGCAAGCCCGGCACCGGAGCGCTCACCCGTCTGCACGCGCGCATCCTGCGGGCGTCCGGTGGGAAGGTCACAGGGCGCCTGCTCGGTGTCGAGGGCGACGTACTCGTACTGCGCACCATTGGTCGACGCAGCGGCAAGCCTCGCGATGCGCCCATGTTCTGCCTCGACTACGGAGGCGGCTATGCGGTGGTCGCATCCAACGGCGCCGCCAAGCACACCCCTGCGTGGTGGCACAACCTGCAGGATCGGCCTGACGCCGAGGCGTTCGTGCGCGGCGCCTCACACCCGGTGCGCGCTCGTGCAGCCAGCGAGCAGGAGATCAGCGAGCTGTGGCCGCGCTTCGTGAAGCTGTACAGCGGCTACGAGCACTACAAGTCGATCGCGACACGCGAGCTGCCTGTAGTGATCCTCGAGCCGCGCTGAACTGAGAGGTCGAATGCGCCGCGCCTTGGGCGTGAGCCGTGGCGACGGTTCGAGCTGTGAGTCCCGCGCCGGAGGCCACCGGGGCCGAAAGGCGTCTGCTCCACTGCGGGCAGCCTGTGCCCGTTTGTTCCAGATGGGACAAACAGGTGCGCCCCTCCCACTCGGCTTCCCGGTAGGCCTCCTCGCCGTCCTCGAGCGTAAGCAAAGCGACAGTGGTCTCGAGGGCGTCGCGCAAGAGTTGAGAGAACATATGTTCGTAGAGTAGGGTCGCCATCGGACGGAGTCGGGCGAACATATGTGCGCATTCCGGTCCGCCGCCTGCAAATGGCTTCGGCAAGCCAAAAATGTGGCGTCAATCTGCAACAAGAATTGCAGATCTGGGCGCCTCGGACGTGCTCGGCGCGCCGATGCTCAGGGTGGGACCGTCGCGAAGAGTCCTGTACGTACTACCGAGCCCCGAGCGCCGGCCGTCGGCGCCCAGATCGGTGGAGGGCGCACCAAGGACGCACCAAGGAGGTACCCGCCGCTCGCGGGCGAACACCGGGCACATGGCTGTTACGCTTGCCAGGCGCTCTGCCAACGCTCCCCTCTGGGGCCGGCGACGGCGCATACAGCCCATGGAGAAGTTCGTCATCGAAGGCGGCGTCCCGCTGTCGGGCACATTGGTCCCGGCAGGCAACAAGAACGGCGCGCTGCCGATCCTCGCCTCCGCGCTCCTCACCGAGGAGGAGGTGCTCGTGCACAATGTGCCGCGCATCCGCGACGTCGAGGCGCTGCTCACGATCCTCGTCGCGATCGGCGTGCGCGTGGAGTGGCGCGGGCCCAATGAGGTCGCGCTGTGCGCCGCCGACGTCCACAACGTGGAGATCGCGCCCGAGCTGGCCGAGCAGATCCGTGCCTCCTTCCTCCTGGCCGGTCCGCTGCTGGCGCGCTTTCATCGCGCGGTGATGCCCCCACCCGGGGGCGACGTGATCGGGCGCCGACGCCTAGACCCCCACCTCGACGCCTTCCGCGCGATGGGCGCGACCACCGTCTGCGGGCGCGACATCGTGCTGAGCGCCCCGCGCGGACTGCGGCCCACGGATGTGTTCATGGACGAGCCCTCGGTGATGGCCACCGAGAATGCGCTGATGGCCGCCGCGCTGACGCCCGGGGCGACGGTGATCGGCAACGCCGCCTGCGAGCCCCACGTGCAGGATCTGGCGAGGATGCTGGTCAAGATGGGCGCCGACATCCAGGGGATCGGCTCCAACCTGCTGACGGTCAACGGTGCCGAGCGTCTGCACGGGTGCGAGCACCGTGTGTCCCCCGACCACATCGAGATCGGCAGCTTCATGGCGCTCGCCGGTGTGACCGGCGGGGAACTGCGGATCAAAGACACCGCGCCCAACGACCTGCGCATGATCCGTCTCGTGTTCGAGCGCCTGGGTTTGCGCTCGGAGCTGCAGGGCAACGACGTATTGGTGCCCGGCGGGCAGCGCCTGGTGGTGCAGTCCGACGTGGGCGACTACAAGGGCAAGATCCAGGACGGTCCCTGGCCCGCGTTTCCCGCCGACCTGACCTCGATCGCAGTGGCGCTCGCCACACAGGCGGAGGGCTCGATCCTGGTGCACGAGTGGATGTTCGAGAACCGTCTGATCTTCACCGACAAGCTGATCCTGATGGGCGCGGACATCGTCATGTGCGACCCGCACCGCGCGATCATCACCGGCCACCGTCGCCTGCGCGGCGAGCGTGTGGAGTCGCCCGATATTCGCGCCGGCATGGCGATGCTGCTCGCCGCCCTGTGCGCCGAGGGGCGCTCGGAAATCGGCAACATCCGCCAGATCGACCGCGGCTACGAGCGCATCGATGAGCGACTGCGCGAGCTGGGGGCGAACATCGAGCGCGTCGCAACCGAACCGGCGCTACACGCATAGCGCTCGACCGCGACGCCCCTCCACGCCGTGTGCCGCGGCAGAACCGTGAGCCCGCGTGGGCTCCGGATGCGGACGCGCGGGTGGATAGGCTCCACTGGCTCCACCCCGACCCACTACAACCTCTCCTGCAGCTGCCACAGTTCCAGCCATGATCCACCGCATCCCCAGCGGCACCCGCGACGTCCTGCCCGACGAGACGCGTGAGGTGCACGTCATCACCGAGGCGCTGCGCGGCGTCTTCGAGCGCCACGGCTACGGTGAGGTGTCGACGCCAGCCCTGGAGTACGAGGAGGTGCTGGCGCGCGCGGACATGGCCGAGGCGCGGCCGGCGTATCGCGTGTTCGACGAGTCCGGCGCGGTGCTGGTGCTGCGCTCGGACATGACGGTGCCGATCGCGCGCGTGGTCGCCACGCGCTACCCGACCGTCGAGCCGCCGATCCGCTTCTGTTACGTCGCGCACTGCTACCGCGGCGTGCGCCCCCAGCGGGGGCAGCCGCGCGAGCTCCTGCAGGCGGGGATCGAGCTGATCGGTGCGCCCGCACCGCAGGGCACCGCCGAGGCGCTGGGCGTCCTCTGCGACGCGCTCGATGCCGTCGGCTTGAAGGGCTACCGCGTGGGCCTCGGCGACGCCTCGCTGTTCCCGGCGCTGATGGCAAGCCTTCGGGTACCCGAGGAGGACCGCGCGGAGCTGCTGCAGACGCTCGCGCGGCGGGACTTCGTGGAGCTGGAGAGCCGCCTTGCCGCCGCGGGCCTGTCCGACGATGCCACCGAGCTCCTGCTGAGCCTGCCCCAGCGCCGCGGCGGGCCGGAGGTGCTGGCCGACGCACCGCAGGCCGCCGCGCAGGCGGTGAGCGGCATGCGCCAGGTGCACGAACTGCTCGCCCCCGCCGTGGCCGAGCGGGTGATCTTCGACTTCGGGCTGCTGCGCAGCATCGGCTACTACACGGGCGCCGTCTTCGAGGTGTACGACCCGGCGCTCGGCGCGCCGCTCGGCGGCGGCGGGCGCTACGACGAGCTGCTCGGTCGCTACGGGCGCTCGCTGCCCGCGGTGGGCTTCGCGCTGGGCATCGACCGCCTGCACATCGCCCTCGCGGGCGAGGAGCGCGGCACGGGAGCCCTGGCGCGATGAGGTTTGCCGCACAGCCCAGGGTGAAGCGGTGCTCCGCGAAGATGCGCTGCAACGGGAGCGGCACGCGATGACCGCCACCAACGGCCTCACGATCGCGGTGCCGCGCGGCGCGCTGTTCGAGCCCACCGTCGAGCTGCTCACGGGGCTCGGGCTCGACACCGAGGAGCTGAGCAAAAACGACCGCAAGCTGCTGTTCGAGGACATCGGCGTGATCACGATGCGCCCCTCCGACGTACCCACGTACGTCGAGGCGGGCGCGGCGGACCTCGGTGTGACGGGCAAGGACGTGCTCGCCGAGCAGGCGCTCGGCCAAGGCGCCAAGGGCGATCCGCAGGGGGGCGGGCGCGAGGTGTACGAGCTGCTCGACCTCGGCTACGGGCGCTGCACGATGGTCCTCGCCACCACAGCCGGCGAGGACCCCGCCGCGCAGGCCCTGCGCCGGCTGGGGGTGATGCGCGTAGCCACCAAGTACCCCCACATCGCCGCGCGCCACCTCGAGGAGACCGGGCGCCAGGGGGAGATCGTCGAGGTCAAGGGCTCAGTCGAGCTTGCACCGCTCACGGGTCTGGTGGAGGCGATCGTCGATCTCACCGCGACGGGCACGACGCTGCGCGAAAACAACCTCGTCATCCGTGAGGAGATCATGGAGTGCACCGCGCGGCTGATCGCCAACCCCGTCGCGCACAAGCTCAAGGCGGCGGCGATCGACGGGCTGCTGGAGCGGTTGCGTGCAGGTTGAGCGTGGATACGCTCTAGAGGTGAAGCGGCGTGTTGGTTGAGCGCTGGTACGCCCCGGAGATGGAGCGTATCGGGGGAATTGACGACGCCGCCCGGCATCTACGCACACGGGTGCCTGCGGGAGCGTCGGTGGCACAGGCAGTTGACGAGATCGTCACGAGCGTGCTTGAGAGCGGCGATGCGGCGGTATTGGGTTTCACACGCACATACGACACCGGCGGCGTCGAGCCCCGCCCTCTGGTTGTGGCGCCCACGGAGCTGGACGAGGCAATCAAGGAGCTGCCCCTCGATCTGGTAGCCGGGCTGCAGGTAGCCATCGCCAACGTCGCCGAGGTGTCCACGGCGGGGCTCGGCGTTGACGTGCCCGTAACGCTCTCGCAGGGCCAGCACGTGACGCTCCGCGAGGTGCCGGTGGGCAATGCCGCCGTATATGTACCGGGGGGCAGGGCGGCCTATCCAAGCACAGCGATTATGGGCGTCGTAACCGCGCGCGCGGCGGGTGTGTTGGACGTGGCGGTGTGCTCGCCCCCCGGCCCCGACGGGCAAGTCGACACCGCGATCCTTGGCGTGTGCCGGCTGTTGGGTGTTGAGCGGGTGTACCGCATGGGTGGCGCCCAGGCCGTCGCGGCGCTGGCATACGGGACACAGTCGGTTGCAGCGGGTGGACGTGATCGTCGGTCCCGGCAACCTCTACGTGCAGGAGGCCAAGCGCCAGCTGTCGGGCGTTGTGGGGATCGATGGCTTCGCGGGCCCCAGCGATCTGATGGTGGTGTTGAGCGAGGACGCGAATCCGAGGCTTGTGGCCCTCGATCTGCTCGCACAGGCTGAGCACGGGACGGGGAGTCTCGTGGTGGCAGTGTCCGCGTCCCGGTCTGCACTCGACGCGCTGGCAGGGGAGCTTGACGACCTTGCCCGAAAGCACGAGGGGGTTGAGCTGGCGAGGAGCGTGCTGATCGAGGTACCCGACGCTCGCGCGAGCATCGCGCTCGCCAACGCCTTTGCCCCCGAGCACCTGCAACTGGTGGGCGCCGAACTAGAGGCCCTGGCGCCGATGGTGCGGTCGGCTGGCTGCCTACTTGTGGGTGCCGCGAGCGCTACGGCGTTCAGCGACTACGTGGCGGGCTCCAACCACATCCTGCCCACGGGGGGCGCCGCGCGCTTCGCCTCTGGTCTCTCCGCACGGCACTTCCGCCGGCGCATGTCGGAGGTCAGGATCGATCCTGCTGGCGCGGCCAAACTGGCCAAGGCGGGCGCGCCGATCGCCCGCGCGGAGGGCTTTGAGTGGCACGCCCGGTCGATGGAGGCGCGCGTGCGCGACAATTAGGCGCCTGGCATGCTCCCGGCCCCGCTCGTTCGGAGATGGTATATGCCGGCACAGATCGAACCCAACCCAGCTATGTAGATACCATTGTTACCTAAATTGAAAAACACAATCCCCACACCCCCACCTTTACATTTCGACCACATGACGTCCCGAACGCTTCGACGAGCGCGATGAGGACCAGGACAGCCACGATCGAGCGCAAGACGGGCGAGACCGACGTGCGCCTCACGCTAGGCCTCGACGGCAGCGGCGTGGGCACGCGCGAGACGGGGGTGGGCTTCCTCGATCACATGCTCGACCTGCTCGCGCGCCACGGGCGGCATGGACCTCGACGTGAAGGTCAGCGGCGATCTGCAGACGGGCGCGCACCACACCGCGGAGGACACGGCGATCGTGTTCGGGCAGGCGCTCGATCGCGCGCTGGGCGACCGCGCGGGGATCACCCGCTACGGCGCGGCCCTCGTGCCGATGGACGAGGCCAGGGCGAGCTGCGCGCTCGACATCTCCGGACGCCCCTTCACGCTGTTCGCGGCAGACCTCCCGCCGGGCTCGACGGGGGGCTTCGAGCACGAGCTGACCGAGGAGTTCTTCCGCGCGCTCGCCAACGCCGCGAAGCTGACGCTGCACCTGGAAGTGCAGGCGGGCACGAACGCGCACCACATGATCGAGGCGGCCTTCAAGGCGTTCGCGCGCGCGCTGCGCCAAGCGGTCGCGATCGACCCCGACGAGACGGGCGTGCCGAGCACGAAGGGCACGCTGACGGCATGACTCTTGGCAGATCGAATATGGCGCCTCAGATCGCGATTGTCGACTACGGCATGGGCAACCGCCGCTCGGTGGAAAAGGCCCTGCAGAAGGTCGGCGCGCAGGCGTTCGTCACCGGAGACCACGCGGAGTTGCGCGCCGCCGACGGGCTGCTGCTCCCCGGCGTGGGCGCCTTCCCGGCGGCGATGAAGGTGATCACCGAGATAGGGCTCGATGAGCTGCTGCGCGAGTGCGCCGCCGCGGGCACGCCTCTGTTCGGCAGTTGCATGGGCATGCAGCTGCTCTTCGAGCGCTCCGAGGAGCACGGCGGGGCCGCCGGGCTGGGGCTGCTGAAGGGCGAGGTGCGCCGGCTGGAGGCACCGGGCATGAAGCTCCCGCACATCGGCTGGAGCGAGGTGGACTGGCTGGGCGAGACGCCGCTGCGCGACGGCCTGGGCGAGCACACGTACCTCTACCACGTGCACTCCTTCGTGGCGCACCCCGCGGACCCGGATGTGGTGCTCGGGACGGCGGAGTACGGTGAGGTCTTCCCGGCGGTCGTCGGCAAGGGCAACGTGTACGGCGCGCAGTCGCACCCCGAGAAGTCCTCGACACATGGGCTGAGGCTGCTGGAGAACTTCGCGGGCATCTGCGCCCAGCGCACCGCACAGCGGGCCGCGGCGTGAGAGAGACGGTTGGGCGGACGGCCGCCATCTCGCGCACGGACGCCGGGATGGCACTGAGCGGCAACCAGCACCAGCTCGACCGGATGGCAGGCGAGCGCGAGCGCCCATGATCCTCTACCCGGCGATCGACATTATGGAGGGCTGCGCGGTGCGCCTCACGAAGGGCGACTTCGAGGCCAAGAAGGTCTACGACGAGGACCCCCTCTCGGCCGCGCGCGCGTGGGTGCAGGCGGGCGCGCGCTACCTGCACGTGGTAGATCTCGACGGCGCGCGCGCCGGGCACCCCGTGAACCTCCGCCACGTACAGCGCATTGCTAGCGAGCTGGGCGTGCCGGTGCAGCTCGGCGGCGGGCTGCGCACGCTGCAGGCGATCGAGGACACCCTCGCGGCGGGCGCCCAGCGGGCGATCCTCGGCACGGCCGCGCTCACCGACCCGCAGCTGCTCGACGCCGCGCTCGCGCGCTGGCCCGGGCAGATAGTCGTGTCGGTCGACGTGCGCGGCGGGCGCGTCAGCACGGCCGGCTGGACCGAGACCAGCCAGAGCACCGCGCAGGAGCTGATCGAGGATCTGCAGGCGCGCGGCGTAACGGACATCGTCTACACGAACGTCGACCGCGATGGCATGCTCGAAGGGCCGGACCTGCAGGAAGTGGCGGCCGTCGCGCGGGCCGTGCGCGGGCAGCTGACCTACTCCGGCGGCATCGGCCAGCTCGCCGACCTGGAGGGCCTTTACGCGCTCGCCGAGCCGAGCCTCACGGGCGTGATCGTGGGCAAGGCGCTGTACGAGGAGCGCTTCACCGTGGCCGCCGCCCGCGCGGCCCTGGGCGATCAATAGGGCCGTTCCGGTCGGTGCTCATCCCCGCGTCGCCGTTCGCAACTTAGCTATGGGGTGCTGTTCCGGCCGGCACATGTGCCGGCCGGCCGGACCGTACATGTACGGTCCGGGGCAGGGCCGCATGCGGCCCTGCCATATATGAACCGAGACAGGCCACGCGCTACCGTGAGCGCGTGCACCTCAAGCGCGTCATCCCCTGCCTCGACGTCGATGACGGCCGTGTCGTGAAGGGCGTCGAATTCGTCGACATCCGCGACGCCGGTGACCCCGTCGAGCTGGCCGCCCACTACGACCGCGCGGGCGCCGACGAGCTCGTCTTCCTCGACATCACCGCCACGCACGAGCGGCGCGAGACGATCGTGCAGCTCGCGCGGCGCACCGCGGATGAGGTCTTTGTGCCGTTCACGATCGGCGGCGGCATCCGCTCTGTGCAGGACGCTCAGGCGGTGCTCGACGCGGGCGCCGACAAGGTCTCGATCAACTCCGCCGCCCTCGCGCGCCCCGAGCTGATCGACGAGCTCGCGCGTGTCTTCGGCACGCAGTGCGTCGTGCTTGCCATCGACGCCAAGGCGCGCCCGGTCGCGGCGAAGGCCGCAACCGCAGCCAATGGAACGCACGACGCGGCAACCGCGGCTCCAAGTGACTGGGGTCCCGCCAGGCCCGGGACCCAGCCGGGGGCCTCTCCTTCTTCCTGGGAGGCCTACGTCGCCGGGGGCCGCACGCCGACGGGGAGGGACGTCGTCGAGTGGGTCCGCGAGGCCGTCGAGCGCGGCGCCGGGGAGATCCTCTTGACGAGCATGGACCGCGACGGGACGAGCGACGGCTATGACCTCGCGCTGACGCGCGCCGTCGGCGAGGCCGTCGCTGTGCCCGTGATCGCCTCCGGCGGCGCCGGCGAGCTGGAGCACCTCGCGCAGGCGCTGCGCGCCGGCGCCGACGCGGCGCTGTGCGCGTCGATCTTTCACTACGGCCAACACACCGTGGGCGAGGCCAAGGCGTACCTCAGCGAGGCCGGAATCCCGGTGCGCACGGCTGAATGACGGTGCCGAGCGGCGTTGAGGGCGCGGAGGGCACCGCGGTGCTGGAGCGCCTGGGCGAGGAGCCCGGCGGGCGTCAGCTGCTGGAGGTGGCCGGCAGCCACGGAGACGTCGCGCTCGTCGGCGGCGCCGTGCGCGACCTGCTGCTGGGCAAGCAGCCGCGTGAGCTCGACGTGGTCGTCGCCGAGGACGCCCCCGCTCTCGCGCACGCGCTGGCCGCGCGCCTGGCCGACGCGCAGGTCCACCTGCACGAGCGCTTCGCTACCGCGCTCGTGGTGGGGGCCGGGGCGCGCATCGACGTCGCCACGCGCCGCGCCGAGTCCTATCCCGCGCCCGGCGCGCTGCCCGAAGTGCGCGCGGGCACCCTCGAGGAGGATCTGCTGCGTCGCGACTTCACCGTCAACGCGATCGCCGTCGTGCTCGCCGGCGCCGGTACGGGCAAGTCGGGTGCTGCCCAGCAGGCGCCGCCGGGTTCGCAGGAGGGGCGGGGGGCCATACACGCGGCGCCCCACGCGCTTGAGGACCTGCGGGAGGGTCGCCTGCGTGTTCTGCACGAGCGGTCCTTTACCGACGATCCCACGCGCCTTCTGCGCCTGCTGCGCTACCGCACGCGGCTGGGCTTCGCGGTGGAGCCCGCCACAGCGGAGCTGGCGCGCGAGGCCGTAACCGCAGGCGCGCTCGCCACACTCTCGGGCGCGCGCATGGGCGCTGAGCTGCGCCTCGCCCTCGCCGAAGACGGCGCCCCGGCCGTGCTGGAGGCGCTGGGGGAGTCGGGGGTACTCGCGGCCGTCCATCCGCGCCTGCGCTTCGAGCCCGCGCTCGCCGAGCGCGCCATCGAGCTGCTTCCGCACGACGCCCACCGGCTCTCGCAGGACGCCGACCGGCTCACACGCGACGCCGACAGGCGGGCACTGCTGCTGGCCGTGCTGATCCTGCCTCTCTTCGTGCGCGCCGACGGCGCTCCCGAGGCCGAGGCGCGCGCGCTGCTCGACCGCCTGGAGTTCCCCCAGGCCGAGCGCGACCTGGCACTGGCCATCGCGGGTTCGATCCCACGCCTGGTTGACGAGCTGCCGCGCCGCACTCGTCCCTCGGAGCTGTACGCGCTGGCCACGGCCGTACCACCGCAGGCCGTTGCGCTGGCGGGAGCGCTCGACGTCGACCTTGCGCCGCTCGCGCGGCGCTGGCTGCAGGACACCCGTCACGTGCGCCTGCAGATCACCGGCGCCGATCTTCTCGCGGCGGGCGTGCCCGAGGGGCCCGAGGTGGGCCGACGCCTGCAAGCCGCCCTGTGCGCACGCCTGGACGGCGAGCTGGCGGACGGGCGCGAGGCCGAGCTCCAGCGCGCGCTGGAGGTATGAGAGTGGCTCCGACAATCCACGACATCGATGCCGAGCGGGTGCGCGAGAACCTGCGCCGGGTGCGCGAGGAGGTCGCCTCCGCCGCCGCCCGCGCGGGGCGTGATCCCGCGACGGTGCAGATACTCGCGGCCACCAAGTACGTGGCGCTCGATGACATGCCGCTGCTCGCCCAGGCGGGGGTGGAGCTGGTGGGGGAGAACCGCGCACAGGACCTCCTCGCCAAGGTGGCCGCCCACGGCGAGCTGTTCACGTGGGACTTCATCGGCGCCCTGCAGAGCCGCAAGGTGCGTCAGGTGGTGGGGCACGTCCGTCTGATCCACTCCGTAGCCAGCGAGTCGGTGTTGCGCGAGCTTGCGCGCCACCGCGAGCAGGCGCGTTCCGGGCTCGAGGTGCTGATCGAGGTCAACCTCGCCGGCGAGGCGGGTAAGGAGGGCGTCGCACCCGCGCAGCTCGACGCGTTCATCGAGCGCTGTCCCATGCCGGTTGCGGGGCTGATGGCGATGCCCCCGCCGGCAGTCGACCCGCGGGACAGCCGCCGCTGGTTCGCCGCGCTGCGCGAGCTTGCCGCCGCGCGCGGGTTGGAGCAGCTGTCGATGGGGACCACGCAGGACTACCTCGTCGCGGTCGAAGAGGGCGCCACCATTGTGCGCATCGGCACCAGGTTGTATACATAACACCTGATGCGAGGATGTAGGGCATGAGCAGGGAAAATCGTCTATCCAGCGAAATGCCCTCTGGAGGATGGCGCAGCCGGCCTTAAGGTCGGTCAGCCGGGTCCCTCCTCAAACCAATCGATATGGCACTCCGAGATTCATGGCACCGCGCGCTCGTCTACTTCGGCCTCGCCGAGGAATACCACGAGGGCTACGAGGACGAGGAGCCCCACGACGCCGACCTGGAGGACCACTACCGCCAGCGGCCCAACGTGCGGCGCCTCTCCGCGCGCCGCCAGCGCGACGACTACGACGACATCTACGCCGAGGAGGAACCGCGCAACCGCCCCACCACCGTGCTGCGCCCGGTGCGCACCGGCAACGGCGACGTGCGCGTCCACCTGGTCGTGCCCAAATCCTTCAACGACGCCCAGCAGGTCGCCGACCGCTTCAAGGACTCCATCCCGGTGATCCTCAACCTGCAGGGGACCGAAATAGATCTCTCCAAGCGCCTGATCGACTTCGCCAGCGGCCTCACCTACGCGCTCGACGGAGGCATGCAGCGGATCGCCGACAAGGTCTTCATGCTCACGCCCCGCAACGTCGAGATCAGCGCCGAGGAGAAGGCCAGGCTCATAGAGAAGGGCTTCTTTAATCAGTCCTAGCGATCTGATGGTCGCTAGTCTGGGCGCACCATGCAGATAGGAGTCATCGGCGCAGGCAACATGGCGCGTGCGCTGGCACGCGGGTGGGGGCGGCCATTGCTGTGCGCCGACCCGGTGCCCGAGCGTGCGCGGGCGCTTGCCGAGGAGACCGGCGGCGAGGCGCTTCAGGGCAACGCCGAGGTCGCCGAGCGGGCGGAGCTGGTGGTGCTCTGCCACAAGCCCGCCCAGTTGGAGGGCGTTGCCGCCGAGGTGGCTCCGCACGCGCGGGCGGTGGCCTCGATCCTTGCCGCCACGCCGCTTGCGCGGCTGCGCGAGGCGTATCCCGACACGCCCGTCTACCGCTTCATGCCCTCGCTGCCCGTCGAGGTGCGCCAGGGCGCCGTCGTGCAGGCGGGCGACGGAGGCTCGCCGATCCCACGTGGCTCCGCCGAAGAAATGACCTCCGAGGCGGTGGCGCTAGACGCGCGCGTACACGAGCTGTTCGCCGAGCTGGGCACGCTCGTCGTCCTCGACGACGCGCTCGTGGATGTGGCGATGGGCCTTATGTCCTGCGGCCCCGCCTATGTGGCGCTCGTGGCCGAGGCGCAGGTCGACGCCGGCGTGCGCCATGGCATCCCCGCCGCGCAGGGCTCGGCGCTGGTCGTGCAGACGCTCGCGGGCACCGCCGAGCTGCTGCGCCGCCGCGACTACGACACGCAGGCCGTGCGCCGTGAGGTCTCCTCGCCCGGAGGGCTGACGGCGCGGGGAGTAGACGCCCTGGAGCGCGGCGGGCTGCGGGCCGCCTTCAGCGATGCGCTGGATGCCGTGCTGAGACCGGCCGCCTCGCGCGCATGATCCCGCTGCTCGCCACCGCTCGCACCGAGATCGCCGGCTACCTCTCGACGCTGATCTACGTCTACACGCTGCTGATCATCTGCTACATCGTCGTCAACCTGCTGCTCTCCGTCGGCCTGCGCCCGCCCTACTCGCGCGCGAGCGACGCCGTGCAGACGTTCCTGCGCGAGGTCTGCGAGCCGTTCCTGCGGCTCTTCCGGCGCGTGATCCCGATGATGGGCGGGTGGGATTTCAGCCCGATTCTGGCGATCATCACGCTCTCGATCGTCAACAGCCTGGTGGTCCAGGGCGCGATCCACGGCTAAGGGCCTATGCCGGTAGGTCCGCACACCTGGATGCGACCGATGGCCTTCGCGGGCCTTCGTCCTCGGGCTCGACGTGGCACCACCACGCCTTCGCCCTTGCGTCCTCGGCCCACTCGACCCTCGGCCGCCCCAGCCGCACGTCCCTACCGGCATAGGCCCTGATGGCGCTCGCCGTGGCACGCCCGCGGGCGCCGGCCACGGCGTGGCTGCGCACCGGGTTGGTCGTGGTCGTGGTTCTTGTCCTCGACCAGCTCTCCAAGCACCTGGTGCGACAGTCGGTGCTGCCTGGCGAAGAACAGCGGTTCCTGCCGGGGGTGCAGCTCGTCAACACGCGCAACCACGGCGTCGCCTTCGGCTTCCTCCCCGGCCACCAGATCCTCGTGACGCTCGTGATCGGCGCGGCGGTGCTGGCGCTGCTCGTCTACTTCGCGCGTAACGCTACGCGGCCGCTGATCTGGCTGCCCACCGGAATGCTCGTCGGGGGAGCATTGGGAAACATCGTCGACCGCCTGCGCGTGGGCTCGGTGACCGACTTCGTCAAGCTCCCCCTCGGCTGGCCGCCATTCAATCTCGCCGACGCCTCGATCGTGATCGGCGTGGTGCTGCTGGTGCTGGTGGTGGAGGCCCCCCGCCGCGACGCCGAGCACCCGCCGACCCCCGAGCGCTCGTGAGCGCCTTCGTTGTCGCCTACGAGGACGAGCACCTGCTCGTGGTCGACAAGCCCGCCGGCCTCGTCGTGCACCCCGCGCGCGGGCACCGCGAGGGGACGCTCGCACAACAGCTCGCCGGGCGGGCGGCCGGGGGAGAGGATCCCGAGCGCGCCGGCATCGTGCACCGCCTCGACAGAGACACCTCGGGGCTGTTAGTGGTCGCGCGCTCGGATGAGGTGCACCGCAAGCTCCAGGAGCTGATCCAGACCCGCCGGCTGGAGCGTGAGTACCTGGCCTTGGTGGAGGGGCGTCCCCCAGCTCGTACGGGCACGATCGAGGCGCCGATCGGGCGCGACCCGCGCGTGCGCACACGCATGGCCGTGGGCGGCAACTTTCCCCGCGAGGCGCGCACCCGTTTCGCGCTGGAGCAGATATTCGCGGGCTTCTCGCTGCTGCGCCTGCGCCTGGACACGGGTCGCACCCACCAGATTCGTGTGCACCTGAAGTCGATCGGCCATCCGGTGGTGGGCGACCCCGAGTACGGCACCGCCGGGCTGCTCGGCCTGGAGCGCCAGTTCCTGCACGCCACCCGTCTTGCCTTTCCGCATCCGATCACGGGCGAGCCAGTCGAGGTACACTCGGATCTCCCGGACGATCTTTGCCTAGCGCTCCGGCGAGCCGAAGATCCCAACGCGCCGAAGGCCATCTGAGCACGTCACTCGTTCGCGACAGGCGCTTTTCGCAATATGCGCTGGAACGGCTATCCTCCCCAGCTCATCCACCCAACCCGTGACGGATACGGATTGCGGCCCTGCCCGAAGCCGACTCGCACGAGCTCGCCTTCGGGTCCGCCATCTCCGGACGGGCGCAGATCTACATAAAGGGAGTACACCGTGGCTCAGGTAGGAATCGCGGAGCTGCTGGAAGCCGGCGTTCACTTCGGCCACCAGACGCGACGCTGGAACCCCAAGATGCGCCGCTTCATCCACGGCGAGCGCAACGGCATCTACATCATCGACCTGCTGAAGACCTCGGCGCTGCTCGAGCAGTCCCAGCGGTTCGTCGACACGGTCGCCCGGCGCGGCGGCACCGTGCTGTTCGTCGGCACCAAGAAGCAGGCGCGCGACGCCGTGCGCGACATCGCCACCGAGGCCGGCATGCCCTACGTCAACAATCGCTGGCTGGGCGGTCTGTTGACCAACTTCCAGACGATCAGCCTGCGCATCCGCCGGCTGCACGACCTCGAACGCTACGAGACCGAGGGCCAGCTCGCGCTGCTGCCCACCCGCGAGCGCATGGCCGCACAGGCCGATCTTGCGAAGCTGCGCCTGAACCTCGGCGGCGTGAAGGACATGCAGCGCGTGCCCGATGCGATGTTCGTGATCGATCTGAACACCGAGGCGATCGCGGTGCGCGAGGCCCAGCGCCTGCGTATCCCGATAATCGGCCTGGTCGACACCAACTGCGACCCCGACGGCATCGACTACGTGGTCCCCGGCAACGACGACGCGATCCGCTCCTGCACGCTGATCGCCAAGGCGATCGGCGACGTCGTCTCCCAGGGCCACGCGATCTTCCGCGCCGAGGAGCAGCGCGCGCGCGAGGAAGCCGAAGAGCGCGCCCGCGTCGAGGCCGAGGCACGCGCCAAGCGCGAGGCCGAGGCGCAGGCCAAGCGCGAAGCCGAGGAAGAGCAGGCTCGCAAGGAAGCCGAGGAGCAGGCGGCGGCCCAGGCGGCTGCGGCTGCAGCGGCTGCCGCGGCGGCTCCCCCGGCGCCCGCCGAGAGCCCCGAGCCGGCAGCTGCCGCTGTGTCGGAGCCCGCGGCGGAGACGCCGCCTGCTGCCCCCGAGCCCGTCGCGAAGACGCCACCCGTGCCGGAGCCCGTGGCGGAGACGCCGCCTGTGCCGGTGCCTGTCGCTGAGATGCCGCCTGCTGCCCCCGAGCCCGTGGCTGAGACGCCGCCTGCGCCGGAGCCTGTCGCGGAGACTCCAGCGGCGCCCGAGGCGCCCGCCGAGCCCGAGCCAACCCCCGAGCCCGCCGCCGAGGAGGCCGCATCGTGAGCGCAGCCGAGATCAGCGCCAAGGACGTGAAGGCCCTGCGCGAGCGCACCGGCGCGGGGATGATGGATTGCAAGAAGGCCCTCACCGAGGCCGAGGGCGAGATGGAGAAGGCGATCGAGATCCTGCGCGTCAAGCAGGGCAAGAAGATCCAGGACCTCGGCGAGCGCACCGCCACCGAGGGGACAGTGCAGGCCTACGTGCACGCCGGCGCCAAGGTGGGCGTGCTGATCGAGGTCGACTGCAACACCGACTTCGTCGCCACCAACGAGGACTTCGTCGGCTTCGCGCGCGACGTGGCGATGCAGATCGCCGCCTCGCCCACCGTCGCCTATGTCAACCGCGAGGACGTGCCCGCGGATGCGCGCGACGCCGAGGCGCGCGTGTACGAGCAGGAGGCCGCTGAGAAGCCCGAGAACGTGCGTCCGCGGATCGTCGAGGGCAAGCTCGATGCCTGGCTGAAGACGATCGTGCTGCTCGATCAGGAGCTGCACAACCCCAAGTTCGAGGGCAAGACCGTGCAGCAGCTGCGCGACGAGCTGACCGCCAAGACCGGCGAGAACGTCGTCATTCGGAGGTTCACCCGCTTCGCGGTGGGCCAGTAGGTCTGGAGGCAGTGGACACGGCGCTGGGCTGCGTCGCAGCTCGCTTGTGTGCGATACGCACGCCGCTCGCTGCGTCTCCACCCAGCTTGGTCCACGACCTCCAGGATGAGTAGGCTCTTCGCGCTATGGCTAATGACCCCGCGTTCAGGCGCATCCTGCTGAAGCTCTCCGGTGAGGCCCTGATGGGCGAGCTGGAGTACGGCACCGACCCAGCACGCGTGGAGGCCGTCGCCCGGCAGGTCGCCTCCGTGCGCGAGCGCGGCGTCGAGGTCGCGATCGTCGTGGGCGCGGGCAACATCTACCGCGGCATGAAGGGCGCCGCCGCGGGGATGGATCGCGCGACCGCGGACTACATGGGGATGCTCGCGACGGTGCTCAACGCGCTGCCGCTGCAGGACGCGCTGGAGAAGGCCGGCGTCCCCACGCGCGTGCAGTCCGCGCTCGGGGTCTCCGAGGTCGCCGAGCCCTACATCCGCCGCCGCGCGATGCGCCATCTGGAGAAGGGGCGCGTGGTGATCTTCGCCGCGGGCACCGGCAACCCGTTCTTCACGACCGACACCGCCGCGGCGCTCCGCGCGGCGGAGATCCACGCGGAGATCATCCTGATGGCCAAGAACGGCGTCGAGGGCGTCTACACCGCCGACCCGGCGCGCGATCCGCACGCCACCTTCCTGCCGGAGATCACGCACATGGAGGCGATCGAGCGGCGCCTGAAGGTGATGGACTCCACGGCGCTCGCGCTGTGCATGGACAATGGGATGCCGCTGAACGTCTTCAACATGGACGACGAGACGGGCCTCTCGCGGATAATCTCAGGTGCTCGCGTGGGCACGTTGGTTTCGACTTCGACCGGAGAGGGCGAGCATGGAGAGTGAGATGATCGACGCGCTGCTGGAGGACGCCGGCGAGCGCATGAAGAAGGCCGTCGAGTCAGGCCAGCACGAATTCGCGACCGTACGCACCGGGCGGGCCAGCACCGCGCTCTTGGAGCGCATCGTCGTGGACTACTACGGCGCCATGACCCCCCTGAACCAGCTCGCCACGCTGTCCGCGCCCGAAGCGCGGCTGATCACGGTGCAGCCATACGACAAGTCCTCGATCAAGTTCATCGAGAAGGCGATCAACGAGTCCGACGTGGGCCTCACGCCCTCCAATGACGGCAACCTCATACGCCTCGTGGTCCCCGAGCTGACCGAGGAGCGCCGCAAGGAGCTCGTGAAAGTGGTGCGCCACTTGGCGGAGGAGGGACGCGTCAAGATCCGCAACGTGCGCCGCGACACGATGCACGAATTGCGCGAGCTCAAGGACGCCGGCGAGGCCGGCTCCGATGACGAGCACCGCGCCGAGGTCGAGCTGCAGAAGCTCACCGACGCCAACATCGCGACGCTGGAGGGCGTGCTGAAGGCCAAGGAAGCCGAGATCCTCGAGGTCTGATGGCGGGCGCCGAGCGTTTGGAAGCCGAGATCTTCGAGGTCTGATGGCGGGCGGGGAACGAGACCCCACCCAGCCGCCCGCTACGTCGCGATCATCACCGACGGCAACGGACGCTGGGCGCGCGCGCGGGGACTGTCGGTCAACGCGGGCCACGAGGCCGGCGCGGACACCGTCAAGGCGCGTCTGCGCGACGCCGCAGAGCTCGGCATCGAGGAGCTGACCGTGTACTCCTTCTCCACGGAGAACTGGTCGCGCACGCCCGAGGAGGTGCAGGGGTTGATGGAGATGTTCTCGCGGCGCATCGCCGGGGAAACGCCGGAGCTCGACGAGGAAGGCGTGCGGATGCGCTTCATCGGCCGCCGCGAGGGCCTTTCGCCAGAGCTGCAAGAGCAGATGCGCTGGGCGCAGGAGCTCACCGACGCCAATGAGCGCATCACGCTGTTCGTCGCCTTCAACTACGGTGGGCGCGCGGAGATCATCGACGCGGCGCGACGTTTCCACAAGAGGGTGGCGCAGGCCGCCGAAGGCGGCCGAGCCGGGCCCCTCGCTTCTCAATCCCTCACTGAGGAGGAGTTCCGCCGGTGCCTGTACGCGCCGGAGATGCACGACCCCGACATGATCATCCGCACGAGCGGCGAGCGGCGGCTGTCGAACTATCTCCTGTGGCAGTCCGCCTACTCCGAGCTGGTCTTCCGCGAGGAGCTGTGGCCCGACTTCACACGCGCCGCACTCGAAGAGTCGCTGGCCGAGTTCGCCGAGCGCCAACGCCGCTTCGGGGGCCGATGAGCTCCACCCGCTCGGATCTCGGCGCGCGCGTCATCGTCGCGCTGCCCGCGATCGCCTTCGCACTGTTCATCGTGATCGAGGGGGGCCCCGTCTTCATGGTGGGGGTATTCGCGCTCGGCCTGCTGTGCATGCACGAGCTGTATGGCATGTTCGACCGTGCCCACCCCGTGCGCCTCGCCGGCTACCTGACGCTCGCCGGGCTGCTGGCGGCGGCGCAGTACGGCGGCCAGTACCAGATCCTGCTCGTGACGGTTGCCGCGCTGCCGCTGCTGTTCGCGCTCGCGCTCACCCAGCGCCACCCGAGCGTGGGGGGGATGGCGCTGACGCTGCTCGGCATCTACTGGATCGGCTTCGCGCTCGCCCACGCCGTGCTGCTGCGCAACCTCCCCCACGGCGAGGGCATCGTGATCGACGTGCTCGTCGGCACCTTCCTGGGCGACACCGGCGCATACCTCGGCGGGCGCCTGTTCGGGCGCCGCCCGCTCGCGCCGTCGATCTCCCCCAACAAGACCGTCGAGGGCCTCCTGGCGGGCATGTTCGTCGCGGTGCTCGCCGTGTGGTTTGCCGGTCGCTATCAAGACTGGCTCCCGGGCACGCACGCGCTCGTGCTGGGCCTCGGCGTGGCGCTCCTCGGCCCCGTCGGCGACCTGTTCGAGTCCTTCGTCAAGCGCCAGGCCCACGTGAAGGACTCCGGCGGGGTATTCGGCGCTCACGGTGGCGCGCTGGATCGGCTGGACGCTGTGTTGTTCACCGCCGTGGTGGCGTACTACATCTGGTCGGCGTACTCCTGAGTGGACGTCCCGTTGGGGCGCTAAGGCTCAGCGCGGCGTGGTGCGCACGCGGATGGCCTGCTCGACGTCTCTGCCGTGTGCTGTGAGTTGCCAGGCGTTGGGTGCTCCCTTGATGGGGTTGAGGCCGCGGTTGTAGATCAGGCCGAGGTGTTCTAGGCGCGAGAGGAGTTTGGAGACCTGGCCCTGGTCTGCGATTCCGGCGCTGGTCGCGATCTGGCGGTTGCTTGCGTCGGGGGATGCCGCAATCGCCATCAGGACGCGTACGGTGCGGTAGGTGATTCGCATCTCCAGCCCGTCGAGCGGGTCGCGGTGTGCGGGGGAGGGTTTGGTTTGGAGAGGGGGGGCCGGTTTGCGTAGCTCTTTCTGTGCTGCTGCTTGCCCGATGTAGGGCAGCACGATGACGCTCATGAGCTCGCCGAGTAGGCCGGTGAGGGGCTTGGGGCGTGGCGCCAACAGGCGGGTGTGGGCGATAGAGAGGACGGCGCCGACGATGCCCTCTGCTGTGAGTGGGGGAGGCTGGGTCGCCTTGCGGGGTACGGAGGAGCGGCCCTCGTCGATCGCGCTCACCAGCGCGCGCAGCACCGTCGCGCGGCGCTCCAGCGCGCGCGGGCCGGCTGCGAGGGACTCGACGATGCATAACCGAGCGAGTGCCGGCTCCTCGTCCAGCCACATGAGGGCGGCCCACAGTCCGGCGCGGATCCGCTCTCGCCAGGACCCCGGCTGCTCATAGGCTTGGAGGACGAGCGTGGAGAGCCGTCCGATCGCTTCCTCGAATGCGGCGAGAAAGCACTCCTCGCGGTCGGCGAACAGGTCGTAGAACGTGCGGCGGGAGACGCCTGCGCGGGAAACGACGTGCGCGACCGTGACCGACCCCGCGCCCCGCTCAGAGGCGACCTCGGCCATCGCGGCGAGGATTCGCATCCGCTGGATCTCCGAGACATGCTCGCGCGCCAGCCCCTCCGTGGCCGGGTGGGCGCTCTCGCGGGCCTCGGCCCCACGCTCACGGGTAGGTATGTACATTCCTCCCGCCGCCTACCTCTTGGCCTTCGGGCGCGGCTTGCCGTGCGCCCTTTGGGTGGCTCTGGTCTTCTTCTTCGGCTTCGGGCACCCTGTGACGGCGATCTTCGGTGTCTCCTTCAGCACGGCGCCGTTCTGGCCGGTGATCGTGAAGGGCATCGTGAGGGACTGGCCGCACATGTTTCCCTTGGCCTTGGCGGGGATGACCGCGGCGAGGGCGGAGTGGGGACCCTCGGGGAGCGTCAGCGTGAAGCTTGAGATGGGCGCGTCGGGTACGCTCGCGAACGTGGAGTTCGTGATGTTGTGCTTGATGTCGATGCTGCCGGTGAGGTCGATCGTGACGCCTTCGCCCTGCAGGATCGCGATGACATCGGGGAACGCCGCGCCGCCGTGAGACACCAGATACACAGGGCCCGTCACGGGGCCGGCGAGGATCGGGGTGCTCGCCGTCGCGACCCCGATGTCAGAGCCGGCCGGGCAGCCCGCGGGGTTCGCGGCGAACGCCGCTCCCGGACACGCCTGCTGGATCGTCGTCAACCGCGCCGGCAGCTGCTTGGGCAGCGTCACCGCCACTGCGTGGATGTTCGCCTCACCCGCGGGGAAACTGCCCTTCACGATCAGACTCGCGCCGTCCTTCTTGCTCGTCTTCGCCTGCGTCGAGACACCGAACGCCGGCTGAAACGGCAGGTTCGCGCAGTTGGCGGCCTGAAAATGGTTTGACACACTCACGGTCGCGCCCTGGGTGCTCGTCAATGTCCCACCCACCGCGAGGGGTTCGCAGTTGGTCGGGTTGAACATGAACCCTTCCCTGTCGATGCTCACGTTGACCGTCTTGATCTGCAGGGGGACACCGTCCAGGATCGTCGGCAACGGGTCGCTCGTGACGGTGATCTGCGCGGTGTGCGGGTCCACGCTGACTGCGGCCCTGACGATCACGTTGCCGAGGTTGAATGGTCCCGCGACAGCGGGGACGACGATCGACAGGCCAAACGGCGCACCCTTGTATGGGCCCGTGAGAAACACCTGGCCGCCCTGCACATACACCGGGTTGGGCCCGGGGCCGGCGGTGACGCTGGTGTGCCCGATCAGGCTGCCCGCTCCACACGTGCCCGCGGACGCCTGCGGTTCGGGACAGCGTTCCACGCTCTTCAGCAGCCCCAAAAGGCCAGGGGGAGTCGTGACCGTCACCGCGCCCAGATCCTGGTCTTGATCGCGGCGCGAAAGCGTCACGCTGAACGGGCTGAACCCACCGGCCTGGTTGTTGGTCGTGCCGGCCGCCATCGCTGCGGCGAACGGCGGCGCACTCCCGCAGGACGTGCCTTCCACGCCGTTTGTGACCGAGAAGGCGTTTTCCGAGAGAGTGTCCTGTACATATGGCGTAGCCCATGGGGTGAAATCGGTGCTCGCCGTGAAGGTACCGCAGGCAGAGGGTGTCACCAGCGCCGCCTGAGGGCCGCCATTGAAGACCAGCTTCAGGTCCGTGTACGGCAGCTGCGGCGCATCGCTGAACGTCGTCGTGAGCTGACCGGTCGCTTCGTCCAGGTGCACATCGCCGACCAGCTTCACGTTCACGCCGGCGCCGGAAACGGCGAGCAGCAGCTGCAGATTCGGCGGATTGGACTGCAACACGTACACGCTGCCTTCCAGCTTTTCTTGCAGCAGCGGTGTTGAGACTTCGACCGACCCGACCTTCGAGGCGGCGGGACAGGCCGGCGCCGCTTCGGTGCCAATGCCATCCTGGTAGGGCTGGCACGTCGCCAGACCCGAGGCGCGGGCAGGGTCGACGACGACACCCCGCGGCAGCGACAACCGCACGTCCCGAATATCCGACGTCGCCAGGCGTTCGGGGTTCGTCAGACCTTCTTCCTGAGGGACATGCACGTCGACCGCCAAGCCCGCCGGTGTATCCGCCTCGCTCGTATCGGGCGTCACAGTGATCTTGGGGCTGAAGCCCAACCGTTCACAGCCCGTGATCGCAGGCTCTTCGAAGGGAGTGGCCGTGGCTGTCGTGTTCGGTTCTTCCCACGTGTCCGCTTCTGCGCTGAACTTCAGCGGACCCCCGCACGCCGTCGGCAATGTCAGGAACGCCTTACCGCCGACAACTCCAAAGAAGGTAGCCGTGTTCAAGACGATGCTTCGCTGGGCGAGGTTGTCGACGTGCACGGTGATCCCGTTGTCGCTGCCGGTACGCACGCCGGCGTCGATGAAGGTCTGAATAGCAAAGAGATTGAAGCCGAACTGGGCTGGAACGCCCGGCGGCGGCACTATGTTGTAGATTTGAAATTCGAGTGGGCCGAAGAGACCTTGACCCGTGTCGCCGAGGCTCGCGTCATCGACACCGACCTGGGTGTCGGCGGGACAGGCTTCGGCGTCAAACTGCTGGCGAGTGCACTGCGGCACCGCGCGTGGATCGCCGAACACGCCCGGCGGCAGATTGGCCTCGATGTTCCTGGCTTCGCCGCCGACCGAAGTCAGCTCGCCGTTCTTCAATGCCTTGTTGAGTTCGAAGGTGATCGTCAAAGCAGAGGGGTGCGAGCCGGCCTGCGTGCCGCCGAGCGCGCCTTCAAAGCTCCCGAACCCGAAACCGCTCGCTGTCGAGGTGGCGGCCAGAGCCGGGGTACAGGTGCCAAGCGCCGCGAAGGCACCCAGAGCGAGAAGACCGGATACGTATCTCTTGAACATGTTACTTCCTCCCCTTGGCCGGCTTCTTCGCCTTCGACTTGGCTCCGTACAGCTTCCTTGCGTTGGTTCTGCACACGGCGCGCCTGCTCGCGCGCTTCCTCGCGCAGGCCTTCAGCGCCGCCGCGAGCTGCTGCGCTCGGGTCAACGCCTTTGATTTGGGCTTCGCCGCCACCTTGACTGGAGCCGGCGCCGACAGGTTGCCCGAGCCGAGGAACGTCGAGCTCGCTGGGCTCGCGAAGACCGGAGAGGCGGGGGGCGCACCCTGACAGCTCGCGCCCGAGCATCCCGGCGGAGCGGTTCGCAGCACGCCGCCGACCCGCGCGTCATAGACATCAAAGGATTCGTTGCGATCTTCGGGGAGCAGTTGCGCGCGCGTAGCGATGAACACGTCGTCACCGCTCGGGTTTGCCGCAAGCAGGGACGACGCGGAGTCGCTGGTCCCTCCCGAGAGCAGGTAGATGCAGCCTTCGCTGCGTTGGCAGCTGCCAACGCCGTCGCGCTCCCACTCATAGACGTCCTGCCTGCCGTTGATGTCCTGTGGTAGGAGCGCTTCGAGGCTGTCGAAGAACACGCGGCTGCCGTCATCGGAGATCCAATGCGGCAGGTAGGTGTTGCTCCAGCCGGGGGGCAGGTAAGCCGCGACCGTGCCGTACTGCCCACCGTTTCCCGAAGCCGGTTCTCCACTCGGGTTACACGAGGCGCAGAAGAGACGGCCCATTTCGGCGTCATAGACGAACACCTCGGATAGACCTCCGTTGGCGTGGCCCGTGAGGCTCTGATTCGACATGAACACGACGCTGCCACCGGCTGGCGTCACCTCAGCCGTGCGTGTCAGAAAGCCGAGCTGCCAATCGCTGGTGCCACCACGGGCCCCTCTATTATCGCTGCCCGAGAGCGCCGCGATGAACTTCGTTTCTCCGTCGTGCCAAACGTACAGGTTGCATCTGTCTTCTTCCGAGGCGCAGTTCTCGGGTGTAGCGCCGCTCGCGAGCGCGCCATTCGCCGTGAAGTACACATATGAGCCGTCTTCACTGGCGCCGATCACACCCTGAACTTCGCCGCCAGGAGCGAGGTCTGTCGTCTGGCCATTTTCGAGGTCATACTCGTAGAGATCGCCCTTGGTGAAGAAGACCTCAGAGCCATCGGCGGTAGTCGTCTGGAACACTCCGCCTCCTCCGACCGAAGCGTCCACCTGCACCGTCGTGGCGCCGTTCTCGCGTACATAGAGGTCGTCCGTGTTCAGGTCCGTCCAGAAGATACGCGACCCATCGGCCGAGATGGCATGGCTGAAGTCCGGCGGATTTTCTCCGAAAGACGGCGCTGGCGGCGAGGAGCCAAACGATGCATTCGGATCAGGTACGCCATCTGGCAGCACATTGACCAAGCTCAGCCGGCCGTCGAGCGAATCGTAGAGGTTGTCCTCCGTCTTGCCACCGTCGAGGGCGCTGGGCGTAGATGTGAGCGCGTCGTTTGCCTCGAACAGCAGATGGCTGAAATCCGCCGAGGCACCTGCATATAGGAGTGGCTGAAGTGTAATTTCACCTTCTTGAGGAGCGAAAGCCCCGAATTCTTCCGGCGTCCGATCGGGAGGCGTCGTGGTGAAGAGCGGCTGATAGTCGCCATCGCCGAGCGTGCGGGCATAGAGGTCCATGTAGCCGAGCTTGCTTCCAAGCGTCCCTCCTGGCGCGCCCGTCGCCAAGGATTCCCGCGATTGCAGGATCCCTACCGAGAGATCGCTCGAGAACGCCTGGTAGACTGGTGAGCTGTAGCCTTCTGGCTGGATGTTCTGCTGCGCCCAGCCCCCGCCCGGAGCGCGCGTGGCAAGATACTGATTGCCGCCTATTCCCGCACCCTCTCGACCGTTCCCGCCCAGGGCCGGAGCGGCCACGTAGGTCACGGTATCGCCATCGGTCGAAGCTTGAAACGGCAGGCTCGTGTTCTCACCTTCCGCGTGGCCCTGGCTACCCCCCGCGCCGTAGACGAGGCTGGCGCCCGGTCCGCTCGGCACATAGACGTTTGCGTTCTGATTTTCCGGCGGCGTCACCATTTCGTAGACCCGCCCGTCCGGCAAGCTCGAGAGAGTTGGCGGATAGGTGGTGAAGGTGGCGTCGACCCCGTGCCCAACGCCGTGCGCGTTGCTCGCGAGCACCCGAAAGTGGTAGACGGCGCCCGGCACGAGGTCGCTCAACTGCGCAGATATGTTCACGTCGCCCTGTGCGGACCCGAGACTCGCCGGCGATGTCGTGGAGCCATAGGAGGTGCTCGTGCCGTATTCAAATCGATAGGTGCTCGGCGAGCCCTCGGCGTTCACCTGTGCGCTCAAGGTGGCGGTGGTCGAGCGCACTTCAGAGAAAGACTCGCTGCCGACGATCGGCGGACTCGGAGTGATGAACGATTCACCTGTCGCCTTGCTGGTGCCGTTGGCATTACTTACTTCCAGATGGAAGGAATAAGTCGCGCCCGGCTGCAGGCCTTCCACGTTCGCGTGGACCTGCACGAGTTCTGTGCCCGAGCCAGAGGGCAATTCGGAGCATGGAACCGTCTGTTCACTGGACGTGCCGCCCTGGTACTTGAACTGGCAGGAGGTGAGCGGGACACCTTCGGGATTGACCGTCCCGTTCAGGGTCGCGCCAGTTTCGGTTACGTTCGACGCCGTGCCGGTGGTGGCTTCCGGCAACACGATCAGCCGAAAGACATTTACCGTCTTGTTGAAATATTCTGGGACGTACACCGCGCCTGTCGAGCCGTCCACCGCCAACCCGAAGAGAGGCCCTTCTTCAACCGGGAATTCGGACGGGCTGAGAGGAGCGCCGGAAGATTCAAATACCGCGATATTTGAGTTCCCCGCCTGGTGTACGTACACAGCGTTAGTGGCCGGATCGACAGCGACGGCGTTTGGGCTTTCGCTGTCGTCCACGACATTCGTTCCCGCGTTTGGGCCCGCTGTCTGATCCACATGGTTACCCGCCGCGTCGAACTCTTCGACCTGCCCACCGGCCACGACGTACAGATCGCTGCCCGTGGAGTTGAAGGCCAGCCTTGACGGCCCGGGTTCGGTCGCGAACTGCGATCCGGACACGAATTCACCCGTAGGTGTAAAGACGTCCACGACGCTGTTGGCGGAGTCCGAAACGTAGACGTCGCCGTTGGCTGGGTCGACCGCGGCACCAGTGGGTTCCGACAACGCCAGTGGCGAGGCGCCGGCACCGATCTGCGGAGTGCTCACGTCGGGCAGCCCTGAGGCATCGAACTTGTCGACCGCCTTGGCGCCCGCATCGACGACGTACACAGCGCCCTGCGAGAGCCCGCCGGAGTCATCGACCGCCACACCGATTGCGAAGGTGAAAGAACCAGCCAACGGCGACCCGAGCGAATATCCGGCCGACGGGTTGGCCCGGTTTACCGGAGCAACCCGCTGCACGCTTTCCCCATCGGCGACGAATACCTCCCCGCTAGCCTGGTCGACAGCCACCCCCCAAGGGCTGGAAGGCAGAGCGCTGGAGCCAAAGCTCGAAACCTGCACATACTTCGTCACGGCAAGTGCGGACGCCTCCGAGAACATCAAGGCGCCGGCCAGCACGCACAGAACCGCAAGGATCAGCCTGCGAGCAGCAGTCATCTAACCATCCCCTCGTTGAGATAAGAGGGGAGCGCCCCTCGCTTAATCGCCTCAGACCGTCCACCACGCGCCACCCGGCCCAGCGGCCAGGACTCAGTCACATGCGCATGCGCGTCTGCATCCGGAGTCACACGCGCATGCGCGTCTGCATCCGGGCCACGCAAAACCGTCCTGCGCATAGAGCTCAGGAGGGCAGAACGAAGACGAGGCCTAGAAGCTAGAGACCCCGGCCAAGAGAGAGAGAGAGAGAGAGAGATGCTTCAGCGATGCTGGAGCATCTAGTTACGTCCCCTGAAGGGGCCGTAAGACCATTGGCCGCGCCGTGCGCGGTGAAAAGAAGATCACTCATCTCAATACCCTCATCAAGCGATCGAAATCCCTCTCCGACTCCCAAACGGTCCCATGGAACCCGCACCAACGCGGGGGAACCCAAACCCGACCTATATAGCGTCACTCGACCTGACAGGACGTAGCGACAGGAGTACTATAGGCACAAGTGATGGCTCGTGTCAAGCCCCAATCGGAACGGTTGGCCGACTACGCTGGTCAGCCCGTGGCACTAGGTGCGCTCGAGCTGATCCGTGAGGCGCCCACTGAGGCTGTCGCTCAGCATCGTTAACCTCCGCGGCAATGCCCCGCCGCCTCCTGATCCTCGGCTCTACCGGCTCGATCGGCGTGCAGGCGCTCGACATCGTCGAGCGTAGCCCCGAGCTCGAGCTGATCGGCCTCTCCGCCGAGCGCTCCTGGGAGGCGCTGGTGGAGCAGGCCCGCGCTCATGGGGTGCGGCGGATCGCGCTCGCTGATGTGGATGCCGCCGCTCGCGCGGGGGAGGCGTGGACCGACGGGGAGGTGCTTGGCGGCGCGGAGGGTCTTGTGCGCCTGGTCGTGGAGTCCGGCGCCGAACTGGTGCTGAACGCGCTGGTGGGCTCCGCCGGCCTGGGTCCCACGGTGGCGACGCTGGGCGAGGGCATCGACCTGGCCCTGGCGAACAAGGAGTCGCTGGTCGTGGGCGGCGAGTTGGTCACCGCGCTGGCCGAAGCCACCGGCGCGCAGATCGTCCCGGTGGACTCCGAGCACACCGCGCTACACCAGCTGCTCGCCGGCCAGCCGCCCGGCGCGGTGGAGGCGATCACGATCACCGCCAGCGGCGGTCCCTTCCGCGGGCGCACGCGCGCACAACTGGAGGGGGTCAGCGTCGCCGACGCGCTCGCGCACCCCACGTGGGCGATGGGCGGCAAGATCACGATCGACTCCGCCACGCTGATGAACAAGGGGCTTGAGCTGATGGAGGCCCACCACCTGTTTGGCACCCCCTACGAGCACATCGACGTTGTCGTGCACCCCCAGTCGGTGATCCACGGCTTGGTGCAGCTGGCGGACGGTGCGATGCTCGCCCACCTCGGGCCGCCCGACATGCGCGTGGCGATCTCCTACGCGCTGCACGGCGCCGCGAGCGTCGATCTGCTCGCCGGTCCGCCTCATGGCGCCCCCGGGGATCTGGGCGAGACGATGCAACCGGTCGTGCCGCTCGATCTCGTCGCGCTCGGCCGGCTCACGTTCGAGGCGGTGGACCACGATGCCTTCCCCTGCCTGGGCTTGGCTCGCGCGGCCGCTCGTGCAGGCGGAACCGCGCCGTGCGTGCTCAATGCCGCCAACGAGATCGCGGTGCACGCCTTTCTCGCCGGTCGCCTGGCGTTCACAGGCATACCCTCGGTGATCGAGCAGACACTGGAGCAGTTGCCCGGTGCACCCGTGCGCGCCTTCGAGTCGCTGTACGAGGCCGATCGCGAGGCGCGCGCGATTGCCAGCGAGGCGGTTGCGGCGCTGGCCTGAGAGGCGGGGCTCAGCGAGGCTTCACGATCACCGGCGGGCGGCGTCGCACGGGCGCGATAACGACCGGAACACAGGTTGCTGTCTCGCTCACGCTTGCGCCAGCGCTGGTGATGCAGGCCACCTCCGGGCCGATATTTCCCCGAAAGCCCAGGCTCAGCGCATACTTGCCCGCGGGCCGATCCAGCAGGACGATCAGCGCGCGTGTCTGGTCGGGCGACCACAGGATCGCGATCTCCGTCGGCTTGCCCGCGTAGGGACTGGTGGGCGCCAGCGTCGTCCACTGCCACATGCGCCGCCACGGCAGCGGCTCGGTGCAGGCCAGCAGCAGCGCGACCACACGCGTGTCGTTGTCCGCGGTCAACAGCGACAGTTCGGTTTCGGGCGGCAATGGGCCGCTCGCCCATTCAGTGATCGCCGGCTGATCGAAGGCCTGCACAAGCTCGCCAAAGGTGCTCGCCGTCGCGCTCGCGAACGCCTGCCAAGCCAGCTCGGTTTCGCTGCGCTGCGCGGCCAGCGCCTGCTCGCCGTTACCGCTGGAGACTGGCGCCGGTGGCGTCGGCTGTTCGACGTCGTAGAGCGGGTCGAAGCGCTGCAGCATTTCCGCGAGCGCCGTGCGCGCGGTGAGATACGTTGCGCTTGCCTGCGCGCGGCTCGCCTGCGAGCTGGTGGCCGCGAGCAACGTCGGCACTTCGCCGCCGCTCGACGGGCCCTGGTAGCGGCGCACCGTTGCGGTGCTCGGGGCGCACACGTTTGCCACCTGCTCGCCGAAGCTCGCGTAGCGCGAGGTCGTGAACTGCACCCGCTGCAGTGTGCTCAGCGCGTCGTCCCGGGCGAAATAGGCTTTCAGCGCCGCCAGCGCGCCGATCGCATCGCTTGCCTGGAGGATCGACTCGAGCGTCGCGCCGCCGGCTGCGCCGTCGCTCGGCAGCTCATGCGTTACCACAGGGTCGCGCTCGCCGCCCACGTCCAGCGGGCCGGCGACGACGTCGAGCGTGTAGCGCGTCTGTGGCTGCAGCGGCGTAAACCACAGCGCCCGCGCCTGCGCGGCGGCGGCGAGCTCCGCGGCCTCGTGCTTCAAGATTCCCAGCAGGCGCACGGCTGCGAGGCGTGCAGACGGGGCCTGCGCAAACTGCTCCGGCAGCGGGAGATCGACGACCCTGCTCACCAGCGCGCTCTGCGGATAGGCCGAGGGCACGTGCGTGGCGATCGGGTTGAGCAGCGTGTGGTTGTGGTTGCGATCGATGCAGCGCATGTGCAGCGCCGGCTTGGTCGGGGGGTTTTCGAACTCGTACGGCGCGACGCTGCTGAGGAACGTCGCATACAGGGCGTTGACGTACGTCTCGTTGAACTCCACGTTGAGGTCGTAGCCGTAGTAGGCCGCCACGTCGCCGTTACCCGGCCAGGACCACTGCGTGTAGGTCGCCAGGTCGTTCAGCCGCCCGCCCTGCGGGAAGGTGCTCGGTGGGCTTGCACCCGGAGGCGGCGCGCCCCCGCCGGGAGGCGGCTGGCTCACCCCTGTTTCCTGTGCTTCGGTGAGCGCCACGAAAGCTTCCGCCAACTCCGTTGAGGGCGGCTGGCGGTTGGGGGCCGGGGGCGCGCCGGGTGGCGCCCCCGCCCCGCTCGGCAGGGGAGCTTCGGGCGAGGGCACGCCCGGGGGTGCGATCGACGCCGTGCCCGGGCCGCTGGCGCACTGCAGGTAGGCGAACTCGATCACCGGTTCGCCGCTCTGCACCGGCGTGTACGTGGGGGCTTCGTTGTTGGGGCCGACCCTGCCCGTTTCGATCAGCGTGACCACCTTCAGCGCATACAGGCCGGGGGCCGTGGGCAGAATCGGCAAAGCTTCGCCGTTCAGCACCGTGCAGGGAGCGACCTTCAACACCGTGCCCGGCGTGGGCACGCCCGTCGGCGGTGTGGCCGCCGGGTCGGGGGCGAGCCAGGCGCCGTGCAGGCGCAGCGGCGCCTGCACGCTGTAGCCCGACGGCTGGCTCGCTGCCAGCAGCTCCCAGCCTCCCTTTGCGCCTGCGCCTTCTTCATAGCGGTAGAGCGCCACGGCTAGGAGCTTGTGGTTTATGCACCACTGCACCGCCGGGGGCTGCAGGTCGATGTTCGACATGTCGTCCTTGCCGATCACCGGTGATTCCGGCAGCTTCACTTCGACGACTTCCGGCGGCGGGCTCACCTGCCCGGCAAAGCCGGCCTCGTCAGCCACCGGGTGCGCAAAGTGCAGCGTGAAGTGGCTGTCCTGCGGCACGAGCGGCGCCCACGCGAGGCTCGCCGGGTCGAGGTTGGGCACCACGCTCGACGGGTCCGTTGCGACCCCCGGATAGGACGCCGACCCAGAAGTCTTCCGGCGCGGCGTTGAGGATGCCGGGTGTCCCGGGCGACGCCGGTGCCGGGGGGTCGTAGACGACGATGTCCGCGCCGGGAGCGGCATTGACCGCGGCGCCCGCGCGGTGGGCCAGCAGCTCGTAGTGGTCGCTCGCGCCGTGGTCCACAAGCGTCGCGCTCAGCGAGCCCAGCGCCAGCGGCGCCGGCGGGGGCGGACCGTTGCCGCCCCAGGACAGTGAGACCGTGCCGCCGACGTTCGGCAGCGGCCACGGGAGTTCCAGTTCGACCGATAGTTCGCCGTGCACCCACCACGGGTCGGGCGCCGTCGCCTCGAGCAGCGCGTCGGCGGTGATCCCCAGTCCGATCCCGAACGCTTCGAGCTTGATCTCGCCGTGCAGCTCCACGCCCGCCCCCAACTGCAGCGGCGACCACTGGATCGCCGCCATCGCCGCGAGATACGCGTCGATCGAGGCGCTCAGCGGCCCGAAGGACCACGAGTTCCTGTATCCCGTCCAGATGCCCGTCACCAGGCCGCTCTGGCTGACGACGAAATACAGGTCGGTCTCGAACAGGTCCAGAACCCGCGCCGACACGCGCTGCTCGTGCGGTGGCTTGCCGATCGCCAAAAACCACAGTTCTTCCCCCGGCTTCGCATCGACGCGCAGTTCGGCCGTCGCCTGCACGTCGAGCACGATCGGGATCGAGTACTGCGCCTCGATCGTCAGTTCGAACGTCTCCGCTTCGCCGTCGTACACCGCCATCGCCTCGAAGTCCGCGCCTTCGCCCGGGCCGCCGACGCGTTTTGAGAGCACGTTGGCCTGGCCGATCAGCATCACCACCGGGCCCGGCAGGATCAGCACGAAGGCGATTGACGCCGAGGCGGTGAAGCCGTCGTCCTGCGTGCCGATGACCGCCCCGGCGCCGAGCGCGAACGCGCCCGCGTCGGGGTGCAGCCACTTGTACACGTCGGTGGCGGTGAAGTCCGGTTTGCCGCTCCCGCCCTGCAGGTCGGGCGTCGTTTCGCCCGTGTCCGGCAGGCCGCTCGGGAGGGTCGGGTACTTGTACCAGTCCCACCACGTCGCCCCGCCGATGTCCGGGCGCAGGTTGCTCGCGAACATGCCCGACAGCCCGTATAGCGCGACGTCGGCGAACAGCGGGATGCCTACCGGCAGCTCGGCGTCAAGCGCAAGGAAGAAGCACGACTGCGTCCCTGAACCTCCCTTAATCGGGACCTGCGCGACGATGAACTGGGCGTCGACTTCCAGTTCGCCCGCCACCTCGATCTTCACGTCCACGCCGCCGAAGAACACATTCGCGGGGCTGCCCGGCTTGACTTCACACGCTTCCACGAAGCTGGCCGGCAGGCCGGCCGCGGTCGCTTCTTCGGCCGTTTCGAAACTGGCGTGGTCGATCTCGCCGCTGAAGGAGAGCACGTCTTCGATTTCAAACGCGACCGAGACACCCTTGAAGCTGACGGCGCCCGTCGACAGGTTCACCTGTAGCCCCCGTACCGAGCCGCCCAGCGGCACCCCTTCGACGAGGTTCACTTCGCCGTCGAAACCGATCCAGCGCTGCGTTTCGCCCTTGCCGTTGACTTCGCTGCCAAGACCCAGACGTTGCAGCGCCACGTGGAAGCCGAAGAAGTCGATCGCCGTGTGGCTCGGCAGCTCGATCCAGCCGCCCTGCAGCTTCACGTTCCCCTTGGAGTCGATCGACAGGCCGCGCAGCTGTATTTCGGGCCAGTCGATGCCTACCGTGTCGAGCGCGAAGCGCGCCCGTCAGCGTCAGCTGCCACACCCCATCGGCCTCGCGTTCGAGCTCGAGTGTGGCGATGCTCAGGTCGATGCTCGATTCGGCGGGCAGGCTGTAGTGCAGCTTCACGAGCCCATCTGCGGTCATCTTTTCCGTTTCGCTCTGCTGGGCGGCGAGCGTGACCGCGAGCGAGCCGTCGGCGCGTATAGCGACCTCGAAGTCGACCGTCTCGCTCGAGCCGTCTTCGCTCGTGAAGAACGGGATCTGCAGCGAGCCGGCGATGTTCGTGGAGACGAACGCGCTATTCGCCAGGGTCAGGTCGAAGGCCGTCAACGCCACCGTGAAGTCGCCGAATAGTTCCGCCGATAGCGGGTGTTCTTCGGGAATTTCGACGAACAGGCGACCGCTCACGCCTTCAGAGCCGCTCTTGAGGTGTTCCACGATCACCTTCGGCGCGTCTGCCTCCGCGACGGTCATCGAGATGCCGTCACTGTCGTCGTATGTGAGGACGGGTTCGCTCGCTGGCGCGTTCAACGCGGCGTTGACGCGTTCGACGAGCGCCTGCACGCCCGCGTTGGCGATCAGTCCCGTGGCGCTCAGGGTTTCGGTCATGTGGTACCTAGGGCTTCAGTCATGTGGGGCTCGGGTCGGTCATGCTCCGGTCTTTCGGCTGCATTGCGCTAGAGCGCCTTGCCGATCGTTTCCAGCTGCTGGGCGATTTCTTCGAGCGTCTTGGCTGCTTCGTCGAACGACTTCAGGTCTTCCAGCAGCTTCGAGATCAGTTCCAGCACCGGCGCGCCCACGGCACTGACGCTTTTGGCGCCAGGCGTCAGCGCGGACGCAGTGGACAGCGCGTTCTGCAGGCCGGTGAGCGCCTGGGCGACTTCTTCGGCGGTCAGCGGCCCGCTGTTGCCGGCCTTCGTGCCGAGTTCCTTGACCTCTTCGGCGATCTTCTTCAGCGCCTTGGCGACTTCTTCGAAGCC
Source organism: uncultured Solirubrobacterales bacterium (assembly GCA_963723045.1). Lineage (GTDB taxonomy): Bacteria > Actinomycetota > Thermoleophilia > Solirubrobacterales > Solirubrobacteraceae > Palsa-744. The sequence goes on along the minus strand of CAVROU010000002.1, from coordinate 391,115 downwards.
GGTGTCGATCGCTTCGCCCAGCGCCTTTATCACCGGGCCGACGAATTCGGCCTCTTCGAGAGCTTCAAACAGCCCATGCACCGCTTCCAGCGTGTTCTCCTTCGTCGCGTTGCCGCCCAGATTGGGCTTTGCGAGGACTTCCAGATCCTTCTTGAGTTCGTTCAGGGGATCGGCCATCGTGTGTCTCCTAGGTCGGTAACAGTGCTGGGACGGCGAACGGCCTGGACGGCGCCGAGCGGTTGCCCGCGACGTCCACGGCGACGACGGCATACGACGGTGATTCGCCGGGCTCGACCGGCTGTCCACGGCAGCAGCGCGTTCGCGTCGGCCGGCTCTGCTTCGCCGGGCGCCCGCGGCCCGTCGACGAACGCCGCGCGCATCGGTTCCTGCGACGCCGATCGTGCGCACCGCGCCCGCGTAACGCGCGACGACGACGACCGCCACGCCGCGTCCGAGCCCGAGTCGCAGCCCGACGATGCGCGCGCTCGCCGGGTTCGTCGAGGTGTCCGTCACGCAGCTGCGCCGTGCCGCCGTCGGCACCGGGGATCCAGTAGTTGAACGCGCCCGGCTGGGCTTCCGGCGTGCCCGTTTCGAACTCCGCCAGGCGGTACACGCCGAGGATCTCTTCCGGGGGTGTGCCCGGCGGCAGCGCCACCTCGCCCATGTCGCTGCCCTGGTGGTCGCGCGCCCACGCGCGCGGGTCGTTGACGAGGCCGATCAGACGGGGGTCGCGTTCGCCGGCGGTGAGCGAGAGCGGGGCCCAGGCGCCGGCGGCGATCTGCACCCGCGCCAGCTCTTCCGGTTCCAGCGGGCGTCTCGGGATCGGGCCCCCACCAGCGCACGTCCGTCGAGTTCTTCGGCGTCGGGCGCGCGGTAGACGAGATAGCCGGCGATATCCGGGCTCGCGTCGAGCGCCCAAGCGACGATGAACGCGCCCGTGCCAGGCTGCGGCGCCACCTTGTAGAGCACCGGCGCGCGCGAGGGGCGCACGGTGCGCGTGTAGATCGGCCCGACGCTCGGCGTGGGCGCGCTGGGCGAGCCCGCGCTGTTGATCGAGCACAGCTGATAGAGGTTGCGCGCGAAGCCGTTGCCGTTTTCCAGCGTGTCGCCCAGCGGCGAGGCGCTCGGTTCGATCGGCTTGGCGCTCGATTTGGGCTCGCTGAGTGCTCGCTTCGATCGCCGTGGACTTGACCTGCGCGAATGCCCCTTCGTTGCCCGGGCGGGCGCTGCGGGCGGCATCGTGGCGGCGATGTCCGCCAGCGCGCGCAACTCGTCGTCGAGCAGCCCGCCGTAGAAGTGTTCGATCAGTTCCCGCTGCCCCGCGGCGTCTTCCAGCACGCTTGCTTCGGTCAACGGCGTGGGCGGCTTTTCCGGCGGCGACTGCTTGGTGGTGCTCAGATAGCGGCCGTACGCGGCCAGCAGGCGGTGGTTGTAGGCGGCCAGCCAACCCGGCAGCGCTTCGATCCACCTCCTTCAGGTCCGCGCGTTCCTGGCCGCCTTCAAGGACGCGCGGATTCTGGTCCAGCAAGCCCGCGACGCGGCGGCGCTTGATGTCGGCGATGAACAGCGAGTGCGCCGGCGCGCGCCTGAGCAGATAGCCGGATACCGCCGGCGGGCCCTGCGAGCGGTCGAACGGCAGCGTGTAGCGTCGCGTTGCCTCGTAGTCCGCCGGGCTGTAGTACAGGTGATCGACGATGTGCGTCGGCACCGGCACTTCCGCCGGCGGTGGCGCCGGCGGTTTCAGCTGCTGCGCGCCTGTGAACGCCACCGCGTTGGAGGACGGCTGCGCGCGGCTCGCCCCGGTGTTCGGTTCGATTATCGCCTGCGGCTGGAACTTGCCCGTGCCCGCCGGCGAGCGCCAGCGGCGAGACGGCGACGATCGCTTCCGCGCGGGCGCTGCGCTTGCCGATCGGCACCCGCAGCGGCACGCCCATTTCGTGCGCTCCCACGCTCACCCCTTGAGCAGGTACGCCGGCTGGCCTTCGAACAGGCTCCGCGTTGCTGGCCACGCGCGAGCCTTAGCCGCCGAGCAGCGTCGCCACCACTTCGCCCTGCCGGGCACGATCGGCGGGCCACGTCGGCGGCGTCTGCGCGAGCACGCCCGGACGCACGGCGAAGCGTTCGCTCACCGGCGTTCCGTCGCCAGCACGCCCGTCAGCGTCAGCGACGCCGCCGGTTCCCCGGGGGCGAGCGCGGGCAGCGGCGGTTCGGTTATCGGCGTAGCTTACGCCGTGCGCCAGGTCCGCCACGAGCGCTCGCAGCGTGAACGCCAGCGGCTGCGGGCGCGGGGAGCTCGAATGCCCAGCTCGCCAGCACGGCGGAGGCTTCGTCCAGCACGCTCAAGCAGGCGCTGCGCGCGTCGGGGTAGGCCAGCAGCGCGCTCCCCGGCCAGGAGACCACGGCCTTGAGCGTGCCCCCGACCCAGGCGTCGCCCGCCGCATCGGGTCGCGCCCCCGCCGGCCGGGCTGTTGTCGAACAGGCTCTGCGCTTCGCCGAGCGTGCGCAGCCGCAGCGTCGGCGCCGCCGCGATGTATTCGACCCCGCGCTGCTCGCTCCATTCGCTGTAGGCGCCGAGCTGGCCGAACAGGCCGAAGCCGGCCGTGCGGTGCTGGTAGCCGCTCCCTGCGGCGGGTCGGGCAGGCCCGCGTCGACGAAGCGCAGGATCGCCGGGCAGTCCTTCCAGCGGCGAGCCTTCCTGCGGCGTCTGGGGCGCGGCGGCGATGAGCCGCGCGAGCGCCTGCGTCTGCGCCGCCTTCGCCCTCGCGCCGCTGCGCCAGGTAGGCGACCGCGCCCGTCGGCGGCGGCAATGCCTCCGGATCCTGTCACCGGATCGCCGGACTGCGCGCCGGGCGGTGGCGCGGCCCACTGCACTTCGAAGAACGAGCGCGCGACGAGCGCCGGGCCGGGCGCTTCGATCTCGGCGGTGCGCCGACGAAACCACGTCACCGGCTGGGCGGGGGCCGGCGGCGCCTGCATCTTCTTCGGCGCGTGCACCTCCGCATAGCGCACGCCGACCTTCGCGCCGAGGACGGGCGAGCTGACGACGCTGCCCACGACCATCACGCCTTCGGTGTCCGGCATGCCGGTGGCGATCACGAGGATCTTGTCGATTGGCTGGCTCGTCGGGTCCGGCGAGGCCAGCGCGATACCAGCTCAGCGTGCTGCCCGTGACGGCGGCGCTCGCCACGGCTCACCCCTTCACACAGCGCGCTCACGCGGCCCGTGCCGGCGACGCTCACCGCCACCTCCGCGACCGGTTCGGTGAGGCTCGATTTCGCACACTGTCGTTTCGCTTGCCAGCGGAGCGCTCGCGGCTCATCTGTGCGGCCAGCAGCGCCGGCGGGCGCTCGCTTGGCGGAAGCCTTCCACGGCCTGCGCCAGCGCGGCCACCACGCTCGGCGGCGTACCGGGCAACGTCTGCGGCGGCACCGTCGCACCGCCTTCGCTCTGCCACGCATACAGATGGCTCAACGGCGGTTCGGGTGGGTCGCCCGGGCTCGCGGGGGGCGGTGGCTCGGCGACGATCCGCATTCCTTCATACAGCGCCCTGCCGCGCGCGAGCGCGCCCGCGGGCGCCCCGCCCGGGCTGCGCACGAGCGGCGGGACGTGCGACCCCCACACGCCGACAGGCAATAGTCGTAGGACTTCACCGGGTCCGCCTCGGTGTCCACGAAGTAGAGCCCGAGCACCCGCGCCATGTAGGGGCTGAGCGCCGCCAGCTGCAGCTGGGAGACGACGCGCAGCGAAAGCCGCGGTGCGCTCGCGCCGTCTTCGGACTCCGCCAGCCTCACCGCGTAGTTGGGGATCAGCCGGCCAGTCCTGCACCAGGCGCACGCACTCCTCGCGCAGCGCGGCGAAGTGCAGGCGCATCCTCCGGCGTGCTCATGCCGGCCTGCAGATCCAGGGTGCCCAGGCGCTCCTTGCACTCGAGCACGTCGCGCGCCAGCAGGATGCTTTCGGGCTCGATCGAGCGGGTTCAGCGCGCCGAAGTAGCGCGCCGGCCACGCCTTCTGCGTCACCGGCAGCGTGAACGGCTCGCCCCACACCTGCCAGCCGCGCTCGTCGGGCGGCCCCCAATGGGGTCCGGTGGGGCGCCAGCCGACGCCACCGACGCCGCCCGTGTCCGTGCTTTCGCCCTTGTTGCCGCGCCCGGGTTCTTCATCGCACTGCCGCGTGCCGCGCCTGGGTTCTTCATCGCCCCGCCGCGGTGCTTCAGGGCCGCTCGCGGGGTCGCCTGCCCCTTCCCACCGCGCTCCTTGCAGCAGCAGCAACAGCGCATCCGCAGTCCTCACAGGGATCCGGCAGTGCCGTGCTGCCGACCGTGACCAGGCCGCCGAGGCCTTCCTGCTTGGCGGGAGCCGGCGCGGCTTTCCCCTGCGATTCCTGCGCGGCGGTCGCCTCGCTGACCGCGACCGGCGGCTCGATCGGCCCTTTCTCGTGCCTGCCCGCTTCGCGTCGTGCCAGCCAGAAGGCTCCTGGCGGGAAGCCGAGCTCCGGCGTGAAGGCCCAGCGCAGGTGCGTGCCCTTCTGCATCGGCTGGCCGTCGAAGGTCGGCTCCGAGCCATCGGCGATCGCAGCCTGCAGTCCCAGCACTGAAAGTCGCAAGTCAGGTACCCCTTCTTGCCCTGGATCAGGTGCACGACGGTCGAGGTCGAGTCGCGAGGCAGTATCCGACCACGCTCTGGGGAAAGTCAAGCCTTTCGTCAAGCGTTGACACCCTTCATTCGTCCAGTGCCACCGGCGGATGCTAGCCGGCGCGGGCCTGCCACACTGGGCGTCCTGAGCGCCACTGGCGAGGGCGCGCCACCGCGGCCTGCCGCACTGGGCGTCATGAGCTGGCTTCTCACCTTCCTCGGCTTCATCGCCCTGATCGTGCTGCACGAGTTCGGGCACTTCGCCGCCGCCAAGGCCGTGGGCATGCGCGTCGAGCGCTTCTCGCTGTTCTTCCCGCCCAAGCTCGTGGGCATCACGCGCGGGGAGACCGAGTACGCGATCGGCGCGCTCCCGCTCGGCGGCTACGTGCGCATCACGGGCATGAGCCCCAACGAGGAGATCCCCGAGGAGGTGCTGCCACGCGCCTACTACCGCCAGCCGGTGTGGAAGCGCCTGGTCGTGATCGGCGCGGGCCGGCGATGAACGTGCTCGTCGCGTTCCTGTTGCTGTGGGGGGTGTACGCGCTCAGCGCCCAGCACCCGCGCACCGACCGCGCGCGCGTGGCGGCGTCGAGGCCGGGCACCCCGCCAGCGGCGTGCTGCGCCCGGGCGATGTGCTGCTGGCCGTCGACGGGCGCCCGGTGCGCCTGAGCGCCAACGGCGAACGGCAACTTCATCGCGCAGATCTCCTCCCACCACTGCGCCGGCCGCCCGTGCAGGGCTGTGCCGCCACCACGCCCGCACGACCTACGGTGCTGCGCGGCTCCCGTGTGCTGACGCTCTCGCTCGCCCCACCTACAACGCCAAAGTCGGGCGCACGATGGTCGGGATCCAGTCCGCAGCCGCATCCTCGCGGCGAATCCGCTGGGCAGGCCGTGAGCTCCAGCGTGAACGAGATGTGGTACGTGACCAGCCTCACCGTCTCGCGCATCTCGCAGATCTTCGTCAGCGAAAAGGCGCGCAAGGAAGTCCACTCGATCGTCGGCATCTCCGATGTGGCCAGCGAAGCCTTCAGCTACAGCATCCGCCGCCGCGCTGTATCTGCTCGCGATCGTCTCGCTGTCGCTGGCGATCATCAACCTTTTCCCGTTCCTGCCGCTGGATGGCGGGCACATCTTCTGGGCGCTCGCGGAGAAGGTCCGCGGCCGCCGATACCCTTCGCCGTGATGGAGCGCGCCAGCGTGGTGGGCTTCGCACTCGTGCTCGTCCTGTTCATGATCGGCTTCACCAACGACATCCACACGTTCTCTAACGGCGGCTTCCACGTCCGCTGAGACCACCGCCGGGATGTCCGCCGCCGGTGTCGCGGCTCTCGCCGGGGGAGCCAAGTCCGGCGAGCCCGGCGCGCGTCACGCCGCAGCCGGCGCCGCGACGATGGTCGACGCCTTCGATCTGACCGTCGCCGCGCTGGGCGAGCGCGTCGCGATCCGCACCAAGGGCGACGAGGTCACGCTCACCTGGACGCAGTGGCGCGAGCGCGCACGCGCCCTCGCGGGCGGGCTGCACCGCCTCGGGCTGCGACGCGGACAGACGCTTGCGATCCTGCTCTCCAACCGCCCCGAGTTCCACGTCGTCGACATGGCTGCCGTCACGCTTGGCGCGACGCCCTTCTCGATCTACCAGACCTATGCGCCCAACCAGATCGAGTTCGTCGTCGGCGATGCGGACTCGCGCATCGCGGTGGTGGAGCGCCAGTACCTCGACCGTCTGCTCGAGGCCCGTCGCAATCTTTCTGCTCTGGAGCACGTGATCCTGGTCGACCCGCCGGCCGAGGGTGAGCTGCCCGAGGGCGTAGAGAGCCTCGCCGGCGGCGAGCTGCCGGAGGGCGTGCTCACCCTCGCCGAGGTCGAAGCGGCAGGACGCGATGCCGAGCTTCAGGAGACCGTTGCCAAGGCCGCGGACGAGGTCGATGGCGAGGACGTGCTCACGCTGATCTACACCTCCGGCACAACCGGGCCGCCCAAGGGCGTGCAGCTCTGCCACCGCAACCTGATGTCCGCCGTCAGCGGCATCGAGCGGATGGTCGATTTCCCCGAGGGCTCGCGCGTAATCTCCTGGCTGCCCGCCGCCCACATCGCCGAGCGCGGCGCCCACCACTACCTGCCGATCGTCTACGGCCTGCAGATCACCTCCTGTCCGGACCCACGCCAGGTGATGTCCTACCTGCCCGAGGTGCGCCCGCAGTGGTTCTTCGCGGTGCCGCGCATCTGGGAGAAGCTGAAGGCGGGCCTGGAGACGATGACCGCGGGGATGCCCGCTGAGCAGCGCGAGCGCACCGAGCGCGCGCTGAAGCAGGCGGTGGAGAAGGTGCGTCTGGAGCAGCGCGAGCAGCCGGTGCCGGTGGACCTCGCCGAGGAGGTCGCCACCGCCGACGCGGAGATCTTCGCCGGACTGCGCCAGATGCTCGGCTTCGACGAGGTCAAGGCGGTCAACGTCGGCGCCGCCCCCACACCCGTGGAGGTGCTCGAGTTCTTCCACGCGATCGGCATTCCCCTCTCGGAGCTATGGGGCATGTCCGAGACCTGCGGCGCCGGCGCCGTGAACCCACCCGAGCGGATCAAGATCGGCACCGTCGGCCCCGCCGCGCCGGGAGTCGAGTTGAAGCTCGCCCCCGACGGTGAGGTGCTCGTGCGCGGCGAGGTCGTGATGCTCGGCTACCGCAACGCCCCGGAGAAGACCGCCGAGGCAATCGACTCCGAAGGCTGGATGCACACCGGCGACATCGGCCGGCTCGACGCCGACGGCTACCTGAAGATCGTCGACCGCAAGAAGGAGCTCCTGATTAACGCCGCCGGCAAGAACATGTCGCCCGCCAACATCGAGGCCGCGATCAAGACCGCCTCACCCCTGATTGGCCAGGCCTGCGCGATCGGCGACGGGCGCCCCTACAACACCGCGCTGATCGTGCTCGACGCCGACTTCGCGCCGATGTGGGCCACGCAGAACGGACTCGAGGGCGTGGCGCTCGAGGAGCTGGCCTCAGAGCCCGCGCTGCTCGCGGCGGTGCAGGCGGCGGTCGACTCCGCCAACGACAAGCTCGCACGCGTTGAACAGATCAAGCGGTTCACCGTCCTGCCCGGGGACTGGCTCCCGGGTGGGGAGGAGCTGACGCCCACGATGAAGCTCAAGCGCAAGCCGATCTCCGCTCGCTATGCGGCGGAGATCGAGGCCATGTACGCCTGACGCGGGCGCCACGCCGGCACAATTCCATCACACCACAGGCGCCACCAGATCACAGGCGCCTCGACTATGCGGGAGTGCGCTGCGCCTCGACCTCTGGTCGCCCGACACACACCCAACTCTTCACCAAGCGGCCCATCCTCTCCTCCAAAACGGGAGTCCCGAACAGCTCGGCCATCTCGGCTCTGCGCAGCAGCGAGATGTCCTCCCAGTCATTCGCCGCGCCCAGCTTCCAGTAGTGCCGGCGCAGGGATACCGGCAGCCAATGCGCGGCCGGCAGCAGCGCGTGTGGCTCGATCGGGAAGCTCCATGCGGGGGTCTGGACGTACCAGCTGCGCCCCACCCGACGGATCTCGGCGGCGAACGCCCTGCGCCGGGGTGGCGGCACGTGCTCGATCACGCTGTTGCAGTACACGAGGTCGAACTCGCCCTCGGCGAACGGCAGTCCTTCGCTGGCATCGGCGCACACGAACGGCCCGGGATATCCGGGGCGCTCGGTCATATCGACGCCGGTGACATCGAGGGCAGGCTCCAGCGCCCGCAGCCCGATGCTTCCGCAGCCCACGTCGAGCACGCGCGCGCCCGGCTGGAGGCCAGTGAGCGCGAAGAAGCGCTCGTGGCGGCGCGCCCGCGCGCGGGCGGCCACGGGGGAGGCCAGGCGGGCAAGCGGACCGCGCGCGGTGGCGTAGACGGAACGATCCAGGGGGCTCATGCCCGCCGGGAAGCGCCCCACGCTTCGATGGTGAGCAGCTGCACGAACGCTGCGGGCGTGTGGACCGGAGCCTCGCCGGCCAGTGCCAGCAGATGCTTGTCGCCTGAGACGAGCAGCGCGTTCTCGCTCGCGGCCAGCGCCAGCAGATAGTCGTCGTCGGGATCTGCCGAGCTCAGCGGAGCGGGGCCGTCCTCTCCATGGCTCGCCGAGCGTGACAGCCACTCGATCAGCTCCGTTGCGTAGCGCTCCTCGATGCGCTTGCGCAGCTTGGGATAGGCAAGCACCCGCTCCAGCTCGGCGATCAGTGCGGGGGAGACGATCAACTCGTACGTACCCTCGCGCCAAGCGCGCAGCGCATCGGCGGGCGCTCCATAGGGACTGAGCAGCGCCGAGACGATGACGTTGGGGTCGAGAACCGCCCGCAAGCCTTAGTGCCGGCTCGGTCTCGTGGCGTGCTGCGCCTCGACGGCGAGCTCGATCGCCTCCGCTTCGTCCATGTCGTTACGCGCCCAGATCCGCTGCAGGACGTCCAGGCCGAGGTCGCGGCGCAGAGCCTCCTCGATCACCTGACTGTCACGCCTTCCAGTGCGAGCCGCGGCGACCTTCACGGCGCGCAACACCTCCTCGTCGACCGTCAGCGTTGTCCGCACCTTTGACATATCCGCATCTTAGCATCGTGATGCCACGCAGCGCCGCTGCTGCTTTAGCGAAGGTGTTGGGCTGCGTCCGGCGGGTTCAGGCTGGCTCGACGACTGCGCTTTCAGGGCGGCGCACGCCGCAGAGTCGGCCCGAAGAGTCGGCTGTACCGTTGGAGTCAGAGGGTCGGAAACATTTGTTGGGCCTGCCAGCCTTGAAAGTGTGCCCTTGTCCGCGAGGGTTTGCCGAAAGCGCTTTTTGCCACTAGCGTCGTCCCATGTTGCTCGGAGGCAGCGAGCGTGGATATGACGGCCAGAGCCGACTCTCAGACGCCGGGCGTCTCGAGGATCGGCCCGCGCGCCGGGTCGGCGCCGTTTCGCCCCGGCGCTCGGTGGCGGGAGTCTCGCTGCTGGCGGCGCTCGGGCTCGGGCTGGCGCTTGTCCTGCAAGCAGCCGCGGCGCGCCCAACCGGGCCGCATCGGCAGGCCGTCGGTCCGGTGTTGCACAGGGGTCTTGCAAGTCTGCCGCTGACGGCGCAGGGGGCGATCTCTGGGGTGCTGGGGTCGGCCGAACACGCCTATCGTGTCAGCGTCGCCGGGGCCGGATATCGCGCGCTCAACCCGGCGCAGGGCCTGCAGACGCGCTTTGCCCGCTCCGGGGTGCTCATCGAAACAGGGACGGCGCAGCTGGGGCTGAGCCTGAGCGCGTTGGGTTACGGCGCGTCGCTCGTCCCACTCGGCGGGGCCAGTCCACGCGCGCGCGCCAACCGCGTCGAATATCGGCGGCCGGGCCTGAGCGAGTGGTACGCCAACGGGCCGCTCGGCGTGGAGCAGGGCTTCACGATCGCGCGAGCGCCGGCCGGCCATGCGCCCGGGCCGCTGACGCTCGCGCTGGCGCTCTCCGGCGATACGCGCGCCGCGCTGTCCGCCGACGGGGGGAGCCTGACCTTCAGCGGTCCGCACGGCTCCTCCCTGCGCTACGGCGAGCTGCTCGCCAGCGATGCGCGAGGGCGCGCGCTGCGCAGCTGGCTCGAACTGCGCGGTGGACGGGTGCTGCTGCGTGTCGATGCGCGCGGCGCGCGCTACCCGCTGCGGATCGACCCGTTCGTCCAGCAGGGCCCGAAGATCGCGGGCGAAGGATTCTTTGGCTGCAGCGTGGCGCTGTCTTCCAGTGGCAATACAGCGTTGATCGGCGCCGAGAACGCAGACGCCGCGTGGGTGTTCACCCGCAAAGGGTCCACGTGGAGCGAACAGGCGCGGCTCACCGGCAGCGGCGCGAGTGGCGAATCACGTTTCGGGACCGGTGTGGCGCTGTCCGCCAACGGGAACACGGCTCTCGTCGGTGGAGAAGGCGAGAGCAAAACCTTCGGCGCGGCGTGGGTGTTCACGCGTAGCGAAGGCAAATGGACGCAGCAGGGCTCCGCGCTCACAGGAGGAAAAGAAGAAAGCGGTGCAGTGGGCTTCGGCGCCGGCGTCGCTCTGTCCGCCGAAGGGAACACCGCGCTGATCGGCGATTACGGCGACAGCAAATACAAGGGCGCGGCGTGGGTGTTCACGCGTAGCGAAGGCAAATGGACGCAGCAGGGCGCCAAGCTCACAGGAGGAAAAGAAGAGGTCGGCGAAGGCTACTTCGGCCTTGCTGTGGCGCTGGGTGCCGAAGGGAACACCGCGCTGATCGGCGCAAAGGAAGACAACGGTCACGTCGGCGCGGCGTGGGTATTCACGCGTAGCGAAGGCAAATGGACCCAGCAGGGGTCGGCGCTCATAGGAGGCACAGAAGAGAACAACCTTGGAGGTTTCGGCAGCGGTGTGGCGCTGTCCATCGACGGCAACACTGCGCTGATCGGCGCCTACGGCGACAGCAAAGGCGTCGGCGCGGCGTGGGTGTTCACACGCAAAGAAGGCGAATGGGTCCAGCAGGGCGCCAAGCTCACCGGGGGGAAAGAAGAGGTGGGCGCCGGCGACTTCGGCAGCAGCGTGGCGCTGTCCTCCGAAGGGAACGTCGCACTGATCGGCGCAGAGGAAGACAACAAACTGATCGGCGCCGTGTGGGTGTTTACGCGCAGCGAAGGCAAATGGACCCAGCAGGGCTCTGTGCTCACAGGCGGCAAAGAAGAGAGCGGCGATGGCACCTTCGGCAGCAGCGTGGCGCTGTCCGCAAGCGGCGAAACGGCGTTGATCGGAGGCGCCTTCGACAATTCGCTGAAGGGTGCGGCGTGGGTGTTCACGTCCGGGCTCGCATCCGAACAAGAAGGCGGCTACGGATCCGAAAACGAAGGCGAGCCGGACATCGCGGTGCCCTGCGGCGGGGTTCCCGTCAACTGCGTCAGCGGCAACGATGTCGAAATCCAGACCGATCTGTCCCTCAGCGGACGCGGGCCCGGGCTGCGCATGACACGCACGTACAACTCCCAGCTCGCCGCGCAGCAGAGCAAAGCCGGTCCCTTTGGGTTCGGCTGGACGGGCTCCTACGGCGCCAGCCTCGCGATCGACGAAAAAGCGGAAACCGCGACCGTCAACCAGGAAAACGGCAGCACTGTGACGTTCACCACCACTGCGCTCAAAACATACGCCGGGGTGGGGCCCTGGGTGCAGGCGACGCTCGCCAAGGAAGGCAGCAGTTATGTGTACACGCTGCCCGATCAGCGAAAACTTGTCTTCAACAGCGCCGGTCAGCTGACGGGCGAAGCCGATCGCGACGGCAACGCGGTCACGCTGGCCTACAACGGCAGCGGACAGCTCGAAACGGCCACCGACGGCGCGGGGCGCAAGCTCACCTTCGCATATAACGGCGAAGGGCAGGTGGAAAGCATCAAAGACCCGCTGGGCAACATCGTCAAGTACACCGACACATCCGGCCAGCTTGCGAGCGTGACCCTGCCAGGCGAATCCAATGCGCGCTGGAAATTCGGATACGACTCGTTGCATCAGATGACCTCGGAGACCGACGGACGCGGCAACACGGCGAAGATCGGATACGAAGACCAACAGGTGAAATCATGGGTGGATTTTGCAGAACGCAAACGCGCCTATAAATACGCTGAAACCGAATCTGGCACAGAAACAGCGATGACCGAACCCAACGGCTCCGTGACCGTCGAGAAATTTAACGCCGCGGCGCTGGCGATGAACATCACACTGGCCTCGGGCACATCGCTTGCATCGACCAGCACCTATGCATATAACGCCGCCAACGAGCTGAAAACGGCCACCGACGCCGACGGGCACACGACGAGCTACGGCTATGACGCCGGCGGCGATCTGATCAGCCTCAGGGACCCCAACGGCAGCGAAACCGGGTGGACCTACGACGGCAAGCACGACGTGGAAACGACGACGACGCCGAAAGGCGAGACGACGACGATCCGGCGCGACAGCGCTGGAGATCCAGAAACGATCGAACGCCCAGCGCCCGGCGCCCAGACTCAGAAAACCAAATACGAACACGACAAATTCGGCGACGTGATGAGCGTAACCGACCCGCTGGGGCACAAATGGACCAGCGAATACGACAAATATGGGGATCCGGAAAGCGAAACCGACCCCGAAGGCGACAAGTGCACCAACACCTTCAACGAAGACTCGCGCGAGACCTCGACGGTCAGCCCCAGGGGCAATGTCAAAGGCGTAAAAGCGTCGCTTTACACGACGAAACTCGAACTCGACGCCCAGGGCAGGCCGCTCGTCGTGACGGACCCCCTCGGTCATCAGACGAAATACGTCTACGACGGCGACGGCAACGTCGAAGCGATCACCGACCCCAACGGCCACGCGACGGGCTTCACGTTCAACGCCGACAATCAGCAGACCGCGGAAAAACAGCCGAACGGGACGATCGTCGAAGAGGAATACGACAGTGGTGGGGAACCGGCCGGTGAAATCAATGGCGACAAACACGCCAAAAAAGAGATTCGCAACTCGCTGGAGGAGGTCACCGAAGAAGTCGATCCGATTGGTCGCAAAACGAAATCCGAATACGACCACGCCGGGCAATTGAAAAAGCTGACCGACGCCGCGGGACGCACGATGACGTACACCTACGACCCCGGCGACAGACTCACGGAAGTACGCTACTCCGAAGGAAAAACGGCCGCGGTGAAACGCGAATACGACGCGGACAACAACGTCACCGCCATGACCGACGGCACGGGGACGACGAAAGACACATACAACCAGCTCGATCAGCTCACAAACACCACCAATGGCGCCGGCGAAAGCATCGGCTACGAATACAACCTCGGCGGCGAGCAGACAGAACTCACCTACCCCAACAAAGACACGGTCACCCGCGGCTACGACAACGTCGGGCGCCTGCAGAGCATCACCGACTGGCTCGGTCACGAAACCAAAATCTCCTACGACCCGGACTCCGACATGACCGCCATGACGTTTCCGTCGGCAACGGGCGACCAAGATAAATACGCTTACAATGAAGCAGGCCAGCTGAGCGAAGTCGACATGACAAAGGGCACGGAATCGCTCGGCTCGCTCCTCTACGCACGCGACAACGACGGACAGCTGAAGAAAGCGCTCGCCAAAGGGCTGCCTGGCGAAGAAAGCACCGAATACGCGTACGACGCCGCCAACCGTCTCCTCAAAGCCGGCGGCACCGGCTACGAATACGACGCGGCCAACAACCCGCTCAAACTCGGTGCCAACGCCTATACCTATGACAGCGCCAGTCAGCTCAAAACGGGCGCCGGTGGGACATACGCGTTCAACGAACTGGGGCAGCGCACCAAGAATACTCCCGCCAGCGGCCCGGCGACCAGCTATGGCTACGACCAGGCCGGGAATCTGATAACGGTCGAACGGCCCGAAGAAAGCAAAAGCAAAACGCCGAAGATCGAAGACACCTACGCGTACGATGGCAATGGCCTGCGCGCTTCCCAGAGCACCTCGAAAACCACCAGCCACATGGTCTGGGACACCGACGAAGAAACTCCGTCGCTCCTCTACGACGGGACCAACAGCTACGTCTACGGACCCGAAGGCCTGCCCGTAGAGCAGATCAACGGCAAAGGCGAAGTCCTGTACCTGCACCACGACCAGCAGGGTTCAACGCGCATGCTGACGGGCTCCGCCGGCAAAAACGAAGGCGCCACGACCTACGACGCCTACGGCAACCCCCTCAAAACTACGGGCACCGCGACCACACCACTTGACTACGACGGGCAGTACACCAGCCCCGAAACCGGACTCGTATATCTCAGGGCGCGAGAGTACGAACCGAAGACCGCACAGTTCACCAGCGTGGACCCGGCCGAGGCGGAAACCGGAGAACCGTACAGCTATGCCAGCGATAATTCAGTTAACGTGGGAGATCCGAGCGGAGAACTGGGCAGGCGTCGGTGCCGATGTGCGTCGAGTGCACCTATCCAGCCGTATAACGGTCCCAGCTATGATTATCACCACCCGCTATATCAGCAGTACTACTATACGCCACCGAGTTCTAATAATCAGGTTACCTATTATCCACCTTCCGCTTATCCATACCCCTATCAGCCCGGCCCATACGGGGGCTATGACTATGGTTATGGCTATGGCTCTTACCCCAGCTCTGGCGGTGGCTACGGCTATGGTTACAGCTCTTACCCTGGCTATGGTGCTGGCTACGGCTATGGCTACGGTGCCCTCTATCTCTATGGGTACACCTACATTTTTGTCCCCACCGGCTATGGCTATGGCTACGGCTACTGGACTCGTAGCGGCAGTGGCGGCGGCAGCGGCTACGGTGGCAGAAACTTCGGTGGTGGCAGCGGCAGCGGCAACCTCGGGCGACTCAATTATGGCTACATCTACCAGTTCGGCCCCGGCCCGTCTGTTAGTACGAGGCCTACTTTTGAGGCAACACTTAACACGCCCAGGACTCAGACCAGTGTTTGGCTAAACTTTGGAGGTGGACGATAGTCGGCTGTCGCCACGGGTGGCGCGATGCAGCGCCGTAACGCCTGAGGGACTTGGGCGTCGTAGAATCAGAGGCATGGCTTCTAAGCGACAGATCCACGTTGGTCCGATCCCCATCGGCGGTGGCGCGCCCGTTGCCGTGCAGACGATGACGAAGACCGAGACCGCCAACCTGGCGGCCACGATGGATCAGATCCGCACCGTGGCGGAGGCCGGGGCTGACATTGTGCGCGTGGCGGTGCCGCGCGAGCAGGACGCCGAGGCGCTCAAGACGATCGTCGCGCAGTCGCCGATCCCGGTGATCGCCGACATCCACTTCAACCACACGCTTGCGCTGAAGGCGATCGAAGCCGGCGCGCACTGCGTGCGCCTGAACCCCGGCAACATCGGCGGCCCGGAGAAGGTCGCCGAGGTGATCGCGCTCGCCAAGCAGCATGGCACGCCGCTGCGCGTGGGCGTCAACAGTGGCTCGCTGCCCAAGCACCTGCGCCAGCTGGAGTACGACAACCCGGTCGAGGCGCTCGTCACCGCGGCGCTGGAGACGGTGCGCCTGATGGAGAGCCTCGACTTCGAGAACTTCAAGGTCTCGATGAAGTCGACCTCGGTGCCGAACACGATCGCCTCCAACCGCCTGCTCGCTGAGCGCATTCCCTATCCGCTGCACCTGGGGGTCACCGAGGCTGGCACCAAGTGGTCGGGCTCGCTGAAGTCCGCCGTTGGCCTCGGCACGCTGCTCGCGGATGGCATCGGCGACACGATCCGCATCTCGCTCTCGACCTTCCACGCCGAGGAGGAGGTCAAGGTCGCCTGGGAGATCCTCAAGGCGCTCAAGCTGCGCCAGCGCGGGCCGGATCTGATCGCCTGTCCGACGTGTGGGCGCCTGCAGTTCGACATGGACACTGTCGTCGCCGAAGTCGAGCGCCGCCTGGAAGCCTACGAGGACCCGATCGAGGTCTCCGTCCTGGGCTGCGCGGTCAACGGCATCGGCGAGGCGCGCCACGCCGACTTCGGCATTACCGGCGCCAAGGACATGGGCATGATCTACTCCAAGGGCGAGCCGCTGAAGAAGGTCCCCACCGAGCAGCTGGTGGACGAGCTGTTCAAGGAGATCGACCGCTTCTATGCGGCCGGCAAGACGGTCGTGCGTGACGAGGCCAAGGCCGCCGAGGCGCGCGCGTGGCTCGCCGCCAACGAGGACGCCACGCAGATGACGCCGGAGCGCATGGCCGCGCTGGAGGCTGCGGCGGCGGAGAACGACGACGAGGCTGACGCTGTGCTCGAGTCGATGCTCACGCCCGCCTCCGCCGCTCCGGTTGCGCTGGATGAGGCGGTCTCGCCTGTTGCGGGCCGTCGCTTCAGCCGCGGTTAGCGAACGGCTTGGGCGGCTCATGCCGCCTCGCAGTTAACGAGCGGTTCGGGCGGCTCATGCCGCTCTAGCAAACGACTCGGCCGGCGCACGCAGCTTAAATAAGCTGTTCAGGTCGGCGCATGCGCCGACCTGCGGGCCTGCACATGTGCAGGCCCGTGACGGGCCGCATGCGGCCCGTCAGCCTGTGGGCGCATGCGCCCACAGGCCCCCTCGCACATGTGCGAGGGGGAACAACGTGGGGTGTGACATGTACGAGGGGGAACAGCATGGGGGTGTGACTCAGGATGCGGCGGCAAAGCGCTCTGCGACCTTGCCCCAATTGACGGTGTTCCACCACGCGTCGAGGTAGTCGGGGCGGCGGTTCTGGTACTTCAGGTAGTAGGCGTGCTCCCACACGTCCACGCCGAGCAGCGGCGTCTTGCCGTCGGAGATCGGGTTGTCCTGGTTGGCCGAGCCCACGACAGCGAGGCCGGAGCCGTCATGCACGAGCCACGACCAGCCCGAGCCGAACTGGTTGACGCCCGTTTCCTTGAGCTTGCCCTGGAAGTCCGCGAAGGAGCCGAACGTGGAGGCGATCGCGTCGCCCAGCGCGCCGTCGGGCTCACCGCCGCCGTCCGGCCCCATGCTCTCCCAGAAAAGCGTGTGGTTGTAGTGGCCGCCGCCGTTGTTGCGCACCGCCTTGCGCTTGTCCTCGGGCACCGCGCCGAGGTCCTTCAGCACGTCCTCGATCGCGGCATCGGCGAGCGAGGAGCCCTGCGAGCGCCGCGTTGACCTTGTCCACGTAGGCCTGGTGGTGCTTGTCGTGATGGATTTCCATCGTCTGCTTGTCGATGTGCGGCTCCAGCGCGTCATACGCGTAGGGCAGCGGCGGAACGGAGTAGGCCATTGGGGCTCCTTATCGGCTTTTCGGATTTCGTTGCTCGCAGGCTGTTCTATCAAAGGTGGGGCTACCCTTTTTCGCGGTGCCTATCCACCGCCGAGGGGTGGTGAGCCCTAGCATGTGCCGCGCGCATGCCCCGTCTTCGACAGGACCCGGATGAGGGAGCCCCGGCATTGACACAGAGAGGGGGCAGGCCGCCGCCGCGACTCCCCCGCTCACCGTCCGCCGCCTGCTCGGCCTGGACCGCTCCGGCCCCCCGCCGCCGCAGATCGCGCCCGGGCAGCCGCTGCGCCCCTGGACGCTGCCCAACGCGATCGGCTTTCTGCGCCTGGCGCTGATCCCGGTATTCCTCGTCGTCGCGCTCTCCAGCGGCGATGGTGTCGACGCGGTATCGGCCGCGCTGTTCGCGGTGATCGGCTGGGGCGACTACGCCGATGGCATCGCCGCGCGTGTCACGCGCCAGTACAGCCGCCTGGGGGCGCTGATGGACCCGATCACCGACCGTCTGCTGGTGATCTCCGGCGTGGTCGTCTGCTGGCGCTTCGAACTGCTCCCGCGCTGGGCGCTCGCGGTGCTCGTCGCGCGCGAGCTGACGATGCTCGCGCTCGGTCGCTACGGGCAGACGCACGGCCTGGAGCTGCGCATCAACTGGCCCGGGCGCCTGGGGGTCGCGCCGACGATGGGTGCCTTTTTCTTCGCTTTAGCCGGGCTCCCTACGCTTGCGGAAGTGCTGCTCTACATCGGTCTCGCGCTCGCGCTGCTGGCCACCGCGCTGTATGTGCGCACGGGCCTCTCCGAGCGCGCCCACCGCGCGGAGATGGACTCGCCCGCGGATACGGGTAAGAGCCTGTGAGCGCGCTGACGCGCCGTCAGCTGCTCGCCCGCGGAGGGGGCGCGGCGGCGGGAGTCGCGCTTGGTCGATCGCTTGCGTCGGCGCCCAAGGCGGCCGCACTCCAGAGCGGCATTCCGCGCGGCGCCGACCCCCGCATGGCAAGGCGGGGGGCAGCGGTGCCGCCCCGCCGAACGGCGCCGTACAGAACTATCTCGCCTTCATGGACACCGTGGTGGAACGCATCCAGCCGCAGTGGTCGGACTGGCGCGGCGCCTACCGTGCGCCGCAGGGCACCTTCGCGACGGTCATCAACGCGCGCATGCTGCAGGTCCATGCCGGCGCCGCCGCCGCCGGGACACACGGGGCCCAGCCGCGACGACGAACGCGCGCGGCGACTCGTGCAGACGCTGCTGAGCTCCCCCGCGCCGTGGCGCGTCTCGGGCGTGGGGGTGCCCCACGAAAAGATGTTCCACCTCCCCGGCTGGATCACGAGCCTCACCGAACCGGGCGCCGTGATGGACAAGGCCGTGGACCCGCAAGTCGCACAGGCGCTGGTGGCCGCCTGGCGCGCGGGCGCCACGCTGGGCCTGGAAGAGACCACGCTGCAGACGATCGTGCAGGCCGTCTCGTCGGTCGCGCGCTGCGCGTTCTTCCGCTACCCCGGCATTCGCCTGAACCAGCTGAACTGGAACTGCGCGCTGTACGCGCTCGACGCCGAGCTGACGGGCGCCAGCGATCTCCTGCGCGGGGACTACCGCGAGCAGATGCTGCGCTTTGCGAAGTTCGCCACCCGCAGCGAGCACGCGGGGGGCAGCTCCAACCTGGGGCCGGGCTGGCACTTCCACTATCTGCCCAACTACGACACCTCCGCGATGGCCAACCTCGACGCCCCCGAATACGCCAGCGAGGTGCTCGACTGTGTACGCCACTACTCGGTGGCGCTCGCGGCGGGCATGGAGCCGCTGCCGGAATGGGCGCTGGACGTCTTTCGCGCCTACGCCGCCCGCACCCTCTACGGCGACTGGACACACGCCGGCTACCTCAACTGGGACACCGGCCTCGGCTCCCAGCGGCGCTACATCGGCAAGGTCTTCGCCTTTGCCCAACAGGGGCTGATGGCCCTCGCGATCTCGCCGATGGCACATGGCCTCCCGGAGATGGGCGCGCACGCGCGCTGGCTGTTCGAGCGCGGCCTCGACCTCTACCTACGCTGGTTCTCCGAAACACCAGAAGGACGCCTGCCGGCGCCCGTGCAGTTCGGCGAGGACGAACACGCCGAGGGCCCCGACGACCGTCTGCTGTTCGGCGCGCGCATCGCCAGCAACGCCGCGCAGGCGATCGCGCTCGACCTCGCCGCGGTGGCGCCCGTGCAGCCGCCGCCCGTGTACTCGTTCGACCCCGACTCGCAGCGCCTGGCGGTCTCGACGCCGAGCTACTCCACGGCGATCCTCGTGCACAACCATGCCGCGGTCCCCTACGGCGGTCTGGATATGTGTCGTCTGTTCGACGCCCGCCAGCGGCCCGTGGCGTCGATCGCGGGCACGGGCTTCGCGAACTTCGCGGCGCGCATCCGCGACGGCGGCGGTGGGGTCCTGCTCGACACGCAGATGGGCGAGGCGGCGAGCATGAGCGTCGCCGCGGTGCTCCACGACGGCAGCGAGCGCAGTGCCGGCCCCGGCTCGGCGCCTTATCCGCGCCACGCCTACGCCGGTCCGATGCGCGGGGTGACGGCGACGGGACAGGTCGCGCACGGGGACGCGGCGATCGCCACGACGCACCGGCTGCTCCCCGAGACGATCCTCCTGGAATGGGAGCTGACGCTGCCGCCCCACGCCGGAGGCTGGGAGGTGGCGCTGCCCTCCTACGGTTCGCAGGCGAGCTTCGTGGTTGAGCACCATGGCGCATCCACCGAGCTTCAGGTCGGCGCCGTCGGCCCGGCGCTCTCAGCGGTGCAACGGATCCTCGTCCAGGCAGAAGCGGGTGGCTACCTCATCATGCCCCGCACAGCGCCGCCCGGGGCACGCCTGAGCACTGTCCATCCGCCGTCCGGCACGGGCGCGGCGCGGCCGGGTCCGACGCTGCTGATCGCCGCCGCCCACGGGTCCGCTCGCGGCGGTGCCGTCAAGCTGGCACTGGAACTGCGCGTGAGCTGAGTCTCTTCCTGGCCAGGCCCGCGGGGCGGCTCGTCAAGCCGGCACTGGAACCGCGCGTGAGCTGAGCCTCCTCCAGGCCAAGCCCGCGAGCAGCCACAGCCCCGCCGATCCGTAGGCGAGCAGCAGCGGCATCAGCGCGACGTTGTAGCGCGGCTGATCGTTGAACAGTGTCGCCAGTGCGGAAATCGCAAGCAGCGAGCTGGCGGCAGTGATGAGCTCCCAGTGGCGCGTCGCAAACGCCCCGCCTAGCAATCCAAGGCCCGCCAGCAGCAGATACAGGGTGTGTTGTAGCTGGCTGGTGGAGGGATGGTAGGTGCCGTTGCCCCCGCTCCACACCGTGCGCCACATCTTCAGGAACTTGCTCCCCAGCATGCCCGCGAAGGCGAGCGGTTGACCGAGCAGGTACTTGTGCACGTTTTCCAGGTTGGCCTTAGTGACTGCGGCGTTCTGCGAGGCGCCCGGGTCGCGCGCGCGGATCAGCTCGAACAGCGGCGCCGAGCTCTTCTGCCAGTAATAGCCGCAGTCAGACGGGAAGTGGCGGCACACTTCTGGGGCGAGCTTCTCCTCTGTCGGCACGAGCTCACCGTTGCCCGGCAGGTAGCTGCCGATGAAGAAAGCGTCCGGGCCGGCCGTTGTGATCGGCACGAAGCGGTGTTCCTGTTCGGAGGCGTACGCCAGCCACGGCGAGCAGCGTCAGCAGGACCGCACCGAGGTAGAGCGCCGCGCGCAGAGCACCAAGGCGCCAGCCGGGTCGCCCGCTGAGCGCAAGTGCCAGCGCGAGCACCGCCATCCCCACGGCGATGTCCCCCCGCGTGAGGCACGCCAGGCCGCCGACGACGCCTGCGCCCAGCAGCCACAGCCACCAGCGTGCATCGCCGAGATGCCGGCGCGCGAGCACCGCCGCCGCGACGCTCGCCAGCAGCGCGAGACCGCCCAGCGGCTCGGAGAGGAACGTGCGCGTCGCGTCCACCAGCGGCCAGTAGGAGGCCCCCAGCGCCGTCGCCAGCACCGCGGCCCACGGCCCCGCCGCCCACCAGGCGACCACCGCCATCAGCAGCAGCGTCAGAACTCCTGCCAGCAGCTGCACATACTGCGCCGGTCCGCTGGCGTGGGTGCTCAGGCGCAGCGAGCGATGCCCGGAGAGTCGACTCGCGATCGCGAACGCGAGCGAGGTGCCCGGCGGCCATTTGAAGGTCGCATACCGTTCGTGCGCCAGGATGCGATTGGCGTTGGCCACATAGCCGTTCTCGTCCGCGGAGGTGTGCGTGTTGCTGCCGATCGCCTCCGCCCGCAGCACCGCTCCGAGGAGCACGAGCATGAGGATCGCTGCCAGCGCTGCGCGGGCGGTGGTAGACGTGGGCCAGGGCATGCGCGGACACTCTAAACCTCAGCTTCACGTTTTGCCCCCAGTGGGTCTATACTGACGCGCGTCCGCAAAGCCCCCACGAGGAGAAGGCCCGTGATGGAGACGTTCCCCGACCTTGGCTCGCTGAGCGACACCGAGCTGAAAGACCTGATCAAGGAGTTGACCGAGGAGGAGCTAGAGATCTCCTACAGCAGGCGCATCCTGCACGGCAAGATCGACATCCTCCGCGCCGAGCTGGTCAACCGCCTACGCAAGCGCCACGACGGCGGCGAAGAGATCATCACCGGCGCCGACGTGCAGCAGCTGACCGACATCCTCGCCCGGCGGCAGGTCGGCGAGCCGAGCGACGCCACCTAGCGAGACGGCCCATGGCCCTGCACTGCACCGAGTGCGGCTTCGTCAACGGCGAGGGCGCCAACTACTGTCAGCGATGCGGCTCGCTGCTGCCGCGCGGAGAGGGCGCGGGCGCCGAGGGGGAGGGTGGGGATCCGGTCACCGCCACCTACCGCATCGACGAGGCGGGCGAGCTCGTGCCGGTGGAGATCGGTGAGGTCACCGCGCACGGGCCGGCGCTCGTGATCCGCGCCGGCGGCGGGCGCGTGGGGGAGAGCTTCGCGGTGGCCGGCGAGCGCATGAGCATCGGCCGCCGCCCCGACGCCGACGTGTTCCTCGACGACGTCACGGTCTCGCGCGACCACGCGCTCTTGATCGCCCGCGGCGAGCAGTGGCACCTCGACGACTGCGGCTCGCTCAACGGCACCTATGTCAACCGTCAGCGGATCGAGTCACAGCGCCTGGAGGAGGGCGATGAGGTGCAGATCGGCAAGTACAAGCTCACCTTCCACGCGCGCTGATGTCCATCCAGGCGCCACCCGAGCAGGACCTCGCCGCGCTGGCGGCGCAGGACGCGGAGTCAGCCGCCGCCGCGGGAGGGCGACTGAAGTCGCTCACGATCGGCGCCGTCTGCAAGGCGCTCGCGCAGGAGTTCCCCGACATTTCGATCTCCAAGATCCGCTACCTGGAGAATCAGAAACTGCTGACCCCGCGGCGCACCCCCGGCGGTTATCGCCTCTACACCCAGGGGGACGTCGCGCGGCTGCGCACGATCCTGCGGATGCAGCGCGACGAGTTCCTGCCGCTGCGCGTCATCCGCCAGGAGCTCGCGGCGGGGCGCGCGGGGGGCGCCGATGGGGCGGGCGGGCTTCCCAGTCAAGGTGGACGCGAGGGTATTCGCACCTTCCGCGGCGGCGCGAGCGTGCGCGAGTCCAGCGGCGCGCTGTATTCGCTGGAGGAAGTGCTCGAGGAGACGAAGGCCGACGCCAAGCTCGTGCGCGAGCTCGAAGAGTACGGGGTCGTCAAGGGCGAAATGCGCGGCGGCGTGCGCTACTTCGATGAAACCGAACGCGAGATCGTCGGCGCGGTCGCCGAGCTCGCGCGCTATGGCGTGGGCGGACGCAACCTGCGCGTGTTTCGCTCCTCCGCCGACCGCGAGGCGACGCTCCTGCAGCAAATCCTCGCGCCGGCGCTGCGCTCACGCAACCCGCAGCGGCGCAACGAGGCGCTCGAGGCGCTCGAGAATCTTGCGGCCGTCACGACGCACCTGCGGCATCTGCTGCTGGTGCGTGACCTGCGCAAGATTCTGCGCTGAGGGTTATCCCTCTACATGAGCGGTCCATCCACGAGGTTCTGATACTCCATGCTTTAGGATCGGTGCGGCAGGTAGTTCGAGACGTCCGTCGTATATGGCTCGCATGAGATTCGCACGGTTGCGCTTGTCCGGGCTGCTGGCTGCCATTGCGATGTGTTCGAGCGTTGGGCTTTCGGTGCCGCCTGCCACCTCAGCGGCATCGCGGCCACTTGTGTGGTCGGCCCCGCTGAAGATCAGCCCGATGGCGCTTTCCGATGTGTCGTGCCCGCAGGCAAACCTCTGCGTCGCCGATGCGGGTTCTGGTGGCATGGTCGTGACATCCACGAACCCGCTCGGCGGTGTGCATGCCTGGAAGGTGGGTCAGCTCTCCGGCCAGCCGACCCCGAGTGGCCTGGCGTGCTCGCCGGAAGGGCTGTGCGTCGAGGTGGCGAGATACGGAGAAAAGTTCAGCCAGACTGCTTTGGTGTCGAGTGATCCCACAAGCGGAGCGAGCACTTGGAAACCCGAGGGTATCCGAGGCGCACCATCGGAAGGATTGAGTGGTGTCTCATGTGCTTCGAGCCAGCTCTGCGTCGCGGTCGGTCAGGGGTCCTATGTTGCGTCGTCGACCGATCCAGGCGGCGGTGAAGATGCGTGGACGAGTTGGGCGGTGCCGTCTTTGACGTTCGGTGGGCAGCCCCTCGTGGGGGTGTCCTGTCCGGTGAGCACGTTCTGCGCGGCGGTCGACAACGGGTTTTCGCTGCTGAGTTCGGCCAATCCGGCGGGCGGCATGACGGCTTGGACGGTAACGCTTGTGGGCAGCCCCACCACGACAGTCACGGGATTCTCTTGTGTCGCGGGGTCGTTCTGCGCCGCCGTCAGCGAAGCGGGCACGGTTGTCGTCTGGACGGACCCCTCTGCCGAAGGCAAGCCCGAGTTCCGCGAGGTGCTTACGCCCTACCCGGGCCTCAGCGCGATTTCCTGCCCTTCGAGCCAACTTTGCGTGGCGGCCGGCGCGCTCGGCGGTGTGTTCTCTTCCACCGACCCAGCCGGCGGGGCAAGGACCTGGAAGAAGACCGATATCGACCGCCACACTCGGCTTACCGGCATCTCATGTCCTTCTGTGTCCATGTGCGTCGCGATCGACGCCACGGGGCAGGTCATCGTGGGCTACGCGCCCCGTAAGCATCTGAAGAGGACAATGTCAGGGCAGAGATAACAAGGAGTGCACTCCACTAGCGACGACACCGTCCTCCATGTGCGTACAGATGTGGGGCATCCCGGCGTCGCTCCCCCGGCGACGAAGAGCGCGCCGGTAGGCTCTTGGCCATGCACACGACGCGTCGCAGCCGTAGGATCGGGGTCCCGCTGGAGGAGCTGTGGGCGCTCGTCAGCGACCCCCATCACCTGCCGCGATGGTGGCCGCGGGTCGAGCGCGTGGAGGGCGTCGAGGCAGATGTCTTCACGGAGGTGCTCAAGACGGCTAAGGGGAAGCTGGTGCGCGCTGACTTCACGGTCGCCGAGCTCGACCAGGTGACCGGACGGCTCACGTGGTCCCAGCAGATGGAGGGCAGCCCCTTCGCGCGCTTGCTGGCGAGCGCGGAGACGGGCGTGGAGCTGGTTGCGGCGGGAGAGGGCACGGAGGTGACGCTCGAGCTGCGACAGACCCCCGCGGGGGCTCGCGCGGGCAGCTGGTTCTTTCCTCGCTTGGGCGGCCACATGATGCGTCGCGCTGCAGCAGCCACGCTCGAGGAGGCGCTGGACGGGCTGGAGCGGATCGGCGCGGGCGGGGTTGGTGCAGACAGGCGCGGTGAGGGCGAGCACGTTACGGGAGAGCGCGGTGCGGACGACGATGGCTGAGGTGCCCAGCATGCGCTGGTGGGGTTGGGGGGATCCGGCGCAGCCCCCCGCGCTGGGCGAGCACGCGCTGGAGTTCCTGCGCGAGCATGTGGGCGTGGCCGCTCGGCCCAGGCCGACGGTGGCTCTCGGCGAGGTGCACCTCGAATCTTCGCTGCTGGCGGAGCGCGCCGGGACCGCCCTGCGCGAGCTGCTGGGCGAGACCCGCGTGCGCGGCGATCACGAAGATCGCGTGGCACACGCCGCCGGCAAGGGCTATCCGGATCTGGTGCGTCTGCGCGCGGGCGAACCTGAGGGCGGGCCCGACGCCGTGCTCTATCCGTCGAGCGCCGCGCAGGTCAGGGCGGTGCTCGATCTCTGTGCGCGCCACTCGCTGGCGGTGGTGCCCTTCGGCGGCGGCACGAGCGTCGTGGGCGGCGTGGAGCCGTTGCGCGGCCCGCACGAGGCGGTGGTCGCGCTCGACATGCGCCACTTGGCAGCTCTGGAGAGGCTGGATCGCGAGTCGCTGACGGTGACTGTGGGGGCGGGCATGCGCGCGCCCGCGCTCGAGGCGGAGCTCGGACGCCGGGGACTCACCCTGGGGCACTTCCCGCAGTCCTTTCAGTACGTCTCGCTCGGCGGGTGTGCGGCGACGCGCTCGGCGGGGCAGGCGTCGACCGGTTACGGGCGCTTCGAGCAGATGGTGCTCGGCCTCTCACTGGCGGCGCCCGCGGGCGAGATGGCGCTCGCCGCGGTGCCCGCCACGGCCGCGGGGCCCGAGCTGCGGCGCGTGCTCGTGGGCTCGGAGGGGACGTTGGGGGTGATCTGCGAGCTGGCGCTGCGCGTGCGTCCGGCGCCTGCGGCCCGAAGCTATGAGGGCGTGTTCTTCACGAGCTTTGCCGCCGGCGTGCAGGCATTGCGGGCGCTCGCACAGGAGCGGGCGGCCCCCGACGTGGCGCGCCTCTCCGACGAGGAGGAGACGCGGATGTCGCTCGCGCTGGCGGGCACGGGCGGGCTGAAGGGCGTGCTCGGCCGCCGGTATCTGGCGGCGCGCGGTTATGCCGGCGGGTGCCTGGCGATCTTTGGCTTTGAGGGCGATGCCGACACAGTCGAGCGCCGCCGCAAGCGCGCCCTGGCGCTGGTGCGTGGTCACGAAGGGCTCCCGATTGGACGCTCACCCGGGCGTGCGTGGGTGGCACAGCGCTTCGCGGCGCCCTACCTGCGCGACGAGCTGCTCACGCAAGGCGTGATGGTGGAGACGCTCGAGACGGCCACCAGCTGGTCGAACCTCGAGCGCCTGCACGGCGCGGTGGGCGGCGCGATCGCGACCGCGCTGCGCTCGCAGGGCACCGCGGGGCTTGTGATGTGCCACGTCTCGCACCTGTATGAGACGGGGGCGTCGCTGTACTTCACCTTCCTCGCCCGCCAGCGCGAGGGACAGGAGATCGAGCAGTGGCGAGCTGTAAAGCACGCCGCGAGCGAGGCGATCGTGGAGGGCGGGGGGACCATCACCCACCACCACGCGGTGGGGCGAGATCACGCGCCGTGGCTGGAGCGCGAGGTCGGCTCCGCGGGCATCGGGATGCTGCGGGCGCTGAAGGTGCAGCTCGACCCGGCGGGGATCATGAACCCAGGGAAGGTAATACAATAGTTATAACAAAATGATAAAGGGGCATGGGGTGGGGCATGGGGTGGGTGTTTCGATTTTAAAACTAGATTAGCAATAGTATCCACAAATTGTAGATACTATTGCAACCATAACTGAAAAACCCATTACTCCGCCGAGGGACCTGCTGAGTCAACCCACGCTGAAGGGCCCGCTGAGTACAGTCGGACCGGGGTGCGAAGGCTTGGTGGAGGTCTCGCGGGTGATCAGCAGCTGGTGGTAGTGCGCGGCGTTGGTGGGCAGCGCGCCGACTGCCTGTAGGCGCCCATTCGAGGTCACTGCCGGAGCGCGCCCGAGGACGTGGGCGTCGCTGGAGGAGTTGTAGAGCCACGCGGCATAGAAGAAGCCGCTGCTCGGCGGCAGGTGTTCGGCGGCGATGAAGAAGGCGTAGCGGCTGCCCTGGGAGAGGATCTCGGCGATCCCAACGGCACTGAAGCCGGGTTCCGCGGCGGTGAGGTTGAGCTGCTTGTCGACGTGCGGCTGTGCGGCCGTGGTGCTCGACGTGCTGGAGGATCCGCTCTTGTTCGAGCTGCCGCCACTGGAGGTGACGAGGATCACGACGACGACGATCACGAGGACGATCGCGCCGAGCAGCAGCGCGCCAGCTCGCCTGGAGGAGCCGGGTCGTGCCGCAGATGCGCGTGGGCCGCTCGGCGGGGGTTGCGAAGAACGTCGCGCGGGGGAGGCCCCCGCGGGCTCGCTGCCGCGTGCGGATGGCGACGGGGCTGATGGCGCGGCCGATGGCGAGGAGGCAGCGCGCGAAGGGCGCGGCGGCGGCGACGTCGACGCTCGCGGCCGGGCCGGAGGTGTGTCAGTCGCAGCGCGATCGTCCGGTGGGGCGCTCTCAGCGCCTCCTGCCAGCGCCTCGAGGCCGGCATGCGCGCGGTCGCGCACCGCGCGCTCGGGAATGCCGAGCAGTTCGGCGATTTCGGCGTGGCTCTTGCCCTGCTGCACCAGCAGCAGCAGCACGGCGCGCTGATCGGGAGGAAGGTCGTCCAGGCGGGTCATGAATGAAGCGCCCACCCTCCGATTGCCGTTCGCCGGCGCCAAGCGCACGACGGCTGGACCCTGGAGGAGCTGAGCGCACGCGTAGGCTATCGTGGCGCCCGCAATGGCGATCCCCGAGGCGGAGCAGATCAACCGCGTGCTGGGCGGCTTCGACCGTCTCTATGGGCTGGAGCTGCTGGAGAGCTCACCGGAACTGGTGCGCGCGCGGGTGGCGGTGCGCGACGAGCTCAAGCAGCCCGCGGGGCTCGTGCATGGCGGGGTATACGCCTCGATCGCCGAGGCGATGGCGTCGTTGATGACGGGCATGACCGTGCTCGAACAGGGGGATGTGGCGATGGGCCAGTCCAACAGCACGAGCTTTCTGCGGCCGATCACCGAGGGGTACGTCAACGGCGAGGCGACCGTGCAGCACCGCGGGCGCACCACGTGGGTGTGGGACGTGCGCTTCACCGATGACGCCGGGCGGCTGTGCGCGCTGACGCGCATGACGATCGCGGTTCGTCCGCTGCGCCCCGCGTAAATATCTCTCAGGGCAGACGTACTGCCAGCGGCTTCTGTCCGGCCAGTGGCGCCGAGCCGAAACCGGTGTCGGGCAGGCGCGGAGGCAGCGGTGCTCCAGGAACGCCCAGTTCGTTGATCGGCACCATCGTCTGCGCGGCGGCACGCGCGAGCGGGCCGTTCTCGGCGTTGATGCTGACGACGACCCCGGCGGTGGGGACCTCGAGTGTGGAGCCGTCGATCGCGGAAAGAGCGTGCACCCCGCGCAGCGAGAAGATGCGGTGTACGGCGCCCCCACCGGGGACAAAGCTGTTATCGGGCGAGGTCACGACCGTCAGCGGCGAGACACACGTGTACTGGCCGCCCACGACACAGTCGCCGTAGTGAAGCGTGTAGGCGCCGCCCGGATCGTGAGTGGCTTCGGTGATGGCAAGGCGGTGAAACACTTCGCCAACCCAATAGACGGGGTAGCGACTGTTCAGGACCAGCGGCTCCAGCGCCGTACGCGGTGTGGGCAGGTCCTGGAGCGTGTTGGCACAGGAAGCCAACGCGAGCGGGCAAAGCGCTAGGAGCGCCGCGAGGAGCGGGCGGCGACAGCGAAAAAGGATAAGGAGGGAGGGAGCCGCGCGCGGCGAGTCGCGTGAGGGCACCGGAGCTTCGCCAAGCGAGGAGCGTACGCGCGAAGCCCCGCCGTGCGGGCCGCGAGCGCGGGCATGGAGAAAGCGGGGGGAGGAGCGCACGCGCGTAGGGTAGTGGGGACTACCCTCGGTAGCGGTTGGTGATCGGCATCCTGCGATCACGCCCGAAGGCGCGGGTCGTCACCTTGATGCCTGGAGGCGCCTGGCGGCGCTTGTACTCGGCGAGGTCGACGAGGTGGATCGTGCGGTCGACCTCGGCCTCGGGAAGGCCCTGGGCGAGCAGCTGCTCGCGGCTGAGGTCGAGCTCGATGTAGCCGCGCAGAATGCGGTCGAGCAGCTCGTAGGGGGGCAGCGAGTCCTCGTCGCGCTGCTCGGGGCGCAGCTCGGCGGAGGGGGCGCGCTCGAGGATCGAGGTGGGGATCGGGGCCTGCGCCGTCCGGCCTCGGCCACGCTCGCTGGCGGCGTCGATCTGGGTTCCATCGCCACCACCGCCGTCGATTGGAGCGCCCTCCCGTGACGCCCCGGCAGGGGAGTTGCGCCACTCACAGAGGCGGTAGACGAGCGTCTTGGGAACGTCCTTGATAACCGCCAGGCCACCAGCCAGATCGCCGTAGAGCGTGGTGTAGCCGACGGACATCTCGGACTTGTTGCCGGTGGTGAGTACGAGCCAGCCGAACTTGTTGGAGAGCGCCATTAGCAGGTTGCCGCGGATGCGCGCCTGCAGGTTCTCCTCGGTCAGATCCTGCTCGTGCGCGGCGAACTCCTCGCGCAGGGCCTCCGCGTAGGCGTCCATCACGGGGGCGATCTCGAGCTCGTGCAGGCGCACGCCGAGGTTTGCGGCGAGCGCGCGCGCGTCGGCCTGGGTCTCGACAGAGGAGTAGGGCGAGGGCATCACCGCAGTGCTTACCCGCTCGGGGCCGAGGGCGTCGGCTGCCAGGCAGGCGACTAGCGCCGAGTCGATCCCGCCGGAGAGGCCGAGGACGACGTGGCGAAAGCCGTTCTTCTGCACGTAGTCGCGCAGGCCGAGGCACAGAGCGGCGTAGACCTCGGCCTCCATGGGGGCGAGGGGAGGACGCGGCGCGTGGCGGGGCTCTCCGGTGGCGGGGGCATCGAGGTTCAAGTCGCACACAAGCAACTCCTCCTCGAACTGCACCGCCCGGGCGAGCGCCTCGCCTGTGGGGTCAAGCACGAAGGAGTGCCCGTCGAAGACCAGCTCGTCCTGGCCACCCACGAGGCCGCAGAAGGCGATATGCACCCCGTGCTCGCGCGCGCGTTCGCCGAACAGCAGCTCGCGCTCGGCGCCCTTCCCGGCATGGTAGGGGGAGGCGGAGACGTTGACGATCAGCCGCGCCCCGCCGGCGGCCTCTTCAGAGGCGGGTGCCCCTGGCAGCCAAAGGTCCTCGCAGACTGTCACCCCGACGTGGTGCCCGCCCACGTCGATGCTCGTGCCGGTGTGGCCGGCGGTGAAGTAGCGCTGCTCGTCGAACACGCCGTAGTTGGGCAGGTGGACCTTGCGATAGACGTGCCGCACGGCTCCGTCGGCGAGCACCGCTGCCGCGTTGTAGACCGCCCCGGTGGAGGTGTACTCGGGAAAGCCGACGATCGCGGTCAGCCCCTGCGCCTCGCCGGCCAGCTTTTGCAACGCGCTTGCGGCGTCGCGCAGGAAGTGCTCGCGCAGCAGCAGATCCTCGGGGGGATAGCCGGTCAGCGCCAACTCGGGAAAAAGCGCCAGATCCGCACCCGCCGCGAGCGCGGCGCGCAGGCCGGCGATGATCCTTGCGGCGTTGCCGGCGATATCGCCGACAGTCGCATTCATCTGGCAGAGGGCGAGGCGCACAGTGGGTCAGTCGATCGACCCGGGCTGTGTGATCCAGACGCTTGCGATCCCGAGCACCCGGCAGAGTGGGTCGAAGTGATGGTCGTAGTGCAGCACCCCTGCGCCACGCCCGGCCGCGGCGGCGGCGATCAGGTAGTCGGCCGCGGGTACGCGTCGCTCGCCTCGCAGATCGCGTGAGGCGCCGAGCGCGGCGTCCCCCGCGCTCCGTGTCACTGGGGCCTGGGTGAGCGCTTGGAGCGCGCGATCCAGGTCTCCGAACGCCTCCTCGCCGCGCGCGGAGGCCAAGAGCTCCAGTGCTACCACAGGACATACGGCCAGCAGACCTGCATCGCGGGTCGCCGCCCACCTGGGCAGGATCGCCGGATCGGTGCGGCGATTCCATGCGGACGTGTCGAACACCAGCGGGGAGCCGGAGCCGTAGGGCTCAGCGGCGCGCTGCATGGAGCTGCTCGGACACCGAGAAGTCGAAGCGATCGTCCTTACCCGAGTCGAGTCGGCGCAGAAACTCAAGTGCTTCCTGGCGTTGGTGCTGTTCGGAGCGGATTGCCTGCGCTCCGCGCAGGGCAAGATCGTGCACGGCGCGTGACCGTGGCTTGGTCCCGCCCAGCTCCGATACGGCTGCCTCCAGCTCAGAGTCGAGGGTGACCTGGATACGGGGCTTCGTCGGTGGCATGCCACAAGTGTACCGCATAGCTGGTACACCAACGCTGCTCCAAGAAGGACCTTCTAAGTGCTCATCCGTGGCTGGCTAGGCCGCGAACCGCTGCGCGCTGCGTTCCCTGCGCTTCATCGCTTCGACCTCGCGGTCCTTGGGCGGAGCGGAGGTGACGAGCTGGTCGAGGAGCCTGGCCGATATCTCGGCGACCTCCTCGACAGCGCGCTCGAAGGCCTCGGCGTTCGCCTGGGAGGGCTTGGTGAAGCCGCTGATCTTGCGCACGTACTGCAGCGCCGCGCCGTGCACCTCGTCCTCGGTTGCGGGCGGCTCGAAGTTGTGGAGCGTTCGTATGTTTCTGCACATGACCGCAAGGTTAGCGAGAGCCGGCGCTCGGCTCTCCTCGCCGCCCCGCTCAGTGCTGGGTGGCGGTCTCGGAGGAGGCGTTGCCCGCCGGCGCGCGCTTCTTGGCCGCGGCGGTTGCATTCCCCGCCGGCGCGCGCGTCTTGGCCGCCGCGGTTGCATTCCCTGCCGGGCAGGCTTCTTGGCGGTCGCGCCATTTCCCGCCGAGCTGCCTTTCCTCGCCCGGCCTCGCGCTGTGACCGCGGCGTCCCGCGCGCGTGCGGGGCGCAGGCCGGCGGCGCCGGCGAGTCTCTCGATCGCGCCCTCCAGCTCGCGCGCGATCTCCTCCAGCGCGGGGATCGCGTCGTAGTCGGCGAGCAGCCCGAAGCCGAGCTGCCCGTCGTAGCTCATCACCGCGATCCCCAGCGCCTGCTTGCGCGCGAGCGGCACCACCGGGTAGAGCGACTGCAGGCGGTGGCCCAGCAGGTAGAGCGGGAACTGCGGGCCGGGGACATTCGTCACGACGAGGTTGAAGAAGCGCTGGCGGGCCTGCAGGCGCGCGGCCTGGCTGAGGATCGTGGGCGGCGCGAAGCCCGCGAGGTTGGTGATCATCTGCGCGCCCACCGCCTGTCCGGAGCGCTTGAGATCTTCCATCGCCAGGCGGATCTGCTCGCAGGCACTCCGCGGGATCCTCGACGCCCACGGGCAGCGGCGCCCAGATCGCGGCCACGCGGTTGCCCAGTGCACCTCGCTCGGCGTCGGCGCGCACTGACACGGGCACCATCGCGCGCATGGTGAGCCCCTCGGTGTCGTGCCCCTCGCGCGCAGGTGGTCGCCCAGCGCGAGGCTTACGGCGGCGAGCACCACGTCGTTGAGCGTCCCGCCGAGGGCATCCTTGATCGCCCTTGAACCGGCCAGTTCGGCGTCCACCCAGGTGTAGCGGCGGTGCGGGCCGATGTCCACGTTCAACGGGCGTGTGGGGCGCGGGGTGGCCGATACCCGGGAGCGCGGTTGCGCCGATGCTTGTCAGCCCCTCGCGTACGCGCTCGACGCCGCGGCGGGGTCGGCGCAGCAGCGCACGCGCGCCGCGCCCCATCTCGCCGGGCACCGTGGTGCGCTCGAGCAGTGCCTCGCCGAGCAGCTTGCGCCCACCGGGCAGCGGTCGCGCCGTCCATGGCTCGGGGCGCCCGCGGGGCAGCACCGGCTCGGGGCTGGTGTCGAACAGCACGGTCGTGATATCCACGCCGGAGATGCCATCCACCAGCGCATGGTGGGTCTTGGCGATCAGCGCGAAGCGCCCGCCCGCCATACGATCCACGAGCCAGATCTCCCACAGCGGCTTTGAGCGATCCAGGCGCTGGGAGAACAGTCTTCCCGCCAGCCGCTTGAGCGCCGCCTCGTCTCCGGGCTGGGGCAGCGCGGTGTGGCGGATGTGGTAGCGCGGTTGAAGTGCGGGTCGTCGGTCCACACTGGCCGGCCCTGCCCGAGGGGCACGTACACGAGGCGCTGGCGGTAGCGGGGGACGAGGTGCAGGCGCCCGATCACGTGTTCCACCAGTTCGCCGGGCGTGGGCGGGGTGCCCGCGAAGACCATCACCGAGGCGACGTGCATGTGCGCCGTCGAGTCGTCCTCCAGGTGCAGGAAGGCGGTGTCGAGCGCCGTGAGGCGGTCCGGGTTGGCCATGCGCTCGATTCTCGCAGGTCGCCGGTTTGAGTGAGGAAGAATTTAGCATCGGCCTGCCGGCGCGATCGGAAGGGTCGCGCGCCTGGCCCCGGCTGGCGGCTCGACTGGAGTCGAACGGGGTCCACCTGCTTCTATCCATCTCGGGATTTATCCATCTCGGGATTGTCGGCTCGCTCGGGAAGTGGGTCCGGCTCGCCGCCCGGATGGTGAGCCACGCGGCTCCATGGCGGAGCCCCCCTTGGGGGTGCAGCTTTAAGCGTTTTTGGCCGCACGGGTCGGAAACACAGCAATTGGCCCAAACCGCGGGGAACACGCCATTTTCGGCTTGTGTGACGGTGAACACACTGAACGGGGCACAAGAACACCTAGCGTGTAGACGATTGTTTACCTGCCGAGTCGTCTCCGTGGATGGAGGCGATCGGGGGACCCACTGCCGGCCGCGTCCCAAAAGGCGGCCGGATGGGGCGAATCGGCCGCTGCTGTGGCCGTAACGCCCGACTGTCGCGCGGCTATTCGCGTGCCCGTCGGCCGTGAGCCCGACAGCTAACCCCGTAGGCGGATACCCAGGAGGTCATAACCGAATGTACGTCCCCGCACAGGCGGCGCAGCCTGTCACGTCCCTGATTCCCGTCGGAATCGAGACGGGCAGCACGCCACTCGTGGCGCCCATGCAGACCAAGCTAAAAGTCAAACGCACGCAGCTCGACGTCCTCTCCGGCCAGCGAACGAGCATCGCCGGAGCACTGGCGCCGGCGCTGCCCGGAGCGAGCGTCGACCTGCAGGCGCTCACCCGCCGCGGCTGGCGGACCGTCGCTCACACCCACACGGGCGCCCAGGGCCGCTACCGCCTGTACTACAGGCCCCCGGCGAACGCGAGCGAGCTGGTGCGCGTGTACTTTCCTGGCGACGCCCTGCACCGCCTCGCACACCGCCGAGTGGGTCATCTCGGCGTGTACCACCTCGCCGAGGCCTCCTGGTACGGCGGTGGCGGCACGCTGGCCTGCGGCGGCCAGCTGACCAGCTCCACGCTGGGGGTCGCAAACAAGACGCTCCCCTGCGGCACGCTCGTGAAACTGCGCTACAACGGGCGCAGCGTGCGCGTGCCGGTGATCGACCGCGGCCCCTTCGTGCCCGGCCGTGAATTCGACCTCACCGAAGCCACCAAGGCGGCGCTTGGGTTCGGCGACACCGGCGAGGTCTGGGTCTCCTAGCCGCGTACTCCAGATGTGTTGAAATCGCGGGTATGACCCGTGAGCCAGGGGCCGCCCGGCCCGCGCGAAACTGAGATGGCCCGCTCGGGAACGGCCCGACTGTTCCTCGCCATCGACCCGCCCCCGCACGTGCGCGAGGCGCTCGTCGCGTGGGTGCGGGGAGCGCTCGGGCCGGGGCGGGGGAGGCGCTCGGGTGCAGCCCGGCCGTTGAGGCTGCTCGAAGCCGAGCTGCTGCACCTCACATTGTGCTTCCTCGGCGAGCGTCCGCTGGCTGAGGTCGAGCAGATTGCGGCCGTGCTGGGCGACTGTGCGCGAGAGGTGGGGGAGCTCTCGGTCGGCGCGCCCCTATGGCTGCCCCCGCGCCGCCCGCGCGTGCTCGCTGTCGAGGTCCACGACCCCGACGGCGACCTTGGCAGGCTGCACGAGTCGCTGACCCGCGCGCTCGCCGCGGGCATCGGCTGGGAGCCCGAGGGACGCCGCCCCCAGCGCTTTCGTCCCCACATCACGCTCGCGCGCATGCGCGAGGATGCCGCGCCGCGCCAGCGCGAGCTGCCGCCCACGCCGTCGCTCTCCTTCCTGCCGCTGAAGGTCGTCCTCTACCGCTCGTGGCTGGCGCCCGAGGGTGCCTCCTACGAGGCGCTGGCGAGTGCCACGCTCGTGCCCGTATAAAAGCTGGTCTGACTCCGCCGGAGCGCCTGGAACACTCAGACGAAGGCAGGCTCGGATACGAACATATGTTCCGTCCGGAGCGCCGGCTACTTTGGTCTGCCCACCAAGAGGGTGGCGCAGCCGGCAAAGCCGGTGAGCCGGACCTTCGCTTTTTCAACCCACCGCAGAGGAGCTTTCACGATGCCCGTAACCGACGAAGAGAAGGCCGCAAAGGCACGCGACGCCGCCCTGCAGGGGGCGCTCGGACAGATCGAGCGCGAGTTCGGCAAGGGCACCGTCATGCGCATGGGCGACGAGGGCGCGCAGGTGCGCGTCGACGCGATCTCCACCGGCGCGATCACGCTGGATGTGGCGCTCGGCATCGGCGGCGTGCCCAAGGGGCGCATCGTGGAGGTCTTCGGCCCGGAGTCCTCGGGTAAGACGACGCTGATCTACCACGTCCTCGCCGAAGCTCAGAAGCAGGGAGGCGTGTGCGCCTTCATCGACGCCGAGCACGCGATGGACCCGCTGTACGCGAAGGAGATCGGCGTGGACATCGACGAGCTGCTCGTCTCCCAGCCCGACTACGGCGAGCAGGCGCTGGAGATCGCCGACATGCTCGTGCGTTCGGGCGCCGTGGACGTCGTCGCGATCGACTCCGTTGCCGCGCTCACGCCGCGCGTGGAGCTCGAGGGCCAGATGGGCGACCAGACGCGTCGGCGCGCAGGCGCGCATGATGTCCCAGGCGATGCGCAAGCTCGCGGGCAACCTCAACCGCACGCAGACGCTCTGCATCCTCACCAACCAGATCCGCGAAAAGGTGGGCGTGATGTTCGGCTCGCCCGAGACCCAGCCGGGCGGGCGCGCGCTGAAGTTCTATGCCTCCCAGCGACTTGACATCCGGCGCATCGAGACGCTCAAGGACGGCACCGAGGCCGTGGGCAACCGCGTGCGCGTGAAAGTCGTCAAGAACAAGGTCGCCGCGCCCTTCCGCCAGGCCGAGTTCGACATCGAGTTCGGCAAGGGCATCTCGACCTCGGGTTGCCTCATCGACCTGGGCCTCGAGCACAGCATCGTGACCAAGTCGGGCTCCTTCTTCTCCTACGGCGAGCAGCGCCTCGGGCAGGGTCGCGGCAACGCCAAGACCTACCTCGAGGAGAATCCCGCGATGGCAAAGGAGATCGAAAAGAAGATCTACGCCATCCTGAAGATCGGTCCCGCCGCCGTCACGCCGATCATGGGCGAGGTTCTCGCGGACGCTCCCGCCGCTGCACCCGCGCCCGCGACTGCGACTGCGGTGCCCCCTGCGAAGGAGCCCGCGAAGATGGGACGCGAGCCGTTGAAGGTTCCGCAGGCTGCTTGATTCGCGGTCGCCCCAGCGGCCCGATTGGGAGTTCGATGGCCAGAGAGATACCGCGCCGCTTCGGTGGCGCGGTTATCTTGAAGGGGTGAAGCGCTACCACCTCACCACCTTCGGGTGCCAGATGAACGAGCACGACTCCGAGCGGATGAAGGGGATGCTCGAGTCGCTCGGCTACGCCGAGGCATCCGAGCGCGCGCAGGCCGATGTGATCCTGTTCAACACCTGCTCGATCCGCGAGACCGCCGACAGCCGCTTCCTCGCGCACCTGGGCGAGGCCAAGCGGCTGAAGCGCGAAGAGCCTGCGCGCGTCGTGGGCGTGGGGGGCTGCTGGGCGCAGTCGGTCAAGGAGGAGGTGTTCGCGCGCTTTCCCTTCGTCGACGTCGCCTTTGGTCCCGGCCAGGTGCACAAGCTGGCGGAGTTCCTCACCAGCGACTCGCTCACCGCGCAGGGGTACTTCGAGTTCGAGGGCTTCACCGGGCATCTGCCAGCCCGTCGCGCGCGGGCGTTCCAGGGTTGGGTGCAGATCAGCGTCGGCTGCAACTGCGCATGCTCCTACTGCATCGTGCCCTCCACGCGCGGGCGCGAGGTCAGCCGCCCGGCGGAGGAGCTCGTGGAGGAGGTGCGTGCGATGGCCGCCGACGGCGTGCGCGAGGTGACGCTGCTCGGGCAGAACGTCAACTCCTACGGGCGCGACCTGCGTGTCGACGGGCGCGCCGGCGAGCTTCTCGGGGCTGCTGCGGGCGATAGACGCGATCGATGGCATCGACCGCATCCGCTACACGAGCCCGCACCCCAAGGACATGCGCGAGGACGTGATCCGCGCGCACGCGGAACTGCCAAGTCTCTGCGAGCACATCCATCTGCCGCTGCAGTCGGGTTCGAGCACGATCCTGAAGGCGATGCGTCGCACCTACGACCGCCGCCGTTACCTCGATCGCGTCGCGCTGATCCGCGAGCACGTACCCGACGTCTCGCTCACGACCGACATCATCGTCGGCTTCCCCGGCGAGAGCGAGCAGGACTTCGCGGAAACGCTCGAAGTGGTCGAGGAGGTGCGCTACGACAGCGCCTTCACCTTCGTCTTCTCCCCGCGCCGGGGAACCTCGGCGGCGGAGCTGACCGACGGCCTCGTGCCCCACGAGGTGAAGGTGCAGCGCATGGAGCGCCTCCTGGAGGCCGTGCAGCGCCACGCGCGCGAGCGCGCCCAGCGCTTCGTCGGACGCAAGGTGGAGGTGCTCGTCGAAGGTCCCTCGCGCACCGACCCCGAGCGGCTGCGCGGGCGCACCCGCCACAACAAGGCCGTGAACTTCACGGGCCTGGCCGCGCCCGGCGAGTTGACCCAGGTGCGCATCGAGGCCGCATCCAGCCAGACGCTCTCCGGCGAGGAGAGTCTTCTGGCGCGGATTGGGGGCTAAGGGGCCAGATTCGGAGCCTCTAGTTGCCACCGATCATGCCATTAGCATGCCCAGGATAGCTGAGGGCATGCTACAATCAGGCTGTGAGCGCTGTTCAGGTTAAGAATCTCCCAGACGATCTGCACGAGCGGCTGCGTGAGCGGGCTCACAAACAGGGTCGGAGCTTGAGTGATTACATCAGGAGGCTGATCGAGCTCGATCTGGCGCTGCCCACAACCGAAGAGTGGCTGGAGCGTGTCAGGGGACGCGAACCTGTTACCGGGGTCGGCCCGGGCGAGGTTGCGGCCCTCATCGCAGAGGGGCGGCGTGAACGTGACGAGCAGATCCGAAACGCCATCGCGCGTCATTGACGCCTCGGCGGTGGTCGAGCTGCTCATGGTGAGCGAGCTGGCCAAAGTTGTGGAACAGGCGATCAGGGGTGTCCGAATCATCGCCCCCGACTCCATCAATCCTGAGGTCCTGCAATCGATCCGCGGGATCGAGCGCTCCGGTGAGATCGACCGCACACGGGCCGGCGAGATGGTTGACGACTTCCTCAACATGGCTCTCACGAGGACACCGACTATCGGCTTGCTCGAAGACGCCTGGAGCCTGCGCGCGAACGTCAGCGCCTACGACGCCTGCTATGTCGCGCTGGCTCGCGAGCTGAAGGCCGAGCTGATCACTGCCGACAGACGGCTGGCCAGCGCGCCGGGCCTCGGCGTACCGCTGATTGTCGTCTGAGCGCGTCCTAAAAACCGGCCGGGCTTCGTGACTACAGCTGCCCGATGCGTGGATATACATACTTGCTCGACGACTATGCGAACATATGTTCGTGCGCTGGAGCAACCTGACGATCTCCGCGGAGGAGCAGCGGCGTCTGCCCGGCTATCGCGACGATGCGGTGGTGCGGCGTTTCGACGCGCCCGAGGCGCTGGACATGCGCTTCTATGAGGTCCGCGCGCGCTCGGTACTCAACCGTGTGCCGGGTAAATCGCGGATGCCGTTCCGCTGGACGATCAACCCCTACAGAGGATGCAGTCATGCCTGCATTTATTGCTTTGCTCGTCCCACGCACAGATATCTCGACTTCGACGCCGGCCGCGACTTCGAGCGCGAGATCGTCGTCAAGGTCAACGCGCCCGAGGTGCTGCGGGCCGAACTGGCCAAGCCGTCCTGGGGTCATGAGCACGTGGCGCTCGGGACGAACACCGACCCCTACCAGTGGGTCGAGGGGCGCTACCGGCTGATGCGCGGGATCTGGGAGGCCATGCGCGACGCCGCCAACCCGTGCTCGATACTGACCAAGTCGCCGCTGCTCCTGCGCGATCTGGACCTGATGCTCGAGATCGCCGAGTGCGCCGAGTTCAGCGCGATGCTCTCGATCCCCACGCTCGACGAGAAGGCGTGGCGAGCTACCGAGCCACATACACCCAACCCTCGGGCACGTCTGGAGGCGGTGGCCGAGCTCAATCGCGCCGGCATCCGCACGGGTGTGCTGATCGCGCCGCTGATGCCGGGGATCAACGATGCGCCCGCTCAGGTCGAGCCGCTGCTCGCCGCGGGCGATCGAGGCGGGCGCGCAGAGCATCGGCGGTGTGGCGTTACACCTACGCGGCGAGGTGCGCGATGTGTTCATGGACTGGATGCGCTCACAGCGCCCGGAGCTTGTGGAGCGGTATGAGGAGCTGTACCGACGCGGCGCGTACGCGCCTACCGAGGAACGCAAACGTCTGGCGGGCCTGGTGCGCGGCGGCGGGGCGCGCGGTCGGCTCTTTGGAGTGGCGAGGGGCGAGCGGATGTCCGAGTCCGTACGGGCGCCTCAGTCGACAGCAGCGCGCGACAGTAGGCACCCGCCCGATTCGACGAGACCACAAGGGGCCGACCAGGAAACGCTCTTCTGAGCCTTGCGGACGTCGGGCTTCGGTCAGGCGTCGAGCTTCAGCGCCTCAGCGCTTAGCGCCCTGGCCCGCGATGATCTGCTCGGCGACCTTCTCGCCGCCCATCCGGCGGGTGAACGCGGCGGCCGTCTCCGGGGCGACGCCGCCGAAGAGGGCGCCCACGCGCAGTGCCACCGGCGCGACGTCCACCTCGCCGCGGTTGCGCTCGATCGCGCTCACCACGGCCTTGGCGACGTCCTGCGGCGATGCGCGTGCCGACGCCGGGGGGCAGTTTCGCGCCGGAGTCGGCGAACATGCCCGCGTCGCGGATGAAGCCGGGGAAGACGGCCGATACGCCGACGCCGCTGTCGCGCAGCTCCGCGCGCAGCGCCGCCGCGAAGCCGCGCAGGCCGTACTTGGTGGCGTTGTAGAGCGAGGATCCCGGCGCGGCGGTCTTGCCGGACAGCGAGGAGACGAACAGCAGGTGGCCGCTGCCGCGCTCGACCATCGCCGGCGCGAGCGCGTGCGCGAGCGCGATCGGGGCGCGCAGGTTGACGTCGAGCGCGCGGTCGATCTGCTCCATGCTGAAGCTCTCCAGGCGGCCCGAGCCCGGCAGCGCGGCGTTGGCGACGAGGATATCCACCTCGCCCGCCTCGGCGATCAGACGATCGACCTCCGCGGGGACGGCTCAGATCGACGGCGAGCGTGCGCGCATCCAGCTCGGCGGCCAGCGGCTCCAGCACGTCCGCTGCGCCGGCCGGTGAGGATCAGCTCGGCGCCGCGCCCGCGCAGCGCGCGCGCCGTCGCCTGGCCGATGCCGCCCGTGGCGCCGGTGAGCAGGACTGTCGACCCTGAGATCTGCATCGGTCTGCAAGCCTACGCCGATGCAAGTCATCGCGCTGTTCGGCCCGACGGGCGTGGGCAAGACCGCCGTGGCCGTCGCGCTGGCCGAGCGGTTGCGCGCCCGCGGCGAGCGTCCCGTTGCTGTTTCCGCCGACGCGCTGCAGGTCTACGCGGGCCTGGAGACGCTCACCGGCGTCGCCTCGCCGGCCGAGCGCGCGGCGCTGGAGCACCGGCTTGTGTCCTTCCTGCCGGTCGACGCGAGCTTCAGCGCCGGGCAGTACGCGGAGCTGGCGCACGCCGAGATCGACGGGCTGCTCGCCGCAGGGCGCCGCCCGATCGTGGTCGGCGGGACCGGGCTCTACCTGCGCGCGGCGCTCGACCGAGCTCGACCTGCGCCCGCCGCCGCCCGAGGGCGTGCGCGAGCGCTGGATGGCCGAGCTGGAACGCCACGGGGCGCCCGCGCTGCACGCCCGGCTCGCGCAGAGCGCGCCGTGGGCGGCGGAGGAGATCGACCCCAACGACCGCCAGCGGGTGGTGCGCGCACTGGAGCTGCTCGACCTCGGCGAGCTGGAGCCGCCGGAGGGCCCATCGCAGCTGTGGACCGCCGAGATGCGCCACCCGACGCTGCTGGTGGGCCTGACGATGGAGCGCGAGGCGCTGTATGCGCGCATCGACGCGCGCGTCGAGGCGATGCTCGCGGCGGGGGTGCGCGAGGAGGCGCAGCGCGCGCACGCCGCCGGGGCGTCGGGGCACCGCGCGCAAGGCGCTCGGCTTCGAGGAGCTGCTGGGCGGCGACGTCGAGGGCATGAAGCGCCGCACGCGCAACTACGCGCGGCGCCAGCTCACGTGGATGCGCAAGCTCGCGCGGGGTGCGGCTGATCGACGTCACCGAGCGCTCGCCGGAGGATGTCGCGACGGAGATCCTGGACCTGACCGCCTGAGAGGGTGGCGCAGCCGACGAAGGTCGGGGAGCCGGGCCCCTAGACTGCACTGCGCCGCCATGAGATTCGAGAAGTGGCAGGCGCTGGGCAACGACTACCTGATCGTCGAGCAGGACGCGCTGCCGTTCGAGCTGACCCCTGCGCGCGTGCGGCGGCTGTGCGAGGGCCATTTCGGGGTATTCGCCGACGGCGTGCTGCTGCTCGCCCGCAGCGACGATCCGGGCTTCGTGGCGGACCTGCGGATCTACAACCCCGACGGCTCGGAGGCCGAGCTGTCGGGCAATGGCGCGCGCGAGGCGATTCTCTACCTGCGCCGGCGCGGCTGGACCGAGCAGGACGTCTTCTCGATCCAGACCGCCGCCGGCGAGATCCGCCCGACGATCACCGGACCGGACACCTGCCGCGTGGACATGGGCCACGCGAGCCTCGACCTCGAAGGATTTCCCCGGCGGGCCAGCCGACGGATCGGGGGAGCTGAGCCGCCGACGGGCGCACGTGGCGCTTTCAGCACGTGTCGATCGGCAACCCCCAGTGCGCGATCCATGTGGCCGACCTCGCGGAGCTGGAGTCGCTGGACCTGCCCGCGATCGGCCCGGAGATCGAAGGCCACGAGCTGCTTCCCCAACCGCACCAACGTCTCGTGGTACACGGAAGTGACCCGCAGGACACCAACGCGGGCGCCCTGGACACCGATGTAGCGGCCTCGGATACGGTACGGGCCGCGGGTGCAGCGGGTCGCATCCGCGCGCGTATCTTCGAGCGCGGGGTAGGGGAGACGCTCTCCTCGGGCACAGGGGCCAGCGGCGCGGCGGTCGCCAATCACCTGCGGCTGCATGCGAGCGAGTCCGCCACCGCGGTGACACTCGACGGCGGCGAGCTGGAGGTCGAGGTGGGGGAGGGCCTGCACGTGAACCTGACGGGCTGGGCGCGACCGGTGTTCGCGGGTGAGCTGAGCGCGGAGTTCGTTAAGGAATTGAGTGAGGCATGAGCGACAGCGATGACCGACAACGACAGGAGACCGATGAGACCGAGTGAGCGCCTGAGCCGCATCCCGCCGTACCTGTTCGCCGAACTGGAGCGCAAGATCGCGGCCAAGCAGGCCGCGGGGGTGGACGTCATCAGCCTCGGCATCGGCGACCCCGACCGCCCGACGCCGGCGCTGATCGTGGAGGCGATGCAGGAGGCGGTGAGCGAGCCCGAGACCCACCGCTATCCCTCAAACCGCGGCCGCCACGACTTCCGCGTGGCGCTGAGCGACTTCTATGAGCGGCGCTTCGACGTCGACGTGGACCCCGACAGCGAGATCATCCCGGCGATCGGCGCGAAGGAGGCGATCTTCAACCTCAACCTGGCGTTCCTCGACCCGGGCGACGTGGCGCTGGCAAGCGACCCCGGCTATCCGGTCTATACGGGCGGCCCGCTGCTGGCGGGCGCCGAGCCGGTGGTGATGCCGCTCGTGCCCGAGCTCGGCTTCGTGCCCGATCTCGACGCGATCGCCGAGGAGACGGCGCGGCGGGCGAAGCTGATGTACCTCAACTACCCCAACAACCCGACGGGCGCGGTCGTGCCGGAGGGGTTCTTCGAGCGCGTGGTGGACTATGCGCGCGCTTACGACATCCTCGTGGTGCACGACAACGCCTACTCGGAGACGACCTACGACGGCTACCGCGCGCCCTCGTTCCTGGCCACGCCCGGCGCCAAGGAGGTGGGGATCGAGGTCTTCTCGCTGTCCAAGGGCTACAACATGACCGGCTGGCGCTGCGCGGCGGTAATCGGAAACGCCGCGGCCATCGAGAACTACTGGCGCCTGAAGACGAACATCGACAGCGGCCTGTTCGAGGCGGTGCAGCTGGCGGGCGTCGCGGCGCTCTCGCCCGACGGCGGACGCCGAGGTGGCCTCGATGAACGAGCTGTACCGCCGCCGGCGCGACCTGGTGTGCTCGGCGCTGGAGAAGATCGGCGTGCACATCGCGCCGCCGAAGGGCACGATCTACGTGTGGGCGCCGATCCCCGCGGGCTTTGAGAGCTCGGCGGCCTACTGCGAGCACGTGCTCGAGCGGCGGCCGTGGTGATCTCGCCGGGCAGCGCCTACGGTCCGAGCGGCGAGGGCTGGTTTCGGATTTCTCTGACCACCCCGGATGACAGGCTGGCCGAGGCAGTCGAGCGACTGGCGGCGGCTAACCTGTGAGCTAGATGGAGCAGCCATCAGCAGCAGAGCGCAAAGCAGCGCGCGCTCTGCATCGCCGCGCTGCAGCGAGGGCGAGGATCTGAGCGAGCTGGAGGAGCTCTGCGCACCTCCGGCGTGGCGGTGGTGGGGGAGTTGGTGCAGCACCGCGACAGCCCACATCCCAACACGTACCTCGGC
Source organism: uncultured Solirubrobacterales bacterium (assembly GCA_963723045.1). Classification (GTDB taxonomy): domain Bacteria; phylum Actinomycetota; class Thermoleophilia; order Solirubrobacterales; family Solirubrobacteraceae; genus Palsa-744. Next base: position 346,998 of record CAVROU010000002.1, on the reverse strand, counting down.
CCGGGCAAGGTCACCGAGGCGAAGGCGCTCGCGAAGGAGTGCGACGCCAATGTGGTGGCCTGCGACGACGAGTTGACCCCGCGCCAGGAGCGCAACCTGGAGGAGGCGCTCGGGCTGCCGGTGGTGGATCGCACGGCGATGATCCTCGACATCTTCGCCGCGCACGCTTCGAGCGCCGAGGGCAAGCTGCAGGTGGAGCTGGCGCAGCTGGAGTACAACCTCGCGCGCATGCGCGGTCTGTGGAGCCACCTGGAGCGCCTGGGCGGCGGGATCGGCACGAGGGGACCGGGGGAGACCCAGATCGAGACCGACCGCCGCCTCGCGCGCGACCGCATCGCGGCGCTGCGCCGGCGCCTAAAGCACGTAAGGGGAACGCGCGCGGTGATGCGCGCCGAGCGCGAGCGTGCGGCGTTGCCGAGCATCGCGCTGGCGGGCTACACGAATGCGGGCAAGTCGACGCTGCTGAATGCCCTCACCGGCTCGGAGGTCGGGGTGCGCGACCGACTGTTTCACACGCTTGACCCGAGCACGCGCACGTGGCAGCTGTCGGGGCGCCAGTATCTGCTGACCGACACGGTGGGGTTCATCCGCAAGCTTCCCCACCAGTTGGTGGACGCATTCGGGGCGACCCTCGAGGAGACGCTGCGCGCGGACCTGCTGCTGCACGTGCTCGACGCCTCGGCGCCGGAGGAGCAGGCACAGGAAATGCGCCGCTCGGTGGAGGCGGTGCTGCGCGAGATCGGCGCGGAGGAGACGCCGCAGCTGCTGGTGCTCAACAAGGTGGACCTGCTCGACGAGGAGGCGCGCCACGAGCTGCGGTTACACCACCCCGGCGCGGTGCTCGTCAGCGGCGTCAGCGGCGAGGGTTTGGAGGAGCTGGGGGAGCGGGTGGAGAGTGAGTTCCGGCGCACGCTTCTGCCCGGTGGACCTGCTCGTGCCCTACGCGCAGGGCGAGCAGCCTGGCCGAGCTGCACGACGTGGCGGGCGAGGTGACACGCGCAGGACACACCCGAGGGCGTGCGCGTGCGCGCGCTCGTACCCGAGCGCCTGGCGGCGCGCTTCGCGCGCTTTGCCGTGGCCTCCTGAGCTAACAGCTCAGCCCGGCGACGCGCCGGGCCCCCGCGTGGAGCTGGCGTCCTCCAGCGCGTCCGTCGAGCGGACTCAGCTCGCCGACATCCAGCCCCAGCGCGGTGGCGATCAGCCAGTCGGCAAACCAGATGTTCTTGGGCAGCAGCGGGCCGTGCAGGTAGGTGCCGATCACGCTCCCGCGGCGCACGCCCTCAAAACCGCTGCGGCCGTCGTTGCCGTGACCCTCGCAGCACACGCCCGAGCGGCTGCTCGCCGGCGCCCAGGCGGGTGCGCCCGCCGTGGTTCTCGAAGCCCGCGAGCACCCTCTCCGGGCGCCCAGCGTCGAGCTGTGACCGAAATGGCGACGTTGCCGATCAGCCGCGGACCGGGATCGCGCACGGTGCGCACGTCCACAAGCCCGACACCGGAAATCTCACGCTCGCCGAGCACGTAGGAGCTGTCCGAGCAGCTGATAGCCGCCGCACACCCCCAGCACGACCGCGCCGCGCTCCGCCGCCGCGTGCAGCCCCGCCGCGCTTGTGTGACACGCAGATCCTCGGCGCACAGCAGCTGGTCGCGATCCTGGCCGCCGCCGAGGTAAAACAGATCGTGCGCGTCACCGTCGAGCGGCTCGCCCAGGCCGCTGGCGGTGAACTGAAAACCGATGCCCCGCCACGCGCAGCGACGCTCCAGCACGAGCAGGTTGCCGCGATCGGCGTAGATGTTCATCAGGTCCGGATACAGCGCGCACACACGCAGGGTGCGTGGGGGGGAGGCCGCGGGTAGAGAAATTGAGGAGGCCCCCACAAGGGGGGCCAAGAGGGCCGCTGAGTGGGAGACCGATGGTGCTGCCGAACCCTGCTGCGAAGCGCCGCCCGGAGAGTCAGGCGGCGGCGAGTTCGGAGGTGAACCCAGATGCTCAGGCACGCAGCATCACCACCGCGCTGCCTGAGTGGTCGGCGGTTGGAGGGATATGGCGGGCCGGCTCGGGAAGCAGGCCGACGGCCACGCCCTCGCGCTCCAACTCCGCGACCGTGAGGCAGTCGAGGGAAATCTCGTCGCTCTCAACCAGTTCACCCTCCACGACCGGTGGAAGCGCGCTCGGCGGGATCCCCTCGAAACCGCGCACGGGCACGGTGCGCCGCTCACGCTCAATGGTCACACGCTGCCCCTGCACCCGCACGCCGGTGGCCTGGCTGATGTAGTGAAACTCGCCGTCGGTGGCCGTCTCGGGCCAGGGCAGCGCGCCGCCATCATCGCGCGCGAACGGCTCTACGTCGGTGACCACCGCGCAGGCGAGCAGTCCACCGGGGAGCAGATGAGCGCGGGCGCGGCGCAGAAACTCGACGCGGCCCGTTCGCCGCCCAGAAGCTGGACCGTCTGCATCGGCGCGATACACAGTGCAATGCGCTCTCCGCGGGGCAGCGTGAAGTTGCGCGCGTCGGCGCAGACGGTCTCGATGTCCAGTCCACGTCGCGCTGCGCAGCGCGCCGGGTCAGGGCAGCGAGCAGGACGGGGTCGCGGTCCAGCGCGATCACGCGGCGGCCCGTCGCCGCGAGTCCGAGCGCCACGCGCCCGTGCCGGCGCCGACGTCGAGGATCGGACCGTCGGGGTGCGCGTCGGCCAGCTCCCGCCAGAGGGGGAGGTCGGCGCTGTAGGAGCCGCACTCCAGGTCGTGCCAGACGACGTGCGGGTTGGGGTCGGCGGCGCGCGCGGGTCGGGATCGCGCGCAGCCAAGTGCTGCGCGCCTTTGGCGTCGGCTCAGACCACGCGCTGGGCGCCTCCCCGCGGGCACCAGCAGCTCGCGCAGCGCGAGCATCGCGGTGTAGGTGGGCAGGGCGAAGAGGGAGGGGAGGCCGCCTCGGCGCCGGCGCCCCCGGGGCGGTCGGCAGTCGCCTGGTCGAGCGCGGCGGCGAGATCCTCGCGCACGCGATGCAGGCCGGGTCGATGCCGGCATACTTCAGCCGCACCGCCAGCTCCGCGGCGCGCGTGCCGGCGCAGGTCACGCGGCGCACAGCGCCCGGCGAGCAGCTCGAAGTCGGCGTCCCAGATCCACGACACGTCGCGCCCGTCGGCGATGTTGTCGTTCAGCACCCCCAGTACGTCGTGCGAGCCGGGCTCGAGCGCGAGCGTGCGCAACACCTCGTTTGCGCCAGCCGGGTTCTTCACCAGCAGGATGCGCAGCTCGCGGGGGTGAGCGGGCGCTCCGACCATCACACTCTCAGCGCGCCCGAACGCGGCCTGCGTCTGCTGCAGACCGGCGACGATCGCCGGCAGCGCCAACCCGAGTGCGTGCGCCAAGGCCGCCGCGGCGAGCGCGTTGTAGACGTTGTACAGGCCCGGCAGTGCGAGCTGAACCTGCGCTTCGCCCCGGGGCGTGCACAGGGTGAAACTCGCACTGCGAACGCCCATCAAATTAATATCTTTCGCGATCACGTCCGGCTGTGGGCGTTGTGCTCCGCAGACTGTGCAGTGATAGTGCCCGAGGTGGCCGAGGTAAATGGCGTCGAACACGTACGGCGCGCCGCAGCGGCGACAGTGCTTGGCGTCGGCAGCGTGTGCCATGCCTCGGCAGCGCCAGCGAGTCGTCCTCGACGCCGAAATACAGCGCGTCGGCGCGTTCGCGGCCGAGGTCGGCGACGAGTCGGGTCGTCCGCGTTGAGCACGAGCTTCGCGTGCCGCGCCCGCGCCGGCAGCGAGCGTGTGCGCCCAGTGCTCGGCGATGTGCTCCAGCTCGCCATAACGGTCGAGCTGGTCGCGGAAGAGGTTGCCGAGCAGGATCGCGCGCGGGTGAACCTGGCCGACGATCTCACCCAGCCACAGCTCATCGACCTCGAACAGCCCCATCTCGCCGGCGATGCCGCCGTGCGCGCCGCGAAGCAGCGAGCAGGGTGGAGGCGATGCCGCCGGCCATGTTCGCGCCGGCCGTGTTGTGCACGAGCGCCGTGCCCTCGCGGTTGAAGATGCCGGCGGTGAGCGCCGCCGTGGTGGTCTTGCCGTTGGTTGCCGACACGACCACGCTGCCCTGGGTCAGGCGCCCGGCGAGCGCGCCGATCGCGTCGGGGTCGAGGCGCAGCGAGCACTTTCCCCGGTGCGCTCGTGCGCGCCGCCGCCGCGCAGCCGCGAGAGGGCGCCCACGCCGCGCGCCAGCGCAAGCTTGGGGGCCAGCGGGCCCCTCACTGACCGTCTCCTGGGCTGGGTGTGTCTCCTGGGCTGGATGCGTCGCCCGGGCTGGGCGGGTCCCCGAGCCGGGCGCGTCGGCGGGCACGAGCACCCGCACGGCGCCGGGCAGCGCGCGCACGCGCGCGGGAAGTTCGGCGATCGGGTCGCCGTCGGCGTACAGGGTGAAGGGCCGGTCCGCCGAGATCGTTGACTTCGGCGGCGCGCAGGACCTTCACCGAGGGCAGGCGCACATGGGTGCCCTTGAAGACCTTCGGCAGATTGGCGAGGAAGCGCAGCTTGGAGACGTCGCTCGATCGCGACGATGTCGAGCAGGCCATCGTCCAGGCGCGCCTGCGGGGCCAGGCGCATCCCGCCGCCGTACACGCCGGAGTTGGCGGCGGCGATCGTGTAGCCGCTGAAGGTCCGCCGGGAGGAGCCGGCCGCCCGCGGTCCCGTCTCGGTCTGCTCGCTCGTCTGCGATCCGTCGGTGCCCTCGGGTTTGCCGCGCGGCGCCGATCCGCCTGCCTGCGCCCGGCTGCTCGCGCCGTCCGCGGCGACAAGCTCGACCTCGAAGCGCGCAGCGCGCCAGGAGAGCAGCGCGCGCAGCGCGCCATAGGCATACACGAGGTTGCCCAGCCGCGACGGCGCCTCGTTGGCGATGCGATTGGCGTCGCTGTCGAAGCCCGCGCTGGCGATGCCCACGAAGGCATGCGCCCCTCGACCTCGCCGAGGTCCATCGCGCGCGGCACGCCGTCCGCGATCACCGCGCAGGCGGCGACGGGATCCGCCGGGATGCCGAGCACGCGCGCGAAGTCGTTGCCGCGCCCACCCGGCAGCACACCCAGGAGCGAGTCGGGAACATGGCGCAGCACGTCGGCCACCGCGCCGACCATGCCATCGCCGCTGAGCGCAACTACGGTTTCGCCGGCGCCGGCGCGCCTCACGGGCGAGCTCGCGCGCGTGGGCCAGATCGCGCGTGTCCTCGCGACGCACCTGCAGGCCGTGCCCGGCGAGCGCGCGCCGCACAGCGGGCGCCACCCGCCCCGCACGCCCGCCGCCCGCGGAGGGTTGACGATCAGGCAGACCGGGTGAGCCGGCACGGGGCTGGCAGCAGATGAATCTCAGCGAGCCAGAGGACGCGGCCGCCGGAGCAGGCCGGCGGCGCCTCGCCGCGGCCCGCTGCCGCGCGCACGGCCGCGCGCGATCGCGCCGCCGCCGCCCGACCAGCGCCACGACGGCCAGCACGGCGATCACCGCGAACAGCCCGAGCAGCACGCCCGGCGCGATCCCGAGCCCGCCGAAGGGCAGCGAGATCAGCTCGACCACGCCGAGGCCGAGGGCCAGCAGCACGATGACCAGGACCACGATCAGGAGGATGCCGCGCACGCGCGCGAGGATGCCCGCGCTCGCGGGCGGCACCAGCAGGCCCATCGCGCGCAGCGCCAGCATCTGGCGCCCCGAGGGCGGCGCCTGGCCGAGGCGCTGCACGGCATCCTTGAGCGCGTCGGGCCGGCGCTCGGCGAGCGCCAGCGAGGCATCGGCCATGCGCCGGATCTGCATCCGTTCCTGCGGGCGCGCCGCGGCGATCGAGCGCTGGAAGTAGCGCGCGCGCCTTCTCCGCGTCAAAGCGCTCGGCGGCGCGCCCGCCGAGGATCGCCAGCGCCGCGGACTTGTACTTGACCTCGGCCTCCAGCTCCTCGTCGGAGCGCTGCTCGAGCGCCTGGATCGTCGGCCATCGCTCCGCGCTGCTCGATCCTGATCTGTCGCTGCTTGGGTGGCATGACGGCCATTCTATGGCCTTCGCCCGCACGTGCCCTCTGGGGTGCCCGTTGCTCCCGAGCTGCTCCACGCGCCGCCCCGCAGTCACGCCCCGAGCTCTCCTTGGCTGTGACCTCAAGCTTTCCGGGCCGCTTCCCGGAGGAGCACGCAGGCGGTATCCTCACTGTCCGGACCAACGCCCGTGCGCGCACGCTCCAACATCCACGCGACCACACTCAGAGTGTCTCTGTGTGGGCTCGCCCTGCTTGCGCTGGCGCTCCCTGCCGGTGCCGGTGCCGCTGTCTTCGCGCCGCCGCCCGGAGTGTCGACCGCCACCGCGCCCGCCGCTACGCCCGCACCATCGAGTGCGCCCTCGACGACGCCTGCGCCCACCACATCGGCGCCGACTGGCTCCGCTCCGGCGGCGACCCCGAAGGTCTCCACTGGAGCCACTTCGACGACGGCTCCGAAGAGTACTCAGAACGGCAAGGCGCCGGCGGGGACCACCAAGTCGACGCCCTCGGCGCCCGTGCGCACCGTCACCTCGGGTGCCACGAGCACCGAATCGAGCTCGTCGGGCAACAGCAACACACTGCTGATGCTCGCGCTCGTCGCCGCCGTCGCGCTGCTCGTAGGAATCGCCTTCATGATTCTGCGCGACGCCCACAGCGTGGCGCCTGTCAGCGACGGTCCCGAAGGCGGCGCCGCCACGCGCAATCCCGCGGGAAAGGTCCGCAAGCGTCGCGCCAAAGCCAAGGCGGCCAAGCACCAGCGCCGTCGCAACCGCCCGGCATAGCCAACCGACGCACGGCGCCACGGCCAGTCGCGACGGCCAACTAAGAGCCACTGCCACCCCAACGGCTAACTGCGCAGTGCGACGGCCAACGGAGAGCCACGGCTAGCCGCGACGGCTAACTGCGCAGCGCCACGGCCCTCCGCCTCCGAGCGCCCTGCTCGGAGAGTCTCACTGGGGGTGTCACCGCGCGCTGGGCGACGCGCTGACCCTTCCGGCGAGGACGCCACACGCGCACGTACTGAGCGGCGAAGTAGGAGCCGAGCACGAGCGTCAGTGCGATGAGCTGGGCGGCAATGGTCTCGACGTTGGGGAAGACCGATAACCACGTGCCCATCCAGCCCGGCACCTGCAGGCCGGGGATCTGTGTGGTGCCGATCCAGCCCGCGAGCTGCATCTCGTTGACCTCCTCGCCGACCATCACCCACAGCACCACCACGAGCAGTGCGCCGGTGATTATCAACAAGCGCTTGTAGGGCAGGCGCTGGTGCAGGGCGAAGGTCAGCACGCCCACCGCGGCGGTGAACATAAGCCCGAGCACGACGCCCTCCAGCACGACGCTCGAACCGAAGCGCTCGCGCAGACCCTGCAGGAATATGACGATCTCGAAGCCCTCGCGGTAGACGGAGGTGAAGCCGAGCAGCGTCAGCCCGAGGATCGTCGCGCGCGTGGCGCCATCCTCGCCCGCGGCGCCGAGCAGCCCGCGACGGCGACCGTGATGGTGGGAGATCCAGCCCGTCCAGTACATCCTGTGAAAGAACCAGTTCATCACCAGCAGCAGCACGAGGATCGCGGGAATGCCCGTGGCGGCCTGCACCGCGAGCCCATCGCCGCCGAACATACCGATCATCCACACCGCCAAGAACCAGGTACCCACGGCGGCCAGCAGCGCAAGCCCACCGCCATAGGCCACCGGCTTGCGGTAGGCGCGGTTGGCACCCAGGAAGCTCGCGGTGATCGCCGCAAGCACGAGAATCGTCTCCAACCCCTCGCGGAAGACGAGCACGCCGCTGTCGATCACGACGCTCGTGCGGCCCATGTGGGTGGCCGGATCGCTCGGATCGGGCGTGCCGCCATGCGCGTGCCAGCCGAGGATCACCGCGGTGACACCGACGGCAAGCACGATCGCCGTCCATACGTACAGGCTCAGTCGGCTGCCGGGCCGCAGCGAGCCGGCCGCAGCCCGAGCTCCGTCCGGTGACGCAGGCGTCTTAGGGGCCAAAGCGGGCGCTCTCTCGGGGGTTTGGCTCTCACTGCCGGTCATCCAGCGGGAAAGCTAGCACAGATTAGGGTGCCCTTATTAGGGTCGCCTAACACTCTTGTTTTTCAGGGCCCCTCTCGGAGCCGTTTCCCTTCTTGGTTTACATAAGATAGATTATCGGGCGCGACGTGGTGGTGGGTCAGTTTGGATCTCTGGATGCGGCGTCCCGTTCATGTGAGACGGGAATCCCGTTCATCTGAGACGGCGCAATCCCGTCCATGTGAGACAGCCGAGATGGGGCTGGCTTACTTGGAGGTACTACCCATCGGTTTCAGTTCGGCTAGCAGCTGACGCCGGTAATGCGCGAGGCGGTGCGGTTGGAGGCGCAGTTGTTCGCACAGCTCGCGTTCCTTGCGGCGCTGCGTGCCTCTGAGGGCAGCTGCGAGGTCGGGCGTCTCGATCTTGGCGCGCGCGTGCGTCTCCCCCAAGGCGATGCGGACCCTGAGGTGATTCGGGTTCTTTGTCAGCGGCGATATGAGGCGAGCGTGCTCGTTTCGGAGCGCGTCGATCGCCTCGCGCGCCTGCTCGCCGATCGGCCAGGGCGTGGTGCTCGCGGCGGTCCGCCCAAGGAGGATGAAGGTCTGGTGTCTGGGGTTTTCCGCGAAGTCGTCAACCGATAGGCGTGCGATGCCTGCGATGCTGGTCGGTGTCTCGTGGAGCAGGCATACCGCGAGGCTGTGCACCACACCGAGTTCTTGGGCGGCTGCTCGCACGTGGGCGATGTCCTCGTCGGTGAGATATGCGATCGGCTCGCTGGGCGCGAGATGACTCACCGGTGTGTGGCGGAGGCGGTACGCAGGGTCGTCCTCGATGACGCCGGTGTTGTACAGGCACTGGTAGAAGGCGCGTAGGGCCGCGCGGTGCACCTTGATCGTGCCGGCAGCGTATTGGCGGCCGTGCTCAGCGAGGAACCTTCTGAGATCGTCGGTCTGTAGCTGGCCGAGATCGAGGGCTTCGCGCCGGGCCCAGGCTTCGAGGCGTTCGATGCTTCGCAGGTAGCACGAGCGAGTTCCAGGACTCTTGGACGCGAGGTAATTCTCTTCAAAGAGGGCGCGTAGCCGTGTGGCCGGTGGCGTCACCACTGTCCCCTCCGCACGCTGGCGAGATACCCGGGGGTGTCGGCGAGGAAATGACTGAATCGCAGATGCTCGGTGGCGGCGAGCAGTCCTTCGTGGACCTTCGCCGCGTGACCGACAACGAGTCGCTGCGCGGCGTCACGCTCGGGGCTCTTCAGGCGCGCCAGCGGGAGCGCCCGAGAGGGAACGAGTCGCAGGAGACGGATGACGAGCCACGCGTCCTGTCTCGTGTCCTCTGCCGGCGTACCGAAACCCGGGGCGAGCTCGGGCTGTGGGAAGGCGATGTCCAACGAGCCTGGGAGCGCGGCGAGTCTCACCTCGAGCCGTCGTGGGAGGCTGCGGTCACTCTCTCCGACGACGTCGTCGTGTTCGGCGAGCTGGCGCCGGGTGAACAGCGGTGCGGTGGCCGGCTGTCCGCGGCCTGTCTGGTAGGCCGCGTAGGCGCGGAGCGCGGTCGCGCCGGCGCCTTGAAGCCGGTAGTCGCCGAGCAAGACGCCGCTCGGTGTCTGGATGAGCTGGTCGAGCGTCAGGTAGGCGAGTGTCTCGGCGTCGAGGCCGGTGAGCCGCGCGATGGCATTCAGGGCGGCGCTGGCCGGGTTGCTGTGGCGGCGAATCTCGCGCGCCTGCCCGTCGGTTGGGTCGCGCGTGAGCGCGACCCGCCGGCTCGGGCGCTCACGGATCTCAGGGGCGAAGCCATGTAGGAGCAGGGCGCTTGCGGCGCCGATCCGGCGTGCGTACCGGTACTGCGGCGAGGCGTCGCTGGTGAGGATCTCCAGGAAGCGCTCGGTGGCTTGCGGCAGCAATCGCCGGCGGCTCGAGAGCCAGGAGCTCATGTTCTTGAAGGCGACGTGCATGCGGGCGTCGAGGGCATTGAGAGGGTCGATGGTGAGAGCACGCGTGGCCGCCGCGCGCGCGATCCACGGCGAGGGCGTCGGCCATCGCACGCGCTCCGTGGCCCCGCTGGGTTCGCTTGGCTGCTCAGTTCTCGGTGTGATCCGCACCCGCGCCGCTGGTCGTGCTCCGAGACGATCGGTAGCGGCGCGCCGAGCACTGGCGGAGTCGAAGATCAGCCAGGTTTGAGCTCCGGCGCCCCGGCCCAGCTCGACGAGATCGGTGAGGGTCACGTGTGCGAAGAGGTCGGCTCGGACGAGCAGTACGTCGGTGATCCGCTCCGCCTGCAGCCAGATCGTCGCGTGGCTTGTGACCTCGCGGCTTCGGGGCCATCGGCCGGCTGCCGGGTGCTTGCCGAGCGCGTACAGCACGTCTCGCGCAAGGTGACCGTCGCGCGCTCGCGGCGGGACTGGATGGCAGACCACGACGCCGCGCTCGATGTCGTGCAGGCTCAGCAGTCGCGCCATCGTCCGCGGCTCGATGTCGGCGTTCAGCACCGTGTAGGCGGCCGGGGAGTCGTTCACTCGGGCTGCCCCAAGACCGTCGCGGCGATCGCTCGCGTGAGTGGTTCGTCAGGGCTCAGGAGTTGCGCAGCGGAGGCGGTGAACGCCGACCAGTGACGCAGGATGCCCTGGCAGCGCTCCTGGTTGACCCACAGCAGCAGCTCGGGCTCGGCGCGCTGGTACATCGCGTGGTAGTTGGGGAGCGTCTGCAGCACGGCGGTATCGCCGAGCGGCTTGAAGAAGACGGGCTCGTGCACGCGGCTGTGGAGCATCGGCTCGCGGCGGATCGTCTCCCAGCAGCCGTTGCCGCCGGCGAGCACCATCGCGAAGCTGGTGTTGTGCGGGTCATGCAGATAGCGCAGGTATTCGGCGCACTCTCTGTTCAGGCGCTGCGCCTCGTCGAAGATGAGCACGAGCTGTCTGCCGTCGGGCTGGTCGACGAGCACGTCCTGTAGGTGGTAGGAGAGCTCGTGGCGACTGCCGGTCGGGATCTCGCCGAGTAGCTGCAGCGCGATCGCGCGGGCGATCGAGAGCATCGTCGGCTTCACCTGCACCTCGATCCAGACCACGCGCAGGTCGTGGCGGCCGCGCAGCAGCTCTTCGAGGGTGAACGTCTTGCCGGTGCCTGAGACGCCGGTCAGCGCGCCGAGCAGCCGGTTGGCGATGACGTAGTGAAGGGAGCGCTCCGACAGCAAGAGCCCCTCGGTCTCGACGATCCCGACGCCGGGTGGGCTGGCGTGGTGGCGCACGGGCGGGTCGAACACACAGGCGGTCACCGCTCACCTGCGTTTCTGTCCGCGGCGGTGGGCGAGCCCGAGTGCCTCGAGCACCTTCGCGCCGGGATCCTCGACTTCGCGCGCCTCGTCTGTGGAGACGCTGTTGGTGGCTTGCGGCGGGTGCGCGGCGGTCATCGTCGACCAGCGCACGCGTGCGCGGTTCTTCGCCCGCCGCGCGATTCCGGCGGCCTCCCGCGCGGCCTGTGCGCGAGCGTCGAGCACCCGCTGGCGCTGCGCGTCGGAGGCCTCGTCGTGGCGGACGGCGCGGCAGAGCCATTGCCCGTCGAGATAGATCTCAAGCCAGCGCGCGTCGTGTGGCATGCGGCGCAACTCGACCCGGCGCCCGAGGGTCTCTTGGAGCGCCTCGTCGGTGTACCAGCGGTTCTTGAACTTCACGCCGCGGGCCTCGACGACGCGGCTGCCGGGGCACTCGAGCAGGTAGCGGCGCAGGTCCTGCTCGCTGGCGGCTCGCAGCGGCGTTGTGTCCTGCTCCCAGGCCTGCGCCGGCGTGCGTCCGCCGAGAGCAGCGTGCGCTCGCTCGAAGTTGTAGGCGGCGACCCACTCGAGCAGCAGCTCGATGAACACCTCGATCGCCAGCGGCACGGTGTCGGCGGCCAGGTCGAGGGTGCCGTCCTCGCGCTTGGGCCCGTCAGTCCAGTAAGGCAAGCGGCGGATCAGCTCGCCGGTCATCGTCTGATGCCAACGCTCGATCTTGCCGTTCAGCCACGGTGATCGCCGGCGTAGCGGCACCGGGTGAAAGCCGAGGTCCATCGCGGCTGAGCGGATCGCGCCGGCGAGGAACTCGAGCCCGTTGTCGAAGCGGATGATCCACGGCTTGCCGCGCGCGGGCGTGAGCTCGGGGCGCTCGCGGATCGCCTCGCCGAGCGCGGCGAGCACCACTCCACGATGGGGTCTGACCGACACTGCCAGACCGGCGATCGCGCGGGTCGATGGCTCCATGAAGCTCGTGATCCACGGACGGACAGGCTTGGCCGCGCCCGGGAGGCAAACCAGCAGGTCGACGAGCTTGTGGTCGGCAATCAGGGCGTCGCCGCGGCGGCCCTCGCGGCGCTCCAGGCGCAGCTGCGCACTGCGGGCGCCCGGGAGGCCGCCCTGGATGTAGCGGCGCTCGAGCTCGCTCAGGTCGCGGCCGGCCGCGCGGTACCACGTCGTACGGGAGGGCACCTTGGCCCCTTCGGCGCGAAGGTCGTGCCACGCCGAACCGACGCCGCGCTCGTCAAAGACAGCGACCTTGTGCTCGCCCTCGAACTGAAAGCCCGGGCGCGTGCCGCCGGGCACGCCGTCCTTCGCCCACCGGTACAGGCAGGCGCGCGAGCGTCCGAGCTCCTTCTTGGCCTGCTCGAGGTACCACGCCGGGACGACCCCGAGCTCGGCGCGGAACTCGCGCATCTGCGCGATGATCGCCTCGGCGCGCTCGCGGTCGGCGATGCGCTTCACGCTGTCACCCAGACCGACTCGCCGAGCGCCAGCGCCGTGATCCGTACCCCGGCGAACGCGTCGCCGAAGTGCTGCGTGGCGGCGCGCGCCTGAGCGGCGGCCTGCGCGTGCGCGGCGGCGCGCCAGAGCGTCGGGGTCGAGGCGCTGGACTTCACCTCGTCGGCCTCCAAGCGGCTCCCGCGTTGCCAGAGCAGGTCGAGAGCGACGTCGCCGACGATCACCTCGCTGCCCAAGAACCGCCAGCCCGGCCGACTGAAGTGCCGCAGGTAGGACGCGGCCATCGGCACCACGAACGCGAGCAGGGCCTGGCGGTGGACCGGCGCGAGGCCCGCCGGCAACATGGTGGCCGCGAGCGTCTCGATCGAGCGGGGCTCGGTGATCTCGCGCGCACAAATCTCCGCGATCAGGCGGTGGCACAGAGCGCCGCGAACCTCCGGGGCCCATGCGCGCCCCGTACGCCGCTGCTCCTTGCGTGCGATCGTCGCTTCGCTCATCCCTGACTCAAGCGCCACTACACACCCGCCCTTACGCTTAACCGCGAAGCGTAACGCTAGGGGATTCTCGCGTGAGATGGGCTGTGGTCAGGGTGCCCGGCGGCGGCTTCGCGCACCCGGAGCTCTCGGTGGACGCGGCGTACCGAGGCTGGCTTCGAGTCGACGCAGTTGCGCGAGTGCTGGCTTCAGCCCGCCTGGACCGCGCTCGTCAAGGAGTGCACGCGCCTCTGCCAAGCGGTACTCAGCGAAGTACCGAGGCGACAGGTCAAGCGCCTTGGCGATCAGCGCGATCGTCGCTGAGGAGGGAGGATCGTTCCCGCTGCCCAGTCGGCTGATGTGCGCACCGGAGAGCCCGCGCCCAGCTGGGTCGGCGGCCTGCGTCGCCTCGTGCAGCGCGCGGAAGCTCAGGCCGCGCTGCGCCTTCAGGCCGGAGAGTGCCTCGGCGAACGGCGCGTCGGTCTGCTCGCCTGCCGCTGCAGGCGCCCGCCGGCGTGTGGCTTGTCGATTGGTAGACGCCATCTGTGACTACTGTCTGGAACAGTCCTAGCAACTTGGCCCTGTCACGCTACACCCGTCATGGGACGGAACCCTCAAGGATTATGGGAGCTTTGCGCCGAATCTAGGCCCGCCATGTCGTTCGGATTCAGGCGATTTCCGAAATGAGCCCAGGCCGCACGCTCGCGATCCTGCTCAACGACCCCGTCTGCCGCTACCTCGTCGCCGGCGGATACAGCTCGATCGCGCAGGTGACGGCCCCGGATCGCGAGCTGCCCACACGCAAGCCCTCCCGCGAACAGGTGGGGGAGGCACTCCGGCGCCTGGAGCTCGCCGGCGTGATCGAGACGCACAAGGGCTGCCGCTGGACACTGAACGCCGCCGAGCTCACCGACGTCCTTGGGCTCGTGCAGGAGCTGCCCGCCGGCGTCGGGCTGCTCGAGAACCTCGCGCATCCCGTTGGTTGGACCGTCGTTGCGCACCTGGCGCTGCGCCACCGCACCCGCAGCGAACTGAACGGCTGCGGCGACGCCGCGCGGATCTCCGAGCAGCTGCGCTCGCTTCGCCGCGCCGGCGCGATCCTCGACCGTGACGAGACGATCATGCTGCTCGAGTCGGCCAAGCACCTTGACCTGCTCGATCTTCTGGACCGGATTGCCGGCAACCTGCACATGCGCGCCTTCCAAGAAGCCCGCGAGCACCTCTTCAACCCACTCAGCCGCACCTCGGAGGGCCAGCGCTACGCCGAGGCCCCGCGCTCGCCGCTCTCAAGCGAGACTCCCGACGCACGCAAGGCTTACAACTACACGCGGGCCGCCTACGAACGAAGCCGCTCTCGCACCTGAGCCCGCCCCAATGGTCGCAGGGCGTTGCGCTATATCGTCCGTGGGATGAGCTTGGCATGCTGATCTACTCGATGGGCGTCTCGGTGGACGGCTTTATCGCCGACCGCGAGGGCGCGTTCTCCTGGTCGGTGCCCAGCGATGAGCAGTTTCGTTTCCACGTCACGCAGACACGGGAGCTTGGGGGCTTTCTGTTGGGCCGCAGGCTCTACGAGACGATGCTGGTGTGGGAGACGGATCCGTCGATGCGCGACAACGAACTCCACGCCGCGTTCGCCGACGCCTGGTGCGCGATCCCGAAGATCGTCTTCAGCCGCACGCTCGACAGCGTCCAAGGCAACGCGCGGCTCGCCGAGGCGTCGCTGGCCGGGGAGGCCGCTGCGGCGCTCGACACGACCGACAAGGACGTCGCGATCGGCGGCGCCGGTCTGGCTGCGGTGGCTGTCGAGCTCGGCCTTGTCGACGAGCTGCGCATGTTCCGCAACCCGATCGTCGTCGGTGGCGGCACGCCGTTCTTGCCGCCGGTCACCGGTGGCGTTCCGCTGGACCTGATCGAGACCAGGACGTTCGGCTCGCGGGTGATCTACGAGCGCTACCGGCGCTCCCGCGATGAGTCGGACTGATGAGTAAGCCGTGGCAACGGGTAAGACCCGCCAAGAGCCTCAGAAATCCCTGCTTTTGCCCCTATTTTGGTCCGTAACGGGAATTATGGACCACGCAAAGGAAGCGGGAAAACGGCGTCGAAAGCCTGCAGATGCCCGCTCTCAGCACCGACCTTGAGTCGCTCGAGCGCCCGTCGCAGCTCTCCGATCTGAAAGCTGCCCGCCGCGAGCTCGCGGACAACCTGCTGGAGGCCGCGCGCGGCGAGCTGCCGTTCGAGGATCCGGAGACCGCCGGCGAGCTCGCCGCGGCGTTCCTGCGGCGTTATGACGACCGGCGCAACACCCAGGGCGCATACGCGCTCGATCTCGCCGACTGGTTCGTGTGGCTCGCGCGCGCCGGGACCGGCCCGCTCGAGGCCACGCTCGCGACGATCGAGAGCTACAAGCGCGAGCCGCTGCTCGACGGCAAGGCACCCGCGCCGTCGACGATGGCACGACGCCTGGCGTGCCTCTCGCACTACTACCGCCGCTCGAACTACGACGGGCTGATCGCCCGCAACCCCGTCGAGTTCGCCGACCGCCCGAAGGTCCCAGAGCAGGCAGCGACCGCGGGGATCTCAAAGCAGCGCGCCCGGCGCCTCATCTCCGCTGCCCGCGCCGAGGGACCGCGCGAACTGGCGCTCGTGTTGCTGCTGCTCGAGCTCGGCCTGCGGGTCTCTGAGGCTGTGGGTGCGGACATCGAGGATCTCGGCGAGCAGGGCCGCCACCGCGTGCTGAAACTGAAGGGCAAGGGCCAGTCCACGAAGGCCGCCGTTGCGCCGCTGAACCCGGCCGTCGCGCACGCCGTCGACCGAGCCAAGGGCGCGCGCACGAAAGGACCGCTGCTCGTCACCTCCACCGGTGAGCGCCTGACACGGCAGCACGCCGGCAAGCTGATCAAACGGATGGGCGAGCAGATCGGCATCCCCGATCTTCACCCCCACGCCCTGCGCCACGGCTTCGTGACGCTGTCGCTCGATGAGGGAGTATCGCTGCGGGATGTGCAGGACGCCGCCAGGCATGCCGATCCCCGCACGACGCGGCGTTATGACAAGAACCGAAACAGCCTCAACCGCCACCCCACCCACCGGCTACTCGGCGCGCTCGAGCCATAGCCGACATCGTTGGACGCCGTACCCGGGGAACGCCACCGGCGTCCGTATCCTGTCGGGAAGATGACGGCACCGAAATGGTCCCCGCGCGCACTCGGCGTCAACGCTGAGACCCTGAGCCGCTGGAGCAGCCGCGGACTCTTGCGGGCACGCGAGCTGCACAGCGATCAGTTGCGGCGCGGCTGTGAGAACGCTGCGCCTTTGATGGGAGTCGGCGCTGCGCCGATGTTGGTGTGCGGCAGCGAGTATCTCGTGGCCGTCAGAGCGCGCCCTGTGGACTAGAGATCGCTCACTTCTGTGTGGGTGAAAGGGCTCGACGACCGGGCCCACCGACACACTGGAGGTTCACATGAGAATCTGTCGCCGCCTCACCTACGCCGACATCCAGGCGATGCGCTCCGGCGCGCCGGCCGAGGATGACCCCTACCTCACCGATTCACCGTGGGAGGGCATCCCCTACAAGCGCGTGTTCGAGGAGCACGACCCGCAGACCAGGGCACTGATCGAGCAATACAGGGCGCTGTCGCACTTCCACCACGCCGAGACGGTCATCGACCGCCTCGAGGAATGGCGCTGGCTGGACACAATGGCCGGCGCGGATGACAAGCAGGCGTTCCTCGAGCCGCTGATCACCGCGATCCAGAAGGACCCCCACGAGCACGAGGACAAGCTCGTGTTCCTGCTGATCGTCTGCGAGCCGGTTCGCCGCGGCGTCAGCAAGGAGTTCATCAGGATCCGCGAGGGCCTAGACGCCACCCGCCATCACGCCTGGCCTGCAAGCTGGCATCGCCGTGAGGAGGCCAGGCGCTTGCACGAGCTCGACCGCCAGGTCCTGTTTGACGTCACCCGCGGCGCGCTGCTGGACGCCCTCTACCGCTACCCCACTCCCCCACCACCCAGGTTCTTCAGCTGGCTGCGGGCCACGATCGCGCACGGAGCGCTCGACCATCTGCGCCACGAGCTGCCCGAGCTTGAAACAAGCCCGCGCACCGCCGCCGAGGCACAAGCGCTGCATGACGCGCTCAGCGGCCTTGAGACGTTGGAGGCGCCCGACCTGCGGTGTGCTCCCAACCGCGAGAAGTGGCGCCAGCAAATCCACCTGCGCAGCGTCTTCGAGATCGCCGAGGACTACTACGAGCACTCTGCGGTGCGCAATATCTGCCACGCCGCGGTCGGACGGCTGCCCTGCCGCCAGCGCGAGGTCGTGGAGTTCCTGTTCTTCCAGGGCGGGGAGCCCGACGAGCTCGCGGCTCGCCGGCAGATCGCGACGAGCACCGTCTACAACCACAAGGCCCAGGCGCTGCGCAACCTGCACGGCGACGACGTCTTCTTCAACGGTCTGTGCGCGCTCGGCAAGGTACGCGACCGCGCCCGCGCGAAAGCGATCGCCGAGCGCTACCCCGAAGGTCGTCTACCCGACGGCCGGCGGATTGTCGCGATCGACCAGGCCGCCTGAACGCGCTCAATGGGCCCGCAACAGCTGGACCTGGCGTTGGCGATCGCCAACGGCCTGATCACGCTCGTGCTCTCGATCATCAAGCTCGCCGAGCGAGACCGACCACCTCGACGCCGGCATCGGTCACCTGCGCCGGCTGCTCGCCAGAGGCCAGCGCGGCCGCGAGATCCGGACGCTCCTCGAGAAGCTGCGACACCTCCGCGCGCACGACCTCGGCTCGCGCCGGCGGCAGCGCGGCCAGGCGCTCCGCATAGTCGACGCGCAAAAGCTCGGCGTGCTGGGGCAGCGCAGCGCGTAGCTCGGCGATAGCGGCGTAGCGCTCGCGCACGCCCTCGACCAGTTGCGCCATCGCCGAGAACGCGTCGTCGCCGGCCAGCGGGCGCAGGATCAACACGCTGCGCACCAGAGCCGCCCGCGCGGAGGTCGAGTCCGGGTCAAGCGCGCTCACGGATCCCATACCACCAACGTCCTCGCCCAAGAGCCCCTTGAGCACGGTGCCGATCAGCGCCAGCGAACCGGCGAACAACAGCGCGTCCTCGCGCGCCTGAGCGAGTTGCTGCTCGCTCGCCTCGCGTATCGGGCGCGCCGTGTCGTCGAGATCGAACCCGCCGGCGTCCCGCAGCTCAGCGACGAACGCACGCAAGTCGAAATCCGCGGGCAGCCACGGCCCATTGCCAGCCGGGTCATCGCGCATCGCGCGCTCGACACCCGTCGCCTTCGCGAGCAGCGCCAGCGCGCCCGGCGCCGGATCCGGAGCCGAGCGGTCCTCCTGCTCCCACGGCGCCTTGCCGCCCAAACCGATCACCAAGAACGTCCACAACAGGTCGAGAAAGTCAGCGCGCCCGGACAGACGGCTACGGATCAGCGTGACCGCCTTCGATGGCGCACCGTCGTCCTTCATCTCCTGCAGCAGCCGATCGGCGGCCTCGTAGGGGTCCTCTCCTCCCCTACGCGCTGCACGCGCCTCTTCTGAGAGCTGCTGCAGCGGCCCGATCAGGGCCGCCCGCAACGCCTGGGTCTCTACCCAGTGCCCCTCCCACCAGACCGCGATCACGAGCTCGCTGAGCCCGCGCACGGTGCGGTGCAGGCCTGCGACGGCGAGCAGCTGCTCGATCACCCACGCCGGATACAGAGCCCTCGAGCCCCGGACGCCCTGCTCGTGGACGACTCGCGGGCGCGGGATCAGGCCAGCGCGCCGCCAGCGCTTGAGCTGATGAGCGGAGATCTCCTCACCGGCATGTGCCGCGGCGGCGAGCAGCTCGCGCTCGTCGACTTCGCGTCTGGTCAGTTCCAAGGACATTAGGGGTGCGCGAAATCATCGCAGCAGCCCCACGCGCGATCGGTTGACTTTCGCGCACACCTAATCGCGGCGCCCGTCCCTGACCAACGCTCGCCGCCCGACCAGGAAGGAGAGGACCATGAATCCAGCAATCGTGTTCACCGCGAGCCTGCTGCTGCTGGCGTTCGCCGGGCGCGAGCTCGCGGCCGCCGGACGAGCGCTCGGGATACCCGCCGCTGTCGTGTCGCTGCTCGAGTCCCTCGCGCTCGGCTAGGAGCCGTCGCGAGCGGTCGCAGAGGTCTCTCACATCGCGTGAGAGACCTCGTGCGCGCATCAGGCTCGCGCCGGTGTTGGGTGCTCCCCGGCCGCGCGGTCGCACCGATCATCGGCCATCCCGTCGGTTATGTAAGGGCGTATCACGCAGCCCCAGGACTCTTTCGGCCATCTCAGATGCGCGAGAGAGCACCTGCTTGGATCGAACAACGAGCAAACAGCGAACGAGGAGGTGGATGGCATGAACATAGAGTTCCTCTCGACTCTGGCGGTGATCGCGCCCGATCCGCCCGCGAGTCGAAAGCTCTACGTTGACGCGCTCGGGCTCCCGCTCGAGAGCCACGGCGACGACTATCACCACAGCGAGCAGATCAGCGGCTGCAAGTCCTTCGGTATCTGGCCGCTGTCCCAGGCAGCGGAGGCCTGCTTCGGGACGCAGCAATGGCCGGCGGAGCGGCCGGTGCCCCAGGTCAGCATCGAGTTCGACGTCGCGGACGCCGCTGCGGTGGGCCCGGCGGCACGTGAGCTCGAGCAGGCCGGCTACGAGTTGCTGCACCCGCCGCGCGAGGAGCCGTGGGGTCAGACCGTAGCCAGACTCCAATCACCGGAGGGCGCGATCGTCGGGATCTCCTACGCCCCAGTGCTTCACGACCAGCACTGACTGGAGCGGCGGCGGGGCGCCGTTCGTAAGCGCGCCATAGTTGGGTAATGCGGCGCGCCGAACCTATGCGCTGTTTCTACTGCGGGGAGACGGGCAAACCGGCTTCTGAGGAGCATGTCCCGTCACAGTTTCTCGGCAGCCGTCTGAAGACGCGACGCGTCTGCCGGGACTGCAACGCCCGCGCCGACCGCGAGATCGACACCCGGTTCGCCGACTACCTGATGGTCCAGATGCCCAAGGCACTCGCCGACGTACGCAGCATCAAGCACCAGGCCAAGGAGCCCTCGATCGAGACCGACGCGACCATCTCCGCCACCGGCGAGCGAGTCCGCGCGCGATTCACACCGCGTGGCCGCGAGGCGCGCCGCCCGAGCGGCGAGACGGTGCACGACGTCATCGAGGTGCGCTACGGCTTCGCCTCAGATCTCTGGATGCAATTCACCGCCAAGGTCGCACTCGGGTGCGCCGCAAAGCTCCTCCCCGATGAATGGTTGGACGAACCGCTCGCGCGTGCGCTACGCAGCATTCTCTGGCGTGGACCGATCGACAACTCGATCTGGCCGAACGGGATACCGGGCTGGCCAGACGAGCTCGATCCTGAGCATCCTGCCCGCCAGGCGCTCGGCAACGAACGGCACATGATCGGCCTGCTCGCGAATGATGAGGAGACGCCCTCTGCATTCGCCCTCCTGTTCGGCGGGCAGATTACATGCGGACTTCCGCTCCCCGGCCTCGCGCTCCCCGGATCGGGCCGGGTGTGGGTCCTCGATTGGCGGCCCGGCGACCCTCCGCAAGCAGAGGACTACGACTCTGCGATAGAGCGCTTGCTTCGCGACCGGGGGTGGTCAACCAGCCAGATCAATCGTCTGAAGGCGGACTAGCCCCGGGCTTCAAGTGCCCCGCCGGCGACCCATCAGCGACTGCACGTCAACGGGATCGCTGGGTGCCGGATCCTCCCGGCGTCGCGTCCATTCCTCGGTCACGCTCCGGGCCTCCTCCATATCCAGACCCCCGAGGATCGCGTTGCGCTTTACGACCAGCTCGTTGACTGCGGCCAATGCGTCGGCGTTCGCGTCGGCCAGCTGTCCGTAGAGCCACAGGTTCAGCTCGACCACGAGCTCGCTGTGACGGCGAATGATCGGCCGGAGCGTCAGCGCCTGCCCGTGCGACTCGATGAAAGCCCGTGTCGACGCGGACCACCCCTCCCATTGCACGAGCTCGCGAACGGACAGCTGAATCTCGCTTGTGGCGATCACGTTCGGCTGAGGCTGCAAGCGCACCTCATGTCCCACGAACGGAAGCGAATGATGCAGCACGAAGTTGCGCAGCCCTTGGATGAACGGAACCTCCGGGTTCGCAACAACTTCTTGCTTTCTCCGCTCGAACTCCTCCACAATCGGCCCGGAGCGATCGCGCATCACGCGCCGGGTGTGATCGACGAGCGTCATCGCGCTCGCGACGTAGTTGTGCAGCCCCCTCATCACTGCGCCCTCAAACTGTGTCCGCACGACCGGTCGCCGAACGTTCTGAAACAGCTCGACGGCCAGGTTGGCGTCGCTCGCGGCGCGGTCAAGCAGACCAAGCAGATCGTCGCGATTGGGCATCAGCACGGCGTAGACAGTCCGAGCGATCCCGTCGCAGAGCTGCTTCTCCACGTATCCCGGGTGCTCGACGATCTGCCCCTGGGCTGCCTCTAGCGCGTCACCGTCGCTCAGCGGTTCTGTCATGCGGAGATTGTGTCGCGCGGCAACGACGGCACCGCCACCCTCGGCAACTGGCCCATCAGAGCGGTCAGCCGCCCGGCAGCCCGTCGATCAAGGATCGCTTTGGGCGCCGGGCTGGGACCTAGACTGCCACAGTGTGAATATCCAGCTGATCATCGACGTCTGGAACGAGGAGCACGGGAACCGTCGCCGCGCCGAGCGGTCCGTAGAGCTCCCGGCCGTACCGCGCGTCGGCGAGATCATCGACGTAGGCCGAATGCTCGCGCTCAAGGTGACCACCGTGCGTTGGGAACCCCCCGACCAGAGGCCGTTGGTATTCCTCGGTCGAGCTGAGGGAACGTCCTCGAACGTGACCGACGAGGACGCGCCGGTGCCACGATGCCCGAGACCTACGTCGATCAGCTCCGCGAGGCTGGCTGGCAGCTGAGCGACTGGTAGCCACGCCGGGTACGCCCTAGCGGAACGGAGGCGCCGCGGTTCCCGCCAGAACGACGCAACCTGGCCTCCGCAGTCTCAGCCGCCTGGACAGATGAAGGTCTCTCATATGGCGTGAAAGACCTCTCGGACGGACGCGGCCGCACACAGCAGCTCAGTCTCACATGGACGGGACCTCACGGTCTCAGATGAATGGGACTCGGCTGTCTCAGATCGGCGGGACGCCGCAAAACTGACCCACTACCCCGAACGTGGATGGACTACAGCGCGCGCACCAGCATCTGAGTGTTGCGCGAGGGCGCGAACTACATTGCTGTGGTGTCGGCAGATCTGGTTGAGCGCTCCGAAGCGATTTCCCAGCTCGATGATGCGCTGCAGGCTGCAGAGGCCGGGGGCGGCAATCTCGTGGTTGTCGCGGGCCCCGCCGGCATCGGCAAGACAGCGCTGTGGCGTAGGGTCGAGCGGCTTGCTGCGGCGCGCGGGTTCGCTGTTCGGGGCGCCTCTGCGACGGAGCTCGAGGTCGGCTTTCCCTATGGGATCGTACGCCAGCTCTACCGACGGGCAGCGAGCGATGAAGCCCAGCCCAGCGAGACGATCTCGCCGATTCTTGGGCGCGCCACTGGGCTTAGCAACGTCACCGACGTTTCCTACCAGGTGCTGGACGGTCTCTACTGGCTGGTGGACGACATGGCCAGGCAGACGCCGCTGCTGCTCGCTATTGACGATGCGCAGTGGGCCGACGAGCCGTCGCTGCGGCATCTTCGTCACCTGTGTCGACGGTTGGATGGTTTGCGCGTCGTTGTTTTGCTCACGATCCGCACCGGCGAGCCGCCGCGAGCCGCAACCGACGACCTCAGCGAGCTTGCATCACACCGGATCGAGCCGTCCCCGCTCAGTGTGGGCGGCGTCGGGGAGATGGTGCACCGGATCCTCGGCGAGGCGCCTTCGGCACAGTTCGCGCAGGCCTGCAGGAAGCAGACCGGCGGCTACCCGCTGTATCTCGCTGAGCTGCTGCGCGAGATACGCGAGCGCGGCGTCCGCCCCGACGACGCGGTGATCGAGGAACTCGAGTACGTCGACGCGAGCGGCTTGGCGGCGCACGTGTGGCGGCGCATCGAAGCGGTCGGTGCTGGCGCGGACTCCGTCGTCGGTCTGATTTCGATCCTCGCGAGCCGAGCCGAACCTGGGCTTATCAGCCGACTCTCGGACCTGCCCGCAGCCCGTGTTGTGGAGATCGTGGATGCACTCACCACGAAAGGCGTGCTGCAAACCGGCCTGCCACTGCGCTTCGCTCACCCGATCATCAGCGCAGCAGTTCATGCACGACTCCCATCCGCCCGACTCGACACCTGGCATCGCGAAGCGGCGCTGCTGCTCGATCGCGAAGGCGCGGACGTCCGCGACGTTGCCGCACACCTGATGAGGTGCCAACCCGCCGGGGAACCGTGGGCAGTCGTAGGCTCAGGGATTCCGCTCACGCCGTGCTCGGGCGCGGCGCACCGGACGCTGCTGCCGAGCAGCTGCGCCGGGCTCTTGCCGAGGGTCCCCCACCGGACGAACGGGTCGCGCTGTTGCGTGCGCTGGCTCGTGCCGAGGACGCGGCTGGAGAACCAGACGTGGCACTGGGTCACTACGACCAGGCGCTCCGAAACGCAGGCGATCCAACGGACATAGCGGAGATCGCGATCGCCAAGGCCCAGACGCTCTCGCTCCTGCAGCGCTCTGGGGAGGCGCTGAGTGCCCTCGAGGCTGGCCTTCAGGCATTGGACGGCGGTGACGCCGAGCTCAAGCAGCGGATCGACGCCGAGCTGATCGTGCACGCCTTCCTCACGCCAGGCGCCCGCGAGCGCGGGTTGCGGCGGCTTGCGCGCTACGAAGGGCGTGTGCCGGACGGCCCGGCCGCGCAAGCGGTTTTGAGCGTGATGGCTGTCGGTGCTTTGCTTGGCGGCGGATCGGCCGCGCAGGCGGCGTCGCTTGCCGAGCGGGCGCTGCTGGCGGGAGGGTTTCGCAGCGACGGGTTCAGCGCCGAGGTGTGGACGATGGCGACGTGGGTGCTGATCGCCGCCGACAGACCCGACCTGGCTCAGGCCGTCACCGAAAGCGAGTTGCCTGCAGCCCGCCGCGAAGGGCATCGGCGCGAGATCATGGTGATGGAGGCCACGCTCGCATTTGCCGCGTGGTGCCGCGGCGACTTGGCGAGCGCCGTCTCACGCGCACAGGCCGGTTTGGCCGTCAGCGATTCCGGCGCTCACGAGGCATGGTGCCACGGGTTCAAGGCATTGGCACTCGTGGACGCCGGCGACATCGGTGCCACTGAGGAGGCGCTGGCTGCCACGGCGCCTGTCCATTGGGCCGAGGACGCGCGCGGTAGCGTCAGCCTCTATCACGCACGAGCAAAGCTCCACATCGAGCAAGGCCGACTCGATGAGGCGAGCAGCGACCTGGACCAGATGCGCCGCCGAGCGAAACACGCGCCGATTCTTGGCATTGGAGACTTCTGGCGGCCAGTCGCTGTGACGGTCGCCCATCGCCGGGGAGACACGGACGGCGCCCGTGTAATCGCCTCCGAACTACTCGAGGACGCCAGGCGCTTCAACTCCGCCGGGATCCTCGGCCCGGCGCTGCGCACCGCGGCGCTCGTCGGCGAGCCATCGTTACAGATTGAGCAGCTGCGCGAATCGGTAGAGCTGCTGGCGCCGTCGTCCTACCGGCTGGAGCACGCGCGATCGCTGATCGCACTGGGGGCGGCATTGCGGCGCCGAGGTGAGCGAATCGCCGCCCGCGAGCCGCTCACCGACGGCATCGAGATCGCCCACCGATGTGGCGCGACTCCTGTCGCCGCGCTGGGACTCGCAGAGCTACGCGCGACGGGAGCCCGGCCACGTCGGCCAGTGCGCACCGGCGCCGATGCGCTGACACCGGCCGAGACACGCGTCGCGTGGCTTGCGGCCAGGGGGCGCAGCAACCGCGAGATCGCCCAAGAACTCTACGTGACGCTCAAGACGGTCGAGGGAACACTCGGCAAGGTGTACGCAAAGCTCGGCATCTCCGGCCGCGGCGCCCGGGAGGCGCTACCGAAGGCCATCAGCGGGCTAGGCCCAGAGTCCTGACCCGCAAATATAGGGGTCGACCCCCGTTGCGAACAGCGACGGTAACTGCGAAACATGCTGCATGGACACCATGCGCAGCTTCTGGCTCTATGCTCCGACGCACCGCATCGTCCCCTGGTCGGACGGCAATGCGCTTGGGTTGCGGGATGGTATACGCACGTGAGGGTTGCGCTGGTCAGTTTGGGGTCGCGAGGCGATGTGCAGCCGTATGTGTGTCTCGCGCGGGCTCTGGCCGACCGCGGCCATGAGGTGCGGGTCGTTGCGCCTCGTAACGGTGAGGAGATGGCCCGGCTGGCGGGAGTGCCATTCCATGCGCTTCCAATGGACGTGCACGCGATGAAGCTGGCAGAGCCCGCGCAGCGGATGCTCGCGTCTGGGCGGATCACCACGTTCACCAGGTGGCTCCAAAAAGAGTTTGAGGCTTTCGCCCCGGAACTTCGTCGGACGCTGATATCGGAGACCGAGTCGGTGGATGTGATCGTAAGCCACCTGTTGGTCGCGGATCACTGTGAGACCATCGCCACGGCCCGCCAGATCGCGCACGTCCCGTTGTACCTGACACCGTTCCTTCCGTCTCGCAGCTACCCCTCGGTAGGTATTACACAGCGCGGGCGCTGGCGGCAGCTGGGACCCCTGAACTACCCCTCTCACCAGCTCTTGTTGGAGATGATCTGGCGGATGTCGCGCGCTGAAATCTCTGTGTTGCGTCAAGAGCTCGGGGTCCCACCAGCACAACGATCGGTGCTACGGACCCTCGCGCGCGGCGAAGCGCCGTGTCTGCTCGGTTTCAGCCAGACCCTGTTCCCCACCCCCAAGGACTGGCCAAGCACCGCGCACCCTGTCGGCTTCCTTGCGCCCTGGCCAGAGCTGCGTGCGCGGCTCGGGGAGCAGGGCCTGCCAAGCGAGCTCGATGACTGGCTCAAAGCTGGTCAGCCACCGGTGTTCCTTGGCTTCGGCAGTACACCCGTCCTCGACGGACCGCGCCAACTGCGCACGATCAGAGCCACACTGGCCGATCTCGGCGTGCGTGGGATTCTCGCGGCGGGATGGAGCGGTCTGGACGCGGTCGGTGACGACACACTGTTCGTGATCGACGAAGTCGATCATCAGAGCTTGCTACCCCAGTGCGCGGCAGCGGTGCATCACGGCGGGGCGGGCACGACCCACGCGAGTCTCGCCGCCGGGACCCCGACGCTGATCTGCTCCGTGTTCGGTGACCAGCCCTTCTGGGGAGCACAGTGCCGGCGCCTCGGCGTCGGCGCAACAATCCCGTTCGCCAGACTCGACGCCCGGGGTCTAACCGAGGGACTGCGAGCGATACTCGATAGCAGGGTCGCCGCTCGCGCCCGCGCTCTCGCCCAGCGCATGGGCGAGGAAGACGGCATCGGGGCGGCAGTCACCCACCTCGAACAGCGAATGGACGCCGTCTGAGAACGGTTTGTTCGCGGAGAGCGAAGGCCCGGCTGCCGGTAGCAACATACACCCGACGGCGACGACGTGGTTCGCTGCTCTCATTGCGCGGGGTGGCTGGCTGCTGACACTCGATCGGTGGTAATTTTGGACACTGTGGAGGCACACACAGCGGCCCTTGCACCGCTTATCTACAGTGCCGCTGTGCCAGGAAGCCGCTCGTGAGCGACAGATCGGTGTGGCGCCGCGTTGGTGACCTCGCCGGGGCGAGGCGTCACCTCCGGCAGCTCACAGCGATCGGCACGCCGCGGGAGGACCTGCTGGCACTTCAGCGACGCTGCTTGGTTCAGACGGCGCGCCACGCGGCGGCGACCTCTCCGTTCTACCGCGAGTTGTATGCCAGCATCGAGCTCGCCGACGACCTCGATGTGCGCGCTTTGCCGGTCGTGACCAAGGCGATGCTGATGGAGCGATTCGACGAGTGGGTGAGCGACCCGCGGCTACGGCTCTCAGGGGTCGAGAGTCATCTCGAGCGGATCCGCGGCGACGAGCTCTATCTCGGCGCGTATCGCTGCATGCCGACCGGTGGCACGACTGGACGCAAGGGCGTCTTTGTCTACAACCGCGACGAATGGCGCCAGTGCCTGGCCGCGTCACTGCGCTGGAGTGAGTTCACGGGAGTGCGTCCACGATTTGGCCGCCGACTGCGCGTCGCCATTGTTGGTGCCAGCAGCCCACTGCACATGTCGACGCGCTTTGGCCTGAGCATCGACCTTGGCCTGTACGCCCTGTTGCGGCTCGACGCGCACACATCACTCGGCGAGCTCGTCGCAGCGCTCAACAAGCACCGCCCCGAGAATCTCGTCGCCTACCCGTCGATCGCGTCACTGCTGGCGGTCGAGCAACTCGAGGGCCGGCTGCACATCGCTCCCCGGATCGTCTGCACCAATGCCGAGCTTCGTACCGAGGAGATGACCGCCAACATCCGTGCGGCGTGGGGCGTCGAGCCGTTCAACGTTTACGGCGCTACCGAGGGCTTCTATGCCGGCGACTGCGTGCATCACCGGGGGATGCACGTTTTCGAGGATCTCTGTCTGATGGAGGTCGTCGACGAACGCGGCGAGCCGGTTCCCGACGGCGTCGTCGGCGCGAAGCTGCTCGTCTCCAGCTTCATCAAGCGCACCCAGCCGCTGATCCGCTACGAGGTCTCTGACATGGCCGCGCTCACGAGCGCGCCCTGCCCGTGTGGGCGCCCCCTCGCACGCATGGTGTCGCTGGACGGGCGCAGCGACGACATCCTGCAAATGACGGGAACCGACGGTCGGATCGTCGCCGTGCACCCCCATACGTTGAAGAGTCCTATGGTCGCACTCCCAGAGCTACGTCAGTACAAGATCATCCACGACGACTGCGGCCTGCACGTGCTCGTCGTGCTTCGCGATGCCGCGCCCACGGATGAGGCCCGCCGGCGCATCGACACGACCTTGCGTTCGGAGCTCCTCGCCGCCGGCGTCGCCGACCCCGGACTCGACGTCACGATCGTGGCCGAGCTGCCGCGCGAGCAGAACCCCAGCGCGAAGTTCAAGCTGATCGAGTCGCGCACCACGTCCAGCGCCCCGCCAGTCTGACCGGCCGGGGCACGCTGATGGCCCGCTGAGCCAATCAGACCGCCAGGTTGCGTGCAGGCCCACCACCAACCTGCTCATTCGCCTGGACCAATCGCATATCGGTGAGACGCCGCAGGCGTCCCACCTACCGCTGGCCTGGTTGCAGGTACAGCCCAACCAGATAACAGGACAAGGCGCCCAGGGCCAGCAGGGCCATGAGCAGCGAGCTGACGTTGTCATTGAAGTCGAGGAAGCTCGCTCCGTTGAAACCTGCACCGATGGTGAGCAGCGCTCCCAGCACTGAGGTGATGCCCACCCAGCCAGGCCGGAGCCTGACCGCGCGGATCGCGACCCAACTGGCGATCGCGACGAGCGCCAGGCCGAGGGTCGCATGGATCACCAGCGCTACAGCGCCGTGGCCGAGGGCCCAAGCGACACCATGAAGCGACCCGGTGAGGTAGTTCCCCGGATGGGCCCCAGGGTGGTGAGCCGGAACGGTCACGTAGAGATTCACGATCATGCCGATTGCGGTCTGAGCAACCACGAGGATCGCGGTCACCAATGACATGCGTCGCAGCGCCAACGCGCCCGGCGCGATCGGGGGCATCGGCGCGTCAGAGGAGGACAGGGTGGCGGCCATGCGCTCAGCCGATGGCCCAAGCGATAATCGCCTGGCTCCCGGCGATGACTGTGCGGTCGGGTGTGAGGAGCACTGGCACCCAGTCGTTTGCGGTGAGGCGGCGGACGTCGCGCCGTCCGCGCGAGCGGTTCAGCCAAGCAGGGAGCAATCCCCAGCCGTAGCAGCGCACTACGACTGGTGTGCGCCCGGCGGTGATGAGGGCATCGTAGGCGTTGCGGCAGGGATGGCCGGGCCGCGGGGTGCGGAACAGGCCCCAGCAGACGTAGAGCGTCAGCTGTTCGGACATCTCAGGCCTGTTTGCGTCGCAGGCGCGCGAGCGGCCACACGGTGAGGCGCTGGATCGCTAGCGGCGGGAATGCCATGACGGTGGTGTCTGCGTAGCGGACCATCAGATCGGCGAGCTCAAGGATCGCGCCCGGTCGTCGCGGTAGGCCGTGGCGTGTGTACCGGCCGGCGCGGGCGAGCGCCGCCGCCTCCTCGAGGAAGCCCTGCAGCTCCAGCGCCGGCTCGACCTCAACCAGCAGGTGCGCCTCCACGTCGCCGGTGTTGCGAAACGAGTGCCTGGCGCCCACCGGTGCAACCACGCGTGTGCCCGGCCCGGCGTTGGTCCGCTTGCCGTTGATCGTGAAGCGCACGCTGCCGGCGAGCACCTCGAAGCGCTCCTCCTGGGCGGGGTGGTAATGCGCTGGAACATCGCTGTCGGGGGCGGCCCAGACCTCGGTGTGCAGGACATCGCCGTCGCGGTGAAAGCCGAGTCTCTGGCGGCGGACGGGATCGTGAACAAGCTCGGTCATGGCGCTCCTTTGTCGGGTGCGACCCGGATAAGTCACCCGAGAGTAACATACGGCGGGATGACCCAACGACTCCCGAAGGCCAAGCGCCGCGCGACGCTCGTGGCCGCCGCGACCGAGCTGTTCGCGCAGCGCGGCTACGACCACGCATCACTCGACGAGCTCGCCGCAAAGGTTGGCGTTACCAAGGTAATCGTCTACCGCCACTTCGCCTCCAAGAAGGACCTCTACCTCGAGCTCCTCGCCGCCCATCGCGACGAACTCCTGCACACCCTCTCCGAGGGCATGACAGGGACGGGACCACTCGCCGAGCGCATTCCCGCGGTCACCGACAGCTGGTTCGCCTACGTCGAAGCCAAACCGTTTGCCTGGACGATGCTGTTCGCCGACGTCACAGGCGATCCCGAGATCCGTGCCTTCCACGCAACAATGCGCGACACCGCCCGCGCCACCATCGCAGGCCTCCTGGGAGCCGAGCCCGGCCTGGCGCTTGCGCCCGAGCAGGTCATGCCCGTCGCTGAGCTGCTGCGCTCCGCGATGACCGGGCTCGCTCTATGGTGGCTCGAGCACCGCGACGTCCCCCGCGCCACGCTCGTCCAGGCCATCACCCAGACCACCTGGCACGGACTCGCCGACGCAAGCCGCGTAGGTCGTGCCAAGCCCTAACCCGAGCTGGGTAGCGTTGGGGTTGTGAGTTACCTCGAGCGTCTTGTCGCCTCACCGTTGGTGGCCTGCACGTGGGAGCAGGCCACGACGACTCAGCACGAGCAGCAGATCGTGCCTGATGCCTGCGTGGATCTGGTCTGGGCGTCCGGGCGGCTGACCATCGCCGGGCCTGATACGCGGCCGCGCATCGTGACGCTGGAGTCGGGCTCGCGGGTCGTCGGGGCACGGTTGCGGCCGGGCGCGGCGGGCGCGATCCTGGCGCTGCCGGCGTCGGAGCTGCGCGACGTCTCACCCGATGCCACCGAGGTTCTGGGACGCGATGTGGCCGCAGCACTGCTCGAGGAGCTGGCGGGAGGCTCGGACCCGCACGCGCTGCTGCTGCGAGCCCTTGAGCTGCGCGCTGCTGAGCTCGATCCGCTCGTGTGTGCCGCAGTCGTGGCACTCGGGCGCCCACGCGCACGCGTGGCCCCGGTCGCCGACGAGCTTGGCATCAGCGCGCGCCAGCTTCAGCGGCGCGTCAGCGATGCGGTCGGGTACGGGCCGAAGATGCTTCAACGCGTGCTGCGTTTCCGGCGGCTGCAGGCGCTCGCGCCCGCGCCGCTGGTCGAGCTGGCGCTCGATGCCGGCTACGCCGACCAGGCGCACATGACCGCCGAGGTCACCCAACTGGCCGGCGTCTCGCCCGTCCGATTTCTCAAAGACCGTATCCCGACCGCGGCGTAGCGTGTCGGGTATGCCGATCGATCAACGTGCTGCCGAGAACTTCATCTGGTCCGCCGCCCGCCTGGTGGACCGCCACCGCTACAGCCTGCTGTTCGCTGACGGGCCGACCGAACCGATCGTCGAGGCGCTGCGTGGCTATCGCAACCCGGACGGCGGTTTCGGCCATGCGCTCGAGCCCGACCTGCGCGGCCCCGGCAGCCAGCCCGCGCCGACTCTCTACGCCCTTGAGATCCTCAACGAGGCTGGCGCGGCAGACGGCGAGTTGCCCCGCGACGCGCGCGCCTTCATCGCGTCGATCGCCGCACCAGACGGCGGCATCCCGTCCGTGCTACCCGGCTTCGAGAACTACCCGCACGCACCGTGGTTCGAGCCCGAGCCCGGATCCATGCTCACGCTCGGGCTGGCTGGCGCCCTCCACGCCGGCGGCGTGACGGGCGACGCGTGGCTCGGCCGCGCCACCGACTGGTGCTGGCGGTCAATCGAGACCGCCGAGCAGCCACGCGGGTACTGGCTGAAGTTCGCCTGCGCATTCCTGGATACCGTTCCCGACGAGCAACACGCCCGTGCGGCGATCGCGTCGCTCAGCGACCGCGTCGACACCTCCACGGTCGCGCCCGTCGGCGGCGTCGAGGGAGAGGCGCTGCGCCCGCTCGACCTCTCCCCCCGCCCAGGCAGCCGGTCACGCGCCCTGGTCAGCGAGAACCAGATCGAGGCTCACCTCGACGCCGTCGAGTCCGAGCAACAGCAAGACGGCGGCTGGACGTTCGACTGGCTGGCGTGGTCACCGGCGCAGACAACCGACTGGCGCGGCAACGTCACCCTCCGCGCGTTGACCTGGCTACGCGACAACGGACGACTCTGACGCCCCGCAGCCACGGGCCGAGCTACGGCGCTCAGTCCGGCTAGAGACCCCCGCTCGACCGGCCTGCTACAAGCGAGAGTGTCGACCCTCGGGTTGACGAGAGCTCAAGTATTCGGGTGGTTGGCATTGGTGAGGGTCGATTGGAGGGTTGCAGCGAGCCAGTCGACGTACCGCTGTGTGGTCCAGTCGCACTCGTCGGTGAGGAGCAGGTACGTGGCCTGGCTGGCGAGGGCGTAGATCACATCCGCCGCTTGCGTGGGGGTGAGGTGCGGAGCAAGGCATCGATGGTTGGCGAGCGCGTCTGCAATCTGCTGGAGGTCGGCGCGTATGTGCGCATGCGCGCTGTCGCGACGTGCGGCGAGCTCGACGTCGGCGGTGGCTGCGGCCTCGGCGACGGCGAGGATGCGGGCGGTTCGGGCCTGGACCGCACCGTTGAACCCTGCGAATCGCGTCAGTATCTGGTCTGGCGAGCTGTCGAGCATCGCTTGCCAGCTGGCTCGGCTGGCGATCGGAGTGTCGTAGTCGTCGCCGCGGACACTGGTCCTGATGATCTCCGAGAGCAGCGCCGCCTTGTTGTTGAACGCCAGGAACAGGGTCATCTCGGCGACGCAGGCCTCCCGTGCGATCGCCTTCGTCGTCGTGCGGATATATCCGTCGCGCAGGAACAGGGCCTCGGCCGTCGCGCGAATCCGCCGGCGGGTCTCGAGGGATGCCTGCTCGCGTTTGCGCGAGCGGTAGGTGCGCCGAGGCATCGCTCCCGGCTGGTCGGCAGGCTCGACAGGTCGCTCAGTCATTGACTAGAGTGCCACTATAGCGATTAGCAGGCTACATCCACTTTCGATTCCAGAGGAGAAGCACGTGTTGCCACAGGATGATGTCGTCGCGCCGGGCTGTGAGCAGAACAAGCAGGTTGTTCGCCGGCTCTACGCCGAGGTGTTCGGTCAAGGCCGGCTGGACGTCGCCGACCTGCTGGTGCACCTTGAATGCCGCGACCTCAACGATCCGCAGGACCGACGCGGCCCAGCCCGCGCCAAGGAGGTCGCGACGATGCTGCGCGGCGCCTTTCCGACCAGCGCTGGGAGATCGAGCAGCTCATCGCCGACGGAGATCGCGTCGCGATGTACTGCACCTGGACCGGTACCCACGAGGGCGAGTTCATGGGCATCCCTCCGACTGGACGGCGGGCGACCGTTCCGCATATGTACCTCTTCCGGCTGGACGCCGGCCAAGTCACCGAGTACGCGGCAGTCCGAGACGACCTCGGGATGATGAGACAACTCGGCCTGATCCCCGCCGGCCGCTGAGCCAGGAGCCCACGCGAGCCGATCGGACGCCGTCCTTTATGCGGGTGCGCGGAGCGCTGAGGCGTTCAGGCGCACGTAATCGAGTGGCAGGCGCACGCCAGCTAGGACCGCCGCCCCGAATCGCTCACGGCGCTCCTCAGGCAGGCGCTCGAAGTGCGCCGCGAGGATCGAAGTGCGCACGAAGGCATCGACATCATCGGGATATGTAGGGCGCTCCTCCAGCCAGCAGCGAACGTCACTGAAGCCGGCTTCCCCGAGGCGCCGTTCGGTTTCTCTCGGGCCCGCGAAGATCCACGGCGACCAGTCCAATAGCTCCGGAGCGAGCTCGCGCGCGGCCGCCTGAATAGCTTCGCGAACGCGACTAATGTTGCCTTCTCCGCCGCACTGAATCTCGAGCACGCCGCCTGGCCGCAGCGCCTGGGCCAGCCGTGCGAAGACGAGATCGTGCTCTGAGACCCAGTGCAGTGTCGCTGTCGAGACGATCGCATCGACCGGCTCCTCTAGATCCAGATCCAAGACGCTCTGACACCACACCTGTGCGTGCTCGCCGAGGCGCTCGCGCGCGAGCGCCACCATCTCTTCGGAGGCGTCGATGGCCAGCACCCGGCCATCGGGCACCAACGCAAGGAGCGCCTCTGTGACGCGCCCGGTTCCGCAGCCGACGTCCAGCACCGTCGCGTCGGCGGCGATGCCCGCAAGGCGCGCGAGTACCTCTGACGCCCACGACTGCTGGGGCTCAGAGGTTCGGTCATACGTGTTTGCGTCCCAGGGGGTGCCCACCACAGCTACCTCAGGCTATCGGTGAGAGCGCTCGAGAACTTCGCAGAACTCGAGCACTAAACCGCCAGTCGCTCCGAAGCGGGGCGATGCTACTCCGTCGGTCGAGTCTCACATGAACGGGACGGTCAGGTCTCAGATAAACGGGACTGGGCCGTCTCAGATCGACGGGACGCCGCACTGGACGATTCATCTTGGTAGGACTACGATGAAATATATGCGGGTCCTCCAGACGCTTCTAGCGTTCAGCGGGAACGCCCCGCCACAGCTCGCGCTCACACGGGAGCTCGTCGAGCGGGACCACGAGGTGCGCGTCGTAGCCCACAGCGCCGCACGGGCACGGATCGAGCAGACCGGAGCTGAATTCGTGCCGATTCGCGGGTGGCTTCCTGACCTCGACATCACGCGTCCAGAGACAGACCCGGTACGCGATTGGGAGGCGCGCACGCCGCTTGGGGCCGCGAAGCGGATGCGCGATGCTCCGATCGCTCCGCTGCGGGATGCGGTACGGGAGGACGTCCAGCTGCTCGGCGATTGGAGACCCGACGTGGTCGTGTTCGATTGGCTTTTCATCGCCGCGCCAGTCGCTGCCGAGCACGTAGGCGTACCTGCGGTCGCGCTCGTTCACTGCCCGTATCCCCTCCCGGTTCGTGGCGCGCCGCCGCTGTTCAGCGGCCAGAAGCCGATGGGCGGTCCGTTGGGTGCCGGGCGCGACCGCCTGCTCAACGCCATGACTAGCCGTTTCTCCGCTGCCGGACTGCCGATGCTCAACGATGTCCGTGCCGAGTATGGCCTCGCGCCGCTTGAGGACTGGAACGACCAGATTCGCAGCGTGCGAGCGATCTACGTGATGACTGCCCCCGAGCTAGACTTCTCCAGCAAAGCCCAACTCCCCGCGAACGTCCATTATGTGGGCCCCGCGTTCGAGCCGTTCGAGAAGGAGTGGGAGTCACCGTGGCCTTCAGAGAACACCGATCCGCTGGTACTGATCAGCTTCAGCACGAGCTACATGAACCAGCGAACACTCGCCCAGCGCGTCCTCGACGCCGTGGCCGGACTGCGCGTTCGAGCGCTGCTTACGGCCGGACCCGCGCTAGATCCGAGTCAGCTCCGCATCCCCGACAACGCGCGCAGCGTGGCTTTCGTCTCGCATCGAACCGTTCTCCCACACGCAGCGCTCGTCATCACCCACGCAGGCTGGCAAACGGTCAACGCCGCCCTCGTCGACGGTGTTCCGCTCGTCTGCATCCCCGACGGTCGCGACCAGCCAGATAACGCCGCCCGCGTGGTCCTCGCGCACGCCGGCGTGAGAGCCAGCAAGAAAAGCTCCCCCAAGAAGCTGCGCCGCGTGATCTCAGAAGCCCTCGAGGACCAGTCGATCAAGCAGGGTGCCCGCACGATGGCCCGCGCCCTGGCCCGCAACGACGGTGCGACCGTCATCGCCAACGAACTGGAGCGCCTCTAGGCACACGACGCCGTGCAGGTAACCGGTCGTGGGTTGTTCCAGCCCCTTAACCAAGCCCTGCGCTGATCGCAGACGACTCACATGGATCGGAGGGATCCGGTGAGCTTGTCACGAGGGATCGCCCGGCTGTACCGCCACTCCCGGCCGGCTGGTCAGGCGTAGCTCAGCTGCTCATACCAGTCGCGCGGGCGTCCGTCCGGCGTTAGGTCGAAGAGGTTCCAGAGCGGCTCCAGCGTGGCTACGTGGCGGGGGTCCTGTCCGGGCTCGGTCGGGGCGTAGAGGAGCTCAGAGCTCCAGAAGTGGCGGATCACTTCGCCGTCGCGATGGAACACCGTCAGCATCGGTCGCTGTGCCCCCTCTGCGGTCTCGGCGTGGTAGTCACGGTTGTAGCTGTTGGCGCCTGATGACAAGAGCCTAAGTCGGTGCCACCTACGCTCCTCAGCGAACGCAAGGATGCGGGGCAACGGCGCCTTCGCCACGACAGCGAGGTTGAGATGATGGCTGGCGTGCTCGGCCGCGCCATCGAGTTGATCGAGCAGCGCGGTGCAGCAAGCGCATGGGCTTTCGTGGAGCGGCAGGAGCGCGGTCTGTCCATTCGCCGGGCCCGGACTGTCGTCGGCGGGATTGCGCGGGAACATGAAGCTGTAGATCGCCAGCGAATCCTTGCCGGGCTCGAACAGCTCCGAAAGTCTCAAGTCGGTCGCCGTACCGTTGGCTGTCGCCCCGTTGAAAACGTAGTCCTCGGGTACGACCCCCCCGGGTGGAAGCTCGCGTCTCGCTACGGCGAGTGCCTCCATCCTCCGGCGCAGCTCGATCTCCTGCTCCAACAGCCGACCGCGGGCGGCCCGGTACTCCGCTGACTCTCCTGGAAACACGATGCCCATAGGTCTCCTCTCGTCGGCGATTTCTTACTGAAGGGGTGCCTAGAACGGTGAGCTGTAGACAAACCGGCCCAGGGCCCGAAACTCATCATCGCCGATCTAGCCGTGCCTCGGCACCGACGACCCCCACGAGTCCGTGGCACCGCGGCTTTGCACGGCGTTTCGACGGAATCCGCGGACGCTACCCGAGCTGGTTGCGGCGACGTGTGAGGTAGGCGATCTCGGCGATGTTGCCCGCCAGCTCGATAGCTCGGTCGTAGGCCGTGCCACCTCCGGGCCGTCGAGCCCGCGCCCACTCCTCGTTGTGGGTCCGGGCGATCGCCTCTTGGACGTCGACCACGCTCACAGGAACGGCCGCACCTCGATCTTCCGGTTGCACGCCTTCGACCCCTCGGTGGCGAGCTTTAGCGCCACGTCGAGGTCGGGAGCCTCGATGATCCAGAAGCCGGCGAGGTACTCCTTTGACTCCACGAAGGGCCCGGGGCGGTGAACACCACCTCGTCACCCCGATTGTCGATGACGGTGGCCCGGTCGGGCGACCCGAGGCCGCCGGCAAAGACCCAATAACCCTCGGCTCGGAGCCGGTCGTTGAACACGTCGATGGCAGCCTCCTCTGTCGGGGTGTCCAGGCCGGTGCCGTCGTCGATCACAGAAACCAAATACTGCATCTCGAATCATCTCCTGTCGTTCGGGGTGGCCCCTCGTGGACCACCGCTCCCCCCTTCTACGAACACCTCTGCCTCGATCCGACACGGCCTCCCGAATTTTCTTTCGAGGATTCTCTGGTACGGCGGATGTCAGACCCGGCAGCGCGACGGTGCGAGTCGCAAGCTGGGCGGGCGCGGATGTCGCACCGAAGCCGCCCGGTCCGTCCACCGGGGCGGCACACCCGACGGGCAGTCGCTTACGATCGAGTACATGACGATTCAGCGGATGGACAACGTCGGCATTGTCGTCGAAGACCTGGATGCCGCCATCGCGTTCTTCACCGAACTTGGCATGGAGCGGGAAGGCGAGGCGCAGATCGAGGGTCTATGGGCGGACCGCACCGTCGGACTCGACGGCGTCCGCAGCGACATCGCGATGATGCGGACCCCGGACGGCCACAGCAAGCTGGAGCTGGCGAAGTACCACACCCCCGCGACGGTCAGCGCCAAACCGCATAACCCGGCGCCCAACACGCTGGGCCTGCATCGTGTCATGTTCGCCGTCGACGACATCGACGACACCGTCGCCCGCCTGCGCGCCCACGGCGCGGAACTCCTCGGCGAGGTGGCGCAGTACGAGGACAGCTACCGGCTCTGCTACCTCCGCGGCCCCGCGGGCATCATCGTCGCTCTGGCCGAGCAGATTGGCTGACCGGTCCGTCTGCCGTCAGCCTCCTCGCCAGCGTTGGGAGGACTCCCCGGGAAGGAATCCCATCACGGCAGACGCTTCGGCGGGCACCGGCCTGAGTTGTGCGCGGCCGACGAAGCGGGGCTATCGATACGTGGCGCCTTCTGAGCTTTGAGCGATTGCTGGCACCCCAGCCGCGGTAATCGCTCAAGCTCGCCTCGGCTCAAGCCCGCCTGCGATGGCGGGATGTTCTGGTTCAGGTGGAACAGATTGGTCGGGTCGTAGCGGTCCTTGAGCTCGCGTAGGCGGGCGAACTTCTCGGCACCGTAGGCTGCATGCACCCGATCCTCGCCCTCGGAGGAGAGGAAATTGATGTAGGCGCCGCCGGTCAGCGACGGCTCGATCTCGGCGTAGAACCGCTGCGCCCAATCGATGTGGCTCTCCAGACCCCCGCCCGGCTCGTGGGTGGAGGCGATCGCGTTGAGGACGAAGGGCGCCTCGCGCTCGCGGTGGGCGGTCTCGTCATCACCGACGCGGGCGATCGCGCCGCCGAAGTGCTGGATGTGGATCTCCGAGGACGGGGAGGTCGCGTTCTGGTGAAAGCGTGCCATCGTCTCGATCGCGTGGTCGTCGAGTTCGCGGAAGTAGCCCGCCTTCATGTATGCCTGGGTGCCCTTCGGCCAGAGCGCATCGAGCAGGCTCTGCATCTGCACGTAGGGCATCGGGCCGACCAGGTCGGCGACGGGGTCGCCCAGGTCGCGGATCGGCTGCAGTGCCTTCATCCCCTCCTCGGGGTCGCCCGAGTAGCAGCCGACCAGGCCGACCAGCTTCTTGCCGTGCCAGTCCTCGGGCAGGAATGGAGCGGGTGGCGCGGTGATCAGGTTGACCAGGGTGCTCAGCTCATCCGGCACCTCGCGCGCGAAATCGCGGTAGAAGCGCATGATCTCCTCGGCGCGGTCGCCCGGATAGAAGACCGGGCCGGCGGCCACGGTCGGGCCGACCGGGTGCAGGTCGAACTCGAAGGAGGTGACGACGCCGAAGTTGCCGCCTCCCCCGCGCAGACCCCAGAAGAGGTCGGGGTTCTCCGTCGCGCTCGCGGTGAGGACCTGGCCGTCGGCGGTGACCACCTTGGCCGAGCGCAGGTTGTCGCAGGCCAGGCCGTGCTTGCGCATCAGCCAGCCGATCCCGCCGCCCAGCGTGAAGCCGGCGACGCCCGTGGTCGAGACCAGGCCCCCGGTGGTGGCGAGGCCGTGCTCCTGGGTGGCGGTGTCGAACTCCCCCCATGTGACGCCGCCCTCGGCGGTGGCGGTGGCGCCGCTCAAATCCACCGTGATGCCCTTCATCGGCGAGAGGTCGATGACGATGCCGTCGTCGCAGGTCGAGAAGCCGGGAATGCTGTGGCTGCCGCCGCGCACGGCGATAACGAGGCCCTCGCTGCGCGCGAAGCCGATCGCGTGGCGCACGTCGGAGGAATCGGCGCAGCGGGCGATCACCGCCGGGCGGGCGTCGTGCGCACCGTTCCAGATCGAACGAGCCTCATCGTAGGCGCCGTCGCCGGGCCGAATCAGTTCTCCGTGCAGCCCATCCTCGAACTCCTTCAGCGTTGCCGCTCCAAGCACTCCTTGCGTAGCCATGCGGCCCCCTTCTCAGTTCGGTTGTTGATGTCGCGTTTCGACGACGCTCAGCGAGGCTACGGGTCGCCTCTTAGCGTTCACTTTGCAGCGTTTTAGCCTCCAGTTCCCGGCAGTAGGCGATGCCGGCTCTGGCGCCAAGCAGCTCGAAGTGCCGGCCCGCCCGGTCCAGCCAGGCCCGCCCCGTCGCCGCCTCGCCGTCCTCCGCACAGATCGCAGCCAGCACTGCCAGCGCCCATCCCTCCTGGTGGGTTGTCTCGATCCCTCCGAAGACCCTGGCGGCGGCCTCGAGGTGGACTCGGGCATCGGCGCGATCGCCGGCGCAGAGCGCCACGCACGCCAGGCTCAACTCGGCGGCGCCGATGCCGATCAGGTCGTCGTTTTCGGTGAACCAGGTCCGGCTCTGCCCGGCCGAGATGCGGGCGCCATCCGCGTCGCCGGAGCGGGCCAGGAGCATCGCCAGGCAGCCGAGGGTGATCCCGGCGCCGCGGCGGTCGCCGATCTCCTGCCGTAGGGCGAGGCTGCGCTCGAGCAGCGCCCGGCCCCGTTCGAAGTCGCCGCCGGAGCGGGCTAGGTTGCCGAAGGCGTTGAGCGCGAACGCCTCGCCCTGCTGGTCGTCGAGCTGCTCGAAGCGGGCGAGACTCTCCTCGATCAGCTTTTCCGCGTGGGCGAAATCTGCCTCGGCTCGATCCACCACGGCGAGGTTGACGAGGATGTAAGCGGTGGCCGCGGCGCCGCCGACGCG
The DNA here is from genome assembly GCA_963723045.1 of uncultured Solirubrobacterales bacterium. Taxonomy (GTDB): domain Bacteria; phylum Actinomycetota; class Thermoleophilia; order Solirubrobacterales; family Solirubrobacteraceae; genus Palsa-744. The sequence continues at coordinate 306,893 of CAVROU010000002.1, read as the reverse complement.
GCGTGCGACGAGCCCGGTTTCCTCATGCAGGCAGAGCGGATAGCCGGTCTCGGGCTCAACCGAGATCATCCCGTAGCTCAGCGGCCAGAGCGCCGGGCGCGGCTCGGCGCTGAGAGCGCCCGCGTGATCCAGCGCGGCTTCCAGATGCTCCCGTGCGGGGCCGTATTCGCGCCGGAACCAGGCGGCGATGCCGCGCGTGTGCGCCGCCCACATCGGTGGCCGGGCGGCTGGCAGGTCCTCGGCGAGGAGCGCCTCGTGTTCGCGCACGAGCAGCTCGACGTCTTGCGCGGGACTGACGATCACCCGGTAGGCCGCCGAGATCTCGACCGCGTCGAACATCCCGGCCCGGTCCTCGAGCTTGCGGAAGATCGCCACGCTCTCGGCCGCGAACTCGTGGATATGCACGGGGACGCCGCGGCGCAGCCCGATCACACAGGCGGCGAGCAGGGCGCGGGCGCGCACCGCCGTCGACTCGGGCGCCGCGGCCAGGGCGGCGGTGAGCCAGCGGTACCCCTCGGCGAGGTAGCCGCGCATCAGCCAGAAGCGCCAGAGGGCGACGGCAAGGCGCAGCGCCTCCTTGGGATCGGCGACCAGCGCTGAGGCCAAGGCGGCGCGGAGGTTGTCGCGCTCTCGATCGAAGCCCCGCAGCGTGGTCCGCGCCGGCAGGTCACCGGCTGGGGTCGGGTCACTCTCGGCCAGCGCGACATACCAGTCGCGGTGGCGGCGCTCGAAAGCGGAGCGCTCTCCCGCCTCCTCGAGACGCTCGACCGCGTACTGGCGCACGGTCTCCAGCAGCCGGTAGCTGCGATCCTTGGATCCCTCCTCGACGTGAACCAGCGACTTGTCGATCAGGCGACCGAGCACGGCGACGGCCTCGCTGTGCCGCAGCGGATCCTCGGCGCCGACGTCCTCAGCCGCCTGCAGCCCGAAGCCGCCGGCAAACACGGCGAGCCGACGCAGCAGCACCTGCTCGTCGGCCTCGAGCAGCTCGAAGCTCCAGGCGAGCGTCGCTCGCAGGGTCTGCTGACGCGTCATCGCTGTGCGGGGCCCGGCCGAGAGCAGGTCGAGCGAGTCGTCGAGGCGCTCCACGATCTGAGCCGGAGTGAGGACGCTCACCCGCGCCGCCGCCAACTCGATCGCCAGCGGCATCCCGTCGAGGCGGTGGCAGAGCGAGGCGACGGCGTCCGCGTTGTCGCCGCCGAGCTCGAATCCGGGCGCGGCCTGCGCGGCCCGGGTGACGAACAGCCGCACCGACTCCGCCTCAAGCGAGTCCTCCGCGGGCGCTCCGGGGACCAGCCTCGGGAGGGAGAGCGACGGGACGCGCCAGGTCACCTCGCCGGGGATGCGCAGCGGCTCGCGGCTGGTCGCCAGCACGGTCAGGTTCGGGCAGTGGCTGAGCAGAGCCTCGGCGAGGCGCGCGACCGGCTCGATGAGGTGCTCACAGTTGTCGAGCAGAAGCAGCAGCCGGCGCCCGCCGACGTGCCCGGCGAGCGCGACCTCCGGCGCCCGGTCGGAGGCCAGCCGCGTGTCCAGCGCCTGAGCGATCGCCGGGCCCACGAGCTCGGGCTCTCCGAGCGCCGCCAGCTCGACCGGCCAGACCCCATCGGCAAAGTCCTCCCCCCGCTGCCCGGCGAGCTGCAGCGCCAGCCGAGTCTTGCCGCAGCCGCCAGCTCCGGTCAGGGTGAGGAGCCTCGCGTCGCGCAGCAGCGTCGCGGCCTCGGCCAACTCGCGCTCGCGACCGATGAAGCTCGTCAGCTGTGACGGTAGTTCGGGCCGGCTCGCACCCGCCCGGTGCGGCACGGAATCCCGCTCCAGCTCCGCCAGCTCGGCCCGCAGGGCGAGGCGGAGTTGGCCGAGGGAGTCGCGCCGCTCCCGGCTCCAGTCCTCGTAGCGATCCGCCGGCAGCAACTCGGCGTCGAAGCCCTCGAGGGCCGAGCGATAGGCGCCGGGCTCGCCCTGCTCGCGCGCCGCGACGGCGAGTTCTTCGAAGGCGACCGCGTCGATCCGGACCAGATCCCTGGGACAGAGCAGAATCAATTCTTCGCGCAGCTCCAGGTAGCGATTGCCGTCCAGCCCGATCGAGTCGAGCGCGCGCCGGGCCGCGAATATCGCCTGATGGAGGTTGTTGCGGGCGGAGTCCGGGTCCCGCCCTGCCCACAGCAGCTCGGCCGCCTCCTCGACGTGGAGGCGGCGCTCGGGCGCGAGGGCGAGCAGCTTGATCAGCGTCTTCGCCTTGCGCAGCCGCCAGGCGTCCTCGGCGATGACGCTGTCGCCGACGGTGATGGAGAACACCCCGAAGAGGCCGATGCACAACACCCCATCGCCCACCGATGTGCCTTTCGTGCTGGAACTCGCCACCGGATAAGCAAACCACTCCGAAGCGATCGACACTGTCAACTACGGGCATAGGCGCCCGGCGTCAGGCCCACCCCTCCGGCGCCGGTCGGCGGCGTCAACGGAGGACGCTGATGACCTCGCTTCCTGCGAAACCTCGCCGTGGACGATGTGACCGTCATCGTCTCGATCGATCCGACCGGCCTGGAACCCGGACGGGATCTGAAGGTCCCCGTCCGGACGTTAGTGGTAGCGGTCGAAGTCGACCGGCCAGGGCAGCGGAAACAGATGCCGGTAGGGCCGCGCGTCTTCGATCACCTTGGCGAAGGACGGCCGGTGGGCCAACGCGCGGTAGTAGCGCGTCAGCCGCGGGTGCGTGCTCTCGTCCCACGGATGGATCGCCAGGGCATAGAACAGGCCAGGCGCGGCGGCGCAGTCAGCGATCGTGAACGTACCGCCGGCCAGGAATTCGTGCTGGGTGAGCTGCGTCTCGAGCATGCCGTAGATCATGTCGAGCTGCCCGCGCGCGCGGGCGACGGCGCGCTGGTCGAAGCGCTCCTCGATTGTGTCGATGACGATTGCCTGGACGGCGTCGGAGATGTACTGGTCGCAGAGGCGATCCCACTTGCGGGCTTCCAGCGACGGCACTAGTTGCGCGCCGGCGACGTGCTCGATGATGATCGAGGTCTCGCCGATGACCTGATCGCCGTCGCGCAGCACCGGGATCGACGCTGGCGGCCACAGCTCGGCCAGCTCCGCGCGGTCGAAATCACGCTGTTCCTCGAGGACGTCGTATGTCATGCCCTGCTCGTTGAGCGCGATCAGGACCTTCTGGCAGTAGAGCGCGAATGGGTGCTCGTAGAGCGTGAGCATCGGTCAGTCCTCCTCTGTCCAAGTCGTGATCATCTAGTCCCTTCCCGTCGAGCGTGAACGAAACCGGTAGCGAGTCTAGCCCGCGGGCGGCAGCCCGCAGCCGCGGCCAGGACGCGCAGGGCACTATTTCGAAGAGCGGCAATTCGACGGTCAGCAGCGCGTCCTCGGCGGCATCGAAGTCCTCGCCCCGCCGGACCAGGCCCACGAGCACCAGCGGAATGAGATCCCGCCCGAATCCGAGCAGCGCGCCCTCATCCAGCCATCGCGTCTGCTCGTCGACCACGCAGAGTCAGTCATCCGAGGGCGCCTCGGACATGACCTCCCGCACGTCGATCCACTCGTACAGCGGCTCTCCGCCGGGCCCGGGCTCTGAGGATACGTAGGCCGCGAGCTCGACCGCGCGCTCGTAGGACTCGACATCGATCATGTACCAGCCCGCCGCGAGACCGCTGGTCTCGGGCAGCGGGCCGTCGGTCGTGACCGGTGCGGCGTCCGGCCCGCCGTAACGCACCCAGGTGCGCACCGGCGTGAGCGCCTGTGCGTCGACGTACTCGCCGTTCTTCTGGAGCAGCTCGCTGACGTGCCTGAGGAAGGCCATGTGGGCCTCCACGTCCTCGGGGGCCCATCGGTCAATCGGGGGCACGGGACGGTGCGGCTCCGGGCCGCCGCGGTAGTGCTTGAGGAGCAGGTACTTGGGCATGATGGTCTCCTGATGTCGTGGGCCGCGCCTGTCGTGGCCCTTCACATTGTGAGCGGAGCCGTGCAGAGCTTCTCGACATGAAATCACTCATCTGGTGCGGGCCTGCTCGAGCCCACGCCTACTCAATCAGGGCGCCCTGCGTCTGGGGCACGGCTGCCGATAGGAGATCGTGACCGTTTCGCCGCTCATGAACTTCAGTTCGGCCTTCAGCGGGGCGCCGCCTTTGGGACAGCTTCGAGGAAGCGTGATGTAGGACACCGTCTTGCCGTCCCGCCTGTAAGCCGCGCCGACCTGCACCTTGAAGGAAAGAATCGAAGCATCATCGGCGCCGGGCACCGTTTCGACGAGCGGTATTTCGACGGTCAGCTCCGGCCCGTAGGGGGCGCTGGCCATGCTCCAATACCCTTTTTCGAGGATTTCGAAGGAGGTCGGCGTGCTGCCGACGGCGTAGAAGGTCAGGCCCCCCATCGGCGCGAAGAAGCTCTGCAGCGAGACCTTCTCGTCGACACGTTCGCCGCCGAAGCTGACGACGCCTAGGCCTTCTCCCGTCGGCCCGGCGCGCGAGCTCTTCGGGCACCCCGAAGGACCGTCGGCTTCGAGCACCGCCGGTGCGCAACTGCCAAACCCCGCGGTGTCCACGTCGACCCCACTCGGCGCGTAGATCGTCATGCCAATAAGCGGGGACGGGAAGCCTCCGTATTCGGTGCCCGCGATACTCGCCTGCACCTGCACCTCTGCGCCGGCCCCTAGGATGTCGCCTGTCCTCGGGAAGCCCGGAATCGGGACGGGCGTCGTCTGGAAAGTCACCTTTGGCGCTGCAACGGCCGTCGTCGCGAACGCCAGCGCCAGGAGAGCCCCCGGGGCCAGGAGGGCCGTCGGGCGAGCACAGGCCCACGCGCTACGCACGGTGCGGCCCGGCTATCGATGTTGCGGTCATCTAAGCTCGCCTCCACCCTGCCGCTTTCCAAAATCAACCGTCCTAAACATACCATCCGATTCGGATTAAGTCAAAGGTCGTTCGATGTCCCGCGAGATAGAGCTCACACACACCTCACATATCGTGCTCGGGCTGCTCTCGATGAGCGGTGAGGCCACCCCTTACGAGCTCAAGCAGATGGTCGCCGGCACCGTCGGGCACTTCTGGTCGCTCCCCCACTCCCAGCTCTATGCCGAGCCTGCACGCCTCGCGCGCGCGGACTACGTGACCGAGACGCGCGAGCCCGACGGCCGGCGGCGCAAGCGCTACTCGCTCACCGACCGCGGCCGAGACGCGCTCGAGCGTTGGCTGGGAGTCCTCACCCCCGAGCCCTACATGCTGCGTGACCTCGCGCTGCTCAAGCTCTTCTTCGGCGCCGACATCCAGGCACTGGCGGCGGTGCAGCTCGAGACCCACCGGCAGAAGCTCTCCGAATACGAGGCGCTGCTGGCAGCGCGACCCGAGCAGGGGACACCCGGCCCCTGGCTCGCGCTGGACCTCGGGACCCGCCACGAGCGCGAGACAGTCGACTTCTGGGCCGAGCACACGCAGCCGAGCGAGGACACGCCCTAGAAGGCGTCACCGTGCGGTGCTCGCGTGGCCACCCTCCGCTCACGGGATCGGATACGTTCGCTGAGGCATGGAGCTTGGGCAGGCAATCCGAACTCGGCGCACCCACAAGGTATTCGCCCCAGAGCCAGTGGCACCGGAGCTGCTCGAACAGCTGTTCGAGTTGGCCCGTTGGGCTCCGAACCACCACCTCACCAATCCTTGGCGCTTTCGGGTCCTTGGTCCAAGCACGGTCGAGCGGCTCAAGGAGATCGCCGAGAACACCGCCCCCGGTTCAGCGGGCAAGCTCGACCGCGCGCCCACTCTCGTTGTTGCATCGGCTTACACGCAGGGCGACAGTGTTCAGCAGACGGAGGATCTGCTCGCGAGCGCAGTCGCCGCCTACCTGGTGCTGCTCGCTGCCCACGGGGTAGGGCTCGCCGGCTACTGGCGGACCCTGCCGCTGCTCGACTCCCCTGCTGGCCGGGAGGTGCTCGGACTCGACGCCCTCGAGACCCCAATTGGGCTACTTCACCTCGGCCGACCTCGCCAGGAACAGCATGTGCCCGAGCGGGCGCCCGTCGCCGATTTCGTACGCCACCTGCCCTAGCTGGCTGGCCCCTTCAGCACCAAAGGGAGCCGAGACGTAGCACTTCCAGGTGCCGTCTTGCGGCACCTGGTCGTTGATATCGCCGAACCATTACGACTCATATGTGCCCTCGAGGGAGGCATTAGGCGAGCCTAATTAGGCGACCCTAAGTTGTGGTACGGTCCGCGCCATGAGACCCAATCTATCTCCACAGAAGCTGGCCCTGGCCATCCACCGGGAGCGTGGTAGAGGCCTAGGGGCCCAGCAAGATCGAGGCCTATCAGCGGAGGTCGGCAGGATCGACGCCTGCCAGCCCGAGGTCCAATCGTGATCGAGAGACGCCATCCCGCCTTGTTTGTCGCGGTGCTCGTGTTAGCCGTGAGTCTGTTGGCGGGCTGCGGTGGGTCATCGCCGGGGGGTCGGTCGATCACCCTCTACAACGGCCAGCATGTGCAGACGACGGACGCGCTCGTGGCGGCCTTCGAGCATGAAACCGGCATCGCGGTGAACGTGCGCAGCAACGACGAGGACACGCTTGCCGATGAGATCGTCACCGAGGGATCCAATTCGCCGGCAGACGTCATCTACACGGAGAATTCCCCCGCGCTCGAGTACCTGGGGGCAAAGGGTCTGCTCGCGCCGGTAAACACCACCACGCTCGCCCGCGCGCCGACCAGATTCGACTCGCCCCGAGGCGACTGGCTCGGGGTCTCGACACGGGTAAGCGTGCTCATCTACAACCCCAGCCTGATCGCCGCGAGCCAGCTACCCAAATCGGCGCTCCAGTTGGCCGACCCCAAGTACCGGGGCAAGCTGGCTGTCGCGGCTGGAGAGACGGATTTCCAGCCGATCGTCACCTCAGTCGCCCGCACCGACGGTCACGCCGCGGCGCTGAAATGGCTGGAAGGGATCAAGGCCAATGCCGCCGCTCACGCCTACCCCGACAACGAGACGATCGCGAGCGAGGTCAACCGTGGCGCCGTGGCATTTGGGGTGATAAACCAGTACTACTGGTACCGCATGAAGGCCGAGCTCGGCGCGGGCAGCATCAATTCTAAGATCGCCTACTTCGCGCCGCGCGACCCCGGCTACGTGATCGACGTCTCGGGGGCGGCGATCCTCAAATCCTCCGGGGCCCACAGCGCCGCGCAGAGGTTCCTTGCCTTCCTGGTGAGCCCTCGCGGCCAGGAGATCATCGCCCACTCGCTCAGCTTCGAGTACCCGATCGTCGCGGGGATCCAACCCGTCGCACCCGAGACCCCCTTCGGGGAGCTGCAACCAAACTCGATCACGGTCGCCCAGCTCGGCGACGGGTCCACCGCGATCGGGCTCCTCCGCGAAGCGGGGCTGCTATGAGGGGCTGCGCTCGATCGAGCCGCTAGAGATGAGGACCGCGGCGAAGAGCGCTCTCAGGCGAGCGCCGGAGACGGCGGCGATCGGGCGTGCTCCGCCGCCCACACCGGGGTCGGCACCAGTAGCCGGACCCAAACCGTCGTCGGCGCGCGCAGCCCCGCGACCCTGGGTGCTGCTCGGGCTCAGTGTCGCCGTGGCGGCGGTCTTGGCGGCACCGCTCGCCTTCCTGCTGTTCGAGGCCCACGGCGCCGGAGCATCGACGATCCTGCACCTCATATTCCGCAGCCTCACGGTCACCCTGCTGTGGAACACGGTCCGGCTGACGGTGGTGGTCACGCTGCTGTGCGCCGTAATTGGCACAACGACGGCGTGGTTTGTCGAGCGGACCGACCTTCCGGGCAGGCGGGTGTGGGCTGTCCTGGTGGTGGTGCCGCTCGCGATCCCCGATTTTGTGGTGAGCTTCGGCTGGTCCTCGCTCAGCACCTGGGTCGAGGGGTTCCGCGGGGCGGTGCTGGTGATGACGCTGGCGGTATACCCGCTGGTGTATCTGCCGGTCGCCGCCAGCCTCCGCAACGCCGATCCGGGTCAGGAGGAGGTGGCGCGCAGCCTTGGGATGGGGCCGCTGCGGACGTTCTGGCGGGTGACGCTCGGGCAGGCGCGGGTGGCGATCTTCGGTGGCTGTCTGCTGGTGGCGCTCGTGCTGCTCGCGGAGTACGGCGCCTTCGAGATTCTGGGCTACCAGACCTTCACCACGGAGATCTTCACTGAGTTCAATGTCTCGTTCAACCTGCCGACCGCTTCGGCGCTGTCGTTGGTACTGGTGCTCCTCAGTCTGACAGTTCTCTGGGGCGAGGGGTTGGCACGGGGCCGGGGCCGTCTCAGCCGCTCGGGTCCCCTCGCCCAGCGGGCACTCCGGCGCCACCGGCTGGGGCGCGCGCGGCTCCCTGTGCTCGCCGGCTTCGGCCTGCTCAGCGCCCTGGCGCTGGGTGTCCCGATCGGCTCCAGCGTCTACTGGATGTTCAGGGGCCCGCGAGCCTTTCTCATGGGCGTCTCGCTCCTGGACGCCACCTGGCACACCGTCTTCTACAGTGCGATCGCTGCGGCGCTGGCAACCGCGATGGCGTTGCCGGTCGCGCTGCTCGCGATTCGCTACCCCCGTCGGTCCTATCGACTGCTCGAGCGCAGCACCTATCTCGTCCTCGCGATGCCCGGCCTGGTGATCGCACTCGCGCTGTCCTATTTCACCGAGCGGTATGCCGGCGGCTTCCTCTACCAGAGCGCCTCGCTGCTGGTGATCGCCTATGCCATCCTGTTCTTCCCGCTGGCGCTCGTCGGTGTACGGGCCTCGATCGTGCAGGCTCCGGTCGGCCTGGAGGAGGTCGGCCGCTCGCTTGGCCAAGGGCGGTTCTCGGTGCTGTGGCGAGTCACGCTTCCGCTCGTCGCCCCCGGGTTGGCGGCAGCCTTCTCGCTAGTGTTCCTCTCGGCGGTGACCGAGCTGACGGCGACGCTGATCCTGATCCCGACCGGCGCGCAGACGCTCGCCACTCAGTTCTGGGCCTACCAGCAGAACCTCTCCTACGGGCAGGCGGCCCCGTTTGCGCTGACCATCATCGCGATCGCGGCCCTGCCGAGCTACGTGCTCGGGCGCTTCTTCGACCGGCTTCCCTCTCAGGGGGCGATGGCACGGTGAGCGGACTTGGACGGGACGGCGGCGGGGGAAGCGGTCTTGTATCGGGTGGTGAGCACGCGAGCCGCCTCGGGTCGCAGGCGACGGACGGCGAGGGTCTCGCTCGAGGCGATGGGACACGGGGTGGGCTCGCCATCGCGGGCCTGCACAAGGGTTTCGGGACCCATCCCGTCCTCGCCGGCCTCGATCTGACAGTGCCGTCAGGATCGCTGACGGCCATTCTGGGGCCCTCGGGAAGTGGCAAGACGACGCTGCTGCGACTGCTGGCGGGCTTCGACCGGCCCGACCGGGGCACGGTGAGGATCGGCGAGCAGACCGTCGACGGCCCAGGCGTTCACGTCCATCCCGAGCACCGCCGGATCGGCTATGTCCCGCAGGAGGGCGGCCTCTTCCCCCACCTCACGGTCGCCGCCAACGTCGGGTTCGGGCTCACCCGGTCTGCCCGCCGAACACGAGTTGGAGACCTGCTCGAGCTCGTGGGGTTGGCGGATCTCGCGCGCCGTTACCCCCATCAGCTCTCGGGTGGCCAGCAGCAGCGAGTGGCGCTGGCCCGGGCGCTCGCGGTCGAGCCGGAGATCGTGCTCCTGGACGAGCCGTTCGCGTCGCTGGACGCGCACATGCGAGCCAGCGTGCGCGAGGAGGTTCAGCGGATCCTGCGCGCAACGGCCACGACGACGCTGCTCGTTACACACGATCAGGACGAGGCGCTCTCGCTCGCGGACCTCGTCGCCGTCCTCCGCGACGGCAAGATCGCCCAGTACGCCACCCCGCAGGATCTCTACGCCCGGCCGATCGACGACAATCTGGCGCGCTTTGTAGGCGACGCCAATTTGCTGGAGGGCGTCCTCGAGGGGACGCTCGTCGAGACACCGCTCGGGAAGCTCCCCGCTTTGTGGCACGGTGAGTCGCCGGCCACTGGCTGCCGGGTGACCGTCCTCGTCCGCCCTGAGCAGATCGAGTTGCATCCCTCCGATCGTGAGCAGGGTCTGAGCGGACGGATCGTCCGATCGGGATATCACGGCCACGACGCCGTCCTGCATGTGCAGATCGAGTTGGAGGGGTACGAGCAGCTCCTGCGTGTCCGGATACTTGGAGACGTCCGGCTGGCGCCCGGGGCGCCCGTCAAGCTCAGTGCCCGCGGCCCCGTGTTGGTGTGGCCCGCCGAGAGCTAGCGGGTGATCAGCACCTTGACGAACTGCCGTCCGACATCTGAGACGTAGTTGGTGTTGTCGTTGTTTCTGAACCAGATGGTCCCGGCTGTGACGGGTGTGAAGTTCAGCAGCGTATTGCCGACCTCCACGTACCCCTGATCTGTTATCCCGCCGGTACCCCCGGGCGCGGCTCCGACCCTTACCGACACCTCCGGAGGTGTCGGCGGCGAACTGCCCACGAAGCCGATCAGTGACTCCACGGCGGCCTTGGCATCGACTCTGTATTGACCTGGGTAAGTGCTCAAGCCCTCCGCATCGGAGTACGGGAAAAGGGCCGGGTTGCCGCTCCACCTGCCATCGGTGCGCGTGTCCGTCCACAGATGCTCCCCAGGTGTGAGGGACAGGCCGGAGCTGACCCACGGCGCGTTGGCTGGAACCGTAACCACCGTCTGACTCTCAATTGTTTGACCCGCGGAGTCGATGCTCGTCGCTATCGAGGGGTCTCTCCACGGCGCTTGCGTGACCGATCCACCCCCGGCCAGCTGTACCCTGAGCGTGTGTGAAAGCTTGGCAGGTGTGATCGCTCCGTTCCGGACCTTGTTGGAGGTGACCGCTCCCGTGCGAATCTGGCTGCTGCCGACACTGTTCGAGGGCAGCTGGGTCGCGGCGTATGAGGTGCCGCCCAGCGCTATGAACAGCGCAAGGATGGCAAGGTGGTGACGTTTGAGATAGGCCAGCATGCGGGCAACGTAGCAAACACCGCGGCCATCGTAATTGTCTGCGCCCCGATACTGTCAGGGATGCGCAGCTTTGAGTCAGCAAAATCAGGTGGTCTACGCGCGGCCACCAAGCGAGCGACGATCAGGTTATGCTTCGAGCCGTCCGGGGCTCATGTCCGGGTCGACTCATCCATTGCTCTCATGCGCTTCCTTCTTGACCTCCATTGTCCTCGGGTTCTTGCCCGACCGATCGCACTCTGGCTCGCGGCGCTAGCCGTGATCTTGCCGACGGCCCTCGGTGTGAGCGTGGTCTCCGCGCGCACCGCCTCATCCGCCAAGGTGGCCGTCAAGCCCGAGCCGGGTCACTATTCGGGGTTCGTCGGTCCCTTCACGATCAGCTTCGAGGTGTCCAGCGGCGGCAAGACGATCACCCATCTAGTGACCTCGTTCAATGGCGCGACCCTCTGCAGCGTGCCGACGGCCGCGATCTCCGTTGGCTTCCCGACGCTCGCGGTGCGAGACGGAGACTTCACCGGCTCGACTTCGCTGAATCCGCCGTCGCACATCGTGGAGTACTTCTCCATCAGCGGCAAGTTCACGGCGCCGACCCGCGCATCGGGGACGGTGCATGAGCACTTCACGGTTACGAGTCTTCCGCCGTGTCACGCCTCGGATACGTTCACCGTCACACGCGCCGGAAAGTAGAGCCTCGCAAACGCGCCGGCAGCAGGTGCTACTCGCTGCCTTCGTGAACGTACCCAGGCAGTCGCGAAGCAATCGACAGGACTTCTGCGCCCACAATCGACAGGTCTTCTGCGCCTAGCTAGTAGAGGTGTGAGTGCTCTGTGAGTGCAGATCTCGCGTGAGCGTCCCGAACAGTTCGCTGAAGCTCGGGAACTGCATGATGCTGTCCGCCAGCACCGCAAGCGGGATCTGAGCCTTGATCGCCAGCGCCGCCTGGTGAATCCACTCGCCGGCGAGTGGCCCGACGGCCCATGCGCCGAGCACGATCCCGCGCTTGGGGTCGGCCGCGAGGCCGAGATGACCACGCAGACCGCGGCCGTAGGTCTCCGTGCGGTCGCTCTCGCTCAGGTCGGCCTGGGCGGTCAAGAGCTCGTCGCCGTCGCCGGGAACGATGCCCACACAGGCGATCTCGGGATCCCCGAAGACCACTCGCGGGATCGCGCTGTAGTCGGCAACGGCTGTCCCACCCAGCATGTCCGCGGCGGCGACTCGCGCCTGGTAGGCGGCTACGTGCGTGAAGGGAGCGATCCCTGTCACGTCGCCCACCGCCCAGATCCCCTCGGCGGCCCGGCAGTGCTCGTCCACTTCGATGCCCCGCTCCCCCACCCGCACGCCGACCTGCTCCAGGCCAAGCTCCTCGACGCGCGGTCGGCGCCCGGCGGCGATGACGAGTCGCTCAGCCTTGATCCGCTCCCCGTCCTGAAGGGTCATCGAGATTCCGTCTCGCCCATCGCCGCGGGGCGCAACGGACTCGGCGCCCGTGCCGGTGTGCACCGCCATCCCCTCGGCGCATAGCGTCTCTTCGATCAGCTCCCCCACGCTGTGGTGCTCGCGTTCCAGCAGCCGTGGGCCGGGGTGGATCAGACTTACCTCCGAGCCGAAACGATGGAGCATCTGAGCCAGCTCTATGCCCACCGGACCGCCGCCGAGCACGATCGCCGACGCGGGCACCTCGCGCAAACTGGTGGCCTCGCGGTTGGTCCAGTACTCGATGTCGCTCAGGCCTTCAAGCTCCGGGATCCCGGGCGTCGTGCCGGTCGCGATCACGATCCGCTCGGTATGCAGGTCCCAGCCGTCGACCGATACGCGCCCCGGTCCGGCGACTCGCCCACGACCGCGCAGCACCTCGATACCGGCCTTCTCCGCGGTCGAGGTCTTTTTCGAATCGTCGAGGCCGGAGTTCATGTAGTCGCGGTAGGCGACGACAGCTGGCCAGTCGATCGTGCCGCTCCCCACTCCCGCGATCCGCTCGTCCGCCGCGAGCGCCTCCCCCGGTCGCAGCAGCGTCTTGCTCGGGATACAGGCCCAGTAGGGACACTCGCCCCCGACCAACTCGGCCTCGATCATTGCGACCTTCTGGCTCTTCTGTGCGAGGATCTTGGCGGCGCCTCGCCCGCCGGGGCCCGCGCCGATGACAACCGCGTCGTAGCTGTCGCTGCGTGGCACCCTTGGCACACGCCCAACCTACCCTGTCAGGGCGACCCTCTCACCTCACCTCGGCTCGCGCCACGTGCTCCACATCGGCGGCGCTCTCCGCGAATCTGAGCTACTCATCTCACCGGATCACTCGGCACTCAGCACGAAGGCGATCTCGTCGACGTAACACCAGCTCCAGTCCTCCCCCGGCTCCGCGGAGCGGATAATCGGGTGCCCGGTGGCATGGTGGTGAGCGGTTGCATGGCGACCTGGCGAATTGTCACAGCAGCCGATGTGGCCGCAGGACTGGCACATCCGCAGATGCACCCAACGCCCGCCTTCGGCAAGGCACTCCTCGCAGCCCGCGATGGGCTCAGGAAGATCAAGTACCTTCACCTCGCCGATGTGCTCGCATGTGGGCATCGGATCCGCCTCCTTTGGTCGCTCTAGGGTGAGGCTACAACACGGATGCCCGGCTTGCGAGCGTCGGTAGTGCGTGGAGGCTCGGCTCGTGAGAGTGGCTTGAGCGCCAATGGCTCGGCTCGCGAGTCCCGAGCTAGAGTGCGGCCGCTCCCTCCGCGAGCACCGCCCCCGAGGCCTCCTCCACCGGCGAGGTGACACGCGCCACGAGCGGGAGCCCGAGCAGGGACACGCCGGCCATTGCCAGGAACGCGGCCAGCGGCTCGTGCACGAGGATCTGCACGACCAGCGCGACCACGAGCCCACCCAGGTTCCCGGCCAGCCACACGATCGCCGCGGCGGTGCCGGCCGCGGCGGTGCCGGCGAGTCGCTCGGTGGCTGTGAGGATCACCGGCAGCGCCGGCAGCAGGACGGCTCCCATCGCGACGATCGCGCCTGCACGTGCGCCGATCCACGGCGCCACACCCAAAACGAGGCAGCCAAAACAGCTGATCAGGACCGCGGTGCGCATGAAGCTGCGCTCGGCATGGCGGCGCGCGACGAGCTCGGGGAGCACCGCGCAGCCGACGATGCCGGCGATCACCATCCCCACCAGGAGCGCTCCGGCGGTCGCTTCGGAGACGCCGTCGGGTGCCAGCAGCGTCTGCAGCCAGGTCGCGAGCGCCACGAACACGCCGAAACCCACGAACACCAGCCCGCAGAGTGTGCGCATCGGCGGGAGCGCCCACAGGGTCCGAGCGGTGCCCTTCGCGATCGCGACGTGCTCGGTGTCCCGATAGGCGGGGGCGCGTCGCAGCGCGAGCGCCAACAACAGCGCCGGGATCACCGCAAGGACCGCCTCGAGGACCAGCAGCCGCTCGATCTGCCCGTGCGCGCCGACGGTGGGCCCGAGCACGAGTGCCAGGAGCATCCCGAGAAAGCTCCCTGCAGACCCCACCGCGATGCCCGTGGCGCGCTGATGTGCGGGCAGGTACTCCCCCGCGAGCTTGCTGACCGCGCTCAGGACGATCGGCTGCGCGACCGCGACCATCGTCTGGCCGGCCATCGCCCACACGAACGTCTGGCCGCCCAGGCGAGTCAACCCGCCGAGCGCGACCAGCGCTCCCCCCGCTGCCAGCGCGGGACGAAAAGCGCGATCGAGCAGGATCCCGGCGGGGATCGCCAGCGCGACATAGAGCAGGGGGAAGATCTCGGCGAGCCATCCCACGGCGGCGACCGACACTCCGTAATGACGCGCGCTTTCGGTGGTGATCGCCGCGTAGGTCAGCCACAGCACCTGCGTCGCCGCGCAAACGAGCGTGTAGGCGACGATCACCCGCCAGGCGCCGCCGGCTCTCGCCCCCGGGTGGATGTCCGCCCTGGAGTTGGGTTGCGTGCTCACTGTGGCACGGGCGTGTGCACTCACGGAGGCATCGGCATGTGCGCTCGCATTCGGGTCGAGATCGACAGTTCGAGGCGCTGCATCCTGGCCCGTGCTCATCGGCATCCGCAAGCGTAGTGCAGCGGCTGCGCCGGGAGCACGGGTCCTCTGACACAATCCACGCAGTGATTCGCCGTCGCATGGCCGCCGGCCTCGTGCTTTTCCTTGCGGGCACGACGCTGGGAGCCTGCGGTGGCGGAGGGCACTCGTCCGCCGCGACGCGCACCGGCACTGCGACCTCCTCCAGAGCGGCGCATGCCGGCAGGTCTCTCACCAAGGCGCAGGCGATCACGCTGGCGCATGCGGTCAATCTGCGCGCGTCCGACGTGCCCGGTTTCAGGGCCTCCTCCAGCGAAGGAAAGACCCATGAAACCGTCGCCGAAAAGCGACTGGAACAGGAAATGTTGAAGTGCGTGGGTGCGAGCGGTCTCGGCTCGGGCTTTGGCAAATCGCTCGCCGAAGCGCGCTCGAAGGACTTCAAGCTCCAGCGCGGGATCATCAATCTGAGCGTGCACTCCGAAGTCAGCGTTGCGCAGAGCCCGAGCCTCGCGGGCAAGGATCTCTCGGCGCTGCGCGGGAGTCGCGTGAAGGCGTGTCTGTCGCGTTACCTCAAACTGTTCTTCAAGGCCAGTCTGCAGCGAGGCACGAGCATCGGTCCCGTCTCGATCCAGTCGGGCACTCCCCCCGCGCCCGGCACTACGGGGAGCTTCGGGTGGCGCATCAGCGCTACGTTCGGCGTGGGTCGCATACCGGTGCCCTTCTACTTCGACATCCTCAGCTTCGCCTACGGGCCGGCGGAGGTGACGCTCTTCAGCTCAGGCCTGCCCGAGCCATTCCCGGCCAAGGCTCAGGAAAATCTGTTCTCACTGCTCGTGGCGCGCGCGGAGAAACAGCTGCCGGCCTCCGGGTGAGCCGATGCCACTTCGGCGAGGTGCAGACTGTCCCCCGCCGGCGCCATATGGTGGCTCAGCCAGGCGCAGGCTGTCCCCCGCCAGCGCCTATGGTGGCTCAGCCAGGCGCAGGCCCCCCAACTGCTTGGTCTCGCTCATAGCGCTCATCGCGGGCACCGTCTCGCAGATCACGAGCCCGTGCTCGTCGGTGAGCTCGTCGACTATCTGAAACGAACGCGCGATGCGCGCGGGTGTGTCGATCGTGAGGGTGATGAGGGGAACGTGGCGGCGGAGCTGCAGGAACCTGTCGCCGTGGGGGGCGTGCTCGCCATGAAAGCCCCAGATCCCGTGCAGGCTCGTTGCCCCGGCCGCGTCGGATTCGCGTAGCCGCCGCACGATCTCGTGACCCAGCGGATGCCTCCCATGGGTGGCGCTCTGCGATGTGAACACCGTCAGCTTCTGCCACAGTCCGAGTCCGCGTGCATCGGTCGCGGGAAGGGCTTGCGGGGTGGCAAGTAGCCGTCCCTCGCGCTTGCAGACGCGGACACGCTCGATAGTCAGCAGTGGCTCGTGCAGCAGCTCGCCAAGCTCGGGCAGCACGTCCGCGATCCGCTCGCCGGCGCCCACGGCGAGGATCATCATCGGGACGTCGGCGTTGCGCGCGAAGAACCGCGCGCGAACGCGGCGGCCGTGGCTTGTGCCATCGACGCCGAGCAGCACCGTCGCTCCGCTGAGGCCGCGTTCGTGGAAGAGCCCGCAGATAGCCGCGAACGCGGGCCGTCCGCGGATGCGCTCCCGGCGTCCCACGTACACGGTGAGCCTGGTCTCCTCCGCGGGCTGCCCGGGCAACTCCACGGGGTCGATCGTCGCTGTGAGCAGGCGCGCGCGCTCGAGCGTGACCAGCCCGCGCCGCTTGATCCGCAAGAGCGGCTCGATCAGCGATTCGATGCGCTCGCGACGGTCGACGGCGACGGAGATCACGGGCAGGTCTTCGGAGAGGGTGAGCAGCCGATCGGTGTGGAGATGGTGCAGGCGCCCGAAGCCCTCCGCCCCGCGCAGCAGCACGCTCGTCCGCACACGGTGTGTCCCGTAGAGATCGAGCAGCTCCTCCCCCAACAGGCCGTTCGCGGTCCGGTCGCGCTCGCCGAAATAGGTGGTGAGCTTCAGGCAGTCCTCGTTCATAGGTGCGCTCCGATCGCGCGTCCGAGCGCGGCAGCACCGACGCCGAGCACCAGGCTGAGCGCGATATTGAGCGACGCCGCGCGAGCCCGGCCGTCCTCGACCAGACGATGGGTCTCGAGCATCCACGTCGAGAAGGTTGTAAACGAGCCGAGTGTCGCGCTGCCGGCGAGCACGAGCGCATCGCCTTCGAGCGCCAGACCGGTGAGTAGTCCGAGCAGAAGAGCACCGCTGATGTTGATCGCAAACGTGCCAAGCGGCAGCTCCTCGGTGGTGCGCGAACTGATCAACGTGTCGAGCGCGAGCCGCCCACACGCGCCGGCTCCGCCGAGCAGCGCGACCCCGGCCCAGAACCAGACGCTCACGCGATCGCCCTCGCTTGCGATCCGTGCGTCGCATCACCCGATGCGCTCATACGATCACGCTCACTCGCCGTACGAGCGCGGTGCCGACCCAGATCGCCAGATATCCGGCGCCGATGCTCGCGCCCGCGTATCCGGCGGCGAGCCCGTAACGGTCGTGGTCGAGCATCGTCAGGATCTCGACCTGCATCGTCGAGAATGTCGTGTAGGCACCGCAGAAGCCGGTGCCGAGCAGCGGGCGGCGATAGGTCGACTGCGGCAGACGCTCCGCCAGGCGCGTCGCAAAGTACGCGAGCGCGAACGAGCCGCTGACGTTGATCGCAAACGTGACCCACGGCCAGCCCGGAGCGCCACCGGAGAAACTCTCCCCCAGGCCTACGCGCGCCAGCGCCCCGAGCGCTCCGCCCATGAAGACAGCCGCCAGCTCGCGCCGGTCTAGGTTCAGGACAACACTGGAAGGCAGGATGTTGCAGACCCCTCTCGCGTGGAGTAACGGTCTTTCGCGAAAGGGGCCATCAGCCCTTTTTCAGTTGGGCGGTTCGGAGGGCACGCCTCCGCCAGGGCTCCATCTGGCAGGCAGAAGATACTCCACCGGTCTTCGCGCGGAGGTCTTCCCTAGCTGGTCTTTGCGGGTTGGTACCTCTGGCTGGCCTCTTGGGCAGGTCGTCCTGACTGGCGCCTCGCGCGCGTAGACCCTCCTAGTCGGCGTATGTATGTCGGATGGCCTCGACCTCTCCCAGCGCGAGGATGAACGCATCGAGCAGCTCGGGATCGAAGTGTTTTCCATGTTCCTCGCGCATCATCTTGACGGCGGACTTGAGCGGAAACGCGGGGCGATACACGCGGTCGCTGGTGAGCGCGTCGAACACGTCGGCCACCGCGGCGATACGTCCCTCCACTGGGATGTCCTCGCCGGCAAGTCCGCGTGGATAGCCCTCTCCGTTCCAGCGCTCATGGTGGGTGCGGGCGATCAGGGCCCCCAGCTGCACGACCTCTGAGGCCGCCCCGGAGAGCATCTGAAAACCCGTCTCCGCATGACCTTTGATCGTCTCGAACTCCTCGGGGGTGAGTTTGCCGCGCTTGAGCAGGATGCTGTCGGGGACCGCGATCTTGCCGACATCGTGCAGTTGGCTTGCCAGGCGCACCAACTCACAGCGCTCCTCGGAGAACCCTGCTTGGCGAGCCAGGATCTCGCAGTAAGAGCTCATCCGGTGCAGGTGGTGCCCTGTCTCCTCGTCGCGGAACTCCACCAGGCGCGCCAGGCGGAAGATGGTTTCTGCCTGGGAGGCCCACACCTTGGTCTCGGAAAGCGCAAGATCCTGCAGGGTCTCCTCGAGCGCTTGGCTGCGTTTGTCCACGGTGGCTCGCAGGTGCTGCAGAAGACGGCTGTTCTCGATCTCCAAGTGCCTGCGATGGAGGGCATTGGCGATGTTGATGAGCAGTTCTCCCGAGCCGACCGGCTTGACCAGATAGCCATAGGCGCCGAGCTCGATCGCTGAAACCGCAAGCTGGGTGCTGTCCTCGCCGGTGACCATCAGTACCGCTGTTTCGGGGTAGTCGCAGCGGATGTGTGAAAGCAGTTCGATCCCGGTCTCTCCCGGCATGTTCACGTCGAGCAGCGCGAGCTGATAGGTGCTCTGCGCCAGCTGTTCACGCACGGCGCTTGCGTCGCACGCGCTGTGACAGGTATAGCCCTGGTCGCGCACCACCCGTTCCGCCCAGCGGCGCAGCGCCTCGTCGTCGTCGACGATCAAAAGCTCAGGCACGCCATCACGCCACACGCTCGAGGGTCTGTGCGACCTTCGCGAGCAGTCCCGGCCCGGAGAAGGGCTTCTCGATCAGGGCCATGCCGGCTTCCAGGTGTCCCCCGGAGTCGAGGATCGGTTGGGCGAAGCCTGACATCAGCAGCACACGCACCGCGGGCCGGTCGACCAGCAGTCGTTCAGCTAGCTGGGGACCAGGCATCTGGGGCATGATCACGTCGCTGAGCAGCAGATCGATCGGACCGGCGTGCGCGTCTGCCACTTGGAGTGCCCTGGGGCCGTTTGCGGCTACCATCACCTTGTAGCCGGCGGCGGTGAGTATGCGACGGGTGACCTCGCGCAGCGCTTGCTCGTCCTCGACGAGCAAGATCGTCTCTTCGCCGTGGGGTAGCGGGGAATCCGTGGGGTGCACGATCGACATGTCCAGCCGGTCGGTCGCCGGCAGCTGCGCGGTGAAAGTGGTGCCGACGCCCGGCTCGGAGTAGATCTCCGTGCGCCCACCAGCCTGCTGGACGATCCCATACACGGTGGCCAGTCCCAGGCCGGTTCCCTGACCCGGTGGTTTGGTGGTGAAGAACGGGTCGAACGCACGGTGCATCGTCTCGGGCGACATACCCACGCCGGTGTCGCTGATGCGCAGGCGCACATGGGGACCTGGTGAGAGCTCGGGCCGCGATGCGGCGAAGTCCTCGTCGACGTCGATGTTGGCGGTGTCGATCTTCAGGATGCCCCCCTCGGGCATCGCATCGCGAGCGTTCACCGCGAGATTGACCAGGATCTGCTCCAGCCGTCCCGGATCGATCAGCACGGCGTGCAGATCGGATGCCAGCGAGCTCTTCAGCTCGACGTGCTCTCCGAGCGTGCGTCGCAGGAGCTGCTCGATGTCGCTGACGACGTTGTTGACGTCTACCACCTCCGGCTGAACAACCTCGCGGCGGGCGAACGAGAGCAGCTGATGGGTCAGGTGCGAGGCGCGCTCGGCCGCGAGGCGAATCTGCTCGATGTCTTCGCGCGTGCCGCGCCAGCGATCGTCGCCGTCGACCGCGGATGCCGCGTCGAGGTCGTTGGCGATGAATGCCGCATAGTTGATGATCACCGCCAGCAGGTTGTTGAAGTCGTGCGCGATGCCGCCCGCCAGCTGCCCGAGGCTCTCCAGGCGCTGGGCCTGGTGCAGCTGGTTCTGAAGCCGCTCCCGTTCGGCGTCTGTCTTCAGCCGCTCCTGGGCCGCTACTGCTCGCCCATTCTCAATGTCTGAGTTCCCCATACCGCACTTTCCAGCATCCAGAGTAGCACGAATATAGGTAATATGTACGGATGTACGCCGGACTTAGCTGTGGTCAAGTGACCCGCAAGAGGTAGGCTAGGCGCAGAGAGCGCATGGGTGAGAAGAGGCCGAGCAACTTGCTGATCACGATTCCGATCAGTCACTACTGCGAGAAGGCGCGGTGGGCGCTCCAGCGAGCGGGGGTTCTCTATCGGGAGCGTGCCCACGTGCAGGCAATCCACCGCTACGCCACGCTGCGAGCCGGCGGTGGACTGACAGCGCCTGTGTTTGTCTGCTCCGACGGGGTCCTGGCAGAGTCTGCCGAGATTCTCGCTTGGGCCGATGTGCGGACCCCATCTGAGCGTGCGCTTTATCCAGAGGACCCAGAACGTGCCGCCCAGGTGCGGTTGCTGGAGGGCGAGTTCGATACGCGCCTGGGTCCGCATGCGCGCCGCTGGATGTATCAGCATCTGCGCACGCGCCGCGACATCGCCCTGGCGTATGGCTGTGTCGGGGTCCCGGCGTGGGAGCAGAGGACCCTACGGGTCGCCTACCCGCTGCTGATCGGGATCGTCGCGAAGGTGCTCCAGGTCACTCCCGCGCTGGCCACCCAATCCGAGGCCGAGGTACGGGCTGTGTTCGATGCCGTCGGCGAGCGTCTGAGCGACGGCCGGCCTTTCCTGTTCGGCGAGCGGTTCACCGCCGCGGATCTGACGTTCTCAGCGATGGCTGCGCCGATGCTGATGCCACCGGGGTATGGAGTTCCATTGCCGCAGCCGCAGGAACTGCCGGAGAGCATGGCGGCGGTGGTGGATGAGTTGCGCACCCACCCCGCCGGCGCTCATGCGCTTGCGATGTTCGCCACCCAGCGGCGCTGACGCTCATGCCTTTGGCGGCTGAGCCTCGTCTTCCTCACCCTCACCGTCGGCGAGGATCCGGTAGAGCGCCTTGCGCGTATCGGTCAGCACCGTCTTGGCTTCGCCGATCTGCTGCGCGCCGCCGACGCGCATCACCTGCACGAAGGCCATGGCGACCTCCTTCATCAGCGATCCGAGCTCGACGGCCTCGTCGCTCATGCCGTGGCTCATCTGCTCCCACGGCGGTGTGGCGTCCGCGGGACGCTCCTCGACGGTCTTGCGGCCGGCGTCGGTGAGGTGGAAGAGCTTGCGCCCATCGCTCTCCTGCGAGCGGATGAGGCCCTCGTCTTCGAGCTGCTGGAGCGCCGGGTAGACCGAGCCGGGGCTGGGGCGCCACAGCCCGTCGCTGCGCTCCTCGAGCTCCTGCATGATCTGGTAGCCGTTGCGCGGCTCCTCGGCGAGCAGCATCAGCGCGGCCATGCGCACGTCGCCGCGGCGGGCCTTGCGTCCGCGACCGCGTCCGCGTCCGAATGGGCCCTCGGGGCCCGGTCCGAACATTCCTCCGGCGAACGGAAACCCGCCCCCGAAAGGCCCTCCGCGATGGTGCCCGGGGCCATGTCCCGATCTGCCCGATCCAGCCGCCATCGCCCTGATGAGTCCGATGAAATCCTGTGCGCCGCGCATCTCGCGCGAACATCCGGCTCTTGCATATGCCTCCATGTTGACTTCCTTTGGTAGCTTTCGATAGTCTAACGATATATCGAGAACTGTCGAAAGTCAAGTTGACTATGATCCGTCTATCGCGCAGCGATGACTTTCGGATCGAACCGCGGTCTTAGACGGATCGAACCGCGGTCTCAAGCATTGTTCGTCCCCCCACGCGCCCCAGGCCGGCGTTGAAAGGAAGTGGAAATGACATCGCTCACCCGCTGGGTGCTCGCCCACAAGCGCATCGTCGTCGTCTTCTGGGTGCTCCTGACCCTGATCGGCATGGCCTCCGCCGGCTCGGCGACAAAATCGCTCAAGCAGAAGTTCTCGGTGCCGGGCAAGGAAGGCTTGTCACCAACCAGCAGATCGCGCGCGACTTCCATGGCACCGGCGGCAACGGCGCGCCGCTGCTGCCGGTCGTGACGCTGCCCGCCGGGCGCTCGGTGAGCTCGCCTGCGGTGCAGCGCGAACTGCGCGCCGTCGAAGCGCGCCTGCGCGCGCACGCTCCCCGGCGCGCGCCTGGCCGGCTACGCGAGCACGCACAGCGCCGCCTTCCTCTCCGAGCGACCGCCACACGACGTTCGTCGTCGCCTACCCGCCGCCCGAACCCAACCAGGCCTTCGAAGCCAACCCCGAAGCCGCCAAACACGCGAGCGCGGCGCTCGCCGGCGTGACTGTCGCGGGCGCGCCCGTGCACCTGACCGGGCTTCGACGCGCTGTCCGTCCAGAGCGGCGGCGGCAACGGGCCCGGGGGTGCTGCTGGAGGCGCTGCTGGGCGGCCTCGGTGCGCTGCTCGTGCTCGCCTTCGTGTTCGGCTCGTTCCTGGCGATCGTGCCGATCATGATGGCGATCGTCTCGATCCTGACCAGTTCCTCGTCGTCTGGGGTCTGACGACGGTCACCGAAGTCTCGCCGATCGTGCAGTTCCTGATCGCGCTGATCGGCCTCGGCGTGTCGATCGACTACTCGCTGCTGGTCGTCGTCCGCTGGCGCGAGGAGCGCGCCCACGGCCTGGAGGGCGACGCGGCGTCGAACGCGCGATGCAGACCGCGGGCGCGCGGTCGTGTTCAGCGGCACGACGGTCGCGATCGGCCTGTTCGCGCTCGTCGCGCTGCCGCTGCCGTTCCTGCGCTCGGTCGGCTATGGCGGCATGCTGATCCCGCTGATCAGCGTGATCGTCGCGATGACGCTGCTGCCGGTCGTGCTCGCAAAGCTCGGCCCGCGCCTCGATTGGCCGCACGTGCGCAACGACGACAAGGCGAGCCGCGCGTGGACCGGCTGGGCGGAGACTGGTCGTGCGCCGCCGCTGGTTCGCCGCGCTCGGCGCGTGCTCGTGCTCGCGGCGCTCGTGCTCGCCGCCACGAATCTGCAGCTGGGGATCTCCAACGTCGAACACGATCGCCAAGCAGGGCGACGCCAAGCAGGGCCTGCTCGCGCTCGAGCGCTCGGGCATCGGCTCGGGCGCGCTGCTCGCCCAACGAGGTGCTCGTCGACGGCGCCGGCCTCTCCGGATGCGCGTTGCGCGCAGCGCTCGCGGCGCGTGGCCGGCGTGCACGGCGCGGTCGCGCCCGCCCTGCCCGAATGGCGCTCGCCCGCGGGGCGGCGGTGGTCGATGCCTTCACGACCGCCGACGCCTCTACGGCGGCGGCTCGCGGCGACGCTCGAACGCGTGCAGCGCGGCCGCCACGGCAGTCGGCCCGACGTGCGCGCGTCGGCGGGCTCCCGGCGCAGAACCAGGACTTCATCGAAGCCGTCTACGGCAACTTCCCGCTGATGATCGCGCTGATCGCGCTGATCACCTTCGTGCTGCTCGCGCGCGCCTTCCGCTCGCTGCTGCTGCCGCTGAAGGCGGTCGTGCTGAACGTGATCAGCGTCGGCGCCGCCTGGGGCGTGCTCGACGCTCGTGTGGCAGAACGGCCACGGCTCGAACCTGATCTGGGGCATCTCCGGCGACGGGCTCGATTACCGCGTGGATACCGCTGATGGTGTTCGCGTTCCTGTTCGGCCTGTCGATGGACTACGAGGTCTTCATCCTCGCGCGCATGCGCGAGGAATACGACGCCACCGGCTCGACCGACACGGCGGTGATACGCGGCATCGGGCGCACGGGACGGCTTGTCACGAGCGCCGCGCTTGATCCTGTTCCTGGCGTTCGTCTCGCTTGCCTCCGGCCCGGAGACCGAAATCAAAGTGCTCGCGACCGGGCTCGCGGCGGGCATCCTGCTCGACGCGACCATCATCCGTGCGCTGCTGGTGCCGGCTGTGGTGTCGCTGTTCGGGCGCTGGAACTGGTGGCTGCCCCAGCTGCCCGCACGGTTGCTGCGCGTGGAGCCCTCGCCTCCACCGCGGGTACTGCCGCGCCGAAGATCAGCGGTGAGGAGCTCATCCGCGTGACGACAATGAATCGACGACGACAACGGGATCGAAGTCGAAGGGCTGATCCGCGACTTCAAGGGCGGCGTGCGCGCGGTCGACGGCATCGACCTGCGTGTCGCGCCCGGGGAGATCTACGGGTTCCTCGGCCCCAACGGCGCGGGCAAGTCGACGACGGTGCTGGTGCTCACCACGCTGCTGCCGCCCACGGCCGGCAAGGCCCGCGTGGCCGGCCTGGATGTCGTCAGCCAGGGCGCCGAGGTGCGTCGCGCGATCGGCGCCTCGCTGCAGGAGTCCGCGCTCGATCCGTTCCTCACGGGCCGCGAGCACATGCGCCTGCAGAGCGCGCTGCACGGGGTGGGCAAGGCCGAGCGCGAGGCACGTGGAACCGAGCTGCTCGAGCGCGTCGGGCTCAGCGACGCCGCCGATCGCAAGGTCGGCGGCTACTCGGGCGGTATGAAGCGGCGTCTGGACCTCGGCCTGGCGCTCGTGCACCGCCCGCGGCTGCTGTTCCTCGACGAGCCCACCACCGGCCTGGACCCGCAGAGCCGCGCCGCGCTGTGGGATGAGGTGCGCCGTCTGGCCGGCGAGGGCGTGACGGTCTTCTTGACCACGCAGTACCTGGAGGAGGCCGACGTGCTGGCCAACCGCGTGGGGATCATCGACCGTGGCAAGATCGTCGCTGAGGGCACGCCCGCCGAGCTGAAGGCCGAGATCGGACGCCAGAGCGTCGAGGCGATCCCCGAGAACCCGAGCCGAACGCGAGCGGCTGGCCGCGACCCTGCACCGCTTTGGCGAGGAGGCGGCCGCCTCCAGCAACGGCGTGGCGGTGCGCCTGCCCGAGGGCGTCGCCGACCTCGCCGAGATCATCCGCGCGCTGGACGCCGAGGGCCTGCGGGTCGCCGATCTACGACTGCACTCCCCCACGCTGGACGACGTCTTTCTGGCGAAGACCGGGCGCTCGCTGGAGGGCGCGGCGGACGGTCCGGACGACGAGCCCGAGCGGGCGAGCCGCCGCCGAGTCGCGTCCTGGTCTCCGCATGAGCCCGGTCCTCATCACCCAGATTGGCGTCCTGGCCCGACGCTCGATGCTGAAGACCCTGCGCCAGCCCTTTCAGCTGTTCCCGATCGTCTTCTTCCCGGCGATCCTGCTGGCGGTGAACGCGAGCGGACTGCGGGCGGCGACGCGCCTGCCCGGCTTCCCCACCAGCTCCTACGTGACGTTCGCGATCGCCGTGGCCTTCATCCAGGGGGGCATGTTCTCGCTCGTCAACACCGGCACGAACCTCGCCGAGGACATCGAGAGCGGGTTCTTCAACCGCCTGTCGCTCACCCCGCTGCGGCGGGTCTCGCTGATCGGCGGGCTGCTTGTCGGCGTGGCGGCGCTCGGTGCGCTGCAGTCCACGGTCTACATCCTGATGGGCTTCCTCGCCGGCGCACACCTGGCGGCGGGCTTCGCGGGAGCGCTCGTGGTGATCGTGCTTGGCTCGGCCGTCGCGCTGGCCTTTGGTGCACTGGGCTGCGCCGTCGCCCTGCGCACCGGTTCGGGCGAGGCCGTGCAGGGTCTCTTCCCGCTGTTCTTCGTGTTCATCTTCCTGTCCTCCAGCAACCTTCCGCGCCAGCTCTTGAAGACCGGCTGGTTTCACACCGTGGCCACCTGGAACCCGATCTCCTATCTGATCGAGGCCTTCCGCAGCCTGTTCGTCTTCGGCTGGGACGAGACCGCGCTGCTGCGTGGCTTTGCCGTGGCCGCGGGGCTTCTCATCCTCGGGCTGCTTGCTGCCACGGCCGCCCTGCGCACGAGGCTCCAGCGGACATGACATGAGGCGCGACACCTGGAGCAGCGCACTGGCGATCGCCTGGCGCGGCCTGCACACCTACTTTCCGCCGCCCCGACCTGATCGATCCCCTCGCTCGTGTTTCCGCTTGTCTTCCTGGCGGCCTTCGGCGGAGGTCTCTCTGCCCTGGGATCGGTTCCGGGATTCAGCTTTCCCGCCGGCTACACGGCGTTCCAGTTCGTGTTTGTGCTGTTGCAGTCGGCGATGTTCGGGGGCCTGTTCACCGGCTTCAGCCTCGCGATCGACTTCGAAAGCGGCTTCGCGCGGCGCCTGATGCTCGCCGCGGGCGACCGCCGCGGCATCCTCCTGGGCTATGCGCTCGTTGGGCTCACGCGCGGGATCCTCACGCTCGCGGTCGTCACCGTCGTCGCGCTGCTGGCCGGCATGCAGATCACCGGCAGCGGCGTGGATGTCTTCGGCCTCTACGCCCTCGCGATCCTGCTGGTGCTCGTCGGCTATGGCTGGGCGGCCGGTGTGGCCTTCCGCTTCCGCTCGATCCAGGCCGGTCCGCTGATGCAGACGCCGATCTTCCTGATCCTGTTTCTGGCCCCCGTCTATGTGCCGCTCAGCCTGCTCGAGGGCTGGATTCACGCGGTGGCGAGCGTCAACCCCGCCACGGCCTTCCTAGAGGCCGGGCGCGGGCTGATCTCAGGGGTCCACGACTCACACCGCCCTGGCCTTCGCGTGTGCGCTGGGGCTCGTCGTGTTGTTCGGGATCTGGTCGCTCAGCGGGCTGCGCTCGGCCGAGCGAGCCGGCTGAGGGCGCTTAGGGAGCTGACCCGGGCAGGGTGTGGATGACAACGTCCGCGATCTCGGTCATCCCGGCGCGCAACTCCTCCTCGAGTTCGCCCGCAAGCAGGTGGGCGTCGGCGAGGGTCGTCTCGGCGCCGAGCGCCAGCGTAAGAAAGATCACGCGGCCCGCGTCGGTGTGCAGCACGACCGCTTTCTGCACGTGGGCGCCCGTGTGTGCGCGCACGAACCGCTCGATCTCTGCTCGGGCGAGCGCGTTGCCCTCCCCCTCCCTGGCCCGCGTGGCCTCCCCGCCCCGCACCGCCACCGGCTGCTCAAGCGGCTCGAGGTGGGTCTGCACGTCGACGACGCCCGGTCGCGCGCGAATCGCCTCCTCGACGCGCTCGGCGACCGACTGTGCGGTGCGCAGATCGAGGTCGGCGGGGAACTTCAGGTGCAGCGCCACGCGCTGTGCGCCGTCCTCGTCATAGATCGTGACGTCGTGCGCTTCTGAGACGAGCGGCTCGGCGAGGGCGATCGCGAGCACGCGCTCACGAAGATCAAGGCCACGCAGGCGCGGCTCGATGTGCACGACCACGTCGCTGCCCGGCAGCGCGTCCTGCACGGCGGCCTCGATCAGATCGGCGGTCTGGTGTCCCTCGATGACCGCCTGTCCGGGCGGCACGGTCACGACCACGTCGGCGAAATAGCGCCCGCCGGACTCGCGCAGGCGCAGGCGCACGAGCTCGATGTCTGCGCCGACCTCGGCGATCGCGCGCTCGGCCGCCTCCTGTGCCTCGGCGGGCGTGCGGTCCATCAGCACGTTCGCGTTCTCCATGATCAGCCGTGTGGCTGCCGTCAGGACGATGCCGGCCACGAGCAGCGCCGCGATCGCGTCGGCCTGCGCGAAGCCGGCGCGCACGAGCGCCAGCCCGATGAGCACCGCGACCGAGGACGCCATGTCGCCCGCGAAGTGAAACGCGTTGGCGTGCAGCGCGGCGCTGTCGTAGCGCCGCGCTGCACGCAGCGAGACGACGGTGCGCGTCAGATCGACCACGAGCGCGACGGCGATCGTCGCGAACACGTACCAGGGAGTTTCCGGCCCCGCCCCGCCTTCGAGTAGATGCGCGATCGCCTTGCCCCCGACGAGCAGCCCGCCGGCGAGCAGGATCGCGGCCTCTCCGAGCGCCCCCAGGTTCTCCGCGCGCCGGTGCCCATAGGGGTGCTCGGGGTCGGCGGGACGGCCGCCGAGGCGCACCGCGAAGAACGTCAGCACCGCCGCAACCACGTCGCCGCTTGACTCGATCCCGGCGGAGATCAGCCCGAGGCTGCCGGTGGCGAGCCCGACCCCCAGCTTGAGGGCCACCAGCAGGCTCGCCGCGAGAATCGAGACGAGCGTAGTGCGACGCTGCGCGTGCGCCTGCTCCTCCCCGGCGGACGGTGGCATGTGCAGAGACTATTGGCCGTCGTGGCGCCTGCCTGGAGCAGTTGGCCGTCGTGGCCGCCCACCCGCGCTGTCGCCGTCTGCACCGTGCCGATCTCGGGATCAGCCGCCACGCCGTGCAGTCCGCGTCCGCCGCTGCCTGCGCCATGCTGTCGGCGGTGGGGTCCACCACGACGCGCATATCGGCACGGCACCGCTATGGCCTAGTCCTGGTGCTCACGATCGCTCGCCGTGCTCGACGTGATCGTCGCGCCGGACACCCCGCTCAGCCGCGGGATCGCGCTGCTTGTACAGGGCGGCACCCTGCTGGCGGTGATCGCCACCACGCGCGAGCGGCGCCTCGTGCGAGGCGTCAAGGGGCGCCCTCGCCGCGCTCGTGATCCTTGGCCTTGCCGTGGCGGTGGCGCTCTCGGTTTTGCCGCGCTGGGTGGCTTCCGCGACGGCGGTCGTCCTCGTGGCATCGTGCTGTTCGTGCTCGTGCGCGGGGTCGCGCGGCTGATCCGCGACAGGGGCGTGACCCTGCAGGCGGTCGCCGGGGCGCTCTCGATCTATCTGCTCGTGGGTCTCGCCTTCGCGCTGGCGATCAGCCTCGTCGCGCACGTGCGGGCCGACGTACTTCGTGCAGGGCCCCCACGAAGCGCTGAGCGAACAGGTGTATTTCAGCTTCACCACGATGACCACCACCGGCTATGGCGACCTCACCCCAGCGACCAATGTCGGCCACGCGCTCGCCGTGCTCGAGATGCTGCTCGGCCAGATCTACCTGGTGACGGTGATCGGGCTGCTGGTGGGCAACCTGACGCGCGGGCCCCGCACGCGCGAGGAGGATCCCAGGACTCCAGAATCCGCTTGAGGCTGCCGACAATCGGGCTATGCGTTGGCCCCTGCCCCGGCTCGGATCCGAAAGTTCGAGGTACACCCCCAGCCTGACTCAGAAGGTCGCGCTGCTGAGCCTCGTCCCGATCGTCGCGCTCGGATTCGTCCTGGCGCGCGTACTGCAGGAGCAGATCGTCACGCGCGCGGTGGCCGACGCCAGCCAGTCGGCGCAGCTGCTGGCGCGCATCGGCATCCAGCCGCAGCTCACTCCGGAGGACCTGCGCGACGGCCTCGCACCGGCGCGCAGGTGCGGAGCCTCGACCGACAGCTGCAGGCGCGCTCGGTCACGCAGGACCTGGCGCGCATCAAGATCTGGAACACCCGCCACCGGGTCATCTACTCCGATGACCAGCGCACTGATCGGGCGCACGTTCGCGCCCAGCGACGACCTGCTGGGTGCCCTCGCCGGCAGGCCCGACGACGCCGAGGTCGTCACCCCCAGCCCGCACGACCGAGACCGCCAGCGAGGTCGGCCTCGGGCAGCTCGTGGAGGTGTACGTGCCGCTGCGCTTCACCCCCGGGGGTCCCGATCGCCGGGGGCTTTTGAGATCTACCTCAGCTACCGACCGATCGCCGCCGCGATCGCACAGGACAAGCGCATGATCGCGCTGCTCGTGTTCTTCGGGCTGGCGCTGCTGTGGGCGATGCTGTTTCGCATCGTCGCCGGCGCCTCGCGCACGCTGCGCCGCCAGGCGCGGGAGAACGATCGGCTGGCGCGCTATGACGCGCTCACGGGGCTGCCCAACCGCACGCTGTTCCTTGAGACTCTCGCCGGTGCCCTGTCTCGCGAGCGCTTGCGCGGCGGGGCGGTGGCGGTGGCGCTGCTCGACCTCGATGGCTTCAAGGAGATCAACGACACGCTCGGTCATGCCACGGGCGACGCGGTGCTGCGCGAGGTCGGCGAGCGACTGCGCGCACTGGCCGACTCCCGGCCGGCGGGCGAGGCGCTGGTCGCCCGCCTGGCTGGCGACGAGTACGCGGTGCTGGCGCCCTGCGCGGCGGGCACGCCGGGCATCGACGAGGCGCTGGCCCTCGCCGACGCGGCGCAGGCGGCGCTGGAGGCTCCGGTGGAGGTGGACGGAATCGCGCTCAACATCGACGCCTCGCATCGGGCTGGCGCTGGCCCCGCAGCACGCGGACGCCCTGGACACGCTGTTGCAGCACGCCGACGTGGCGCTCGACCGCGCCAAGGCGCACCGCAGCCGCGTGGAGGTCTACTCGGCAGAGTACGACCACTTCGACGCCGCGCGTCTGACCTTGCTCGGCCAGGTGCGACCGGCGCTGGAGCGAGGCGAGTTCGTCCTGCACTACCAGCCCCAGGCCGACCTGCGCAGCGGCAAGCGTCACCGGCGTGGAGGCGCTGCTGCGCTGGCAGCACCCCGAGCGAGGCCTCGTCCCGCCGCTGCAGTTCATCCCGCTGATCGAGCAGACGGCGCTCGTGGGGCCGATCGCGATGTACGTGATCGACAGCGCGCTGGAGCAGCTTGCGCGCTGGCGCGATCACGGTGTGCACCTGACGATGTCGGTCAACCTGTCCGCGCGCAACCTGCTCGACCCCGAGCTGCCGCGCCGCGTGGGCACGCTGCTCGCGCGCCACGCCGTGCCCCGCGCACCGCCTCACCGTGGAGGTCACCGAGGGCGCCACGATGTCCGACCCCGAGCGCGCCGTGGCGGTGCTGGGTGAGCTGCGTGCACAGGGTGTGGGCGTCTCGATCGACGACTTCGGCTCCGGGCACGCCTCGATCGCTTACCTCACGCGTCTGCCCGCGAGCGAGCTGAAGATCGACCGCTCGTTCATCACCGGAATGTGCGAGAGCCCGCGCGATGAGGCGATCGTGCGCTCCACGATCGACCTCGCGCGCCACCTGAACCTGCACGTCGTCGCCGAGGGCATCGAGACCCCCGAGGTGTGGGGCCGCCTGGCCGAGTTCGGCTGCGACACCGCACAGGGTTTCCTGCTCGCCCGGCCGCTGCCGCGCGAGGAGTTCGCGAGCTGGCTGCGCACCCGGCGCGAGAGCCAGCGCGCCCTGACGTCGGTGGTTCTCTGAAACGGGCGACCGATTGCACGAAGGACGCCGCAATGGGAGTCCCTCCGGGCGCTACAGTCGTGCGGTATGTCACGCATCCCCGCAGGTCGCGCAGGGGAGTGAGGATTGCCCCGCCTGGACCCCCAGTCGCTGCCCCAGCACGTGGACCGTCTCTATCGTGCGGCGTGGAGCCTGTGCGGGTCCCCGCACGAAGCAGAGGATCTTGTTCAGGAGACGTTTGCGCGCGTGCTCGCCCGTCCGCGCACGCTGCGCGGAGGAGACGAGTTGGCGTATCTCATGCGGGTGCTGCGCAACACGTTCCTCACCCAGCGCCGCGACGCGGGACGCAGGCCGCGCAGCGCGGGCACGCCGCTGGAGGAACTCGACCCCGCGGACCCCAGCTCGCGCGCGCGCCCCGAGGCCGCCCTGGAGGCCCAGGAGGT
Source organism: uncultured Solirubrobacterales bacterium (assembly GCA_963723045.1). GTDB lineage: Bacteria > Actinomycetota > Thermoleophilia > Solirubrobacterales > Solirubrobacteraceae > Palsa-744. The sequence continues at coordinate 275,210 of CAVROU010000002.1, read as the reverse complement.
GTACACGGCGATCTCCACGCTACCCGAGAACTACCGGTTGGCGCTGGTCGCGGTCGATGTTGCCGGGCTCTCCTACCGCGAGGCCGCCCACGCGCTGAAGACACGCGAGGCGACGATCGCCACCCGCGTATTCCGCGCTCGCGAGCGAGTTGCGCGGGAGATGGCGGGCACGACGGAGAGTCCCCAGGACTCCGCGCGGGACACGGTTATAGGCGATCACGGGGGCTCCACGCGGGACGCGCCCGTAGGGGCAGAAACGGCGCCCGGAGAGCTCGAGAGGGAAGCTCCGGCCCCAAAGGGAGTCCTCATGGATGAGGAGCGCGCGATATGAGCGATACCACCCCCACAGAGGCAGAGCTGGAGACACAGCGCGCGACCGCGGCGCTGATCGGCGGGATCGAGGTGCGCGCGCCGGCCTCGCTGCACTATGCGCTCCGCGAGTTGACCGACGGCGCGCGGCGCTCGCCTCGGCGCGCGTGGTCGGGGCGCCCGCTGCTGGCCGGCGCGGTGGGGAGCCTCGCAGCGATGATCGCCGTGCTGGTGCTGCTGCTCGGCAGCGGCGGCGAGAGCGCGCCGACGGTGCTCCAGGCCTCGGCCCTCACACAGCGCCCGGCCACACAGAGCGCGCCAGGCGAGTCCACGAGCGCGCCGGGGCGTCTGGCGATTTCGGCCGCGGGCATCACCTACCCGTACTGGGGTGCGCGCTTTGGCTGGCACGCCGCGGGTGCTCGCGTCGACACGCTGGGGGGACGTATGGTGACGACCGTCTTCTACTCATCCACCCGGGCGGGCGCGCGGCGCCAGATCGGGTATTCGATCGTGGGCGGCCCGGCGCTCGTGGTTCCCACGGTCGGTCACGCGGCGACGTGGCACGGGGTGCGATTTCAGGTGCTGCGCTCGGGCGGCGCGACGCTGGTGACGTGGCGTCGCGCCGGGCACACGTGCATACTGGTCGGCTCCGGGGTCAGCTCCCGTACGCTGCTGACCCTGGCCGACTGGCAGACCACCTGAGCCTTTGACCTGAAGACACCCGACACCCGAGCTCCGTCCGAGCATCGAGCATCAACCCAGCCCGCCGGAGCACCTGAACCCGAGCGCCACCTGAGCCCCATCCCAATACGTCCGTGAAAGCACTCCAGATAGTCGAGCTGTCCGGCCCCGAGAGCGCGCTGCGCCTAGCCGAGGTGCCCGAGCCCGACCCCGCGCACCCGCTGACGCCCGGCGAGGGCGTGACGATCGAGGTGCACGCCGCCGGCGTGTCATTCCCCGAGCTACTGCAGACGCGCGGGCTCTACCAGCTCAAGCCGCCCCTCCCGTTCGTGCCCGGCAGCGAGGTGGGCGGCGTCGTGCTCAGCGCCCCCGCCGGCTCCTCGGTAAAGGAGGGCGACCGCGTGGCCGCCTTCTGCGGGCTGGGTGCCTTCGCCGAGAGGGTGGTGGCGCCGGAGTTCTTCACCTTCCCCCTCCCCCCCGCGCTCGATTTCGCGCAGGGCGCGGCGCTGATTCTCAACTACCACACGGCCTATTTCTCGCTGGCGATGCGCGGGCGCCTGCAGGAGGACGAGACGGTGCTCGTGCACGGCGCCGCGGGGGGCGTGGGCACCGCGTCGTTGCAGGTCGCGCGGGGGCTTGGTGCCAAGACCATCGCGGTCGTCTCCAGCGATGAGAAGCAGCGCGTGGCCGAGCAGGCCGGCGCCGACCACGTGCTGCGCTCCGACGGTCCGTGGAAGGACGAGGCCAAGTCCATCTCCGGCGGCGGCGTCGATGTGGTGCTCGACCCAGTGGGCGGCGATCGCTTCACCGACAGCCTGCGCTCGCTGCGCGAGAACGGACGCGTAGTCGTCGTGGGCTTCACCGGCGGAGCGATCCCCGAGGTGAAGGTCAACCGCCTGCTGCTCAACAACACCGAGGTCGATCGGCGCCGGCTGGGGGCACTGGGCGATGAGCCACGCAAAGGAGACGCGCGAGATCGGCGCGGCACTGCAGGCGCATGATCGAGCAGCGGACACCGTGGCGCCGATCGTGGGCGCGCGCTACCCGCTCGAGCGGGCCGCCGACGCATTGCTAGCGATCGAACGGCGCGAGGCGCTCGGCAAGGTGGTGCTCGATCTGGGGCTCGACCTGCTCGGCGAGATGGTCCTTACCCAGGGGCCGGACGCGGGCTGATGCCCGCGGGCGTGGTCATCCCAGCGGACGCGGCGCCGCACGGCCGGTGCTCTGCCGTCGTGGAGCCTCGTCTGGGAATGGCGGGCCGCTGATGGACTTCGCTCCCTCCGCCCGCACGCGGGAGCTGCTGGAGCGGGTTGACGCGTTCATCTCCGAGCGGATAACCCCACGCGAGGAGGCCCACCACCGCGAACAGCTCGCGCTGGCGGACCCATGGGTGGTGGCGCCATTCGTGGAGGAGCTGAAGTCCCAGGCCAAGGCGGAGGGCCTGTGGAACCTGTTCCTGCCCCGCCGGGGAGGGCGCCGCCGAACACACCCACGGCGCGGGACTGGCGAACGTCGAGTACGCACCGCTGGCCGAGCGCATGGGCCGCTCGCTGATCGCGAGCGAGGTGTTCAACTGCAACGCGCCCGACACGGGCAACATGGAGGTGCTGCTGCACTTCGGCTCGCCCGCCCAGCGCGAGCAGTGGCTCACGCCGCTGCTCGCCGGGGAGATCCGCTCGGCCTTCTGCATGACCGAGCCCGGCGTGGCCTCCTCGGACGCGACCAACATGCAGGCCACGGCGAGCGTCGAGGGCGAGGAGGTGGTGCTCGACGGACACAAGTGGTGGAGCACGGGCGTCGGGCACCCCCAGTGCAAGGTGGGGATCTTCATGGGGCTGACCGACCCCCAGGCCGACCGCTACCACCAGCACTCGATGGTGCTCGTGCCGCTGGACTCCCCGGGCGTGAAGGTCGAGCGGATGCTCACCACGATGGGTTTCTTCGACGCGCCCGGCGGGCACGGCGAAGTGAGCTTCACCGACGTGCGTCTACCGCGCGAGGCGATCATCGGCGGGCCGGGCGAGGCCTTCACGATCGCCCAGGCGCGCTTGGGGCCGGGGCGCATCCACCACTGTATGCGCCTGATCGGCCTCGCCGAGCTGGCGCTGGAACTCGCGTGTCAGCGCGCGAGCGCGCGCAACGCCTTCGGCAAGCCGCTGGCGAACCTGGGTGGCAACCGCGAACGGATCGCCGACGCGCGCATCGCGATCGACCAGGCGCGCCTGCACGTGCTGCACGCGGCGTGGCTGGTCGACCAGAAGTCACCGCAGGCGCTCGGGGCGGTGTCGCAGATCAAGGTCGCCGTGCCCAATATGGCCCAGAGCGTGGTCGACATGGCGATGCAGCTGCACGGCGGCGCCGGGCTCAGCGACGACTTTCCGTTGGGGGCGGCGTGGATCGTGGCGCGCGCGCTGCGCCTGGCCGACGGACCCGACGAGGTACACCGCGGCGTCGTCGCGCGGCTGGAGCTGGCGCGCTACGGGCAGGGGAAGTGGTCCCCTACTCCGACTCCTCCCCCTCCTCACTCCCTCGCAGCCAACCCGCTAGCTCCTGCCCGACCGAATTGATCGACTCGCCGGCGTCACGGAAGGCCTCGCGGAAGCGCTCGGCGTAGTGGGAGACGGCGTCGCTGCTCTCGGCGCGCGGGTCGAGCGGTTCGTCGCGCGTGGGGTACTCGCCGGAGACGATCCGGTCGAACTCGCCCGAGCGCACCCACTGCATCAGCTCGTGCGTGCGCTTGACGGGCATCGGGTGGCTGACGCCCATGTCGATCAAGAGGCGCGTGAGGCGCTCGAGGCCCCCGGCCTCGGTGTAGTCGAGGCCCTGGCGCATGAAGGCGTCGAGGTCGAGCTCCTCGACCATCGCCCCGCCGGCGAGGCACATCAGCGTGCGGCACACCGTGAGCGGGTCGCGCGTGACGAGCGCCGCGGCGCGGTCGGCGGAGAGCTCGGTCGCGCGCTCCCACTCCAAAAGCGCCGTGCGCACGGGCGCGAGCGGCAAGAGCAGACGCGAGCTGCGGGTGAGCAGCAGGAGGATGTAGAGCGCCGTGCGGTAGAGCTGGTGGTCGGCGAGGATGTGCGCGGCCTCGTGCGCGAACACCGCGCGGCGCTGCCCGGCGTCGAGCAGGCCGACGAGCTCTGACTGCACGACGACGATCGGCCGCGCCGAGCCGATCGCGAGCGCGTTGGGCGAGGAGTACTGGGTCAGATACAGGTCCGGCACCTCGGCCATGTCGAGCGTCGTGTAGGCGATGGCATGCTCGCGCCACACGTCCCCCAACTGCTCCTCTGAGAGCCGCACCGAGGAACCCAGGTAGCTCTGGCGCAGCGCGCGCTCGTAGCCCAGCTCGACTAGCTTGCGCACGACCGTGTCCAGATAGGGGATCGACGCGAGCGCCGCCGTCGCCGCGCGGTCGGCCGGGTGCTGAAACGCGCGCGGGGATATCCCCTTCAGCTGGTACCCCTCGGCCGGCAGCCGGGTGGACGACTCCATCGGATGAGACTACAGCGTCGGGTGGGCCGCGCGAAAGCATTCTTAAGGAGGCGGCCATCCGGCCGCCGAGGGAGCCGCGAAGTGGAGATTTACAGGGCGCGCCGCCCCCGGCTGTCCAGGTGCGGCGTGCCCGCATGTACGCCGGGGCTGTCCCGCCTGGTGGGCGAGGTCGGAAAGAGAAAGCATGACCCCATTAACGCTTCTTCCACCACCCGGTAGCACTCGTGCTACACTCGACGGCATGGCACGCGAGATCACCCAGCGCCAGCTGCGCAACGACAGCGGCGAGATAATGCGAGAGCTGGACGGCGGGGAGATGTTCCTCGTCACCCGCAACGGCACCCCCGTGGGCGAGCTGACACCCCTGCCTCGTCGGCGCCTGGTGCCGGCGGCCGTCGTGCTTGCGGCGTTCGCCGGCGCGGCAGAGATCGACCCCGTGCGCTTCCGCGCCGACGTCGACCGCGTGCTCGATCAGGACGCCACACCCCGTGCCTGATTCCACATCGCCCGCGACGGCCGCGTTGTCCGCTGTTGCACCCGCCTCCCCACGGCACGCCCGCGGCCTGCTCGACACATCCGTGGTGATCGACCTCGGCCGTCTGGCGCCATCTGACCTGCCCGAGACGCTGGCCGTGTCGGCCATCACGATGGCCGAGCTGACCGCCGGCCCGCACGCCACCGAGGACGCTCAGGAGCGAGCCCGACGCCAGGAACGCCTGCAGCGAGCCGAAGCTACCTTCGACCCCCTCCCATTCGACGTCGCCGCCGCACGGGCCTACGGGCGTATCTACGCCGCGGCGGTGAGCACCGGGCGCAAGGCGCGGGGCCAGCGCGCGGTCGACCTGCTGATCGCCGCCATCGCGCTGGCGAGGGGCCTCGCGCTGTATACGCGCAACCCGGATGACTTCACGCCGCTTGAGGGCGTGCTCGACGTGGTCGCCGTTGGTATCCCCGCGGGCTGAGCCTACCCCTTCCCCCTGTGCGAACCGTGGCCCGTCTGCTGCGCCACGAGCTGCACGGCGTCGGTCTGGGTGGGGACTTCGATCACCTCGATCGCCAGCCTCGCGAGCAGGTGGCCGTGTGCGGCGCTCAGAAGCGCGCGGCCGATGGCATTGAGATGGATCTTCACGGCGCCCGTCTCGCCCACCGTCATGGAGAAGTTGGCGGTGCCGATCGCCACGGTGCGTGATGTCTTCTTGCCGCCCCTGAGCCTGACCGTGTGTTTGGCCGTCAGCACCAGAACGCCGTTACAGCCTTCGAGTTCTCCACAGTCGAGCTTTGCCGAGGCCATTCCGCTGCTCTGCTCGACGAGAATCTTGCCGAGGAGGGCCACGTGTTCGTTGTGGGCGACCGCTGCTTCGACCCCGCCTGCAGGGGGTGGAGGGGTGGCCCCGCCTCCTGTCGTGGTGCCATTCGCGGGCGGCGCCACCGTCGGTGCGGGTGCCGATGGGGCGGGAGGCGGAGAAGTGGGCGGCGCCGGTTCGATCGCGCGCAGCGAGGTTGTCCGTACCACTCCCGTGCCCCCGGCATTGGCGGCCCGCACTTCGCAGAAGATGGTGCGCCCGACGTCGCCTGCTGCCAACTGGTAGGTGGACGACGGGCCCGACTGCAGGACCGACTCGCTCACACTGTCGGTGAACAGATAGGTGATCGTGGGCTGGTTGCTCCAGCTTCCGGGCTGGCAAGCGAGGGCATGTCCTACCTTCGGCACACCGCTCACTTCGATCCCGTTCCCGCCGCGCGGGGCTTCAGGTGGGGTCGGTTCGCCTTCGATGAAACCCCTGATCTCGGGCGCGGCGAGATTCACAAAGCCGTTGGTTGAACTGGCGCGGCAAAATTCGCCGGAGACTTCAGAGACGGTGTCTATCAGTCCGACGAGCGCTGGCGTAGCCCCCGTCGTGGTAAGCCCGCTGCCACTGTCGCCAAAGCACCCGGAACCTGTCGACGCGCTCGCACACAGAAACACTGCGTCGGCTTCGCCGCCGCACCGCCGACTGAATCCAAGAGTCATGCCGATGGAGTTCAGCGTGCCGTCGAGTTCTGTATCCGGATTCTCCTGTCCGTAGCCGGTGAGACTGACGGGGAGGCCTTCAGGCGGGCTGGTACCTGCTGAGATCATTCCGATGGAATCCACCGCGCTACCGGGGGTCGAGCTGAGCGACAGTCCGTTGGACAGTGTTACTACGGCCACGTCATCGGCAGATGCTCCTGTCGAATAGCCGTAGTACGGGTGTATGCGGAGGCTCCCTGCTTCCTGGAACTGCGCATGTTCTTCGTGTTCTGCTTCCAAGTCCGACACCCCCGCCAGGACGGCGACGTCTTCGGCAGGCAGGCGAGTCTGGGTTATCGGGTCGAACATACAATGGGCCGCGGTGAGGATTTCGCGTTCATTGAGAATCGCACCCCCGCACAAGTCCAACCCAAATCCGACCACTTCTCCACCTTCTTCCACTGGAAACAGTGTGAGCACCGCGACCTGCCACGGAGCCTGCTCGATCGATATCTGACTGCCACCCGCGATCGCGATGCGCGTCATGGGTAGCTCCTTGTGTGGTTCTTGCTCGAGGATCCCATGGGCAGCCAGCCACGCTCGGGAACTGTGATAGCGCGGTGGTGCCGCCGATGCTGTGCCTGCTACAGCCACGAGAACGATGGCCATTACCATCAGCGCGGCAACTGGTGCCGTCCTCGCCTTGCCGAGCCTTGGGTGCGACTGTCGCATTTCACGGGATCCTTCCACTCTACGAGATATTGGACGACTGAACGGGGGCACCCTATCCACGGGCGCTGGTTTCGTCAAGTCTTGTGAACTATTCACGATTTCGGTCGTTCTGCGAATGCGGAAGCTCGACGGCGCACATCGACACCGTCGTTGCCCGCGGGCGGAGGTTTTGCGATATGGTCCCGGCCCATGAACCGCTCGAATCTCATCAACGCCCTCGCGGGCCTGCGGATCGCCGTCGGCGCTGCCTCGTGGCTGACGCCCCGCCCAGCCGGGAAGCTGTTCGGGCTGGACTCGAACGCCAACCCTCAGGCGCCCTATCTGGCGCGGCTGTTTGGCGCGCGCGACATCGCGCTGGCCTACGGTGCGCTCAGCAGCGAGGGCGATACGCAGCGCCAGTGGCTTACCGCCGGTCTGGCCTGCGACGTGGCGGATGCCGTGGCCGGGATCGCCGGTGGACGCCGTGGGTACCTGCCCAAGTTCGCCAGCGTCCTTGTGACCGGCACCGCGCTTGCCGCCGCCGCACTGGGCGCGAGCGCGCTGCGCGAGCAGTAGCGGCCGAGCACGGCCCGGCGGAGTGCCAATGGCGCGCGGCGATCGTCAATCGGGGCCGGCTCGACTCCTCCGGGAGCGAGTGTGATCGTGCGGCGACCCCCGATCGCGGGCCGCCAGATTGCCGGACGTGGGTGGGCGTGATGGTGCGCCGCGCCTCAAAGCAGGAGAGCCTGATCTCCGGACCGGGCCGGCCACTGGTGGCCCTCATTACCGGCGCCTCCAGCGGCATCGGCGAGGCTACCGCCCGGCGCCTTGCGCGCGAGCCAGGCACCCAGCTCGTGCTGGTGGCACGTCGCGAAGAGCGTCTGCAGCGGCTCGCCGGAGAACTGGGGGTGCCCACGAGCTTCATCGCCGCCGACCTCACCGAAGAGGATGCGCCCGCGCGCGTACTTGAGCATGTCCGCTCCCACCACACGCGCCTCACGCTGCTCGTGAACAATGCCGGGGCGTCGTGGCGCTCGACGTTCGCCGACGGCGGCTACGCCAACGTCCGGCGCACGATGGATCTCAACTTCGACGCCGTCGTGCGCCTCACCGAGACGCTGCTGCCGATGCTGCGCGCGAGCGCGCCCTCGGCGGTCGTCAACGTTGCCTCGACGGCCTCGCGCGTGGCGCGCCCCGGCGCGGGCGCCTACTCTGCCGCCAAGTTCGCGCTCGCCGGCTGGAGCGACGCCCTCTACGGAGAGGAGCGCCCCAACGGCGTACACGTCGGCGTGGTGCTGCCCGGCTTCATCGCCACCGAAGGGTTCCCCGCGCGCGAGCTGCTCGCGCGCGCCGCCACGCGCTGGATCGTCTCCACGCCCGAGAACGCCGCCGAGGCGATCCTCGATGCCGGCCTGCGCGGGTGCGCAGAGCGCTATGTGCCTCGCCCCTATTACCTGGCCGCCTGCGCGCGGCTCTTGCTGCCGGCGCTCACGCGCCGGGTGCTCGCTGGCGGCGGCGCATCGGTCTTCACCACCCAGACGGGTGCTGACGCGGCAGAGCAGCGCTGAGATCGGCTCATCCTGAGAGACCTTGGTGCGCAGGCCGATGGCGCCTGCTTGTCCCGGGCTGCCGTGCGCCGGCCGAGGCGCCTGTTCATCCCGGCACTGCCGAGCGCCCGCCCACGACGGCGCCCGCTTCGAGCACCTCCCCTAACCCCGGCCTGCCAGGCGCTCCGTGGTCCAGCCCGTGCGGGGTCTTCTCCCAGTAGAAGGGGTTGCGGATCAGCTGCACTAGCGCGCGCCAGGCAGCGATCGAGTGCAGCACCCAATAGAAAGGGTTGAGCAGCGCATAGGGCGCCGAGCGCCAGCCGTGGCAGCGCACGGCGCCAAGCAGGTTCAGCGCGATCATCACCCCGTTGCCGGCGATCAGGTTGACCAGGGCGATCGTCCAGAAGACCCCCGAGTTGACCAGCGGCAGGTGCGGCTCGCCGAAGGCGTACCAGGCGGCGGTGCCGACCCACATCACCGGCGCGAGCAGGAACGTGAGCGGAGTACCGGCGATCAGCAGCAAAAAGCCGAAGGTCTCGCGCAGCCCCACCTGGCGCACAAGGCGCCGGGGCGAGCGGGTGTGCACGAGCGCCGTCTGCATGTAGCCCTTGATCCAGCGCGTGCGCTGGCGGATCCAGGGGCGCACCTCCGCGCACGCCTCCTCCTCGGTGTCGGAGTCGATCACGCCCACGCGATAGCCCTCCACGGCGGCGCGCAGCCCGAGGTCGGCGTCCTCGGTGACGTTATGCGGGTCCCACCCCACGAGCCCACGCAATGCCTCGACGCGGAAGTGATTGGAGGTCCCGCCGAGGGGGATCGGCAGGCGCAGGCGGTCGAGGCCCGGCAGCATCGTCCCAAACCAGTAGCCGTACTCCAGCGCGAACATCCGCGTGAGCAGGTTCGTCGCGTGGTTCCAGTAGCGCAGGCGGGCCTGCACGCACACGGTCTTCTCGCCCGCACGCTCGAACGCGGCCACGGCCTTGCGCAGCTGCTGGGGCTCGGGGCGGTCCTCGGCGTCGTAGATCACCAGCAGCTCCCCGCGCGCCAGGAAGAGGCCCACGTTGCACGCCTTGGGCTTCGTCTTGGGCTGCGCGTCGGGCACCACCACCAGGCGCACCGTCGAGGGCGGACGCGCCGCGCGCGCGGCGGCGATCGTCTCCTCGTCGTCTGACTCCAGCAGGACGAGGATCTCGAGCTTCTCCACGGGGTAGTCGAGTGCCGCGAGGTTGGCCATCAGCCCGCCGATCACGTTCGCCTCGCTTGTAGGCGGGCACGAGCACCGTGTAGTGCGGCAGTCGGCGGTCGTCGCGCTCGACCTCGTCCTCTGCCTTGCGCGGACCGGCGATCGCTCCAACCAGACAGGCCACGAGTTTGAAGCTCACGGCGCACAGGAACGTCACGTTCGCGGCCACCACGAACGCCGAGGCGGTGTACTGCCAGTTGAGCACCACGCCGATCGCGGTCATCGCCAAGATGAGCGCGATCCACAGCTTCTGCCCGCGCGAGAACCCGCCGGCCGCCGAGAGCTCCGGGCGGCGCGACAAAAGCCGCTCGGTGGAGTGGCGCGCGATGTGCTCGCGAAAGCAGTGCGCCACCGTGCGCTCGATATCGAGCGGCGTCGTGCTGCGCAGCACGACGGACTCCAGCCCCCCCAGGTGCTCGCGCAGGCTGTCGAGCAGCCTGCCCGTCGGCGGTTCGCAGGTGGCCACGATCAGGCGCTCGCCCTCGCGCGCCACGGGGATCCAGCCCTCGACGAGCAGCTGCCTCCGGATCGAAGCAGCGCACGAGCTCCTCGTCGACTGGACGCCCGCAACAGGTCGACGAACTCCAGACCCCACTGCTCGCCGAGCACACGATGCAGATCGAGGCGGTGCACGAGCTCGGCCGCCTGCAGGATGCGCCCGATGCGCGCGCCCGTTTCGGCCTGGCGCGCGAGCGCCCAGTCGAGCGTCTGGCGGTCGATCAGCTCGGCCGCGAGCAGCGCCTCGCCGATCGGGGCCTGCGGCGAGGGCGCCGGCACGCTCGCCGGGGGCGTGCTCAGGGGGATGAAGTCGGGCACATCGAGAACTTCGCGCGGCGAGGTGGGCTCGGGGAGCGGGAGCGCGATCGGCTTCGTCGCTGGGCTCTGAGCCACCGCGAGCGCACCGGCAGAGTCCGGTTGTCTCTCCGAGGTATCCACATGAGCTGTTCGGCTCCTATCGGAGGGGAGCCAGCGCAACAGTCGTCCGGGTTGGACGACTGTCGTATGTACGGCGGTGCTCAGATCAAGTAAGCCGGTTACGTTCGTCCTATGTGGAATCGGCCGTTTCGGGCCTTGTTCGTCGTGCCCACCGACGAACGCCGACACCTCAGTGTCCGCGAGCGCGACGCCTAGTGAGGTACGGGCCCGCCTGCGAGCACGACAATGCTCCCCGCAAGGGCGGCGAGGAGGATCGTGAGCGGCACCGGGCGACGCAGTCCGAACAGGGCCAGCGCCGCCGCACCGAGGACCGCCACCTGCCAGCCCTCGGTCAGGGTCAGAGCCAGAGGAATGGCCGATCCGAGGATCGCGCCGATCGCGGCCGGGCCGGCGCCGTCGAGGAAGGCACGCGCACGCGCATCGCCGCGCAGCCCCTCGAAGTGACGCGCGCCCAGCAGGATGAAGGCGAAGGACGGCGCGAACGCCACCAGTGCCGCGAGCAGCCCGCCGCCGAGGCCGTGCGCGGCGTAGCCGACCACCGCGACCGTATGTGTCACCGGTCCGGGCGTGACCTGGCCCAGCGCGACAGCGTCGAGGAACTGTGCGCTGGTCATCCAGTGATAGACGTGCACGGCGTCGGCGCGCATCAGCGGGATGATCACGAAGCCGCCGCCGTAGGACAGCGCTCCGACCTTCAGCGAGGTCCAGGCGAGTGCACCCAGGCCACCGGTGCCCACGCTGACGGCAGCCAAAGCGAGTGACGGTCGCGGCCAATGCAGCAGGGACGCCAGGCTGCGCAACGTCGGTCGGGGGCCGATTACCGACGCGGCGCTCAGCGCAGCGAGCGAGCCTCGGCGCAGTGCCAACTCGGCCAGACCGCAGCCCAACAGCACAAGCACCACCCAGGCGCCGAGCACCGCCGCCGCGAATGCTCCGAACCGGCGTAGATCGCCCAGCGCAACCGCCGGGCGCGGCCCGGCGAGCGCGCAAGGCTCGACGGCGCAAGTCCAACCCGGCCTGCACGGCCACCGCGGCGACTGTCGCCCCCGCGCCGGCGCCCGCGCCGAGCACCCATTGGGCGGGTGGGGAGCCAGAAACACGCTCGCCAATGCCAGCACCGCGAGCAGGCCCGGCGCGATGAACGCCACGCCCCCCACGAGCGCGCCAGCGGGGCCGGCCACACGCCAGGCGCAGAAGATCGCCAGCTGCGTCGAGGCGGGGCCCGGCAGCAGGTTGCAGGTGGCCACCGCGTGCTCGAACTCCTCCTCGGTCAACCACCCCCGCTCCAGGCACAGACGCCGCAGCATCGCGATGTGCGCGGGCGGGCCGCCGAATCCCAGGCAACCGATGCGTCCCCACTCTCGCGCGATCAGCCGCAGGATGGCCGCAAGATACAGCAACTTCTGGGCCATTCGTGGGCTTTGGGAAGGAGAAAGCGGGTACACGCAAAAAGCAGCCGATTAAGCACCGCGAGCGTGAGTGCGGAGCGGGTGGGCTCCCAATCCGCGCGTATACGTTCTGGAAGGTCGACCCGTCCACGCTGCTCCAGTAAGAATGGTTGACAACGCAACTAACATGGTTTAAAATCCCGACTCCAAGCATCGGATTAGAGGTCGGTGGATCGGTGCGAGCCGGCGAAACGGATCCTCTTCATTCGGTCAAAGGACGGCTCGACCGGCTCTGGGCCGGCGGGCCGAGCCCGCGACCCTCTCCCTCAGAAGGACCACTCATGGCAGACAACATCACTCATCTCCCCCAGCTGGACCCCGTGGACGCCACCGAGAGCGCGGCGCCGGAGTCCCCTGCGCTCCCCGCCGAGTCCGTGGATTCCTGCCGACGGACGCCGTCGAGAGCAGCCGCGCGCCGCGGCGCCCTCGAGCTGGCGGCGGCGGCCGCCGAGAGCTTCATCCCCGAGTCGGTCGACCAGCTGCTCGCGCACTCGCGGCGCTACCCGCTGCTGACCCCCGCCCAGGAGCTCGAACTGGCCCAGCGCATCGAGCGCGGCGACCTGCACGCCAAGGAACTGATGATCAACTCTAACCTGCGCCTCGTCGCATCCAATGCCCGGCGCTACCAGAACCAGGGGCTGCCCCTGGCGGACCTCGTGCAGGAGGGGATGCTCGGCCTGATCCGCGCCAGCGAGAAGTTCGACTGGCGCAAGGGCTTTCGCTTCTCCACCTACGCCACGCTGTGGATCCGTCAGGCGATCCAGCGGGGCCTCGAGAACTCGGGCCGCACGATTCGCCTGCCCGTGCACGTCGCCCAGCGTTCGCGCAAGGTCGGCCGGGTCGAGCGCGAGCTGTCCGTGCGCCTCGGTCGCGAGCCCACCAACGAGGAGCTGGCGCTCGAGACGGGGCTGGAGCTGGAGCAGGTCGAAGAAGTGCGCCACCAGCGCAACGCGCTCGTCAGCCTCGACCAGCAGGTCGGCGAAGACGGCGACACCGCGCTTGGCGACCTTTTGCCCGCCGAGCAGGAGGCACCCGAGGAAATCGCCTACGAGAACGAGCGCGAGCGCATCGTGCACCGCGCGATCGCCTCGCTGCCGGACACCGAGCGGACCGTGCTGACGCTGCGCTTCGGCACCGGCCGCGAGGAGCCCCAGACGCTCACCGCGATCGGCAAGCGCCTCGGTTTCTCCGCCGAGCGGGCCTCACAACTGGAGCAGCGCGCGCTGAAGAAGCTCGCGGAGTCGCCGGAGCTGGCGGCCCTGCGCGAGGCGGCGTAAGACAAAGGCCGCTGGGTTGTTTCGGCTGGCGCATGCGCCAGCCGACCGGCCGGCACATGTGCCGGCCGGTGGAGGCCGCACATGTGCGGCCTCCCGCCACGCCGCATGCGGCGTGGCGAGTACCAACATCTCAACCGACGTCTACCCTGAGACTTTCGATATGAGCGTCACCTGAGGAGGTACGCATGCAGAAGTCGCTGTGGGAACGCACTGTCGATTGGACGATCGCGGTCGGCGAACGCATCCTCGCCCCGATCGAGCGTTTCATCGGCCGGCGCTCGCTCGTGGGCGATGAGACGTTCTTTCCGCTGGAGCGCTTCCCCTGGGTGGCGCACGTGGAGCGCAACTGGGAGACGATCCGCGAGGAGCTGCTCGGCGTGCTGGAGGACCGCGAGGCGCTGCCCAATTTCCAGGACATCTCCAAGGACCAGATCGAGATCACCGACGACGACCGCTGGAAGACGTTCTTCATCTACGGCTACGGCTTTCAGGCCGATCTCGGCGTGGAGATGTGCCCGCGCACAGCCGCGCTGATGCGCGAAATCCCGGGGATGACCACGGCGATGCTCTCGATCCTCTCTCCGCGCAAGCACATCCTCGACCACCGCGGCCCCTACAAAGGTGTGCTGCGCTACCACCTCGGCCTGATCGTGCCCCGCGAGGCCGAACAGTGCCGCATCCGCGTGGGCGAGGAGATCCGCCACTGGGAGGAGGGTCAGAGCATGGTCTTCGACGACACCTTCAACCACGAGGTGTGGAACGACACCGACGAGACGCGCGTGGTGCTGTTCGTCGACGTGCTGCGCCCACTGCCCTTCCCCGATTCGCTGATCAACCGTCTGATCGTCAAAGCGATCGCGATCTCACCCTTCGTGCTGGATGCCAAGCGCAACCAGCAGGCCTGGGAACGGCGCTACAGAGAGCGGAAGGCTCAGATGCTCGAGACGTCCAGCCCGGTGCCCTGAAGCAGCACGTTTGCCTTGGCGTTCAGCATCGTGAACTCCCCCGTGAGGATCAGCAGTCCCAGGCCGATCATCACAATCCCACCGGTGGCGATGATCACCGGGAAATGGCGCTTGACGACCGTCAGCGCATTGCTCATGCGTTCGAAGGCCAGCGCGATCAGCAGGAACGGGATCGCCAGCCCGACGGAGTAGAAGGCCAGCAGCAGCGCCCCGTGTGCCGCGGAGCTTGAGATCGCTGCCTGCGTGAGGATCGCGCCGAGCGTGATCGAGGTGCATGGCGTCCAGGCGATCGCGAATGCCGCGCCGGCGACCATCGGACCGCCCCGGCCGGCCAGGCGCATGAGCGACTCCGAGTGCCACTGGAAGTTCAGCCGGTTCACGAAGGGTGTCGCGAGAAAGACCACGCCCATCAGCACGATCAGGACGCCTCCGACCTTTTCGAGCGTGGCCTTGTGAGTGTTCAGCGTGGACCCGAGCGCCGTCGCCGAGAGCCCGAGCAGGATGAAGATCAGCGAGAAGGACGCGATGAACAGCAGGCTCGGCACGAGCACCCGCCGCGTGCTCGTGTCCTTGATGTCCGCGGGCGCCACGCCGATCACCGTCGAGAGATAGCCGGGCACCAGTGGCAGCACGCAGGGCGAGAGGAACGACACCAGCCCCGCGGCGATCGCCACCGGGATGCCCACGCCGGTGGCGGTGTCCGAGACGGAGGCAAGCAGGTGAACGGCCATCATGAGTGAGCCTCGGACCATGGCTCGCGGCCGGGCGCCTCCGGAGAGGGCTCCGCGTCGATAGGCGACTCGACGGTTGACGCGGAGCCAAGCGCGGCGCGCAGCTCGGCGACTTCTCGCTCCAGGCGGGCAACGCGCTGCTCGAGGCCGGCAGCGCTGAGAGGCGCCGCGGCTGGCCCGCCCACCGGCAAGGCGTCCACGGAGGGGCGCAGGGGCATAGGTTCCGAGGAGTCCTCCGCCCCCTCCCCCAGCAGCTGCCGGTAGCGCTCCTCCTTCTGGCCCGGCCGGCGCTCCAGGACGGCGACGAGCCCGCGGTCGATCAGTCGGGCAAGAGCCTCGTGGACCTCGTCGAGGCTGCCGAACTGATGCAGCCGGTCGGCGCGCTGCTTGAGCTCGCCGGGAGTCTGCGCGCCGCGCAGCATCAGCACGCACAACAGCGCCTGCTCGTCGTCGGGCATCGGCAGGGCCTCGGCCAGCAGGTGCCGGTACTTCGGCGCCCGCGATCCGGCCCCCGAGGCCAGCCGCGTATAGCCGCGCCGTTCCAGGCGGTGCAGCGCGTCGCGGAGCACCCCGTCGTCGTAGTCCACCACCGGATCGCGGCTCGTCGACTGGTTACAGGCCAGGCGCAGCGCGTTCAACGACAGCGGGTAGGCGTCGGGTGTGGTGCGCTGCTTTTCCAGCAGACACCCCAGCACGCGGATCTCGCTCGCCAGCAGGTTCACGTCATAAGCGTAGTGACGCCGGGGCCGCGGGGGCGAGCTGGGTCGCCGGCGGGGTCGAGCGGGTCCTGACATCGCGAGCCCGCCCCGGCGGCCCCGAGCCGCGGCGCGGGGCCGATACAGTCGTCCTGATGATCGCTCGCCCCACCGATGACCCAGGCAGTCGTCGACCATGAGCCATCATGGAGAAGGAGGGGGTCGCTTTGGCGAAGGCCGCCGCGCGATGCGCACGGGCCCCGATGTTGAGGACCTGCCCGCCGCGCCTGCCTCGCTGAGACGAATCGCGGCACTGTTCAGGCCTTACCGGGTACGCCTGGGCGGCCTGTTGACGCTGATTTTCCTGGCCGCCGGGCTCGGGGTCATCAGCCCGTTCCTGCTGCGGCGCATCCTCGACAATGCGCTGCCCAACAAGGACACGCGCGAACTGACGCTGCTCGTCGCCGGGATGATCGCGCTGTCGATCATGACCGGTGCGCTCGGCGTCGCGCAGACGTGGATCTCGAACCTCGTGGGCCAGCAGGTGATGCACGACCTGCGCGCCGCCGTCTATGCCCACTTGCAGCGTATGTCGCTCGCCTTCTTTACGCGCACGCGCACGGGCGAGGTGCAGTCGAGGATCGCCAACGACATCGGCGGGATCGACAACGTCGTCACCTCGACCGCCACCTCGATCGTGCAGAACGTCACGACGGTCGTGGCGGTGGTCGTCGCGATGGTGCTGCTCGACTGGCAGCTCGCTGCGTTCTCGCTCGCGCTGCTGCCGTTCTTCGTGTGGCTCACGCGCCGTGTGGGCGAGGAGCGCAAGCGCATCACCGCCGTGCGCCAGGGGCGTCTGGCCGACATCTCGACGCTGGTGGAGGAGTCGCTGTCGGTGTCGGGCATCCTGCTCGGCAAGACGATGGGCCGCTCGCCCGAGCTGGTGGAGCGCTTCGCGGGCGAGTCGCGCCAGCTGGCCGACCTTGAGGTGCGCGCGCGGATGGCCGGCCGCTGGCGGATGGCCTCGGTGCAGATCAGCTTCGCGGTGATGCCCGCGCTCGTCTACTGGTTCGCCGGCTGGAGCCTCGCGCACGGCTCGAACGCGATCTCGATCGGCACCGTGGTCGCGTTCACGACGCTGCAGACGCGCGTGCTGTTCCCGATCCAGTCGCTGCTCTCGGTCGGCGTGGAAGTTCAGACTTCGCTCGCGCTGTTCGGGCGCATCTTCGAGTATCTCGACCTGCCCGTGGATATCCAGGAAGCACCCGACGCGCGTGTGCTGGAGGGAGTGCGCGGCGACGTGCGCCTGTGCGACGTGTGGTTCGCCTACGAAGAGGGCGCCCCGTGGACGCTGCGCGAAATCGACGCCTCGATCCCCGCGGGCACCCGCACGGCGATCGTCGGCGAGACCGGCTCGGGCAAGACCACGATGGCCTATCTGGTCGCGCGCTTGTACGAGCCCCAGCGTGGCGCCGTGGAGATCGATGGGGTCGACATCCGCCAGATGACTCTCGGCTCGCTCGCCGCGACCGTGGGGCTGGTCTCGCAGGAGACCTACCTGTTTCACGCCTCGATTCGGGACAACCTGCGCTTTGCGCGCGCCACCGCAAGCGACGAGGAGATCGAAGGAGCCGCTCGCGCCGCGCAGATCCACGAGCTGATCGCCTCGCTGCCCCAGGGCTACGACACGATGGTCGGCGAGCGCGGCTACCGCTTCTCCGGCGGCGAGAAGCAGCGCATCGCGATCGCGCGCACCGTGCTGCGCAACCCGCCGGTGCTGATCCTCGACGAGGCGACGAGCGCCCTGGACACCGAGACCGAGCGCGCCGTGCAGAGCGCGCTGGACGAGCTCGCGCGCGGGCGCACCACGATCGCGATCGCCCACCGCCTCTCGACGATCCGCGAGGCCGACCAGATCCTGGTGCTCGACGGCGGGCGCCTGGTCGAGCGGGGCACGCATGACGAGCTGCTGGAGCTCGGTGGGCGCTATGCGGCGCTCTTGCGCGGCGCCGTGGTCGACGAGCCGGCGCCCAACGGCGGCGCGCCGGGCCAGCATTCGGCGGCGCTCGCCTGAGGCTCCTCTGGCTGCGCTCGCGGCCTGCGCGAGGTGGGGGGCGTCAGGCTCCGCTCAGGCCGTGGCGTCGATGTTCAGCCGCACGTAATCCACGACCACCGGCTCGCCCAGCGCGTCGAGCACGTCGTCCATGAACGAGTCGCGCAACCCCTCGGGCAGCCGCTGCACGTGGGGGCCCAGCACGATCGTCGCCAGGAACTCGCGCGGCTGCTCGGGTCGCTGCGGCGCCGGCGTCAGCCAGCACTCCGCCTCGGCGAATCCGGCCGCGAGCAGCCGCTCGCGTGTGCGCTCGGGCGCGGCGTAATGCCATGGCGGGCGCCAGTCGCGGAAGTGCTCGGTGTAGGGGGCGCGCGCGAGCACTTCGTTTGCGACGCCGCGCAGCTCGTCGATGTTGCCCTCGCCCCCGCACTGCGCCACGAGTTGCCCACCGGGTCGCAGCGCGGCGCGCAGGCGCGTGAACAGGCGATCGTGGTCGGCGATCCAGTGGAAGGTGGCGGTCGAGAACACCGCGTCGACCGGCCGTTGGAGCTCGAGCTCCAGCAGGTCGCCCACGCGTACGTCGGCGTCGGGGCCGAGTCGCTCCCTGGCGGCCTCGATCATCGAGGAGGACGCGTCGAGTCCGATCACCCTCCCCCACGGCAGCCGCTCGATCAGCGCTTCGGTGACACGTCCGGAGCCGCAGCCCGCATCGAGCACGGTCTCATCGCCGTTGAGGCTCAGCCGCGAGAGCACCTTCAGGCCGAGCCCGGCCATCACGCCGGAGATGCGGTCATAACTTGCTCCATCCCACTCGCGGACTGGCATACGATCGTACGTTATCACGTATGGCAGGCGTGTGGGGGCGCTGGTCTCCTTGGCCGACGCTCAACCGAAGTCAGCGCGGCCGGCGAGCTCGACGAGAATCTTTGACAGCTGACCTCCCTGCCAGGCGATGGGAGAGCGCACGGGCGGCCCTCCCTCCTCCACCCTCAACTCCGCGCCCGCAATGCGCCGCGCGTACTCCTCCGCCAGGGCCAGCGGGTGACCGGGATCGACCTCGTCGCGGCTGGCCACGACGACCGTCGGCGCGGCGATGCGCGTCAGCTCGGCCATGTCCTCGAACGGCCGCGAGCGGGGCACCGCTTCCATCGCGTCCGCCACGGCCTCTGGATGCTCGTGCAGGGAGAGGCGCTGGCGCACCACCGTCTCGACGGTCGCGCGCCACTCGGCGGGCACAATGGAGAAGTCGTAAGCACGCACGAACCCCTCCATGCCGCCGGCGCGCAGGCCCTCGGCGAGTACGTCATAGGCGTTGGCGGTCAGCGGTGCGGCTTGGGCCCCGCCCGTTGGCTTTGGGGCGCTTTGTCCATCGGACGCTTGGTCTCGGGGGTCGAACGCCGGCGTGAGCAGCCCTAGCGCTGCCACCCGCTTGGGGTGCAGCAACGCGAAGCGCAGCGCCGTGTGCGCGCCCATCGAGGCGCCCGCGAGCAGCGCGCGCTCGATCTCGAGCTCATCCAGCACCTCCTCTAAGTCCTCGGCCAGCAGCGGATAGGTATAGGCAGCAGGGTCCGGCGCGGGACCGGAGCGACCGTGCCCGCGCGCGTCGTAGGCGATGGTGCGATATCCGGAGCGCTCCAGTGTGCGTGAGCCCATCACCACGTAGCGGCGCGTGGCGGTGAGCCCGTGCAGCAGCACCACCGGAGGTCCCTCTCCTGCCTCCTCGCCGGAGAGTCTCGCTCCGCGCGTCCGGATGTCGAAGGGGCGGGCCGTGCTCACCGTGTCGAAGGGCGGGCCGTGCTCACCGGCTAGACGTGAACCAGCGCGTGCTCGCGCAAGAGCTCCGCCGAGTGCTGTGGCTGCTCCCAGAAGTACAGATGACCGGTGTCGGGCCAAATCTCCAGGCGCGCCCGCGGGATCAGACGGGCGACGATACGCCCGTTCTCGACGGGGATGATGCGGTCCTCGGTCCCATGCACCACTAGCGTCGGCATCGCCAGGGCGCCCAATCGTGCGCTCGTGTCGTGGCGGGTGATCGCCGAGAGCTGCTCCATCGTCACCGCCACCGCCACTGCCCGCTCGGTGCCAATCGCGCGAAAGCGCGCAAACGCCTCATCGTCCCGCGCGAAGTGCTCGGAGACATTGGCCTCCCACATCGCCCTGATCGCGCGCTCGCGATCGCCGGACATGATCGCGGCACCCAGCTCCGGCTGCGCAGGCAGGTTGCTCTCCGGCCCGCCGCAATAGGTGCACCCGAGCGTCAGCGTACGCAGCAGCTCGGGACGCGCGAGCGCCAGCTCCTGAGCGATCATCCCACCCATCGAGATGCCCATCACGTGTGCGGACTCCACGCCCAGCGCGCCCAGCAGACCCGCTGCGTCCCGCGCAAGATCGGCGATCGAGAAGGGCGCCTCCACACGGCTGCTCGCCCCCACGCCGCGGTGGTCATAGGCGATCACGTCGAAGTCGCCGCGCAGCTCCTCCATCAAAGGCTCGCCCCAATGCAGCAGCGTCCCGGACAGGCCCATGATCAGCAGCAGCGGCGGTCCCTCTCCGCTGCGCTCGTAACTCAACTGCACGTTGCCAGCATCGATGACGGGCATGGCTGAACCCTACACGGGAAGCTCGAGCTGGTCTTTGTCATCGGCCGTGCCTTTATCTCTGCTCGGCGGTGGAGGCGGTGTGCGCCTCGGCAAGTCCCGCAACCCGCACCCCCAGCAACCGCACAGGGCGAGTCGGCGCGTAGGCGTCGAGCAGTCCGAGCGCGACCGCCGTGACCCGCGCGGTGTCGCTCGTCGGCTCGGGCAGTGTGTGCGCGCGGGTGACGGTCGAGAAGTCGTCCAGACGCACCTTGATCCCGATCGTGCGTCCACGCCGTCCGTTGGCGGTGAGGCTCGCGCACAGCTCGCCCGCCATCCGCTCGAGCGCCGCGCGCAACCGCATGGGATCGGCGATGTCCTCGTCGAAGGTGCGCTCGCGCGACTCGGAGACGACCTTGCGAGGCGCCCCCACCTGGCCGTCGTGTTCAAAGCGCCCACGTCGTCCCAGCTCTCGCCCGAGGTTGGGCCCAAAGCGCTCTGTAAGTAACGCCTCTGGGGCCGCGCCCACCGCGTGCAGCGTGGTGAGCCCCAGCTCTGCCAGTCGCGCCGCCGTCTTCGGCCCGATGCCCGGCACGAGCCCGGGGGGCGCCTGTGCGAAGCGCGCGCACGCCTGCTCACGCGTGAGCACCACAAAGCCCGCCGGCTTCTCCGCGTCCGAGGCCACCTTGGCGACGAGCTTGTTCGGCCCGACCCCCACAGAGCAGGCGAGCCCGAGCGTCCCCTGGATCTCCGCCACCAGCCGGCGCATCGCCGCGCGTGGGCTGAACAACCCCCGCAGATCCAGATAAGCCTCGTCGAGCCCCACGACCTCCACGCACTCCACGTGCGCGCATACGATGCCCATCATTCGCTGCGAGGTCGCGCGGTAAGTGGAGAAGTCAGGCGGCAACACCACCGCCTGCGGGCACAGCCTTCGCGCCCGTGCCGCCGGCATCGCCGAGCCCACGCCATAGCGGCGTGCCTCGTAACTCGCGGTTGTCACCACCGCGCGCGGCCCGCTCCCGGCGACCACCACCGGCTGGCCGCGCAGCTCGGGGTGGCGCAGCAGCTCGATCGAGACGTAGAAGGCATCCGCGTCGAGGTGCGCGACGCAGAGCTGGGCACGGTCGGCTGACACTACGGCGAATCTAGCGCCGTCCTCGGCGGCTCGTGTAGGTGGTTCGCGCGTGGGAAGATGGACCCATGGTGGCGCCGGGGCCAATTCGATATGCCGCCACTTCCGACGGCGGACGAGTGGCATACCGCATGACGGGAGCTCGTGGTCCCGCGATGCTCTACATCGGCTCCAGCAGCTCGCACCAGGACGTACTGTGGGAAGAGCCGGGATATCGTCGCCTCTTTGGCGGCCTCGGGGCGGTGGCACGGATCCTCACATTCGACCGGCGGGGATGCGGCCTCTCAGACCCGCTGCCCGAGGGAGCTGAAATCGAGGTGCCCGTGCGGGATGCCATCGGGGTACTCGACGCCGAGGGTCTGACGTCCGCGACGCTGTGGGGCAGCTCCGAGTCGACCCGCGTCGCGATCAGGGCGGCGGTCGCGCATCCCGAGCGCGTCGATCGTCTGATGCTCTTCGCGGCACCGGCGCCGTCCGCGAAGGCAGCGGCAATGCTCGATCCCTCCCGTCTGCTCGCCTACAGGGCCCTGATTGAGCACTCGTGGGGCGAGGGACGAATCGTGGCGCTGTTTTCACCCAGCCGCGTGGGCGACGAGGTCTTCGCGGCGTGGGCCGCACGGATCGAGCGCGCGACCGGGAGCCCGAAACAGGCCCTAGCGAATCTCGATCTGTCGCTGGCCAACGACGTATCCGGCGATCTTGCAAGAGTCGCGGTGCCGACGCTTGTGCTCCACCGGCGCGACGATCCACTGACACCCATCACCGAGGGCCGAGCGCTGGCCGCGGCAATCCCCGGCGCGAGGTTCCGCGAGCTGCCAGGCACCGACTCGCTGCCTTCGACCGAGGACCCCGAGCTGGTGCGCGACACAGTCGCGGAGTTCCTGGTGGGACATCCCGTGGTGCAGCGACCCTCCAGCGTCCCACTGTCGGTTTTGTTTACCGACATCGTCGACTCCACCGGTCACGCCGTAAAGGTGGGTAACGCTCGCTGGAGCGAACTGCTGAGAGCCTGGGAGCAGGCCGCGCGCCGGGTCGTTGAGCAGAACGGCGGAAGGTGGGTGAAGTCGCTCGGCGACGGCGGGCTGGCGAGCTCCCCCTCGCCCGATCGAGCACTGCAATGTGCAGCCCAGTTACGTGTCGCCTCGCGGACGGTCGGACTCGACGTCAGAACGGGCATCCACGCCGGCCAGGTTCAGCAGCGCGAGGATGGCGACATCGACGGGATCGCGGTGCACGTCGCGGCGCGCGTCGCGGCGCATGCCAGCCCCGGAGAGATCCTTACGTCCAGCACCGTACGCGATCTGGTCCTCGGATCTGAGTTTGCCTTCACTGAGCGCGGCGAGCACGAGCTCAAGGGGGTACCTGGCACCTGGCGCCTGTTCGCGCTCGACCTGTAGGACTAGCCTCCTCTCCCCTCGGACTTCCCGCGTCCGGCGCCGGTTCCCTGCGGATGGATGGCTTCACCGCGAGCGAGCATCTCCACGAACCGCTCGATCGTCCGCGCCCGCGTGTCGCTGCGCTTGGCGCTGTGAATCCGGTAGAGCACCGCGTATCGATTCTGGCTGGAGAGGCCCTCGAAGGTCGCCTGCGCCGCGGGCGCTGCCGCCATTGCCTCGGCAAGGTCGGCGGGCACCTCAATCGATGCCTGACCTGGGTAGGCCGCATCCCAGCTGCCCTGAGCCTTGGCCTGCGCGATGGCCGCCAGACCGGCCGGGTGCATCCTCCCCGCGGCCAGCAGCCGCTCGACCTTCTCGACGTTGCGTTTTGACCACTGGCTGCGCGAGCGTCGGGGCGTGAAGCGCTGGCGGTAGGTGCGCTCGTCGCGCCGTCGCACCTGGCCGTCGATCCAGCCATGACACAGCGCCTCCTCGAGCGCCTGCTCGTAGCTCAGCGTGGTTGGCTCGGTGTGGCCCTTCTTGGCGAGCACGAGCCACACGCCGGGCTCCTCGTGGTGGGCGCCCAGCCACGCCCGCCACGCGGTGGCGTCGATCAGGACCAGCTCGGGTAGCGCGTCGGGCATCGCCAGATCTTGCCAGCCGTAGCCTTGTGGCGGGGCTCCAAGCCGACGATCGATCTCGCACTAGCGAGGATCGCTTAC
Source organism: uncultured Solirubrobacterales bacterium (assembly GCA_963723045.1). GTDB lineage: Bacteria > Actinomycetota > Thermoleophilia > Solirubrobacterales > Solirubrobacteraceae > Palsa-744. Next base: position 251,323 of record CAVROU010000002.1, on the reverse strand, counting down.
GCTACCCAGCCCGTTGAGGATCCCATCCAGCGCGAGCGACCAGCGTCGCTCGATCGACGCCCGGGTCGTGCCCAGGCGCCGCGAGTTCTCGGCCATCGCAAGGCCCTGTGTGAGCGCCACCAGGACGTGGGCGATGTCGGTCTCCTCGCCCTGGAGAAGCCCGGCGTCGATACAGCGGCGCACGCGCCCGACGATCAGGCTCCTAACCGAGCCGCTGGCTCTCAGCTCCGAGCCACTTGGGTCGAAGTCGGTGAATGGGCGCGAGAACATCACCTGCGAGAGGACCGGGTTCTTGCGCACGAAGCGACGGTAGATCGCAACCAACTCGATCAGGTCCGCCCGGGGATCTTCCGACTCCACGAGGCCGCCCAGCTCGCGATGCAGCAGCCGAAATCCTTCAAAGAACACCTCGCGGATGAGCCCGCCCTTGTCGCCAAAGAGCTCATAGACTGCCGGCGCGGATGTCTGTGCCTCGCTGGCGACGCTTCTCGCCGTGAACCCCTCGACGCCGTCTCTGGCGAGCAGCGCGACCGCGGCGGACAGCACCTGGTCGCGCAGCTCGGGTGTGCGCTGCTTGGTCCTCGGCAAAGCGTCCCTCGATTCTGTAACGTTGTTCCGAAACCTTGTTCCATTATAGTCTCGCGCACCATTCTGTCGTGCCTGCCCGGGCGCGGCGGGGATGAATGGCAACATTCTGTCGTGCCCTGTCGGGGCGGCGGGGACGAGCGGGCAAACATCTCATCGTGCCTGTTTGGCGCGGCGGGACGAATGGGCAAACGCAAAGGAGATCAGATGACAGGCCTCGCCAAGTATGAGCTCGACGGATCGATTGCGACGATCGTGCTGGACGATGGGAAGGTCAACGCGCTTTCGGTCCAGATGCTTCAGGAGATCCACGCCGCATTCGACCAAGCCGAGCGCGACCATGCCGTCGTCGTGCTCACCGGCCGTGAGAACTTTCTCTCAGCAGGATTCGACCTCAAGGTCTTTGCTAGTGGAGACCCCGAGCGGGTGCTGGAGATGCTTAGGCTCGGAGCCGGGCTCACCGAGCGGATGCTCTCCTTCCCCACGCCAATCGTCGTCGCGTGTCCGGGGCATGCGGTTGCCGCGGGTTCCTTTCTGCTGCTCGCCGCGGACATGCGCATCGGTGTCGAGGGTCCCTTCCAGATGGGCCTCAATGAGGTGAAGATCGGCCTGACCGTCCCCACATTCGCGATCGAACTCGCGCGCCAGCGCCTGCACCCCGCGCACTTCGACCGCGCCGTCATCAGCGCCACGATGTACGGCCCCTCCGATGCGGTGGTCGCGGGCTTTCTCGATCGTGTGCTCTCCGTGGAGGACCTGCGCGACGCCAGTCATCAAGCGGCCGCGGAACTCGCAGCGCTCAACTCGCAGGCGCACATCGCAACCAAGCTCCGTGCTCGCGCCGGTGCGCTTCAGGCAATCCGCGCGGCGATTGACAGCGAGCTGACGATCGAGAGTCTCACCGCACAGGCCGCGTGAGGCTCGCTGTATTGCCGCTCGTGCCGATCGGCCTCCACTACAGTGCTCGGCGACGTCTGCCCCCAGAGAGGAGCCCCATGCACGTTGAGTGGTACGGCCAGTCCGCCTTTCGCCTGAGCACCCCCGAGAGGACCGTCGCGATCGACCCGTTCGAGGACATGTCCGCCCTCGTCAGCCGCGGGATCCAGTTCGACTACCCGCCGATCGAGGGTGTCGAGGCCGAGCTGCTGCTGATCACGCACGAGCATGTCGACCACAACGGCGTCGGCGCTGTCGCGGGCGAGCCGGCGGTGCTGCGCTCGACCGCCGGGCGCCTTCAATCCCCGATTGGCGAGGTCACCGCGATCGCCTCCGAGCACGACGAAGAGGCCGGCACTGCACGCGGGCCCAACACGATCTTCGTATTCGAGCTCGACGGACTGCGCGTCTGCCACTTCGGCGACTTCGGCCAGAGCTCGCTGCGCGCCGAGCAGACCGCCGCGATCGGCGAGGTCGACCTGCTGTTTCTCCCCGTCGGCGCCGGTCCCACGATCGGCGCCGAGCGGGCCACCGAGATCGTCGGGAGTCTCGGCCCGCGCTGGGTCGTGCCGATGCACTACCGCACCCCCCACATCGGCTTTCTGGAGACTGAGGAGGACTTCGTGCAGCGCGCCGCGCGCGTCGAGCGTCTGTCGAGTGCCATCTTCGACACCAGTGAGCTGCCGGGTGCAGATGTGCCGCTGACGGTCGTGCCCACCACGCCCTGACGTAGCACACCGAGGTTCTCTGCGGTGTCGGGATATGCGGTCCGATGATGTGACGGTGAGGCTTCGGTCGGTCGCCTACGAGTGCAACTTCGTGGCGCTCGTCGCCGTTGATCGGATGTCAGCCCGTGAGCGCCTCCACCGCCGCAACCACTTTCGCCCGTCGCGCCGTTCACTCCTCGCCTCGGGCGCGGGCGATCGTTGCCTCGCCGCCTCTGCGTCGCGCGATCGGAGCGCAGCGCGCGGCGCGCAGACTGCGTCCTGCCGCCCGCTTCCTCGCGCTGGAGGCTCGCGCGGGCGCGCTGGGGCGCTATGAGCTCAGGCGCGGCGGACGGGCCGTACACCTGCGCCACGGCACCCGCGACATCGAGATCTTCAACGAGATCTTCATTCCGGGGCGCGAGTCCTACGAGCCGCCGGCCACGGTCGCCGGGGCGCTCGACACCCTCGGTCCGCTGCGGATCGGCGACCTGGGCGCCAACATCGGCCTGTTCGGGGTCTTTGCGCTCGGTCGCTGGCCGGTGGTCTCGATGCGCTCGTACGAGCCCGATCCCGCCAACGCCGCGCTGCTGCGGGCGACGATCGCGGCGAACGACGGCACCGCACGTTGGGAGCTTGCGCCGGTCGCCGTGTCCAATGCCCGCACCACCGCCACGTTTGAAACAGGACTGCTGTCGGAGAGCCGGCTTGCCGGTGAAGGCCACGGTGGCGTCGAGACGATCGAGGTCCCGGTCGTCGATCTCTATACAGAGCCGCCCGTGGACCTGCTGAAGATCGACATCGAGGGCGCCGAGTGGGCGATCCTGGGCGACATCCGTCTTGCGTCACATCCCGCCCGAGCGATCGTCCTGGAGTGGCACCAGCGGATGTGCCCCGCGCTCGACGCGCGGCGCACCGCACGGGAGCTGCTCGAAGCGGCGGGCTATGAGGCGATCGACACCGACGGTCCAGCGCCGGGCGAGGACAGGGTCAACGGCGTCATGTGGGGACTGCGACGCCGAGCCCCGGGACCGACGTTCGTAACGCAGCGATCGCGGTGTCGAAGTTGACCTGTGTCATGTCGGGACAGCGGCGCTGAGCGTCCCCAGCATTCCCGCCAGTCGCGCGCGGTGTTCCTTGGCGCCGCCCAGCAGCGCTGCGTCGAGCTGTGCACGCTTGTAAAGCCAGTGCACGTCCGCCTCCCATGTGAAGCCGATGCCGCCGTGCGCCTGAATCGCGCTTGCCGTGACTTCCCTGCCCGCGTCGCTTGCCGCGGCCTTGGCCATCGCCGCCGCCTCCGCCAGGCGCGCGGGGTCCGCGTCCGCCGTCCACGCCGCGTATGCGCTCAACGAGCGAGCTTGCTCTGTTTCCAGCAGCATCTGTGCGCAGCGGTGGGATACCGCCTGGTAGGCCCCCACAGGCACGCCGAACTGGCGGCGCTCCTTCACGTAGGCCACCGTCATCTCCAGCGCGCGCTCGCTCACGCCGACGAGCTCTGACGCTATTGCCACCAGACAGCGGTCGAGGCCGCCGGCCACGTCGCCGTCCAGGGTCTCCCCCGCTCCGTCCGCCGCGCTCACGCGCGCGGCCGACCGGGTCGGGTCGATGCTCTGGACCGGCTCGCGCGTCACATCGGCCGCGGCGAGTACGCGAGCGACGCCGTCCTCTTCGATCGCCACCAGCACCTCCGCCTCGACGCCACCGGTGACCAACTCGGCCACGCCTTCGCGCGTGCTCCCCACCGCGCCCGGGGTTGCGCCCGAGGCGAGACCTGGCAGCCAGCGCTCGCGCTGCTCCTCGCTGCCCGCCTGCTCGATCAGCGTCGCCGCCAGCGCGCTCGGCAGGAACGGCACCGGCGCCACGGTTCGTCCAAGCTCCTCACACAGAATCGACAGCTCCACGCGGCCAAGACCCTGGCCGCCGTACTGCTCGGACACCGCGATCCCCGGCCACCCCAGCTCGCACAGCTCGCGCCAAAGGTGCTCGTCGCCGCGTCCCGCCTCGGCGTGCTCGCGCACGCGCTCGGGTCGCGCTCGCTCTGACAGCAGCTCGCGTGCCGTGCGCTGGATCTCGCGCTGCTCGGCGCTCAGTCCGAAGTCCATTTCAGGACACTCTCTTTCGACATGCGGGTTCGGCCCGCACCCCTCGACAGGTGGGTTCAGCTCGCCCCATACGAGAGGCGGGTTCGGCGCGGCCGCTCGTCATCAGCTTCGCGGCCCACGGCGGAGCCCCTCCGGGGCGGAGCTTTTCCTTTCCGTCCATCTACGAGGCCACCTTCATGCGCGGCAGTCCCAGCACGCGCTCGGCGACGATGTTCTTCAGCACCTCCGTCGTGCCGCCCTCGATCGTGTTGCCCCGTGCGCGCAGCAGCTCATAGTTCCAGCTCGTGCCCGCCGTGAGTGCCTGCGGGCCGACGATGTCCGCCGCCAGCTGCGTCAGGCGCTGGTTCGTGTCCGACCACAGCCACTTCACCAGCGAGCCCTCCGGGCCGGGCTGGCCGTAGCGCTCCACGTCCGTCAGCCCCTTCCACGCGAGCAGGCGGATCGACTCGCAGCGCACGTGCAGCTCCGCGAGCGCGTCGCCATACAGCGGGTTCTCGAGCAGTCCCCGCTCCGCCGCCGCCGCGATCAGGTCGTCCAGCAGCTGGCGCAGACGCACCTGCAGCGCGAAGCCGAGCCCCGCGCGCTCGTTCATCAGCGTCGTCAACGCCACCTTCCAGCCGTTTCCCTCGCCGCCCACGACGTTCTCGGCGGGGATGCGCGCCTCCTCGATGAACAGCTCGTTGAACTCCGCCTCGCCCGTGATCTGGCGCAGCGGACGCACCTGCACTGCCGCCTGCTCCATGTCCATCAGGAAGTACGTCAGCCCCCTGTGCTTTGGTGCCTGCGAGTCCGTGCGCGCCACCAGCATGCACCACTTCGAGTACTGCGCCCCGCTCGTCCACACCTTCTGCCCTGTCACCACCCACTCGTCGGGGTGGGCGGGATCTTTTATCGCACGCGTCTTCAGCGCCGCTAGGTCCGAGCCCGCGTCGGGCTCGGAGAAGCCCTGGCACCAGATCTCCTCCGCGGAGAGGATCGGCGGCAGGTGGCGCTCCTTCTGCTCGTCCGTTCCCCACACCATCAGCGTCGGCCCGCCCAGCAACAGGCCCAGCACATTCGCCGCCATCGGCACCCGCGCGCGGCCGATCTCCTCGAAGTAGATCGCCGATTCGGTCAGCGTCGCGCCGCGCCCGCCGTACTCCGCGGGCCAGCTCGGCGCCGCCCAGCCCGCGTCATACAGGCGTCGCTGCCAGTCGCGCCGCCACGCGTAGTGCGCGTCTTCGCCGCCCTGCGCCGGTTCGGGGGCCGGCGGGTTCGCCGCGAGCCATGAGCGCAGCTCCTCGCGAAAGGCGCTCTCGCGCTCGTTGAAGGTGAGGTCCACAACGGTAGTCTTCCACACGCATCCTGGACGACAACCATTCTGTCTCGTCCCACAAGTGGTGTAGACTGCAAACCCTATGGACAGCACACTTCGATTGGAGCGCCGTGAGGCATCGACCGCGCGAGTGCCCGCCCCTCGCATGGGGCAGGCGATCACGTTTACACGCTACGAGAAGGAGCAGGCTGTCGTGCTCAACCCCCAGGACTTCCACAGGCTCGCCGCGCTCGACGCGGCACTTGAGCGGGACGAACGCACCGTCCCTTCGGGTCTGGCGCTGAGAGCACACGCGGAAGAGGATCGCCCAGCCGGTCCCGCGGTCGAGGACCCGGCGCAGATCAAGCAGATCCTCGGCCTTTGAGCGCTCCTCGCTCACGGGCATGAGCGCCTCCTCGCTCGCCGGCACGATCCGCTGGGCGGTCGTGCCCTATGCCCCGGTGGCTCCCTTCCACCTGTACGCGGGGACCGAGCATCCACCGATCCAGGCGCCGCTGAAGGCGATGATCGAGCGCGGCGCCGACAGCGAATGGCGCTTTCTGGTGAGTGGCAAGGTGCGCCCCGTGCTCGTGCTCACTGATCCCTCGCCGCGCCACGACGAGTTGGTGGCGCTGCGGCTGATGCGCTTCACAAAGCTCTCTCCGCAGGAGCAGAAGACAGTGCGCGAGCAGCGGGACCCCCTGCTGTTCCATCTGCCCCCCGAGCGTTTTGACCTGCCACAGGAGAACGCCGTGATCGTCAGTGCGATGGTGCGCGTGGGTCTGAGCGCGATCGACCCCGCGTGTTCGCTCGGCGCCCTGAGCACCGAGGAGATGCGCTTGCTGGGCGAGCGGGTGATCGACTGCTTCGGGTTCGACACCCGCCCGCTGGTCGAACGACGCATCCGCGAGCTGGCCGAGGCTCGGCGCCAAAGGTAGGACGCGAGCCGGCGTCCTCTCAGCAGGGTACGAGCAGGGTCCTCAGAGCACGGCACATGCCCGCCGTCAGCCCCCGCGCGCGACCAACGCCTCCGTGCCGACTTCATCGATCGAGGCATACCCGCTGAGCGCCATCGCCAGGTCGAGGTCCGCGAGGAACGAGCGCAGCACGTCCACCACGCCCTGCTCGCCGCCGAGCGCCAGGCCCCAGATGTAGGGGCGGCCGAGCATCACCGCGCGTGCGCCGAGCGCCAGCGCCTTCAGTGCATCGGAGCCTGAGCGGATGCCCGAGTCGAACAGCACCTCACAGCGCCCGTCGACGGCCGCGACGACCCCGGGCAGCGCGTCGAGCGCGCCCACCGCGCCGTCCACCTGGCGTCCGCCATGGTTGGACACGAGCATCCCCTCAACTCCGTGCTCCACCGCCAGCCGCGCGTCCTCGGGGTGCAGGATGCCCTTCAGCACGATCGGCAGCTCCGTGCACTCGCGCAGAAACGCCAGGTCCGACCACGTCACCGACGGGTTCGCGAACTGCCACGCCCACTGACCGATCGCGGCCTGCATGTCCTGCTCCGGCGGGACCTCCAACAGTCCCTGGAAGACCGGGTCGGCAAGGTAGTTGCGATTGCCTTCCCCCCACAGGAACGGCAGGAACCCCTCGCTCAGATCCGCCGGGCGCCAGCCGAGCAGCCACGTGTCGAGTGTCACCACGATCGCCCCGTACCCCGCGCGCTCGGCGCGCTGCACGAACGAGCGCGCCAACTCACGATCCTTCGGCCAGTACAACTGATACCAGCGCGCCAAATCCCCGCACGCCTGCGCGATCTCCTCGACCGTGTGCGACGCCGCGGAGGACGCCACCAGCGGCACCCCCGCCTGCGCCGCGCCGCGTGCTGCCGCCAGCTCCCCCTCGGGGTGCGCGAGCGTCTGCACGCCGATCGGCGCCAGCAGCACCGGCGCGGGCAACTCGGTCCCCAGGACCGTGCGCGCGAGCGAGCGCTCGGACACGTCGCGCAGCATCCGCGGCAGGATGCGCCACGAGTCGAATGCCTCGCGGTTGGCGCGCATCGTCTCCCCCAGCCCCGCCCCGCCCCTGATGTAGCCGGCGGGCCCGCGCGCGAGCAGGGCATACGCGTCCGCCTCCAGCTTGTGCCAGTCAAGGGTACGCGCGGGCCGCTGCCCCGCCATTCCGCGCAGGTAGATCTCGTACTGGTAGTTGGCGTAGGGGGCGGCGTCGCTCATAGTCGCCGCGGCGCGCGGCCGGGCAACTCTAGCGACCCCGGAGGAAATATTTCCAACGGCAGTGTCCCGCTTTTCCTTGCAGTGTCGTAATAGGAGATATGGGCATTACAATCGATTCGATGACCACCAAGGAACAGTTGCACCGGCTGATCGACGACCTCTCCGATGGTGAGGCCGATATGGCGCTGCGCACGCTTGGAGAGCAGCATGAGGACCCGCTGCTTCGAGCGATCGCAAACGCGCCGGAGGACGACGAGCCACTGACGCCCGCGGATGAAGCCGCGATCGCCGAGGGCCAGGCCGACATAGCCGCTGGGCACACAGTTTCCTTGGAGGACATTGAAGGTCAGTACGGCTACCGGTGAGCGACGCCCACTGGAACGTCCGCTTCGCGCGGACCGCCGAAAAGGATCTTGGCCGCCTCGATCCGCAGGTCCGAAAGCGCGTCATCGTGGCCATCCGTCAGTTGGCCCAGGACCCTGGCCTGGGGCCGTTGCGCAAGCTTGCCGGGCGCCCCCTTTATCTGCCCGGCGCCCGTGTTCTCGATCAGCCCGAGGTTCTACAGGCGCCCGAGCAGCTTGGAGATCTGGCCCTGGTCCTCGATCCCGAAGGCGGACCCATGGGATCTTCCCCTTCAGCATCACCCAGACCAGGCCCTACTATGACTGTAATGACGACCAAGGAACGCCTGCACCGGCTGGTCGATGACCTCCCCGAGTCCAGCGCAGACGAGGCTGAGGATGCGCTTCGGCTGGTGGTCGAACGGCACAAGGACGATGCCCAGTCGCTTGCGCTGGGCCACGCGATTGCCAAGGGATACGAGCGTGTCCCTCCGACGCCCGAGGAAGATGGGTGGGCTCTAGCCAATGCGCGGGAGGCGATTCGCGAAGAGTCTTGGTAGGACGCGGAGACATCTGCTGGCTTGAGCTGCCTGAGGAGGGACGTCGGCCCGTGTGCATTCTCACCCGGCAAGAGGCGATCCCAGCGTTGCGCAATGTCGTCGTAGCGCTTGTCACGCGTACGATTCGTGGCATACCGACGGAGGTACGCCTGACCACGGGCGATGGTATGCCGATTGAGTGCGCGATCAGCCTCGACAACCTGCGCACCGTCTCTCAGGCGATGCTCACGAAGCGCATCGTTACGCTCGGCCCGGATCGTATGCACGAGGTGTGCCAGGCGCTGACGGCCTCGACAGCCTGCTGAGCCAATTTTTCAGCCGGAGCCCAGCAGCGCGCGGCGAATCAGGTGCATCGCGACGGTTGTCGAGCGGTCACGGATGTCCGCCCGGCCGCCGGGCAGCGTGACCGAGCGGGTCAGGTGTTCGTCCTTGCCCGGGCCGGCGACGCTGAAGCAGACGAGGCCCACAGGCTTCTCCTCGGTGCCGCCGCCGGGGCCCGCGATTCCGGTTATGCCAACGCCGATCTCGGCGCCCAAGCGCGTGCGCGCGCCGTCCGCCAGGGCCTCGGCCACCTCGGTCGAGACGGCGCCGTGGCGCTCGATCAGCGCGGGGTCCACGCCCGCCTGGGCGCTCTTGACCTCGTTGGCGTAGGCGACGATGCCACCGCGCATGTAGTACCGAGGCTCCGGCCTGGTCGGTCAGGCGGGCTGCCAGCAGGCCGCCGGTGCAGGACTCGGCCATGGCGATCGTGCGGAGGTCGCGCGGCTCGGGGCCGGGCGGTGCGCAGCCCAGCGGCCTCCCCCGCAGCAGCGCCGCTACCTGCTGGTCGATTGTGCTGCCGTCGTCGGAGAACAGGGTGTCGGCTGTGCCGGTGCCGCACGACGGCCTCGAACGCCTCATACACGCTCGTCCGCGGCCGGCTCGTAGCGAGTGACGACCTCGATCTCCCCCCGCCGCAGGCACGTGGTGATCTCCAGGCGACCCAGCTCGATGCCCTCGCGCTCGGCGATGCGCAGCGTCTCGGCTATCTCGGACTCGGGGATGCCGAATATGCGCAGGGTGCGCACGCGGTACTCGCCTGCGCCCGCGAGGGCCTCGCACATCGCGTCGGTCTGCAGGGCGGCCTCCCACATCGGCTGCAGCTCGCGCGGGGGGCCCGGCAGTACCAGCACGGTTGGCCCGGCGCGCTCATTCTCACCGCCAGGTGGAGCGTGAGGTACACCGTGAACTACCTCGTCCGCCGGAGGCACGACCAGACCGGGGGCGGTGCCCACCGGCTCGAGGATCGTCGCGCCCTCCGGGACCACCGCCTGCTTGCGGTTGCCGGCGCGGATCGCCTCCATGTCGAGGTGCGGGAAGCGCTTGGCCAGCGGGCTTGAGGATCTCCGCGATGCGTTGCTCCAGCGGCTCGTCCAGGACCATTGGCCGGCCCTGGAATTCGCCGACCACCTCGGCCGTGAGGTCATCCGCGGTTGGGCCGAGGCCGCCGCTGGTGACGATCAGGCCGATGCCCTCGCGTGCCATGAAGTCGAGTGCCGCGCGCATGTCCTCGCGGCGGTCGCCCACGATCGTGATGTGCGCCAGGTCAACGCCGAGGTCGCGCAGGCGGTCGGACAGCCATGGGCCGTTGCGGTCCGAGATCACGCCCGTCAGCACCTCCGTGCCGGTGACGACGATGCCGGCGCGGAGGGTCACCGCTGCACCACGCCCGCTGTCAGTTCGCTCGCGCGCGCCCGGCCACCGATGACTGTCGGCGGCGCGCTCACTTGCAGGTCGGCTGCTTGGATGCCGGCAGGGTGTGGCGTCCACCCGCCCGCGTGATCGAGTAGCCGATCGACTGGCTCGATGCCGGGATCGGGCGCACGCTTCCATCGATGAATAGCTTCACCGAGTTGTTGCCGAGCGTCAGCAGGAAGTGCTTTGCGTGGTAGGTCGGCTGCGTCTTGGGGTGGGTGGGGTCCGGATTAAGAATCACGCCCGGGATCAGCTTGTGTTCGTTTTCGCCGAGCAGGCATACATACACCGGCCCCGTCGGCTGCACCGACAGCGCGAGCACTTCGGAGTGCGCCGCCGGCACCGTGCCGCTTGGTGTCGAGGTCGTGTGGTGCGCGTGGTGGTGGGGCTTCGTCGTGACGCTCGCCGTCGTCGTCGGCGTGTTATTCGAGCCGCCCCCACCGCTCAGCAGCGCCACGACAAGCACGACGATCAGCAGGCTCACGACGGCGATCGCGATCGTGTAGGCGCGCGTGGGCGTTGAGACTCCGCGCCCGCCGCCTCGGTTCCCGCGCTGGCCCGGGGGCCGCCGCGCGGTGGAGACGATCGGCTGCAGTTCCGCCTCGTTGGGGCGCTCGTAGGACTGGCGGTACTCTTCGACGATCGCCTTGTCGTCGAGGCCCAACGCCTGGGCGTAGGTGCGCAGGAACGTCTTCACGAATGTCGGGCCCGGCAGCAGGTCCCACTCTTCGTTCTCGAGCGCGCGCAGGTACTTCGCCCGGATCTTCGTCTGGGCCTCGATCTCCGACACGTCTATGCGAGCACGCATCCGCGCCTCGCGCAGCGTCGCTCCGATCTCTGGCATCGCCCGAGAAGGCTATCGGGCGCTACGGGAATTTCAGGTGTCTGCAAGGCGGCCTGCTCCGGCTCGGGCGCCGAGGCCGTGCCGCCGCGTTCGCTGAGCGCCGCCAAAACCCGTGGCAGATCGGCCTCGGTAACGAGCACCTGGCGGGGCTTGGATCCCTCGTATCCGGAGATCACGCCGCGCCGCTCCAACATGTCGATCAGGCGCCCCGCGCGCGTATACCCAAGGCGCAGGCGTCGCTGCAGCATCGACGTGGACGCCGTCTGCATCTCCGCGACCAGGCGGATCGCGTCGCTCAGCAGCGGGTCCTCGTCGGGGTCGAACTCGTCCGGCTCGCCCCCGCCGCCCTCGGCGGGCTCGACCTCCTCCAAAAGCTCCTCGCGCAGTTCGGGCTCGCCCTGCTTGCGCCACAGGTCGGTCAGCTTCGCGATCTGCGCCTCGTCGATGTAGGCGCCCTGGATGCGCTGCAGCCGCGAGGTGCCCACGGGCGAGAACAGCATGTCGCCCTGGCCGAGCAGCGACTCCGCGCCGTTCTGGTCCAAGATCACGCGCGAGTCAGTCTGCGAGGAGACCGCGAATGCGATCCGCGACGGGCACGTTGGCCTTGATCATGCCCGTGATCACGTCCACGCGCGGGGACTGCGTGGCGAGCACGAGGTGAATCCCCACCGCGCGCGCCTTCTGCGCGAGGCGGATGATCGAGTCCTCGACGTCCGCCGGCGCGACCATCATCAGGTCCGCGAGCTCGTCGATCACGCAGAGGATGTAGGGCAGCGGCGCTTCCTGGCGCGCGGCGCGCGCGCGATTGAGCTCGATCAGCGAGCGCGTGCGCGCCATCGACATGATCCCGTAGCGCTGCTCCATCTCGCGCACGAGGTTCTGCAGCGCGTTCGCCGCCATCTTCGGGCTCGTGATCACGGGGGTGAGCAGGTGCGGGATCGACTCGTAGTGGTTGAGCTCGACCTGCTTGGGGTCCACGAGCACGAGGCGCACCTCGTGCGGGGTCGCGCGCAACAGGACGCTACAGAGCATCGCGTTGATCGCGCCCGACTTGCCCGCGCCCGTCGTGCCCGCGACGAGCAGATGCGGCATCTTCGCGAGGTCCGCGCCGATCGCCTTGCCCGCGACGTCCTTTCCGAGCCACACCGTCAACGGACTCCAGTCCGCCGGCGGGGCCTGGAAGACGTCGCCGAGGCGCACGATCCTTCGCTTCGCGTTGGGGACCTCGACTCCCACCGCCTGCTTGCCGGGGATCGGCGCGAGGATGCGGATGTCCGTCGCCGCGAGCGCGTAGGCGAGGTCGTCCTTCAGCTGCGCCACCTTCGCGACCTTCGTCCCCGGCGCGAGGCGCAACTCATAGCGCGTGATGTGCGGCCCGGCGACCGTGCCGATCACCTTTGCCTGTACGCCGAAATGACCCAGCGCCTCGACCAGGCTCGTCGCTGTGCGCGCCTGCCCTGCGGTGTCGGGGCGCGTCTGCTCGGCGCTGGAGCGTGTGAGCAGGCGACCGGCCTCCGGCAGATGCCACTCGAAGTCGGGGTCGTCGGTGACCGCGTCGCGCAGACGCCCCTGGGGAGTCAGCTGCTCGGCGTCGACGCCGCTCGCCGCCGCGTGGGCGACGCCGGAGATGCTCCTCGGCCTCGTCCTCTTCGACGTCCATGAGATCCGGGTCGTCGATCGGCGCCTGCTCGGCCTCGGACTCGACGCCGGCGACATCGCACCGCGTCCTCGATGTCGTCGGTCTCCCCCACTGCGTCTGCTTCGGCGGCCCACGGGTCGACCGGCCCGAGCGAGGTTCCGTCGATCGACGGAACCTCGACGTGCGTGGCGCGCACGATCACCTCGCCCGGCGCGGGGTCGGGCGGCAGCAGCGGCTCGAACGGCCGCACATCTTCAGCTGACTCTTTGGGCGCGCGGGTGTGGGCGGCTGTCTTGCCTGTCTCGGTCGTGGCCAGCGTGCGCAGCATGCGCGTCGTGTCCATCACCCCGCCGCCGGTCGCGCGGATCGCACTTGCGAGCGAGGCGCCCGTCAGCAGGACGATCCCGACGATTAAGAGGAACACGACGAGGATGTCGACGCCGACCTGCTGCACCAAGCGGTGCGCGACCACGTACTCGGCCTGGCCCACCGCGCCGCCGCGGGCGCTCAGGAACGCCGTGTGCCACCGCGCGCCGTTGGGCGTCCCCGCGCTGACGCCGAGCGTACCGGCGGCGAGCGCGAGCGTCACGGCGGCGAATACGCACGCGCCGCCCGTTCGCAGCGGACGCAGCGCCGGGAGGACTGGTGCCATCAGCATCGCCGCGCCGCCGACGATCAAGGCGACGGGCGCGAGACCGCGCGCGCGGCCGATACTCCAGCCGAGGGCGACCGCGAGGCCGTGGCCCGCGCGTCCCCCGTTCCAGTTGCCATACAAGACAAAGCCCATGAACACGCCAAGGGCAACCAGCCCCAGGGCGAGGACATCGCGCTGACGCTCGTCCAGCTTGGGTAGGCCATGCGCGACCCATCGCGGACCGGCTCGGCCGGTCCTTTTCCTTGCCTTTCCGCGCGTGCGGCTTACGCGCGCCGGCGGTCTGCGCGTGGTGCGGGCGCGGGTGGGACGCTTCTTGGTGGCGGGCATCTCCGGCGTGACTTCGACGCGCGCGCTTAGGAACCTCCCTGTTAACCCTTACCATTGGTTTAGTCGGTGTCGCGAACATAAAGACCATGAACGATTTCTCAAGAGCCCCGCGCGTATTGGTGGTCGAGGACGACGACGACATCGCCCAGGCGCTGCTGCGCTCGCTGCGCATGGAGGGTTATGAGGTGCGCGCGGCATCCGACGGGCAGCAGGCGCTCGAGGACGGGCACCACTTCGCGCCCGATCTCGTGATCCTCGACCTCGGCCTGCCGCGCGTGGACGGGCTCGACGTGGCGCGCAGCCTGCGCGAGAACGACGACGTGCCGATCCTGATCCTCACCGCGCGCGATGCGCTGGAGTCGCGTGTGGAGGGGCTCGACGCCGGCGCCGACGACTACCTGGTCAAGCCGTTCGAGCGCCAGGAGTTGCTTGCGCGGATGCGCGCGCTGTTGCGCCGGCGCCCGCCGCGCGGTTCGGCGCCGCTGCGCGTGGGTGACCTGTCGCTGAACGCCGACACGCACGAGGTCTCGCGCGAGGCGCGCACGATCGACCTCACCCAGCGCGAGTTTGAACTCCTCGAATACCTCATGCGCAACGAGCGGATCGTGATCTCCCGCCAGCGCCTGCTGGACGAGGTGTGGGGGTATGACCCGTTCTCGACGACGAACACGATCGAGGTGTTCGTCTCGAACCTGCGCCGCAAGCTCGAGGCCGAGGGCGAGCCGCGGCTCTTGCACACGATCCGCGGGGCCGGTTACGTCCTGAGAGCCTGAGCGCCCGCCGGCGCGGCTGGTCATGAGACGCTCGGCCACCAATTTCGTAGAGCGCGTGTCGGGCGCCTTCGACGGGCTGCCGATCCGCGTGCGCCTCGCCGGCGTCTCGGCGCTGCTTACGTTTGTGATCCTGTGCGCCTTCGCGCTCGCGGTGGGTGGGCTGACGGTGCGGCGCATCCGCTCCGATTTCAACCGCCAGGTGGACCAGACCGCGCAGCAGCTCTCGACGCAGCTGAACGTGTACATCGACCCCGTGAGCCACAACATCGTCGGCATCCAGCCCGCGCTGGACGACCTGCCGGGCGTGCCGGCGCACTCGGTGATCAAGCTCTACACGATCGGCGGCACGGCGCCGTTTGCGCAGACGCCCACTACGCACGCGCCGAAGCTGCCCGTGCCGCGCGCGGAAGGCCCGCAGACGCTCGAAGCGGGCGGTTACCGCGTCGAGAGCCAACTCGCCGTCGTGCGCGTCGTCGGCAGCGGGCGCCCGCTCGGGCAGGTGATCGTGCAGTACGGCCGGCGCGTCTCCGACGTCGATGCGACGATCGCGCGCGTCGAGCTTTTGCTGCTGCTCGGCACGTTCGCCGGCTCCGCCTTCGCCTTGCTCGCGGGCATCATGATCGCGCGCCGCGCGATGGCCCCGATCGCGGAGCTGACGAGCGCGGCGGAGCAGATCGCGCGCACGCGCGACTCCAGCCGCACGATCCCTCAGCCGCGCGCCGACGACGAGGTCGCCGAACTCGCGCGCACCCTGGAGGGCATGCTGCGCGAGCTCGATAGCGCGCACACCGAGACCGAAGCGATGCTCGCGCGCCAGCGGCGCTTCGTCGCGGACGCCTCGCACGAGCTGCGCACCCCCCTGACGAGTGTGCTCGCGAACCTCGAGCTGCTCGCCGATTCGCTGCACGGCGAAGAGGGCGACGCGGCGCGCAGCGCGCTGCGCTCCTCCCAGCGCATGCGTCGGCTGGTGGCCGACCTGCTGCTGCTGGCGCGCACCGACGTGGGGCGCATGGTCGCGCACGAGCCCTGCGACCTTGGGCGGATCGTGGTCGAGGCCGCCGCCGAGCTCGGGCCGGTGAGCGCCGAGCACGACATCACCCTCGACGTGCGGCCCGCCGCCGTCGAGGGCGCCCGCGACGAGCTGCACCGCGTGACGATCAACCTGTTGGAGAACGCGCTGCGCCACACGCCGGCTGGTACCGAGATACGCGTTCGCACTGGTATGGAAGAGGCCCCCACAAGGGGGGCCGCGGGAGCCGCGCCCGGCGTGGCCGTGCTCGTCGTGGAAGACGACGGTCCCGGCGTTCCACCAGAGCTGTGTGGGTCCCTGTTCGAGCGCTTCGTGCGGGGGGCCGGGGACCGCGGGGGATCGTTCGGATTGGGCCTCGCGATCGTGCGCGCGGTGGCCGAGTCGCACGGCGGGAGCGTCACGCTTGAGTACACGCACCCGACTGGGAGCGCCGGTGAGGGCGACAGTGACGGCGACGGCGGGAGCGGAGGCGCCGGTGAAGGCCGCCGCGCCGAGCCTTATGGCGCGCGGTTCACAGTGCGGCTGCCGCTGGCGTCAACGACCGCCCGTCCGACCGTCCAGAGCGAGCAGGCGATTGAAAACGTTTTGTAAAGAGACGTGTTGTTTGTGTCTCTTTTTGGTTTAAGCTTGCGATAGTATTTACTAGACCTCGACGACGACCGGTAGGACCATCGGCCGGCGACGCAGGCGGTCGTAGACCAGCTCCGCAAGGTCGTCGTGCAGCGCTTCCTGGAGCATGTCGACCTCGTGGATCTGCTCCTTCGCCGCACGCTTGAGCGTCGTCGCGACGGTCGTGCGGATCTCCTCGACCAGCTCGCCGGCCTCGTCGAGGAACGGCACACCGCGGAAGATCACCTCGGGGTCGGCCACGGACGAACCGTCCGACTCGGCAATCGTGACGACGACGATGAAGATGCCGTCGGCGGAGAGCATCCGCCGGTCGCGCAGCGCGACATCGGCCATGTCGCCGATCTCGACGCCGTCCACGAACACCATGCCCGCCTGCTCGCGCTCGCCGAAGCCGGCGCGACGCGAGTCGATGTCGAGCGGCAGACCGTTGTCGCCCTGGAAGATGTCCTCGGGCGGGATGCCCACGGCCTCGGCCAGGCGTGCATGCAGGCGCAGGCGCTTGAAGTCGCCGTGGAAGGGCATCACGTAGCGCGGCTTGACGAGGTTCAGCATCAGCTTGACCTCCTCGGCGTAGCCGTGCCCTGACGCGTGCACGGGCGCGTCGCGCGGGGTCACGACCTCACAGCCGATGTGGTAGAGCCGATCGATCGTCTCGTTGACGGCGCGCTCGTTGCCGGGGATCGGTGTGGCGGAGAAGATCACCGTGTCGCCCTCGCGCAGCTGCACCTGGCGGTGGTCGCGGTAGGCCATCCGTCGCAGCGCGCTCAAGGGCTCGCCCTGGGAGCCGGTCGAGATGATGACCACGCGCTCGTCGGGCAGGTCATCCAGCTCGCGCGGGCCCACCATCAGTCCGTCGGGCACGTCGATGTGGCCGAGCGTGCGCCCGATCGCCACGTTCTTGCGCATCGAGCGCCCCACGAGCGAGACCTTGCGGTCGAGCGCGTGCGCGGCGTCCATCACCTGCTGCACACGGTGGATGTTCGAGGCGAAGCTCGTGACGACGATGCGACCCTCACAGCGCGCGAAGGCCTCCTCGAGGTGCGGCCCGACGACCGACTCCGAGGGCGAGAAACCGGGGCGGTCGACGTTCGTGGAGTCCCCGCACAGCAGCAGCACCCCCTCGCGTCCCAGCTCGGCCAGTCTTGACACGTCGGCGGGCGCCCCGTCGACGGGGGTCTGGTCGAACTTGTAGTCGCCGGTGATCAGCACCGTCCCCAGCTCGGTCGCGAGCGCCACTGCGGAGGAGTCGGGGATCGAGTGAGTCATGTGCACGAGCTCGGTCGAGAACGGCCCCAGCTCGACCGTTTCGTCCGCGGTCAGATCGATCAGGTCGATGTCCTTGAGGCGATGCTCCTCGAGCTTCGACTTGGCCATCGCCATCGTCAGCGCGCCGCCGTAGACGGGCGGCGCCTCGCCCTGCTCGCCCAGCTCGCGCAGCACCCACGGCAGCGCACCGAGGTGGTCCTCGTGGCCGTGGGTGATCACGATCGCCTCGATGTCCTTCGCGCGCTCGCGCAGGTAGGTGAAGTCCGGCAGCACCAGATCGATCCCCACCATCTCGGGCGTGGGGAAGCGCAGCCCGACGTCCACGACGATGATCCGACCGTCGTACTCCACGACGGTCATGTTCTTGCCTATCTCTCCGAGCCCCCCAGGGGCAGGACCCGAAGCTTGCTCACGCTTGGGGCACCTGGATGGAGGCGCCAGTGTTCGGGGTACTCCCGGATGCGTGTGCTGCGCCCGTGCCACCCTTGCCATCAAGTAGCCCGTGGCTCTTCAGCACGCCGCGCACCGCCGCAAGCTCCTCCGCGGTGGCCTCGACGATCGGCAGCCGTACCCCGCCAGCGCGCAGGCCGAGCAGGTTCAGTGCGGCCTTAGTGCACGTGGGCGAGGCGGTCATGAACAGTGTCTTATACACGTCGCGCAGGCCGGCATCGATCTCATGCCGATGCTCGGGCTCGTCCACCATCCGTCGCATCTCGTCTCCGACCACATGGCTAGCGACCAGAATGCCGCCCGTCCCGCCCATGTCGAGCGTGCGCGCGAACGTCCCATCGTCGCCCGCGAACAGCTCCAGCCCATCGATCAACTGCAGCTCGTCCGCGTTGGCCTGCTTGACCCCATCGACGTGCTCGATTTGCGCCAGCTCCGCCAAAAGCGAAGGCGGGATGTTCGTGCCCGTGCGGTGCGGGATGTTGTAGAGCAGCACCGGGCGGTCGGTCGCCCTGGCCACCTCTTCGTAGTGGCGCTTGAGGCCGAGCGGGCTGGGCCGGTTGTAGTACGGCGTCACGCTCAGCGTCGCATCGACGCCCATTTCCGTGGCCCGCTCGGTCAGATGCGCCGCGTGCAGCGTGTTGTTCGAGCCGGTCCCCCCCACGATGCTCTTCCCCGCCGGACGCTCCTTGACGGCCAGTTCGATCAGCCCCAGGTGCTCCTCGTCGGTCAGCGTCGAAGCCTCGCCGGTGGTCCCGCACACGACGAACCCATCCGAGCCGTGCTCGCCGAGGTGGTGCATCAGCGCCACGAACGCCTCCTCGTCAACGCGCAAGTCGGCGTCGAAGGGCGTCACGATCGCGGTCAGGATTGTCCCGAGTTCAAGCATCGCGGGGCATTATCCCACGCGGCGCGCGGCCGGTCGATAGGCGCGGATGCACGGCGGGTCACAGGGCTTCAATCCGACGATGTCCGAGGGCTCCGATTCACGCTAGAATGTAACGAAATGGACAGTAGCTCGATTTCTGCACGTCAAGCGGCGTTGATGCTCGGAACCAGTATTCCCCGAGTCAAGCGCGCGATCTCCCGCGAGGGGATCGTCCCTGTCGAGCGCGCTGGAGGACGTGTGGAATTGACCTCAGAGCAGGTTGAGAGCCTGCGCGAGCGCCTCGGCGAGACGCCTCGCATCCCCGGCCTGACGCGCAGTGAGGTGCTCGTAGCGGCAGCCTTGGCCAGAGCGCCCTTCGGCCTCACCTCGGCGAGAGCGGTGGCGGCACGCGCGGGTATCTCCCCGACGGCCGCCGGCAAGGCGGTCGAATCGCTGCGTGAGAAGAACCTCGTCACCATCAAACAACAGACGATCGCAGCCGGGCGCGCTCAGGAGATAGGTCTCATTCGGGCGAACTACTCCTCTCCGGACTGGCAGCGCGTCGCCGGCGCATTGGCGCGTATGCAGCCAGCCGCGCGTCCCCAAAGGACCTTGGCGACGCGCGTTCCGCCAAGGCTGCGTCATCTGTTCTGGAATACCGCCCCCTCCCAGCTCGACACAACCCGCGCGGGAGGCTACATCGCGAGGCGACTGCTGAGCACAGGCGACCCTGAGGGCCTTGCCTGGGGTGCCGCTCAACTATCAGCGAAGGACTGGCGTCACGCCGCCCAAACGCGTGGCATATCGCCCCAGCGCCGTGCACTCGCTCTCAATATCGCGACGGACCGGAGCCGTATTGGCGCTGTCGAGTGATCTCAAGAAAATCCTGACGCCGGATGCCGCCCTGGCATGGGAGGACATCGCCTCTGTCCTCCCAGACAGCTGCCGTCTCGCTGGAGGAACCGGGCTAGCTGTGCACCTGCATCACCGCCAAAGCCGCGACCTGGATTTCTTCTACTCCGACCAGGATTTGGACCTCACCACGCTCGCCGAGCGTCTGTCGCAAAGTGGCTCATTCGCCATGACCAGCAGCGCGCCGGGGTCTCTCAGCGGCGTCTTCCAGCAGGTCAGGGTGCAGTTCCTCGACGCCCACGATCAGTCTGACCTTGTAGAGCCTGAGCCGCACGCGGGAATACCGATCGCCAGTCTCGCGGACATCTTCGCGATGAAGGTCAAGGTCATCGGCGATCGCGGCGAGCTGCGCGACTACTTCGACCTGAAGCGAATCGAGGAACTCACCGGTCGCCGCTTCGAGGAAGGCATCGCCCTTTACATGGACCGCTTTCGGATACCACCCGAGCACGCAAGCATCGGACACATCATCGAAGCGCTGGGGTATCTCGACGATGTGGATGAGGACGAGATGCTTCCTGAGGACCGGAAGACGATCGCCGCCTATTGGGGGCGTCGCCAGCCGGAGATCAGCCGAGGGTTGTCCCGTTTTCCGGGGTAGTGATGCGCGGACGGGTGGTTATCCCCCGAAGAGCAGGTGCTCCAGGCCGACCACCGGCGAGTCATGCAGCTCCCCCACGCGCCTGACCGCCAGCAGGACCCCGGGCATGAACGACACGCGGTCGATCGAGTCGTGGCGGATCGTGAGTGTCTCTCCGAGGTCGCCGAGGATCACCTCCTGGTGGGCGACGAGGCCCGGCAGGCGCACGGAGTGGATCGGGGGCTCGGGGTCACCGGATGCCTCTGCCATCAGCCGCGCGGTGCGCGCCGCGGTGCCGCTGGGGGCGTCGAGCTTGCGATCGTGGTGCAGCTCGATGATCTCGGCCTTTTCCATGTGGCGGGCGGCCTCGGCGGCGAAGCGCATCATCAGCACGGCGCCGATCGCGAAGTTGGGGGCGATCAGGACCTTCGCCTGAGGCAGGCCCTCGGGCGTGCGGACCGATCGAAGATCGGCCAGCAGCGGCTCGATGTCGAAGCCGGTGGTGCCGACCACGACGTGCACCCCCGCCTGGATGCAGGCCAGCGCGTTTTCCAGGGCCGTGTTGGGGCGTGTGAAATCGACCACGACGTCTGCGGCGTCGAGTACCTCGGCCAGTGCGACGTTCAGCACCGGGTCCGCGCGGCCGGTCAGATCCATGTCTTCCGCGCCCTCGACGGCGGCGCAGACGGTTTGCCCCATGCGTCCGGCGGCGCCGGCCACGGCGACCTTGATCTTGCCTTCCGCTCCGTCGCCCGCAGCGTCGCTCATCGTCCCTCCGTACCGTTGCTCATCGCGGCCTACTGTACGGCTTCGCCGACCGACGGTCCAGCGCTCGACACCTGCAGGGAGGCCAGTGACGGCAACGGCTCCAACGCCTCGGCGAACGCGTCCTCGGCAGGGCCGATCGCGGCGGCGGACAGGCGCTCGGGCGCGAACAGCTCGCCGGCGAGCGCGCGCAGCTCGGGTAGGCCGACGGCGTCGATCTTCTGCATGACCTCCTCGACCGTGAGGATCGGCAGCCCGTGCAGGACCGAGGCGCCAAGTCGGTTCATCCGCGCGCCGGTGGACTCCAGCGAGAGCGCGATGCGACCCTTGGCGTTCTCGCGCGAGCGGTTCAGCTCAGCCTCGTCGGCAGGCTCGGCGGCGAAGCGCTCCAGC
Source organism: uncultured Solirubrobacterales bacterium (assembly GCA_963723045.1). Classification (GTDB taxonomy): domain Bacteria; phylum Actinomycetota; class Thermoleophilia; order Solirubrobacterales; family Solirubrobacteraceae; genus Palsa-744. Next base: position 229,758 of record CAVROU010000002.1, on the reverse strand, counting down.
TCAGCAGCGAGCACAGACAGCGCCTCAGTGAGGTTCTCCGGACGCGTGCCCACATACAGCCCCACATCGCCGGTGTGCGCGTGGAGATTCGCGAACGAGAACACCGCGTAGGCGAGGCCGCGCCGCTCGCGCACCTCCTGGAAGAGGCGCGACGAGGAGGAGCCGCCGAGCACATTGTCGAGCACGCGCAGTGCGTAGCGGCGCTCGTCCTCGCGCGCGATCCCGGGGGCGCCGAGGCACACGTGATACTGCTCGGTGTCCTTGCGCAGAAAGCGCACGCGCGGCTCGAAGCTCGGGTGCGTCAGCGGCAGTGTGTGCTCGCTCACGGAGCCTGCCTCGAACGCTTGCGGTCCGCTTGCGGGCGCGGCGCCATTGGCCCGCGGCCCGCCCGCAAGTGCCAGCTCGACCAGCGCGTCGTGGTCGCACGAGCCGGCGGCGGCGATCACGATGCTGTGCGGGTCATAGCGCCTGGCGTGGAATGCGCGCAGCTGCTCCTCGGTGGCCGCACCGACGACCTCGGCGCGTCCGATCACCGGCCGCCCCAGCGGGTGGGTGCCGTAGACGGCCTCGCCGAGCACGTCGAAGACCTTGTCCTGCGGGTCGTCTTCGTACATCGCGATCTCTTCGAGCACAACCTCGCGCTCGGTCTCGAGCTCCTCGAAACGCGGGCGCCAGATCATGTCGGCGATCACGTCGAACGCCTTCTCCAGGTGCTGGTCGAGCACGCGGGTGTAGACGGAGGTGTTCTCCTTGTCGGTCCCCGCGTTCAGTTCGGCGCCCATTGCGTCGAAGATCTGGTCGATCTCCTGCGAACCGTAGCGTTCGCTGCCGCGAAACAGCATGTGCTCCAGGAGGTGGGAGATGCCCGCCTCCTCATGGGTCTCTCCCACGGAGCCGGCGTCGATCAGGAAGCCGAGCGCCACCGAGCGCACTGAGGGCATGCGCTCGGTGACCACACGCACCCCGGAGGGCAGCGTGGTTATCCGGTGCTCAAGCTTCGTCACTGTGACGGACACTCTCTGCCGGTCCTGGGAGGACGATCACGGAGCCCGACTCGTTCGGCGGCGGCTGATGAGCGGCCGCCGAACGCCAGTCGATCAGTAACGATCGCGTCCACCGCGCGGGCGCCCGCCGCGGGAGCCACCGCGCTCGCGCTCGGGGCGATCGCTGCCGTTGCGCGAGGGCCGTCCGCCACCGCCACCGCCGCCGGAGCCGACACCGGCCAGTTCCTCGACGCTCTTGCCGACGATCTCGGGGTCCTCGGACAGGCGCAGGCCGATGCGACCGCGCTCGCGGTCGACCTCGACCACGCGTACGTTGATCTCATCGCCCTTGTTGAGCACGTCCTCGACGGTGTCCACCCGCTGGCCGGGCGAGACGTTGGAGATGTGCAGCAGGCCGTCGGTGCCCTTCGCGAGCTCCACGAAGGCGCCGAAGGTGGTCGTCTTGACGACCTTGCCGAGGTACTCGTCGCCGACCTCGACCTCCTTCATCATCATCCGCACGCGCTCGAGCAGTGCGTCGCCGAGCTCGCCGTTGGCGGAGTAGATCAGCACCTGGCCGTCGTCGTTGACGTCGATCTGGGACTCGAACTCCTCGGAGAGACCGCGGATCGTTTCCCCGCCCTTGCCGATCAACAGGCCGATCTGCGAGGGGTCGATCTGGATTGTCTGGATGCGCGGGGCGAACTGGCTTAGCGACTCGCGTGGCCCCTCGATCACCTCTGCCATCTTGCCGAGGATGAACGTGCGTGCGGCGTGGGCCTGCGTTAGCGCGTCGCGCAGGATCTCGAACGTCACGCCACTGATCTTGATGTCCATCTGCAGCGCGGTGATGCCCTGGTCGGTGCCGGCCACCTTGAAGTCCATGTCCCCCAGGTGGTCCTCCACACCGGCGATGTCGGTCAGCACGACGTAGTCATCGCCCTCCTTGATGAGACCCATCGCGATCCCCGCCACCGGGCGCTTGATCGGCACGCCGGCGTCCATCAGCGACAGCGAAGAGCCGCACACCGAGGCCATCGAGGAGGAGCCGTTTGACTCGAAGATGTCCGAGACGACGCGGATCGTGTAGGGGAAGTCCTCGATCGAGGGCACCACCGGCACGAGCGCCCGCTCGGCCAGCGCGCCGTGACCGATGTCGCGGCGCTTGGGGCCAATACGTCCGGCCTCGCCCACCGAGAACGGCGGGAAGTTGTAGTGGTGGAAGTAGTACTTCTTGGTCTGCAGCCCCAGCGTGTCGAGGCGCATCTCCTCCTTGAGCGTGCCGAGCGCGGCGACGCTCAGCGCCTGCGTCTGCCCGCGCGTGAACAGCGCGGAGCCGTGCGTGCGCGGCGTGACGCCAGCTTCGATCGTGATCTCGCGGATCTCGTTCTCCGCACGGCCGTCGGGGCGCTTCTTGTGCACGGCGATGCGCTGGCGGATGGTCGACTTCTCGAGCTTGTCGAAGGCCATCTGCGCCGCGGCGCGGCGTGCCTTGGCCGCGGACAGCTGCTCCTCGGATGCACCCTCGGGTGCTGAGGGGCCGTACTGCGCGAGGATCTCCGCCTCGACGGCCTTGCAGGCGTCCTGGCGCTCGAGCTTGTCCTCCACCTGCGTGGCCGCGTCCAGCGCCGAGCCGTGTGAGGAGCGGATCTCGCCAAGCAGCCCCTCGTCGAGACCCGGTGTCTCGACGACCGTCTTCTCCTTGCCGACCTTCGCGGCGAGGTCGCGCTGCAGCTGACACAGCTTCTTGATCTCCGAGTGGGCGATGTCGAGTGCGTCGAGAATCTCCGCCTCGGAGATCTCGTTCGCGCCGGCCTCGACCATCAGGATCGCGTCCTCGGAGCCCGCCACGACGAGGTCGAGGTCGGAGTTCTCCAGCAGATCCTCCTCGTTGGGGTTGACGACGAAGTTGCCGTCGATCTTGCCGATCCGCACCGCGCCGACGGGGCCGGCGAAGGGGACATTGGAGATCATCAGCGCCGCGGAGGCGCCGTTCATCGCGAGGATGTCATACGGGTTGATGTGATCCACGGAGATCGGGATCGCCACCAGCTGGGTCTCAAAGCGCCAGCCCTTGGGGAACAGCGGGCGCAGCGGACGGTCGATCATGCGCGCCGTCAGCGTCCCCTTCTCACCCGAGCGTCCCTCGCGCTTGAAGAACGAGCCGGGGATCTTGCCCGCAGCATACATCCGCTCCTCGACGTCGACCGTCAGAGGAAGAAAGTCCACATCCCTCAGACCGCCGGCCGTGGCGGTGGAGAGAACCATCGTGTCGCCCTGGCGGACGACCACTGCGCCGGAGGCCTGCTTGGCCATCCTGCCGGTCTCAAACGAGATCTCACTACCAGCGATCTCCACGGAGACCCGCGTAACGGCGTTGCTGCTCATATTTCCTGCCCTTCTCGGCGCTCGCCCTTCGGTCGGCGGCGCGATCTTTATTTATCTCTGTATCCGAACGAGAGGAGCTTAGCGGAGCGCCGCTGAAACCGCGCTGGCGCTATGCGTTTTTCAGGCCGCCGAGAATCATGTGCGCGCCCGGCAAGTCCGCCGGCGAGGGCGCCTGATAGCTCCAGCGGACAACCCCGTCGGGGCCGGTGATGATTAGGGCGCGCTGCGGGAATCCGCCCTCGTGGAGCACCCCAAAGGCCGCGCAGGCAGCGCCCTTGGGCTCGAAGTCAGACAACTGCGGGATGCTCACACCGAGCTTTTCGCGAAAGGCCTTCTGCGCCCAGCTGGAGTCGCATGAGACCCCGTAGATCTCGACACCCTCGGCGCGCGGTTCTGCAAGCTCCGTCTCATACACCTTCAGCTGGTCGGTGCAAACCGGGCTGAACGCGAACGGATAGAAGACAAGCACGGTCGTCTTGCCCTGCAGGTCCTGCTCTGTGAAGCGCTCGCCGTTTTCGGTCCCCAGGCTGAAGCTGGGTGCCGGGGTGCCGGGGTCCAGGACGCTCACGGCTACTTACTTGCGAAGACCGAGCTCTTTGATGAGCGCGCGGTAACCCTCGAGGTCGCTGCGGCGCAGATAGTCGAGGAAGCGACGGCGCTGACCGACGAGCATCAACAGGCCGCGGCGCGAGTGGTGGTCGCGCTTCTGCTCGCGCAGATGCTCGGTGAGGTGGTTGATGCGCTCGGTGAGGAGTGCAACCTGCACCTTGGTGCTGCCGGTGTCGCGCTCGTTGGCGCCGAACTTGGTGGCGATCTCGCGCTTGCGCTCAGTTGTGAGGGTCATTGGGTCGGATAGGCTAGCACTACCGCGCGTGTGTCCTCGACGTCGCGGTGCATCTGCTCGACAAGTGCCTCGGCGCTGTCAAAGCGTCGTTCGCCGCGTAGGCGGGCGAGAAAGTCGAGTCGCAGCGTGCGGCCGTAGAGGTCGCCTTCGAAATCGAGCAGGTATGCCTCGATCAATTCGATTCGCCCCGTCTTGAACGTGGGACGCACGCCGATGCTCACCGCGGCTGGACCTCCGTCGGCGAGGCAGGCGTAGACGCCGTGGCCGGGGCACACGAGCGCGTCGTCGGGGATCAGGTTGGCCGTCGGGAAAGCCCAGCTCGCGCCCGCGCTTGTCCCCGTGCGTGACTTCGCCGCGCAGCTGGAAAGGCGTGCCGAGCAGGCGCGTGCCCTCCTCGACCTCGCCGGCCGCGACCAGACCGCGGATGTGACTGGAGGAGACGATCTCCCCATCGACCTCCAGCAGCGGGTGCACGACGGTCTCAAAACGCGTGTCCGCGGCCAACAGGCGCGTGTCGCCGCGGGCCTTGTGGCCGAAGCGGAAGTTCTCGCCGACCGAGACCGTGGGTCGCACCGAGCGCGTCCACCAGGACCCCGTCGATGAACTCGCTCGCGGTGCGCTGGGCGAAGCCGCGGTCGAAGGGGATCACGATCAGCTCCCGCACACCAAGTGCCGCGATCAGCTCGGCCTTCGTCTCAAGCGGGGTGAGTAGCTTGGGCGCGTGCTGGGGCGCCACCACGGACACCGGGTGGGGCTCGAAGGTCAGCACGCTGTCGGCTCCCCGGATCACCTCCTGGTGGCCCAGGTGTACGCCGTCGAAGGTGCCGACGGCGACCTTGCGCTCGCGGCGCTCCACGTCCGGTAGGCGAGTTGATCTGCATCGAGCGGAAGCCTACGGCGCGAGCGCCGCCATCGCATCCTCGCTGGAGATGAGGCGTGCGCGCGCGAGGGGCTCCCACAGCGCGTCCGCGGACTTCAGAGCGCCGGCGGCCTCTTCCCGTCGATCGCCGCCACGCTGTCCGGGCGGCGCGATGGCGTCCTGCACCTCGAACGGGCCGATCGCCGTGCGCCGCAGCTGTTCGCAGTAGGCGTCGCCCAGCTCGGCGATCAGCGAGCGAACGTATGTGCCCGAGGAGCACTCGATCAGAAAGACTCGCGCTCTCGGGCTCGCGCCACAGCTGCTCGAAGCGGTGGATCGTGACGATCCGCTCGGGCATCTCGAAGTCGCTCGCCGCGACGCGCGCGGCGATAGGCACGCTCGCCGCCGATCTTGACCGCCGAGTAGATCGGCGGGCGCTGGCGAATCTCGCCCATCGGCAGCAGCGGCGGGTCGGGCGGGATGCGCCCGGTCTGCGTGATCTCTCCCTCGGTGTCGCCAGTGCTGGATAGCGCTCCCAGGCGCGCAACAGTGACATAGCGCTTGGGCAGCTCCATCAGGTGGCGCTGGATGCGTGTGGCCCTGCCCACCAGCACCAGCAGCAGCCCGGTGGCGAACGGGTCGAGGGTGCCGGCGTGCCCCGTCTTCACGCCTCCCAGGGCACGGCGCACGGCGGCGACCACGTCGTGCGAGGTGATGCCGGCGGGCTTGTCGATCAGGAGAACGCCGTCCACGGCGTATTCGGACCCAGCCACCCCCGGGGCGCCGGCCTCCACGCTCAGGCGTGTGCCGGCGCGGGGTGCAGCTGCGCGGCGATCTCCCGCCTCAGGAAGGCGATCAGCTCCTCGCAGCTCGAGCGTCGTGGAGAAGCCGGCGGCGCGACGGTGTCCGCCGCCGCCCTGCGCGCGGGCGATGGCTGAGACGTCGACGTCGTCGTCGGTGGCGCGCAGCGAAACCTTGTACTGGCCGCGGCGGTCGGCATCCAGTCAGCTCGCGCACGAGGCCGGCCACTTTGGTGCCCTGCACGGCGCGCAGGATGTCGACGATCCCCTCGGAATAGCTTGCCTCCGCGCCGGCCTCATTGAAGTCCTCAGCGCTCAGCCACGCGAGCGTCAGCTCGCCGTCGTCGTGGCGGCAGACCTGCGCGAGCGCGCGCGCGAACAGAGTGAGCTTCGCGAAGGGCATCTCCTCGAACAGTCGGCGGTAGACCCCCTGCACGTCCACGCCGGCCGCGATCAGCGCCGCGGCCATCTGGTGCGCGCGCGGGCCCGGTGTTCTCGTACATGAAGCGCCCGGTGTCGGTGATCAGCCCGACATACAGCGCCTCGGCGACGGCGGCGTTGGGCGCGACGTCCAGCTCGCCCATCAGCTCCCAGACGATCTCCGCGGTGCATGAGGCCGAGGGCACGACGTGGTCGATCGTGCCGAAGTGCGTGTTGTCGTGGTGGTGGTCGATGTTCAGCAGGTGCGCGCCGGCGCGCAGCACCTGCGGCGGAGTTGCGGTCGATGTTGCCGCAGTCCAGGAACACGACGGTGCGCTGGGCGATGTCCGGCGGGCGCCACCTGGATCACGTGCTCCAGCTCAAAGAAGCGGTACTCGTGCGGCAGCGGCAGCTCGCTGGGCGCGATGAACATCGGCGCGTCCTTGCCGAGCGCGGTGAGCAGCCCCTGCATCGCCACGAGCGAGCCGAGCGCGTCGCCGTCCATGTTCTCGTGCGTGGCGAGCACGAAGCGGGAGTCCTCGCGGATGCGCTCCAGCACGCGCCCGCACTGTCCGCGATGGCGCCGTTGCCGTTGCCGTGGTGCGTAATGCCGTTGGCGCGCTCATAGCCGTGCCTTCCTCATGGGCGCTCGATCTCCTCCAGGAGAGCATCCACGCGCAGCGCGCGGTCGAGCGTGTCGTCGTAGGCGAAGTCAGCGTCGGCGTGCGCTTGAGATGCAGCTCGGAGGCGATGCGGCTCTGCAGGTAGCCGTGCGCGCTGCTGCAGGCCCGTCCATGCTGGCCTCGCGCTGCTCGCTGCGTCGCCGAGCACGCTCACATATACGCGAGCGTGGCTCAGGTCGGCGCTTGTCCTGACATCGGTCACGGTTATGAATCCCACCCTCGGGTCCTTCAGCTCTCCTGCCACTGCCTCGCCGATCACCTGACGGATCGCCTCGTCGACGCGGCGCATACGTTCTGAGCTCATCCCTGCCTACCATCCTACCCCTCGGGTCCCACCGGGGGTTGGGTGTTCACGGCATTTGACGGAGGTTCCGGCCTTGCACGGGCGCGGCGGCGCCCGGTCGACCTGTTCGCTGACCCTGTCGCCACGCTGGCTCAGGCGAGCTGACGCTCCACCTGGCGCGTCTCGTACGTCTCCAGGACGTCGCCCTCGCGCAGGTCCTGGAAGTTGGCGAGCACGATGCCGCACTCAAAGCCCGTGGCGACCTCGCGCACGTCGTCGTTGACGCGGCGCAGCGAGCCGATCGTGGTGTCGTAGATGACGGTGCCCTCGCGCACGACGCGCACGTGCGAGCCGCGCGTGACCTTGCCCTCGGTGACGTAGGAGCCGGCGATGACGCCGATGCGCGAGGCGCGGAACAGCTGGCGCACCTCGGCCTGGCCGAGCGTGGACTCGACCTGCTCGGGCTCGAGCATGCCCTGCATCGCGGCGCGCAGCTCCTCGATCGCGCGGTAGATCACCGAGTAGGAGCGGATCTCGACGCCTTCGCGCTCGGCGAGCTGGCGGGCGTCCTGCACGGGGCGCACGTTGAAGGCCATGATCACCCCGTCGGAGGCGGCGGCGAGCATCACGTCGGACTCGTTGATGCCACCCACGCCGCGGTGGATGATGTTGACGGTGACCTCGTCCTGGGGCAGCTTGGCGATCTCGTCCTCGATCGCCTCCAGCGATCCCGGCGACGTCGGCCTTGACGACCAGGCCGAGCTCCTTGAGGCGCCCTCCTGGGCGAGCTTGAAGACGTCCTCCAGCGACATCTTGCGCCCCGAGCGCCGGGCCAGCGCCTCGGTCTTCAGGCGGTTGGCGCGTTCGCCCGCGAGCTGGCGCGCGCGGCGCTCGTTCTCGACGACGCGCACGAGCTCGCCGGCCTCGGGCACGCCGTCGAAGCCGAGCACCTCCACGGGCTCGCCGGGCCGCGCGACTTTCACGCGCGTGCCGGTGAAGTCGTGCATCGCGCGCACCCGCCCGAAGTGCGCGCCGGCGACGAGCGCGTCGCCGACGTGCAGCGTGCCGCGCTGGATCAGAACGCTCACGACCGGGCCGCGGCCCGGGTCGAGCTTTGACTCGATCACCGTGCCGGATGCCTCGACGTCGCGGTTGGCCTTCAGCTCCTCCAGATCGGTGACGACCTGGATCGTCTCGAGCAGATTGTCGAGGCCCTCGCGTGTCTTGGCGGAGACGTCGACGAACTCGATCTCCCCACCCCACTCCGCGGGCTGCAGGCCGCGCTGGGTCATCTCGGTGCGCACACGCTCGGGGTTGGCGCCCTCCTTGTCGATCTTGTTGACCGCGACGATGATCGGCACCTCCGCAGCCTTGGCGTGGTCGATCGCCTCCTCGGTCTGGGGCTTGACGCCATCGTCGGCGGCGACGACGATCACGGCGAGGTCGGTCACGCGCGCGCCGCGGGCGCGCATCGCGGTGAACGCCTCGTGGCCGGGGGTGTCCAGGAAGGTGATCTGCTTTGCCTGCGTGGTGCACCTGGTAGGCGCCGATGTGCTGGGTGATGCCGCCCGCCTCGCCCGCGGCGACCTCGGTCTCGCGGATCGCATCCAGCAGTGAGGTCTTGCCGTGGTCGACGTGGCCCATGATCGTGACCACCGGCGGGCGGTCGACCATGTCGGCCTCGTCGTCTTCGAAGACCGGCTCGACTTCGACGTCGTCGGCGGCGTGGAGGATCTCGATCTCCTTGCCGAACTCCTCCGCCAGCACCTGGATGGCCTCGTCGGAGAGCGTCTGCGTGAGCGTCGCCATCTCCCCCAGCGACATCAGCTTCTTGATGATTTCGGGCACCGGCACGCCCATGTACTCGGCGGCGTCCTTGACGGTCGCGCCCGAGTTGATGCGGATCGTGTCGGTCGCCTCCATCGCGGCCGTGTCGATCGGCGCGATCGTCTCGTCGTAGGTACCGCGCCGGCGACGCCCACGCCGTGGACGGCGCTGGGGCTGGTTGGCGGGACCGCCCTGCTGGCGGCGCGAGGCCTGCGAGTCGATCACCACACGGCGGCGCCCGCCCGGTCCCGCGGCGGCGGCCGGAGCACGCTCGCCGGTGCGCGAATCGCGCGTCGGGCGCACCCGCTCGGCCTCGGCTTTGGCGGCGTCTGTCGTTGGCGCCTCGCCGCCGGGCGAGCCATCGGCTGTGGGTGCACCATCGGCCGACGGTGTGGCGGCGAGTGTGGTGTCAGACGGCGGAACCGGACTTCCGGGAGTGGCGACTACAGGAGCCTGCTCAGCACGGCTTGCGGGAACTTCGGCGGTCGCGATGGCGGTGGCGAGGGAGCATCGGTCTTCGCGGCCGTGGGAGCGGACGCCCCATTTGAGCCAAGCACCTTCAGGGCGGCGGCCTCGTCGATTGAAGAAGCAGCCGCCTTGGCATCGATGCCCGCGGCATGCAGCTTCTCGAGCAGATCCTTGCTCGTAATGCCCTGCTCCTTTGCGATCTCGTGCACGCGCTTCTTCATCGGTTAACCAATTCTACGAGTTCAGGAGCCAGCTTCACCTTGCAGCGCAACGCGCGGGCCACACCCCCGCGTCGCTCGGCCAGCGCAAGACACTCCGGATTGAGAGCCAGTCCGCTCGACTCGCCCGAGGAGCACCCGGCCCGCTCGCGGTGGCACGACACAGGTAGGCCCCACGCCCGGGCAGCACGCCCTTACGGTCGAGGACGGCGACGCGCCGACGCGCATCGCCACAGGCGGCGAGGCGCACCAGCTCGGGCTTCGGCGCGATGCGCCCGCAGCCGACGCAGCGGCGGCGGGGCACATGGCCGGTCGGGCGGGCGCCTATGGCGCAGTCTCCGGGGCGAGGTCGGCGATGTTGTCCGAGGCGATCCCGGCGAGCGCCTGGTGGCTCTCGATGCCGCAGTAGCGCGAGCCGGGGAGCGAGGCGTTGGGGCAGCGACGGCCGTTTGAGAGGACGGCGGCGCAGCGCCCCTGGACCTCCTCCTCCTCGTAGCCGTGCTCGGCCTCCTCGGCGGCGAATTCGGTCTCCGAGCGGATGTCCACGCGCCAGCCGGTCAGACGCGCGGCCAAGCGCGCGTTCTGCCCCTCACGGCCGATCGCGAGCGAGAGCTGATCGTCGGGCACGATCACGGTGGCCTGCTTGGCCTCGTCGTCGACGAGCACCTCGCGCACCCGCGCGGGTGAGAGCGCTTTGGCGACGAAGCGCGCGGGCTCGTCGTTGAAGGGGATGATGTCGATCTTCTCGCCGCGCAGCTCGGAGACGACCATGCGCACGCGCGAGCCGCGCGGGCCGACGCAGGCGCCGACGGGGTCCACGCCGTCGGTGTGGGAGATGACGGCGATCTTCGAGCGGTAGCCGGGCTCACGCGCGACGTTGGCGATCTCCACGAGGCCGTCGGCGATCTCGGGGACCTCCAGCTCGAAGAGCTTCTTGATCAGCTCGGGGTCGCGCCGGGAGACGATGATCGAGGGGCCTTTCGTGGAGGGCGAGACCTCCTTGATGACCGCCTTGATGCGCTGGGAGTGGTCGTAGCGCTCGCCCTCGACCTGCTCTGACTTAGGCAGCAGCGCCTCGACGCGCTCGCGCAGCTGCACGAGCGTGTAGCGCGAGTCGGACTGTTGCACGATGCCCGTGATCAGCTCGCCCACGCGGTCGCGGTATTCCTCGAACATCATGTCGCGCTCGGCCTCGCGGATGCGCTGCAGGATGACCTGCTTGGCGGTCTGCGCGGCGATCCGCCCGAAGTCGTCGGGAGTGACGTCGCGTTCGCCGATCTGATCGCGGTACTCCTCGAACTTGGCGGGGTCGATTTCGGGGTCCTCGGGCTCGCGCAGCTCGCCGGTCTCGGGATCGACGACGGTGCCCTCGTCGATCGTCTCGACGATCAGATGCGCCTCCAGGCGCTCGGGGATGATCAGTTCGATCACACGGAAGTCGGCGGTCTCGCGGTCCATCTCCACGCGCGCGTACTTGGCCGAGCCCGGCTGCTTCTTGTAGGCGGAGAGCAGCGCGTCCTCGAGCGCGATCATCAGCTTCTCGGGCTCGATGCCCTTCTCGCGCGCCAGCGCGTGCATGGCTTCCAGGATTTCGCGTGACATGGGCTACTCCTCAACCAGGGTCGAACGACGGATCTCCGCGTAGGGGATCGCGATCGACGCCCCCGTCGGCGGCCAGGGTGATCTCGCTGTCGGTGGCCCCCACCAACTCACCGGTGAAACTGCGCCGGCTGATGGCGCCGGCTCGACCCGAGTCGGGGAGCTCGTGCGGTCCGCGCGTGCGCACTTGCGCACGGCGCCCCACGAAGCGGCGGAAGTGGTCGGGCTTGGTCAGCGGGCGCTCGATGCCCGGAGAGGAGACCTCCAGCGCATAGCGCTCGCGCAGTGGCGCCAGCGCGAGCGGTGACGCGCTCGCACAGCGCGAGCGTCACGCCCGTCGGGATGGTCGATGAACACGCGCAGAGTGCTGCCGCCGATGACCTCGGCCAGCAGCACCTCGACCTGGGGCTCGCCCGGGGCCAACAGCTGCTCGATCTCTGTCTGCAATGCGCTCATGGACTCCTCCTGACATTAAAAAGAGCGGGCTCACCGCCCACTCCCGGTACGACTGCCGGCGTCTGCACGCGGGCACGAAAGCTGTCGATCGAGAATAGCATCGGCGCCGTCAAGCGCTTGCACGCAGCGCTGCGACCGCGTCGAGGATCGACTCCGCGACGCTGTCCTTCCCTGCCCGCGGGACGTGTCGCTCGCCCTTGGCGGTGACGATCGTGACCTCGTTGTCGGTGGCTTGAAAGCCGATGTCCGAGCGGGAGATGTCGTTGACGACGACAGCGTCGAGGCACTTCTCCTCCAGCTTGCCGCGCCCGTACTCGACGGCGCCCGCGCCGTGCTCGGCGGCGAACCCGACGAGCGTCTGGCCCTCGCGCCGTTGGGCAGCCAGCCCGCACAGCACGTCGGGCGTGGCTTGCAACTCTAGGCGCAGGCGCTCCTGCCCGGCCTTCTTGATCTTGCCGTTGGTGGGCACCGCGGGCCGGAAGTCGGCTACGGCGGCCGCCATCAGCAGCACGTCGCAGGCGGGAAACTCCTCTTCGCAGGCTCTCTGCAGCTCGGCGGCGGTCGGCGCATCGCGCCAGGCGACACCGTCGGGACGGGGCAGCGCGACGTTGGCGGCAACCACCATCACATGCGCGCCTCGTGCGTGGGCGGCCTGCGCGAGGGCAAGCCCCATGCGCCCGGAGGAGGAGTTGCCCACGAAGCGCACGCTGTCGATCGGCTCACGCGTGCCGCCGGCGGTGACGAGCACGTTCAGGCCGCGCCAGGCGCCTGCAGCGGCCCCGTCGGTGGATGCGCCGGAGGCATCCCCGTGAGGCGACCCGCCGCCTGTGCCGGTGTGAGCGAGCAGGACCTCACACGCCTCCAGCAACTGCGGGGGCTCTGCCAGGCGCCCGACTCCCTCCTCGCCCTTGGAGGCAAGACGACCCATGGTCGGCTCGATCACGTGCACGCCGCGCTCACGCAGGGTCTGCAGGTTGGCCTGCGTGGCCGGGTGTTCGTACATCGCGTTGTTCATCGCGGGCGCAACGAGGACCGGACAGGCGGCGGCCAACGCGGAGGTCGTGAGCAGGTTGTCGGCCAGCCCGTGCGCAAGCTTGGCCAGCGTGTTGGCCGACGCCGGTGCGATCAGATAGAGGTCGGCGTTGGCGACCAGCTCCAGATGGCTCAGCGGCTCGTGCGCGGGCGGCGTCTGGCCGGGGAAGGCGCCGCGCATTGGGTCGCGCTGGAACTCGTCGCTGAGCACCGGCGCGCCCGTGAGCGCCGCAAACGACGCCTCACCGACGAAGCGCAGCGAGGCGGGTGTCTGCACAACCCGCACTGCATGCCCCGCAGCCGTCGCCAGGCGCACGAACTCAAGCGCCTTATAGGCGGCGATGCCACCGGTGACGCCAAGGAGTATGCGGGACATAAGCAGCTAGGGCGGGCGATGAGCAAGCGAGGCAAGGACGCAGGGAGCGCAGCGTGCTTAGCACGCAAGCGACCGAGGACACAGCCTCGCGCCGCTCAGCGCTCGCCTAGCGGTAGTGGTACTTGATCTTCCCCGCTGCTACCTCCTCCAAGGCAATGGTGAGGTAGTTCTTGGAGACCGTTTCGATCATCGGCGGAGGGAACTCGTCGAAGGTGCCCTCACCGAGGTTGTGGTAGTAGCTGTTGATCTGCCGCGCGCGCTTGGCGGCGACGAGCACGCTGGCGTAGTTGGAGTCGACATTCTCGAGCAGACGGTCGATGCGGGGTGAGATCACTTGGTGAGCCTTTCGTGGTTGGGCTTCAAGGATAGAGGACCTGCCCCATCCGCCCGTCCGGCCTCAGGCGATGCGATCGGCGACGATCTCCGTCAGCTGATCGAGCGCCTCCTCGAGACTGTCGTTGACGACCACGTGGGCGAACTCGGGTTGGGCCGCCAGCTCGGCCTCGGCGACGCGCAGGCGCCGCTCAACCTCCTCGGGGTCGTCGGTCCCCCGCTTCTCCAGCCGTTCCCGCAAATGCTCGAGGGACGGCGGCGCGATGAACACCTGCACGGCCTGGGGCAGTGCGGCGCGCACCTGACGGGCGCCCTGCACCTCGATCTCGAGCACCACGGGCACCCCGGCGCTCACCCGCGCCTCCAGCTCCGAACGCAGCGTGCCGTAGCTGCGCCCGGCGTAGTCGGCGTGCTCGACGAAATCGCCCGCGGCCACGCGCCGGTCGAAGTCTTCGCGCTTGAGGAAGTGGTAGTCGACGCCGTCGCGCTCGCCTGTACGGGGCGCTCTCGTGGTCGCCGAGACCGACAGCTCGAGAGTCTCCAGGCGCTCCATCAGCCCACGGATCAGCGTCCCCTTGCCGACCCCCGATGGACCTGTGATCACAAACACGCGCGCCGTCACGTCGGGCACCCTAGTGCCAGGATCGGGGGAACGAATGCCGTGATCGCTGGGGCTGAATGAGGCGCCGGCCACTAGCGTCGAAGCAGCGAGACGAGCTCCGAGCGCTGACGCTCTGAGAGCCCGCCGATCGTCTTGCTCGGCGAGATGCGGCAGTGGGCGAGGATCTTGTTGACCTTGACGCGGCCGTACTTGGGGACGGCGAGCATCATGTCGCAGACCTTGGCGGTCTCGATGTACTCCGGGGGGTTCAGGAGGAGCGTGTGGATCGAGAGCCGCCCGGAGCGCAGATCGCGCTTGAGCTGGGCGCGCTTGGTGCGGATCAGGTTCGCTCGTGCGAGGGCGTCCATCCTCTGGTTCAGAGAGCGCTCGGGGGCCGCCGCGTGAGGTGGGGACGTCGTGCCCGCTGCCATCGCCATGGGCGGCGAGTCTACACACCCGCGCGTCGCGAGCAAAGGAAAGTCCCGAATTGACCTGAACCTGAAGTTGAGGTTCAGCAATGTCGAGGGTAGTGGATGGTGGGAACGCCTGTTTGCAGGGGTTTTCAGTCAGGATTGGCTAGCTCGCGCGCGATCCGCCGGCCGGCGCTGGGATCGCGAAAACTCTCGGTGCCGACGGCCACGAGAGTCGCGCCGACGTCCAATAGTTCACGCGCGTGGCGAGCGTTCTGCACGCCGCCCATGCCCACCACGGGGATCGCGACGCGGGCGGCGACGGTGGCCACCTGAGCGAGCGCAACCGGTCGAATAGCCGGGCCGGAAAGGCCGCCGGTGACGCCGCCGAGCCAGGATGTCGAAGTGCGCGGATCGAGCGCGGTGGCGCGCAACGTGTTGATCAGCGACACTGCGTCAGCGCCACCCCGCTCGGCGCCCCGCGCGCAGGCCGCCACGTCGGCGGTGTTGGGGGTCAGCTTGACCACCAGCGGCTTTGACAGCCGCGGACGCACCTCGCGTACGACAGCCTCCAGTTGTGCCGGGTCGGCGCCGATGTCAAGGCCCGTCTTGACGTTCGGGCAGGAGACGTTGAGCTCGACGGCGGCGATCTCCGGACGCTCCTCGCAGGCATCCAGCAGGGTGGCGATCTCGGCGGCGGTGGAGCCCATCACGTTGGTGATCAGCGGTGGAGCGGGGCAGTCCGTGCGAGCGCCGACGCCTTCAAGGAGAGTGACGAGCGCCGGGCAGGTCGTGCTCCAGATAGCCGTCCAGGCCCTTGTTGGGCAGGCCGATCGAGTTGACCATCCCCGCCGAGGTCTCCCACAGCCGCGGCGGCGGGTTGCCGTCACGCGGCGCGAGCGTGATCGTCTTGGAGACGAAGGCGGCGAAGGGGAAGTCCTCGAGCAACGCGTCGCCGAAGGCGGCGTGGGCGGCGAGCAGGTCAAAGGTGCCCGAGGCGTTGATCACCGGGTGCGCCAGCTCCAGGCCGCAGAAGCGGACGGTCACGCCGACCGCCCCACGAGCTGGCGATGAGCGCAGTGCGCGAGCGAGAGCGCCACGCAAGGGCTCACGAAGAAAGACGGCGCTCACGCCGGCGCCCCGGCGTGCGCCTCAACGCGCTCCAACCGTGCGGCGTCGAACACAGGCCCCTCGACGCACACACGCGCGTAGCCACCGCCGCGAACGGGCACGACACAGCCGAAGCAGGCACCGAAGCCGCACGCCATGCCGGACTCCAGCGCGAGCTGGGCGGGCACTTCGCGCGCGGCGCACAGCGCGCGGGTGGCCTCCAGCATCGGGGCGGGACCGCAGGCGTAGACGGTGGCATGCGCGTCGCGGCCGAGCTCGGCGGCGAGCAGGTCGGTGATGAGGCCATGATGACCGACGGAGCCGTCGTCGGTGGCCACTTGGGCGTCGCCCAGCAGCGCGGCGCCCTCCGCACGGGTGCCGTCGCGAAAGCCCAGGAGCACCGTCGCGGTCTCACCCAGCGTGTCCCGCAGGATCGCGAGCGGCGCGATACCGACACCACCGCCGACGAGGATCGCTCGGCGGCCGTCGGCTGGTGCGGCGAAGCCCATGCCAAGCGGGCCGAGCGCCCACACTCGGTCCCCATCACGCAGCGCGCACAGACGGTGCGTGCCGGGGCCGACGTCCTCCAACAGATAGTGGGCCTCTCCCCCGCTCCAGCGCGCGACGGAGAATGCGCGGGGCAGGAATGGTCGCTCGTCCTCCCCCGCCCCCCAGCCCTCCGCCGCGGCAAGCATCGTGAACTGACCGGGCTGCGGCGCAGGGCCGCCGTCGGCCACCCGCAGTACGCGGTAGGCACCGAGCTCGTCCGTGCCGGTGACCTTCAACAGCCGGCAACCGAAGGGGGCCGTCCCGCGGCTCACGCCACCCGCGCGGCGTCGGATTCGGTGCCTGCCCGCCCGCCGCTGGACTCGGTGCCCGTCCGCCCGCCGTGCAGCTCCTGCAGGCACAGCACGGGCGGGGCGCCGCCCTGCCGCGCGCGGGCAATTGCGCGGGCCGCTGAGACCCCGGCGGAGAGCGTCGTCAGACAGGGGACGCCGCGCGCGACGGCGGCGCGGCGGATCTCCCAGCCGTCGGTGCGCGCGCCCGAGCCGGTGGGAGTGTTGACGACGAGGTCGACGTCGCCGCGCTCGATCCAGTCGACCACGTGCGGGGAGCCCTCGCCGATTTTGTTCAGCCGCTCGACGGGGACGCCCATGCGCGCGATCGCCTCGGCGGTGCCGCGCGTGGCAACGATGCGAAAGCCGGCGTCGTGCAGGATCTGGGCGATCGCGAAGGCGCCCGCCTTGTCGGAGTCGGTGACGGTGATGAAGGCGGTGCCCTGCAGCGGCAGCGGCACGCCGGCCGCGGCCTGGGCCTTGGCGAAGGCGGTGGGGAAGTCGCGCGCGATGCCCATGACCTCGCCGGTGGAGCGCATCTCGGGGCCGAGCACGGCGTCGGCGCCGTCGAAGCGATCGAACGGCAGCACGGCCTCCTTGACGGAGACGTGGTCGCCGAAGCCGAGCCCTTCGCGCTCGCGCGGCAGGCCGAGCGCGGCGAGCGGCTCGCCGAGCATGATGCGACAGGCGAGCTTCGCCAAAGGCAGGCCGACGGCCTTGGAGACGAACGGCACGGTCCTCGAAGCCCGCGGGTTGGCCTCGATCACGTAGAGCCGCTCGCCGTGCACGGCGAACTGCACGTTGAGCAGCCCCACGACGCCGACCTCCAGCGCTATCGCGCGCGTGGCGGCGCGGATCTGGTCGAGCATCTCCCCGCCGAGCGAGTGCGGCGGCAGCACGCAGGCGGAGTCGCCGGAGTGCACCCCGGCCTCCTCGACGTGCTGCATGATCCCGCCAATCCACACCTCGCGCCCGTCGCACAGCGCATCGACGTCGACCTCGATCGCGTTCTCCAGGAAGCGATCGAGGAAGATCGCGCCGCCGGGAGTGGAGGCGTCTTGATTTTTTAAGGGGCCGCCACAAGGGCGGCCGGCGGGAGCCGCGTGGCCCGAGTCAGACTCGGCTGCCGCACCCGAGTCGCGGGCGTCCCGATCTGCGTTGGCGGCCAAGTCGTGCGAGTCCTCACCGTGGTGCTGGCGAACGAGGTAGTCCGCCAGGCCATCGCGCGAGTAGACGATCTCCATTGCGCGGCCCCCAGCACGTAGGAGGGTCGCACGAGCAGCGGGTAGCCGACCTCGTCGCCGCGGTCGAGCGCGTCGGGCACCGAGGCAGGCGGTGGCGTAGGGCGGCGCCTGCAGGCCCACGCGCTGCAGCAGCTCGCCGAAGCGCCCGCGGTCCTCGGCGAGGTCGATCGCATCGACACTCGTGCCTAGCAGTGGCACTCCGGCGGCCTCCAGCCCTGCGGCGAGCTTCAG
The DNA here is from genome assembly GCA_963723045.1 of uncultured Solirubrobacterales bacterium. GTDB lineage: Bacteria > Actinomycetota > Thermoleophilia > Solirubrobacterales > Solirubrobacteraceae > Palsa-744. The sequence continues at coordinate 211,757 of CAVROU010000002.1, read as the reverse complement.
CGGAGTCTGGCCGCCGAACTGCACGATCACGCCCTCGGGCTTCTCCACCTCGATGACCCCCAACACGTCCTCCAGGGTGAGCGGCTCGAAGTAGAGGCGATCGGAGGTGTCGTAGTCGGTGGAGACGGTCTCGGGGTTGCAGTTGATCATCACCGCGTCGCGTCCGGATTCGCGGACGGTCATCGCGGCGTGCACGCAGCAGTAGTCGAACTCGATGCCCTGGCCGATGCGGTTGGGGCCGGCGCCGAGGATCACGACCGAAGGGCGCTCGCCGCGACGGACCTCGTGCGCCTGACGGCGCTCCCAGCCCGAGTAGTAGTAGGGCGTGCGCGCGGGGAACTCGGCGGCGCAGGTGTCGACGGACTTGAACGAGCGCTCGCCCTCGAAGGGGGCGTCGGGGTCTCGCGCGAGGGCGCGCAGCTCGTGAAGGAACCAGGGGTCGATGCGCGTACGCTCGTGGATGGCCTCAATGTCCGTCGGCGACTGGCCATCTCCAGGCTGCGACTCGCCCACACCGGACCCCGACCCGGCGGCGCCCCGGCGGAACAGCTCCAGGATCGCCTCGTAGCGGTCGGCGGTGGGCTCGCTCAGGCCCTCCAGCAACTCCTCGTCCGAGGCCCCCGTCAGCCGCGGCGCGTCATCGAGCTCGCGCGAGCGCAGCGCCTTGGCGAAGGCCTGTGCGAAGGTGCGCCCGATCGCCATCACCTCCCCCACGGACTTCATGTGCGTGGAGAGCACGGGGTTGGCGCCGGGGAACTTCTCGAAGGCGAAGCGTGGCCACTTGACGACCACGTAGTCGAGCGTCGGCTCGAAGCTCGCGGGGGTGACGCCGGTGATGTCGTTGTCGATCTCCTCCAGGCGATACCCCACCGCCAGGCGCGCGGCGATCTTCGCGATCGGGAAGCCCGTGGCCTTTGAGGCGAGCGCCGAGCTGCGCGAGACGCGCGGGTTCATCTCGATCACGAGGATCTCCTCGGTGTCGGGGTTCACCGCGAACTGCACGTTCGAGCCGCCCGTCTCCACGCCCACGGCGCGGATCACGGCGATCGCCTGGTCGCGCAACTGCTGGTAGAGCGAGTCGGTGAGCGTCTGCTGCGGGGCGACGGTCACCGAGTCACCCGTGTGCACGCCCATCGGGTCGATGTTCTCGATCGAGCAGACGATCACGACGTTGTCGGCCGTGTCGCGCATCACCTCCAGCTCGAACTCGCCCCAGCCGAGGACGGACTGGTCGAGCAGGATCTGGCTGATCGGCGATGCTTCCAGGCCCGAGGCGACGATCGCGCGGAACTGCTCGGGCGTGCGCGCGATGCCCCCGCCGCGCCCGCCGAGCGTGAAGGCGGGGCGCACGATGCACGGGAGGCCCAGCTCGGGCAGCGCGTCAAGCGCGCCCTCGACGCTCGTGGCGATCGCGCTCGCGGGCATCTTCAGCCCGGCCGCGGCCATCGCCTCGCCGAACAGGCGGCGGTCCTCGGCGCAGGAGATCGCGTCGTAGTTCGCGCCGATCAGCTCCACGCCGAAGCGCTGCAGGACGCCTTCGTCGTGCAGCGCCTTCGCCAGGTTCAGCGCGGTCTGGCCGCCGAGCGTTGGCAGCAGCGCGTCGGGGCGCTCGCGCTCGATGACCTGCGCCACCGGTCCGGGCAGCAGCGGCTCGACGTAGGTCGCGTCGGCGAACTCCGGGTCGGTCATGATCGTCGCGGGGTTCGAGTTGACGAGCACCACCTCGTAGCCCTCCTCGTGCAGGACCTTGCAGGCCTGCACGCCGCTGTAGTCGAACTCCGCGGCCTGGCCGATCACGATCGGGCCCGAGCCGAGGATCAGGATCTTGTGGATGTCGTTGCGCCGTGGCATGTCAGGTTTCCATCCATGCGCAGCTTGCGCCGACGCCCCGACATTGAAGTGCCCCGCCGGGCTTCCAGCCCGTCGTTTTGATGAGGACGAGCGGCTTCCGGCCGCTCGTGACCGGGCCGGCTTTGCCGGCCCTTCTATTGGAGTGAACTCCACCCTTCATGTACCGATGGATGTCGCTGTGCGTAGACATCAAGTTGCGCGGCCCTCGCCGGCCCCCCTTGTGGGGGCCTCATTAATTCTTTCCAGGAAACGGTCGAACAGGTAGAGGCTGTCGTGCGGGCCGGGCCCGGCCTCGGGGTGGTACTGCACCGTGCCGCCGGGTACGTCGAGCAGCTCCAGGCCCTCCACCGTGCGGTCGTACAGGTTCACGTGCGACAGCTGTGCGGTGCCGAAGTCCGTCTCCCAGCGCACCGGCTCGTCGCTGTCGATCGTGCGCGCGCCGCCCGGGCCCACGACCGCGAAGCCGTGGTTCTGGGAGGTGATCTCGATGCGCCCGGTCTGCAGGTCCTTCACCGGGTGGTTCGCGCCGCGGTGGCCGAAGGGCAGCTTGAACGTCTCGAGGCCGATCGCGCGGCACAGCAGCTGGTGGCCCAGGCAAATGCCCCACACCGGGCGCTTGCCCACGAGCTCGCGCACCGTCTCCACGACGTAGTCGAGCGCCGCCGGGTCCCCCGGGCCGTTGGAGAGGAAGATCGCGTCCGCGCCGCTGTCGAGGAGATCCTGCGCCTGGGTCGTGCACGGGTAGAGGCTCACGCGCGCGCCGCGCGCCACGAGGTTGCGCACGATCGAGCCCTTGATGCCCGTGTCGAGCACCGCGATGTGAGGGCCTTCGACGCCGGTGCCGTTGGGCTGGGCGCCGTGGTGGGTCACTTCGCGTGGAGTTACCGTGGCGGCGAGGTCCTGGCCGTCCATCGGCGGCTCCGCCTCGATCATCGCCTGCGCCTCGGCCTGCGGTGTCTCGGCGGGAAAAAGCCCGCCGCGCATCGCGCCCGCCTCGCGGATGTGGCGCACCAGCTCGCGCGTGTCCACGCCCGTGATCCCGGGCACGCCGCAATCCTGGAGCCAGTCCAGCCAGCCTCGCTCGGCCTCCGGTGCGTCTTCGCGGTTCCTCGCCGCGCGCATGATCGCCCCGCGCGCCCACGGGCGCTCTGACTCCATCGCCCTCGCGCTTGCGCCGTAGTTGCCGATGTGCGGGTAGGTGAACGTGATCAGCTGCCCCGCAAAGGACGGGTCGGACATCGACTCCTGGTAGCCGCTCATGCCGGTCGTGAACACCACCTCGCCCACCGCGTGGCCGCGCGCGGCGCAGGCCTCGCCGTCGAAGCGCGTGCCGTCCTGTAGGAGCACGTATGCCGTGGGGGCGTTCATCGTCCGCGCGCCTGGCTTGTCCTGTCGAAACGATCGGGCAAGCCATGAAACCGACTCGGCGAGTGATGAAAACGATCCGGCAAGCGGTGAAAATGATTTGTAAAGGTGGGGGTTGTGTGTGTTCGTTTTTGCTTTGTGGTTGCCATAGTATCTACCGTCTGAAGTGCGTCACTTGATCAGCGCCTGCACAGCCTTGAACTCGGGCGTCCCCGCACGCTCCAGCAGCTCGAACAGGGCGGACTCGACCGTCGTGACGACCGCGCCCGCGCGCTCCAGACGCTCCAGCCCGCGCTCGTAGTCGATCTGGTGGCGCGAGCCCACCGCGTCGGCGGGCACGTGCACCTCGACTCCCTTCGCGAGCAGGTCGTGCACCGTCTGGGAGACGCACACGTGCGTCTCGATCCCGCACACCACTATCTGATCGCGATTCTGCACGTCGAAGCCTTCCGCGCGCGCGGCGCTGAATACGCTCTTCTCGAGCACCGGCTCCTCGGCGAGCCCCACCTCGGGCGCCGTGTGCCCGAGCCCCTTCGGGTACTGCTCGCTCACGAGCGTCGGCAACTCGAGGATGCGCGCGGCCTCCACGAGCTTCGCGCACGCCGCCGCCACCGGGGCGAAGGAGGGGTAGCCGCGGAACGCCTCCTGCACGTCCACCACGACGAGCATCGTGCTCGGGCGCGAGAGCAGACTCATCCGCACTGCCCTCCACGGCCTGGCGGGGTTGCTTTGCCGATTCGTGAGGTGCGTCTTTCAACGTAACTCATATGCGTGATCGCGCACATCAGGCGGCCACCACCGAGAACGCCCGCTCGCGATAGGCCACGGCGCCCGCCGCGACCGTCAGCAGCACCCGCCCGTGCACGCGCCGCCCGGCGAAGCAGCAGTTCTCCGAGCGGCTCTCCCAGCCGTGCTCCCCCGGCGTCCACTCGGCGTCGAGGTCGATCAGCGTCAGGTTGGCCGGCTCGCCCACGGCGACGCGCGGCGTCGGCAGCTCATACAGCGCCGCCCCCGCCGTCATCCGCTCCACGAGCAGCTCCAGCGTGAGCACCCCTGGCAGCACCAGCTCGCTGTAGAGCACCGCGAACGCCGTCTCGAGGCCCGTCGTTCCCATCGGGGCCTGCTCGAAGGGCACTTCCTTCTCATCGCGCGCGTGCGGCGCGTGATCTGTCGCCACGCAGTCGATCGTCCCATCGCGCAGCCCCTCCACGAGCGCGGCGCGATCCTCGGCGGTGGCCAGCGGCGGGTTCATCTTCATGCGCGTATCGAGCGTGCGCACGTCCTCTTCGCTGAGCAGCAGGTGGTGCGGTGTCACCTCGGCGCTCACTCTCACGCCGCGCGCCTTCGCCGCCGCGACCGCCTGCACCGAGTCGATGCAGCTGAGGTGCTGGAAGTGCACACGCGCCCTCCTCATATCCCGCGAGCGTCGCGTCGCGCGCGACCATCGTCGACTCGCTCACGCTCGGGATCCCGGCGACGCCGAGCGCGGCGCTCACGGGTCCCTCGTGCATCGCGCCGCCGTGCGAGAGCGAGGGGTCCTCCTCGTGCAGCGCCAGCACGCCTCCGCAGAGGCGCTGGTAGCGCAGCGCCTTGCGCAGCATTCCCGCGTCCACCACGGGGCGCCCGTCGTCGGTGAAGCCGAGCGCGCCCTGCTCGCGCAGCTCGGCCATCTCGCTCAGCTCCTTGCCCTCCAGCCCGCGCGTGATCGCCGGCAGGAAGCCGACGGGCACGCGCGCCTCGCGCGCCGCGGCGTCGCGCAGCGAGCGCAGCAGCGGCGCCGAGTCGATCACCGGCGCGGTGTTGGGCATCGCGATCACCGCGCCAAACCCGCCCGCGGCGGCCGCGCGGGTGCCCGTCTCCAGGTCCTCCTTGTGCTCCTGTCCGGGCGTGCGCAGGTGCACGTGGGGGTCGAAGAAGGCCGGCAACAGACTGCCGCCCGCGCCCGTCGATCGCCTCCTCGCCATCCTCGCGCGCGAGCGTGCCGGCAGGCGCCAGCTCGGCTACCTCCCCGCCGCGCACGCGCACGTCGTGGCGCGCGTCGATGCCCGCGCGCGGGTCGAGCACGTGCACGTCTGTGAGGAGCAGCTCGGCCGCGTGTGTGCGGGCCGTGGACCAGAGGGGAGGCTGCCTCATGCCAGCTGGGGCTCGGGGGCGCGGAGTGGGCACGGGACTCCCCGCAAGCAACTCATACAGCACCGCCATGCGCACCACCACGCCCGCTTCGACCTGGGCGGTGATCACGGCTTGCGGGGAGTCCACGACCTCGCCCGAAAGCTCCACGCCGCGGTTCACGGGCCCGGGGTGCATCAGCACCTGGCGCGGGGACAGGCGCCGGCCGTTGATCTGATACCAGCGCGACGTACTCGCGCAGCGAGGGCACCCACGCCTCGGTCATCCGCTCGCTTTGCAGCCGCAGCGCATATACGACGTCCGCGGAGGGCAGCTCGCGCAGCGTGAAGCGCACGTCGCACCCCAGCGCCTCGATCCCGCGCGGGATCAGCGTCGGCGGCCCGGCCACGGTCACCTTCGCGCCCATCTGCTGGAAGGCGAGGATGTTCGAGCGCGCCACGCGCGAGTGCGCCACGTCGCCGACGATCCAGATCGACGCCCCGTCGAGCGCGCCCAGGCGGCGGCGCAGCGTGTAGACGTCGAGCAGCGCCTGCGTGGGGTGCTCGTGCTTGCCGTCGCCCGCGTTGACGATCGCCGCCGAGCACCAGCGCGAGACGAGCTCCGCCGACGCCCGCCCACGGCGTGCGGATGCACGATCGCATCGGGCTTGTGCGCGCAGAGCGTCAGCACGGTGTCCTTCAGCGACTCCCCCTTCTCGACGCTCGACCCCGAGGCGGCGAAGTTCACGACGTCCGCGGAGAGGCGCTTGGCGGCCAGCTCGAAGGAGCTGCGCGTGCGCGTGGAGGCCTCGTAGAAGAGGTTCAGCACCATCCGCCCGCGCAGCGCGGGCACCTTCTTGATCTCGCGGTCTGACACCTCCGCGAAGCGCTCGGCCTGCTCCACGATCCGCTCGATCGCCGCGCGATCGAGGTCCTCGATCGAGAGGAGGTGGTTCATCGGACCGCCTCCGGCGCGGCGACGGCGATCGCCACCTCGTCCACGCCGTCGAGCTCGCGCACGCGCACGTTGACGTGCTCCTCGCGCGAGGTCGGCAGGTTCTTGCCCACATAGTCGGGGCGGATCGGCAGCTCGCGGTGGCCGCGGTCGGCGAGCACCGCCAGCTGCACGCGCGCGGGGCGCCCGTAGTCGAACAGCGCCTCGATCGCCGCGCGCACCGTGCGTCCGGTGAAGAGCACGTCGTCGACGACCACCACGGTGCGCCCGTCGACGTCGAAGTCGACGTGCGAGGCGTGCACGACCGGCGCCTGGGGGCGGCTCGCGACGTCGTCGCGGTAGAAGCCGATGTCGAGGTCCCCCAGCGGGATCTCCGTGTCCAGCAGCTCGCAAGCAGCCCCTGCAGGCGCCGCGCGAGGAAGGCGCCGCGACGGTGGATGCCCACGAGTGCGAGGGTCTGCGCCCCTCCGTGCGACCCTTACCATCCCCGTGCGACTCGAGGTTGTCCGCTACTCCGGGGTGCTCGCTGCCTGCGGGTTGCGCTCGGCTATCTCATGGGCGATGCGCACGAGCGCCCGCCGCACGTCGTCCTCGCCGAGGACGACTTTCTCGCTCGTCACCGTCTCTTTTCCTTCCTGGCCTCGCCGGACCGGGTTAAAGGAGCACTTGGTTGGGGATGAATGTATCAGTGCGGCGCGACGGGCTCCACGCCTCGCCGTGCAGCGCTCGCGCTCGAGGGCTTCGCCGGGAGCGCCGTCTTCAGACTCCGTCGCCAGCGCGCCTCGCCCCCCCCCGCCCGCACGCGCTCAGACCAGCGCACCAGCTGCGCCGCCCGCGCTCGGGGAAGGGCACCTCGATCGTGTCGAAGTCGCGCGGCACCTCGCGTCGCGGCGAACACCGCCCGCGCCTCGCGCTTGCAGTCCGCGGCGGAGTGGCGCGTGGAGAGGTGCACGAGCGCGAGCATGCGCACCTCGCGCGTCGCGCGCGAGCTGCGCCGCCTGCCGGCGGTGCTGTGCCCCGTCTCCGCCGCGCGCGCGGCGTCCTCCTCGGTGAAGGTCGCCTCGTGCACGAGCACGTCGGCTTCGTGCGCGGCGATCGCCAGCGCCTCGCACGGCGCGCGTGTCGCCGGAGATCACGAGCTTGCGCCCCTCGCGCGTGGGGCCCATCACCTGCTCGGGCGCCACACCGTTGACGGTCTCCCCGCGCTGCAGGCGCCCGAAGTCCGGCCCGGGCGTCACGCCGAGCTGCTCGGCGAGCGCGCGGGTCCAGGTGCCCGGGCCGGGAGTCCTCGACCAGCGCGTACCCGAAGGCCGTGCCGCGGTGGTGGCGCACGGGCACGGCGGCCACCCTGTAGCCGTCGTACTCGACGGCCTCGGCCGGCGCCAGCTCCACCACGCTCAGCTCATACGGCAGGCGCCCGTAGATGAAGCGCGCGTCGTCCATCAGCCGTGCAGCCCGGGCGGCCCGTAGATCGTCAGCGGCTGCTCGCGGTCGCGCAGCGCGAAGGACTTCAGCATCCCCGGCAGCCCCAGCCAGTGGTCGGCGTGGAAGTGCGTCAGGAACACGCAGTCCAGGTCCGCCAGCCCGACCGAGCGCACCAGCTGGCGCTGCGTGCCCTCGCCGCAGTCGAACAGCAGCCGCTCGGCGCCCCGCCGCACGAGGATCGCCGGCAGCCCGCGCCGCGGGCCGGGCACGGAGCCGCCGGTGCCGGCGAAGAAGAGGGATAGGTCCATGGGGCAACGGTAGCGGTGGGATGTCTCTGCTGTGCGCACACCTGGCTGCGTCACGGCACGAGCCGCGAACGATCTGCGGTGTCCAGGCGGTTCAGGCTGGTCACTAGCCGCTGGTTTCTAGCGCTAAGCTCCGTGACCGAAGGCGCCGTTTCGCGGCGCCCTCTGCGCCCGTAGCTCAGTGGATAGAGCGCTCGCCTCCGGAGCGAGAGGTCGCGCGTTCGAATCGCGCCGGGCGCGCTTGGTAAATCACTCTTGGTGAGCGAGTTCCCTCTCGATGAGAAGCAACGCTAGAAGTGGCTCAGTCTCTGTAGGCGCGGCCGCGAGGCAAGACACGCAGGACATTGACGACTCCCGTCTCGGGATCACGATCGAAGCGCACCCGCCAGTCACCAACCCGCAAGCGCCACTCGTCGGCGTCGGTCAGCTTTACGACATCGCCTGTTGGTGGGGCGCCCGTGAGCCGTTCGAGGGCACTGACGATGCGGCGCTGGACGGGAGGGTCGAGGCGCTTGAAATCGCGGCCTGCCCTCGCCGAGAAGACCCAGCCGCCGCTTGTGCTCAAGCGACCTGGCGCCTGATCTCGTCTGCAGAGAGCGCTTCTCCGCGTGCGATCTCTGATCTCGCCTCGCGTGCAGACTCGTCCTCCTCGAGCGTCGTTGGCTCGTCATCGAGCGGCGCACGCTCCAGCAGTTCTCCGAGGGCGTCGCGCTGTCCGCGCCGACGGACAATGAAGCCGAGCGTATCCTGCGCCTCGGCCTCGGACAGATCATCGACAGTCATCCGCAGCTTCTCCTTCGCGGTCATGCAGATACAGTAGCGCCTCTACACCAGTGCCATCCGTACTGCCCATAGGGTCGAGCCGTAGACGAGGCAGGCCGACAGCGTCAAAGAGCGCTGCTACAGGTGGCCATCCGCCCTATCGACCGCCCGCAGCAGCGCTGCCGCCTGAGCTGAGAGATGCTGCCCGCGTATCAGCAACTCGGCGATCGGAGTCTCGGGGGGCGGGGTCAGCGCGCGGCGCTTCTCTTCGTTGAGCGCAGCCCACTCGGTCTCGTGGCCTGGCTCTATCAGCGTGGCGCGCCGAGAAATGCTCATGAGCCGAGTTTACCCTCCGCTTCGGGCGGCCCTGTGCCGCCCCGAGCGCATCCTGAGAGGATTGTCTGTCGTGTCCCTCCCCTCCGACCCGCTCGCTGCGCTACGCCAAGCGCGGCGCGACCCAGAGCTGGTGCTGATCGAGGGCTTCCACGCGCTCAAGCACGCCCTGCGCTTCGGCGCGCGAGATCCTGCGCGCCGCGATCACCGACCCCGAGGAGGTCAGCCGGCTGGCCGCGGCGCTGGCGCCAGACATTCCTGAGCGCCTGCCCGCGGACACCCCGGTGGTCTCCCCCGAGCGTGTGCAGGCAGCGGGCCTGAAGGCGCCCATCACCGGTGTGCTCGCCGTTGCGCCCGCCCGGCCGTGGACGTGCCGGCGGCGCTCGCCGACCCGCGCCCCGCGCCGGTGGTCCTGCTTGAGCGCCCGCGCGGGCTGGGCAACATCGGCTGGTGCGTGCGTACCGCGGCGGCCGCCAATATCGCCGGCCTGCTCACGACGGGCATCCACGACCCGTGGTGCCCGACCGCGGTGCGCATCGGTGTCGGGCTTCAGTTCGCGCTCCCCGTGGCGCGCGTCGCGGAGACGGGCCAGTGGCGTCTTCCGGACGACCTGCTCGACGGCGGCCGTCCGCTGATCGCGGTGGACACCACGGGCGAGACGGTGCATCCGCGAGAGCTGCCCGACCGCGCGATCCTTGCCTTCGGCACCGAGCGTCACGGCCTCTCCGAGGAGCTGCTCGCCCATGCGCAGGCGAGCGTAAGCCTGCCGATGCGCCCTGGCGTCTCGAGCCTCAACCTCGCCACCTCGGTGGCGGCGCTGCTCTACGCCTGGCGGCTTTCGGCCGACGGGGCGAGGGGCGGATCCTGACCCTCGAGTCCCGCTGGCGCAGAGCTCGTCCAGCCGGTCGAGGATCGCCTTCAGGCCGCCCTGCGTCTTGACGTCGAGGCGGTCGAGGATCACCTCCGCGTCCTTGAAGGTGTTGTTGGCCGGGCGTCCGCCGCGAGGCTCTGCACGTTCTGCCCGACCATGATCACCGACAACAGGACGAGCTGGAGAAATGTCTGCGCGATCCACGAGACGATGCCCTCGCCGCCTGGCTTCAGCGCGGGTCCCAAGCCGATCAGCGCGATGACGCCGAACAGGTAGGCGCACCACATCGTGCCGACCAGGCGCGTGATGAGCACGGCGAACTTGGCGTTGAACCCTTCGGCGTGGCCCATGGCCTCCTTGAACACGCTAGGCGTGGGTGCAGGGCCTTGGCGAGATGGTGCTCGGTCTTGACCGGCCTTCGCGGGAGCTGGGTATTGGACTCTCCCGAGAACTGGATCATCGGCTCGCCCTGGGCTGACCGCGACATCTGCTCGGCGGCAAGGCCTACGCTTGGCCGGCTGCGGTAGGCGAAGAGCCAGGCGAGCTGGGCGGCTTGCGGTTGCGCGAGATCCGCCGCGAACTCCACCAGCCCCAGCCGCCGACGGCGGCGACCGGCACCACGTAGAGCATCGAGATGTACCAGTGCATCAGGCAGGCAAGCACGGTCATAAGCTACCACGCCCGCCTGCCGACATACCCGCTTCGAGCCTCATCCGACCGTCGTGCGCCGACGCGATGCGGCCAGCGCCGCCAGGCCCGCCACGAGACCGAGCGCGCCGAGGATCAGTGCGGCGATACCAAGGCCCTTGCTCGCGTCGCTGTTCGTCGACTTCGCCGCCGCCGGAGTCGGCGCGGACGGGGATAGGCTCCCGGCCGTCTGCCCGGCTTCCGGACCCGCCTCGTCGCCCGCGACGTCCTGGATCACGCCGCCCTTGGCCGTGACATTGATCCTCGGCGATGGGTGTTCGGCGCTGAGCGACGGGGAGATCCAGTGGACGACCTGGCCGTTGCTGTAGCTCTGCACGGTCCTGAATTCAAGCGCCCTGCCCGGCGCATTGGCTGGGATCGCCGAGGAGAGCGGGAACTGGATGAACTGTCCGTTGTTCACCTTGCCCAGCGGCCCCGTCCACGTCCACACGATCTGCGAGACCTCGGTGTCGATCGTTTCGCCGTCTTCGGTGATGGGGGTCGCGAGCTTGCTTTCGATCACCTTCGTGCTCCAGCCGGGCACGTTTTCATAGTCGACCCCTGTGAACCCTTGCGGGAACAGCACGTCGATCTTCGTCACGTAGGCGCCTTCCTGCTCGCCCGGCACGCGCACGTCGAGCGTTGCGAACGCCCCGGCGGGGATCGTGTTGGGGTGCAGGCTGATGTGCGCCTGCGCCAACGTTGGCGCGAGGAGCGCGATGCCGGCCGCGCAGATCGTGGCGACCCCAACCCCGCTCGTTCTTGCCCACGTCCCCGTCCTTGTCCACGTCCTTGTTCTCGTCCTTGTTCTTGTCCCCGCTTCCGTCGTCCACGGCGCTCTACTGCTCGATGGGTTCACCTGCGTTCTCCTTTTCGATGGTGTCAATTGATCGGGACCTTCACGGCGCGCGAGTACTGTTCGAATTCCGACACCCGATCGGTGATTTCGATCTCCCAGGTGCCACCGGGGCTGAGCACGGCAGAGTTCAGGACGTAGTGACCCGGTCCCGCCACGTTGGGTCTCAACGGGAGCGGCCCGATCCCCTTCGCGGGCAGCCTGGCGGTGGCCGTCAGTTCCTTGGTAGCGGTGAACTGGCTGCCATCCTTGGCGTCGATGAGGTACAGGTGGATCGTGTTCAGCCCGACCTTCGCCGGTTCCACCGTCATCTCGAGCTCAGCGGGGCCGATCGTCGTGTTCGTCGAGAACGGCCCCGACGCCGCGTCGATTGGCGGCGCGTAGCTGATGAGCGCCGCCGTCACACCGAACACGCACAGCATCAGCGCGAGCTCTCCGCGTATCGTGCGGCGAGCCAGCACCCCGATCCCACCGGGCGCGCGACCATCACCGACCACGCGTTCCAATGCCGGTATGACCCGTCCACGGTTGATCCAGCCGAGCCGATCAACGACGCCAGCAGCACCACCTTCACGACGATCAGCTGTCCGTAGGTCGTGTGCAGCAGCCCATTGACACTGCGCACGTCGATATACGCCTGGATCACTCCCGTCACGGCGATCGCAACCACCGCGCCCAGCGCGACCGGCGAGAATCGCTGCGAGCGTCGCGAGCAGCAGCCGGCTGCGCTCAGGGCCCTCGAGCCTGCCGGTCGCGCCCGGCAGCGCGAGCAGCAGGCACGCGATCCCCCCCACCCACACGCTCGCCGCCAGGACGTGCAGAACGTCGGAGGGAAAGAACACTGCCGTCGGACTCTGGATGCTCGCGTGACCCGCCAGCGCGGGGGTCGCGGCCAGATAGGCCGCTCGAGCCCCACGAGCACGAGCGACCAGCGCGCCCTCCACCTTGCCGCGACCAGCAGCAGGCCACCCAGCAGAAGCCAGTCGATCGCCCGCGAGTCCCCACACCTCACCGAAGCGGCTTTCGAGCGTGTCCCTGACAACCGTGCCCTGCAGTGAGGACCACAGCGACACCCCAGCGGCGCTCGCGCCCTGCAGCAGGACGCCGAGCACGCTCGCCGCAAGCCGAGCAAGACAGCTGCGGCGAGCAGCGGCCGCATACGCCGCCCGAATGCCTGCTCAGCGTCCGCCCAGCGCTGCTCAGATACGGATGGAAACCGGCCGTCGACGAGCAGCGGGCGCCACGCCATCGAGCAGGAACACCAAGCCGCCGAGCAGCAGCGCGATCGATAGGTAGTCCAGCGCGCGCACGACCCCGAAGGCGAGCTTTGTCACCTCGCCGCTCTCGTTGCGCCCGATCAGCCCGGCGACGGTGAACTTCGGCGTGGCGTCCAGCGTGCCCGATATTGAACACCAGCCCGCCGTAGACGATGTGCGTGTCGGCCGAGATCACGCGGTAGGTGGCGGTGTAGGTTCCGTCGGGCAGATGCGCCTTCAGGCCAACGCCCATCCAATGCTCCTGCCCTTCGGGGTGCTGAGACGTCGAGGTTGTCCACCTCGTTGCCCTGTGCGTCATACACCCGCACCGCCCCGAGCGTCCCGCCGACGGCCTGGTTGAACTTGAAGATCACCTCCGCCGGCTGGGCGGCCAGGTCGCAGCCGCTCTGCGGGGTCGTGCCGAGCAGCTGGGCGTGGGCGCACGCCGTGGCGGCGCATAGTCGAGTGCGATGAGCGCAGCGAGCGCTGTGAGCCAGCAGCGCGAGCCCGATGCGGTGCGCGCTCACCAGGCTTCCTTGGCCGGCTTCACCCGCTGGGGCCGATCCCCGATCCCCCTGGGCCTTCCTCGCCCCCGCGCGATCCGGCGGGCCTCGCCGCGCCGGCGCCTGCGCACGAACACCACGAACGCGACTCCCGCCAGCACGATCACGACGAGCGCCACGATCGCGGCAACCGGTGTTTTCGTGCCTTCCTCGGGCACCCAGAACAGCTGGCCGTCGACAGCCCCCATCCGCGTGCCCACCTGGATCGGCACCTGCCAGTCGAAGATCTTCGTGCGCCTGCTCTTGTCCTTGACCTGCGCCGGGGGCACCGGCGACATCCAGTGGATGCGATGGTCGTGCCATTCGAACTGGCCGGTGCGGTCGACCACCGTCCAGTGCGGCGTGGCGTGCGCGGTGGCCGAGGCGGGCACCGTCACCTGCGCGTAGAAGTTCTGGTTCAGGTAATAGGCCGGCGAGCTGGTGTTGACTTCAACCGTGCCGTCCGCCAGCACGCGCGCGTAGGGTTCGTTTTCGTAGCCGTACACCGTGACCGTCCTGCCCGTGTGGTTGCTCAGCACCAGCCGATCGGCGAACTCGAGCACTTCCAGGCTCAGGCCCGGCACGTTCGGGGCGACGCTGGTGATGTAGGAGCGGTAGTTGTAGCTGCTCCCCTGATCGTTGATCGGGTTGCCGCTCTCCTGTGTGGGGTTGGACTCGGTGGCGTCGGGCTGGGTGGCGCTCTGAGCGTGCGCCGCAAGCGCCGGCGCCAGGGTGAAGGCGCCAAGCACAGCGGCGAGGGCGAGACGACGGAACATGGATCTCCTTGCGGATCGCGGGGTGGGCTGATCGACCCGGCAAGCAGCAGCCCAACATCCCGCGGTGTTACGGCTGGAGGGGTCTCAGCTCGCCGAGTGAGACAGGCAGCGGTGGCGGACGCACCGCCAAGGCGCGTCCGAGCAGGAGTCCGCCGCGGACGGCCACCGTAGGCACGCGCCTGGAGCGCGGCACGCTGGAGCTGGCCGCGGCCAGTGTGAGTCGCCGCTCCTCGCGGAGGGCGAGCAGAACGCGCTCGCCGGGGTAGCGACGTGCAAGCAGCGGCAGCGCGAGAGCCAGAGCCGGCAGCAGGCACAGAAAAGCATGAAACACGACAGACGAACTCTACTACACGACTGTGGCGCGTTTGCCCCCCTTGCGCTGTCGCTGCGATCTATCCCTGCAACAGCGCAGCGACATCGCCGGTCATGTCCCTACAGAGGACAGCAGCCACAGTCCGAAGCTCGTGAACGCCACCATCACCGCGAGCATCCAGTACTGGCTGCGCACCGCCTCCACCGGGTCTTCGTAGAGCACCAGCGCGCGGTCGTGCGCAAGCGCCAGCCCCCCGACGTGGCCGCCCACCAGCGCCGCGACCTGCACGTACCAGATGGCCGCGTAGGAGATGACGTGGTAATCGATCTGGGCGCCGCTGGTGCCGAAGATGTTCGCGCCGTTGCCCAGCGGATCGGAGATCAGGTAAGCCGAGCGCCTGACCCTGCCACAGCAGCAGCGAGAAGTAGTGCGCGAGCACGTAGGCGAAGGCGATCGGCACGAGCGTGTGCACGAAGGCTGTCGTCAGCTTCTGGGTGTCGTAGCGGTCGCTGACGCTGTGCACGCCGAGGATGCCCAAGCCGGTAGACGCCCGCGATCAACAGGATGCACAGCACCAGCCCGAGCGAGTAGGCGAGCTCCTGCGCCGGCACCAGGTGCAGGCCCAGGTCGGCGAACAGGCCCTCCAGGCTCGGCTCGTTGTTGCGCCAGATGCCGCCGTTGCTGAAGCCGTCGAAGGTGGTGGTGCCGATCATCGTGCAGATCAGCGCGACGGTGCCGCGCCGGATCGGCAGGTCGGGCAGCCCGCTGAGCGGGCGGCGCGCGCAGAGATTGCCCTGCTCGTCGCGCACGAGCGCCGAGAGTCGAGAGAACAGGCTGAAGTACACGCCGAAGGCGTCCCCCTGCTCGCTCCAGTCCTCCACCCCGAACAGCAGCATGCCGAGCGAGCATCGCCAGGAACTAGCCGAGCGACAGCGCCGCCAGGATCGAGGGTTCATCGCGGTTGACGTACACCAGCTCCAGCCACGCGAAGCCGACGAGCCCGGCGATCGCCGGCCACATCCCCAGCCACCGCGGGTAGCGAGCAACGGCGGCTTTGCGAGGCGCCGCGGCGCGAGTCCGCCCGGCCGATCCACCACAGCACCCGCGCGCACGCCCGCCACGGGTTCAACGGACGAAAGACATCGCCCAGCAGCACGCTGGCCACGGGCACGCCCACCCAGAAGATCACGTAGACGAAGGTCACCGAGAAGTTGGCGCTCCGACCTGCGCCCCGGCGAAGCCGCTGTAGACCACCAGCGCGAACACCGCCACGCCGAACACGCCCGCCGGCCACTCCAGCATCTGCGGCAGCGCGCAACAGCCGGCGGCGGTGCTGCTCCTGCAGCTGCGGCGTCATCCACAGCGTCGAGAGCGCCACGAAGGACACCACCAGCACGATCGCCGCCGCCCAGCTGAACAGCCACACGGGGATCGGCAGGTTGGCCTTGCCGACGATGCCGTGCGCGGCCGCCTCGCGCGGGGAACAGCAGCGCCGTGGCGAGCAGACCAACCCGAGTCGAGCGCCTCCAGCCGGCAGCGCAGGCGAGCAAGCCGGGAGCTGAAGCGGGGGCCGAGCGATCATCCGGCGGCAGTCTACGAGCAGGGGCGTTCGCCGCCCGCCGGTCGTGCGCCGTGCACACCTCGCTCCGCGTAGGCTGAGTACAGCTCATGCCCCTCCGACTCGCAGCCGTCCTCGACCCGCTCGCCGTCCTCCAGCTCGGCCCGCTGCTGGTGCGTGGGTGTGCTCTATGCGCGCCGTGTGCGCACGCTGCGCTCTGCAGGGCCACCCCGTGCCCGGCTGGCGCCAGGCGTGCTTCTACGCGGGGTTCGTGACGATCGGCGCCGCCCTCACCTCGCTGGGCACCGACAGCCAGGAACTGCTCTCGGCGCACATGGTCGAGCACCTGCTGCTCGGAGACATCGCGGCGCTGTTGATCGTGCTCGGCCTCACCGGGCCGCTGATCGCGCCGATCCTGCGCATCGGCTTCTTCAATCGCCTGCGCGTGCTCGCCCACCCGCTGGTCGCCTTCCCGCTGTGGGCGGTGGACCTGTACGTGTGGCACCTGCCGGTGCTCTACCAGGCGGCGCTGCGCCATTCGGGCGTGCACGCGCTGGAGCACGCGATGTTCCTCGGCTTTGGCATCAACATGTGGATGTGCCTGTTCGGCCCGCTGCCGATGCCGCGCGTGGTTCGGCAACCTCGGCAAGCTCCTCTACATCGTCGCCGTGCGCCTCACGGGCACGCGTGCTGGGCAACATCTTCCTGTGGTCGGGCACCGCCTTCTACCCCTACTACACCCACGGCGACGCCATCTGGCACATCTCCCCGATCGCCGACCAGAACCTCGCCGGGGCGATCATGATGGTCGAGGAGAGCATCC
Source organism: uncultured Solirubrobacterales bacterium (assembly GCA_963723045.1). Classification (GTDB taxonomy): domain Bacteria; phylum Actinomycetota; class Thermoleophilia; order Solirubrobacterales; family Solirubrobacteraceae; genus Palsa-744. Next base: position 194,971 of record CAVROU010000002.1, on the reverse strand, counting down.
TCACCCTGGGCCTGCTCTGCTGGCTGTTCCTGCGCGCCGCACGCGAAAGCGAGGAACGCCAGGATCTGCTCGACTTCGCCGGCGCCCACGGCCTGGAGCTGACCGACGCGCGCGCACGCGCGCGCGGTCGCTGCGGGGCGGAGCGGCGCAGATCTGGGCGCCAGGCCGTCTGGAGAGTGCGCTCAGCCGCCGGCGACGGCGGGGAGGATCGTGACTTCAGCGCCGTCGGCGACGGGGGTCTGCAGACCATCCAGGAAGCGGATGTCCTCGCCGCTGACGTACACGTTGACGAAGCGTCGCAGTGAGCCGTCCTCGTCGGAGATGCGCTCGCGCAGCTCGCCGAAGCGCTCGTACAGGCCGTTGAGCACCTCCTGCACGGTCGCTCCGTCGAGCTCTGTCTCGCTCGTGCCCTCCGCGGCGGCGCGCAGCTGTGTGGGGATCTTCACCGTGACCGCCATCAGAACGCCAGCCCCCACAGCAGATGAGTCTCGTGAGTCCCGTACTCGGTGTCGCTCCCCTCGGGCACGCCTGCCTCGAATGCCTCGACGGTCGGCTCGATCTCATAGCGTCTCGAACGTGCCGCGCACCGCGTCGAGCGTCTTCAGGCCCTCGCCAGTGATCACCAGCACGACGCGCTCCTCGGGGTCGATGTCCCCGCGCGCGGCCAGCTTGGCGAGCACCGCGGTGGTGACCCCGCCGGCGGTCTCGGTGAAGACGCCGGTGGTCTGCGCGAGCAGCGCGATGCCCGCGCGGATCTCGTCGTCGCTGACGCTGTCCACGCCACCGCCCGTGCGGCGTGCGAGGTCGAGCGCGTAAGGACCGTCGGCGGGGTTGCCGATCGCCAGCGACTTGGCGATCGTCTGCGGCTTGACCGGCCGGCACACGTCGTGGCCGTCGGCGAACGCGGCAGGCCACGGGCGAGCAGCCCTCGGCCTGCGCGCCGTTCATGCGCGGCAGCGGGCGCGGATCCCCAGCAGTCCCAGCTCGCGCCACTCGGAAAAGCCCTTGCCGATCTTCGTGAACAGCGAGCCGGAGGCGATCGGCACGACGCAGCGATCGGGCAGCTCGAAGCCCAGCTGCTCGGCGATCTCGAACGCCAGCGTCTTCGATCCCTCGGCGTAGTAGGGGCGCAGGTTGATGTTCACGAACGCCCACTCGCGCTCGGCGGAGAGCTCGGTGCAGAGGCGGTTGACGTCGTCGTAGTTGCCCTTCACCGCCACCAGCTTCGTGCCGTAGATGCCGGTGGCGAGCACCTTCTGCTCCTCCAGGTCCGAGGGGATGAACACGTAGGACTCGAGCCCCAGCGCCGCGCCGTGGGCGGCCACCGAGTTGGCCAGGTTGCCGGTGGAGGCGCAGGCGATCGTCTGGTAGCCGAGCTCGCGAGCGCGCGCCGCGGCGACCGACACCACGCGGTCCTTGAAGGAATGGGTGGGGTTGGCCGCGTCGTTCTTGACCCACACCTCCTTGAGCCCCAGCCGCTGGGCCAGGCGGTCGGCGCGGATCAGCGGCGTGCATCCCGCGGGCAGTCCCGCGCGCGAGGCCAGGCGCCCAGAGGGCGCCGGGGGGCCGTCCACGACGGGCAGGAAGTCGGCGTAGCGCCAGATGTTCTGCGGGCCGGCCTGGATGCGCCGGCGCAGCTCATCGACGCCGTTGCCGCCGGGGCGGGTGGAGTCGTGCTCGTCGCCGGACAGCAGCTGGCTGTGGTCGTAGACGACCTCCAGCGGGCCGAAGCAGCGCTCGCATACGTACAGCGCCTCCAGCGGGTACTCGGTTGCACACTCTCGGCACTTCAGGTTCGTGACAGCCATTGGGGCCTCCTATGTTTTCTTCGCCGTTGACCGCGGTGTGGCGAAGAACACGAAGCCCGCCACACATCTGACTGGAATTGGCACCTTCCCGCGTGCGGCGCGGTGGTTGCCGGGGCTTCGTAGGGCCAGTCCCTCCACCCCTCTGGATGTGTCACTGCTGTTGCTGCGTAAGCACTATATCGGATGCGCGGCGGAAAATCTCAAGTGGGCTGTGAAACGCTGGTAACGCCCTTGCACGGGCGGTGTACGCCCTGCATGACATCCTCTCATCGCGATGAGCCGACCACGGCTACCGGCACTTCGAGTCGCCCATTGCCCCCGCGGACCACGAGCCTACCGAGCCGACCGAGGCTACCGGCGACTTCGAGCCGGCCGCCACGCCGACCAAGAGGCGGATGCTGATCGTCGTCAATCCATATGCCACGACGGTCTCCGACCGGCTGCGCCACCTCATCCTGCACGCGCTGGAGGCGCCGCTACGACGTCGACGCGGTGGACACCGAGGCGCCCGGGCACGCCACCGAACTGTGCCGCGAGGCCGCGCACGAGGGCTATGACGTGGTGGTCGCCTTCGGCGGCGACGGCACCGTCAACGAGGCCGCCAACGGCCTGGTCGGCTCCCCCACCCCCCTGTGTGCCCTGCCAGGCGGCTCGACCAACGTCTACGTGCGCGATGCTCGGCATCCCCGAACGACCCGATCGACGCCACCGAGCACCTGCTGGCGATGGCCGACGATCTGGCATCCGCGCAAGGTCGACGTGGGCGTGGTCAACGGCCGCTGCTTCGCGTTCTCCTCGGGCGTGGGGCTCGATGCGAGCGTCGTGGCGCGCGTTGACTCCAACCCTCGCCTGAAGGCGCGCTTTGGCCCATGGTTCTTCACGTGGGCCGCGGTCAACACCTTCACGCGGCGCTATCTGCTGCACCCGCCACGCCTGGTCGCACGATATCGCCGGCGAGCAGGCCTCGAGGGCGTCACCGCGATCGTCCAGAACGGCTCGCCCTTCACCTACTTCCTCAGCCGTCCGATCGAGATCGCGCAGGAGGCGACGCTGGGCTCGGGGACCCTCTCGGCCTGCGTGCTGCACCGCGCGCGCCCGATCGACATGCCGTTCATCGCCTGGCGCGCGTTCTCGCGGCGTGTGCAGCTCGCGAACCACCGCCAGATCACCCCCTTCGCCGGCGCGCACCGAGCTGAGCATCGAATCCGCCGACGGCAAGCCGCTGCCGCTGCAGGTCGACGGCGACTACCTCGGCGAGGTCGTGCGCGCCGATTACTCGATCCGCCCGCTGGCGCTGAGCGTCATCTCCTGATCGACTGAACAAAGAGGGGCCCGGCTGGGCGGCCTACGGCCGCCTGAGCCACCCTCTCAGCCCGCTCCCGGCGTCACCCGATACGCGTCGAACACCGACTCGGTGTTGCGCAGGCGATTGATGGCGCCCTTCAGCGAGTGCGTATCGGCTACCTCCACCACGAAACGGTTCTTGACCATCGGTGGATTTGACAGACAACGCGCTTCCATGATGTTCGCACCGGACTCGCTGAACACGCGCGAGAGGTCCTCCGAGCAGGCGGTGGCGGTCCCAGGCGTCGACCTGGATCTCGACGATGAACGCCGTCGACTGCTCGCCCTCCCAGAAGACCTCGGTGAAGCGCTCGGGGTTCTTGCGCAGCAGCTGCGAGTTGGGGCAGTCCTGGCGGTGGATCGTGATGCCGCGCCCGAGCGAGATGTAGCCAAGGATCGGATCGCCGGGCACCGGGCGGCAGCACTTGGCCAGGCGCAGCATCACGTCCTCCACGCCCTGCACCTTGATGCCGTACTGCGCGGAGGAGCTGGTGGGCCGGCGGCGCGGGCGCCCCACCTTCAGCAGGTCGGCGGCGGCGGTCGCCTCGTTGTCGGCGGCCTCGCCCTGCTTGAGGCGCTGCATGACCTTGTTGACGACCACTTTCGGCGACACCTTGGCCGCGCCCAGAGCGATGTAGAAGTCGTCGGCCTTGCGGTAGCCCATTTCGCGGATCACGTCGGCCAGCAGCGCCGAGCCGGTGATCTTCTGCGCGGGCAGACCCTGCTTCTTGAGGTGCTCCTGCAGCACCTCGCGGCCGGTGTGCTCGGTGTCCTGGCGGGACTCCGCCTTGAACCACGCCTTGATCTTGTTGCGCGCGCGCGTGGTCTTGACCATCGCCAGCCAATCGCGCGAGGGCCCGCGCTCGCGCTTGGCGGTGAGGATCTCCACGATGTCGCCGCTGCGCAGCTCGTAGTGCAGCGGCACGATCTTGCCGTTCACGCGCGCGCCCACGCAGCGATGGCCGATTTCAGTGTGCACCTCGTAAGCGAAGTCCAGCGGCGTCGCGCCCGCTGCGAGCGACTTGACCTCGCCCTTGGGCGTGAACACGTAGACCTCGTCCTCGAACAGGTCGATCTTCAGGCTCTCCATGAACTCGTGCGGGTCCGAGAGCTCCTTCTGCCAGTCCATCATCGAGCCGCAGCCACTTGGGGTGAGGTGTGCCGTCCTCACCCCGCGCGGTGTCCCTTGGGTGGCTCAGGTCCTTAACGGCTGGGCCCGCGCGACTTGTACATCCAGTGCGCAGCCACCCCGAACTCCGCCATCTCGTGCATCTCGTGCGTGCGGATCTGGATCTCCAGCGGCCGACCCTCCGGCCCGATGATCGTCGTATGCAGCGACTGGTACATGTTGAACTTGGGCATCGCGATGAAGTCCTTGAAGCGCCCCGGCAGCGGCTTCCACAGCGAGTGGATCGACCCCGATCGCGCCGTAGCAGTCCTTCACCGAGTCGACGATCACGCGCATCGCGGTGAGGTCGTAGATCTCGTTGAACTCGCGGCCCTTCTTGGTCATCTTCGAGTAGATCGAGTAGAAGTGCTTGGCGCGCCCGGCGATCTGCGCCTCGATGCCGAGTTTGGCGAGCTCGCTCGTCAGGTACTCGCCGGCCTCCGAGACATAGCGCTCGCGATCGTCGCGCTGCTGGGAGACGAGCCCCTTGATCTCCTGGTACTTGCGGGGGTGGAGCGTCGCGAACGCCAGGTCCTCCAGCTCCCACTTGATCGCGTGGATGCCGAGGCGATGGGCGATCGGCGCATAGATCTCGAGCGTCTCGCGAGCCTTGTCGATCTGCTTCTGCTTGGGCAGCGCCTCGATCGTGCGCATGTTGTGCAGGCGGTCGGCGAGCTTGATCAGGATGACCCGCACGTCGGTGGCCATCGCGACCATCATCTTGCGGTAGTTCTCCGCCTGCGCCTCGTCGCGCGACTGGAAGACGATGCCCGTCAGCTTCGTCACACCGTCGACGATCGCCGCGATTTCCTCGCCGAAGCGCTCGGAGACCTCGTCGATCGAGGCCGAGGTGTCCTCGACGGTGTCGTGCAGCAGCGCCGCGCACAGCGTCTCGGTGTCAAGGCGCATGCCAGCGCAGATGCGCGCCACGCCGACGGGGTGCACGATGAAGTCCTCGCCCGAGCGCCGGCGCTGATGCGGCGTGGTGCTCGCAGGCGAACACGAACGCGTCTTCCACGCGCGCGCGGTCGATCTCCACGGCGGAGTCGGCGGCGTGCTCGGAGACGATCGCGAACAGGTCGGCCAGCAGCCTGCGCTCGAACTCGTTGAGCTCGGCGCGGGCAGCGGGGGGACTCACTGGAAGCTCGCCAACTCCAGCTGCTCGTGCAGTGTCTCCGTTTCTGGGCTTCGGCCATTGCTCTTTAAGAGTAGGGGACGAATCCACCGCCGCACAGGGCTGGGCACAAACAGGCGAAGAATCCAGCTCTGGACGGGTTTCGGCGGCAACGGGCGAAGGCTCGACCCCCGCGCAAGGTTGGGCGTGGCGCAGCACCAGGCGCGGCTCGGAGACCCCCTTCCACTCGTTCACCTCGAGCGTGAATGTCGCGTCCGCCGCCACCTCTTCGGCAACCGACAGGCGCCCGCCGTTGCCGAAGGCCACGGCCCGTGCGCGTGCGACGGGGGTCTGCACCGTGAAGCGCAGATGCTTGCCTTCGCCCATCGGCCGCCGGTCGCTGAGCAGCGCGCCGCGCACCAGCAGCGAGACGGTCGGATTGGCCCGCCCGAACGGCGCGAGCTGCTGGAGCTCTTCAGCCAGCGCCATACCCAGCTCGCCGCCGTCGAGCACCGCGTCCACGCGCTCTGCGCGCGGGGGTGGCTCTGACCCGAGCACCGTTCGCGTGTGGGCGAGGAACGCCTCTCTGAATGCCTCCACGCGCGAGCGCTCGATCTCCAGGCCCGCCGCGGCGCGATGGCCGCCGTGGCGGCGCAGGTGCTCGGCTGAGGCCTGCAGTCCGCCGAGCAGATCGAAGCCCTCGATGCTGCGCCCCGAGCCCCGACCAGAGTCCCCCTCCAGCGCGATCAGCACGACCGGGCGGTGGTGCAGCTCGGCCAGGCGCGAGGCGACGATGCCGATCACGCCGGGGTGCCAGCCCTCGCCTGCCAGGACGTACGCCGGGCTCTCGCCGAGGCTTGCAACCTGCGCCTGCGCCTCGAACAGGATGCGCGTCTCGGTGTGCCGGCGCTCCTGGTTTGCGCGGTCGAGCTCCTCGGCGATCTGCGCAGCCCGCGAGGGGTCCTCGGTGAGGATCAGCTCGAGTCCCGCATCCGCGCGATACAGCCGCCCGGCGGCGTTCAGGCGCGGAGCCAGCGCGAATCCGACCGCACGCTCGGCGACCTGGCTCGGGTCCACCCGCGCAACCTTCATCAAGGCACGCAGCCCCGGCTTGGCGGTCGTGGCGAGCGCGCGCAGGCCGCGGCGCACGAGCGTGCGGTTCTCGCCGGTGAGCGCCACCACGTCGGCGATCGTCGCCAGCGCGACGAGGTCGAGGTCGTCCTCCACGCGGTAGGACCCCGCGCCCCCTGTCGCCCACAGCGCCTGGGCGAGCTTGTAGGCCACCGCCGTCGCGCACAGGTCCACACACGGGTAGCCGCACACAGTGGGGTGGACGATCGGCGCATCCGGCAGCCTCCCGTCGGCGCGCGGCGCGTGGTGGTCTGTGACGAGTACCTCCATCCCGAGCGTCCGCGCGGCCGCGACCTCATCGACGGCCGTGATGGCGCAATCGGCCGTGATCAACAGGCGCGTGCCGCGCGCGGCGAGCCGCTCGACGGTCCGCGGGTTCAGCCCGTACCCGTCGGTGGCGCGATCGGGCAGGTACCAGTCGACGTTGGCTCCCAGCGCCCTCAGCACGCGCACCAGGATCGCCGTCGAGCACACCCCGTCGACGTCGTAGTCGCCGTGAACGGTGATGCGCGTGCGCTCGCTAACGTGGCGCAGGACCAACTCGACGGCCGCGTCGATCCCCGCGAAGGCACTGGGCGGGTGCTCCTCGACGGCGTCGAGGAAGGCACGCGCCGCGTCGGGGGCCGCCAGCCCACGCCGCACGAGCACCTGCGCCATCGCCCCGCTGACCCCAAGCTCGTGCTCCAGGCGGCGAATTTCCTGCTCGGCGCAGTCTGCAATCTGAAAGCTGCGGAGATCCCCCATCGCCGGCAACACTACGGGCCGGTGGGGACAGAACGGTGCTCGGCGCCCGGCGGGGTTTGGGCCTTGGGGGGCCCATACCGCAGGCGGTCGGCTCAGCCCTCCAGGCCTTCCGGCCGAGCCTTAGCGCTTTCGCGCCGCGCACCCTCGAAGTACACGGCGGCGATGCCGATCAAGGCGCCCGGCACCGCGTAGAGCACCACGAGGACGTCGGTCTCCTTTTCACCCGGGAACCCGAACCCGGAGGTCTTGATGCTGTAGATCAGTGTCGCCACCACAACGGCGCCAAACAGCGAGCCGACGAAGGCGCCCACGATGCCGCCCCAGAAACGGTCGGGCAGGAAGATCGTGTAGTGCCAGATCGCCAGGCCCATCATCACCCAAGCAAGCAGTCCCATTACCGGCCCTCCCATGCCTGCGATTACGCGGCTTGCGCGACTTACGCCCGCTCTGAGCGCCGTCGCCGGAGCCGTTGCCCTGCCGCTGTGAGGGCATCACCACGTCCTCGGGCGTCAGGTCGGCCGTCGGGTCGGCCTGTGGCGCGGCACCGACTCCCTCGATGTCGAGGTCGGCGACGAGTTCCTGGAACTCGTCCTTGGAGATCTGCTCGCCGGGCGCCTCGGGTGCCAGCAGCGATGCCTCGCGCCGCGTGCGTCGCGGCCCGCGTCCCCGCCCGTCGCGCCGTGATGCGGTCCCGCCACCCGTCCCGCCGCCCAGCGCTTCTTCGGCTTCGGCGTCGGCGCGCAGCTCGCCCATTTCGGTGGCGTAGGCGGGCACGTAGCCGAGGTCACGGGTGATGCGCATACGCCGGTTGCGATAGACCCCCTCGCGCTCCTTCCAGTGGGTCAGCACCGGCGAGGCGATGAAGATCGAGGAATAGGCTCCCGAGGCGACGCCCACCATCAAGGCGAAGGCGAAGTCCTTGAGCGTTTCCCCGCCGAACAGCAGCAGCGCGAGGATCGGCAGGAGCGTGCAGAAGGAGGTCGCCAAGGAGCGCGTCAGCACCTCGGACATCGAGCGGTTGACGATCTGCGAGAAGGCCGCGCGCGGCATGCGCGGCACGTTCTCGCGCACTCGATCGAACACGATGATCGTGTCGTACAGCGAATAGCCCAAGATCGTGAGCAGGGCGGCGACCGTCGAGGTCGTGACCTCCCTTCCGTGAGCGAGTACACGCCGGCGGTTATCAACAGGTCGTGCATCAACGCGATCAGCACCGGCACGGCGTACTTCCACTCGAAGCGCAGCGCGATGTAGACGGAGATCACCAGCAGCGAGGCGATGATCGCGATGATCGCGCTGTTGGCGACGGTCTTGCCGAACGTCGGCCCGATCGAGGTGTCGGAGGTGTTGCGCAGCGGGTCGGCCGCGTTCAGCGCGGCCTCGGCCTTGACCACTTCTTCCGCTTGAGGGTCTTCGTGGAGATCTGGAAGCCGTTGGCGCCGATGCTTTTATTGCTGAGCTTCTGCACCTCGATGTCATCGAAGCCGGCGTTGTGCAGCGCCGTGCGGATCTGGTTCTCGGTGATCGGCCTGGCGAAGCCCGTCTGGATGCGGGTGCCCGACTTGAAGTCGATGCCCAGGTTGATCCCCTTGGCGCCGATCGCCAGCGCGCCGATCAACAGGATCGTGCCCGACAGCGAGAAGAACCACTTCGAGGCGCCCATGAAGTCGAACGTCCAGCCCTTGCCACGCCTGGCGGCGCCGAGCATCGCAGGGTGGGATACCGCGCGCGAGCGGCCCATCGCGCCAAGCGCCGCCTGCGTGGCGAGCACGGCGGTGAACAGCGTCAAGCAGCGTGCCGATGCCGAGCGTGAAGGCGAACCCCTTGACCTCGGAGGTGGCGAGCGCGAACAGGATGAAGGCGGTCATGAACGTCACCACGTTGGCGTCGACGATCGCCGCGAACCCGCGCCGGTAGCCGACGACGATGCCCGCCGTGACCGAGCGCCCGCCGCGGATCTCCTCCTTGACGCGCTCGAAGATCACGATGTTCGCGTCGGCGGCGATGCCGATCGTGAGGATCAACCCGGCGATGCCCGGCAGCGTCAGGGTGATCGGGATCAGCTTGATCAGCGCGAAGAAGTAGAGGCCGTAGATCAGCAGTCCGCCGATCGCGATCACGCCGAGCACGCGGTAGAAGATCAGCAGGAACAGGCACACGGCCAAGAAGCCGACGAGCATCGCGAATAGACCCTGTTCGAGCGCCTGCTTGCCGAGCGTCGCCGACACCTGGGATTGGGAGATCAGTTCCAGCTTGATCGGCAGCGCGCCGGACTGCAGCTCGTCGGCGAGGTTCTGCGCGGAGGTGATCGTGAACCCGCCGGTGATCTCCGAGCCGTTGGTCGCGTCGATGCCTTCGGGGTACTGCGTGTAGTCGATCGACGGCGCGGTGATGATCTGGTTGTCGAGCACGACGGCGAAGTGCTGCAGCGTCTTGCCCCGCGCCCGGCAGCGCGGCGTTCTCGCCGCGCCGGGAGATTTCCTGGGTGACGTGTTCGAAGGTCTTGCCGCCGCGCGAGGTGAAGCCGAAGGTGACGTCGGGCGCGCCGGTCCCGCCGGCGCCGTTTTCGAAGCTCTGCGCGGGGTTCTTGATGTCCTTGCCGTTGAGCACCGGGTTGTCGTTGAGCACGTACCAGCTGTTCGGCGAGGCGTTGGTGACCTTGCCGCGTTGCTTTCTTCGGGGTGCGCCTGCGCGAGCACGGTGCCGGGGTTCACGCGTACCTCCCGCACCTTGGAGCCCGGCGGGTGGCTTGTAGCCGTCGGCGTACAGGTTTTCCCTGGTGTCCTCGGGCCCGCGCAGCACCTTGCGGTGGGTGCTGTCGAGCAGGTACCACTGGCCGTAGATGCAGTCGTCGACCTGCGCCGGGGTGCAGCCTGGCGCGAGCGTCGTGTCGTCTGGCGCAGATGATCGGCGGGCGCTTGGCGGCGCGCAGCACCGCTTCGTACTCGGGCAGGCCGGTGGCCGGCGCCCGCGGCGCTCGTGCCGCCCGTCACCGTCGGTTCGTTCGGTCCGGCCGGTTTGCCGCTCGGGCCGATCACGTTGGGCTCCCAGTCATAGAAGAACAGCTGGGCGGTCTTGCCGACCTGTTCCTGGGCGCGCGCGGCGTTGCTCACGTCCGGTAGCGCCACGGCGATCTGGTTTTCGCCGGTGCGGTGGATTTCCGGCTCGGAGACGCCGAGCTGGTTGATGCGCTTTTCCATGATCGTGATCGCGCGGTCCAGCGATTCGGGGGTGACCTTGGACTCGCGCCGTGGGCTTGGCGAGGTAGGTCAGTTCGACGCCGCCCTTCAGATCCAGGCCCAGGCGGGTCTTCTTCGGCTTGACCGCGCCCGGCATGCCCACGATGATGAGCAGCGAGGCGAGCGCCAGCCCGAAGCACGATGGCGAGCACGAAGGCGTTGCGGCGGCGATCGGTCATGTGTTCAGACACTTGTCCAGTGCTCGCCTCGCAACTACTTGTCCGGGGTGAGCACCAGCAGCAGTCCCCCGTCCTCGTCATAGGCGGGGAACATGTCGGCCTTTGCGCTCGCGACCACGTCGCGGTCGCCGCTGACGCGCACGGGCTTGCCGAGCGCACGCACTCCCCACTCCAGCACGGTCGTGACGGGCTGCTCGTCGTCGGCAAAGCTGAGCCCTAGCGCCTGCTCGACGCGCTGGCCGATCACGGCTTCCTCCTCCAGGCCCGTGAAGGCGAATGAGTTCTTGCCGCAGCCGATCACGCGCCCCTCGTGGTCGCACACGAAGAAGGCCGCGTCGGGCGCCGGGTAGTAGTCGTCGAGCAGCTCGAAGAGGAAAGCGAAGCCGCACTTCGCGCAGCCCTTGGGTTGGCGGGTGAAGCCGATGTTGCGGTCGAGCTCGCTCGTGCGGTGTCCGCAGTTGGGGCAGATGAAGGGGTGGGCCATGACCCCACAGATTAGTGAGAGCTAGAGACAGAGCCGGGTCGGTGGTCAGATTATCCGGCCTGCAACTGCGGCTGCGGGAGGCCCAGATCGGCGCGAAGGCCGCGGGCGTAGCCATGCGCCCGCGCGGGGTGCGCTTGAGCAGTCCCTCGCGCAGCAGATGGGGCTCGTAGACGTCCTCGAGCGTGTCCTGCTCCTCGCCCACGACGACCGCCAGCGTGGAAAGCCCGACGGGGCCGCCGGCGAACTTGACGCACACGGCGCGCAGGATCTCGCGGTCCAGGCGGTCAAGGCCACGCTCGTCCACCTCCAGCAGGTCGAGCGCGCCACGTGCCGTCTCGCGCTGAGCACCCCGCCCATGCGCACCTCGGCGTAGTCGCGCACGCGCTTGAGCAGGCGGTTGGCCACGCGTGGCGTGCCGCGCGAGCGGGCCGCGATCGCAGCCGCCCCGCCCTGCTCCAGCGGGATCTCCAGGATGCCGGCCGAGCGTACGACGATCGACGCGAGATCCTGCTCGGAGTAGGTCTCCAGCCGCGCCTGGATGCCGAAGCGGTCGCGCAGGGGCGTCGTGAGCAGGCCCGTGCGCGTGGTGGCGCCGACAAGCGTGAAGGCGGCAGCTCGAGCGTCACCACGCGCGCGCCTGCCCCCTGGCCGACGGTGATCGGCAGGCGGCGGTCCTCCATCGCCGGGTAGAAGGTCTCCTCCAGTGTGCGCGGCAGCCGGTGGATCTCATCGACGAAGAAAACGCTGCGCGGCTCCAGGGCCGTGAGAAACGCCGCAATGTCTCCCTTTCGCTCCAGCGCGGGCCCCGCGGTCTGCACGAACGGCACTTCCAGCTCGCTTGCGACGATCTGCGCAAGCGAGGTCTTGCCGAGGCCCGGAGGGCCTGCGAGCAGCAGATGGTCGAGCGCCTCCCCGCGCGCGCCGCGGCCTCGATCGCCACCGCAGTTGCTCGCGCAGGCCATCCTGGCCGACGAAGTCATCCAGCCGGCGGGGCCGCAGTGAGCGGTCGAACTCGACCTCCTCCTCCTCCTCGATCGCGTATGGGGTCTGGATGCGGGTCATGACTCTGCCGCGCGCCGTGCGCAGCGCCTCTGCCAGCAGCTCCTCGGCGCTCTCGCCCTCTATATCTCGTAGCAGCTCCTCGGCCTCGCCCGGGTGTAGCCCAGCTCCAGCAGTCCCTCGCGCGCGAGCGCCCTCGCGGGCCGCGCCGCTCCCCGGCGCGCGACGATCCCGGACCCGCGCCGCTCTCGGAGGACGCGTCGGCGACCGAGACTTTCTCGCGCAGCTCGACGATGATGCGCTCCGCCGTGCGCTTGCCGATCCCGGGAACGGCCTGAAAACGCGCGGCGTCGCCCGCGGCGATCGCCCCAGCAGCTCGCGCGGCGGACCGCCGGAGAGCACCGCGAGCGCGACCTTCGGTCCCACCGATTGCACCGCGAGCAGCATCAGAAAGAGGTCCCGCTCGGTCTCCGAGTGGAATCCGTACAGCGCCAGCGCGTCGTCGCGCACGATCAGATGGGTGTGCAGCGTGGTCTCGTCGCCCACGGCCGGGATGTGGTGCAGCGTCTCGGCGGACACGGCCACGCGATGTCCCACCCCGCCGCAGACGATGACCACATGATCGTGGCGGCGCACCGCCACCTCGCCGCGCAGCAGCGCGATCATGCGCCGGCCACCCCGGCCACCGCGAGGGCGCCGGCAAGGGGCGCGCAGTTGACGTGGCACATCGCCACCGCGAGCGCATCGGCAGCGTGGTCGGGTGTGGGCAGTTCGGGCAGATCGAGCAGCGCTTGCACCATGCGCGCGACCTGCTCCTTCCGGCGCGCCCGTGGCCGCAGACGGAGGACTTGACCTTTTGTGGGGTGTAGCTGGTGCAGGGCAGACCGTGGCGACCGGCGGCGAGCATCACCACGCCGCGCGCGTGGCCGACGGCGAACGCGGTGCGGACGTTCTGCCCGAAGTAGAGCTCCTCCAGGGCCACGGCGTCGGGGGAGTGCTCTTGCAGCAGCGCATCCACGCCGGCATAGACGTCGACCAGTCGTCGCTCGATTGGCAGCCCGGCGGCGGTCTCGATGACGCCGCCGTCGAGTGCGGCCATGCGCCCGCGTCGGCGCGCCACCACGCCGTAGCCAGTGTTGGCCAGGCCGGGGTCGATGCCGAGCACGATCATGATGAGGGATTCTGCGCGGCTGGTCGGACGCCTCCCCGGAACGTGTGTTCGCTCGGCTGCTGAACATCGCCTCGAGCATCAGCGCTCCGAGATGTCTCGGGCGCCGCGGCTGTCAGGAGGACACGGCCGCCGTCTTACCCCAGGGCGCCTCGCCCGATGCCCACAGGTCGTTGAGCGCAATGGCATCCTTATAGGTATCCATGCACTCCCAGAAGCCGCTGTGCCGATACGCGTGCAGTTGCCCTTCGCGCGCGAGTCCTTCGAGTGGCCCCCGCTCCAGCACGCTGTCCATCTCCATGTGGTCGAGCACACGCGCCTCCATGCAGAAGAACCCTCCGTTGATCCAGTGCTCGGAGCGCGGTTTCTCATGGAAGCCGAGCACGCGCCCGCTCTCCCCGTCGAGCTTGGTGACCCCGAATTGCAACAGTGGGCGCACGACGGTCATCGTCGCGAGCACGCCGTGCAGGTCATGGAACTCCAGCAGCGCACCAAGGTCGATGTCGGCAAGCCCGTCGGCATATGTCAGGCAGAACCGTCCCGCACCCGAGATGCGGCGCCAGCAGCTTCACACGCCCGCCGGTGGGCGTATCGACTCCAGTGTCACACAGATGTCACCTCGACCCCGGGGAGCCAATCGTGCCCGCCACAAACTCCTCGATCAGATCCCCGCGGTAGCCGGTCGCCAGCAGGAAGCGCGTAAACCCCTGCGCGGCATACAGCTGGATGACGTGCCAGAGGATCGGCATGCCGCCAATCTCCACCAGCGGCTTTGGCAGCTCGCGTGTGTGCTCCTGCAGGCGGGTGCCGCGCCCGCCGCAGAGGATCGCGACGGGCGGCAGATCGACGGACACGTCCTACCCGACCGCGCGCTCGAGCATCTCGGCGGGCACGTCGAAGTTGGCGTGCACCGCACCGACGTCGTCGTTGTCTTCCAGCGCGTCGATCAGCCGCATCAGCTTGGCGACCTGCCCCTCGTGCTGGACCTCCACCAGCGAGGACGGCCGATACAACAGCTCGGCGCTCTCCAACTCGATGCCGGCCGCTTCCAGGGCGTGGCGAACCGCGGCGAAGTCTGCCAGCCCGGTGACCACTTCGAGCAGCCCATCCTCGCTTGTGTATGTCCTCGGCACCGGCCTCGATCGCGGGCATCAGGTCGTCCTCGCTGTAGCGCGCGCCGTCGACCAGGATGACGCCCTTCTTGTCGAACAGATACCCCACCGACCCGGGCTCCCCGAGCGAGCCGCCGTGGCGCACGAACAGGTGTTTGACATCCGCGCCGGTGCGGTTGCGGTTGTCGGTGACGGTCTCGACCAGCAGCGCGACCCCGCCGGGGCCGTAGCCTTCGTAGAGGATCGACTCAAGCGCATCGGCGTCGCCCCCCGCGCCCGTCCCCTTGGCGATCGCACGTTCGATGTTGTCCTTGGGCATCGACGCCGCCTTGGCCTTGGCGATGGCATTCTCGAGCCCGGCGTTGCCATCGGGGTCTCCCCCGCCGTCGCGTGCGGCAACCGTGATCGCGCGCGCGAGCTTCGTGAACTGCTGCCCGCGGCGCGAGTCCACGATCGCCTTCTTGTGCTTTATCGAGGCCCACTTGGAGTGTCCGGACATTGCCTTAAAGATAGTGTGCGCTCACGGTGGACACCCTGGACCCTGGGATATTCAAGGCCTATGACGTGCGTGGGCTCTACGGCGAGCAGATCGACGGCGACGTTGCCGATGCCGTCGGCAGGGCTTTCGTGCGGGTGCTGGCGCGGCTGGCGGGCAAGCCGGTGAGCGAGCTGAAGGTGGGCTGGGACGCGATATGCGCCTGAGCGCGCCGGAGCTTGCGGCGCGCTACCGCGTAGGCATGCCGCCGAGGGAGCGCACGTGATCGACGCCGGGCATGGTCGGCAGCGAGATGCTCTACTGGCTCGTCGGCTCGCGTGGGCTGGATGGCGGTCTGATGTGCACCGCCTCGCACAACCCCAAGGCGTACACCGGCGCCAAGCTCGTGCGCGAGGGGGCGATCGCGCTGAGCGGCGACGTCGGGCATCCAGGACGTCCGGCGACGATCGAGGCTGGGCTGGACGGGACCGCAGGCGCCCCCGAAGCGCAATCCACCCCGCGCGACACCGTCGAGGAGGTCGATGTCTATGAGCAATTCCAGGCGGCGGCGCTGAGGTTCATCGACCCCGCGATCGTCGACCGCTGAAGGTGGTTGTGGATGGCGGCAACGGCATGGCCGGGCCGATGGTGGGCCCGCTGCTGGAGCGGCTGGGCCTGGAGATGATCAAGATGTACTGGACGCCCGACGGGGAGTTCCCCGACCACGAGCCCAACCCGCTGCTGCCCGAGAACCGCGAGGCGATCATCGAGAAGGTGCGCGAGAGCGGCGCCGACCTCGGGATCGCCTGGGATGGCGACGCCGACCGCTGCTTCTTCATCGACGATACGGGCGAGTTCGTCGACGGCGATTTCCTCACGGCGCTGCTGGCGGAGTCACTGCTCAGAAAGAATCCGAACCCCGCCCACCCCGAAGCGATCCTCTACGACGTGCGCGCGAGCTGGGCGGTCCCGACACGGTCAGGCGCGCGGGCGGGACGCCCACGTCAACCGCGTGGGGCACGCGTTCTTCAAGACGCGCATGCACAAGGAGGGAGTCGCTGTTCGGCGGGGAGGTCTCCGGGCACTACTACTTCCGCGACTTCTACTGCGCGGACTCGGGCACGTCCCGGCGCTTTTGATGCTGGAGATGCTTTCGCGCAGCGCCAAGAAGCTCTCGGAGCTGCTGGCGCCCTACCACGAGAAGCTACTTCATCTCCGGCGAGGTCAACTCGCAGGTCAGCGACCAGCAGGCGAAGATGAAGAGATCGAACAGCGCTACTGCAGACGCCCGGCAGGAGCACCTAGACGGCATCTCGGTCGACTACGAGCGCTGGCACTTCAACGTGCGCCCGTCGAACACCGAGCCGCTCGCTGCGCCTGTGCCTGGAGTCGCTGGAGAGCAGCGAGGACATGGAGCGCCGCCGCGACGAGGTGCTGGCGCTGATCCGCTCGTGAGCCGCTTGTCGACCGCTCGCGAAGGCACCCCCTAGACCCTCGCACGACGCTTCGCCACCTGCCGCGATCTCGCTTGTGAGCGCCGAGCCGCCGCCCTTCCCTCCAGCGAGGAGGAAAAGCACGAGGCAATGCCGCGCTTGCGCAGCGGCCGCGGCAGGGCGTTCACCGCCTGGCGATTCCCACGCCGTTTCAGGTGGGGCGAGTCAACGCCTACCTGATCGAGGACGAGCCGCTGACGCTGATCGACTCCGGCCCCAACTCGGCCAAGGCGCTGGACGAGCTCGAACAGGCTCTCGCCGCGCGCGGCCACGCGATCGAGGACATCGGCCTGCTGGTGATCACCCACCAGCACATCGATCACTTCGGCCTTGTCTCGATCCTCGCGCGGCGCTCGGGCGCGGAGGTGGCGGCGCTGGCGGGCCTGGACGGCTACCTGGGCAACTTCCGCGAGGCGACGGAGCTGGACGACCTGTTTGCCGAGGCGGACGATGCTGCGCCATGGCGTCCCCGCCGAAGTGGTCAGCGCGCTGCGCGCGGTCTCCGCGAGCTTCCGCGCTTGGGGCTCAACGGTCGAAGTGACGCGCACGCTCACCGACGGCGAGGAGCTGAAGCTCGCCAACCGTACGCTGCGCGTGCTGCATCGCCCCGGCCACAGTCCCTCGGACACACTCTTCTGGGATCAGCGGCGCTCGCAGTTGTTCGTCGCCGATCATCTGCTCAAACACATTTCCTCTAACCCACTGCTCGCGCGCCCGCTAGGTGCGGGAAGAGGATTCACGGGCCCACGTCCGCAGTCGCTCGTCACCTACCTGGCTTCGCTGGAGGCGACCCGCGAGATGGACGTCGATCTGCTGCTGCCCGGCCACGGGCAGCCGATCACAGACCACGCCGCGCTGATCGAGAAGCGCCGGCACATGCACGAGCGCCGCGCGAAGCGCATCCATGCGCTGATCGCTCAGCAGCCCCGTACCGCGCACGAGGTCGCTAACGAGATGTGGGGCGACGTCGCGGTGACCCAGGCCTACCTCACGCTGTCGGAGGTGCTTGGACACACCGACATGCTCATCAATGCCGGGATCGCCGAAGAGATCGAGGAGGATGGGGTCGTGCGGTTCGCCGCGGTTTGAGACGCCATGCAGATAGTAGGGCGGACGACGCGTTGGCTAGAGCGCCGTTGAGGAGCAGGCTGGAGCCGAGGGCTTGGGGAGGCGCGGGGGGATCCGCGACTCCCTGAGGACGGCTGCTCTCACCACGGGTTCACAGGGCACGGCCAGAGCCTGTTCGGGGATGCGTCTGAGGCCCACCCACATGGCTACCGGTTCTTCGTGGGCATCCACCGCGACCTCTGGGTCCGAGCTTTCGCCGGCGACCGCCATCGGCCTGCGCCAGGCATGGCGCCCGGTGGGCTTGACGGCGGCGTAGACGGGCGCTGCGCCGCCCAGTCCCCTTCCACAGAACTACCGCCTCGCCGTGGACACCGACGGCCAGCTCGGCGGTCGGCGTCGGCCGCTGACCGCCGAGGCGCTTACATGCCCCCGGCCGGCAGGGAGATGGCGGCGTGTAGGGCCAGGCGGCCAAGTGCATAGGCGTTTGCCATTGATTGCGCCTCACCAGACCAGAGGCGACCTGGAGGATCGTCTCTCGTTCTTCCAGCCCAGTCCACGCGATAACCGCCTCGCCGTTGGCATCGAGCGCGAGCTGGGTGCCAGTTACTTCCTGCCCGCCCCGCGCAGCGAGCGTGGACGCACGCCACCTCCCGCCGTGTGCCCTGACCGCTGCGCGAAGTGCCGTCTGGGCTCCTACGGCATGGGCCCACACCACCGCCGCCTCCCCATGTGAGTCAAGCGCAGCCGTGGGTTGGGCGAGCCCAGGGAAGCCGGAGGGGACGCAACCCCCTCGGCGCGGGCCGATATCGGGGCATACGATTGCCGTGCGCCGTCCACCCGTGCCGATGGTCTGAGGCCGCTCCCACCTGTCCCGCGCGAGCGATCCGATCGCAATCCGAACCAGGTCTTCGCCTGTGCCCGATTGCTGATCCCAGACCACCAGGACCTCGCCGCCCGGGTCCGTGGCGACCCGCGGATCGCCTTCCTCACGTTCGCCGAAGGATTGAGTGGTGGTCGTTTTCGGCGTCACCGATGCAAGCTCGACCGGCGCCCGCCATTGGCCGCCTGCGACGGGACGCACCGCCGCCTTGACGACGAAGCCGGAGTTCGGTCGGGCTTCCTTCCACGCCACGATCGCGTCTCCCCTTTCGTCGATTGCGACTTGAGGGTCACGCGCTTCGTGCCCTCTCTGTGAGAGTCCGACCGAGCGCCTTTGGGCAAAGCCGTCCACTGGCCCGGCCACCGCTCTGATGACCACGTCCCCTGTTTCGCGGACGCCCGGCGCGCCCACGGCGAACCCCGCCGCGGCTGTGGCCACCACGGCGTTCCCGTGAGCGAGCGCCAGCGAGGGTGCTTCGACCGGCGCGCTATTGGTCGGCCGTAGAGTCATTGGCTTGCGCCAAGTGCCGGCGGATGGCTTCATCGCAAGCTCGAGGTGCGCGGAGTAGGGGTTGGCGTCGTCTCTCCACAGCGCAACTGATTCGCCCTGTATATCGCTCGCCAATTGCAGACTCTGCGGGTCTTCGCCTTCAGCTGAGACCCTTAAAGGCAGTTGTCGCATCTGTGCCGCACGCGCGCCAGGGAGAGCCACGGGCGACAGCGCACAGCAGGCAATCGCACTCCCCGCCACCGAGAACGCCGGCGACGCGGGCAGGCACATCAGAGCCCCTGCGATCCCCCAACAGACGCATAGCCTCATCAGGGCGAACAGTATCGCTATCCGGCTCGCGCAGGCCCGAGCTGTCTCCGACTCGCTTGACAGCGACGGTCACCAAGCACAGAATCGGTTCGGCTTCAACCAATGACAAATTCGGCGGCGTGAGGCTCCGGTGTGACCACCCGCGCGCCGCCTCCAGATAAGGAGTTACACCATGAAGATCCGAATCCCTCTGGGCACGGCGATGATCGTCTGCGCCCTGGCCCTCACCGCTACCTCAGCGCTGGCCACGTTCGTCTCGACCGCGGGCAAACCCGAAGGCACCTTCAAAGGGTCAAAAGTGACCTTTGGGCTCGGTGGCGGAGTGGACGTCTGCCAGAACCCGAAAGGACATTATTTCATCAAAAAAAGCAACGAAGAACAAGGCTTGGAAAACGAAGGCCAGCACGAGACGGAGGGCGTCGAAGAACAGGGCCCGACTGAATGTGAATTCATCACGAAAGGCGGCTTGAAAACGAAAGGCACGGTCTCTGCCTGTAATCTCCACCTCATATCGGGCGCCGAACAGTTCAAAGAACTCACCGGGGCCGTGGAAAAAGAATGCGTGCTCAAATCGGAAGGTTGCGAAATCAAACTTCCCACGACGGGCAACAAAGAACTCTTGAAAGCCGCCGACGTGGCGAATTCAGGCACGAATGACATAGTCAAAGCACACGCGACGGGCATCACGGTGAGCGCCAGCGCCTTGTGCGAAATAGTGGGCATCAAAAGCTCGAAAGAAGGCAAACTCGAAGCGGAAGTGACGAACGTCGGACAAAACGTCCGCTGAGGCCGTCGGAGATTGCCGCGGGTACGACACCCACCCGCGGATCGGAGGGGACGGCTTGGAATCCTGGTCGTCCCCTCGCCGGGTTGGGGCAGGTGAGCGCCAGCCAAGCCACCGCCGGCTACACCGTGTTTTCAATCGTGCTGGGTCACCCAGCTCGCCGCCATCCACACGGGAACGATCAAGTACAGTATAGTCCTTGATATGCTGTACCGGCTGTAGGAGGGAGTGGTCTAGCGGTGTACATGGACGGACAGGCCCCACAGGCCAATCCGCACTTGAACGTGTTCGAGCCCTACCGGGAACTCGCGAGCCACCACGAGGACCAGCTGACGCGCGCGGCGATGATCGTGCTGCGGATGGTGCCCCTCGCGCGCGAGACGCTCTTGGCGGCGATCGGCGAGGGGTCGCAG
This sequence comes from uncultured Solirubrobacterales bacterium, assembly GCA_963723045.1. Classification (GTDB taxonomy): domain Bacteria; phylum Actinomycetota; class Thermoleophilia; order Solirubrobacterales; family Solirubrobacteraceae; genus Palsa-744. Next base: position 174,549 of record CAVROU010000002.1, on the reverse strand, counting down.
AGTGGACTGCCGGAGTGCACGCTCGACATGCAAGCCACACACGTGGTGGAGCCCGGCGGGGGCTCCGAGGAGGCACCCGCGCGCGGGCGGCTTGTGAGCGTCTTCCTGACGCCCGACATCGAGCCCTTCGCGCTCGCCGAGGAGGTCTCCGAGACCGATCGCGGGCAGCGCTTCGACGGGGTGCTGCGCTTCGATCCCGATCTGGTGGTGGTGGTGGAGAGCAAGGTCTGCCAGCGCTGGGCGCGCCGCGACGGGCACCGCGCCGCCGAGCTGAACCTGCAGGGTGTGCGCTTTGCCGAGCAGCGCACCTGCCTGTTGCCGTGGCACGACCTGCTGGAGTCGTGGATGCGGCTGATCGAGCTGGATGTGCTCGGCACCGCCGAGCGGGCGCTCGTGCAGGACATGCTCGACTACGCGCACCGCGATTTCGCGCACCTGCTGCCCTTCGGCAGCCTGCGGCGCGCGGGCTCGGACCCCACGCGCCGCCTGCGGCGGCTGCGCTCGCTGCTGGCACAGGCCACCGGTGTGCCCGTCGAGCGGGGCTCGCTCGTGCACGTGCGCCTGGATACCGCGCTGGGCGTCGTCTCCTTCCAGCGCGTCGCGCTCGATCTGGTCGCCGACCAGCTCGTGCTGCACGTGTGGCCAGGCGAACTCAAGCACCAGGCCGAGCAGCTTTACGCCGATTCGCACGCGCTCGCGCTGAGCGCGCTGGCAGGCCCCGGGCAGCTGTGGAGCGTCGAGCCCCAGCCGCTCTTGGGCTATCGCAATGCCCCCGTGCGCTCACGGGTCTACCTAACGTGCACGCTCTCGGCCGCCACCTACGCGCAGCGCTGGCAGGGCGAGGACTGGGAGCGCGTGGGCGCCCACCATCGCAATCACATCCTGGATGACCTCTGGCCGTGGCTGCTCGCGCGCGGCTACGCCTCCCCCAGTGACCTGGAGGGGGTGAGCGGCTTCGTCGACTCGCTGGGCCGGCGCTTCGCGCACCTGCGCCCGGGGATGCACGTCAAGCGCTTCTGGTCGCTCGAGCACGCCGAGGAGTTAGACGACGCCGGCCTGCTCGCTGGCGAGGTGCGTGAGGCGATCGCCGAGGTGCTGCGCCGGCTGGAGGAGCCGCCTTTGCCGCCCACCGACGGGGGGCTGCCCGGCGAGGCTCCGGTGTCGGCGCCGGGCGCGCCACGGCCGGAGTGGAGCCGGGGCGGTGTCGAGCGGGTGGCTGTCGGCGAGGGGCGCGCCTAGCGAGCACGCGGGCTGCCGTCGTCGCCCCGTCAGCTCGGCGTACTCAGACGGGGCTCGACCGCCGGCGCGCGACGGCGGCAAGGAACAGCTCGTGGACGCGGTCGTCGCCGGTCAGCTCGCTGTGGAATGCGACCACCAGCCTGTCGCCTTCGCGGGCCGCCACGGGATGGCCGTCGATTTCCGCGAGCACCTGCACGCCGGGACCGTGCTCGGCGATCCAGGGAGCGCGGATGAATACGCCTCGGAGTGGTCCGCCTTGCAGGCCGGCGACATCGAGGTCGGCCTCGAAGGAGCGCGTCTGGCGCCCGAAGGCGTTGCGCTCGGCGCGCATATCCATCAATCCGAGGTGCTCGCGGTCGAGCATGATCAGCCCCGCGCAAGAGCCGAGTACGGGCATGCCGGCACCGGCAAGCTCACGTAGCGGCTCCGCAAGACCCTCGCGCTCGATGCCGAGCGTCATGGTCGTGGACTCGCCGCCTGGCACCACGAGCCCCTCCAGTCCGTGGAGGTCGGCGGGAACGCGCACCTCGCGCATGTGCGCACCCAGCCGGCGCAGCACCTGGGCGTGCGCCTCGAAGTCGCCCTGCAGCGCGAGGACGCCGATCAGCGGAGGCGGCACTTCGAGCGCCGGGGCTACCAGCCGCGCTGAGCTAGCAACTGCTCGTCCTCGAGCTTCGAGGACTCGAGGCTCACCATCGCGGTGCCCAGCCCGCGTGAGGCGGCGGCGATGCGCTCGGGGTCCTGCCAGTGCGTGGTGGCCTCCACGATCGCGCGCGCCCGCACGGGCGGATCCTCGGACTTGAAGATGCCCGACCCCACGAAGACGCCTTCGGCGCCAAGCGACATCATCAGGGCGGCGTCGGCGGGCGTGGCGATGCCACCCGCGCAGAAGAGCACCACGGGCAGCTTGCCCTCGGCGGCCACGCTGCGAACGAGATCGAGCGGTGCGCCGTGCTCCTTGGCGGCGGTGGCCAGCTCGGCCTCATCGAGCGCGGCCAGGCGGCGGATGGCCCCGGTGACTGAGCGCATGTGGCGCACGGCCTCGACGATGTCCCCGGTGCCGGCCTCGCCCTTAGAGCGGATCATCGCGGCACCCTCGCCGATCCGCCGCAGCGCCTCGCCGAGGTTGGTGGCGCCGCAGACGAAGGGCACCTTGAAGGCCCACTTGTCGATGTGGTTGCTCTCGTCCGCGGGCGTCAGCACCTCGGACTCATCGACGTAGTCCACGTCGAGCGCCTGCAGGACCTGCGCCTCGACGTAGTGGCCGATGCGCGCCTTGGCCATCACGGGGATGCTCACGGCCTCCTGGATGCCAACAATCATCTCGGGGTCGCTCATGCGCGCGACGCCGCCGTCGCGGCGAATGTCGGCGGGCACGCGCTCAAGCGCCATCACCGCGGCGGCGCCGGCGTCCTCGGCGACCTTGGCCTGCTCGGGGGTGACGACGTCCATGATGACGCCGCCCTTGAGCATCTCCGCAAGGCCGCTCTTGACCCGGAATGTCGCCTCGTCGCGCATGGGGTGCAGTCTATCTGGCGGGCACGATCAGTCTCCTCCCGTGGGGCAATCCGTGCCGCCGACCGCACATGAGATTGAGAAAGCTGATGAGATGATGCGATTCATCGCCAGCTGGTCGTGGCGGTGGCGGCTGATGCTTTTCTGGACGGCACATGTGCCGTGTCGGCCGGCCCCCACATGAGATTGAGAAAGCTGATGAGATGATGCGATTCATCGCCAGCTGGTAGTGCTGGTGGCGGCTGATGCTTTTCTGGACGGCACATGTGCCGTCCAGCCGGACCCTACATGTAGGGTCCGGGACCGGGCCGCATGCGGCCCGGTCTTCCCTATGAGGGAAAGGACCTGGCTATTTCAGCCGGAAAGCACGAATACGGTCGTCGTACTGCGCCGTATCCCGCGCATACACCCCATACGCCAGCGCCTGGATCAGGCTCAACAGCGCCGTATGCGAGCGCACGTAAGCCGGCGAGTTCGACGAGTAGTAGAGCTTCAGCTGTGCCAGCTTCGCGACCTCCGAGAGCGTCGCGTCGGTGATCGCCGCCGTGCGCGCCTTGCGGTGACGCGCGAGCTTCATCGCCCTCACCACCAGCGGGTGCGGGCGGCCCGCCGAGAGACCGATCACGAGCGTCGCTTCGTCGATCCGCCCCAGCCGGCTGAGCGCCTCCTGGGAGGGGCTTGCGACGACATCCACGCGCAGATCCAGCAGCATCAGCAGATGGCGCAGATAGCTGGCGAAGAAGGCCATCTGATCGCTGCCCGCCACGAGCACCTTCTCGGCGCTCACGATCGCCTCGACCAGCGCATCCACGGTGCTGCGCGAGACCTTGCGCGCAGTCTCCTCCACATTCAGGTGGTCAGCCGCGAGCGCCGTCTCGAACTCGTTCTGGTCGAGCGAGAACAGCGGTGCGCTGCCGTTGCCAGTGGGAGCGCTCGCGCCGCTTGAGCGGGTCGGCCCCGTGATCGCGCGGGTGTGCACGCGCCGGTACTCCTCGCGCGCCGCTGCCTGCAGCTCCGGAAAACCCTCGAAGCCAAGTGCCTGGGAGAAGCGCACGACGGTCGAGCTCGACGTGTTCGCGCGGCGCGCCAGCTCCTCCGCGGTCTGGAAGGCCGCCTCGTCGAGGTGGTCCACGATGTACTGCGCCACGTCCTTCTGCGAGCGCGAGCACTCGTCGAAACGGGCCTGGATGTAGTTGGAGAGGCTCTGATGCTCAGCGGCCCCCGCGCCGGCGAGGGGGGAGCCGTTGACCGGCGGCAGGGCCGTGGGTGTGGCAACACGCTTCATCGCGGCTGTCATTCGACGCCCGCGTCTCGGACTCCTCCCCCGGATGATCCACTTGCGCACGAATCTCGCAAATGAATCGATGAAGATCGCGATCGTCGGCGCCGGTATCTCGGGCCTCGTGGCCGCACACCTGCTCCAGCGCGAGCACGAGGTGACGGTGTACGAGGCGGCCTCCTACGCGGGCGGACACACGCACACGGTGCGCGTCGACACTGCCCACGCCACTCACCACATCGACACGGGGTTCATCGCGATGAACGACCGCAACTACCCCCACTTCAGCCGCCTGCTGGAGAAGCTCGGGGTGCCGACGCAGCCCACCCACATGAGTTTCTCGGTGAGCGCGGTGGATGAGGACTTCGAGTACTCGGGTACACCTCGGGGCCTCCTCTGCCAGCCGCGCAACCTCCTGCGCCCCTGGTTCCTGCGCATGCTCGGCGAGCTCCCGCGCTTCAACCGCGAGCTGCGGCGCGTCCTGCACGGCACGGGCGACGCAGGCGAGTCGCTGAACGCCTTCCTGGAGCGCAACCGCTTCTCCCCTGCCTTCGTGCGCCGCCTGATCGTTCCCCAGGTCTCGGCGGTGTGGTCGGCCGACCCCGGGCAGATGCGCTCCTTTCCGGTCGGCTTCCTCGCCGAGTTTTTCGCCAACCACGGCATGCTCGGCTTTCGCGATCGCCCTCGCTGGGCAACCGTGAGCGGCGGTTCGGCCCGCTATGTGCAAGCGCTCACGCGGCCCTTCGCCGAGCGCCTGCGTCTGGGCTCTCCCGTGCGTCGGGTCGCGCGCTTCCCCACGCACGTCGAGCTTGCCGTCGCCGGTCACGAGCCCCAGCGCTACGACCACGTGGTGCTTGCCACCCACTCCGACCAGGCGCTTTCGCTGCTCGCCGATCCCACCCCGCAGGAGCGCCAGGTGCTGGGCGCGATTCCCTACCAGCGCAATGAGGCCGTGCTGCACACCGACGCCTCGCTCCTGCCGCGCCGTCAGGCCGCGCGCGCGGCCTGGAACTTCCACCTGCATCGCCATCCCCCGCCGCTGAGCACGGTGACCTACTACATGAACCACCTCCAGCGCCTGCGCGCCGAAAACGACTTCTGCGTGACGCTCAACCACACCGAGGCGATCGACCCCGAAAAGGTGATCCGCAAGCTCTCCTACGCCCATCCGATCTACACGCCCGCGGGCGTTGCCGCGCAGTCCCAGCACGCGGCGATCTCCGGCGCCGAGCGGCGCACCCACTACTGCGGCGCCTACTGGGGCTGGGGCTTTCACGAGGACGGCGTCGTGAGCGCGCTGCGTGCCTGCGCGCCGTTCGGGGTAGCGCTTTGAGCATAGCCGGCCAGACCTCATGCCTATACGAGGGCTCTGTGCGCCATCGCCGCACGGCGCCCGTGCACGACGAGTTCCGCCACCGTCTGTTCATGGCCTACCTGGATCTGGATGAGCTGCCGCGCCTGTTCGACGGACGCGCCCTGTGGTCCGCTCGGAGCCCGGCCGCGGCGTGGTTTCGCCGCGCCGACCACATGGGCGACCCCCGAGTACCCCTCAAGGACGCGGTGCGCGAACTCGTCGAGCAGAGCACGGGCACACGCCCGGATGGACCGGTGCGACTGCTCACGCACCTGCGCTACTTCGGTCACTGCTTCAACCCGGTGAGCTTCTACTACTGCTTCGATGCCACTGGCGCGCATGTGCAGGCGACCATCGCCGAAGTCACCAACACACCCTGGGGCGAGCGCCACTGTTATGTGATGCCCGTCCTGCATACCGCCGATCACGGCACGGCCCGGCTCATGTACGGGAAGTTTCAGAAGCAGCTGCACGTCTCCCCCCTGATGGGCATGGACCATGTCTACGACTGGCGTCAGTCAGTGCCCGGCGCACAGCTGCTCGTCCACATCGATTCCCACCGCGGCGACGGCGCGAAGGTCTTCGACGCCACGCTTTCGCTGCGCCGCCGTGAGATCGACGCGGAGTCCCTGCGCCGCGCGCTGCTGCGCTATCCGCTGCTTACGCTCCGCATCCAGACTCTCATCTACGCCCACGCTCTGCATTTGAGGCTACGCGGAGCGAAGTACTTTTCGCACCCTCAGAGGGTGAGGAGCACATGAGGGACCGGCTGGCGCGCTCGATCGTGCTGAGAGTGCTCGCGCACATCCGCGACGGAGAATTGGTGATCGTCGAGGGCTCGAGAAGCACTGAACCTGGGCAACGCATCCCGGCGCGGCCCACGAGCCGTGGTGCATGTCCACTCCCCCAGCGTCTATCGCGCCCTGCTGCGCGGCAGCGTGGGGCTGTGTGAGTCATATATGGACGCCCTGTGGGATTGCGAAGATCTCGTCGCGCTCACCCGGATCGCCGCGCTCAACGTGCGTGCGCTCGACGATGCCAGGCGCGTGCTCACACCGGTCCTGATCCCCACTCAGCGCTGGCTGCGCAGCCTGGCGCGCAACACGCCGCGGCGCTCGCGCCGGCAGATCGCCGCACACTACGACCTCGGCAACGAGCTCTTCGCGCTGTTCCTGGACCCCACGATGATGTACTCCTGCGCGATCTTCGAGCATCCCGAGGCGAGTCTCGAAGAGGCTTCGCTGTGCAAGCTGGAGCGCGTCTGCGCGAAGCTCGATCTCAGCCCCGAGGACCACGTGCTCGAGATCGGCACCGGCTGGGGCGGCTTCGCGGTGTACGCCGCCGAGCGCTACGGCTGCCGCGTCACCACCACGACCATCTCCCGCGAACAGCACGACTACGCCTCCGAGCGGGTGCGTGCGGCCGGCCTGGAGGATCGCGTCACGGTGCTGCTCGCCGACTACCGCGACCGCGCACAGCTCGACCTGCACGGCCCCTACGACAAGCTCGTGTCCATCGAGATGATCGAGGCCGTCGGCTGGCAGCTGCTGGGGACCTTCTTCGAGCGCTGCTCGCAGCTGCTGGGACCCGACGGCGCGATGCTGCTGCAGGCGATCGTCATCGACGACCGCGCCTTCCACGTCGAGAAGGCCTCCAAGAGCTTCATCAACACCTACATCTTCCCCGGCGGCTGCCTGCCCTCGCTGGAGGCGATCTCCCGTTCGCTCGCGCGCGGGACGGACCTGCGCCAGGTCCAGCTCGAGGACATAACTCCCCACTACGCGCACACCCTCGAGTGCTGGCGTGAGCGCTTCCTGGAGGCATCCCCGCGCCTGGCCGATCTCGGCTACGACGAGCGCTTTCGCAGACTGTGGGAGCTGTACCTCTGCTACTGCGAGGGCGGCTTTCGCGAGCGGCGCATCCAGGACGTGCAGCTGCTGCTGGCCAAGCCCGCCTACCGCTCCGAGCCGCGTGTCCATGCGCCGATCGCCGACCCCGCCTACCGCTCCGAGCCGCTCCCGGCGGAGACATTGTTGAGCCTCTCCGCCAGCTCCACGAAGTAGTCGAGCGCGCGCGGGTTGGCAAGCGAGTCGATGCTCGCCGCCTGCTCCGGTGCGATGCCCATCAGGATGCGCTTCACCGGCACCTCCAGAACCTTCCCGGAGAGCGTCCGGGGGACGTCCTCGATCCGCAAGATCTCGTTCGGCACATGCCGGGGCGAGCAGTCCTCGCGGATCCGTCTGACGATGCGCTTCTTCAGCTCGTCATCCAGTACCGCCCCATCGCGCAGGACCACGAACAACAGCATCCACAGCTCCAGCTGCTCGTGTGGGAGATCGACCACGAGCGCGTCCACGACCTCCTCCACAGCCCCCGCCGCGCGGTAGATCTCGCTCGTGCCCATGCGCACACCCTGGCGGTTGATGGTTGCATCCGAGCGCCCATAGATGACCGCGCCGCCTCGGGGTGTAATTCGGATCCAATCTCCATGGCGCCAGATTCCCGGGTACATCGAAAAGTAGCTCTCCCGGTAGCGCTCGCCGATCGGACGCCCCCCGATCGGACGCCCCGACACGTCCGATCCGTCGCCGTCGACGGCTGCTTCGCCGCGCGTGCGGACGGCCCCGTCGGTGGGCTCGTGGGCGGGCGGGTCTCCCCAGAAAAAAAGCGGCATCGAGGGCAGCGGCTCGGTCAACACGAGCTCCCCCACCTCGTCCACGACGCCGCGGCCCCGCTCGTCCCATGCCTCAACCGCGCAGCCGAGCGCCCGGCACTGCAGCTCGCCCATGTAGACGGGCAGCAGCGGACAGCCGCCGACGAACGCCGTGCACACGTCCGTGCCGCCGCTCGTGGAGAACAGCCAGACGTCGGGCTTGACCTCGTCATAGACCCAGCGAAAGCCCTCCGGGGGGAGCGGCGAACCGGTCGAGCCGATACTGCGAAGCCTGCTCAGGTCATATTCGCCGCCCGGCTTCAGCCCCGCTTTTTCGCAGCTCGTGAGAAAGCTCGCGCTTGTCCCCAGGCACGTCATGCCGGTGCGCTGCGCAAGCTCCCACAGGACCCCCAGATCGGGGTGGCCGGGGCTGCCGTCATAGAGGACGATCGCCGCCTCGGTGAACATGCAGCCGATCAGGAAGTTCCACATCATCCAGCCCGTCGTCGTGAACCAGAACATGCGATCGCCGCGGTGCAGGTCCAGATGCAGGTGGCTCTTCTTCAGCTGCTCCAGCAGGATGCCCCCATGGCCATGCACGATCGCCTTGGGCAGTCCGGTGGTGCCCGAGGAGTAGAGCACCCACAGCGGGTGTTCGAAAGGCACCTGCTCGAACTCGAGTTCGACGTTTGCACCGCGCTCGCACAGCTCAGCCCAGGTGAGGCCGCCCGGCCAGTCGGTGGGGACAGCGCCACTGCTCAGCGCCTGCGCCCGCGCGTCGGCGTCGACGGTCTCAGCGGGTGCGGCCCCAGTTACCGCTGCAACTCGACTGAGGTAGGGCAGCAGCACCACGTGCTCCACCGTGGGCAGCTCCGCGAGGATGCCGCCCAGCACATCGGTGCGATCGAAGTCCTTGCCCCCGTGGCGGTAGCCGTCGACCGCCAGCAGCACCTTCGGCTCGATCTGCGCGAAGCGGTCGATCACGCTGCGCGCGCCGAACTCGGGGGCGGCGCTCGACCAGATCGCGCCGATGCTCGCTGTCGCGAGGAACGCGACGAGCGTCTCGGGGATGTTCGGCATGTAGGCCACGACCCGATCGCCGCGCTGCACCCCCAGCGCGCGTAGGCCGCCCGCGATGCTTGCCACCTGCTCGCTCAGTTCGCCCCACGTCAGCTCCCGCAAGGGACGCAGCTCCGACGCGTGCAGCAGAGCCACATCCCCGGGGTCCCGATCGCGCAGCAGCATGTTCTCCGCGTAGTTGAGCTCAGCGCCCGCGAACCACCGCGCGCCGGGCATCGCGCGCGTGTCGAGCACCCGCTCATACGGCTTGGACGCGCGCACCGAGCAGAACTCCCAGATGTCCGCCCAGAACTCCTCGAGCTCCGAGAGCGACCAGCGGCGTAGCTCCTCGTAGTCGGCGAAGCGCACGCCGTGGCGCTCACCGGCCCAGGCCATGAACCGGGTCATGGTGGCCCGCTCGCGTTCCCGCGGCGTTGGCTCCCAGAGAGGCTCCTGCTCATCTGCGCCGGGCATCCTGCGTCCCTCCATATCGGCCCCCACCGTGCTCAAATGGTCCCACAGCCACCCTCAGAATAAATGCTCGATAAATTATTCATAGCAGTTCATTCAGCTATTGCGAAAACGCCGCACCGTGCGGGGGCCGCGGTCCTGCCGCACGGCTATCCTCTGCGCTCGTGGAGGTCTCCGCGCTGCGCGAGCAGTTTCCCGTCCTGCGAGAGATCGCATACCTCAATGCCGGCACCGACGGCCCCTTGCCCAGCGCCGCGGTCGAGGCCTCCGCGGCCGAGCTGCGGCGCGAGGCCGAACAGGGGCGCGCCCAGAACCACTTCGAGCGACGCACCGAGCTGACGGCTTCGCTGAGAGCGGCCTACGCCTCGGTCCTGAACTGCGCCGCCGAGGACGTCGCGCTCACCACCTGCACGAGCGAGGGAATCGCGCAGGTGATCGATGGGCTCGGACTGGGCGCCGGCGAGGAGATACTCACAAGCGACGAGGAGCACCCCGGCCTGCTGGGCGCCCTCGGCGCGGCACACCAACTGCATGGCGTCTCCATTCGCATGGCGCCTCTGGCAGAGCTTGCCGATGCGGTGGGTTCGCGCACCCGTCTGGTGGCGTGCTCGCACGTCGGCTGGATCAGCGGCTCACTCGCGCCCACAGCGCTCGCGCAGGTCGATGTGCCGGTCCTGCTGGACGGCGCGCAGGGTATCGGCGCGGTGCCCGTCGACCTCCAGGCGCTCGGCTGCGCCGCCTATGCCGGTGCGGGCCAGAAGTGGCTCTGCGGCCCCGACGGCACGGGCGTGCTGCACACGACGGCCGAGCTGCGCGAGCGCCTTGCAGTGAGCCGGCGCGGCTACGGGAACCTCGCGGACCCGAATACGGGCCTACAGGCGCAGCTGCACGACGACGCGCGGCGCCTGGACTCCTTCGCACTCAGCGCCGAGGCACTCGCCTGCGCACTGGCCGCAAGCGAGGTGCTGGCCAATGCGCGCCTGCCCGAGGGCAGCGGATGGCCGGCCGTGCACCGACGCTCGCGCGAGCTGGCGGCACACCTCGCCGAGCGCCTGGGCGAGCACGGCCGTGAGGTCGCGCCGCGCGGGCCGAGCACGCTTGTCTCCTTCAACAGCCCCGACCCCGCCGCCGAGCGGGCACGGCTTTCCGAGCAGGGGATCGTCCTGCGCGATATCCCCGGTCGCCCCTGGTTGCGAGCCTCGGTGGGCGCCTGGAACAGCCAGGAGGACATCGAGCGCCTTCTCGCGGCACTGTCGTGATGCGTCGAGCAGCCACGAGACGCACCACCGCTGCCCGCCGGAGAGCCGACAGGCGATCGGCTCCGTCCCAGCGCCCGGTGGGCGGGCCTTGAGCACGATCGCGCACCCCTCTCAGACAGGTGAACTGCCGCGTGACCCCCGCGGTGAGAAGGCACTGCGACGACAACGAAGCTCCGCGGCGACGATCTCCCAGCGCCTCGCGATCGTGGCGGTCCTGGCGCTGTCGGCCGTGCTCAACACCCACCGCCTCGCACAGAACGGCTACGCAAACGTCTTCTACTCCGCCGGCGTGAAGTCGATGCTCGGCTCGCTACATGACTTCCTGTTCGTCTCCTTTGACCCCGGCGGGCTGATAACCGTCGACAAGCCCCCGCTCGGCCTGTGGCTGCAGGTGGCAAGCGCCAAGCTGTTCGGCTTCTCCCCGCTCAGCCTGCTGCTGCCCGAGGCGATCGCCGGCGTGCTCGCGGTGGCGGCGCTGTACTGGGCGATGAAGCGCGCCTTCGGCCCGCTCGCCGCCCTCGCGGGCGCGTTCGCGCTGGCCGTGTTCCCCTCGTTCGTGGCCGTCTCGCGCGACAACAACCTCGACGCGCTGCTGATCCTGCTGATGATCCTCGCCTGCGGCGTCGCCGTGCGCGCCGTGCAGAGCGGGCGCTGGCGCACGCTGTTCGGCTGCGCCGTGCTGATCGGGCTGGCCTTCAACACCAAGACGCTCGCGGCGTATCTGATCGTGCCGGGCATCGGTCTGGCCTACGCCGTCGGCGCCCCGGGCTCGCCCTCACGCCGCGCGTTGCAGCTGCTGGCGGCGGGCGCGGTGATGCTCGTGGTCTCCTTCGCCTGGATCGCGATGGTGGAACTCACGCCAGCGTCCCAGCGCCCCTATGTCGGCGGTTCGCTGAACAACACCGAGCTTGGCCTCACCTTCGAATACAACGGACTGGGCCGCGTCGGCGGCGAGATCGGCGGCCCCGGGCACGTCCCGGTCGTGCCGCTGCGCCCCCACGCATCGCCGCGCCACGTCGGCGGCCGGGCTCACGCGGACCATGCCCGCCACAGGCCGATCGCCCCCCTCGCTGATTCTGCCCAACGGACGCTTTCGCAGCCCCGTGACCTTTGGCGGCGCCACCGGACCCCTGCGGCTGTTCGACACCGATCTCGGCGACCAGGGCGCCTGGATGCTCCCGTTCGCGCTGCTCGGCCTCGTGGCGCTGGCGCTCAGCCTGCTGCTGTGCCCGCCCGAGCGGGACAGCGATGCCGGCGCGGAACTACACGCCGATCCTGGAGCGGTCAACACAAACGGTGAAATGCCACGGGAGCAACGCGGGATGCTGCGTGGACGGCACGGGACGCTGCACGGAGCGCACGAGACGCTGGAGGGACGACGCGATCCGCGACTCGCCGGGCTGCTGATCTTCGGCGGCTGGTTTCTTGTCGAGTACGCCGTGCTCAGCTCCTCGAAGGGCATCGTGCACCCCTATTACATCTCCGCGCTCGGCCCCGGGGCCGCGGCGATGATCGGCGCCGGAGCGTTCGCGTTCGTGGACCTCGCACGCTGCCGGGAGCGGCCTCTGGCGCTCGCCTGGGCTCGTGCTGCTGCCGATCGCCGTGGGCGCCACGGTGTTCACGCAGGGCACGCTGCTGAACCGCGTGAGCCGCCTGCACTACATGAACTGGTTCCCGCCGCTGCTCGTGGTCGGCGCGACGGTGGGAATCCTGTGCTTCCTCGTGCTTCCTCGTGGTCCGCCGCCACGCGGCGCCCGCGATGGCGCTGATCCTCGCCGTGCTGCTGATCGCGCCGGGGGCGTACGCCGCCACGACCTGGGAAGCGCCGGTCGAGGGCACCTTCCCGGCCGCCGGGCCCCAGCAGAACGTGGGCTACGGAGGACTGGACGTGCTCGCCTCAACTGTCCGCCTGGACCGCTCGCTGATCCGTCTACCTGAGCACCCACGGCGCCACCACGCGCTGGACGGTGCTGACCGAGGCTTCGGACACCGCCGCGCCGATGATCCTGCTCGGCTCGCGCGCCGGCGCGCTGGGCGGCTATAGCGCCGACGATCCGACGATGACAGCCGCCGGGCTGGCACGGCTCGTTGCACGCGACGAGGCGCGCTATGTGGTGCTCGGCGGCGCCTACTCCACGCGTGGCGGCAACGCCGCGATCAATGCCGTTCCGCAGGCCTGCGTGCAGGTTCCCGGCGAAGACTGGGGACAGACCGCCTTCACGCCCTACAGCCTCGCGCTGTATGACTGCGCCGGGCGCGAACGGCAGCTGGCCGGCGCCTGAGGCTCAGGGTCAGGGCCTGTCCCGACAGGGACGTGCGGGATCGGCGGACAAGCGCTCAGGCCACAACGCGCAAGCTGCGGCCGAATGCGCGCGCGAACAGACCGGTCTCCCGGCCCGCCGCCCAGCGCGGCACCGCCGCTTCGCCGTCGGCGATGAGTCGCAGCTGGACCTGCCACCCGCCGGGCCTCGGCTGAGTCGCTCGGCGGCGTCCACGTCCGTGGGGGCGAGCGCGACCAGTGTGAGCCGCGTCTCGCGCACGAGCTGGTCGCGCGAGCGCTCCAGGTCCTCGGCGAGGCGCAGCAGCACCGCGCAGCGGTCGAGCATCGCGCACCTCCCGCTCGCCGAACAGCGGCGCGAGCGGCCCGGGCTCGGGCATGCCCTTGCGGTGGTAGCGCGCGGCCTGCGCGACGATCGCCACCTCCACGGGCGAGAACCCGGGCAGCCCGCCGTTGAGTATCAGGTAGCGCGAGTGCTTGTGGTGGTCGTCGTAGTCGACCGACATGCCGATGTCGTGCAGCTCGCACGCCGCCCACAGCAGCTCGCGCTCGTGGGGGTCGCCGCGCGTGAAGCCCCAGCTCGGCGAGCTGGTCGAACATGCCCAGCGCGAGCTTCGCGACGTGGCGCGTGTGGGCGATGTCCATGTGGTAGCGGCGCCGCCAGGTTGAGCACGCTCGCGCGCCTGACGTCCTCGAACAGGGGCGGCTGGCGCTCGGCGAGGTGGCGCTCGAAGAACACGCCCTCGCGCAGCCCGGCCTCGGTGACCTCGAGCTCCTCGAAGCCGCCCGCGCGCAGGGCCTCCTGGACCACGATTGCCCCGGCCAGGATCAGATCGGCGCGGGCCGGCTTGATGCCCGGCACGCGGCTGCGCTGCGGCGCGGGCAGCTCCGCCAGGCGCGTCCACCAGTTGCTCAAGCGCCTCTGGGAGATCATCACGCCCTGCACCCCGTTGGAGGGCAGCCCGGCGGCCCGCTGGGCCGCGGCGGCGAGGTTACGAACGGTGCCGCCGATCCCCACCAGCCGGTGCCGGCCCGCGGCAGCCAGGCGGCTGCTCTGCAGCTCGCTGGCGACATGGGCGCGCAGCTCCTCGAGCTGCCTGCGCTTGGGCGGGCTCGGCGCCGGCAGGAAGCGCTCGGTCATCCGCACCGCCCCCACGCGCCAGGAGCCCGAATCGCCGGCCTGGCGCGTCGGCGAGCGCCACCAGCTGCAGCGAGCCGCCGCCGAGATCCAGCACGCAGCCGTCGCGCAGCGTGGTCGAGTTGACCGCCGCCAGGTACCCGTAGCGCGCCTCCTCCTCGCCGCTGAGCACCCTGATCGGCAGGCCCGTGCGCTCGCGCGCCAGCGCCAGGAAGTCCTCGGCGTTCTCGGCGTCGCGGATCGCGCTGGTCGCAACCGCGTCCACCGCGTCCGGCCCCCAGCCCGCTGGCCCGGCAGAAGTGGGCGAACACGTCGAGCGTCGCCAGCGCGCGCTCGATCGGCTCCTCGCCCAGCCTGCCGGTGGCCGCCATGCCCTCGCCGATGCGCACCGGCTCGTAGATCTCGTCGGTGCGCCGCCACCACCCGCTCCTGCGCCGTGAAGACGACCAGACGGAACGAGTTGGAGCCGAGGTCGATCACCGCGAGACGTTCGCTTGATCCCATTCAGAGAGCGTATTTCCCGGGCCGGGGGACTTCCTATCGTCAGACCGGGGAGAGAAACAGCCCGCTACGCGAACTCCATTAACCGGTGTATGCCGGTTACTTGGAATTCCTGATATGTTCAGGACGGCGCGACGGTGCGCAGAAAGACGCTCCTCCCCGACCGCCGCGATGACGTGCAGTCCGCCAAAACGGACTTGCGATGGAGGGCCGGGGATGAAGCCAGAGCGTCTGCGTGCGCTCGCACAGACCGAGCGCCCGCGGGCGCTCCGGGCGGGCCGCAACTCACGCGCGGACGATCCCACGCCACGCGCCCAAAGCGGGCGATCTCCGCCACCCTGGCTGGGCGCGCTCGCGGGCTGTCTGCTCGCGGCCTGCGGCGGGAGCGCAAGCACCGAGCACGACCGGACAGGCGGGATCGACGCAGCGTCCTCCGGCGGAGATCCGGTTCACGGCGGCACGCTGACGATCGCGCGCTCCTACGATCCGCAGAGCCTCAACCCCCTCACGTGCGCGTGTGACAACGGCTCGCTGCAGGTCATGGTGGAGGTCTTCGACACGCTCGTCAGCTACGCCACGCCCGATGCGAGCGCAACGCCAGTGCCCGATCTGGCCACGCAGCTGGACGGTCAGCCCCGACGGCAGGACCTACACGTTCAAGACTCCGCGCGGCCAAGTTCTCCAACGGCCAGACCGGTCACCGCCCAGGACGTCAAGTACAGCCTCACGCGCGCCAGCAGCCCGGCGTCCTCCTACGGAGGGCTGTATCCGATCTCCTCGATCGAAACCCCCGACTCGCGCACGGTCGTGCTGCGACTGAAGACGCCCGCTCCGGGGCTGATCTACGCGCTGGGCTTCCCCGCCGCCTCGATCGTCCCCGAAGCGCTCGTCAAGAGCGAGGGAGACGCAGCCTTCAGCCAGCACCCGGTGGGCTCGGGCCCGTTCGTCGTCACGCGCTGGCTGCACGGGCAGGAGCTCGACCTCGCCCCCAACCCCTACTACTGGCAGACGGGGCTGCCCTACCTGAGCGCCGTGCGAATGCTCTACGTGCCCAACGACAACACGCGCATCCTGAATATCCGCACCGGAGCCGTGGACATCGCGGACGAGATCCCCTTCTCGCAGGTGAAGAGCCTGGAAGAAGAAGGCATCCGCGTGCTCGTGCAGCCCTCCTCGGCGATCGACACGGTGATCCTCAACAACTCCTTCGCGCCGCTCGGCAACCTGAGGTCCGCCAGGCGCTTGCCTACGCGACCCCCGTGCAGGCGATTGCCAAATCCGTCTTCGCGGGCCTCGCGCCGGTGATGAACACGGTGATGCCCAAGCTGAAGTACTGGAACCCGGCCGTGCGACCCTACCCCTACGACCTCGCGCGCGCCAAACAGCTGCTCGCACAGTCCCCCTACCCGAACGGGTTCTCGCTGACGTTGAGCATCGACGGATCGGATACGCCCTCGCTGCAGACGGCGCAGATCATCCAGGCCAGCTGGGCTCAGATCGGCGTCGGGTCAAGATCCAGGAGTACGACTACGGCACCGTCCAGAGCCGCTGGGCGGCAGGCGAATATCAGAGCACCCTGCTGGTGCCCGACGCCGACACGAGCGACCTGCCGGTGGACGACGAGTATGCGCACGGCCTGTTCGACAACTACGCGGCCGACAGGAACCTGTACTCCTACTACCAGAGCCCCGTCGCACAGAAGCTCGCAGTTGCAGGCCTGACCGCGACCAACGAAGCGCGCGCGTCGCGGCGCATTCGACAAGCTCCAGGAAGTCACGATGGCCGCGGCGCCGTCGATCCCGCTCGTGTGGGCCCCATTTCGCGCGGCGGTGGCCGCCAACGTGCACGGATTCAGTTACGTGCTCGTGGGCTGGTACCCGCTGCAGAAGGTTTGGCTGAGCCACTAGCGGTGGCGAGGCAGAGCGCGATGAGGGGACTTCTACTCAGACGAGCGCTGGATGCGATCCCGGTTCTGATCGGGATCACGCTCGTCTCCTTCGCGCTGATCCACCTCGCTCCCGGCGACCCCGTGCTGATCCTGCTGCAGGGTCACGCCACACCGGCCAACGTCGCCGCTCTCAGCCACCAGCTCGGCCTGGACCGCTCGCTGCCCGAGCAGTACTGGCAGTTCCTGCGCGGTGCCACGACGTTCTCCTTCGGAGAGTCCTACGAGTACCGCACCTCCGTCGGCGCGATCGTGGCGCCGCGCATCCTCGTGAGCCTGCTGCTCACCTCCTACGCGCTGGTGCTGTGCGATCCTGATCGCTGTGCCGCTCGCCTTCGCCGCGGCGCTCGCGCGCGATCGTCCGCGCGATCACGCGATTCGCCTCACGAGCACAGTGGCGTTCGCGATGCCGAGCTTCTGGGTGGGGCTGATGCTTGCCCTGCTGCTCAGCCTGAAGCTGGGCTGGCTGCCTCCCTCGGGCTATGGCACGAGCTTCCTCGGGCACCTGCGAGGCCTCACCCTCCCCGCCCTCACACTGGCGATCTCGCTCTCGCCGCTGTTGATCCGTGTGCTGCGCTCGAGCCTGATCGACACGCTGGGCGCCGAGTACATACAGGCGGCTCGCGCGCGCGGCCTGGCCGAGCGGCGCGTGCTGGTCAAGCACGTGCTGCGCAACTCGCTGACCTCCGCCGTCACGCTGCTCGGCCTGCTGTTCGCCGTCCTGCTCAGCGGCGCGGTGGTGATCGAAAACGTGTTCGCGATCCCTGGCTTGGGCTCGCTGCTGGTGAGCTCGGTGAGCGCGCGCGACTTCCCCGTCATCCAGGCCCTGACCCTCGTCTTCGGGGTCGCCGTGGTCCTCGCCGGGCTGCTCGCAGACCTCGTGTACGGGGCAATCGATCCGCGGGTGCGCCTGTGAGCTCAGTCGGCTCCTCGCTCGAGGCCGGACGCGCCTCCGCGCGGAGCCTGCGCTCGCTGCGCCTGCGATACCGCTTGCTGCTCTTGCGGTACCGGAGCACCGGCATCCGGCGCAGTGCCGTCGTCGGTCTCGTGCTCCTCGCCGTCGTCATGCTGGCCAGCGCGGTGGGTCACTTCGTGCTCCCCTCCCCCACCGCGTTGAATCTCGAATCGACGCTTGCCGCTCCCTCGCTGCACCACCCGTTCGGCACCGACGATCTTGGGCGCGACGTGCTGAGCCGCACACTTGCGGCAACGTGGCTGGACCTAGGGGTCGCATTTGGCGCCACCTACGCCGGCGTGCTCATCGGGGTGCTGCTCGGCGCACTGGCGGGCTACGCGAGAGGATGGCCTGAGCGCGTGATCATGCGCCTCACCGATCTGACGATCGCCTTTCCCTTCATCGTGCTCGTGATCGCGATCGTCGCGGTGATCGGCCCCGGCCTAGAGGGTGTCGCGATCGGGCTCGTCGCGGCCGGCTGGGCCTTCTATGCGCGCTTCGCCCGCGCCGAGATGCTGAGCCTGCGCGAGCGCGAGTTCATCCAGGCGGCGCAGACCCTCGGCTTCTCCCGCAGGCGGGTGCTGCTGCGCCACGCACTGCCGAACATCCTCAGGCCGAGCCTCACCTACTCGGCGTCGGACATGGTGCTCAACATCCTCTACATCGCCTCGCTCTCCTATCTTGGGCTAGGGGTGCAGCCGCCGACACCCGAGTGGGGCGCAATCATCTCGGGAGGCCAGCAGTACCTGCTGACGGCGTGGTGGATCTCGACGCTGCCCGGTCTGGTGGTCGTGCTGGTAGGCGTGGGGCTGGTGCTGATCGGCGACGGCCTGGCCGACCGCTTTCGCGTACGCCGGGAGCTCGTGCGATGACGCACTGCTCCATGTCAGGGATCTGACCGTCTCCTACCCCACCCCTGCAGGCAGAACCAATGTGATCGACCACGTCGCCTTTGAGGTGACCAGAGGCGAAACGGTCGGGCTGATCGGAGAGTCGGGCTGCGGCAAGAGCACGACGCTGAAGGCGCTGCTCGGATTGGTCACAGCACCGGGACACGTCGAGGCAGGCGAGGTCCGCTGGAGAGAGCGCGATGATCTGCTGTAGATGCCGCGAGCCGCCTTCGCAAGACTGTGCGGGACGCAGATCGCGATGATCTTCCAGGACCCGCTGGAAAGCCTCGACCCACTGTTCTCGATCGGCTCCCAGCTGCAAGAGGTGCTCCGCGTGCGCGGCGGCCTCTCCAGGGCGGACGCCCGCGGGAGGCCGTACGTCTGCTCGAACGCGTCCACATGCCGGACGCCCAGAGGCGGCTGAGGGACTATCCACACCAGTTGAGCGGCGGTATGCGCCAGCGGGTGACGATCGCGCTGGCGATCGCCTGCTCGCCGGCGCTGCTGCTCGCCGACGAGCCCACCACGGCGCTCGACCTCACAATCCAGGATCAGATCCTGAGTCTGCTGGCCGAGCTCCAGGACAACCTCGGCATGGCGATCCTGCTCGTCTCCCACGATCGGGACGTCCTCGCTCAGTGCGCCGACCGGGTGCTCACGATGGGGGGCGGACGGGTCCTCGACGGCGGCCGAGCGATTGAGGCTGGGCGAGCGGCCAACGTTGGAGTGGTGCTCGACGGCGACCGAGCGGTCGACGCTGGACGGGCGGCCGACGCTGGAGTGGTGCTCGACGGCGGACGAGCGGCCGACACTGGACGGGCGGCCGACGCCGGAGGGGTGGTGAACGTTAGTGGCTGAGATACAGCCCGTGCTGAAAGTCGACGGGCTCGGCAAGAGCTTCACGGTGCGCAGGTCCGCTCGATCCCTTTGCCACGGCGACAGCGCCTCGAGGCTGACCGCTCTCGACGGCATCGACCTCCAGCTGGCGCCCGGCGAGATCCTCGGCATCGCTGGAGAGTCCGGGAGCGGCAAGAGCACCATCGCCAAGTGCCTGGTGGGACTCCTGCGGCCCGACGCGGGAAGCGTCCACTATCGAGGCGTCGAGGTAGCGACTGCCCGTGGGAGGCAGCTTGAGTCGCTGCGCCGCGGAATGCAGCTCATCTACCAGAACCCCTACTCCTCGTTGAACCCGCTGATGAGCGTAGGCGAGGCGATCGCCGAACCCGCCTGGGTCCACGGTCTGATCGCGCGCCGGGAACGGCAGGCGTTCGTGCGGGAGATGCTCAGCCTCGTGGGCCTCGGCGCCGAGATCGGCGAACGGCGCCCCGGAGAGCTCTCCGGCGGGCAGCGCCAGCGCGTGGCGATTGCCCGCGCGATGGCCGTGCGCCCCGATGTCCTGATCGCCGACGAGGCGGTGAGTGGACTCGACGCGGCAAATCAGAGCCGGATACTCGACCTGCTCGCCGAACTCAGAGACGACCGGGACCTCGGCATCCTGCTCATCACCCACCAGCTCTCGGTGCTCGCGCGGCTCGCCGACAGGGTGCTGATCATGTACCTCGGTCGGATCGTCGAGTCGGGGCCCGCCGTGCAGGTGCTACGCACCCCCGGACACCCCTACACGGCCGGCCTGATCGCGGCGGCGCCCGGCGCGCATCGTCGCTCCCGGCGCAGGGCGCCGGCGCTGCACGGCGAAATCCCATCGCCGCTCGCGGTCCCTTCGGGCTGTCGCTTCAGGACCAGATGCCCACGCGCCGATGCGATTTGTGCGACCGATCCCCCGGCGGTCGAGGTCGGCCCGGGCCGATATGCGCGGTGTCATTTCGCGGATCTGCCACACACGGTGAGCGCCACGGATGCCCGGTCGGCTGTCGGATAAGGTCGCGCTGATCACCGGCGGCGCGCGCGGCATCGGTCGCGCCTGCGCCCTGCGCTTTGCCGAAGAGGGCGCCGACATCGCGCTGGTGGACGCGGCGCGCGATATCGAGACGATCCCCTATGCCGGCGCGAGCGCGAGCCGGCTGCAGACAACCGCCGGCGAGGTGCGTGCGCTCGGTAGGCGGGCGCTGTCGTTCACAGCCGACGTCCGCGATGCCGAGCGCCTGGCCGGCGCTGTCGAGGCCACCGTCGCGGAGCTGGGAGCTGTCGACGTCCTCGTGGCCGCCGCGGGCCTCGAGTCCTTCGGCTCGCTGTGGGAGCTGACGCGCGAGCAGTGGGACACGGTCGTGGACGTGAACCTCACCGGCGTCTGGCAGACGGTCAGCGCCGTTGTCCCCCACATGCTCTCGCGCGGCAGGGGCTCGCTCGTGCTCATCGGGTCAGAGAACAGCCACCGACCCACAGCCGGATACGGTCACTACACCGCCGCCAAGCACGCCGTGCTTGGTCTCACACGGGCCCTTGCCCTCGAACTGGGGCCACACACGATCCGGGTGAACATGGTGGCGCCAACCGCGACCGCCACCGATCTGCTGCTCTCCCAGCTGCACCGCTTCGCGGGACCAGAGGGCGGGACCGAGCAGGATGCGCTCGAGCGGCTGCGCGAAGCGCACGCCATCCCCATTGCGATGGTGGAGCCGCTCGACGTCGCCAATGCCGCCCTCTTCCTCGCCTGCGAGGAGGCTCGCTACGTCACAGGCATCTCGCTGCCGGTCGACCTCGGCGCGCTGGTCAAGTGATGTCCTCGCGCCGCGGGGTCCCTGCAGATCCTCTCCTTGAGGGCCTTCCCCTGCGTTTCTTTGTGAACGGCCCGGTCTCGTTCGCGTGTTCGGCACGTTTCGTGGGCACTCGCAGCGACGGTCGGGCGCTCAGACGAAGCCAAGAGCTGGGTCGGCCGAGTCGCTGACGGCGAAGTCGGTCCACACCGTGGTGCACTCGTGGTCTGAGAGGAAGCGCACGACGAACGGCCGCGGCTGCCCGTCCTCGTCCCGAGCGTCGGGGTCTGTCAGATACATCATCGTGTCGCCCGCGCGGGCGACGTATTCGTGGCCTTCGTGTTCGACGTGCAGCTCACCGCTGGTCACGACCTTCATCTCGGAGACCCCCGCGGCGGCGAAGTCGTAGTCGAGCGCAACGCCGGTCTTCCTGGAGTGCCAGAGGCTCAGCCCGAAGAGCGACCCCTCGCAGGGCAGGATCGCCGAGGGCGCGTCATAGCCGGGCGTGGCGCCCTTCTGGTGCCACGGCGTCGCCCCCGCGCTCGCGAAGGTCGCAGGGTGCTCCTCGGAGACCTCCGACCGTGTGCTGTCACCGGTGAGGAGGAACTTCTCGGGGTGCTCGGGCTTTGAGCGGATGAGTAGAAGTCGGTGCATGGCAGGACGGTCGACTTGCCTATTATCCCGCTTCCCGATTAGCTGGAGGCGAAGATCACCAACCACCACGATCGCGATCGCCGAACACGCCGCCGCGGCGGTTGCGGCGCGGGCCGCGGTTGCGTAGGGTGGGTGCGTGGCCAATGCACCCAGACCCATCACGGGCCGCTGCTTGTGCGGCGGCGTGAGCTACAGCGTCGACGCCGAGCCGGTTTGGCAGGGGGCCTGCTACTGCACGAACTGCCAGCGCCAGACCGCAACGGCATTCTCGGTGATTGTCGGCGTACCGAGCAAGACGCTCACGGTGCAGGGCAGCACTCTCGCGTCGTTCACGACCGCCAGCGAGGGCTACGAAAGCACCACCGAGCGGCGGTTCTGCTCGGCCTGCGGGTCGCCGATCTACAGCACTATCGAGTCGATGCCGGGCGTGGCCTTTCTGAAGGCAGGGTCGATCGACGATACGTCGTGGATTGAGCCGGCGGTCGAGATCTGGACACGCTCCGCACAGCCGTGGGCACCGCACTTCGAGAGCGCCGTGCGGTTCGAGCGTACCCCCGTCTAGCGAACAGCTCTGCACCAGAGCGCTGGTCGAGGATAAGCAGAGCCGTGCTCCTTAGCCCCTCCCGGGACTCACGATGCTGCGCAGCTCGGAGATGGTCAGGGGATCGCCGTGGCGGCTGTGAACAATCCGATGACATGGTGCACACAGGATTGCGAAATCACGCCGGGGGTTGAGGCGTCTACGCCCTTCCCCGAGCTGAGCGAAGGGGACGAGATGGTGAGCGTCGACGCATCGCTGCCCAATCTCGCCGTACATGGCCACGTAGTCTCGCCCGCAGCCCTGGCACATGTAGCCCTGCAGGCGCTTGGCTTCCTTTGCGGCCCGCGTGTTGCGGCCCTCAAATCGCTTGTGCCAACGGAGGCGACGTTCCTCCTCGAGATCGGCCTCTTGCCCCTCCGCTTGCTCATTGCCCGCACTGATCCGGTCGATTTGTTCGGTCAAGCGCGAGTAGAGATCGAGCATCCGGCGGAGGTCCTTCTCGAGCTGAGCGTTATCTGGGACGCGTGTGGCGTCGTAGGTAATCGCGGCAACGTTTCCGGCTTCGTACCCGGGCGTCAATGGCGGCCGGCCCCCTCCAAGGTCAACTGGTCCGAGGCGAAGGCCATCGCGCTCGGTTAGGCCGAGGAGCGAGGCATACTCCTGAGCTCTAGCTTCGAGCGTTGCTATGTATCGCCGACGTTCGGTGTTGAATATCGCGGTAGTCCCCTGATTGAGGGAGAGGTGGACCGCGGTGCCGTCGGCTCTGAGGAGATAGACAACATAGTGTCCGCGCGTCGCGCTGTCAGTGACACTCAGGTCGAATACGCCCGCCCAGGGGGTCTCTGCCCAGTTACCCGCCCCTGCGCTGCCCTGCGTCTTGTAGGTGATCTCATCGCCTACGACGAGCGCGACCTCGTCGCGCAGAGATCCAGTGATGAGCTCGAAAAGCGGCTCGCCCTTGCGCGCGGTCGGCGTCCGTCGCGGTAGAGGTATCAATGCAAGCGTCTCGGCGATCGCGGAGTTCAGGTCGCCAGCGCTTCGAAGACGAAGGCGCAACGGTTTAGCGAGCGTCACGACACCAGGATCTGTCGCCAGGAGCGCGCCGACAAATGACGTGCGTCGATGGCCCAGTGTCTCGGGGTTCAGGCGTAGTTGTCCGTCGCGTGAGAGCTGGTCAGCCGCCTGCTGGATGAGACTTAGCGGTACGGGTGCGCCGGCTGCGTCGGCTGTCTCTCGCGTCCGTACAAGGACGGAGTTGTCCGTGATACCCAGAATCGTGTTGGGCAGGTTTTTATCGAGCGTGTAGAGCGTCGTGCCAACGGCAGCACGCGCGAGCCGCTCGGCATCGAGTCGTCCTGTACTCATCGCTCTTCCTTTTGACCGTGTGAGTGTAGGCACGCCTGCGGACGGTCACGATCCAGGCAATCTGGAACGCGCGACACGGCACATCCAAGAACACCCATGTCCGAATGGGCCCGGCAGGACTCGAACCTGCGACCTACCGATTATGAGTCGCCAGCTCTAACCAACTGAGCTACGGGCCCGCTCGCGCGCGCGCGAGCGCGCGGCGCACGCGCAGACGCTACCAGCGAGCCTGCGGAATGCTGCCGCCGCCGTCGCTGCGAGCTGATTTGATTGCGGCGTCCACGACCGGAGGGAAGGCAGATGCGCAGAGCGCGCAGCGATCGTCACGGGAGCATCGAGCGGCATCGGGCTGGCGATCGCCAGGGTGCTCGGGCGAGGAAGGCTTCGCGGTCACGATGGCCGCGCGGCGCGCCGGAGAAGCTCGAGGCGGCCGTCGCCGGGCTCGCAGGCCGAGGGCCTCGACGTGCACGGCGTCGCCGCCAACGTCGCCGAGGAGGCGGAGATCCAGAAGGTCGTGGCGCCCACCGCGAGCGCTACGGCCGCCTGGACGTGCTCGTCAACAACGCCGGCGTCGGCATCGGCGCGCCGTCGGCGAGATCCAGACCAAGCACCTGGACATGCAGCTCGACATCAACCTGCGCTCGATCGTCCTCTTCTACCGCGAATGCCTGCCGATGCTGCAGGCAGCCGGCGCCGAGCACAACAACGCGCTCGTCGTCAACACCTCCTCGATCTCCGGCAAGCGCGGCGAGGGCTGGCTGTCGGTCTACTCCGCCACCAAGCACGGCGTCGTCGGCTGGACGGAAGCGATGAACAAGGAGCTCGGCGCCGCAGGGCATCAAGTCGACCGCGCTCTGCCCCGCGTTCGTCGACACGCCGATGACCGACTTCGTCAAGGAGCAGGTCACGGCCGAGGAGATGATCCGCCCCGAGGACATCGCCGAGTCCGTGCGCTTCCTGCTGCAGCTCTCCCCCGCCTGCGTCGTGCCCGAGATCATGTTCGTGCGGCCCGGCGACGTCGCTGTAGCGGACGAGCTGCGGCGCGATCGCTCGACGCCGGCGCGCGTCAGGCGTCGGGAGCTCGCAGCCGGCGCAGCGCGCGATCTCACCGCGTCGGGTCGGCGCGTCTCGGAGTCACGCGCTGCGCTGGCGCGCGCCGCGCAGCAGCTCGCGGTGCTCGGCGATCGCGCGTCGCCAGCTCCAGCCCGTCGACCTCGCTCGCCAGGCTGGCCTGCAGCTGGGCGACGAGGATGCTCACGCTCGCGCTCGGTCGCCCGCCGCGCGCGCCGTCCGCGCGCGCGTGAAGCGGTCCCAGGAGCGCGCGAAGGACAGGAAGTCGGTGCGCCCGCCGCGGCGGTGGGCGGCGAGCATCGGGCACACGCCGCCCTCGCCGTCGACGTAGGCGCCGACGATGATCCGCTCGCTCGCGCGCACGCCCGTCGAGCATCGCCTCGCGCGTCGCGCACCGGCAGGCAGTCGATCGCCAGGCGCAGGCTCTCGACGGGTCCGGCGTGTGGCGGTGGCGGCGCTTTCGCATAGGCTGTGTCCCGCCGGCGGCCTGTCGTGGCCGTCGGGCGGTGCGCGCCCAAGCGTAGGGCACGCGTCCGCGCTCGGCAAAGCATTCCCTCCCGCTGAAAGGAAACTTGCACATGAAGCTCGGCGTGCACATCGGCTACTGGGGCCTCGGCCTCACCTCGGAGGACCAGCTGCAGCATCGTCCAGGAGGCCGAGCGGCTCGGCTATGACTCGGTGTGGGCCGCCGAGGCCTACGGCTCGGACACCGCCACCGTGCTCGGCTGGCTCGCCGGGCAGACCTCGAAGATCCGCCTCGGCTCGGGCATCTTCCAGATGCCCGGCCGCTCGGCCGCGATGACCGCGATGACCGCCGCCACGATCGACCAGCTCTCCGACGGGCGCATGATCCTCGGCATCGGCTCCTCCGGGCCCGCAGGTCGCCGAGGGCTGGCACGGGCAGCGCTTCGCCAAGCAGCTGCAGCGCACGCGCGAGTACGTCGCGGTCGTGCGCATGGCGCTCGCGCGCGAGCGCGTCGAGTTCCACGGCGAGACGCTCGAGCTGCCGCTGCCCGACGGCCCCGGCAAGGCGCTCAAGCTGACGATCGCCCCCGTGCAGGAGCAGCATCCCGATCTACCTCGCCGCGATCGGCCCGAAGAACACCGCGCTGGCCGGCGAGATCGCCGACGGCTGGATCCCCACGCTGTTCTCCCCCGAGCACGTCTCCGAGCTGCGCCCGCTGCTGGAGGAAGGCGCCGCGCGCTCCGGGCAAATCGCTCGAGGCTTCGACATCGCGCCCGACCGTCAACGTCTTCATCACCGACGACCTGGAGGCCGCGCGCGACGCGATGCGGCCCGTTCATCGCGCTGTACGTCGGCGGCATGGGCTCGCGCAAGCAGAACTTCTACAACCAGCTCGTGCAGCGCTACGGCTTCGAGGCCGAGGCCAAGACAGATCCAGGACCTCTACCTGGAAGGCAAGCGCGAGGAGGCGATGGCCGCGATCCCCGACGCGCTGATCGACACCGTCTCGCTGTGCGGCCCGCCGGACGTCGTGCGCGAGCGCCTGGCGGTCTACCGCGACGCGGGCGTCGGCACGCTCGGCGTCACCCCGATCGCCTTCACCGCCGACCGAGCGCCTCGAGCAGCTGCGCCTGCGTCGCCGAGCTCGCCGCCTGACGCCGCGCGCAGCTCGTACCGGCGAGCGACGCGCGCGAGCCCGTCCCAGCGCGTCCTGCTGGGCGCCTTCGGCGACCCCGGCCACGCCTTCCCGATGATCGCCCTCGGCCGCGCGCTCGCGCGCGCGCGGGCACGACGTCACGCTGCAGACCTGGGCGCGCTGGCGCGCGCACGTCGAGGCCGAGGGCATGACGTTCGCGGCCGCGCCCGAGTACACGCGTCTTCCCCACCGGCCCCGAGCCGCTGGACTTCTACGAGGCGGTCGTCCACGCCACGCGCGACACGCTGCCGCTCGTGCGCGAGCTGCGCCCCGATGTCGTCGTCGCCGACATCCTCACGCTCGCCCCCGCGCTCGCCGCCGAGCTCGAGGGCGTGCCCTGCGCGACGCTCATCCCCCACGTCTATCCCCACACCGCGACCGCGACTTCCCGATCTACTCGCTCGGCGCGCGCCTGCCGCGCACCGCCGCCGGGCGCGCGCTCTGGCGCCGCGCGCACAGCGGCCGGTCGAGCACGGCCTGGAGCGCGGGCGCGTCGAGCTCAACGGCACGCGCGCAGCAGCTCGGCCTGCCGGCCGCTCGACCACGTCCACGGCGGCATCAGCCGCCGAGCTGGCGCTCGTCGCGACCTTCCCCCAGCTCGAGTACCCGCGCACGTGGCCGCGCGCACGTCCACGTCGTCGGGCCGCTGATGTGGGAGCCGCCGGCGCGACGACGTCGAGCTGCCGACCGGGCGACGCGAGCCCGCTCGTGCTGGTCGCGCCCTCCACCGCGCAGGACCCCGAGCACCGGCTGCTGCGCGCCGCGCTGCGCGGCCTGGCCGACGCCCCCGTGCGCGTGCTCGCCACCTGGAACCGCCGCCTGCCCTCCGCGCCCGCTGCCCGTGCCCGCCAACGCGCGCGTCGTCGACTGGGTCTCCTACTCGCGCACGATGCCCCACTGCGACGTCGTCGTCTGCCACGCCGGCCACGGCACGCTCGTGCGCGCGCTCGCCTGCGGCTGCGCCGTCGTCGCCTGCCCCGCCGTCGGCGACATGAACGAGAACGCCGCGCGCCTGGACTGGGCGGGCGCCGGCGTGCGCGTGCCGCGGCGCTTCATCTCGCCGCGCCGTCTGCGCCTGGCCGTCGAGCGAGGCGCTCGGCGAGCCGTCGATCCGCGCAGCGCGCGCGCGAGCTGGCCGCCTGGGCCGAGCCACGACGCCGGACGACGGCCGCGCTGCTCGTCGAGCAGGCCGGCGCGTCTGAGTTGAGGCTCCTGGGGGTGGGACTCGAACCCACAACCTTCGGTTAACAGCCGAGCGCTCTGCCAATTGAGCTACCCCAGATCGCGCGATCGCGGTCGCATTAGAGCATAGTCGGGCGTCTCTGCCCACTCACGCAGACCGTCGCCCGGATGCAGGCGCTCGGTCGATACTCGGTCGGCGCTCAGTTCGAGTCCACCCGTTCGGGCAGACCGCAATCGGCGGGCTGAGCGCTAGGCCCCCGTCTGCTCCAGCGCGCGCTCATACGCGCCGTCGAACTCGCGCTTGACCTGCCCCCGACGCTGCGCCAGCTCGCTGACGTCCCCGGCGCCCTGTCCGCGAGCGGCCTGGATCTGGCGATCCACGCGAGCCAGCTCCAGCTGCAGGCGCTGCACCTCCAGCATCGCGGGCTGGGCCTGCTCGCGCCCGGCCTCCACAACGAGCTCCGCCAGCACGCCCGGCCAGCTCGGGTCCGTCTCGCCTCTCATCGGCTCGCGCAGGCCGCCGTCGCGCAGGTGCTCGGCCACGCGCCGCAGCAGCGCGCTCGTGAAGTGACCCTCCATGTCCACCTCCGCAAGCGCCTTCGCGCCCTCCTCGGGCGAGGCCATGCACAGCACCAGAAAGGAGCGCTCGGTTTCCTCGCGCCGCGGAGAGCACCTCCGGCGACCGGACGAGCCGGAGCCTGTCGGCTTGCTCCGCGCGCGAGCAGCCCGCTCGGCCACGCTCTCGGGCAGCTCCAGGCGTCCGCTCACCAGGCGTGTCAGCTCCATTCGCATCGCGCTGGGCGGCAGCGTCGCAAACACCGGGCGCAGCTCGCCCACCACGCGGTCGCGCCCCTCCGGACTGCCGTAGTCGCCCTGCGCGAGCACACGCTCCACGCGGAAACGCACGAATGGCACCGCCGCCGTGATCGCCGCCCGCATCTCCTCGACGCCGCCCTCGCGCTGCACCACATCCGCAGGGTCGGCGCCCTCGGGCAATCCCACCACGCGCAGCTCGAGTTTGCGCTTGCGCTGCCATGCGCGACGCGCGCAGCATCGCCTCCTGGCCGGCGCTGTCGGCGTCGAGCGCGAGCAGCACCGTGGAGGCCATGCGCGCCAGCTCGCCCACCTGCTCGTCGGTCAGCGCCGTGCCCATCAGCCCCACCGCGTTTGCCATCCCCGCCTGGTGCAGCGCGATCACGTCGGTGTAGCCCTCGCACAGGATCACCTCGCCTGCGCGTGTCGCGTGGGCACGCGCCAGGTCCGCACCGTATAGGTGCAGACCCTTGTGGTAGAGGTCGTTGTCGGAGGTGTTCAGGTACTTCGGGCGCTTCGGGCCTTCCGCCGACCGTCCACCCCCCGTCGACCGGCCCTTGTCCGCCGACCCACCCGCACTCATCGACGAGCCACCATCGCCCGGCGCCGAGCGCTCCTCGCTCATCGCGCGCGCGCCGAAGCCGAGCACCCTGCCGCGGATGTCGGCCAGCGGGAACATGATGCGCCCGCGGAAGCGGTCATACATGCGCCCGTCCTGCTTGGAGCGCTGCGCGAGTCCCGTCGCGTAGAGCTCCTGCTCGGAGAACCCCGCGCGGCGTGAGGCGACGAGCACGCGATCCCAGGCGCTCGGCGAGTACCCGACGCGAAACGCGCGCAGCGTCTCCTCGCCCAGACCCCGTCTCAGCAAGTACTCCCGCGCGCGGCGTGCCTCGCTCGGCCTCCCACAGCTGGCGCTCGTAGTAGGCGGCCGTGCGCCCCAGCAGCTCGAGCAGCCGCTCGCGCCGGCGCCTGCGCTCCGCCTGCGCGGGGGTCCTCGGCCTCGCGCTCCAGCTCGACCCCGCAGCGGTCGGCCAGCAGCTCCAGGGCCGCCTTGAAGTCGACGCCCTCGGTCTCCTGCACGAAGGTGAACACGTCGCCCTTGGCCTGGCAGCCGAAGCAGTAGTAGACCTTCTGCACCGGGTCGATCCCGAACGAGGGCGTGCGCTCATCGTGGAAGGGGCATAGCCCCTCGTAGCTGCTTGGCCCCGCGCGGCGCAGCTCCGTGCGCGCGGAGACGAGCTCGACGAAGTCGACCGCATCGCGTACGTGTTCCCGGGACTCCTGTGTGTAGAGGGCCATCGTGGAGCCAACGCTAGCGGGCGAACGCCCGCGGCACCTGCAGCTCGGTGTAGGCACGGATGCAGTAGCGGTCGGTCATGCCCGCGAGGTAGTCGCGTCACGGCGCGCGCCGAGCTCCCCCTCCGGCACCTCGACGGGCAGCGGCTCGGGGTGATCTGACATAGTGCTCGAACAGCCGCCGCACCACCCCCGCGATGCGCTCGTGCTCGGCGCGCACCGCCGGGCCCAGATAGACGTGCTCGAACATGAATCTTCGCAGCTGCGCCATCGCCGCCCCCGCCGCCGGGCCCTGCACGATGGCCCCGGCCCGCGCGGAATGCTCGACCATGTCGTGCACGAGCGTGTCGATGCGCCGCGAGCCCGTGTCCCCCAGCACCGCGATCGGCTCGGCGGGGAGCTCGTCCTCGCGCAGCACCCCCGCGCGCAGCGCGTCGTCGATGTCGTGGTTGATGTAGGCCACGCGATCCATCACCCGCACGATCCGGCCCTCGAGCGTCTGCGGCTCGCGGCGCGCGGCTGGAGTGCCGCGCGATCCCTTCGCGCACCTGCTCGGTGAGGTTCAGCCCGCGCCCCTCGCGCTCGAGGTGCTCGACCACCCGCAGCGAGTGCTCGTAGTGGCGAAAGCCCGTGCCGAAGCGCTCGCGCAGGCAGTCGTCGAGCACCTCCTCGCCGATGTGCCCGAAGGGCGGGTGCCCGAGGTCGTGGCCCAGCCCGATCGCCTCCGTGAGATCCTCGTTGAGTCCGAGCGCGCGCGCCACGGTGCGCGAGATCTGCGTCACCTCGAGCGTGTGCGTGAGACGCGTGCGGTAGTGATCCCCCTCGGGCGCCACGAACACCTGGGTCTTGTGCGTCAGGCGGCGAAACGCCTTGCAGTGCACGATCCGGTCGCGATCGCGCTGAAATGGCGTGCGCAAGCCGCAGTCCTCCTCCGCGTGTGCCCGCCGCGCAGGGTAGGAGCGCGCGGCCAGCGGTGAGAGCATGCCCTCCTCCAGGGCCCGCCTGCGCTCGGCGAAGGCCTCGCTCTGCTGTCCTTCAGAGAAGGTATCCGCCGGCTGCGCCTCAGCCGAGGCATCCGTCCGCTGCCGCTCGGCGAAGGCGTCCGTCAACTCTCGCGATGCCAGTCCTTGCGCAGCGTCAGACGATGCGCCCAGTGACTCCACTTGTTGATCGTCGCCGGGTCCTCGTCATACACCGGCGCCCCGCCGCCCGGGGCGGGCAGGATTGCCGCCGCGGCCGAGTCGATCCGCAGGTCCACGCCGTGCTCGTGCAGCGACTGCACGTCTTCGGCCGTGACGAAGTGACGGGAGTGACCCGGCCCGGTGAAGACGATGCCATGGAAGATGTCCTTCTCGGGCGCCGCCACCACGTGATGCACGGTGCCCACCTGTGTGCCGTCGGACGCGAGCACCGGCACCCCGTCCTCGAGCACGTTGTAGGCGATTGGCAGGCCCTCATCCATGATTCTCACGATACAGGCATCAGGCGCAGGTGCGCGTGATGCTCGAGTGTCTCGGAGATCGCTCTTTCGACCTGGCCGAGCGCCTGTGCGGGCGCGGCCGGGACCTCGCTGAGAGGGCTGCCCAGGGCCTCCGTCATGAACTCATAGGCCTCTGCGCCCAGCGCGAAGGAGGCCGCCTCGCACGCGCCGCACACCACTCCACCGGCGGCGCCGGAGAACCCCATCAAGTGCTCGCGCTCGCCGCAGCACGCGCAGGCCCCCAGCTGCGGTGCGAGCCCAGCTGCCACCAGCAGCTTCAGACGAAACGCCAAACCCCCGGCTCGCGTCGCGCTCGCGGGCTCCTGGTCGAGCAGCGAGAGCTTTCGGCACAGCAGGTTGAACACCCCCGGATGAGGCTCCCCGGTCTCGAACAGGCGCCCCACGGCATCGCAGGCACGCGCAGCCGCATCCAGTGCCCCGGCGTCGCCGCGCAGCTGGGCATGACCGTCGACGGTCTGCGCCCCAGTTACCGTCAGGAGCTCGCCGCGCCCTTCGTGCAGCTCCAGGCTCAGGCGAAAGAACGGCTCCAGCCGCCCACCGAAACGGCTGCGGGCGCGCCGCACGCCCTTGGCGATCGCGCTCACCCGACCGCGATGGGGCGTATAGACGTGCAGAATCCGATCGGCCTCCCCGTAGCGCATCGAGCGCAGCACGACCGCCTCGGTCTTTACAGGTCCCGCCATCGCATCCGAGTCTAGGCTCGCCGGCGGCAGACTTCAGGGGAAAGCCATCGCCGTCACCGACTGACGCGTGGCCCATCGCGGGGGCAGATCCTTACGCGGGGCCGCCTTGATACTCGGTCGCCGGCCGGAGTCGTCTCGATCGGCAGGCGACGGCGAAAACCGATAACTTGGCCGGCGCCGACATGTTGGAGCGTGTCGACGCCGGCCTGCCGGGGCAATCGGTGGGGATGACACCCCAGCAGACAAAAGTCTACCGCCCTAAACCATCTGATGTTTGCCATATGGACTTTGCCATATGCGGTAGGCGATGTTTATGAAGATGCCTCCCTCCGAATCTGCTGACCAGGCGCTCGCCTACACGATTCGCCGCGTGCGCGAAGAACGGGGATTCACCCAGGAAGACATCGCCTACGCGGCCAACCTCACCTCAGGCACATACGGCCACATCGAGCGCGGTAAGACCAATCCAACCTGGACCACCATCAAGAAGATCGCCGGTGCGCTCGACATCTCACTCACCGATCTCGCCGAGGCGGCCGAAGCGGCGGACAGGCGCAACAATCACGGATAGACGTACGGTGGCGCGTCGCAATCGATGGCCGATCGGTCGCGCTATACTTTATGAAGTAATGAGTGAGATCACCGTCTATACGACCGAGCCGTGCTCGTTCTGCTCGCGCGCCAAGGGCCTCTTGAAGTCCCGAGGCCTGCCCTTCACCGAGGTCAATCTCAGTAGGGACCCCGAGGGTCGCGCCGAGCTCGTCCATCGCACCGGCATGATGAGCTTCCCCCAGGTATTGATCGACGGTGAGCTGGTGGGAGGCTTCTCGGAGATGCTCGCGGCCGCCGAGAGCGGGCGGCTGGACGAGCTCTCAGCGACCGCCGGATGAGCCCTCGGCTGCGGCCGGACGCTCTCGATGTGGTCGGGCGCCGGTTCTGACATTCGCGCCGCGTCTGCTGCTTGGGCGTGGCTGGCAGGTCTCACACACGTAGGTTCCGCGTCCGCCGACCACCATCTTCACAATTAGTGTGCCGCATGTCACACAGGACTCGGCCGCACGGCGATGGACGAGGAACTGGTCCTGAAAGGAGCCCCGCACGCCGTCCACATGCCGGAAGTCGTCGATCGTCGCGCCCCGCGCGTCGATCCCGGCGTGCAGCGCATCAATCACCGCGCCGTGCAGGCGCGTGCGCTGATCGACAGACAGCGCTCCGGCCGCCCGCAGCGGATGGATGCCAGCGCGATGCAGAGCCTCATCGGCATAGATGTTGCCCACGCCGGCGATTCTGCGCTGGTCGAGCAAGAGCGCCTTGATCGGCGCGCGACGCCCCCGCAGCACCTCACTCAGGTGGGCGACCGTAAAGCGCACATCGAGGGGCTCGAGCCCCAGACGCCGCGCGAAGAACTCCTCCAGTGCCTCGCCTCCCAGAAGCAGCTCCCCGGTCCCGAAGCGTCGCGGATCGACGATCACGAGCCGCCGCTTGGGCTTCAGCTGAATGCGCACCCGCACGTGCTCGGGCTCGGGCTTCGGTTCACACAGCACCGCGCCGGTCATGCGCAGGTGCTGCACGAGATGCACATCGCCCTGCAGACTCCAAACCAGATACTTGCCTCTGCGACCCAGAGCCTCGATGCGCCGTCCGAGCAGCGCGGCGCGCAACTCCTCAGGCGCCAATGGTCGCGACCAGCGCGGGTCAAGTATCTCGATGTCGTGCAGTGCTCGCCCCTGCACCAAAGGGGCGAGCTGGCGTCTGATCGTCTCAACCTCGGGCAGCTCGGGCATGCTGCGCCCAGCCTAGCCGCAGCGCTCAGCGCGAGGCGCGCGGGTGCGCGCTGAAGTACGCGTCCTTCAGGCGCTCAGCAGAAAGATGGGTGTAGACCTGTGTGGTCGCCAGGTCGGCGTGCCCGAGCATCTCCTGCAGCGAGCGCAGATCGCAGCCTCCAGCCAATAGATGTGTGGCGAAGGTGTGACGCAGCGTGTGCGGGCTCATCTTCTCCGCCAGCCCGGCCCTGCGCGCACGGCCCTGGATGATCTTGTAGAGACCCTGTCGCGTAAGTCCTGTGCCGCGGCTGTTAAGGAACAGACGCGACTCGACTCTGACATTGACCAGCGCCGGGCGCCCGCTCCGACCATAGGCGCCGAGCGCCGCCACCGCCTGGCGTCCGATCGGCACGATCCGCTCCTTGGAACCCTTGCCGCGCGCACACAGCAGTCCCTCCTCGAGATCCACGTCGGCGAGCTCCAGGCCCACCACCTCCGAGGCGCGCAGCCCGCACGCGTACATCACCTCCAGCAACGCCCGATCGCGCAACGCCCGGGGCTCGGTGCCGGCGGGCTCGCTCAAGAGCTTGGCGACCTCCTCGCGCGAAAGCACCATCGGCAGACGCCGGGCCTTGGGCGGACCGCGCAGCTCGGCCGTCGGGTCGTGCTCGATCAACGCCTCTCGGCGCAGATGACGGTAGAAGGAGCGAAGGCACGCCGCCTTGCGCTGCAGTGTGGCCGCCGCCACGGGGGGACGCCCCTCCGCGCCGTCGGCGAGCTCGGAGAGAAACGCGGCTAGTTGGGCGTGTCCAACCGCAAGCGGGTCGAGCCCCCGCCGGTGCAGGAAATCACCGAACTGGAGCAGATCGGAGCGGTATGCCTCGAGCGTGTTGCGCGAAAGGCCACGCTCGAGCTCCAGGTAAGCGAGAAAGTCGAGCGCGAGGCGCTCGATGTCCGTGTCCGTGTCCCTGTCGACCTGAGATAGGTCGCCGACCGCGGCGGTAGGCACTGGGAGCGCAGGCGCCGGCGGCGCGGAAAGGGCAGGCGTGTTCACTCATTGCAGCTTCGCCTCCACCCCCCACCCTCCTTGACCGTGCAAGGTGACGTTCAGCGAAGGAACCAGCCCAGGCGTCGCTAAGAAGGTCTTGCCGGCCTCCTCGGCGCGACTCTTACGTGGCATCCTCAGCCGGGCTTACGCGGCCTCCTCGGACCGGCTCTCGCGCTCGTCGTCGCGGGCCAAGAGCTTGGCCAGAGCGGCTCCCCCCGCCAAGGCCGCGCCAAAGAACAGCGGGTCTTCGAGCAGGCCACGGCCCATCGTCAGTGCGGGCAGCCCGCTGGCCGCATAGCCCGGCAGATCCACCTTCGCGTGACGCCAATCGTGGCGGGCCACGCGGACGGGACGATCCACATCCACATCCAGCTCGAGCTGCGAACGGCTGGCCGACGTCCCGAAGACCGCACCGAGTCCGGCACGCAGATCAGCGCCCACAGGCGAGCGCATCCCCGATGGCAGCGCCACCGTGACCGGCTCGAGCAGCAGGTCCAGCACAGTCAGTGTGTGGTGGGAGATTCCACGATGGCGCTCCCTCGAGTCTCCGGATGACATTCGCGCGATCAGCAGCGTCGGGGCGCCGAGCGCCAGCGCGGCGTGAGCACAGTCGAGCGCCGCCATGCCGCCGTGCCCCAGCGGGGAGCCCGAGCCGATTATCCCCGGCCCCGGACCGCACACGACCGCGTCCCAGTCCAGCGTGCGCAGGCCGTGGTGCAAAGCGCCGGCGACCGTCACCGCCTCGCCCTCACCGCCGAAGGCAGCGCCCGCAGTCAGGTGCCCGGCGAGCAGCCCGCGCCTGCGCAACTCCCCGACGACGCGGGAGTGGCTGCCTGGCAGCGCCCCGCCCTCGCTCTGCACGTATCCCAGCCGCCTCTCCGGCGCCGCCTGCGCAAAGGCCCACGCCACGGCGGCGAGCTGCCCGTGCAGCGCGAGCACGCCGACGGGGTCGCTCAGCGGGAGCTCGAGGCGGGCGTCCTCGACCGGGAGCACGGCGTGCTGGAGGCTCGTGTAGTTGAGCTTCATCACGTGCGGGTGGGCGGGATCCCGATCCCCCTCGCCCGCCATGCCTCGTGTGAGGTTAACGTGGACAATGTCAAACCCGCCCGAGCCGAGGCCCAAGATCGAGCGCCTGCACGTTCACGACCACCTCGTCCCCCACCTCCGCGGCGCCCACCAGTCCAACGTCGGCGATCGCCGGCGAGCTCGCGCCGGACCCTGACCGGAAGCGTCAACGATGCACGACCGCGAGCTCCTGCTCGGGGCCATCGGGCGGACTGCGGCCTCTACAACGATTGCGCGACGTAGCTTCAGCATTGGCGCGGGAAGCTATCGCGTGGCGAGCTCGGATTGCCTCGCCACCGCGCCGGGCAGCGCCAGCGCGACTTCGAGCATGCCCTCGAGCGCGGCCGCGCTCACGCGCTCGCCGGGCTCGTGCGGTGCGCTCGGTGCCGTTGGCCAGGTTCACGACGGTGAGGCCCTTGGCGATCAACGCATTGGCGTCGGAGGCGCCACCGCTTGAGATTCGCGTGGGGTTGTAGCCGCAGCCGCGCAATGCGAGTTCGGCCGCCTGCACAGCGGGCGCGCTCGCGGGGAGGGCATAGCCCGAGAAGCGTGCGCCGCACGCTGACATCCACGTCGCAGTCGCAGTCGGGGAGGTTGGCCGCCTCGTGCACGCAGTCCACGATTTCCGCCACCGTCACCTCGGCCATCTCCTCGCGCAGGCTGCGCACCTCCGCGGCGAGCGTGCAGCGCTCGGGCACAACGTTGATCGCGCTCCCGCCCTCGATCCTGCCCACGTTGGCCGTCGTCTGCGCGTCGATGCGCCCGAGGGGCATGTCCGCCACGGCGCGCGCGGCTGCCAGGATCGCGCTGCAGCCCTCCTCGGGACGCACGCCGGCGTGCGCGGCCGTGCCGCGAAACTCCACGTCCAAGCGGAAGTGGCAGGGCGAGGCGATCACGATCTCGCCGATCGGCGATGCGTGGTCGAAGACGTAGCCGACCCTGCTGCGCAGGTGCGCGGGGTCGAACGCGCTGCGCCCCCGCCAGCGAGCGCTCCTCGCAGACGGTGAACAGCAGCTCGATATCCACCGGCGCCCCCTCGGCGACGATTCGCCGCGCGAGTGCCAGCAGCACAGCCACCGCGGCCTTGTTGTCGGCGCCGAGGATTCCCTCGTTGGCGTTCTCCCATCCACCGTCGAGCAGCACCGGCTCGATCGGAGCCTGGGGTGGGACCGTGTCGAGGTGGGCGCACAGCAGCATGCCGGGCGGCCGCTGCTCATCCGCGCCGTATGCCCCCTGGGTGGTCTGCTCGTCGCCGATGCCCCCGCTCGTGTAGGCGCCGCCACGAGCGGGGATGCGCGCCAGCAGGTTGCCGCATTCAGAGCCCGCCTGCACCCCCGCACCGTCCTCGTGCACCTCCAGACCCAGCCCGCGCAGCTCGGCAATGACGCGCTCGGCGCAGGCGCGCTCGCTGCCGGATGGGCTTTCGATGCGACACAGCTCCTCGAACAGTTCGCTGAGCCGGCGCCGCTCGACGGCGCTAGCCGTGGCTGGCCGCACGGGCGTCGTGAGCTTCTGGTGCGACATCGCCGCTCGGCGGCATCGCGCGCCGACGCGTTCCAGCGCGGCCGCCGACGAAGCCCCGGAACAGCGGCGCCGGGCGCTCCGGGCGCGACTTGAACTCGGGGTGAAACTGCGAGGCGACGAAGAACGGGTGCTCCTCGAGCTCGACGACCTCGACCAGGCGCTCGTCGGGCGAGGTGCCGGAGATGCGCAGGCCCGAACCGCCGCCGGACGGTCGGTGAGACGCTTGCGCAGCAGGTTGTTGACCTCATAGCGGTGGCGGTGGCGCTCGTAGATGACCGCCTCGCCGTAGATCTCCCGCGCGCGCGAGCCCTCGTGCAGCTTGATCGGGTCCGCGCCCAGGCGCATCGTGCCGCCGAGGTCGGCGACCTCCTTCTGCTCGGGCAGCAGGTCGATCACCGGGTAAGGGCGTCTCGAGGTCGAACTCGGTCGAGTTCGCTCCCTCCATGCCCGCCACGTGGCGGGCGAACTCGGCGACCGCGATCTGCATCCCCAGGCAGATGCCCAGGTAGGGGATGCGCTGCTCGCGGGCGATCCGCGCCGCCGCGATCTTGCCCTCGATCCCGCGCCCGCCGAAGCCGCCGGGGATCAGGATGCCGTCGGCGCCGTGCAGCAGCTGCCGGGCGCGCTCGCCGGCGGCGGGGTCCTCGGCGGCGGCGCCCGGCTCGAGGTGCTCGGAGTCGACCCAGTCGATCTGCACCCTGGCGTCCTGCAGCGCGGCGGCGTGGCGCAGCGCCTCGGAGACCGACAGATAGGCGTCCTCGAGCTGCACGTACTTGCCGACCAGCGCGATCCGCACGGTGCGCGAGGCGCGCTCGGCGCGCTCGATCGGCTCCTGCCAGCTCGACAGATCCGGTTCGCCGGCGCCTCCATGCCGAAGTGGTCGAGGATGAAGTCGTCGACCCCCTGTTCGCGGAAGACGAGCGGCACCTTGTAGATGTTGTCCACGTCGCACGCCGAGACGATCGCGCTCGGGCGGCAGGCTCGCGAACAGCGCGATCTTCTTGCGGATCTCCTGCGAGAGCGAGCCCTCGGAGCGGCACATCAGCATGTCCGGGGCGATGCCGATGCGCCGCAGCTCGTTGACGCGAGTGCTGCGTGGGCTTGGTCTTCAGCTCGCCCGCATGGCCGATGTAGGGGACGAGCGTCAGGTGGATGAACATGCAGCGCCGCCGTCCCACGTCGACGGGGAACTGGCGGATCGCCTCAAGGAAGGGCAGTGACTCGATGTCCCCGACGGTGCCGCCGATCTCGGTGATCACGAAGTCGACGTCGCGTGGACTGGGCGATCAGCGCGATGCGCTGCTTGATCTCATCGGTGATGTGCGGCACCACCTGCACCGTGCCGCCCAGATAGTCGCCGCGGCGCTCGCGGCGGATCACCGTGTTGTAGATGCCGCCCGCCGTGACGTTCGAGGCGCGGCTCGTGTTGACGTCGGTGAAGCGCTCGTAGTGGCCGAGGTCGAGGTCGGTCTCGGCGCCGTCCTCGGTCACGAACACCTCGCCGTGCTGGTAGGGCGACATCGTGCCCGGGTCGACGTTGATGTAGGGGTCGAACTTCTGCAGCCCCACCGTCAGGCCGCGCGAGACGAGCAGGCGCCCGATCGAGGCCGCGGCGATGCCCTTGCCGAGCGAGGAGACGACGCCGCCGGTGACGAAGATGAACCGGGTCTTGGGGTTGGCCTCGACGTGACGCTC
This sequence comes from uncultured Solirubrobacterales bacterium, assembly GCA_963723045.1. Lineage (GTDB taxonomy): Bacteria > Actinomycetota > Thermoleophilia > Solirubrobacterales > Solirubrobacteraceae > Palsa-744. The sequence continues at coordinate 135,497 of CAVROU010000002.1, read as the reverse complement.
GGGCGAATGCGGGATCATGAGGGCCTGCCTAGGGAGTCTAGTCCAGCGCAGCCCCGGAGTCTTTTCCATGAGCGCCGAGATCGAGCGAAACTCCCCATATACCGTGAATAGGATCAGCAGCGCGAGGGCAATCTCAAGCTGCCCGTGGCCGAGAGCGTGAGCACGAGCCACAGCCCCGCGAGCGCGCCGAGCAGGTTCGCGCCGGTGTCCCCGAGCATCGCCCGCTCGCGCAGGTCGTACACACCCGCGACGAGCGCCGGCCCAGCGAACAGCCCGAGCGCCCACAGCGGCAGCAGTTCAGCGGAGCCGAGCGGTGAGCCCCGCGCCGAGCAGCACGAACGCCTTGATCGGCGCGCCCCGGGCGCAGGTCGAGCAGGTTGAAGAGGTTCGTCGCGAGCACGAGCACCGCGCTCGCCAGCAGCCAGCGTGCCGGTCGAGAGGCTCGGCGAAGCTCATCACGAGTCAGCGCAAGCCCGAGCGAGCCGCCGGCCTTCAACGCGCCGGTCGAAAACTCGCCACGGAGCACGGCCCGCGCGTGCCCGCGCCAGCCGCGGGGGGCGAGCACACCAGAGCCCTTCGTGGTCCCATAGGCGTCGTCGATCGACCCCAGACACGCCACGCCGAGCGTATAGACCAGGACGAGCACCAACTGCGGCTCGAACACCTCGGTGCTCGCGATGCGTTCGACCAGCACCAGTGGCACAAGCGAGAGCAGCGCAGCCGCAAGCACGAGGACACCCAGCGGGAAGGGCAGCGCCCGCCCGCGATAATTGACGCGTGTGTGGCCCCCGTCGGCGAGCGCACGCAGCACCCCGGGGGCCAGCAGCAGGGCCGCCGCGGAGGCGAGCAGGATCGGCAGCGCATGCACCGAAGCGAACCTAGCGCCGCACGCGGACGGGGAGAAGTTTAAGGGCGGCCTACCGGCCGCAAGGTAGCCGCGGCGCGGCGGACCGGCGGTTGGCGCCCCTTCGGGACAGATGCTTCAGGCAACTGGGCCCCACCAACGGCTGGCGCCCCTTCGAGACCCGGGTTCGCGGATCCTCACGGCAGCGATGTCCCGCCGGCCACCCGCGGCAGCAGACCAGATTCGGCGGTCGACTTTTCCCCGTACGCACCGTGCGCGCCGGCGAGCGTGAATGCCAGCGCCGCGCGCCCGGCGAGCAGTATCGAGGTCGTCGACGCTTGAGATGTCCCGGCGCGCGGTACCAAGTGATCTGCGAGGGGTTGGTAGAGCTCAGCTCGACTCCGACCGCCGGCACCCCGGCCGTCGTCGCGCCTTCAACGAGTGCGACCTCGAATTCTTCGGTCACCTTCGCCTCCACGGGGGTCATGCCTTCGGGGTCGTTGCGGACCACCACGAGCCCTTCGAGTCCTTCGAGCTGCCCGTCGAAGGACGTCAGGAGCTTTCCCTGCAGGCGCGCCAGCAGCCTGTGGTCGCTGCCCACGAGCTGCCTCGCGATGCGAACACCGAAATGGCTCACAAGGCCCGGCTGGGTCGCAAGCGCCGCGTAGGGCGTGCCCGCCGCCTCGTGTGCCAGCCCGTTCAGATCCAGCGGCTCGTGCACCGCCGCGACCGTGACGAGGTTGCCGCCGGCCTGTGTCACCGCGTCGCGCACCAGACCCGTCGATCTGGTCCGAGGAGCCCCCCAGAAACACCAGGCCGATGCGACGGCCGCTGAGCAGGCCGTGCACGGCGATCTCGGAGAGGTCGTTCGCGACCGCTTCCTGGCTTGCGAGCTGCGCCCGCAGCTGGGCGGCCTGACGGTTGGCGCCGTTGACTTCCGAGGAGAGGTCGCGCACGACCCCGTTCTTGGCCGAGGACACGAGGTTGGAGTCGCCGATCGCCACGCCGATCAGCACACCCACCGCCAGCGCCAGCAGGACGGCCGCCAGTGAGAGCGCGTGGTAGCGGTAGTCGAACATCGAGTTCGAGAGGCGAGCGAGCGCCTCGAGCCCCCTCAGCCGAGCAGCAGCTGCAGCTTCAGCCACAGCAATTCCACCACGTCGCGCAGCGCGGGAGTCAACCAGATGACGGCGACCATCGCGAGCAGCCCCGCGAAGATCACCACCAGCAGCGGCGTGAGCCCTGGCTGCGGGCGATAGAGGCGGCTCACGCCCTTGGCGTCGACCAGGATCTCGCCGATGCGCAGTCGCGTGAGGAAGGTGGAGGACATGCCCCTGCGGTTGCGGTCGAGGAACTCCACGAGGTTGAACTGTGAGCCGACGGAGACGATCAGGCGGGCGCCCTTCTCGGCGGCTATCAGCATCGCCACGTCCTGGCTCGTGCCCGGCGCGGGGACGAGCTTGAAGGCAGCGCCCAGCTCCTCCAGGCGGTGACGGCCGGGCGCGCGGCCGTCGGGATAGGAGTGCACCACGAGCTCAGCCCCGCCGCCACGGCCGCGCGCAGCGTGGGCTCGCCGGCGGAGTCCATGTCGCCGACGATCATGTCCGGCGTCAGGCCCACTTCCAGCAGCGCGTCGGCGCCGCCGTCGACGGCCACCAGCACCGGATGCACGTCGCGGATGAACGGCCGCAGCGCGCGCAGGTCGCGCTGGTGGTCGACCCCGCGCACGACGACCAGCGCGGGACGGTCGCGGAAGTCGGTCGCGAAGCGCGGCATCTCGATCTTGCCCGCCAGCAGCTCGCGCTCCTCGCGCATGTGCTCGATCGTGTTGTGCGCGAAGCGCTCCAGCGCCTCACCGATCTCCAGCCGGCGCGCCTCGGTCTCCGCGCGCACGCGTGGCGAGGTCGAGCACCCTGCCGCGCGCCAGCACCTGCCCTTGCGCAGCACCTGCCGCGCCGTCCGCGTCGGCCAGCATCGTCACCGCGTCGCCCTCGGAGAGCGCTGCGAACGAGCGCGTCGTCGGGCAGATCGACGAGCAGCACGCCCGCCTCGACCAGAAGCTGGGGCCCCAAGTTGGGGTATGAGCCGCTGGTGGACGCCTTGCAGTTGAGCACCGCCGCCACGTCCGGCCGCGATCAGCTCCTCGGCGGAGACGCGGTCGATGTCGAGGTGGTCGATCACCGCCACGTCGCCCTGGACGCAGATGCTTGACCATCACCTTCGTCTTGCGCCCCAGGCGCACCGATCCGCTCACCGTGCGCGGTCGCTGGTGGCGCTCCCGCTGCCGGCACGCTGTGCGGCTGCTGACTGGTGGACGGCCATTACAGCGAGGGTAACGCGCGTCGGCGACGCAACCTGCGCACCCGTCGATTGTGCCACCGGCGGCGCACGATCCGCGCCCCAGCGGAGCGCACGCCGCCGCCGCTCGTTCGGGCTCAGGCCGCCTTTCGCAGCTCCCGCGCGTGCTTGCGCGCCGAGGCGTCGTCCTCGGCGGCGCCCAGCATGCGCACGAGCTCCGAGACCGTCTGGCGCTCGCCGAGCTGGACTACCGTGGCGCGGGTGGGGTCCGCGGCGGTGTCCTTGATGACCGAGAAGTGCCGCTGCGCGAGCGAGGCGATCTGGGGCAGGTGGGTGATGCAGATCACCTGGCGCGCGCCCGCGCAGCTCGCGCAGGCGCTCGCCGACGGCGCGCGCGGTGTGCCCGCCGATGCCGGCGTCCACCTCGTCGAACACGAGCGCCGCCTGCGAGCCCGCGTTGGCGACGCTCATCAGCGCAAGCATCACGCGCGAGAGCTCTCCGCCGGAGGCGATCTCGCGCAGCGGGCCGGCGGCCACGCCGGGGTTGGGGGCGATCAGGAATTCGACGGCGTCGCCGCCGCTGGGGCCGCCCTCGCGCGGGGAGAGCTCGACCGCGAAGGTCGCCTCGCTCATCGCCAGCGCCGCCAGCTGCTCGCCGCACGGCCTCGGTCGAGCCGCGGCGCCGCCTGCTCGCGCGCCGCGCGCAGCGCCGCCATGTGTCCGTCGAACACCTCGCGCGCGGCCCGCAGCGAGCTCCGATGTCTGCGCGAAGGCCACCTCCGCCCCCAGCAGCTGCTCGCGTCGCTCCCGTGCCCCGCGGCGTAGTCCAGCACGGCCGCGATGCGAGCCCCCGTGCTTGCGCTGCAGGCGCTCCAAGCAGCTGCAGGCGCTCTTCGACCTCCTCCAGAGAGCCTTCCTCGCCCTCCAGCGACTGGCCATAGTCGCGCAGCGCGCCGGCCAGATCGCCGGCCTCGATCGCCAGCGCGCGGGCCCGCTCCGCGAGCGCGTCGAGCGCGAGGTCCACGCCCGCTGGGCCCTCCAGGCACGCGGCGGCCTGGGCGAGCAGCGCCTGCGCTCCGTTCGACTCCGACGAGGATTCCGGGCTCGAGCGCCTCGCGCCCCCTGGCCCGCCGCCAGGCGCAGCGCGTCGAGCCGGCGCAGGCGCTCGCGCGCGGCGCGCAGGCGCTCCTCCTCGCCCTCCTGGGGCTCGGCGGCGTCGATCTCCCCCAGCTCGTGCTCCAGCAGGTCGAGCTCGCGCTCGCGCGCGTCGCCCAGCTCGCGCAGGCCCTCGAGCTCCTCCTCCAGGCGGCGCACCTCGTGGTGGGCCTGTGCGCACTCGCGCAGCCGCCCCGCCTGCGCGGGGCCGCAGAAGTCGTCGAGGATCTCAAGCTGCGCGGCCGCGAGCGTCAGCTTGCGGTGCTCGTGCTGGCCGTAGAAGGCCACCAGCTGCTCGCCCAGCGCGCGCAGGTCGCCCACGGCGGCGGTGCGGCCGTTCACATAGGCGCGCGTGCGCCCGTCGGCCCCCACGCGCCGTGCCAAGCACCACCTCCTCCGCGTCCGCGGGCAGCAGCTCGCCACGCTCAGCTGCAGCTCGGCGGGCAGCGAGAAGACGCCCTCGACATACGCCTCCGCGGCGCCCGGCCGCACGATCCCGCGCGCGGACGGCCCCCCAGCAGCAGATCGAGCGCGTGCGCCAGTACTGTCTTGCCCGCGCCGGTCTCGCCGGTGAGCACGTTCAGCCCGGGCGCCAGATCGAGCTGAGCACGCTCGATCAGCAGCAGATTCTCGACTGAAAGCTCCTTCAACACACGTGCAGGTGTATCAGCGAGCGGCGACGGATCGCTTGGGCGCGGGTGCCGGAAGCCAGGGCGCGGGCATCTGCGAACTCAGGCGTAGGCGCCGCGGCTGTGAGTCGCGCGGGACAACGAGGCTGGGTCGCGCGGGACGACGAGACTAGTCGCGCGGGACGACGAGACTCAAACAATCCAGTCCCGCTCGATACTCTGTGAGCAGCGCGAAGTTCACCGCGCCAACCTCATTGTGTCCAAAGGCATGGCTGCCAGCGACAACCCGAATTCCGACCGGCCCCGGCGCCGTGACGGCGAGTGCCTGTCCTTAGACGCCCTCGCGGATCGCGTCGAGGAGGAGGTCGCGCGCGCCGAGCGCCACCGCACCCCGCTCAGTTGCCTGCTCGTGGGGCTCGAGGATCTGCGCGCGATCGAGCGCGCCCACGGGCAAGAGCTCGCCGAGCAGGCGCTCGCCTACGTCGCCGCCGCGCTGCGCCGCGAGTTTCGCCGCTTCGACCGCGTGGCGCACCCGAGCGAGCGCGAGTTCGCGGTGGTGCTCCCCGGCGCCGACGGCGCGCGCGGCGAGATCGTCGCGCGGCGCACGCTCTCGCGCCTGCGGGCGATCAAGCTGGAGGTCCGGGGCGAGCGCCGCGCGCTGCAGCGTGGCCGTCGGCATCGCCACCTGGCACGAGGGCCTCACGCGGCTCAGCTGCTCGCCGCGGCGCGCACGGCAGCCGGCAGGCCCGCGCCGTTCCGAACACGCCGCTGCCGAGCGGTCCACTAGGTTTCAAGGATGCTCTGCAGACCTGACGGCTCACGGCCGACCTCCTCGTCTCCTCCGTTCAAAGGAGACATCCAAAAGGGCCCCGCCGATGCTCTCCGGCTCTTGAATCCTGACGCTTCCCGCTTGACGTCCTCGTCCCCCCCGTCAGGGGAAGACATCCAAAAAGGCACCGCCGATGCTCTCCGGCTCTGAGCTCTGGCTGCTGCGCCTGATGGCCGATCGCGGCCTGGCGCTGCTCGACGCCGGCACGCTCCTGATGGTGATCGAGGAGCGCGGCGAGCTGCGCGTGGCCGCCGCCAGCGGCCAGGGCTCCCCGCGCGTGCGCATCCTGCCCGTGGAGGGCAGCGCGCTCGGGCGCGCTCTACCGCTCCGGGGAGTCACTCGCGCTGGATCGCCCCCGGGGGCCGGAAGCGGGGTGGCTGCACGAGCTCGGCTTCGAAGCGCGCAGCGTGCTCGTGGAGCCGCTGAAGATGGAGGGCCAGGGCGGCGGCCTCGTGATCGCCCTGCGCGAGGAGGGCAAGCTTCCGCGACCCCGACCGCGCGCGCTGAACGCCTTCGCGCTGAGCGTCACCCAGCGCCTGGCCGCCGAGCGCTCGGTGGAGATCGAACGGCTGCGCTACGGCATGGAGGCGCGCGAGCGCGAGCGCACGCGCTGGGCGCGCGAGATCCACGACGAGACCGTCCAGGGCCTCGGCGCGCTGCGCCTGAAGCTCGCCAACGCGCGCGACCTGCACGAGTCCCAGGCCCTGCAGGAGGCCGTGGGCGACGTGCTCGACGGCCTGGGCATCGAGATCGAAGGGCTGCGCCACCTGATCACCGAGCTACGCCCCGCGGCGCTCGACGATCTCGGCCTCGAGCCGGCGCTGGAGGCGCTCGCGCGCCGCGCGCAGGCGATCGACGGCCTCGATGTGCAGATCGAGATCGACCTTGACCTCGATCCCGAGAGAGCGCCTGGACGCGGAGCTTGAGAGCACCGTCTACCGCGTCGTGCAGGAGGCGCTCACGAATGTCTCGCGCCACGCCAAGGCCACCACGCACTCGTGAGCATCGCAAGCCGCGACGGGTCGATCCGCGTGGCGGTTACCGACGACGGCCAGGGACTCCCCGCGGGCGGCGCTCCCCGCGGTCCGCGCGGCGACGGCCTGCAGGGTGGGTTCGGGCTCTCCGGGCATGCGCGAGCGCGCCGAGCTGGTGGGTGGCGAGCTGGAGCTCACACCCGCGCCCGGCCAGGGCACCACCGTGCGCCTGACGGTGCCGCTGGCGGGACGCCCGCGTGCGGACGCCCCCGTCGGCGCAAAAAAACGCCGCACTTGAGGTGCGGCCCCTCCGCGAAGATGCGTCCCTCCTCGCTGAGCAGCCGCACCAGCGCAGCTCAGCCAGCAGCCGACTCGCCATGCCGCGGCTCCCTCAAATCCTCTAATCCATCAAGCCCAGGCGCCGCACGTACGCGGTGATCTCCGCGCGCGAGGAGAAACCCAGCTTCTCGATCGCCCGCGCGCGGTAGGTCTTGACGGTGCGCTCGGCCACGTGCAGCTGCTCGGCGATCTGCGGGTTGGTGTGGCCGAGCGCGATCAGGCGCATCACCTCGCGCTCGCGCTCGCTCAGCGCGACGCTCTCCCGCGCTGTGCGCCGCTCGCCGGTGGCCATGATCGCGCCGAGGCGCGGATGCAGGTAGTTGCCGCCGGCGACCGCCAGGCGGAAGGCCTGCAGCAGCTCCGCCGGCTCGGCCTCCTTAAGCACGTAGCTGCGCGCGCCCGCGCGCAGCGCCTGGCGCGCGTACTCGGGGTCCTCGCGCATCGTCAGGATCGCCACGGCAAGCGTGGGGTGCGCGACGAAGCAGGACGGCAGCGCCGCGAGGCTCGACCCGCCCGGCATCGTCAGATCGAGCGTCAGCAGGTCGGGCTTGTGGGCGCGCACTTCGCGGATCGTCGAGGGCACGTCGGCGGCCTCGGCGACCACAACGAACTCATCGGTCTGGCGCTCCAGCACGGTACGAATGCCGTCGCGCACCACCGTGTGGTCATCGGCGATGATCGTCTCGATCGGCCGGTCCACCCCGGGGATGCCCTCACGGGCGTGCCCTGGCGCAGCCTCCTGCGTTCCCTGTTGCATCGGCACACCGTAGCGCCCGCGTCGGACACCGCCCCGCAGCTCCGATCTCGCTTTCTGAAGCGCAAAAGCGCCCGCCCCGCCTGGCTGCGCTGCCGCGACGGGCGCCCACAGGACCCAAAGGGACTACACCGATCGGCACCTTTGGGACGACACGATCTGCACCCCCCGTACGACAGACAAACGGCCCTCCGGGCCTCACCATTGTCGTATCGAGATGACTGCCAGGGCTGAAGGTGGGAATTGGACGCACGCGACAGCCTCTGGAGGTGGCAAATGGACACAGACGACAACCGCACACACGACCGAGGAGCCCCAAGATGACCGCACTGAGCGTCGGACTGGCATGGATGGCGCTGGCGAGCGTCGCCTTTCTGGCGCTGTCCGCGAGCGCCTTCGCGCGCACGCGCCAGGACCTGGAGAGGCATCCGCGGGAGAGCCGGGCGCGCACCGCGCGCGCCGGCGGGGAGCCAGAGAACCTGCACTACTGGCTCCCAGCCGGGACAGACGTTAGCGTGACGGCGTGCCGTCACTACCCAAATCCGCGAGGCTACGCCGGATCCTTCTCGCGTACACCGTCAACGAGCTGGGGACCTGGTTTGGCTATGTAGCGCTGGCGGTCGCCGTATACGACCACACGCACAGCGCCCTCGCGGTCGCGGGACTGTTTATCGCCGGCCGCCTGTTCCCCGCGCTGTTGACCCCGGCGCTCGTCGCCCGCGTCGAGGCCTCCACCGCGCGCGGTGGACTCAGCCGGCTGTACGTCGATCGAGGCCCTCGCCTCGATCGCCCTCGCCTTGCAATTCCCGTATCTGCTCCTTCCAGTCGTGCTCGTGCTGGTGGCGATCGACGGTACCGCCGCACTCGCCGCGAACGCGCTGCTTGCGGGCGGCGGTCGCGCACATCGCCGCCGAGGAAGCCATACGGCTAGGCGGCCAGACTTCCGCGCTCGAGCAGCCCGGGTCCGCCATATCATCATCGGTTGCGCCCCAGGCGAGCCCCGAGGAGGTTGAGGTCGCCCAGCGCAAGGCCAACGCCGCACTGAACGTGGCCTTCACCGGCGCCGTCACGCTCGGGCCCGCGCTCGCCGGCGTCTTTGTCGCCGCCGCCGGCGGCCAGGCCGCGCTGTACCTCGACGCCGCCACCTTCGCGATCTGCGCCGCGCTGCTCCTCGACGTCCGCCCGCACATCGAGGAGGCCGCCGCCACCGTGCGCGAGCGGCTGCGCGCCGCCTGGGAGTACCTGCACGAGGTGCCCCAACTGCGCGCGCTGCTCATCACCGAGGCCGTCGCCGTCGTCTTCTTCGCCTCGGCCGAGCCGATCGAGATCGTCTACGCCAAGCAGACGCTCCACGCTGGCAACAGCGGCTTCGGCCTGCTGCTCGCCACCTGGGGCCTCGGCATGGTCGCCGGCAGCATCTTCTTCGCGCGCGCCGTGCGCCGCCCGCTGGGCCCGATGCTGGTCCTGGGGACGCTCGTCGTGGGCCTCTCCTACATCGGCCTAGCCGCGGCACCCACGCTCGCGCTCGCTTGCCTGGCGTGCGTTTCGGGGGCGGCCGGGCAACAGTATTCAGTGGCCCGCGCTGATCAGCGCCGTGCAGAAGCTCACGCCCAGCGCGCTGCAGGGGCGGCTGATGGGCGCGGTGGAATCGATCGGCGGACTGTGTCCCGCCATCGGCTTCTCCCTCGGTGGCGCGGTGACCGCACTCAGCTCGCCGCGTGTGGCACTGCTGATGGCGGGGATCTTCGCCACAGGGCTGACGGGTGTGTTCATGCGCGTCACGATGCACGGGCTCACGCTGCCCGATAGGGACGACAGCGCTCGCGCGCACGCCGGCACCGCCGAGACGCCCTCTTACGCCGGCTCCCTGGCCGCCCCAGCTGTCAGCGACGCGGGGCTCGAGGCACTGGCGGCGCTGAACCCCGAGCACCTCCCCAACCCCCGTGTGCGGGTCTCAGAGAGCGGCCCTTAAGGACGACGCTCAAGGCGCCGTTAAGGACGACAGGGCGATCTCCATGTCTCGTGCCAATACTCAACGACTCTACGCAGCCTTCATCTCACTTTTGCTCATCGCTTCGCTGGCGACGACGGTGGCGATTGCGCGCGCGCAGGAATGGCAGTCACTTGAGCTTTTCGCGCTGCTCCTGGCGTCTGAGCGCCTTCGCCGACCGACTGACCATCACCGTTCGCAATCAGAACTCTCGGCCGCATTCGTCGCGCTCGTACTCGCCATAACCCTGCTCGGGCCGGTGCCGGCGGTGTGCATCGGGATGGCGCTGGGACTATCGGACGGCATTGCGCGAAAGATCCCCTTCGCGAACCTGCGCACCAATCTATGCGCCTACGCCACCTGCTTTCTCGTCGGAGGCCTCCTCACCCGTCTCCTCGTCGGCGACGTGCACGACCCGCATCGCCTGCCCGCCACACGTGGGATCACCTTCGGGTTGCTCGTCTTCGGGATCTACCTGATAGCCAACCTGATCAATTTCATGTTGATCGCGCTGCACAAGAAGGTGCTCACCGCGAATGGGCTGTTCGAGCAGGTCCGCTACCTCTTCATGCCCCTCCTGCCCGGCCAGGTGGCGGCGGCCGCCCTGACTGCTCTGCTCGCGGTGGCCTACACCAACCTGGGCTACCCCGCGCTCCTGGGCCTTGTGCTGGCAATTCTCATCTTCCAGTACCTCCTGCGAGCGCTCGTGCGCTCGGAGGACCGCGCCGAACAGCTCGAGGCCCGCTCGATGCGCCTCGCCTCGCTGCAGCTCGGTGTCCTCGTGACGCTCGTCGAGACGCTCGCCCTGCGCGACCGCATGACCGCCCGACACGCCGCGGCGGTGGCCAAGCTATGCCCGCGCGCTCGCACGCGAGGCGGGTTGCAGCGAGTCCGACCAAGACGTGGCGCACACCGCCGGACTGCTGCATGACATCGGCAAGTTCGCGCTTCCCGACCGCATTCTCAACGCCGAGATCCTCTCCGACGAGGATTGGGCGGTGATCCGCCGCCATCCGCAGGAGGGCGCGACCCTGGTGGGCCGCCTCGACGGCTACGGCCCCGTGGCTGAAGCGATCCTCTACCATCATGAGCGCATCGACGGTGGCGGCTACCCGGCCGGGCTGATCGGCAGAGAGATCCCGCTACTCTCGCGCATCGTGGCGATCTGCAGCTCCTATGACACGATGACCGCGCGCGACAGCTACCGCTCGCCGATGACCCCCCAAGACGCGATGAGCGAGCTGCGAAGGATGGCCGGACGTCAGTTCGACAGCGAGCTCGTGGACAAGTTCATCGCGATGCTGGAGCGCGAAGGGCCGAAGATCTTCGAGCAGGACGACGACATCGACTTCGAGGCCGAGCTCGCTTTCGAGCGGCGCGCACGCGCAATCGCCCAGCCGGCCTCCGGGTAGGGCTAGCCGGGTAGAAAGACGCTCCCCAAGTGCGGGAAAAGTGGTCGTTCCCCAGATGCGCGAGCCGCGTAGGAGACCGGCAGTCCACTGTCTTTAAGGGCTCAAAGGCGCCGCCAACCAACCCGGGACGCCTTAAGCCATTTCAGCCTTTTGGCCGCTTCAGCCGGTCTCAGCTCGCCGGCGTTTCAGCAGCTGCCTAGAGTCAGCCACATTTGTTGCTCCTCTTCGCTCGGGGTCCAGGTGACCCAGGTGGAGCGGTCGCCGGGTCCCATCCCGGATAACCGCCACCTTTGAGTAGGTTTGGGCAGGATACTAACGGGATGCGACGAAATATGTATCTAAGCGGATGATTCTGCACGACGAATTGCAGGGAGCCGCTCGTGCAGATCGACCTCCCGCTGCTCGCGAGCGTCCCAACCACGTGGTTCTGCAGCCGTTTTTGAGCCGCCAGCGCCTGGCCCCTGGGGATGTCGGCGGATATGGCCACTCATGAGCGAGCGGCGGCCAGCAAACGTCCATAAACCTGCGCGGCACTCAACTTCTCAGCCCGAGGAGCCGAAGAGATGAGCGAGAGCCACCAACGACGCCCCACCCACGACCAGAGAGCCGCACCATGCCCCTCACACCCACGCTTGCCCCCCACGACCGCCAGCTCGTCTTCACGAGCTCCCAGGCCGCGCGCTACCTCGGGGTGTCGCTGGCGACGGTCCGCCGCTGGGCGGACGCCGGCCACCTCAGCTGCTACCGCACACCGGGCGACCAGCGGCGTTTCTCGCGCGACCAGCTCGACGACTTCATCGCCTCGCTGGAGCACACCGGCCACGGCAGCTCGCGCGCGGCGTAGCTCATCGCGCGAGGCGGCCGAACTTCTCGCGCAGGCGACGGTAGAACGAGGAACCCGGCAGCTGCGCGATCGTCCCGACCTCGTCTTCAAAGCGCGCCACGACGGTGCCGCCAGGCGGGGATCTCCCACAGCGGGCGCCCGTCGACGGACACGTCGAGCGCCTCGCGCGAGCGGTTATGTATCTCAAGCACGCCGCTCGGCGCCACCACCAGCGTGCGCGCGGTGAGCGAGTGGGGCGCGATGAACGACACCACGAACCCCTCCACCCCCCAGGCCATCACCGGGCCGCCGTTGGCGAGGTTGTAGCCGGTCGAGCCCGCCGGCGTGGCCACGACGAGGCCGTCGCAGCGCACGCTAGCCGACGTCCTCGCCGTCGAGTGTGAGTGCAAGCTCCGCCACCCGCTCGCCCACCTTGCGGTGGATGGCGACGTCGTTGATCGCCCGCGCCTCGCCCCCGGCGTGTCGAGCACGATCGCGGGCAGGCGCAGCAGCTCGAAGTCGCCGCTCAGCGCGCGCTCGATGCCACTGCTCGAGCTCCTCCGGCTCGACCGTCGCCAGGAAGCCGATCTCGCCGAAGTTGACGGCAAACACGGGCACGCCGCGTGCCTGCATAGCAGCGCAGCGCGCGCAGGATCGTGCCGTCGCCGCCTAGCACCACGCACAGCTCCACCTCGTGCGCGCAGCTGCGGCGTCCATCTCCACGCCGGGCGCCGCCGTGAGGCCGTGCTTGCGCGGTCTCCTCCGCGTCGAAGCGCAGCGTCACGCCCGCCTTGCCGGCCTCGCTCGATCAGCCGCTTCAGGGCCGGCGCGGTGTCCGACACGCGGCTGTGGGTGAGCACGCGTCATGCTGCCCTCATGGCTCCACCTCCAGCTCCGCCGCCATCGCCGCACTCTCCTCGTCGCTCTCCGGCTGCGCCGCCCAGCCGGCCGGGCTCGGCCAGCCACACGAACTCTCGCGGTTGCCCTTCGGGCCGGGCAGCCCCGAGGAGCAGAAGCCCAGCACGCGCGGCGCCCATGGCGCGAGCGGCTGTGCCCACGGCGCTCAGCGCCGCGCGGCGCTCACCGGCCACACGCACCACCCCGCCCTTGCCGACCCGCCCGCGACCCACCTCGAACTGGGGCTTGACGAGCGCCAGCATGTCGTACGCGGCGGCCATGCACCCGAGCACCGCCGGCAGAACCTTCGCGAGCGATATGAACGACACGTCCATCGACTGCCACTCGCGGCCGATAGGGCAGCGTCTCCGGCGTCAGCGTGCGCGCGTTGGTGCGCTCCAACACGTGCACACGCTCATCGCTGCCGCAGCCCGTAGTCCAGCTCGCCGTAAGCCACATCCACGGCGGTCACCTCGGACGCGCCGGCCTGCAGCAGGCAGTCGGTGAAGCCGCCCGTCGAGGCGCCGACGTCGAGCGCGCGACGGCCCCGCACCGAGAGACCGCACCGTCTGCGCAAGGGCGTTGGCCAGCTTGATCCCACCGCGCGAGACGTAGCGGGGCGCTCCCGCACGTCGAGGAGTGCGTCGACTTCGACCATCTCCCCCGGCTTAGAGGCCCGCCGCCGCCCCGGTCCGATGCAGACCTCGCCCGCCATCACCGACGCGGCGGCACGGCTGCGCGAGGAGAACAGGCCGCGCTCGGCCAGCAGGGTGTCAAGACGGCGCTTGGTTGCCACCCCCCGAAAGGTATCCGGCCGGGGTGTCGCGCAGCGCTTGCAGAGCACATGGCGAGCGACCGGGGGCTACTTCCTGGCCTTCTCGCTCGCGCGACCCGTGCCTGGGCGGGCGGGGATCCTTATTCCCAGGTCGGCCATGCATCCAGATCTTGCCAGATCCTCATGCGCCTTCAGACCGACCATGCGTGCCCCCGAACGTGTGTGCGCAAGATCACACACAAACCCTCGGGTACGTGCAAGATAGTGATCGACCCGAAGTACAGCAGCATCCCTCCTCCCCGAAACGGCCCGCCCTCCCTGCGGGCCGTTTCATTTAACGGCCCTCGTGAACCGGATGCCTGCCAGGGGACGGCCGGTCCTTCCTTCCTTCCCGGCCGCCTTTACGCCTCGACTGTGCGCCGAGCGGCGGTCGAGGATCGCCGCCTCGATCCGCTCGGCGATGCGCTGCGGCGTGAAGCCGACCTCCTCGTGCAGCAGCGCGGGCTTGCCGTGGGTCACATAGCGGTCGGGCAGGCCCACGCGCAGGATGCGCCGCGGCACCGCCCCGCGTCCGGCCTCGTTAAGCGTCTCCCACACGGCGCTAGCCGAAGCCGCCCGCCAGCGACGCCCTCCTCGACCGTCACCAGCAGGTCGTGCTCGGCCGCCAGCTGCGCCATCAGGCCCGCGTCGATCGGCTTGGCGAAGCGCGCGTCGGCCACCGTCGCCTGGATGTCGTGCTCGGCCAGCAGCTCCGCCGCCCCCAGCGCCTTGGCCACGCCGCTGCCGTAGCCGATCAGCGCGACGCGCGGATGCCGACCCCCCGTATCGCCCTCGGCGGGCTGGCTCAGGATCTCGCCTGTGCCGATCCGCAGCGCGCGCGGCTGGCGGGCAGCGCCACGCCCATCCCCTCGCCCGCGCGGGTAGCGCAGGGCGATCGGGCCGTCGTCGTAGCGCAGCGCCGTGTGCAGCATGTCCACGAGCATCGCCTCGTCGCGCGGCGCCATCAGCACGATGTTCGGCAGGCAGCGCAGATAGGCGATGTCGAACGCGCCGTGGTGCGTCGGGCCCGTCGTCGCCCACGAGCCCCGCGCGGTCCATCGCGAACACGACGTTCAGCTTCTGCAGGCAGACGTCGTGCACGATCTGGTCATACGCGCGCTGCAGGAAGGTCGAGTAGATCGCCGCCACCGGCTTGCAGCCCTCCAGCGCCAGCCCCGCGGCGAACAGCATCGCCTGCTGCTCGGCGATGCCCACGTCGAAGTAGCGCTCGGGCATCGCCTTCTGCAGGATGTTCAAGCCCAGTGCCGCTGTTCATCGCCGCGGTGATCCCACCACGCGCGGGTCGCGTTCGCATTCGCGCACGAGCGCCTCGCCGAAGACCTGCGTGTACTGCGGCGTGGCAGGCGCCGGCGCAAGCCGCCGGCGCGCACGTGGCGGCCGGCGCGGCGCTGCGTCGGGGCGCCGTTCAAAATCGACTTCGGCTTGGCCGCGTGCCACTTCTCCATGCCCTCCAGTCCGCCATCCTCGGCGGGCGCGAAACCCTTGCCCTTGACCGTCGCGATGTGCACCACCACCGGCCGTTCCGCCGCCAGCGCCTCGCGCAGCGCCTCGCGCAGCGCGCGCACGTCGTGGCCGTCGACCACGCCCATGTAGGCCCAGTCGAGCTCCTCCCACCACAGCCCCGGCGCCCAGAACGCCTTGATCGACTCCTTCAGCTGCGGCCCCAGGCGCTCGAACGCCGCGCCGATGCCCCCCGGCAGGCGCATCAGCCCGCCCTCCACGCCCTCGCGCGCGTGCCACAGCTTGGGGTTCAGGCGCACGCGGTTGAAGTAGCGCGAGAGCGCCCCCACGTTGGGCGCGATCGACATGCCGTTGTCGTTGAGCACCATCACCATCGGCGTGCCCAGCCCGCCGGCCTGGCCGATCGCCTCGAACGCCACGCCGCCGGTCATCGCGCCGTCGCCGATCACCGCCACGACCTTGCCGTCAGGGGCGATCGCCTCGGCGGCCGGACTCGTGGCCATCGCCTGCCGGCACGGCTCCCGCCGCGATCGCCTGCGCGCGCGCCAGGTGGCGCATCCCCTCCTTGATCCCCACGGCGTAGCCGACCGAGGTCGAGGCGTGCCCGGCGCCCATGATGTCGTGCTCGGACTCCTCGCGCGAGCAGAACGGCGCCAGGCCGTCGTACTGGCGGATCGTGCGCAGCTCGTCGCGCCGGCCCGTGAGCACCTTGTGCGGATACGCCTGGTGGCCGACGTCCCACAGGATCTTGTCGCGCGGGGACTCCAGCAGCGAGTGCAGCGCCACCGCCAGCTCGCACGTGCCGAGGTTGGCGCCGAAGTGCCCGCCGATCTCGCCGACGGTGTCGATGATGTGCTCGCGCACCTCCTGCGCGAGCTGCTGCCAGCTGCTCCTCGGAGAGCGTCCTTCAGGTCCTCGGGACCGTTGATCGTGGGGGAGGATCGGCTTCATGAGGTGCGCGTGATAGATGTAGTCCGTGACCTGCTCCAGCTCGCTGCCGCTGGGGCCTGCGCCGCTGCGGCCTCGGCCTGCGCCAGCGCCTCCCGCGCCGTGCGGTGGGACTCCGCCGCCAGCTCTCTCGCCTGGTCGATTCCGAACTCGCTCACGTAGGTTCGCTTGCCGTGTCGCTCATCGCTTCCCCGCGGCTTGCCCAGCGCCTGATCGGTCCCGGTCACGTCGAGGATGTCGTCGACGATCTGGAACAGCACACCCAGCTCTGCCGCGAAACGGCGCAAGGCCGATTGTCGCAGGTCCGTCCACGCCGCGCCAGCAATAGTACGCACATGACCGATGCCGCGATCAGGCGCCCCGTCTTCAGCTCGTGCAGGCGCCGCAGCCCCGCCGGGCCCCGCGGCGCGAGTCCCTGACGTCGACGTACTGGCCGCCCACCATGCCGTTGACGCCCGTCGCGCGCCGCCAGCTCCGCCGCGGCGCGCCAGCACCCGCTCGGGCGCGGAGCGCTGCTGGGCAGCAGCTGATGGAACGCCTCCGCATACAGCCCGTCGCCCGGCGAGGATCGCCACGTCCTCGCCGAAGCCACGTGGCAGGTGGGCTGCCCGCGGCGCAGCTCGTCGTCGTCCATCGCCGGCAGGTCGTCGTGGATCAGCGAGTAGGTGTGGATCAGCTCGATCGCCCCGGCCAGTGGCAGCACCTCGCGCGTGCTCGAGCCCGACCGCGCGCGCGCGTCGCCAGCGCGAGCACCGGGCGGATGCGCTTGCCGCCCGCCAGCAGCGAGTAGCGCATCGCCTCCTCCAGCCCCGCCGTCAGCGGCTCCTCGGAGAAGCGCATCGCCTCCAGGTAGCTCCTCGACCTCCGCGCGCAGGTGGTCGCGGGTAGCGCGGCGCTCACGCAGCCGCGAGTCGACCGCCGGTCCTGCACAGCAGCGTGTCCTGCCCGGGCGCGGCGCGTGAAGCTCGCTGCGCGCGCGGCGCTCGAGCTCGGCGCTCGCCTGGGTGGCCAGCGCGGCGCAGTCCTCCACCAGCGTCGCCGCCGCATCGGCGGACAGCTCGCCCGAGCGCAGCTGCTCGGCCGCGCGCTCCAGGCGCGCGATCAGTTCGTCCAGCGGGTCCAGAGGGTCGTGTGCACTCATGGGACCGACGCATTCTCGCGCACCTCGCGCAATACCGCCGCCAGCACCCCGTTGACGAACCCGGGAGCCTCGCTGCCGCAGAACACCTTGGCGCTCTCCACCGCCTCCTCGATCGCCCCCTCGGGCGGGATCGGCGTGTCGCCCGGCGCGACGTCAGGGTGCAGCATCTCGATCAGCGCCACGCGCATGATGCTGCGCTCCAGCGGCTGCAGGCGGCCCACCGACCAGCCGTGCGCGTGGCGGTCGATCACCTCGTCGAGCTCCTCGCGCGCGGTCGGCCGCCGCGTGCGCCAGCGCGCGGGCGAACAGCGAAGCGTCGGGGCCGAGCGTCTGCCCGCAGCGGCTGGCCCGTGAGGTCGTGCTGGTAGAGCGCGAACACCGCCGCCCGCCTCTGCTCGGAGCGGCGCACTCGCTAGGCGCGCGAGACGTAGTCGCCCGAGCGCGTGTCCACGCGGATGCGCTGGCCCACCTCGATGAACAGCGGCACCTGGATCGCGGCGCCCGTCTCGAGCGTCGCGGGCTTGGTGCCGCCGCCCGAGGCCGTGTCGCCGCGCAGCCCCGGCTCGGTCTCGGTCACCTCCAGATCGACCGCCGCTCGGCAGCTGCACGTCGGAGGGCTCGTCGTCGATGAACAGCACGTCGACCTCGCTGGAGGGCTTGGTGAAGCGCAGCGCCTCCGCCACCGTGCCTTCGGGCACCGCGATCTGCTCGAAGGACTCGGTGTCCATGAAGTGCGCCTCGCTGCCGTCGGCGTAGAGGAACTGCATCTTGCGCGCCTCGGTGCGCACCGGACGGAACTTCTCCCCCGCGCGGAACGTGCGGTCGATCGCGGCGCCGTCGGAGACGCGGCGCAGCTTCGTGCGCACGAACGCCCCGCCCTTGCCGGGCTTCACGTGCTGGAACTCGAGGATCTTGAAGATCGTCCCCTCGATCTCGATGTGGCTGCCGTTGCGGAACTGGTTGGTGCTGATCACCCCGAGAGCGTAGCGAGCGCCGGCCGCGAGGTCTTTCGGAGCACCATCCACGCGAGCGTGCCAGGCATCGTGCACCTGCGCCCCACCCAGACCTCAAGCCCGGCTACACACCAGCCGATGGGGTCCTATGCCGCGAGCGCGTGCGCGAGAACGCCCTGGTCGCGTCCCTGGGGCTGCTCGCGACGTCAGCATGGCCTGGCTTGGCCTCTACGGCTTTGCCTGGAACGACTACGAAGTCGAGGCGCGACCGGCCTTCGAGGCGCTGGTGCACGGGCATCTCGAACTGTTCCTGCGCTCCGCGCCGGTGTATGGCGGCTCGCTTGTTGAGCGCGCTCCCTTTGCGCTTGATCCCGGGCCTGTGGGGCGGCGGAGAACTGGCCGTCTACCGGTTGGTCGCGCTCCCCTGCCTGTTGGCCGTCGCCGCGCTCGCCGTGTGGCTCGCGGCCGACATGCGCGCGCTGGGGCGCTCGACGCTTGCGCGGGCGATCGCGGTGGGGGTATGCCTGGCCAACCCGCTTACCCTGCGCGCGCTGGAACTCGGGCACCCAGAGGACCTGCTCGGCGGGGTCCTGTGCGTTGCCGCCGTGCTTTTCGCGCTGCGCGGACGGCCGCTGTGGGCCGGCCTGCTGCTCGGCGCCGCCATCGCAAACAAGGAGTGGGCACTGCTGGCGGTGGGCCCGGTGCTGCTCGCGTTGCCCTCGCGGCGAGTGCTCTGCCTGACCATGGCAGCGGCGGCCATGGGCGCTGTGTTGGCGCCCGCTGGCGCTCGTGCACGCGGGCAGTTTCCTCGCCTCGGCGCGCGGCACCGCCGCGCCCACGAGCACGATCTTCCAGCCGTGGCAGGCGTGGTGGTTTCTTGGGCCACCACGGGCCTGTTGTGCGCGGTCTGCTCGGGAATGTGAAGGTGGGCTACCGCACCGCGCCAGGCTGGGTGGGACGCGTCAGCCATCCGCTGATCGTCGCCCTCGCGCTGCCGCTGACGGGGCTGTTCTGGTGGCGCCGACGCCACGAAAACACCGGCTTGGATCGAGGTCCCAGCAACCGTGAGCGTGTTGGCGTGGACTGTGCTCGCGAGCGAGCCGGAGCGGTCCCCGCGGTGTGCCACCGACGCACTCGGGCTGCTGGCACTGCTGTTCCTGCTGCGCTGCGTGCTCGACACCTGGGACACCAGCTACTACATGCTGCCGTGCGTGCTCGCGCTGCTCGCGTGGGAGGTCCATGGAGAGTCCCTTGACCTGTTCAGGCGCGGTGGCCGCGACGAATCGCTCGGCTCACCCGCGTTCGTCTTTCCGTCTCCGCCAACGCGTCTGCCGCTGCTTGCCCTGTCGAGCACCGTCCTGGCATGGGTCAGCTTCCAGTGGCTGCCCGCGCACGTCTCCGCCGACGCCCAGTCGGCCTTCTTCCTTGCCTGGACGCTGCCGCTCGTGGCGGGGCTCTCGCTGCGGCTGTATGCGCCCGCACGGGCGGCGCGCCTGCTCGACCGGGCTGAGACGGCGCTGCGGCGCACCGGCTCGCTTGCCGCGCCCGAGGGCGCACTCAGGCGATCTCGGTCAGCTCCTTGGGCAGCCCGTTGAGGGCCTCCCCGCCGTCCTCGCCGACGACGACCAGATCCTCGATGCGCACGCCGAAGCGCCCCGGCAGGTAGACACCGGGCTCGATCGTCACGACGTTACCCGCGCGCAGCGGCTGCTCGGAGGCGGTGCGCGATAGGCGCGGCGCCTCGTGGATCTCCAGGCCGACGCCGTGCCCGACGCCGTGCCCGAAGTGCTCGCCGTGGCCGGCCTGCTTCGATGATCGCGCGGGCCACGGCGTCGATCTCACGCCCGCTGGGGCCCATGCGCAGCGCGGCCTGCGCCTGTGCCTGCGCGTGGCGCACGAGCTCGTAGACCTCGCGCTGCTCCTCAGTCGAGCGAGCCGGTGGCGTACGTGCGCGTGCAGTCCGAGCAGTAGCCCTCCAGCTGCGCGCCCCAGTCGATCGTCAGGAGCGTGTCCGCGCGGGATCTCCACCGCGCGCGGCTCGGCGTGGGGCAGAGCCGAGTGCTCGCCTGCGGCGACGATCGAGGGAAAGCTCGGGGCCTCTGCGCCGAGGCGGCGCATCGCGAACTCCAGCGCGATCGCCACCTCGCGCTCGGTGCGCCCGACTACGCTCTGCTCCAACACCTCGCCGAGCGCCTCGTCGGCGAGCTCGGCGGCGGCGCGGATGCGCGCCACCTCGCCCGCGTCCTTGACCTCGCGCAGGGCGCCCACGAGCCCGCTGACGCCGACTAGCTCCCACCCGTCGGGGAGCAGCTCGCGCAGGCGCCTGTGCTGCTTGACGGTGATCGCGGTCTCGTCGAACCCCAGCCGCCGCACGCCGGCGCCGCCAGACTCAAGCCCGCGCCACGGCGGCCTCCAGCAGGTCGATCGAGACGATCTCGCGCGCGAACGATGCGGGCACCTGCTCGGCGGACTGGGTTGCGTAGCGGAAGTCGGTGTAGAAGCGCGGCGTGGCGTCAGGTTCGGCGAGGACCAAAGCGAGGCCGTTGGTTCCGGTGAAGCCGCAGAGGTAGCGCACGTCCACGGCGCCCCCCACCAGCAGCACGTCGAGCTCGTGCTCGCGAAGCTCGCGGCCAGACGCTCTGTGCGTGTCTCCTCGGGCCTCACCGGATACCCCTATTCGCGCGGCCCAGCGCGAGGTCCGAGCACTCCCGCGCGGCCCCACGCGGCGCCTCGCCCGCAAAGGTTCCGCCGCTCAGAGCAGATCCTCGCTCAGGCGCTCCAGCGCCAGCCGGTAGCCCTCGGGGCCCTTGCCGCGAGACGCTCAGCACGCACAGCTCCTCGACCACCGACACCGCCCGCCACGGCTCGCGCGCCTTGACGTCGGAGAGATGCACCTCCACGGCGGGCAGCGCGGCGATCTCCAGCGCGTCGCGGATCGCCCACGCAGTAGTGCGTCCACGCGCCGGGGTTGAGGATCAGCCCGTCATACACGTCCTTGGCTCCCTGCAGGTGCTCCACGAACTGCGACTCGGCGTTCGTCTGCATGAACCCCACCTCCAGTTCCGAGCTCCCCGGCCCAGCCGGCGATCTGCTCCTCCAGCTCCAGCAGTGTCAGCGTGCCGTAGTGCGCGGGGTCGCGCTTGCCGAGCATGTTCACGTTGACGCCGTGCAGCACCGCGATGAATAGGGCGTATCCGCCATCACACCAACTCTGTCACGGCGGCGCGCAGCGCGTCGTGCGCCATGTGGCATCCGATACGCACTTCACCGGGAGCGTCGACCAGCACGAAAGGCACGGACGCGTCTGCCCCGAGGCGCTTCTTGTCGCGCGCGGTCAGCTCCACGACGCGATCAGGCGTCGGCGCCCTCCAACGTCACGGGCAGCCCGTGGGCGACGAGCAGCTCGCGCACCTGCTCGCGCAGGGCCGCCTGTCCGGAGAGGCGCAGCGCGGCAAGCAGGCCGAGCCCGACCGCCTCGCCGTGGCGATAGCGCGCGTAGCCGGTGGCGGTCTCGATCGCATGGCCCACCGTGTGCCCGAGGTTGAGCTTCTGCCGCGCACCGCCGTCGCGCTCGTCCTCGGCGACGACCGCGAGCTTCGTGCGCGCGCACGCGAGGATCGTCCGCTCATCCACGGGCTCGTCCGCGGCCACTCGCCGCCACAGCTCGCCGCCTGCGATCAGCGCCGTCTTCAGTACCTCCACCCAGCCGGCCTGAAACTCCGCTTGGGGGAGCGTCTCCAGCACATCGGGGTCGACGATCACGGCCACCGGCTGGTGGTAGGCGCCGACGTAGTTCTTGGCCTGCGGCAGGTCCACCCCCGTCTTGCCGCCGTAGGCGGAGTCGACCTGCGCCACGAGCGTCGTGGGCACCTGCACGACGGGCACCCCGCGCTGGTAGGTCGCGGCGCAGAAACCGGCCAGGTCGCCGACGACGCCGCCGCCGAGCGCCACCAGGTGATCCGCGCGGGTCATGCCGCCGTCGACCAGCGCCTGCCACACACCTTCGGCGGTGGCCAGGGTCTTGTGGGTCTCGCCGGGCGGGATCTTCACGAACTCCTGCACCGCGCCCGGCGGCGGTGAGTGCAGCTCGGCGACCGTCTCGTCGCTGACGCACCAGGCGCGTGAGGCGTCTCTGTTCAAGGGCCACATGGCATCCGACCAGCCGGGGCCGGCCAGTAGCCCCGAACCGACGAGTACCGGGTAGTCGCCGGAGGCCGACTCGGCCCACAGCAGATGCGCATCGGCCACCTCTTCGTACATCCCGCGTCGCTGTGCGTACAACGCCTCGAAGGCGTCGCGGTCGCGCGCCAGTGGCCGCTCGGCGCCGTCGCGGTGCACACGCTCCCACGCGACCTCCGGGGTAACCTCGACCACCGCGGTCGTGTGGCCTACAAGGGCGGCCCGCACGCGTGCGGAGAGCACGCTGCCGCCGCCGAGCGCGATCACCTCGCGGGCCTCGACGCCCTCCAACAGCCCGCACACGACCTCCTCCTCCACCGCGCGAAACGCCTGCTCCCCGTGAAGCTCGAACTCGCGGGCCACCGAGTGCCCGAAACGCTCCACCAGCAGCGCGTCGCCGTCGATCGGCGCGCGTCCGCGCCGCTTCGCCAGCCGGCGGGCGAGTGTCGACTTGCCCGCCCCCATGAACCCGATCAGGACGAGCGCCATGTCACACACCCCTCGTCGGCGCCACAGCGCACGCGTGGCGGTCGCTCCGCGGCGCCCATGAGGCCCCCTAGCACCAGCGCTCGCTTCCCGGCCGCGTCGTGTGCGGCGCCCTCCCCCAAAGCCCCGTCCACCGGCTCCCTTCCCTCCTCCTCTCCTTCTTTTACCGTCGCCACCCAATCCGCTCCTCGTAGGCGCGAAGAGCCTCCCGTACATCATCGATGTGATCGCCGCCGAACTTCGCACGGTAGGCGTCGGCCAGCACGAAGGCGACCATCGCCTCGCCGACGACGCCGGCGGCGGGGACAGTGCAGGAGTCGGTGCGCTCGCGCAGCGCCTCGGCGGGCTCGTGCGTGGCGATGTCCACCGAGCGCAGCGGCTTGGTGAGCGTCGGCAGGGGCTTCATCGCGCCGCGCACCACCAGGGGCTGGCCGTTTGTCATGCCGCCCTCAAGGCCCCCCGCGCGGTTGGTCTCGCGGTAGTAGCCGCGCTCGGGCGAGTAGAAGATCTCGTCGTGCGCCTCTGAGCCTGGGACGCCGGCGACATGGAAGGCATCGCCGATCGAGACTCCCTTGAGCGCCTGGATCGAGAGGATCGCGCCGGCCAGGCGCCCGTCCAGGCGCTCCTCCCAGGAGACGTGCGAGCCGAGGCCGGGGGTGAGGCCGAAGGCCTGCACCTCGAAGACGCCGCCCAGCGACTCGTTTGCCTTGCGCAGGCGGTTGATCTCGGCGACCATCGCGCGGCTCGTTTCCGCGCCCAGGCAGCGCACCGGCGAAGCGTCGACCTCGGCGAAGTCCTCCACCGTCAGCTGGGCGCCCTCCGCGGGCGGGGGGATGTGGACCGAGGCGATCTGCACGACGTGCGAGCGCACCTGCACGCCGAGCGCGGCGAGGAAGGCCTTCGCGAGCGCGCCGCCCGCCACGCGCGCGGCAGTCTCGCGTGCGGAGGCACGCTCGAGGATGTTGCGCACGTCGCTCTGGCGGTACTTCCAGGTGCCCACGAGGTCGGCGTGACCGGGGCGCGGCAGGTGCACCTCGGAAATGGGGTGGGCCCCATCCAATACTGGCCAGGGGCTCATGCGCTCCTCCCAGTTGGCGTAGTCGCGGTTGGCCACACGCAGCGCGACGGGCCCGCCGAGCGTCTGCCCGTGGCGCACCCCACCCGTGACCTCGGCGGCGTCGCGCTCGATCTTCATGCGCCCGCCGCGGCCGTGGCCGAGCTGGCGACGCGCCATGTCGGCGTCGATGTCCTCAGCGCTTAGCTGAAGGCCCGCCGGCAGGCCCTCGACGATGCACGTCAGCCCCGGACCATGGGACTCCCCGGCGGTGATGAGTCGCAGCGACATGTGCGAGCAATCTATTCGCTGCGCTCGCCGTGCGAGCTGTCGTGGCTTCACCCTTGGTGATGCTCACGACTTGCAGCTGCAGGGTAACCGTCTGGCCGGTGGCGCTGAGGTAGTTCAGTTCCTCGGTCTGCCCGACCGGGAGATCGATCGATTCGCACTGAGAGGTGCTCGGCAGACACGACGCCGGACCCTTCAGGATTGGGGCCACGAGCAGCTTGAAGATCGCACCCTTGCCGCTCGGCCCGACGGCGGTGAGCATCACCACCGGGTCCTGCTTGGAGGGCAGCACCGTCGGGTGGGTCAGGTCGGTGTAGGGGGTCAGCTGCGGGTTCTGGCCGGGAGGCGGAGCCGGCCCGAATAGGAGCGCCACGTGATAGACCGTCTGCTTCTTGGGCTTGACGGGAGCAGGAGAAGGAGAGGAGGGGCCGGTGGGTGTGCTGCCGCCGCTCGCGCCGCTCCCGCCGCCCGAGGAGGACGAGCTACCGCCGGAGCCGCCGGTGGACGTCCCGCTCGAGGGGGAGCTGCTTGAGCTGGTGCTCGTCGGGGAGCTCGGCGCGACCGTCTTCGACTTCGGCTGGGGCAGCGGCACGAACGGGTCGCGGGTGGCCCCGCCGCGCTGGTAGCCCGCACCGCTCGTGGTCTCGGACACCGCAACCTTGGGATTTGGGGGCGCGGGCGTCGCGACCGTCGTGGGAGCCGGGGGCAGAACTGGTGCCACGGAGGCGACGGTGCTGGGAGAACTCGAGCCGCCGCCGAGCACGGCGTAGGCGACACCGCCGGCGAACAGCACGACCGCGAGGATCACGAACGGCAGCAGCCGCCTGCCGAGCAGGTCCTTCTTCAGCGAGTTGAGCACGTCGATCATGGCGCCACCTTTATGACTGCCGCCGGAGCGGTCGAAGGACTCGAAGCACTGGGGCCCACCGCCGCCGGGGTGGCGCCCGTGGCACCGGCGGGGCCGGTGGGCGTCGCGCCCCCGGTCAGACCCTGGCCTGAAGGCAGCACGTACGCGGTCGCCGTGATCGTGCCCTTCAGTTTCGACTGTTCGGATTCCTTGGCGCTTGGGCTCTTGGCGACGCCTTCGATGCCGCTGGTGGACAATTCGAGGCTGGCGCCCTGAATCGTCAGCAGGCGGCCGCTGACGTGGATCGTGCCCGCGCCGCCCTGCACCGTGAAGCCCTGCACCTGGTTGAGCAGGTGGTAGAGGTCCACATAGGTGCCTTCGAAGATGAACGTGAAGGGCATCTGCGTGAAGCCCGCGCTCGCGGCGGCGCTCGCGGCACTCGCCGACGAGCTCGACAACGAGCCGCCCCCGCCCCCGCTCGCGCTGGAGGTGATCGAGTTGAATTCGACCTTCTTGCCGTTGGATGCCTGGTCCAGCTCGTACACCAGCGAGGGCACCTGCTGGTCGGCGGGCACGGCCTGGCCGAGGCGCACGATCGAGGCGTAGGCGATCCCGTACTGCGCCTGAGCGCCCTTCGCTTCGGCGAGCTGGGACTCGGCGGTCGCGAGCTGCGCCTTGGCGGCGCCCACCTTCGCGTCGAGCGAGGCGGCCTTGTCGCGCTCGGGGGAGACCTCCATCAGCCAGCCCGCGGCAAGCAGGCCGAGCACGACAAGGGTCATCAGGACAAGTCGATCGCGCGTTGTCATCAGGTGCCTCCCCCGCCCGAGGGGCTGGATGTCGCGGCGCCCGCCGAGGAGCCCGCCGCGCCGGCGGCACCCGGGATCCCAGCACCGGAAGTTGCGGCCGCGGTCGTCGTCGACGCGCCGGGCGTCGCCGCCGGCGTGGGCAGCGGCGCGAAGATCACCTGCACCGCGAAGGCCGGGTCGCTCTTGGCGCAACCGCCACTGCCACCGGAGCCCGTCGAGGACTTGACGGAGCTCTGCAGCGTGACGGCGCTGACGCCGTCCATCAGGCGCAGACGCTGTAGCGTCTCGGCGACCTCGGACTGGCTGGTGGCGCAGCCGGCGAGCGAGAAGACGGGGACGGTACCAGCGGGGGTCGCCGAGCCCGTGCTCGGGGCGGCGCTCGAAGACGAAGTCGATCCGGTGGCCGAGCCGATCGTGCCGTGCACGGAGCCAAGCGAGGCTCCGGCAGGCAGCACGCGGCCGAGCTCGTGGAAGGCGTGCGCCCAGTCAAAGCGAGTGCCGACGAGCTCGGAGACCGTCTGCAGGCGCGTCTGGTAGAGCGCCTTGAAGCTCACGTACGGCGCCAGTTCGTTGGCGCGCGCCGCGGTGGCCTGCGCCTGCGCGCTGACGCTCGCCACTTCGCTCTGGCGGCTTGAGACCTGGTGGCGGGCGACGCCATACAGGAGCGCCAGCACGGCCAGCCCGGCGAGCAGGCCGATCACGATGAACGCGCCGCCGTCGGAGTCGCCGGTGACACTGCCACCACCCGAGCGCTGCTCGGAGGGGATCAGGTTCACAGCCTTCACGAGTGCACCTCCTCCGCGGCGAGTCCGGTAGCGATCGTGAGGTGATCGGCGGACAGCCCGCCGAGCCCGCCCTGGTCGGCGAGCTGCACGCTCTGACGGCGCACCGCCAGGCCGAGGTCGGACTCGAGCATGTCGGCGAAACCAGGGATCTGCAGCGCCGGTCCGCTCAAGACGACGCTCGTGACGTCGCCGCCCCCGTCCTGGGAGCGGTGGAAGTCCAGCGAGTTGCGCACATCGCCGACGATCTCGCGAATGCCGTTCTCGAGCACCGCGCGCACGTCCTCGTCGGCGTCAGCCGACGGCGCGGCGCTCGACTCGGGGGTCTCTGCATCGGCGTGCTCGCGCGGCTTGGCCTCGGCATCCGCTGGGGACTCGACGTCCGCGCCGGCGGCATGCGGATCCTGAGCGAGCGCCCACGTCTCGAGCGGCTCGGCCTCGGGCGGCGTGCCGAAGCCCTCGTGAAAGTCGACCAGCGGCTCGTCATCCTCACCCTCGCTCTCATCCTCAACGGCGACGGGTTCCTCGGACACAAGCACCTCAGGCTCGGGCAGAGGCTCCGGCTCGGCGGGACGCAGGTCGAGCGCGGCGAGCAGCGCGCGCGCCTCGACGAGCGGGATGCCACGGCGCTCGGCCACGTCGGAGGCCATCGCCTCAAGGCCCCCGCCCACGACGCGGGTGAAGCGACAGACGAGCCCCTCGGCGATCGCCATGTTCGTCAGCCCGCCGACGTTCAGGTAGAGCACGCGCCCGTGCGATTCGCTGTCGCTGCGATACAGCGAGCGGATCAGCGCGAACGCCGAAAGATCGACGCCCTCGGGGCGCAGCCCGGCCTCGCGCACGGCGGAGAGAAGCTTTTCGACCATGTCGCGCTGCGCGGCCACCACGATCACACGCTGGCGCGTACCGTTGGGGGTGTCGACCTCGCCGAGCGACTGGTAGTCGAGCACGGCGTTCGAGAGCGGCATCGGGATCTGATCCTCGGCCTGGAAACGCACGGCGGCGTCGAGCTCCTTGCGGTCCGTCACGGGCGGAAGCTCCAGCACCCGCAACACGGTGCGCTGGTTGGCGACGCCGATGCGCACACGCTTGCCCAGGCGCTCGTCGCGGAAGACCTCGCGCAGCGTCTCGGTGAGCAGCCCCTCGTCGAGCACCTCGCCCTCGCGGATCGTGTCCGCCGGGAGCGGCGCGCCGGAGGCGTGGCGCAGCACGATCGAGCCGTTCACCTGCGCCTGCACCGCCGCGACATAGCCGGGCTGGATGTCAAGGCCGACAAGATCCGCCCCGCCGCTGCTGCGGCGGAAGCTTAAGTTGAAGTTTGGTTTCGGGAATCCGGGCATCTTGGAAGGCAGGTTCCGCGCCCCGCGGGACACGCTCGGGTCATCGGCCTTTCCGCCCGTTCCCTGAAGGGGCAATTTGGGTGGCTGACCATTCGTCCATTTCGACGCCGCGGTGCAGCCGTTCGTGCTAGGCGGGGTTTCGAGTCAGTCCAACCGAGCGGCAAGCGTCAGACCGGCCTTCGGCAACGCTCGACGGACCAGCCGCCGAGCGCCCACCGAACATGCTCCTCCAGAGCAGAGCGCAGATCGGCAGCATGACCGCCAGATAGAGCAGGAAGGGGACGGCCGGGGTGAATTCGTCGAATCGCCTAAAGTCAAGCGCAAGCAGGATCGCGGCTGCGAGCGATATCGATACCGAGCCACGGGCACGCGCCTCCCACGCGCCGAGCGCGACCACGAAGGGGAGCATGTAGTAGTCGTGCGGCGCTGGCTCGAGCATGCAGCGCAGCGCGAAGCCAAAGGCGAGCAGCGCAAGACAGCACTCTGTGCCGAGCCGCGGGCCTGTGCGGCGGGCGCGGATCGCGAGCGCAGCGGCGCTGGCGAAGGCAAGTGCGACGGCCAGCTGCCGTGCATGAGCGCCGACGACTGCCGGCGGCCGCGGATAGACGCCGACCGTGTGAGCCAATGGCCACCACAAGTCCTGCGGATGGGCGACCAGCGAAAGCTCGGCGTCGTGGACTGAGAGCCACTGCCTCGCCGGGTCGACAAGCGCGCCGCTGAGCAGCCAGCCGCCGACGATTGCCCCGGCCGGCAAGAGGACGCGGCGTCGCTGGCCCGGCGATGCACAGAGCAGCACCGGGCCGAGCGCCAGTACCCCCCACGGCTTGTTTACCACCGCTGCTCCCAGCAGAGTGCCGGCCAGCAGCGGGCGATCGGATCCAGCCAACAGCACTGCGGCGATACACAGAGCGGCGCCCAGCGGCTCCTCCGGGTGCCCGTAGAACACTGCCTCCAGGAGCGCCGGTGTGCATGCGAAAAGCGCCACTGCGCCGAGGCACGTAAGCGGCGAAGCGCCGCGGCGATACATGCCCTGCGCAAGCCATAACCCCAACGCGCCCAGGGCAAGTAGGCACTCCAGTGTGCCAAAGCGGAAGATCGCGAGCTGGTCGCCAGCCAGTGTCTTGCCCAGCAGTGCAAATGGGGCTCGCATCAGGATCGAGCCTCCGGCGCCGTTGGTAGGCAGATTGGCGAAGAAGACGCCGATACGGCCATCCAGCAGTGCATTCATTGCCGGCGCGTAGTCCGTCGAATAGTCCCCGCCCGCCACCTGCCAGCTGCCGCCAAGCCAGGCGCTCCACAGCGATACCCCCACCACCGAGAGCACCGCCCACGCAGAGAGATAAGCCTCACGCCGCGCCGGCATCGGGTGAGCCGGGAGGCCGGGACGGGGATCGTAGACTGCCATTGCCGGCTCGACTAGTGCAGAAAGTTCGTCGTGTACCAGTCGATTAGCGGCTGACCTGCCAGCACCGCGACGAAGCCGCCCAACGCGAGGAAGGGTCCGAAGGGGACCGCCGTCTTACGCCCCGCCTCCTGGCCCTTACGCGCGACGATCACCGCCCCCACGCTCACACC
This sequence comes from uncultured Solirubrobacterales bacterium, assembly GCA_963723045.1. Lineage (GTDB taxonomy): Bacteria > Actinomycetota > Thermoleophilia > Solirubrobacterales > Solirubrobacteraceae > Palsa-744. The sequence continues at coordinate 105,858 of CAVROU010000002.1, read as the reverse complement.
GGCGATCAGCGCGACCAGAATCGCGGGGGCCACCGCCGCGCCGAGGAAGAGGCCCATCATCGCCGCCAGCTTGACGTCACCCATGCCCATGCCGCCGGGATATGCCAGCGCCGCGAGCAGGAAGAATCCGCCTGCTGCCGCACCCGCGATCAGCCGCGCCGGCTCGCCTGACGGATCGAGCGCGGTGCCGATCGCGAGTGCCAGCACCGCCCCGGTGGCGGTCAGCTTGTTTGGAATGATGCGGTGTTCGAGGTCGATCGCCGCGATCGGCACGAGCAGCAGCACGAGCACGACCGATAGTGCAATCCCCGCCGCCGTGTCATGGGTTAGCACCGCGCCGATACACATCAGCGCAGCGCCCGCCTCGATCAGTGGGTACCGCGGCGAGATCCACGCCCTGCAGTTGCGACAGTGTCCGCGCAGCAGCAGCCAGGAAAGGATTGGCACGTTGTCGTAAGGCCTGACGGGCGTGGCGCACTCCGGGCAGTGCGAAGCCGGGGTGATCAGCGACTCGTGACGCGGTAGGCGGTAGGTGACGACATTCAGGAACGAACCGAAGATCGCGCCGAGCACGCCTGCGAAGGTGGCCTCCATATAAGTCGAATCGGCAAGCGCGGGCTCAGGGTTGAGCGCGCTACCAGCTGTTGCCGGGCGGACAGCCGCCGCGGTTGTTGACGCTCGCGGGCGTGCACGCGCGCTTGATCGCTCCGTTTTCTTCGCGTTCGATCGTGAAGGTGGAGCCAGACCTTGAAGTCGAGGTGAGCTTGTAGCCCTTGCCGGAGCTCTTTTCTTCGGCGGTCGTCAACGTGGCCTGAGAAGTGTCGTTGAGGGTGCTTTCGATGGCCTTCAGATTTGTGATGGAGATAGTCGAGTAGCTTCCGTTGTTTTCGGTCGAGAGCGTCTCGGCAGCCGTCTCGGCATCGCGCACTTGTACCTTGGCGGCCGCATCGCTGGCCTTGCTCTTCTGATTGAGGAACGCCGGGATGGCGATCGCGGCAAGAATACCGATGATAAGGATCACGACCAGAAGCTCGATGAGCGTGAAACCACCCTCATTTTCCGTACGCTGGCGCAGTCGATGCAACATGAGCAATCCTCCTGAAGGCGTTTGGGAGCCGCGGCCTATTCCTCGACAGATCGAGGGGCTTGCCTTTAGAGGCAATCGTCCTCGCAGACAGGCTTTGAGCGCCAACGACAAGAGAGGCGGCCACGCTGGCCGCCTCTCTGTCAGACATGAAGATCGCCCCGAGTCAGACTCGAGACGCGCTTTTACCAGGTGCCAGCCGTCGGGCAGCCACCCCTGTTGCTTGCAGAACCCACCGTGCATGTGCGTTCAATTTCACCGTTCGCCTTACGGGTGATGGTGAAAGCATCGCCAGTCGAGTTCGACGTCGACTTGACCGAATACGATGTCGCCGTCGCGGCCACCGGAGTGGAGATGACAGCCGTGGCTCGTTTCCTTCAGCGTCGGCTCGATTGTCCCCAGTTCGAGGACGCTCAAACCTGTGTATTCGCCGTTGTGTTCAGTCGAGTACGTCTCGGCCGCCGTCTCAGCCGTACGCGCCTGCGACTTCGCAGCCGCGTCGGTGGCCTTGCTCTTCTGGTTCAAGAACGCCGGGATGGCGATCGCGGCCAGAATACCGATGATCAGGATCACAACCAGAAGCTCGATGAGCGTGAAACCACCCTCATCCTTCGAGCGCTGGCGCAGTCGATACAACATTTCGATCCTCCTAGGATCCGTTTACAGGGCGCCAGCCCTCTGGTTCCACCGCCTCCATTGGCGGTACGTCCCTCTCGCGAGAGCCGCCGGCTTTGCTAAACACCCGCTCGGGCGTTGCCTTGGCACCTCAGCGCTGGCTATTGTCAGCGAGGGAATCGGCCTGGGTCCTGGGCGCCTGAAGCACTGCAAGCCTCGTTGGACGCATGGGCCCACGGCCTCACACGGGCCGGACGGACGTCTGAGGCAACGGCCGAGGCGCTACGCCGCCTCCTCAGCAGCCGAAGCAACCGCCGCGGCGTCCCCGTTCGACCAGCGCGCCTGTGCGTCGATCTCAGGCTTGCGCACCCCGTCCCCCTCGCACCAGGGGCAGGTGATCTTGGAGTCCTTGCCGCCGAGGCCTGAGATGACCTTGCCGGTGCCCCGGCAGGGCATACACTCCTGCGGCCCGTGGGACGCCTCCGCCTGGTCTGCCTGCCGTGTCGTCTGCCATAGGGCGAGACTAGCGCCCCGGGCATGAACGCGGCGGCGCGACAGCGAGCGGGCGGGAGGCATGCGGCCGCCTGGCGCTGGGAGTGGGTGGCGCTCGCGGCGATCGTCGCGGGCGCCGGGCGCGCTGCGGCTGATCGGGCTGGGCAAGGTGGCGCGTGGACCCGTTCTACGACGCGGCCGTGCGCAGCATGGGCATGTCGTGGCACAACTTCTTCTTCGGCGCGTTCGAGCCGGCGGGAGCGTGTCGATCGACAAGCCGCCCGTCGATCTGTGGCTTCAGGTCGCGAGCGTGAAGCTCCTCGGTTTCGACTCGACCTCGCTGAAGCTGCCCGAGGCGCTCGCGGGGACGGCCGCGGTGGGGCTCCTCTATGTGCCGATGCGACGCGTGTTGGGCTTTCGCGCGGCCCTCGGCGCCGCGCTGGCGCTGGCCGTGATGCCGATCGAGATGATCACCTCGCGCAGCGACACGATGGACGCGGTGATGATGGCGCTGCTGGTGGCCGCGCTGCTGTGCATCCTCGCCTGCCAGAGCGGCAGGCCGGTTGGCTGCTGGCGGCGGCCGCGGTGCTGGGGACGGCGTTCAACGTGAAGCTGCTGGAGTCCGTCGTGGCACTGCCGGGCTTGGCGGTGATCGCGCTGCTGGGGTTTCGCCGCCGCGCCCGAGGCGCGGAAGCGCACCCTCGCACAGACACGGACGAACCCGCCGGGAGCGAGACGGGCCACGCCACGCCCGAGCGCGAGCGCGGAGGCGAGTACGACCCCGCGGCGAGCGCGAGCTGGCGTCCTGCGCGGCGCTCGATCCCGCTGGCCGGCGCGCGGTCGTGTTCGTGGTGGTCGCGCTCGCCTGGCTGACCGCGACGCTGCGCATTCCCCGCGCACGAACGCCCCTACGCGATCGGCTCGACCAACGGCAGCGCCTGGAACGCGGCGTTCGTGTTCAACGGCCTGGACCGCCTCAAGGGCAAGGCGATCGAAGGCGCCCACCGAGCTTGCAGATCACCAGCCACCCGCCGCAGGCGAACGCTGAGCGAGCGCGAACGGATCCCGATCACCCCCCCCTCCCCCACGCGCCTGCTCAAGCGTGTCGGCCCGCTCTCCGGCGAACGGCTGGGGATCGAGGCGCTGATCGCGCTGCTGCTCGGGCGTGCCCGCGGCGGTGCTGTGCGGCGTGGCGCGCGCCGCGTCGCTGCAGAGCGGTCGGGGTGGGGCTCGCGTCTGGCTCATCACCGGCCTCGTGCTGTTCAGCCAGATGACGCGCCTGCACCCCCGCTACGTCGAGGGCTTCACGCCCGCCGTCGCGGCGCTCGTGGGCATCGGCGTCGCTTGGGCGACGCAGCCGCGGGGCCGCATCCGCCTGGCGATCTTCGCGCTCGCGCTGGGGGGCATGCTGGCCTACGCTGCGTACCTGCTGTATGGCACGCCGGCGCTCTGGTGGGCGATGCTCACATGCGCGTTGGCGCGCGTTCTCCGCACCTGGTTCGACCGCGTCGACACCGGCGTAGCGGCTGTCGCGCTGGCGCTGGTCGCGTGCTGGCGATTCCCGCCTCCGCCAGCGTGCGCGCCGTCCGCCACGTCTCCGACGCCGGCAACGTCGGCTCGATGCCCCGCGGAGAACTGCGGGTGCTGAGCAACTACCTGCGCGCCCACCGCGGCAGGCGCGAATACGAGGCTGGCGGTCGACTCCGCGACGAAGGCCGCGGCGCTGATCGTGCAGCGACGGACTGCCCGTGCGTGATGCTGACCACATACGAAGGCCGCCCGCTCACGAGCGTAACCGAGCTGCGCCAGGCGGATCGCGCGCGGAGAAGTGCGCTTCGCGCTGCTGACCACATTCTGCACCGCACACGCGCGCCAACGAACGCCGCCTGCTCACCTGCCGCGCTGTGGGTCAGCGCGCACGGTAGGACGTTTCCCGCCAGGCGGGACTGGAACGCCCCAGTTGTTGTGGCGGCTGCCCGGAGCGATGCGCGCGGGGTGAGCGAGCGCGTGAGCGGATGACGGACATGCGAATACCCCTCGGGCGAAGGGTGAGCGCTGGCGTCAGCGTGAACGAGGGCGCGACCGCCTGCCGGGGCTCATGGGGGAGGCGCACGCGGGCGGCAAGCTGGCGCTCGATACGGAGTTCATGGGCGAGGGGCGCTACCGCACGCTGCTGTGCCTCGTGCAGCTCGCCGTGCCCGCGATCGAGCAGAGCGATCCACACTCCGATCGGCCTGCCCACCCGGGCCAGACCGAGAGTCGGGCCGGGAGCGCATCGAGCTGATCGACCCGCTGGACGAGAACATCGACGGTGCGCCGCTCGCGGACGTACTGGCCGACCCTGCCGTCGAGGTGGTCGTGCACGCCGGCCGCCAGGACATCGCGCTCTTGCGCCGGCGCTTGGAGCCGAGGTGCGCAACGTGTTCGACACGCAGGTCGCCGCGGGCTTCGCCGGGATGGCGCGCGCAGTCCTCCTATGACTCGCTGCTGAGCCAGGTGCTCGACGTGCGCGTGGCCAAGAGCGCGAGCTTCACGCGCTGGGACGCGCGACCGCTCTCAGACGAGCAGCTGGGCTACGCGCGCGAGGACGTGGTGCACCTGCTGGAGCTGGCAGCCGAGCTGAAGCGCAGGCTGCACGCGAGCTGGGTCGTCTGGAGTGGGCGCGCCAGGAGTGCGAGCCGCTGGAGCGCTCAGCGACGAGCGCGACCTCGACGCCGTGTTCGCCCGCCTGCCGCGCGTACGCAACCTGAACGTCGCCTCACAGGCGATCGCGCGCGAGCTGGTGGCCTGGCGCGAGCAGACCGCCGCCGCCAGGACCGCACCGTGCAGAGCGTGCTCGCCGACGCGGTGCTGGTGGAGATCGCCAAGCGCCAGCCCGGCGCACGCCAAGCAGCTGCACGACATCCGCGGCGCCGCGCAGAGCAGCGTGCGCCGCCGCGCCGAGGAGGTGCTGGAGGCCGTGCGCCGCGGCCGCGAGCGCCCCCACGAGCCGCTCACAGGACGGCCCCGCCACCGCCCCCCCGACCCCGACGACGCGCCGCTGGTGGCGCTCGCCGAAGCGCTCGTTCGCGCGCGCACGCAGGAGGCCGACCTCGCCTACGAGTTGGTGGCCGCCCGCGCGGACCTGCAGGCGATCGTCACCGCCTGGCGCGCGGGCGGCGACGAGGCCGACGTCCGCACGCTGCGCGGCTGGCGGCGCGAGCTGGTCGGAGCGGAGCTGCTGGAGCTGCTCGACGGCGCCGTGTCACTGTCGGTGCGCGACGGGCGCCTGCACATCGCCTGACCACGCAACCACGCGGCCCTGCCGCAACCGCGCGGCCCCGCCCCTCCCACCCACGCGGTCCGCTCCGCCCCCTCAACACTGCAAAAGAATTAATTCCCGATCTGGTTGTACGACCGTCAACAGCGGCATGTACATCGAGACGACGATGAAGCCGACGATGCTGCCGATGACGATGATCATGATCGGCTCGAGGATCGAGGTGAGCCCCTTCACCGAGGCGTCCACGCGGTCCTCGTAGAAGTCGGCGATCTTGTCGAGCATCGCGTCGAGCGCGCCTGTCTCCTCGCCGACGCCCACCATGTGCGTGACCATCATCGGGAAGATCGGCTCGTTGGCGAGCGGCGCGGCGATCGTGCCGCCGCGCGTGACGGAGTCCATGACGCTCGCCATCGCGTCCTCGATCGCGACGTTGCCGCCGGTCTGCCCGACGATGTCGAGCGCCAGCAGCAGCGGCACGCCGGCGGAGGTGAGCGAGGCGAGCGTGCGCGACCAGCGCGCGATCGCGACCTCCTGGACGATCGTGCCGATCTTCATCGGCACGTGCAGGCGGAAGCGATCCCACTGCGGACGCCCCCAGGAGGAGCCCTTCCACTTGATGAAGGCCACCGCGATCAGGGCCGCACCGCCGAACATCGCCCACCAGTAGCCGGTGACCGCGTGGGACATCGCCACGGAGACCTTGGTGATCGCGGGCAGTTCGCCGCCAAAGGTCTTGAAGACGCCCAGGAAGACGGGCACGAGGAACGCGACCAGCGCCATCATGATGCAGATCGCGAATGTGATGACGAGGATCGGGTAGATCATCGCCGAGCGGATCTGGCGGCGCAGCGAGGCGTCCTTCTCCAGCTGGTCGGCGACGCGCAGCAGCGAGCCCTCGAGCACACCGCCGGCCTCCCCGGCGCGGGTCATCGCGATGAACAGCGGATTGAAGACCTTCGGGTGGCGCGCCATCGAGTCGCTCAGCGAGAGGCCCGCCTCGACGTCCTTGCGCACGGCGACGAGGGTTTCCTTGAGGAACTTGCTCTCGGTCTGTTCCTCGAGCACATACAGCGCGCGCAGGATGCTCATGCCGGAGGAGATCATCGTCGCGAGCTGGCGCGAGAAGACCGCGAGGTCCTGCGCCTTGACGCGCTGCATGAAGCTCAGCTCGATCTGGCGCGAGGCGTGCTTGTCGGCGATCTCCAGCACGATCATGCCGCGCGACTTCAGCTGCTCGGCGACGGCCTGCTTGGAGTCGGCTTCGACCTCGCCGCGCGCCTTCACGCCGGCCACGTCCATGGCCTTGAAGACGTACGTGCTCATGGCTTCGGCGCGAGCGGCTAGGCCGCCAGCGAGCCCGCCCCCAGCAGGCGCCGAGCTCCTCCGGGGTGGAGGAGCGCGATTCGGCCATCTTCTGCGTGATCTTGTTGTGGCGCACGAGCATCGCCAGCGAGGCGTCCATCGTCTGCATGCCCTGCGCGACTGCCGGTCTGCAGGACCGAGTAGATCTGGTGGGTCTTACCCTCGCGGATCAGGTTGCGCACGGCGGGCGTGGGCACGAGCACCTCGCACGCCACCGCGCGGCCCGAGCCGTCGGCGGTGGGGATCAGCTGCTGGGTCATGATGCCCTGCAGGGCGACCGACAGCTGCACGCGCACCTGGCCCTGCTGGTGGGCGGGGAACACGTCGATCACGCGGTCGATCGTCTGCGCGCAGTCCTGGGTGTGCAGTGTCGCGAACACGAGGTGGCCCGTCTCAGCCGCCGTCAGCGCGGTGGAGATCGTGTCGAGGTCGCGCATCTCCCCCACCAGGATCACGTCGGGGTCCTGGCGCAGGGCGGCCTTCAGCGCGTCGCCGAAGGACTGCGCGTCGGAGCCAAGCTCGCGCTGGTTGACCAGGCACTTCTTGTGCCCGTGCAGGAACTCGATCGGGTCCTCGATCGTCATGATGTGCTCCTCGCGCGTGGCGTTGATCTCGTCGATCATCGCCGCCAGCGAAGTGCTCTTGCCCGAGCCGGTGGGGCCGGTGACGAGCACGAAGCCGCGCGGGCGGCGCGTGAAGTCGTGCACCGCGGGCGGCAGCCCCAGCTCGTCGATCGAGGTCAGATCGACGGGAATCAGACGGAAGGCGGCGCCGATCGCCCCGCGCTGGTAGTAGGCGTTGACACGAAAGCGCGCATGCCCGGGGACCGAGTAGGCGAAGTCGAGCTGCCAGTCGGTCTCAAGACGCTGGCGCTGGTCGCCGGTGAGAATCGAGTAGACGATCTCCCGCGTGGCGTTCCCCGAGAGCACCGGGTAGTCCTCAAGCGCGGTGAGACGGCCCCGTACACGAATCGTGGGGTGTGCTCCGGCGCTGATGTGCAGGTCGGAGGCACGCCGCGAGACGACCTCCATCAGGAGTTCTGCGAAGTCCATGTCCACGACCGCCGCATCGTCCGGCTGGGCCGTGGCGCCGCGCATCGTGGGCGGAAGTGGACAAATATTTTAGAAAGGCCCCCACAAGGGGGGCCCGAGGGCCGCGTATGGCGAGTCGCCGGACTCGCCGCGCATGGATCACGCGGCCGGGCCACGTGTGGGACTTCGAGAGACGGACGCGGCTCCCCAGGGGACTGCGGAGAACCGCACGCACTTCGGGCTTTGACTACCGCGGCATTCGGCGACAGACAGCGCCCTATTATTCTCGAACGATCTTGATATGCATGCTCAGTCGGGTAGCCGCCGTGCTCACCCATAACTTATGCGGCAATGAGCGACGTCCATGTACCGGTGCCCTCGGATGCAGGGACCAGCTCGAACTGGGGAGAGTGGATGCTGCTTCGAGACCTGCCCGCCGGACGACTCGTGCTCGACCTCACCAGCCTCCAGTCTGCCGACCCTCTGTTTCTGGTTCGCATGCGCGGTTTCGTCGACTGGCACTGCTCAATGGGCCGCGAGATTCACATCATGGGACCTTCGGACGCTCAAGTCCGCGTCTACCTCGAGCGAATGCACCTCGCTGCTGACCTCCCTGCAAAGTGCGCGTGCGACCTCAAGACGATTGGATCGGATCTCAAGAGCGATGTGCTGATTCCCGTAAGGCGCCTGACGACACGAGACGATGTCGAAGAGCTGGAACGCGAGCTGAGCGACCTGTATTTGGCCCATTTCAAGGGCCCACTCGGCCGCCTCGCAGAGGCATTTACACGTACCGTCGGCGAGATCGGGGACAACGCAACAACGCATGGCCGCTCCAAAGCAGGCGTTTCGTATGTTGCCGCCCAACGCTACAACCACCAGGTATGTGTGTTGGCAATCGGCGACGTGGGGATCGGCATCCCGAACCATATGCGGCGCGCCTATCCCGAGCTGCAAGACGACGAGGAGGCCATCCGAGAAGCAACGAAGGAGGGTTTCAGCGGTACCGGTGATTCGGATCGAGGTATCGGCTACCAATTCGTGATCGACGGCCTGAAGGAGACCAGGGTACCCCGGGGCGAATTGCGGGTATGGTCGGGGCAAGGCCGGTTTCGCGTCGAAACGGCGGACGGCGTGCAGATACGGCGTCGAGCTTGGAAGGTCGGCGAGGCAACCGTCGGCACGTGGGCGCGCCTTGAACTCGCGGGATCGATGCCAGCGCTCTAGTACCGCTTCCATATGGCCGATCATTCAGCTATCCTGCCCAGACGCCCCACCCGAGCTAGGAGGTCAGTCATGCAGCTCAGCTTGGCCGAGTTTGGCCTCGTCTTCTCGACTCGCGACCGTGGATCACGGATACGCGCGGACCTGCTCGGGCAGATCGCGGACTCGCCCGAAGGGGTCATCATCGACTTCGCCAAGGTGCTGAACGCGTCGTACTCGTTCATCGATGAGTTCATAGGCAAGCTCGCAGAGCAAATTGACGCAGAGCAAATGGACATCGTCAACGCATCCCCTACGATCACGCGGACCATCAAGAAGAGCCTGCAAAACCGTGGTTTGGACGCTAATCGCGTCCTCGCCTGCCTCCAATACGCATAGAGGTCGGCAGTTGGGTCCCTGCCAATAAGCTGGGGCTGCTGCATCCGCGCTCGGCCGCTCCGTCACTGTAGGCAGCAGCGCTGCTCAGTTACTGCCGATGACCCGCGCGATCTCGGCCATTGAGGTGCGGCCCTGGCGGACCTTGTCCAGTCCATCGTCGCGCAGGCGGCGCATGCCCTGGCGTACGGCCACCTCGCGCAGGTCGTCTGCCGAGCGTCGTTCGAGGGCGAGTGAGCGAACCTCGGAGGTCACGGTCATTACCTCGTATATACCGCCGCGCCCACGGTAGCCCGAGCCACCGCAGCGCCGGCAGCCCACCGGCTCATAGGCCTCGAGGTCGACGAGCGCCTTGTAGCCGTTCTCGCGCAGCACGTCCGCGCTGATGATCGTGCGGCGCTTGCAGTTTGAGCAGAGCATTCGTACGAGGCGCTGGGCGAGTACGCAGTCCAGGGCGGAGGCGACGAGGAACGGCTCGATCCCCATCTCCACCAGGCGCGTGATCGCGGAGGGGGCGTCGTTGGTATGCAGAGTTGACAAGACCAGATGACCGGTGAGGGCAGACTCGATCGCGATCTGGGCGGTCTCGCGATCGCGGATCTCGCCGACCATGATCACGTCGGGGTCGGCGCGCACCATCGCGCGTAGGCCGGTCGCGAAGGTGAGGCCTGCCTTGGGCGAGACCTGCACCTGGGTGATGCCCTCGACCTGGTACTCGACGGGGTCCTCGACGGTGATGATGTTCTTCTCCGGCGTATTCAGCGCGAGCAGGGCGGCGTAGAGGGTCGTCGACTTGCCCGAGCCCGTCGGGCCGGTGACGAGGACCGCGCCGTGCGCCTGCGCGAAGGCGCGCTCGAAGCGATCGCGCTCGGAGTCGGCCATGCCGAGCTTCTCGAGCTTCATCACCACCGAGTCCTTGTCGAGGATGCGCATCACGATCGACTCGCCGTGCACGCTCGGCAGCGTCACCACGCGCAGGTCGACGTGGCGGCTGTCGACCGTCAGCCCCACGCGCCCGTCCTGTGGGATGCGCTTCTCGGAGATGTCCAGTTCGGCCATGATCTTCACGCGCGAGACGACGCCCGCGGCCATACGGCGCGGGACGGTGGTGATGTCCTGCAGCACGCCGTCCACGCGGAAGCGCACGCGCACCTCCTTGCCGTCGGGCGCGAGATGGATGTCCGAGGCGTGCAGCTCCACGGCCTGCGCGACGATCTGGTTGACGAGCTTGATCACCGGCGCGTCGTCCGCGGTCTCGCGCAGGTCGACGACTTCGGCCGTTTCCTCGGCTTCGGCCTCGCGCGCGGCTTCGGTGCCCGAGACGACGTCCTCGAGGCGATCCAGGCGCGAGATCAGGCTTTCGATGTCCTCCGGCGCGGCGACGCCTACGCGCACCTCATAGCCGGTCATGATCGCGATGTCGTCGACCGCCAGCACGTTGGAGGGGTCCGTCATCGCCACGAGCAGCGTGCGCTTGTCGATGAACGCCACCGGCACCGCCTGGTAGCGCTTGGCGGCGGCCGTGGTGACGAGGTTGGCGGCGCCCATGTCGACCGAGAAGACGGACAGGTCGAGGTGGTCCAGGCCATAGCGCTCGGCCAGCGCGCGCGCGAGCCCGTCGGTGCTGAGCGCGCCATCGCCGACGAGCACCCGCTCGGGGGTCGTGCCCGTGGAGCGCGAGGACTCGATCGCTTCCTCGACCCGCGCGCGGGGGACGAGGCCCATGTCGACGATCACATCGGTAAGGAAGCGCGAGGAGGAGCCGCGGCGCGAGGGCTTGGTCAGCCCGGTGCGTCCTCCCTCCTCCCCGGCTTCCCCGCCTGACCCCTCTCCGGCGGGCTGTGGACGGGACGACTCCGAGGACCCGGATGGCTGCACCTCGCGTGTGACCGCCGGCTCGACAGCCGGGAGCGCGCTCGGCGCGAGGTCAACAACGGGCTCGGCGGGGATCAGACCGACAGCCGGGCTCCCCCCGGCCGACGCCAGACCCACAGTCGAGGATCCCTCGCCCAGCGCCCGATCGACCACCGGACTCCCCCCGGCCGGGGCCAGCCCAACGACCGAGTCCGCCCCCACGGGAGCGGACTCCTCCATGCCGAAGATCGCGTGCAGGTCGGGGCTCTGCTCGCTCACGGTCCCGCTCCCAGCGTGCGGCCGCCCGCCGGCCCCGACCCTCCGCTAGCTGGACCCCTCGCCTCGCGCCGCACGGAGCATGACCTCGCGCGGCGCCCGCCTCTCGGTCCACAATTCGAAGCTGAGCGCACCCTGCGCGACGAGAATCTCAAGGCCGTCCACCGTCCGCGCGCCCGCGGCCCGAGCGGCGGCGAGCAGCGGTGTGGTGGTGTCTCGGTAGACGAGGTCGACAACATGGGAGTACTCATTGACCTGATCGTGCAGTAGACCCAGTTCTTGCAAGGGCTCTGTCGTTTCTTTAGCCGACCGTTGTAGGCCCACGGAGGTGCAGTTGACGAGGATGTCGGCCCTGTCGGGGCGCGCGACGGCGCGCACTTGGAACTCGTCAGCCAGGGCTGATGCGCGGGCGGCAGTGCGGTTCCAGACCGACACCTCCGCACCGGCCTCGCGCAGCGCCCAGATGGCCGCACGGGCGCTGCCGCCGGCGCCGAGCACGAGCGCCGTGCGGCCGTGCAGCGCAGCTTTGGGTGTCGACCCCGGTCCCAGTGAGCCTTCCACCCCAGCCCCTGGCTGGACGACCTGCGCCATCGCGGCGATCAGGCCGGGGGCATCGGTGTTCTCGGCGGAGATCCCCCCGTCGGGGACGAACGTGAGGGTGTTGGCCGCCCCGACCGCCCGCGCCGTCGCGGAGACCTCATCAGCCAGTGCCAGCGCCGCCTCCTTGTGCGGAATCGTCACGTTGGCGCCCATGAATCCCGCCGCCCCAAGCGCGCGGGTTGTCTCGTCGAATAGCTCCGTTGGGACCGGCAAGAGCTGGTAGCGCCAGTCCGCCATCCCCAGCGCCGCGAAGGCGGCGTTGTGCATCGCGGGCGAGCGGCTGTGCGCCACCGGCCAGCCGAGCACGCCCAGGCGTCCGCGGCCGCCCGGATCGCGACCGGCAGCGCCATCTCCGCCGGAAGCACGCTCGGCGCCGTGGTCGTCCACGTCGGCGCCGTGGTCGTCCACGATCACTTCTTGTGGCAGGTGGGCACCTGCCCGTGGTTCTTTGCCACCGCTTCGCGATAGGCCGCGGCGTTGCGTTCGAATTCGGCGATGTCCCTGGAGAACACCTGCTCGCCGCAGCCATCGGCGCCCGCGACGTAGTAGAGGTAGCCCACGTGCGCCGGATACGCCGCTGCATGGATCGACGCCGTGCCGGGGTTGCTGATCGGAGTCGGCGGCAGCCCCGTGTGCAGGCGCGTGTTGTAGGGCGAGGGGTCGTGCAGCTGCGCTTCGGTCAGCGGCTTGGAGAAGTCGTTCAGGGCATAGCGGATCGTCGCGTCGATCCCCAACGGCATGTTCAGGCGCAGGCGGTTGTAGATAACCGCCGCGACGAGCGGGCGATCGTGCGCGAGCGCGGCCTCGCGCTCGATCATCGAGGCCACCGTCAACAGCTGGTAGGGCGTCACCCCGAGAGAGCGCGCGCGACGAATCTCGACATCGTTGAAGTTTTCGCGAAACGCCAGCAGCTGCTCATTCACGAGGCGTTTGGTGGGCGTGCCGGTATAGAGGTCATAGGTGGCGGGGAACAAAAATCCCTCCAGCGACGGTGTCCCGTGCGGCGCCCCGTAGCGGGAGGGGTGCAGCAGCGAGGAGCGCACCGAAGCGGCCAGATAGTCGCCCCTCATTCCGTCGGCCTTGGCGAGCACCGCGATCTGCGCGCGCGTATAGCCCTCGGGGATCGTCACCTTCACGATCCTTGGAAGCACGACAGCCGGCTTGGACGAGGAACCCTGCGATTGTGCGAGCGCCCACACCACCGCCACCACCACCGCCAGCGCCAGCAGGACACCGAGGCGAATCGCCCAGCGCCGCTGCCAGCGGTGCGAAGAGGCGCGCTGCCGGCGCAGGCGATTCACCCGATGCTCGACCTTCGGGTTGCGCGGCGCGGCAGGCACGACTGGCTTGACCGGGGGCGGCAGAACTGGCAGCTCATCGGAGGGAAGGTCATCGGAGGGAGAGTCCTCGAAGGGAAGATCCTCGGAGAGAGGGTCCTCGGGCACGGGATGTTCGACCGGCCAGGGGTCTCCGGCGAGTGCAGGGGCCGACACCGACGCCTCAGATTTCGGCTCCACCACCGGCGCCGGCTCGGACTCTCGCGACTCGGTGGGCTCGGGCGACTCAGTGGGCTCGGGCGACTCAGTGGGCTCGGGCGACTCAGTGGGCTCGGGCGACTCAGTGGGCTCAGGCGACTCAGTGGGCTCAGGCGGCTCGGACATAGCGTGCTCGATCGTCGGCGGTGCCTCGTCCGCTTTCTCCGCAGCGACCTCTGGGGCGATCGGCTCATCCGGTGGGGATCCCTGCACCGGCGATGCCGAAGGAGCCGATGACTGCACCCCGCGACGGCGTGCGCGCTCTTCGCGCGCGAGCCGGCGGTCCTCTTCGGTCCGTTCGCCGCCGGACTGCGATCTGTTCCCCTTGAACACAGACGACCAGCCTAGCCGGAGGAGGCTGAGCCACGTTCGCAGTGCCAAGCGGCCAGCCAGCTCTCGAGCATGTGTGCGGCGGCGCGGGAATCCTCGTCCGCGCTCGCGCCCTGCATGCGCTGCGCCATACGCGTGGTGAAGCGCTCGTCGTGCATCTCCACCGGCACCGCGCCGGGGCCAACATCTCTGTCCGCGTCAGTCAACTCATGGGAGAGACGGCGCACGAAATCGCGAGTCTCACGCGTCTGCATCGTCTCCTCGCCACGCAACGACAGTGGCAGGCCGACGACCACGCGTTCGACCTCACGCTCGGCAACGAGTGCCTTCAGCGCGGACATGCCACGTCGCGTGAGCGGCCGGGGAACTGCCTCCAGGGGTGTGACGATCGTCCCGCTGGGGTCGCTGATCGCACAGCCGCAGCGGGCGCTGCCGTAGTCCAGGCCGAGCACCCGCATCAGCGAGGCTCCGATGTCCACGTCGACTTCCCTGCTCTCTTCAGTCTCGCCCGCGCGAAGGCCATCAGCCCGCCAGAGCTGATGCGATCGCCGCCCGGCCCGCCGCGATCGCCTCAGCCAGCTTCTCGGGATGACGACCTCCAGCCTGCGCGACAGTGTCGCGCCCGCCGCCGCCACCGCCCGCGACCTCGGCGGCAGCCTTCACGACCGCGCCGGCCTTCACGCCCCGCTCGATCAGCGCGGGGCTGACTCCCGCCACGAGATGTACGCGACCGTCGACGGCAGTGCCGAGCAGGATCGCCGCCTCCGGCAGGCGGCCCCTTACGCGGTCGAGCACCTCCAGCAGCGCCTTGGCGTCGGGGACCTCGACCACGCCGGCGAGCACCTGCGCTCCCTCAATCTCCTCGACTCGCCCCACGAGCGCATCCAGATCGACCGCGCCACCCCGCGCGCCGGCACCCCCGACGCCGGGGCCACCACTCTTCAGAGCCTTCTCCAGACGCTTGCGCTCGGCCTCGCGCTCGCGCACGGCCTCCGGGGCGCCCTCGGGTCGGGTGCGCAGCGTCGCCGCGATCTCCCCCAGCCAACGGTCGTGCTCGCGCAGCAGCTCCACTGCGGCAGCACCAGTGAGCGCCTCGATGCGCCGCACGTTCGCCGCGCTGGAGGTCTCCGCGAGAATGCGGAAGGGGCCGATCTCGGCCGTCGTACGAACGTGCGTGCCGCCGCACAGCTCGCGCGAGTACTCCCCCTCGCCGATCTGCACCATGCGCACGACATCGCCGTACTTCTCGCCGAACAGAGCCATCGCGCCCAGCTGCCGGGCCTCGTCCAGCGTGGTCGTTATGGGTCGTACCGGGTCACCCTGGGCGATCCACGCGTTGACCTGATCCTCGACATCGCGCAGCTCCTGCGCGGTCATCGCCTGCGAGTGGCTGAAGTCGAAGCGCAGCTTGTCCGGCCCCACGTAGGAGCCGGCCTGGCGCACGTGCCCGCCCAGGCGCGCGCGCAGCGCCGCATGCAGCAGGTGCGTGGCGGTGTGGTTTCGCTCGGTCGCGCGCCGCGCGGAGCGGTCGATGCGCGCGAGCACCGGCTCGTCCGGGTCGAGCGCGCCACGCTCGACGACAACCGTCAGCGCCTGGTCTTCGCCGAGGCGAAAGACGCTCTCCACGCGTGCCCGGCAGTCGCCGCCGAGGCATTCGAGCGTGCCCGCGTCTGACACCTGCCCACCGCCGGCCGCGTAGAAGGGGGACTCGG
Organism: uncultured Solirubrobacterales bacterium; assembly: GCA_963723045.1. Lineage (GTDB taxonomy): Bacteria > Actinomycetota > Thermoleophilia > Solirubrobacterales > Solirubrobacteraceae > Palsa-744. The sequence goes on along the minus strand of CAVROU010000002.1, from coordinate 90,106 downwards.
CGAGCTTCAACATCAGGCGCCTGCCCGCCTCGGCGCCCGTACCGGCATCGCCCGAGCTGTTCCGATCGACATCAACCGGCGTCTGCACACCGAGCGAGGAGCCCTTGACCAGCGCGAGCGCGCCTACCGTTGTGCGCTGCTCATCGGTCTCATAGCCCGTGAAGCGCGTCTGAAAGCCCGCGCTCTCGGCCAGCTCCCGGGCCAGCTCGCGCGCGTCGGCGCCGGCCAAGGCAGACCCACCGCCCGCCGCGCGTGCTCGCGCGCGCTGACGCTCCATCAGCAGCTCGAAGCCCTCCTCGTCGACTCCCAACCCCTGCTCGGCAGCCAGCTCCGTGGTCAGCTCGAAGGGGAAGCCGAAGGTGTCGTGCAACGTGAAGGCATCCTGCGCGCCGATGCCCTCCAGTCCCTCTCTCCGGGCGGCGTCGATCAGCTCATCCAGCAGTTTGGTGCCCTGCGCGAGCGTGCGCCCGAAGCCCTCCTCCTCGGCCGAAAGCCACTTGGCGATCGACTCGCGCTGCTCCACCAGTTCGGGGTAGGCGCCGCCCATGATCTCGGTGACCACCGCGGAGTAGCGCGTGAGAAAGCCGGGCGCCATCTCCAGCGCTCGTCCGTGCTGGATCGCGCGGCGCATCACCCGCCGCAGCACGTAGCCGCGGTCCTCGTTGGAGGGGACCACGCCGTCGGCGACAAGGAACGTCATCGCGCGCGTGTGGTCCGCGAGGATGCGCAGCGAGCGGTCCGCCGCCCGCTCCTCGCCATAAGCGCGTCCGCTCAGCTCCTGGCCCAGGTCGAGCAGCGGCTGGAAGTGGTCGGTTTCGAACACCGACTGCCTGTCCTGCAGGATCGCCGCCATCCGATTCAGGCCGAGGCCCGTGTCGATGTTGCGCGCGGGCAGCTCGGTGAGCACCTGCCTCCCCCTCCACCCCCGGCCGTCGCGCCGGCGATGGGCGCATCCTGAGCGGCAGCGAGGTTGAACTGCATGAACACCAGGTTCCAGTACTCCAGGAAGCGCTCATTCTCGCCGCCGGGCAGGTCCTCGGGCGAACCGAACCCCACGCCTCTGTCGACGTAGAGCTCCGAGCACGGTCCGCACGGGCCCGTCGGTCCGCCCTGCCAGAAGTTCTCCGAGCGCGGGCACCGCACGATCCGCTCGCCCGGCACGCCCACGCTCTCCCACAGCTCGATCGCCTCCTCGTCGGCTCCCAGGCCGAGCTGCTCGTCGCCCTCGAACACCGTCACCCAGATGTCCTCGGCCGCAAAACCGAACACCTGCAGCGACAGCTCCCAGGCGAAGCGGATCGCCTCGTCCTTGAAGTAGTCGCCGATCGAGAAGTTCCCGAGCATCTCGAATAACGTCAGATGGCGGGCGGTGTTGCCCACGTTGCCGATGTCCACGGTGCGAAAGCACTTCTGGCAGCTCGTCAGCCGCGGCGCCGGCGGCGCCTCCCGGCCGAGGAAGTACGGCTTCAACGGGTGCATGCCCGCGACCGTCAACAGCGCCGAGGGGTCGTGCGCGGAGGGCACCAGCGAGGCCGAGGGGATGCGCCGGTGGCCGCGCTCCTCGAAGAAGCCCAGATAGCGCTCGCGAATGTCGTCGGTGCTCATCGCCTGCATCGGCACCTGAGGGTATCGGGGCGAGGATCGGGGGCGGCGATTGGCCCGACCTGGATGCAAAGGTGTTCAGGAGGCAAGCCGAGTCTCGACTACGTGGAGGACTGGGTGCGGCCCCGCGTGAACGCGGATATCGACTCCAGCCCGGACGCCCGTCCGGTCGATGCGTTGCAGTAATCATGCCATTGCCTCGCGCAGCCGTAAAGACAGCGAACGTGTCGCGTCGAACCGTCCCCATAGCGGCCTGCCTCTGTCTCCTCGGCTGGGTGACCCCGGCCGCGGACGCCTCCCCCACGTGGTTGCCCCCGCAGGTTCTCTCGACCCCCACCGCCGCCTCCAGCACCGGGATTCAGCCGCAGGTGACGATGGGCTCCAGCGGCGACATCGCCGCCACCTGGATCGACGCCGCCGGCATCCATGCGGGCGGACGCGCAGCGGGCAGCGCGTCGTTTCGCGAGGAACTGGTATCCACATTCGAAGACAACGTGAGCGGACCCAGCATCGCCGTCAACGCTTCGGGCACGGCCGTGGTCGCCTGGGTCGACAGCAGCGCGAAACAGTATGAGATCGCCATCCATCGGCGCGGCGAAGCGTTTTCGACGCCGATCGATGTAGGGGCAACCGGCGGCGTGAACGCACAGAACACCACAGTTGCGATCGACGACGCCGGCGACGTGCTCGTCGGCGAGGCCGAGAAGGTGGGAGGCCGATACAACGCCGCCTACTCCTGGCGGCCGACCGGCGGCGCATTCACCCAGACGACGATCAGCGAACCCAGCAGCGAACCCAGTCTTCCAGTCGTGGCGATGGACGGAGCCGGCGACGCCGCGATCGCCTGGAGCGACAAGTCCGCCGGCCCGCACAACATCGCGCGGGCGATCACCCGACCCGCCGGCGGCGCCTTCGGCACCACAAAGAATCTGACCGCCTATGGCCCCGAATACGCCTTCAACGTCGCGGCCGCGATCGGCGCCGGCGGACAGCCCGCCGTTGTCTGGCAGCGCGGCGGCACGGCGCCCCCGTATGTCATCGAAGCAAGCACCAGCGCGGAGCCGACACACCCGCTGGGCGCCCCGCAAGTCCTCTCACCGGCCGGAAGCAACGACGAACACCCCGCGGTCGCCGTCGGCGGCAACGGCGAGGTTATCGCCGCCTGGCAGCATCAAAGCCCCGCAGCCAGTCCCACCACCGAAACCGTCGATGCGGCAAGCGCGATCGCCGGCGCAAGCTTTGGGCCCGCGGCCGGCGTGAGTGCCAACGGGAGCCTCGGCGAGCCACAGGTCGCGACGGACGCGACGGGGAACGCCGTCATCGCGTGGGGCGTCTACGCCCTGGGGGGCATCAAGACAATCGACGCGGTGACGCGGGGGGCCGGCGGGACTGCCTCACCCGAAACCGCCTTGAGTGCTCCCGAAGAAAAGATCGACCCACCGATCACCCCGGTGGCAGCCACGGTGGGAATGGACGGCGCGGGCGACGCCCTCGTGGGCTGGGAAGAATTCACCGAACACACCATCAAGGCGCGCATCTACGACACCACAGGCCCCGTCCTGAAGCTTGAAGGTCCCGCGACCTCCACAGCGGGACAGTCGGTCACCTTCACCTCCTCCGCCAAGGATCTCTTCTCCGGAGTGGGCTCCACGACGTGGTCCTTCGGCGACGGCGCCGGCGCCACAGGGATCTCGCCCTCCCACATCTACACCGCCCCCGGCACCTATACCGTCTTCGCCACCGCCGCCGACCTCATCGGCAACACCACGACCGCGAGCACGCAGATCACGGTGCTGCCCGCGCCGATTCCCCCGCTCGTCGCCTGCGCCACAGGGTCGAGCTCGGCGGGTGGATCGTGCCCTCCTCTGGCTCGGCCGGTCCCCGGATGTCACGTGCCGAACCTCAAGGGCCTCAGCAGCACCGCTGCCAAGCGCCGCCTGTCAAGCGCGCACTGTCGCGCGGGCAAGGTGAGCGTCGCCAAGCGCTACCGTCACGCAAAGCGGCTACTTGTCAGCTCCCAGAGCGTCAAGGCCGGGTCCGCGCTGCCCTTCGGTGCGAGCGTCTCGCTCACGCTGAAGCCGGCGCCACCGCGGCGCCACAAGAAGCACCGCAGCCGAGCCTCCTCTGCGCGCTGACGAGCCAGCGAACGTGGCACCTCGGCGCCGTCAGGCCGGAGTGTGCGAGGTGACCGTGCCGTAGCCCACGATCAGATCCCCCGCGAACAGGCACGCGATCTGCCCCGGCGCAGTGCGCTCGATTGGCTCCTTCAACTCCACCTCGACGTCCATGTGACGCCCCGGCTGGAGCGCGCGCGAAAGACGACACGGGATACGCCGCCCACGCGAGCGGATCTTCACGTGGTCGACACAGCTTGCCTGACGGCGCAGCGTGACATCCCGCACCGTAACCCTGTCTGTGCGCAGCGCCGTACGCGGACCCACCGTCACGGTGTTCGCCTCGGCGTCGGTCGCGAGCACATACAGCGGCTCGCCGGCGCTCAACCCGAGGCCGTGGCGCTGGCCGATCGTGACCGAACGGCTGCCTGCGTGCGTGCCCAGCTCCCGCCCCGACAGGTCGAGAATCGGCCCCCGTGCGCCCTCGAGCTCGCCGTGTCGCTCCAAAAAGCGCTGCAGCCCGGTGCCCGCGAGGAAGCACAGGTCCTGCGAGTCCGGCTTGCGCGCCACCGTCAGCCCCTCACGCTCGGCGATCTCGCGTACCTCGCGCTTGTGCATCGCGCCCAGCGGGAAGCGCACGCGCGCAAGCGACTCGGGCGCGAGCCCCGCCAGAACGTAGCTCTGATCCTTTACGGGGTCGACGGCCATCCGCAGCAGAGGGCCGCGCGCGACGTCGGGGCCAATGGCAGTCTGGGTGGACCCACCGCTCGGCGAGGGCGTGCCGGACGACGACGGCGTACCGCTCGGCGACAGCGCTGCATCCCACTCGATCTGCGCATAGTGCCCCGTCACGAGCGTCTGACTGCCCAACCGCTCCCCCAGCTCGATCATCGCCTCCAGGCGCACATCGCCGTTGCAGCGCACGCACGGGTTCGGGGTCTCCCCCGCCGCGTGCCCCGCCAGCCAGTGGTCCACCACACCCGCGCGGAACTCCTCGCGCAGATCGATCGACAGGTGCGGCGCTCCCATCCGATGGGCCGCCTCGCGCGCGCCGCGCACCGCCTGCGCCGAGCAGCAGCTGCGCTCGCCGTCGTTCTCTGGATCCGACCACAGCTCGAGCGTCACCGCCACCACCTCGCGCCCCCCGCGTGCGGTGAGCAGCGCCGCGACCGCGCTATCCACACCGCCGCTCATCGCCACCACGCTGCGCCCGGGTGCGGGCGCCAGGTGCACCTGCGCGCGTGCGGCGCTCCCCAGCGCGCGGTGCAGTGCGTCAGCCGCCAGCTCCGCCGCGTGCTGCTTGGCGGGGCTCAATCCTCCCAGCTCGCCCGCGATCTCCTCGGCGCCGACACGCGCCGCCTGGAGCAGCGGCGTGCCGCGCAGCAGCTCCACCGCCGCGCTGCCCGCCGCGATCGCCGCGCCGCAGCCGTGCGCGTCAAAGCCCGCGTCGACGACCGTCCCGTCGGGGTCGGCAGGGTTGATCTGCAGTGACACCCGCACGAGATCGCCACACGCGGCGCCGCCAGCCGCACCGGTGTGCGCGTGCGCGGGTGTATGCCCGCGGCCGGTGGGTGCCTGCAGATGCCGGGTCAGCTCCTCGACGGACATATCCGTCGAGTGTAGGGGCCTATCAGAAGCCCTGAGGGCCTATCCCGACAGGGACGTGCGGCTGGGTGGTCGAGGGGCGAGTGGGCCGAAAGATCAGGACCCACCCACCCAAGGCTTGGTGGTGTCAAGTCAAATCCGAGGTGGCGACGGGTGCCGTAAGGGCCGGGCCATCGGCCGCATCCAGACGTGCGGGCCTGGAGGGATAGGCCCTCTAAACGCCCGCGGAGCCGTGCTTGGCTTCGAGAATTCCCTGCTGAATCGCGTACTGGTCCATCAGCCCGGTCATCGTCACCGCCAGGCCCCTGCTGTCGATGAGCAGCAGCGTCGGTGTCTGGAAGACCTGCACGCCGCGCGTCACCGAGCCGTACTGGCCCACCTGCGCGGGCAGCGCCACGTGTAGCGCCACCTTGCCCTTGGAGTGGGCGGCCACAGCCTGGGCTTCCTTCTTCACCGACACGTCATCGGTGGACTTGGGGTTCCAGAACAGCAGCAACACTGTCTTGCCATGCTTCAGCTCGCCCTGCAGCACGGCGGCCTGCGCATTCACGACCGCCGTCGCATTCACAGGGGCAGTCGTCTTCACCGTCCTGTGAACGGTGGTTGTGTAAGTCTTGGCGCCCGTATGGTGGACGGTCGTGCTGCCAGTTCCCGAGTGGTGCACGATCGTGGCGCTCGTCCCCGCGTGATGAACAGTCGTAGCAGTCGCTCCTGCGCCCGTGCTTGGGGCAGATGCGCCCGCCGTGGGGGCCGCGGTAGACCCAGCGCCCGCTTCCGACGCCTGCGCGGACTTGTTCTGCAGCTGCTGCGCATTCTGTTCTGAGGTCGCCACCGCGCCATGCGCCCGGTCGATCGCGCGCGTCAACCCCTCCACACCCGGCGCCGACCCGTGGTAGACGGGTGTGCTTGCACCAGGCGATCCGGCGCCATTGGCCGAGACCTTCGGCGTGGCCGCCGGGCCGGCGGGCGCGGGGCTCGAAGGCGAGCCGCCCTGGCCCGAGCTCGAGGAGCCCGGCCTGTGCAGCGCGATGAACCACACGCCCGCGAACAGCACGAACGCCGCCAGCGCAATCTGAAAGGGTCGTGACACCTGAGCCATCGCCCCTGCATTCGGCATTTCGCGCGTTTAAGTTGAGCCCTGCACCGCGGGTTGGACCGGAGGCCCGCCCCGCACCGTCTGCACCACCTCGGCCGTAGCGACGGTCTGCTCAGTGCTTCCCTGCATGTCCTTGAGCACAGTCTGCTCGCCCTCCACGATCGCCACCCACCGCGCGCCGAGTCTGTCCGCCTGCCCCAGCTGGCCCTTCAGCGAGCGTCCCGCTATCTCCATCTGCGCTGTCATCCCAGCCGCTCGCGCTTCGCTCAGAAGCCCGAACGCGGCCCTCCGACTCGCTACGCGCGGCTCCCGCGCCCCCCCTTGTGGGGGGCTCTTAAAATCGCTCGCCACGTACAATTCCAGCTCCGGGCTCTCCGGCACGGGCGGCGAACCTGCCAGCAGGATTCGCTCCACGCCCGCGGCCCAGCCCATGCCCGGTGTGGGGGGACCGCCGAGCTGGGCGACCAGCCCGTCGTAGCGTCCGCCACCGCCCACGCCGCTCTGCGCGCCGAGCGCATCGCAGGTGAACTCGAACACCGTGCGCGTGTAGTAGTCGAGCCCTCGCACCAGCGTCGAGTCGACCTCGTAGGCCGTCCCCGCCTGCGTCCAGCAGCGCGCACACCTCCGCGAAGTGCTCGGCGTCCTCCGCGCTCAGGTGATCCAGCAGGCGCGGCGCGCTCTGCATCACCCGCCGTGTGCCCTCGTGGTCGGAGTCGAACGCGCGCAGCGGGTTCAGCTCGATGCGCCCCCGCACCTCCTCCGAGAGCTCCGCCTCGTGGCTGCGCAGAGTGCTCCTGCAGGCGCGCCCGATGCTCGGCCCGGCTCTCGCCGCTGCCGAGGCTCGCGATCCGCAGTCGCGCGCTCACCCCCATCTCGCCCAGCAGCCTCCCGAGCAGCGCGATCGACTCCGCGTCGAGCGCCGGGTCCTCGCTTCCCAGCGCCTCCGCCCCCACCTGCCAGAACTGGCGATAGCGCCCCGCCTGCGCGCGCTCGTAGCGAAAGAAGCTCGACAGATACCACAGCTTCACCGGCTGCGCGCGCTTGTGCATCCCGTGTTCCACATATGCCCGGCACACAGGCGCCGTGCCCTCCGGACGCAGCGTCAGCGAGCGCCCGCCCCCGTCGGTCAGCGTGTACATCTCCTTCTGCACGATGTCCGTCGAGCTGCCCACGCCGCGCGCAAACAGCTCCGTCGCCTCGAACGTCGGCGTCTCGATCCGCTCGTACCCCGCGCCCTGCAGGATCGCCGTGGCCCGCTCCTCGAGCACCGCGCGCAGCGCCATCTGCTCGCCGAGCACATCCGCCGTGCCCTTGGGGGCCTGCACCTTAGGGGCGCTCACCTCACTGTCCGCTGGGGCCGCTCGCCGGCGCATGCGGCTCGACCGCCTTCAGCACCTCGGCCTCGCCTGTCACCTGTGCGGCCACCGGCACACGCAGCTCGCTCAGGAAGGGGTTCGTGCTCAACTCGCGACCCAGCGTCGTCACGCCCATGTGCCCCGGATACACAACCGTCTGTGGCGGGTAGCGCCGGATCAGCTCGCCGATCGAGCGCTCCAGTGTGTTCCAGTCGCCCCCCGGCAGATCGACCCGGCCCACCGACCCCTGGAAGAGGACATCGCCGGATAGAAGCAGCGTCTCCTCCTGCGGGCCCAGAGCGTAAGTCACATGCCCCGGACTGTGGCCGGGCGTCGACACCACGTCGAACTCCATCCCCGCCACCGCTATCCGCTCGCCGCCCTTGACGGTGTGCTCGGGCTCGTAATTCTCGAACGGGCCAAACCCGGGCGGCACCCAGCGCATGATGTCGCTCAGCAGCGGCCGCTCCCACTCCGGGCACCACACGGGCGCGCCCGTCGCCCGCGCCACCGGCGCCACCGCCCCGATGTGATCGAAGTGGCAGTGGGTGATCAGGATCCCCTCGATCTTCACCCCCAGCTCCTCGGCGGCGCGCAAAAGCCGCTCCGGCTCGTCGCCCGGGTCCACCATCACCGCGCGCTCGCTCGTGCCCTCGGCGCGCACGATGTAGGCGTTCTCCTGTATCGACCCCACCGTGAACATCCGCACGTCCGTCGAACCCTCGCCCATCGGCTCCTACCCCGCCGCCTTGGCCTTGTTGCGCATGCGCCGGTTGTACATCCACAGGTCCGTGTAGTAGCTCACCGGCGTATACAAGAGAAGCGCGATCGGGAAGAACGCGATCACCTCCGTCCCCCTCAGCCCCAGCAGCAGGCAAGCCAGCAACAGTACGACCGCCGCCGCCATCGACTTGTAGAAAGCCGTCATCCACGTCGGCGGGCGATCCAGGCGGTTCCCGCGCTCTGCCTTCGCGCGGGCCTTCTCGCGGCCCTCCGGACTCTTCTCCGCGGCCGTCGGCTTGCGCCCCGTGCGCCCGCGCGCCTCCACCACTCCGGCGGCGTTCCCGCGGTGCTTGGTCTGACGTTTGCGCTTGGTCTGAGCCATGCTCTTAGCCTACCTGCTGTGCGCCGGCAGACCGTTCGGCGGGTTGCGCGCCAGCGCATTCTCGATCAGCTGGCGCCTCGGATCGAACGCAGGCATCGGCACGTCCTCGGGGAAGCCCTCCAGTGCCACCCGGGGCGCCAGGCCGACCAGCTCGCCCGCCGCCACCCGCGCATGCCGCCGGATCGCCTCGACCACCTCGCGCAGCGACAGCTCTAGCGGGCGCTCCACGTTCATCGACACCTGCGCCACCGGGATACGGGAGCCCGGCCTCAGCTGCACCCCGATGGCGCGCAGCCCCGGCAGCCCCTCCGGCCCACCCTCGCGGATCAGCGCCGCGATCAGCTGCGCTTCATCCAAGTTCGCCGGTGGAGCGAGCTCCACGTTGAACGCCACCAGCGGCTCCCTTGCGGCCACCAGCGTGGCTCCGGCCGTGGGGTGCAGCGTCGGCGGGCCGAAGTCCGGGCGCTGCTCGCCGCTCGCCATGCGCGCCCGCAAGCCCTCGACCCCCCCGCGGCGCAACTGCGCGCGGGTTCGTCCGCCCGCCAGGTCTCCGTACAGGAACACAGGCATCTCGAGCTCTGTGCCCATCCGATCGGCCAGGAGGAGCGCCTGCGCGCAGGCCGCGCCACGCATCGCCGGGTCCACATACACCAGCGGCATCACATCCACCGCGCCCACGTGCGGGTGCTCCCCGCGCCGCTGGCCTTCCCCGGCGTCCGCCATGACGTCGATCCGCGCGAGCGCCTCCCGCGTGCCGGCCAGCAGCGCCTTGGCCATCGCATCCGGCGTGCCCCGGGCGCCCGCCAAGGTCAACACCGCGCGGTGGTGGTCCGGGTCGGCGTGCCTGTCGAGCAGACGCGTCCCGCCGCCCGCCGTGAACGCGGCCTGGATCGCATCCAGCGTCGCATTCTCGCGGCCCTCCGAGACGTTGGGGACCGCGAGCAGAGGAAGCGCGTTGGACGGAGGGAGGCGGTCGAGCATCGGCACCAGAGGCTAAACTGCGCGCTCCCGCCGGAGTAGCTCAGCTGGTTAGAGCAGCGGAATCATAATCCGCGTGTCGGGGGTTCGAGTCCCTCCTCCGGCATAATTGCCAGGATGCGCCGGTAGCCAACGGCCCGCTATTCTTTACCTATGGCTGTAAGGGTAAAGAAACCACGAGACGGGACCAGACGCAGCTCGGGTCGCTCCCGGGTCTCCGGTAAGCACCAGATCACGATCCCGATCGGGGCATTCAGCGAGGCCGGGTTGCGCGAGGGTGACGTCGTGCAGGTCAAAGCCCAGGGGCATGGGCGCGTCTTGATCGCGCGTATGGACGACCTCGTAGACGAGTACGCGGGTTGTCTTAGCACAGGCGGCGAGCTCGGCCAAACCGTACGCGGGCTACGCCAAGAGTGGGACTGATCCTGCTCGACTCGACGGTTATCGTCGGCTTCTTGGATGCCGACGACGCCCTCCACAAAGCTTCCGTGGCCAGTCTTAGGGAGATCGTGGCCAGCAATCCCCTGGCTGCCTCCGTCATCAGCTACGCAGAGGTCATGACCGGCGTTTCGCTTGGGCATCATCCCAGAGAGCATGTCGACGGCTTCTTCGACGACCTGGTCAAGGATCTCCTACCGGTCGACAAACCGGTCGCGGCGCGCGCTGCGGTGCTGCGGGGCAAGCGCAAATCGCTGTCGATGCCCGACGCGCTGATCCTCGCCACGGCAGACCTCCAGCCAGAGATCGAGACGGTCATCTGCGCCGACGGCGACTGGCCGAAAGTCAAGGGACTCAGCTGCGAGGTGGAGCTGTTGACCCCTTCTCGCCCCACGAACAGACAATAGGATGGCCCTCAGTGTCATCGTCTGGGTTGTCGGGCGGTGGTGTCCGGCCGACCGGGTTTGGTTCTCGGGTTGGCGGCGGGCTGACTCTTAGGCTGGCTGTCGATCGTGAGGTCTGACCAACATCGGTTGTGTCGCCCGCCTCCACCCGAGGATCCCCGGCGTGACTTGATAGGAGCGTGGCTTCGCCCCGACTGAGGTTTGTCCACCGGAGGTCCGTCCATTGGTGGCATCCAACGAAAGGACGAGGCTAATGATCGTGATCGGAGCGGATATCCACAAGAGCAGTCACGCGTTGGCGGCGGTCTCAGGCGAGAGCGGCGCGTTGGCCGGCGAGCTCGAGATCGGGGCCGATGGCGCCGGGCACCGCGCTGCGCTGCGCTGGGCGCGGGAGCTCGATGCGGAGCGGGTGTGGGCGATCGAGGACTGCCGGCATCTCTCCAGGCGTTTTGAGGAGGCGTTGATCGCCGGGGGGGAGCGCGTGGTTCGTGTGCCGCCGAAGATGATGGGCCAGTCTCGACGGGGCGAACGTGAGCCTGGGAAGTCCGACCAGATCGACGCGAGGGCCGTCGCGCGTGCCGTGGTTAGAGAGGGCGTGGAGCGGTTCCCCGCCGCGTTCTTGGACGAGCGGGCGTTGGAGATCCGCCTGCTCGCCGATCACCGCTCAGACATAGTCGCTGAGCGCACCAGGATGATCAACCGGCTGCGCTGGCATCTCGTCGATGCTTGCCCGGAGCTCGAGGCGAGCATCCCTGTCCGCCAGCTCAACAGCAACACGGTGCTCGACCGTATCGCGCGGCGTTTACGCCGTGAAGAGCGCACAGCGCGCATACGGGTCGCGCTGGAGCTGGTCGCGAGCATCCGGTCCATCTCCCGCCAGGCGAATGATCTCGAGCGCGAGCTGCGCGTGCTGATCATGGCTTACCGTCCCGGACTGCTGGCCGAGCAGGGGTTGGGAGTCCTGACCGCGGCGACGCTAATCGGTCGCACCGCGGGAGCTGAGCGCTTCCCGACCGACGCGCACTTCGCCCGCCAAGCAGGCGTGGCACCAATACCCGTTTCCTCTGGGCGCAAAGATCGTCATCGGCTGCATCGCGGCGGCGACCGACAGCTCAACCGTGCGCTGCACGTCATCGCGATCACCCGTGCCCGGATCGACCCTCAAACCCGCGTCTACCTGGAGCGCAAGCGCTCCGAGGGCAAGACCAACCGAGAGGCCCTACGCTGCCTCAAGCGCCACCTCGCACGCCAAATCCACCGCCTCCTCTCGATGCCCCCAGCCCACCCCGACCCCAAGACACGGACCGAGCGGAACACCGCAATTTCCGTGCCATGCTTGACATAGGAGCAACCGATGAGGGGGCGTCGCGACCGGTTCAAGCGCATCTCGGCCGACGCATGACGCTCGACGCCGGCCGGAGGCAGGCATATCAGGACATCGGCGTGCTGCTCGTCGAGGACGACGAGGGCGATGCCCTGCTCGTTCAGGACGAGCTCGCCGAGAGGCTTCCCCGCGCGCGGGTCGTCCGCTGCCGCACGCTGAAGGATGCGCTCGGGCTGCTCGACCCGGCAATCGACTGTGTGCTGCTGGATCTCGGATTGCCCGATGCCTCAGGCCTTGACGCCGTCGCCAGACTTCGCGCGCGCCTGCCCGGGGTCCCGCTGATCGTCCTAACGGGCCTCGCCGACGAGGCGGCGGGCGTGGCGGCTGTCGAAGCCGGCGCACAGGACTACCTCGTCAAGGGCAACGTCGAAGGCGAGCAGCTCGCGCGCTCGATTCGCTACTCGATCGGACGCCGCCAGGCTGAGGAGACCGAGCGCGACCTGATCCTCGCGGAGGCCCAGGCGCGCGAGATGAGCCGCCTGGAAAAGGGCCTCGCGCCGGAGCCGCTGATCGAGAACGGGGCGATCTGGGTCGCATCGTGTTACCGCGCCGGTCGCAGCCGAGCGCTGTTGGGCGGCGACTTCTTCGACCTGGTCCAGAGCATCGAGGATCGTGTGCATGTCGTCGTGGGCGACGTCTGCGGCCATGGCCCCGACGAAGCCGCGATCGGCGTCAGCCTGCGCGCTGCGTGGCGCGCACTGGTCCTCGCCGGCGAGCGGCCGGAGACGATCCTGCTGACGCTTCAGCACGTGTTCGAGCACGAGCGCCACCTCCCCGCCCTGTTCGCGACGCTCTGCACGCTCGAGATCCAGCCGAGCCGGCACTCGGCGTCGATGATCCGCGCCGGCCATCCGCTGCCCGTGCTGATCGACGGGACCTCCGTTTCGGGCCTCTCTCAGGTGCGTGCCGAGGCGGGCATCGGGATCGGCAACGGTAGCTGGCATTCGGAGGCCGTGCGGTTGCCCGCCGGCTGGACGATCCTCCTCTACACCGACGGCATCATCGAGGGGCGCGTCGGTCGCGGCTCAAAGCGTCTCGGCGAAGACGGTCTGCACGGCATGCTCGCTGAGCTGATCGCCCAGCGGCCAGGCTGGCGCGAGCAGCCACGGGTACTGCTCGACGAGTTGATCGCGGGCGCCGAGCGCCTGAACGGCGGTGCGCTCAGCGACGACGTGGCGATGCTGCTGGTCGGTGTTCGCCGGGACGCCGAGCCGCGGTGAGCGCCGCGCGTGGAACACGTCGTCGCCTGCCACGACGCCCTTCTGACATGAGCGTCGGCGGGCTGCTCGCGACGACGATCGGGCTGCTGCTCGTGCTCGCCGTGGTCGGGATCGGCCTGGCGCTGCTCGCCAGCGGCCAGCTGGGGCGCGACCGCCGCTTCCTGCTGGACCAGGTCGAGCCCGCACTGCGCGCGGCACTGACATTGGAAAGCGCGCTCGTCAACCAGGAGACCGGCGTGCGCGGATACGCGCTCACCGGTCAGCCGCGCTTCCTTGAGCCCTACCGCGGTGGGCTTGAAAGCGAAGTCCGCGCCTACGCGCGCCTGAACGCGAGCGAGCGGACGATCGGCCCGGCCCTCGCCGCCGACGTCGAAACGGTGCGCGCGCGGGCACAGATCTGGAAGGCGAGCTTCGTCGCGCCGACTCTGGCTCACGGTCGACGCGCGGAGAGCGAGTCGATCGCGGCCGACGTCCGCGGCAAGCACCTGTTCGATGACGTGAGGAGCGGCCTGAGCCGTCTGCAATCGGCGCTCCTGCACAGGGAATCCAGCACTCGCGCACAGCTCGACAGCGCCGCCTCGGACTTGAACTTCCTGCTGGCGCTTGCCGCGGCCCTGATCGTGGGTGGCATTGTCGGGGCCGGCTTCCTGCTGCGCCGCACGATCACACAACCGCTGGAGCGTCTGGGCTCCGAAGCTCATCGCGTCGCCGCCGGCGAGTTCGCCACGCCGCTCGCGATCGCCGAGGGCCCGCGGGAGATAACAGAGGTGGGCGTCGAGATCGACGCCATGCGCGAGCGCATCGTCGAGGAGCTGGCAAGCGTCGAAGCCGCACACGCCCAGCTGGAGGCCCAGGCCGGCGAGCTGCAGCGCTCCAACGCCGAGCTCGAGCAGTTCGCCTACGTCGCCTCGCACGATCTGCAGGAGCCGCTGCGCAAGATCGCGAGCTTCTGCCAGGCGCTCCAGGCGCGCTACCACGGCCAGCTCGACGAGCGCGCCGACCAGTACATCGATTTCGCGGTCGACGGCGCCAAGCGCATGCAGAGACTGATCAACGACCTGCTCGCCTTCTCGCGCGTCGGGCGCAGCGGGCGTGAGCAGGAGATGGTGCAGCTGGCAGACGCGCTCGCCGCCGCGCGGTCGACGCTCAGCGAGGCCATCGCCGAAAGCGGCGCCCGCGTGGAGGCGGGCGAGCTGCCGACCGTCCGCGGAGACCGTGCACAGCTGACCTCCCTGTTTCAGAACCTGCTCACCAACGCCGTCAAGTTCCGCAGCTCAGAGCAGCCAGTGGTGCGAATCGAGGCGGTCCGCCACAGCGGGGAGTGGGAGCTGAGCTGCTCTGACAACGGGATCGGCGTCGAACCCGAGTATGCCGAGCGAATCTTCCTGATCTTCCAGCGCCTGCACTCCCGGGAGTCCTATGAGGGCAGCGGCATCGGCCTCGCGCTGTGCCGCAAGATCGTCGAGTACCACGGAGGACGCATGTGGCTCGACACCGAATACCCTGGCGGAGCGAGCTTCCGCTTCACCCTGCCGATCGCCAAGGAGACCGTGCGATGAACGCCAATCTCATTTCCGTGCTGCTCGTGGAGGACGACCCTGGGGACGTGCTGCTGATCCGCGAGGCGCTCGCCGACCACAAGGTCGGCAACGTGCTTTCGACGGTCAGCGACGGCGTCGAGGCGATGCGTTTCATCCGCGGCGAAGGGGAGTACGCCGGGCTCGAGCGTCCCGACCTCGTGCTGCTCGACCTCAACCTGCCGCGCAAGAGCGGCGCCGAGGTGCTCGCCGAGATCAAGGGCGATCCGGAGCTCTCGATGATTCCGGTGATCGTGCTCACGACCTCAGAGGCCGAGGAGGATGTCCTGCGCTCCTACCGCATGCACGCCAACGCCTACATCACCAAGCCCGTCGACTTCCAGCGCTTCAAGGACATCGTGCAGCAGATCGACGACTTCTTCATCGGCATCGTGAAGCTTCCGCCGCGCGCGCAGCCCTAGGCGTTGGAGCTGCCGCCGCGAGCGCAACCCGGGGCTTGAAGCACCCAAGCTTGGAGCGTCCTGGCCTGGGCCGAGCGCGCCTCAGGGCGACGCGGGCCGGTGCAGGACGAGCGCGGCGGTGTCGTCCGCGTGCGCACTGCCCTGGAACTCGTCAAGCGTGCGGACCATATCCTCGATCGTCTCGCTCGCCGGCCCTGGGCCCAGGCGAGAGAGCGTGTCGCGCAGCCGGGCGAGCCCCAGGCGCTCCCCTCCCTCCTCCCGCGCGTCGGTGAAACCGTCGGTATAGGCCACGAGAGTCTCGCCCGCCCCCACCAGCAGCCTCGAATCCGTCCAGCCAGCATCGGGGAACGCTCCCAGCAGCGGGCCGTGCTCGCCGACCTCGCGGGTCGCCTCGGCGCTGACGTGCAGCGGCAGCGGATGACCGCCGACAGCGAGTGTCAGCTCCTCACCGTCCAGACGCATGCACATCGCGGTGCACACCGACAGCGTGGGCCGTTTGCGGAGCGTGCTGTTGACAAACGCCAAGAGCTCCGCTGGGCTGGAGCGAAACTCCGAGGCCGTGCGCACCGTGTGGCGCACGAGTGCCGTCAGCGCTGCGGCCTCGATCCCCTTACCCGTCACGTCGCCGATCAGCAAAAACCAGCTGTCCGCGACCGCCCACACATCGTAGAAATCACCCCCCACTAGGCTGCTCTCGCGCGCCGGTATGTAGATGCTCGCGAGCTCGTATCCGGGTATCGAAGGCAGCTCTTCGGGCAGCAGACTCTGCTGCAGAGTGCGGGCGATCGAGGAGCGCTCGCCGTAGAGCCTCGAGTTCTCGATCGCCACCGCGGCGCGTGCGGCCGTATGCTCGGCCAGTTCCATGTCGAAGCGGTCAAGCGCCCGCGAGGACTCCGCGCTGACGAGCGTCATCGCACCGAGAATCTTCTCCCCGAGTCGCACCGGGACGATCAGCGCCGAGTGGAAGCCGGCTGCACGCAACAGCTCGAGGTGGCGCTCATCTCTCGCGCCCCGCACCAGCATCTCGTCGGGTATCTCGCCATAGAGCAGCGCCTCGCCGGTGTGCAGGACGCGACCGATGCCCTGCCTGGGATCCGGTCGATCCGGCGTGTAGCGGCGCAACTCTTCGGCGAGTTTGAGGCGGTCGGGGTCGACGTGCGCCACCGCGAAAGTCTGTCGGTCGCGCTCCTCGTCAAACAGCTCCACCGCGCACCAGTCCGCGACATCCGGCACCGCCAGCTCGGCCACGTTACGAAGCGTCTGCTCGTAATCCAACGAGGATGCCAGCACCGCGCTGGCCTGGGCGAGGAACACGCTGCGCAGTTCGGCGCGCCGCTGTTCGGTCACATCCTCGATGATCATGATCGTGGCCTCTACCTCGCCGTCCTCGTCGCGCAGCGGCGAGGCCTTCAGTAGGTTCCAGCGCTCAACGCGAGTCTCGCGATGCAGCGTGCGAATCAACAGCGGCTCGGCCTCCTCCCCCCGCAGGATCCGCACCGAGGGGATGTCGTCCATCGCGATGTCACGGCCGTCCTCTCCCCACACGAGATAGTCCTTCATGATCGAAGCCGGCGGGGTATCGCGCAGCTGCTCCCACGATTGGAATCCAAGATATGAGATCGCCGCCTGGTTGGCGAACAGGAAGCGGTGCTCGCGATCGCGGATCGTCACCGGGTCGCCGAGCGAGCCGACCACCGCGTCGAAGCGACGCTCGCTTCCCCGCAGGGTCTGGCGCAGCTCCTCCAGCAGCTGCTCCTGCTCCCTCCCGGTGAGACCCGAGGCCATCCCGCCATTATCTCCTATGCCGGGCGTCCCGCGAGACTGCAAGCCTGCACAGGCACCTCAGGCGGCCGTTGAAAAGATTCCCACGCGCTGTCGATCTCGGCGCCGCTTGTTCGACGTCAGGGTAAAAGCAGAGTTCAGGCCGACGACCGGCAGGGACTCGCAAACGACCAACTAGGGAGACGACGATGCGATTCATGATGATCATGATCCCGAACATCAGCGAAGAGAACTGGGGTCCGACACCCGAGGCGGCCTCCGCGATGGGCGCCTACAACGAGGAGCTGACCAAGGCAGGCGTGCTGCTCTCGCTCGACGGCCTGCAGCCGACCGGCAAGGGAGCGCGCGTGTCCTTTGCGGGCGGCAAGGCAAGCGTCAAGGACGGGCCCTTCACCGAGGCCAAGGAGATGATCGGCGGATACTGGCTGATCCAGGCACGATCCAAGGAGGAGGCCGTCGAGTGGGCCTCACGCTGTCCGGCCGCCGACGGCGACGTCATCGAGGTGCGCCAGGTGTATGAGATGAGCGACTTCTCCCCCGAGGTCCAGGACGCCGCATACATCCCACAGGACGCGAGCTGACAGCGCAAGCAAGGTGGCCGCACGCGACACCAACCGCACGATCGAGGCGATCTGGCGGATCGAGTCCCCCAGACTGATCGCCGGTCTCGCAAGGATCGTGCGCGACGTCGGCCTGGCCGAGGATCTGGCCCAGGACGCGCTCGTGGCGGCCCTCGAGCGGTGGCCGGAGTCAGGCGTCCCGGAGAACCCGGGCGCCTGGCTCATGGCCGCGGCCAAGTTCCGCGCCGTCGACCTGCTGCGCCGCCGCACGCGCCTGGAGCGCAAGTACGAGCAGCTGGGGCACGAGCTGCGCGCGCTTGGCGAGGCGAGTGAGACGAGCGTGGAGGCACAGGCGAGCACCGAGGACATCGGCGACGACCTCCTGCGCTTGATCTTCACGACCTGCCATCCGGTGCTCTCGACCGAGGCGCGCGTCGCGCTCACGCTGCGCCTGCTCGGAGGCTTGAGCACTAAGGAGATTGCGCGCGCCTTCCTCGTGCCCGAGGCGACCGTGGCGCAGCGAATCGTGCGCGCCAAGCGCACTCTGGCGGAGGCGCGCGTACCGTTCGAGGTGCCCGGGCGCGAGGAACTGGACGCGCGTCTAGCCTCGGTGCTGGAGGCGCTGTATCTGATCTTCAACGAGGGCTATTCGGCGACCGCCGGCGAGGACTGGATGCGTCCGGAGCTGTGCGAGGAGGCGCTGCGGCTCGGTCGCGTCCTGGCTGGTCTTATGCCACGCGAGCCCGAGGTCCACGGGCTGGTGGCGCTGATGGAGATCCAGGCCTCGCGCGCGCGAGCGCGAACCGGGCCCGCGGGCGAGCCGGTGCTGCTGCTCGAACAGGACCGCCGACGCTGGGATCGGGTGCTCGTCACGCGCGGACTGATCGCGCTCCGGCGGGTACAGGAGCTCGGCGGGGCGCTCGGCCCCTACGCACTGCAGGCCGCGATCGCCGCCTGCCACGCGCGCGCGCTCACCCCTGAGCAGACAGACTGGGAACGAATCGCGGCGCTGTACGACGCGCTTGCGCAGCTGGCGCCCTCGCCGGTGGTGGAGCTCAACCGCGCGGTGGCGCTAGGGATGGCGTTTGGTCCGGCGGCGGGTCTCGACATTGTCGACGCCCTGCGGGCCGAGCCGGCGCTGGCCGACTATCACCTGCTGCCAGGCGTGCGTGGAGACCTGCTCTTCAAGCTCGGCCGCGGCACGGAGGCACGCGCGGAGTTCGAGCGGGCCGCCGCGCTCACACACAACGAGCGCGAGCGCAAACTGCTGCTGGAGCGCGCCGCCGGGTGCACATAGGCACCCGGCTCAGCGCTACTCGACTCGACAGGCCTCTCAGCGGTTGAAATCGCGCCGGCGGCGCTGGGTCATCTGGATCGAGACCCCGGCGGCGAGCAGCAGCGCGCCCAGACCGACCACCCAGCGCAGGTCGAGACCCGTGAAGGGCAGCGTGTGGCTCGCGGTCGACGTGGTGGTGCTTGGCGTGGATGTCGAGGGGGACGTGCTCGGCGCGGTGCTGGTCGGCGAGCTCGTCGTCCTGGGCTTGGATGATTCCTTCGACGGAGCAGTGCCACTCGACGGCGCTGGCGTGGTCGTTGCGGGCTTGGGCGGCGCGTTGTAGTAGCCCGCTGTGCTGCTGCTCGTGGTGGTCGTCGTGGTCGCCGCCAGGGCCGGTGTGGCTATGAGCGCAAGCGCCAAGACGATGGGCAATGCAAGAAGGGTGCGAGACATCCTAGTCATGGACACCTACCTTTTCTGGTGGTCAAGTTTTCGACGACCCTAGAGGGAAGCCGTGGCGTGGACAAGTCTTTGTCGGCATCAGGGCCCCTGCCCCTTACTGATTGTCTCTCATCTGACGTTTTCCTGCACTCTGACGCGTCCCCGCAGCGCGTCGTCGCGCAACTGGCCGCGCAGAACCTTCTTGTCGAACTTGCCGACGCTCGTCTTGGGAACCTCCTCGATGAAGGCGAACTCGTCGGGCAGCCACCACTTGGCGACGCGCCCGCGCAGGTGCTCCACGAGATCCTGGGCTTGCAGCGTGGCGCCCTCGCGCAGCACGACGCAGCACAGCGGCCGCTCGGCCCAGCGCTCGTCGGGCTTGGCGATCACGGCGGCCTCGATCACGTCGGGGTGGGCCATCACCTCGTTCTCGAGCTCGACCGAGGAGATCCACTCGCCACCGGACTTGATCACGTCCTTGGAGCGGTCGGTGATCTGCATGAAGCCCTCGCCGTCGACGGCGGCGATGTCGCCGGTGCGCAGCCAACCCTGCTCGAAGCGCTCCTCACCCGAGGTGTCGTTGTAGTAGCGCGAGGCGATCCATGGGCCACGCACCTGAACCTCGCCAGTGGACTGCCCATCCCAGGGGACCTCCTCGCTGCCGTCGCCGAGCAGACGCAGCTCGACCCACGGCAGCGGGACACCCTGCTTGGCGCGCGCGTCCCGATAGGCATCGTCGAGGCCGCCGCCATGCTCGGCATCGCCGTGGCCGGCGCCATCGCGGCTCGCATTCTCGCCACCCGTGCCCTCACGGCCGGCATCCCCATGGCCCGCGCCCTCCCCCGGGCGCGAGTAGGTCGCGACGGGACTCGTCTCGGTCATCCCCCAGGCCTGGAAGATGCGCACGTCGTGGCGCTCCTGGAAGTCCTTCATCAGCTGGCGCGGCACGGCCGAGCCTCCGCAGGCGGCGTTCTTCAGCGAAGAGAGGTCGACGTCGTGCTCGTCGGCGTAGCGCAGGAGGTCGGAGAAGATCGTCGGCACGCAGCCCATCACCGTGGGACGCTCGGCCTCGATCAGGCGGGCCAGCGGCTCGGCCTGCAGGAAGCGGTCGGGCATGATCAGGTCGGTGCCCGCGAGCGCGGCGCCGTGTGGGATGCCCCAGGCGTTGGCGTGGAACATGGGCACCACCACGAGCGCGCGATCGCGCCGGGAGAGGCCGAGAGCATCGGTCATAAGCGTGGCTGTGGAGTGAAGGCAGATCGAGCGGTGTGAGTAGAGCACGCCCTTGGGATTGCCGGTGGTGCCGCTTGTGTAACAGAGCGCCGCCGCCTGGCGCTCGTCGACCGCGGGATAGTCGAAGGCCCCCGGAGCGGCGTCGGCGAGCAGCTCCTCGTAGCGCAGCGCGCCCGGCAACGAACCTGTATCGCCGTCGCCCATCACCACGTAGTGGCGCACGCCGGGGAGCTGCGGGGCGAGCTCTCCGAGCAGCGGCACGAGTGAGTCGTCCACGAAGATCACGCCGTCCTCGGCGTGGTTGACGATATAGACGAGCTGCTCGCTGAAGAGACGTACGTTGAGCGTGTGCAGGACGGCCCCCACGCAGGGGATCGCCATGTAGAGCTCAAGGTGGCGCTGGTTGTTCCAGGCGAAGGTGCCTACCCGCTCACCGGGCTCCACTCCCAGGCGTGAAAGGACGCGCGCGAGGCGATCGACGCGCTCGGCGACCTCGCCGAAGGAGGCCCGCACGGTGGAGCCCGACGGCGTGAGCGTGACGACCTCGGCGTCGGGGTGCACGGTGCGCATCCGCCGCAGCGGATGATGCAAGGTGAGCGGGAAGTCGTCCTGCATCAGACCCTCGAGCATCAGATCCGCACATCCTCTCTCATTGCTTTGACCCGAACGACCTCAGTCTATTGCGGGTTGCGGGCGTCGATAGAGCAGATCGAGCATCTGCTCCACCTCGAAGCCAAGGCGCGGGGGAAGCTCGTCGATTGCAAACCAGCACGCCCGCTCGATCTCGACCGGGTCGGGGCGCACCGCGGGGTCCCGCAGCTCGGCGTGCAGGCAGGTGAGGTGCACGGGCATGTGTTCCAGGCGAAGGTCGAGCGTGACGAGCTCGCGCCAGCCGGCGTCGCGCAGGTCGAGCTCCTCGCGCATCTCGCGCGCGGCGACGCTCGCGGGGGGCTCGCCGCGGTGCGCGGAGCCGCCCGGCAGCTGCCAGAGCCCGCGCGGACCGTAGGTGTGCTGCACCAGTAGCACCTCGTCGCCGTGGGTGAGCAGACACTTGACGCCGCGACCCCTTCCGGGGAGCACGAGGGCGCGCAGTTGTGCGAGGCGAAAGGCGAGGCGATAGAGCAAGCGCAGCACGGCCACGCGCGGGCCATAGGACATCGCGTGCTGCCCCTCAGGCCCGCTGGCGGGCGGGCGAGCCCGCAAGCTGGCGGTAGATCTCACGGGTGCGCCGGGCGACGTCTGACCAGTCGAAGCTGAGAACGTGCTCGGAGGCCTCGGCGACGAGGCGATCGCGCAAGGCGTCGTCGACGAGCAGACGTTCGATCATCACGCCCAGGTGCTCGGCGTCGCCGCCGTTGAAGCGCAGACCGACGCGCTCACCGGAGGGAACGACCTCGCGCAGACCACCGGTGTCGGCGACGATGCAGGGACAGCCGGAGGCCATCGCCTCCAGGGCAACTAGCCCGAAGGGCTCATAGATCGAGGGGACCACACAGAGGTCGGCGATGCGGTAGAGCGAGTGCAGCGCGTCGTCGCCGATCCAGCCGAGAAATACGCCTTGATCTGTGAGGCCAAGGCGCTCGGCCTGCGCTTTGAGCTCGGCCTCGTGGGTGCCCGAGCCGGCGACCAGAAAGCGGAGGTCGCCGACGCGCTCGATCACGCCGGGGAGCGCGTCGAGGGCAAGCTGAAAGCCCTTCTCGTAGACGAGGCGCCCGACGAGCAGCACGAGGCGCTCGTGCGGGGCGGCGAACTCGGCGCGCAGCGCCTCCAGGTCGCCGACGGGGCGCAGGTCGCGCGGGTCGATCCCGTTAGGGATCACCGTGATGCGGTCCTCCTCGATGTCGAAGATGTCGGCGACGTGGCCGCGCATGTAGTGCGAGCAGGTGATGACCGAGTCCGCGCGCTGGGCCATCCAGCGCTCGACGGAGTGGATGTGCGACTGCGGCGGCTTGTCCACCCAGCCCTGGTGGCGGCCGTGCTCAGTGGCGTGGACGGTCGTGACGTAGGGCACACCGAGACGGTCCGCGAGCGCCGCGCAGGCGTGGGCGACGAGCCAGTCATGCCCGTGGACGAGGTCATAGGAGTGCTCTTCGGCGAGCGCCTCGCCGGCGACGAGCATGTCCTGATTCATGCGCTGCACCCAGCCCACGAAACGGTCGAGGTCGCGTGGCCAGCTGGGCTCGCGGACACGGTGGACGGTGACGCCGCCGCGCTGCTGCACCTCGGCGGGACCGCCCTCGGTGCCGCCGGCGCCGCGCGTAAGGACGTCGACGGCGACCCCCTGGCGGACGAGCTCCTCCGAAAGCTTGCGCACGTGCCGCGCGAGGCCTCCCTCGATCACGGGGGGGTACTCCCAGGAGACAAGCAGCACGCGCTTCACCAGAGGCACCCTACCTTTCTGGACTCCGCGGAGCCCTCGGCAGGCAGGCTCCGCGGTGGCACGCGCCCGCCGGGGGAAGTCTGCTGGACCCTTGGCAGGCGAGCATCGCGGTGGGGGGCTCGCACACGCTGGGGAAACCACCTGCGACAGCCGGACTCCCCTCCTCTCCCCCGCGACTCAAGCCTCGTGCGACTGCGGCGCGGGCCGCGTGTTGAAGCCGATGCGCCACTCTTCATGCGCTTCTCCGTCGATCTCCATGCGGAATTCGAAGCGGCCCGCGGGCGGGAGCTGCAGCTGCACGACGTTGACGCCGATGCAGACGTTGATCGGCGTGCCGCGCTTGGAGCCGGGCGGCGCGGCGACCGGCAGCGTGGCCTCGAAGCCGAACGGCGCGGAGACACCGTCGCCCTGAGGCAGCTCGACGGGCGCGCCGTCGCCGTCGATCAGGTCGAGCTTGACGCTGTGCTCCTCCCCGACGGCCTCCCAGGGAAACTCGATCACCACGCCGATGCCGAAGGTGGAGGGGTCCGGACCGGTCCAGCGCCAGCCGCCGCCCAGCAGGTTCAGCTTCCCCTCCGCGGCCTGCACGTGATCGGCCAGCAACATGGTGGCCCTGATCGTTCGGATCAACCGAGCACTCTCCTTTTCGGGCGCCCCGCCACGGGGACCGGCTTACCGGCTCTGGGATGGCTGACGGGGCCGGATCGACAGACCATTCTAGGCACCGGCCGTGGCAGGGACCAGGCAGAAAGCTGGATGGGCGAGGAGGATTGGGATAAGAGAGGGGGCCGCGCGGGCGCAGGCGAACGCAAGCCGCGTCTCCGACTCGTCGCGGTCATCCGGCTGCCAGCAGTCGCGCGCGTCCTCGCGCCGCGCGCACGGTGTCGGTGAGCGTGGCGATGTCATAGGTGCCGTAGTGGCGACGGCCGTTGACGAAGAACGTGGGCGTGCCCGAGACGCCGCTTTCGTCGGCGCTCGCCACGTCGTCGCTGACGCGCGGCTCGTACCTGCGCTGGCGCAGGTCCTCGAGCAGTCGCTCACCGTCCAGTCCCAACTCCTTGGCGTAGGCACTGAGATGGTTCGTGCTCAACGCCCCCTGGTGGTGCAGCAGCGTGTCGTGCATCTCCCAGAAGTGCCCCTGCGCGCCGGCCGCCTCGGCGGCCTCGGCGGCCAGCTGCGCGTGCGGGTGGACGTCGTTTAGCGGGAGGTGACGCCAGACGTAGCGAACCTCGTCGCCGAAGGAGGCAAGCAGCTCGCGGATGGCGCTCTCGGCGCGCCCGCAGTAGGGGCACTCGAAGTCGCCGTACTCCAAGAGCGTGACGAGCGCGTCATCGGGACCGCGGACATGGTCGCGGTCGGGGTCGACGTCTTCTGAGAGGTCGAGGATGTCATCGGCCGTGCCCGCGAGCTGGCGTGCGCGAACGCTCGCGGGCAGTGCCCTGACGACCCGCAGGACGCTCCAACCCACGAGCGGTGCGACGAGCACCGACGCGAGTGCGCCGAGCTTGGCCTCGTCCAGACTCCGGCCGGAGAAGGCGAGGCTCGAGATCAAGAGCGAGACGGTGAAGCCGATCCCCGCGAAGGCGCCACCCGCGATCACCAAAGGCCGGCTCAGCGGCGAGCGTGGACCGCGCAGCATCGGTCGCGAGGCAAGCCACGAGGCGGCGGCGATTCCCAGTGGCTTGCCCGCCACGTAGCCAAAGAGGATGCCGAGGGTGATCGGCGAGTGCACAGCCCGACCCAGCAGGCCCCCGCTCAGATGGACACCGGCATTGGCGAGCGCGAACAGCGGCACGACGACATAGGCGGTCCACGGGTGCAGGACGTACTGCAAGCGCTCGTTGAGTGAGATCGCCGACATCACGCCCTCCTGCGCGGAGCGGGCGAGCTCGGGGGTGGGCTGCTCGCGAAACGAGCGCGCTAGCGCAGTCGCGCGCTCGAGGTGCTCGCGCGAGGGCGTATAGGCGCTGCTGGCGAGCCCGATCGCGAGCCCAGAGATCACCGGATCGATGCCGGATTCGAACATCGCGACCCACACGCCGATCGCGAGAACGACGGACACCGGGCGCAACCGTTGCGGCGCGTAGCGCAGCGCGAGCAGGCCACCGAACAGTAAAAGCGCGACCGCCAGCGCAAGGATCGAGACATGGGAGGTGTAGACAATCGCGATCACGAGCAGCGCGCAGAGGTCGTCGACGACAGCCAGCGTCAGCAGGAAGACGCGCAGCCGCGTCGCCGCGCGCGGGGTGAGCAGCGCCAGGGCGCCCAGTGCGAAGGCGGTGTCGGTCGAGATGGCGGCTCCCCAGCCATGCGCGCCGGAACCACCGGCGTTGAAGGCAAGGTAGATCGCGACCGGCACGGCCATGCCGCCGAGCGCGGAGAGCAGCGGAATCGCCACACGCCGGCGCTCGCGCAGCTCGCCAAGGTCGAGCTCGCGCTTGGCCTCAAGGCCGACGACGAGGAAGAAGAACGTCATCAGCCCCTCGTTCACCCACTGGCGCAGATCGGCCGAGATCCCGCCACTGCCCACCGTGATCGAGAGCGTTGTGCTCCAGAGCGACTCATAGGAGTCCGACCACGGCGAGTTGGCCCACACGAGGGCGAGGACCGTCGCGATCAGCAGAAACAGCGCACTGCCCGTTTCGGTGCCGAGGAAGTCGCGCACCGGGGCCGCCATATTCCGCGTCCAGGCGGTACGCGCGGCTTCGCTCGGTGCGTCGGCTGTGGAGGCTCTCACCGGATGATTATCGGTCAGCCCTTGCGGCTGTGCGTCGCCTTGGCTGTGCGGGTTTCGGCAGTCGTGGTCACGCGCAGATCAGCGAGACTGCGTCCTGGCCTCGTCTTCGTCGTCATCCTCGCTCGGGGGGAAACCACCCGGTGGCTCCCCGAGCTTCCGGGCACGCACGCCCTGATAGACATCAACCGGCGTGTAGGCCATAAGGGCGTTGAGGAGATCCTCGAAGAACCGAGGCAACGCCAGAGCTGGGGCAGGGTCCTCAACCGAAGTCAGCTTCCGTGTTTCCTCATCCCACTCGGCAATGAGCAGAACCGTGGCGTCGAAAGGACCATCGGGCCGCCGAAGGCGCACCAGGAGATCCCGCAGAAGCTCGAATGCACCACCCTCAAAGACATTCGAGCGAACCAGATATGCGAAGCCCATCGCCGCGAGGGGATATCGGTCGCGCAGGTTATGCGCCTCTCCGATCGCCTCCTCGTAGCGGTTGTTCTTGTTGTTGAGATAGCTGGAGAATTGTGTCTTGCCAGACACGAGCACGTCAGGCCCTCTGAGCCAGTCAGAGAGCACCACAGCATCGACCTGCTTCTTGTAGAAGCGGCCGAGTACGTTCGTGTCGGAGCCACCGAGCTTGATGCGCCCCAAACTCATAATCGCCGAGCGCAACGGTGGCGGTTTCAGCCTCTGCGATGCGAACGACTCGTACTCGTCGAGCACCATCATGAGATGGTCGATTGCTTCCTCGACATTCTTCATCTCAGGCGAAAGGGCCCTCGGCGTCCGCAGGCGCGGGAACACTGTGCCTGGATCGAATCCCGCGCGTCGCAGCTCGTGGGCGACATATGCATCTAGGGACTTCGCCACGCGACCGGATTGCTGGCTCTCTGCATGACCCTGTTCGATCGGAACGGCCAGCAGCGCGTGGAGCATTGCGTAGTCCGGGACGTACTGGCGCTCCTCTTCTGCGAGCCAAGTGGATGCGTCCACGGCGCGAGGTCGGCGTTCGCCGCCTCAAGGATGGAGTCGAGTTCCGCTAGGACATCAGGTTTCTTTGACGGCTTGGCGATGCGGTTCAGTTTGCCGCGTGCGGCGGACGCGAAGCAGTGTCGCGGCATCACGGATCGCCACAACCTCGTCGTTGCTGAGGCCAAGTGCGCCTTTGAGCAGGACACGATCGACCTCGGCCACGACGTTCCACCACTCACCGCGCCTGAGGGCAGCATCAAGGTTCGGGCTTTGTGGCGAGAGCGTGCGCCACGCCCTCTCGAGCGCTTCAGGTCCTGGCACCGGCAGACCCGACGCCTCGCTCGGCTCCATCTTCAGGATGCCGCCTCCGTAGCCGCGACCCATGACCTCGCCACCGAGCATCGTCAGCGAGTTGAGGGCGAGCAACGGCAACGCGTTCCGCGTTTCGGCTGGTACCCCGTTGTTGAGTCGCATCCCGAGCATCGAGTTGACGAAGGTCGTCCGTGCCGCGTTCGTGATCAGCCGCGGATAGCGATGGGACATGTACGTGAAGAACAGGTCGGGCACGGGGACGACGGGCGGTCGCCACCACGGATCACGTACGGTGCACTTGTAGGCGTCCGGGACCTTGCGCTCACGGCCGAGGCCCAAGTACTCCGTGAGCCCCTTACTTCGTGCTTTCTTGTCGGGGCAGAGCAGCCACACGCGCTGCCCGGACAGCCTCAGCTCCTCCCATTGAGCGCAGGTGAAGGAAAGCCCCTTGAGATGCTTGGTACCGGGAGGGCTGATGCGCTTGAGATGCTTCTCGGCGATGGCGTATTTCAACCGCGTGACCTCCGACAACGCAAAGTAGTCGTTAGCACCGGTGACCGTTCCAAGAGTTGGCGCGCCATACTTATCCAATCGGACCATGCGCTCGCTGACCGATCTGAACAGCTGGCGAACATCGAGCGAGAGCGCGAGATCACTCCATTTGCCCTCAGCGGACGGCTTTGCGCCGATTGGGTCCAGGGGATGCACGTCGGCGAGATCCTCGGCGCCATCGACGTGGAACAGGCAGAACGAGTCGCAGGGACCCTCACCATGCGCGACGAGCAGCACTACCTTCTCGTCGGCACCCTGGAACTGGAGGCGCTCGAACATGACGAGGTTAACGACAGCGAACCGCTTTCTCAGCCAGCGCCGAATGGGCTCGGCGTAACCAACGGTCAATAGCTCGGCAGGCAGCACCATCGCCAAGCGCCCACTCGGCCTGAGAAAAGCCGAGGCGTGTACGAGTGTGGCCGCCCATGACGAGGCAAGGCCTGATAGCCGGACTCCCTGCTCGAGCGCAGCTGCCACCGAGCGTTTCCTCACCAGCCCGCGATGCTCCTGGTAGCGGACGAATGGCGGGTTGCCGATCACGACGTCCTGCCAGCCGACCTGGTCGCCTAGATGTGCGGGCGTGGCCAGCTCGAAGAAGTCTGAACGCACGAGATTGGCGCCAGCGCCGGCCGCCTCGAGCAGCGAGCCAGAAGCGTTGAGCGAGGGCTGGTGCAGATCCACGCCGGTGAGCTGAGCAGCTATCGCCGATGACGAGGCTCCAAGAGCTTCGAGCCGCTCGGCAGCGGCAAGGAGAAACACTGCCTCGCCGCAGGTCGGGTCCAAAACGCAGGCGTCGGCCGAGCGGATTGCCCAGCGGCCCAGGAACTCGGCAATTGGCGGCGGCGTGAAGAAAGCACCCCGGGCCTTCCGCAACGCCATTGGGTCAGCAGATCTAGGCAGCATGCGCATGACCCTACCGGCGGTACCGGACGGGAACATATGTTCGCTCAGCTCCCGTCTCGGAGCTGCATCCAGCAGCAAAACAATCGGGGCGGCCGGATTTGAACCGGCGACCCCCTGCTCCCAAAGCAGGTGCGCTACCAGGCTGCGCCACGCCCCGTAGCGCTAAGAGTAGTGCCTACAGACACACGTGCTGAGTCGGCCTCCGCGGGAGCCAAAACGACCTTCTCCTCGAGGACACCTGCGGTGATGTCCTCCACTGCTAGGGTCGCCCCCGTCATGGCCGACGTCCAGCCCCTGCTCGCGCTGCACTACAACCTCGCCCAAGTAGGACCCCTGGCCGACGTGGTGGCGCCGCCCTACGACGTGATCGACGGCGCGCAGCGCGAGGAACTGCTCGCGCGCTCACCCTACAACGTCGCGGCGGTAGACCTCCCCCAGGCAGAGCCCGGCGGCGGCGATCCGTACGTCTCGGCGGGCGACCGCTTCGACAGCTGGCAGCTGCAGGGCGCGGTGACGCGGGATGAGGAGCCCGCCATCTGGGCGCACACCCAGCAGTACACAGGACCGGATGGCGTGAGTCAGACACGCCGCGGGTTCTTCTGCCGGGTGCGGATCGAGGAGTATGGGCCGGGCGGGGTGCGCCCGCACGAGCGCACGCACCCGGGGCCGAAGGAGGATCGCCTGCGTCTGACGCGGGCGACGCGGGCGAACATGTCGCCGATCTTCTCGCTGTACTCGGACCCGGCCAACGCGGCGTGGGAGGCATTGCGCCCAGCGACCGCGGAGGCGCCGTGGGGCGAAGCCGAGGATGCCGAGGGAACGGTGCACCGTGTATGGCGCGTGGGCGACCCCCAGGCAATCGCCGCGGTGCAAGGGGCAACGCGCGCGAAGGAGCTTTTGATCGCCGACGGGCACCACCGCTATGAGACGGCGCGCGCCTATGCCGAGGAGATCGGCGGCGACGGGGAGCACCAGTACGTGCTGATGTGCCTCGTCGCGCTGGAGGACCCCGGGCTGACGGTGTTTGCGACGCATCGCCTCGTCAGGGGCCTAGATGGCGAGCGCATGCGGGCGCTCGGCGTCGCCCTTGAACAGCATTTCGAGGCCACCGAGGTGGACGCCGGCGAGCTCGCGCCGCCGCCCGGCACGGGCCCGCTGCAGCTCGGATACATCGACGCCGTCTCCAGGCGCCCCACGCGCTTGACGCTGAAGGACCAGGCGATCGCCGACGCGGCGCTGGTGGGCCACAGCAAGGCCTACCGCCATCTCGACACGGGGATATTGGAGACATTGCTGCTGAAGGGCGCGCTGGGGCTGAGCGATGAGGACATCTCCCACCTGCACGACTTCGGCTACGCCCGCACGGTCGAGCAAGCACAGGCGCTTGTGGAGAGCGGCGAGTACGACGTGGCGTTCCTGATGCGCCCTACGCCGGTCGAGCAGGTGCAGGCGGTGGCGCAGGCGGGCGAGAACATGCCGCCGAAGTCGACGTTCTTCTTCCCGAAGCTGCTGACCGGGCTGCTGTTCAACCCCCTCTCATGATGCCCTCACCGGAGTACCATGTGAGTTGGGGAGGATCAGAGGAGGCTATGAGATGGAGGGGCTGATCAGGATGAAAGCCACCGCACGACGCAACGACGGAAGTTTCAAGCACACCATCCAGGTGCGCGATCACCAGGTGCTCGTGGACGAGCCACTGGAGTCCGGAGGGGACGACGCCGGGCCGGACCCGCAGGAGCTGCTCGCGGCGAGCCTGGCTTCGTGTACGGCGATCACGATGGAGATGTATGCCGCGCGCAAGGGCTGGGACCTCGGGCACGTGGAGGTCGAGGTGCAGTACAGCCCCGCCGAGCGCGGCTGTCCGACGCGCTTTGATCTGGTGCTACGGCTGCCTGATGACCTGCCGCCGGAGCAGGTGGAGCGCCTGCAGGTGATCGCCGCGAAGTGTCCCGTGCACCGGGCGCTGGACGGCGAGGTGATGTTCCTCGAGCGTGTGGAACACGTCCACCTGACGTCCGAGCTGGGACGCTGAGCGCCTCCTCAGACCTGATCCCCGCGGCGGTACTGGTGCCGCTGTTCATGGCTGCCGGCGAGGAGCCCCACGCGGTGTTCACCCGCCGGGGAACTGGCCTGCGCAGGCATGCGGGAGAGATCAGCTTCCCCGGTGGGCGGCGCGACCCCGAGGACGCCGACCTGAGCGACACGGCGCTGCGTGAGGCGGAGGAGGAGATCGGGTTGCCACGCACCGACGTGCGCCTGCTGGGGACGCTTCGAGCCGACGCCGACCTTCGTCACCAACTACGTGATCCACCCCTTCGTGGGCCTCGTGCCACCGGAACGGGTATGGGAAGTCTCCCCGCGCGAGGTCGACGCGGTGCTCGAGCTGCCGCTGCTCGCCCTGCGGGAAAGCAGGACGCGCACACGCCTGGAGCGGCGCGGGATCTCCTTCGAGACCAACGCCTACGTCCTCGGAGAGCACCTCATCTGGGGCGCGACGGCGCGCATCCTCGAAGAGCTGCTGGAGCGGCTGGAGGAGCTGATCGGCCCGTTGAGCCTTCCGTCCAAAGATCAGGGCAACCTTAAACGGACTTCAGAGGTATAGAGACAGCGCAGCTCGTGTGGCCTTTAGCCATGAGTCCACATCGTGCGGATCGGCCGTGAGCGCGGTGGCGGGGATCGCGTTGCGACGCGCGATCTCCTCGACGTGTGGAGCGCCATCGGCGGGGGCCTCGTAGAGAAAGCCCCGCATGGTCGAGTCCACGGCCGCTCCCAGGAATGCGGGCAGACGAGACATGTAGAGGTCTTGCAGCTCCTCAGGCGGACCGGTGACGCCGGTCAGCAGCCAGCAGACGATCGCCACACCCTCCAGCGCCCCCCGCAGCGTGCCCAGACGGTTGGGGTCGCCGATGAAGCACTCGGACCCCGTGGCCTCGATCGCACCACGATGCGCCTCCGAGCGGGTGACAATGCGCGCGGCGTGGCCCTCGGAGAGGACCTCGGCGGCCAGCTGCCTGCCCCGGCAGCCACCGCCGAGGATCAGAAGACGCGCCACGGCAGCCAATGCTACGTCAAAGTTAAGTTCGAGCGCCGCTGGAGAGGTATGGGTAGCGACGCTCGAATGCAACAAGAGAAACACAGATGAACAGATTTGTCAAGGGAGATGTGGAAACGACTTAGGACCGTCGTCGCCGACGCGGGGACCGACCCGCGGCGAGCGCCGAGCGGGCGCTCGAATACCATGCCCGGGCGAATGGCCGAGACAGCCTCCCCAACCCCAGCCCCAGACGGCGACGTCGTGACGATGGACAAGATCGTGGCGCTGTGCAAGCGCCGCGG
Source organism: uncultured Solirubrobacterales bacterium (assembly GCA_963723045.1). Classification (GTDB taxonomy): domain Bacteria; phylum Actinomycetota; class Thermoleophilia; order Solirubrobacterales; family Solirubrobacteraceae; genus Palsa-744. The sequence continues at coordinate 58,331 of CAVROU010000002.1, read as the reverse complement.
CTTCATCTTCCCCTCCTCGGAGATCTATGGCGGGGTTGGCTCGACCTACGACTATGGCCACTATGGCGTACTGCTGAAGGGAAACGTCAAGGGCGAGTGGTGGCGGGCGATGCTGAACGAGCGCGAGGACATCGTGGCGCTCGACTCGGCGATCCTGCAGCACCCGCGGGTGTGGGAGGCCTCAGGACACCTGGCCGGTTTCACCGACCCGATGGTGGACTGCCGCACGTGCGGACAGCGCTTCCGCGCCGACCACCTGGCGGATCTGCCGTGCGGGCGCAAGCCCTCCAAGCACCCGGGCGAGACCCCGGAGTGCGATCTGACCGAGGCGCGCGACTTCAACCTGATGTTCGAGACGACGATCGGCCCCGTGAAGGAGTCCGGCTCGACGGCCTACCTGCGCCCGGAGACGGCGCAGGGGATCTTCGTCAACTTCAAGAACGTGCTGCAGTTCTCGCGCAAGAAGCCGCCGTTTGGGATCGCGCAGGTGGGCAAGAGCTTTCGCAACGAGATCACGCCCGGCAACTTCATCTTCCGCACGCGGGAGTTCGAGCAGATGGAGATGGAGTACTTCGTGCCCCCAGCGGACGCCCCGAAGTGGTTCGCTCACTGGCTGGAGGAGCGCGAGCGGTGGTACACCGAACTGGGCATCCGTCCCGACCACCTGCGGTTGCGCCCCCACGAGCAGGACGAGCTGTCGCACTACTCCTCGCAGACGAGCGACGTGGAGTACCTGTTCCCGATCGGGTGGTCGGAGCTGGAGGGCATCGCCAACCGCGGCGAATTCGATCTCAAGCAGCACGCTGAGTACTCGGGCGAGAAGCTCGAGTACTTCGACCAGGCCACCGGCGAACGCTATGTGCCGCACGTGATCGAGCCGGCCGCGGGCGCGGACCGCGCGACGCTGGCGTTCCTGGTGGACGCCTACGACGAGGAAGTCGTGACTGCCCCCGAGAGGGCCCCCGCAGAGAACGGCGAAGCGAAAGGCAAGGAAGCCGGGGCCGGCGAGACGCGCACGCTGCTGCGCCTGCACCCGCGGCTGGCGCCCATCAAGGCTGCCGTGATGCCCCTGCTGAAGAAGGACGGACAGCCCGAGCTGGCCCACGAGGTCCACACTGCCCTGCGGAGGCGCACCGGGATCGGCATGGTCGAGTACGACGAGGGAGGGTCGATCGGCAAGCGCTACCGCCGCCAGGACGAGATCGGCACGCCGTACTGCCTGACCGTCGACCACCAGAGCCTGGAGGACCGCACCGTCACCGTGCGCGACCGCGACTCGCTCGCCCAGGAGCGCGTGGCGATCGACGAGGTGGCCGAGACGATCGAGCGACGGTTGTCAGCGCCCTGGAAGACACCCAAGCTTGGCTGAGGGTGCCGGGAATCGATAGCGTCCCGCCCAGCCGACAGACCGTCCGACCCGACCGCCCGAGCACGAACGAAGGAGACCCATGGACTTCGACCTGACCGACGAGCAGCGACTCATCAAGGAGACCGCGCGCGAGTTCACCGACAAGGAGATCGTGCTGCAGGCACGCGAAAACGCGCGCAACCACCACTTCGACCTGGAGCTCGTCAAGAAGATCGCCGACCAGGGTTACCTCGGCGCGATCGTGCCGCGCGAGTATGGCGGCGCGGGGCTCGGGTACATCGACTATGGACTCGTGGTGGAGGAGATCGGTCGCGGGTGCAGTTCGGTGCGGACGGTGATCAGCGTGCAGACGTCGCTCGTGTGCAGCGCGATCCTCAAGTGGGGAACGGAGGAGCAGAAGCAGCACTACCTGCCGAAGCTGTGCAGCGGCGAGTGGCTCGGCTGCTTCGGCCTGACCGAGCCCGACACCGGCTCAGACGCCGCCAACCAGCGCACGCGCGCGACGAAGACGGCGGACGGCTGGAGCATCAACGGCGCGAAGATGTGGATCTCGATGGGCAACTACGCGAAGGTGGCGCTGATCTTCGCGCAGACCGACCCCGAGAAGGGCCATCGCGGGCTGGCGTGCTTCCTCGTTGACACCGACCAGCCGGGCTACCAGGCACAGACGATCGAGCACAAGATGGGGCTGCACGCATCGGACACGGCGTCTATCAGCCTCGACGAAGTGAAGGTCGGCCCCGAGGACATCCTCGGCGAGGTGGGCGACGGCTTCAAGGTGGCGATGAGCGCGCTCGACAGCGGTCGCTTCTCGGTGGCCGCAGGCTGCGTGGGCATCTGCGCGGGCTGCGTCGAGGAGTCCGTGAACTATGCGAAGGAGCGCGAACAGTTCGGCAAGCCGATCGCGAGCTTCCAGCTCGTGCAGGCGATGATCGCGGACATGGTGCTGAAGACGGACGCCTCGCGCATGCTGGTCTACCGCGCGGGATTCCTCAAGGACAAGGGCCGCCCGAACACGCTGGAGACCTCAGTCGCCAAGCTGCACGCCACCGAGGCCGCCGTCGAGTGCGCGAACACCGCGATCCAGGTGCACGGCGGCGCGGGCTACGTGGACGACCACCCGGTGGAGCGCTACTTCCGCGACGTGCGCGTGACAACGCTCTACGAGGGCACCTCGCAGATCCAGAAGCTCATAATCGGGCGCGCGATGACGGGGATCAACGCGCTCGTGCCGTCCTGAGGCGCAAAAGACAAGGAGAAGGCCGGCAGAGCCGGCAGGGAGCCGCGTGTGGCCCTGCGATCGGCCGGGGTAGGCCAACGGCGATGGACCCCCAACGGTAAGCACGGCGGATGGCCCAAACGCAGGGCCGCGCAACACAAGCTGTAGGCTGCCGCCCCGATGGCCACCGACAAGGCGCAGACGATCGGCGTGCTCGGCGCGGGCACGATGGGGGCAGGCATCGCCCAGCTCGCCGCCAGGTCAGGCGCACGGACACTCCTGCACGACCCGATCCCCGAGGCACTGGAGCGCGGTGCAGAACGCGCGCTCGGGGGACTGCACAAGGAAGCGGCGAAGGGCAGGCTCAGCGAGGCGGACGCGCAGGCCGCGGCAGACCGACTCCAGGCCGTCGACAGCTTCGAGGCCCTGGGGCCCTGCGATCTGGTGATCGAGGCCGCGCCGGAGCGGCTGGAGCTAAAGAACGAGCTGTACGGGCGCCTCTGCGAGGTAGTGAGCGAGGAGTGCGTGCTGGCGACCAACACCTCCTCCCTGCCGGTGACCGCGGTCGCGGCCGCGGCAAGCCACCCCGAGCGGGTGGTGGGGATGCACTTCTTCAACCCCGCCCCCCTGATGCGCCTGGTGGAGGTGATCGCGGGGATGCGCTCGGACGAGCGCGCGCTGGCGCTGGCGACGGCGACGGGCGAGGCGATGGGCAAGACCGTGATCCGTGCGACCGACGGGCCGGGGTTCCTCGTCAACCGCTGCAACCGGCCGTTCGGGCTGGAGGCATTGCGGATGCTGCAGGAGCGGATCGCCGACGTGCCCACGATCGACCGCATCGTGCGCCTCCAGGGCGGCTTTCGTATGGGCCCGTTCGAGTTGAGCGACCTCGTCGGCGTGGACACCGGGTTCGACGTCTCCAAGAGCTTCTACGAGCTGGGGTTCGGCGAGCCGCGCTGGCGTCCCTCGCCGATCCAGGCGCGGATGGTCGCGGCCGGGTTGCACGGACGCAAGAGCGGGCGTGGGTACTACGACTACTCCGGCGATAGTCACCGCCCAGAGGACCCGGCGCCACCTGAGCCGCAGAGCCCCGGCGACGGTGAAGGGCTGGTGGTGATCTGCGGCGAGGGCGTCCTCGCCGCGCAGCTGCGCGCGGCAGCGGCGGCATCGGGGTATGAGGTACGCGGTCCGCACGACACCCAGCGCGAGTTGCCTGCGCTGATCGTGGAGTGCGGTCCCGGCGAGGACCACTCCCCGCGCGGCGCCCCCCGCCTCGTGCTGTGCGACAGCGGCTCGCTCGCCGCGCTGGACCCCGGCGGACCGTCGGTCGGCTTTCACGTACTGCCGCCCTTCGCACAGACGGGCCTCGTGGAGCTGACGCGCAGCGAAACCTCCTCCCCCGTCGCGGCGGCGCGCGCGGAGCGGTTCTTCGCAGCGCTCGGCAAGCACACCGTCTGGGTAGGCGACGCGCCGGGGCTCGTGCTGGGCCGGATCGTCTGCCAGGTGATCAACGAGTCGGCGTTCGCGCTCGGCGAAGGCGTGGGCAGCGCAGAGGACATCGACACGGGCATGACGCTCGGCATGAACCACCCCCGCGGCCCCCTCTCGTGGGCGGACGAGATCGGCCTCGACCACGTGCTGAGCGTGCTGGAGGCGCTCTGCGAGGAGTACCGCGAGGAGCGCTACCGCCCGGCCCCGGAGCTGCGCCGCCTGGTGCTCGCCGAGCGACTGGGGCGCGACGTGGGCGCGGGGTTCTTCGAGTACGAGGGCTGAGCCGCGCCTCGATCCGCGCACGTCATCTCACCTCGATCCGCGCACGTCATCTCACGTTCGAGCGCGCAGCCGCGTTTTACCCCTGTGAGCACTTCGCTACCCCCCTTCCAGCGCTTCCTCGACGCCCATCGCGAGGAGGTGTGGCGCTTCCTCGTCGCCTCCGTCGGACACACCGAGGCCGAGGACTGCTTTCAGGAGACCTTCATCTCCGCCCTCGACGCCTACCCCCGCCTGCGCGCGGACTCCAATCTGCGCGCGTGGGTGCTCACGATCGCCCATCATAAGGCGCTCGACGTGCACCGCGGGGGGACTCGCCGAGCGCTGCCCGTGGCCGAGGTCGCGGAGGTGGTCGATGGCGGTGCCGGATCGGCGCCAAGGCGCCGTAAGAAGGCCACGGCTCACACAAACGCGACCGCCGCGCCACCGCCGGACGCGTTGCGTGACGATGGACTGTGGGACGCCGTGCACGGACTGCCTGCGCGCCAGCGCTCGGCGGTGCTGCTTCGCTACGTCGGCGACCTCCCACACCGCGATATCGCCAGGGCGATCGGCTGCTCGGAGGACGCCGCCCGGCGCTCGCTGCACGAGGGTTTGACGAAGCTCAGAGAGGTCGTGATCGCATGAGAGACAGACTGCCCGCGTCGGCATCCAGCCGCCGCTTTGATGGGATGGGCGCCCTCCAGGCGCCCGTAACCGGGACTGCGTCCCTCGAGCAGATGCTGCGCGACGGCGCCCTGTCCACACCAGTCCACGAGGAGGAGGCTCAGGCCATGCAGGCAGCCCAGACGTTCAGCGCACGCGTAACGAGAGAAGGGCTGGCCGACATCGTCTATGGCGTCGTCGACTCGCCCTGGGGCACACTCACGGCCGCCGCGACCGACGAGGGCCTCGTGCGCCTCGCCTTCCCCGAGGAGCCACTTGACGAAGTGCTCGACCACCTCGCCGCCAAGCTCTCACCCCGCATCGTCGAGGCGCCCACGCGCTTCGAGCGGGTGCGCCTCGAGCTGGACGAGTACTTCAGCCGCCGGCGCCGCGACTTCGAGGTGCCGCTCGACCGTGTCCTGATGAGCGCCTTCGCCAAGCGCGTGCTCGCGGCTACCAGCGCGATCCCCTACGGCGGCGTGAGCACCTACACCGAAATGGCCGCCGCAGCGGGCAGCCCACGCGGCTCGCGCGCCGCAGGCAACGCGCTGGGCTCGAACCCGATCCCCGTGATCGTGCCGTGCCACCGGGTGCTGCGCATGGGCGGCAATCTCGGCGGCTACGGCGGTGGCCTGGACCGCAAGCGTTGGCTGCTGGAGCTGGAGGGCGCTCTTACGCCTGAGATGTAGGCGCGTACTGTGCTTCGGCCGGATCGCCCACCGGCATCCCCTCCGGCGCGGGGATCCCCGGCGTGTCGCGCAGGTACCACTCGGCGTCGAGCGCCGCCTGACAGCCTGAGCCGGCGGCCGTGACGGCCTGGCGGTAAGTGTGGTCTACGAGGTCGCCCGCGCCGAACACGCCCGGCAGGTTCGTGCGGGTAGAGCGACCGTCCACCTTCACGTACCCCCCGTCGTCCAGGTCGATCTGACCCGCCACCAGCGCCGACTGGGGCTCGTGACCGACGGCGATGAATGCACCCGTCGCCTCCAGCTCGCGCTCCTCTCCCGTCTGCGTGTTCTCGAGCGCCGCGTGCACCAGCACGCCGCTCTCGCCCGCGTGGAAGCTCTTCACCGTATAGGGCGTCAGCAGCTCGATGTTCGACTGCGCGCGGGCGCGCTCCAGCATGATCTTCGACGCGCGGAACTCCGCGCGGCGGTGCACCACGGTGACCTTGCCGGCGAACTTCGAGAGGAAGATCGCCTCCTCCATCGCCGAATCCCCGCCGCCCACGATGATCGTCTGCGCCTCGCGGAAGAAGGCCGCGTCGCAGGTCGCGCAGTAGCTCACGCCGCGTCCGCCGAGCTCCTCCTCGCCGGGGATGTCGAGCTTCTTGTGCTCCGCGCCCATCGCCAGGATCACGGTGTGCGCGCGGTGCTCCGTGTCGCCCACCCACACGCGGTGGATGCCGCCCGGCGCCGAGGCCAGCTCGACGCGCTCGACCTGCTCGCTCACCAGTCGCGCGCCGAAGCGCTGCGCCTGGTCGCGCAGCTTCTGCATCATCTCCGGCCCCATGATCCCCTCGGGGAAGCCCGGATAGTTCTCGACGTCGGTTGTCTGCTGCAACAGCCCGCCCCACGCCCAGCCCTCAATCACAAGCGGATTGAGGTTCGCACGCGAGGTGTACAGCGCCGCGGTGTAGCCGGCGGGGCCACTGCCGATCACGATCACATTCTCGACGTCGTCTGCCATCTCATTCTCCAGTCGCTTTACTTTGTAAAGTATAGACCCTCGGGGCTGTTGTTACAACGTATCGGGCTTCCCTTCGAGCATCCTCGCGGCAGCGAGTGCGACCGACCGACCTATGCGTGCAGTGGCATGCTTCGCCGTTAGGCCACATGAAGCGGCCCGGCCTCGATCGCCGCGTCTCGCTTTGGCGCCTGTGGGCGTTCGCATGGGTCTTCGCGCCAGCGTGCCACCGTGCGCCGCAGCTGGAAGTACGCGATCAAGCCGGGAATCGTGGGCAGCCAGAAGGAGATGCCGCGGTAGGCCAGCACCGCCAGCACCGCCAGGTTGAATTCCACGCCGAACGCCACCAGCGCGCCGATCATGCCGCCCTCCACGCCACCGATACCGCCGGGCACCGGCAACAGGTTGCCGAACATCCCCACGAAGTACGCCATCCACAGCACCGTGAACGGCGGCGCCTGGCCGAACGCGTGAAAGCACGCCCACAGCACGCAGATTTCAAAGCCCCACCACGCGGGCGCCCCCAAAAGGCGCGGGTCGCGCGTGCGTACGAGCGAGATCGCCGTACGCACCCCGCTTGCCGCCAGCGCCGGCACCGTCACGGCGCGCGCCATCCAGTGCGCCAGACGCCCCGAACCTTCCGCCCAGCGCGCCAGGCGTCGCTCGATGTCCTGTGGCAGCAGCACGGCCGCGCCGCCCGCGGCCAGCAACAGGCCGCCGACGATCGCGGGCACGATCGTGATCGCGAACGATCCACCTCCCGGCAGCAATCCCGACCCCAGGCCCACGCCCGCAAGCACGAGCGACACCGCGTAGACGACGTACAGCAGCACCAGGAACGCCACCATCCGGCACGCCACCAGCCGCGCCTCCATGCCCGAGCGCCGCAGCGCCCACGCGGTCAGCGCCACTCCCCCCGCGCCCGCGGTCGCGAACAGGCGCGTCGCCACCACGCCCGTCATCGTGATCAGGTAGCTCTCGCGCCAGCCGATGCGACTGCGCGGGGTGGGCGGGTCCTTATCAACGAACACCGCTTGGAAGAGCACCACATACGCCGCGAACGACGCCGCCTCAAGCACCACCCCCGCGGCGATCCACCAGCGCTCGGCGCCCTCGATGCCATGCACGGTGTTGCCGACGCTCGAGATCTTCGGCAGCACAAAGTAGAAGAAGCCGATCGCCGAGAGCACGAACAGCGCGCCCGAGATCACGCGCCTGCGCGTGAGCTGGACACTCGGCATCTCCTCGTCGTGCGCCGTTTCCGCCTCGTGCACCGTCTCCACCTCGGGTGCCTGCCGAGTGCTATCTACTCTCACTTCGCGGCCCCTCCTCTCCTCCATTCAAACCACCTGCCGCCCTCCATGCGCGGCCGCCTCCATCGCCGCGAGCCCACGCCCCACGATTTCGAGCGCCGGTCCCGCACGCGGCCCCCAGCGGCGCACCGCGCCCGTCAGCGCGGCACCCATGAGCAGATCGATCACGTAATGCTCGCCGAGGTACACCAGCGCGAAGCCCAGCGTCGAGGCGTACGCCCAGCCCAGCGCACCGGCTAGCGGCCCACCCTCTGCGAGCAGGGACGCGGCCATCACGGACGTTGCGAAGTGCAATGAGGGCATTGCGGCCAATGGGTTGCCTCCAAGGACACTGTAGAGGGGCCCCCAGCCGTCCTTCCAGAAATCCTCCCCGTATTCGACCATCAGGCGCCGCACGGAGGGGTGGTGGGCGACGTCGCGACCGGCCACCGACGCCGCATACCACGGCGGCGCGGTCGGCAGCACCCAGTAGATCATCGCGCCGATGTCGAACACCGCATAGGTCATCACCGCCGCGCGCGGGAAGCGCCCCGGATGGCGCACCAGGATGTAGGCCAGCGTGCCGTGAGGCACCATGAACCACACCCAGTGCGCCCACACCAGCACCTTGTCCAGCTCACGCCACTCCACGCCCTCGAGAGTGGTGCGCGCAAGCCTTCGCTGCAGGCGCACCGTCGGCAGCTCGCCCAGGCCCAGCACCCGGTCGATGTCGATCGGATAGTCGATCCGCACCCGCCGCTCGTGGCGCTCTGAATCGTCGTTGGGGGTCTTGTAGGCGGCCACATAAGCCCACATCTGCAGGCAGCACACCGCCACATCGCGCCTGCGCGAGCGACGCACCGCGACCGACAGTCCCACGGGCGCCGCGAACGCGACCGTCTGCACCAGCAAGGGAGGCGCCTTCAGCTGCCTGCGCACAACAGGTGCCACCACACCGGCCGCCACCACCGCCCAGGCCGTTGCTCGAATGGCCCTCGCGCCGCGCACCAAGGCGAGTATATGCGCGCCCTCAGGCGACTCTTACGCCCGCAGCCTCCACGAGCGCTTTGACCACCGTGCTCGCCGGATCGGCCTCCGGATGCCACTGCACGCCAAGCACCCACGCCGGGCCCGGCAACTCGATCGCCTCGGGCAGATCGTCCACGGTTGACCAGCCGCTCACCAGCAGACCCTCCCCCACACGATCCACGCCCTGGTGGTGGTGGGACTTGGTCGCGTGCGCCGTCTCCCCCGCCGCGCGGGCCGCCAGCGAGCCCTCCGTCAGGCGCACATCGTGATCGGCATTGTCGAAGGTCCCCGGCTCGCGGCAGTGCTCGTGGTGGCCCATCAGCTCGGGCAGGTGCTGTGAGAGCGTGCCGCCGTGGGCGACATTGATCAGCTGCATCCCGCGGCAGATCCCCAGCACCGGCAGCTCGCGTGCGATCGCCGCGCGCACCAGCGCGATCTCGAAGGCGTCGCGCTCGGGCACCGTGCCGAACGTCTCCGCGTGCGCGGGCTCGCCGTAGCTCGCCGGGTCGATGTCCGCGCCGCCCGCCAGCAGCAACCCGTCGATCAAATCCAGCGCTTCGCTCGGGTCTTCGGTCAAGTACGCGTCCGGTGCCAGCAGCACCGCGAACGCTCCCGCCCGCTGCACCGCGTCCACGTAGCTGCGCGGCAGCAGCACAGCCTGCTGGTCCCACACGCTCCACTGCGCCCGCTCCACGGCTGTGCAGATGCCGATCTTTGGCCTGGCCATCCATACACCATAGGATTTGGCGGCCAGCCTTGCATCAGGCAGACTTCCCGCCCCGCACCGCGAGCGGCCGGGGGCCCTGCATCACAAGTCATACACGCGCTAGGAGAGGTCCAGATGAGCCAGCCCACCACCACGCTCGAGACCGTCAACGTCTCCATCCTCGACGCAGTAGCCACGATCGAGCTCAACCGCCCACAGGCGCTTAACGCGTGGAACCACCAGTTCGGAGCAGACCTGCTCACGGCCCTGCAGGCCGTTGCGCTCGACGACGCGGTGCGCGCCGTACTCATCACAGGTGCCGGGCGCGCCTTCTCCTCGGGCGCCGACCTGAAGGACGTCAGCGGCGGTCAGCTCACCCCCTCCGGGCGCCCGGACGTCTACACCACCCTGACCGAGCGCTACCACCCGATCATGCACGCGATCCGCGAGATGCCAAAGCCCGTGATCTCCGCCGTGAACGGACCCGCCGTCGGCATCGGCTGCTCGCTCGCGCTGTGCTGCGACCTGATCCTGGCCGCCGAGAGCGCCTACTTCCTGCTCGCCTTCGTCAACATCGGCCTCGTGCCCGACGGGGGCTCCTCGCTGTTCGTACCCTCGCGGGTGGGGATGGCGCGCGCCAACGAGATGGCCATGCTGGGAGAGCGCATCGGCGCCGAGCAGGCGCTCGCCTGGGGGCTCGTCAACCGTGTGCTGCCCGATGAGACCCTGCGCGAGGAGGCCGGAGCACTCGCGGCGCGCCTCGCCGCCGGCCCCACGCGCGCATACGCCGGCGCCAAGCGTCAGCTCAACGCCTGGCTCTACGCGGGGATGTCCGAGCAGCTCGAGCTGGAGGCCCGTCTGCAGGGCGAAGCAGCCGAGTCCGACGACTTCATGGAGGGCGCGATGTCCTTCCTGGAGAAGCGCCCACCGCGCTTCGCGGGCCGTTGAGGGCACGCTCTGTGCCCCGTTGAAGCGCTTTCCGCCCCGGCCTGAATAGAATCTCGCCCGCCTTGACCTTCCTCGTCCCCCATCTGGCGTTCTTCATGCCCCAGTCCGGCAGCGGCTCGCCCAACGCTGAGCAGATCAGCAGCCTCTACAAGATCACCCTCTACTTCGCGCTCGTGATCTTCGTGCTCGTCGAGGGCGCCCTCGTCTACGTGCTGTGGCGCTATCGCAAGCGCAAGGGCGCCGTGGCGGCCCAGATCCACGGCAACACGCGCCTTGAGATCGGCTGGACGGTGGGTGCCGCGCTGATCCTCGTGATCCTCGCGGGGATTACTTTCGCCAAGCTCTCCTCGATCCAGGACCCCCCCAACTCCGGCCCCGAAGGCGACGCGCTGGGCGCGCAGGCGGGCACGCTGTACGCCAGCGCCGACCGCCACCTGCCGCCCAACGGCAAGTCGCTGAACATCAACGTGATCGGCCGCCAGTACATCTGGCAGTTCGTCTACCCCGGCGCCAACGAACCTGACGGCCTGGGCGCGCCCTACTCCTACGAGGAACTGGTCGTCCCCACCGAAACGACCGTCACCCTCGACGTCGTCTCCGCCGACGTCGTGCACTCCTGGTGGATCCCCGCGCTCGGCGGCAAGGTACAGGCCGTGCCCGGCTACCACTCCTACACGTGGTTCAAGATCCCCCACCCCGGGGTCTGGCGCGGCCAGTGCGCAAACCTCTGCGGTCGCGGCCACGCGCGTATGATCGCGACCGTCAAGGCGGTGCCGCCCGCGCAGTTCGACGCGTGGCTGGCCTATCAGAAGAAGCAGATCGCCGAAGCCAACGCCCTCGCCCAGGTGGCGCGGGCCAAACTCGGCAAGCAGGTCGGCGCCGGACAGGTCGAGAACCCCTAGCCCCAGCTCCAGCAATCACCCCGAGCCCCAGCCCCGAGCACAGAACAAGCAACCGCCCGAAAGCCCAGCGACTCCAATGGCCACCTACACCGCCCCCATCCCCCAGATCACCGCCCACCACGCCCAGCACGAGGCGAGCGGTTGGACGAGCTGGTTCACGACGACCGATCACAAGCGCATCGGGATCATGTACATGGTCACGACGTTCGTCTTCTTCCTCCTGGGCGGCGTCGAGGCGCTGATGATGCGCCTGCAGCTCGGCGCGCCCAACAACACGCTCGTGACCCCGCAGGTCTACAACGAGCTGTTCACGATGCACGGCACGACGATGGTCTTCCTGTTCATCGTGCCGATGATGGCGGGCCTCGCCAACTACTTCGTGCCGCTGATGATCGGCGCGCGCGACATGGCCTTCCCGCGCCTGAACGCGATGTCCTACTGGCTGCTCTTGGCCGGCGGCATTGTCTTCTACGCCTCGATCTTCTGGAACCCACCCGAAGCGGGTTGGACGAGCTATGTGCCGCTGTCGAACTCCTTCTTCTCCCCCGGCGGCGGCCAGGACGCCTGGATCTACCTGATCCACCTCACCGGGCTCTCCTCGATCATCGGCGCGATCAACCTCTACGCGACGATCGTCAACATGCGCGCGCCGGGCATGAGCTGGGGCCGCCTGCCGCTGTTCGTCTGGGCGATCCTCACCTACGCGGTGCTCCTGATCGTCGCGCTGCCCGTGATTGCCGCGGCGGTGACGATGCTTTTGACCGACCGCCACTTCGGCACGCACTTCTTCGACCCCGCCAACGGAGGCTCCGCGCTGCTCTGGCAGCACCTCTTCTGGTTCTTCGGGCACCCCGAGGTCTACATCATGGTGCTGCCCGGCTTCGGCGTCGTCTCGGAGATCCTGCCCGTGTTCGCGCGCAAGCCGATCTTCGGCTACAAGGCGATCGCGGCGTCCACCGTGGCGATCGCCTTCCTCGGCTTCCTCACCTGGGCGCACCACATGTTCGCCACCCCGATCCCTGAGGCGATCCTCGTCTTCGTGATGCTCAGCTCGTTCTTGATCGCGATCCCCACGGGCGTGAAGATCTTCAACTGGATCGCCACCCTGTGGCACGGCACGATCGAATTCAAGACCCCGCTGCTGTTCTGCGCGGGCTTCATCGCGCTGTTCATCATCGGCGGCATCTCCGGCGTCTTCCTGGCGATCTTCCCCGTCGACTGGCAGCTCAACGAAAGCTATTTCGTCGTCGCGCACATCCACTTCGTGCTGATGGGCGGCGCCGTGTTCACGATCTTCGCGGCCATCTACTACTGGTTTCCCAAGATCACCGGGCGAATGCTGGACGAGGGTCTCGGCAAGCTCTCCTTCTGGCTGATGTTCGTCGGCTTTCTGGCGACCTTCCTGATCCAGCACGTGATGGGCCTCGACGGGATGCCCCGGCGCGTGTACGAGTACGACAACGTCGGCAACCTCGCCCTCTACAACCTGATCTCCACGATCGGCTCCTTCATCCTCGCCGCGGGCGTGCTCGTGACAGTCGTCAACGTGGCGCGCAGCGTCAAGTCCGGCGTGATCGCCGGACCCGACCCGTGGAAGGCCAACACGCTTGAGTGGTTCACTGCCTCCCCCCCGCCGGTCAACAACTTCGACACCGTTCCACGCATCCGTTCGGTCGAACCGATGAAGGACATCCGCCGCGAGGTCGAGCGGCGCTCCTCCGCGGCCGCCGGAGAGAGCTCCCACGGCGGGGCCACGGTACCGGCCGGCGCCACACAAGTTGGGGTGTAGGGTGTCGCCGTGCCTTTCGACGCCCCTGTGACGGATTCTCAGGCCAGCAGTATGGCCAACGCCGGCCCGTTGCCCTCCGCACAGCTCGGCGCGAGCGTGGGTGCCTCTCTTCCTTCGGCACAGCTCGCCGCCGCGGCCGCGCTCCCCGCTTCCTCCGTCACCGCTCATCCGCTCTCGCCCGCGCGACAGCTGATTTCCGACTACGTCGAGCTGACCAAGCCCAAGGTGCAGTCGCTGCTGCTGCTGACGACGATCACGACGATGTACGTCGCCGGAGACCCCTCGGCGCTGCTGGTGGCGCTCACGTGCCTCGGCGGCTACCTCTCAGCCGGCGGGGCCGGTGCCGTGAACCACTGGTTCGACCGCGACATCGACGCGCAGATGGCGCGCACCGCCACGCGGCCGATCCCCGCGGGCCGCGTATCCCCGCGCGCAGCTCTCCTCTTCGGCTGCACGCTCGCGGCGCTTTCGCTCTTGGAGCTCTCGCTGGCGGTCAACCCGCTGGCCGCCGGGCTCTCCTTCACGGGCTTCCTCGGCTACGTGTTCGTCTACACGCTGTGGCTCAAGCGCCGCACGCCACAGAACATCGTGATCGGCGGCGCCGCCGGCGCGATCCCGCCGCTGGTCGGCTGGGCAGCCGTGCGCGGCTCGGTGGGCGGACTTGCCGTGATCCTCTTCTTCATCGTCTTCTTCTGGACCCCGCCGCACTTCTGGGCGCTGTCGCTGTTGATGAAGGACGAGTACAAGAAGGTCGGCGTGCCAATGCTTCCGGTGGTGCGAGGCGAGGCCGAGACGCGGCGGCAGATCCTGCTCTACACGGTGCTTCTTTATGCCGTTACGCAGCTGCCGTTCTGCACCGGAGCACTGGGCGGTGCCTACCTGGCGGCCTCGCTGATCCTGGGCTTCGGTTTCATCGCCGGGGCCGTCCGGCTGTACCGGCGGGCGGACCGGCGCAGCGCCTTGCAGCTCTACCTTTACTCGCTGGCCTACCTCGCGCTTCTGTTCTGCAGCATGGTCATCGACGTACATCTATAAACTGCGCACCGCAATGATGACCCGCCGGCTCGCACGCAAGAACATCCGCACGGGAATGATCGTGGGGGCTCTCTGTATGTTCATCTTCGCCATCACGTTCATCGTCGCGGCGATCTACGTGTCATGAGCCCGCTCGACCCTCAGGTGCCGCCTACGGGCGAGGAGATCCATCTCCCTGGACCGAGCATCCTGCCGCTGCTTACGTCGGTGGGCATCACGCTGGCGGTCATCGGGATCACGCTCAGCCTGATCTTCGTGATTGCGGGGTCGCTGCTTACGCTGGTCTGCCTGTGGCGCTGGATCGCCGATACGCGCCACGAAGTCGACGAGTTGCCGCCGGGCTGAGCCGGGCGCTGTCGCCTACCGCGGGCCAAGGCGCCCGCTGGCCGCCAAAGCTCACCGGCATTGCCGCACGGACGTTCAGACGGTCGCGCTCACGGGCACCGGGCAGATCGCGCCGTCATCTGTCCAGCAGCGAACGATGTCGCGCACCGAGAGGATGCCGACGGTCTCTCCGCCTTCGACGACGATCAAATGACGGAAGCCGCCGCGAACCATCGCCGAGGCAGCCTCCTCCAGCGACCACTCGGGCGAAGCGAACACGACGTCTCTCGTCAGATGCCCGCCAACCAGCTCGGCATCGGGGTCCTGGCCGGCGCCGATCGAGAGCAGGATGTCGCGCTCGGTGAGGATTCCGGGGCCGTTGGCGTCGGGGTCGTTGACGACTGCGGCGCCCACCTGGCGTTCGGACATTAGGCAGGCGGCGGCTCGCAGCGTGTGACCCGGACCGACCGACAGGACGGTGGGGCTCATTCCCTCATGCACCTGCATACACGGCTCCTTTCCTTGCAACGATTGTATCAATGTAGTGGCGCGAGAGGCGGGCGTCAAGGGGGTCGGGCGCGACTGAGAGAGGGGATCGTGCGCATCGAAACGCACGGCATGACGAGACGCCCCTCAAGGCATTAGGATCACGCCTCCCGATGGTCCACATCGCCTCAGAGATACCCGCTGCGCCACCCCGAGCAACCTGCGTATATGTCTAGACGCTCGCTCATCGGCACCGCCATCGCCGCGGTGATCGCTATCGCGATCGGCATCTGGCTGAGCTATGTGATCGACTGGTTCCCGGTGCAGGCCTCCACGCAGGCGCACAACACCGACACGCTCTACCACGTGATGGTGATCGCCTCGATCCCGATCTTCGTGCTGGTCGTGACAGTGATCCTCTACTGCGTCTGGAAGTTCCGCATGAAGCCGGGCGAGGAGCTCAAGGACGGGCCGCCGATCCACGGCAACACGCGCCTTGAGATCCTGTGGACGACGATCCCCGCGGTCCTCCTGGCCGGACTTGTCTCCTACTCCTTCGTGGTGCTGCACAAGAACGAAGAGAAGCCCAAGGGACCCGAAATCCAGATCACCGTGATCGGCCAGCAGTTCGCTTGGCGCTACGTGTATCCGCCGTCGGTGACGGGCGGAGCGCCGCTGAATACGACCCAGCTGTATGTCCCCGAGAACGAGTCGGTCTACTTCAACATCAAGAGCGTGGATGTGATTCACGCCTTCTGGGTGCCCGCCTTCCGCGAGCAGATTGACGCAGTGCCGGGCATCACCACGCACTGGCGTGCCACGCCCGATCGGCTGGGCAGCTACCCGGTCGTCTGCAACCTGCTCTGTGGCGTGGGCCACTCGCTGATGCGCTCCACGATCCACGTTGTGCGCCCGGCCGTATTCCAGGCGTGGCTGAAGAGTCAGACAACCGCCGCCGCGGGAGTAAAGTGACGAGCCGATGATCGCCAAGTTTCGTGCACCGGGCTTCTATCGCGGCGGGCTGGGCTTCCTGCTCGGCATCGCCTTCGCCGTAGCCGTCACGTGGCTCGTGCGCATGAGCACGGGGCACACCACCTACCCGCACTACCTCAAGGGCGAAGCGATCCTGACGGTCTCGTTGCTTGCCGCACCGCTGTTCTTCCTCGTCGGTTTCGGCGGCTTCGACTACTGGCTCTACTGGGCCGCCGGGCGTCCGACTCGCCCCGAGGACCACTCCGGCCACGGCGCGACCAAGTGGCAGGACTACTTCCGCATCAACACAGACCACAAGGTGATCGGCATCCAGTACACGGTCACCTCGTTCTTCTTCCTGCTCGTGGGCGGCCTCTTGGCGATGCTGATGCGCGCCGAGCTCGCCCAACCGGGGGCGCAGTTCGTGGACGCGAACACCTACAACGGGCTGTTCTCCGTCCACGCGTCGCTGCTGATCTTCCTGTTCATTATCCCCGTCTTCGCGGGCCTCGCGAACTTCGTGCTGCCGCTGATGATCGGCGCGCCGGACATGGCCTTCCCGCGCCTGAACGCGCTCTCCTACTGGCTCTTGCCGATCGCGGGGATCATGATGCTCTCCAGCTTCCTTGCTCCCGGCGGGGCGTTCGCGGACGGCTGGACCGCCTACACGCCGCTGTCGGTCGACGCGCCGATCGGCCAGGACTTCTTCACGATCGGGGTGCAGTTCGCGGGCGCCTCTTCGATCATGACCGCACTGAACTTCCTCGTGACGATCATCACGATGCGTGCGCCGGGGATGAGCTTCTTCCGCATGCCGCTGCTCGTGTGGGCCAACTTCGCGACCTCGCTGCTGGTCGTGATCGCCACGCCCTTCGTGGCGGCTTCGCAGTTCTTCATCCTGCTCGACCGCTCGCTGGGCTTCAACTTCTTCAACTCCGGCAATGGAGGGGACGTGCTGATGTACCAGCACGTCTTCTGGTTCTACTCGCACCCGGCGGTCTACATCATGATGTTGCCCGGCTTCGGGATCATCAGCGAGGTGATCGCCGTGAAGGCGCGCAAGCCGATCTTCGGCTACCGCATGATGGCCTTCTCGCTGCTGGCGATCGTGATGCTGGGCTTCACGGTGTGGGCGCACCACATGTTCACTTCGGGGATGGCCGCCTGGATTCGCATCCCGATGGCAATCACCACGGCGATCATCGCGATCCCCACCGGCATCAAGATCTTCTCCTGGCTGGCGACGCTGTGGCGCGGGGTGCTGCACCTCGACACGCCGATGCTGTTCGCGCTCGGCTTCCTGACGACGTTCACCGCGGGCGGCATCAGCGGCGTGATGCTCGCGATGGTGCCCTTCGACATCCACGTCAGCGCGACCTACTTCATTGTCGCCCACATTCATTACGTGCTGTTCGGCGGCTCGCTGATGACGATCTTCGCGGGCGTCTACTACTGGTTCCCGAAGATGACCGGGCGCATGTACGACGAGCGCCTGGGCAAGTGGCACTTCTGGACCACGTTCATCTTCTTCAACCTCACTTTCGCGCCGATGCATGTGCTCGGGCTGGAGGGCATGCCCCGCCGCGTGGCCACCTATGCCGACAAGTTCGCGACGCTCAACCTGCTGATCTCGCTCGCGAGCTTCGCGCTGGGCGCGAGCACGCTGATCTTCATCTACAACATGATCACCAGCTGGCGCGGCGGCCCGCGCGCGGTGGCCAACCCGTGGCGCGGAATGACGCTTGAGTGGCAGGTCTCCTCGCCGCCGCCGATCTTCAACTTCGACCGCGTGCCGACCGTCGTGGGCGGCCCCTATGAGTACGGGGTGCCCGGAGCGGTGCATGGCATGTTCGCCCCACCCCCCACGCCGGCCACGGTGGGAGCCGGCTCCGGGACGCCCGCCGGCGGCGGTGGCGGTGGCAGCGGCGGTGCGAGTCTCAGTGGCGGCACCAACCCGTTCGGCGAGGAGTGAGGAGCGGCGATGTCTTTCTCGGATACGGATAGGGAGCGAGCGCGATGAGGGAAGTCTTGGGAGTCGCCAACCGCACGCTGGGCGGGGCCAAGCTGTATGAGCGCGTACGCGAGCTTGCCGCCGAGGGCGACGTGCGCTTCCGCCTGGTCGTGCCCCAGAGCAAGCCCACCGCGGGCCTCGTGATCTATGACGAGGCGGTGCGCGAATCCGCGCAGGTGCGCGTTGACCTCGCGATGTCACTGCTCGCCAGCGAGGGCATCCAGGCAAGCGGCGAACTCGGCGACCCCGACCCCTTCTCGGCGACGATGGACGCGATCGCCGTGCGCCGCCCCGACCAGATCATCGTCTCCACCCACCCGGCCTCCCAGTCGGGCTGGCTGCGGCGCGACTTGATCGAGCGCATCCACAATGCCTCGGGGCTGCCGGTGGAGCACATCGTGACCGACCTCGAGCACGAGGGGCTGCCGTTCGCGGTGACACTCGTGGTGGCCAACAAGACCTCCAGCGGCGAGGAGCTGATCGAGCACCTGCGCGCCAAAGCGGGCGAGGCAGAGCGCCACATGTTTATCGCCGTGGTGCCCCAGCAGGACGGCCGTGGAACGGCGCCGCGCGAGGCGCGCATCCGCCTCTCCGCGATGCTCGACCGCATGCACGCCGCCGGGCTGCTCGGCGCGGGAATGATCGGCGACCCCGACCCCTTTACCGCAGTGATGAATGCGCTTGAGCTGTTCAGGGTCGACGACATCGTGATCTCCACCCTGCCTGGCCAGCGCTCGGGCTGGATGCGCACGCGACTCGTAGAGCGCGTGCGCGGCATCACCTCAGCGAAGGTCGAGCACATCGAAGTCGATGTCAACGCACCAGCGGCCGCTACCCCGGTCGGGAGCTGAGCCGCGCGATGGAGGCGGCCAGCATCGGGCACACAGGCGCGGGCACACATGGCCACGCGGGTGCGAGCGCTCACGGCGCTGACGCGCACGCGGGCGAGCACCACGGCCCTCCGCCCGCCAACCGCAGCTCGCGCGTGGAGCCCCAGCTGCTGGGGATGCTGCTTTTCATCATCTCCGAGGTGATGGTCTTCGGAGCGTTCTTCACCGCGTACTTCTTCATCCGCATCGCCCAGGGCGACCCGTGGCCGGCGACGGGCACGAAGCTGCCGATCGCAGTGGCGGGCTTCAACACGGCGATCCTCGTGTCCTCCTCGTTCACGCTGCACTGGGCGGAGGCGGCGCTGAAGAAGGACAACCGCTTCGCGCTTCAAGGCGGGCATGGTGATGACGTTCCTGCTCGGCGCGACCTTCCTGTTCATCCAGATCAACGAGTACGCCAACATCGGCTTCGCCCCGCAGGACACCGCCCAGGCGACGATCTTCTACGGCCTCACGGGCCTGCACGGCGCGCACGTCACGATCGGGCTGATCCTGCTGCTGATCGTCTGCATCCGCTCCTTCCGCGGGCACTACTCCCCCGAGGAGCACCGCGGCGTGGAAGTGCCGGGGATCTACTGGCACTTCGTCGACATCATGTGGATCGTCGTGTACCTGACGGTCTACGTGATCTGAGCGCGGACGAGCCGGGCCCACCCGTGTCGAACCGAGGGCTGTCCACAGATCGAGGCCCGTCCACCAACCCGGAGCCCACCCCTTGCTGAACCCACTGCGCTCGGAGGGCGAGGCCTTTCGCCTCCTGCTCTACGTGATCGCGGTATTCATTGCGATCGTGGCGATCGTCGTGGTGGTGCGCGCGCTCACCTGAGCGCTGCCCACAGCCATCGCTGAGCGCTGCCCACAGCCATCCCCAGCCCTACTTGACCGTCAGGGTGCCTTCCATGCCCGCCTGCCTATGCCCAGGCACCTGGCAGAAGAAGGTGTAGGTGCCGGGCTTCAGCGTGACCTTCACCGAGGTGGCGCCCTTGCTGATAAAGCTCGTGGCGCCGAGGACCGGCCCGCTGGCGCCCGTGCCCGACTGGATCGCAAGATTGTGTGTGACGCCGGACATGTTGGGCATTTCGATCGTCACCGGGCCGGCGGTGGCGGTCGCTTTGTTCGAGACGTACGCCAGCTGGCCCGCGGGGTTGGCGGCGATCGAGAGCTTGCCGCCCTGCTCGACGGCCGGCTTGCCGGCGCCGGCGGGCGCCACCGCGGAGGCGAGCAGGCCGGTGTCGGGGGTCGGCTGCGCGGCCGCCTGGGCGACGTAGGCGGCCACGTCTTCGAGCGTTGGAGCCGCTGAGCA
This sequence comes from uncultured Solirubrobacterales bacterium, assembly GCA_963723045.1. Lineage (GTDB taxonomy): Bacteria > Actinomycetota > Thermoleophilia > Solirubrobacterales > Solirubrobacteraceae > Palsa-744. The sequence goes on along the minus strand of CAVROU010000002.1, from coordinate 37,955 downwards.
GTTCCTTGGGCATCGCGCCGTGCGGGTTGGGGTTGAGCACCTGCCCGTACACGACGCTCTGGATCGTGTTGCGCTCCAGACCTTCGGAGATGCTCTCGCGGAAGGCTTCGTCGAGGTTCGGGCCGACGATGCCCTTGGTGTTGGCGCGCGAGAGGGTGTGGCAGGAGCCGCACTTGGCGACGAACTCCTGCTTGCCGAGGATCAGGTTCGGGTTGGACTCCTGCTTGACCGAGCAGCCCGCGCAGAGGAGCGCGAGGCCACCCGTTCCGGCGAGCACGGCTTACCAGCCGGACCCCTCTGAATGTCCTGTCGTGCATCGGCGCGGAACTCTATCCGAACCCGGTGCGCCGCGTCACGCCGTACCGCCAGATCATCCAGCTCGCCCTGGGCGCCGGCGATCACACCGCGCGCGACGCCCTCCCACGACCAGTGCTCTCGCACGGCCGCCACGAGCCCCGCGCGCGTGCGCTCGCGCAGTTGGGGATCGGCTCCCAGCCAGCCGATCAGGCACCCGGCAAGCGACTGCACGGCGTCGTCGTCGATGCGGAAGGACAGCCACTCCGCCGCCCGGGCCGGCACATGGCGCGCAAGCGTGTCGCTGACCTCCGCGAGCCCGGAGTGGGCGGCGCTGACCGGCAGCGCGCCGCAGGCGGCCCCCTCGGCGACAACCATGCCAAACGCCTCGGGGAAGATGCTCGGCACCACGATCGCCTCGCACGCCGGCAGCAGCTCGGCGAGCTCCTCGTGGTCGAGGCGCCCCGTGAAGAGGACGCGCGGGCCAGCGGCCGCCTCCAGGCGCTCACGCTCGGGGCCAAAGCCGACGACGACGAGTCGCGCCGCGGGCTCGCTCGCGAGCACCAATGGCCAGGCGGCGAGCAGCAGATCGACGCCCTTGTTGACGATCAGCTTGCCCACGAAGATCACCAAGCGGTCGCGCTCGGGCTCGAGGCGCTCCAGTGCGCTCGCGGCCGCCTCGTCTTCGCGCGCGAAGGCGCTGGCCTGCTCCAGCGTCTGCTGCTCAGCGGCGCTGGGAGCTCCGGCACGAAGGCGTGCCGCCAGCGCCCGCACCTCCGCGACCGCCTCCGGCGCGTGGCGAGGGCGAAAGCTCTCGATATCGACCCCCGGCGGTCCGAGGCGCGTGCGCCGCTGCACGGCGGGGTCCTCGAGTGCCTCCCACAGGCTGAGCGCGGTGTGGCGCGAGCCGACCAGGATCCCTCTGGCGCCCGCCAAGCCCTCGCGGGCGAGGCCCAGGAAACGCTCGGGGTGCGCCTTGACGGTGTACTCCAGGGCGCTGCCGTGGACCTTCGCCGCATAGGGCACGGACCCGGCGAGAGCGCGAGCCAGGATCACGGGGCCCATGATCAGGTGGTTGGCGAGCGCCACCTGCGGCTGCACCCGCTCGGTGACCTCGCGCACGGCCGCGACGTTGGCATCGATGTAGCGCCGCACCTCCTCATCGGTGCATTCGGCGAAGGTCTTAGCCTGGATACCCTCGTAGCGGTCGATCACGTACACCGGCAGCAGCCCGCCGATGTCCGGGCGATAGGCGGTGCAGTGCCCAGGGCCATCCCCTCCGCTGCCCGGACCGCCCACGCTCCCCGCACTGGCTTTGCCACCCAGGTCGCCCGCGCCGAGGACGCGCAGGTTCAGAGCGCCCCCATCCCAATCGCCTGCGGCGTCCACGAACGGCTGGCGCTCGGGGTGGCGGTCCTGGCAGAGCAGGTGTACCTCATGGCCCAGACGCACCAGCGCGGCCGCCAGGCGCGCGTTGTAGACGTTAGATCCGGTGCCCTCCAGGAGGTAGCCGTGGAAGATCAGGACGCGCACCGCATGACAGCCTACGCCCGAGCGCTTCGGTAGAGTCTCGCCGATGAACAATGGCCAGCGCTATCGCCTGCGTAACCCAGCGAGCGGGCGCGAGATCGTGCTCGCGGCCGAGCCCGGCGAGATCTACGTCGACCGGGACTCCGGTGCGCCGATGGAGGTCGTCGGCAAGCTGCTGCCGCTGGCGCCCTCGACGTCGAAGCTGCCGTGGGCGGTCGAGAACCTCCGCTTCTGCCCCTGGTGCGAGCAGCTCGCGCAGAAGGACCTCAACGACTGCCCGACCTGCGGGCGGCGCATGGGGCCGCTTTGAGCACGAGCGCGGCTTCCCGCGCCACTCGTGCGGCGCTCGGCGTAAGTGTCCTCACCCTCTGTGCCCTGACGCTCGGTGCGTGCGGCGGCAGCTCAAACGCCTCCGACGCCATACCCAAGAGCACGCCGAACATCACGCCCCCGACCAACACGTCAGCCGAAAACGAAGCGCAGGCGTCGTCGGTGTCGAGCACCTCGACGAAGACCTCGTCCAGCAGTACGGGCAGCGGGTCATCTGAAGCAAGCGGCGCCAGCGAATCGGGCGGCGCCTCTGAAGAACCCTCCGGCAGCGGCGCAAGCGGTGCCACGGGCGGCTCCGGCAGCGGCGGCTCTGGTGGTGGCTCCTCCTCCGGCGGTGGCACCTCGGCGGGAGGAGGCTCCTCCTCGGGTGGCTCCACGGGTGGTGGCTCGGGTTCCTCGGGCTCGGGCGCGACGAGCAGCCCCACCGGCGGCGCCGGCGCCCCCTCGGGCTAGAGCCCACCGGCCACCTACACCACCGTCCACGATGGCGCCTGAGACGCGGCGAGCCTGCGCCGATTACCGCAGGCTCCTAGGGGGCTAGGGCGTGGAGATCAGCGTCGCGCTGTATGTCAGGCGCGCGGTGCGATACAGGCAGTAGTACTGAACGGCCGAGCCAACGGACGTCTGCGTGGTCTGCGCGCTGGTGCTGGTGCACTGCGCCTTGGGGCGGCTGGCGCGCCAGGAGGTGGTTGCGGGGAAGTTCAATGCCAGTGCGGGAGCCCATGAGGGGACGGTGAGCGCGACGATGTCGCCCTTCTTGACAGGGATCGTGCTCGCGAGCGGGAACTGGGCGGTCTTGCCGAAGTACGGTTCGAGCTTGACCAGCGGGCTCTGGGCGATCAACTTGTAGGTCAGGTTGGGCGAGCGCTGGGCGCGGAGAATGGCAATCCCGGCGGTCGCTTCGCCGCCCTCGTTGGTGTTGAAGAACTTGATCTGCGTGGCGGTGGGCTTGCCGAGCGTGATCGTCCAGGCGACGATCGTGCCTTCGCGCGGCGCGGAGACCGGATTGTGCAGTGCACCGACTTTGACCTGAAAACCGGTCGTGCGGCTCACGGCCAGGCAGGGGCTACCCGGGCAGCTCGGCGGCGTTACGGGGGTTTCGGGCGTGGTGGCCGGGAGCACGCCGACTTCGGAGAGCGTCGCGAGCGACCCGGTGGGGAGCGCCAGCAGGAGGAGCAGGCCCAGGGCCAGGGCGAATGATGCGCGGAGTGGTCTCATATGGGCATTGAACACGGTGAAGGGGACGATGTAGCGGTTCGACGCCGAAGCCGCTATTCCCCCTTCAGTTCTCCCGCGACCCGTGCGATCCGCTCAGGATCTCCCGGCGACGGAGTCCAGGGCAGACGCAGGGGGTCGGTGGCGTAGCGCGGGATCACATGGACGTGAAAGTGGAAGACTGTCTGCCACGCCACCGAGCCACAGGAGTTGATGACGTTGATCCCTTCGGCTCCCAGCCGCTCGCTCATGCGGGCCGCCAGATGCTGGGCAGCCACCGCCACGGCCTTCAGATCCTCCGGATCGACGCTCAGCAGGTCGCGAGAGTGCGCGCGCGGAATCACCAGTGCATGACCGTCTGTGGCTGGATTGATGTCCATGAAAGCAACAGTGCGCTCGTCTTCCTCGACGATCGTGGCCGGTAGGGCGCCGGCGACGATCTTGCAGAAGATGCAGTCGGGGTCGCTGCTCACGGGGCGCATCCTAGCCCAGGAGGGACCGAGTGAAATCGAGCGCCTGTTCGGGGGTCTGCACGCGACCGGCGTACTGCGCCCGCGCGAGCTCCTCCAGCAGCTCGCCCACGCGCGGGCCGAGCGGAATGCCGAGCTCGCGCGCCAGCTCGTCGCCCCGCAGGAGCGCACGCGGGGAGCCCCCCTGTGCGCGCCAGCGCAGGGCGTCGTCGAGCATCGTGTGCGCGAGGCGCATGTGCGCCTCGATCGCCTCCGTTGCCTTGTCTCCTCGAGTCGCCAGACGGTCGCCGACCGACAGCAGCGTGACGTCGACCTCCACCGGCTCGGTGGCGCGCAGATAGGCGAAAACCGTCTCGCGCGCGAGGGGCTGGGGATCGTGCACAAGGAAACCCAGGCGCAGATGGTGGCGCACGAGCGCGGCGACATGGCCCTGCAGGCGCTCGCTCGCGCGCAGCCGGCCGAGCACCTCGCGCGCCAGAGCGGCCCCGGCGACATCGTGGCCGATGAAGGTCACGCGACCGTCCGCGCGCACCGCGCGTGTGGCGGGCTTGGCGGCGTCGTGCAGGAGCGCCCCCCAGCGCAGCGCGCCACCGCGCGTGAGCCCGTCGGCCAGCGGCTCGGCCAGCAGCGCCTTGACCTCCCCAGCCATCCGTTCGGCCGCACCCTCCCCATGCTTGGCCGACGTGCCGTCCCCATGCTTGGCCGACGCGCCATCCCCATGCTTGGCCGACGCGCCATCCCCATACTCGGCCGACGCGCCGTCCCCCTGGCCGCCCGACCCCCCGCTCAACAGCACCGCCGGGTCCCTCTGCAGGGCGATCGTCCGCTCCAGGACCTCCAGCGTGTGATCGTGCACGTCGCGATGGTGAAAGTGACTCTGCTGCACATCGCGCAGCGCTTCGAGCTCGGGAAGCACGACGGCGATGGCGCCAACCTCGCGCGCCAACTCCAGGCCACGGAGCGCCCCGGGCGCGTCGAGGATGCGGCGCAGCTCCATGAACACCCGCTCAGCCGAGACGGACTCGAGCCCACGCGCCGCGGCGCGGGCGCTGAGCAGCGTCTCGCGCTCGGGCTCCAGGCCAAGCTCCACGGCGATCCGCACGAGGCGCAGCACGCGCAGTGGGTCCTCCGCGAACGCTCGGGGGGCGACCATGCGCAGGCGCTGCTCCTCGATGTCGCGGAGGCCTCCGTGGGGATCGATCGAGGCACCCCCCTGCAGCGGCTCGGCGATCGCATTGACGGTGAAGTCGCGCAGCAAGAGGTCATCTTCGAGCGACTCGCCGCGCAGACGCTCCACGTCGATCTGCCAGGATCCGTCGCGCGCGACCACGCGCCAGGCGCCAAACTCCTCGGAGAGGGCGAAGCACGCCGCGGGTCCGCAGGCGCGGGCCAGCGCGCGGGCGGTGTCGGCGGGGTCGCCGTCGATCACGAGGTCGAGGTCCGCGGTCGCTCGCCCCAGGAGGCGGTCGCGTACCGCTCCGCCCACCAGCCAGGCCGAGCGGTCGGCAAGCACGGTGCGAGCCACGCGCAGCGTCGGCGTGTCCCGGTTCACCTCAGCGCCCGCCGTCGTGGTGGTACCAGCGCTGCACGCGGCTGGTCAGCCCGCAGGTGACCTCGTAGTTGATCGTGTCCAGCCGGGCGGCCACCTGCTCGGCGGTGATCCGCTCGGGCCCCTGGATGCCGATCAGGACGGCCTCCTCGCGCAGCAGCGCTTTGACTTCAGGATCGGGGCCGAGGTCCACGGCGAGGCTGTCCATACTCACTCTTCCCACGAGCGGATAGCGATGAGCGCCGATCAACACCTCCCCGTTGCCCGAGAGCCCGCGTCGCCAGCCGTCCCCATAGCCGGTGGGGAGCACACCGAGGTGAGTGTCGCGAGCGGCGAGGAAGTTGCGTCCATAGCCGGTGCTCTCCCCCGCCTTGCACTCCTTGATCTCGGCCAAGTAGGAGGCGAGCTGGAGCGCGGGCTCCAGCTCGCGGGCCTGCGGGTCCTCGCCGAAGGGGTCCATCCCGTACAGCGCGATCCCGCAGCGCACCATGTCGAAGTGCGCGCGGCGGTCGCGCAGCGTGGCGGCGGAGTTGGCCGCGTGCAGGAGCACCTCGGGGTGCTCCTGCTTGATCGGTATGGCCCACTGCTGGAAGCGCCGCAGCTGCTCGTCGAAGAAGTCGTCGCCCGGCTCGTCGGCGGTGGCGAAGTGCGTCATCAGACCGACCAGATCGACGTTCGGCGCGACGAGGGCGGCGGCGACCACACGCGAGGCCTCGGCGGGGTCGCGCGTGCCGAAGCGGCCCATGCCGGTATCGAGCTTGACGTGCACGCGCGCGCGTGTGCCGATCTCGGCGGCGAGCTCGTCGACCCACTGCACGAGCTCCTCGCGCCAGATCACCATGTCGACGCCGAGCACGACGGCCTCCTCGAGGTCGCCCGCCGGGATCGGGCCCATCACGAGCAGGTGCTCGTACTCCTCGTCGTTCAGCTCGCGCGCCTCGTCCAGGCTGGCGACTGCCAGACAGGTGGCGCCGGCGGCCAGGGCAGCGCGGGCGCAGCGCGCCACGCCGTGGCCGTAGGCATCGGCCTTCACGACGGCACACAGCCCCGTCGGGGGTTGCAGCTCCGCGAGCAGGCGGCGGATGTTGCGTTCGATCGCGGCCAGGTTGACAACTGCTTTGGTCAAGATATGCCCTCCACCACCCTGACTCCCGCAAGTGCGGCGATCACGTCTGAGGCGATCACGCCGTCTGCCGAACCCTGCCTGCGAGCCGCCGCACGCCCGGCACGCACGTGCAGCCACACCCCGGCGCATGCGGCGGTGAACGCGTCGAGTCCCTGTGCCAGCAGCGCTGCGATAACCCCTGTGAGCACGTCGCCGGTGCCGGCCGTGGCCAGCGCGGGGCTGTCGCCGGGGCTGACGGCCACGCGCCCCGACGGTGCGGCGATCAGCGTGTCGTCGCCCTTGAGCACGACCACCGCCTGACTCTGCTGAGATGCGCTGCGAACGCGCGCCAGGCGGTTGCGGGCGATCTCGGCACTGTCGCATTCGAGCAGCCTGGCCAGCTCACCGGCGTGGGGGGTCAGTACGGTCGGAGCCTCTCTGTGAGCGAGCTCGTCCAGGCGCCCCCCGTGGGCGTTCAGTCCGTCGGCGTCGAGCACCATCGCCACGGGGGCCTGCGCGGCGAGCTCACGGGCGAAGGCCGTCGCCCCCGGACCCCGTCCAAGTCCCGGGCCCAGCGCCAGGGCGCCCCCGCGCTCCAGCATCCCGAGCACGGCCGGAACTCCCTCGGCGGTGAGCTCGCCGCCGTCGTCGGGCAGCGCACGGGTCATCACCTCCAGCAGCCCGGCGGCAAGCAGTGGCTGCACGGAGGCGGGCAGGCACGCGGTGACGTAGCCGGCGCCGGCGCGAGCGCTCGCCAGGGCGCTCATGCGCGGCGCACCGGTCAGCTCGCGCGAGCCACCCGCGACGACCACGTGGCCGCTGGAGAACTTGCTGGAGGCTCCGCCCCGGTGGGGCAGCTCGCGCGCGAGCGAGTCCTGCAGCAGTCCGCTCGTGGGCACGCCCGGGGCCCCGCGCGGAATGCCGATGTCCGCCGTGATGACGCGTCCCGCGTGGGCCTTGCCCGGATGGATCCACAGACCGGGCTTGGCGGCGTGAAAGGTGACGGTGAGCGCCGCACGGATGGCCACGCCGGAGACGACGCCCGTGGAGGCGTCGACGCCGCTGGGCACGTCCACGCTGACCACGGGTGCGCCGGCGCGCGTCAGCGCCTGGATGGCAGCGGCCACGACGCCGCGCGGAACGCCCTCGAAGCCGGTGCCGAGCAGCGCGTCGACGATCACCGCCGCGTCGTCCAGCAGACCCGCCAATGGCTGACCGCCGGCAGTCAGACTCGTCGGGGAGAGCTCGCCGCCGTCGCGCAGGGCACTCCCGCCTTCCACTTGCTCCCCGTCCCCGCCGGCCTCGCCGAGCAGCTGAAGCGGCGGACCATCCGGCAGGCGAGCCAGATTGGTGGCGGCGTCGCCGGAGAGCTCGTCCGCCGGCGCCGTGGAGAGCACCGTCACCTCGAGACCGGCCTCACACAGCAGGCGCGCAACCACGAGACCGTCGCCGCCGTTGTTGCCCTTGCCGCAGACCACCAGCACCGGCCCGTTCGGGACCAGATCGTCGTCCGCCTGAAGCAGATCTTCGATCGCCCGACAGACAGCTTCACCGGCGCGCTCCATCAGGTCCAGTGAGGGGACACCACGCTCGTCGATCGCCCATCGATCGACTGCTCGCATCTGCTCGGCGTCAAGGAGCGGGAGCAGCCAATCTGGCGGTGTCATCCCGGCGATGCTAACGCCTACTCCACCGTCACCGTCTTGGCGAGGTTGCGCGGCTGATCGACGTTCAGATCCCGTCGCCGCGCGATCTCATAGGCGAGCAGCTGCAGGGGGATGACTGCCAGGATCGGCTGCAGCATCCAGTCGATCGCGGGCACCGCGAGGGCGGCGTCGGAGTGTTTGGTGACCTCATCGTTGCCGGCGGTCGTGATGGCGATCACGTGAGCGCCGCGGGCGCGGACCTCCTGCATGTTAGAGACGAGCTTCTCCAGCACGGGCGAGTCGGTGGCGACGCAGACGACGGGTGTGGAGTCGTCGAGCAGCGCGATCGGCCCGTGCTTCATCTCGCCGGCGGCGTAGGCGTCGGTGGCGATGTAGGAGATCTCCTTGAGCTTCAGGGCGCCCTCGAGCGCGACGGGCAAGCCGACGTGGCGGCCGATGTAGAGGAAGAACTCCTTGTCGAACTCGGCGTCGGCGATGCGGGCGATCTGCTCGCCAAGCTCGGCGGAGCCGGTGATCTCGCTGATGCAGTGCGGCAGGCGCTTGACCTCTGAGACGAGCTCGGCGAGACGCTCGGGTGCGAGCGTGCCGCGCAGCTCGGCGAGGCGCAGGCCGAGGAGATAGATGACGGCGACCTGACAGACGAATGTCTTGGTGGCGGCGACGCCGATCTCCAGGCCGGCGCGGGTGAAGAGCACGCCGTCGGCGTCGCGCGTGGCCTGCGAGCCCATCACGTTGGTGATCGCCAGGACCGTGGCGCCGCGCTCGCGGGCGAGGCGCATCGCGGCGAGCGTGTCGGCGGTCTCACCGGACTGCGAGATTCCGATCACCAGGTCGCCGGGCCCGACGACGGGGTTGCGGTAGCGGTACTCGGAGGCGACGTCCATTTCGACCGGGATGCGCGCCCACTCCTCGATCGCGTAGCGGCCAATCAGACCGGCGTGGTAGGAGGTGCCGCAGGCGACGATGACGATGCGCTCTACGCCGGCGAGGATGCTCTCCTCCAGGGCGCCCTCCTCGTCGAGGTCCACGCCGTCGCCGCGGGCGGTGCGATCGGCGATCGCCTCGGCGACGACGTCGGCCTGCTCGTGGATCTCCTTGAGCATGAAGGTCTCATAGCCGCCCTTCTCGGCGGTGTCCTCGTCCCAGTCGACCTCGACGGGGTCGCGGTGCACCTCGTGGCCGTCGGCCGTTTCGATGCGGACGCCCGCGGGCGTGAGCACGACGACCTCGCCGTTCTCGATGTACTGCACGGTGCGGGTCTGCGCCAGGAATGCGGCGACGGCGGAGGCGACAAACTGCTCGCCCTCACCGCGGCCGATCACGAGCGGACACTCCTTGCGCGCGCCGACGAGGGTGTCGGGCTCATCCAGGGACATCGCGACGAACGCGTAGTGGCCCTCCAGTTCGGCGTAGGCCGCGCGCACGGCGGCGGCGAGATCGCCGTCGTGGTGGTGGGCGATCAGGTGCGCGATCACCTCGGCGTCGGTTTCGGAGGTGAAGTGGCAGCCTTCGCCGATGAGGCGCTCCTTAAGCGCCATGTAGTTCTCGACGATGCCGTTGACGACGACGTGCACGCGGTCGCCGCTGTCGTAGTGGGGGTGCGCGTTCTCCTCGCTGACCCGTGCCGTGCGTGGCCCAGCGGGTGTGGCCGATGCCTGTCGTGGCGGGGCGCACGGCGAGCGCGACGGTGCCGCCCTCGCGCTGCGCAGCCTGAGCGCCGAGCTTGGCCTGCAGCGCGTCGAGGTTGCCGACGGCGCGCACCGCCTCGATGCGGTCCTCGCCGAGCACGGAGATGCCGGCGCTGTCATAGCCCCGATACTCGAGCCGGCGCAGACCGGCGAGCAGCAAGTCCCGCACGGGCCGGCCGCCGACGTAGCCAACGATGCCGCACACGCGCTCGACGATACCAGCGGCCGGGCGCCCGACTCAAATGTGGTGGACGCCTTTGGACGTCGTCGCTCAGGCCAGCTCGCGCTCGACAAGCGCGGCGAGACGAGTGCATACCTCGTCGGCCTCGTCGTCGGTGGGCGCCTCTACCATCACGCGGATCAGCGGCTCGGTGCCGCTGGGGCGCACGAGCACGCGACCGCGGCCTGCCAGCTCCTCGTCGGCATCGTCGACCGCCGCTTTGACGTCCTCGGCGTGCTCGTAGGCACTGCGGTCTCTCACGCGGATGCCGACGAGGCGCTGGGGGAGTTTCGCCATCGCGTCGCGTTCGGCGAGCGTGCGCCCGGCGAGTGCCTCCAGCACCAGCAGCGCGCTGGCGATGCCGTCGCCGGAGCGGTTGAAGCCCATCTCGATGATGTGGCCGGACTGCTCGCCGCCGAGCGCCCAGTTGCGCGCGCGGAGCTCCTCCAGTACGTAGCGATCGCCGACCTTAGTGCTCGACGACCTCGATTCCGGCCTGTGCCATGGCAGTGTGGAAGCCGAAGTTGGTCATTACCGTCACCGCGACCCCACCACCGGGCAGACGCCCCGCGCGGTGCAGGTGCAGCGCGGCGAGCGCCATCAGCTCGTCACCGTCGACTACCTGTCCGTCGCCGTCTACGGCGAGCACACGATCGCCGTCGCCGTCGAAGGCGAAGCCGATGGCATGGCCGCCTGCGCGCACCTGCTCGGCGAGCTGCTCGACGTGGGTGGAGCCGCAGCCGGCGTTGATGTTGCGCCCGTCGGGTGCGTCGGCCGACCACGTGTCACGTTGGCGCCGAGGCGCCTGAAGATCTCCGGCGCGACGCGGTGGGTGGCGCCGTTGGCGCAGTCAAGCAGCACGTCCAGCCCGCCCAGGTCGAGGTCCTGGAAGCGGGTGTGCAGCTCGCGCAGGTAGTCCTCGCCGGTGCCGCGCAGCTCGCGCACGTGACCGAAGGTTCGGGCGCCGAGTCCCGTTCGAGGACCCGGGCTGAGCCAGCTCCACTTCGATCGCTTCCTCGGCGGCGTCGCCCAGCTTGAAGCCGTCGGCGGCGAAGAACTTGATGCCGTTGTCGTGGTAGGGGTTGTGCGAGGCCGAGAGCACGACCGCGAGGTCGAACCCGTAGCGCGCGATCAGGAGCGGCGCGGCGGGAGTGGGCAGCACGCCGCCGAGCAGCGTGTCCCCACCGGCGGAGCTGATGCCGGCGGCCATCGCAGCCTGCAGCATCTCGCCGGACTCGCGGGTGTCGCGGATGATCAGCACCTGCGGGCGCTCTGCGCCTGTCTGGTGGGTGGCGGCGCGTCCGAGAGCAAGCGCCAGCTCGGCGCTGAGCAGCTCGCCCGCGACGCCGCGGACGCCGTCGGTCCCGAACAGACGTCCCGCCATGCGAGGCTCCTCTAACGCTTGGAGAACTGCGGACGCTTGCGCGCCTTCTTCAGGCCGGCCTTCTTGCGCTCCTTGGCACGGGAGTCACGCGTAAGGAAGCCGCGGCGCTTGAGCTCGCCGCGCAGGTTGGGGTCGGCCTCGAGCAGCGCACGCGAGACGCCGTGGCGCAGCGCGCCGGCCTGCGCGGAGATGCCGCCGCCGTGCAGGCGCGCGACTACGTCCATGCGGTCCTGATAGCCGACGGTCTCGAGCGGCTGGCGGATGTTGCGCTGCAGGGTGTCGCGTGTGAAGTGCTGCTCCAGCGTGCGTCCGTTGACGATGTAGGTGCCGGTGCCGGGGCGCAGGGTGACGCGGGCGATGGCGGTCTTACGCTTGCCCGTCGCGCGGTAGCGCGCGCCGGCGGCCAGGTCGATTGCGGCGGTGGAGATCGGCTCGGCGAGCGGCTCGTCCTCGGCCGTGTCGAGCCTCGATCTGCGGCTCCTCCTCGAGCGCGTAGGGGTCGACGGGCTCGCTCGCCGCGGCCAAGCGGGTCGGCGCCCTCGGGGACGATGTCCACCTCCAGGTGCGCCCCGGGCACGGCGGGCTTGACGCGGGGTGCAGGCTCCTCTTCGTCCTCGTCCTCGGCGCTCCTCCTCGTCGGCGGCTGCCTCGGCGGGCGCAGCAGCCTCAGTCGCGCAGCAGCTCGGAGGCGCGACCTCGGTGGGCGCGGCGGCCTCGGCGGGGGCGTTAGCGGCGCGCAGCTCGGAGGCGGCCTCGGCGGGCGCAGCGGCCTCGGTGGGCGCGTTGGCCTCCTCGAAGGCCTCCAGGGCAGCGTCCTCGGTCACCCCGGCGATCTCCGCGGCGTCCTCGGTCGGCACGGCGGGTCCACCGACCTCGGTGACAAGCTCGGGAGGCGGCTCGGGCGCGGAACCGGCCGCGGCGGCCTCCTCGAAGGCCTCCAGCGCGGCGTCCTCGACGGAGCCGGCGATCTCGGCGGCCTCCTCGCTGGGGACGGCGGTCGGCTCCTCAGGCGCGTCGGGTGTCTCGTCGGCCATCAGGCCTCGACCTCCATCGGCACGGGCTTCTGCGCCACGTGCGGGTGATCCGGACCGGCATACACCTTGAGCTTGGTGATCTGCTTACGCGCGAGGCGATTGCGGGGCATCATCCCTTTGACGGCCAAGCGGATGATCTCCTCAGGGCGGCGGGCCTGCATCTCCTCGAAGGTGCGCGAACGCAGACCGCCGGGGTAGCCGGAGTGACGGTAGTAGCGCTTGTCCGCGCGCTTGTTCCCGGTGACGGCGACCTTCTCGGCGTTGACGACGACGACGAAGTCGCCGGTGTCGATGTGCGGGGTGTACTCGGGCTTGCGCTTGCCGCGCAGTGCATCGGCGATCTGCGTCGCCATGCGGCCAAGGGTCTTGCCGTTGGCGTCGATGACGAGCCAGTTGCGCTCGCGGTCTGTGGGCTTGGCGACGTAGGTCTTCATGGCGTGAAAAAGGCCGCACGCATCCAGTCGCGCGCGGCGAGACGCACATCATAGGGGATTGGGGCAGGTCCGCATGCGGACCTGCGGGAGGGGCGCATGCGCCCCTCCCGGGAACGGCCACATGTGGCCGTTCCCGCCACCGCACATGTGCGGTGGCGCCGCCCGGCGCATGCGCCGGGCGGAACAGCTACTCCCACTCGATCGTGCCTGGTGGCTTTGAGGTGATGTCCAAGACCACCCGGTTGACCTCGCGCAACTCGTTGATCATGCGCGAGGCGATCGTCTCGAGCAGGTCGTAGGGCAGGCGCGCCCAGTCGGCTGTCATCGCGTCGTCGCTGGTCACCGCCCGGATGACGACGACGTAGCCGTAGGTGCGCTCGTCCCCCTGCACGCCCACGGTGCGCACGTCGGGGAGCACGCAGAAGGACTGCCACAGCTCGCGGTAGAGCCCCGCCTTGCGGATCTCCTCCTGCAGAATGTGGTCGGCCTCGCGCAGCACGTCCAGGCGCTCCTTGGTGGCTTCCCCGCCGACGACGCGAATCGCAAGGCCCGGGCCCGGGAAGGGCTGGCGCCAGACCAGGCGCTCGGGCAGGCCCAGCTCGGCGCCCACGGCGCGCACCTCGTCCTTGAACAGGGCACGCAGCGGCTCGACGAGCTCGAACTCGAGGTCCTCGGGCAGGCCGCCGACGTTGTGGTGGGACTTGATCGTGGCCGCGCCCGTGCCGCCACCTGACTCGATCACGTCGGAGTAGAGGGTGCCTTGCACCAGAAAGCGCACGCCCTCGCCGTGGGTGGCGTCGAGACGGGCGGCCTCCTCCTCGAAGACGCGGATGAACTCGGCGCCGATCGCCTTGCGCTTGGCCTCGGGCTCGGTCACCCCGCGCAGGCGCTCCAGGAAGCGCTGCTCGGCGTCGACCGCCACGAGCGGCACCTTGAAGGTGTCGCGGAAGGCGCTCACGACCTGTTCGCCCTCGTCCTTGCGCATCAGCCCGTGGTCGACGAACACGCACGTCAACTGGTCCCCCACGGCACGGTGCACGAGCAGCGCGGCAACCGAGGAATCCACACCGCCGGAAAGCCCGCAGATGACCCTGCCCGTGCCGACCTGCGCGCGGATGCGCGCGATCTGCTCCTCGGCGATCGAGGCCGCCGACCAAGTGCGCTCACAGCCGCAGATCTCGGTGAGAAAGCGCGTGAGGATCTCCTGCCCGTAGGGCGTGTGCACGACCTCGGGGTGAAACTGGATGCCGTAGATGGCTCGCTGCACGTCCTCCGCCGCCGCGACGGGCGAGACGGACGAGGAGGCCAATGCCGTGAATCCAGGCGGCGGGGCAAAGACCGTGTCGCGGTGGGACATCCAGCAGGTCTGTTCGCGCGGCATCCCCGCGAGCAGCACGCCCGGGTCTGAGACGGAGAGATCGGAGCGGCCGAACTCCCCCACCTCGGCCTGCTCGACGCGACCGCCGAGCTCGTGGACGAGCAGCTGCATGCCGTAACAGATGCCCAGCACTGGTACGCCCAGCTCCAGCAGGCCGCGCTCCAGGTGGGGCGCCCCCGGCTCATACACGGAGGCGGGGCCGCCGGAGAGGATTATGCCGCGCGGCTTTCGCTTCGCGACCTCCTCCAGACCGACGTGGTGGGGAAGCAGCTCGGAGAACACGCCGCAGTCGCGCACGCGGCGGGCGATCAGCTGGGAGTACTGGCCACCGTAGTCGAGGACCACGATCTCTTCGGTGGCTGCTGGCGGCGAGGGCAGACGCGCACCGGGCGCGGCGTCGGACTCGGTGGCCGGCGCGACATGGGACTCCGTGCCGGGCGCCGCGTGCAACTCCGTGGCAGGGGCAGTCTCGGACTCGATGGCAGGCGCGGCGAGCGACTCCGCGGTCGGCGGTTTTGGAGCCGTGACGGGCGCGTCAGTCATTGACGACAGCGGCTGCGGCGGCCTTCCCGTTGGAGCCCATCCCCACGGCCTGGTCGCGCTGCAGCTGCTTGCCCTCGGTCTGCAGGCTGGGCGCGATGACGACCTCGGCGCGGTTGAACTCGGCGAGGTCCTTGTGCCCGCAGGTAGCCATCGAGGTGCGCAGCCCGCCAAAAAGGTTGAAGGTGCCGTCGTTCTCGCGCGCCGGGCCGACGAGGATCTCCTCGAGCGTGCCGTTCTGCGTCGTCGCCACGCGCGCGCCGCGCGGGAGCGTGGGATGGAAGGTCGCCATGCCCCAGTGATACCCGCGGCCGGGAGCCTCGTGAGCACGAGCCAGCGGCGAGCCGATCATCACGGCGTCGGCGCCGAGGGCGATCGCCTTGGAGACGTCCCCTCCGTTGCGCATCCCGCCGTCGGCGATCACCTGGCAGTACTCGCCCGTCTCGAGCATGTGCGTGGAGCGGGCGTGCGCCACATCGGCGATGGCCGTCGCCTGGGGCACGCCGATGCCGAGCACGCCACGCGTCGTGCAGGCGGCGCCCGGTCCCACCCCGACGAGCACGCCGGCGGCGCCGGTGCGCATCAGGTGCAGACCCGTGTGGTAGGAGGCGCAGCCGCCCACCACCACGGGGACCTCCAGCGAGGGGATGAACTCCTTCAAGTTCAGGGGCTCGGAAACGGTGGACACGTGTTCGCCGGATACGACCGTGCCCTGGATGACGAGCACGTCGAGCCCGGCCTCGAGCGCCAGCTCGTAGTGGTCGCGCACGCGCTGGGGAGTCAGAGACGCCGCGACGACGACCTTGTGCTCCTTGATCTCGCGAATCCGCTGGGCGATCAGCTCGGGCTGGACTGGGGCGCGGTAGATGTCCTGCATCTCGCGCGTGGCCGCATCCTTGGGCAGCGAGGCGATCCGTGCAAGCTGCTCCTCGGCGTCCTCGTAGCGTGTGAAGATGCCCTCCAGGTTGAGCACCGCCAGCCCGCCGAGACGCCCGACGAGTCCGGCGGTGGTGGGCGAGACGACGCCGTCCATCGCGGAGGCCATCATCGGCAGCTCGAACTGGTAGGGCCCCAGCTTCCAGGAGATATCGATGTCGTCCGGGTCGCGTGTGCGCCGTGAGGGCACAATCGCGATGTCATCGAAGCCGTATGCGCGGCGGCCGGTCTTGCCGCGTCCGATTTCCACGTCCATGGCAGCATCATGACAGCCGCAGGGGACGGGCACACCCGACGATATGCTCGATTGATATGAGCCCCGGCGCCCTCCCGACCTATGAGCCCAGCGCGATCGAGGCACGCCGCCAGCAGGCCTGGCGCGAGCGCGGCGCCTTCCGCACGCCCCCGATCGGGGAGGGGCAGGCGGGTGCAGGCGAGTACATCAAGCCCTCGGCGCCCTTCACCTCCGGAAACATCCACATCGGGCACGTGCGCAGCTACGCGATCGGCGATGCCTACGCGCGCTTTCAGCGCGGACGCGGCGAGAAGGTGCTGTTCGCGTTCGGCTTCGACGCCTTCGGGCTACCGGCCGAGCTGGGCGCGATTGCCGGCGGCGAGTCGCCGAGCGAGTGGGTGGAGCGTTGCGCCACGCACATGACCGGCCAGCTGGAGCGGCTCGGGTTCAGCTTCGACTGGGAGCGCACGTTTATGAGCTCGGACCCGGTGATGTATCGCTGGTCGCAGTGGCTCTTCCTCACGCTGCGCGAGCACGGGCTGATCTACCACGGGGTCGGCACCGTCGACTGGTGCGACACCTGCCAGACGACGCTCGCCACGATCCAGGTCGAGGACGGGACCTGCTGGCGCTGCCACAACCCCGTGCGGCTGATCCAGCGCCCGGAGTGGTTCCTGCGCGTGAGCGCCTATGTAGAGGAGAACGACCGCCGCCTCGCGGAGCTGCGCAATTGGGACGACACCTCGCTTGCGAGCCAGCGCTTCGTGCTCGGGCGTGTCGACGGGGTCGAGCTGGAGCTCGCCGCAGAGGACGGACTGGAGCTGACCGTGTTCACGCCCCACGCCGACGCCGTGGAGCAGGCGCGGTTCGTGCTGATCTCGCCCAAACACCCCGCCATCGAGGCGTGGGCCGCGGGCGCTGAGATACAGGAGCAGCTCGAGGAGCTGCGCTCGGGCGGCGGTGAGCGCAGCGCACGCGACGCCGAGGTGGCGCCTCTCGTGGACACCGGCCGCACGCTGCAGGCGCCGGGCGGAGGCGAGCCGTTGCCGCTGCTCGTCTCGCCCGTGGTCGACGGGCGCTTCGGGGCCACGGCCGTGCTGGGAATCCCCGAGCAGGATCGCACCGATGCGGTAATCGCGCAGCGCTTGTCCGACACACATACCGACCCATCCGGGCCAGACTTGGGTCCGCCCGGCCCGGCCCAGCCGGCGGCCTCCTCCTCTTCTTCTTCAACGCCAACGTCAACACCGACGCGTCCGGCCGTGCGCTACCGAGCCGGCGACTTCACCGTCTCGCGCCAGCGCTCATGGGGGACGCCGATTCCGATCGTCTACTGCGAGGCCTGCGGCGCGGTGCCGGTGCCGATGGAGCAGCTGCCCGTGGAGCTGCCGCTCGACCTGAAGCCCACGGGCACGGGCAACCCGCTGGCCGAAAGGGAGGACTTCGTCAACACCGTCTGCCCCGGCTGTGGGGGAGCCGGCAAACGCGAGACGGACACGCTGGACTGCCACTTCGACGCGCTGTGGCTGTGGATCCCCGCGTGCGTGCCCGCGAGCGAGCGCGAGCGCCCGCTGGAGGACATCCTGGCGCTGGCGGACCTGCGCTACTGGCTGCCCTCTGAGCGCTTGGTGGCGGGCACGGACAGCGGCAACTTCGTCTTCGACCAGCGCGTGGTGACCAAGGCACTGCGCGATATCGGCCCGCTCGACTTCCTCGCCGACGGCGAGCCATTCGCCGGCTGCCTGTTCCATGAGATGGTGATCCGCGAGGGGCGCAAGATGAGCAAGCACCTCGGCAACGTCGTCGACCCCGACGAGCTGCTGCAGCGCTTCGGCGCGGACACGCTGCGCCTGGCGGTGCTCTATGCGGCGCGCCCGCAGAAGTCGCTGAACTGGGACGACAGCACGGTGCAGCACTGCCATCGCTTCCTGCACGGGCTGTGGCAGTTCGCGCACGCGCAGTTCGCCGCCGAGCACGAGCCGCTGGACGGCGCGACGGCCTATCGCACGGAGTTCCTGCGCGCGCGCCTGGAGAAATGGTGCGCGACGGCGGTCGAGAAGATCACACAGGACATGACCGAGCTTGAGATGCATAAGGCGGTGCGCAACACGATGCGCCTGTTCGACCGCCTCAAGGACTACGACACCCGCGTACGCGAGCGCACTGGCGGCCCGCTCGGCCGGGAGAACCACGAGGCGCTGGTGCGTGCGCTGGCGCTCCTCGCGCAGATGCTCACGCCGTTCGCGCCACATACCGGCGAGGAGCTGTGGCTGGCCTCGGGGCTCGGCGATGAGACTGTGGACGTGCCCTGGCCGCGGGGCGACGCGAGCGTTCTGCCCGCGGGAGACGGCGGCTTGGTGCGCCCGGGGGACGCCGTAGAGGTAACAGAAACAGTCACAAGTGCGCCGGGCGCACAGATCTAAGGTCTGTCGGGCGATGCAGCCGTTCGATCCAGCTGTTTACGCCTACTCCTCCAACCCGGCCGGGAGAGCTGCGATCATGTGGGGCAGGGCAACAGGATGAGCACGGCACCCCTCCCCCCCATCGACGGCCCATCGCGCACGCGCTCGTGCGTCACCGGACTGGTGTGCCGGGCCTGCGACGAGCGCTTCCCGATCACGCATACCGAGGCCTTCTGCCCGCAGTGCGGGCGCTGCTACGACGTCGACTACGACTACGCGCGCGCGCGGGACGCCTTGAAGGACTTGAAGGAGGATAGGTCGCGTCCTTGGAATATCTGGCGCCTGGAGGAGCTCCTGCCGATCCTCGACCGGGGCGCCGAGGCGCGGGTGGGACAGTTCGCGGGCTTCACGCCCCTGATCCCCGCCGACCAGCTCGGCGCGAAGCTGGGATTGCGCAAGCTCTACATCAAGGACGACTCGACCTCCCGCCCGAGCCTCTCCTACAAGGACCGCGTCGTCTCGATGGCCGTCGCGCGCCTCTTGGAGCTGGGCAAGAAGGAGATCGGCTGTGTATCCACTGGCAACGTCGGCACGGCCGTGGCCTCACTCGCCGCCAAGGCGGGCGTCACGGCCTACGTGTTCTACCCGAATCGCCTGGAGGCCACGAAGGCGCGTGCGTGCCGCGCGCTCGGCGCGAAGGTGTGCCAGGTGGAGGGCAACTACGACGAAGCCAACCGCCAGTGCCGCGCCGTCGCGGCGATGAGCGGGCTGGAGTTCGCGAACATCACCCTGCGCCCCTTCTACGCGGAGGGCGCCAAGACGGTGGCCTATGAGATCGTCGAGCAGCTCGGCTGGCAGGCGCCACAGCACATCGTCACGGCCGCCGCCGGCGGAACGCTCTCATCCCGTATCCACAAGGGCCTGCAGGAGCTGCAGACCGTCGGGCTCGCGCAGACGGATGGGACGAAGCTGCACATCGCCCAGCCGCAGGGCTGCGCGCCGATCGCCGAGGCGATCCTCGAACACGACTCCAAAATCCACCCCTGCAAGCCGACGACAATGGCCCACTCGCTGGCCATCGGTTCGCCGGGCGACGGCGGCCTCGTGATCGACGCCGTCGCCACCCGTCACGGCTCCGCGGGCGCCGTAAGCGACGAGCAGATCTTCGCGGGCATCGACCTGCTGGCCGAAACCGAGGGCATTCTCACCGAGCCCGCCGGGGGCACCACGATCGCGGTGCTCAAGCAGCTGGCGATCACCGGTGTGCTCGACCCCGATGAGACGGTCGTCGCGATGATCACCGGCAACGGCCTGAAGACGCTCGACGAGCATCCGGAAAAGAAGTGGCCCTCGATGGTGGAGTGCGAGGCCGATGTGATGCTTGGCGTGCTCGAAGAGTTCCAGCACGACGAGCTGGTCCGGGCGTAGACGGTCAGACGGGGTAGCCGCCCAGCGGCGGCCCACCGAAGCACCCCATGCTCCGACATCTCCGAGCACTCGGCGAAGAGCCGGCGCACCCCAAGGCCGGGCCGCGCATAGAAAAGCCCCGCCGGAGCGGGGCTTTTCCTTAGCAGTGCCGTAAGCCGGATCCTGTCGTGAGCAGCCATCCATCTGAGCGGCCTACCTGGACCTTGGCGGGCAGCCTGCAAACGGTCCTGTTTGGCCTTGCATCGGGTGGGGTTTGCCCAGCCGCCGCGTCACCGCGACGCTGGTGCGCTCTTACCGCACCATTTCACCCTTGCCGCCGGCCGTTCACGTGGGACGGCCGGAGGCGGTTTGTTTCTGTGGCACTTTCCCGCGAGTTTCCCCGGGTCGATTCCTCGACCACCCTGCCCTTCGATGTCCGGACTTTCCTCGAACGCCCTCGGGCGTCCGCGGCTGCTTGGCCTGCCCTTGGACGGTAGCGCGCGGGGGTGGGCTTGTGAAGGGATGGCACACAGGAACCACTCGACGCCTTCGCTCGGCTGTACCCGCGCACACTTCGCGCGTGCACCGCCCATGCTCACATACTCCGCAGCAGCCCCACCACGCGACCGAGCACCTTGACCTCCTTGCTGCGGATCGGCTCCATCGTCTCGTTCTCGGGCTGCAGGCGAATGTGGTCCGGTTCGCGGAAGAAGCGCTTCACGGTGGCCTCCTCGCCCAGCAGCGCCACGACGATCTCACCGTCGCGGGCGGTGTCCTGCGGGGAGACGACGACCAGGTCGTCTTCGAGAATGCCGATGTTCTTCATCGAGTCGCCGCGGATGCGCAGCAGGTACTCGCCCTTCGCGCCGCCCGCCGCGTCGGGGACGGGGATGAGCTCCTCGACATTCTCTTCGGCCAGCACCGGCTGACCCGCGGCAACCGAGCCCAGCAGGGGCAGCCCTTCGGGGCGCACGATCGAGCGCACACTGTCCACCGCGCTCTCCATCGCCCGGTCGAGCAGCTCGATCGCGCGCGGCTTGGAGGGATCCCGCCGCAGCAGGCCGATCTTCTTGAGGTTGGCCAGATGGGCATGCACGGTCGAGGAGGACGCCAGCCCGACGGCCTTGCCGATGTCGCGCACCGTCGGCGGGTAGCCGTACTTGGCGGAGTATTTGCGAATGAAGTCGAAGATCTCCTGCTGCCGCTTGGTCAGATCCATTTCCAGTGAGCTCCCAGTTCGGGTGGATGAGGTCGGACAACGAACATGTGTTCGTACACTAGCGCCCCCCGTGGACGGATGCAAGCTCGCCCGGAGCGACGCGGGCCGACTGCGGGCCCGCTCGCAGGGTCGGCACCGGCGCCGCGGGTGGGCGCGGGCTATACTCGGCGCCTCTCTGCGCCCGTGGCGGAATTGGTAGACGCGCAAGGTTGAGGGCCTTGTCATGTGTAAACGTGGTGGTGGTTCGAGTCCACTCGGGCGCATAGAAAATCCCTGCAAATCCGCTGGTATATGGGTTGACATCAGATCAGCCCCCATAATTGTGCGCGGAGCAAATACCGTGGCAACACTCGCTGCAATCCATATGGTGCGTTCGTGATGCACGAGCAGCCCGTTTGGCTGCGGTAGCGCTCGACGACCTCGGATCGAAGCGGCTCAGCTCTCTGGCGGTGTCAGGCGGTGTCCTCGACAGCGCGCAGTCGGCGAGGATCGGGGGGAAGACCTCGCCAGATATCACGGGTCTTCACCGTCGGCCACCGCCCTACTGGGAGATTTGTGCTGAAGAGGGCAAGCGTCTCGCCGAGTCGGCTGGCTGAGGGGGCGATCACGCCCTAGCGGCCGAGTTGGTGGGCTGCGGCGCCTATCGCTTGGCAGCGTCTGTATTCCCCTGGCTCTGAAAATAGGTCGTTGTCGCCGATGCCGACTGTGGTGCGAGCCTTTTGGGGGCGCAGGTCGAGGATGTTGTCTACCCCCACTTCGCAGGTCAGCACGCGGCGCTCGATCACGGCTGCCGCGAGCTCGCCCGGCAGGTCGAGCTCGTCGTCGACGAGATGCCTGTATGCCTCCACTACGACGCTCTCGCGGGGCCTGCCAAGGTTACAGCACCTCGAAGGCCCTGCGTGCCCCCCACCGTCCGCCCGCGGCGCTTGGCGTCAGATCCTCCCAGCGCAAGCCGCAGTGGCGTTCGAAGTCTCCCGTGACCTCCGCAGGGTCGAGGTCGGAGATGGCGGCGAGTAGTTCGCCGTGCCTCACATCGCCCCCGCGTTCATTTGCTCGATCGCGTCAAGCACCTCATCGAACTCGCCTTCGGAGAGCAAGTCGATCGGGCGCCGCCCGCCGAGGCTTCTCTTGCGCCCGTGCAGCCAGATCTCTGCCCCCTCGCGCGTATAGACCTCGCGCAACTGCCTGGTCACATAGTGCAGCTCGAGTAGCCTGTCCCTACTCGGCCCTCGAGGTGCGCTCGCTCCAGCCGACCAGTTGCGCACCTGCCTGTCGCCCACGCCCACCACGCGCGCCACATCCGCCGCGCTGAGCCCGCCATCGCAGGCGTCCTGGACGATCCGCGCGTACAGGGCGTCGCCTGCTGGCGCTGGTCATCGTCTGGCTGGGCCTCAGCATCGCCCAGGGCTAGCGCGGGCGGCTAGATCTGGGGATCGTCGCTCGGCGGGACGTCGCCCGCGAGCTCGGGGTCGCAGAAGGGAAGGATCTCGTTCATCCCGCTGAGCTCGAACAGGCGATGTACGTTCGCTGGGCCGGGGATGATCCGCAGCTCGTGGCCTCGGGCGATGCACTGTTCGTGGCCTCCCATGAGTGCACGTAGGCCGCTTGAGTCGATGAACGTGAGGTTTCTGAGGTCGACGACTATGCGTTGTGCTTCGCCTGTGGCAGCGTCTGCGAGGGCCGCTTCGATGTTGGGGGCGCCCAAGAGGTCCGCTTCGCCGTTCAGGGCGACGGTGTGAGCCTCCGGTGTACTCGTCACCTCGATGGTCAGGTAGGGATGCTGACTGTTCACCTTCACCCTCTGTTTTTGGGGGGAGCGCGTCACCTGTGGATTGTAAGCGGGTGCGGTGGTGGCGAGGCTCTTCTGTGTTTGGGGTCGGGGAGGTTCTTCGGCCATGACGGGCGGTAGTGGTTGCTGGGGAAGTCTACTGCCCGTCCAGCGACGTTCGCCGCGATCGTGGCGGCTTCAGAGGCTGTGGTCAGCCGGTGGTGGTTCGCGGCCGCATGCGGGGGGGTGCGCGACGGCCTGTCCCGGCGGGCGCTTGGCGGCCTCTTGCCGTGCCTCTGGGAGGCTTGGGTGGATGACGATCGCATCGGACAGACCCACGATCGTGGCGAGGCGCTTTAGCTGTGAGGTGTCGGGGATCACGAGGATGAGCTTGGCGCGGCGGTGGTCGAGGCGGTCGCTGAGGCGTACCAGCATGTCGATACCTGCGCTATCGAGGTAGCGCGTCTCGCTGAGGTCGATGATGAGGCTTGAGGCGTCGGGGCCGAGCGCGTCGGCCAGTTGCTGTTGGGTGACAGTGGCGTTGGCGGCGTCGATGTCTTCGTGGATGTGTGCGATGGGCACTCCGTCGATCCGTTCGATGTTGAGTGGGCTCATGCTTGGTGGGAGAGCCGCTTGGTGATGGTCACGACGGTTCCGTGTTGGTCGCTGTCGATCTTCACGTCGTCCACGAGCGAGCGCATGATCTGGAGCCCCCGGCCGCCGCTTTGTGGACGAGTCGTGCGCCATCGGCCGACATCGCAAACGGTGATTGTCGCCTGTCGGCCGGCGTGTTCGCAGCACACGGTGAAGGTGGCTTCGCGGGCGCCGTAGGCGTGCTCGATGGCGTTGGTGGCGGCCTCGGAGGCGGAGAGGGTGATGTCGAACAGCTCGTCCTCGCTGGCGTCGCAAGCTCGCAGCCAGCGGCCGAGTGTGTTGCGCAGGGCTCCGAGCACGTTGGGGCGTGCTGGGAGAGTCATTTCCAGGGTGTCTCCAAGCGGCATCGTCTCGATCGCCAAGAGCGCCACGTCGTCTTCGAGCAGGGTCTCGTCTAGCAGCGTGCGGTACACGCGGTCGGCGAGCGAGGAGTCGCTGCGCCTGGCTGCCATCTCGGCGGCGGCGAGGAGTCGCTCGAAGCCTTGGTCGATGGGCTCGTCGCGGCGCTCGATCAGCCCGTCGGTATAGAGCAGGAGCCGGCTGCCGGTCGGGAACGGATAACAGAAGGCTTCGTAGGTGTGTCCGATGCGCACGCCGACGGGCAGACCGTGCTTCTGCTCGAGTAGCCGGGCGTGGCCGTCTGGTTCAATCAGCAGTGGCGGCAGGTGCCCGGCAATGACGGCTTCGAGTTCTTCGGCTTCGGGATCGAGTTCCAGGATGCAGAGTGTGGCGCCACGGTTGCTGCCCACCGAGACCAGCAGCTCGTTGAGCATCGTGACAACCTCGGTGAGCTTGTGTCCTTGCATCATGTAGGCGCGCAGGCTCGCGCGGATTTCGGCCATCACGGAGGCGGCGAGCACGCCTCGGCCGACGACATCGCCGATCACGAACGCGAGGCGTCCGTTGTGGAGTTGGAAGACGTCATACCAGTCGCCGCCGATCTTGATGCCAGAGCCAGCGGGCAGGTACTTGGCGCTGAAGCGCATACCGGGTATCTGCGGCAGCGCGTCGGGCAGCAGCGAGCGCTGCATCATCGCGGTAACAGAGCGGTGCTCTGACAAGCGAGCGTTGTCGATCGCGAGCGCGGCGCGGTCGGCGGCGAGTTGCAGCAGCATCACGTCGTCCTCGCCAAAGGCGCGCTTGACGAGCGTGCCGATGTGCATCACGCCGATGACGTGACCTTCGACGTGGATGGGCACGCCGAGCATCGAGCGGATACCCCGCTGTCGGAGGATCGGGTTTACGACGTCGGCGTGGTCGAGGTCCTCGATGATCATCGGACGCCCCTGGGCGGCGACGCGGCCAGCGAAGCCGCGGGCGAGCGGTATCTGCACGCCCTGGCGGACCTCCTCCTCCAGCCCGCGTGCGGCGCGTGCGACGAGGACGCCGCGATCCTCGTCGAGCAGCAGCACGGCTGCTGTGTCGACTTCGAGCGCGCTGCGGATGCGCTCCAAAAGCTCGGAGAGCATGTCCTCCAGGGACATGTAGCCGAGCGCGGAGTCAGTGATGCTCAGCAGATGGCTGCGGCGGCCATTCGAGACCGATGAGGTGGCTGGAGGCCGTTCGGCGGTTGCCGGGACGCCCGTATCCACCCCCTTTGCCGTTTCCGTGCCTAGCTGTCGGGTATCCACGGGGGGTTTATATCCGCATCTCGCGGCCTGTCGTGCTCGCACGACAGAGCTGGCGGTTTAGATAGGCGGCCGGACTCATAGTCGGCGTGAGGACCAGAGGATCGCGCTGAGGATCACCGAGACGAGCGCGATCACCAGGCCGATGGTCCAGCCGGCGACCTTTTGTGATGTGAGGATGGCGCCGAGCGCGACGCAGATCCCGACGACGCCGCTGGTGGCTATCACACGGACAAATGCGGACTCGAGCGGCGCGCGCTGGTGTCGTTCGGGCAGCATCGTGACGTCTGTAAGGCTGCTCTCGTCGCGAAGGCTGCTCTCGTCGCGAAGGCTGCTCTCGTCGCGAGCTTGCGTTCTCTCCTCTGGGCCTGCCATGTGGGTCGGCGGGCTCAGCGTGTTGCTTTTTTGACGGCGCTGCGTGCCTTACCGGCCGCGTTTTGAGCTTTGCCCTTGAACTCCTCGCCAGCGCCACGCGCCTCGGTGCCTGGTTTGCCGGCAGCGACTCCGGCTTCCTGCTTGGCGCGGCCTTTGAGTTCTTTGGCCTTGCCTTGCGCTCGCTGCATTCGGTCGCCCATCGTTTTCCTCCTGTCACTCGGGTGCTTTGATTAGTCTCTACCCCGCTACGCAGCGGCTGAACCGCCGCGTGTGTAAGCACATGTGGCACGCGGCGGCTGCCTGGTTCTAGGCTGTCGCTAGCTCGTCGATGCGTTCGCGCAGGTTTATGGCCGTGTGAAAACAACACGCCGCCGATCTGCAGAACCGAGGTGCGCACCACGATTAACCTTTCTCTCTTATGCAGCGGGAGTTAGTCCGCGGGAACGGTGGCGCCGGCCTGGGCCGTTTCGTGACGGCCCTCCGCGAACTCCTCGACGATCTTTGAGCAGAACGCTGGCAGGTCGTCCGGCTTGCGGCTTGAGACGAGCCCCTGGTCGACAACGACTTCCTCGTCGAGCCATTCCCCGCCGGCGTTGCGGATGTCGGTTTGCAGGGATGGCCAGGAGGTGAGCTTGCGCCCGCGCACGAGGTCTGCCTCCACGAGTGTCCAGGGTCCGTGGCAGATGACGCCGACCGGCTTGCCCGCAGCGAAGATCTGCTGCACGAACTGGATGGCGCGCTCGTCGGTGCGCAGCTGGTCGGGGTTGGCCACGCCGCCTGGGAGCACTAGCGCGTCGTAGTCGTCGGCGTCGGCATCCTCGAGGGACTGATCGACGGTGTATGTCGAGCTCTTGTCGAGGTGGTTGAACGCCTGGATCTCGCCACTTTCGGGGGCGATCAGCTTGGGCGTGGCGCCTGCGTCTTTTACGGCCTTCCAGGGCTCTGTGAACTCGACCTCCTCGATGCCCTCTTGTGCGGTGAGAAAGGCCACGGTCTTTCCGGTTAGCTGGGTGGATGCCATTTTACTGCTGCCTCCCTCTGTTTCGTTGGCGAGCTTTCCGGTCTGTCGGTCCTCTACCCCTGGCGCCTGGGTGGCAAACGAGCCAGTAGGGGCCGTGGCCCGGTGTTTTTCACAGCTTGTCCTCGCCTGCGCGGTAGGCGACCTGCAGGAAGTCCGAGACGGTGTGCGCGACGAACACGGAGCTGATGAGGCGTGTGAGGCGCGGGGCGCCGATGAGTCCGAGCGTGAGCGCTGTGGCTACCCATTGGGCGAGGCAGTAGGGGCACACCAGGAGCTCTCCGACGGCGAGGCGCAGACCGTGGCCGCAGGGTTCCTCCTCGACCTCGCCCTGCCCGCTTGACTCTTGGTAGCGAGTGAAGGGCGCGCGGATGAAGCTCGTCACCTTATCCTTGGCGAGCAGCCGGCTGAGCTTGTGGGTGGCGATGCCGACGAGCAACAGGTCGCCGGTGGTGGGTCGCTCGGGCAGCTGGCGGCGACAAACGCGCAGAGCGATCAGGCCGCCAGCCAGGATGGTGGTGTACGCGCCGGTCAGGATGGCGTAGGAGCCGAGCGGGCGCTCTTGGCCGGGCGCGTAGTGCGAGGAGAGCGAGCCGAGGGGCGTCCCGCTCGGGGTGCCGGCGTGGCTGTCGGTCGCACTCTTGGGCATGGTCTAGCTGTTGCTCTTTTTGGCGCCCTTGCGGCCTGCGGCAGCCTTCTGCGCTTTGGTGCCGCCTTGGGTGCTGGCTTTGCGTTTTGTGCCTGAGCCTGAGCTCTTGCCGCCTCGTTTGGATGAGCCTGGGCTGTTGGCGATCTTCGCTGCGCGTTCCTTGCTCATGCCCTTTTCGCGGAGCCCTTCGTACTGTTTGTCGTTCTTGACGCTGGGGCCGTGATCTTTGGCCATCGTTGGTCCTCCTCGGGTTTGTGGATACCGCTGCACCTACCCGTCGTGCCGGGGTTTGACACGCGAGGCGGGGCGCTCATTGGTCGGCAGTCGGTACGGATCAGGAGGCTCATGCGCGGCTCTTGACGGGTCGTGTGCTGGCGGGGTCGATCCGCTTTGCGCCCAAGCGCTCGGCGAGGCGCGATGCGAGCGCCATGATCGTGAGCGCGGGGTTGGCGGAGCCCTGCGTGGGCATGACGCTGCCGTCGCAGACGAACAGGTTGGGAATTCCCCAGGCGCGGTGGTCTCGGTCGATGACGCCGGTCTCGGGCTTGTCTGACATGGGGCAGCCGCCGACGAGGTGGGCGTAGCGGTCGATCGTGAGGATGTCCTGCGCTTCGGCGGCGTGGAGGATTTCGTGGAGCTTGTTCTTGGCGTAGGCGATGTTCGCGCGGTCGTTCTCGCACTGGGTGTAGTCCAGGCGCGCGACGGGCATCCCGTTGCGGTCGGTCTGCTCGGCGAGCGTGACGCGGTTCTCCGCTCTGGGCAGAAGCTCTGAGAGGCAGCCGATCGTGTACCAGTGGTTGTAGTCGCGCATGTACTCCCTGAGTGCCTGTCCCCAGTGCCCGTCGGCGAGGACATGCTCGGCCCATCCGATCGGCAAAGGGCCTACGGTCTGGATCGAGAAGCCGCGGGCGAATCCGCGGCCGGGGTCCGTCTCGTAGAACTGCTCGCAGTTGATCTCCGGTGGGGGCGCCTTGTACATCCGCATCTCCTCGGGAAAGCGCCCGGCGACCTGGGGTGCGCCCTGCACCATGATCCCGCGTCCCACGAGGTCGTTCTCGTTGGCGAGACCGTTGGGGAACCGGCTGCTGGTGGAGTGCAGCAGCAGCCTTGGTGTCTCGATCGAGTAGCCGGCGACAGTGATCGCCTCTGCTGCCTGGAAGCGCTCCTCGCCGTCGTGGAAGTAGGTGACGCCTGTGCAGCGCCCTGACTCGTCGGTCTCGATCCTGCGTGACCATGCAGTCGGCGCGCACCTCGACGCCGTGCTCCAGCGCGTCGGGGATGTGGGTGACGAGCGGGGATGCCTTGGCGCCGACCTTGCACCCCTGTAGGCAGAAGCCGCGGTAGATGCAGTGTGGGCGGTGCCCGAAGCTGCCGTTGGCGATGCCGACGGGGCCGACGCGCATCTCGATCCCCAGGCGCCTGGCCCCCTCCCACGCCTTGAGCGCGCCGGCGCCGACGGGGTGCGGGCCGTGCGGATAGTCGTGGGGGTCGCCCCAGGGCCAGAATTCGCCGGCGACGGGCAGCTCACGCTCCAGGCGCTCGTAATGGGGCTTCAGGTCTTGGTAGGAGATTGGCCAGTCGGCTGCTACTCCATCGCGGGTGTAGACCTCGAAGTCGGAGGGGTGAAAGCGCGGGGTGAAGCCGGCGTAGTGGATCATCGACCCACCGACGCCGCGGCCGCAGTTGTTCTTGCCGAGCTCCACAGGGTCATCGCCGCCGATGATGCGCTCCTCGGTCCAGTACAGCGGGTGTGCGCCCGCCTCGTCCGAGACCCAATCTTCGTCAGGGTCCCAGAAGGGCCCGGCCTCCAGCACGAGCACACGCCAGCCCTTGCGGGCGAGACGTTGCGCGAGCGTTGCGCCGCCAGCGCCCGCACCGACGATCAGCATGTCGACCGCCTCGTCAGGGCTGTAGCGGCGCATACGCTCGCGCCCCGGCACACCTCGCCGGCGTGGATCGAGCAGGAACGCGGAGTCGTTCTCGGGTGGGCGCACTGCGCCCTTCAGGGCGACACGCAGACGCTCTTTCACTCAACGCCCCGCTCGCGCACATCGTGCACGGGATCGACTGCGAACTCCGGTGGGGCCTCCCAGTGCTCGCGTTGCCCTGCACCGAGCCGTGCGTATCCGCGTGGGTAGGCGGGTCCGCCGAAGCCGATCTCGTTCCACGCCCAGGGATGTGAGTAGAACGCACCGAGCACGCCGCGCATCACCACTCCCCACGCCTTCGTGACGGGCAGCCCCCAAGCGAGCTTGCCTTCGGAGAACCGCTGGACGATCTCGTGCTGGGTCTCTGAGCCGGCGGCGGCGAACCCATCGTCTGAGCCGCACTCGCGGGCGCTGTCGTCGAGCTTGGCCGCGACCTGCTGCCAGGTCTCGGGGTCGGGCGGCATGTCGTGGTGGCGAAACCCGTCGAGCCGGCCGGCGTGGAGCTTCGCGTCGACCATCTCAAGCACGGGGATACGTGGCTCTGCATCTTGGCCGGTCACGACGTCGCAGAACGCTTTGAGCGTGCGTGCCTCCTGTTCGGTGAAGAGGCGGATCTGTGGGACGTTCGCTACCCGGTCGAGCACGACTCCGCGCGTCTTCGCGTCCCAATGGGAGGCGGCGGTCAGCACGTCGTAGTCGGGGTAACGCCCGCGCATCTGCGGCGTGGTGCCCTTGCGCTGGTGTGGCAGCCCTGCGGGCGGCCCCGGCGTGGTGTCGCCGCCCTGCTTGGGGAGATGCCCGGCCGAGGAGCTCTGTGCCTGCGCCATCGCCCTCAGCGCTCCCGCTCGGCGAGCGCCGCCGCGAGGCCCATCCCGCCGACGAGGGCGAGCGAGCCCGGCGCGAGCAGCGGCGGCCCCATAACGATGTTGTAGAGCGGCTCTGAGAACCCGCCGGGCCGCTTGCGTACGCCTTGTATGTGGGTGTAGACGCCGATCAGCCCGTCCAGGCAGTACAGGGCAGACACAGCGGGCAGCACGGTCGTCGCTGCTCGCTTGGAGCCCACGCCCGCGAGTCCGGCGGCGGTGAGCAGCGGCGAGAGCGCGACGGGGGTCCACATCCACTTGTCGCCGAAGGAGCCGCGGAAGTGCTCGAAGTAGATCTCCAGGCCGAGCGGCAGCGCGCTTGCAGCGGTCGCGGCGGCGAGGGTGCGCTGGGCGCGACCGCGGCGCAGGTTTCCCAGCAGGCGCTTGGCGCTCATCGGCCTGGCAGGAACTCGGGCAGCTTCTGGCGCAGCGCTTGGGCGATGATCCGCCGGCTGCCGGGGTCTCCGTGCAGGATCGCTGAGGCGAACGAGCGGGCCTGCTCGATCGTGATGTGCGGCGGCAGCGGCGGCACTTCGGGGTCACAGCACACCTCGAGCACGGTGGGCCGGTCGGCGGCGAGCGCCTGATCCCAGCACGCGCCGATCGCTTCGGGGTCGTCGGTGCGGATGCCGTTCAGCCCGATCATTTCCGCCCACCGCGCGTAGGGCACGTCGGGTAGTTCCTGGGACTCGACGAACTTTGGGTCGCCGGACATCGCGCGCTGCTCCCACGTCACCTGGTTGAGGTCGCGGTTGTTGAGCACGAGCACGATCAGCCGCTGGTCTGACCAGCGCTCGCGGTACTTGGCGATCGTGATCAGCTCGGCGAGCCCGTTCATCTGCATCGCCCCGTCGCCGACGAGCGCGATCACGGGCCTGTCAGGGTGCGCGAACTTCGCCGCGATCGCATATGGCACGCCCGGTCCCATCGTCGCGAGGGTGCCCGAGAGCGTGGCCATCATGCCGGCGCGTAGCCGCACGTCGCGGGCGTACCAGTTGGCAGCCGAGCCGGAGTCGGAGGTGAGGATCGCGCCATCGGGTAGGCGCTTTGAGAGCTCGTGGAAGATCAGCTGCGGGTTGATGGGCTTGGCGGGCTCGTGCGCGCGCTTCTCGATGACCTGCCACCACTCGCTCATGTTCTTTTCGATCTTCTCCCGCCAGCCGCGATCGTCCTTGCGCTCGAGCAACGGCAGGAGCGCTTTGAGGGTGAGCGCGCTGTCGCCGACGAGGTTTACCTCCATTGGGTAGCGGATGCCGAGCATCCTGCCGTCCAGGTCGATCTGCACGCCGCGGGCCTGGCCCTCCTCGGGCAGGAACTCCGAGTAGGGGAAGCTGGAGCCGACCATCAGTAGCGTGTCGCAATCCTGCATCATGTCCCAGCTGGGGCGTGTGCCCAGCAAGCCGATTGAGCCGGTGACGAACGGCAGGTCGTCGGGTACGGCGGCCTTGCCGAGCAGCGCCTTGGCGACCCCGGCGCCGAGCGTGTCGGCGACCTCGATCACCTCTTGGGTGGCGTGTAGCGCGCCGGCGCCGACGAGCATCGCTACGCGCTCGCCAGCGTTGAGCACCTCGGCGGCGCGCCGCAGTTGCTCGTCGTTGGGCGTGACGTTCGGGGGTGTGTAGCCGGGGCCGGAGTGAACGGTGCCGTGAGCGTGCGGTGGTGTCGGCACGGCTGGTTCCATCTGCAGGTCGTTGGGGACGATCACGCAGGTGACGGTGCGCTCGGAGAGCGCGATCCGCATCGCGCGGTCGATCAGGTGACGGATCTGGCCGGGCTCGGTGGCCATCTGGACGTACTCGTGCGCGACGTCCTTGTAGAGCGTGGTGAGGTCGACCTCCTGCTGATAGTTGCCGCCCAGGCCGAGCCTGGCCTGCTGACCGACGATCGCGACGACCGGCTGGTGGTCGAGCTTCGCGTCGTAGAGGCCGTTGAGCAGGTGGATCGCGCCGGGACCGGAGGTGGCGAGGCACACGCCGGCTTCACCTGTGAACTTGGCGTGCGCGCAGGCCATGAAGGCGGCCATCTCCTCGTGGCGAACCTGGATGAACTCCGGGCAGTCATCTGCGCGGCCGAAGGCGCCCATGATGCCGTTGATGCCGTCGCCGGGGTAGCCGTAGATGCGTTTCACTCCCCACTCGTTCGCTAGCCGGTTGAGCAGGTGGTCGGCGACGGTCTCGCTCATAGCGCTCCCTTTCGGTCGGCGTGGGTAAAGCGCAGGGTCATGTCGTTCTCGGCGCTCATGCTCTGCCTCCTACCCTTGTGCTGGCGCCGCAAAACTCCGGTCAGACGATGCGTCGAGCCTTCGGTGCGTTGACGGTGTTCGATGAGCGGTGGGCGTTCCTCGAGGGTTACGTGGCGAGTCTCCATCAGCTCGGAGGTGCTGGTGGGTGGCAGGATGATCGAGCTGCAGGCGTTGCTGTCGGCGAACTCCGGCCCGAGGAAGCGGGTTTGGGCGGCGAGGAGCACGGCGTAGGCCATCGCTGAGAGGTCGCGCAGCGGCTGGTGGCGGTTTTGCCTTTGACCGAGGTCGACTTGGGCGAGCGCGTCCAGCCCGCAGGTTCGCCAGCTGTCGATCAGCATTGCTATCTCGACGCCGTAGCCGGCGGCGAACGGGATCTGTTCGAGCAGCCCCCGGCGGCCGGCGGTCTCCCCCGCGAGCGGCTGGTCGAACACCGCCAGCTGCGGGGCATGGAGGTTGAGCAGCGGCCTTGCCATCAGCTCGGTGACGCGCCCGCCGCCTTCGGCGAGCACGGTGTCGCCGTTGCGGAACGGGCGACGGAAGGTGCCCTTGACGAGCTGTATGTCGGGGTCGCAGAGCAGCGGGCCAAGGAGCCCGAGGAGGAATCCTTCATGGAAGTCCTCGGTGTCTGTGTCGGCGAACGCGACGATTTCGCTGCCGGTGGCGGCGAGCCCTCGCCACATCGCGTCGCCCTTGCCTTGTGAGGGTCCGTAGTCGGCCAGCAGCTCATCCTCTTGGGCGACGTGGAGCCCGGCTTGGCGGGCGATCGCGGCGGTCTCGTCCTGGGAGGCGGCGTCGATGACGAGCACCTCGTCGAGCAGACCGGCGTCTTTGAGCCGAGCGGCGGTGCGAGCGATCGGGTCGATCGTTTGTGCGACTTCGCGGGCTGGCAGCAGGAGAGCGATGGTGTGCTGCTTGACGGCGAGCAGACTGGTCGAGCGGGAACTCGCTGGCGTTGTAGGAGCGGCGGGCTCGCCAGTCTGCGCGCGTGAGGTCTTGCGCGAGGCCGCGTGGAGCGCGCCCGTCGGTGCGAGCGGAGGTCCTCACCCGGACGTGGCGGGGGCGGTGGATGGCGATGCCTTGCCTGGTGAGCGCGTGGGCTAGCGCCTCGTCCTCGAGTGCTGCGCGTACTGGCAGTCCGCCGCAGCGCTCATACGCGGCGGCGGTCAGCGCGAGCGATGCGCCGGAGAAGTGCGGGTGCTCGACGAGCGCGCCGCCTGTGGTCTGCTGGACGGCGAGCGCGAGCCGCGTGGTGGCGCCCAGTTCGCGCACGGCGAGGGCGTGCGGGTCGAGCGTGTCTCGCTCTGTGGGGTCGAGCTCGATGAGTCCTCCGATCGCGGCGGCGCCCGACCGCGAGAGGGCAAGTTGCGCTGAGAGCCAGTCGCCGGCGACGGTCGTGTCGGCGTCGCTGCTTGCGATCAGCCCGTCAGGTCGTTCGAGGCTCATGAGTCGTCGGCAGGCGATGTCCATGCCCAGGCGCCGGGCGCGTCCGACGCCTTGGGGATGCGGAAGGGTCACGGTGTGGATGGCGAGCTGCTCGTGCAGACGGGCGGTCTGCTGGATGACCTGGAGCGTGTTGTCGCGGCAGCCGTCGAGGATCGCGATTACCTCGTAGCTGTTGGCGGGCATGTCGTGCTGGCTGGCGAGCGCGTGCAGGCAGGCCGCGATCCGGGGCGCCTCGTCTCGGGCCGGGATGACGACGACTGCGTGGAGTTCGGGGTGCGGCGGTACGAGCTCGACGGCCGCCGGCATCCCGTGGAGGTCTAGCGGGTGCTCGTTCATGGTGGGCTTCCCCCGGCCGCGATGAGCTGCTGCGCTTGTTCGTAGTCCTCGTCGCAATCGTGGGTTAGTGCACCGACGAGCTTGTCGTGATGCGAGTACCACACGGTGAACGCGCCGTCGGGGTGCTCATCGAGTCTGCATTGGTCGTGGCCGTCGCCCCAGGCTGCGTACTTGAGGGTGTGCTGGCCGATGGTCGACCAGAAGCCGGGCACGTCTTGCCAGTGCGTGTTCTGGCCGGCGAGTACGCGCCCGGCGATCTCGCCTTGGCCGAGCGCGTCGCCCCAGTGTTCTACGCGCAGCCGTCGTCCTGCGCTGAGGTTGTGGGCGTAGGCGACGTCGCCGACAGCGAGCACGCGGTCGTGGGCTCGCATCTGCGCGTCGGTGAGGATCGCTCCCTTGACGATCGTAAGGCCCGCTTGCTCGGCTAGCTCGCTGCGGGGCTGAACCCCCATGCCGAGCACTACGTTGTCGGCCTCGATTGGGTCGCCGTGGTTGAGCGCGACGATGCGGCCGTTGTGCACGGCGGAGACCTTCACGCCCATCTGTAGCGTCACGCCGAGGTCCGCTAGCCAACGCGCGATGCGCTCGGCGGCCTCGGCGCCGAGGCGCTGCTGCTGCGGCGCTGGTTCTTGGCCGACGAGTGTCACCTGGGCGCCGCGCTGCGCGAGCGATGCGGCTAGCTCGCAGCCGATGAAGCCGGTGCCGAGCACGATGGTGTGGGTGCCTGGCTTGGCTTGTGAGGCGATGCGTTCGCTGTCGGGTCGCTCGCGCATGGTCTGTACCCGCGGGTCGTCCAGGCCGGGGAGGTCGGGGCGGGATGGTTCGGCGCCGGTGGCGAGCACGATCGCGTCGGCTCTGAGCGCGTATCCGTCGGCGTGAACGGCGCCTGTGCTGGGGTCGATGGCTGTGACTTCGCAGCCGAGGCGCAGCTGGATGTCGTGCTCGTCAAACCAGCTGGGCTCCTCGATGGGTAGCTCGCTGGCGTCGAGCTCGCCGCGCAGGAACTCCTTGGTCAGCGGTGGCCGGCTGTAGGGGATGAGGGTCTCCTTGCCGAGCATCGTGACCTCTGCCGTGCCGCCTGCTTCGCGGTAGGCGCGGGCGGTTGCCAGGCCGGCGGGGCCGGCGCCGACGATCACGATCCGCCGTGGGCTCATCGGCCGTCGAAGCGGTCGAGCCTGTACTGCTCTTGGCGTGCGTCAAGCGCGTGCCAGCGGGCGAGCTCGCGAGCGAGCCGGTCGTGCAGCTCATCGCCGGTCAGCGGCTCGTCGCGCCCAATGCCGCGCCAGCTGACAGTGAGCACGCTCGCACCAAAGCTGAGCTGTGTCTTGATCCAGCCGATGGCGTCCGCGAGCGCTGGCGGCTGCAGGTAGTAGAGGACCTCTGAGCAGACGATCAGATCCCATGAGCCAGGCGGGGTTTCCTCGGGAAAGCTGGCGCGCAACAGATCGACGTTGCTGACACTTTGCAGGTTGCGGCGGGCGAGCTCCAGGGCGCTGAGGGAGAAGTCGATCGCGACGACGTGCTGGCAGCGCGCGGCGAGCTGGCCGGTGAACACGCCGATCGAGCAGCCAACCTCCAGGGCCAGGCCGTGGGTTTGCTTCGGCAGCGCTGCGAGCGTCGCCGCGTACTTTTCTTGCTCGTAGCTGCTGGTGCGGTAGCCCCAGGGGTCGGGGCTTTGCTGGTAGAGACGCTCGAAGCGCGCGAGGTCGGCGGTGGCGCTCATGCTCCCTCCGTGGTGAGCGTGTGCGTGCCGAGCTTTGCGATCTTGGGGTCCAGCCGATGCTGCAGGAGGAACAGGTCGAGGTCGCGGCGGGCGCGGTCTAGGGTGCTCGCGCCGATCAGTGCCCGTGACCCGCAGACCTGTGCCGCCTGGGTCGAGATCAGTCGGGCGGCGTCTGTGAGGACGATGCGGCATTCCAGGGCGAGCACGGCCGGGTCGAGCTCGGGTCGCGGATCATCTGGCTGGTTGAGGCTGTGGGTGGTGTGCGCGAGCCAGCGGTCGATCGTGCTTTGCGCGACGCGCATCCTGCCGAGCATGTGGGCTTGTACCGCGTCGGTTCGGTCGGGGTCGAGCGCGCTGATGGTCTCGCGCATGATGCTGTCGGCGAGCCCGGCCCAGGTGGCGGAGGTGCGGATGCCGTCGCGGGAGAAGTAGGGCTCGCGTGAGAGCTCGCCGGGGCCGCCGAGGACCGCGAGGATGGGCGTGTCGTGGAACTCGACGCGGTGGCTCTCTGAGGCGCGCAGCCCGGATGCCTGATACCAGCCGCGGTCGATGCTGATCTGGCTGCTGGTGGTGTCGAGGTAGACGAGGCGGCGGGAGCCGTCGTGGTCGGCGGCGAGGATGAGCGCGCGCTGCACGCCGCCGGCGCCCGAGCAGAAGGTCTTGACGCCGCGCAGCACCGGCTGTCCGTTGGTGTGCTCGAGCCGGGCGGGTGGCCCCTCGCCGGCGGCTGGGTCTGCGCCCCATACGCCGAGCAGCAGCTCGCCTTCTTGTATCTGGGTGAGCTCGGTGGAGCGCAGCGGCTCGGGGGCGGTGAGGGTCAGCCGCTCGATGCCGTTGAGGTGTCCGTCGAGGATGCGCGCGGTCGAGGCATCGGCGGCGGCCACTGCCCGCACGAGCCGCGCTTCGCCCGCCAGTCCATCGGGCGGGGGTGTGAGCGCACCGGCGGCGAGAGAGGTCGGCGAAGTTCTCTGTGGGGAACCGTGGTTGGCGATCGAGCTCGGCGGCGCGCTGGGCGATGCGCGCGAGCGCGTCCTCGAGTCGTGCGGTGGAGGCTCGCGGGGGTAGCTGTTGGACGCTCACGCTGGCACCTCGATCGCTGGCGGGCTGATCGCTTGGTGTTGCATCGGGGCGAGCGCGAGACCGTCGGCGCGGGCGGCAGCGGCGAGCGCTGGTAGCAGCGCAATGGTGTTCTGGCAGCCGGCCCGTCGTGCTCCGGGCCCGATGGCGTCGTGCATCAACACCGCCCCACCGTCGGCGAGCTGGCCGTGGGCGTCGGCGAGCATGTGGTGTGGCTGATCGCCGCGCCAGTCGTGCGTGTCGATCGACCAGCGCACGAGCTGCAGGCCGACCTGTGCGGCTACTCGAACGCTCGCGTCGGTGCAGATTCCCCACGGGGCCCGCCAGAGCTGCGGGCGCACGTCCACTGTGGCCAGGGCGTCGAGCGCCATTTCGGTGTCGAGCTGTAGCTCTGCTTCGGTGAGCTCGGTGTGGCGGATGTGGCGGTCACAGTGCAGCTGGATCTCGTGGCCGGCGGCGAGCACCGTGCGGGCGAGGTCGGGGTGGGCGCGTACTCGTTCGCCGACCATGAAGAACGTCGCCGTGACTTCGCAGCGGGCGAGCTGCTCCAGCACGCGCGGCGTCCACGTCTCGTCGGGGCCATCGTCGAAGGTGAAGCTCAGGGCGTATCGTGGCTGCGCCTGGGCGCTCTCCTCTGTGGTGGCCAGGCCAGTGGCAGTCGTGCTGCTCACGACTGGTCTTGGTACTCGCGCAGGAACCCCTCGAACAGGCGGCGGTGGCCCTCCTCGTCGTGGAGGATCGCGATCACCATGTCGTTGGTGACGGGATCGGTCTCCTCGGTCGCCTCGATGATCTCGTTGTAGAAGTCGATCGCGCCGGTCTCTGCCTCGATCACGCCCTTGATGACGTGCACGATGTCCGTTTGATGCTCGGGCGGCTGCAGGTAGGACTGTTCGGCTGCGAAGTCCATCGAGCCGGGGACGATCCCGTAGAGCTCCTTGATGCGGTTGGCGAACTGGGTAGCGTGCCCGAGCTCCTCTTGGATGTCCTCGCGCAGGGACTTGATGATCTCCTGGGCGCGCACCCCGTCCGGGTTCACCGAATCGGCGAGGTAGCTCATCACGGTCTCGATCTCCATCCAGTACGCCTTGGTGAGCATCTCGACGATCCGCTCGCGCTCCTCGCGGGCGTCCTCGGCGAGGATGCCGTTGCTGCTCTTTGTTGCTGACATGGCGGCCTCCGGGGTTGTTGGCTGTTTCGGTAGTCGCTTACCC